>NZ_CP028943.1:0-3349595 GCF_003443775.1 Vibrio sp. dhg | reverse complement strand
GTGAGTGAGTTTTACCGTAGTATGACGTTCACAGGGGAAGGACTGGGTTATGGTGTCGACTCTGTCGATGCTTACGAAGGTGGCTTTGAGTGTTACGACAATATTGAAAACGACATCACTCATGCTGCTATCGATTTCGACTTACCAGCATTAACTGTAGGCAACGTTTACAGCTTTGTAGGTAAAGTCAAAGAGAGCCAGGGAGCTTACATTGAAGCTGTTAAGTTCAATGTAACTTGGACTGGTTCTGGCGACAACGAGTAATCGTAAAAACAAAATAGCCCCGGATAACGGGGCTATTTCTTTAGTTCGCAAGATCACTTCACACACATCACATTCAGCAACGAAGTACCGGTTAATTGATTGGGTTCGCGATCGGTAAACAAACCTTTCTTGCCTTTACCCCAATACGGGAGTTGCAGTGGCCAGTTATTTTTTTCCATCACTCCGGAAGATCTCAAGGTCTTGAATTCGTCCGAGCCTGCCAACGACATCCCCAATTGCTGGCAAATCTGTGTTGCGCTTTTATAGTTGAGTCGGTTCCATGGTTTGCCATATTCCATGTAGAACTGGTTATGATTCTCTATCAGATATGGCACGACATAAGTTTTGCCCTGAAGTGCTGTTTTTAAGCGAACAACAATGCCATCTTGATTGGAGACTCTCTTTTCTTGCTGAGCTTTAGCGACGGATTTCTCGTTAGCGTGTTTAGCTGCGACAGGCTTTGGTTGAGAAGCCGTAGTTGAAGGTTTAAATGCATCGGTGTTAGGTCGAACATTCGGATCCGTTGGTGTAGTCCCAACCATTGCCTTCTTCACTGCTTTGGGTTGTTTCGAAGCTGAGGACCCACCTTTGCCAACCACACGAATAAACGCTTCTCGGTAACTCGGCAAGGTTTTCACCCCACGCAAATCAGCCGCGGCTTTCGCGGGATCTGTATACGGACCAATCAGACAGCGATAGCCGTTAGGTTCAGATTTCATCCAAACATCAGTGGTGATTTGGTTATAGAGGGGCTTGGATTTGGCCAGTGACATCGGCTTTGGCAGCAAACCACATTGAATCCAGTAAAAGTCACTGCCACCCTGCGGCACTTTCTTTCCCCATACTCCGGTTCCAATAGGACAAGTTTGCTCAAGCCTTGGTAACTCTTTGGCGCTGGCCTGAGTCGCCTGACAAAGAAATTCTTCAGCCAACACGGCTGGAGAAAACTGGGCGCAACCCAAGACTAAACCTAGGCTGAGGCTTAATTGGATATGTCGAGATGAGTGTTGTGCCTTCTTCAATTCCATACGCTTCATTCTAAACTAGTGGGTAAGGTCATTGTGGCGGAAGACCGCCAAAAATCGGTGAACAAGGAATAACTAGCAAAAAAAGAGCCGGAAATTCATCCGGCTCTTAGTTTAGGAAGGAATTAAGCGATTTAACAACACTTAATGTTTAGATTCTTAACCTTTATACAGTTTCGGGTTAAATACATCACGTAACCAGTCACCCAATAGGTTGATTACCAGTACCAATGTCACCAACACAATGCCAGGGAAAGCAGTAATCCACCAAGCGCCTGAGAAGATGTAGTTAAAGCCGATACTGATCAATGCACCCAGAGACGGCTGATCCACTGGTAGACCTAAGCCAAGGAATGACAGCGCCGCTTCCGACATGATCGCGTTCGCAACCTGAACTGTCGAGATAACCAAGATTGGTGACAAACAGTTAGGCAGAATATGACGGAACATAATACGTGGTGCTTTAAAGCCCATTACACGTGCCGCTTCTACGTATTCTTTTTTCTTCTCTGCCAGAACCGATGCTCGGATAGTACGTGCGTACTGTGGCCATTCTGCCACACCGATGATAACCACCAGCATGACCACCGCATATTGGCTGTAGAAATCACTACCAAAGCTGGCTTTGAAAATCGCCGAAACGATGATAGCCACCATCATGGTTGAGAACGAAAGCTGAACATCTGCAAAACGCATTAGGAAGCTGTCAATACGGCCGCCGAAGTAGCCTGCTGACAGACCAATGATGATCCCAAGAATCAGCTGCAGACCCACTGCCAGAAAACCGATGGTCAAAGATAAGCGAGAACCGTAAAGAATCGTCGATAAAATGTCACGACCTTGCTCATCGGTACCCAAAACAAAGCGCTCATCGCCGTCTTCCATCCATGAAGGAGGAAGTTCCGAGTCCATAATGTCGATAGACGTTAAGTCATACGGATCGGTTGGTGCCAGAATAGGCGCAGCAAGTGCCAGCACCAAAAAGACCATGAATACCGTAAAACTCGCCATCGCAACTTTGTCACGCTTAAAGTAATACAAAAAGTCCGAGTTTTTAAAGCGCTCCCATGCAGAAGGAGCTGCCGCTGCATTTGATTGGCTCATGATTAAGCTCCTTTTCCAGTTAGGTTCACAGTTGGGTTGATGATGCCGTACAGCAAGTCAACGATGGTATTGGTTACCACGAAGATCAGACCAACAAAGATAACGTAGGCAGTGATTAGCGGTGTATCTACACGGTTAATCGCCTCTAGGAAAAGGAAACCCGTACCCGGCCATTGGAATACAGTTTCGGTTAGGATGGTGTATGCCACCATAGTACCAATTTGCACACCACCCACTGTCAGTACTGGCAGCATGGTATTTTTCAGTGCATGTTGGTAATAGATTTTTTGTAAGTTCAAGCCTTTCGCTTTTGCGAACTTGATGTACTCAGAGCTCAATACTTCCAGCATTTCTGAACGAACCAGACGAATGAACAGCGGCAACATGATAGAAGCCAGCGCAATACATGGCAGGATCAGGTGCTTGATACCATCAATGGTAAAGAAGCCAGATTCCCAACCAAGAAGGTTCGATGTTTCACCCCGCCCGTAGGAAGGCAGCCAGCCGAGCTCAATGGAGAAGACGTACATCAGCATGATTGCGGTCAGGAAAACCGGAATCGAAATGCCGACACTACTCATCGCCATAACAAATTTGGTAAAGATACTTTTTGGGTGAATCGCGGAGTAGACCCCAAGTGGTATGGAGAAAGCAATAATAATGAGCGTCGCGCCAAACACGAGCTCTAGCGTCGCCACCAGCTTGTCAAGAATGACATCAACCGCTGGGCGCTTGAAAAAGTATGAAGTACCTAAATCACCTTGCAGTGCATTACCAACAAAGCGAGTGTACTTTGTGATAAAGGGATCGTTCAGGCCCAGTTCATCACGCAGCGCTTGACGCTCCGACTCCGAAACCGATTGACCTACAAGCTCACGCAGCGGGTCACCCAGGTTGTCCTGAATGGCAAACGCCACCAAACTGATCACAAACATCACTATCAGTGCCTGAAACAGGCGCTTGACCAGAAACGAAAACATTCCTTGCCCCTTAACTATCCATAGATCTCTAAATTTAGAGAGAAAATTCAGTCTTTAAAACGGGCTCAGTCCGACTGAAATAAAACTGAGCCTGGTATTGAGCCCCACAATAATTCACTTGTTATGGGGCTTATTCAGGAGGGAACGAATTCCCTCCTAAGCACTACTCAATGTGATTATTCAACCACTAGGTCGCCAAAGTAAGGCATAACCATTGGGTTCACGATGTCTGCTGCTTTCACGTTAGACTTCGCGCCCCACGCTTCACTTTGCCAGTGTAGCGGTACGAATGCTGCATCGTTGTATAGCGTTGCTTCTACACCTTGTAGCATTTCTGCACGTTTCGCTGGGTCTGTTTCAACGTTAGCTGCTTCTACTACTTTGTCCATTTCTGGGTTTGAGTAGTGACCACAGTTGTACTGACCACGGCCTGTCTCTTCGTTACGAGTCATGGTTAGGAATTCGTTGAAGTTTGCAGAATCTTCAGTATCTGAGTGCCAACCGATCATCAGCATGTCAGCAGAACATAAATCAAACTCAGGCCAGTATTGCGCTTTAGGCATTGTCTTCAGATCAACCTTGATACCGATCTTAGACAGCATAGCCGCCGCTGCTTGTGCAACTTTTGCATCGTTCACGTAACGGTTGTTTGGCGCAATCATGGTTAGCGTCAAGCCGTCTTCGTAGCCCGCTTCTTTCATCAGCTCTTTTGCTTTCTTCAGATCGTAGCGAGGAACTAGCTTGTCGTTATGACCAACGTAACCTGCTGGGCTTTGCTGACCAGCTGCCGTTGCGAAGCCTTTCATGATTTTCTTCACGATGCCTTCGTTGTTGATGGCATGTACAATCGCCTGACGAACGCGAACGTCTTTCAACGCTTCGTTGCTGTTTTGGTTCATTTGTAGCGTGATGATACGAGTACCCGGCAGAGTTACCAGATCGATACCTTCAGCATCTTTCACACGTTGGTGATCGTTTGGCGCAACTGGGTGAATCATATCTACGCCGCCAGAAAGTAGCGCTGCAACACGAGTCGCATCTTCTTTGATCGGTACTAGCGTTAGCTTATCAACGTTACCTTTTGACTCTTTGTCCCAGTAGTCTTTGAAGCGTTCAAATTCTACTTTTACGCCCTGCTCACGTGATGTCACGATGAATGGACCAGTACCAGAAACGTGAGTTGATGCAAATGAGTTACCGTGCTTCACTAGCTCAGATTTGTCTTTGCCGTCTTCAGTCTTACCAGTGTAGAACTTGCTGTCCATTGGGAAGATGTACGTTGCAGTTTGTAGAACAAGTGGGTATGGACCTTTAGTCACAAGATCAACCGTATTGTCATCAACTTTAACGATTTTTTCGTATGGGTCGAAGATAGCTTTAAAGTCTGGAGAGTTTTGCAGACGTTCGAATGTCCATACAACGTCATCTGCAGTCATTGTGTTACCAGAGTGGAATTTCACACCTTCACGTAGTTTGAAGCGCACTGTCGTATCGTTAATACGCTCCCAGCTTTCTGCTAGGCGAGGTTCAAAATCCATTTCCTGAGTGAAACGAACTAGTGGGTCAAATACCATGTGTGACATTTGCAGTGTACCACCAGATAGCTGCTCGTGCGGGTCAAGCGATACCGGGTCAGCAGCGTAGCCAACTTTAATGTCTGCTGCCAACGAGTTAAAACTTAGTCCCGCAGCGATTAGCGCCACTGCTAATTTGCTTTTCATGGTTTTCATTTGCATAACTCCTTCATGCTGGGATCAAAGTCCCTTGTTGTGTTTGCGTCTGTTTTTATTTCAAGATCAGCCAAGCAAAAAACTTTGTTTATGCCGATTTAATCTCTTCTCTTAGCCCGGTAAATTCTGGCATCAGAGAGATCAGTTTCTTACTGTATTCATGCTGAGGATCGGTAAACAACTGCTCAGTTGGTGCCACTTCAAGTAGCGTACCCATCTGCATTACACCGACTCGGTCACACATCTGACGAATTACCGGTAAGTCGTGACTGATAAACAACATAGTCAAGTTCAGCTCACTTTGCAGATCTTTCAGCAAGTTAAGGATCTGTGCCTGTACCGAAACATCCAACGCTGATGTTGGTTCGTCACAGATCAAAAGACGAGGTCTGGTTGCCAGTGCACGCGCAATAGAAATACGCTGACGCTGACCACCTGAGAATTCGTGTGGATATTTAAGACCAGCCATACGACCCAAACCAACGTGATCAAGCAAATCATTCACGATTTGGCGTGTTTCTGATTCGTTTTTAGTTAGCTTATGGAAACGAATAGGCTCAGCAATGATATCCGCCACCTTCATACGAGGGTTCATCGACGTATATGGGTTCTGGAATACCATCTGCATTTGACGACGAACTGGGCGACGCTCTTTTTCTGACTTCATTGCAGTCAGGTCCAGGCCTTCAAATTTTACCTGACCAGAGTTTGGTTCATACAAGCCTGCGATCACGCGTGCGATTGTCGACTTACCAGAGCCAGATTCACCCACCAGACCAAAAGTTTCACCTTCATGGACTTCAAAGCTGACATTATTCGACGCTTGTACGTACTCACGGCGGCTTTCAAACAGAGAGTCTTTGGTTACGAATCTTAGGTTTACGTTTTTCACGTCCAACAACGGACCTGTGTACTCACGTTGATCCTGACTTTGTCCTAACCAGTGATTCTTAATGTCTAGCGACTTCATTTCTGTCGCTTCTTCGATGTAACTTACCAGAGGGAAGCGATCGAGCTTTCTGTCTGAGCGAGGAACCGCTGAGATCAAGCTGCGAGTATATGGGTGATCAGGGTTGCCCAGCACTTTTGCAGTCGGACCAAATTCAACCAGGTCACCACGATACATAACTGCCACACGGTCAGTGACGTTCGAAACCACCCCCATATCGTGCGTCACCAACATACAACCTACGTTGTTTTTGATGCACAACTCACGAATCAGGCTCAGGATTTGGTCTTGGATTGAAACATCCAATGCCGTCGTTGGCTCATCGGCAATGATCAGATCAGGTTCACCTGCTAGCGCGATGGCAATAACCACACGCTGACGCATACCACCTGAGAATTGGTGAGGATATTGTTTGAGACGGTTTTCCGGTTGAGGGATGCCCACTTGCTGCATAAGAGAAAGCGCACGTTGATAAGCCTCTTCATCCGACACTTTCATGTTGGCATGAATGGTTTCTTTAAGCTGCTGCTCAACCGTAAACAAAGGGTTAAGAGAGGTCATTGGGTCTTGGAAAATAAAGCCTATCTTCGAACCACGAACCTTACGCATCGCTTCCGGAGATAAACCGGAAATCTTTTCTCCATCCAGAAATACGTCGCCACTGGCAACGCGACCCGGAGGACTAAGCAAATCAATAACAGCGTTACCAACGGTGGATTTACCCGCACCTGATTCGCCGACAACACCCACAATCTCACCACGTTCAATTTGGAACGAAAGAGATTTCACGGCTGCGTGAACACCGTGTCGGGATGGATACTCAATACGAAGGTTTTTCACTTCTAATAGTGACATTTCAGACCTCTACTACCTTGTCTGTGTGGTATTGAATCTCGCCCACCTAGGGCGCTATTCATCACCTGAATGAATCCGTTCAAATTCAGAATAATGCTCTGAAATTTTAATGCGGACACAATTTGGCAAAAATCACACAAAAAAGCAACAATTAAAGTATATTCCGCCATGAAAATGTTAATTAAACGCATATTTGGCGAATAAAAATGCATTAACAAGTATTTAACCATTTTCATATCAACCTATTTTTGTGCGCTATGCACCAATAAAAGCAGAAAAATGCTCTAAATTTAGGCAGAAACCCAACATTACAAATAGCCACATTATTCACAGGTCATTGTTAACATTTAGCAAACAATATCTGGCATGAAATCGATCTCTTAGGCATAAAATTTCATCTAAAAATAGTAGAGAGAAATAAAAAACCAAGTATCAATAACAATAGGCTGAAGTAAAACGTGAGCGGTCCTGCAAAAAAGATTAATATTCTATTTTAGGTCAGTTATTCGAATTTGGTGGCCAAACGTACAATGAATGGCACTGAAATCGTCCACTCGGTTTGAATCGATTGATAGCAGCGGGCTCTGCCATACTTTGGTTTTAAGGCTTTACGATACTATCGAGCATGAGATAATAGATTAAATAGAAGCCCCAGTAGCAAAGTTGTAAATGATAGGAGCCCCTGTGCTTAAAGCGATTTTTTTTGATATGGACGAGACTTTATGTGGCACATCTCAAGCCGATAAAGTGGCAGGGCAAGAATTTGCAAACTGGATGAAAGAAACCTATCCACAGCTCGCGGATTCTAATGCCTTCTTACAACGTTACTTACAAGGCGTGTATAAAAAGCTCAATGCAGAGTTCCCTCAGCTTGTAGCCTTGCTACCGGATGAAAATGCATTCCGTTGTGGCCTGATAAAAACCATCCTTGCGGAACAAGGTATCGAAATAAGCGCAGAGCAAGCTCAACAGGCACAAAGTTTTTTTGACTCTGCACGCATGAATGCATTCTCCTTCCTACCAGGAGTAAAGGAAATGCTGATTGAACTGCGTCAACACTACACTCTCGTTGTCATTACAAACGGTCCGATCTTCTCTCAACATCCAAAACTGGCGGCGACAGAGATGAGTGAATGGGTCGATCACATTATTGTTGGTGGCGAAGAGCCTGAAGAAAAACCAGCGGCAAGCATCTTCCATAAGGCTCTTAAGCTAGCAGACGTTAAACCAGAAGAAGCGCTTCATATCGGTGACTCTTTAGCAGCAGATATTGCGGGCGCTAACGATATGGATATTCTCAGCGTTTGGGTGAATCCAAAAGGTACCGATAATCAGACGGATATTGAGCCTGACTACGAAGTAAAAAACACCGTAGAGCTAAAAGAAATCCTCAAAACGCTCGCTCAGTAGAATGGATTGAATGGTAAAAACACAAAACCCCAGCCACTGTGCTGGGGTTTATTTTATCGGCTGAGAAAGCTTTTGGGTTACTGGTGGTCAAAAGCTCTTTGACCTGACAGTTAAGGCTTTTTGAATGATGGTCGGTGAAGAGGGATTCGATCGGACTGGCGATCCAGCCCCCGGTCCTTTGCAATCAATGACTAAACTCAGAATGCAAAAAAGCCCCGATATTTCTTTCGCGGACGGCTAGTTGAGGCTTTCAAATGGTGGTCGGTGAAGAGCTAGAATTTGAACATCAGGCGAACCCCCGACCCTCTGGTCCGCTATATTTCAAAGAATGAGATGTGCTATCAAGCTGCTCTATTCTCGATCTGCAGACGTAAAAAAGCCCCGATATTTCTATCGGGGCTTTCTAATAGTGGTCGGTGAAGAGGGATTCGAACCCCCGACCCTCTGGTCCCAAACCAGATGCGCTACCAAGCTGCGCTATTCACCGAGCATGTATTCTTTAGAGAAAGAATGGGGTGGCTAACGAGACTTGAACTCGCGACAACCGGAATCACAATCCGGGGCTCTACCGACTGAGCTATAGCCACCATCAAATTGTCATGTTTACCGCTTACTTTAAGCCATAAACTTTAATAGTGGTCGGTGAAGAGGGATTCGAACCCCCGACCCTCTGGTCCCAAACCAGATGCGCTACCAAGCTGCGCTATTCACCGACTTATGTTTTATCTCGACTCTAAATCAAGACAGGAAGCAATGCTACCTTGTTCTTCCTAAAAAAGAAAGAATGGGGTGGCTAACGAGACTTGAACTCGCGACAACCGGAATCACAATCCGGGGCTCTACCAACTGAGCTATAGCCACCACTGAGTTTTACCGACTTATCCTCCGGGGTAATGGTACGCCCGAAAGGATTCGAACCTTCGACCTTTGGCTCCGGAGGCCAACGCTCTATCCAACTGAGCTACGGGCGCATGCCCTATCGGCGGAGTGGAATAATACGGATATCACACTATGCCGTCTAGTACTTTTTTTACTTTTTTTATCGTTTGGTCTCTTTTTCGACAGTTATATGCCTTTAAAGAGAATTTTTGATGTGATTCACGCCCTGTCATCGATAACTTGTTGTTTAATGCAACAAGCTATCGGGATATAATCACTCATTATTTACATTGATTTAACAGCTGCAACCAAGTTGTCTAATCATTCTATGCCATTGAAGTGGTTTTATCGGGCTTCTTTAATCGGTATCAATACTCTAACTATATAAATAGGTAAGTCACTTACCTCGGGAATGTGAAGTGGGTTTAATGGATATGTCTCGACAAATGATTAGCGTTTTGTTCGCTGCCTTAACGTTTTCTACGGCAGCTTTAGCTTCTGACATCAGCCAAAGTGAATACGATGCGATCGCAGAACGCATCAAACCTGTCGGCGATGTTTATCTAGCAGGCTCTGAGCCTGTAAAAGCAGAACCAACCGGTCCTCGTGATGGCGCAACAGTTTACGGTACTTTTTGTATTGCTTGTCACGCATCTGGTGTGAATGGTGCTCCAAAGATTGGCAATGCTGACGAATGGGCGCCTCGTATCGCTCAAGGTAAAGATGTACTGATCAAACATGCACTTGAAGGCTTCAACGCGATGCCAGCTAAAGGTACGTGTATGGACTGTTCTGACGACGAGATCACAGCCGCTATCGATCATATGATTGCAGGTCTGTAATTCGTCTTGAATCAAAGCTTTAAAAGAGAAAGGCTTGCCACTTGGCAAGCCTTTTTATTTGCTGTTTGATGATTTGGATGATGCTACTTCTTAAACATCGAGCGTAAGTTGGCAATGTGAGCCTGGCCTTTTGCCATTCTCTCCTCTTGCGAAACGGGCTTTTTGTTGACTTCCCATTCCACATCATCGAAAGGCAATTCATCAAGAAAGCGACTTTGTGTCGGCTTGATTAACTCACCATACTGACGGCGCTCTTTACACATCGTAAAAGTCAGCTCTCTTTGGGCACGAGTAATCCCCACGTACATCAGGCGACGTTCTTCTTCTACGTTGTCTTCATCAATGCTGGTTTGATGCGGCAAAATGCCTTCTTCTGAACCAATCAGATAAACGTACGGGAATTCCAGACCCTTTGACGCATGCAGTGTCATCAATTGTACCGCATCGCTGTCTTCGTCCTCTTCCCCGCGCTCCATCATGTCACGCAAGGTTAAACGCTGAACCACCTCTTTTAATGTCTTCTCTTCCTGATCGTAATTATCGCCTTCTAAATCAGCCACAATCCAGGAATAGAGATCTGATACGTTCTTCATGCGCATCTCAGCCGCTTTGGGGCTAGCGGAGGTTTCGTATAACCAGTCTTCGTAATTGATGTCACGAACCAGTGAACGGACCGCAGTCACGGTATCGCCTCTTTCCGCCTGATCAGCAATAGCGACTAACCACTGAGTGAAGCGGCGTAAATTCTCCAGACCACGCCCTGTTAGATGCTGTTCGAGCCCCATTTCAAAGCTGGCTTCAAACAGGCTTTTGCCACGCATATTGGCGTAACTGCCCAGTTTTTCTAGTGTAACCGGTCCAATTTCACGTCGGGGCGTGTTTACGATGCGCAGAAAAGCATTGTCATCGTCCGGGTTCACCAGAACTCGAAGATACGCCATGATGTCTTTGATCTCTGAACGAGCAAAGAAAGAGGTACCACCCGAAATTTTGTATGGTACGCGGTTTTGCATCAGCGACTTTTCTATTAAGCGTGATTGATGGTTACCACGATACAAAATCGAGTAGTCTCGGTATTCGGTGCGATTGAGGAACTTGTGTGCGATCAGCTCACCCGTAACACGCTCCGCTTCATGCTCTTCATTTTTTGCCAGCAATACTTTGAGTTTTTCACCGTCAGGGATCTCAGAGAATAGCGTCTTCTCATACACGTGCGGGTTGTTGGCAATGAGAATATTGGCAGCACGAAGAATACGACTAGTAGAGCGATAGTTTTGCTCTAGTTTAATCAGGCGCAAGTTCGGGTAGTCTTCACCCAATAGCACCAGGTTCTGTGGCTTCGCACCACGCCATGAATAGATAGACTGGTCGTCATCCCCTACTACGGTTAGGCGGCCACGCTCACCGACAATATGTTTTACCAGCTCGTATTGGCTGGTATTGGTATCTTGGTATTCGTCCACCAATAGGTAGCGGATGCGGCTCTGCCAACGCTGACGTACGTCTTCATTAGTACGTAACAACAGTACTGGCATCAGAATCAAATCATCAAAATCGAGCGCGTTGTACGCTTTCATCTGCTTCTGGTACATGTCGAAGCAGAAGGCAAACAACTGTTGTTGCTCACCTTTCGCCTGAGCTTTCACCTGCTCTGGCGTTAGCATGTCGTTCTTCCAGTTAGAGATTGAACTCATCAGCTGACGTAGCAGATCTTTATCGCCGTCGAGCTGCTTTTCCGTTAGTTCTTTGAGTAATGCGAGCTGGTCCTGATCATCAAACAAGGAGAAGCCTGCTTTTAAACCAAGCTGCTTGTACTCGCGCTTAATGATGTTCAAGCCCAAGGTGTGGAAGGTCGACACCATCAAGCCTTTAGATTCCGCTTTACCTAATGTCTGACCCACCCGCTCTTTCATTTCTCGTGCGGCTTTATTGGTAAAGGTTACCGCTGCAATATTTCGCGCTTTGTAGCCACATTGCTGAACCAAATAAGCAATTTTATTGGTGATAACACGAGTTTTACCCGAGCCAGCACCTGCCAGCACCAAACATGGACCAGATACGTACTTTACGGCTTCATCTTGACTAGGGTTCAGCTTCATAGAATTTCTCAGCGGGCAATAAACGTGGCGCCTATGATAATAGTGAGTATGAACGATTACCACGTTTATCAGCCCTCAGTTTGTCAGTGTTTGCTAACTCCATTTATAGCAAAGTAAAAATTTAATTATTTTTTATTGCACACTCGTATAGCTTTAGATCTATAATGAATGAACGTTCATTCACTAGAAGTGGAACTATGTCGAGTAATACAACTTTAGATAAAAAAGCTCAGATTCTTTGTGCGGCGGAAAAACTGATTGCTGAGCTGGGTTTTCAGGGATTTTCGATGCAAAAGCTAGCCAAAGAAGCGGGTGTGGCGGCTGGCACTATCTATCGTTACTTTTCCGATAAGAACCACCTTTTAGACGAAGTTAGATTAAACGTCGCAAAGCGCATTGCAATAGAAGTGCAAGCGGGCGTGAGCGACGATATGCCTTTAAAAGAACGTTATACAAAAATGTGGCTTAACATTTGGTGTTTAGCTGGCTCAAATGTGGACACATTGAACAATAGAGTTCAATATCAATCCCTGCCCTATGCAAGCAATAGAGTAACGCTGGAACTTGAGCGTAAAATGTTTGATCAGGTAGACCGACTATTTGACCAAGGTAAAGAGCAAGGAGTGTTTAAGCCACTCGACAATATGATCCTTTCGGGACTGAGTTTCGAGGCGACCGTTGCACTCGCCCGACATCATGCCCTGGGGTTTTATCAACTGGACGAAGCAGCCATAGAAGCTGCCATTGAAGCCAGTTGGGACGCAATCATTCAACACTAATTGGAGTTCTGACCAGAATGAAAAAGTGGACTTTTTTTATGTTACTTATCGCAATCTTGCTGTTCGGCAGTGTGATAGGTTTCAACTTATTCAAGCAACAGAAGATTGCCGAATACATGGCGAATCGCCCGGAACCTGAATTTCCCGTAACCGTAACTGACGTACAGTCAGTTGATTGGGTACCGGTGATTGAGGCAATTGGCTTTATCGAGCCTAACCAAGGGGTAACGGTAGCGAACGAGACAAGTGGCGTCATTGACCAAATCGCTTTTGAATCTGGCACTCAAGTGAAAGAAGGCCAGGATTTGGTACTTCTTGATTCAGCTGTTGAGAAAGCCAACCTGAAAAGTGCACAAGCGAAGCTTCCAGCTGCTGAAGCAAAATACAAGCGTTACCAAGGCCTGTACAAAAAAGGGTCGATTTCTAAAGAGTCTTATGATGAAGCAGAAGCGAATTATTTTTCTCTTAGCGCTGACATCGAGAGCTTGAAAGCGGCGATCGACCGTCGTGAAATCAAAGCACCGTTTTCAGGCGTGGTTGGTATCCGTAATGTTTACCTAGGTCAGTACCTGCAAGCGGGTACAGATATCGTGCGTCTTGAAGATACCAGCGTTATGCGTCTACGTTTCACAGTGCCGCAGACCGATATTTCTCGTATCCACATCAGCCAAGCTGTCGATATTTTTGTCGATGCGTACCCAGAAATCGCCTTCAAAGGTTCAATTACAGCCATTGAGCCAGCGGTTAATGTACAGAGTGGCCTGATCCAAGTACAAGCAGATATTCCAAATAACGACGGAAAACTACGTAGTGGTATGTTCGCTCGAGCGAATATCATCCTGCCTAAACTTGAAAACCAGGTGACTCTGCCACAAACCGCGATTACTTACACACTTTACGGTGACAGCATTTACATCGTATCTGAAGAAGATGGCGAAAAGCGTGTAACACAGCAAGTGGTTAAAGTGGGTGAGCGTACAAAAGACATCGTACACATTCTTGAAGGCGTTAAGCCAGGTGATGTAGTAGTGACCTCAGGTCAGATTCGTCTGAGTAACCACGCTAAAGTCCGTGTCGTAGAAAGCGATGCAACGACTCCACCAACTGAAACACCAATGCTGTAATCGGAGGCTTCATGCGCTTTACTGATGTTTTTATTAAACGTCCAGTTTTAGCGGTATCAATCAGCTTTTTGATCGCATTGCTTGGTCTGCAAGCAATCTTCAAAATGCAGGTTCGTGAATACCCTGAAATGACGAATACGGAAGTAACGGTTTCGACCAGTTACTACGGTGCCAGTGCCGACCTAATCCAGGGCTTTATTACTCAGCCATTGGAACAAGCGGTCGCACAGGCTGATAATATCGATTATATGACTTCTCAATCGGTGCTGGGTAAATCCACCATCACTGTAAAAATGAAGTTGAACACTGACCCGAATGCGGCACTCTCGGACATTCTGGCAAAAACCAACTCGGTTCGCTCGCAACTACCGAAAGAAGCCGAAGACCCTACCGTTACTATGTCGACTGGCTCGACAACAGCGGTACTGTATATCGGTTTTACCAGTGATGAGTTGTCTTCAAGTCAGATCACCGATTACCTTGAGCGTGTAATCAACCCACAGTTGTTTACCGTTAACGGTGTATCGAAAGTCGACCTATACGGTGGTATGAAATACGCGCTACGTGTTTGGCTAGACCCTGCAAAAATGGCAGCGTTTAACTTAACCGCGACTGACGTGATGGGTGTGTTAAGTGCCAACAACTATCAGTCTGCTACGGGTCAGGCTATCGGTGAGTTTGTACTTTATAACGGCAGTGCAGATACACAGGTATCCAATGTTGATGAGTTGAAGAACCTTGTTGTTAGCAACGACGATGGCAATGTCACTCGCTTAAGCGATATTGCTAAAGTGACGCTAGAAAAGAGCCACGACTCATATCGAGCGAGTGCAAATGGTCAGGAGGCGGTTGTTGCCGCAATTAACGCAGCGCCAAGTGCCAACCCAATCAATATCGCAGCAGATGTACTTGATCTGTTACCTCAGCTAGAGCGCAATTTGCCTAGTACGATCAAGATGAATGTGCTTTATGATTCGACTATCGCAATTAACGAATCCATTAACGAAGTAATCAAAACCATCGCTGAAGCTGCAGTGATCGTACTGATTGTTATCACTATATTCCTTGGTTCATTCCGTGCCGTAGTGATCCCTATTGTAACCATCCCACTCTCTTTGATCGGTGTGGCGATGGTAATGCAATCCATGGGTTTCTCGTGGAACCTGATGACCCTACTGGCAATGGTTCTCGCCATTGGTCTGGTGGTAGATGATGCGATCGTTGTACTGGAAAACGTTGACCGACATATCAAGCTTGGTGAATCACCATTTCGAGCGGCCATTATCGGTACGCGCGAAATTGCAGTTCCGGTTATCGCGATGACACTAACGTTGGGTGCGGTATACGCCCCGATCGCGTTGATGGGCGGTATCACGGGCTCATTATTTAAAGAGTTCGCGTTAACTCTGGCGGGTGCGGTATTTGTATCAGGTATCGTGGCACTGACGCTATCACCAATGATGTGTTCAAAAATGCTGAAAGCTCATCAGGCACCAAGCAAGTTTGAACAGAAAGTGCATAGCGTGTTAGAGCGCATGACCAGCCGATACGCCAAAATGTTGGGTGCGGTCATGCAACACCGTCCAGTTGTGATTGGTTTTGCGTTGATTGTATTTGCCAGCTTACCGATGCTGTTCAAGTTCATCCCAAGTGAACTGGCTCCATCTGAAGATAAGGGCGTGGTTGTATTGATGGGTACTGCTCCATCTAATTCGAACTTAGACTTTATCCAGAACACCATGAACCAGGTAAACAACATTCTGTCTGAACAGCCAGAAGTTCAGTTTGCACAGGTTTTCTCAGGTGTACCAAACTCTCACCAAGCGTTCGGTATTGCCTCTATGGTGCCTTGGAGTGAGCGTGAAGCAAGCCAGGCAGACGTAACGGGCCGTGTAGGCGGATTGGTTGCAGACGTACCGGGAATGGCGGTAACGGCGTTCCAAATGCCTGAGTTGCCAGGTGCGGGTAGTGGTCTTCCAATTCAGTTTGTTCTGACCACACCAAACGCATTTGAGAGTTTATTCTCTATCGCGACAGACGTATTAACGGAAGTGAAATCTAGCCCAATGTTCGTTTATTCGGATCTTGATCTGAACTACGACTCGGCGACGATGAAAATCAACATCGACAAAGACAAAGCGGGCGCATACGGCGTAACCATGCAAGACATCGGTGTGACACTGAGCACCATGATGGCAGATGGCTACGTAAACCGTATCGACCTTAATGGCCGCTCTTACGAAGTTATTCCTCAGGTAGAGCGTAAGTGGCGTCTAAACCCAGAGTCGATGAACAACTACTACGTACGTGCAGCTGACGGCAACGCGGTTCCGCTGAGTAACCTAGTGACGATTGACGTGATTGCAGAGCCACGCTCGCTGCCTCACTTCAACCAGCTGAACTCAGCAACGGTAGGTGCAGTACCAGCTCCGGGCACAGCAATGGGCGATGCGATTAACTGGTTTGAAAACATCGCTGAAACGAAACTGCCAAGCGGCTACAACCATGACTACATGGGTGAAGCTCGTCAGTTTGTGACTGAAGGGAGTGCGTTATACGCGACATTTGGTTTAGCACTAGCGATCATCTTCTTGGTTCTGGCGATTCAGTTTGAATCTGTGAAAGATCCACTGGTTATCATGGTGTCTGTGCCATTGGCAATTTGTGGCGCGTTGATTGCGCTTGCCTGGGGTGCTGCATCGATGAACATTTACTCTCAGGTTGGTTTGATTACTCTGGTTGGTCTTATCACCAAGCACGGTATCCTGATTTGTGAAGTAGCGAAAGAAGAGCAGCTGCACAACAAACTGGGTAAAACAGAAGCAGTAATGGAAGCGGCGAAAGTTCGTCTGCGTCCTATTCTGATGACAACTGCAGCGATGATCGCGGGTCTTATCCCACTGATGTACGCGACTGGTGCAGGCGCGGCTCAGCGCTTTAGTATCGGTATCGTAATCGTTGCTGGTCTGGCGATTGGTACTCTGTTTACCCTATTCGTACTGCCTGTTATCTACAGCTACTTAGCTGAGAAACACAAACCACTTCCAGTGTTTGTTGAAGACAAAGATCTGGAAAAGTTGGCCCGTGTTGATGAAGCAAAAGCGGCGCAACGAGGATTAGCGGACAACCACTAATTCCCTGCCAAGCTAAAAAGGTCACTTCGGTGGCCTTTTTTATTGCCTTGCGTTTGCCGTACCTATCTCGATTTTTTGCATTCCAACTAGCGACTTTCCCGTATCAATTACTTAAAATGAGCACAAATCAAAAGGAGTTTTAACCACTATGTTTGATCCAAAGAAACTAGAGCAAATCGCTAAGCAGATTCATGACTCTATGCCAGCACCAGTGAAAGAGCTAGGTGCAGATGTTGATCAGAAAGTTCGCCAAGTGATTCAAGGTCAGCTGAACAAGCTTGATGTTGTTAGCCGTGAAGAGTTTGATGTTCAGACTCAGGTTCTGCTTCGTACTCGCCAAAAGCTAACTGAGATGGAAGCAAAACTGGCAGAACTTGAAGCGAAACTGGCAGACAAATAAACATCGCCTTCCGATAATATTCAAAGGCTGACACTCAGGTGTCAGCCTTTTTTGTGCTCCAACCAAACGAGCCATAAATAAAAAAGGCTTGGTCAACGGCGACCAAGCCTTTTGATTAGATGTTGTGTTTTGTATTTATTGACCCCAGTCTGCCTGGAGTTCTTTTACTGCGTTACTTTAGAGTATGTAAATTACGCAGTATTAAGATTTCATTTCTAGGAGAAGGCGCGGAGTTTACGATAGTAAATGAGCACCTTCGACACCGAAATGGAACCTCAAGGCCAGTAATTTAGCCGCCTACAGCGATACGCTTCATATCAGTCATATACCCGCGTAGCTCTTCACCAATGTACTCAACTGGGTGGTTGCGAAGCTTCTCGTTAACCGCGATAAGTGTTGCGTTATCAACTTGGTTTGAAGTCTCACCTAGGCCTTTACCGATAACATCAGTACCTACTGAAGGCATGAACTTCTCACGTAGTAGCGGCGTTGCTACGTTTGCGAATAGGTAGTTACCGTATTCTGCAGTGTCAGAGATTACTACGTTCATCTCGTATAGACGCTTCCGTGCAATTGTGTTTGCGATTAGCGGTAGTTCGTGTAGTGACTCGTAGTACGCTGACTCATCGATGATGCCTGATGCAGTCATTGCTTCAAACGCTAGCTCAACCCCTGCGCGAACCATCGCAATCATTAGAATACCGTTGTCGAAGTACTCTTGCTCAGAGATTTCAACGTCAGTTTCTGGGTAGTTTTCAAATGCTGTTTGACCAGTCTCTTCACGCCAGCCTAGTAGGTTCACGTCGTCGTTCGCCCAGTCAGCCATCATAGTGCTAGAGAAGTGACCAGAAATGATGTCATCCATGTGCTTGTTGTAAAGTGGACGCATTAGATCTTTTAGCTCTTCAGAAAGCTCAAACGCTTTGATTTTCGCTGGGTTAGACAGACGGTCCATCATGTGCGTGATGCCACCGAATTTCAGTGCTTCTGTTACTGTTTCCCAACCGTACTGAAGTAGTTTACCTGCGTAACCTGGGTCGATACCTTCCGCAACCATCTTCTCGTAACATACGATAGAACCAGCTTGAAGCATGCCACATAGGATAGTTTGCTCACCCATTAGGTCAGATTTTACTTCTGCAACGAAAGATGACTCTAGGCAACCTGCGCGGTGACCGCCAGTTGCTGCTGCCCATGCTTTCGCGATTTCCAGACCATCGCCTTTAGGGTCATTCTCTGGGTGAACCGCAATTAGAGTTGGAACACCGAAACCACGTTTGTATTCTTCACGGACCTCAGTACCAGGACACTTAGGTGCAACCATTACAACCGTTAGGTCTTTACGGATTTGCATGCCTTCTTCAACAACGTTGAAGCCGTGTGAGTAACCTAGTGCAGCGCCTTCTTTCATTAGAGGCATTACTGTCTCAACAACGTTAGAGTGCTGCTTGTCTGGAGTTAGGTTAACAACTAGATCCGCTTGAGGGATTAGAGTCTCGTAGCTGCCTACTTCAAAACCGTTGTCTTTTGCATTTTTAAATGACTGACGTTGCTCGTCGATTGCAGCCTGACGAAGTGCGTATGACACATCCAGACCAGAATCACGCATGTTTAGACCTTGGTTCAGGCCTTGAGCACCACAACCTACGATGACAACCTTCTTACCTTTTAGGTAGTCTGCTTCTGAAGCAAACTCACTGCGGTCCATAAAACGACAACGACCTAGTTGGTCCAATTGCTCACGCAAGTTTAGAGTATTGAAATAGTTAGCCATTAGGGTGCTCCTTTAAGATTCTTCCGTAGAGGTCGGTATTGGTCTTACCGAATGAGTTCATACTAGAACAGACATTTAATTGCTTAAAGTGATATATTCACAATTAGTAATTGCAAAAAGTGCAACACGGTAATTTCATGAATATAAAAACCATCCGACTGTTCCTTGATATTTGTGACAGCAAGAATTTTAGTAAGACAGCAGCCACTATGCACGTGAGTCCATCTGCTTTGAGTCGTCAGATTCAAAAATTAGAAGAAGAGATAGGCCACCCGCTTTTTGTCAGGGACAACCGGAGTGTGGAGTTAACGCCCGCTGGCGAGAAATTTCAGCCAGTAGCAATGAAGATGGTTCACGACTGGACACAATTCCAATCTCAAATAAATGTGCAAGACGACGTTCTGAAAGGTGAAGTTCGATTGTTCTGCTCTGTGACCGCCAGCTACAGCCACTTGCCTCAGCTGCTCAACTCGTTTCGCTTAAAGCACCCTTACATTGAATTCAAGCTTTTGACAGGCGACCCGGCTCAGGCCATCGATAAGATAATGAATGATGAGGCCGATATTGCCATTTCAGCCATGCCAGAGCACCTTTCATCTAAAGTGGAGTTCACCACTATCACTGAAATTCCACTGTCCGTAATAGCCCCCATAGGCATCAGTTCTTGGGTTGAAGAGCTACACAAAGAACATCCCGACTGGAATAAGATTCCTTTCATTGTGCCTGAATCTGGTACCGCTCGGGACCGAGCCAATGCCTGGTTTAAAAAAATGAAAATTAAGCCCAACATCTACGCGCAAATTTCTGGTCATGAAGCCATTGTCAGTATGGTGGCGTTAGGTTGTGGCGTCGGAATCGCGCCAGATGTGGTGATTAATAACAGCCCTGTACGAGATAGCATTCAGCGTCTCTCGTTTGCCCCAATCAAACCATTCCAACTCGGTGTGTGTTGCAAACGATCGCAATTGGAAAACTCATTAGTCAAAGCGTTGTGGGAGTTAGCCGAGGGAAGCTTTATTGCTCAGTAGTCGCTCCAAATTCCCTGGAGTTTATCTCTACAGTCACCGTCGAAAAAACCAAGCATTAAACCTCCGACCGGCAGTACGACGATTGGCACCATAAGCGTTCTGTAAATATCCTAAAATGTTCACGTTGTATCCTCTTACTTTTTGATTCTAGAGAGAGGATACGTGATTGATAATTAAGGGGCGGTTGTGCGTAGATTAAGTTTTATTAATCTTATGAAGCGTATTTTGGAAAGCGTAAATAACAAAAAAGCCCGCTATTACTAGCGGGCTTTTTTGCAAATTTAAAGCCTGGCGATGTCCTACTCTCACATGGGGAAACCCCACACTACCATCGGCGCTATTTCGTTTCACTTCTGAGTTCGGAATGGAAGTCAGGTGGGTCCAAAACGCTATGGTCGCCAAGCAAATTCTTTAATTCGGAAAGCTGTTTTTAATTCTCGTTATTACACATTCAATGTTCTTACATTGAGTCCATCAAAACCCCTTGGGTGTTGTATGGTTAAGCCTCACGGGCAATTAGTACAGGTTAGCTCAACGCCTCACAACGCTTACACACCCTGCCTATCAACGTCGTAGTCTACGACAACCCTTTAGGATACTTAAAGTATCAGGGAGAACTCATCTCAAGGCTCGCTTCCCGCTTAGATGCTTTCAGCGGTTATCGATCCCGAACTTAGCTACCGGGCAATGCGTCTGGCGACACAACCCGAACACCAGAGGTTCGTCCACTCCGGTCCTCTCGTACTAGGAGCAGCCCCTTTCAATTCTCCAACGCCCACGGCAGATAGGGACCGAACTGTCTCACGACGTTCTAAACCCAGCTCGCGTACCACTTTAAATGGCGAACAGCCATACCCTTGGGACCGACTTCAGCCCCAGGATGTGATGAGCCGACATCGAGGTGCCAAACACCGCCGTCGATATGAACTCTTGGGCGGTATCAGCCTGTTATCCCCGGAGTACCTTTTATCCGTTGAGCGATGGCCCTTCCATTCAGAACCACCGGATCACTATGACCTGCTTTCGCACCTGCTCGAATTGTCATTCTCGCAGTCAAGCGGGCTTATGCCATTGCACTAACCTCACGATGTCCAACCGTGATTAGCCCACCTTCGTGCTCCTCCGTTACGCTTTGGGAGGAGACCGCCCCAGTCAAACTACCCACCAGGCACTGTCCGCAACCCCGATAAGGGGTCGACGTTAGAACATCAACACTACAAGGGTGGTATTTCAAGGACGGCTCCACGAATACTGGCGTACTCGTTTCAAAGCCTCCCACCTATCCTACACATGTAGGGTCAATGTTCAGTGCCAAGCTGTAGTAAAGGTTCACGGGGTCTTTCCGTCTAGCCGCGGGTACACTGCATCTTCACAGCGATTTCAATTTCACTGAGTCTCGGGTGGAGACAGCGTGGCCATCATTACGCCATTCGTGCAGGTCGGAACTTACCCGACAAGGAATTTCGCTACCTTAGGACCGTTATAGTTACGGCCGCCGTTTACCGGGGCTTCGATCAAGAGCTTCGACCGAAGTCTAACCCCATCAATTAACCTTCCGGCACCGGGCAGGCGTCACACCGTATACGTCATCTTACGATTTTGCACAGTGCTGTGTTTTTAATAAACAGTTGCAGCCACCTGGTATCTGCGACTCTCAATAGCTCCATCCGCAAGGGACTTCACCGTCGAGAGCGTACCTTCTCCCGAAGTTACGGTACCATTTTGCCTAGTTCCTTCACCCGAGTTCTCTCAAGCGCCTTGGTATTCTCTACCCGACCACCTGTGTCGGTTTGGGGTACGATTCCTTACAATCTGAAGCTTAGAGGCTTTTCCTGGAAGCATGGCATCAATGACTTCACTACCGTAGTAGCTCGACGTCGTGTCTCAGCCTTAAAGAGAGCCGGATTTACCTAACTCTCAAGCCTACGCACTTGAACCTGGACAACCGTCGCCAGGCCCACCTAGCCTTCTCCGTCCCCCCATCGCAATTGTAAGAAGTACGGGAATATTAACCCGTTTCCCATCGACTACGCCTTTCGGCCTCGCCTTAGGGGTCGACTTACCCTGCCCCGATTAACGTTGGACAGGAACCCTTGGTCTTCCGGCGAGGAGGTTTTTCACCCCCTTTATCGTTACTCATGTCAGCATTCGCACTTCTGATACGTCCAGCATGCGTTACCACACACCTTCAACCGCTTACAGAACGCTCCCCTACCCAATATACAAAAGTATATTGCCGCAGCTTCGGTTTACTACTTAGCCCCGTTACATCTTCCGCGCAGGCCGACTCGACCAGTGAGCTATTACGCTTTCTTTAAATGATGGCTGCTTCTAAGCCAACATCCTGGCTGTCTGAGCCTTCCCACATCGTTTCCCACTTAGTAGTAATTTGGGACCTTAGCTGGCGGTCTGGGTTGTTTCCCTCTCCACGACGGACGTTAGCACCCGCCGTGTGTCTCCCGGATAGTACTTACTGGTATTCGGAGTTTGCAAAGGGTTGGTAAGTCGGGATGACCCCCTAGCCTTAACAGTGCTCTACCCCCAGTAGTATTCGTCCGAGGCGCTACCTAAATAGCTTTCGGGGAGAACCAGCTATCTCCAGGTTTGATTGGCCTTTCACCCCTAGCCACAAGTCATCCGCTAATTTTTCAACATTAGTCGGTTCGGTCCTCCAGTTGATGTTACTCAACCTTCAACCTGCCCATGGCTAGATCACCTGGTTTCGGGTCTATATCCAGAGACTGAACGCCCAGTTAAGACTCGGTTTCCCTACGGCTCCCCTAGATGGTTAACCTTGCCACTGAATATAAGTCGCTGACCCATTATACAAAAGGTACGCAGTCACAGGACAAAGCCTGCTCCTACTGCTTGTACGTACACGGTTTCAGGTTCTATTTCACTCCCCTCACAGGGGTTCTTTTCGCCTTTCCCTCACGGTACTGGTTCACTATCGGTCAGTCAGTAGTATTTAGCCTTGGAGGATGGTCCCCCCATATTCAGACAGGATATCACGTGTCCCGCCCTACTCGATTTCACTGAACACACATCGTCAACTACGGGACTATCACCCTGTATCGTCGGCCTTTCCAGACCGTTCGTCTAACGCGTGTAAAGCTTAAGGGCTAGTCCAATTTCGCTCGCCGCTACTTTCGGAATCTCGGTTGATTTCTTTTCCTCGGGGTACTTAGATGTTTCAGTTCCCCCGGTTCGCCTCGTTATGCTATGTATTCACATAACGATACTTACTTATGTAAGTGGGTTTCCCCATTCGGAAATCCCAGACTCAAGTGGCTTTTACTGCCTAATCTGGGCTTATCGCAAGTTAATACGTCCTTCATCGCCTCTGACTGCCAAGGCATCCACCGTGTACGCTTAGTCACTTAACCATACAACCCGAAGGAGTTTCGAATTGATGTTAAACAACCAAAGTTGCTGTCTCATTATTTGAATGAGCGAGACAGCTTTCGATTTTGCCGGACTCAAATTCCAAGAACACTTGAATGTGTTTTTAGTTGTATTCCATTAGGAATACTTTGAGAACTTTACAAATAATCTTAAAGATTATTTTGTCAGCTTTCCAAATTGTTAAAGAGCTATGTTTCTTCACAAGGAAGTACATTTTCTAAAGACTTTCAGAGTCAAAAATGCCAACCAGTATCAATTGCTTGCTCTGGTTTGGATGTTTTATTCCAAAAATGCTTAGAGAATGGTGGGCGATACCGGGCTCGAACCAGTGACCCCCTGCTTGTAAGGCAGGTGCTCTCCCAACTGAGCTAATCGCCCACATTATTTTGATTTCCGTGGAAGGAAATGGTGGGTCGTGCAGGATTCGAACCTGCGACCAATTGATTAAAAGTCAACTGCTCTACCAACTGAGCTAACGACCCAATGGTATCCCGTAGGGGAGTCGAACCCCTGTTACCGCCGTGAAAGGGCGGTGTCCTAGGCCTCTAGACGAACGGGACACTAAGTTGAACATCTTGGGGGATGTTCTATCTCTTAAACTTCATAAACCATATCAATCTGTGTGGACACTCATCGTGAGTAATCATCGTATAAGGAGGTGATCCAGCGCCAGGTTCCCCTAGCGCTACCTTGTTACGACTTCACCCCAGTCATGAACCACAAAGTGGTAAGCGTCCCCCGAAGGTTAAACTACCTACTTCTTTTGCAGCCCACTCCCATGGTGTGACGGGCGGTGTGTACAAGGCCCGGGAACGTATTCACCGTGGCATTCTGATCCACGATTACTAGCGATTCCGACTTCATGGAGTCGAGTTGCAGACTCCAATCCGGACTACGACGCACTTTTTGGGATTCGCTCACTTTCGCAAGTTGGCCGCCCTCTGTATGCGCCATTGTAGCACGTGTGTAGCCCTACTCGTAAGGGCCATGATGACTTGACGTCGTCCCCACCTTCCTCCGGTTTATCACCGGCAGTCTCCCTGGAGTTCCCGACATTACTCGCTGGCAAACAAGGATAAGGGTTGCGCTCGTTGCGGGACTTAACCCAACATTTCACAACACGAGCTGACGACAGCCATGCAGCACCTGTCTCAGAGTTCCCGAAGGCACCAATCCATCTCTGGAAAGTTCTCTGGATGTCAAGAGTAGGTAAGGTTCTTCGCGTTGCATCGAATTAAACCACATGCTCCACCGCTTGTGCGGGCCCCCGTCAATTCATTTGAGTTTTAATCTTGCGACCGTACTCCCCAGGCGGTCTACTTAACGCGTTAGCTCCGAAAGCCACGGCTCAAGGCCACAACCTCCAAGTAGACATCGTTTACGGCGTGGACTACCAGGGTATCTAATCCTGTTTGCTCCCCACGCTTTCGCATCTGAGTGTCAGTATCTGTCCAGGGGGCCGCCTTCGCCACCGGTATTCCTTCAGATCTCTACGCATTTCACCGCTACACCTGAAATTCTACCCCCCTCTACAGTACTCTAGTCTGCCAGTTTCAAATGCTATTCCGAGGTTGAGCCCCGGGCTTTCACATCTGACTTAACAAACCACCTGCATGCGCTTTACGCCCAGTAATTCCGATTAACGCTCGCACCCTCCGTATTACCGCGGCTGCTGGCACGGAGTTAGCCGGTGCTTCTTCTGTCGCTAACGTCAAATAATGCATCTATTAAACACACTACCTTCCTCACGACTGAAAGTGCTTTACAACCCGAAGGCCTTCTTCACACACGCGGTATGGCTGCATCAGGCTTGCGCCCATTGTGCAATATTCCCCACTGCTGCCTCCCGTAGGAGTCTGGACCGTGTCTCAGTTCCAGTGTGGCTGATCATCCTCTCAGACCAGCTAGGGATCGTCGCCTTGGTGAGCCCTTACCTCACCAACTAGCTAATCCCACCTAGGCATATCCTGACGCGAGAGGCCCGAAGGTCCCCCTCTTTGGCCCGTAGGCATCATGCGGTATTAGCCATCGTTTCCAATGGTTATCCCCCACATCAGGGCAATTTCCTAGGCATTACTCACCCGTCCGCCGCTCGACGCCGTTAACGTCCCCCGAAGGTTCAGTTAACTCGTTTCCGCTCGACTTGCATGTGTTAGGCCTGCCGCCAGCGTTCAATCTGAGCCATGATCAAACTCTTCAATTTAAGATTTTGTCGGCTCAATGAATACTGAACATTACATAACGTAATGTTTGAATTGACTGTGCTGAATCCGAAGATTCAATGGTCACTTCGTATCATTGAAACCTAATTTGAAACCGAAGTTTCTAATTGGATTATCATCAACGAGTGCCCACACAGATTGATAGGTCTATATTGTTAAAGAGCTTTCCTATTGAGCTTCGCTCAAATCGGACGGCCATTTTAGCGAGTTAAAGTTTAGTGTCAATCACTTTTTTCAAACTTTTTTCAAGCGTTTCCGCTTGGCTAATTTGGCTTGCTAACTCTGGCTCGTTTCTTTCGAAGCGTTGCCGTGTCAGCGAGGTGGCATTATAGAGATTGCGATCACATTGGCAAGCCCTTTTTGAGGTTTTTTTTGAATTTTCTATCATTCGAATGAAATAGCATCAAAAACACTTAAAAGAGCACGTTATTTCTACAGTTCTTTGAATTTATCCGTGAAAAGAGTCACTTTTTCCCAGTTGGTGTATTCCACCTCTTTCGTTGTATCCGTTTCTCCACCCGTCATCGACATGATGAACTTAATCATCATTTTGTCGAACCATCCGTAGCGCGGATAATAAAGGGCGCCAGCAAACACGCCTATTAACTCTGGTTTCCAAGGTGATTTCATCAAGAACTTACGAATATACGCACTGCCTTCTGGCGTATCTTTACCTTGGTCTTCTTTACGTGCCGTTAGGTTCACACAGAAGAAAGCGACTTTATGCTTTTCCAGTTGAGTAAGGTGGCGTTCAATAAATTGGTACAACTTCTTATTCAAATGCCCATAGCGAATAGAAGCCCCAACCAGCACTTTGTCATAGGGTTCGAAATTAATAGTGTCTACATTATGTAGATCCACTAAATCACAATCGAAGTCCGTTAGCTTCTCATCTATATAGTGGAAGATTTTTTTTGTTTGCCCTTCACGAGAAGAGTATAAGAACAATGCTTTTGCCACGATATCCCCTTAGCTACGCCAAAACGTTGGCGTGAGTAGAATGAGTAAGGTAAAGATTTCTAGACGACCAAACAACATGGACACGATCAGAACCCATTTTGCTTTGTCATTTACATCACCAAAATGAAGCGCCACTTCTCCAAGGCCCGGACCAAGGTTATTCAAAGTAGCGGCGACGGCAGAGAATGCACTCAGTTCATCCATTCCGGTCGCGATCAGTCCCAACATACACACAACAAACACCAACGCATACGCAGAGAAGAATCCCCAAACGGCATCAACGACTCGTTGTGGTAGCGCGCTACCACCAACTTTAATGGTGTAGACCGCGCGAGGGTGAACCAGACGCTTCAGCTCACGAGCACCTTGTAAGGTAAGCAGCAATATGCGAATCACTTTCATACCACCGCCCGTCGAGCCAGCACATCCACCAATAAAAGATGAGAACAGCAGCAAGACGGGTAAGAACAATGGCCAATCCGCAAAGCCTGTTGTCGTAAAACCAGCCGTGGTTGAGATAGAGACCGTTTGGAAAAGCGCTTGGTCGAAAGCATCGTACGTGGACGTGTATGAGTGGTGCTTCAGTAGTAATAGGAAGCAAACAACAAACAGTATCACCTGTATAAAGATGAATGCGCGAAACTCGGGATCTTTCCAATAGTATTTAGGATGTACCCCGCCGGACGAGAATGCCGCAAAGTGCAAAGTAAAGTTACACGCTGAGATCAGGAGAAATACGACGGTAATGAGGTTGATTGCGTAACTGTCGAAATACCCCATGCTTGCGTCATGCGTTGAGAAACCGCCAATCGCGATGGTAGAGAAACTATGGCTGATGGCGTCAAACGGTGTCATCCCTGCCAACCAAAATGCTGTCGCACATGCAATCGTCAGGCTTAAGTAGATATACCAAAGCGCTTTGGCGGTCTCAGCAATTCGCGGCGTCATTTTGGTGTCTTTTACCGGCCCTGGGATTTCAGCACGATACAACTGCATACCACCGATACCTAGCACAGGCAAAATAGCCACCGCTAATACGATGATCCCCATTCCACCAAACCACTGGAGTAGCTGACGATAGAACAAAATCGCTTTGGGTAATTCATCCAGACCAACAATCACCGTCGCACCGGTGGTCGTCAAAGCGGAAAATGACTCAAAAAAAGCGTCCGTTACCGATATGTTAGGATTATCAGCGATCAAAAAAGGAATGGAGCCCGCACTGCCCAATACGGTCCAGAATAAGACTACGATAAGGAATCCGTCACGCGCTTTTAGCTCATGCTTATGCCTACGGTTCGGAAACCAGCACACCGCCCCGCAAAACAGCAGAACAAAAAAGGTCGTGACAAAAGGCACACCAGCACCATCTCGGTAAGTCAGCGCGACAAGCGCAGGCGCGAGCATTGTGACACTAAAAAGCGCGAGCAATAGCCCGACGATACGAATAATTGAACGAAATTGCATGGATTGATTGACTAGCGAAGCTGTCCCTGTCGCTTACTGTTTTTCATTATTTTCCGTCTAGTGGGGTAACAATTGCCTTCGCCCCACTTTTATTAATGATAGCTTGGGTAAATCCGCTCACTTCACGAAGCTCAATTTCTACCACCAGCACGACCTGATCGCTGTATTCAGCATCAACTTCAACCGCCCCAAACTGAGGCATAATAGACTGTGCGATAGGCATAAACCCATAGTCTAACGCTAGTCTGAGCTTTGTGGTTATTTTTTTCTCAATAGTTTGAAGCTGCCTGAGTGCTTGTTGTACACCACCACCATAGGCCTTCACTAAACCACCCGTGCCTAATTTGATGCCGCCCGAGTAACGGGTGACAACCGCCGTAATTTCTCCAACCCCTGAACCAGAGAGCTGCGCGAGAATAGGCTTACCTGCCGTTCCAGACGGTTCGCCATCGTCACTGAAGCCCCACTTCATCGAGTCTTCTGGTCTTCCGGCGACAAATCCCCAGCAATTATGCCTCGCATCCGCGTGTTTTGTTTTTACTTGTTCCACAAACGCTTTCGCAGCATCGACACTTGGCGTATGGGCAAGATAAGTAATAAACACACTCTTTTTGATCTCTTCTTCAAATTGAGTCGGTTGTGCAGGAATCAAATAAGGCTGGTCATTCATAGAATTAGGTCGCTTGTCTCTTTGCCTGAAGTCTACCACGAGTGCGATTTACAAGTCGCATAAGATCTGGCTCAGCGCACAATGTTAAACACTTGTTTGAAAAATGTATTGAAATTAAACATCCACCGATCAAAACTAACATCAATGGTCAAGCCAGAATTAGAATAAAACACTTCCTCGATACCTATTTATCCGAAGCTATTTATACGAGGAAGGGCACCATTTTAATAGGTATACAGACAATCCCAGATTGTATGTCATGGAGATAGACAATGATTTACCAAGCCGAAACCCTACAGGTAAAGGAAATACAGGATGGCATTGCAGAGCTGAGTTTCTGCTCGCCAAAATCCGTAAATAAACTCGATTTAGCGACACTTGAGTCACTAGACGAAGCCCTTGATGCACTTATCGCACACCAAGGTCTGAAAGGCGTAATGCTGACTTCAGATAAAGATGCGTTCATTGTAGGTGCAGATATTACTGAATTCTTAGGCCTGTTTGCTAAGACTGATGAAGAACTGGATCAGTGGCTACAATTCGCCAACAGCATCTTCAACAAACTTGAAGACCTTCCAGTCCCAACCATCTCAGTCATCAAGGGCCACGCTCTTGGTGGTGGCTGCGAGTGTGTATTGGCAACAGACATGCGCATCGGTGATAAAACCACCAGCATCGGTCTACCAGAAACGAAACTTGGCATCATGCCAGGCTTTGGTGGTTGTGTACGTCTACCTCGTGTTATCGGTGCTGATAACGCGATGGAAATCATTACACAAGGTAAAGCGCTCCGTGCTGATGAAGCACTAAAACTTGGCCTGTTAGATGCGGTTGTCGATTCAGACTCTCTGCATGCATCCGCTCTGCAAACACTGACGTCTGCAATCAACGAAAAACTTGATTGGCAAGCTCGCCGCAAACAAAAGACATCACCACTAACACTAAGCAAGCTAGAGTCGATGATGAGCTTCACCATGGCAAAAGGCCTGGTGGCACAAAAAGCGGGTCCACACTACCCAGCTCCAATCACATCAGTCCTTACTATTGAAGAAGGCGCTCGATTTGCACGTAATGAAGCGCTGGATGTTGAACGTAAGCACTTCGTTAAACTGGCAAAATCAGAAGAAGCGAAATCACTGGTCGGTCTGTTCCTTAGTGATCAGTACATTAAAGGCATCGCTAAAAAAGCGGCAAAATCAGCAAACAAAGACACTAAACGTGCTGCTGTACTTGGCGCAGGTATCATGGGTGGCGGTATCGCTTACCAGTCAGCACTGAAAGGTGTGCCTGTACTGATGAAAGACATCGCTCAGGCCTCATTAGATTTGGGCATGAATGAAGCATCGAAACTGCTGAATAAGCGTCTTGCTACAGGTCGTCTTGACGGCTTCAAGATGGCGGGCATCCTCGCGTCTATTACTCCAAGCTTGCACTACGCTGGCATCGAAAACTCAGATGTGATTGTCGAAGCCGTTGTTGAGAACCCGAAAGTGAAGGCTGCGGTACTTAGCGAAGTCGAGCAAAACGTGGGCGAAGATACGGTTATCACGTCGAACACATCGACCATTCCAATCAACGTACTGGCTCAGTCACTACAACGCCCAGAAAACTTCTGTGGTATGCACTTCTTTAACCCTGTGCATCGCATGCCTTTGGTTGAGATCATCCGCGGTGAAAAAACGTCAGATGAAACAATCAACCGTGTTGTGGCTTACGCAGCGAAAATGGGTAAATCACCAATCGTTGTTAATGACTGCCCTGGTTTCTTCGTAAACCGCGTACTATTCCCGTACTTTGGTGGTTTCAGCATGCTACTTCGTGACGGCGCTGACTTCACACAAATCGATAAAATCATGGAACGCAAGTTTGGTTGGCCAATGGGTCCAGCATACTTGCTTGACGTTGTAGGTATCGATACCGCTCACCACGCACAAGCCGTCATGGCTGAAGGCTTCCCAGAACGTATGGGCAAGCAAGGTCGCGATGCGATTGATACTTTGTTTGAAGCCAACAAGTTTGGCCAGAAAAATGGCAGCGGCTTCTACAGCTATTCAGTTGATAAGAAAGGCAAACCGAAGAAGACCTTCTCTGAAGAAATCTTGCCACTATTAGCTGACGTATGTGCAGATAAACGTGACTTCGACGAGCAAACCATTATCCAGCGTATGATGATTCCTATGATCAACGAAGTGGTGCTGTGTCTACAGGAAGGCATTATCGCGACACCACAAGAAGCGGACATGGCTCTGGTTTACGGTCTGGGCTTCCCTCCATTCCGCGGCGGTGTATTCCGCTACCTAGACAGCGTTGGTATTGCTGAGTACATCGAAACAGCAAAACAACACGCTGAACTAGGCGCGATGTACCAAGTACCGCAAATGCTGATTGATATGGCAGCCAAAGGCGAGACCTTCTACGGCGCACAACAGCAAGGCTCTATCTAAGGAGGGATTCCCAAAATGACTAATCAAACAAGAAATGTTGTCGTAGTAGATTGTCTACGTACCCCAATGGGTCGCTCTAAAGGTGGCGCTTTCCGTAATACTCGTGCTGAAGACCTATCAGCACAACTGATGAAAGGCATTCTGGCGCGTAACCCGCAAGTAAACCCAAGTGAGATCGAAGACATCTACTGGGGCTGTGTACAACAAACGCTGGAACAAGGCTTTAACGTTGCACGTAACGCAGCGCTGCTGGCTGGTCTGCCAATTGAAATTAGCGCGGTTACCGTAAACCGTTTGTGTGGTTCTTCAATGCAGGCTTTGCATGACGGTACACGCGCAATTATGACTGGCGATGCCGAGATTTGCCTGATCGGTGGTGTCGAACACATGGGTCACGTACCAATGAACCACGGTGTGGACTTCCACCCGGGTATGGCGAAGAACGTAGCAAAAGCCGCAGGCATGATGGGTTTAACGGCCGAAATGCTGGGTAAACTGCACGGTATTAGCCGTGAGCAACAAGATGAGTTTGCCGCGCGCTCTCATGCTCGTGCTCATGCAGCAACGGTTGAAGGTCGCTTTAAGAACGAAATCTTACCTATCGAAGGTCATGCGGCAGACGGCACATTATTCACTCTGGATTACGATGAAGTTATCCGTCCAGAAACGTCAGTCGAAGGCCTGTCTCAACTTCGTCCGGTATTCGACCCGGCAAATGGTACCGTGACGGCAGGTACGTCTTCTGCTCTGTCAGATGGTGCATCAGCAATGCTGATCATGAGTGAAGAAAAAGCCAACGAGCTTGGCCTGAAGATTCGCGCGCGTATCAAGGGCATGGCGGTTGCAGGCTGCGATCCGTCAATCATGGGTTACGGTCCGGTACCAGCAACACAAAAAGCGCTAAAACGTGCAGGTCTGTCTATCGAAGATATGGACGTAGTCGAGCTAAACGAAGCGTTCGCAGCACAGTCACTACCATGTGCTAAAGACCTGGGTCTGCTTGATGTGATGGACGAAAAAGTAAACCTGAATGGCGGCGCTATCGCTCTGGGCCACCCACTAGGCTGTTCTGGCTCTCGTATCTCTACGACGCTGATCAACCTAATGGAAGCAAAAGACGCGAAATACGGCCTTGCGACCATGTGTATCGGTCTTGGTCAGGGTATCGCGACTGTTTTTGAGAGACCTTAGGTCTTTGAACGACAGAGTGATCCACTCGGCATCCTGATGAAATGCACCGATGCTAAAGTCATTTAGTATTAGACTTAAGGGCGACATGTTGTGTCGCCCTTTATTTTTAAGTTTTTACCAGAAATCTATGCACTAAACGCATAGATTAAATGATGAACTTTCATTTTATTCATAACTAAACAAGACATACACTTAGAGGCAGTTAATATCTTGCTGCTGTGGCATCCCAGCCACACTACCGCACACTCGGAGAACCTCATGTTTAATGCTCTAGTTCTAAACCAAGAAGACAAACGTACTATCGCCAACATCGAACAAATTGATGAAACCCAACTCCCTGAAGGTGACGTCCTGATTGACGTTGACTACTCATCGTTAAACTACAAAGACGGTTTGGCGATTACGGGAAAAGGTAAAATCATCCGTAACTTCCCAATGGTTCCAGGCATTGACCTGGCTGGTACCGTGGTGAGATCTGAAGATGGACGCTACCAGGCTGGCGACAAAGTGGTACTAACAGGCTGGGGCGTAGGTGAGAATCACTGGGGTGGTATGGCGCAACGTGCTCGCTTGAAAGCCGATTGGTTAGTACCGCTACCAAAAGGTCTAGACAGCAAAAAAGCAATGATGGTCGGTACCGCTGGCTTTACCGCAATGCTGTGTGTTCAAGCGCTGCTTGATGCTGATATCAAACCAGAAGCAGGCGAAATCCTTGTTACTGGCGCAAGTGGTGGCGTGGGCTCAGTCGCGGTCGCATTGTTGGCTCAACTGGGTTACAAAGTCGCAGCCGTTACTGGTCGCGTAGAACAAAACGGTCCACTGCTAGAAAAGCTGGGCGCTAGTCGCATCATCGACCGCGTTGAGTTTGAAGAACCAGCTCGTCCACTTGAGAAACAAATCTGGGCAGGTGCAGTTGATACTGTCGGCAGCAAAGTGCTGGCAAAAGTACTGGCACAAATGGATTACAACAGCGCAGTCGCAGCATGTGGCCTGGCTGGTGGCTTTGATCTACCAACAACTGTGATGCCATTTATCCTACGTAACGTGCGCCTACAAGGTGTGGACTCAGTTATGTGCCCAACTGAAAAACGTATCGCCGCATGGGAAAAGCTGGTTGAGCTATTACCTGATAGCTACTTTGAGCAAGCTTGTACCGAAGTCGAACTTGCAGAAGCTCCGAAGTACGCTGAAGACATCACTAATGGCCAGGTTACTGGTCGTGTGGTTATCAAGCTTTAAGATCAAAAGTCACAAATTAGACAGACTAAGAGCCGGCATTGCTGGCTCTTTTTGATCAACCTAATCCCATGTCTTCGATGCGCTTGGCAATCAAACGTCCGCACTCCTCTTTCACAATCCCTCTCAGCCATTCTTGCGCAGGTGAATGCTCACAACGCGCATGCCAGATCATCGAGTAATCAAACGGAGTAAATTCAAACGGCAGAGGTTTCACCATCAGGTCATAACGCTCCGCTACCAAATACGCTAAATCTGCCGGAACGGTGATAATGATTGGCAAGGTATCAACAATCGCCAATGCCGCTTCCAGGTGATAAGCACGCAGCACCATTTTACGTTGTGGCTTATCAATCAGAGCTTGTTCAATCAGCGCATTTACCCCATCACTGATTGCAATCATTGCATGTGGATGCCCCAAATAATCTTCGAGATTCATCTCTTTATCTGCCAGCGGGTGCTGCTTCGACAATAAACACAACACACCAACCCGGCCTAATATTTCACTACGCAATGGCTCAATGGGACCGGTCGGTCGGCAAATGGCGAGATCGGCGCCTTCATAAGTAAGTTGATCAGACAGCCTATCGTGCTGCAATGGCAGGAAGTTAAACGACACATTGGGCGCTTCCTGATAAATACGCGGCAAGGCAAAAGGCAAGATGGTCTGCATGGCGTAGTCTGTCGTGGCGATAGTAAAAGTCTGGTCGCATTGCAACGGATCAAACTCAATAGGTGAAAGCAATTGGCGCAGCGACTCTAACGGCTCTCCCAGAGAACGATCAATTTCCAGAGCCTTTTGCGTCGGAATCAAGTGCTGCCCCTGACGAGTAAAAAGAGGATCGCCTAATAAGTCACGTAGTCGCCCAAGTACTCGACTCATCGCCGACTGGCTTAAATTCAAACGGGTTGCTGCCTTACTAACACTGCTTTCTTCTATAAGAACACGTAATGCGACTAGTAAATTGAGATCTCGGCGATAAATGTCTTCTAATTCCACAATGACCATATATTATGAATGGGTTTAGATAAATTGTACTCTTCAGGCAAAAAAAATCCCGCCTTTCAGCGGGGAAGCCCAAGAAAAAATGGGGATAGTGTCGGAATGAAGTGTTGGTAAAAAGAAGATGGCAAAATCAATGTATCTTGATTGAGTTAAGCAAAATTAATTTTCTTGCTCGGATGCATCTGACCATTTATGCATCTCAATCCAAATACCCAAAATCGTTGCAATCACGCCTACTATAGGCATCAGTGAGGTTTCAGCTGGAGTTCTGAGCACTAACGCGCAGAACGAAATAAAGCACAGCACAGAATATATCGTTAGTCTGTCTAAAGCTGTCAGCATCGCCTCTCCTTACTACTTGTTACCAATTTGTTAATTTAAGGTAAAGCAAAAATAACACTTTGCCAAGTGGTTATTGAATATTTTTTCCACGAACGTAAAATTCAACGCTAAGTTAGCTACGAGAGTCACACTATGAGCTTTAATCCTGAACTGGCAACCAAGACGTTAGAAGCAGAGGGACTGCGCTGCCCAGAGCCAGTGATGATGGTCAGGAAGACAATTCGCAACATGCAAGATGGTGAAATTTTGCTGGTGAAAGCGGACGATCCATCGACGACTCGAGATATTCCGAGTTTCTGCCGATTTATGGATCATCAGTTGATAGCGGCACAAACAGAGCAGTTGCCCTATCAATACCTGATAAAGAAAGGTTTGGAATAATCAAAAACGGCAGCCTATCTGGCTGCCGTTTACTTATTCGTCGTATTCTAATGTGCGTATTTCTGACTGTAGCTTATTGAGCTGTTTCTTCATCGCCCGCATTTCTTCATGCATCGGTATGATGTGTGCAACTCGAATCCATGCTTCTACCGTTAACCCGGTGAGTATGAAAGTTCCCGCTACAATCGGTAACCACATATCGGTTAGCACCAATGCCAACAAGCACAGCACTAAACCAAAAGTGAATAAATAACTCTGACTCTTTGGGGTCATCCCCATGTAACGTGTAAGCATAAACTTGCCCTCTCGCTATCATTCACAGCACTAAACTACCATGACAAGTATGACACTAATATGCCACTCGTCACGCTATTGAACGAATTTATGCCAGAGTTTGAAGTAAGCCACGAATTCACTAGTTATTGATAATTCGCTCCATTTTCAACGACGTTTCGGGGCAAAGTAACGCCAAGCCGTTAGCTTTACCCACATAGGTCAAACTAGAAGACTGCCGCACCAATCGCCAATAAGACGAACAAAAAGGCGGTCACTTTACGGATAAGATCCAATGGCATTTTATCCGCAGATAACTTACCGATCAGAACCACAGGCACATTCGCCAGTAACATACCTATCGTCGTACCTAATACCACCCAACTCAAAGCATCGGCATACTGCGCGCCCAGAATAGAGGTTGCTATTTGAGTTTTGTCTCCAATCTCAGCAACAAAAAAGGCAATAAAACTGGCAATGAACGGGCCGCGGTTGGAGATCTCTTCATCGTCATCGAGTTTATCCGGAATCAGAATCCAAGCCGCCATGGCAACAAAACTGACCACCAACACCCATTTTAAAACTTCAGGAGAAAGATAATCGGCTACAACGACACCTAACCATGCAGCTAAAGCGTGGTTAGCAATAGTGGCTAAAAAGATGGCTGCAATAATAGGAACCGGTTTACGGTATCGACTAGCAAGTAACAACGAAAGCAATTGGGTCTTATCGCCAATTTCTGCTAACGCGACAGTAGTAATTGAAATAGCTAAAACGCTCACGACATGCTCTTTGGGGCAGGGATTATAATATTTAACCATAGACAAACCTCACGCCCCACCCCGGTTCGTGATGATTTGTCTAAGGTCTTGCTAAACTCGAAAGGCTTCGAGTCTCGAGCGCCATGGTGATTTTGCACCAATTATGTTGACGAACGAACCGGATGAAATAGAAACTCCATCGGGTAAGCTACTCCCCAAAGACAGGCGCAATTCTAGCCAACCTTGTAGCGCATCTCAAGCACCAAATCAGACGAAAACTCCCTTTTAAGAAAAATACGGTAGATAACTCGGTAAAAATCCATTAAAGGAGAAAGTTGCCCACGAATTAATCAAGATTAGCTCTACTCCCATGCTCAATATCTGGGTATACTAGATTGTTAATTTATTCAACCGTAATTACTCCTTATCGCCCTTGTTAGAGTTGTAAAACTCGGCATAGACGGCGAATTAACGAGTAACAAGAGAATCGCGCGAACCTGACTTATGCAAAAATACGATATCAAAACCTTCCAGGGAATGATCCTCGCGCTGCAGGATTATTGGGCTCAAAATGGTTGTACCATTGTTCAACCACTAGATATGGAAGTTGGTGCGGGTACCTCTCACCCAATGACCTGTCTACGAGCGATTGGCCCAGAGCCAATGTCGACAGCTTATGTACAACCTTCACGTCGTCCTACTGATGGCCGTTATGGTGAAAACCCTAACCGTCTTCAGCACTACTACCAATTCCAAGTAGCGCTAAAACCATCGCCAGACAATATCCAAGAGTTGTACCTTGGTTCCCTTGAAGTTCTTGGTATTGACCCACTTGTACACGACATCCGTTTCGTAGAAGACAACTGGGAAAACCCAACACTAGGCGCATGGGGTCTAGGCTGGGAAGTATGGCTAAACGGCATGGAAGTAACTCAGTTTACTTACTTCCAACAAGTTGGTGGCCTTGAGTGTAAACCAGTAACTGGCGAGATCACTTACGGTATAGAACGTCTTGCAATGTACATCCAAGAAGTAGATTCAGTTTACGACCTGGTTTGGAACATTGCGCCAGACGGCAGCAAAGTTACTTATGGTGATATCTTCCACCAAAACGAAGTGGAACAATCAACCTACAACTTCGAACACGCTGACGTTGATTTCCTATTCGGCTTCTTCGAACAGTGTGAGAAAGAGTGTCAAGAGCTCGTTGCACTTGAAAAGCCTCTTCCACTTCCTGCTTACGAACGCATCCTGAAAGCTGGCCACGCGTTCAACCTGCTAGATGCACGCAAGGCGATCTCAGTAACTGAGCGTCAACGCTACATCCTACGCATCCGTAACCTGACTAAGTCAGTAGCAGAAGCATACTACGCATCACGTGAAGCGCTTGGCTTCCCAATGTGTAAAAAAGAAGATAACGCGTAAGGGGTCGATCTAACATGGCAAAAGAATTTCTAATCGAGCTGGGTACAGAAGAGCTACCACCAACGCAACTTCGTACTCTGGCTGAAGCATTCGCAGCAAACTTTGAAGCTGAACTGGCAAGTGCAGAACTTGCTCATGAAGGCATCAAGTGGTATGCAGCACCTCGCCGTCTGGCACTTAAAGTAGCAGCATTGGCAGAAAGCCAATCTGACAAAGTCGTTGAAAAACGCGGCCCTGCAGTCTCTGCAGCATTTGATGCTGACGGTAACCCAACCAAAGCGGCTCAAGGCTGGGCTCGTGGTTGTGGCATTACGGTTGACCAAGCGGATCGCATGGTAACAGACAAAGGTGAATGGCTACTGTTCAAACAAGAAGTGAAAGGTCAGCCAGCATCTGAGATCATCGTTGAACTAGCAGCAAAAGCACTAGCAAACCTACCTATCGCAAAACCAATGCGCTGGGGTAACAAGACGACTCAATTTATTCGTCCAGTTAAAACGCTAACGATGCTAATGGGCAGCGACCTAATCGAAGGTGAAATCCTTGGCGTCGCTTCTGCACGCACTATTCGCGGTCACCGCTTCATGGGTGAGCAAGAATTCACTATCGACTCTGCTGAGCAATACCCTGCGATTCTTGAAGAACGCGGTAAAGTTATGGCGGATTACGAAGCTCGTAAAGCTATCATCCTAGCTGACGCAAAAAAAGCGGCAGCCGCGGTTGGCGGTATCGCTGATCTAGAAGATGACCTAGTAGAAGAAGTGACCTCTCTGGTTGAATGGCCAGTAGTACTAACAGCGAAATTCGAAGAAGAATTCCTGAAAGTGCCTTCTGAAGCATTGGTTTACACCATGAAAGGTGACCAGAAGTACTTCCCTGTCTACTCTGAAGACAAGAAACTACTGCCTAACTTCATCTTCGTATCAAACATTGAGTCGAAAGAACCTCGCCACGTTATCGAAGGTAACGAGAAAGTTGTACGTCCACGTCTAGCTGATGCCGAGTTCTTCTTCAACACTGACCGTAAGCGTCCACTGATTGACCGTCTTCCTGAGCTAGAAAACGCGATTTTCCAGAAGCAACTGGGCACAATCAAAGACAAAACCGATCGTATCACAGCGCTTTCTGGCTACATCGCGAAACAAATTGGTGCCGATGTTGAGAAATCGACTCGCGCAGGTTTGTTGGCGAAGTGTGACCTAATGACCTCAATGGTATTCGAGTTTACGGACACTCAAGGTGTAATGGGTATGCATTACGCAACTCACGACGGTGAAGATGAGCAAGTAGCGCTTGCACTGTACGAGCAATACATGCCGCGTTTCGCTGGTGATGTTCTGCCAAGCACTGCGATTTCTTCTGCAGTGGCAATGGCTGACAAGCTGGACACTATCGTTGGTATCTTCGGTATTGGCCAAGCACCTAAAGGCAGCGACCCGTTTGCACTTCGTCGTGCTTCTCTGGGCGTACTGCGTATCATCGTTGAAAACGGCTACAACCTAGACCTTCTAGACCTTATCCGTGAAGCGAAAGTACAGTTTGGCTCTAAACTGACTAACGACAACGTTGAGCAAGATGTCATTGAGTTCATGCTTGGTCGTTTCAATGCATGGTATAAAGATGAAGGTTTCAGTGTCGATATTATTCAAGCTGTACTGGCGCGTCGCCCGACTAAACCAGCTGATTTCGACCAACGCGTGAAAGCGGTATCTCACTTCCGTGAGCTAGAAGCAGCAGAATCTTTGGCAGCAGCGAACAAACGTGTAGGTAACATCCTAGCGAAATTCGATGGCGAACTAGCAGAAGAGATTGACTTGTCTCTTCTACAAGAAGATGCAGAAAAAGCGTTAGCAGAAAGCGTTGAAGTGATGACTGAAGCACTTGAGCCAGCTTTTGCAACAGGTAACTACCAAGAAGCCCTAAGCAAACTTGCTGATCTGCGTGAGCCAGTGGATGCGTTCTTCGACAACGTAATGGTAATGGCAGACGACGAAGCACTTAAGAAGAACCGTCTGACCCTTCTGAACAATCTGCGTAACCTGTTCCTACAGATCGCAGACATCTCGCTTCTGCAAAAATAAGTAACCGAAACTGAGTTACTGACTGAAAAAGAAGTCACAAAATAACTAAAAGGGAAGCATCTGCTTCCCTTTTTTGTTGGCAAAAATACAAGGTTGGAGAAAAATATTACTCATTTTGTGAACAGGACAAAAATTTGTAGGGTGAGAGAGGTTTAACTTGTTGGTGCATCACTCGGATTGTAGAGGCTTCTTTTTGTTATAAAAGATCTGTTTATTCGGGGGAAGGACACAATGAAAAAAACAATTCTCGCACTCTCTATTGGTCTGCTTAGTGCCTGCAGCCAAATTCCAGAAAATGCCATCGTATTAAGCGTCGGTGATGACAAAGCCATGTTCGAACAAAACGATCAAGGATTACTCGTCGCAGAACAGAAACTGGATAAAGGCAATTACACCTTTACGATTGCCGACAGCAAACAAAGCTGTGGCAGTAGCTTCGCTCTGGCAGAAGAAAGCCGCATCAAATTCAACACACCATTAAAAATGGATAACTGTGCAACGGATGCCACTATGCCGCTGCGCATTTTCAAAGCCAATACCTACCAATTTACGCTCAACCCAACGACCAATGAGCTGACGGTTAAGATCAAACCAAAACAGTCTCAGGTAACCAGCTTCACTTGCCCTGTCGCAACCGATACGGCTAAAACCATCAACGTCGCGGAAACCTTTAGTGATGGGACTTTAGTTCGAGATGCACTGACTGGACAAGAGGCAACCGTAACCGATGGTGCAGTCACCCTTCAGCCAGGCCCAATGAGTCAGGGGCTCCTACTGCTAGAGGAAGTTGAACAACAAGCGAATAAACCATTCAGCTGGGATAACGCCACAGTTTACTTCGTCATGACCGACCGTTTTTACAATGGTAATCCAAACAACGACAACAGCTATGGCCGCAGTAAAGACGGTAAGTACGAAATCGGCACCTTCCACGGTGGAGACTTGGCGGGTCTGACCAAAAAGCTCGACTACATTGAATCTCTCGGTGTTAACGCGATTTGGATAACCTCACCGCTGGAGCAAATTCACGGCTGGGTTGGGGGCGGTGACAAAGGCGATTTCAAACACTACGGCTACCACGGCTACTACCACCAAGACTGGACTAAGCTTGATGCCAATATGGGCACCGAAGATGAGCTGCGAACCTTCATCGATACCGCGCATAAGAAAGGCATTCGCATCATTTGGGATGTCGTGATGAATCACACTGGCTACGCCACACTGGCCGACATGCAGGAGTTTGGCTTTGGTCAACTTTACCTTGATGACCAAGAAGCGAAACAAGTACTGGGTGAAAAATGGACCGACTGGCAGCCAAAATCGGGGCAGAGTTGGCATAGCTTCAACGACTACGTCAAATACAGCGATAACGAAGCGTGGGAAAAATGGTGGGGCAAAGCGTGGATTCGCACCGACATCGGTAATTACGATGCGCCGGGATACAACGATATCAGCATGTCTCTGAACTACTTACCGGATCTGAAAACCGAGTCGACTCAGAAAACCGGTTTGCCAAACTTCTTCCACAACAAAGATACCGGCGCACGTGATGAACAAAAGACGCCGCGCGAACATCTGATCACTTGGCTATCCGATTGGGTCCGCGATTATGGCGTTGATGGCTTCCGTGTCGATACCGCCAAACACGTCGAAATGGACGCGTGGTCAGAATTGAAAGCCAGTACCACACAAGCTCTTGCCGAATGGAAACAGAACAACCCAGAGAAAGCGCTGGACGATTTGCCATTCTGGATGACCGGAGAAGTCTGGGCACACAGTGTGGTGAAGAGCCCTTACTTCGATAGCGGATTCGATTCGATAATTAATTTCGAATTCCAGTCAGATGTCGCACCAAAAGCGCTCAAATGCTTTGCCAACCTCGACAGTGATTACCGACGCTATGCAGAGCAAATCAACAACGACCCCGAGTTCAATGTGTTGAGTTACCTTTCTTCTCATGACACTCAGCTGTTCTGGTCTGCACGTAGCCGCAGCTTCGATGATCAGGCACGCGCAGCAAATGCGTTAATGTTGGCGCCGGGTGCAGTTCAAATCTATTACGGTGATGAGATTGCCCGTGACTTCGGTCATACCGGTTCAGATACCCATCAGGGAACCCGCTCCGACATGCCATGGGATAAGATTCATGGCGAACGTGAAGACTTACTGCAGCACTGGCAAAAACTGGGCGAATTCCGTAAGCGTCACCCAGCCGTTGCTCAAGGTAAGCACATTACACGTAATCAGGAAGGCTACTACGCGTTCGAGCGCCAATATCAGGATGACAAGGTGCTTATTGTCTACACTGGCGAATAGCACATCCATCTCTCCACCAGCAAGGGAAGCGTAGGCTTCCCTTTTTATTGCTCTTTTCGCTTTATAATCCATTCATCTGGTCTGAACAGACACTTTTTTCTTCTTCGAGTGAATTCACACTTTGCGTCGTAATAACATTAGGGTAAGGTCAAGTATTACACTATAAGCTGATGTTCAGTCAGCAAGATTACACAAAGCAATCACAATGAATTAGGTATAAGTAAACATGCAGTACTCAAAGTTTGGCGAAAAATTTAATCAGTATTCAGGTATCACACAGTTAATGGATGATTTAAATGATGGTCTGCGCACACCAGGTGCCATCATGCTCGGTGGAGGTAACCCTGCCGCCATTCCTGCCATGCTCGATTACTTTCACCAAGCCAGTGAGGAAATGCTCGCCAGCGGAGAACTCATCGCCGCACTCACCAACTATGATGGTCCCCAAGGTAAAGATGCGTTTATTAAAGCCCTGGCAAAACTGTTTCGTGAAACCTACGGTTGGGACATCAGTGAGAAGAACATCAGTCTGACCAATGGCAGCCAAAGCGGTTTCTTCTACCTATTTAATTTACTCGCTGGCCAACAGCCTGACGGTTCACACAAAAAAGTGCTGTTGCCGATCGCACCAGAGTACATTGGCTACGGCGATGCCGGTATTGATGAAGATATTTTCGTCTCTTACCACCCGGAGATCGAGTTGCTCGACAATGGTTTGTTTAAGTATCACGTTGATTTTGAACAACTGAAAGTTGATGACTCTGTCGCGGCTATCTGTGCTTCTCGCCCAACCAACCCAACAGGCAACGTGCTAACGGATGAAGAAGTCCGCAAGCTGGATAAACTCGCGCGTGAGAACAACATTCCGTTGATCATTGATAACGCTTACGGTTTGCCGTTCCCGAACATCATTTTTGAAGATGTTGAACCATTCTGGAATGACAATACGATCCTGTGTATGAGCCTGTCCAAACTTGGCTTACCGGGCGTGCGCTGCGGTATCGTAATTGCCAATGAAGCGATTACCCAGGCTTTGACCAATATGAATGGCATTATCAGCCTGGCTCCAGGTAGTGTCGGTCCTGCACTGGCCAACCATATCATTGGTAATGGCGACCTGCTCAGATTGAGTTCGGATGTTATTAAGCCTTATTACAAGCAGAAATCTCTACGTGCGGTAGAACTGCTGCAGCAAGCGATCACCGACCCACGTTTTCGTATTCACAAACCTGAAGGCGCTATCTTCTTATGGCTGTGGTTTGACGAACTGCCAATCACCACTATGGAACTGTACCAACGCCTGAAAGATCGTGGAGTCCTGATTGTACCGGGTGAATACTTCTTCATCGGTCAGGAAGATGAATGGGATCATGCGCATCAATGCCTGCGTATGAACTATGTTCAGGATGACGAGATGATGCAGAAAGGTATCGCAATTATCGCTGAAGAAGTTGAAAAAGCTTACCAAGAAGGTAAATAGAAAAACAAACTAAAAGAGCGCCAACTGGCGCTCTTTCTCACTCTATGTGCAAGCTACTTGCTGATTAGTTGTTTTCTAGCAAGTTATTGCCGCCGATAGCAATTTTACGTGGTTGCATCGCTTCTGGAATTTCACGAACCAAATCAATGTGTAGTAGGCCGTTTTCCATTGATGCGCCAATTACTTTTACGTAGTCAGCAAGCTGGAACTTACGTTCAAAGTCGCGCTCTGCAATACCTTGGTAAACGTAGTTTTTACCTTCTTCCGCTTTACGCTCACCCTTTACGATCAACATGTTTTCATTTTGAGTCAGATCGAGCTGTTCTTCAGCAAATCCTGCAACCGCCATTGTAATACGGTAGTTATGCTCGTCTTTTTGCTCAATGTTATATGGAGGGTAACCGCCAGAAGAATTTTTCGCAGAGCTTGCTTCCATCAGGTTAAACAGACGGTCGAAGCCAATTGCATTACGGTATAGTGGTGAGAAATCTACATTACGCATAAAATCTATCCTCTTAATCAAGCAATAGTCTTAGCTCAGATGACGCTCATCTAATTGGCGTGTTTATGCAAAAACCAGCGCCGAGCTAAGGAATCCAAATCATTCCGCTAGTGAAAACGCGTTTCACCGAGACATGACAGGAATCATTAAGTTAAGTTGTGTGCTAAAACAAAGCATCCTCTTTTGAGCGATCTTGTTTTAGCGGTTGCAGAGGGCTGTTCTTCTAGTCTCTAGCAAGTCAGCTAACCTCTTCAATTCTAGATATAAGGTCTGAAAATACGCTTTCAAGGGATAATAAGAAAAAAATTTATGGATGTTGAGATCAGAGTTTCTAGCCCCTAGGACCTCCGTTTATCTTCGACCTTCTCCAAAAACAAAAACGCCATCTCTTTCGAGATGACGTTTTTAATCACAATGAAGTTGCAAGCTTTCGACTACACGTCTAGGTTAGCAACCTTCAGTGCGTTCTCTTCAATGAAGTTACGACGCGGCTCAACCTGATCACCCATCAATGTTGTGAACAACTGGTCTGCACCAACAGCATCTTCGATGGTTACTTGCATCATACGGCGCGTCTCTGGGTCCATTGTGGTTTCCCAAAGCTGATCTGGGTTCATCTCACCCAGACCTTTGTAGCGCTGACGGCTTAGACCACGCATGGACTCTTTAACCAGCCACGCTAGTGCTTCTGCAAAGCTTGAGATTGCCAGAGTACGCTCACCACGCTTAATGTAAGCACCTTCTTCGATCAGGCCATCAAGCTCTTCAGATAGATCCGCCAACTTGCTGTATTCTTTCGAATTCAGGAAGTCGATGCTTAGTGCATGCTCATGTGTCACACCATGAGTACGTACGATAATCTTAGGTAGGCTCAGACCAAGCTCTGCGTGCTGTTCAACCTCAAAGCTGTATTGGCTCGCGCCCACTTCTTTTGCATTAAGCTGCTCAACAAGCTGCTTAGTCCACGCTTCAACAGCTGCTGCATCGTGACATTGTTCTGGTGTCAAACGCGGCGTGTAAATCAGCTCATGCATCAATGCGTTAGGGTAACGACGGCTCATACGATCGGCTAGCTTAATGCCAGCATTGTATTGCTGTACCAGTTTCTCCAACGATTCACCCGCAAGAGCTGGCGCTTCTGCGTTAACGTGCAGTGATGCGTTGTCCAGTGCCAGTGATACCTGGTATTGGTTCATCGCTTCTTCATCTTTGATGTACTGCTCTTGTTTGCCTTTTTTCACTTTGTATAGTGGTGGCTGAGCGATGTACACGTAGCCACGCTCGATAAGCTCTGGCATTTGACGGTAGAAGAAAGTCAACAGTAGCGTACGGATGTGAGAACCATCGACGTCGGCATCGGTCATGATGATGATGTTGTGGTAACGCAGTTTGTCCGGGTTGTATTCGTCACGCCCAATACCACAACCTAGCGCTGTGATAAGCGTCGCTACTTCTTGTGAAGAAAGCATCTTGTCGAAACGTGCTTTCTCTACGTTCAGGATCTTACCTTTCAGTGGCAGGATAGCCTGGTTCTTACGGTTACGACCCTGCTTAGCACTACCGCCCGCAGAGTCACCCTCCACAATGTATAGTTCAGAGAGTGCCGGATCTTTTTCCTGACAGTCAGCAAGTTTGCCTGGAAGACCTGCTAAGTCTAGCGCACCTTTACGACGAGTCATTTCACGAGCTTTCCGCGCGGCTTCACGAGCACGTGCTGCATCGATGATTTTAGAACAAACCATCTTCGCTTCACTCGGGTTTTCAACTAAGAACTCAGAAAGCTTTTCACCCATCGCCGACTCAACTGCTGATTTCACTTCTGATGACACCAGTTTGTCTTTGGTTTGGCTCGAGAATTTTGGATCAGGCACTTTTACAGAAACAACAGCAGTCAGACCTTCACGTGCGTCATCGCCTGAGGTTGCTGTTTTCGCTTTCTTAGAGAAACCTTCTTTATCCATGAAAGTGTTCAGTGTACGCGTCAGCGCAGCACGGAAACCAGCTAGGTGAGTACCACCATCACGCTGTGGAATGTTGTTAGTAAAACAGAAGATGTTCTCTTGGAAGCCATCGTTCCATTGCATTGCAACTTCTACTGAAATGCCGTCTTCACGTTCAAAGTTGAAGTGGAAGATTTTCTCGATGATTGGCGTTTTGTTGGTATTTAAGTGCTGAACAAATGCCTGAATACCACCTTCGTACATGAAGTGGTCATGCTTATCTTCTTCACGCTCATCTGACAGCTTGATAGAAACGCCAGAGTTCAGGAACGATAGTTCACGCAGACGTTTAGCTAGAATGTCGTAATGGAATTCTGTGTTAGTGAAAGTCTCACTACTTGGCCAGAAGCGAATTTGTGTACCGGTTTTGTCCGTATCACCAACAACAGCTAGAGGAGCCTGAGGCTCACCGTGACGGTAGGTTTGAGTATGGATATGGCCACCACGGTGAATGGTCAGTTCAACCTTTTCAGACAGTGCGTTTACTACCGAAACACCTACACCGTGCAGACCACCCGATACTTTGTATGAGTTATCATCGAACTTACCACCAGCGTGAAGTACCGTCATGATAACTTCGGCTGCTGATACTTTTTCTTCTGGGTGCATTTCTGTTGGAATGCCACGACCATCGTCGCTAACGGAAACCGAGTTATCCTCATGAATTGTCACAACGATGTCTTTACAGTGACCTGCCAACGCTTCATCAATTGAGTTATCCACCACCTCGAAAACCATGTGGTGCAGGCCGGTCCCGTCGTCCGTATCGCCGATGTACATACCTGGACGCTTACGTACCGCATCCAGACCCTTCAGTACCTTAATACTCGATGAATCGTAATTTTCAGACATGAGTTTCTCTCTTCTAGTTTGACTCTATCCTGCCATGTTCCACATGAAACAATTTTCCATTCTCGTCCAACATGTCGGCGATTTGGTTTTCAGTGATAGAGCTTACAAATACTTGTGCGCCCGTCTCTTTCAAGCAGTCAGCAAGACGCTTGCGACGTTGGCTATCTAATTCCGACGCAAAGTCGTCAATTAGGTAAATGCATTGTTTACCGGTCATCTCTGTCAGGTGCTGCCCTTGCGCTACTCGCAATGCACACACCATGAGTTTTAATTGACCGCGTGAAAGAACATCCTCAACAGGTGTTCCGTTCACTTTAATGCGCAAATCAGCTTTATTTGGGCCACTAAAGGTGTACCCCAACGACTGATCACGCTCGAAATTCTTTTCCAGTATATCTTGGTACGGAGTGTCTTTATCCCAACCTCGATAATACTTTAATTGGATCTCAAATTCTGGCAAAAATGTCTGACAGATCGTTTCTGCGACGCTTTTCATCTGTTCGATGTACAACGCGCGCCACTGGCTGATGTTTTCAGCCAAACGTGCCATTTCCTGATCCCAGTAACTGAGCTCTCGGTAACTGGTGGCTGTTTTTAATAACGCGTTTCTCTGCTTATTGAGACGCTTAAAACGACCCCACGCATCATAAAAAGCGGGTTCAGTATGGAACACACCCCAATCGATAAATGCGCGCCGATGTTTAGGGCCATCAGTAAGTAAATCAAACCCTTCCGTATGTATCAACTGCAGTGGTAATACTTGTGCCAACTGAGCGAGTTTTTGCCCGGATTGACCGCCTATTTTAACCTCTGTTGAACCATCGCGCTGCTTATTAATGCCGATTGGTAGCTCAAATTGATCAGAGTTCAAAAAACGCCCGTGAACAAACAGTTCATCACACTCATTTTGAATCACCCGGCCAGTCAGAGAGCTTTTGAACGAGCGACCATGTCCAAGTAAATAGACCGCTTCCAGAACACTGGTTTTACCGCTGCCATTAGGCCCGATAAGAAAGTTAAAGCCTGTTGATAACTGAATATCACAGGCTTTAATGTTTCGAAATTGCTGAATAATAAGGCGAGAAAGAGGCATTCTGTTCGCTTATAGACGGATTGGCATCACCACATACATGGCACTGTCATCGTCGGCGTTTTCAATCAGCGCACTTGCGTTCGCGTCCGACATCGACACTCGCACGTTTTCACAACGTAGCGTATTCAGCACATCCAGTACGTAGCTGACGTTGAAGCCGATTTCGATCGGTTCGCCATCAAAGCTTACGTCCAGCATTTCTTCAGCTTCTTCTTGCTCTGGGTTGTTGGCAGTAATGCGCATTTCCGTATCTGCCAGGTTCACTCGCACGCCACGGAATTTTTCATTGGATAAAATCGCAGCACGTGAAAATGCCTGGCGCAACTCATCACAGCTTGCGATTAACGTTTTGTTGGTGCTTTGCGGCAATACGCGGCGGTAGTCAGGGAAACGACCATCAACCAGCTTAGAAGTGAAGATAAAGTTGTTCACTTCAGCACGTACATTAGAGTTACCAATTTGCAATACGACCGGTTGCTCTGGAGCATCCATTAACTTCACGAGTTCCTGGACACCTTTACGTGGCACAATAATTTGCTTTTGTGCAAAGTCCGCGCCCAGTTCAGTTTGAGACACCGCCATACGGTGACCATCGGTCGCGACACTGCGCAATGTCGTGCCATCAATTTCAAACAACATACCGTTGAGGTAGTAACGAACATCCTGGTTCGCCATCGAGAACTGAGTTTTGTCGATCAGTGTGCGCAGATCAGCCTGGCTCAGTGAGACTTCTACTTCACTTTGCCAGTCTTCAATGTTTGGAAAATCGTTCGCAGGTAGCGTCGCCAATGAGAAACGACTGCGGCCAGAGCGAACTTGTACGCGATCGCCTTCTAATACGAAGGTAATGATCGCATCGTCAGGTAAACCGCGGCAGATGTCGAGAAACTTACGCGAAGGAACGGTAATGCTGCCCGCTTCAAAATCCCCTTCCAGAGTCACTTTGCTCACCAATTCCACTTCCAAATCGGTCGCGGTCATTGAAAGCACGTTCTCTTCTACTTTAAGTAGTAAGTTACCCAGAATAGGCAGGGTTGGTCGGCCACCTAAAGCACCCGAGACCTGTTGTAGCGGTTTGATTAAATGACTACGTTCAATAGTAAATTTCATGCTTGGCTCTTTACGCTGTCAGCTCAATAAATGATTTGCTTAGAATACCGTTATTCTAACCGATTAAGAGGACAGGGTGCGAATCAAGTTAGAGTAATCTTCTTTAATATCGTGGCTCTCTTCACGCAGCTGCTCAATCTTGCGACATGCATGCAGTACCGTGGTGTGGTCACGACCACCAAACGCATCGCCAATTTCTGGCAAGCTGTGGTTAGTCAGTTCTTTCGCCAATGCCATCGCTAGCTGACGAGGACGAGCGACTGAACGAGAGCGACGCTTAGACAGTAGATCCGCCACTTTAATTTTGTAGTATTCCGCAACGGTCTTTTGAATATTATCGATAGTCACCAGCTTTTCTTGCAGAGCCAGTAGATCGCGCAGTGCTTCACGTACAAAATCAATCGTAATTGGGCGACCAGTAAAGTTCGCATTGGCGATAACTCGGTTTAGTGCACCTTCCAGCTCACGCACGTTTGAACGCAGGCGCTTAGCAATAAAGAATGCCACTTCGTCGGCCAGGTGAATTTGGTGATCTTCTGCCTTCTTCATCAAAATCGCTACGCGCGTTTCCAGCTCAGGTGGCTCGATCGCAACCGTCAGACCCCAACCGAAACGAGATTTCAGGCGATCTTCTACCCCACTGATCTCTTTTGGATAACGATCAGAAGTCAGGATGATCTGTTGGTTGCCTTCCAATAACGCGTTGAAGGTATGGAAGAATTCTTCCTGCGATCGCTCTTTATTGGCAAAGAACTGGATATCATCGATAAGAAGTGCGTCAACACTGCGGTAGTAACGTTTGAACTCTTCAATCGCGTTATTTTGCAGCGCTTTTACCATGTCTTGTACGAAACGCTCAGAGTGCATGTACACCACTTTCGCGTTCGGGTTGTTATCCACAATCGCATTACCCACCGCGTGGAGCAAGTGAGTTTTACCCAGACCAGTACCACCATAAAGGAACAATGGATTGTACGCTGCGCCCGGGTTATCCGATACCTGACGTGCCGCAGCCAAACCTAACTGGTTCGATTTACCTTCGACAAAGTTGTTGAACTTATGTTTTGGGTTCACGTTAGAGCGGTGATTGATGTCTGCGATCGCTTGTGCGTCATCATCCCAGGTTTTATGAACCGGTTTACGAGCCTGTAATTGTGCTGGCGCTGAAGATTCAGCGGCAACATCCGCAGGCGTACGCGTCGGCGCAGGCTTAGGTGCTGAAACAGGACGACTACCCACTTCAAAACGTAAATTAGGGATGTCGTTACCGCAATATTGCTGCAGTAAGCGTGTAATACTGTTCAGATACTTATCACGCACCCAATCCAACACAAAACGGTTTGGTGCGAATAGAGTGAGCGTATTGTCATTGAGCTCCGCTTGTAGCGGACGAACCCACATACTGAATTCTGTTGCTGGTAGCTCTTCTTGAAGCTGCTGCAAGCATTGCAGCCAAAGCGAAGATGACACGGCGCCCCCACTGAGTAGTTGAATTATCGGAAAAGACTGGCAATTTTACCTGTTGATAACCAAGATCGCCAGCAATTGATCGACGATCCAGTGAATAAGATCGAAGTTATTCACAATTATTTCGTCAAACATAGTGAGATCAACACACCTTGCCCCAACTTTGCCCACATAACGATCCACAATTGGGCAAAAATGGCCAGATCATGTGATTGGTGATAACTCTGTGTATTATTTTATTTCAGGCAGGGATTTTTTGATCTCCAGTCATCAATGAGATCGATTTTGTTAGTAGTTTGTAAAAATGTAATTATGATAGATTAGACAAATAACTTATTACACTACGGTCTAGATTATTGCACTTGGTTATTATTTAATTGAGTTATTTAACAGTAGTATATCTGACCATAAAATTGTGGAGATTTATGATGAAAAACTGGATTAAGGTTGCTGTGGCGGCTATTGCACTATCTGCGGCTACTGTTCAAGCAGCAACAGAAGTAAAAGTTGGCATGTCAGGCCGCTACTTCCCATTCACTTTTGTAAAGCAAGATAAGCTACAAGGCTTTGAAGTGGATATGTGGGACGAGATTGGTAAACGCAATGATTACAAGATCGAATACGTCACTGCGAACTTTTCTGGTTTGTTTGGTCTGTTAGAAACGGGTCGAATCGACACGATCTCAAACCAGATCACCATGACAGAAGAACGTAAGGCAAAATACCTGTTTGCTGACCCATACGTGGTTGACGGTGCACAAATCACAGTACGTAAAGGTAACGACAGCATCAAAGGCATCGATGATCTGGCTGGCAAAACCGTAGCAGTAAACCTAGGTTCGAACTTTGAGCAACTTCTTCGTAAGTACGATAAAGACGGCAAAATCAACATCAAGACATACGATACCGGTATCGAGCACGATGTTGCTTTAGGTCGTTCTGACGCTTTTGTTATGGATCGTCTGTCAGCACTAGAGCTGATCAAGAAAACCGGTCTTCCACTAGAATTAGCTGGCGAACCATTTGAAACCATTCAAAACGCTTGGCCGTTTGTAAACAACGAAAAAGGTCAAAAGCTACAAGCTGAAGTTAACAAAGCACTTGCAGAAATGCGTGCAGACGGTACGGTTGAGAAGATTTCCGTGAAGTGGTTTGGTGCCGACATTACCAAATAAAACACTTTGAAATATAAGGTGCGGAGAGATACCCTCCTCACCTCTATAAATTTACGTGAAGGTGGAACATAGTTTTCCACCTTTTCTTTTCTCTAGCGTTCAGGTATGCCGAATGGGATTTGATTTTAATTACATGTTGGAACTGTTGCCGATATTGCTCAAATATCTTGGCACAACCATGGAAATGGCAACATGGGGATTGGTGTTTTCACTGATTCTTTCCATCATTTTAGCCAATATCCGCGTTTTTAAGGTTCCAGTACTCGATCAATTGAGCCAGCTGTACATCAGCTTTTTCCGAGGAACCCCACTTTTAGTTCAGCTGTTCCTGCTTTATTACGGCTTACCGCAAATCTTTCCATTTATGGTTGGCCTCGACGCTTTCTCTGCGGCCGTGATCGGTTTAACCCTCCACTTTGCCGCCTACATGGCAGAGAGTATTCGAGCGGCAATCATCGGTATTGATCGCAGCCAGATGGAAGCGAGCTTATCGGTGGGCATGACGATCACTCAGGCGATGCGTCGAGTTATCTTGCCGCAAGCGACTCGTGTTGCGCTGCCATCTCTGATGAACTACTTCATCGATATGATTAAATCGACCTCCCTCGCCTTTACGCTGGGCGTGGCAGAAATCATGGCTAAAGCGCAGATGGAAGCATCATCCAGTTTCCGATTCTTTGAAGCTTTCCTTGCCGTCGCTCTGATTTACTGGGGCGTGGTCGTGATTCTGACCCGCGTTCAAATTTGGGCTGAAGCGAAACTGAATAAGGCGTACGTTCGATGATTAAATTAGAGAATATTCATAAGCGCTTTGGTGATACTGAAGTACTTAAAGGCATCGATATCGACATCAAACAAGGTGAAATCATCGTTATCATTGGCTCCAGTGGTACTGGTAAATCCACCTTATTACGCACAGTTAACTTTTTAGAACAAGCTGACGAAGGGCGCATCACAATTGATGATGTGTCGGTAGATGTAAATAAGCACACCAAAGCCGAAGTACTGGCTTTACGCCGTCGCACTGGGTTTGTGTTCCAGAACTACGCGCTGTTTGCTCATATGACCGCTCGTCAGAATATTGCCGAAGGTTTGATTACCGTACGTGGCTGGAAGAAACAGGAAGCACTGACTCGTGCTCAGCAGATTCTGGATGATATTGGCCTTGGCGACAAAGGCGACAGCTATCCGGCAGCGCTATCTGGTGGCCAGCAGCAGCGTGTCGGCATTGGCCGAGCTATGGCTCTGCAACCAGAGCTTCTGCTCTTTGATGAACCCACTTCCGCTCTGGATCCAGAATGGGTTGGCGAAGTGTTGTCATTAATGAAGAAGTTAGCTAATCAGCATCAAACCATGCTGGTGGTGACACATGAAATGCAATTTGCCAAAGAAGTCGCCGATCGGGTGATCTTCATGGCGGAAGGCAATATTGTTGAACAAGGTTCTCCACAGGATATCTTCGATAATCCACAAGATCCTCGTTTGAAAAAATTCCTTAACCAAGTGGGAATAGAGTAACGATCAAGGTATAGGATCGATTGATCCTTGAGATTTTACTCACACTACGTATAATCGCCCGGCCGGAATTTCATACGCATTGAGTCATTGACACATTATGTGAGTGTGATTACAATTCCGCCTCTTTGTTGAGAGGCGTCGGTTGCCTTCTCTATGTAAAGAGCTTCTTTATATAAGAAAGCATGTGCCCACGCCGGGTTTAACAAGAACCTAAAACTACTGATCAGTAAAGGTAATTATCATGAAACGCACTTTTCAACCTACAGTTCTAAAGCGCAAGCGTACTCACGGCTTCCGTGCTCGCATGGCAACTAAGAACGGTCGTAAAGTTATCAACGCACGTCGTGCAAAAGGCCGTGCGCGCCTATCAAAATAATCGCTAGTTTATTTTGAACACGTACGCGTTTAATCGGGAGTTACGTTTGTTAACTCCCGAGCATTATCAAAACGTCTTCCAGCAGGCTCATCGTGCTGGCTCGCCTCATTTCACCATCATCGCTCGCAATAACACTCTTTCTCATCCACGATTAGGTCTAGCCGTTCCGAAAAAGCAGATTAAAACTGCCGTCGGTCGTAACCGATTTAAGCGCCTGGCTCGTGAAAGCTTCCGTAATAAGCAACATCAACTTCCAAACAAAGATTTTGTTGTGATCGCGAAGAAAAGCGCGCAAGATTTAAGCAATGAGGAATTATTTAAATTGTTTGATAAGCTATGGCAACGCCTGTCTCGCCCTTCACGTGGATAGCCATTGGGCTCGTTTATCTGTATCGCTGGTTTATCAGCCCTTTGATTGGTCCTCGTTGCCGGTTCACACCAACTTGTTCCACTTACGCGCTAGAAGCTTTGAGAGCTCACGGTTTTGTAAAAGGATGTTGGTTATCAGGCAAACGTCTATTAAAATGCCACCCTTTGAATGAAGGGGGGTATGACCCCGTTCCACCAGTCCAAAAACAAGACAGAGATAACTAACGATGGATTCTCAACGTAATATCCTGCTCATCGGTTTGGCCCTGGTTTCTTTTTTGCTGTTTCAACAATGGCAAGTAGCGAAGAATCCAGAACCTCAAGCAGTTGAACAGGCTCAATCAAACAGCAGTCTACCTGCACCATCTTTTGCTGATGATCTAGACCCAGCTCCGGGACACCAGCAAGCTTCTGCAAAAACTATCACAGTAACGACTGATGTTTTAACTCTGTCGATCGACACCGTTGGTGGCGATGTGGTACATGCCGACCTAAATCAATATTCTGCTGAACTTGATTCTGCTGACCCGTTTGTTCTGCTAAAAGACACTCAAGGTCACCAGTTCATCGCGCAAAGCGGCCTTGTGGGTCCACAGGGTATCGACCTTAGCAGCACTAACCGCCCTCACTACAATGTAAGTGCAGACAGCTTTACGCTTGCTGATGGTCAAGACGAACTACGCGTTCCGATGACTTTCACAGCAAACGGCCTTGAGTACACGAAGACTTACATCTTTAAGCGCGGCAGCTACGCACTTAACGTTGAGTACGATGTAGTTAACAACTCAGGTAACAACGCAACATTTGGTATGTACGCTCACCTGCGTCAAAACCTAATGGACGATGGCGGCAGCATCACGATGCCAACATACCGCGGCGGTGCTTTCTCTACAGAAGACACGCGTTACAAAAAATACAGCTTTGATGATATGCAGGATCGTAACCTGTCTATCAACCTAGCAGACGGCCAAGGTTGGGCAGCAATGATCCAACACTACTTCGCTGCTGCTTGGATTCCACGTAACGAGCCAGGCACAAACCTTTACACTCGTGTAATCGGTAATATGGGCGATATCGGCGTACGTATGCCGAACAAGACCATTGCAAATGGTGACCAAGCGAAGTTTGAAGCAACGCTATGGGTAGGTCCAAAACTTCAGGACCAAATGGAAGCCGTTGCGCCTAACCTAGACCTTGTTGTGGATTACGGCTGGCTATGGTTCATCGCGAAGCCACTACACTGGCTACTGTCTATGATTCACGGCTTCGTGTCTAACTGGGGTGTGGCAATCATCCTGTTGACCTTCGTGGTTCGTGGTGCAATGTACCCACTGACAAAAGCTCAATACACATCTATGGCGAAAATGCGCATGCTACAGCCTAAGCTGCAAGCAATGCGTGAACGTATCGGTGATGACCGCCAGCGTATGAGCCAAGAGATGATGGAACTGTACAAGAAAGAGAAAGTAAACCCACTTGGTGGCTGTCTACCTCTTATCCTGCAGATGCCAATCTTCATCTCGCTATACTGGGCACTAATGGAGTCGGTTGAGCTACGTCACTCTCCATTCTTCGGTTGGATTCATGACCTTTCAGCGCAGGACCCATACTACATCCTGCCACTACTGATGGGTGCTTCAATGTTCATGATCCAGAAGATGAGCCCAACAACAGTAACGGATCCTATGCAGCAGAAGATCATGACCTTCATGCCGGTTATGTTTACCTTCTTCTTCCTGTTCTTCCCATCAGGTCTGGTTCTTTACTGGTTGGTTTCGAACATCGTTACGCTTATCCAGCAAACTCTGATCTATAAAGGATTAGAGAAAAAAGGCTTACACACTAAGTAATCCTTTAGGAAATGATTGAGAAAGGCGGCCAAAAGGTCGCCTTTTTGTTTTTGGCTGATTACAATTCAGCTAATTAATTGGTTCTGGCTCCCTAGGGAGATAAACCCTACAGCCCAGCTCAAAAGGCAAGATTATGACTACAGATACGATTGTCGCTCAAGCGACCGCACCTGGTCGTGGCGGTGTCGGCATTATTCGTGTTTCCGGCCCCAAGGCCAATTTGGTGGCAGAGGAAGTGACGGGTAAAACACTCAAACCTCGCTACGCAGAATATCTGCCATTTCAGGCAGAGAACGGGACAGTGCTTGACCAGGGCATCGCTCTGTACTTCCCTAACCCACATTCGTTTACCGGCGAAGATGTACTTGAACTGCAAGGCCATGGTGGCCCTGTCGTCATGGACATGCTGATTAAACGTATTCTGGGCATTGAAGGCGTGCGTGCTGCGCGCCCGGGGGAATTCTCTGAACGTGCATTCCTCAACGATAAAATGGACCTGACGCAAGCAGAGGCGATTGCTGACCTGATTGATGCCAGTTCTGAAGAAGCGGCGAAATCAGCCCTGCAATCACTGCAAGGTCAGTTCTCTCAACGCATTCAAACGCTGGTGGAATCACTGATTCACCTGCGTATCTATGTAGAAGCTGCCATTGATTTCCCAGAAGAAGAAATTGATTTTCTTGCCGACGGCAAAGTGGCTGGAGATCTGCAAACTATCATCGATAACCTTGATGCCGTGCGCCGTGAAGCCAATCAAGGCGCAATTATGCGCGAAGGTATGAAGGTGGTTATCGCGGGTCGCCCTAACGCAGGTAAATCCAGTCTTCTGAACGCACTCTCTGGTAAAGAATCAGCCATCGTGACTGATATCGCGGGCACCACTCGTGACGTACTGAGAGAACACATCCACATTGATGGTATGCCACTGCACATCATCGATACTGCTGGCTTGCGTGACGCCTCCGATGAAGTCGAGAAAATCGGTATTGAGCGCGCTTGGGATGAAATAGCACAAGCAGACCGAGTTCTGTTTATGGTCGACGGCACCACAACTGATGCGACCGATCCAAAGGACATCTGGCCCGACTTTGTCGATCGCCTGCCAGACAGTATTGGTATGACGGTGATCCGCAACAAAGCCGATCAAACCGGTGAAGAGATGGGGATCTGTCATGTGAATAACCCCACTTTGATCCGCCTGTCGGCAAAAACAGGGACTGGTGTTGACGCCTTACGTGCACATTTGAAAGAGTGCATGGGCTTCTCGGGTAATACCGAGGGTGGCTTTATGGCTCGTCGCCGTCATCTGGATGCATTAGAACGTGCTGCACAGCACCTTCAAATCGGTCAGGAGCAGCTTGAAGGCTATATGGCGGGTGAGATACTCGCAGAAGAGCTGCGCATCACTCAGCAACATCTGAACGAGATTACCGGGGAGTTCAGCTCAGACGATCTGCTCGGCCGTATTTTCTCTTCATTCTGTATCGGCAAATAATATAACGCGCGGTGTTAAGCTTAGGTTTATCACCGCGTTTCTTTTTGTACCCTCGCTCATCTGTACGAGCGCAAGTATGGCTTATAAGGAAGATAAATGATCCACATAATTACAGGCAGTACCCTGGGTGGCGCTGAATACGTGGGGGATCACCTGAGTGATCTACTTATCGAGAAAGGATTTGAAACCACGATCCACAACCAACCGGAATTGGCGTCAATTGACAATCACGGCACCTGGCTGGTGATCACCTCTACTCACGGTGCAGGTGAATACCCAGATAACATTCAGCCTTTTATCGCCGCACTACAGAATACACCGCCAAAGATGACGGATGTTAAGTTTGCTGTGATTGCAATTGGTGACTCAAGCTATGATACGTTCTGTGCCGCTGGACAGCATGCGTATGATTTACTGGAAGACATTGGTGCAACACCAATCACCGACTGCTTAACGATTGATGTCCTTAGCCATGAAGTGCCAGAAGACGCCGCAGAAGAATGGCTAAAAGAGAACATCGAACGATTTTAACTGCCATTTTCTCCTACTTACAGAGTCGCATTGCGGCTCTGTCCTACCCAATGTGAATAACTTTTTCTCTAAGCAGCCAATCAACCGATTAAAAAATGAGCAACCAGACTGTGGATAAGTAAGCTAGTATCCAGTTACTTTCCTTTAGTTATCCAAAGAACAACTTTGATCTTTTTACCCCCCTGTGTATAACCACCCATTTTGATCCCAGCTAATCCTCGATCAGATCCAAGCAAGATCACAAGATATGATCCAAAGAAGATCCATGATCTTATTGATCATTTTTCGGTTATCCACAGAAACGGTCGATCCTAATAATAGATCTAATAAAAGATCATATATATAGATCTTATATATATATTACTTGGAGCTTAAAATGGATAAAGCGAGAAAACGATTTTCTCTGTGGCATAAAGCAGGTAAAATGCTGCTCCTTTATCTGTCCAATAAATCCTTTGAATACCTGAGGTCGGTTCATGCTTTATCACGAAAATTTTGACGTCATTGTTGTTGGTGGCGGACATGCTGGAACGGAAGCCGCACTCGCATCTGCACGTACAGGACAAAAAACGCTTCTCCTTACCCATAACATCGATACATTAGGCCAAATGTCTTGTAATCCGGCGATTGGTGGTATTGGTAAAGGTCATTTAGTTAAAGAAGTGGATGCAATGGGCGGTTTGATGGCGCAAGCTATTGACCATGCAGGTATTCAATTTAGAACGCTTAATGCCTCTAAAGGCCCGGCAGTACGAGCAACTCGTGCTCAAGCTGATCGTGCCCTTTACAAAGCCTACGTTCGCAGTGCATTAGAAAATGCACCAAACCTAACGCTATTCCAACAATCGGTAGATGATCTGATTGTTGAACAGGATCATGTGGTTGGCGTCGTGACTCAAATGGGTCTTAAATTCCACGCCAAATCGGTTGTATTGACTGTTGGTACCTTCCTGGGTGGTAAGATCCATATCGGTATGGAAAGTTCTTCTGGTGGCCGTGCAGGTGATCCACCATCGATCGCACTTGCTGATCGTCTACGTGAACTGCCATTCCGCGTGGATCGTCTCAAAACAGGGACACCACCACGTATTGATGCTCGCACCGTTGATTTCTCTGTACTCGAAGAGCAACACGGAGATAACCCAACACCAGTATTCTCATTCCTGGGTAATCGTGAGCAACATCCACGTCAAATTCCGTGTTTCATCACTCACACCAACGAAAGTACACACGATGTGATCCGCGCTAACCTTGATCGCAGTCCGATGTACGCTGGCGTTATCGAAGGCATTGGTCCTCGTTACTGTCCATCGATTGAAGACAAAGTGATGCGTTTTGCTGACAAAAACAGTCACCAGATTTTTATCGAGCCAGAAGGCCTGACAACCAACGAGCTGTACCCGAATGGTATTTCGACCAGCTTGCCGTTTGATGTTCAGGTACAAATTGTTCGTTCAATGAAAGGTTTTGAGAACGCACACATTGTGCGTCCGGGTTACGCGATTGAGTACGATTTCTTTGATCCTCGTGACTTGAAGCAGACGTACGAAACGAAATTTATCCATGGTTTGTTCTTTGCAGGCCAAATTAACGGTACAACCGGGTACGAAGAAGCGGCCGCTCAGGGCTTGATGGCGGGTTTGAACGCAAGTTTGTACAGCCAGGGCAAAGAAGGCTGGAACCCACGTCGTGATCAGGCTTACATGGGCGTATTGATTGATGACCTATCCACCATGGGCACCAAAGAACCGTACCGCATGTTTACGTCTCGCGCGGAATACCGTCTGTTGCTACGTGAAGACAATGCTGATTTACGTTTAACGGAAAAAGCGCGTGAGCTTGGTTTGGTTGATGATGTGCGTTGGGCACGATTCAATGAAAAAATCGAAAACATGGAAACGGAACGTCAACGCCTTAAGTCAACCTGGATGAATCCAAACTCAGCGGGCATTGATGAGCTCAACAAACTGCTAAAAACACCAATGGCGCGTGAAGCCAGTGGTGAGGATCTGCTGCGTCGACCAGAGATCTCATACTCTCAGTTGACTCAATTAGACGCATTTGCACCAGCTTTGGACGATCAACAGGCTGCTGAGCAGGTTGAAATCCAGGTGAAATACGATGGCTACATCAAGCGTCAGCAAGATGAGATCGAGAAGTCACTCCGCCACGAACACACCAAGTTACCGGTTGATCTGGATTACAAACAAGTAAAAGGTCTATCGAACGAGGTAGTGGCAAAATTAAGTGAAGCGAAGCCGGAAAGCATCGGTATTGCTTCTCGTATTTCAGGAATTACACCAGCTGCTATTTCTATTCTACTGGTTCACCTGAAGAAGCATGGCTTACTGAAAAAAGGTGAGGATGAGTAATGAGTGTACTTCGAACTAAACTGGATGCATTGATTGCTCAAACCGACCTTGAAGTTTCAGAGAAGCAACGTGATCAGCTGGTCGGTTATGTTGAACTGCTCGACAAATGGAACAAAGCGTACAATTTGACGTCAGTACGTGACCCACTTGAGATGTTAGTGAAACATATTCTTGATAGCATAGTGGTTAGCGCTCACTTACCAGGTAAGCGCTTTATCGACGTTGGCACTGGCCCTGGATTACCGGGTATCCCATTAGCGATCATGAATCCGGACAAAGAATTCTACCTGCTCGATAGCTTGGGTAAACGCATTCGTTTTCTAAAACAGGTCGTGCACACACTAGGTCTGAAGAACGTCACTCCGGTCCAAAGCCGCGTAGAAGAGTTCCAGCCTGAAGAAAAATTCGATGGTGTGTTGAGTCGTGCTTTTGCTTCAATGACGGATATGGTGGAATGGTGTCACCATCTGCCAAAACAGGAAAATGGATTGTTTCTTGCATTGAAAGGTCAGCACCCTAAAGATGAAATAGATCTGCTTCCTGAGTGGTGTTATGTGACCGATGTCGTATCTTTGACTGTTCCTGAGTTGGAAGGGGATCGTCATCTAGTAATCTTATCGCGCAAGGAAAATTAGCGAGGTAGTCGTGTGGGTAAAATTGTAGCAATCGCCAACCAGAAAGGTGGGGTCGGCAAAACAACAACGTGCATTAACTTAGCGGCTTCGATGGCGGCAACAAAGCGCAAAGTTTTGGTTATCGATCTTGACCCTCAAGGTAATGCTACGATGGCCAGTGGTGTTGATAAGTACATGGTGGATGCCACCGCATACGATCTTTTAGTGGAAGACACGCCATTTGAACAAGTGGTGTGCTCTGAAACAACCGGAAAGTATGATCTTATCGCAGCAAACGGTGATGTTACCGCAGCAGAAATCAAACTGATGGAAGTTTTCGCACGCGAAGTTCGCCTGAAAAATGCGTTATCGTCAGTTCGTGATAACTATGATTTCATCTTTATCGATTGTCCCCCTTCTCTAAACCTTCTTACAATCAACGCTATGGCTGCAGCTGATTCAGTGTTGGTGCCAATGCAATGTGAATACTTTGCGTTAGAAGGTTTAACTGCTCTTATGGATACGATTAGCAAATTAGCGGCGGTAGTGAATGAAAACCTTAAAATTGAAGGTTTGTTACGCACTATGTACGATCCGCGTAACCGCTTATCTAATGAAGTATCCGATCAACTTAAAAAGCACTTTGGTACCAAAGTTTACCGCACAGTGATTCCACGTAATGTTCGTCTGGCCGAAGCGCCTAGCCATGGTAAACCTGCCATGTATTACGATAAGTACTCTGCGGGTGCCAAAGCGTATCTTGCCTTAGCGGGTGAGATGCTTCGCCGCGAAGAAATCCCAGTTTAACTCTAACCTAAGGAATTCAATCCCATGTCTAAGCGTGGTCTAGGAAAAGGACTGGATGCGTTGTTGTCGACCAGTTCATTTGCTCGTGAGAAACAGCATATTGCATCGCAAAGCCAAGCCTTATCAGCAGACGGTGAGTTAATTGAACTCGCGATTGGTCAATTGCAGCCGGGTGTCTACCAACCGCGTAAAGATATGGCACCAGAAGCGCTGGAAGAATTGGCGGCTTCAATTCAATCGCAAGGCATCATTCAGCCGATTGTGGTCCGTCAGGTGAATAGTGGCCAATACGAGATCATTGCCGGTGAACGACGTTGGCGCGCTGCTAAGCAAGCAGGATTGAAGCGTGTTCCATGCCTAGTGAAAAAGGTAGAAGACCGCGCTGCGATTGCAATGGCGTTGATTGAGAACATTCAACGTGAAGACCTCAATGTCATCGAAGAGGCACAGGCTCTGGAGCGTTTGCAAGATGAGTTTACCCTGACTCACCAGCAGGTTGCTGACGTGATTGGTAAATCAAGAACGACGGTCAGTAACTTACTGCGTTTGAATCAGCTTAAGCTTGAAGTAAAGCGCTTAGTTGCTGATAAAAAACTAGAAATGGGCCATGCCCGTGCACTTTTAGCTCTTGAAGGTGAGCAGCAAATCGAAGTCGCTTTGCAGGTTGCAAACAAACAAATGACTGTTCGTCAAACCGAACAGTTAGTAAAAAAGTGTTTAGCGCCACAAAATGAGCAAAAAGGGCAACAAGAAGATACCGAAGCTATGCAAATGTCGCATAAATTAAGCCAGATGCTTGACGCTAAAGTTTCTTTGGTTCGTTCTGCAAGCGGAAAAGCGAAACTGACGATAAGTATTGATGAACCTCACAAATTAGAGCAACTTATTGCCAAGCTTGAGGCCTAAGTGAGATAATTGATTTAGGTCAATTAACTGAATAATTCGAATTTTGTGCGAAAGTTGTCGTTTTGTAAACAAAACTGTAAGTTTTTGATGCAATTTAATTGCATTCGGTTGGACTGAACGTATAATTTTCGCCAATTTCCCTGCACAGAGAGTTTAGTGCGAAGTGGATATTACTAGAGGTACGAATACATGGTAGCTGCGTTAGCTAGACCAGGACGAGAGCTTGCAAGGCAATTGTTAATGATCGAGTCTGGCGCGGTTATTTTTGTGGCTGCAGGAATGGCGTTAGCCGTAAATCCTGATTGGGGACTTTCAGCGTTAATTGGTGGGGGCATTTTTGTCATTGCCAATGCAGTTTTCGCATTATGTGCTTTCATGTTTAGTGGAGCTCGCGCTGCCAAGCGCATCGCTGCCTCCTTCTATACAGGTGAAGTACTGAAAATTCTCATCACGGTTGCACTGTTCTATGTCGCCTACATGTATATGCAGGTGGAACTTGTTCCCCTCAAACTAACCTATTTGCTGGTACTAGGTATTAATATCTTTGCACCAGTGCTATTCATTAACAACAAAAAATAGGATGAGTTATGGCTGCGCCAGGTGAAGCGCTAACATCGTCCGGATACATTGCCCACCACCTTTCTAACCTATCGTTATACAAGTTAGGCTTAGTTGCGGAGGAGACAAGTTTCTGGAACGTACATATCGATAGCCTGTTTTTTTCTTGGTTTACTGGTTTAATTTTCCTCGGAATTTTTTACAAAGTAGCGAAGAGAACAACAGCGGGTGTACCGGGTAAGCTTCAGTGTGCTGTAGAAATGATCGTAGAATTTGTCGCTGATAACGTCAAAGATACGTTCCATGGACGCAACCCACTGATCGCGCCTTTAGCACTGACTATCTTTTGTTGGGTATTTTTGATGAACGTGATGGACTTAGTCCCGATCGACTTCTTACCATACCCAGCAGAACATTGGCTTGGTATTCCTTACCTTAAGGTCGTACCGTCTGCTGATGTGAATATCACCATGGCTATGGCTCTAGGCGTTTTTGCATTGATGATTTTCTACAGCATCAAAGTGAAAGGTCTAGGTGGATTCGCAAAAGAACTTGCACTACATCCATTCAATCACCCACTGATGATTCCGTTTAACCTACTGATTGAAGTGGTATCGCTACTTGCGAAACCTCTATCACTTGGTATGCGTCTATTCGGTAACATGTTCGCGGGTGAGGTTGTATTCATTCTTTGTGCGGCAATGCTACCATGGTACTTACAATGGATGGGTTCACTACCGTGGGCAATCTTCCATATCTTGGTTATTACGATTCAAGCCTTCGTATTCATGATGTTGACAATTGTTTACCTGTCAATGGCACACGAAGATCCTGATCATTAATTTTTTTAGCTTTTTTATTTGGGCACTAAGCCAACAACTATAAATTGGAGATAGTAATGGAAACTTTACTGAGCTTTTCTGCAATCGCCGTAGGTATTATCGTCGGTCTTGCTTCTCTTGGTACAGCGATTGGTTTCGCACTGCTAGGTGGTAAATTCCTAGAAGGTGCAGCACGTCAACCAGAAATGGCTCCTATGCTACAAGTTAAGATGTTCATCATCGCAGGTCTACTTGATGCGGTTCCAATGATCGGTATCGTAATCGCGCTACTATTCACTTTCGCAAACCCATTCGTTGGTCAACTAGGTTAATCACCTTTAACTCGGGACGAGCTTCGGCTTGTCACTGATTAACACTAAGTCCAAATAGAGGGGTAGCTGTTGTGAACATAAACGCAACTCTGCTAGGTCAAGCAATCTCGTTCGCACTATTTGTGTGGTTCTGCATGAAGTATGTATGGCCACCATTGATGCAAGCGATCGAAGAACGTCAAAAGAAAATCGCTGACGGTCTTCAAGCAGCTGAACGTGCTGCTAAAGACTTGGATCTAGCACAAGCCAACGCTTCTGATCAGTTGAAAGAAGCGAAGCGCACAGCAACTGAGATCATCGAGCAAGCGAATAAGCGTAAGTCTCAAATTCTAGAAGAAGCTCGCGAGGAAGCTCAGGCAGAACGCCAGAAAATCCTAACGCAAGCAGAAGCTGAACTTGAAGCTGAGCGTAATCGTGCACGCGATGAGCTGCGCAAACAAGTTGCTACTCTGGCTGTAGCTGGTGCTGAGAAAATCCTTGAGCGTACTATCGATAAAGATGCGCAAAAAGATATTCTCGACAACATTACTGCAAAACTTTAAGTCTGGGGGCGCATATGTCTGATTTGACTACAATCGCACGCCCCTATGCTAAAGCAGCCTTCGACTTTGCGGTAGAAAAAGACCAACTAGACCAATGGGGTCAAATGCTGTCTTTTGCTGCTGAAGTTGCTAAAAACGAACAAATGAGTGAACTGCTAACCAGTTCATTCTCTGCTGAAAAAATGGCAGAAATATTTGTTGCAGTTTGCGGTGACCAAGTTGATGCAAACGGTCAAAACCTTTTAAAGGTAATGGCTGAGAATGGTCGTTTAACGGCCCTTCCCGATGTTTGTGAGCAATTCTTCATTCTGAAGAAAGAGCATGAGAAAGAAATTGATGTTGAAGTAATTTCAGCGTCAGAACTTTCTGATGAGCAGCTTGCAAATATCGGCAGCAAACTTGAAGCGCGTCTTGAACGTAAAGTGAAGCTGAATTGCAGTGTAGATGAGACCCTACTTGGTGGGGTTATTATTCGAGCCGGAGACCTAGTCATCGATGACTCAGCGCGTGGTCGTTTGAACCGCCTGAGCGATGCATTGCAGTCTTAATGGGGATTGGAGCATGCAACTTAATTCCACGGAAATTAGCGATCTGATCAAACAACGTATCGAATCTTTCGAAGTTGTTAGTGAAGCTCGTAACGAGGGTACTATCGTATCGGTAAGCGATGGTATCATCCGCATCCACGGCCTAGCGGACGTGATGCAAGGTGAAATGATTGAATTACCGGGTGGCCGTTTTGCACTGGCACTTAACCTTGAGCGTGACTCGGTTGGTGCAGTTGTAATGGGCCCATATGCTGACCTTAGGGAAGGCATGAAAGTTACAGGTACTGGCCGCATTCTTGAAGTGCCAGTTGGTCCAGAACTACTAGGCCGCGTAGTAAACACGCTGGGTGAGCCTATCGATGGTAAAGGTCCAATCGAAGCGAAAATGACTTCGCCTGTTGAAGTGATCGCACCAGGTGTAATCGACCGTAAATCGGTAGACCAACCTGTGCAAACTGGTTATAAGTCAGTTGACTCAATGATCCCAATCGGTCGTGGTCAGCGTGAGCTTATCATCGGTGACCGTCAGATTGGTAAAACAGCACTGGCGATCGATGCGATCATCAACCAGAAAGACTCTGGTATTTTCTCAATCTACGTAGCAATCGGTCAGAAAGCATCGACTATTGCTAACGTGGTTCGCAAACTAGAAGAGCACGGCGCACTACAAAACACTATCGTTGTAGTTGCATCCGCTTCTGAATCTGCAGCGCTACAATACCTAGCGCCATACGCAGGTTGTGCGATGGGTGAATACTTCCGCGATCGCGGCGAAGACGCACTGATTGTTTACGATGATCTATCTAAGCAAGCAGTAGCTTACCGTCAGATCTCTCTACTACTTAAACGTCCACCAGGCCGTGAGGCATTCCCAGGTGACGTATTCTACTTACACTCTCGTCTACTAGAGCGTGCAGCTCGTGTAAGCGAAGAGTACGTAGAGCGTTTCACTAACGGTGAAGTGAAAGGTAAGACTGGTTCTTTGACTGCTCTTCCTATCATCGAAACTCAAGCAGGTGACGTTTCAGCATTCGTACCGACTAACGTAATCTCAATTACCGATGGTCAGATCTTCCTACAAACTGAGCTATTCAACGCAGGCGTACGTCCAGCTGTTGACCCAGGTATCTCAGTATCTCGTGTAGGTGGTTCAGCTCAGACGAAAATCATCAAGAAACTATCAGGTGGTATCCGTACAGCACTAGCTGCATACCGCGAACTAGCAGCATTTGCTCAGTTCTCTTCTGACCTTGATGAAGCAACGAAGAAACAGCTAGACCATGGTCAAAAAGTTACAGAACTAATGAAGCAGAAGCAGTACGCTCCAATGTCTGTATTTGACCAAGCGCTAACTATCTTCGCGGCAGAGCGCGGTTACCTTGATGATATAGAACTGAACAAAGTTCTAGATTTCGAGGCGGCTCTACTATCGTACGCTCGCGGTCAATACGCTGAACTAGCAGCTGAGATCGACAAGTCTGGTGCTTACAACGATGAAATCGAAGCTCAGTTGAAGAAACTGACTGACGACTTCAAAGCAACCCAAACTTGGTAATTAGGTCGGTGGCAGTTTCTGCCACCAACTAACGGAGAGTAACGATGGCCGGCGCAAAAGAGATACGTAATAAAATCGGTAGTGTTAAAAGCACGCAGAAAATTACGAAAGCGATGGAAATGGTAGCAGCTTCAAAAATGCGTCGCTCTCAAGATGCAATGGAAGCTTCTCGTCCATACGCTGAAACAATGCGTAAAGTGATCGGTCATGTGGCAAACGCAAATCTAGAGTACCGTCATCCGTACCTAGAAGAGCGTGAAGCTAAACGTGTTGGTTACATCATCGTTTCGACAGACCGTGGTCTGTGTGGTGGTTTGAACATTAACGTGTTCAAGAAAGCCGTTACAGACATGCAAGCATGGAAAGAAAAAGGTGCGGAAATTGAGCTAGCGGTAATTGGCTCAAAAGCGACCGGTTTCTTTAAACATGGTGGCGCAAAAGTTGCGGCACAGGTTTCTGGCCTTGGTGATAATCCAAGTCTGGAAGACCTAATCGGTTCTGTTGGCGTAATGCTTAAGAAATACGATGAAGGTGAACTGGACCGTCTATACGTAGTGTTCAACAAATTTGTGAACACTATGGTTCAGCAACCAACGATCGATCAATTGCTACCTTTGCCTAAATCGGACAGCAAAGAGATGCAGCGTGAGCACTCATGGGACTACATCTATGAGCCTGAGCCAAAACCTCTACTGGATACGCTACTAGTGCGTTATGTAGAGTCTCAGGTATACCAAGGTGTGGTAGAGAATCTTGCTTGTGAGCAAGCGGCTCGAATGATTGCGATGAAGGCTGCAACGGATAACGCAACCAACTTGATTGATGATTTGGAACTTGTGTACAACAAAGCCCGTCAGGCTGCGATCACACAAGAACTGTCGGAAATCGTTGGTGGTGCATCTGCGGTTTAAGCTTAGGTAAAACGAAATAGTTTAGAGGATTAACGATGGCTACAGGTAAGATCGTACAGATCATCGGTGCGGTAGTCGACGTAGAGTTCCCACAGAGCGATGTACCTAGTGTATATGACGCTCTAAACGTAACGGACTCAAAAGAGCGTCTAGTTCTTGAAGTTCAACAACAGCTAGGCGGTGGCGTAGTTCGTTGTATCGTAATGGGTAGCTCTGATGGTTTACGTCGTGGAGTAGAAGTGGTTAACACTGGCGCTCCAATTTCAGTACCAGTAGGTACTAAAACTCTAGGTCGTATCATGAACGTCCTAGGTGACGCGATTGATGAGTGTGGTGAAATCGGTGCGGAAGAGACTTACTCTATCCACCGTGCAGCACCAAGCTACGAAGAGCAATCAAACGAAACAGCACTTCTAGAAACGGGTGTTAAAGTAATCGACCTAATTTGTCCATTCGCTAAGGGTGGTAAAATCGGTCTATTCGGTGGTGCAGGTGTAGGTAAGACCGTTAACATGATGGAACTTATCAACAACATCGCACTACAACACTCAGGTCTATCAGTATTTGCTGGTGTTGGTGAGCGTACTCGTGAAGGTAACGATTTCTACTTTGAAATGCAGGAAGCGGGCGTTGTAAACGTTGAGAATCCTGAAGAATCTAAAGTAGCAATGGTTTACGGTCAGATGAACGAGCCACCGGGCAACCGTCTACGTGTTGCACTGACTGGTCTTACAATGGCAGAGCGTTTCCGTGACGAAGGTCGTGACGTACTACTGTTCATTGATAACATCTACCGTTACACACTTGCAGGTACAGAGGTATCAGCACTTCTAGGTCGTATGCCTTCTGCGGTAGGTTACCAGCCAACTCTTGCAGAAGAGATGGGTGTACTTCAGGAGCGTATCACGTCAACTAAGCAAGGTTCTATCACGTCTGTACAGGCGGTATACGTACCTGCGGATGACTTGACTGACCCGTCTCCAGCAACAACGTTCGCGCACTTGGATGCAACGGTTGTACTTAACCGTAACATCGCAGCAATGGGTCTATACCCAGCGATCGACCCACTAGATTCAACGTCTCGTCAGCTAGACCCGCTAGTAGTAGGTCAAGATCACTACGACATCGCTCGTGGCGTTCAGCAGACACTTCAGCGCTACAAAGAGCTGAAAGACATCATCGCGATTCTAGGTATGGACGAGCTATCTGAAGAAGATAAGCAAGTTGTATCTCGTGCACGTAAGATTGAGCGTTTCCTTACTCAGCCTTACCACGTAGCGGAAGTATTTACAGGTGACCCGGGCGTTTACGTACCTCTTAAAGAGACTCTACGTGGCTTTAAAGGTCTACTAGCTGGTGAATACGATGACATTCCAGAGCAGGCATTTATGTACTGCGGTAGCATCGATGATGCTATTGAGAATGCTAAGAAGCTATAAGGCTAACTAGGAGGCGATATGGCACCAATAACCTTTCACCTAGACGTAGTAAGCGCTGAGAAACGCATTTTCTCTGGTCGTGTAGAGACGTTTCAGGTGACCGGTAGCGAAGGTGAGCTTGGTATTTTCCATGGCCATACTCCGCTTCTGACCGCTATTCAGCCTGGTATGGTGCGTATTGTGAAACAGCACGGCCACGAAGAGTTCATTTATGTCTCTGGTGGTATGGTCGAAGTTCAGCCTGGTACTGCTACAGTACTGGCTGATACAGCGATTCGTGGTGAAGATCTAGACGCAGCGAAGGCAGAAGAAGCTAAGCGTCGTGCTGAGGAGAATATCCAGAATCAGCATGGCGATATGGACTTCGCACAAGCGGCCAGTGAACTGGCTAAAGCCATTGCTCAGCTACGAGTTATCGAGCTGACCAAAAAGCGTCGCTAAGCTCAATTAGCAACGTTGCATGAAAAAGGCGGCCAAATGGTCGCCTTTTTGATTATTTTTAGTTAGAAATTGACCTTTCACCATTAACTTATCCCTTCAAGCTGTCTAAAATATCCGCCGATTAAATAAATAACGTCAATAGGTTGTCCATGAAATTCAGTGCTGTAATTCTTGCTGCGGGTAAAGGAACCCGTATGTATTCGAACATGCCTAAAGTGCTTCATACTTTGGCAGGGAAGCCAATGGCAAAACATGTCATTGATACGTGTACCGGTCTTGGTGCTCAAAATATTCACCTAGTTTATGGTCATGGTGGTGATCAAATGAAACAGGTGCTAGCGGAAGAGCCAGTAAACTGGGTACTTCAGGCGGAGCAGCTAGGTACTGGTCATGCGGTGGATCAGGCTTCAGCACAGTTCGAAGATGACGAGAAAATTCTTATCTCGTATGGGGATGTACCACTGATTTCTGCGGAAACTATTGAGAGCTTACTTGATGCCCAGCCAACGGGTGGTATCGCGTTGCTGACGGTAGTTCTGGATAACCCGACTGGTTATGGACGTATCGTGCGTAAGAATGGTCCTGTCGTTGCTATCGTCGAGCAGAAAGACGCCACCGAAGAACAAAAACAGATCAAAGAAATCAACACAGGTGTGATGGTTGCGACTGGTGGTGATCTGAAGCGCTGGTTGTCAGGCTTAAACAACAACAATGCGCAAGGTGAGTACTACCTTACTGACATCATTGCTGCTGCTCACGATGAAGGTCGTGCAGTGGAAGCTGTCCATCCTGTTAATGCGATTGAAGTTGAAGGCGTGAATGATCGTGCCCAGCTTGCTCGTCTAGAGCGCGCATTCCAATCGATGCAAGCGCAAAAGCTGCTTGAACAGGGCGTTATGCTACGTGATCCAGCTCGTTTCGATCTTCGTGGTGAACTTCAATGCGGTATGGACTGCGAAATTGATGTGAACGTTATTATCGAAGGTAGTGTATCGCTTGGTGATAACGTGGTTATCGGTGCTGGCTGTGTGTTGAAAGATTGTGAGATTGATGACAACACGATCGTACGTCCATACAGCGTGATTGAAGGCGCGACCGTTGGTGAAGATTGTACCGTTGGTCCATTCACTCGTCTGCGTCCTGGCGCGGATATGCGTAACGACTCTCACGTTGGTAACTTTGTGGAAGTGAAGAATGCGCGTATTGGTGAAGGCTCTAAAGCGAACCACCTGACTTATCTGGGCGATGCTGAAATCGGCCAACGCACTAACATTGGCGCTGGCACGATTACGTGTAATTACGACGGTGCGAACAAGTTCAAAACCATCATCGGTGATGATGTTTTCGTTGGTTCGGATAGCCAGTTAGTGGCACCTGTGGCTATCGCTGATGGTGCGACTATTGGTGCAGGTACGACGCTGACTAAAGACGTAGCCGAAGGTGAGTTAGTGATTACTCGTGCTAAAGAGCGCAGAATCACAGGCTGGCAACGTCCGGTAAAGAAAAAGTAACACATCTCAGCGTAAAACAAATTTAAACCAAAGCCGCTCAATTTGAGCGGCTTTGTTGTTTTCCTTTCCGATTACACTGTTTGGATTAGTAGCTTGGAATTGCGATGCGTTTCTCCAGCCAGCGTACAGCCTGAGAGACCAAGAGAATCAATAATAAGTACTCCAACACTAAGAAAGAGTATATCTCTAATGGTAAGTACTCATTGACCACCAGCTCGTTAGCCCGACGTGTAAGATCACTCAGTCCAATGACACTGACCAGTGAACTCATTTTGAGGATATAGACAAACTGATTGCCCAGCGGCGGTAATATTTGCCTGAACGCCTGAGGCAAAATAACCAAGCGCATCTTTTGCCAGTAATTTAAACCTATCGACTCTGCCGCTTCATGCTGACCGCGACTGATTGCCTGAATCCCACCACGAAACACTTCTGCCATAAATGCACTCTCTGCAATGGTTAACGCGATCACGCCTGCCCAGTAGTGATTGAGTGAGACTGAAAGTAACGTAGGCATGCCGTAATACACCCACAGCAGCAGTACCAGGACCGGAATTGCGCGAATCACTTCAACATAAATACGGTTTATCCATTTAAGCGCAGGCGAATTAGATAGGGCGGGTAAGGCGATGAGTAACCCCAGAGTCATGGCAAACAGCATACTCAGAAGTGATACTTGAATCGTGTCATTAAACCCAGACACCAGGAATCGAAGGTTTGTCCGTCCTTGTTCTGTTGAGGGGTCGAGCACGTACCAGCCCCATTGATAATCAGAGCAGCCAGTCAGTAATGGTAGTGAAGTGGTGAGCCATAGATATCGATAATTCACGTTGATTTCCTGAATTAACCAAACATTTCCATTGTTACTGCTATGTTTTTCAATGGGGTTGTAATAAAGGTTAATCAGTAACCTGTATAAGGTCATTAATGTTAAGGGAATAAACATGAAAAAAATTTTGCTCACTTTAGGCATATGTTTACTCACCATGACTCAAGTTGCGTACGCCCAGAGTCGTCTTCAAGATATTTTAGATAAAGGGGTATTGAGAGTCGGCACTACGGGTGACTGGAACCCGATGACAATGAAAGATCCCGCAACGAATAGTTATCGAGGGTTCGATATTGATGTGATGACGGAGCTAGCTAAAGATCTTGGGGTAAAAGTGGAATACGTAGCCACAGACTGGAAGACGTTGGTGAACGGAATTACCGCCAACAAGTATGACATCACCGGAAGCGCGTCATTAAATATGTCACGTGCCAAAGTGGCCGGATATAGTCAGCCTTATTTTTATCTTGCGTTTGTGCCTGTTGTACAGAAGAGCGATCTTGGGAAATATACCGATTGGGCTGATTTTGATAACTCTGAGGTGAAAGTCGCGGCGACATTAGGCACGGTACAAGAAAAGATGGTGAAAGAGTTTTTCCCTTCCGCGCAACATATTGTGATAGAAGCGCCCGCGCGAGATTTTCAGGAGCTATTAGCCCGCCGCGCTGACGTGTCAGTGACGTCGAATGTAGAAGCCGCCACGCTGGTGGAGAAATTTAGTCAGTTGGCGATAGTCCCAGTTGAAACGCCGCGCAGGCCAACACCGATAGCCATGTTACTGCCACAAGATGATCAAGTCTGGATTAACTACATCAATCACTGGGTGAAGCTGAAAGAAACCCAAGGGTTCTTCAAACAAGTTGCTGAAAAGTGGGGTTTAAAAAGCCTATAAAATGCAAAGAGCCGTATAGAACGGCTCTTGTTAACTAGGTTGTCATCGAACTCTGGTTTAGCGTTACTCTTCGCTGACCACGCGAGAATTGTCTGGTGCAGCAAAGTGCTTAGCCAGCTCTCGATTAGACAGAATGTAGCCGACCCACAAACCAGCCATACAAATCACAATCGCGATACCAGTGACTGATTGAGCCTGGCTGGCCATCGCAGCAACAAATGCGCTGGCAAGACTACTCACGCAGATCTGTAAGCTGTTTTGCAAACCAGCTGCGGTTGCTGGGCTTTGATGAGCACTCTCTAGCGCTCGGTTTACTACGATTGGGTATAGCGCACCGTTTGCGACAGCGATCAGACAGAAAGGCGCCAGAATTGGCCAGATAGAGGTTAACGTCCATTGTGACGCAACGAATACCATCAGTGCCGCGACACTAAATAAGCCTATCAACTGGCGTAAAACGTTTTTGTCGCCATATTTTCGCACACCGACTTTGCCTAAGTAGCCACCAGCCATGAACGCAATAGTTTGTGGAATAAAGCTCATACCAATGTCTTTGGCTTCATAACCCAGTTGCGCCATGATTTCTGGCATACCGGTTAGGTAAGCAAAGAATGCAGCAGAAGCGGTGGCAAACATAGTCACGTTGCCAAGGTAAGTCTTAGAGCCCAGCAGTGCTTTAATATCTGTTGAGATGCTGGTCTGCTTTACTTCCACCTTTTCGTCTTTCTGCATCATGGTTGCCACGACAAGCAATACGCCAACCAGTGTTAAAGTGATAAAAATACTGTGCCAGCCAAAGTTGTCCGCAAGTACCACACCTAATTGAGGAGCAAGCGCTGGTGATAAGGCAACCAAAGGCATAATAGTGGCGAAAATCTGCTGGCTGCTGCTCGAGTAACGTTTAATAACCATCGCTTGCCAGATAACCGCTGGTGCGCAGACGCCGATAGCTTGGACAAATCGCAGCGTGAGTAGCTGCCAAACCTGATCGCAGAATGCCAGACCGAATGAAGCAAGAGTAAATACAACTAAACCTGCGGCTAGTGTATTGCGGTGGCCAAACTTATCCGAAGCCAACCCCCACATCAGCTGACCAAATGCCATTCCCCCTAAAAATACGGTAAGAGACAGGGCAATTTGTTCCGGACCTGTCGCGAAGTCGATTTCCATTGCTTTAAAAGCTGGCAGGTACATGTCGGTAGCAACAAAGCCAAGCATCGACAGCACTGCAAGATAAACGAGTTGTAGTTTTGATATTTTCATTATTAACCAATCAAATTATTTAATTACTTTTTAACCAATATCAGTTGGCGCCAACCCTGATTTACTTGTTCTTTTATTCTATTTTTCGATTTACAAAAAATAAAACGTTAAAATTGTTCACTATCAATCAAAAAATTTGAAAGGTACTTAGTGATGTTTTCCAAATCTTCATTAGAAATGCTGGATACCGTTGCCCGGTTGGGGAGCTTTACCGCTGCTGCTGAGGTGTTGCACAAAGTGCCTTCAGCAATCAGTTATGGTGTCCGTCAGGTAGAGCAAGATCTGGACGTAGTGCTGTTTCGCCGTTTGCCAAGAAAGGTTGAGCTGACACCTGCGGGAGAGTTGTTTATCTCAGAGGCGCGAGTGTTATTGCGTCAAATGGAAGAGGTTAAAGCCCAGACTCGCCGGGCGGCACATGGCTGGCAGACGACGCTCAAGCTGACTTTGGATAACGTGGTGAAACTGGAAAAGCTAAAACCATTGATTGAAGATTTTTATCGCGAATTTGAGTTTGCCGAGCTGCAGATCAACATGGAAGTGTTTAACGGCTCTTGGGAGGCAATTGCGCAGGGGCGGGCGGATATTGTGATTGGAGCAACAAGTGCCATTCCGGTTGGTGGTGACTTTGAAGTCAGAGACATGGGAATGCTGGACTGGGCATTCGTTATGTCTCCAGCGCATCCCTGTGTACGTCAGCAGGCGTTAACGGAAGCCTATGTCAGCCAGTTTCCTGCTATCTGCCTGGATGATACTTCTAACGTATTGCCTAAGCGACACACAGGTCATTATCCCCATCAGCGTCGTCTATTACTGCCAAACTGGTACGCCGCGATTGAATGTCTGAAAAATGGAGTTGGGGTCGGGTTTATGCCGCGCCATATCGCAATGCCATTGATCAATGATGGCGTGCTGGTGGAGAAGGTTCTACCGGACGACAAGCCCGTAAGCCGTTGTTGTTTAGTATGGCGTAAAGATGAGAACCATAATTTGATCCAATGGATGGTGGATTACTTAGGATCATCCAGTCAGCTACATCAGGATTGGTTGCAGGCTTAAATATCAAATAAAAACACCTCGCTATAGCGAGGTGTTTTTTGGGCTGTTTATGATAAGAAGAACTTATAGGATGGGTTATCCGTTTCGTCTTTACACTGGTAGCCAAGTTCGCGTAAATGTGCGGAAAATTGGGCTAAATCGCTTTCATCTAGCTCGAAACCACAAAGAACACGCCCGTAATCTGCACCATGGTTGCGGTAGTTAAACAGGCTGATATTCCAGTGGGTACCAAGTGTGCTTAAGAACTTCAGCAGCGCGCCCGGATATTCCGGAAACTCGAAGCTGTAAAGACGTTCCTTGAGCTTCTTGGAAGGTTTTCCACCGATCATGTAGCGAATGTGTAGCTTTGCCATTTCATCATCAGATAGATCCACCACCGGATAACCACCTTCGCGTAGATCGCGAATAATATGATCCAGCTCTTCCTGGCCGCCCTGAAGACGTACACCAACAAAGATGTTTGCCAGTTCATCATCGTTGTAACGGTAGTTGAACTCAGTAACCGCTCGGCCACCAATCAAGTTACAAAACTCAAAGAAAGCGCCTTGGCGTTCTGGGATCGTGACAGCGAGTAAGCCTTCACGCTTTTCACCTAGTTCACAACGTTCAGAGACATAACGTAAGCCATGGAAGTTGGTGTTGGCACCAGACAGTACTGTACCGAGGTTTTTGTCTTTGAGTTTGTTCTGTTCAGCAAACTTCTTCAAACCTGCCAGAGCAAGCGCGCCTGAAGGCTCTGCTATCGCTCGTGTATCTTCAAAGATATCTTTCACGGCTGCGCAGATTTCGTCGCTTGATACCGCAATATGCCCATCAATGTATTTCTGACATAAACGGAATGTCTCTTCACCGATGCGTTTTACCGCCACACCATCGGCAAACATACTGACTTGATCAAGTACGACAGGCTCTCCGGCATCTAAGGCAGCTTTCAAACAAGAAGAATCTTCTGGCTCGACAGCAATCACTTTGATTTCCGGCATCAGTTGTTTAACCAATACCGCGACACCTGCCGCCAGACCACCACCGCCAACCGGAACAAAGATGTAGTCCAGATGGCCATTTTGCTGCAGCATTTCCATACCAATGGTGCCTTGACCAGCAATCACCAATGGATGATCGAACGGTGGCACAAAGGTGTAGCCATGTTCTTCTGACAGGCGTTCAGCTTCTGCTTTTGCTTCATCAAAGTTGTTGCCATGCAGCACAACGTTACCACCAAAGCTACGTACCGCATCAACCTTGATGTCCGGCGTGGTTTTTGGCATTACGATCGTGGTTTTGATGCCTAGTTTAGTGCCCGATAACGCCATCCCTTGAGCATGGTTGCCCGCCGACGCAGCAATGACACCAGCAGCTTTTTGCTCTTCAGACAGGCTGGCAACCATGTTGTAAGCGCCACGCAGCTTGAAAGAGTGCACTGGCTGGCGATCTTCACGTTTGATTTGCACATTGTTGCCAATGCGTGCCGACAGACGCGGCATATCTTGCAGTGGCGTAACCGTTGCGACTTCATAAACTGGCGCACGCAGGATTTGGCGCAGATAGTCTGCGCCAGTTTGATTTACTTTCTTTGCGGGTTGAGATTCCATCATTGCTAGCCCTCTAGCTTAGACTTGTCTCGTACTGCACCTTTGTCAGCACTGGTTGCCATGCTAGCGTACGCTTTAAGTGCAAAAGAAACTTCACGTTGGCGATCAACTGGTTTCCAACCGAGTTCATCTTGTTTTGCACGACGTGCTGCCAGCTCATCTTCTGCTACATCGAGGGTGATAGAGCGACTTGGGATATCAATGGTGATGATGTCGCCATCTTGAACCAAGCCAATCGTACCGCCACTGGCTGCTTCTGGGGATGCATGACCAATTGACAGACCCGATGTGCCACCTGAGAAGCGACCATCTGTTAGCAAGGCACAAGATTTGCCTAATCCCATCGATTTCAGGTAAGTAGTTGGGTAGAGCATTTCCTGCATACCCGGACCGCCTTTAGGACCTTCATAACGAATAACTACGACTTCACCCGCTTTAACTTTACCACCTAAGATGCCATCAACTGCTGAATCTTGGCTTTCAAAAACAATCGCAGGGCCTTGGAACTTAAGGTTTTCCTCATCAACACCAGCCGTTTTGACTATACAGCCATCAACCGCAATGTTGCCTGAGAGAACGGCTAGGCCACCTTCTTGACTGAATGCGTTCTCTTTTGAACGGATACAGCCATTTTCACGGTCATCGTCTAGGCGATCCCAGCGGCAGTCTTGTGAGAATGCTTGGGTGGTGCGGATACCCGCAGGGCCTGCTCGGAAGAACTTAAGTACTTCTTCGTTTTCCGTTTGCATGATGTCGTACTCGGCAAGCTGCTGCTGCATAGTCATGCCCAATACCGTACTCGTACTGCCGTTTAGCAAACCAGCACGGTCGAGTTCACCTAAGATAGCCATTACGCCACCCGCACGGTGTACATCTTCCATGTGGTATTTCTGTGTCGATGGCGCCACTTTACACAAGTGTGGTACGCGACGAGACATTTCATCGATATCGTTCATATCGAAGTCTATTTCACCTTCCTGAGCCGCAGCTAAAAGGTGTAAAACGGTGTTGCTTGAGCCACCCATTGCGATGTCCAGCGCCATTGCGTTTTCAAAGGCGTCGCGGTTAGCAATGTTGCGTGGTAAGGCGGACTCGTCATCTTGTTCGTAGTAGCGTCGAGTCAGATCAACGATACGTTTACCAGCGTTAATAAACAGTTGTTCACGATCTGCGTGTGTTGCCAGCATCGAACCATTGCCTGGTTGAGAGAGGCCTAGCGCTTCTGTCAGGCAGTTCATTGAGTTGGCGGTAAACATGCCTGAGCATGAGCCACAGGTTGGACAAGCCGAGCGTTCTACCTGTTCGCTCTGTTGATCTGACACGGTTGGATCTGCGCCCTGGATCATCGCATCAACCAAATCTAGCTTGATGATTTGATCAGAAAGCTTGGTTTTACCAGCTTCCATAGGGCCGCCAGAAACAAAGATAACCGGAATGTTCAGGCGCATAGCGGCCATCATCATTCCTGGAGTGATTTTGTCACAGTTAGAGATACACACCATAGCATCGGCACAGTGTGCATTGACCATGTACTCTACAGAGTCGGCAATCAATTCACGTGAAGGCAGTGAGTAAAGCATACCGCCGTGACCCATTGCGATACCGTCGTCGACAGCAATGGTATTGAATTCTTTTGCGATGCCACCTGCTTTTTCGATTTCACCTGCAACCAATTGACCCATATCTTTCAGGTGTACGTGGCCAGGTACAAATTGAGTAAACGAGTTCACCACAGCGATGATTGGCTTACCAAAGTCTTCATCTTTTACGCCAGTTGCACGCCAAAGCGCGCGTGCGCCCGCCATGTTACGACCATGTGTGGTGGTTGCTGATCTATATTTTGGCATTTCCTAATTCCTTCTTACTTCTGCTCTGAGTACACACAGTCTAAACAGCCCACTTCTCTTTCGTGGTGCTGTTAAATAGGCCATCGTCGGCCTCTTGCAGTAGTTTAGTTGTTGGACAACGCTCGGCGCTGTCCATTTCCATTGTTTCGCTTGTTGCCACAGGGCTCTTATGCACTTACCTGTTGTTGTAAGTTGTGATTTGGCAGTTCATCGTTGCGGATTTTTAGTACCTCAACTTTGCGAACATCCCACAGTTTTTCAATTTGATTGATCAAAAATGAGATTGGTCGATCGCTGTCGACGATGATTTCCACACTGGCAACTTTACTTTCGTGGTTTTGAGTCGCAGCAACTTGTTTGATCACGAAGCCTCGGTGACGAATCACACGTAGAACGCGCTCTAACAATACCGGTTTGTCATCGGCTTTGATGTCGAGTAAATATCTGTCCATGTGATCGTCTCCTAGGTGTTTTCCAACATATCACTGTTTGATGCGCCAGGTGGCACCAAAGGCCACACGTTTTCTTCTTCGTCGATTAACACGTGAAGCATGTAAGAAGTTTTGCTTTCCAGCATCTCTTTCAGAGCCGGTTCCACTTCTTCTTTTTTGGTGATGGTTTTGCCCGGAATGTCGAATGCTTTTGCCAGCATCACGAAGTCAGGGTTGTCATCAAGGATAGTTTCACTGTGTCGGCCATCAAAGAACAATGACTGCCATTGGCGGACCATGCCAAGACGTTGGTTGTTAAGAAGAACAATCTTCACCGGAATCTGGCGACGTTTTAGCGTACCTAATTCCTGTACGTTCATCATAAATGAACCGTCACCAGTAATAAGGATAGACTGATCATCCGGACGTGCGACTGCAGCGCCCATTGCGGCTGGAAGACCAAAACCCATGGTGCCCAGACCGGCAGAAGTGATGAAGTTTTGTGGATCACGTGGCTGAATATGCTGCGCTGCCCACATTTGGTGTTGGCCTACGTCTGTTGAGACGATAGAGCTATCCGGCATCATGTCAGACAACTGCTTAAGCAGCAGTGGTGCGTAGATCAGTTCACCCGGATGGTCGTAACGCCACTTGAAGCCACTGCGTAAGCTTTCACTGTGGTGAACCCAAGGTGTGATGTCTTGTGTAAGTTCAAGCTGAGGAAGAATGGTATTGATATCGCCACGTAGTGGTGCGTTTGCGTGGCGCAATTTATGAATTTCTGCCGCATCGATATCGATGTGAATCACTTTCGCATTGGGTGCAAAAGTATCAAGCTTGCCCGTCACACGGTCGTCAAAGCGTGCACCGACCACAATCAGCAGATCGGCTTCCTGAACGACGAGGTTGGCCGCTTTAGTGCCGTGCATGCCTAACATGCCTAGATAGTGAGGGTCATGGCGTTCAATCGTGCCTAGGCCTTTCAGAGTGCTTACCGCTGGCATCGGGTTCAGACGTAAGAACTCTCGTACTGCATCGGTCGCTTTCGCTAACTGAACACCACCACCCACGTATAAAACCGGGCGAGTAGAAGCTGCTAGCACTTCTTGCGCACGTTTAATATCTTCGGCAGCGACATCTTCAATTGCTGGAGCAACGTATGGAGTCAGTAAATCGGTTGGTGCTTGAGCGAGTTGAACATCTTTCGCGATATCAACAATGACAGGACCCGGACGTCCGGTTTTCGCTACTTCAAAGGCTTCAGCCAGAGTCGGGGCAAGATCTTCGATCTCGGTAACCAGATAGCTGTGCTTAGTACAGGCTAGAGACATACCAATCACATCCATTTCCTGGAAAGCGTCGGTACCGATATGAGAGCTGGCAACCTGACCTGTGATGGCTACCAGTGGAACTGAATCAAGGAAAGCGTCGGCAAGGCCGGTCACTAGGTTGGTCGCGCCAGGGCCAGAAGTTGCCATACAAACTGCAACGTCCTGAGTCGAGCGAGCCATACCGATTGCAGCCATGGCTGCCCCTTGTTCATGACGACATAAGATGTGCTCTACACCTCCGTCATACAAAGCATCGTAGATTGGCATGATCGCCCCACCGGGGTAACCAAAGATGGTCTTGATACCTTGCTGTCTTAAAGCGGCTACGACAAGTTGTGCACCAGTCATCGTAAACCTCCTTTGCTACGTTGCGGCTCGTAGCTATTACCATTTGTTTTGCACTTCATGTGCACTCCCATTCTTCCCGTTAAACTGTCTAAGGGTTAGACAGATGACAACTTGTAGTTGTAAAAAAACCCCCGGACCTTTCAGTGCGGGGGTTTTTTGTAATTTGTGGTTATCTTTCGCCCACAATACCCCGCGCGGTGCCAATAATGACCACGATAATCAGGGCTAGCAGTGAGTTAATGTAAGCGAAAAGATTCATCTGTCTGTCGTTCTGTTTTCGTTAAATTTTGTTGTGTAATGTTCTACGAAATTGTTTGCGTCATTAGTGGTATCACACAATTCCTCTGCATGACAAGCAAAAAGTCATTCTTTTTTCACATTAACTCCCAATTAAGACGCGGTATATAACATAAACACATAGTGAAAACATTTGTTTATAAAGCAATCAATAACTGGTTGGGGATCGTATGGGGCTGGCAATCATTCATAGTCGGGCAAGCGTCGGTGTACAAGCGCCGTCAGTTAGTGTGGAAGTACATATTAGTAACGGTATGCCGGGCTTTACTCTGGTTGGGCTGCCAGAAACCACGGTAAAAGAATCGAAAGATCGGGTACGCAGTGCCATTATCAATTCCAATTTTCAATTTCCTGCCAAGCGCATTACGGTCAACTTAGCTCCGGCGGATCTACCCAAAGAGGGTGGACGCTTTGATTTACCCATTGCGCTGGGTATTTTGGCCGCTTCAGAGCAAATCGCGACAGATAAGCTCAAAAACTACGAATTTGTTGGTGAGTTAGCTTTGTCTGGAGGCTTAAGGCCAGTAAAAGGGGTGCTACCTGCCGCACTCGCTGCAAGCAAGTTTCAGCGCCATTTGGTCGTGCCACATGTGAATGGTGATCAGGCGGCGCTGGTGGGTAAAGAACAGCATAAATCCGCTCAGTCGCTGCTTGAGGTGTGTGCTGAATTGTGTGGTCAACATCGGCTTAATTTGCATATATCACCTAAGCGTAAAACACCACAAAGCCATAACCGAGATTTACAGGACATCATTGGCCAGCAACAGGGTAAGCGAGCGCTTGAGATCGCGGCGGCAGGTAACCATAACTTATTATTTTTAGGACCACCCGGTACCGGAAAAACCATGTTAGCGTCGCGCTTATGCGATTTGTTACCTGAAATGAGTGATGATGAAGCGATGGAAACCGCATCCGTCGCGTCATTAACACAAAGCGAAATCAATGAGCATAACTGGAAGATACGGCCGTTTCGTTCTCCACACCACTCCAGTTCGATGGCGGCTTTAGTCGGCGGAGGTTCGGTTCCGAGGCCGGGAGAAATTTCTCTGGCTCACAATGGCTTGTTGTTTCTGGATGAAATGCCGGAGTTCGATCGTAAGGTGCTGGATTCGCTGCGAGAACCGCTGGAGTCGGGCGAAATTATCATCTCTCGGGCTCAGGGCAAAACCCGATTTCCTGCCCGCTTTCAGCTGGTGGGCGCTCTCAACCCCAGCCCGACTGGCTACTACGAAGGCAATCAGGCACGCACTAACCCACAAGCCATTCTGCGTTATTTAGGTCGTCTGTCGGGACCGCTACTGGATCGATTCGATATGTCTCTGGAAATTCCTGCTTTGCCAAAGGGCACATTATCTGAGGGTGGGGACCGCGGTGAGCCAACAGTGGTTGTGAAAGAGCGCGTGAATGACGCACGTCAGCAGATGTTAAATCGCAGCGGTAAGGTGAACGCTTTGCTGGGTAGTCGTGAGATAGAAGCGTTTTGCCCATTACAAAAAAGTGATGCTGAGTTTCTGGAGACAGCCTTACACAGACTGGGACTGTCCATTCGTGCGTATCACCGAATCATTAAAGTTGCCCGCACTATTGCTGATCTGGATGGGGAAGAGCGGATTGAGCGCTCCCATCTGGCGGAAGCCCTTGGATATCGAGCAATGGACCGATTACTGAAACAGCTTACTGCTCAGGCTGTGTAATCAGTCCTTACCCAAAATAGCGGCCAGCGAATTAAAAGCGATAGCTGAAGCCTAACGAGAACAGGTATTCCTTCTCGTCATAGAAAGTAATGTTTGAGTCGGTTTGACTATAGCCAGCGAATGAAATGAAAGACCAGTCTTGCCAATCAAACACATTTTGGTATTCGTAAGCGGCAAACAGGCTCAACGTATCGTCACTGCGCGTCTTGGTGAAGGTCTGGCTTTTAGATTGATAATCCTCAAGGGTATAACCACCAGTGAGTGCTAAGCGGTGACGATTGATGAACTTAAACCAGCTCAGTTCAAACCCATACGAGTCGAAGGATTCTGCTTTACCATCGGCATCTTGGTTAATGTAAGTAAATGCAGGTTGCAGGATGGAAGTCCGATCAAGCGAAATTCGATAGTCACCTTTAATGTAGTAAATATCAGCATCACGAGTCAACGAGCGATCCGTCACTTCCTCTTTATCAATTTCTTTGTTGGCATAGGCAAGATCAAGATTGAAGTTTTTATCAATCAGCCCTTTAACCTGAAAACGGTACGCGTTACCGCCCTCATCGGTTGTGCGCCTAGCCACGCCCACCTGATACGGATTACGCCAGGTTTCGCCTTCTAATATGGTTGGCAAGTACGATACATCGAGTACGGTGCCTGATGGCAATTGGTATTGATAGCCTAGCTGAAATGCAAGTGTTCCAATGGCCACATCTGAGCGAGTGGTACCTGCATAGACTTGCTGGTTGAGCTGCGTACCGAAGGTATAGGCGATGTTTCCAAGCGGCGCTGCGACTACCGAGCTATCGCTGTCTGCACTGTGATTGAGTGAATCGATGGTCTTGTTGTTATCGGTATTAAAGTTAGATTCTGATGCAATAAAGGCAGCGTTAAGTGAAATCTCACCGCTGAATCCAGCGGTTTCTGCGAGCTGAGCTTGAGCTGAACTGACGATAAAGGCCAAGGTCAAGACCGTTAGTCTTGGTTTCATTCATGATCTCCCTATTTGCGAATGAATGGTTCGAGCAATGGTTGAGCGTTTATTTGTATTGGAGAGTGGCTTAATTTCTTTGCCCAACTGATACAACAATATATTCCCTTTATTTCATATTGTGCAAGGTCAAGCGGATAAGTGGTAACTAATCAGACCATTCTCATAAATGTTTCAATGTAGCAATGTGACAGTATAATTACACGCTGTTTTATTACTCACACCTTAGCGCTGTTATCATGTTGGCATATTTGTTACTTCTTCTTAATGCGTCTCTAGTCATAATCAATTCGGCGATCTGTTCATTGGTTATTTGCTTTATCGCCGTGATTAAACTGTTAATTCCAGGCGTAAAGCTAAAAGCGAAGGGAACCGAAGCCGCTAACAAGGTGATGTGGGCGTGGGCAACGGTAAATGCGGGGATACTCGCGCTGTCCAATCGCGTTGAATGGGATGTGCAAGGTGGCGATGAGCTAAAGAAAGATGGTTGGTACCTTTTGATCAGCAATCATCTGAGTTGGACTGACATTGTGGTGCTGTGTTGTGTGTTTAAAGATCGTATCCCAATGCCAAAGTTTTTCCTCAAACAGCAACTGTTGTATGTACCATTTATTGGCATGGCTTGCTGGGCTCTGGATATGCCGTTTATGCGTCGTTATTCGCGCGAATATCTTATCCGTAACCCGCATAAGCGTGGTCAGGATTTGGCAACCACGCGTCGCTCTTGCGCTAAGTTTAAGCATACTCCCACGACGGTAGTCAATTACGTAGAAGGCACGCGTTTTACACTAGAAAAGCAACGCCAGAGCAAAGCACGATATCAACATTTGTTGCAGCCAAAGTCTGGTGGCATCGCTTACACGCTGGCTGCGATGGGTGATCAGTTTGATAGTATTATTGATGTCACGTTGGCTTATCCGGAAAATACCCATAAACCATTCAGAGACATGTTAATGGGCCGTATGAGCAAGATAGTGGTTCGTGTGAAGGTACTGCCGGTCGATGAACAAGTGCAGGGTGATTACTTTAACGATAAACCCTACAAGCGTCAGTTTCAGCAGTGGTTGGGTGATGTCTGGCAAGAGAAAGACCAGTTACTGCAAGAGATACACAGATAAAACAAAGGGGAGCCGAAGCTCCCCTTTGTGCAATCTAGACGGATTATTTAAGTTCTAATAAGTAGTTTACCAGAGCAAAGTACTCATCCATGGTTTTGATGCTTTGCGCTTGTACCAGGTATTTGTTGTTTACAATCACTGCCGGAACACCTGTCAGGCCACTGTCTTCAAACTGTTTGTCCATACGACGAACCATAGAGTCGACAGCAAAACCTTTGAATGCTGAGTCGAACTTCTTCTCGTCCACACCTTCATCTAAGAAGATTTGACGCAGTTCCGCATCGTCGCGCGGCGCTTTGCGCAAATTGTGAATGCGGTTAAACATCACAGGTACCATTTTATCTTCAACCTTAAGCGCAACCATAGTTGCGAATGCTTTGCTCATTGAAGGGCCCATGCTGCCACCCATAAAGGATACGTGGTTCTTTTGTAGCTTCACGCCTTCAGGTAACTGATTTTTAAGTTGCTGAATAATTGGCTCAAACGAATTACAGTGTGGGCAGTAAAATGAGAAGAATTCAGTCACTACAGGCTTATTAGAAGCCTCTAGATCTAATACTTTGTAGTGTTCACCTTCGTTGAATTGTGCGGCTTGTGCTGAAAGGCTCAGCATCAGCATAGAAAACAGTGCGAACAGCTTTTTCATTTATATATCTCCATTTTGAATTAGTTGGCTGACTTACCATTGAGGCATTAAAGAAAGGGGTGCTTCTTCTAAGTTGGCAATCTGCTCTTTAAAGCCAAGAACCTGACCTTCCCAATATTTTGGCTCATTAAACCATGGAAAAGCCAACGGAAATGCAGGGTCGTGCCAACGTTTTGCTAACCATGCCATGTAATGCACCATTCGTAGACCGCGAAGTGGTTCAATTAGTTTCAATTCTGCGGAGTTAAAATCACAAAACTCTTGATAAGCTTCCAGAACGATATCCAGCTGCATCAGCTTATCTTGTCGCTCACCATTCAACAGCATCCACAAATCTTGTACTGCGGGTCCGTTTCGGGCGTCATCCAGGTCGACGAACATCGGTCCATCGCGCCAAAGAATATTACCTGGATGGCAGTCGCCATGCAGACGAATAGTGCTAAAGCTGTCCTGCCAGTGGTTTTCGATAGCTTTGATCAGGATATCCAGGTCGTTAAAGAAGCTGTTCTCCAGATGCATTGGAATCATGTTCGAATTTTGCAAAATCTCTCTAGGCTGATAGAGGTATTCTTGTAAACCGATGCTTGGCCTGTGTTGAAAGGTCTTTTTACCGCCAACCTTATGGATTCGACCTAAAAATCGACCGACGCCTTCCAGTTGATCTAGATTGTCGACTTCAAACTGGCGTCCGCCAACACTTTCAAACAGGGCAAAACCGTAGCCTTGGTAGTGATGTAATGTTTGACCGTTAAGAATGACAGGTGGAGCGACCGGGATTTCGTTTTCGATAAGCTCTAAAGTGAAATCGTGCTCTTCCTGAATTTGTTCGTTGCTCCAACGCTCAGGGCGGTAGAACTTCACCACATAGCGGCGACGCTCTTCATCGGTAAACTGATAAACGCGGTTTTCATAACTGTTGAGAGGGAGAAAGCCAGATTCCGCGCGAATACCAATGCTTTCTAACGCATACCACATAAAATCGGGTGTGAGTGCGTCAAAGTTAAACGTACCTTGGGACATATAAATAAAAAGGCTCATTACTGAGCCTTTTTCCGTTAGTCATCGAATTTGAAATCAGAGTTTCTTGATAAACCGGCTTTCCACTTCGATGGTGAATTCATTGCTCTTATCGGTGAGTATAAACTGAATTGTGGTTATCGCAGAGTTTAGCTTGTCAGGATCTGCGCCAAGACTCATTGGTAAGTTCAATACTTCTCCAGGTTGTACCTGAATGGTCTGTTTTCCATACCAGCTCACATCGCTCATGCCTTTCACATCCAGTTGGTACTCTTGCACTTGCTGGGTCTTGTTGATTACTTTGAGCGTATAAGTATTCTCGACTTCTCCCGCGCTATTGATGCGGAACAGTTGGTTGCGGTCTCGAAGCACGCTCATACCAGCCGGATCAACGGACGCAATTTGAGCGAAGAATAAGCCGATCATAATCAGGAATACTGCACCATAGCCGATCAGTTTCGGACGCATAACCTTCGTATGTTTACCAGATAAACGGTGTTCGGTGGTGTAGTTGATCAACCCTTTTTCATAACCCATGCGATCCATGGTTTGGTCACACGCATCAATACAAGCACCACAGTTAATGCACTCATATTGCAAACCGTCGCGGATATCGATGCCAGTAGGGCACACCTGCACACATAAATCACAGTCGATACAGTCACCCAAACCAAGTTGCTTTGGATCGGCCTTTCGTGAGCGTGGGCCGCGTTTTTCACCACGTTTGGTGTCGTAACCAACGATAAAGGTATCTTTGTCGAACATGGCGGACTGGAAACGTGCGTAAGGGCACATGTGAATACACATGATAGATCGCATCCAGCCGGCATTACCGTAGGTACAGATTGCAAAGAACATCACCCAGAAAACAGGCCAGAAGCTGGAGTTAAACGTGAAGAAATCGATCACCAGTTGCTTCATTGGCACAAAGTAACCGACAAAGGTGAATCCGGTGATCAGCGCTATCGAAAACCAGGCGATATGCTTGAGCGTTTTACGCATGGCTAAGTTGGCGGTGAGCTTATTGGCGTCTTGTTTACGGCGCTTATTCGCACTGCCTTCGAGTTTTTCTTCAAACCAGATGTACATGAAAGTCCAGACGGTTTGTGGACATAGATAACCACACCAGACCCGACCTAAAAAGGTGGTGATGAAGAACAGACCAAATGCCCCGATAACAAACAGCAGTGCCAGCAGAGTAAGATCTTGCGGATAGAGTGTGGTGCCAAAAAAGTTGAACTGCTGATTACCGATATCCAATAAAATCGCTTGGCGATCTCCGTACGGAATCCAAGGTGTCAAAGCAAACAGTAGCAGTAAAAACCAGCCGCCGTAGCGTCTTAGTTTTTGATAGGTTCCTTTACTTTCACGTACATAGATGCGATTGCTTGGGTTAAAACGATCCCCGTTACCTTTGTGGGTTTTGGGGTTAAAAGTTTTCGGAGTCACATCTTTAATGTCGATTTTATCCTGACTCATGTACTCATCCTTCTTAGGCTTTTTATAATGTTCGGCGTCATTTCTGATGATGTCGCTCTATGACATTGCTATTCGTTAACTATTTTAGTTAATGCTGATAAACGGTGATTATACAACCAATAACATTTCCTTTTCTTTAACGTAGTCAATGTTTAACAACAAAAGTCAGCACAGTTAACCTGATAATTGGCTGAACAGTTTTAACTTCCTATTATCTCTTACGTTCGGTTGTAAAAAAGCGACTCAATTGAGTCGCTTGGAATTTTGCCGGTGGGTGGTTTATTTGATGATGCCACGTGCACGCAACAGAGCCGTTTTGAAATCGTCTTCCTGGTCTTTTTTCAAACCTGGGATCATTTCATCTTTACTGCTGTTACGCATTTTCAAATGGTAGATCAGAACATCGTCGGTGAGGTCTTCCAGTTTGCCCTCATAACCGGCTTCTTCAGACAGCTTGATAATGAACTGTAGCAGATTCATGTCTTGGTCTTTTTGCCACTCTGGCTCTAACAGCTCAAGTAGCTCTTCGATACGATGACACTTCATTTCTTTCTCCACAAATTTTATAGGTATTTTGTTTAAGGTATCAAATTGTAGAGAGGATACAAATAGGCGTGAGAGGAAAAGAAAAAGCGCAGCTGATGCCGCGCTTTTTATTAAGCTGCTTTGATAACTTTGGACGGAGCTTTCGACGTTACCGCTTTTTTCTCAACCAATGTTTTAGCAGGCGCAACTTGGTGTGCCTTTGGTGCAGCAGCAAAGCCACTGCGGCGACGCATTGCACTACTATTGGTGTGTGCGAACCTGACTGTTGTTGGGCGCATTTAGTTACCTAACTGTCAGGCATATCCATTGCCGTTCTAATGCCCTGAAGCACTACGAGCTAGTCTCAAACTGCTTAAAGCTTCGCTCTTTTGGCTCGCGCCAATCCAGTTAGTGAGTCAGGAATAACGATATGCATGCATATCAAATAATAGGTTAGCACTCTTGTTATAATTGGTCGATACTTGAGCAATTGAATTCTTTCGATTTTGTCATTTTAAACCGAAAATGAGTGCAAAAATTTGTTTTGATCCCCTGATCAGCAGTAGTAGTATGAGATCTCTACAAAGGAGGTGCATATGTCATTTTTAAAGAAGACACTTGCGAGTTTTGGTATCGGCAGTGCTAAGGTAGATTCGATCCTCAATCAGGATGTGATATACCCCGGTCAGAGTGTGGATGTGTCTATCCATGTTTATGGTGGAGCGACAGAACAAAAGATCGATAACATCGATATGAAGCTCTGTTGTCGCTACATTGCTGAGGCACCTGATGACCGAGGCTCTCGAGAAGGGCATAACATGCGTCGAGTGCCACAGACTCATGTCTTGGCTGAATGGAGCCTCCCTTACTCGTTCACCATTCATTCCGCAGAAGAGCGTACCTTTGATGTGAAGCTCGATGTTCCCTGGAATACCCCAGTCACGATTGGCGATGCGAAAGTATGGCTTGAAACAGGGTTGGACGTTGCCGCCTCACTTGATCCAACCGATAAAGACACGCTCACCATTCGACCTGATCCGCTTATGGACGCCATTTTGTCGGCATTTGAAGCGCAAGGATTACGTATTCGCCAAGTGGAGTGTGAAGAAGTGAATGGTTTCGATCTGCCATTTGTTCAGGAATTTGAAATGGTGCCAACTGATGGGCCGTACCATGGTGTATGGCGTGAGTTGGAATTTGTTGCCCATCGCAGCGAGGACGAGTTGAAACTATGGTTTGAAGTCGACCGCACGCGCAGCGGTGCTGGAGGGATGCTGGCAAGCTTGCTCGGAAGCGGTAAGCTCAACCGAGAACTGACGATTCCAGTGACGACCAGCCCTGAAGATGTGGGAGAGATGGTGCTAAATTATCTCGACCAAACTACGGCCGCTCACGACTCTGAATTTTAGCTTACACGTGTACGCCTAATGTGCCATACTAGAGTGAAATCACACGCTCTAGTATAGGTGCTTCGATGTCATCATCACAGAAACCTGAATACAGTCAGAGTGAAGAATTTGCCAATTCTCTCACCCATGGCCTCGGGATGGTTCTAGGTATTGTAGGGCTGATTCTGCTGCTAGTAAGAGCATTGGATCAGCAAGCTGATACCCTGACCATAACCAGCATGGCGATCTACGGCTCAAGTATTATTGTGCTGTTTCTCGCATCAACACTCTACCATGCTATTCCGCACCCGAAAGCTAAACGCTGGCTGAAAACGTTTGACCATTGCGCTATCTACTTATTGATAGCGGGTAGCTACACGCCGTTTTTATTGGTGAGCTTACGTACGCCTCTCGCGATTGGTTTGATGATCGTGATTTGGAGTATTGCCTTGCTTGGCATCATCATGAAGGTCGCGTTCATTCATCGCTTTAAGCATCTGTCACTGACGAGCTATCTGGTGATGGGCTGGTTATCGCTGATTGTTATCTATGAGTTGGCGATCAACCTAGATATCGGAGGTCTGACGCTGCTAGCCGCAGGTGGCTTGATCTATTCTCTTGGTGTTATTTTCTACGTGGCTAAACGTATTCCATTTAATCATGCGATTTGGCACGGCTTTGTTCTGGCGGGGTGCGTGTGCCACTTCTTCGCTATCTACTATTTTGTCGAGCCGATCTAAGCTTGGCTAAATCAGCTCGACAACGTAGGCGTATTAGCGCGTTTGTACTTCGACCACTTTTGCCGAAAACTGGTATTGCTGCGATTGCGGCACTGCCAGTTTGATGGTTTTACCTTGCTCAGCTTGTTGTGGGCGAAGATAGGTATCTGCCATACGCTTGATTGACTGCCAAACAGTGACCTTTTCTTTCGCCAATGCCTCTCCAGACATATCGAACACCTGAACTTCGACTTCAATCTGAATTACTGACTGCGAGCTTTGATTAGTGATCGAAGTAGGAAAAACCAGTTCGCCGCCTTCGTAACTTGCAGAGCCAATCAATATATCCACACCTGAATCTGATAGCTGCATGGTTGGTTTTTTTGCATTGACGGTAACCGTCGTGCCCACGGTTTTCGAGACGACAGGAATGGTCGCTATTACTGGAACAGCAACTGATTCAGTCGCTGCGGTGACCGCTTTGGTTGCTGAAGCAGCAGTAGCTTTAGGTGCCGAGTTCTCAACCACATATTCCCAAGTAAAATCATCATTTAACTTTACGTTTCTTCCATCAGCTAACGTTACTACCTCGGCAGCATAGACCGATGATGTGGCCAGCAGAGTAGCCAAAGTAATCCAAGTTTTCATTGTTGTACCTTTTATTTCATTGCCGTTAACGACGCCAGAAGGCTGGAAAGAACAATACAAGAATAGTCAGAATTTCCAGACGGCCCATTAACATGCCAAAACTTAATAGCCATTTGGCGGAGTCTGGTAATGGAGCAAAGTTACCTGTTGGGCCAATCACAGAGCCCATCCCCGGGCCTACGTTGGCGACTGCCGTAATTGAGCCAGATATGCTGGTTATTGGGTCTAAACCGAGTGCACTCAGACAACCAGCGATAAAGATGATGGTGATAAAGAACATCAAAACAAATGCAACTACAGAGCGCACAATGTCGTCATTCACAGGGCGTTGGTTATAACGCTGGACGAACACACCGGAAGGGTGAACCAGTTTCAGCATCTGCTTGTTCAGCAGGGTCATGGCAACCTGAAAACGGAATATTTTGATCCCACCAGATGTTGAACCTGAGCAAGCACCTGCAATCATCAAGAAGGCGAATAGTGTGGTTGGTAATGCTCCCCATGCTGTGAAGTCTTCCAGGCCAAATCCGGTGGTCGTCACGACGGACACGATGTTAAACATTGAGACACGCAGTGCATCGACCATGGTGTAACCATCACGAATCACCAGCCAACTGGCAATCACTAGGCTTGAGAAGAGGAACAGGTAAGCAAAACCACGAACTTGGGCGTCTTTGAGTAATATATCAATGCGACGTTTTCTCAGTGCCGCCACGAATAGCAAGAAAGGCAATCCGCCCAAGAACATAAAGGTTGTTGCTACCCAGTGCGCTCCATTTGAGAAGTGATTCATTGAGCCATCAGAGGTCGAGTAGCCACCTGTCGACAGGGTGGTGAAAGCATGGTTTATTGCTTCAAATACCGTCATACCTGTCAGTATGTAACCGCCGATACACATTCCGGTTAAGATCAGATAAACCAGCACGATGTTTTTCGCCACGGTCTTGGCTCTTGGGCTACTTTTATCAGACCAGTCAGAAGATTCCGTTTGGAACAGCTTCATACCACCGACGTTAAGCATAGGTAAAACGGCTACCGCCATCACGATAAAGCCCACACCACCAAGCCACTGCAGAATTGAACGCCACAATAAGATACTCGGTGCCATATCATCCAAGCCGCTTAAAACGGTTGAACCCGTGGTGGTGATCCCCGACATAGTTTCGAAATAGGCATCGGTAAAACTGATGTGGTTAATGAAAACAAACGGTAACGCTGCGAAAGCACTGGCGATGGTCCAGACTAAGCTGGTAATGAGGAACATGTCGCGCACACTGAGTTTGAATTTAGCCGTTCGGCCGATACTCAGGCAGATAAACGCAGCCAGGTGCGTAATCAAGACGGCTTGGGCGAAGTCGAGAAACCCGCCCGTACCAGTGAAGAAAGCGACCAAAGTAGGCACGTACATGAAAAGGGCCAGTTTGGATAAAACCAGCCCGATAACAAACAGTACGGGACGTAAGTTGACCATAAGAGAGTCCTAGAGGAAAAATGGGCTCGGCTGGAACAGAGCTTCGACGTCTGGTACGTATTTTTTGTCGACCAGGAACATCACAACATGGTCATCTTGTTCGATGATAGTGCGGTCGTGAGCGATAAGTACTTCTTCGCCACGAACAATGGCACCGATGGTGGTTCCTGGTGGAAGTTTAATATCCCCAATGGCGCGACCGACAACTTTCGATGTGGTTTCATCACCGTGGGCAACGGCTTCGATCGCTTCCGCTGCACCGCGGCGTAGCGAAGATACGTTAACAATATCGGCACGGCGAACGTGGGTCAGCAATGCGGAAATGGTCGCTTGCTGAGGCGAAATAGCCACATCAATCACACCACCTTGTACAAGATCGACATAGGCACCACGCTGAATCAGTACCATTACCTTTTTGGCACCCATGCGTTTTGCCAGCATCGCGGACATGATGTTGGTTTCATCTTCGTTCGTCAGCGCAATGAACACGTCGACCTGGTCGATGTTTTCTTCGGTCAGCAACTCTTGATCTGCTGCATCACCACAGAAGACGATGGTGTTACCGAGCTGCTCAGACAGCTGTTCAGCGCGTTGGTAGTTACGCTCGATTAATTTCACGCTGTAGGTCTGCTCTAAGCGTTTGGCTAAGCTTGCGCCGATGTTACCACCACCAACAATCATGATACGGCGGTAAGGCTTCTCAAGGCGCTGTAGTTCACTCATTACGGAGCGAATATGATTACTTGCCGCGACAAAGAACACTTCATCATCAGCTTCAATGATAGTCGTGCCTTGCGGACGAATCGGACGACCTTGACGGAAGATTGCTGCTACACGGGTATCGATATGAGGCATGTGCTCTCGTAGCGCCGAGAGTGCGTTACCGACCAATGGGCCGCCATAGTAGGCTTTTACAGCAACCAGACTGACTTTCTGCTCAGCGAAGCTGACTACCTGTAGTGCGCCAGGATATTGGATCAGACGTTCGATATAGCTGGTTACCAGCTCTTCTGGTGCAATCAGGTGGTCGACGGGGATCGCACCAGACTTAAATAGGGCTTCTTTTTCTGCCAGATACTCTGGCGAACGGATACGTGCAACACGGTTAGGTGTGTTAAACAGAGTGAAGGCTACCTGACATGCTGCCATATTGGTTTCGTCAGTGTTGGTGACTGCAACCAGCATGTCGGCATCTTGCGCGCCAGCTTCGTGGAGTACATCCGGATGGCTTGCGTGACCATTGACCACGCGCAGGTCATATTTGTCCTGTAGTTCACGCAGTCGGTCAGAATTGTTATCGACGATGGTGATGTCGTTGTTCTCACCAACCAGGTTTTCTGCCAGTGTGCCGCCAACCTGACCAGCACCAAGAATAATGATCTTCATACTCTTTTCTCGTTATCTGAAAAAGGCGATTGAATGACTCCAATCGCCCTATTTAGCCTGCTGTTACGCGTGTGTTTTCGTCAGCACAGCGTAGTAGAATCCATCCATGTCTTCTTCACCTGGTAGAATTTGACGACCAGGGTGCTCAGGGTCAGAATCCAGCAATTTCGCATCAGCGGTGCGAGCTAAGAATGCTTTCACTTGCTCTACGTTTTCTTGTGGAGTGATTGAACAAGTTGCATAAACCATTGTGCCGCCTGGTTTTAGTTGTGTCCACATCGCATCGAAAATTTCGCTTTGCAGCTCTGCTAATGCCGCAATGTCGTCGGCTCGGCGCAACCATTTGATATCAGGGTGACGACGAATCACGCCCGTCGCAGAACACGGCGCATCCAGCAAGATGCGGTCAAATTGCTCACCTTGCCACCATTCTTGAGGATTACGTGCATCGCCGCAAACCACTTTTGCCTGAAGATTGAGACGCTTCAGGTTTTCATGTACGCGTTTCAGGCGAGTGTCGTCACAGTCAATCGCGACCACTTCACTACCGGATGTACGCTCAAGAATATGTGCGGTTTTGCCACCTGGTGCTGCGCAGCAATCCAGAATCAACTCACCATCTTTTGGCTCTAGGTAGTTAATTGAAAGTTGAGCGGCAGCATCTTGTACCGATACCCAGCCTTTCTCAAACCCAGGTAACTTGGTCACATCGCATGGCGCAGCCAATTTTAGCGCGTCCATTGCCTTTGTGTGCGGCGTGGCCTCAATGTTTTCATTTTTGAGTAGTGCCAGATATTCATCACGAGTGTGGTGCTGGTGGTTTACTCGCAGCCACATTGGCGCTTTCTGATTGTTGGCTTCGACAATGCTTTCCCACTGCTCTGGGTAAGCGTCTTGCAGCAGCTTAAGTAGCCAACTTGGGTGGCCATATTTACCAGCGTTGTGGCTAACAGCGATCTGGTCAAGCTCTTCCTGGTTGCGTTGGTAATTACGCAATACCGCATTAATCAGACCACGCAGGCGAGGGCCTTTTAAATCTTTAGTGCCTTCAACGGTTTCACCAACGGCTGCATGCGCAGGAATACGCATAAAGCTCAGCTGATAAATACCAACCAGGATTAAGTGATGGAAAACACGCTGTTTACCTTTCAGAGGCTTATCCATTAGCTGGCTTGAAATGGTTTCAAGGCGAGGTAAGTAGCGAAGTGCTCCGTAACAGATCTCTTGCAAAAGCGCGTGATCACGAGGTCGGATGGTTTGTTGAGCCGCTGGTAGAGCGCTAGAAAGAGAATGGCCCTTGTCGACGACAAGATACAGGACGTTGGCAGCCGCAGCGCGAACATTCATGATGAGTACCTTAAAGTAAAGGAGGGCATCTCTGCCCTCTAAAAGTTCGTATTATTAGGGGAATAACTCACCCTAGTATGGCTTAAATCAGCTGGGTGCCAACTTCAAACCAAGATGCACGCGAATTCAGAATGTCTTGAACTGGCATGGCTTTTTTACCCGGAACCTGTAGTTGCTCCAGAACTAATACGCCATTGCCTGTCGCTACATAGATACCTGTTTTGTCTGCTTGCACAATCGTGCCTGCTGGCTTATCGCTGGTTTGCTCAGCCACTCGGCTTTGCCAAACCTTGATGCTGTTCTCAGCCGCTTCAAAATGGCTCATTGGCCATGGGTTGAATGCACGAACGCAACGCTCGATGTGTGCTGCGTCTTCGCTCCAGTTGATGCGAGCTTCTTCTTTGCTGAGCTTTTTCGCGTAGTTTGCGAGCTCATCATCTTGCTTAACTGGCACTGCTTTATCCGCAGCGATATCTGCCAGACAATCAATCAGCGCTTGCGGGCCAAGGTCGGCAAGCTTTTCGTACATAGATGCGCTGGTATCCGTCGCTTCGATTGGCAGGGTCGCGATTTTCAGCATATCACCCGTATCCAGGCCAATATCCATCTGCATGATGGTTACGCCTGTTTCTGCATCACCTGCCCAAATAGAACGTTGGATTGGTGCCGCACCACGCCAGCGAGGCAGGATAGAACCGTGTACGTTAATACAACCGAGCTTAGGCGTGTCTAATACTGCTTGTGGTAGCAGAAGGCCATAAGCAACAACAACCATGATATCGGCGTTCAGATCAGCCAGCGCTTGTTTCGCTTCATCTGATTTGAAGTTTTCTGGTTGATAAACAGGGATGTCGTGTTCTAGTGCAATGTTTTTAACCGGGCTTGCAGTAAGCTTTTTACCGCGACCCGCAGGGCGGTCTGGTTGAGTATACACTGCAATTACTTCGTGCTCCGAAGACAACAACGCCGCCAAGTGACGGGCGGCGAAATCCGGAGTACCTGCAAAGACAATACGTAAAGACTGACTCAAGGTAGACTTCCTTCTAAATTGGTATGGGTCGCGATTAAGCGTTTAGCTGCTTTTCGTTGTAGCGTTTGATCTTCGCCAGCTTTTCCTGAATGCGTTTACGCTTCAGAGGCGATAGATAATCAACAAACAATTTACCTTGTAGGTGATCGAGTTCGTGTTGAACACAAATCGCTAGCAGGTCGTCAGCGTCAAAGGTAAATTCTTTGCCGTCGCGATCCAATGCTTTAACGGTAACCTCAGCCGCGCGAGGCACAAGGGCGCGAGCACCCGGTACCGATAGACAGCCTTCTTCGATGCCATCTTCGCCGCGCTTTTCCAGAATCTCAGGGTTGATAAGCACCATTGGCTCATCACGAGTTTCTGAAATATCAATCACTACGATACGCTTATGAATATCAACCTGCGTTGCAGCAAGGCCAATACCTTCTTCGTCGTACATGGTTTCAATCATATCATCGACGATTTTTTGAATTTCAGGTGTCACCTCTTCCACAGGCTTAGCTACTGTGCGTAGGCGATCATCTGGAAATGTTAATACTTGTAATACAGACATATTCACTCGAAATATTGAACTGTGCCGAAACAGCACAAACCTTGTTGGCTCAATTCTAGACATTTTATGACCTAAATGACAGCATCCTTGCATTAATTTCCATACCAACTACTGCTTAATAGACCAAGGATGAGGGGCATGAATCGCATTTTTCGCAATGTTTCCAGCATTATGTTGCCGTTACTATTCTCCTTCACTGCAGCAGCAAATGCTGACTCTAAACCGCTCGCAGTCAAAGCGGATGCCCCACAAACCTATGTGGTAGTGAAAGGCGATACCCTGTGGGACATTTCGGCGATGTACCTGGACAGTCCGTGGTTGTGGCCCCGCTTGTGGCAAATTAACCCAGAGATAGATAATCCACATTTGATTTATCCCGGCGATAAGTTGTCACTGGTATGGATTAACGGTCAGCCAGTCCTGAGCTTAAAGCCCGTTAAAAAACTGAGTCCACAGGCTCGTATTACCGAAAAGAAGGCTGTGCCGACGGTTGCGGAAGGTCTGGTGATGCCTTATCTCAGTTCTGACCGACTGGTGGATAAAGAGACGCTCGACAATGCAGTCAAAGTGATGGGCAGTTCCAAAGGCAGTCGGTATTTGACCGCAGAAGATGTGTTGTACATCAGCGGTGAGCAGACCGCGACGGAATGGGCGATTTACCGTCCGGTCGAGACTTTCTCTCGTGAAGACGTTTCAAAGGAAATCACCGCATTGCGCTTGATCGCAAAAGGGGAGTTGGTGGATGCATCTGAAGCGTTTTCTGGATTAAAAATCACCGCTCAGTTACAAGAAATTCTCCGTAATGACATCGCCTTACCAAATCAAATGGTAGAGAGTGGCGAGTTTTCCACGACGTTCTATCCCCTTCCTTCGCCGCAGGGTAGCACTGCGAAGCTCCTGGGAAATATCGAAGGTATTCGCTTCAGTTCAACCAATCAGGTTGTTGTGATTGATAAAGGAACGGCGGATAAGCTGAAACAAGGCAGTGTTTTTGACCTCAAAGAAGACGCTCATCCGGTTGCTAAAGATGGCAATGGCTTCCAAAAAGAGGTGGGGTTGTTCGATAAACCAATCATTCTGCCCCAAAGTAAGGTAGGTGAGCTGCTGGTAATCCGTCCTTATGAATACTTCAGCTTGGCTTTGATCACTAACAGTACTAAACCAATTAGTAATGAGGTAACGGTGGTTTCGCCTCTCGCTGAAGTGCCTGTCACAGATGAAACCACTCAATGAGAATGACCTTGTTGCCTGGCTAAAGCTAAGTTGCTTGCCAGGCATAGGTGGGGTCAAGCTGAATAAGTTACTCGCTAAAGATACACCTCGAAACATCATCAACTCCTCTCATGAATACCTGCAGCGCCTTGGATTAAGTCAGAAGCAACTTCAGGCTTGGACGTCAGCCGATAAAGAAGTTGAAGCTTGCCTCAATTGGAAAGAGCTCGCTTCGAGTCACCATATTCTGACTTTAGATGACCCGCTTTACCCTCCGCTACTTAAACAGATTGTTGCACCGCCGCCACTATTGTTTTTGCAAGGCGATCCTACGTGTTTATCTCAGCCTCAGATTGCTATGGTGGGAAGCCGTAACGCGAGTGTTGACGGATTGCATTATGCTCGTCATTTTGCTGCAGACTTCGTTAGTAATGATCTTATTGTAACCAGTGGATTAGCTTTGGGCATTGATGGCCATGCGCATGACGGAGCGTTGCAAGCGGGAGGAAAGACGATCGCGGTTCTTGGTTCTGGCTTAGCTCATATTTACCCTGCCCGGCACCGTGGGTTGGCGCAGCGCGTCGCAGAGAGCGGTGCACTGATTTCAGAATTTCGCCCCAATGCGAAACCAAGGCCGGAACACTTTCCACGTCGCAACCGAATTATTAGTGGGTTATCTCTGGGGGTGTTTGTTGTCGAAGCGGCAGAGAAAAGCGGTTCTTTAATTACGGCCCGTTATGCGCTTGAGCAAGGACGAGAAGTGTTTGCTCTGCCTGCTTCTATTAATGCGAAAAATGCCAGTGGCGGAAATCATTTGATTCGCAATGGTGCTTGCCTCGTAGAAAAGACAAAAGATGTACTCGATGAAATACAGTCATTGCTTGATTGGTCTGTTAATCAGAGCAGAGATTTATTTTCTACCTTAATTGATGAAGAAGAATTGCCATTTCCTCAGCTGTTAGCTAACGTAGGACATGAGGCTACACCAGTTGATATTCTTGCAAGCAGGACCAATATACCTGTCCAGGAAGTCATGATGCAGCTCTTAGAGCTTGAGCTCTCAGGGCACGTTGTTGCAGTTTCAGGTGGCTATATTCGAAAGGGGAGGGGCTAGCTATGATGATGGATATACTGATGTATCTATTCGAAACCTACATCCATAGCGATGCAGAGTTACAGGTCGAACAAGACGAGTTGGAAGATGAGTTGCTTCGTGCAGGCTTCCAGCAAAAAGATATCTACAAGGCCCTTGTCTGGTTAGAAGAGCTTGCCGCGCTGCAGCAAAGTGATACATCTTCTGCTATATCGGCTTGTATCGCATCGTCATCGACTCGTATCTACACTGCGAAAGAGATGCAGCGTTTGGATCTGGAATGCCGAGGCTTTTTGTTATTCCTCGAGCAAATTAATGTCCTAACAACAGAAACTCGTGAAATGGTGATTGATCGGGTGATGGGACTGGAAACAAACGAATTTGAGCTTGAAGACCTCAAATGGATCATTCTGATGGTGCTGTTTAATGTACCCGGCAATGAGAACGCTTATACGCTGATGGAAGAGCTGTTGTACACCAAAGAACAAGGGATCCTTCATTAAGCCTAATCCCAACAAGTTCGTGTTCCGTTGAATGTGAACACGGGCTTGTGTATTTGGTGTCTTTCAATTAAACGGTAAGTATGAGTAGTAAAATCGACAACAGCCTTTTCTCTGCCCATGAACATGCGCTCGAACATGAGCCGTGTCCTAAGTGTGGGTCAGACTTGACGCTCAAGCACGGTAAGCACGGTCCATTCCTTGGCTGTAGCCAGTACCCAGGTTGTGATTACATCAAAGCACTACACAGTAACGATGGTCACATCGTCAAAGAATTGGGCGTACCTTGCCCTGACTGTGGCAATGAGTTGGTGTTGCGCCAGGGTCGTTATGGCATGTTTGTCGGGTGCAGCAGTTACCCAGCTTGTCATCATATTGAGTCTATTAACCAGCCAGAGCCGGAAAAGCAGTCACAAGAACAGCATGCTTGTCCTGAATGTGGTAAAGGTCATTTAGTTGAGCGTAAGACCCGCTTCGGCAAAACATTTTATGCGTGTGATAACTACCCGAAATGTAAGTTTGCCGTGAATCTGCCACCGGTCAAAGGCCGTTGCGAAGCGTGCGGCTTTACTTTATTGGTTGAAAAGAAGCTCGCCAGCGGGGTGAAGTTACAGTGCGCTAACCGCAAGTGTCAGCATACGCAAGCTAAGTAAACGAAACTACCAATTAAAAAGGGTCGCATGATGCGACCCTTTGTTGTTTTTAGCTGGATTCTAAGCTTGAGACTGCTTGGCAAAATCATGCACGGCAGGGAAAGCCTCTGCATCCAGTACTTTGCCTAACGCACATAGTCTGCGATGAAGTTCGCCAGGATAGTCTCCACACACATTAATGTGGCCCATCTTGCGTCCTGCACGTTTTTCTTTGCCATACCAATGAATATGGCAACCATCCATCGCTAATACGGCTTCTGGCAAAGTGTCTTCACCGAGAATATTAACCATCGACGTTTCGCGAACCAGTTTCGTGCTGCCTAGTGGCAAACCACAAACCGCGCGCAAATGGTTTTCAAACTGACAGGTTTCTGCACCTTGCTGTGTCCAGTGACCTGAGTTATGAACGCGTGGCGCGATCTCATTCACCAGTAAAGTGCCATCAACATCGAAAAACTCTAGGGCTAATACGCCAACATAACCCAGACTTTCTGCAACCGCAGTAAACATCTGCTTGGCTTGGGATTGAAGTTCTGGTTCATCAATGGCGGTAGAAAGGCTCAGTACACCATTAGTGTGCACGTTCTCTGCCAGTGGATAAACTTCAATGCTGCCATCTTTACCGCGAGCACCAACTAAAGATACTTCACAGTTAAATGGAACAAACTCTTCAGCCACTATAGCTTGGGTTGGTGTTGCTGCGATGCACTCGGCCATTTCCGTCCAGATAGCGTCTACCTGAGAAGCTTCTTTCAAGCGCCATTGGCCTTTACCATCGTAACCGCCTAATGCACTTTTCAGTACCATTGGCATACCCACGTGTTCAATCGCGCGGTCAAAATCTTCACGTGTTTCAATCACGTAGTATTTCGCATTACGCACGCCAGCGTTGTCGAGTAGAGCTTTTTCAAGACGACGGTCACCGCCTGCCTTGATCGCTTCTGTGCTCGGAAGGAACTTTCCACTCTCTTCACAGATGTCGAGTACATCGTGAGGGATATGTTCGAATTCCGCGGTGATAACATCGACTTGCTCAATGGCATTTTCCAGACCATGACCAAGCACATGTTGAGTAAGAGGGTGAACGATATTGCCGCTACCCACATCGTAAGCAGAGATTTGGATATTCAGTGGTGCACCAGCCAGAGACATCATACGAGCCAACTGACCAGCTCCTAGAACCAGTACGTGCATCCGATTAGTCCTCAGCTGGGTTTGGGTTAGCCAGCACAGTTTCCGTCTGTTCGTTGCGGAATGCTTCTACCTTCGCCATGATACTTTCATCATGCGTACCCAGAATTTGTGCTGCGAGGATACCTGCGTTTGCTGCACCTGCTTCGCCAATCGCTAACGTGCCGACCGCAATACCTTTAGGCATTTGTACGATAGACAGCAGAGAGTCCATTCCTTTCAGAGCACGTGACTGAACTGGAACGCCAAGTACTGGCAAGCTTGTGAATGCCGCCGCCATACCTGGTAGGTGAGCTGCGCCGCCCGCACCTGCGATGATTACTTTGATGCCGCGCTCTTTCGCACTGCTTGCGTAATCAGCCAATAGTTGAGGAGTACGGTGAGCTGACACCACTTTTGTTTCGTAAGACACGCCAAATTGATCCAGCATGTCCGCTGCTAGTTTCATGGTTGGCCAATCTGATTTAGAACCCATGATGATACCGACTTTCATCTCAAACTCCTTCAAGCTGCAAAATTAGGTGAGCTGATAAATTTGTGCGCATTATACGGGGATTTTTATCTCAAGCAAACGTTTGCGCGCCTTTGTAAATGCTATTGATACATTTTATAAAAAATTGCTTTAGTCTCTGAGAATGAATCTTTGTACACTTAGGTATAGAGAAAATAATACAGTCAGATAATCAGGAAGTAATCGGTGGATAACTTTGAACAGGTGCTCAATGCACTACAGCAAGGCGAAGTGATTGCCTACCCAACAGAAGGTGTTTTTGGCGTCGGGTGTGATCCTGATAATCCAGAGGCAATCCAAAAGCTGCTGGAACTAAAACAGCGCCCGGTAGAAAAGGGGCTCATCCTTATTGCTGCCAGCTATGATCAGCTATTACCTTACATTGACGAGTCTCAGCTGACGCAAGCGCAGTTAGATAAAGTTCATGCTACCTGGCCTGGTCCTTACACTTGGATCATGCCTGCGAGCGATAAAGTCTCTAATTGGGTTTCAGGGCAGTTTGATTCGATTGCAGTTCGTGTGACCGATCATCCTTTGGTGCAAAAAATGTGTAATGCATTCGGAAAGCCGTTAACCTCTACCAGCGCGAATCTTTCAGGCTTGCCGCCGTGTATGACGACGGAAGAAGTTGAGCTGCAACTGGGTGATAAGCTGGTGGCGATTCTTCGTGGTGAAACCAGCGGTCGTGATAAGCCAAGTGAAATTCGTGACGCCAAAACCTCGCAAATATTAAGACAGGGCTAACCCTGCCTACCAGCCTTCAAATAGGTACCAGATAATAGGTAATAACGTATGTCAGCAATCGATAAGCATGCCGTAAAGCAGTTCCTGATGTCGCTTCAGGATTCCATTTGTCAGCAGTTAGAAAAAGAAGATGGAAAGGCCGTCTTTGTCGAAGATGCGTGGCATCGTGAACCGGGAGAGCGTCTTGGTGGTGGTGGCCGTTCACGTGTTCTGCGTGATGGCGACGTGTTTGAGCAAGGTGGAGTGAACTTCTCTCATGTAGAAGGCAAAGAAATGCCAGCGTCAGCAACAGCGCATCGTCCTGAATTAGCGGGGCGCCGTTTTGAAGCGATGGGAGTGTCTTTGGTTATCCACCCTAAAAACCCGTATGTGCCGACTTCACATGCCAATGTGCGCTTCTTTATCGCAGAAAAAGACGGAGAAGATCCGATTTGGTGGTTCGGTGGTGGCTTTGACTTAACGCCGTTCTATCCTTTCGAAGAAGACTGCCAGTCATGGCACGATACCGCGAAGGCAATCTGTGCCCCGTTCGGTGATGAAGTCTATTCGGATCACAAAGCTTGGTGCGATAAGTATTTCTTCCTTCCACATCGAAACGAAACTCGTGGTGTCGGTGGTTTGTTCTTTGATGATTTGAACCATTGGGAGTTCGACAAATGTTTCGATTACATCAAAGCGGTGGGTGAAGGCTTCTGTCAGGCTTATCTGCCTATCGTTGCGCGACGTAAAGATATTGAGTTTGGCGAGCGAGAGCGAGAGTTTCAGTTGTATCGTCGTGGCCGTTATGTTGAGTTTAACTTGGTGTATGACCGTGGCACTTTGTTTGGTTTGCAAAGCGGTGGACGTACGGAGTCGATTCTTATGTCCATGCCGCCACTAGCACGCTGGGAATACAGTTATCAGCCTGAAGCTGGGACACCTGAAGCCGAGCTTTACGAGCGATACCTAAAACCACGTGACTGGTAAGCGCTGAATCTCCTTTTCTATATAGAAAGATAGTGATAGGGTCATCTTTAATCAGATGGCCCTGTTTTTCTCTATATTAAGGTAAGGAATAAAGGTAAGGAAATGACTCAGCAAGTTGATCGCTATGCGGTGTTTGGTAATCCCATCGGGCACAGCAAGTCGCCATTTATTCACACACTCTTTGCTCGCCAAACGAATCAATCGCTGACTTACACAGCCGAATGTGCCCCTGTCGACGGGTTTATTGAAGCCGTGAACGTGTTTTTTGCTGAAGGTGGTAAAGGATGTAATGTCACTTTGCCTTTTAAAGAACAGGCGTATCAGTTTGCCACTCGTTTGACCGAGCGTGCCCAACTTGCCGGAGCAGTCAATACACTCAAAAAGCTTGATGATGGTGAAATCATCGGTGACAACACCGACGGTGCTGGTCTGGTGCAAGACCTACTGCAGCACCAAGTCGTTTTAGAAGGCGCTCGTATCCTAATCATCGGAGCTGGTGGCGCTTCTAGAGGAGTAATTCTGCCGTTACTTGAGCAAAGGCCTGCTTCATTGACGGTCACCAACCGTACATTTTCTAAAGCTAAAGAATTGGCAGCGCTGTTTTCAGATTACGGGCCTGTGGCAGCGAAAGAGATGAATAGTATTACTCAAGAATACGACGTCATTATTAACTCAACGTCAGCTTCGCTGAGTGGAGAACTTCCTGAAATATCGTCAGCTATCTTTGCTCCCAACAGCACAAGCTATGACATGATGTATGGCGGTGGTGATACCAAGTTTAACCAATGGGCTAAAGAACATGGTGCAGCTCAAGCTTATGACGGTTTAGGAATGTTGGTCGGTCAAGCGTCTGAAAGCTTTATGCTCTGGCGTGGTTTGCGTCCTGGTGCTAAACAGATTTTACGTGAGCTTAGAAAGAATCTTGAAGGTCAATAATCGATGAATCAATCCATTTTATTCCCAGACATCCAGTCCTGGGATGAATCATCACAATCAATCCACTTTCCTGCGCAGCAATCGGGCGCACTGATTGAATGCTACGTCACGAAACAAGAACTCTCAAAAATGAGTGGCTTGGATATTGAAGATGAGCAAAAAGCTGTAGAAGCATTTTTAGCCTTACGCTTTGATCTGGAAGAAATGGCCGAAGAGCTCATAGAAGATGAAGCCTTCAATGAAGAAGGCCACATTGTAATTGATTAACTAGGTTATCGGATGACTAACCAATGATTTCGACTTCATTAATGTAGTCGTTCTTATTCTGGACGTAGTTATCTGAAGATTTTTGTAAAAAAGCGCGCTCTTTTTCTGACAGTGGGCGTGCTTGTTTTACCGGGCTACCAACATAGAGGTAACCACTTTCTAATACTTTGCCAGGCGGAACTAAACTGCCAGCGCCAATCATCACTTCAGATTGTATAACTGCACCATCAAGAACGATTGCTCCCATACCTACTAATACGCGATCGTGAATCTCACAACCATGCAGCATGACTTTGTGACCGACAGTGACATCATTACCAATAATTAATGGATAGCCGTTTGGGTTTTCCTGATTCTTGTGTGTCACGTGTAATACACTGCCATCTTGGATATTTGTTCGTTCGCCGATGTGGATATGATTAACGTCACCACGCGCAGCAACCAACGGCCAAACGCTAGAATCGTCCCCAATAACGATGTCTCCGACTAAAACAGATGTTGAATCGACGTAAACTCGCTCACCAAGCTGAGGCTTTATACCTTTATAACTTCTTATTGAACTCATCTTTTCTCCTTATTATGGGCGATTAAAGGGTATATAGGGGTAGAAGAGTAGTAAAAACTCGCCTTTTAGAATAAAAAACACCCAAACGACAAATAAATCAAAAAAAACCTCAAAAAGGGCTTGCCAATGTGATCGCAATCTCTATAATGCCACCTCGCTGACACGGCAACGCTTCGAAAGAAACGAGCCAGGGTTAGCAAGCCAAATTAGCCAAGCGGAAACGCTTGAAAAAAGTTTGAAAAAAGTGATTGACACTAAACTTTAACTCGCTAAAATGGCCGTCCGATTTGAGCGAAGCTCAATAGGAAAGCTCTTTAACAATATAGACCTATCAATCTGTGTGGGCACTCGTTGATGATAATCCAATTAGAAACTTCGGTTTCAAATTAGGTTTCAATGATACGAAGTGACCATTGAATCTTCGGATTCAGCACAGTCAATTCAAACATTACTTTATGTAATGTTCAGTATTCATTGAGCCGAACAAAATCTTAAATTGAAGAGTTTGATCATGGCTCAGATTGAACGCTGGCGGCAGGCCTAACACATGCAAGTCGAGCGGAAACGAGTTAACTGAACCTTCGGGGACGTTAACGGCGTCGAGCGGCGGACGGGTGAGTAATGCCTAGGAAATTGCCCTGATGTGGGGGATAACCATTGGAAACGATGGCTAATACCGCATGATGCCTACGGGCCAAAGAGGGGGACCTTCGGGCCTCTCGCGTCAGGATATGCCTAGGTGGGATTAGCTAGTTGGTGAGGTAAGGGCTCACCAAGGCGACGATCCCTAGCTGGTCTGAGAGGATGATCAGCCACACTGGAACTGAGACACGGTCCAGACTCCTACGGGAGGCAGCAGTGGGGAATATTGCACAATGGGCGCAAGCCTGATGCAGCCATGCCGCGTGTGTGAAGAAGGCCTTCGGGTTGTAAAGCACTTTCAGTCGTGAGGAAGGTTTATGCGTTAATAGCGTATAGATTTGACGTTAGCGACAGAAGAAGCACCGGCTAACTCCGTGCCAGCAGCCGCGGTAATACGGAGGGTGCGAGCGTTAATCGGAATTACTGGGCGTAAAGCGCATGCAGGTGGTTTGTTAAGTCAGATGTGAAAGCCCGGGGCTCAACCTCGGAATAGCATTTGAAACTGGCAGACTAGAGTACTGTAGAGGGGGGTAGAATTTCAGGTGTAGCGGTGAAATGCGTAGAGATCTGAAGGAATACCGGTGGCGAAGGCGGCCCCCTGGACAGATACTGACACTCAGATGCGAAAGCGTGGGGAGCAAACAGGATTAGATACCCTGGTAGTCCACGCCGTAAACGATGTCTACTTGGAGGTTGTGGCCTTGAGCCGTGGCTTTCGGAGCTAACGCGTTAAGTAGACCGCCTGGGGAGTACGGTCGCAAGATTAAAACTCAAATGAATTGACGGGGGCCCGCACAAGCGGTGGAGCATGTGGTTTAATTCGATGCAACGCGAAGAACCTTACCTACTCTTGACATCCAGAGAACTTTCCAGAGATGGATTGGTGCCTTCGGGAACTCTGAGACAGGTGCTGCATGGCTGTCGTCAGCTCGTGTTGTGAAATGTTGGGTTAAGTCCCGCAACGAGCGCAACCCTTATCCTTGTTTGCCAGCGAGTAATGTCGGGAACTCCAGGGAGACTGCCGGTGATAAACCGGAGGAAGGTGGGGACGACGTCAAGTCATCATGGCCCTTACGAGTAGGGCTACACACGTGCTACAATGGCGCATACAGAGGGCGGCCAACTTGCGAAAGTGAGCGAATCCCAAAAAGTGCGTCGTAGTCCGGATTGGAGTCTGCAACTCGACTCCATGAAGTCGGAATCGCTAGTAATCGTGGATCAGAATGCCACGGTGAATACGTTCCCGGGCCTTGTACACACCGCCCGTCACACCATGGGAGTGGGCTGCAAAAGAAGTAGGTAGTTTAACCTTCGGGGGACGCTTACCACTTTGTGGTTCATGACTGGGGTGAAGTCGTAACAAGGTAGCGCTAGGGGAACCTGGCGCTGGATCACCTCCTTATACGATGATTACTCACGATGAGTGTCCACACAGATTGATACGGTTTATGAAGTTTAAGAGATAGAACATCCCCAAGATGTTCAACTTAGTGTCCCGTTCGTCTAGAGGCCTAGGACACCGCCCTTTCACGGCGGTAACAGGGGTTCGACTCCCCTACGGGATACCATTGGGTCGTTAGCTCAGTTGGTAGAGCAGTTGACTTTTAATCAATTGGTCGCAGGTTCGAATCCTGCACGACCCACCATTATCTCAAGATATGGGGCTATAGCTCAGCTGGGAGAGCGCCTGCCTTGCACGCAGGAGGTCAGCAGTTCGATCCTGCTTAGCTCCACCATTCTTGATTCAATGGGCGATTAGCTCAGTTGGGAGAGCACCTGCCTTACAAGCAGGGGGTCACTGGTTCGAGCCCGGTATCGCCCACCATCTTTAAGCGCATTTCTTTTGAAACAGAAAGTCTTAAGTGTTCTTAAAAATGGTTCTTAAATGAATCTAGCTCTTTAACAATTTGGAAAGCTGACAAATCAAACTTTTTAAGTTTGATTGTAAAGTTCTCAAAGTATTCCTAATGGAATACAACTAAAAACACATTCAAGTGTTCTTGGAATTTGAGTCCGGCAAAATCGAAAGCTGTCTCGCTCATTCAAATAATGAGACAGCAACTTTGGTTGTTTAACTTCAATTCGAAACTCCTTCGGGTTGTATGGTTAAGTGACTAAGCGTACACGGTGGATGCCTTGGCAGTCAGAGGCGATGAAGGACGTATTAACTTGCGATAAGCCCAGATTAGGCAGTAAAAGCCACTTGAGTCTGGGATTTCCGAATGGGGAAACCCACTTACATAAGTAAGTATCCTGTTGTGAATACATAGCAACAGGAGGCGAACCGGGGGAACTGAAACATCTAAGTACCCCGAGGAAAAGAAATCAACCGAGATTCCGAAAGTAGCGGCGAGCGAAATTGGACTAGCCCTTAAGCTTTACACACGTTAGACGAACGGTCTGGAAAGGCCGACGATACAGGGTGATAGTCCCGTAGTTGACGATGTGTGTTCAGTGAAATCGAGTAGGGCGGGACACGTGATATCCTGTCTGAATATGGGGGGACCATCCTCCAAGGCTAAATACTACTGACTGACCGATAGTGAACCAGTACCGTGAGGGAAAGGCGAAAAGAACCCCTGTGAGGGGAGTGAAATAGAACCTGAAACCGTGTACGTACAAGCAGTAGGAGCACCTTCGTGGTGTGACTGCGTACCTTTTGTATAATGGGTCAGCGACTTATATTCAGTGGCAAGGTTAACCATCTAGGGGAGCCGTAGGGAAACCGAGTCTTAACTGGGCGTTCAGTCTCTGGATATAGACCCGAAACCAGGTGATCTAGCCATGGGCAGGTTGAAGGTTGAGTAACATCAACTGGAGGACCGAACCGACTAATGTTGAAAAATTAGCGGATGACTTGTGGCTAGGGGTGAAAGGCCAATCAAACCTGGAGATAGCTGGTTCTCCCCGAAAGCTATTTAGGTAGCGCCTCGGACGAATACTACTGGGGGTAGAGCACTGTTAAGGCTAGGGGGTCATCCCGACTTACCAACCCTTTGCAAACTCCGAATACCAGTAAGTACTATCCGGGAGACACACGGCGGGTGCTAACGTCCGTCGTGGAGAGGGAAACAACCCAGACCGCCAGCTAAGGTCCCAAATTACTACTAAGTGGGAAACGATGTGGGAAGGCTCAGACAGCCAGGATGTTGGCTTAGAAGCAGCCATCATTTAAAGAAAGCGTAATAGCTCACTGGTCGAGTCGGCCTGCGCGGAAGATGTAACGGGGCTAAGTAGTAAACCGAAGCTGCGGCAATGCACTTTTGTGCATTGGGTAGGGGAGCGTTCTGTAAGCGGTTGAAGGTGTGTGGTAACGCATGCTGGACGTATCAGAAGTGCGAATGCTGACATGAGTAACGATAAAGGGGGTGAAAAACCTCCTCGCCGGAAGACCAAGGGTTCCTGTCCAACGTTAATCGGGGCAGGGTAAGTCGACCCCTAAGGCGAGGCCGAAAGGCGTAGTCGATGGGAAACGGGTTAATATTCCCGTACTTCTTACAATTGCGATGGGGGGACGGAGAAGGCTAGGTGGGCCTGGCGACGGTTGTCCAGGTTCAAGTGCGTAGGCTTGAGAGTTAGGTAAATCCGGCTCTCTTTAAGGCTGAGACACGACGTCGAGCTACTACGGTAGTGAAGTCATTGATGCCATGCTTCCAGGAAAAGCCTCTAAGCTTCAGATTGTAAGGAATCGTACCCCAAACCGACACAGGTGGTCGGGTAGAGAATACCAAGGCGCTTGAGAGAACTCGGGTGAAGGAACTAGGCAAAATGGTACCGTAACTTCGGGAGAAGGTACGCTCTCGACGGTGAAGTCCCTTGCGGATGGAGCTATTGAGAGTCGCAGATACCAGGTGGCTGCAACTGTTTATTAAAAACACAGCACTGTGCAAAATCGTAAGATGACGTATACGGTGTGACGCCTGCCCGGTGCCGGAAGGTTAATTGATGGGGTTAGACTTCGGTCGAAGCTCTTGATCGAAGCCCCGGTAAACGGCGGCCGTAACTATAACGGTCCTAAGGTAGCGAAATTCCTTGTCGGGTAAGTTCCGACCTGCACGAATGGCGTAATGATGGCCACGCTGTCTCCACCCGAGACTCAGTGAAATTGAAATCGCTGTGAAGATGCAGTGTACCCGCGGCTAGACGGAAAGACCCCGTGAACCTTTACTACAGCTTGGCACTGAACATTGACCCTACATGTGTAGGATAGGTGGGAGGCTTTGAAACAGGTACGCCAGTATCTGTGGAGCCGTCCTTGAAATACCACCCTTGTAGTGTTGATGTTCTAACGTCGACCCCTTATCGGGGTTGCGGACAGTGCCTGGTGGGTAGTTTGACTGGGGCGGTCTCCTCCCAAAGCGTAACGGAGGAGCACGAAGGTGGGCTAATCACGGTTGGACATCGTGAGGTTAGTGCAATGGCATAAGCCCGCTTGACTGCGAGAATGACAATTCGAGCAGGTGCGAAAGCAGGTCATAGTGATCCGGTGGTTCTGAATGGAAGGGCCATCGCTCAACGGATAAAAGGTACTCCGGGGATAACAGGCTGATACCGCCCAAGAGTTCATATCGACGGCGGTGTTTGGCACCTCGATGTCGGCTCATCACATCCTGGGGCTGAAGTCGGTCCCAAGGGTATGGCTGTTCGCCATTTAAAGTGGTACGCGAGCTGGGTTTAGAACGTCGTGAGACAGTTCGGTCCCTATCTGCCGTGGGCGTTGGAGAATTGAAAGGGGCTGCTCCTAGTACGAGAGGACCGGAGTGGACGAACCTCTGGTGTTCGGGTTGTGTCGCCAGACGCATTGCCCGGTAGCTAAGTTCGGGATCGATAACCGCTGAAAGCATCTAAGCGGGAAGCGAGCCTTGAGATGAGTTCTCCCTGATACTTTAAGTATCCTAAAGGGTTGTCGTAGACTACGACGTTGATAGGCAGGGTGTGTAAGCGTTGTGAGGCGTTGAGCTAACCTGTACTAATTGCCCGTGAGGCTTAACCATACAACACCCAAGGGGTTTTGATGGACTCAATGTAAGAACGTTGAATGTGTAATAACGAGAATTAAAAACAGCTTTCCGAATTAAAGAATTTGCTTGGCGACCATAGCGTTTTGGACCCACCTGATTCCATTCCGAACTCAGAAGTGAAACGAAATAGCGCCGATGGTAGTGTGGGGTTTCCCCATGTGAGAGTAGGACATCGCCAGGCTTTAAATTTTGGACACTTGCGTCAGCGAGTGATACCACTGCGGAGTGGTAGTTCAGTTGGTTAGAATACCGGCCTGTCACGCCGGGGGTCGCGGGTTCGAGTCCCGTCCACTCCGCCACTTATTCAGAAGCCTCGCTTATGCGAGGTTTTGTCGAATTTAAAAGATACAAAATTTTTAAGGGTGCAGCTCTAATTGACAGAGCAGCGAATTCCCTAAAGTTTGCGAGATGGCGCGTGTTGGGAGTTTTAATCTCCTAAACCATCGACAATTTGATTACCTATTTCTAGGGGTGTAGCTCCAATTGGCAGAGCAGCGGATTCCAAATCCGCGTGTTGGGAGTTCGAATCTCTCCACCCCTGCCATGTTTAAAGCCTCAGTCGAAAGACTGGGGCTTTTTTGCGTTTGTACTTGGCGATTTTAACCTGCAATTATCAATCAATGTTTATGGCTGGTATGGTTCTGCTTTGTATATAGCAAAGCGCAATGGCAGAAATAGTACTGTTATAAAGTAAATTAACGATAAAACGCTTTAACGTTGCTTTTATCTGACCTCTTATATTTACATTATGGTGAGAATACGTTTTATTACCCCTTCACTATACTGTTTCAGTTGGAGTAGAAATGGAACTAACTCGCCGTCGCTTTCTTTCAATGAGCTCTATTTTGGGTATGTCAGCTCTTTTGCCTGCATGCTCTCTTAAGAAGTCGGTCAGCAGCCAAGGTTATGCTTATGCGCTTACTGCTGAACCAGCAACTGCTGAATTGGTTCCTGGACATCAGACACCAGTACTTGGTTTTAATGGCTCTATCCCTGCTCCAACAATACGTTGTCGCCAAGGCGAGAAGGTTACTATCCGGTTTACCAACAAGCTTGATGAACCAACAACGATTCATTGGCATGGTCTGCGTATCCCAATAGGTATGGATGGCGTACCTTTTCTAAGTCAGAAACCAATCATGCCCGGTGAAACTTTCGTCTATGAATTTACTCCGCCCGATGCTGGTACGTTTTGGTATCACCCACATATGAATAGCGTAAAGCAGTTAGGAATGGGGCTTGTTGGCCTGATTGTGGTGGAAGAAGCACAACCCGTTGAGTTTGATGAAGAGCACGAGCTGGCACTTAAACACTGGCACCTGAATAAAACTGGTCAGTGGAAAGATTTAATGATCCCTCGCTATAGTGCGCGTATGGGTACTCCAGGTGAGTGGGGGACAGTTAATGGTCAACATAATCCAACCTATAGCCTTAAGGAAAACGCAACAGTACGGTTGCGCATAGCTAATGTAGATAACACCATTACGTACCCAATCGCTGTCGAAGGGGTTGATGCCTGGGTCGTTGCTATTGACGGAAATCCGATTAAAACGCCTTATAAGCTAACTCAGCATAAGATTGGTCCGGGTATGCGGCTTGATGTCGCCTTCATTGCTCCTCCTGCGGGTAACCTTGTAAGTGTTCGTCAGATGAAAGGAAAGTTTCCATTCCCACTATGTGATTTTAAATGCCAGGAATCTAGCTTGGCTGAAAACCAAAGTATTCCCGCTTTACCATTAAATCCTGTTCCCGCTGTTGATTTAGATAATGCTGAATTGATTGACTTCGTGTTTGAGTGGGAAGGTGCGGTCACACCTGCAGATAGCTCGGGACAAGCGGTACCTAAATTTTGGTTAACGAATAAAAGGGCTTGGGAGGGCATGAGTGCTGAAAGTATTCCAGAGCCCCTCGCAAAATTGGAGTTGGGTAAAACTTACATTTTTAATTTACGTAATGTCACTCAATACCATCATCCGATTCACTTGCACGGTCATACGTTTACCGTATTGGAGCTTGATGGAAAGCCCGTCGAAAAACCATTTCATACCGACACGGTTTTATTAGGTAAAAATGGATCAGCAAAAGCTGCTTTTGTCGCAGATAACCCTGGTCAGTGGATGTATCACTGTCATGTGATAGAACACATGAAAACCGGATTGATGGGTTTTATTGAAGTTGCATAAAGTGACTCCTGTAACTTTTTTATAAATGCAAATTGTTGAAGCCTAAGTTGCGTATTTTGAGAACATTATTTTCACTCGTTTTGTCCCAATTGAGCCTAATAAATAAGTACAATAGTTGAAATTATATTTGGAGGGGCCATGGGACAATTCGCAATTTTAGGGCTTATCGCAATCGGTGGAGCGATAGGAGCTTGTTCACGTTATCTAGTATCTGAATATTGTGTGACACTTTTTGGTCGCTCTTTCCCATACGGTACGCTAACCGTTAACATCGCCGGTTCATTTATTATGGGGCTGCTTATTGCCGCGGTAGAAAATGAGTGGTTAGCTCCATATCCATGGCGCCAAATTATTGGGTTAGGTTTTCTTGGCGCATTAACTACGTTTTCTACTTTCTCCATGGATAACGTGTTACTGATGCAACAAGGCGCATTTTTAAAAATGGGATTTAACGTGCTACTAAATGTGCTGTTAAGCATTTCTGCAGCATGGTTCGCGTACCATTGGTTGATTATACCTAAGTAATTTTCAAATCATCCCAGGTGAGTTTCTGCTCTCCTGGGTCTTTTCCTGCCTTGTAGTTAATTCAAACCTGTCTCTATTTAAATCCAGTCATATGTCACCTTTTGGTACTTGAGATACATAAAATTGATTAAAAATACGACTTTTATACTTGGTTAACTAATTTCCTTTCTCTATAATCGATTTACTTGTCGGAGTGCCATAAGGCTGAGACCGTTAATTCGGGATCCGTTGAACCTGATCTGGTTAGTACCAGCGAAGGGAACAGGAGAAGATACCTACACCAGATCTAATCTGGCTAACCTATCAAAACGTCGAATGTTGTTTTAGAGCTCTGTCAGTTCTTTATTCGACCCCTCTTGTCGCATCTATCCGCCAAGCATTTTTATCCCAATACTTTTTATTAAAAATAACAAGCAAGGAAAAATGCTATGTCGAATCGCAAGCAAGCGAGACTGGAAGCAAAACAGTTTATTGAAACTCTCTCGGTACAGCCGTACCCAAATTCAAACAAAGTCTATGTAGAAGGTTCACGCCCGGATATCCGCGTCCCGATGCGTGAGATCTCTTTAGCTGACAGCCTTATCGGTGGTACCAAAGAGGCTCCTGTTTTCGAGCCAAACGAATCAGTACGTGTTTATGACACCTCTGGTGTATACACCGACCCAAATCACTCTATCGACCTTTACAATGGCTTACCGAAGCTTAGAGAGGGCTGGATTGAAGAACGAAACGACACTGAAGTTCTTCAAGATGTCAGCTCTGTTTACGCAAAAGAGCGTTTGGAAGATGAAACGTTGGACGAGCTGCGTTACGGCAATCTGCCTCATATTCGACGTGCTAAAGAAGGGCACTGTGTTACTCAGCTTCACTACGCACGTAAAGGGATTATTACGCCTGAAATGGAGTTCATCGCTCTACGTGAAAACATGGGGCGCGCTAAGTATCGTGATGAAGTGCTAAACCAGCAGCACCCAGGTCAAAACTTTGGAGCCAATCTACCAAAAGACATTACTGCTGAGTTTGTCCGCAAAGAAGTGGCAGAAGGTCGTGCCATCATTCCATCAAATATCAACCACCCAGAATCAGAACCAATGATTATCGGGCGTAACTTCTTAGTCAAAGTGAATGCGAACATTGGTAACTCGTCGGTGACATCTTCAATCGAAGAAGAAGTAGAAAAACTCGTATGGGCCACGCGTTGGGGTGGGGATACCGTTATGGATCTCTCTACCGGGCGCAACATCCACGAAACCCGTGAATGGATTTTACGTAATAGTCCGGTGCCAATTGGTACAGTTCCAATGTATCAGGCGCTAGAAAAAGTAAATGGTATTGCGGAAAACCTAAACTGGGAAGTGATGCGTGACACCTTAATCGAGCAGGCAGAGCAAGGTGTGGATTACTTTACCATTCACGCAGGTTTGTTACTCCGTTATGTTCCGATGACGGCTAAACGTGTTACTGGCATCGTTTCTCGCGGTGGCTCCATCATTGCTAAATGGTGTTTAGCGCATCATCAGGAGAGCTTCCTTTACACTCACTTCCGCGAAATCTGTGAAATCTGTGCGAAGTATGATGTTGCACTTTCGTTGGGTGATGGCCTACGTCCTGGTTCAGTCGCAGACGCTAATGACGAAGCACAGTTTGCTGAATTAAGAACCCTTGGTGAGTTGACTAAGATTGCCTGGGAGTATGACGTACAGGTGATCATCGAAGGCCCAGGACATATCCCAATGCACATGATCAAAGAGAACATGGATCAGCAACTGGAGCATTGTCATGAAGCACCGTTCTACACCTTAGGCCCGCTAACTACTGATATTGCCCCGGGCTACGACCACATTACTTCCGGTATTGGTGCGGCGATGATTGGTTGGTATGGCTGTGCAATGTTGTGTTATGTCACACCTAAGGAACACTTGGGGCTACCGAACAAGGAAGACGTAAAGACCGGCATGATCACCTACAAGCTGGCTGCTCATGCTGCTGACTTGGCCAAAGGGCATCCAGGTGCACAGGTCCGTGATAATGCGCTATCTAAAGCACGTTTTGAATTCCGTTGGGAAGACCAATTTAACTTGTCATTGGACCCTGATACCGCGCGTTCTTTCCATGACGAAACATTGCCGCAAGAGTCTGGGAAAGTGGCTCACTTCTGTTCAATGTGTGGTCCTAAATTCTGTTCGATGAAGATTTCTCAGGAAGTAAGAGAATACGCGAAAGACACTGAGCAAGTTGCTGCTGATCAGGCGATTTCTATCAAAATGCTGGATGATCCGTTAGAAGGCATGCGTCAAAAGTCAGAAGAGTTTCGTGCCACAGGGTCAGAACTTTATCACCCAGCTGTACACGCTGAGGTGGATGAGTAATGACTAAAATCCTTATTCCGTCACCATTAATAGAGCTAACGGGTTTCGTTCAGCAAAGTTTATTATTGGCGAAAGAACAGGGTTTTAGTACTGAAAAATTTGAGTTGGGCATTAGCCCAACTCATCTAATTCAGCTTGTTCTCGACCCAAATAAAACACTGAGCGTAGGCACGGATCTAGTTGATGGATTCGATGAAGCTTTAACTGGTGATTTTACGCTTTATTACCAATCGAATTTACCTTTGAAGGAAACGAGTCAGCAAAGTTCCTCGTCTATTTTTATTGGTATTGCGGATACTTCTCCAACGCCAAACAGCGATGACAACACCGCTCTGTTAGATATCTGGCGTCATCCAATTACTGATGAAGTAAGAGCGTTGTCAGCGAATTTGTCAGCATCAAACACCTTCCAAGCAGAGCATCACTTAGCTTGGACAGTGACGCTGTTGGCTCTCGAATTTCCAATTGAAGACGCTTTGACATTAGCTCGTGCAATGACGAATGTTTCACGTGAAACACTGTTTAACGGTGAAACATGCACGCTTCACGAGTGGGCATCTCACTTTACTGATTTTCCAACTCCGATTCTAGAAGACGCTCGCTTGGGTATTCCAGTTGGTTGGTCATCGCAAAGCGAGGCGGTCAGTTTTCCCTGCCTTGATAAAGAGAGCTTAGGGCTTTATCCCGTTGTTGATGACGTCAGTTGGATAGAGCGGCTTCTGCCGTTGGGTATTAAGACCATCCAGCTGCGTATCAAAAATCCTGACCAGTCTGATCTCGAAGAACAGATTATTCGCGCTATTGAACTGGGACGTCAATATGATGCGCAGGTCTTTATTAATGACTATTGGCAGCTTGCTATTCAGCACGGCGCGTTTGGTGTGCACCTTGGTCAGGAAGATATCGAAGAATCTAACTTGATTCAGTTGAGTGAAGCGGGGATTCATTTAGGACTGTCAACGCATGGTTACTATGAGCTGCTGCGAATTGTCCAAATCAATCCAAGCTATATCGCGCTAGGTCATATCTTTCCGACCACGACTAAGCAAATGCCATCAAAGCCACAAGGTTTGATTCGTTTAGCTTTGTATCAAAAGCTGATAGACAGCATTCCATATGGAAAGCAAGTTGGCTATCCAACTGTCGCTATTGGCGGTATTGATCAATCAAATGCAGAGCTTGTTTGGCGATGCGGTGTATCCAGTCTAGCTGTGGTGAGAGCCATAACGTTGTCTGAGTCGCCAAAATCGGTGATTGAGTTTTTCAATCAATTGATGGGTAGCGCTCAGCCATTGCAGGTAGTGGAGAATGAAAGTGCTTACTGATAAAGAATTCATTCGCTATCAGCGTCAAATTGCGTTACCTGAAATCGGTGAATCAGGACAAGCTAAACTCAGCCAATCTCACGTTTTGGTTATTGGGTGTGGCGGACTAGGAAGCGCCGCGGGGTTGTATTTGTCAGCCGCTGGAGTGGGTAAGTTGGTTGTTGTTGATGATGACCATGTCGATAGTAGCAACTTACAACGACAGGTTGTTTATCGAGAGCATGATATCAACCGGATGAAAACTGAAGCTACTGCTCAACAGTTAGGTGCCCTCAATTCACTGGTTCAAGTTAGAACTATTCCGAAACGTCTCGATAAATCTCAGCTGCAATTGGAAGTGATGCTTGCCGATGTTGTGCTCGACTGTAGTGACAACATGCCAACTCGGCAGCTGATTAATCAAGTCTGTTTTCAGCAAAATACGCCTTTGATATCTGCGGCTGCTATTGGTTGGCAGGGTCAGTTTGCTGTGTTTGATTACTCAGAGGAACAACAGAGTTCGGGGTGTTACCGTTGCCTGTATCCATTTGATGAGTTGAAGCAAGGCATGAAGTGCGGCGAAATGGGGGTTGTCGGTCCTGTGGTTGGAACATTAGGAAACTACCAGGCCTTGGCTGCTATTCAAAAGCTGGCGACAGGTAAGTTTCATGTGGCTAGTGGTCACTTGCACCTGTTTGATGGTGCACGTATGACTTGGCAAACCATGGTGATCAACAAAGACCAAGAATGCCAGGTTTGTAGAAACGCGAACGAGCCACAGCACTGAGTTAGGAGAGGAGTCACAAATGACACCACCAAATCATTCGATAACTGAATTGAACGACGCCACATGTGGAAAAGATAAGTTGGTCATCATCACTATTAATGACCAACCTCAGCAGGTCGCGTTAAACGCTAACTTACAGCAAATCATCACACAGTTTTCTCTACCGGAGGTAGGCTGTGTTTTTGCCATAAATAATCAAGTTGTACCGCGTAGCGAATGGGCAAGCACGGTACTGTCAGAGGGAGATAGTATCTCTCTGTTTCAAGCCATCGCAGGGGGATAATGTCGATGCTGAAAATTGGTGATAAAGAATTTCAATCTCGCTTGTTCACGGGAACGGGCAAGTTTTCCAATAGCGCTCTTATGGCTGAAGCAATTCAGGTTTCAGGCTCTCAACTGGCAACGATGGCACTTAAGCGTGTAGACGTAAATGATCAGCAAGATGATATTTTGCAGCCTTTGATTCATGCTGGCGTTAATTTGTTACCGAACACTTCGGGTGCCAAAAATGCTAAAGATGCAGTTTTTGCCGCTCAGCTCGCGCGCGAAGCGTTAGGAACCAATTGGGTCAAACTCGAGATTCACCCTGACCCGAAATATTTAATGCCTGATCCGATTGAAACTTTAGCTGCTGCAGAACAACTGGTTCGAGAAGGCTTTATTGTTTTGCCATATTGCCATGCCGACCCTGTGTTGTGTAAACGACTAGAAGAAGTTGGCTGTGCAGCTGTTATGCCGTTAGGTGCACCGATCGGTTCGAACAAGGGCATTGTTTCTCATGACTTTCTAGAAATCATTATCGATCAGGCAAATGTGCCTGTCGTGGTTGATGCTGGAATTGGTGCACCTTCACATGCTGCACGTGCGATGGAAATGGGTGCGGATGCAGTACTCGTCAATACAGCGATCGCCGCAGCAAGCGATCCAGTTGCTATGGCAAAAGCATTTAAGATGGCAGTAGAGTCGGGTCGGATGGCTTATGAAGCAGGTCTTGCAGGGCAGGTTTCTCATGCAGTTGCTTCAAGCCCGCTAACGGCTTTTCTTGATGATCTGTAAAAGAGAGGTCTTAACATGAGCTTTTATGACCACTTTAAGCAGTTCAACTGGGATGATATTTCCATGTCGATATACGCCAAAACGGCCAAGGATGTGGAAAGGGCGCTGGCAAAACCCAAGCGAGATTTGGAAGATTTCAAAGCGCTCATTTCTCCCGCTGCAGAACCGTATCTTGAGCAGATGGCGAAGCTTTCTTATTCTCTGACACGTAAGCGCTTCGGCAATACCATGTCGCTTTATATTCCATTGTACCTTTCTAACCTTTGTGCCAATGCCTGCACTTATTGTGGTTTCTCTATGGAAAATCGCATTAAGCGTAGAACGCTAAACAAAGAAGAAGTGGCGGCGGAAATTGAAGCTATCAAGCGAATGAAATTCGACAGTGTCTTGCTGGTAACCGGCGAGCATGAAACCAAAGTAGGAATGAAGTACTTTCGCGAAATGGTGCCGATGATAAAACAGCGCTTTAACTATTTGGCGATGGAAGTACAGCCGCTGGATCAAGATGAATATGCCGAGCTTAAATCGCTGGGTTTGGATGCCGTGATGGTTTATCAAGAAACGTATCATCCATCGACCTACGCGGAGCATCACCTGCGCGGAAACAAAATGGACTTCCGATACCGCTTAGAAACACCAGATCGGTTAGCTAGGGCGGGAATCGACAAAATAGGTATTGGCGCGCTTATCGGGTTAGAAGAGTGGCGAACGGATTGTTTTTTTGCTGCGGCTCATCTTGATTACCTTGAGCGTACTTATTGGCAATCACGTTACTCAATTTCGTTCCCTCGACTCCGTCCCTGTGCAGGCAATGCGCCGACCAGTGGCTTGCAACCAAAATCAGTGATGACAGATAAACAGTTAGTCCAACTGATTTGTGCATACCGACTGTTTAACCCCGAAGTAGAGCTTTCGTTGTCGACACGTGAATCACCAAAGTTCCGTGATAATGTTTTGCCTCTTGGGATTACTAGTATGTCCGCGGCTTCTAAAACTCAGCCTGGTGGTTATGCGACAGAAGAAGTAGAACTCGAACAGTTCGAAATCAGCGATGAAAGAAGTGCAGCTTCAGTAGAAGATATGATCAGAGCAAAAGGTTTCGATCCAGTATGGCGAGACTGGCACTCTGTTTATTCAGGATAATTTAGGTGTGCCAGATGGTAAGTGTTTCACGTGAAACATCGTGAGTGGCTAGATGATAATAAAACGAAGCATTGAACTTTATCTGACGACCTTTAAAAAAGGCTCTCCATTTGGAGAGCCTTTTGATTTTGCATCATAGAGAAGTTTGAGCGTATTTATTACGAATGTGCCAAAGGCAGAGTAGCTTCGCGTAGCCAGTCTTTTACATCACCTTCGACAAGAGGGCTGATTTGCGCCCAGACTTTTTGGTGGTAATCATTTAACCAAGCCAGTTCTGGACGAGACAGCATATCCACGTTGATGTTACGTTTGTCAATTGGGCAACGAGTCAGTGACTCAAATGACAGAACAGGGAAGTCACCGTTAGTTTGTGTTTCCACCACGAGCTCTAAGTTTTCGATACGGATACCGAATGCGTCAGCACGGTAATAACCTGGCTCATTGGATAGCACCATACCTTCTGTTAGCGGTACATTGATTTGTCTTTTAGAAATGCTTGCAGGACCTTCATGTACACTCAGGAAGTGACCGACACCATGGCCAGTACCGTGGTCGTAATCGTAACCTTCTGCCCATAGGTGTTGGCGAGCCAATGTATCGATCTGGTAGCCACAAGTCCCTTTCGGGAAACGCGCACGAGCAACACCAATATGGCCTTTTAACGCCAGAGTGAATTGCTTGATCATTTCCGCTGATGGTTGGCCAATCGCAATGGTACGCGTGATGTCGGTTGTGCCATCTAAGTACTGACCGCCAGAGTCAACCAGATAAAGCGTATTCATTTCTAGCTTACCTGGAACTGGTTGGTTCTCGTGGTTGTAGTGACACATTGCGGCGTTACCACCGGCTGCTGAGATCGTATCGAAGCTTAGGTCCATCAATGTTGGGTCTTCTTTACGGAATGCTTCTAATGTGTCTGCGAGTGTTGCTTCATCATGAAGATTGCCAGCCGCTACTTCTGCATCTAACCAACATAGAAACTTACTCATCGCAACGCCGTCGCGTACGTGACACGCTTTCATACCCGCAATTTCAACCGCGTTCTTCGCTGCTTTCGGCATCAGACATGGATCTGCCGCCGCGATAATCGATGCGCCGGAATTCTGTAGAACCAGCTTAAACCATGCATTGCTGATCGCTGGATCGACTAATACCTTTTTGCCCGTCATCGCTTCAAGACGAGACTGAAGTGCTTCAGGATGATGCACGGTGACACCTGTACCTACGTGTGCTTCAAATTCATCTGGCAGTCGAGCTGGGTCAAGGAAGTATTCCACGGTGGAATCCGCATGAAGAATAGCATGGGACAGAAGTACGGGTAGGCGAGATACATCTAAGCCTCGAACGTTCAATAGCCAGCAGATAGAATCAAGCGCGGTGATGACTGCACTGTCAGCGCCAGCATTTTTGATTAGCTGAGCGATCTCCTGACGTTTACTTTCGCTAGATTGACCAACCGCTTCCGTTGGCATCAGGCGAACATCAGAAACCACTGGAGCTGGGCGATCATGCCACAATTCATCAATCGGATTACTGGTTAGCATGTTAAGCTCAAACTTACCAGCCAGTTTCGCCTGCGCCTTATCTAGCCATGCGGAGCTATGCATACGTGGGTCAATCGCTACTGATGCTCCCGCTGCAAGATTGTCTTTGATCCAATCAAGCGCTGGCTCTTCAATCAGGTGGCGGTATTCAAATAGTTCTGCAGGCACTTGTTTGGTGACTTGAACGGTATAGCGGCCATCAACAAACATAGCTGCTTTATCTTTCGTAATGACGGCTGCTCCGGCTGAACCAGTAAATCCGGTTAGCCAATGTAGGCGTTCGTTATGAGCCGGAACGTATTCACCCAAATACTCGTCTTCGTGTGGGATGAGTAGGGCATCAATATTATGTTGAGCAAGCCATTCGCGAATCGCGTTCACGCGGCTTTGAGTATCGTTATGCATCTGTGTTATTCCTTCAATTACGGCTCCTTCATGCTCAATTTGGGAGCTGCTTCCTTCTGCTTAGTGCAGTATCGAATTAAACATTCTTAAGTTTAATCCTGGGTACAACAGGCCTAGATGAGCCAAAAAGGACTATCGACTGTTAAGCTACTCATTTTAACCGTTAAGCGCAAATTGAGTCCGAGTTTTTATCTAAGGTGATCGGTTTTTTGCGTGATCATCGTGCGTAACCAGTTCAGTGCCGGGTCGTTTTCTCTGTCTCTATGCCAGAACAAAGTATATGCCATTGGCGGAAATTCGAGTGGCAATGGCAGAACGGCTAAGTCGAGTTGCTTAGCTGCCAGCTGAACAAAGTGACTGGGTGCTGTGAAGATAAAATCGGTATAAGAACACAAACTTGCGGCACTATTGAAATCTGGAACTGTGACCGCGATGTCCCGTTCTGCGCCAATATCGGCGAGGCGATAATCCAATAGCCAGCGATCATTACCGTCGCAACGCACCTGAACATGGCGCAGAGATAGGTAAGCCTCAAGGTTCCAATTTTTGTTTAGTGCGGGGTGGTTCTTACGGATAATACACATTTGGTGATCGCGATAGATTTCCTGCTCACAAATATCATCCGGTGGAAGTAGGGTAAGTTTGGCATCGTTAATGTCGATGTCTTTCCCGGTCAAACCCAAATCCAATTCTCCGCGTTGTAGCATTTTAAACGTGTTATCCGACCACGGATGGGTGCTGATGGTCACGCCGGGTGCCTGCTGAAAGATTGCGGGTAAAAAATGAGGCAATATTAAAGGGTAGACGCTTTCCACCGCTGCGATTTGAAAGCGGTACTCACTGCTTTGTGGAGAAAACTCTTCAGGCTGCGTTAGTACTTCCAGCTGGTTAATCAACAGATCGAGTTTCGGTTTTAGGAATAGAGAACGAGGCGTGGGTGTCAGTCCATGCGAATTACGAGTAAACAAAGGGTCGTCAAACTGAGTTCGCAGTTTGGCGAGTGATTTACTCACCGCTGACTGGCTAAGGCAAAGTCGATGCGCGGCTCGGGTCACGTTGAGCTCTTCCATCAGAACTTTAAAACAAACCAGCAGATTCAGATCAATACGTGCCAATTTCTCTATATTCATTATGATTTTCCTTAAAGGAATAATGGTCATGAGTATACATCATTTCCATTCATATCATCAGATGATTAAGCTTCACAAATAGTTCTTGTTCAATTTGGAGTGTAGTGTGTCTAGCCATAGTTCTAACAGTAAAATGCAGATGGCGTTATTGACCCTTTTGGTACTTTTTAGCCCGCTTGCGATAGATATTTATCTTCCTGCTTTACCTCTTATCGCTTCCACGTTTCAGGTAGATAATGCGCTAGCACAAGACACGATCACTTGGTTTTTGTTTGCTATGGGTGTCGGTCAGCTTTTTGCCGGCCCGCTAGCAGACAAGCTCGGACGTCGAACTGTTGCATTGGGTGGTATCACCATTTACGCAATGAGTGCTTTATTGGCGTGGAGTGCTCAAAATATTGAGTGGATGTTGATGTCCCGACTGCTACAAGGCTTAGGCGCATGTGCGACATCAGTGGCAGCCTTTGCAACAGTTCGCGATATCTTTGGCCCGGAAAAAAGTGGCAAGATGATTAGCTACCTTAATGGTGCTATCTGCTTTATCCCAGCTTTGGCTCCTATCCTGGGTAGCTGGTTGACGCAGCAATTTGACTGGCGTGCGAATTTCAGTTTTATGGCTGGTTTCGCGGTGGTTTCTGGTGCGTTGATGTTCTTTATGATGAAGGAAACCAATCCTGCGACAGAAAAACAAGCGGTATTCAAACTCAGTCGTTACTGGGCTGTGCTCAGTACGCCGTCTTTCATTTTCCACGCATCGCTGTGTTTGATGGCAATGGCGGTAATCCTTGCCTATGTGACTTCTGCGCCGTCAGTACTAATGACCGGAATGGGTCTATCGATGAACGAGTTTACGTTCTGGTTTGGCGTGAACGCAGTAATCAACATCGCTGCGTGTATGCTCGCACCTAAGTTTATGGATCGTTTTGGTACGCATAACACGCTGGTTGTGGGTATTTCGACCTTAGGTCTGGCTGGTGTGGTTATGATGCTGATGAATGGTCAGAACACCGCGTTCTCTTTTATGCTGCCAATCTTTATGTCTTCGATCGGTTTCGCTCTCATTCTTGGCGGAGCGGCGGGTAAGGCGCTAGAACCGTTCGGTGATAAAGCGGGTACGGCGGCAGCGTTACTTGGATTGTTCCAAATGAGTGGCTCTGGTTTATTGGTTGGTACGCTGCAGCGTTTATCATTAGATCCGCAAACACTAATTGCACTTCAAATGTGGATAATGCTACCTGCACTTGTCATATTGTTTACCAAAGCAGGTAAGAATTGGCATTCAAGCTTCGCGAAAGCGTAAAACTGTGTAATTTAGTATTTTCCAATATGAGGATCGAGTGTATATTTGTCGTTCACACTTTTCCTGACACCATAATGGAATTCAAAAAGTAATGTCGTTAACTACGTATGAAATGGCTCGTATTTTAGAGCAAATGGAAGAATCACCAGAAAAGGTGATGTTTGGTAAGTTGCTTAATGAGCTGGGTAATCAAAGCTCCGAGCGCATTCGTAGTGCGGCAAAACAAGTACCACTGCCAATCCTGCGTGATATTGTGTACCAATTCCAGCAAGTGATTGAGTCACGTAAAGGTGAGCAAGTAGAGCTATTAGCGAAAGATATTGCTCAGAAGGGTATCTCTGCTGATGAGTTGTTAGCTTACCTAAACAAACAATAAAAAATCCCCGCTACTGCGGGGATTTTTTATTTCATCAGTTTATTTTTCAAAGCCTGATCCAGAGAAAGCGGACCTGCACCCCATACGATGAGCATCAAAATCATCAGCCCCCAAAGCTGGTGATCGTAGAACCCTTTTTCCCAAAGTAACGGATAGGACACTACGGCGACAATATTAAAGAGAAATAAAATCGCAGCCATTGGGCGAGTCATAAAACCCAGAGCGATGAACAGCGGCAGCGTTAACTCAGCTGCCGTCCCTAGATAAGCAGCTAACTCCCAAGGTAATAACGGCACCTGATATTCCAGCTCGAATAAGTAAAGTGTGCTATCCCAGGAGGTGATTTTGACTAAGCCTGAATTCAGAAACACCCAAGCGACCCATAAACGGCAGAAAAGCAGCAGCAAAGGCACACAAGCAGCTTGTAGGGTATGAATCAACTGGTCATATCGTCCAACCAAGTCTTTTACATTTTCTGTCATCGTGGACTCCTTACATCTCTTTTATGGTAAAGCCGTCAATAAGGCCAAGAGCGGTGATGTGGTTAAGCTCTTCTAGCATTACTTTTGGCATTTCACTCAACGAAAGTTTGTTTTCTAGAGCACATAGCACGCGAAACGCCTGAGGAGTCAGCTTATAACAGACGACTTGGTCGCGTTGATACGCCATCACTCCTTGCTGGGGGTTATTGATATTGAGTTGTTCAAGTTGTTGGCTTTGAATCGCATGGAACAAATCAAACACGGCACAATTGGAATCAAAGCCTGAGCAGCCAGCTCTCAGGTGGAAGACTAAATTGGGCTGTTGTGATTCATTTACATGAGCAAGGTCGGCCAGGGGAATCAGATTCTCTGTCGTTCTTGCGTTGCAGTGAGTTTGTCTTGTCATATCGAGACACCATTCAAATCGGGCGACTTCGGCGCAATAGGGCGCATGCGACATGACTTGGTCAAACTGCTTAATGGTTTTATGAAAGCCTTTGCCATAGTGAGTAACGTGACCTTCGGTCAATGGATGGCTCAGCACATGTTGCCTAGCTATTTGTGTAAAACACGCTTCACCCACTAATGCTTCAACCATAGGGTAAGTTGCCGACAAAACTTCACTTAAGCTGATGATGAAGTTGTTGCGATAAATCTGTATGAGTTCATCTGCGCTGAATTGATCAGCGGTGATACCGCAGTCTTCTCCCGATGTTTGATAGTGAAGTGCTTTAGCGAACTGGTTTTGTAAGGTAGCAAGGTTCATGATGCTTTCCTCGCAGATTCTAAAGCGGAGTAGGTTTGGTATTCTGAAAGAACACGGTTGGCTTTATCGGCTTCTGCTAGCAACACTTCAGGTGCGGGAATATCAAGATCCCACTCAATTAAAGTTTGTCGAGGGCCATTCTTTTTGATCCAACGGCGATAGAGTTGCCATACTTCTTCGCTGACAGGGCGACTATGGGTATCAATCCAAATCTCACCTTTTTCCAATTTTTTGATAGTAAACCCGGCGAGGTGAATTTCATCGACTTTGTCAGCAGGGATTCCTGCTAAATAAGTGTCGCAATCAAAACCATGATTGAATGCCGAAACGTAGACATTGTTTAGATCGAGTAATAATCGGCAGTCTGTACGTTTCTGAACTTCAGCTAAAAACTCCCACTCACTAATGGTGGAATGCTGAAATTGCACATAACTTGATGGGTTCTCGATTAAGATTTCACGTTGCAGATAGTCCTGTACTTCTTGTACGTTTCGCGTGAACACGTTCAGAGCTTCTTCGGTATATGGCAAGGGTAGCAAGTCGTTAAAGTAGTGACCTCCATGCTCACTCCAGCTTAAGTGGTCAGAAACAAGCATCGGATCAATCACATCGATAAGGCTTTTAAGCTGGGCGAGATGCTCCTGACTGACTCGTGCTACCGAACCCAGTGACAAGCCAACACCATGGCAGCTAATTTGATAATGGTTACGAAGCTCTTGCAGCTGAATTCTTTCGGCCGAGTTAGGTTGAAAGTAGTTCTCGCTGTGAACCTCTAGCCACGACAAGTCCGACGGGTTGCGACTGAAATAATCTAGGTGAGGCATGCGTAATCCAACCCCAACGAGGTTTTGCAAAGCTTGATGTTTCACGTGAAACTCCTTTTCCAACGAGTTCTGGAGAAAAAGGGCGTGTGGATCGAGCCTTCACACACCCTGACGAGCATCATGGGACAATTAAGATGAAGAAGTGCTACCGCCCGCCAATTTGTCACATAAACCTTTTGGCACAACCACGAAGGCATCTTTTTGACTGTCTTGTTTAGAGGTGCCGGCACAAGAGCTGTTTTTGGTTGCACAGTCGTTCTTACCTGCCTTGGCTACGCCATAACACTTTTCTTGTTCAGCTGCGATGGCAGACGTTGCAGTCAGCATTGTGCCGCCTAGCGCGATTAGACCCGTAACGGCAGCGGTAATAGCAAGATTCGAATTTTTCATAATAATTTCCTCTGAGTAGTTTCCTTTACTTCCATTTCGCAAGAAGAAGCGACACCATGTTGTTCAGTATTTGTCCACTTGCTTAATTTATGAGATAGGAAGGAGAGGTAAAAACTTTCAGTGAAATTTGCCATTAGTCTCTATTTTGGTTGCTCTTTTGATATAAGCGACTGAAGAGGTGAGGAAAAAAACAGCAAGTTTTTTCTCAAGTTTTGTCTAAACAGCGCCCAGCTGTTTAGGTTATAATCGGTTTTTATGTATAAATAACCAGTAGCTCATCATGATGGATCCATCTCTATTACTCGACGGTTTGAACGATAAACAGCGTGAAGCCGTTGCAGCACCTCTAGAAAACTTGCTCGTCCTTGCTGGTGCAGGGAGTGGTAAGACTCGTGTTCTTGTTCACCGAATCGCCTGGCTGATGTCTGTAGAACAAGCTTCTCCGTTTTCAATTATGTCAGTAACTTTTACTAACAAAGCGGCAGCGGAAATGCGTGGCCGTATTGAAGAGTTAATGATGGGCAGCGCATCTGGCATGTGGAATGGTACTTTCCATGGCATTTGTCATCGTATTCTGCGCGCGCACTATCTTGATGCCAAGCTACCGGAAGATTTTCAAATCATCGATAGCGACGATCAACAGCGACTACTTAAACGCCTGATCAAAGCACAAAATCTGGATGAAAAGCAGTGGCCTGCGCGCCAGGTTGCTTGGTGGATTAACGGCAAAAAAGATGAAGGTCTTCGCCCGGCGCACATCGATGCGTACCACGATCCGGTCACCAAAACTTACTTGCAGTTGTATACCGCTTATCAGGAAGCGTGTGATCGCGCTGGTCTGGTCGACTTTGCGGAAATTTTGCTTCGCGCTCATGAGCTACTGCGCGATAACAAGTTTGTCCGCGAGCATTACCAAGCGCGCTTTAAACATATTCTGGTCGACGAATTTCAGGATACCAACAACATCCAATACGCTTGGCTGCGTATGATGGCAGGGCCTGAGTGTCATGTGATGATTGTGGGTGATGATGACCAGTCCATTTATGGCTGGCGTGGTGCGAAAGTGGAGAACATTGAGAAATTTACTCTTGAGTTCCCAAGTGTTAGCACGATTCGTCTGGAGCAAAACTACCGCTCGACCAAAACGATTCTGGAAGCATCGAACACGCTTATTGCGAATAATACTGAGCGTATGGGTAAAGAGCTTTGGACCGATGGTGTCGTTGGTGAGCCAATCTCGGTCTACAGTGCTTACAACGAGTTGGACGAAGCCCGTTTTGCCGTAACCAAAATTAAAGAGTGGCAAGACAAGGGCGGTGTCCTTAATGATGCCGCAATGCTCTACCGTAATAACGCCCAGTCTCGTGTACTGGAAGAAGCGTTAATTCAAGCGGGTCTTCCATACCGTATTTATGGTGGTATGCGATTCTTCGAACGTCAGGAAATCAAAGACGCCCTGAGCTACCTGCGTCTGATTGCCAACCGTAATGATGATGCGGCGTTTGAGCGTGTGGTGAATACACCAACGCGTGGTTTAGGTGATAAAACACTTGAGACGATTCGTCGTGCGGCTCGTGATCGTGGTTGCACTATGTGGGAAGCCAGTATTGCGATGCTGGATGAGCAGGTACTTGCTGGTCGTGCTGCGGGCGCATTAAGCCGTTTTATCGAGCTCGTTACCGCGCTGGAAGACGATACGCTAGAGAAGCCTCTACACGAGCAAACTGACCATGTGATCAAGTATTCCGGCTTGTTTGCAATGTATGAGCAAGAGAAGGGCGAGAAGTCCAAAGCGCGTATTGAGAACTTGGAAGAACTGGTCACCGCAACGCGTCAGTTTGAGAAACCTGAAGAAGCAGAAGAAATGTCTCTGCTTACCGCATTCCTGACTCACGCGGCTCTGGAAGCGGGTGAAGGTCAGGCAGACGAGTTCGAAGATGCGGTTCAATTGATGACTCTGCACAGTGCAAAAGGTCTGGAGTTCCCATTAGTGTTCATGGTGGGTGTCGAAGAAGGCATGTTCCCAAGCCAGATGTCTGCTGAAGAAGCCGGGCGTTTAGAAGAAGAACGTCGCCTTTGTTATGTCGGTATGACGCGTGCGATGCAAAAACTCTACATCACTTATGCAGAAATGCGTCGTTTGTATGGTCAGGATAAGTATCACAAACCATCACGTTTTATTCGCGAACTGCCGGAAGGTTGTCTGGATGAAGTACGCATGAAAGCTCAAGTCAGCCGCCCGGCAAGTAGTGGTCGCTTTAGCCAAACCACGGTAAAAGAGAACTTTAACGAGACCGGTTTTGCGTTAGGCTCACGCGTGATGCACCCTAAGTTTGGCGAAGGGACCATTATCAACTTTGAAGGTAGTGGCCCACAAAGCCGCGTGCAAATTGCCTTTAATGGTGAAGGGATTAAATGGTTAGTGACCGCTTACGCAAGACTTGAGAAGCTGTAAGGCCTACAAGAAAAAGTGAATATAAGAGCTGCTTCGGTGGCTCTTGTTATTTCTGGCGCTTTTAAAAAGAAAAACCCCGAGGGCTTGCGCCCGTCGGGGTTATAGTCTTACTCGCAGCAATCCAGCTACTAAAAGTGCTCCATGCATCAAATCCATGATAGTGTGCTGATTCCTTCAGCTTATTCCTTTCGTCGCCTTCCTAGCGGTGTCCTTGACCTTATCCTGGTCTGCTAACAATCCTCGTTAGCTCTCATCACTTGTTCCCTGAGCGGTGTCCCTGACATCATCCTGATGTTCAATCCCTGCCTCGTCCAGAGGTGTCCATTTCCCGTCCTTAGTAGCAACCATCCTAGTCACTATTGATTCCGTTCAATGTCCAGTTTTGCATTCCATGCCCGACTATTCATCCTGAATAACCGTTTCTTCATCCTGAAGTCTACCAAATCCTTGGTAATTCCTGTTCCGTGTCAGCATCCTTCCGACAGGTTTAATATTACGTTTTTCATGCCTCTCGGCAATGGTGGAAATTCACATTTTTATGGTTTTAATGCAGCTTTAAATAGCACTTTTCTTATTATTCAATGTCTTATGCATTTTGTAGGGTGCTTTTTCTACTAAAAAAGCGTGTTTTACCTAACCCTTTGTGCGAGATCTCGCACAAAGGGGTGGGCCAAAGACGCCTAGTTGCCGATCGCGATTCCTTCTCGGCGTGGATCGGCTGCACCTTCCAGGCCATCTGAGGTGATTCGAATGGCGTGTAAACCAGAATTCAGATCACGAATTTCTGTAGTAAAGCCAATCTTTTCTAACTCTGGTTGTAAGCGGGTGGCCGCAGTACCTTGCTCTATATCCAATGTGCCAAAGCGGTTGAGTAGTCTTGGCTGATTGATAGCTTGCTGGATATCCATATCCCATTGAGTATGAGCAATAATGGTTTGAGCGACGTAACCAATAATGCGGCTGCCTCCCGGCGAACCAATGGCCATATAAGGTTTATCGTCTTTGAGCATGATCGTTGGAGCCATAGAGGAACGCGGACGTTTACCTGGCTCTAAGCGGTTAGCTATCGGAGTTCCATCTTGATGAGTTCGGAAAGAGAAGTCGGTCAATTCGTTGTTAAGTAAAAAGCCACGAACCATTAACCGCGAGCCAAAAGCGTTTTCAATCGTTGTGGTCATGGATACCACATTGCCCTGTTTGTCGACGATATTGAAATGGCTGGTGGACGGAAGCTCTATCGATTCATCCATGCTGAGATTCATTGCATGAGACCATGGAGGGTTTCCGGCAGAGGCTTCTGGCAGTGCTTTACCAACTTCTATCAAGCTAGCTCGCTCTTTGAGGTAGTCGGCATCCAATAGTCCCGCGGTTGGCATGGGTACATAGTCCTGATCTGCCATGTATTTACCACGATCCGCGAAGGCGAGGCGAGAGGCATCCGCTATCACTTGCCATGATTTGGCACTTTCTGCACCCCAGCCTTTGAGATCGTAATGCTCACTGATGGCCAGAATTTGTCCTACCGTTAATGCGCCGGAGCTTGGTGGCCCCATACCGCAGACATCATAGCTTTGATAAGCCACACATACCGGTTCGCGTTGCTTTATTTGGTAGGTATTAAAGTCTGACTGTGCGAGTACTCCCGGATTACCTGGCGCATTTTGGACCGTATCGATGATGTCCTGGGCGATATCACCCTGGTAAAAGGCCACAGCGCCTTTCTCTGCAATTGCGGTTAAAGTTTGCGCGTATTGAGGGTTTTTAAGGGTTGTTCCCGCCGATTTAGGTGAACCATCTGGATTAAAGAAATAAGCTTTGGTCGCAGGGAATCGTGATAGACGCTCAGCGTCGCCTTCTATCAGGCTTGCAAGTCGGGGACTGATGCTAAATCCTTGTTCAGCAAGCTTGATAATGGGTTGAATGATCTTTTTCCATTCTAACTTGCCGTACTTTTGATGCGTATCCCACAACAGCTTGACGGTACCTGGTGTGCCAACGGAGCGGCCGCCGACAACGGCATCGTAAAATTGCAGTGGCTGGCCGTTGTCGTCCAGAAACAATTGTGGGGTAGCAGCCAGTGGGGCGGTTTCTCGGCCATCAAAAGTGGTGAGCTTTTGCTTATCGTTATCCCAATACACCAAGAATGCACCGCCTCCGATACCTGAAGATTGAGGCTCCACTAAACCAAGCATCAATTGAACGGCCACCATCGCATCTATCGCATTACCACCTTGTTCAATTACGTCGGCGCCTGCTTGAGTCGCAATCGGGTTTGCGGCCGTCACCATGTAGTTTTTGGCTTTTTTCAGCTGCTTTTTCTCGACGCCAGTACTTTGCTCAGGTGCTATCGCGTCAGTGGCTTGATTGGCGAGGGCTTGGCTCGTCAGAGTTAAGGTGGAAGTAAGGAAAAGACCCGTAGTGACGAGCCGATTAAACGTCGATTGCATGATGACTCTCCATGTTACCAGTTGAATATCCAGCTTGGCAGTCATGGAGAGGATCGTCGAGTAAGCGGTCTTAGAAATGTCGGTTGTGCGACGCTTTTAAATCAGCCAGTTATACCGCAAAGGTTCGGATGGTTTGCAGTAAGATGCTGCCACCGACTAGCGTGAACACCACACCGCATAAACCATCGATGTAAATACCGGCTTGTTGTAATCGTCGCTGCAATCTTTGTGTAGAGAGCATCCAGGCCAGGCTGGAAAACCAAAGCAGTGATAAACCAAATAGAATCACTAAAGCGATACCTTTTCCAGTAACAGACATGCCAGCAGGAACCAAACTCGACATTAAGCTGACGAAAAAAACTAAGGCTTTTGGATTCAGAATGTTGGTCGCAAAACCCTTAGTGAATGCCTGACGTTTATTACTGATCACCAGATTGTTGGCTTGATTTGACTGATCTGATTGTGGATTTTGGATCATCGCGATCACGGCTCGCAGTGCGCCAATACCTAAATAAAGTAAATAACTGCCACCGATTAATTGCAGAATGGAGTAAAGCGTTGGGTGTTGATGTACTAGGTAGCTCACACCGGTCAGGCTGAAAAAAGAGTGCAGCAAAATACCGAAGGACAAACCAAGCGCGATATATAAACCAGTCTGGCGTCCATGACGAGTGGCGTTTTGTACGACTAACGCGAAATCGGGGCCGGGACTCATTAAAGCAATAAAGTGAATGCTGGCCAGAGTTAGCAGGATGGTTGATTCATTCATAAGACATCTCAAAACATAATGAAGAGGTTTATTCTCTCCGACACCGGCATGCCGCGCTTGTAAAAAACTGACAGTAAATGTCTGAAAGGGACTAGCGTGTTACTTGCGATGGAGAAACGCCGTAAGTCTGCTTAAAGGCTTTACTGAAATGGGCCTGATCGTAAAAGCCAATTTGATGTGCGACTTCTGTTCCGCATTGTCCTGACTGAAGCAGCTTCATTCCTTGCTCGAGACGAAGTCGTGCAAACCAGGCATAGGGCGTCATCCCTGTTTGGGCTTTAAAGTGGCGTTGAAACTGGGTAGGACTTAGCTGGCAGAGTTCAGATAACGACTCTAAACGAACGGACTGATCGAGATTTGCCATTAAGTAATCTTTTAAGGTGTTGAGTGACTGTTTTCCGAGGGGGATGACCCTTTTTCTGGCAAGTGATCCATAGCGATCAAAAAGCTGGTTAAATCCCTCAAACGGAAGACAATCTTTGGTCAACCGACTGAGATTCTTGCGTCGAAGATGGCGGTGTAAGTTACTAAGTTGTGAAAATATCTGTGGATCGGAGATGATCAGCTCATTAAAGCCGATTATTTGACCGTTTTGTTTAAGATCGGCCAGATCACTAAATAGGTGCGGTTCGATCGAGAAGACATTCACTTCATAACCGTCAGCAAGTCTCGATTGACCATCGTGTAACTCATCGGGCGGCATAATCACGATTTGTCCGTGCCCGACTTGGTGGTGACTGCCCTGATAATGGAACTTCTGCTCGCCATGCGTGATCAGACCAAGGTGAAAATCCAGGTGATAGTGCTTTTGAAAAGCAAATTTCTGGTATTTCGCCTCAATCAGACTTAGTTGGTCATGGTCGGTTGCGTAGTATTGAATCTGTTCCATTACATACAAAAAAGCTTGGTCATATAATGACCAAGCTTATCTATGAATTGGTGACTTGTCTTGTAAAAAACGATCACTGAGCTTGAATTGCCCTGCGGGAACGGCGACTGCTGCGCAGTCCATCAAAGCTAAACACTACTAATGCTCCCCAGATAAAGGCGAATGTGATTGCTTTATCCATGGTGAAGGCTTCACCGTAAATCAAGACCGCGAGCAAGAACATCAGACTTGGCCCAATATACTGGAAGAAGCCCAGTGTAGAGAGTTTCAATCGAGTCGCTGCGCCCGTAAAGCAGAGTAATGGCAGTGTCGTCACCACGCCAGCGGCTATCAGCAGTGTATTTAACTGCCACGCGTTGTCAGCCATGCTCGAAGTCGGTGAGCTTGCGATAAAGAACAAATAAATCGCGGCTGCAGGCAGCATGACGAGCGTTTCGATGAATAATCCGGTTTGCGCTTCAACGCTGACTTTTTTGCGCAGTAAGCCATAAATGCCAAAGCTCGTTGCTAATGCCATAGCAACAATAGGTACCGAACCAAATACAACGAGTTGTACCAAGACACCGCAGGCCGCAAGTACGACAGCGAACCACTGCAGTTTACGCAGCCTTTCTCCGAGGAATATCATTCCAAGCAGCACGTTTAGCAGAGGGTTAATGTAATAACCTAAACTGGCATCAAGCATGTGGTTTGCGTTGACCGCCCAAATGAAAATCAGCCAGTTAGCCCCGACTAAAATCGCGGTAGAAACCAGATACAGCATCTTGGTTTTGTTTCTGATGATATCGCTAACCGAGCGCCAATGACGGCCAAAGTGGAGGAGTGCAGCAAGCAAAAAGAAAGACCAAATCACGCGGTGGCTGAGGATTTCTAAAGCTGATACATCAGTAATTGATTTAAAGTATATTGGGGCGATACCCCACATCGTGTAAGCGCCAATTGCAAGCAGGACGCCTTGCCGTGCACGTTGCTGTTCTTCTTGTATCATGACGTGTCACCTAATTGTGTTTATAGAGCGGACGAGCAGTATACGAGTGGTGTTGGCAAACACCTAGTAATTTGCGGTTTTATTCACCATGAAACCCCATTACAATGTGCCCTCATTTTGTATGCTGGTGGCATACAAAAGCATTCCTATGATCACCCAATCTGAGACAATTCATGACCTCGACCTTGTTAGCCGAACCTTCAGACTCGCCTGTAACGCCTCAACGTGTGTTGGAGGACGTCTTCGGTTATCAAAAATTCCGCGATGGTCAGCAAGAAGTTATCGATGCTGCTATTGATGGACAAGACAGCTTGGTGATCATGCCTACCGGCGGTGGTAAATCTCTCTGCTATCAAATTCCCGCGCTGGTACGAAACGGGATCACCTTGGTTATCTCTCCGCTGATTTCTTTGATGAAAGATCAGGTGGACCAGCTAAAAGCCAATGGTGTCGCGGCGGAATGCGTGAACTCGACCATGAACAGAGAAGAACTGCTGAGTGTATATAACCGTATGCACAACGGGCAGCTGAAGCTGATTTATGTTTCTCCAGAGCGGGTCTTGATGCGTGATTTTATTGAACGCCTTGAAAGTCTGCCTCTGGCGATGATTGCGGTTGACGAGGCGCACTGTATCTCGCAGTGGGGACATGATTTCCGTCCTGAATACGCGTCACTGGGCCAGCTTAAACAGCACTTTTCTCATGTTCCATTTATGGCGTTAACGGCGACCGCTGATGATGCCACCCGTCGGGATATCTTAGAGCGTTTAAGACTGAACGACCCGCAGGTTTATCTCGGCAGCTTTGACCGCCCAAACATTCGCTATAATCTGGTGGAAAAACACAAGCCTGTTTCTCAGATCATCCGCTATTTGGAAACCCAGAAAGGGAACTGCGGCATTATTTATTGTGGTAGCCGCAAGAAAGTGGAAATGGTGACAGAGAAACTGTGTAACAACCATATTCGCGCAGCAGGTTATCATGCTGGCATGGATACCGATGAACGCGCTTATGTTCAGGAAGCGTTTCAGCGTGACGATATCCAGATCGTAGTAGCGACCGTCGCTTTTGGTATGGGCATCAATAAACCTAACGTGCGCTTCGTGGTGCATTTTGATATTCCGCGCAATATCGAGTCCTACTATCAGGAAACGGGCCGAGCAGGGAGAGATGGCTTACCAGCAGAAGCGATGATGCTTTTTGACCCAGCCGACATCAGCTGGCTGAGACGCATGCTGGATGAAAAAGACGATGGTCCGCAGAAGCAGGTAGAAAGCCATAAGCTGAATGCGATGAGTGCGTTTGCTGAAGCTCAGACTTGTCGCCGTCAGGTTCTGCTCAACTATTTTGGCGAATATCGTGAGAAACCATGTGGTAACTGCGATATCTGCCTCGATCCACCGAAACACTTCGACGCAACCGAAGAGGCACGCAAAGCGCTGTCTTGTGTCTATCGTGTGAACCAAAGCTTTGGCATGGGTTATGTCGTGGAAGTACTGCGCGGTATGCAAAATATCCGCGTGCGTGAAAATGGCCACGATAAAATATCCACTTATGGAATCGGCCGTGACCACAGCCATGATTATTGGGTAAGTATCTTCCGCCAGTTAATCCATAAAGGTTTGTTGTTCCAGAACATTACCCGTAACTCAACCTTGCAGCTTACGGAAGAAGCGCGTCCTTTACTGCGTGGCGATGTGGCACTGGAGCTCGCGGTACCACGTCTGGATACTGCAGCACGAGCGGCTAAGTCGGATAAACTGACCAGTAAAAACTACGATAAGAAGCTGTTTGCCAAACTGCGTAAACTGCGTAAGTCGATTGCGGATGAAGATGGCTTACCACCTTATGTGGTCTTCAGTGATGCGACACTGATTGATATGGCGGAGATTCTGCCAACCTCTTATGGTGAAATGCTTGCAGTCAGCGGGGTGGGTCAACGTAAACTTGAGAAATACGCCGATCCATTCTTAGATCTTATTCAAGAACATATTACCCATCACGGTTAAGGATATTACATGCACAAGGAATTTGGCCTTGCTGAATACATTGCCGAAGAAGGTCGTTTACTTATTACTGCGCCAAGCTTCGATTTGGATACGTTTCCGGTGCTGGGTGAACGTTTGGTCGGCTTGCTGTCGGCCTCGGTTGTCGAGAAGCAGTGGGATGCCGATATTCATTCGTGGCTTATCGATTTTGAAGGTTGCCGACTGTTTATGAAGGCAGAACACTACAGCGAAGCGATATGGTTTGAAGCACTAGCAGTGGAAGAGAGCAGGGAAGAGCTCGATTATCTTGCCGGATTATTCCAACGCGGATTTTGATCAAAGCAGTATAATCTTGTTAAGGGTGTTTCACATGAAACACCCTTTTTTGTATATACCCAAGTGACTTCAAGATGCAGGATTCAGAGCGGTGTCACTGATTCAAGTTCAAGGAAAACGACGCCGTGGAATAGCGAGCTCTTTCCAAGTTGTTTGACGATGAAATTGTTGCAGTGACACGCTCCCAAAGGGCGAGTTGTCTTGGCTTACATACCTTGTTAACGGTTTTCGATTTAGAACCACTAGATCATCAAATCGTTGCCTTGTCTGTAAGCCAAGTCATTCTCGCTGAACTAAGCATCTTGAGGTTACTTGGGTATAAACGTTTGCGTAAAAACCACTGCTTGCGAGCAAAATTGGTTAATGTATAATCGCCCACCGCTTAGCTCTTAGGAGCCAAGTCAGTTTATTTTTTCATTTTACATTGTTGGTAAGAGTCGTTTTTATTTTAAAAGCGCTCGATTTGGGTTCCCTCGCCCCCAAACCAAACTAAAAAGGTATCGCATGAGTAACTTTACCCCTGCGCAGCAGCGCAACGCCCTTATTTATCTGGTTTTATTCCACCTGATCATTATTGCATCCAGCAATTACCTCGTTCAGCTACCCTTTACGATTTTTGGTCTCCATACCACATGGGGCGCATTTACCTTTCCGTTTATCTTTTTGGCAACGGATTTGACGGTACGTATCTTTGGCGCAGGATTAGCGCGTAAGATCATTTTCTTAGTCATGTTACCAGCGCTGGCCGTGTCTTACCTTTTGTCAGTGGTGTTCTTTGAAGGTCAGTTCCAAGGGTTTGGACACCTAGGAGAATTTAACCTGTTCGTGGCGCGTATCGCGGTGGCGAGTTTTATGGCGTACTTATTGGGTCAAATTCTGGATGTGCATGTCTTCAATCGCCTGCGTCAGATGAAACAATGGTGGGTGGCACCAACCTGTTCAACGCTGTTTGGTAATGCGCTTGATACCATCGCGTTCTTTGCTATCGCATTTTACCAAAGCCCAGATCCATTTATGGCGGAGCACTGGACTGAAATTGCGCTGGTGGACTACGGCTTTAAGCTGGTGATCAGCCTTGGCTTGTTTGTTCCTATGTACGGTGTCTTACTGAATTATCTGATCAAAAAGCTGACCGCAGTGAACCCGAACTTCAAAGTGACGACGACTGCTTAGTCAGGAAGCGTTCCGCGAATACCAAAAAGCCGCTTGTTTTTAACAGCGGCTTTTTGTGTTTTGTAGGGGGATGTACAGCATAGGGAGCATTTAGATCATGGGTGTCCAAAAGCTCTTTGAGCTGTACAGAATCATCATTAAGGCAATAAAAAAGGCTCCCAATGGAGCCTTTTCTCTGTTACAAATTCGCTGTTAGAGCGCTGAAATTGTCAATGGCCAGCCAATATCGGTCTGGCGGTTTGATTCAATTTCCAACTCTGCGGCGGTCAGCGGGTTGGCTTCTAACCACTTTGCATCAATGCTTAGTGTCAAGTTGTCACCTTCGGCAGAAAGTTCCACTTGAGGCTCTAAGCTTTGATTACGTCGATGAGTTAGCAAGACTGCAAGTCGCAATAAGCGCAATAGGCGTTTTGCACTGTTACCAGATAGTGCATGTTGCTCTGGTAATGATGTGAGCTGCTCACGGTAACGGCGGGCTATCTCACCAATAAAGAATTTTTGTGCGCGTGTGAACCCCGGTAAATCCAAGTTTTGCAGCAAGTAAGCGCTGTGTTCACCACCTTTTTTAAAGTCGATGGTTAAGCCAATTTCATGTAACTTGGCTGTGGTTTCCAGTAGAACTTCACCCTGAGGCTCCGCAATCCACGCATCACCACCGGCTTGCTGTAATAGCTTACTTGCAAGGGTTGCTACTTGTTCACCGTACTCGCAATCCAATTGATAACGACTTTGAACACTGCAGATAGTGCGTGAGCGAATGTCTTTTTGGCGCAATTCTTCGACCATTTCGTACACCAGACCTTCTCGCAGAGCGCCGCCTGCAAGGGTCATCGCGTCTATCTCAAGTAACTCAAACACAGCAATCAGAATGGACAGGCCACTTGGGAAGACCAGTGCTCGCTCGAGCGTCAAACCTTCGATGTCGAGCTCTTCTAAATGATCGGCTAACATGGCTTGCTTTTGCAGGCGTTTAAGTTTGGAGTGAGTAATTACTTCGTCCATTCCCTGCGCCAGCATTATCTCTTGTAGCGCCTGAACGGTACCTGAAGCCCCGACACAAACATCCCAACCCAAGTCGATATACTGCTCTAAAATCGGCTTGATGGTCTGTTTTGCCCCTTCTATGGCGGCATCGAAGTTACGAGCATTCAGTTGACGATCTTTGAAGAAGTTCTCCAACCAGGTCACGCAGCCCATTTTTAAACTGGTGAGTGCTTTGGCTTCAAAACCCTCTCCGATGATAAGTTCAGTGCTGGCACCGCCAATATCGACCACAAGACGGCGGCCACTGCCACCAGAAGTATGAGCGACGCCCTTATAGATAGTCGCAGCTTCTTCTTCACCGGAGATAACTTCGATCGGATGACCAAGAATTTGACGTGCTTTCTCGAGAAACTCATCCACATTCGTCGCAGTACGTAATGTCGCAGTACCGACGATACGAATGTTCTGTTTAGGAATATCTTGCAAGCGTTCCGCAAATAGACTTAAGCAGTCCCATCCTCGCTGCATAGCTTCCATACTAAGAGAATTATGTTCATCTAAGCCCGCCGCTAGACGAACTTTGCGCTTAATTTTAGCCATTGTTTGAACGCTGCCATCGATGTGACGCACAACGAGCATGTGAAAACTGTTCGACCCGAGGTCGATGGCGGCGTATAGCGGTGATGATCCTGCTTGACTCATATACGACTTAACATTCCTTTATGATTGTTTTGGCGCTGATTGACGTGGCTGACGAGGACGACGTCCTTGTTGCTTACGGTTACCAGAGCGAGTGCCACCTGTATTCGTACGGCGTTGTTGCGTTCGTGGTGCACGCATACGGATTGGAGCTGGCAGATCTTGAATTAGAGCTGATGCATCATATTCCGATACAGGGATAGTGTGTTCAATGTATTCTTCAATCGCAGGTAGGTTGATCGCGTACTCTTCACAAGCAAAGCTGATAGAGTTGCCGCTCGCACCTGCACGACCGGTACGACCAATACGGTGTACGTAGTCTTCACAATCGTCTGGCAGATCGTAGTTGAATACGTGTGTTACTTGAGGAATATGCAGGCCACGAGCCGCTACATCCGTCGCCACTAGGATATCCACATCACCTTTAGTGAACTGCTCAAGAATCTTTTCACGTTTCTTCTGCGGTACATCACCTGTCAATAGACCAACACGATGGCCGTCTGCCGCCAGGTGACCCCAAACTGATTCACATTTGTGCTTGGTGTTAGCAAATATAATCGCACGATCTGGCCATTCTTCTTCTATAAGTGTTTGAAGAAGCGCCATTTTGTCTTCATTTGAAGGATAGAAAAGTTCTTCCTGGATGCGGTGACCAGTTTTTTGCTCTGGTTCTACCACAACATGTTCTGGGTTATGCATGTGTTCAAACGCGAGTTCTTGTACGCGGTAAGACAGCGTTGCTGAGAACAGCATGTTCAAACGCTCTTTTGGCTCTGGCATACGGCGGAACAAGAAACGGATGTCTTTAATAAAACCAAGATCGAACATGCGGTCGGCTTCATCTAACACCACCGCTTGAATGTTGTTTAGATTAAATACGCGCTGTTTATAGAAATCGATAATACGACCAGTGGTACCGATCAGGATATCTACGCCATCTTGCAGCTTAGCCAGTTGCTTGTCGTAGCTTTCGCCACCGTAAGCCAGTGCTGCTTTTAGGCCCGTGCTTGCAATCAGAGTTTCAGCATCATTGTAGATCTGAATCGCTAACTCACGCGTAGGCGCCATGATGATGGCACGTGGTTGTGTTGGTTTGCGACCTTCGTGCTCCGGTGTCGTCATTAGGTGGTTGAAGGTTGCAGTGAGAAACGCGAGTGTTTTACCAGTGCCCGTTTGGGCCTGGCCTGCGATGTCTTGGCCGGTGAGCAGTACCGGCAACGCCAAGGCTTGGATAGGGGTACAAAACTCAAACCCTTTTTTATCCAATCCATCAATAACTTGGGGCTCTAACCCCAAATCGGCGAACTTTTGCTCTGTGATATGCGTCTTTTTCATGGCTATAGAATATCAGCTAAAGCTTGCATTACGAAAGTAAATACATTCCAATAGGGCATCAAATTACTGGTTATCATCCAACCAGTTTCGAAAAACACATTGGAGTGGAAGATGAGTGATAAGATTTTGCAGCTAACTGATGACGGTTTTGAAAACGATGTAATCAACGCTGCAGGCCCTGTATTAGTAGATTTTTGGGCAGAATGGTGTGGTCCTTGTAAGATGATCGCTCCTATCCTGGACGAAGTCGCTGAAGAGTACGAAGGCAAACTCACTATCGGTAAACTAAACATCGACCATAACGCAGGCACACCACCTAAGTTTGGTATTCGTGGCATTCCAACGCTACTGCTATTCAAAGATGGCAACGTAGCGGCAACGAAAGTTGGTGCTCTGTCTAAAACTCAACTTAAAGAGTTTTTGGACGCAAACATATAATCACCAAGTGATTACAGATAAAACCGTGCAACCATCAATGCACGGTTTTGTTTTTCTAACTCTGGACTAGAATATTAATTAGTGCTAACTTATCGCGCGTTAATTGAACAAATTTCTCTTCTTGGTCGATCCTGTGACCAAATCCATCTTAACTAGAAAACAGATCTTATTTTGACTAAACAAGAATCCACTACCATGAACCTTACCGAACTGAAGAACAGACCTGTGTCTGACCTTGTAAAACTGGGCGAAAGCTTAGGATTAGAGAACCTAGCGCGCTTAAGAAAACAAGACATCATCTTCGCGATTTTAAAAGCGCATGCTAAAGGCGGCGAAGACATCTTTGGCGATGGGGTTCTGGAAATTCTGCAAGACGGCTTTGGTTTCCTACGCAGTGCCGATAGTTCATACCTTGCTGGTCCGGACGATATTTATGTATCGCCAAGTCAGATTCGTCGTTTTAACCTACGTACAGGTGACTCAATTGCCGGTAAAATTCGCCCACCAAAAGACGGCGAACGTTACTTTGCACTTCTGAAAGTCAATACGGTTAACGATGACAAGCCAGACAACGCTCGTAACAAGATCCTATTTGAAAACTTAACGCCTCTGCATGCGAATGAGCGCATGGTAATGGAGCGCGGTAACGGTTCTACAGAAGATATCACGGCACGTGTTCTAGATTTGGCATCGCCAATCGGTAAAGGTCAACGTGGTTTGATTGTTGCTCCGCCAAAAGCGGGTAAGACAATGCTTCTGCAAAACATTGCTCAAAGCATCGCTTATAACCACCCTGAGTGTGAACTCATGGTACTTCTTATCGACGAACGTCCAGAAGAAGTAACAGAGATGCAACGTCTGGTTAAAGGTGAAGTGGTTGCTTCTACATTTGATGAGCCAGCATCTCGTCACGTTCAAGTAGCGGAAATGGTTATCGAGAAAGCGAAGCGCTTGGTAGAACACAAGAAAGATGTGGTTATCCTGCTTGACTCGATTACTCGTCTGGCTCGTGCATACAACACGGTTGTACCTTCATCAGGTAAAGTACTAACAGGTGGTGTGGATGCGAACGCACTGCACCGTCCTAAGCGTTTCTTCGGTGCTGCACGTAATGTAGAAGAAGGCGGTAGCTTAACAATCATCGCAACAGCGCTAGTCGATACTGGTTCTAAGATGGATGAAGTTATCTACGAAGAATTTAAAGGTACAGGTAACATGGAATTGCACCTGAACCGTAAGATTGCAGAGAAGCGTGTTTTCCCTGCGATTGACTTCAACCGCTCAGGTACTCGTCGTGAAGAGCTACTGACTAAGACTGACGAACTGCAGAAAATGTGGATTCTGCGTAAGATTGTTCATCCAATGGGTGAAATCGACGCAATGGAATTCCTCATCGATAAGCTAGCAATGACGAAGACGAACGATGAATTCTTCGATGCGATGCGTCGTCAGTAACAACTGAGTTCTTATTTTGAAAAAGCCACCATAAATTATGGTGGCTTTTTTATTGCTTTCTACCGATAGAAGCCTCAAAATGAGGACTAATGTTATCGGGAGGTTAACATGCAACAAGGAATGTTGTCGTCATTACTCCTGAGTTTGTCACTCGTGACCATACCTATGACCGCGCCTGCGAAGGAAATGCAGGAGTCAGTGGTAGAACAGTGGCTTCAGGATACCCAAATACAAACCAAGGTCTCTGAACTTCTAGAATATGTTGTCAGGGATGAGGTTGACTCGCTTAAATTTTCCCTCAATCGACTGGCGTTACCTCAACAAGAGGTGGTGCGTTTCCGCTTACTCGAAAAACTAGAACAGCAAGACGTGATTCTTACGCCGCGTATGGCGCTATTTGTTGAATCGCAAAGCCGTATTACTCCCACTTATCAAGTACTCGAGCGTGGTGAAGGTTACGAATTCACTGTGCCAGCTTTTAACTTTCCTGCGGTTGCAAGCCGCTTGATCAAGCGCTGGAAGCAAGACCAGAGTACACTAGAATTTGTTCTACAAGCGGAGCGAAAAGAGCTCGATCTCAGCCAGTGGTTAACCGCAGGAACTTCACAACAAACTCAGGCTCGTGAGGCATTATTGATTCGCGAACTCGATAGCTTGTCTCCCGGCGCGTTAAACGCGTTAACCGTACAGTTAACTCAAATAGATGTGACCAGTTGGTTACCGTCCACCGCCGTCATTGCTCGTTTAGCGCAAGTGAGCCAGGACCAGTCGATGTACGATTTGTTGTGGAGAATGAGAGCGGACTACAACAGCCATGCCGAGCTGGAGAGATTAGCAGAAGCAGGCGATGCTTTTTCATTGCAGCAGTTGATGAACTCCACGGTGAATCCAACGCTCAAACCTTATGCTATCGGTCTTTTAACCAAAGCGAATCCATTAAGCCCCGAAGTGAAACAGTTTTTAATCACTAAGATGGCTTTGTCTGAAGAAGCGACATTGGTGGCGAGAGAGTTAGCGCAACAGGGCCATCAAAGCTGGCTTAAAGAGTTAGTGACGGGGAATTATCAGGTTAAAGCCCGTCAAATAGAGCAAGTGTTGCAGTAATACAATCCTTATACCCACACAAAATAGGAGGACCTTAGTGTCCTCCTATTTGTTATACTGCGAAAAGTTTAATCAGTCAGTAGTCATGAAGGCCTATGAGTTTTAAGGATTTACGCGAATATATTGATCACCTGGAACAGAAAGGTCGACTCAAGCGCATTACTCACCCTGTTGATCCCGCTTATGAAATGACAGAAATCAGCGATCGTACTCTGCGAGCTGGTGGTCCTGCATTATTATTTGAAAACCCTATTGGTTACGATGTTCCGGTTTTAACCAACCTGTTCGGCACCCCGGAAAGGGTCGCGATTGGTATGGGACGTGAAGACGTAAAAGAACTGCGTGAAGTCGGTAAACTGTTGGCTTATCTCAAAGAGCCTGAGCCGCCAAAAGGCTTCAAAGATGCGCTAGAAAAGCTGCCTGTCTTTAAGCAAGTCTTGAATATGCCAGCTAAGCGTCTGCGTAAAGCGCCTTGTCAAGAGATCGTGTGGCAGGGTGACGAAGTCGATTTGAATAAGATTCCGGTGATGAGCTGCTGGGCAGAAGACGTAGCACCATTATTGACGTGGGGTTTGACGGTTACCAAAGGGCCGAATAAAAAACGCCAAAACCTCGGTATCTACCGCCAGCAGAAAATCGCTAAAAACAAAATCATCATGCGCTGGCTTGCCCACCGTGGTGGCGCGTTAGACCTACGTGACTGGATGGAGACCAACCCCGGCAAGCCATTCCCAGTATCGGTCGCATTCGGTGCGGATCCTGCGACTATTCTTGGTGCGGTAACACCAGTACCTGATACATTGTCAGAATATGCTTTTGCTGGCTTATTGCGTGGCAGTAAAACGGAAGTCGTCAAATCCATCAGTAACGAACTGGAAGTGCCAGCGAGTGCTGAGATAGTAATGGAAGGCTACATCGACCCGACTGAGTTTGCGAATGAAGGCCCGTATGGCGATCACACGGGCTACTATAACGAAAAAGAAAAGCATCATGTCTTTACCATTACTCATATCACTATGCGTAAAGACCCGATTTATCACAGCACTTACACTGGTCGTCCGCCCGATGAGCCCGCCGTTCTGGGTGTAGCACTGAACGAAGTCTTTGTGCCTATTCTGCAAAAGCAATTTCCTGAGATAGAAGATTTCTATCTGCCTCCAGAAGGTTGTTCGTACCGTATGGCGGTCGTGACGTTGAAGAAGCAATATCCGGGACATGCGAAACGCGTCATGATGGGCGTCTGGTCTTTCTTACGCCAGTTTATGTACACCAAGTTTGTGATTGTGTGTGATGAGTCGGTAAATGCGCGTGACTGGAATGACGTGGTGAAAGCCATGTCTGAGCATATGGACCCAGTGCGTGATACGGTAATGATTGATAACACGCCGATAGACTCACTGGATTTTGCTTCTCCGGTTGTTGGTTTGGGCTCCAAAATGGGACTCGATGCGACCATAAAATGGGAAGCGGAGTTGGCGACTCGCACGCAAGTCAATCCTTCAGAGAGCAAACCGATCACTCAAGAAGACTTAGACTCACTAAAAGCCCTTCGTCCGGACATTGTCGATATCTATCTACCTCCGACGGCAAACAACCAGTTCGCTGTGGTAACAATGAAGAAAGACGAAGCGGGTCAATCCCAGGCATTGCTTGAAAGTCTGTGGGCATACTTTGCCGACTACACAGACATTAAGTTCATCATTTTATGTGATGACGACGTTAATGCACGGGATTGGAATGATATTATTTGGGCAGTAACGACTCGCATGGATCCTGATAGAGATACGATTCAACTTCGGGGAAGCTCGTCGAGCAGTTCGAAACTAGCGCTCGATGCGACCAATAAGTTTGAGTCTGAGGTAACGCGCGAGTGGGGTATCCCAATTAAGAAAGATCCTAAACTTGTCGCTAAAATTGATGAGATTTGGGACCAGTTAGGTATTCTATGAGTCATACAGTCCTCCTTCTTCCTATAAACATATCATTTGAGGTTGAAGCTGGGGAGACGGTGTTGGAAGCTGCGCTCAACAATAATATTCGCTTCCCACATCGTTGCCGAGTTGGCGCTTGTGCCATGTGTATGTGTAAAAAGGTAACGGGCGAGGTGAGTTATCATCTGGAACCCATGTTAACCGACAAAGAACAGCAGCAAGGTTGGATATTTCCTTGCCAAGCCTATACAGAAAGTAATTTAGTGCTTACTTTTGATGAGTAAGCGAGAGGGACATCATGACCATCCAATGTAAAGTAAAGTCTATTCAGCCGTTAGCTTGTAATACTTATCAAATTCTACTTCACCCAGAATCACCAGTGTCTTTCAAAGCTGGCCAATACCTTATGGTTGTGATGGGTGAGAAAGACAAGCGCCCGTTTTCTATCGCAAGTAGCCCTTGCCGACATGAAGGTGAGTTGGAACTGCACATTGGTGCGGCAGAACATAACGCTTACGCAATAGAAGTCGTAGAATCGATGAAAGCAGCATTAGAATCGGGTGGTGATATTGAAATTGATGCGCCTCATGGAGACGCTTGGATTCAAGAAGATAGCGAGCGTTCTTTATTACTGATCGCTGGTGGTACAGGATTCAGTTACGTACGCTCGATCTTGGATCATTGTGTTGCACAGAATAAGACTAATGAAATCTACTTGTACTGGGGTGCTCGTGACGAAAGCCAGTTATACGCAAAAGATGAACTTATCGCTATCTCAGAGAAGTTTTCTAACGTGCACTTTATTCCTGTAGTAGAAGACGCTCCCGCTGAGTGGCAAGGTAAAGTTGGAAACGTGCTACAAGCCGTCAGTGACGATTTCGAAAGTCTGGAAGACTATGATATCTATATTGCTGGTCGCTTTGAAATGGCGGGCGCAGCTCGAGAACAGTTTACTCAAAATAAGAAAGCCAAAAGCGAACGTATGTACGCAGACGCGTACGCTTTCATTTAAATACGGCTTTTATGCGATAAAAAAGAGGGTTTATTACCCTCTTTTTTACGTTTTTGATTAAATAATCATCGAGTGTTCGTTTTTTTGGTTTTTTTTCTAAAAAAGGGTTGCGCTCCAATCGTAACTCCCTATAATGCGCATCCACCGACACGGCAGACGCGATAAGGCTTCAGCAGGGTCGGAGAGGTAAAAGCTTCTACGAAAAATTAGTTGAAAAAAGTGTTTGACACTTACAATTAAATCGCTAGAATGCACCTCCGCTTTGAGAGAAAAGTTTCTCGCAAAGCAAGCTCTTTAACAATATAGACCTATCAATCTGTGTGGGCACTCGTTGATGATAATCCAATTAGAAACTTCGGTTTCAAATTAGGTTTCAATGATACGAAGTGACCATTGAATCTTCGGATTCAGCACAGTCAATTCAAACATTACTTTATGTAATGTTCAGTATTCATTGAGCCGAACAAAATCTTAAATTGAAGAGTTTGATCATGGCTCAGATTGAACGCTGGCGGCAGGCCTAACACATGCAAGTCGAGCGGAAACGAGTTAACTGAACCTTCGGGGGACGTTAACGGCGTCGAGCGGCGGACGGGTGAGTAATGCCTAGGAAATTGCCCTGATGTGGGGGATAACCATTGGAAACGATGGCTAATACCGCATGATGCCTACGGGCCAAAGAGGGGGACCTTCGGGCCTCTCGCGTCAGGATATGCCTAGGTGGGATTAGCTAGTTGGTGAGGTAAGGGCTCACCAAGGCGACGATCCCTAGCTGGTCTGAGAGGATGATCAGCCACACTGGAACTGAGACACGGTCCAGACTCCTACGGGAGGCAGCAGTGGGGAATATTGCACAATGGGCGCAAGCCTGATGCAGCCATGCCGCGTGTGTGAAGAAGGCCTTCGGGTTGTAAAGCACTTTCAGTCGTGAGGAAGGTTTATGCGTTAATAGCGTATAGATTTGACGTTAGCGACAGAAGAAGCACCGGCTAACTCCGTGCCAGCAGCCGCGGTAATACGGAGGGTGCGAGCGTTAATCGGAATTACTGGGCGTAAAGCGCATGCAGGTGGTTTGTTAAGTCAGATGTGAAAGCCCGGGGCTCAACCTCGGAATAGCATTTGAAACTGGCAGACTAGAGTACTGTAGAGGGGGGTAGAATTTCAGGTGTAGCGGTGAAATGCGTAGAGATCTGAAGGAATACCGGTGGCGAAGGCGGCCCCCTGGACAGATACTGACACTCAGATGCGAAAGCGTGGGGAGCAAACAGGATTAGATACCCTGGTAGTCCACGCCGTAAACGATGTCTACTTGGAGGTTGTGGCCTTGAGCCGTGGCTTTCGGAGCTAACGCGTTAAGTAGACCGCCTGGGGAGTACGGTCGCAAGATTAAAACTCAAATGAATTGACGGGGGCCCGCACAAGCGGTGGAGCATGTGGTTTAATTCGATGCAACGCGAAGAACCTTACCTACTCTTGACATCCAGAGAACTTTCCAGAGATGGATTGGTGCCTTCGGGAACTCTGAGACAGGTGCTGCATGGCTGTCGTCAGCTCGTGTTGTGAAATGTTGGGTTAAGTCCCGCAACGAGCGCAACCCTTATCCTTGTTTGCCAGCGAGTAATGTCGGGAACTCCAGGGAGACTGCCGGTGATAAACCGGAGGAAGGTGGGGACGACGTCAAGTCATCATGGCCCTTACGAGTAGGGCTACACACGTGCTACAATGGCGCATACAGAGGGCGGCCAACTTGCGAAAGTGAGCGAATCCCAAAAAGTGCGTCGTAGTCCGGATTGGAGTCTGCAACTCGACTCCATGAAGTCGGAATCGCTAGTAATCGTGGATCAGAATGCCACGGTGAATACGTTCCCGGGCCTTGTACACACCGCCCGTCACACCATGGGAGTGGGCTGCAAAAGAAGTAGGTAGTTTAACCTTCGGGGGGACGCTTACCACTTTGTGGTTCATGACTGGGGTGAAGTCGTAACAAGGTAGCGCTAGGGGAACCTGGCGCTGGATCACCTCCTTATACGATGATTATTCACGATGAGTGTCCACACAGATTGATACGGTTTATGTAAAAGAGACGATACTGGGTCTGTAGCTCAGGTGGTTAGAGCGTTCGCCTGATAAGCGAGAGGTCGGTGGTTCGAGTCCACTCAGACCCACCAATTCCCTTCCCAAGGAATTGGCATACAGTATCGACACACCTTGATGGGGCTATAGCTCAGCTGGGAGAGCGCCTGCCTTGCACGCAGGAGGTCAGCAGTTCGATCCTGCTTAGCTCCACCATCTTTAAGCATTCTTACGAGTGTGTTTAAAAATGGTTCTTAAATGAATCTAGCTCTTTAACAATTTGGAAAGCTGACAAATCAAACTTTTTAAGTTTGATTGTAAAGTTCTCAAAGTATTCATGTATTTGAATACAACTAAAAACACATTCAAGTGTTCTTGGAATTTGAGTCCGGCAAAATCGAAAGCTGTCTCGCTCATTCAAATAATGAGACAGCAACTTTGGTTGTTTAACATCAATTCGAAACTCCTTCGGGTTGTATGGTTAAGTGACTAAGCGTACACGGTGGATGCCTTGGCAGTCAGAGGCGATGAAGGACGTATTAATTTGCGATAAGCCCAGATTAGGCAGTAAAAGCCACTTGAGTCTGGGATTTCCGAATGGGGAAACCCACTTACATAAGTAAGTATCCTGTTGTGAATACATAGCAACAGGAGGCGAACCGGGGGAACTGAAACATCTAAGTACCCCGAGGAAAAGAAATCAACCGAGATTCCGAAAGTAGCGGCGAGCGAAATTGGACTAGCCCTTAAGCTTTACACGCGTTAGACGAACAGTCTGGAAAGGCCGACGATACAGGGTGATAGTCCCGTAGTTGACGATGTGTGTTCAGTGAAATCGAGTAGGGCGGGACACGTGATATCCTGTCTGAATATGGGGGGACCATCCTCCAAGGCTAAATACTACTGACTGACCGATAGTGAACCAGTACCGTGAGGGAAAGGCGAAAAGAACCCCTGTGAGGGGAGTGAAATAGAACCTGAAACCGTGTACGTACAAGCAGTAGGAGCACCTTCGTGGTGTGACTGCGTACCTTTTGTATAATGGGTCAGCGACTTATATTCAGTGGCAAGGTTAACCATCTAGGGGAGCCGTAGGGAAACCGAGTCTTAACTGGGCGTTCAGTCTCTGGATATAGACCCGAAACCAGGTGATCTAGCCATGGGCAGGTTGAAGGTTGAGTAACATCAACTGGAGGACCGAACCGACTAATGTTGAAAAATTAGCGGATGACTTGTGGCTAGGGGTGAAAGGCCAATCAAACCTGGAGATAGCTGGTTCTCCCCGAAAGCTATTTAGGTAGCGCCTCGGACGAATACTACTGGGGGTAGAGCACTGTTAAGGCTAGGGGGTCATCCCGACTTACCAACCCTTTGCAAACTCCGAATACCAGTAAGTACTATCCGGGAGACACACGGCGGGTGCTAACGTCCGTCGTGGAGAGGGAAACAACCCAGACCGCCAGCTAAGGTCCCAAATTACTACTAAGTGGGAAACGATGTGGGAAGGCTCAGACAGCCAGGATGTTGGCTTAGAAGCAGCCATCATTTAAAGAAAGCGTAATAGCTCACTGGTCGAGTCGGCCTGCGCGGAAGATGTAACGGGGCTAAGTAGTAAACCGAAGCTGCGGCAATATACTTTTGTATATTGGGTAGGGGAGCGTTCTGTAAGCGGTTGAAGGTGTGTGGTAACGCATGCTGGACGTATCAGAAGTGCGAATGCTGACATGAGTAACGATAAAGGGGGTGAAAAACCTCCTCGCCGGAAGACCAAGGGTTCCTGTCCAACGTTAATCGGGGCAGGGTAAGTCGACCCCTAAGGCGAGGCCGAAAGGCGTAGTCGATGGGAAACGGGTTAATATTCCCGTACTTCTTACAATTGCGATGGGGGGACGGAGAAGGCTAGGTGGGCCTGGCGACGGTTGTCCAGGTTCAAGTGCGTAGGCTTGAGAGTTAGGTAAATCCGGCTCTCTTTAAGGCTGAGACACGACGTCGAGCTACTACGGTAGTGAAGTCATTGATGCCATGCTTCCAGGAAAAGCCTCTAAGCTTCAGATTGTAAGGAATCGTACCCCAAACCGACACAGGTGGTCGGGTAGAGAATACCAAGGCGCTTGAGAGAACTCGGGTGAAGGAACTAGGCAAAATGGTACCGTAACTTCGGGAGAAGGTACGCTCTCGACGGTGAAGTCCCTTGCGGATGGAGCTATTGAGAGTCGCAGATACCAGGTGGCTGCAACTGTTTATTAAAAACACAGCACTGTGCAAAATCGTAAGATGACGTATACGGTGTGACGCCTGCCCGGTGCCGGAAGGTTAATTGATGGGGTTAGACTTCGGTCGAAGCTCTTGATCGAAGCCCCGGTAAACGGCGGCCGTAACTATAACGGTCCTAAGGTAGCGAAATTCCTTGTCGGGTAAGTTCCGACCTGCACGAATGGCGTAATGATGGCCACGCTGTCTCCACCCGAGACTCAGTGAAATTGAAATCGCTGTGAAGATGCAGTGTACCCGCGGCTAGACGGAAAGACCCCGTGAACCTTTACTACAGCTTGGCACTGAACATTGACCCTACATGTGTAGGATAGGTGGGAGGCTTTGAAACAGGTACGCCAGTATCTGTGGAGCCGTCCTTGAAATACCACCCTTGTAGTGTTGATGTTCTAACGTCGACCCCTTATCGGGGTTGCGGACAGTGCCTGGTGGGTAGTTTGACTGGGGCGGTCTCCTCCCAAAGCGTAACGGAGGAGCACGAAGGTGGGCTAATCACGGTTGGACATCGTGAGGTTAGTGCAATGGCATAAGCCCGCTTGACTGCGAGAATGACAATTCGAGCAGGTGCGAAAGCAGGTCATAGTGATCCGGTGGTTCTGAATGGAAGGGCCATCGCTCAACGGATAAAAGGTACTCCGGGGATAACAGGCTGATACCGCCCAAGAGTTCATATCGACGGCGGTGTTTGGCACCTCGATGTCGGCTCATCACATCCTGGGGCTGAAGTCGGTCCCAAGGGTATGGCTGTTCGCCATTTAAAGTGGTACGCGAGCTGGGTTTAGAACGTCGTGAGACAGTTCGGTCCCTATCTGCCGTGGGCGTTGGAGAATTGAAAGGGGCTGCTCCTAGTACGAGAGGACCGGAGTGGACGAACCTCTGGTGTTCGGGTTGTGTCGCCAGACGCATTGCCCGGTAGCTAAGTTCGGGATCGATAACCGCTGAAAGCATCTAAGCGGGAAGCGAGCCTTGAGATGAGTTCTCCCTGATACTTTAAGTATCCTAAAGGGTTGTCGTAGACTACGACGTTGATAGGCAGGGTGTGTAAGCGTTGTGAGGCGTTGAGCTAACCTGTACTAATTGCCCGTGAGGCTTAACCATACAACACCCAAGGGGTTTTGATGGACTCAATGTAAGAACATTGAATGTGTAATAACGAGAATTAAAAACAGCTTTCCAAGTTTTCTCTAGAAATAGAGAGTAAGAATTTGCTTGGCGACCATAGCGTTTTGGACCCACCTGACTTCCATTCCGAACTCAGAAGTGAAACGAAATAGCGCCGATGGTAGTGTGGGGTTTCCCCATGTGAGAGTAGGACATCGCCAGGCTTTAAATTTTGGACGTTCGCAAATGCGGATGATACCACTGCGGAGTGGTAGTTCAGTTGGTTAGAATACCGGCCTGTCACGCCGGGGGTCGCGGGTTCGAGTCCCGTCCACTCCGCCACTTATTAGAAAGCCTAGTCGAAAGACTAGGCTTTTTTCGTTTATGGCACATGACTTCCCTTTCAGGGACATCGAGTCAGGCTTGTGCGCAAGCCCGGCCATTCCACCACTTATTCGAGACCCTAGCAGAAATGCTGGGGTCTTTTAGTTTGTGCTGAGTTAAGTTGGTCATTCGACCAATGAGTCCCGCAAAAGGTTTGCCCGTCGTCTGCGACCCCAGCCACTCCGCCACTTATTACAAAGCCTATTCTGAGTGCTCGGTTTTATCGCTTTGATATTTTTGACTTTACTAGCTAGAGGGTTCCTACTTAAGACGTTCTGTAGTCACCACAATTATCTTCGACTCTACCGAGTTCCTTCTTCTATCGAATGTAATCAAGAAGGTCTTATCAGTTTTTCCTATTCACGTTTCTAAAAGTCAGAACCTATCTACAACGCAGTCTACAGAGAGTAATAAGGTGTATTAGGCAGCATTAATGAATGAAAGAGGAGATGCATAATAGAGTCTATTTGCTGGTTAGTTTCAACAATAGATCCCGCCTGATAATCCAATTCTTTTAGTAAAGCCCTGTCCGCTTACGTCGCCTGAACGCAGATATCCTTTTCTTTACTTGGAATAAAGATGACGATAAGGAAAAGTCTAGATTGAACTGAGAATGCCCGTTTCGTTGCTATTGAGTAGTTCCAGCAATTCCGTTTCTATATCTCCAGTTTGTTGCTTGAAATAATCATTGGGTATTGCATTGAACTAAGATAGTGGGTTTGTTTGTGGATTGAGGTTACTGGGAGGAATGAGGGGATGTTTGAAAGGTGATAAAAAAGCCGACACTTACATGTCGGCTTTTAGCTATGGGTTTGTACCGTCTACTTAATCGTTTTGAACGAGTGTCAGCGCTTTACGAGAAACTTCGTGTGCCGCTTTAGTTAGATTCTGCTTCTCTAGTGTGTCGGCAAGGAAAGCGTAATCAGAGACGTTTGAGCGTAGCTTTAAGGCTGCTTCAAATTGCTCTTGAGACTCATGCCATTTCTCTTGGCGGAAGTAGAAGTGAGCCAGTGCACTGTGTGCTGCTGCATTATCTGTCTCTTTCTTCACTACGCCTTCAAGGAAGACAACGATAGGATGGATGTCTGGTACATTTAACTCAGGAAGAAGCTCGTATAACTCCGGTGCTGGTGTTTTATTTAACGCTTCTTTTAATACAGTAAATGCTTCGTTATCTGCTTTACGGGCAATCAACTCGCGAGCAAAACATGCGATCAAATGAGGGTCTTGTTTTACTTTGCGAGCCAAACTGTTCCAGTGAGAAATCAATCCTTCACTACCTTGCTGTTGAGCAACATCGTGTAGCAATCCGCATTGTGCTGTTTTAATCAGCTCAATTTCTTCGTCTTCAGTCACCTGTTTTGCTTTGTTTAGCTGAGGCATCAAGTCAATTAATGGTTGCCATAGATTCAACTGCATGTAGGTAGTTTTCAGCAGGTTTAATACAATCGGGTTGTTTGCGTGCTGATTTTTTAGTGAAGATAGCGTGTCAAATGCCGCTTCAAACTCATTGTCGCGAATAAACTGTTTGGCACGGGTCAGCTCAACGGCTAGGTGCGCGTTTTCTTGCTGACTCGCTAGCTCTAAGTATTTGTCACGTTTCTCTTTATCACCTTGACCTTGTGCTGCTTCTGAGGCGACTAGGTAGCACAGAAGTGGCATGTCGTGGTGATTTGCCCAGCGAGTGACTTTCTTCTCTGCACCTTTCCAGTCACCTTCTAGCAATTTGATTATGCCTTCATTGGTGTAACGACGAGAGCGACGCATTTTTCGTACACTGAAATAGTTCCAGGTACTTGAACTTGCGTAGACCAGTTTCTTAATTAGGTATTCTAAAATGAACAGACCAGCAAGCGCCGCGATAACAAAAATGACCAGTGTTGTAACACTCATCTCAATGGTTTTCTCGGCGATCGAGATCAGAACGTAACCCTGTTGGCCTGAGTATTGTGTACCCACAAATAGGCCGGCTCCTAGAATGGCAAATAGGAAAATAAGACGAAACATTACTTATCCTCCGTGCCTGTCATAGTGGTTACTTCACGACGTAGGCGTTCACGAATAACATCAGATAGCTGAGACTGAGTTTCCAGTTTAGCCGGGTATTCAACCTGGATGTTTTGCTGGCTAAGCTGGCCGATCGTTTTGTTGAACTCTTTAACTGAGTTATCGTCCTGATTAAAGAACGCTAACGCCCATTTATCTGCTGTTTTTAGCGAGGTCGAGTACACTTCGCCTTGCTCTTGATAAACCGCTTTAATAGCCGTTTCTAGCTTAGCTTTGATGTTCTCTTTAAGGTAGAAATGCTGCTGAGGAGAAAGCAGTGGGATGACGTTGCCATCGCGAGTACGGAAAGTAATGAAGTTTTCTGAGAAGTCTTTCAGAGACGTCATCAAGTTATCTTGCCAGTTGGCAATGTCTTCAGACACTTCTTGCTCAGTCACAGCCGCAGCTTCAGGAAGTAGGGCATTCGCCAGTGGCATTTTATCGACTTGTTGTTGCAAGGCTGTCAGACGTAGCACTAAGCCGTCACGGTCGATTAATGGCACGGTACGTAATTTAGTGATGTCATTCGCCATCGCTTTACGAAGGTTAACTAAACTCGGATCATTGAGTGCAGCAATACGTTGGTCTGCGCTTTCCATCAATTGAGTTGCGCTTTCAACGTCGTGCTCTAGGAACAGCTTGCGACCAGCCAGTTTAACTAAGTAATCGGCTTCGGCCAGTAACCAGTCGTTTGGACGGCGGCCTTTCACGTCAGCCACAGCCAATTGAAGGCTTTCGATACTTTTTTGTTGCTGACCAAGAACCACTTCAGCTTTATGCGTTACCGTAGTCGCCTTCTCAATAGTTTCTTCTTTAACCTGAGTCAGTTCCTGCTTCATAGAAGCTTGAGCTTGTTCTAGTTGGCTTTGAAGCTGAGCTATTTTTGCTTGGTAGTCAGTCTGCTGTTCGTGAAGCTTATACGCTAAGCCTCCACCAAAGATGATCGACAAGATGATTGCGACTGTGCCCAGTTTGACGCCTCGCTTGCCTTGTTTCTCTTCAAACTCAACTTTCTTTTGTTCTGCTGGCTTTTCTGTATCAGCAGGTTGTGATGATTCCTTGGTAGGCTCAGCATCCTGTTTCGGGGTATCTTTTTCAGCTAGCGGTGCCGAAGAGGTTTCTTCAGCAAGGTTTTTATCGTTATTTTTTTGGTCGTTATTTTTACTTGTCATGCCTTTATCCTGTGTAGCTAGGGCTGGAGAGCAGCCAGTAATTCTTGGTTGGATGCGCTTCCTGTGCACCTCACCTGAGTGAACCCCTTTTGAATTGCGATGTCGGCGATACGCTGACTGGGTATATACAACTCTCGTTGATTAAGCCAAGCCAATTGATCTGACGTTAATTGGCTGCACAAATAATCAAGTTGTTCACCACTAGTGACGATGATCTGATTGATTTGTTGGGCTTTCCATAGTGAGACACAGCTTACTGGATCGAATGGGATGAATTCTCTCTTGTAAGTCTCACTATAGTGAACTTTTGCTCCACGTCTCACCAATGCATCTTTAATAAGCTCTCTTCCACCGTTTCCACGCAGAATAACAACGTTCTGTTTTTCTACATTGTTTAACGCTGGAAGTTGCAATAAGTGTTCACTATCACTGACTTGAGGATAGTGTACTTTTTGTTGCGTGCATTTGCTTAAATAGTGTGCTGTTTTTTGACCAACGGCAAGGTAAATGGCGTGTTTAGGCCATGATATACCGTTGTTTGATAATATTTGCTGTGCGCATTGCACCGCATGTCTGCTGACAGCAATAATGAAGTGTGCGTGATTGAGGTGATCGGAGAGCTGTGTATCCGAAAGATCGGCAACAATGTCGATCAATGGATGGTGGTATGCGGGAATGCCGTGCCTTTCGAGCAGAGAGCAAAGCTCAATGCCTTGCTCTCCCGGCCGAGTGACCAACACTGCCATGATTAGTCGTGATCTGCGTACAGCTTTGTGAGAATGTCGCGAGCACCATTATCCAGCAGTTCATTTGCTAATTGGATACCGAGTGCTTCGCCATCTTTACGGTGGCCACGGATTTCGCCACGGACAATTTCGCTGCCGTCTGGTTCTCCGACTAGTGCACGTAACCAAACGTTATCGCCATCAAGCAGAGCATAGCTACCAATAGGAACCTGACAGCCACCTTCCAGTGTTAGGTTCATTGCACGCTCACACAGTACACGATCTTCAGTATCTTTGTGGTTAAGTGGCTCAAGCAGTTTGAGTAATCGTTCGTCGTCTAAGCGGCATTCAATACCCACTGCGCCTTGACCTACAGCCGGAAGTGATTGCTCAGGTTCAATAAAACTTCTGATACGCTCTTCAAGCTTTAATCGTTTCAGGCCTGCAGCTGCCAGAATGATAGCGTCGTATTCGCCAGCATCTAATTTACCAAGGCGTGTGCCTACGTTGCCACGCAGTTCTTTGATGATGAGATCTGGACGATATTCCTTGAGCTGGCACTGACGGCGTAAACTGCATGTGCCGACAATCGCGCCTTGAGGTAATTCATCAACGCTGCTATAGGTATTAGAAACAAAAGCATCACGAGGGTCTTCTCGTTCGCAGATGGTGACAAGGCCTAATCCTTCAGGGAAGTCGACAGGTACGTCTTTCATTGAATGTACAGCCAGATCTGCACGGCCTTCCAGCATGGCGACTTCCAGCTCTTTAACGAATAAACCTTTACCGCCTACTTTAGCCAACGGTGTATCTAGGATCACGTCACCTTTGGTCACCATAGTTACTAACTCGACTTCTAAACCCGGGTGAGCGGCTTGAAGGGCATCTTTAACAAAGTGAGCTTGCCATAAAGCAAGTGGGCTTTTTCGAGTTGCAATGCGAATTGGTGTGGATTGTGTCATGATCTTCTCAAAGCTGTTTGGATTTGGCTTTATCCTACCATCCTCATCAAGAAATTCTTACTGTTAGTTGGATATCTGGCGGTGCTATGAATGGAATTACATGATGTTATGAAAATAGTGTGACTAGATTCTCAATTAGACTAAGGACTATTATTAGTTTGAGGCGTTTACAAGCGACACTAGCTCGCTGCTAATTTTGTGACTGGGGTATAGTTTTTTCTCTGCAATGAATTAGAGAGCAGAAACTTTACCATACACAATAAAAGTGTTAAATTGATCACGTTTTTAGGCTTTTTGGGCTTAAAATATCATCAGGTATCTTTGATTGTTCAACCAAGGAATTACCCTTGCAGGCTTACACCCAAAAAATAATTCAGCGATTAGATAAATTGAATCAGCAACGTGTTGAACGTGCGCTGGCGCTTATGGATTCGCAAAGCCAGCAAGTTTTTCACTTGATTCCTGTCTTATTGAATTACAACCACCCTGTCATTCCGGGCTACTACGATGCTGACGTCCCAGTTGGTGTCTATGGTCTGGAGCCTAATGACGTTCAACAGCAATTCATCGACGATACACAACTTACCATTGGCGATAAGCTAGAGGATGCAGCGCAACCAGCGATCCTTGGCCTTTACACCATGGGCAGTACTTCATCGATTGGTCAAAGTACATCGAGTGACTTAGACATTTGGGTATGTGTTTCTCCGCAGATGGACTGCGATGAGCGTGAATTACTCACCAACAAGTGTTTATTGATCACTGATTGGGCGCAGACGAAAGGTGTCGAGGCGAACTTCTTCCTGATGGATGAAGAGCGTTTCAGAAGTAACCATTCTGAAGAGATGACTGGTGATAACTGTGGTTCATCACAGCACTTATTGTTACTTGATGAATTCTATCGCAGCGCCGTGCGTATCGCTGGTCAGCGATTGTTGTGGCAAATTGTGCCACCAGAGATGGAAGAGTCTTACGACGAGTACGTTTCTCAACTTTGTCGCGATGGCTACATCGATTGTAAAGAGTGGATCGACTTTGGCAAATTGAACCGAATTCCAGCAGAAGAGTACTTTGGCTCGAATTTGTGGCAGTTGTACAAAAGTATCGATTCTCCTTACAAGTCGGTATTAAAAGCCATTTTGCTTGAAGCTTACTCGTGGGAATACCCTCACACTCAACTGTTAAGTATCGATACTAAGCGTCGTTTCTTTGCCCATGAGCCTGATCTCTACGGTATGGACGCGTATTATTTGATGTTGGAAAAAGTCACTCGCTACCTTGAACGTATTCAAGACTACACGCGTTTAGACTTAGTTCGTCGCTGTTTTTACCTTAAAACCCATGAAAAACTCTCTCGTCAGCCGGGTGTTGGCTCTGTTGCTTGGCGTCGTGAAGCCTTGAGCGACATGATTACCCGCTGGGACTGGGATGAAAGCGTGGTGGCAGAACTTGACGACCGCCGTAACTGGAAGGTCGAACAGGTGAAAGTAGTGCATCATGCGCTGTTGGATGCGTTGATGCAGAGTTACCGTAACCTTATCCAGTTTGCGCGTCGTAACGACATCACGTCGGCGATCAGTCCACAAGACATCAGTATTCTGGCTCGTAAGCTTTATGCGGCATTTGAGGTGCTTCCGGGGAAAGTGACGCTGCTGAATCCTCAAATCTCACCAGATTTACATGAGCCGGATTTGAGCTTTATCGAAGTGAAGAATGGTGGTGTGAATAAGTCCGGTTGGTATCTGTACAAACAGCCGCTGGTTGCACACCGTATTCTGGGTCAGCCATACCTTGAACACCATGAATATCTGAGCAAACTGGTTTCGTGGGCATTCTTCAATGGCCTGATCACGGAATCGACTCGTTTGCACGCTGTCGTACGTGAAGCGCAGTTAGATATTGATAAGTTCTACCAAATGGTGAGCGATTTACGTAACACCTTTGCATTGCGTAAGCGCCGTCCGACTATGCAAGCTCTGGCGAGCCCATGTGAAATCAGTCAATTGACGATGTTCATCAACTTTGAAAGTGATCCTACTGAAGAGTTATCCGGTCGTTCGCTCAAAGTAGATGTGAAGAATACTGATATTTTCAGTTTTGGTCCTGAGCATAAAAACTTAGTCGGCAGTGTTGATTTGGTTTACCGCAATTCCTGGCATGAAGTTCGTACTCTGCATTTTAAAGGCGAGACGGCGATGCTTGATGCACTAAAAACCATTTTGGGCAAAATGCACCAGGATGCGCTTCCGCCAGAATCGGTGGATGTGTTCTGTTACGCGAAAAACATGCGCGGTGTGATGCGTAATAAAGTGTATCAGTTGCTGGCTGAGTGTATCGACTTACGTTTGAAGCCTGTCGAACAAGAAAAACGTCGCCGCTTTAAAGCGATGCGTCTTGGCGAGAAAACCTATGGTTTATTCTTCGAGCGCCGCGGCGTATCGGTACAGAAGCTAGAAAACTCCGTCGACTTCTATCGCAGCATCTCAACTAATAAGCTGAAAGGTTCTCCGCTACTAATGCTCGATCGTGAGCAAGAATATCAAATGCCGGATGCGGTGGATGGCTTTGCTAGTGAAGGGTTAGTGCAGTTCTTCTTCGAAGACAGTGAGAAGGGGTTTAACATCTACGTACTTGATGAGTCGAATCAGGTGGAAGTGTATCACCAGTTCAGTGGCTCTAAAGATGAGATGATTGCTTCGGTTAACAGTTTCTATACCTCGGTGAAAGACGATACTCGTGTGGCTTCGAAGTTCATTAACTTTAACTTGCCGCAGTACTATCAGATCATTCATCCCGAAGAAGGTAACGCTTACATCATACCTTACCGTAATGATTGTCCTCCTCATCGTCCCAACAAAGCGGTGAATGCATAACAGCAAATCGAACAAAAATAAAAAGAGCACCGCGGTGCTCTTTTTCTGTATTGGTCAGGACAAAATGAACTTATGCCCAGTCGATCTCTTCACCAGCGTGTTTTTCACACTCTTGCTTGACCATTTCAAACAGTTCCATGCCAGTCTTCGAGCAGGTCCATTTATCTTCGATAAGCTTGAAGTGGAAGCCACCTGATTTTGATGCCAGCCAAATTTCATGCATCGGTTCCTGGCGGTTGATGATGATCTGGCTGCGGTCTTCAAATTCTAATGTCATTACGTTACCAGACACTTCGTAATCAATGTCTGCACCTGAATCATCGATGGATTCTTCAATGATTTGCATCTGTACATCCACCAGTTGATGAAATTCAGTATCGTTCATCCGTCTGTCCTATTGCTTTTCCTGAGTGTGGTGCGATTATAGGGGGCATTGATTCAATAATCACGATATGCCAAATGAAAAAATTAGTTACTGTGTTGTTTGTGATGGCTGCCGCTACGCTGGCAGGGTGTGGACAGTCAGGTTCACTCTACATTCCAGATGACACACAACAAAACGAGCAATCACAATAAATATCCGCACCTTTGGGTGAAATTAGGGTTCTGCAGTCGAATAAAATAAGGGAAGCGAATTTTGGATTACTTCAACTATCAGGATGATGGCCAGCTTTGGGCCGAAGACGTCTCACTTCAAGCTCTGGCCGAGCAATATGGCACTCCTCTTTATGTATACTCTCGAGCCACGCTAGAGCGCCACTGGAAGGCGTTTGATAGTGCAGTGGGTCAACATCCTCATCTGGTTTGTTATGCCGTAAAAGCAAACTCAAACTTAGGCGTACTGAATGCACTGGCTCGTTTGGGTTCAGGCTTTGATATCGTATCTGGTGGTGAACTAGAACGTGTTATTGCTGCCGGTGGTGACGCGAAGAAAGTGGTATTTTCTGGCGTAGGTAAAACCCCAGCAGAAATGAAACGCGCACTGGAACTTGGTATCAAGTGCTTCAACGTTGAATCTGAGCCTGAACTTGAGCGCCTGAATAAAGTGGCAGGCGATCTTGGTGTGATTGCTCCTATTTCACTGCGCATCAACCCAGATGTAGACGCAAAAACTCACCCTTATATTTCGACTGGTCTTCGCGACAACAAATTTGGTATTGCGTTTGATCGTGCACCTGAGGTGTACAAATTCGCCCAAAGCTTGCCGAACCTAAACGTACAGGGTATCGACTGCCATATTGGTTCTCAGTTAACTGATATTGAACCTTTTATCGATGCGACTGATCGCTTGCTTGCTCTGATTGATGATCTGAAAGCGCAAGGCATCAACATTCGTCACTTGGATGTTGGTGGTGGTCTTGGTGTGGTTTACCGTGATGAGCTTCCTCCACAGCCATCTGATTATGCGAAGGCTCTATTGGGACGTCTGACTAATCACCAAGATCTGGAACTGATTTTTGAACCTGGTCGTGCGATTGCAGCGAATGCGGGCATCTTGCTGACTCGCGTTGAGTTCTTAAAGCACACTGAGCATAAAAACTTTGCCATTATTGATGCAGCAATGAATGACCTGATGCGTCCTGCTCTTTACCAGGCATGGCAAGATATCGTGCCAGTTTCGCCACGCGATGGTGAAGCGCAAACTTACGACTTGGTTGGACCAATTTGTGAAACCGGTGATTTCCTGGGTAAAGATCGCGCGTTGGTTTTACAAGAAGGTGATCTACTCGCGGTTCGTTCTGCTGGCGCCTATGGTTTTGTTATGTCTTCGAATTACAATACTCGTACCCGAGCGGCGGAAGTGATGGTGGACGGTAAGCAAAGCCATCTTGTTCGTCAGCGTGAGGAGCTGACAAGTTTGTGGCAGCTGGAACAGATTCTACCGGAGTAACACAAAGCAAATGCATTTCCACTTTTCCAAAATGCACGGTTTGGGTAACGACTTCATGGTCGTCGACTGCATTACCCAGAACGTGTTTTTCTCGCAAGATTTGATCCGCCGCCTGGCGGATCGACACACTGGTGTTGGTTTTGACCAATTGCTCGTGGTAGAAGCGCCGTATGACCCAGAGACCGACTTCCACTATCGCATATTTAATGCCGATGGCAGCGAAGTTGAGCAGTGCGGAAACGGTGCACGTTGTTTTGCGCGCTTTGTTCGCCTTAAAGGTTTGACCAACAAATACAGCATTAGCGTGAGTACCAAGAAAGGGAAAATGATCCTTAACGTCGAAGACGATGGCGAAGTAACGGTCAATATGGGCGTGCCAGAGTTTGAGCCGAACAAGATCCCTTTCAAAGCGAAGCAAAAAGAGAAAACCTACATTATGCGCGCTGGTGACAACACCCTGTTTTGTGGTGCTGTTAGTATGGGCAACCCTCATGTTGTGACGGTCGTGGATGATGTCGATACTGCTGATGTCGATACATTAGGTCCGCTGCTAGAGTCTCACGAGCGTTTCCCTGAGCGAGTGAACGCTGGCTTTATGCAGGTTGTCGATCGCAGCCATATCCGTCTGCGTGTTTATGAGCGCGGTGCGGGCGAAACTCAGGCATGCGGCAGTGGCGCCTGTGGTGCGGTTGCAGTTGGTATTCTACAAGGCTTGCTCGATGAAAATGTCAAAGTGTCGCTACCTGGTGGTGAACTGAATATTTCTTGGCAAGGTCCGGGTAAACCGCTGTTTATGACAGGCCCTGCTAGTCATGTCTTTGACGGGCAACTGTCGTGCTAGTGGAAGAGAAAGGAAACGTTTTGTCTGAAGTGGAAGCCGATACGTTGACGGCCGAAGTGGTCGCTGAGTACCTCAAAGATCACCCGGACTTTTTTGTTCAGCGTCCAGAACTGGTAGACCGTTTGTCATTTCCACATGTGGATTTGGGGGCGGTTTCACTGGTTCATATTCAGATGAACCGTCAGCGTCAACGCATCGAAGAGCTCGAGGAAGAGATTACGACACTGATGTCTCTGGCTGCCAATAATGACCGAACTTTTTACGAGTTCATGGATTTGCAGGGACAGATTCTCAAGTGTGGTGATTTCAAGCAGGTGATTCATGCCATTGAGCAGAAAGCGCATGATCTCGGCTTGCGTGCTTACGTTCGTCTGTTTAGTCAATGTGATGCCTCTGTTCAACTGGGTAAGGAAAGCTACCAGCGTTTTGCTACGACGCACCTCAATGGCAAAGATGCCTACTTAGGTCGCTTACGCAAAGTCGATCGTGAAGCCTTGTTTGGCAGTTTGGAAATGCCAGAAATGGGGTCTTATGTGGTATTGCCGTTAATCAAGAAACAGACACTGGGTGTTCTTGCATTTTCGAGCCAGGACGGCGGACATTTCCAACCAGATATGGATACCTTGTTCTTGCGTCATCTATCCTTAGTAGTGGCACATCTTGCTCAAACATTGGTATGGCAACGTTACGATGACGACAACTCCAAACACTCCTCTGCCAAATAGTCTGCAAAAGCCTCTTGAACGCTTCTACGAATTTCTGCGAAGTGAAAAGGGGCTAAGTTTGCATACCCAGCGTAATTACAAACAGCAGCTGGAAACCATGGCGCACCACTTAACCGAAATGGGGTTGAAAGACTGGTCTCAGGTTGACGCGGGCTGGGTTCGACAACTGGCAGGTAAAGGCATGCGTGAAGGAATGAAAGCCAGCAGTCTGGCCACTCGTTTATCTTCACTGCGCAGTTTCTTCGATTTTCTTATCCTGCGCGGCGAAATGTCGGCAAACCCGGCCAAAGGTGTTTCCGCACCGCGTAAGCAGCGTCCGCTGCCAAAAAACCTCGATGTCGATGAAGTTAACCAGTTATTGGAAGTGAACGAAGACGACCCGCTAGCGGTTCGCGATCGCGCCATGATGGAGCTGATGTACGGTGCGGGTTTACGATTGGCTGAGTTGGTAAGTGTCGATGTGCGTGACGTGCATTTACGCAGTGGCGAACTTCGTGTCATTGGTAAAGGTGATAAAGAGCGTAAAGTTCCGTTCTCAGGCATGGCGACCGAGTGGGTAGGCAAGTGGCTTAAAGTGCGAGGTAACCTCGCAGATCCCGGAGAACCAGCATTATTTGTGTCCAAGCTTGGTACGCGTATTTCGCATCGTAGTGTGCAAAAGCGTATGGCAGAGTGGGGACAAAAACAATCGGTAGCGAGCCACATCAGCCCACACAAGTTACGTCACTCATTTGCGACCCATATGCTGGAATCAAGTAACAACTTACGTGCGGTCCAAGAGCTGTTAGGTCACGAAAATATTTCGACCACGCAGATCTACACCCATTTGGATTTCCAACATTTGGCGCAAGCCTACGATCAAGCACATCCACGAGCACGTAAAAAGAGCGGGGACTGAACCAGAGCATGAAATTTTACCGCCGTATTGCGCCAATTAAGGCGATGACGTTTGACCTTGATGACACTCTCTATGACAACTATCCGGTCATAGTACGCATGGAGCGTGAGCTTTTGACTTGGCTCCAACAAGCACATCCTGCGGTCGCCCATATGGAAAAACCGGACTGGGTCAAAGTGAAAAAGCAGGTTTTGCAGCAGGATCCAGAATTAAAAAGTGACGTGACGCTTTGGCGCTTGGTGCAGCTGAAGCAGGGCTTTCTCGATGCTGGTTATCATGAAGAGCAAGCGCAAACTGCGGCGGAAAAAGGCGTGCAAGTCGCCCTTGATTGGCGTAATCGTTTCAAGGTTCCGCAACTGAGCCTTAACGTACTCGCGCAGCTTGGTGAGCAAATTCCTTTGGTTGCCATCACTAATGGTAATGTTGACTTAGATAAAGTCGGTCTGACCCCCTATTTTAAAAGTGTGCTGAAAGCGGGACCGGATGGATTAGCCAAACCAGCCGGTGACATGTTTGCTAAAGCGCAACAGATTTTAGATCTGCCGGCAGAGAATATTTTGCACGTCGGCGACCATATCGTAACGGATGTTCACGGAGCAAAACTGGCTGGTTTTTCGGCTTGTTGGTTTAACGACGTAAACAAGAATATCGCGCAATTACCTAGAGCTAGAACGTTGCCGGATATGGAAATTCATAGCTTACCGCCGTTACTCTCACTGATTTGATGTGGCAGAGACTCAGAGTTTAAATTGTTTCACGTGAAACACGTATAATAAAGCGCAGCCAAGGCTGCGCTTTTTTGTTGTTACTTTCTGCGCTAGTGCTTAAGCGTATGTCCGCTTTTTTCTGCTTGAAAGGCGGCAAGGTAGTGCGTAAAGAAGTGTTGCATCTGCTGCTGGTTATCTTCTTCCCCTAATTGCCCTAATAATTGCGCCGCAATTTCAAACGTACATAGGTTGCCTTGTTGCTGGTTGCGACGCAGCTGATAATGCGAATCGCCCTGGGTTACAAGCCCCATCAATGGCACGTTCTCCAGCCATCGACTTTTATTAATCATTTTGCGCGCCTCTTGCCAGGTTGCATCCAAAATAATAAACAAAGGCTTTCGGCTTTGTTGCTGGCTCTGCTCTGCCACTTGTTCGAGAGTCAGGCTTTCCTCGCTGGGAAACAGTAACACCGGGTACAGGCTTGAATCTTCAAGGTGAGTCATTAACTCACCAGGTGGTTGCTTGCGATCCCAAATGGCTTGCTTCACATTCAGTTTGCATTGCTGCAGCAGTTTACCTGTGTTGGTATCTCGCGCCAGTTCATTGGGGTGCATTAATAGCATGATGCTGTGCTCGCTGCTGAGATTAGGCAGCAGTGAGCAAATACAGTTGAACTGAAAACCACAGTCAGGGCATGGTAGTGCCATTACAAGCGAACTCCTTCGCGGACTGGGCTAATACCATCCGAGAACAGGCGCACACCACTCACTTGTGTTGACGTTGCCTTTGGCGCCATGCTCGGATTGATTGGGTAGCTGACGCCAGTGTATTGCATGATGTGTTGAGCCGGTGTTGCACCACCTCCACTGACATTAAAAATTAGGTCTCGCCAGCCGTGTGAGGTTTGCTGGCCCAGCATTATCGGGCTATGTACTAGAGTGATACGGCTGTTAAAACGCCACTCACTTTGATGATTTTCAAACACGAGTAAGGTACAGCCGCCTGAACCACACCAATCTAGCTGAACGAACAGTTCTTCGTTTCCATCACCATTCAGATCGTAAGTCAGCCAGCGGTATTGGTTATTGCTAAGATTGGTTTGATTGATAAAAAAGTAATTGCGCACTGCTGCATCGACTTTGGAGTTGAAGTCGGCACTAGAAGGAATATCTGCGCTGCTGATAGGACTGTTAGCTCGCTCTTGGGAGGAGGTCTTCGTTCCTGATTGACGTACTGTTGCCGGATACAACACCAAGCCGCCATCAGCAATTGGGTAAACCATAGTGCCAACTTTTTCTTGCGTGGCTTTAAGCTGGTTTCCTTCGCGGATGAAAAGTCGCTCTGACTGTAAACGCTGTTGCTGGTGGTGGGTCATTACGACCTGAATCTGTGACGGACTTAACTGCTGCCAGTAACCACGTTCAACCAGTGGCGCTTGACCGTCAGAGTAACTGTATTGGGTTGTCGCACTGTGATCTGGCTTTAAGGTCATCTGTACTTCAAACCCTTGTGATTGCGTTGACGTTGCGACGTAAGTGTTTGCCCATTCGAGTGTCGAGTCGACATTCGATGCCATGCCACAGCCCTGATACGTTGTACCATCGTGTTTAAGCGTCGCTGTCCAGCCATAGATGGAATCACTCATGGTGTCAGAACAAAGGTTTTCCGTCATGCGCAGTTCGCCATCCGCAAGTTGATAAGTGCGTTGACGTGCTTGTAGCTGTCTGGATTCAATGGTTATAGATTGTGCCGGTTTACCCGGTTGCTGAAATTGCAGTGCGTCCGACTCAAAAGTTGCTGACCAGAATGGCTCATTACCAAATACGCGAGTGGGTTTACTTGGCTGACTGCATCGCTGCGGGTTTTCACTGGTGAGGAGGTTAACCTGTTCAACGACAAAGTTGGCGTCGAAATCCGCAGAGAAGCCTTCATTGCCTGGAGGATTCAGGTGGCCAATCATTTCCCCATACATGGGTTGATAAGGCTCGTTACTCAACGACATGGCGCGTTGAGCTTGTTGTGGTGACAGTTGCAGCCAGTATTGTTTGTCACTGCCACAAGGCATGATGTACTGGCTTTCGTGGCCAATAACCACTTCACCACGCAGCATAAACGTTTGAGGTTGAATGGTTTCAGGCTTATCTAGTGATGCTGGTGGGGTGGTTATCTCCTCGTTGCCATTTTCTGGCAGTTGCGAGCTACATGCTTGCAGAACCAGCAGAGTGGCCAGGGCCACTGGGTTTTTCAAAGCCTTCATGTTATATCTTCCTCATTATTATTGTTACTCAATCAGCATCGGATGGCATTATGGCATATTGGTTATTTAAAACTGAACCAGATACCTTTTCTATTGACACGCTTCGAACCCAAAAGGTTTCATGTTGGGAAGGCGTTCGTAATTATCAGGCGCGTAACATGATGCGTGATCAGCTGAAACTGGGCGATTTGGTTCTGATTTATCACTCTTCGTGTAAAAACGTTGGTGTTGCAGGAATTGCCAAAGTCATACGCGAGGCGTATCCAGACCATTTTCAGTTCGATCCAGAAAGCGATTATTACGACCCGAAATCGGATCCGGACAATCCTCGCTGGATTATGGTTGATGTAGAGTTTGTGCGTAAAACGGACCGCGTGATTCCGTTGTCAGTGATGAAAGCGATGCCTGAGCTGGAGAACATGCCTTTAGTCAAACGCGGAAATCGTTTATCGGTTATGCCAGTGACAGAGGAGGAGTGGCAAGCGATTCTTGGCCGAGAGAAACTGCCCAGCCAGCGTTAGACTAGATAAAAACAAGGGCTGATTTATACAGCCCTTGTGAAGATTTTCTTATTGCTCGTCTTGCAGCAAATGCTTTTGCAGATAGCGTGCAACCGCATCATCGGCGTTACTGCCAATCACTTCGTTGTTTGGTAGTGCTTTCATTACTTTTTCGTGCGCAGTCCCCATAATCAGACCTTTACCCGCCATTGACAGCATTTCGACGTCATTCATGCCGTCACCAAATGCAAGGCAGTTTTTCAGTTCTAGATCGAGTGACTCCGCGATGGCTTGCAGAGCATGACCTTTAGAGACTTCTCCGTTCATGACTTCCAGACACCAAGGCGTGGAGAAGGCGATATTTAGTTTGTCTCCAAACTGGTCACGTAACTGAGTTTCGAACGAGACCAGACGTTCATGATCTTTGTCTGCATGGGTAAAGAAGATTTTCGCGATGCCGTCAGTTGGTGCCTGATTTTCATCGAACAGCTTGTAAGTAAACTCTTCATGGAATTCACGCAGCGTTTCATCGTCTTTGTTTAGTAACCAGTCGTCATTCTGATACATGTGGATAAGTATTTCATGATCGTGCTTGATCGTGTCGATCACGCCTTGAACGAGCTCCTGTGGGACGTTTTCGCTGTACATCAGCTTATCGTTTTGATCATGCACGCGCGCACCGTTTGAGGTGATCATGTACGCCGGAATCCCAACCTGAGAGCGAATACCAGCGACGTCTACGTGGTGACGACCTGTAGCAAAGACAAAGGTGTAGCCCATTTCATGTAGCGTTCGCAGCGTCATTTTTGAGTAAGCGCTGAGTTGATGATTGGGCGCAAGTAAAGTGCCATCCAGATCTGAGGCAACGATTTTAGTGATCTCTTTGCAAGGTAGCGATGTGCTCATGAAGTCCTCGTAAACGGTTTGGATAGTGTCGATTAAGTAGAGTGCAGACGGAGCCCTGCAGACTGACTAGATCATGCGGCTCCGAATGCTAGGGGGAACTTAAGGTGCTATTCACCTTTCGGGGTTACATCTCGGTTGAAAGCTGAACAAGCCTAATCAGTGTACGTTAAAATAGGGATGAAAAAGAGGGTAAATCGCGTTGCATACATTTCCTCTTTAAATTGCTCAGAGAATAGGGACGTATAAAGTCCACTTTGCGTATCTGGCGGCGGACTGTTTTTTATGAAACGGAAGAAGGCTTAGGCTGTTTCATAAAACGGAAAATCGCATCCAGAGCCTGATTACGGTATTTATCGGCTTCGAACAAAATTTCATGATGAGCACCTTCTACGGATACCAGCTCGGCATTCGGGTTGGTTTTACTCAACTTATCAATAAAACGTTTCTGAGCCAGATTACTGACAATACGGTCTTCTCCGGCTTGAATAAGCAACACGGGTATTTTTACCTGACGTGTTAATAAAAAGCATTGTTTGGCTGCCATCAGCCCTTGCCATACCCAGCGGGTACTTGGTCCACCAACTTGTAGCTCCGGCATGTCTGAATAAAGTCCACGAAACCAACGATAGCGATCATGGCTCTGGCTGAGGAGATTATTCTCAAACGGTTTGGGGAAGTAGGGCTGATGACCAGGCGCATAACGTGGCAGCGTTGATACTGCCGAAAGAATTTGTGTCACCGGCAGGGCGATCGGAGATAAGTACCACGGCAGGTTAATCCCGAACATCGGGGCACTTAAAATCAACCCTGTGAAATGATGCTTCGGGTGAGTTTGAAGATAACGAGTGGCGATGGCTCCGCCCATGGAGTGCGCGACGATAAAACACTGGTCATAGTGGCCGAGATCGTGCTTTTTTATCACTATGTCCATATCTTCAACATAGTCTGCAAAGTCATAGACGTGACCCATGTCCGAGTCTTCTAGTAGCCGGTCGGATAATCCTTGCCCACGGTGGTCAAATGAGTAAACGTCGTAACCTTGGCGGTAGAAATCATAAAACAGTTCTTGGTATTTCCAGGAAGACTCGATTCGTCCATTAACAACCAGCACCGCTTTTTTGTGTTCAGGGTGGGTGAGTTTGCACCAGTAGATCTTCTTTTTTTCTGTCCCTTTCACAAAGCCTTCTTGGCGACTTTGCCAGAGTTCAGCGATCGGACCACCTATCGCTTGCTCAAATAAGTTCTCTTGAGTATAAGTCGTAGGGGAATGGTGAGTAGCCATTAGTCGATTACCTGAAAATACATTGTAGACGCGATGTATCATCGAAGAATTAGTGAGGAAATGCAATGGATACCCATGTTTGGTTTGCCTATTTGGTCACAGCAATTGTTTTTAGCCTTGCTCCGGGATCAGGTACTGTAAACTCGATCAGTAATGGTCTGAGCTACGGTACACGTAAGTCACTTGGCGCGATTATGGGTTTGCAAATTGGTTTAGCGATTCATATTGCTATGGTGGGTGCTGGTATTGGTGCGCTGGTGGCGCAATCGGCCACGGCGTTTGCGGTTATCAAATGGGTTGGAGCGGCTTATCTTGTCTGGCTTGGTTTTCAGAAGTGGCGCGATACGTCTGGTTTGGTGGCGGCAGAGAGTCAAAAAGAGATGTCAGCAACAGCGCTGATGTATAAAGCGATCCTCATTAATTTAACCAATCCAAAATCGATTGTTTTTTTGGTGGCTTTGTTCCCGCAGTTTATTGATCCGGCAAAAGACCAGCTAACTCAGTTATTGGTACTCGGGGTAACAACAGTTGCAGTGGATTCATTTGTGATGCTTGGTTACACGTCGCTGGCATCAAAGATGGGCCGTTTTATTCGCTCAGATAAAATTATGGCGAACATAAATAAAGTCTTTGGTTCCATGTTTATGGGATGTGGTGCACTATTAGCAGCTGCAAAATCATAAGTCGCTAATTATTAGGTTGTTTTTAGTATGAATACCACGTATGTCGCTCGCCAGCCTATCTTTAATCGTAAAAGACAAACGCTTGGCTACGAACTGCTGTTTCGGGATGGGGAGCGCAATGTTTTCCCTTCTCATATTGATGCAGACCGGGCGACATACCGATTGGTTGTCGAAAACTTCCTCTCTGTTGGCTTAAATCCGGTGATTACATCATCACGATGTTTCATCAACTTCCCTCATCAGAGTTTACTGCGCCGTTTACCGCACAGCTTGCCGAAACATAAAATCGTCGTCGAAGTACTAGAAACTTGTCAGCCTACTGATGAGCTATTTGAGGCGATCAGAGAGCTTTATCGAGAGGGCTACCTGATCGCATTGGACGACTTCACCCTTACTCCAGAATGGAAACGTTTCTTGCCTTACGCGCACATTGTAAAGCTGGACATTATGGCAATGGGGTTAGAGGCCGCGTGTGAATTGGTTAAAACGCAGCTAGCGCAACGAGTTAAATACCATTTTCTAGCTGAGCGGGTAGAGACAGAGGAAGAGTTTAATCAGGCAAAAGCAGCCGGTTTCAAATTCTTCCAGGGTTACTTTTTCAGTAAGCCTCTTGTGTCTCAAACCCATTATGTCAGCCCAGAGCAGGTTGTGGCACTGCAGCTATTTCGTGAAGTGTGTGTGCCCGAACCAAATTTTCAGCGTATTGAAGACCTGATAACGCAAGATGTGGCGCTGTCGTACAAATTACTGCGCTTTGTGAACATGCAGGCGACCAAGCTGGAAGTGGAAATCCGTTCGTTTCGTCAGGCTCTGATTTACCTTGGGCAGGATAATCTAAAGCAGTTCGTCTCACTTGTCGTGGCGTCTTATATCTCGACTAACAAACCACGTGAACTGTTTAACCTCTCACTTCAACGAGCTCAATTTTGTCAGTTGATGTCTCGTCACCAGCCATTCTCTCATTTGAACGAGCAAGGTTTTATGGTCGGCTTGTTGTCGATTCTAGATGCCATACTCGATCTGTCTACTGAATCCTTAATCAAGCAATTACCGCTCAGTGAGTCTGTGCAACAAGCGTTGCTGCATCGAAAAGGGGAGTATGGTGCGCTTATTTCTCTGGAAGAATGCTACGAACGCGCTGACTGGCTTGGAGTGGAAAAATTTTCTAATCAGCTGGGCCTTTGTTTCGAGCAAGTACAGGCTTCTTTGGGTGAAGCGGTTCGTTGGAGCCAAAGCGTCGCTAACGCCTAGCTTTTCCATTATTAAACTTTTGTGACGTTAAGTGCTGAGCGCTTGACGCTGCCGTGGTTTTAAATAAACATATACGCATATCCATATATAGGTATGTTTACTATGCTTCCACATCAGTTTTTCAAACTTTTATCTGACGAGACTCGAGTGCGTTGTTTAATGCTGGTGGCTCGTGAAGGAGAAGTTTGTGTGGGCGATTTAGCGTTTGCACTTCAAGAGAGCCAACCGAAAGTGTCTCGTCATCTTGCCCAGTTACGATCCAATGGCATCTTAGTTGATAAGCGTCAGGGACAATGGGTGTTTTACCAGTTGTCACAAGAGTTGCCAGGTTGGATGAGAAAAGTGATTAACGATTTAGTGGCATCGAACTGTTTGAAGCAAGAGTACCAGCAAGATATTTCGCGCCTGCACGATAAAAATCGTGAGGCCTGCTGCTAACAGCACACAACGGATAAATATTTCAACGCAGAAGATTTGAAGGGAAAATTATGACGATTAAAGTAGGAATTAACGGTTTTGGCCGAATTGGCCGTTTGGCATTGCGTGCGGCGTTTGACTGGCCTGAATTGGAGTTTGTTCAGATTAATGATGTTGCTGGTGATGCGGCAACGCTAGGGCATTTGCTGGAGTTCGATTCGGTTCAGGGGCGTTGGCACCATGAAGTTCAGGTCGAAGGCAACGAACTGGTCATTGATGGTAAGCGTATCGTCACTACCCAGCAGCGAGACATCGACGCCGTTAATTGGTCAGGCTGTGATGTTGTGATTGAAGCCACTGGCGTACATCGCAAAACGTCGTACTTAGATCAGTACCTTGACCAAGGTGTTAAGCGAGTTGTCGTCAGTGCGCCAGTGAAAGAAGAAGGTATTGCCAACATTGTTGTGGGTGTGAACGACCATATCTTTGACCCTGAAAAACACCGTATCGTGACCGCGGCATCTTGTACTACCAACTGTATTGCGCCAGTGGTGAAAGTGATTCATGAGAAACTTGGTATCGAGCAGTCTTCCTTCACAACCATTCATGATCTGACCAACACACAGACTATTCTGGATGCACCACACAAAGACCTTCGTCGTGCTCGCGCTTGTGGCATGAGCCTTATCCCAACCACGACAGGCAGTGCGACGGCGATTGTGGAAATTTTCCCTGACCTGAAAGGCAAAATTAACGGCCATGCCGTACGTGTTCCTTTAGCCAATGCATCTCTGACTGACATCATCTTCGATGTTAAGCGTGATACCACAGCAGAAGAAGTGAATGCATTACTGAAAGAAGCGTCTGAAGGTGAACTGAAAGGCATTCTTGGTTTTGAAGAGCGCCCATTGGTATCGATTGATTACAAAGGCGACCAGCGCTCTACCATCGTCGACGCGCAATCAACCATGGTCGTGGGCTCACGCATGGTGAAGATTTACGCGTGGTACGACAATGAAATGGGTTACGCAACACGTACAGCAGAGCTGGTACGTAACGTTGGTCTGGCTTAAAGAGGTTTAACTATGTCTCATCCTACATGGCAATTAGCGCTAGAGTCGGGCGCATTGGTATTAACACCGTGTCCGGGTACTAAAGATGTTGCGCTACAAGCATCACTTGAGCAGTTGAAAGAGCAGGGCGTTCAAGCCGTCGTTACCGCATTGGATAACACTGAACTGGCAGCCAAAAATGTTTCTGAGTTGGGTGAAATCACTCAGCAACTGGGTATGAAATGGTTTCAGGTCGAGATAGAAGACGATTGTGCACCAGATGATGCGTTTGCGACGAAATGGCAGCACGCGAGTCCTGAGCTACACGCCATTCTTGCCGAGGGCGGTAAAGTTGCTATGCACTGTATGGGCGGCTCCGGCCGGACTGGTCTTTTGGCTGCGCACTTACTGCTTGAGAAAGAGTGGGTGCTCGACGATATCGTGCGTGAAGTACAGGCTTTGCGCCCTGGCGCATTTACGAAACCCGTGCAGGTAGAGTACATCGAGCGCGTAGCACAGAGTGCTTGATCAGCTTATAGAGCTTTTGGAACATTATGATCCAAAAGCTCTAGTTCAGTCAGCTTAGCGTCTATTTTGAATACATTAATTAAATTCAAATTACTATTATATAGCTGATTTAAATAATCTTTTTGTTTTTAACCTGAAAGATTATTGAGCTTGCACGTTTGTACCAATGCCGATAGAAACTTATTGGTGTTCAGGTTTTACAGTATTTGGCACATCATGATCCAAATGCTTTTATTGCTGTACATCTGAGGTCAAAATGATTTCACAACTAAGCAAAAGTATTCGTCAGTACATGTTAGTGACGTTCAATTATTGGAACTTTACGGTTACCGATGGTGCGTTACGCATGCTGGTGGTGCTTTACTTTCATGACTTGGGTTACTCAACCCTAGCGATTGCGTCACTGTTCCTTTTCTATGAATTTTTTGGTGTGGTCACCAACCTGATTGGTGGTTGGTTAGGTGCGAGACTTGGCCTGAACAAAACCATGAATATTGGCTTAGCAATGCAAGTTTTTGCGTTATTGATGCTTGCTGTGCCAAATGCTTGGCTGACTATCCCTTGGGTGATGGCGGCACAGGCACTGTCAGGTATTGCTAAAGACCTCAACAAAATGAGTGCGAAGAGTGCCATTAAAACCTTAGTCCCCGATGATCAACAAGGTGCGTTGTACAAATGGGTGGCTATTTTGACTGGCTCGAAGAATGCACTCAAAGGTGCGGGATTCTTTATTGGTGGCTTATTGCTGTCTTGGGTGGGTTTCCAACATTCCATGTTCATTATGGCTGCTGTTCTGGCCGTAGTGTTTGTTTGTAGCATGATCTGGCTGGAAGCCGATATGGGCAAAGCGAAAAGCAAACCCAAGTTTCGCCATATTTTCTCTAAATCAGAATCAGTGAATATCCTGTCAGCAGCGCGTATGTTCCTGTTCGGAGCCCGTGATGTTTGGTTTGTGGTTGCTCTGCCAGTCTACCTCGGCAGCGTTTTTGGCTGGGATCACTTGTGGGTCGGTGGCTTCTTAGCGGCTTGGGTGATTGCGTATGGCTTTGTTCAAGGCTTTGCACCACGTATTACCGGTAAAGCGCAAGGCCGCGTACCTGATGGCAGTGCCGCACTCGTATGGGCGGGCATATTAGCTCTGATTACAGGAGGAATTGCCTACGGAGTACAAGTCGGTTGGCAACCAGAAATTGTTATTGTGGCTGGGCTAATGATTTTTGGCGCGGTATTCGCGATTAACTCTTCGCTTCATTCATATTTGATTGTCAGCTATGCCAAAGGCGATGGCGTGTCTCTGGATGTTGGCTTTTACTACATGGCCAATGCGATGGGCCGTTTGATAGGGACCGTTCTGTCGGGCTGGATTTATCAGGAAGCGGGTTTAGCCGCTTGTCTGTGGGTCTCGTTTGCTTTCCTTGCTTTGACCACTCTGATTTCAATCAAGTTGCCCAAAGCCAAGACAGTGACGGCTTAAGCGTACGCATTTACATTTATCGGGCTCCTCTACGGAGCCCTTTTTTGTATCGATATGGTTCGTTCTATCCTTGTGTTCTGGTTTTCGCCTTGGTTCTGGCTCTCTGCGGGCAAAAATAGGCTGCTTTGTCGCACTGAGTTAAAAATAAGCAAAAACAGTTTGTTAAGCATTCCCCTGACTGGAAATTACCCTATGCTATAAACAAACGATAAGCGACTCAGTTTAGGAAGAAGTATGAGAGAAAGGGTTCTGTTTTTTGATCTATTGCGCTGTGTGGCGGCAGTTGCTGTGATCGCTATTCACGTCTTAGCGCCATATCGAAATGAATTAGGGGTCATTCCTTTCGATCAGTGGCTTACGGCTGTGGGAGTCAATAGTGTAACCCGTTGGGCGGTGCCAGTTTTCATTCTGATCACAGGCGCATTAATGCTCACTGACACTCGACCTTTTGATGGAAAATATTATTTGAGAAGGCGCTTGGGTAAGGTGTTGGTGCCTTTTCTTTTATGGTCGGTTTTCTATGCTTACTTGTCCGGATGGACGGCTGAGGGGTTTAACTTTGAAACGGTTAAAGAGGTATTAAGTAACTGTGTCCACCATGAAACCTATTACCACTTAGGTTTTTTCTATTACTTTATTCCGCTCTATTTCGTGATCCCTCTGTTTCAGTGGATGGTACGCAATGTCGACGACAACGTTTTATATACTTACCTGGCATTCTGGTTGTTCACCAGTACCTTATTCCTGTTTAAGGTAGACGGCCCTTGGAGTAATCAGTTATGGCTCTATATGGGCTATTTACCTCTGGGTTACGTGTTGTACCAAAAGCTGCCTTTGAACCGCTCGAACGTCACTCTTTTTACTGGCTTGGGACTAGTCGCATTGGCGGTTACCTTTGCGATGGTTGTGACCAACAGTCTGGAAGCGGAGAAATACACAGTAGGACGCTGGTTGTCATACAAAACGCTGAATGTGATTCTGGCCGCGTCGATGATTTTTATGTTGGCACGCTATTTTGGCGAAGGACTATCGCCTCAGGTACAAAAAGTGGTGGGCTTTATCAGCCAGCACAGTTTAGGTATCTATTTACTGCACCCTATCTTTTTGTGGCCGATGAAGGAGTTTGGTTGGTATGAAGGGCATCCGGCATGGGTGATACCAGTGTGGATAGTATTAAGCGGCGCTGGAGCCTTGGCGATGAGTTATCTGTTCTCTCGTTCGGCCAAGACTCGCTGGCTACTGCCTTAATTGATACCAATCTTAGTATTACTGCTTCAGGGCGAAATGGAGAAACTTATCGCCCTGGTAGGTAAGTTTGCCTTTGTCGCCCGGATTGAGCGCATGGTAATAGTGGACACCAATCTGGAACTCGCGTTTAGGGCCGATAGGGCCTCTCTGCACGTAAATCCAATACTCTTGATCATCTTCTCCCGGCTCTGCATCCGGAATATCGATGGCCTGTTTATCTAAAATGGTCACTTGGACGCATTGCTCAGGGGCATCTTCACCAACATAGTGTTTGCTGTAAAAGCGAAAGAAAACCCAGGCTCCTAGCGCTATCAGAGCAAAAAGAGCCAAAATAAGTGGAATTGGCATGATGATCTCCAGTGTTTCGATAGCGCTTATTTTACAGAACTCCCCGTTTAAACGATGCGTTGAGATACAGGATTCGTGATCCATCAAAATGCGGTGAGATTTTATTCGGCGCACTTCACATTTTATATGCGCACAAGGACACAGTTTGAATGGAAAGTAGTACTTAACAGCTCGAAAAAGCTCTAAATTTATAGAAGAATAAAATGAGTAATAAAGAAAGCGTCATGTGAGGAGGGTTACGATGTCAGATATTGAAAAAGTAGTCATGCGTACCCGAACGATCGAAAAACTTTTGCGTACTCAATATCATGCAGAGGGGAAAGGGTTACATCAGCTCATCAATAGCTGTGAAGAGCGGTTACCGCATGATGTGATTGCCAAGCTACGTTATATCGCCACGGTGCGTAATAAGATTGTTCACGAAGAAGATTTTCAGTTAGAGAATCGAAAGAATTTTATGGCAGTGTGTGATGATTGTGAAAAAGAACTCACACCAAGAAGCTCGCGCTTTATCTGGAGAGCGGCAATTTTGTTGATGGCGCTGATTACGCTTGCGGCTCTGGGTTTTTATTACATGCATTGGGACGTACTGTCTGAGCACATACAGTAGGGTCATATTGAGAAAATAAAAAAGGACGCGTTAGCGTCCTTTTTTATTTTTAATCAGTAACTTAGTACATCATTGGCAGTGTCATTAAACCCACAACCACTGCAATCATTACCAGCCCTTGTTTTTGAGAAGATGAAATCATAACACTACCCCTTAATCTTGATGAACTCTATGCATTTAATATAGCACCATTTTTTAGGTTTGATCAACGTATCTAATGAAAAGTTTTTAAAACTTACAGTTAACTGACCTGTTTTTACCTTATTTTGACTAATTGAACTGTGTTTTTTATGTTGTGTTTAAAGTGTTCGGTTTGTGTCTTTGTTGTTCGTTTTTGATATAAGTGCATGATTTTTAATTGTAAGAAAGGTCTTACATATTGTTTAAATATTGTTTTTTGTCTCAGGGGTTGGGTTGGTGCTTAATGTTGCCTGTGTTTCTCAAAATCTGAGAAAACCCAGTTAATTCTATGCAGGTGTGAGGCGAGGAGCTGCTATCTCGAAGGTATATTTCTCAACTGGTGAGATAATCTAAGTGCCAAAAGGGTTTAGCATGCAACGTTAATGCGAACCTGTGGTTTGTGAGTCTAACTTTATTAATATTCTTAAATATCATTATGTTAATATTGGTTTGGTCGACTTTATTATCTGTATGTATGCCTGGTATTAGGCTCTTATGTTGGCCCTGCAGGGGTTAATGGTGCATTCTATGGCGTACAATGGGACTTTTGTTTTTTATGTTTGTTCTTTGTACGTATTGACTGACGAGTAGGCATCTTGACTGAATAGTTAGCAACTTTTCTATTTAAGTATTGAGTGAGTTGATGTCGTATTTAGTTGCTCTAAATAGAAGGTCAAATGTCCCGAATCGCTAGCGAGATCCAACTTTCGTAGATTGTGCCTTTACATCAACATCGGTCTACCTAGACTAGCGGCGAGTTTAAGTAAAAGGTATGTACAGCATGTGGAGTTGGCTGGCTATAGGGCTATCAGGTGTGTATTCCGTGTTGGGGGCAAAACAAGCCAATCCGACGCAATCTCTCGTATTTAAAATCTTTACTCTGGTACTCCTTCTTGTTCTGGTATTAACCCAAGGTACTCCAGCCACTTATACCTATTGGATTGCTGGTGGTCTGGGCGTATCAATCATTGCCGACACGTTACACTCGTTCCGTTCGCGTAAACTGATTTATTTCTGCGGTTATTTAGTTGCGCAGATTTGCTACAGCAAGTCGTTCTGGATGCAGTTGAACGGAGACATTATTTGGTGGCTATTGGCGTTATTGCTGGCGGCTAGTATCGTGGCGTTCTTTTTGTTGTTACCACAACTCGACTCGTTGGTTTTCCCTGTGGTGATCATGGGAATGATGCTGGTGCAGATGGCGTGGGCTGCAGGCGAGGTTTGGTTGCAGTCACCTACTTACGCGAATGCGATTGGATTCAGTGGAACCTTGGTCATGACCTACTCTGCACTAGCCTATGCAATACATGGTTACCGTAAGCCTATGAAACGCGCCTATGTGTGGGTTAGTGGAAGCTATTTCTTGGCGCATGCACTTATTGTGGCTTCTATCGTCTACTAATCTCGTTTACTAACCTAAATCAAAGCAGAGCTGGAGGATGTGGGTAAACTGGTCGTATCCAATTTGATAACTGGAGTTGATGATGAGTGATATTCACGCTCACGAGCTGTTAAACCTGCTTCGTGAAATCCCGATGAATCGTGAAGAGCTTGCCGCGCATTTTGGCTTAGAAGTTCGCTTCCACACGTGCAAACTGAATGATCTAGATTTAGACGCACTGCTCGCGTTTTTGCAGCAACGCGAAAAAATCCAAGAGTTAGAAGGGAAGTATGTGGTTAATATGGCGCGTATTTGCAATCACTAAACGGCAACACGCTCTCAGATAGCCTCTGATGACCAATACGAAACAGCCGCTCATGAGAGCGGCTGTTTTATTATCTGGTGTTTACTTTACATCATGTGCTTACGACGAATGTCGAGCAGAGCAAAGATGCCAAAAATTAGGATGGAGTATTTCTCCCAGCTGCTCATTTTTATCTTATCGCCAAATGCGCCGATGAAAATCGCCATTTGCAGGCCATGCATAATGAACAGGAATGCAGTCATAATATAGAGCGCGATGGCTGCATTACCTGGAAACGGCGCAACAATGTTAATGATCAATACCAACCAAACAAAGGCGATGGCCGCTTTGGCTAAGATGATTAGTGCTTTCATTTTGGTATCCTTTTGAATTATGGCACTACACGGACGTGCGTTCGTACAGGCGGTAACTGACCTGGCCAGCGGTTTTTTGTCTATGCAGATGCCAGCTTTCCGGTAGGTCGATAATATTCAGTTCTTTCTCGGTTTCAATATAAATCATCGCATCCTCAGCAAGCCAGCCGTTTTGCTCTAGCAAGGTCACGGTTTCATCTAATAAACCTTTACGAAATGGCGGGTCAATAAAGACCACATGATGAGGCGTCCCAGGTTGCTTTAGGAAGCTCAGAGCATCGGTGTTCACCACTTCAATGTTGGTTGCATTTAAAGAAGCGACGTTTTTCTTCAGTTGCTGAAACGCTTGCGGGTTCAGTTCAACCATCGTTACTTGCTCTGCCTGACGCGAGGCGGATTCAAAACCCAAGCCGCCAGAACCAGCAAACAAGTCGAGACACTTTGCCTGCGGCACATCTTGAGCCAGCCAGTTAAATAGCGTTTCTTTTACGCGATCGGTGGTTGGACGTAAGCCCTCAGCGTCATGAACTGGGAGTTTTCGGCCTCTCCATAAGCCACTAATAATACGAACGAAGCCCGTTGTTGGCTTTTTTTGTGATGAGTTTTGCTGGCGACGTCTTACCATAGATTTTTTGACCGCTAATAAAGTGATACTATACCCAATCGCCCAAGCATTGAGCTTGGATACAGCCCAGAATATTCAAGATGACAGAGTGTAACACTAATAAGATTAGATTCACCTAGTTGAAAAGTTTTCACAGCTTTGTCATTCGCCTTTTTTAGACGGATAATAATCTTGTCAAAAAAGAGTCATTAATAGATAAAAAGATAATCTAGGATAGCCCCAGATGACGGAAAAAAAGAAGCGCGGATTACTTTCGTGGCTAGGTTTTGGTGATGAAGAACAAAGCCAACAACCAAAAACTGAAGAAACAGTAAAAGAAGAAGCAGTGGAAGCGGCTTCTGAAGAGCAACCTTCCGAAGAGGTTGCTCTGCAAGCAGAAGAAAAAAATAGAGTTGAAGACGAGCCTGAAAAGGCTGAGGCTGTCCCAGCAGAAGCAGAAGCAGAAGCAGAAGCAGAAGCAGAAGCAGAAGCAGAAGAGCCTGAAGTGCCAGTGGCGCCTCGCGTTCAGGAGCAGGAAAAGCCGACTGAGAGTTTCTTCGCACGCCTCAAACGCAGTTTAAGCCGCACCAAGGCAAACATCGGTGCTGGCTTCTTTGGTTTGTTCAGCGGTAAAAAAATCGATGACGACCTGTTTGAGGAGCTGGAAGAGCAACTGCTTATCGCTGATGTGGGTATGAATACCACAACAAAAATCATCAACAACCTGACAGATAAAGCCTCTCGCGGTGATCTTAAAGATGGCGAAGCCCTTTACGGCTTGTTGAAAGAAGAAATGGCAGAGATTCTGTCTAAAGTAGAACAGCCGCTAGAAATCGATACCAGTAAAACGCCTTACGTTATCTTAATGGTTGGCGTAAATGGTGTAGGTAAAACTACGACGATCGGTAAGCTGGCGAAGCAGTTCCAGAATCAGGGTAAGAAAGTGATGTTGGCTGCTGGTGATACTTTCCGTGCGGCAGCGGTAGAGCAGCTTCAAGTATGGGGTGAGCGCAACAACGTTCCTGTGATTGCTCAACATACTGGTGCTGACAGTGCTTCAGTTATCTATGATGCGATTGAAGCGGCAAAAGCACGTGGTGTGGATGTAGTGATCGCTGATACGGCAGGTCGTCTGCAAAACAAAGCGAACCTGATGGAAGAGTTGCGCAAGATCATTCGTGTGATGAAGAAGATTGATGACTCTGCACCTCACGAAATCATGCTGACACTCGATGCCGGCACTGGTCAAAATGCGATCAGCCAGGCGAAGCTTTTCAGTGACGTTTCACCTATCACTGGGATTACATTAACTAAGCTTGATGGTACAGCGAAAGGTGGCGTGATTTTCGCTATTGCTGATCAGTTTGGTATTCCAATTCGTTACATTGGTGTAGGCGAAGGCATCGAAGATTTGCGTCCTTTTGAAACTCAAGAGTTCATTGACGCACTGTTCAGCCGCGAAGAGTAAATTAAGTGAGAGGGAATCAAGGGTGATCAAATTTCAGCAAGTGAGTAAAGCTTACCGCGGTGGTCGACAAGCACTGCAAAAAGTCGACTTTCACCTGAGGCGTGGAGAGATGGCGTTTTTAGGCGGGCATTCTGGCGCTGGTAAAAGTACCTTGCTGAAACTGATCTGTGCGATTGAACGCCCGACTGATGGCACCATTCATTTTAATGATCATGACATCACTCGTATTTCGAACCGAGATATCCCGTTTCTACGCCGTAATATCGGCATCGTATTTCAGGATCACCGTTTGTTGATGGATCGCAGTGTGTACGACAATGTCGCACTGCCGATGCGCATCGAATCGATTTCTGAAAATGAAATTAAACGTCGCGTTTCGGCATCGTTGGATAAAACCGGTCTGCTCGATAAAGCGCGTTGTTTGCCAAGTCAGCTTTCGGGCGGTGAGCAACAACGTGTTGGGATTGCCCGCGCAGTTGTGAATCGACCAACCTTGCTGGTTGCGGATGAGCCTACGGGTAACCTTGATCCTGAGTTGTCTAATAGAGTCCTGCGACTGTTTGAAGAATTTAATCGTGCAGGTGTCACCATCCTACTTGCAACGCACGATATCGGGTTAGTGAACACTCGCCCACAATATCGTCATTTTGAATTGAATCAAGGTTTCCTAAGCGAGGTAGAAGACTATGGCAGGTAAAAAACTCTCGCAAAAGAAAGGTAAAGGCAGCAGTGCTAAGCGAGCCAACACCGATGGATTTTTCTCTGTTCATATTAAGCAGGCAAAAGCGTCTTTTTCTGCCTTGTGGCAACGGCCATTAGGCAACATATTAACGCTGGCGGTGGTCTCCATTGCGTTGGCGATGCCAGCCTGTCTGTACTTATTAGGTAAGAATGTCGCGGGTGCAGCAGAAGATGTCGCCTCACCATCACAAGTGAGTGCGTATTTAGTAGAAGGTATGCCTGATGCACGCGTGATGGTGCTTAAGGACGAAATCGAAACCTGGCCGTTAGTGAAAACTGTGGAATATATTTCTCCACAGCAAGGGTTGGCTGATCTAAGCCAATATGCGGGCTTCGATCAGGCGCTGAGTTTGTTAAGTGGCTATGCACTGCCAGGCGTACTTGTGATTACACCGGACTCTGAACTGAAAAGTGATATTCAGTCGATAGCTCAGGACGTTCGTAAGCAGCAAGATGTTACCGATGTTCGCCTCGATGAAGATTGGTTGGCTCGTCTTGATGCCATTAAAACACTCGCCAGTATTATCGTTATCACACTGACGGTACTGATGTTAGGCGCGGTGTTTTTAATTGTCGGCAATACATTACGATTCAATGTGTTGGCGAATAAAGAAGAAATTCAGACCATGAAGCTGATTGGTGCAACTGACAGCTTTATTCTTCGCCCTTATTTATACACTGGCATGTGGTTTGGTGTATTGGGGGCAATCATCGCTTGGTTAGCGACGACGGTGATGACCTTTGTCATGAATAGTGCGGTGGAAGATTTAGCGGCATTGTATGACAGTCAGTTCCGTTTGAATGGTCTAAACTGGGATGAATCTCTGCTGCTTATCATCACGGGTAGCTTGATAGGTTGTATCGCTGCGCGTATTTCTGCACAGCGTCACCTAAAAGAAATTGAACCAGTTTAAGTGATGACGGTCTTATACTTGGAATTTATTAGCACAAGCTAATTTGTACCTCTTGTATAGAACACTTGTTTATGGATAATTGCTCGCCCTTCTTGAAACTTGTTCATTTTGAGTTCAAGATATCGAAGCTAAATTGCAATGTAATGCTCCAGATCAGAGATTGATGAGGAATTGAATGACAAAAGAAGCGTATCCGATGGCTCTAGTCACGCAAGATAGCCTTGATAGCTATATTCGCTCCGTTAACAGCTACCCAATGCTGACGGTAGATGAAGAGCGTGAGCTGGCAGAACGATTACACTACAAAGGTGAGATTGAAGCAGCGAAAGGGCTGATCCTGTCGCACCTGAGATTCGTTGTTCACGTTGCTCGAGGTTACTCAGGCTACGGTTTGCCAATGGCAGACTTAGTGCAAGAGGGCAATATCGGCCTAATGAAAGCGGTTAAGCGTTTTAACCCAGAAGTGGGTGTGCGTTTGGTGTCTTTTGCGGTCCACTGGATTAAAGCTGAGATCCATGAATACGTGCTGCGTAACTGGCGTATTGTTAAGATCGCAACGACCAAAGCACAACGTAAATTGTTCTTTAACCTACGCAAGTCGAAAAAGCGTCTGGGTTGGTTCAATAACGGCGAAGTAGAAACCGTTGCTCGTGAATTAGGTGTTGAGCCTTCAGAAGTTCGTGAGATGGAATCCCGTCTGGCGGCCGTCGACTCTACGTTCGATATGCCAACCGACGAAGACGATAGCTCAAACAGCTACACAGCACCGATGCTTTATCTAGAAGATAAATCGTCAGATGTTGCTGATAACGTTGAAGCAGCAAACTGGGAAATGCATACCAACAATCGTCTTGGACATGCATTGGCAAGTTTGGATGAGCGTAGTCAGCGTATTGTGCGTTCTCGTTGGTTAGATGACGAGAAAGCGACACTGCAGGATTTGGCTGATGAGTTTGGTGTATCTGCCGAGCGTATTCGTCAGTTAGAAAAGAATGCAATGAAGAAGCTCAAACTGGCCGTTGGTGAGTTCTAACGCTAGCTTCTAAATAAAAGCAAATTTTCATAGAAAGCCGAGATCATGTGATCTCGGCTTTTTTATTTTGGATCGAAAGTCGATAACGTTTGCGATCTAAATTTTATGTGCTACCTGTGCATAACTCTGTGAAGTAATTATTTATCAACTGTTCGAAAGCGGGGAAAAATAAGGCGTTCAGGCGTTTTCCCGGCTGGGGATAGTTAGTAATATACACACAGCTAGATCAAGATCATCACTACATATTGTGGATCAAAAGATCAAAATATACTTTATCAACGCAATCCACAGCTTTATCCACATGTGGTTGTAATGTGTACACTTTTAAATTCCCGGATAATTCTTGTGTCTAAATTTAGCGTTGGATAGGTTACAATGGCAGCATATACCCAAGTGACTTTATGACGCAGAACCTCGGCTACCATTCTGATAATGGCTCAATCGCACGTTACTAGGTTATTTGGGTATATTAATAAGACAATGAGAAAGTAAATGGATCAGTTTCAGCATATCGATGTGCAAGGTGCACAAGCACTGCTCGAGCAGGGCGAAGCAAAACTTGTAGATATCCGTGACCCTCAATCGTTTGCCGTAGCGCATGCAGAGTCAGCCTTTCATTTAACCAACGACTCGATCGTCTCTTTCATGGACGATGTGGAGTTCGAGCAGCCAGTTCTTGTGATGTGCTACCACGGCATTAGTAGTCAGGGTGCAGCGCAATACCTGGTCAACCAAGGCTTTGAGCAAGTGTACAGTGTCGATGGTGGTTTTGAAGCCTGGCAACGAGCCGAGCTACCGATAGTGAGAAGTTAATGAAGAGATTGGTAACGTTAAATAACCCACGCATGGCACAGGCTTTCATCGATTATATGGCGTCTCGTCATATTGAAATTCAGATGATGCCCGAGGGCCAGGGGCAGTTTGCGCTATGGCTGACGGATAGCCAGCATGAAATCGAAGCAGAGGCAGAGCTGAAACATTTCTTAGCCAATCCTTCCGATTCCAAATACAGCGCAGCTTCGTGGAACGTTGCCGAGACTCGCAAGAGTCAATTTCATTATTCAAGCCCAAGTATCATGAGCATGGTCAAAGCGAAAGCTGGCCCTGTGACACTTTTGATAATGACAGTGTGTGTCATTATCTACGGTTTACAGATGATCGGCTTTGGTCGGGGCGTGTTTGCATTGCTGCATTTCCCGGCGTTTGAAGGTCAACAATGGCAATTGTGGCGTTGGCTGAGCCATGCTCTGCTGCACTTCTCTGCAACCCATATCATCTTTAACTTGCTGTGGTGGTGGCAACTGGGTGGCGATATTGAACGTCGCCTGAGTTCCGGAAAACTACTGCAAATTTTTGTTGTTTCTGCAGCCTTGTCGGGCGCGGGGCAATTTTATGTTGAAGGTGCGAATTTTGGTGGGTTGTCTGGTGTTGTATACGCGCTGCTCGGTTATCTGTGGATCTTGGGTTATCGTCGGCCTCACCTAGGATTGACGCTACCAAAACCGATCATCGTGTTTATGTTGGTGTGGTTAGTGCTAGGTTTCGTTCAGCCGTTTATGGCGATTGCCAATACTGCTCACTTGGTGGGACTGATTTCGGGAATGGCGATTGCGCTGTTTGACTCCGGAAAAATGAAGTATCAGCAGAAAGCTTAAGGCATAATTAAGAGATAAAAAAGACCGCCAGAAGCGGTCTTTTCGTATCAGTGCATGTCCCGTTTACTGATAGAGATATTTGGTAAACAGCAAATCCGCAATAACGGTTTTCCCAGTTTCCGGCAGGAGTGTTTCGTTTAACCTCGTTACCAAGGTCTTACGCAAATCTTCCCGACCAGAAAGAGACTTGATGGTATCTTCTGTCTGCTTACCGAGTAACTCGATGATGGCATCACGAATCAGCGGTTGGTGATGTTCAATGATGGTCAGGTCTTGCTGGCTCATGACCATGATATCGATACGCACCTGAACGTAACCTAACTTTTTTCCTTTAGTGTAAAAGTTTGTCGTTAAGTCTGGTTCTAAAGTGAAGTACGCCAACTGAGGTCCAGCTTGTTCCGTTTCAGCCCAGGTTGGTGTGGAGATAAGCATGGTTAACGCAAAAATAGTTTGGGCTATATAACGTTTGTACATATTTCTAACTTTTCTTTCTCTGGATCGCGATATTCGAATCGCTTCAGTCTTGGTACAATAGACCGTCTATAACAAATAATGAACTTACGGTTTCAGTAAGACGGTAAGTTGTTGCTTTATTCTACGCATAAAGCCTCTAATTGAATACTAGTATGAATCAGCCAACATCACTCTATCTTGCTTCTTTATTGGAAGTAGAGTGGCAAAAGCCCGAAGAATTTGAATTTCCAAATGAATTGTCCAAGCATTGGCTTGAAGAACAAGGGTCTTTGTCACGTCGTTTAAAGCAACACTGTCAGGCTTTGACAGTGGAATTGCTACAAAATCAAATTGTCACTGCCAAGACACTGAAACAGGATGAAAGTCAGTTATTGTCTGAGCAAGATTGCCTGTTACGAGAGGTCGTTTTGTGTGGTGATGACAGTCCTTGGGTTATAGGACGTACGCTCATTCCATGCACGACACTGGTGGATCAGCAATACGATTTGGCTGAACAAGGGGATATCCCTTTAGGCCTGACCGTTTTTAGCGCGGATAACGTAGAGCGAGACTCACTGCAAATGGGGTGGGCCAACCTGCCTCAAGGACGATTTTTAGCGCGACGTTCAAGGTTGTGGATGAATCACAAACCAATGTTAGTCGCCGAGTTATTCTTATCTCTTTCACCTATTTACGCTAAGGAGAGGGTGTAAATGTCCGCAGAAAAAGCCAAAGCATATTGGCAACTGACGCGAATGGATCGACCAATAGGGTCCTTGCTACTACTGTGGCCTACCGTTTGGGCACTTGTTATTGCCGCTCAGGGTATGCCGAGTTGGGATGTATTGCTTGTTTTTGTATTAGGCGTATTTCTAATGCGAAGTGCAGGTTGTGTGATTAACGACTTCGCTGATCGTAAAGTCGATGGTCACGTTAAGCGCACCAAACAACGCCCGTTACCGTCGGGCAAAGTCACGGCGAAAGAAGCAATAGGCCTGTTTCTGGTGTTAGCCGTGAGCTCATTTTTATTGGTTCTGACCATGAATCCACTGACGATTCAGCTGTCGTTTGCGGGTGTTGTGTTGGCTTTCATCTACCCATTTATGAAGCGCTACACCCATCTTCCACAATTGTTTTTGGGGCTGGCGTTTAGTTGGGCAATTCCGATGGCGTGGGCAGCACAAACGGGTGAACTGCCTTTGATCGTATGGTTTATCTTTGTGATTAATGCGCTGTGGACCATTGCTTACGACACCCAATATGCCATGGTTGACCGTGATGATGATTTGAAAATTGGTATCAAATCGACCGCGATTTTGTTTGGTCGTCATGACAAGTTAATCATCGGTATTTTACAGCTCATTACCTTAGCGATGCTGGTTGGACTAGGGCAGTATTACCAGTTAGGGCAGAGCTACTATTGGACGATTCTGATTGCCGCTTCACTGTTTGTTTATCAACAGCACTTGATTCGCCACCGAGAACGCGATCTATGCTTTAGAGCATTTCTCAACAATAACTATGTCGGTATGGTTATCGCTGTCGGTTTATTAGTGGCGTTTTGGTAATAATTCGAAAATTGAAAAAGGCATCCGATTGGATGCCTTTTTTGTTTGTGCGTTTTGTTATGACTGAAGCTGGTGAATACTTTCTTCGATGGTGAGCTTCACTTCTGGATAAAGCAGAGTAAATAACAGTTTGGCAAATTGCTGCGTATTTTCTGTATCGCAGTTGCCATCATTGTCCAGGTACGCTTGTTGCTTCAGGGTATTGAACATCGCGCTAAATACACCTTTATCAAAGAACTCCGGTGCGTTAATGCCATGCAGTCGACCCAGACGCTGAGCGATATCCTGACTTTTCTGCTCTAGGTCTGATTTCCCTAACTCAGGGTACGCGACCAACAAGTTCGTTGCGATGGAGTAGCGCTGCAGTGTTTCAGTAATTGTGCGCCCTAGCAGAACCAATGACTGGTTGTTGGACTGATTGATTTCCAGCTTATTGCCATCAAGACAGATCATCTTCTGCTCGACAAATTCGTTAAGAATTTTCTCGACCAGCTCATTCAAATCGTCTTCCTGATAGCTTAAGAACAGCTCTTTTTTCAGGAATGGGTAGATTAGCGCAACGTTCTGCTGAACGCTTTCCACCGTGACGTTGCGCTGACGAATAATCATCTGAGCGATAAGTGACGGAAGCGCAAACAAGTGAATGATGTTATTGCGGTAGTAAGTCATCAGAATCGACTGGTTGCGATCCAGTGAAATGATATCGCCCATGCTGTCTGTTTCAATCACAAACTTATCAAGTGAGATTGCGTGATCAACCAACTCTTCTGCGCTTTCGCTTGGAATGGTAGAGGTGCTTGAGTACGGGTTGTTCTTGAGTAGCTTCAGGTAACACTCAATCTGACTGATTAGAGAATCACGAGATAACGCGCGCTGACGAGAAGCAAGCAAGGCAGTCGCGCAGAGTGTCAGTGCGTTAGCTGCAGCTGCATCGTTAATGTGCGTCATCATCTTGTTGGCCAGTCCGTTCACCACCGGATTCATCCATAGTGGTTTGCTGCTACCCATCGGATCGATATCTTTAGTCCACTCCGGAGCATGCTCGTTAAGGTATTGGTTAAGCTGAATTGGCTCACCAAAGTTTACGTAGCCCAAACCAAAGTTGCGCAGTTTACGCAGAGTACGCAGTACCAAACCGGCATTCTCTTTCTCTTTACGCTTACCGCGAAGTTCTTTGGCGTAAGTACTTACTTCCATTACATGCTCGTAGCCAATGTAAACCGGCACCAAAGTAACTGGACGGTTTAGACCACGTAGCATGGCCTGAATCGTCATCGCCAGCATACCTGTTTTGGCTTGCAGTAATCGCCCAGTACGCGAGCGGCCGCCTTCACTGAAGTATTCAACTGAATAGCCTTTAGCGAAAAGCTCGGCCAGATACTCGCGGAAAATCGTCGAGTACAGTTTATTGCCTTTAAAGCTGCGGCGGATAAAGAATGCACCACCACGGCGGAAAATAGGACCAGCCGGAAAGAAATTCAGGTTAATACCGGCAGCAATATGTGGCGGAACCATGCCTTCGTTGTACAGCACGTACGAAAGCAGTAGGTAGTCCATGTGGCTACGGTGACATGGAACGTATACGATCTCGTGACCATCTTGTGCTAAACGGCGTACTGTAGAGGCATTATTGATATGCAGACCCTGATACAGCTTATTCCAAAGCCAGCCGAGAATGCGGTCACCTCTTTTAACCAAGCCATAAGAAAAGTTCGCGGCAATTTCATCCATGATGTCGTGGGCTTCTTTGCGCGCTTTTTCAATCGAGATATTTTTGCTCTTAGCTTCATCAGCGATGGCTTGCTCAATCGCAGGTGATTTCATTAAACGCGCAAACAATACCTGACGTTGGGGTAGGTTAGGACCCGATGCTGCCAGCTTTTGGCGAGAGAAGTGGATACGAGCCACTCGCGCGAGCTTGTGAGCAATCGCACTGTCAGTGCCATGAGAATCTGCCATGTAGCGCAGCGATACCACTGGGCTAAAACGCACTAAACAGTCACGGCCAGATGCCATCACCGCCTTGGCTTTTTGTGGACCATTCATTGGCTGCAGGTACGGTTTACTATTCTCTTCTTTACCTGGCTTGCGTCCCCACAGTACGGTCGCTGGGATCATTTGTACATCTAGTTCGCTGTCCAGTTTGTGCAGCTCTAATAACTCACGAAAGAGAGAGTCAGATTCTGTTGGTACGTCATTGTCATTTCCCATCACGGTTGGACGAGCAGCAATAAATACGTAACGGTTGAGTGTTTTGCCATTAATTTCCAATGGACTGAGCGGGTCTGGCAGACCAAGGCTCATGGCTTGTTTTTGCAGTGTCAGCAAATCCACGTTCGAACGGAACGGTAAGGCATACACAATTGGTTTAGCCAGATCGATATCAAGATCGTCAATAGGGTTCGATGGGATTGTGGTGCCCTTTACCAGTACCGATAAAGGTAGTTTTAGTAATGAACGTGAAAATGATTGTCCAGAAGACATAAAGTTCACAGCCTCGATAGGTATTCAAACAGGCCCTAGCTTATTTCTGTGTCCGCATGGCCCATCTTGAGAGAAAATGAGTACGGCAATAGAAATAAGCCTAGGCGATAAAATTTAAGCGCAGCAAGGATAACAGAAACTGGTCGAACCTTTTAATTTTATTGAACATGAATTAGTCAAACACCCGAGCTGTTTCTTCCACTTGATTCACTTTAAGCGTGCTGTTTTAAACGTTTATGACGAAAAGGATGCTGCGTAACTTAAGTAAGCCAAGCAAATAAATTAAAAAACAACCAATTGGGTTTCCATTTAACCATTTACTGGATATACTCACAGTTAACTGTATAAAAAGACAGGTGAGACATGAAGCCGTTAACGCCACGCCAACAACAAGTCTTCGATTTGATTAAAAGTAAAATCGAAGACACCGGAATGCCACCAACCCGTGCAGAGATTGCGCGTGAGCTTGGCTTCCGCTCTGCAAATGCTGCAGAGGAACACCTAAAAGCACTTGCTCGTAAGCAAGCGATTGAAATTATTCCGGGTGCATCTCGAGGGATTCGTATCCTGCTTGAAGATGCTGCAAATGATGATCAGGGCTTGCCTCTGATTGGTCAGGTGGCAGCGGGTGAGCCGATTCTGGCTCAAGAGCATGTGGAAGCCCACTACCAAGTTGATCCAGCGATGTTTAAACCGCAAGCGGACTTCTTACTTCGCGTAAACGGCGAAAGTATGAAAGATATCGGTATTATGGATGGTGACTTACTTGCTGTGCATAAAACGCAAGACGTACGTGACGGCCAGGTTGTCGTTGCTCGTGTTGACGACGATGTGACGGTGAAGCGTCTGGAGCGTAAAGGTTCTACCGTATTGCTGCATGCAGAGAATGAAGAGTTTGCACCTATCCAGGTGGATCTGACTTCTCAGCACCTGACGATTGAAGGTCTGGCCGTCGGTATTATTCGCAATACTGACTGGATGTAAGCCCAAGCTTTGAAACAACAGTCCAGCTTTACTGGGCTGTTGTTTATTACGCTTTTTAATTTTCCCCACCTCTCTCATTTCACACTTCCTATCTTTTGATATGCATCCATGCTTGATAATGTAATTGATATTCATTATCATTTGTTTCTGTATCCATTACTTTCATTGGCGCAGGAAATGCCATGTCTCAGTCTAAACATCAAGTTCCTAACCATTTATTAAAACCTTTGTTGTTACGCAGTCGTGAAAGTATGGTCGACAATGGCTTAGTGTATGACCCTATTGCAGCCAAAGCCTGTTTAAACTGCCAAATGGCGCCTGATTGTCTTGGCGGAGATGTGGCGCAAAAGCAGTTATTGCATGTAACGTTAACTCAACTGTGTGACCAACAGGTCAATCAATTCCTGCAGCAATATCCTGATGCGTGGGTGATTAATGTCGGCGCAGGTCTCGATACGCGTTTTTACCGTCTGGATAACGGACGTTGTCATTGGGTCGAGCTGGATGTTACGGAGAATCTGGTTTGGCGACAGCGACTTTTCCATAAAAACGAACGTTATAAAAATCATATCGGCAGCGTAGAAGAAATGTCATGGCTGGACTCTCTGAATATTCCAGACAAATCACCAGTTCTGGTTGTTTGTGAAATGGCACTTTTGGATTGCTCAGAATCACAGGTTGCCGGTTTTATTCAAACGTTGGGGCGACACTTTGTGTCTGCTGAAGTGTGTATGGTTCTGGCTGGGGATCTCACTGAAAGTAAATGGGGACAGAAGCTGGGCTCTGATTGTTATGCGCATGGCTTTGAAGCACCATCAGAACAATTTCTGCAATGGCTGCCTTGGGCTGAATGGGTCAAAGTCTTTTCACCATTTGATCGTTTTTGCTCTCGCTGGAAGGCTTGGCAACGCTGGCTCAATAAGATCCCTGTACTTAAATACCGTCTGACACCTGTCCTCGTTCATATTAAGTGGTGATTGGCTAGCTTCACATTGCTCAGGTACACTCGTTAATCCAGTTAAAGAGGTGCTTGTGACAAACTCTATTTTCTCTCCTTTATCTAATCCTCAGGTGCACCGTCAGGTCTTGGCACTTGCGATTCCAATGGTGCTGTCGAACATTACCGTTCCTTTGCTTGGTCTGGTTGATGCCGCGGTGATTGGCCATCTTGAACATGCTTGGTATCTGGGCGGTGTTGCCTTAGGCAGCACGATGATCAGTGTGACTTTTTGGCTGCTCGGTTTTTTGCGTATGTCGACAACAGGGTTAGCCGCGCAATCTTACGGAAGTGATGATCGCAAACAACTTGCTTTAGTTTTCCTGCAAGGCGCTTTGATGGCGTTGCTGTTCGCAGTGCTGTTTTTAGTTGCACACAGTTCTATTGCTGACCTTATCTTTAGCTGGAGTGATGCCAGTGAGGAAGTGAAACACTATGGTATGCAGTATTTCTCTGTCCGTGTCTGGAGTGCGCCTGCGGCGTTAATGAATTTCGTGTTGTTGGGTTGGTTACTTGGCACACAAAATTCCAAGGCACCGATGTGGATGGTGATCATTACTAACCTTACTAATATCGCATTGGATGTCTTGTTTGTGATTGGGTTAGGCTGGAAAGTCGAAGGGGCGGCTTTAGCCTCAGTGATCGCAGACTACTCAGGCATGGCATTTGGCTTAGTTTGTGTTTGGAAAACATGGCAAGAGCGACAGTTACCTTCACCTAAGCGCCTCCTTGCGGACACGCAGAATGGGATAGGTCGGTTTATAAAACTTAATCGAGATATCTTTTTACGCTCTTTGTGCTTGCAGGCGGCATTTAGCTTTATGACCTTTCAGGGGGCGAGCTTTGGTGATGATGTTGTGGCTGCGAATGCTGTGCTGATGAGTTTTTTGATGATCATTTCTTACGGCATGGACGGTTTTGCGTATGCCATGGAAGCCATGGTGGGTAAAGCCATTGGGGCGAAAGACAGGCAGCAACTGAGCGCATCGCTTATTGGGACATTCTTTTGGAGCCTGGTTATCTGTTTGGGCTTAACGGCAGTCTTCTCTTTAGCAGGATCGACCCTGATCGCCATGATCACCTCAATAGAAGAGGTACAGCAGCAGGCGGCGACTTATCTGCCATGGCTGGTGGTGATGCCACTGGCTTCGATGTGGTGCTTTCTCTTGGATGGAATTTTTGTCGGAGCGACTAAAGGTAAAGACATGCGCAACAGTATGTTTGTGGCGACCAGCAGCTTCTTTGTTGTCTTTTACTTATTTTCGGGATGGGAAAATCACGCGCTTTGGCTGGCGATGACTAGTTTTATGCTGATGCGCGGCATCGGGCTTGGCGTGATTTTACTTTATCAATGGCGCAAGGGAACCTTTCTCGCTTAACGGTTACCACAAACAAAAACAGCAGGCGGAGTGCCTGCTGTTTTACGTTTTAGGGGGCTGCTCTCATTAGAACAGTCGGTTCAAACCATTCAATGCTGCCACGCGGTAGGCTTCGGCCATGGTTGGGTAGTTGAACGTTGTGTTAACGAAGTACTCGATGGTATTCGCTTCCCCTTTTTGTTCCATGATGGCTTGTCCGATGTGGATGATTTCCGCAGCACGTTGACCAAAACAGTGGATACCAAGGATTTCTTTGGTTTCGCGGTGGAACAAAATCTTCAAACTGCCAATGTCTTTTCCTGCGATCTGTGCGCGCGCCAGATGTTTGAAGGAAGAGCGACCCACCTCGTAAGGTACTTTCGCTGCCGTCAGTTCTTGCTCTGTTCTACCAACAGAACTGATTTCCGGAATGGTGTAGATGCCGGTTGGGATATCTTCAATCAGATAGTTATCCGCTTGTCCTTTGGTGATTGCCTGCGCCACAAAGCGCCCCTGATCGTAGGCGGCACTTGCCAGGCTAGGGTAACCAATCACATCACCGACTGCGTAAATGTGCTCCACTACGGTTTGATAGTTACGATTCACTTTCAATTGTCCGCGCGAGTCCGCTTCCAGACCAACCGCACCAAGGTTGAGTTTATCCGTGTTACCTGTTCGGCCGTTAGCGTACAGCAGGCAATCCGCAAACATCTTTTTGCCGGACTCTAAATGGATAATCACACCGTCTTCTGTACCTTCAATTTTTTCGTAAGTTTCATCATTACGAATCACCACACCGCTGTTCCAGAAGTGGTATGACAGCGCATCAGAGACTTCGTTGTCTAAGAAAGATAACAAACGGTCACGGGTGTTAATCAAGTCAGTTTTCACCCCAAGCCCGCGGAAGATAGACGCATACTCACAGCCAATGACACCTGCACCGTAGATAATGATATGGCGAGGGTCATGCTTCAGGCTTAGGATGGAGTCACTGTCGTAAATGCGTTCGTGTAGGAAGTCGACATCATCTGGCTGGTATGGGCGAGAGCCTGTCGCGATGACAAATTTATCTGCTGAGTAGACTTCTTCAGTGCCATCACTTTGCATAACCGCGACAGAGTAATCATCGATAAAACGTGCGGTTCCGAAGAGCAGGGTACATTGGTTACGGTCGTAGAACCCCTGACGCAGGCGCGTTTGTTTGTCGATGACCGACTTCGCATGGCCTAAAATGTCAGAAAATGTTGCATGTAAACTGGTGCTATTGCGGCAGAATAGCGGGTTGCTATTAAATTCGATGATTCGGCTAACCGCATGACGCAGTGCTTTTGATGGTATGGTTCCCCAGTGCGTACAGCCGCCACCAACGCTGCTCTCTTTCTCAATGATGGCTACATTCAGTCCCGCTTTGGTTAATCCCATTGCAGCCCCTTCTCCGCCAGGGCCACTACCAATTACGATCACGTCAAAGTGATTTACATGCGCCATGATGTATTTCCTTGTTATATTTGCTTAACATTGCCTTAGCGCAATTTTAACTCATTTGCTCTATACGTACACGTAATGGCTGCGAGAGAGTGGAAGTGATCACGCAGAAACGACCAAAAGCACGAATTGGTATGTTGGATGTCTATAAATTGCATTGAGAATATTGCATTCAGACGGTTGCCAATAGTAACGTTTGCGCGGTTAACGCTGGCAAAGGCAACATATCTTTCTCCGTAGGGGGGAATTGCGTTATATTGAAGCTCTTGTACCCTACATAAAAAGAGCAAGTTAAGAATGAAATCGATGGGCATCCGCGCGCAACAAAAAGAGAAGACACGTCGATCATTGATCGACGCGGCATTTAGTCAATTAAGTGCGGATCGCAGCTTTTCCAGTCTCAGCTTGCGAGAAGTTGCCCGAGAGGCAGGAATTGCACCCACTTCTTTCTATCGCCACTTTAAAGATATGGATGAACTAGGCTTAACCATGGTCGATGAAGGGGGGTTACTGTTACGTCAGTTGATGCGTCAGGCGCGTCAACGTATCGTAAAAGAAGGAAGTGTGATTCGAACTTCGGTTGAAACATTTATGGAATTCATTGAAAGTAGCCCTAACGTATTTCGTTTGTTACTGCGTGAACGTTCAGGAACTTCTTCTGAATTCCGTACCGCTGTTGCTCGAGAAATTCAGCATTTTGCGGCAGAATTAACCGAGTACTTGATGAGCACCGGCGTGACCAGAGAAGAGGCGTATACTCAAGCAGAGGCGTCGGTTACTTTGGTCTTCAGCTCGGGTGCTGAAGCTTTAGATTTAGATCGCCGTGAGCGCGATGAACTCGCGGAACGATTGATTATGCAATTGCGAATGATAGCCAAAGGGGCTTATTGGTATCGCAAAGAACGTGAACGTAACCGATTAAAAGGCAGGATAGAATAATGTCGAATGGAAATAAATCTGAAAAGAAAACGCTGATTTTAGCGTTGGTTGCAGGTGTGTGTGGTGATGCTTTGTTGTCATGGTTGACGATGAGCGAAGTCTCTTTCTCAATTTTCCCGTTGATCGCTCTTGTACTAGCAGTACAGGCGCTGTACCAAGAATACTTGAGTAACCCGGTATCGGAAGATATCCCATTGGTTGGTCTGGCATGTTTCTTCGTGGGGGCGTTTGGCCACTCTGCGTTTATCAAAGCGCAATACCCAGAAGCAGGTTCAAACTTCTTCGCTATTATGGTTTCTATGATCCTTCTAGTGTGGATCGGTAAAAAACTTGGCTTTATGGAAAGCAAAAGCAAAACTTCAGCGGAATAACGCCGCAAGGTTAAATAAAAAAGCGAGCTATTGAGCTCGCTTTTTTTATACCTGCTTTACGCTTATTTGCGTTCTAGGAATACACCCGCTTCCATGTGGTGGGTGTATGGGAACTGATCGAACAGAGCAAAACGTGTGACTTTGTGTGTTTCGCTCAAAATGTCCAAGTTCTCTTTCAGAGTGTCAGGGTTACAAGAGATGTACATGATACGCTCGTAACCTTGCACCATTTTACAGGTGTCCACATCCATACCTGAACGTGGCGGGTCCACAAAAATGGTGTTGCAGTTGTAGCTCTTCAAATCCACGCCAGCATCTTGCAAGCGGCGGAACTCACGTTTACCTTCGATCGCCTGAGTAAACTCTTCTGCTGAAAGTCGCAGGATTTGTACGTTATCAATCTCATTCGCTGCGATATTGTATTGAGCAGATACCACAGACGGCTTCGCCAGTTCGGTTGCCAAAACGCGGTCAAAGTTTTGTGCCAATGCCAGCGAGAAGTTACCGTTACCACAGTAAAGCTCTAACAGGTCGCCAGTGCTGTCTTGCGTGCAGTCTACCGCCCATTCCAGCATCTTCTCTGCTACTTTACCGTTTGGTTGTGTAAAGCTGTTTTCTACTTGTTGGTAAATGTACGACTGACCATTCACATCTAGTTTCTCGATGACATAATCTTGGTCGAGGACGATTTTCATCTTGCGTGCGCGGCCGATGATGTTGAGGTTGAAACCTTCATCATTCAGACGCTGCTTCATTGCTTTAGCGTTTTCAATCCACTCATCATCCAACTGGCGATGGTAAAGCAGAGAAACCAGCATCTCACCGCTCAGTGTAGACAGAAAGTCCACTTGGAACAATTTACGACGCAGAGAGTCGTTGTCTTTCATCGCTTCAATCAGTAGCGGCATCAAATCATTGATAAGACGGCTTGCTGCTGGGAACTGATCAACGCGGTATTTCTCACGAGTTTCCTGATTGAACATGATGTAGTAAAGGTCTTCACCTTCATGCCAAACACGAAACTCAGCACGCATACGGTAGTGCTGCTCTGGTGATTCAAACACTTCCAGCTCTGGCACGTTGTATGGCGAGAACATATCAGTGAGACGTTCAACTTTTTCCGCCAGTTGTTCTTGGTAGTGTTGCGGGTTTACATCAAGAGTAGCCATGATCTTACCTTTTATGGTGCATTCAATTTAAGAGCGCAGATTTTATTCAATCTCAACAGTATGTCCAGTTTTGTACTTGAATTGATCTAAAGATAGTGTGTACAGGTTAAGTAGAAAGCGCAATTAATCAAAACGTTACAATTTATAGGGGTAATATTGGCTGGACAAATAATCCATAGCTGAATAATATCAGCCTCAAGCTGGTGCTATCTAGCAATCTAGATGGCTGAAATGGGAATCTGGTGGAACTCCAGAACTGACGCGCAGCGGTAAAAGAGAACGAAAGCTTATTAAGACACTGCATTGGTTGATGTGGGAAGTCGAGCGAGTAGGAGGGGTAAAAGCCAGGCTCTTAAGTCCGAATACCTGCCAGCAACTGAGCCACAGCACTGGTCTGCCATTAAATGGCAGGGCTCGGAAGGAATTACGCGATTTAGGACAATATAATGAAAAAATCCGCATTGGCGATCACTCTGGCATCGCTGCTTTCACCTGTCTCTTATCTACAGGCCCAAGAAACCTCCGCTGACGAAACGCTCGTTGTTACCGCTAACCGATTTGAACAAGCTGAAAGCAATACGCTTGCTGATGTGGAAGTTGTGACTCGAGAAGATATCGACCGTATTCAAGCTAAGACTCTACCGGATGTATTGCGTCGACTTACTGGTATACAGGTTACGCAAAATGGTGGCCGTGGTCAGTTAGCTTCGCTATTTGTGCGTGGCACAAGTTCAGACCAAGTTTTGGTGCTGGTTGATGGTGTACGTTTTGCTCGTGCAGCAAAAGGTGCGGTTGATTTCAACCAGATCCCACTGACTTATGTTCAGCGCATTGAGTATGTTCGCGGCGCTCGTGCATCTCTGTACGGTTCTGAAGCGATTGGTGGTGTTATCAATATCATTACCGTGGCTCGCGCGGAAGATGAAAGCACCAAGTTGAGCGCAGGTCTGGGTAGCCTTGATTATCAAGAACTGAGTATCGCATCGGGTATCAAAGTCGGTGACAATGGTCAGTTGAATCTTGCACTGGGAACTGAAAGTGATGACGGCTACAACGTTCGCCCGGTTGCTGGCATCAACGATGGTGACCGTCATGGCTTTGAAACCAAGAATGGTCTGATTGGTTACGTGCATAATTTTGATAAGCAGTGGTCAGCATTTGGTAACTTCCGTGCATACGAGAACGTTTACCAGTACGACAGCAGCTATGGCAGTCGCGCCTACTACGAAGCAGAGAAAGATGATTTCTCGGCAACGATTGGCGGCAAATACCAATCTGACAATCTGATGTCTGAGTTACAAGTGACGGCACAGAAGCAAAAGTCATGGAATTACCAACAGTCGGCAGGTAAGCACTCAGGTACAGAAGACGAGCTAGAACAGCAAAATGTGCAGTGGACCAACAGCTACCTTCTAAACAACAATACAACGTTTGCTGGTGGTATTGATTGGCGTGACGAGTCTTATGTTGATAAGAACGCAAATAAAACGTTCGATCGCACCAATGGCGCGTTATTTGGTATCGCGACCGCAACGATTGATAACGCTATGCTCGAAGGCAGTGCCCGTATCGATGATAACGAAGAGTACGGCAGTGAGTTTACTTACAGTCTGGCTGCGGGTTACCAGTTCGTCCCAGAGTTTGGCGCTAAAGCCTCTTTTGGTACTGCATTTAAAGCGCCGAACCTTTATCAGCAATACGACCCAACTTACGGTGAAAAAGATCTTAAGCCAGAAGAGTCGGATGCATGGGAAATCAGCTTTAGTGGTGATGTTCAGGGCGTTTTCTGGTCACTGACAGGTTACGACTACAAGATCACCAATCTTATCGACTACCATCCGACGACATACAAGTACCTGAATGTTGACGGTGAAACACACATTCAAGGTGTTGAATTAGTTGCCGAGTTTGAAACTGGTATTGTACAGCATCAAGTGAGTGCTGATTACAAAGATGCAGAAGATGACAATGGCGATCAGCTGCAACGTCGTGCCAAAGAAATGTACAAGTGGAACGCGATTGTAAACTTTGACAAGGTTGATTGGTCAATTAGCTATCTATACGTAGGTAAGCGCCCAGATGTTGATTACAGCACTTGGCCATCTCAAGACGTATACATGCCTTCTTACTCACTGGTAGATACAGCAGTTACTTACTACCCTAATGAGTCAACCACGGTTAGTGCTCGTATCGATAACTTGTTTGATGAAGAGTATGAAATGGCGTTGGGTTATCCTGCGGCAGAGCGTGCTTACTACGTAAACATCGGTTACCAATTCTAACCTTAGTTATGAATGAAAGCCGCCTTCGGGCGGTTTTTTCTTTTCAAGAATCGTATGGAGGCATCATGAGTACACCAAAACGCGTCGTGATCAGTTGGTCGAGTGGTAAAGATTCCACTTTGACGTTAGAAAGATTGCAAGAAGACCCAAATTACGAAGTAGTTGGACTCTACACAACTTATGTTGACGACGAAGTTCCCTTTCAAGCAACTCCTCTTGAAGTTGTGCAGATGCAGGCTGACTTACTTGGCCTTCCATTGATCACCATTGAGTTGCCTGTTGTCTTCCCAAGTAATGACATCTACCAATCTACCATTGTCACCGCATTGGCAGAGAGTAAATTAAATATAAAAGCTGTCGCTTTTGGTGACATGTTCTGCAATGGTATCGCTGATTATCGACGTAGCTATATAGAACCTGCTGGCTGGGAATGTGTATTCCCTCTATTAGGGGAGAGCAGCAAAGCGCTGGCGATGGAAATCATTGATCGCGGTATTCAAACCATGCTCATAACGACGGATGGTCAAGTACTATCATCAGATTGGTGCGGGCGTTGGTATGACAAACCGCTGGTTGATTCGCTACCAAGTCATATTGACCCTTGTGGAGAAAATGGCGAGTTTCATACCTTGGTGACATCTGCCCCTTCATTTCAAGGCTATATAGAACTGGTTAAGCGAGAGGTCGAGACTGGGGAGAGGTTTAGTCATCAAAGATACAGTGCCAAAGCATTGCCAAAACAAATCTAGCCAGTATGATCGCAGCGTTTATATTGCTTAGGTAAGACTCGTGCGAGTAGCGAATAAGAAAAAGGTTCTGGTGTTTGACTCCGGTGTCGGAGGGCTTTCTGTATTTAAAGAAATCCATCGTCTATTGCCGCAAATGGACTACCTATATCTATTCGACAATCAGGCATACCCATACGGAGAGCTTGAACAAAGCGTTCTCATTTCTCGTGTGAACCAACTGGTATCCGCGCTAGTGGAAGAGTATCAGGTCGATATTGTTGTCATCGCGTGTAACACCGCAAGTACGATAGTGCTCCCGTCACTACGTGCAAAGCTAGCGATTCCTGTTGTTGGAGTTGTCCCTGCTATTAAGCCGGCGTCATTACTTGCTTCTAAAGGCGTGGGATTGATCGCGACGCCAGCCACAGTTACTCGACAATATACCCACAAATTGATTCGTGATTATGCTCATGGAAAACCAGTTGAGTTATTGGGCTCTACCCGCCTGGTCGATATAGCGGAAGAAAAGTTGCGTGGGAAAGAGGCTTGCATTGAAGAACTAAAAGACATCTTGGAACCTATCCGCAATAAAGTGGATGTCGCTGTATTAGGTTGCACTCACTTTCCACTTCTTAAAGAAGAAATTCACCAGGCACTGGATGGTGAGGTCACATTAGTTGACTCAGGAAAAGCGATAGCACGTCGAGTAAAGACGTTATTAGATAGTGAGCAGTGTAAGGAAACCACAGAGGAGGGGACTAAACGAATTTTTGCCAGTGCACCTCCTTGGCAAGAAGATGCACTGAATGTGTGTCTGGCGAAGCTAGGTTTTACTCCTGTTCAAATTTATCGCCTTCCGGGTGTTTCGGATCGTTAGCGATACGCACTTTAAGTGTACGATCCATATATAGCTTTTCATTTAACTTGGCGATGGCTGGTTCAGCATCTGCAGCGGCCATCACAACAAATCCAAATCCTCTTCTTTTACCAGTACGTTTATCTTTCATTAATCGCACGGCATAGACTTGTCCATATTCCGCAAATAAATCGCGAACATGACTTTCATTTGCCTTATAAGGCAGGTTTCCGACATACAAGGTTTTGGTTGATGGGTCAGAGTCGGTTGATTGATCAATTGGTGTCTGGCTAGAAAATGAAAACAGAAAAGCAGTAGCGACAACACCGATAAGAAAGCTCAGTACGGGTGAAACGGCGAATTGAGAGAAGATGACTCCCCCAATGACGGCCAACCCGGCACATAAAATCAGATTTTTTTTAGACGTCATTTTGATTACTACACATAGGTGATAAAGAGATTGTTTGCCTATTAACATAATAGACACATGAATCTTACGTATATGGTTGGTGTTTTTCCAACCAATTGCTGTGATATGTCTCAAATGTGACGAAGAAATATGCGAATTTCGCCATTTTGATTAATAACTGACCGCTTAAATCTTTTTTTTAAAAAAAGAGTTGCGCTCTTCAAGCATCTCCCTATAATGCCGCCTCACCGACACGGAGTGAGACGAGAGTCACACAGCGAGTTGGAAAGAGAAGAAAAAGAAATTTGAAAAATTTCTTGACTCTCAAACCGGGCAGCGTAAGATACGCACCCCTGACAACGAGACGCGAAAGCGGCAAGTTAAGTCAGAAAAGCTCTTTAACAATATAGACCTATCAATCTGTGTGGGCACTCGTTGATGATAATCCAATTAGATACCTCGGTATCAAATTAGGTTTCAATGAAACGAAGTGACCATTGAATCTTCGGATTCAGCACAGTCAATTCAAACATTACTTTATGTAATGTTCAGTATTCATTGAGCCGAACAAAATCTTAAATTGAAGAGTTTGATCATGGCTCAGATTGAACGCTGGCGGCAGGCCTAACACATGCAAGTCGAGCGGAAACGAGTTAACTGAACCTTCGGGGGACGTTAACGGCGTCGAGCGGCGGACGGGTGAGTAATGCCTAGGAAATTGCCCTGATGTGGGGGATAACCATTGGAAACGATGGCTAATACCGCATGATGCCTACGGGCCAAAGAGGGGGACCTTCGGGCCTCTCGCGTCAGGATATGCCTAGGTGGGATTAGCTAGTTGGTGAGGTAAGGGCTCACCAAGGCGACGATCCCTAGCTGGTCTGAGAGGATGATCAGCCACACTGGAACTGAGACACGGTCCAGACTCCTACGGGAGGCAGCAGTGGGGAATATTGCACAATGGGCGCAAGCCTGATGCAGCCATGCCGCGTGTGTGAAGAAGGCCTTCGGGTTGTAAAGCACTTTCAGTCGTGAGGAAGGTTTATGCGTTAATAGCGTATAGATTTGACGTTAGCGACAGAAGAAGCACCGGCTAACTCCGTGCCAGCAGCCGCGGTAATACGGAGGGTGCGAGCGTTAATCGGAATTACTGGGCGTAAAGCGCATGCAGGTGGTTTGTTAAGTCAGATGTGAAAGCCCGGGGCTCAACCTCGGAATAGCATTTGAAACTGGCAGACTAGAGTACTGTAGAGGGGGGTAGAATTTCAGGTGTAGCGGTGAAATGCGTAGAGATCTGAAGGAATACCGGTGGCGAAGGCGGCCCCCTGGACAGATACTGACACTCAGATGCGAAAGCGTGGGGAGCAAACAGGATTAGATACCCTGGTAGTCCACGCCGTAAACGATGTCTACTTGGAGGTTGTGGCCTTGAGCCGTGGCTTTCGGAGCTAACGCGTTAAGTAGACCGCCTGGGGAGTACGGTCGCAAGATTAAAACTCAAATGAATTGACGGGGGCCCGCACAAGCGGTGGAGCATGTGGTTTAATTCGATGCAACGCGAAGAACCTTACCTACTCTTGACATCCAGAGAACTTTCCAGAGATGGATTGGTGCCTTCGGGAACTCTGAGACAGGTGCTGCATGGCTGTCGTCAGCTCGTGTTGTGAAATGTTGGGTTAAGTCCCGCAACGAGCGCAACCCTTATCCTTGTTTGCCAGCGAGTAATGTCGGGAACTCCAGGGAGACTGCCGGTGATAAACCGGAGGAAGGTGGGGACGACGTCAAGTCATCATGGCCCTTACGAGTAGGGCTACACACGTGCTACAATGGCGCATACAGAGGGCGGCCAACTTGCGAAAGTGAGCGAATCCCAAAAAGTGCGTCGTAGTCCGGATTGGAGTCTGCAACTCGACTCCATGAAGTCGGAATCGCTAGTAATCGTGGATCAGAATGCCACGGTGAATACGTTCCCGGGCCTTGTACACACCGCCCGTCACACCATGGGAGTGGGCTGCAAAAGAAGTAGGTAGTTTAACCTTCGGGGGGACGCTTACCACTTTGTGGTTCATGACTGGGGTGAAGTCGTAACAAGGTAGCGCTAGGGGAACCTGGCGCTGGATCACCTCCTTATACGATGATTATTCACGATGAGTGTCCACACAGATTGATACGGTTTATGAAGTTTAAGAGATAGAACATCCCCCAAGATGTTCACTTAGTGTCCCGTTCGTCTAGAGGCCTAGGACACCGCCCTTTCACGGCGGTAACAGGGGTTCGACTCCCCTACGGGATACCATCTTTAAGCGCATTAGCGATAGTGCTTTTAAAAATGGTTACTTCATTAGAAGTGATTAGCTCTTTAACAATTTGGAAAGCTGACAAAGTAATCTTTAAGATTACTTGTAAAGTTCTCAAAGTATTCCTAATGGAATACAACTAAAAACACATTCAAGTGTTCTTGGAATTTGAGTCCGGCAAAATCGAAAGCTGTCTCGCTCATTCAAATAATGAGACAGCAACTTTGGTTGTTTAACATCAATTCGAAACTCCTTCGGGTTGTATGGTTAAGTGACTAAGCGTACACGGTGGATGCCTTGGCAGTCAGAGGCGATGAAGGACGTATTAACTTGCGATAAGCCCAGATTAGGCAGTAAAAGCCACTTGAGTCTGGGATTTCCGAATGGGGAAACCCACTTACATAAGTAAGTATCCTGTTGTGAATACATAGCAACAGGAGGCGAACCGGGGGAACTGAAACATCTAAGTACCCCGAGGAAAAGAAATCAACCGAGATTCCGAAAGTAGCGGCGAGCGAAATTGGACTAGCCCTTAAGCTTTACACGCGTTAGACGAACGGTCTGGAAAGGCCGACGATACAGGGTGATAGTCCCGTAGTTGACGATGTGTGTTCAGTGAAATCGAGTAGGGCGGGACACGTGATATCCTGTCTGAATATGGGGGGACCATCCTCCAAGGCTAAATACTACTGACTGACCGATAGTGAACCAGTACCGTGAGGGAAAGGCGAAAAGAACCCCTGTGAGGGGAGTGAAATAGAACCTGAAACCGTGTACGTACAAGCAGTAGGAGCAGGCTTTGTCCTGTGACTGCGTACCTTTTGTATAATGGGTCAGCGACTTATATTCAGTGGCAAGGTTAACCATCTAGGGGAGCCGTAGGGAAACCGAGTCTTAACTGGGCGTTCAGTCTCTGGATATAGACCCGAAACCAGGTGATCTAGCCATGGGCAGGTTGAAGGTTGAGTAACATCAACTGGAGGACCGAACCGACTAATGTTGAAAAATTAGCGGATGACTTGTGGCTAGGGGTGAAAGGCCAATCAAACCTGGAGATAGCTGGTTCTCCCCGAAAGCTATTTAGGTAGCGCCTCGGACGAATACTACTGGGGGTAGAGCACTGTTAAGGCTAGGGGGTCATCCCGACTTACCAACCCTTTGCAAACTCCGAATACCAGTAAGTACTATCCGGGAGACACACGGCGGGTGCTAACGTCCGTCGTGGAGAGGGAAACAACCCAGACCGCCAGCTAAGGTCCCAAATTACTACTAAGTGGGAAACGATGTGGGAAGGCTCAGACAGCCAGGATGTTGGCTTAGAAGCAGCCATCATTTAAAGAAAGCGTAATAGCTCACTGGTCGAGTCGGCCTGCGCGGAAGATGTAACGGGGCTAAGTAGTAAACCGAAGCTGCGGCAATATACTTTTGTATATTGGGTAGGGGAGCGTTCTGTAAGCGGTTGAAGGTGTGTGGTAACGCATGCTGGACGTATCAGAAGTGCGAATGCTGACATGAGTAACGATAAAGGGGGTGAAAAACCTCCTCGCCGGAAGACCAAGGGTTCCTGTCCAACGTTAATCGGGGCAGGGTAAGTCGACCCCTAAGGCGAGGCCGAAAGGCGTAGTCGATGGGAAACGGGTTAATATTCCCGTACTTCTTACAATTGCGATGGGGGGACGGAGAAGGCTAGGTGGGCCTGGCGACGGTTGTCCAGGTTCAAGTGCGTAGGCTTGAGAGTTAGGTAAATCCGGCTCTCTTTAAGGCTGAGACACGACGTCGAGCTACTACGGTAGTGAAGTCATTGATGCCATGCTTCCAGGAAAAGCCTCTAAGCTTCAGATTGTAAGGAATCGTACCCCAAACCGACACAGGTGGTCGGGTAGAGAATACCAAGGCGCTTGAGAGAACTCGGGTGAAGGAACTAGGCAAAATGGTACCGTAACTTCGGGAGAAGGTACGCTCTCGACGGTGAAGTCCCTCGCGGATGGAGCTATTGAGAGTCGCAGATACCAGGTGGCTGCAACTGTTTATTAAAAACACAGCACTGTGCAAAATCGTAAGATGACGTATACGGTGTGACGCCTGCCCGGTGCCGGAAGGTTAATTGATGGGGTTAGACTTCGGTCGAAGCTCTTGATCGAAGCCCCGGTAAACGGCGGCCGTAACTATAACGGTCCTAAGGTAGCGAAATTCCTTGTCGGGTAAGTTCCGACCTGCACGAATGGCGTAATGATGGCCACGCTGTCTCCACCCGAGACTCAGTGAAATTGAAATCGCTGTGAAGATGCAGTGTACCCGCGGCTAGACGGAAAGACCCCGTGAACCTTTACTACAGCTTGGCACTGAACATTGACCCTACATGTGTAGGATAGGTGGGAGGCTTTGAAACAGGTACGCCAGTATCTGTGGAGCCGTCCTTGAAATACCACCCTTGTAGTGTTGATGTTCTAACGTCGACCCCTTATCGGGGTTGCGGACAGTGCCTGGTGGGTAGTTTGACTGGGGCGGTCTCCTCCCAAAGCGTAACGGAGGAGCACGAAGGTGGGCTAATCACGGTTGGACATCGTGAGGTTAGTGCAATGGCATAAGCCCGCTTGACTGCGAGAATGACAATTCGAGCAGGTGCGAAAGCAGGTCATAGTGATCCGGTGGTTCTGAATGGAAGGGCCATCGCTCAACGGATAAAAGGTACTCCGGGGATAACAGGCTGATACCGCCCAAGAGTTCATATCGACGGCGGTGTTTGGCACCTCGATGTCGGCTCATCACATCCTGGGGCTGAAGTCGGTCCCAAGGGTATGGCTGTTCGCCATTTAAAGTGGTACGCGAGCTGGGTTTAGAACGTCGTGAGACAGTTCGGTCCCTATCTGCCGTGGGCGTTGGAGAATTGAAAGGGGCTGCTCCTAGTACGAGAGGACCGGAGTGGACGAACCTCTGGTGTTCGGGTTGTGTCGCCAGACGCATTGCCCGGTAGCTAAGTTCGGGATCGATAACCGCTGAAAGCATCTAAGCGGGAAGCGAGCCTTGAGATGAGTTCTCCCTGATACTTTAAGTATCCTAAAGGGTTGTCGTAGACTACGACGTTGATAGGCAGGGTGTGTAAGCGTTGTGAGGCGTTGAGCTAACCTGTACTAATTGCCCGTGAGGCTTAACCATACAACACCCAAGGGGTTTTGATGGACTCAATGTAAGAACGTTGAATGTGTAAAAACGAGAATTAAAAAACAGCTTTCCGAATTAAAGAATTTGCTTGGCGACCATAGCGTTTTGGACCCACCTGACTTCCATTCCGAACTCAGAAGTGAAACGAAATAGCGCCGATGGTAGTGTGGGGCTTCCCCATGTGAGAGTAGGACATCGCCAGGCTTTTATTTTGCACTTGCTTAATATTTAAGCAAGTCACCATAGGGTTCTAAAGTTTTTTAGAATTTTATGTTGACTTTCAAAGTGGAAAGCGTATTATACGCACCTCGCTTAAGTGCTAAGGCACTGAAAGCCAAGTTCTTTAACAATATAGACCTATCAATCTGTGTGGGCACTCGTTGATGATAATCCAATTAGATACCTCGGTATCAAATTAGGTTTCAATGAAACGAAGTGACCATTGAATCTTCGGATTCAGCACAGTCAATTCAAACATTACTTTATGTAATGTTCAGTATTCATTGAGCCGAACAAAATCTTAAATTGAAGAGTTTGATCATGGCTCAGATTGAACGCTGGCGGCAGGCCTAACACATGCAAGTCGAGCGGAAACGAGTTAACTGAACCTTCGGGGGACGTTAACGGCGTCGAGCGGCGGACGGGTGAGTAATGCCTAGGAAATTGCCCTGATGTGGGGGATAACCATTGGAAACGATGGCTAATACCGCATGATGCCTACGGGCCAAAGAGGGGGACCTTCGGGCCTCTCGCGTCAGGATATGCCTAGGTGGGATTAGCTAGTTGGTGAGGTAAGGGCTCACCAAGGCGACGATCCCTAGCTGGTCTGAGAGGATGATCAGCCACACTGGAACTGAGACACGGTCCAGACTCCTACGGGAGGCAGCAGTGGGGAATATTGCACAATGGGCGCAAGCCTGATGCAGCCATGCCGCGTGTGTGAAGAAGGCCTTCGGGTTGTAAAGCACTTTCAGTCGTGAGGAAGGTTTATGCGTTAATAGCGTATAGATTTGACGTTAGCGACAGAAGAAGCACCGGCTAACTCCGTGCCAGCAGCCGCGGTAATACGGAGGGTGCGAGCGTTAATCGGAATTACTGGGCGTAAAGCGCATGCAGGTGGTTTGTTAAGTCAGATGTGAAAGCCCGGGGCTCAACCTCGGAATAGCATTTGAAACTGGCAGACTAGAGTACTGTAGAGGGGGGTAGAATTTCAGGTGTAGCGGTGAAATGCGTAGAGATCTGAAGGAATACCGGTGGCGAAGGCGGCCCCCTGGACAGATACTGACACTCAGATGCGAAAGCGTGGGGAGCAAACAGGATTAGATACCCTGGTAGTCCACGCCGTAAACGATGTCTACTTGGAGGTTGTGGCCTTGAGCCGTGGCTTTCGGAGCTAACGCGTTAAGTAGACCGCCTGGGGAGTACGGTCGCAAGATTAAAACTCAAATGAATTGACGGGGGCCCGCACAAGCGGTGGAGCATGTGGTTTAATTCGATGCAACGCGAAGAACCTTACCTACTCTTGACATCCAGAGAACTTTCCAGAGATGGATTGGTGCCTTCGGGAACTCTGAGACAGGTGCTGCATGGCTGTCGTCAGCTCGTGTTGTGAAATGTTGGGTTAAGTCCCGCAACGAGCGCAACCCTTATCCTTGTTTGCCAGCGAGTAATGTCGGGAACTCCAGGGAGACTGCCGGTGATAAACCGGAGGAAGGTGGGGACGACGTCAAGTCATCATGGCCCTTACGAGTAGGGCTACACACGTGCTACAATGGCGCATACAGAGGGCGGCCAACTTGCGAAAGTGAGCGAATCCCAAAAAGTGCGTCGTAGTCCGGATTGGAGTCTGCAACTCGACTCCATGAAGTCGGAATCGCTAGTAATCGTGGATCAGAATGCCACGGTGAATACGTTCCCGGGCCTTGTACACACCGCCCGTCACACCATGGGAGTGGGCTGCAAAAGAAGTAGGTAGTTTAACCTTCGGGGGGACGCTTACCACTTTGTGGTTCATGACTGGGGTGAAGTCGTAACAAGGTAGCGCTAGGGGAACCTGGCGCTGGATCACCTCCTTATACGATGATTATTCACGATGAGTGTCCACACAGATTGATATGGTTTATGAAGTTTAAGAGATAGAACATCCCCAAGATGTTCAACTTAGTGTCCCGTTCGTCTAGAGGCCTAGGACACCGCCCTTTCACGGCGGTAACAGGGGTTCGACTCCCCTACGGGATACCATTGGGTCGTTAGCTCAGTTGGTAGAGCAGTTGACTTTTAATCAATTGGTCGCAGGTTCGAATCCTGCACGACCCACCATTCTTCTCCACGAAGAATTAAAACTTATGTGGGCGATTAGCTCAGTTGGGAGAGCACCTGCCTTACAAGCAGGGGGTCACTGGTTCGAGCCCGGTATCGCCCACCATTCTCTAAGCATTTTTGGAATAAAACGTCCAAACCAGAGCAAGCAATTGACACTGGTTGGCATTTTTGACTCTGAAAGTCTTTAGAAAATGTACTTCCTCGTGAAGAAACATAGCTCTTTAACAATTTGGAAAGCTGACAAAACAACAATTTATTGTTGTTTGTAAAGTTCTCAAAGTATTCATGTATTTGAATACAACTAAAAACACATTCAAGTGTTCTTGGAATTTGAGTCCGGCAAAATCGAAAGCTGTCTCGCTCATTCAAATAATGAGACAGCAACTTTGGTTGTTTAACATCAATTCGAAACTCCTTCGGGTTGTATGGTTAAGTGACTAAGCGTACACGGTGGATGCCTTGGCAGTCAGAGGCGATGAAGGACGTATTAACTTGCGATAAGCCCAGATTAGGCAGTAAAAGCCACTTGAGTCTGGGATTTCCGAATGGGGAAACCCACTTACATAAGTAAGTATCGTTATGTGAATACATAGCATAACGAGGCGAACCGGGGGAACTGAAACATCTAAGTACCCCGAGGAAAAGAAATCAACCGAGATTCCGAAAGTAGCGGCGAGCGAAATTGGACTAGCCCTTAAGCTTTACACGCGTTAGACGAACAGTCTGGAAAGGCCGACGATACAGGGTGATAGTCCCGTAGTTGACGATGTGTGTTCAGTGAAATCGAGTAGGGCGGGACACGTGATATCCTGTCTGAATATGGGGGGACCATCCTCCAAGGCTAAATACTACTGACTGACCGATAGTGAACCAGTACCGTGAGGGAAAGGCGAAAAGAACCCCTGTGAGGGGAGTGAAATAGAACCTGAAACCGTGTACGTACAAGCAGTAGGAGCACCTTCGTGGTGTGACTGCGTACCTTTTGTATAATGGGTCAGCGACTTATATTCAGTGGCAAGGTTAACCATCTAGGGGAGCCGTAGGGAAACCGAGTCTTAACTGGGCGTTCAGTCTCTGGATATAGACCCGAAACCAGGTGATCTAGCCATGGGCAGGTTGAAGGTTGAGTAACATCAACTGGAGGACCGAACCGACTAATGTTGAAAAATTAGCGGATGACTTGTGGCTAGGGGTGAAAGGCCAATCAAACCTGGAGATAGCTGGTTCTCCCCGAAAGCTATTTAGGTAGCGCCTCGGACGAATACTACTGGGGGTAGAGCACTGTTAAGGCTAGGGGGTCATCCCGACTTACCAACCCTTTGCAAACTCCGAATACCAGTAAGTACTATCCGGGAGACACACGGCGGGTGCTAACGTCCGTCGTGGAGAGGGAAACAACCCAGACCGCCAGCTAAGGTCCCAAATTACTACTAAGTGGGAAACGATGTGGGAAGGCTCAGACAGCCAGGATGTTGGCTTAGAAGCAGCCATCATTTAAAGAAAGCGTAATAGCTCACTGGTCGAGTCGGCCTGCGCGGAAGATGTAACGGGGCTAAGTAGTAAACCGAAGCTGCGGCAATATACTTTTGTATATTGGGTAGGGGAGCGTTCTGTAAGCGGTTGAAGGTGTGTGGTAACGCATGCTGGACGTATCAGAAGTGCGAATGCTGACATGAGTAACGATAAAGGGGGTGAAAAACCTCCTCGCCGGAAGACCAAGGGTTCCTGTCCAACGTTAATCGGGGCAGGGTAAGTCGACCCCTAAGGCGAGGCCGAAAGGCGTAGTCGATGGGAAACGGGTTAATATTCCCGTACTTCTTACAATTGCGATGGGGGGACGGAGAAGGCTAGGTGGGCCTGGCGACGGTTGTCCAGGTTCAAGTGCGTAGGCTTGAGAGTTAGGTAAATCCGGCTCTCTTTAAGGCTGAGACACGACGTCGAGCATCTACGGATGTGAAGTCATTGATGCCATGCTTCCAGGAAAAGCCTCTAAGCTTCAGATTGTAAGGAATCGTACCCCAAACCGACACAGGTGGTCGGGTAGAGAATACCAAGGCGCTTGAGAGAACTCGGGTGAAGGAACTAGGCAAAATGGTACCGTAACTTCGGGAGAAGGTACGCTCTCGACGGTGAAGTCCCTCGCGGATGGAGCTATTGAGAGTCGCAGATACCAGGTGGCTGCAACTGTTTATTAAAAACACAGCACTGTGCAAAATCGTAAGATGACGTATACGGTGTGACGCCTGCCCGGTGCCGGAAGGTTAATTGATGGGGTTAGACTTCGGTCGAAGCTCTTGATCGAAGCCCCGGTAAACGGCGGCCGTAACTATAACGGTCCTAAGGTAGCGAAATTCCTTGTCGGGTAAGTTCCGACCTGCACGAATGGCGTAATGATGGCCACGCTGTCTCCACCCGAGACTCAGTGAAATTGAAATCGCTGTGAAGATGCAGTGTACCCGCGGCTAGACGGAAAGACCCCGTGAACCTTTACTACAGCTTGGCACTGAACATTGACCCTACATGTGTAGGATAGGTGGGAGGCTTTGAAACGAGTACGCCAGTATTCGTGGAGCCGTCCTTGAAATACCACCCTTGTAGTGTTGATGTTCTAACGTCGACCCCTTATCGGGGTTGCGGACAGTGCCTGGTGGGTAGTTTGACTGGGGCGGTCTCCTCCCAAAGCGTAACGGAGGAGCACGAAGGTGGGCTAATCACGGTTGGACATCGTGAGGTTAGTGCAATGGCATAAGCCCGCTTGACTGCGAGAATGACAATTCGAGCAGGTGCGAAAGCAGGTCATAGTGATCCGGTGGTTCTGAATGGAAGGGCCATCGCTCAACGGATAAAAGGTACTCCGGGGATAACAGGCTGATACCGCCCAAGAGTTCATATCGACGGCGGTGTTTGGCACCTCGATGTCGGCTCATCACATCCTGGGGCTGAAGTCGGTCCCAAGGGTATGGCTGTTCGCCATTTAAAGTGGTACGCGAGCTGGGTTTAGAACGTCGTGAGACAGTTCGGTCCCTATCTGCCGTGGGCGTTGGAGAATTGAAAGGGGCTGCTCCTAGTACGAGAGGACCGGAGTGGACGAACCTCTGGTGTTCGGGTTGTGTCGCCAGACGCATTGCCCGGTAGCTAAGTTCGGGATCGATAACCGCTGAAAGCATCTAAGCGGGAAGCGAGCCTTGAGATGAGTTCTCCCTGATACTTTAAGTATCCTAAAGGGTTGTCGTAGACTACGACGTTGATAGGCAGGGTGTGTAAGCGTTGTGAGGCGTTGAGCTAACCTGTACTAATTGCCCGTGAGGCTTAACCATACAACACCCAAGGGGTTTTGATGGACTCAATGTAAGAACGTTGAATGTGTAAAAACGAGAATTAAAAAACAGCTTTCCGAATTAAAGAATTTGCTTGGCGACCATAGCGTTTTGGACCCACCTGACTTCCATTCCGAACTCAGAAGTGAAACGAAATAGCGCCGATGGTAGTGTGGGGTTTCCCCATGTGAGAGTAGGACATCGCCAGGCTTTAAATTTTGGACGTTCGCTTTAAAGCGGATGATACCACTGCGGAGTGGTAGTTCAGTTGGTTAGAATACCGGCCTGTCACGCCGGGGGTCGCGGGTTCGAGTCCCGTCCACTCCGCCACTTATTAGAAAGCCTAGTCGAAAGACTAGGCTTTTGTCGTTTATGGCACATAACTCCCTTTTAGGGAAATCGAGTCAGGCTTATGTGCGAATCCAGTTGTACGCATGCCCAGCTATTTGACCGTTTAAGAAACCTCGCTAAAACAAACAGGCTTCTTTCTAACGTTCTAGATTACCTCCCCGTCTATCATGCTATAGGCAGCTGTTTTACTTCTTCGCATATTTACTAATGTGAATAATCGTGAATTCTCCAACTTGTATGTCATTAGCTGTAAGAAGTCACACGTCAGTTCTTAAGCTTTGAACCATTAGGAGAAGAGACTGCCTAGATTCGAATTCATGTATAGCTCTTAGCTTCAAGTCATAAGCCACCAAAAACCTATTAGCAATGTATTAGAAATAAAAACGCCCAACAGTTGTTGGGCGTTGATCTATTATGTTTGAAGCTGCTAGATTACAGAATGCGTTTTAATACTCCATCGGCTTTCAAGCGAGTAATTTTTCTTACCAGCTTTTGTACACCGAACGGATAATCTTCGACTTTTTCTAGCTGTCTGTAAGTGCAGATTAAGTGGGTATGCTCTAGGATTCGTGAAACTTCCTCCTCGAACTTATTGGTGAGCTGAGCGTAGTTATCTTGAATCAATAAGCCATTCTCTAGGTCAAGTGACCACGCTCGCGGATTCAAGTTATTACCTGTCAGTAGCATGTATCGTTTATCGACCCAAATACCTTTTAGGTGGAAGCTGTTATTGTCGTGCTTCCATAAGTGAATCGATAGTTTTCGTGCTGCTATGTTGGCTTCATTTGCTTTAGCGAAGCGACGAAGGTTCACTTCATAAAGATAAGGTAAACCACCAATGGTTTTAAAATCTTCTTCAGGAGAGATATAGAAATCATTGGCTATCTTATCGCCGACCACGATGGTGACTTTCACACCACGCTTCATAGCACGTTTCACTTCACGGTGAATCGCTTTAGGAAAGTTGAAGTACGGAGTACAGATGAAGATTTCATTTTGAGCCGCCGCGAGTAACTTTACTATCTGTTGATTTAATATATTACGTCGTTTACCTAAACCAACCAGTGGCGTGACTTTTACGTCTTCTTCGGTTTCTGTCTGGCTTTCAAACTGGTAACTTGCTTGAGATAGTGAAGCGCGTAATTGGCGAATAGCCGATTTGATTTCTTTTGTTTCTGGCTTGTATTGGTTAGCAAGGTCATTGACTGCAGGATGAGCGATCATCTCATTCTGAATAAATTGCGCCATTGAGTCTGCGAGAGATTCATTGCGAATGACATGGTAGCGGTCAAAGCGATAACGGCCATGATAGTTCAGATAGACATTATTTAAGCTTGCTCCGCTGTAAATAACAGTGTCATCGACAATGAAGCCTTTCAAATGCAGAACACCAAAGACTTCTCGACCACGTACGGGAATGCCATATACAGGAATTCGGTGTTGGTACTTTTGTGCGAATGCCTTATACAGAGCTGAGTTACCTTCAGAGGTTTCTGCACCAATCAAACCGCGTTGTGCTCGGTGCCAATCTACACAGATATTGATATCCAGCCCTGGATTACGTTGCTTCGCCTCGTAAAGTGCTGTGAGTATTTCACGTCCAGCCTCGTCATCTTCCAGATATAGAGCGACTAGGTAAATTCGTGACGTTGCTTTGCTTATCGCATCCAGAAGGCGAGCCCTGAATTCTTGTGCAGAATACAGAACGTCAAAGTCCTCAGGATTTACTGCGAGGCTTGGCAACTGTTCGAATGGATTCCTACTTACTATCATATCGGTGTGAGTACCTTTATTTAGTGCAATATTGCGAACCTGATATTTTATCAAAGATATGATTTATCTGGCTACAAAAGCACGCGGTTTGAAGTCTAGGATGGGATGAATTGCATTGGAATGAGATCTTTACCGCTATCAACGTAGCGCTGAAAGGCCATTTTCAATGAGTTTGGGAGTTTTGAGCTATCGATGGTCTTAAAACCATGTTGAGAGTAATAAGTCTCTAAGTGCATAAACGCAAAGCAATAATCACCATCGGTGAAAACTTTGTTTTTGCAGTGAGTCAGTAACGCATTCCCCACACCAGTTCCCCTATATTCAGGAACAACAAGCATCCCAGTTAATAATCGATAGTTTTCCACGCTCTTCATACGCAGTAGAGCTACGATAGATCCTTCATGACTTGCCGTGATGATCAATTCATCTCTTTTCGCTCGCCCTGAGGGATAGTGTGCTTTATACAACCTCTTAATGAGAGGAAGCTTGATGGGATTTAACACTTCTATGATTAATGAGTTAGGTATTGTCACTGCGGTTAAAAGAGTTCTAAGGTAGAATGTTGACAGTTTAAGAGAATCTTATCTGGCGTTGCAAACCACTATGCAAATTAAAACAAATGCGAGCCTTAAGGCTTATCACACTTTTGGTATCGAACAGACATGTTCGTATTTAGCCGTCGTTGAGTCTGTTGACGATGTTATTCAACTTTTTCAGGAACCTGCTTTCAAAAGCTTACCTAAGCTGTTCCTGGGCAAAGGAAGTAATGTGCTGTTCACTGAGCATTACGAAGGTCTGGTTATCGTCAATAGACTGCTTGGCAAAGTAGTTGAAGAGACTGACGAACATTACTTGCTACATATCGAAGGTGGTGAAGATTGGCCTGAATTAGTTTCCTGGTGTGTTGAGCGAGGCTTAGGTGGCATAGAAAACCTAGCGCTCATCCCTGGTTGTGCAGGCTCTGCGCCCATCCAAAACATTGGTGCTTACGGATTAGAATTGAAAGATGTTTGTGACTACGTGGATATCTTAGATCTCACAACATTTGAATCGCGACGCATGAACGCAGATGAGTGCGAATTTGGTTATCGTGACTCTATCTTTAAGCATGCTTTGTATGGTGAATGTTTTATTTCCGCTGTTGGACTTAAGCTGAACAAAGAATGGAAACCGATCAACCAATACGGTCCCTTGCAAAGTATTCCTACCGAACAGTTAAGTCCAGCATCCATATTTGAACGTGTTTGCCAGGTTCGCCAAGAAAAATTGCCTGATCCTGCGAAAGTGGGTAATGCAGGCAGCTTTTTTAAGAACCCTGTGATCTCGCAAGATCATTATGATCGACTGGTTAAGACGCATCATGATCTGGTGGCGTACCCTGCAGAAAATGGAATGAAAGTGGCTGCGGGTTGGCTCATTGATCAATGTGGTCTTAAAGGGATCTCTGTTAATGGTGCGCAAGTTAACCCTTTGCAAGCATTAGTGCTGACTAACGTAGACAACTGCAGTGCGCAAGATGTATTGGCTCTGGCATCTCTCGTTAAGCAGACGGTATGGAATAAATACCAGATAGAGCTCGAGCATGAAGTTCGGTTTATCAATCGTGGTGGTGAAACCAATCTTGCTGAGATAGAGGCTGCGCAATGAGAAAAGAGCATGCAACAAAACTGCATATCCTGAAAACACTCAGTGATGGCGAGTTCCATTCAGGTGAAGCCCTAGGTCATGACCTTGGTATCTCAAGAGCCGCCATTGCTAAGCATATTAAAGGTCTGAGTGAATGGGGTGTGGATATATACCGTATTCAAGGACGTGGTTATCAATTGGCTCATCCCATGCAATTGTTAGACGAGACGAGACTCACGGATAGCTCCGAGCCAAAACTGGAGTTAATCCCAGTGATTGATTCCACCAACCAGTACTTGTTAGAGCGGGTGAATGAATCCGAAAAAGGCCGTGTTTGTGTCGCTGAGTACCAAGCTAGCGGTCGTGGCCGTCGCGGCCGTCAGTGGGTTTCTCCGTTTGGTTCCAACTTATATTTGTCTATGTACTGGCGTCTTGATGCGGGGATGGCCGCAGCAATGGGCTTGAGTCTCGTTATTGGTATCGCTGCGGTTGAAGCATTAGAAGAGATGGGCATCCAAGGCGTTAAGCTCAAATGGCCAAACGATCTCTATTATCAAGATAAAAAGCTCGCGGGCATTCTGGTAGAAATGTCAGGCCAAGCCGGTGGTGCAGCTAATCTCGTAATAGGAATGGGTCTAAACATTGGTATGCCAGATAAACAGCCTGATATTGACCAGCCCTGGACGACTTTAAATCAAGTGTGTGCTGATCTCCGCTTAGACAGAACTCAGCTTGCTTTGACGCTAATTGAGCATTGGAAGACGATACTGGTCGATTACGAAATGATGGGACTGGCAGGCTTTGTCGATCGCTGGAATCGTCTGGATAACTTCATTGGACGCCCGGTCAAACTCTTAATGGGAGCCAGAGAAGTGAAGGGGATTGTTCAAGGTATCGATCAGCAAGGTGGTGTGGTACTTGAGACTGACAATGGATTAGAAACCTACATTGGTGGAGAGATTTCTTTGAGAAAAGGGGATTGAGTTATCCCCTTACTTTCGTAGAGATACTTTGTCTACGAGGTGATTAACCCCTTTATGTAAGATCAAATGGGCTCTTTCTCGGGTAGGAAGAATATTATGCTCTAAGTTGAGCCCATTAATACTCTGCCAGATCTCTCTTGCTTTACTTTTCGCTTCTTCAGTCGACAGCTGAGTATAGTGACTAAAATAAGACCCTGGTTTGGTAAAAGCTCCTCGGCGGAACTTCAAAAATCTTTCCACATACCATTGTTCAATGGTGTCAGACTCCGCATCGACGTAAATAGAGAAATCCAAGAAGTCTGAAACAAACACGCGATGAGGATCGTGGGGATAATCCATACCGCTCTGTAATACGTTTAACCCTTCAATGATCAGAACATCAGGCCTGTCGACTTTTTTGAGTTCGTCGGTAATGTCATAAGTAATATGCGAGTAGACAGGCACTTCAAGATCCGGCTTCCCGGCTTTTACATCAGACATAAACTCAACTAAGCGTTTGATGTCGTAAGACTCAGGGAAACCCTTGCGATGCATGATGCCTTTTTCTTCCAAGACTTTCTTGGGATACAAAAAGCCATCCGTCGTAACCAAAGATACTTTAGGGTGATTTTCCCAGCGGGAAAGCAGCGCTTTTAGAATACGAGCTGTTGTGCTTTTGCCTACCGCTACACTCCCAGCGATTCCAATCACAAAGGGAGGGGCATGTTCTTCAGTATTCAAAAATTGTTGAAGAACCGTATTACGACTCTGGCGAGCCTGTACATACAAATTTAACAGGCGAGACAATGGCAGGTAGATTTCTACTGCCTCCTCCATGGTAAGATTTTCATTTATGCCCTGAAGTGCAGTTAAGTCTTCTTCAGAAAGTGTCATTGGCACAGAGTTTCTTAAATCTGCCCAGTTGGCACGGTCAAATGACAAAAATGGACTCATGGGGCTCTTTCATCCTTGGTTTCATTGAGAGCATGAACATACATCAAGCGCACTTTAAAGCAAGCGACAGAGGTCGAAGTTTGCTTTAAAAAAGCGAAGTTTGTACGTTTTTGCAGCAAATGAATCCAAAAAATCGAAATTTATGATTTTTTTTTAAATTCCTATTGCAACCTAGAAAATCATTCAATAGAATGCGCACCACTTATGCCGACTTAGCTCAGTAGGTAGAGCAACTGACTTGTAATCAGTAGGTCACCAGTTCGATTCCGGTAGTCGGCACCATTCTCTCCTGTTTCTTAACGAAACAACTAGTAGTGAGAATGGCTAGAAATTTTGGAGGGGTTCCCGAGTGGCCAAAGGGAGCAGACTGTAAATCTGCCGGCACTGCCTTCGATGGTTCGAATCCGTCCCCCTCCACCATATTCTTTAGGAAATAGCTCTCAGAGTTACGTGTTGCGGGCATCGTATAATGGCTATTACCTCAGCCTTCCAAGCTGATGATGCGGGTTCGATTCCCGCTGCCCGCTCCACTCTAATTTGAGTGCTGATATAGCTCAGGTGGTAGAGCGCATCCTTGGTAAGGATGAGGTCGGCAGTTCGAGTCTGCCTATCAGCACCAGCTCTAAAGTTTATTTCCTTTTGATATTAGATTTACCAATAATCTTTTTTTTGGTTGCGTGGTCAAACTGGGCCACCAAAATCCGTACCTAGAGGGACCACTCATGTCTAAAGCAAAATTTGAACGTGTAAAACCGCACGTAAACGTTGGTACTATCGGCCACGTTGACCACGGTAAAACAACTCTAACTGCAGCTATCTGTACTACTCTTGCTAAAGTTTACGGCGGTGAAGCGAAAGACTTCGCATCTATCGATAACGCTCCAGAAGAGCGTGAGCGCGGTATCACAATCTCTACTTCTCACGTAGAGTACGACACTCCAACTCGTCACTACGCACACGTAGACTGCCCAGGACACGCTGACTATGTTAAAAACATGATCACTGGTGCTGCGCAAATGGACGGCGGCATCCTAGTTGTTGCTGCAACAGATGGCCCAATGCCTCAAACTCGTGAGCACATCCTACTAGGCCGTCAGGTTGGTATCCCATACATCATCGTATTCATGAACAAATGTGACATGGTTGACGATGAAGAGCTACTAGAACTAGTAGAAATGGAAGTTCGTGAGCTTCTATCTGAGTATGATTTCCCAGGTGATGACCTACCAGTTATCCAAGGTTCTGCACTAGGCGCACTAAACGGCGAAGAGCAGTGGGAAGCGAAAATCGTTGAACTAGCAGAAGCGCTAGATTCATACATCCCAGAACCAGAGCGTGCAGTAGACCTACCGTTCCTAATGCCAATCGAAGACGTATTCTCGATCCAAGGCCGTGGTACTGTAGTAACTGGTCGTATCGAACGTGGTATCCTAAACGTAGGTGACGAAGTTGCTATCGTTGGTATCAAAGACACCATCACTACTACATGTACTGGTGTTGAAATGTTCCGTAAGCTTCTAGACGAAGGTCGTGCGGGTGAGAACGTTGGTGCACTTCTACGTGGTACTAAGCGTGACGAAGTAGAACGTGGTCAAGTACTAGCTAAGCCAGGTTCAATCACTCCACACACTAAATTCGAATCAGAAGTATACGTACTGTCTAAAGATGAAGGTGGTCGTCACACTCCATTCTTCAAAGGCTACCGTCCACAGTTCTACTTCCGTACAACTGACGTAACTGGTGACATCACGCTACCAGAAGGCGTAGAAATGGTAATGCCAGGCGACAACGTACAAATGACTGTTGAGCTAATCGCACCAATCGCAATGGACGAAGGTCTACGTTTCGCGATCCGTGAAGGTGGCCGTACAGTAGGTGCTGGTGTTGTTGCTAAGATCTTCGACTAATTCATAGCGAATTAGACGGATGCTATCGGAAAATCTTGAATTAGATTTGACGAACCAGTAGCAAAAAGGGCATCATTTGATGCCCTTTTTCTGCACTCAACATAATTTTTGCTGTTTTCTTGTCCAGAAGTTGCTTGAGTGCGGAGCAAGATTAAGCAAACGGGCTTAATCTTATTAAGAGTACGCTGATTTTTTCAGCGATTTGGAGTTTGCCCTGCAACAGCGGGGTTGTTGTCGTCTATATTAAGACTTGAAACAGGTTGGTTTTATGAAAGCAAATAATGCTGAAACTCCTGATAGCTCAAATGCAGCAGATACGTTCAAGTGGATCGTCGCTTTCGTATTGGCAGCTGCCGCTGTTGTGGGTAATTACCTGTATGGTGAAATGTCTGTAGTGATTCGCGCTGCAGGTGTTGTTGTTCTTATTGCAGCTGCTCTAGGCGTTGCAGCAACAACGACTAAAGGTAAAGCAGCGATCAGTTTTGCAAAAGAATCGCGTATGGAAGTACGTAAAGTTGTTTGGCCTACTCGCCAAGAAACCATGCAAACAACACTGATCGTTTTAGCTGTAAGTATTGTAATGGCTCTAGCGCTATGGGGTATTGACGGAATTATGGTTCGTCTAGTAGCTCTAGCGACTGGGGTATAGAGGGTTTTAATTCATGAGTGAAGCTCCAAAAAAACGCTGGTATGTGGTTCAAGCCTTCTCTGGATTTGAAGGTCGTGTAGCTCAATCTCTGCGCGAGCATATCAAAATGCACGGCATGGAAGAGCTATTCGGTGAAGTACTAGTTCCTACTGAAGAAGTAGTAGAAATGCGCGCGGGTCAGCGCCGCAAATCTGAGCGTAAGTTCTTCCCAGGTTACGTCCTTGTTCAGATGATTATGAACGATGAATCATGGCACCTTGTACGCAGTGTGCCGCGTGTCATGGGCTTCATTGGTGGTACCTCGGACCGTCCTGCTCCTATCACAGATAAAGAAGCTGACGCGATTCTTAACCGTCTTGAGAAAGCGAGCGAAGCGCCACGTCCTCGTACTATGTACGAAGCGGGTGAAGTGGTACGTGTTAATGAAGGTCCATTTGCTGACTTCAACGGTACTGTTGAAGAAGTGGATTATGAGAAGAGCCGCCTGAAAGTGTCTGTATCGATCTTTGGTCGTGCAACACCAGTTGAGCTTGAATTTGGTCAGGTTGAAAAACTAGACTAAGACTCTTAATTTAAAGAGTATAAAAAATCACCTTTTTAGGGTTGTATAAGGCGCGAATTATTACTATAATTTCGCGCCTTTTTACTTCTAGTGAAGTAAAAAGTATCTTACACAAACGGGGAGCTGATCTGTGATTAGCGCTAGTACCCAAATTTAGGAATTATCATGGCTAAGAAAGTTGAAGCTTACATCAAGCTACAAGTTGCTGCTGGTATGGCTAACCCTAGTCCACCAGTAGGTCCTGCACTAGGTCAACACGGTGTTAACATCATGGAATTCTGTAAAGCGTTCAACGCGAAAACAGAATCTATCGAGAAAGGTCTACCGACTCCAGTAGTTATCACTGTTTACAACGACCGTTCTTTCACGTTCGTAACTAAGACTCCACCTGCTGCTGTTCTACTTAAGAAAGCTGCTGGCGTTAAGTCTGGTTCAGGTCGTCCAAACACTGAAAAAGTTGGTACTGTAACTGACGCTCAAATCCAAGAAATCGCAGAAACTAAAGCTGCTGATATGACTGGTGCTGACATCGAAGCGATGAAACGCTCAATCGCTGGTACTGCTCGTTCAATGGGCCTAGTGGTAGAGGGTTAAGATCATGGCAAAACTAACTAAGCGCATGCGCGTAATCCGCGAAAAAGTTGACGTAACTAAAGAATACGAAATCAACGAAGCTGTTGCTCTTCTTCAAGAACTAGCGACTGCTAAATTCGTTGAGTCTGTAGACGTTGCTGTTAACCTAGGCATCGATGCTCGTAAATCTGACCAGAACGTACGTGGTGCAACTGTACTACCTCACGGTACTGGCCGCGAAATCCGCGTTGCAGTGTTCACTCAAGGTGCAAACGCTGAAGCAGCTAAAGAAGCTGGCGCAGACATCGTTGGTATGGAAGATCTTGCTGAGCAAGTGAAGAAAGGCGAAATGAACTTTGACGTAGTTGTTGCTTCTCCAGATGCAATGCGCGTTGTAGGTCAACTAGGTACTATCCTAGGTCCTCGCGGTCTAATGCCAAACCCTAAAGTTGGTACTGTAACTCCTAACGTTGCTGAAGCAGTTAAGAACGCTAAAGCTGGTCAGGTTCGTTACCGTAACGACAAAAACGGCATCATCCACACTACTATCGGTAAAGCTAACTTCTCTGCAGAGCAGATCAAAGAGAACCTAGAGTCTCTTCTAATCGCTCTTAAGAAAGCTAAGCCATCTTCAGCGAAAGGTACTTTCCTGAAGAAAGTAAGCATCTCTACTACTATGGGTGCTGGTGTTGCTGTTGATCAGGCTAGCCTGAACACTCAAGCATAATTTATTTGCTTAGGTGCAAAATTAGTGTATAATTTTGCGCCTAATATTTGTGGTTGGGGCTGAACTTTGGTTCTTTGAACTGTCTCCTAGTTCGAATTGAATTAAGACCCAGTCTCCGTCCAAGACCGTAGGTGTTTGTTAATTTACAAACTTAATTGCCCTACGTAGATGGTGCCCGAACTGACAGAAAGCTCTATATTTTAATAGTTAACTTTCTTCTGGGAAGCACCTAAATAGCTCTCACTGTCGTGATGATAGTGAGTGGTGTAACGACAACCAGGAGTAAATCCAAGATGGCTTTAAACCTTCAAGACAAAAAAGCAATTGTTGCTGAAGTCAACGAAGCTGCCAGTGGTGCACTTTCTGCAGTTGTAGCTGATTCTCGTGGCGTTCAAGTTGGCGCGATGACTTCTCTACGTAAACAAGCTCGTGAAGCTGGTGTTTACATGAGAGTTGTTCGTAACACACTTGCTCGTCGTGCGGTTGAAGGTACTGAGTACGAGTGTCTAACTGACACTTTCACTGGTCCTACTCTAATCGCGTTCTCTAACGAGCACCCAGGTGCTGCAGCGCGTCTTTTCAAAGACTTCGCTAAAGAGAACAAAGACTTCGAGATCAAAGCTGCTGCATTTGAAGGCGCGCTAACTGACGCTGAAGTACTAGCGACACTACCAACTTACGACGAAGCAATCGCACGCCTAATGATGTGCATGAAAGAAGCTTCTGCTGGCAAGCTGGTACGTACCTTCGCTGCTATCCGCGATCAAAAAGAAGAAGCAGCGGCGTAAGCCTTGCTTTTTACTGGTTGCTTAATAAACTTATTGTTGACTTAAAAGAGAATTGTTATGTCTATTACTAACGAGCAAATCCTAGACGCAGTTGCAGAAATGTCTGTAATGCAAGTTGTTGAACTAATCGAAGCAATGGAAGAGAAATTCGGTGTTTCTGCTGCTGCTGCTGTTGTAGCTGGCGGCGCTGCTGCAGGCGAAGCTGCTGCTGAGCAAACTGAATTCGACGTAATCCTAGAAGCTGCTGGCGGTAACAAAGTTGCTGTAATCAAAGCAGTACGTGGCGCAACTGGCCTAGGTCTTAAAGAAGCTAAAGCTCTTGTAGACGGCGCTCCAGCACCTCTTAAAGAAGGTGTTGACAAAGCAGAAGCTGACGCTCTTAAAGCTCAGCTAGAAGAAGCTGGTGCAACTGTTGCTGTTAAGTAATTATTGCATAGTTTCTTAGCCTAACGGCTAATTGGCTGGTGGTTTTTTAACCACCGGCCTTTTTGCGCTGTAGGGTATAGGTGAATTTTCCCGCTGTTTAAGCGCCTTATACCCATGCAAAAAACATTTCATTCTATCGAAATGAAATGTCACTACAGTAAACAGCTATTTAGTCACTGTCCCTTACCCCCCTTAAGTAACTAGGAGCGGGCGGACAGTTTGGGTCACTTATCAGCGAGCTGAGGAACCCCATGGTTTACTCTTATACCGAGAAAAAGCGCATCCGTAAGGACTTTGGTACTCGTCCACAAGTTTTGGACATTCCATACCTGCTATCGATCCAGCTCGATTCGTTCGACAAATTTATCGAACAGGATCCTGAAGGTCAATACGGTCTTGAAGCCGCTTTCCGTTCTGTATTTCCAATTCAGAGCTACAACGGCAATTCTGAGCTGCAATACGTTAGCTACCGTCTTGGTGAGCCAGTTTTTGACGTTAAAGAATGTCAAATCCGCGGTGTAACTTACTCAAAGCCACTACGTGTAAAACTACGCCTAGTTATCTTTGATAAAGACGCGCCAGCAGGTACTGTAAAAGACATTAAAGAACAAGAAGTCTACATGGGTGAAATTCCACTCATGACAGACAATGGTACCTTCGTAATCAACGGTACCGAGAGGGTTATCGTATCCCAGCTGCACCGAAGCCCAGGCGTGTTCTTCGACAGCGATAAGGGTAAGACCCACTCATCAGGTAAAGTTCTATACAACGCACGTGTTATTCCTTACCGTGGTTCATGGCTTGATTTCGAGTTTGATCCTAAGGATAACCTGTACGTACGTATCGACCGCCGTCGTAAGCTACCAGCATCGATCATCCTTCGTGCACTAGGTAAATCGACTGAAGAAATCCTAGATATCTTCTTCGAGAAAGTGAACTTCGAAGTGAAAGACCAAACTCTACTGATGGAGTTGGTTCCTGATCGTCTACGTGGTGAAACTGCGTCATTCGACATCGAAGCAGATGGCAAAGTTTACGTTGAGCAAGGTCGTCGCGTAACGGCTCGTCATATCCGCCAACTAGAAAAAGATGGCGTTGATCACATCGAAGTACCAGTTGAGTACATCGTTGGTAAAGTTGCATCGAAAGATTACATCAACGAAGCAACAGGCGAGATCATTGTTACTGCTAACCAGGAAATCAGCCTGGAAGCACTAGCGAACCTATCTCAGGCTGGTCACAAAGCGCTAGAAGTTCTGTTTACGAACGATCTAGACCACGGTCCATTCATGTCAGAAACACTACGTATCGACAGCACTGTTGATCGTATTTCTGCATTGGTAGAAATCTACCGCATGATGCGCCCTGGTGAGCCGCCAACAAAAGAAGCTGCAGAAGCACTATTCGAAAGCCTATTCTTCTCTGAAGAGCGTTACGATCTATCGACTGTTGGTCGTATGAAGTTCAACAGCTCTATCGGTCGTGAAGATGCTCAAGAGCAGGGCACACTAGACGAAACTGATATCGTCGAAGTGATGAAGAAGCTTATCGCGATCCGTAACGGTAAAGGCGAAGTGGACGATATCGACCACCTAGGCAACCGTCGTATCCGTTCTGTAGGCGAAATGGCTGAGAACCAGTTCCGTGTAGGTCTAGTACGTGTTGAGCGTGCAGTTAAAGAGCGTCTAAGCCTAGGCGATCTTGATGCTGTTATGCCTCAAGACCTGATCAACGCGAAGCCAATTTCTGCAGCAGTTAAAGAATTCTTTGGCTCTTCACAGCTTTCACAGTTCATGGACCAAAACAACCCGTTATCAGAAGTAACGCACAAGCGTCGTATTTCTGCATTGGGTCCTGGCGGTCTAACTCGTGAACGTGCTGGCTTCGAAGTACGTGACGTACACGTAACTCACTACGGTCGTCTATGTCCTATCGAAACGCCTGAAGGTCCAAACATCGGTCTGATCAACTCTCTATCTGCGTTTGCGCGTTGTAACGAGTACGGTTTCCTAGAGACTCCATACCGTCGCGTTGTAGATGGCGTTGTTACAGACGAAGTAGATTACCTATCTGCAATCGAAGAAGGCCAATTCGTTATCGCACAGGCTAACGCTGCGTTGACTGAAGAAGGTACGTTTGCAGATGAGCTGATCACAGCTCGTCAGAAAGGTGAATCTGGTCTACACCCTCGTGAGCACGCTCAGTACATGGACGTTGCGACAAACCAGGTTGTATCTATCGCTGCATCGCTTATCCCGTTCCTAGAACACGATGATGCGAACCGTGCATTGATGGGTGCGAACATGCAACGTCAGGCAGTTCCAACACTGAAAGCTGACAAACCGCTTGTTGGTACTGGTATTGAACGTAACGTAGCCGTTGACTCAGGTGTAACTGCAGTTGCGAAACGTGGTGGTGTAATCCAGTCAGTAGATGCTTCTCGTATCGTTGTTAAAGTGAACGAAGAAGAGCTAGTACCAGGCGAAGCTGGTATCGACATCTACAACCTGACTAAATACACACGTTCTAACCAGAACACATGTATTAACCAGCGCCCATGTGTGATGCCAGGTGAACCTGTATCACGCGGCGACGTACTTGCTGATGGTCCTTCAACAGACCTTGGTGAGCTAGCGCTTGGTCAAAACATGCGTATCGCGTTCATGCCTTGGAACGGTTACAACTTCGAAGACTCGATCTTAGTATCTGAGCGCGTAGTTCAAGAAGACCGCTTCACGACAATCCACATTCAAGAACTGACTTGTGTGGCACGTGATACTAAGCTGGGCTCTGAAGAGATCACAGCGGATATTCCAAACGTAGGTGAATCTGCTCTGTCTAAACTAGACGAGTCAGGTATCGTTTACATTGGTGCTGAAGTTAAGGGTGGCGACATCCTGGTTGGTAAAGTAACACCTAAAGGTGAAACTCAGCTGACTCCTGAAGAGAAGCTACTACGTGCGATCTTCGGTGAAAAAGCATCTGATGTTAAAGATACGTCACTACGTGTACCGAACTCTGTATCAGGTACGATCATCGACGTTCAAGTCTTCACTCGCGATGGCGTAGAGAAAGACAAGCGTGCGCTTGAAATCGAACAGATGCAGCTTAAAGAAGCGAAGAAAGACCTAACTGAAGAATTCCAGATTCTTGAGGGTGGCCTTCTAAACCGTGTTAAAGCTGTTCTGATTGAAGGCGGTTACTCTGAAGCGAAACTAGAGTCTACTGAACGTAAGAAGTGGCTAGAGCTAACGCTGGAAGATGACGCTCTACAAACTCAGCTAGAGCAACTTGCTGAGCAGTGGGACGAGCTAAAAGCTGACTTCGATAAGAAGTTCGAAACTAAGCGTCGTAAGATCACTCAAGGTGATGATCTAGCACCTGGCGTACTGAAGATCGTTAAGGTTTACCTAGCGGTTAAACGTCGTATCCAGCCTGGTGATAAGATGGCCGGTCGTCACGGTAACAAGGGTGTAATCTCTAAGATCAACCCTGTTGAAGACATGCCATACGATGAAAAAGGTCAGCCTGTAGACATCGTACTTAACCCACTGGGTGTACCTTCGCGTATGAACATCGGTCAGATCCTAGAAGTTCACTTAGGTCTGGCAGCGAAAGGTATCGGTGACAAGATCAACCAGATGGTTAAAGAGCAGCAAGAACTAGCGAAATTCCGCGAGTTCCTACAAAAAGTTTACGATCTAGGTGAGACTCGCCAGAAAGTAGACGTTGCTTCTCTGTCTGATGATGAAGTTCGTACACTGATCAAGAACCTGCGTGGCGGTCTACCAATCGCGACGCCAGTATTTGACGGTGCTTCTGAGCATCTAATCAAAGAGCTTCTAAAACTAGCAGACCTACCAACATCTGGTCAGCTAACGCTGTTTGATGGTCGCACAGGTGATGCGTTTGAGCGTCCTGTAACTGTTGGTTACATGTACATGCTGAAACTGAACCACCTTGTTGATGACAAGATGCACGCTCGTTCAACTGGTTCGTACAGCCTAGTAACTCAGCAACCACTTGGTGGTAAAGCTCAGTTCGGTGGTCAGCGTTTCGGTGAGATGGAAGTATGGGCACTAGAAGCATACGGTGCTGCTTACACTCTACAAGAAATGCTAACTGTTAAGTCGGATGACGTTAACGGCCGTACTAAGATGTACAAGAACATCGTAGACGGAAGCCACAGCATGGAACCTGGTATGCCAGAATCGTTCAACGTATTGTTGAAAGAGATTCGCTCGCTAGGTATCAACATCGAGCTAGAAGACGAAGAGTAATCCCTTTCTCATTTGAGAAAAGTGATTATCTGGTAGAAAGCAGCTAGCGCTTGGCTGGCTGCTTTTAACTCCTTACAGGAGCTGATTGTGAAAGACTTATTAAACTTTCTAAAAGCACAGCATAAGACCGAAGAGTTTGATGCAATCAAAATCGGTCTATCTTCACCAGACATGATCCGTTCATGGTCTTTCGGTGAAGTTAAAAAACCTGAAACGATCAACTATCGTACGTTCAAACCTGAACGCGATGGTCTGTTCTGTGCGCGTATTTTTGGTCCAGTTAAAGACTACGAATGTCTTTGTGGTAAATACAAGCGCCTGAAGCACCGTGGTGTTATCTGTGAGAAGTGTGGTGTAGAAGTTACACAAACTAAAGTTCGTCGTGACCGTATGGGCCACATCGAGCTTGCTTCACCAGTAGCTCACATCTGGTTCCTAAAATCGCTACCGTCTCGTATCGGTCTACTAATGGATATCCCTCTACGTGATATCGAACGTGTTCTTTACTTCGAAATGTACGTAGTAACTGAACCAGGTATGACTGATCTAGAAAAGAGTCAGATGCTTACTGAAGAAGAGTATCTAGACCGTCTAGAAGAGTGGGGCGACGAGTTCACTGCTAAGATGGGTGCAGAAGCTATCAAGGACCTTCTAGGTTCTATGGATATGCACGCTGAAGCGGAACAAATGCGCGAAGAGTTAGAAACGACTAACTCTGAAACTAAGCGTAAGAAAGTTACTAAGCGTTTGAAGCTGGTAGAAGCGTTTATTCAATCTGGTAATAACCCTGAATGGATGATCCTGACTGTACTTCCTGTACTTCCGCCGGATCTACGTCCTCTAGTACCACTAGATGGCGGTCGCTTTGCGACTTCTGATCTAAACGATCTATACCGTCGTGTGATCAACCGTAACAACCGTTTGAAGCGTCTTCTAGAGCTAGCAGCTCCGGACATCATCGTACGTAACGAAAAACGTATGCTGCAAGAGTCTGTTGATGCGCTACTAGATAACGGTCGTCGTGGTCGTGCGATCACAGGTTCGAACAAGCGTCCTCTGAAATCTCTTGCTGATATGATCAAGGGTAAACAAGGTCGTTTCCGTCAGAACCTTCTAGGTAAACGTGTAGACTACTCTGGCCGTTCTGTAATCACAGTGGGTCCATACCTTCGTCTGCACCAGTGTGGTCTTCCTAAGAAGATGGCACTTGAGCTATTCAAACCATTCATCTACAGCAAGCTAGAGACTCGTGGTCTTGCGACTACAATCAAAGCTGCTAAGAAAATGGTAGAGCGTGAAGAAGCGGTTGTTTGGGATATCCTGGACGAAGTAATCCGTGAACACCCAGTACTATTGAACCGTGCACCTACACTTCACCGTCTAGGTATCCAGGCGTTCGAACCAGTACTAATCGAAGGTAAAGCGATTCAGCTACACCCACTTGTGTGTGCGGCGTACAACGCGGACTTCGATGGTGACCAAATGGCGGTTCACGTACCTCTAACTCTAGAGGCACAGCTTGAAGCTCGTACTCTGATGATGTCGACAAACAACATTCTGTCGCCAGCGTCAGGTGATCCGATCATCGTACCTTCTCAGGACGTTGTATTGGGTCTGTACTACATGACTCGTGAAAAGATCAACGTGAAAGGTGAAGGCATGTACCTTTCTGGCCCAGCAGAGGCTGAGAAAGCATACCGCACTAAACAAGCTGAACTTCACGCACGCGTTAAAGTACGTATTACTGAAACAGTCGTAGACGAAGACGGCAACAGCACAACATCTACTGGTATGGTTGACACCACTATCGGTCGTGCAATGCTTTGGCAAATCGTGCCAGCTGGTCTTCCGTACAGCATCGTTAACCAGAAGCTAGGTAAGAAACAAATCTCTAACCTACTTAACGAGGCGTACCGTAAGCTAGGTCTGAAAGACACAGTAATCTTCGCTGACCAAATCATGTACGCAGGTTTTGCTTACGCAGCACTATCTGGTGTATCTGTTGGTATCGACGATATGGTTGTACCGCCAGCTAAGTACACTGAAATCGCAGAAGCGGAAGAAGAAGTACGTGAAATCCAGGAACAGTACCAATCTGGTCTTGTTACTGCGGGCGAACGCTACAACAAAGTTATCGATATCTGGGCATCGACCAACGACCGCGTTGCGAAAGCAATGATGGAGAACCTGTCATCTGAAACGGTAGTTAACCGTGACGGTGAAGAGGAACAACAAGAGTCGTTCAACAGCATCTACATGATGGCCGACTCAGGTGCTCGTGGTTCTGCAGCACAGATTCGTCAGCTTGCGGGTATGCGTGGTCTGATGGCGCGTCCAGATGGCTCAATCATCGAAACGCCGATCACAGCGAACTTTAAAGAAGGTCTAAACGTACTTCAGTACTTTATCTCAACGCACGGTGCTCGTAAGGGTCTTGCGGATACGGCACTGAAAACAGCGAACTCGGGTTACCTAACTCGTCGTCTAGTAGACGTTGCTCAAGACGTTGTTGTAACTGAACATGACTGTGGCACTCACGAGGGTGTTGACATGATGCCTCATATCGAGGGTGGTGATGTTAAAGTTGCACTTTCTGAGCTAGCTCTAGGTCGTGTAGTTGCTGAAGACGTTCTAAAACCTGGTACTGAAGATGTTCTTATTCCACGTAACACCCTGATCGATGAGAAGTGGTGTCAAATCATGGAAGAGAACTCAGTAGACAGCATGAAAGTACGTTCTGTTGTTACTTGTGATTCTGACTTCGGTTGTTGTGCACAGTGTTACGGTCGTGACCTAGCACGTGGTCACCTAGTGAACCAAGGTGAAGCAGTAGGCGTTATCGCTGCTCAGTCTATCGGTGAGCCGGGTACACAGCTTACGATGCGTACGTTCCACATCGGTGGTGCGGCATCGACAGCAGCAGCAGAAAACAGCGTTCAAGCGAAGAACAATGGTTCTATCAAGCTACACAACGCTAAATCAGTAGTGGCAGATGACGGTAAGATCGTTATCACTTCTCGTGCGACTGAACTAACCATCATTGATGAGTTTGGCCGTACTAAAGAGAAACACAAACTGCCTTACGGTACACTACTAAGCAAAGGCGACGGTGACACAGTTCAAGCTGGTGAAACTGTAGCTAACTGGGAAGCGCACACACTACCAATCATCACTGAAGTAGCGGGTCGCATCCAGTTCGTAGACATGATCGACGGTGTAACAGTTTCTCGCCAAACAGATGACCTAACAGGTCTATCTTCAAGCGAAGTAACTGACGCAGCAGCGCGTCCATCTGCAGGTAAAGATATGCGTCCAGCTATCAAACTTGTTGATGAGCAAGGTAACGATGTAATGATCCCTGGTACTGATATGCCAGCTCACTACTTCCTACCTGGTAAAGCGATTGTAAACATCGAAGATGGCGCAGCAGTAGGCGTAGGTGCAACACTTGCACGTATTCCTCAGAAATCTGGCGGTAACAAAGATATCACCGGTGGTCTTCCACGCGTTGCTGACCTGTTCGAAGCACGTAAGCCTAAAGAGCCTGCGATCCTTGCTGAACACACAGGTACAGTTAGCTTCGGTAAAGAGACCAAAGGTAAGCGTCGTCTAGTGATCACTCGCGACAGCGGTGAAGCATACGAAGAGATGATTCCTAAGCATCGTCAGCTTAACGTCTTCGAAGGTGAGAAGGTTGAGCGTGGTGATGTAATCGCTGATGGTCCAGAGTCTCCACATGACATCCTACGTCTACGTGGCGTACACGCGGTAACTCAGTACATCGCTAACGAAGTACAAGAAGTTTACCGTCTACAAGGCGTTAAGATTAACGATAAGCACATTGAGACTATCGTTCGTCAAATGCTACGTAAGTGTACTATCACATTTGCTGGTGATTCTGAGTTCCTACCTGGTGAGCAAGTAGAATACTCACAAGTTAAGATTGCTAACCGTAATCTAGAAGCTGAAGGCAAAGAGCCTGCGCGTTTCGAACGTGAACTTCTAGGTATTACCAAAGCGTCTCTAGCGACTGAGTCGTTCATCTCTGCGGCATCGTTCCAGGAGACAACTCGCGTACTAACAGAAGCTGCGGTTTCTGGTAAGCGTGATGACCTACGTGGTCTGAAAGAGAACGTAATTGTTGGTCGTCTGATCCCAGCTGGTACTGGTTTCGCATACCACCAAGAGCGTCAAGCTAAACGTACTGAAGCGCAAGAAGGCCCGTCTGCTGAACAAGCAACGGATAACCTGGCAGCACTTCTAAACGCTGGCTTCTCTTCTGAAGAATAAGCCTCTGACGAGTCATCGTTAAGAGCGAAAAAAGGCACCCTCGGGTGCCTTTTTTAATATTTATGTACCGTCCTAAACAAAAAAGGATTGATGCTTTCACATCAACCCTTCATTTCAATAGCTGCTATAGATTAGCCAGAGTTCGTTTAAGCCCCTGGTGGCATTGCTAAACTATCAGAGATCTGTTGAATCAATTGATCTTCTACTTCGAAACGAGTCTCAAGAATCTCTCCTACCAAGGACATATCCGAGTTAAAGTCTGGTAACTCGTCGTCTTCTGTTACTTCAGAGTATTTATCGTTAAAGTTCAGCAGTGGCTCAGTCGTAATGACGATTTTTCCGTACGTCTGATTGATTTCGTCTGTCACGATAAAACCAGTCGATTTCCAGCGATCCATGACCATATCGTAAATTTTGAAATGGCCTTCAGAGATATAGTCGACCAAGTGTTGGCAGAAGTTTTGCAGCTCGGAAGGGGTAGGAAGTTCAATCACGTTAGTTTTCGAACAAGGTTGCAGCGCTGCAAGCTTACAGTATTCAACGATCAGCGATTGTCTCGTTTCTAACCAATGATCAATGACATCACTGGAGCCACCCCACTGGTCTTGTGTTTGTTTGAATTTTTTTAGCATGACCATGCCCTCATGATCGGTTCGCCATTTGGCAAACGTATCCTTTGCATAGCAAAGTTAGTAAAGTTATTACAAACTCTTGTCCTTACTAAAATTTATAGTTTCATATTTACCTAACGATAAACTCTAGTATGAAATTAGATTGCCAGTAAAATGGTTGAACTTCAAGCAAAGGGAGGGTGTCATGTTAAGAAAAGGTGATGTTAACCGCGTAGAAAATGCGCATTGGTGTGTTGTTTCAGGAAGTGAAATTTGGCTGGTGGATGGTGCTGTTCCTTTTGGTTCTGCGGAACAGTTCGCATTGCCGGAGGCGAGTGCAAGAAAAATTGGTGAGTATCAACAACATCCGGTTATGTGGATAAACCTGGCCGATCTTGAGCAAGACTTACCGATGACTTCATTGCGAGATTGCCTGCATTTCCCTGAAGCGCTCTTTTTGCTGCTAAGTAAGTCTATTCAGTATGGACACATGACGCAAAGTCTGCGTTTTTGTCCTCAATGTGGTGGTAGGAACTTCATCAATAATAATCAGCTCGCAATGCAATGTGGCGAGTGCCGAACGCTACACTACCCACGCATCTTCCCATGCATTATCGTCGCTGTACGTAAAGATAAGCAGATTTTATTAGCGCAGCACCCAAGACATCGAAATGGTATGTATACCGTCATAGCGGGCTTTCTGGAGGTCGGAGAGACCTTAGAAGAGTGTGTTGCGCGCGAAATACATGAAGAAACCGGTGTATACGTAAAAAATATTCGTTACTTCGGTAGCCAACCTTGGGCGTTTCCGTCCAGCATGATGATGGCATTTCTGGCCGACTATGAGTCGGGAGAGTTGAATCCAGACTACACAGAACTATCAGACGCACAGTGGTTTAACGTTGATGGCATGCCAGATGTCGCTCCAAAAGGTACGATTGCTCGAGCGTTAATAGAGCAAACTCTGCAAGATATTAAAGCTAATCACCTGGGAAAATAGATAAAAAAAACCCTCCGAGAGGGAGGGGGTAAGTAAGATGTCGTTATGAGATGCCGAGTACTGGGTACTCAGTTTATAATTGTAGTTTTCGCTAGCGAACAAATTTTTAACACTGATACGGATTGGGTGCAAATTAAGCATTGATTTAAAAGTTGATAACATGATCCAGGTTGCAAAGCACACAGCTATTGGCTTCAAATCAGTGATAGAATACTCCCTTTCAAAGAAAGCCTAACAATTGGAATTACGGAATGACTGAATTAAAAAATGATCGTTATCTACGTGCACTACTAAAAGAGCCTGTAGATTACACGCCAGTATGGATGATGCGTCAGGCAGGTCGTTACCTACCAGAATACAAAGCAACACGTGCACAAGCGGGCGATTTCATGTCTTTGTGTAAAAATGCGGAGCTGGCGTCTGAAGTAACGCTTCAACCTCTACGCCGTTTTCCTCTTGATGCAGCAATCTTGTTCTCAGATATCCTGACGATCCCTGATGCAATGGGACTTGGTCTGCGCTTTGCTGCGGGTGAAGGCCCGGTGTTTGATAACCCAATCACTTGCAAAGCGGACGTGGAAAAAATTGGTCTTCCAGATCCAGAAGGTGAGCTGCAATACGTGATGAACGCAGTGCGTCAGATCCGTAAAGACCTAAAGGGTGAAGTGCCACTGATTGGTTTCTCGGGCAGCCCATGGACACTCGCGACTTACATGGTTGAGGGTAGTAGCTCAAAAGCGTTCACTAAGATCAAGAAGATGATGTACGCAGAGCCACAAACACTGCATCTATTGCTTGATAAGCTTGCTGACAGCGTCATTGAATACCTGAATGCACAAATCAAAGCGGGTGCGCAATCGGTGATGGTATTTGATACATGGGGCGGTGTACTGACTCCTCGTGACTACAACTTGTTCTCACTGCAATACATGCACAAGATCGTTGATGGCCTGATTCGTGAAAACGACGGTCGTCGCGTACCAGTAACGCTATTCACTAAGAATGGTGGCATGTGGCTAGAGCAAATCGCAGCAACAGGCTGTGATGCAGTTGGCCTGGACTGGACGATTAACATCGCAGACGCGAAAGCACGCATCGGTGACAAAGTCGCATTGCAAGGCAATATGGACCCATCAATGCTTTACGCATCACCTGAGCGTATCCGTGAAGAAGTTGCTGACATCCTGGAAGGTTTTGGCGATGCGGGCACAGGCCATGTGTTTAACCTTGGTCACGGCATTCACCTAGATGTTCCGCCAGAAAACGCAGGCGTATTTGTGGACGCGGTACACGAGTTATCTAAGCCGTACCACAAATAATCTCTATTTTTTGAAATCTATACCGGCATCTATTGCCGGTATTTTTTTTGCCTGAAATTTACCGATGTACAGCTCTTATAGTATTTGGCCTACTATGATCTAATTACTCCACAATCTGAGCGTAATGTTTTATTTTTAGTTAAAACAATTATTTATGTTATTAGTCAGCTTGTGTCCTTTTACTCTGTACAGGTGAAACAGTATTTAGATCATAGGTAACCTAAAGCATCGAATGAATGCGACTTTGTAGGTAAGGGACGACGTTTGCCTCAAACCATGGGTTCTTTTTAAGCCATAACGTATTGCGTGGTGAAGGGTGAGGTAGAGGGATAAAGTCCGGTTCCCAGTCTTGCCAATGTTGAACCGTTTCGGTCAGTGTTTTGGGCTTATTAGTCAGGTAGTAGTTCTGTGAATATTGGCCGATGAGTAATGTCAGTTCGATATTTGGCAGTTGTTGCAGCAGCTTTTGGTGCCAGACTGGCGCGCATTCCTTACGTGGAGGCAGGTCTCCGGATCGTCCCTTACCCGGATAACAAAACCCCATTGGAATAATGGCAACTTTGGTCGGGTCGTAGAAGGTGTCCTTATCGATATCTAGCCATTGACGTAGCCGGTCACCGCTTGGGTCATTCCACGGAATGGACGTGTTGTGGACCCGAGTACCAGGAGCCTGACCAATAATCAGTAATCGGGCTTCTTTTGCCGCTTGTACGACAGGGTTTGCGCCTAGCGGTAAATCGCTGGCGCAAAGCTGACAGGCTCTAACTTGCTTCAGTAGTGCGTCTAGTGACATGAACGAATTAATATCCTTTATCGAAATCGACTTGGTAGTTGAGTGTGAATCCATCTCGCCAGTTTAGGTAATTCTCGGCAAATATCTCCACTACTTGTTCCGGGAAGCTGAGAGCGGCAATGTGCGGTGTGAGCGTAATTTGCGGCAATCTCCAGAAAGGATGCTCCTTGGGAAGTGGTTCTTGCTCAAAAACATCCAGAATCGCGTGTTCTATCCAGCGGTTTTTAATTGCCACTAAGAGTCCCTTGTCCTCGAGCACATCCCCGCGTCCGACATTAATCAGTATGGCTTGGTTTAGATGACAGAGCGTTTCGCTATTAAGCAGGTAAAGGGTCTCTGGTGTACTTGGCAAGGTGTTGACGACGATGTCTGCTTGCTTAAGGGCGCTCGTAAGTTCATTGATATGAAAAGTCTGGTTAAATTCCCCACCTGAGGTTGGAATACCGGTGCGATTCACACCGATGGCCTCTATTCCCATGGCTCTAACCGTTTTGGCTAAGTAACTGCCTATGCTGCCAGTGCCGAGAATGACCATCTTTTTACTTTTCAGAGAAGTATAGAGGTGTGGCTGCCACTGTCGATTCTGTTGCTGCTGGTGGTAAAGGCTAAAGTGACGATAGTGGCTAATACAGTAGCCAATCACATATTCGGCAATGAGCGGGCCAAAGATGCCTCGTACATTTGTGAGAGTATAATCCTGACGTAACTCAGGCGACATCAAGGTGTTTACGCCTGCAAACGTGGATTGTACCCAGTCAAGTTGTGAAAACTCGTCTAACCTTTGTGATAGCAGAGGTGGATCCGCCAGAACTATTTGAGCGTCATTCGGGTTATCCGTAAGGCTAAGATCAGGCAGGTTTTTCTCTGCCAACAATGTTTGGTAGGTGCTTTGATGCTCTGAGAGCAGGAAAATCTTATTTGGTTGCGGCATTAACTTTTTTCCCTGTGATGAATCAAGTACACTTTCGCTGTTTTTTTCTTCAATGATTGAGTGACTATGCTTAAGAATCCTCTTCAGGTTCGTTTGGAAAAACTAGAACCTTGGCAACAAATTACCTTTATGGCGTGTCTGTGCGAGCGCATGTATCCAAACTACGCAATGTTTTGTGAGAATACAGAATTTGCGGAACCGCGCGCTTACCGAGCGATTCTTGATAGTGTATGGGAAATTCTGACAGTTAAGAGCGCGAAAGTGAACTTTGAGCGTCAGTTAGAAAAACTAGAAGAGTTATTCCCAAGTGCCGATGAGTTTGATTTTTACGGTGTATACCCAGCAATGGACGCGTGTCAGGCGTTGTCTACACTGCTGCATGGTCTGTTGGATCGCGACTACCTTTTTGACTCAATGATTAAAGTGAGCCAACAGTCGGTACAAACTGTTGCGGATCTTGAGCAAGCTCAAGGGAGCGAGCCAATCACGAATGACAATCAAAAAGAAAACCAAGCTGTGTGTGAAGAATGGGACGTTCAGTGGGCGATTTTCCGTCCATTACGTGAGGCAGCAGAGCGCGATATTGGTTTGATTAAAGATCTGCGTGAAGAGCTACGAGAAGAGGGCGTTAGCAATATTGGTATAGCGTTATAACTCCTCTACGAAGAATATGAAAAAGGCATCCTACTGGATGCCTTTTTGCTGTGTATGCCGATAAATATTGAAACTACTTGGAGTCTGGCTTCGTTGCCTCAGTTGGTTCAGGCTTTGTTTCCTGAGTCTCCAGTGGTGTCTCTTCTTCGTCATCATCTCGGCTTTCAATTACGCCGTACTTCTCTTTCCAGTTTTCCCAGCGCTGGTACGCCAGTTCTTGCATGTCTGTACTTTTGTCTGCTTCATCGATGATCTCTTCGCCTACAAGGTGCTCAAAGATATCTTCCAGCGTTACCAAGCCTTGTACAGTGCCGTACTCGTCAACCACAAGTGCCAATTGCAGGCGGTGAGTCATCATTTGGTCGAAGACTCTCGGTAGCGCTGTATTGTTCAGAACCACCTGAATAGGACGCATCACTTCACCAAGCTTCTTCTGACCGCTGCCAGACTGTTGCAGTTTAAACAGCTCCAAGCGGTGCACAAAGCCGATGATGTTGTCTTTCTGTTCGCTATAAATCAAAGGTCGAGAGAATGGCGTATCTTTGTGTTTCTCTAAAAACTGGTCAATCGTCTTAGTCGCGTTGACACGGAATACCACCGGGCGAGGCGTCATCACCTGAGTAACGGGCACATCTTGAATGCCAAGCAGGTTACTCAGAATTTTTGATTCGCCTTCTGCAAACTCGCCGCTTTCACGAGCAAGAATCGCCATCGCGGATAACTCATCACGCATCTTAGGCGCTACGTGGTTGCGAGCCAGGCGCTTGGTGATTTGCTCAGAGAACCAAACAAATGGTGTTAAGGCCCATACCATCCAGCGTAAAGCGACCGCAGCGGTTGGAGCGAGCTGGCGCCAGTAAGTTGCACCAATTGTCTTAGGTACGATTTCAGATAGAACCAAAATCGCCAAAGTCAGTACCGCAGAGAAGATGCCCAGCGCTTCACTACCGAATACCACGGCAGCTTGTGCACCAGCTGTTGCTGCACCGATCGTGTGTGCGATGGTGTTAAGAGTCAGAATCGAGGCTAACGGGCGGTCGATGTCTGATTTAAGTTTAGAAAGCTGCTCAGCAGCAGGGTGCCCTTGTTGGTTGAGCTGTGCGATGTAACTTGGACTGATACTCAGTAATACTGCCTCCAGCACCGAACAGATAAACGAAATGCCGATAGCAATAGAGATATAAATGGATAACAGCAGCATAGTTGCCCTTGAAAGTCGTTAGATAGTAGTTGTTTGCGGCTATTATAGCCGAGTATGTGCGATATAAATTGCGCCAAATCCCTTGGAAAGCAAGGGAATTCGGATGCTATGTGGTAACAAATTGTGAGTTATTACTCATATTATGGCTAAAAGTACGTCATAAAATCGAAAGTTCGCCTACAAACCTTTGCCAGATGGGGCATTTATGTTTTAGAGTGAGACGAATTCGATAACCTATAAGAAGGGAAACCTAATGAACAAGACCCAATTAATCGACTTTATCGCAGAAAAAGCAGACCTATCAAAAGCACAAGCAAAGGCTGCTCTAGAAGCGACTCTTGAAGGTGTAACTGGCGCACTTAAAGAGGGTGACCAAGTTCAACTAATTGGTTTTGGTACATTCAAAGTAAACCACCGTGCTGCACGTACTGGCCGTAACCCTAAGACTGGCGATGAGATTCAAATCGCAGCGGCTAACGTTCCTGCATTCGTAGCAGGTAAAGCACTGAAAGAATCAGTAAACTAAGTTAGAATGCACCGAGGTATCCTGCCTCGGTGCAATTTTATGAAAAAACAGCTATACACTTCTCTTCTCCTTGCTAGCCTTTCTCTCGTTGGCTGTTCATCTGTTGAAACCCCCAATCTCGAACAATTTACTCATTTCACTGGCGGTAAAGCCGAAGGTGATGCAAGCAGTTTGTATTGGATGACGGAACGACTTACCCGTGTCAGTACAGCAGCAGACTACGTAACCGCGGGTGACTACGGTTGGTACCAAAGTGATTATCGCTGGGATGCCGGAGAATTACGGGAGTTGACTCGAAAGGGTGACCAGATTGATGCCAAGCTGGGTATGGTACCTTTTCAAATCCACATCCGATTCAATAAAGATGGTGAAGCGGTTTATCAGCAATATCGAGTTAATAACAAAGTCCTGCCTTTGCAGCGTGACCAGCTAGCACGTTTTAAGTCTGAAGCTAACGATGTTGTTGCCTCTGTCAAAGAGCGCTCTCGCAACGGCCAGAGCCTGATCCAAGGTTACTGGGATGGGGAATCCTTAGAAGTTTGTGATGGCAAAGAGTTCACGACATTAGAGTTTAATCAAACGTTGCCGAAATTTGTCATTGACCGATTGGCTTCCGTTGATAGTTACATTGCCTTCATTGGTAAAGAGTCACGCAATAAAGTGACCGTTGATGAATTGCTTTTACTTAAAGATGACGAGTTTGATTGCGTTCAGCGACCTAAACTCATCGCTGAATAACCGTTCTTGCTTTTAATAATAAAAAAAGGCGCATTAAGCGCCTTATTATTTATAGCCAACTGATGTTGTTTTTATTTTGATTGCTCGCGTGCGATAGCGCGGTAGCCAATATCATTGCGATGGAACATACCATCCCAGCTGATCTGTTTCGCTAGCTCATACGCGCGTTGCTGAGCTTCTGAAACGCTATGGCCAAGTGCTGTAGCACACAGTACGCGACCACCGTTTGTTACGACATCGCCGTCTTTGCTCTCTGTACCAGCATGGAAGACTTTCTCGCCTTCAACTTCGGTCTGAGGCAAACCTGAAATCACATCGCCTTTGTTGTATGCCGCTGGGTAACCGCCTGCAGCAAGAACAATACCGATAGACGCGCGTGGATCCCATTTAGATTCCACTTGGTCAAGTTTCTTGTCCACAGCTGCCAGACAAAGTTCAACTAAATCTGACTGCATACGCATCATGATTGGTTGAGTCTCTGGATCGCCGAATCGACAGTTATATTCGATCACTTTTGGCGTGCCGTCTTGATCGATCATTAGGCCAGCGTATAGGAAACCTGTGTATGGGTTACCTTCTGCTGCCATACCGCGAACGGTTGGGTAAATGACTTCTTCCATAATGCGATTATGGATTTCTGGTGTAACCACTGGTGCTGGAGAGTAAGCACCCATACCACCTGTGTTAGGACCTGTATCTTTGTCACCTACGCGTTTGTGGTCTTGGCTGGTGGCCATTGGCAGGACATTCTCACCATCAACCATCACGATGAAGCTTGCTTCTTCGCCATCCAGGAACTCTTCAATAACCACACGGCTACCAGCATCACCGAAAGCGTTACCAGCAAGCATGTCCTTGATTGCGTCTTCCGCTTCCTCTAACGTCATTGCAACGATAACGCCTTTACCTGCAGCAAGGCCGTCAGCTTTCACAACGATTGGTGCACCTTGCTCACGAACGTAAGCCAATGCAGGTTCAATCTCGGTGAAATTAGCGTAAGAACCCGTTGGGATCTTATGGCGTGCAAGAAAGTCTTTGGTGAACGCTTTTGAACCTTCAAGCTGAGCAGCAGCCTGAGTCGGGCCGAAAATTGGCAGGCCAGCTTCATTAAACGCATCGACGACACCAATCACAAGCGGAGCTTCAGGGCCAACGATAGTTAGCTCAATCGCATGTTCTTGTGCAAATGCAACCAGCGCTGCCGTGTCTTCTACGCCGATGTTGACGTTTTTCAATTTAGGCTCAAGAGCAGTACCAGCGTTACCAGGAGCAACGAATACCGTTTCAACATTTGGGTTTTGAGCGGCTTTCCAACCTAGTGCGTGTTCACGACCGCCTGCGCCGATAATCAATACATTCATTGTATTTTACCTTTGATAGCTTCGTCATATTGCCGATTTCAGCGTCAAACATGCTCACTTATAGGCATAAGCTCAGCGTGTTTTCCTTGAACTAGGCAATCTGACTTTGCTCTAAAATTAAAATTTTTTAATTAATGTTGATAAGCAAAAGCGACAACACTAATGAAGAATTAAACGGATCAAAATGGCCCTGGGTAATCCCTAGAGCCATGTTCTGATTAGTGACGGAAGTGACGCATACCTGTGAAGATCATCGCCATACCGTGCTCATCTGCTGCTGCAATAACTTCGTCATCGCGCATAGAGCCACCTGGCTGAATCACACACTTGATGCCCGCTTCTGCTGCCGCATCAATACCATCACGGAATGGGAAGAATGCGTCTGATGCCATTACGCTACCAGCAACTTCCAGACCTTCATCAGCAGCTTTAATACCAGCGATTTTTGCAGAGTAAACACGGCTCATTTGGCCAGCGCCCACGCCGATAGTCATGTCACCTTTTGCGTAAACGATCGCGTTTGATTTCACGAATTTCGCTACTTTCCAGCAGAATAGCGCGTCTTTTAGCTCTTCTTCTGTTGGCTGACGCTTAGACACGACTTTAAGGTCGTCCAGGCTTACCATGCCTTGGTCACGGTCTTGAACCAGCAGGCCGCCGTTAACGCGTTTAACATCAAAGCCAGTTGTCTTGGTTGTCCACTCACCGCACTCAAGCAGGCGAACGTTTTTCTTCGCTGCAACCACTTCAATAGCTTCCGCTGATACTGAAGGTGCGATAATGACTTCAACAAATTGACGTTCAACAATTGCTGTAGCAGTTTCTGCGTCTAGCTCTTTGTTGAATGCGATGATGCCGCCGAATGCTGATGTTGGATCAGTTTGGTAAGCGCGGTTGTACGCTTCCAGGATGTCTTTACCTAGTGCTACACCACATGGGTTTGCGTGTTTCACGATCACACATGCTGGCTCGTCGAACTCTTTCACACACTCAAGTGCTGCATCAGTGTCAGCGATGTTGTTGTAAGAAAGTGCTTTACCTTGGATTTGACGAGCAGTAGAGACAGATGCTTCTTCCGGGTTCGCTTCAACATAGAATGCTGCTGCTTGGTGGCTGTTCTCACCGTAGCGCATATCTTGTTTCTTCTCGAACTGCTGGTTGAAAGTGCGAGGGAATTTCGACTCTTCATCACCTTCTTTGTTCTCACCGTAAGATGGAACCATAGTGCCGAAGTAGTTTGCGATCATGCCGTCGTAAGATGCAGTATGCTCAAATGCAGCGATAGCAAGGTCGAAGCGAGTTTCCAGAGTCAGAGACTTGTCGTTTGCATCCATTTCAGCGATTACGCGATCGTAGTCTGAAGCGTTTACAACGATAGTCACGTCTTTGTGGTTTTTCGCAGCAGAGCGAACCATTGTTGGACCACCGATATCGATGTTCTCAACAGCGTCTTCTAGAGTACAGCCGTCTTTAGCAACAGTTTCTGCGAATGGGTATAGGTTAACGACAACCATGTCGATTGGATTGATGCCGTGTTTTTCCATCACTTCATCGTCCTGACCGCGACGGCCTAATACGCCACCGTGAACTTTCGGGTGAAGCGTTTTTACGCGACCGTCCATCATTTCTGGGAAACCAGTGTAGTCAGAGACTTCTGTTACTGCGATACCTTGCTCAGCAAGTAGGCGAGCTGTACCACCAGTAGATAGGATATCGACACCACGCTCAGCAAGAGCTTGTGCAAACTCAACAATACCTGTTTTGTCTGATACGCTGATTAGCGCGCGGCGAATAGGACGAGCGTTGTTCATGCTTCCATTTTCCTCAAATTCACGGAGTTAAAGATGTTTGCCAAAAATGAACTTGTTTTTACCTCTTGGGGTAAAATATTGGCCAGTTTTGGTAAAGACCTTTTCAGGCGTTTTCCTGTCAGAAAACAGTCTCCACTATTTGATGGCGCGTATTCTAACCAATTTATTACAAAAAAGCTCGCGCAATCGTTTGGCATCTCAAAAATAATTGCAAAAAAGTCGATCTTTAGCTTTAAAAGTAACGAGATAGTTAATAAGGACAGTTATGTTTCAGATAGGTGAACTGGCGAAACGCTGTGGTGTGACCGCCGATACATTACGATTCTACGAAAAAAATGGGCTAATTAAGCCAGCGGGACGAAGTGAGTCAGGCTATCGACTCTATAATGAAGAGAATCAAAAACAGGTTCGATTTATCCTCAAAGCCAAAGAGCTTGGTTTAAGTTTGGGTGAGATTAGAGATCTTCTGGAAATAAAACTAGAAGCGACAGAGCATAGCTGCGCCGAGGTTAAAGCGATTACTACTGCTAAGTTAGAGCTGGTGGATGAAAAAATTAATGAACTGACTAAAATTCGCCGAGCGCTCAAAAAGATTAATGATGCCTGCTGCGGCCATGTGGATGACGATGCGAGTCACTGCTCCATCTTAGCTGCGCTCGAGTAGCTGGCTTTTTATTCTGCCCAGATTGCATCTGAATTAGATGGTTTACTAGGAACCAGCCGCTCTCCACCCTATAATCCCTCCTCTTTATTTACGGTAAGAGATGGTGTCCTGTCATTTCTGCTGCTTTACCTGGTAGATGTGAGAGTGTAATTACATGGTTGGAGTCTATTTTCAAATCAACGATTGGGTTATGGACGTTGGTGAAAATAAGCTTTACCGAAAAGGTAGGGAAACCTCCGTCGAGCCACGATTAAGTAACCTTCTATATTTCTTTGCTAAGAACGCGAACCAAGTATTCACACGCAAAGAGTTAATACAGTCGGTTTGGGATAGGGCGGCTGTCACCGACCAAGTGGTGACTCAGTCTATCTCTGAGCTGCGTAAGTTATTGCGTGATAGTCGTGAAGAGAACCCCAGCTATGTCATCACAGTACCCAAGCGAGGGTACAAACTCGTCGCTGAAGTCACACGCTTAACGGCAAAAGAGTTTATGCGCGTTAGTCGTGAGGACCTGTCTACTCTTATTGGAGAAGCTGATGGCTGTTACTCAAACGACGCTCAAGCACAACTTGCCACTGACTCAGATGCGGTTGGTGGGGAGTTTAAACAAAAACATCAAGGACGCTATTGGCGTAAGGGATTATTTAGCCTTCCTTTGATCGGTATTGTGGTTGCGATGATAGTCACGTTTACCTTCAAGCAACCAGAAGTCAGTGATAACCCAAACAACGACATACATCTGATTGAATTCACGCTCCACAACAACGCCAGTCATACAGGTATTAGCGATGACTTAGCTGACGGTATAACGAAAAAGTTAATGTCGGATGTGGCTCAGGTTAGTGACTATCGCGTGATGCAGAAGAGTTCTTCATTAAATAGCCATGCGGAACCGGGCAAATCTGTGGTGGTGAAGATAAGGCAAAGCGATGTAGCCCGCTTATTAGAAATCGAGTATCGGACCAGTTTCTCTGATAAAGCGTTATTTCGTCGTTTATATACTTTGGCGGATCGTGATTTAAAGACGGTTTTACAGCAAGCGTCGCTGGGGATGATGACAATACTGAGTGTGCCCGACGCCAAACTGAAATCAACGATGCTGGTGGCTGGGCTTCCCATGACGCCCAAGGCACTAAAACTGTTTATTCAAGCGCATCATTATTTAAACATTTCGGCTGCTAATCAGTATCAGCATGGTATTGAGCTCATGGAAAACGTTTTAGACATTGAACCACACAATGCTTATGTCCAAGCTGAGTTGCTGATTGCCTACTATGTACAAAAAGCACTGTACCCTGAACAAGCTCAGAAAAAGAGACAGACCCAAGCTCTCCATGATGCATTGGAAGTAGGTGCAAAAATGGCTATTGGTCAAATTCAGCCTCGTATTTATGAAGCGCTCGCTTTACATGAAACAGTTGCTGGTGATTTAGCGAAGGCAAAGCAATATCTAGCACAAGCTCTTCAGTTACGTGACTCCGTGCTTTCCAATGTTATTCGCGCTAAACATTCGGAGTTGGAGCAAGATATAGAGTCAGCGAGCAAGTTCTATCGCCAAGCCCTCTATATAGATAGTTCATTAAAGACGTACGTATTGTGTAAGTCGCTAGTGTTTAAAAGTGACGTGAAGGTGGATGACACCAAGCATCAAGCCAATTTCCTCACAGTGAGTGATATTTAATAAACGAATGCTGATAACTATATAAGCCCTTCACTATTAGTGAAGGGCTTTTTTGTATCCCTAATGTCTACAGAAGGCATGCCGTGTAGTCATCGTGATTAACACTAAATGGCAAAAGTTTACGGTGATATCGAAAAAATCGGTGATAGAGGCATAAGTGAAAAGGAAAAAGTCGGCGCTTTTTCTAACAAGGGATGACCTCGATCAGCAGAAGAGATCCGATTTATCCAAGAAAAATAGGCTGAATCGTTCTTTATTTACGCAAAGTGTTTGTTGTTTGTTCGGTTGAAAGTTTTTTTGCAAAAAACGCTTGTGCTAATTTCTTAACTCCCTATACTGCGCATCCACCGACACGGAGTGAGACGAAAGTCACACAGCGAGTCGGAAATGAGAGAAAAAAGAAATTTGAAAAAATGCTTGACTCTCTCACGGTGCGGAGTAAGATACGCACCCCTAACGACGAGCAACTGAGTTGCTGGGTAAGTTAGAAAAGCTCTTTAAAAATAAGAACCTATCAATCTGTGTGGGCACTCGTTGATGATAATCCAGTTAGAAACTTCGGTTTCAAATTAGGTTTCAATGATACGAAGTGACCATTGAATCTTCGGATTCAGCACAGTCAATTCAAACATTACGTTATGTAATGTTCAGTATTCATTGAGCCGAACAAAATCTTAAATTGAAGAGTTTGATCATGGCTCAGATTGAACGCTGGCGGCAGGCCTAACACATGCAAGTCGAGCGGAAACGAGTTAACCGAACCTTCGGGGGACGTTAACGGCGTCGAGCGGCGGACGGGTGAGTAATGCCTAGGAAATTGCCCTGATGTGGGGGATAACCATTGGAAACGATGGCTAATACCGCATGATGCCTACGGGCCAAAGAGGGGGACCTTCGGGCCTCTCGCGTCAGGATATGCCTAGGTGGGATTAGCTAGTTGGTGAGGTAAGGGCTCACCAAGGCGACGATCCCTAGCTGGTCTGAGAGGATGATCAGCCACACTGGAACTGAGACACGGTCCAGACTCCTACGGGAGGCAGCAGTGGGGAATATTGCACAATGGGCGCAAGCCTGATGCAGCCATGCCGCGTGTGTGAAGAAGGCCTTCGGGTTGTAAAGCACTTTCAGTCGTGAGGAAGGTGGTAGTGTTAATAGCACTATCATTTGACGTTAGCGACAGAAGAAGCACCGGCTAACTCCGTGCCAGCAGCCGCGGTAATACGGAGGGTGCGAGCGTTAATCGGAATTACTGGGCGTAAAGCGCATGCAGGTGGTTTGTTAAGTCAGATGTGAAAGCCCGGGGCTCAACCTCGGAATAGCATTTGAAACTGGCAGACTAGAGTACTGTAGAGGGGGGTAGAATTTCAGGTGTAGCGGTGAAATGCGTAGAGATCTGAAGGAATACCGGTGGCGAAGGCGGCCCCCTGGACAGATACTGACACTCAGATGCGAAAGCGTGGGGAGCAAACAGGATTAGATACCCTGGTAGTCCACGCCGTAAACGATGTCTACTTGGAGGTTGTGGCCTTGAGCCGTGGCTTTCGGAGCTAACGCGTTAAGTAGACCGCCTGGGGAGTACGGTCGCAAGATTAAAACTCAAATGAATTGACGGGGGCCCGCACAAGCGGTGGAGCATGTGGTTTAATTCGATGCAACGCGAAGAACCTTACCTACTCTTGACATCCAGAGAACTTTCCAGAGATGGATTGGTGCCTTCGGGAACTCTGAGACAGGTGCTGCATGGCTGTCGTCAGCTCGTGTTGTGAAATGTTGGGTTAAGTCCCGCAACGAGCGCAACCCTTATCCTTGTTTGCCAGCGAGTAATGTCGGGAACTCCAGGGAGACTGCCGGTGATAAACCGGAGGAAGGTGGGGACGACGTCAAGTCATCATGGCCCTTACGAGTAGGGCTACACACGTGCTACAATGGCGCATACAGAGGGCGGCCAACTTGCGAAAGTGAGCGAATCCCAAAAAGTGCGTCGTAGTCCGGATTGGAGTCTGCAACTCGACTCCATGAAGTCGGAATCGCTAGTAATCGTGGATCAGAATGCCACGGTGAATACGTTCCCGGGCCTTGTACACACCGCCCGTCACACCATGGGAGTGGGCTGCAAAAGAAGTAGGTAGTTTAACCTTCGGGGGGACGCTTACCACTTTGTGGTTCATGACTGGGGTGAAGTCGTAACAAGGTAGCGCTAGGGGAACCTGGCGCTGGATCACCTCCTTATACGATGGTTACTCACGATGAGTGTCCACACAGATTGATAGTTCACAAGCGAAAGCTTGTAGCTAACATAGCTCTTTAACAATTTGGAAAGCTGACAAAATAATCTTTAAGATTATTTGTAAAGTTCTCAAAGTATTCATGTATTTGAATACAACTAAAAACACATTCAAGTGTTCTTGGAATTTGAGTCCGGCAAAATCGAAAGCTGTCTCGCTCATTCAAATAATGAGACAGCAACTTTGGTTGTTTAACATCAATTCGAAACTCCTTCGGGTTGTATGGTTAAGTGACTAAGCGTACACGGTGGATGCCTTGGCAGTCAGAGGCGATGAAGGACGTATTAACTTGCGATAAGCCCAGATTAGGCAGTAAAAGCCACTTGAGTCTGGGATTTCCGAATGGGGAAACCCACTTACATAAGTAAGTATCCTGTTGTGAATACATAGCAACAGGAGGCGAACCGGGGGAACTGAAACATCTAAGTACCCCGAGGAAAAGAAATCAACCGAGATTCCGAAAGTAGCGGCGAGCGAAATTGGACTAGCCCTTAAGCTTTACACGCGTTAGACGAACGGTCTGGAAAGGCCGACGATACAGGGTGATAGTCCCGTAGTTGACGATGTGTGTTCAGTGAAATCGAGTAGGGCGGGACACGTGATATCCTGTCTGAATATGGGGGGACCATCCTCCAAGGCTAAATACTACTGACTGACCGATAGTGAACCAGTACCGTGAGGGAAAGGCGAAAAGAACCCCTGTGAGGGGAGTGAAATAGAACCTGAAACCGTGTACGTACAAGCAGTAGGAGCAGGCTTTGTCCTGTGACTGCGTACCTTTTGTATAATGGGTCAGCGACTTATATTCAGTGGCAAGGTTAACCATCTAGGGGAGCCGTAGGGAAACCGAGTCTTAACTGGGCGTTCAGTCTCTGGATATAGACCCGAAACCAGGTGATCTAGCCATGGGCAGGTTGAAGGTTGAGTAACATCAACTGGAGGACCGAACCGACTAATGTTGAAAAATTAGCGGATGACTTGTGGCTAGGGGTGAAAGGCCAATCAAACCTGGAGATAGCTGGTTCTCCCCGAAAGCTATTTAGGTAGCGCCTCGGACGAATACTACTGGGGGTAGAGCACTGTTAAGGCTAGGGGGTCATCCCGACTTACCAACCCTTTGCAAACTCCGAATACCAGTAAGTACTATCCGGGAGACACACGGCGGGTGCTAACGTCCGTCGTGGAGAGGGAAACAACCCAGACCGCCAGCTAAGGTCCCAAATTACTACTAAGTGGGAAACGATGTGGGAAGGCTCAGACAGCCAGGATGTTGGCTTAGAAGCAGCCATCATTTAAAGAAAGCGTAATAGCTCACTGGTCGAGTCGGCCTGCGCGGAAGATGTAACGGGGCTAAGTAGTAAACCGAAGCTGCGGCAATATACTTTTGTATATTGGGTAGGGGAGCGTTCTGTAAGCGGTTGAAGGTGTGTGGTAACGCATGCTGGACGTATCAGAAGTGCGAATGCTGACATGAGTAACGATAAAGGGGGTGAAAAACCTCCTCGCCGGAAGACCAAGGGTTCCTGTCCAACGTTAATCGGGGCAGGGTAAGTCGACCCCTAAGGCGAGGCCGAAAGGCGTAGTCGATGGGAAACGGGTTAATATTCCCGTACTTCTTACAATTGCGATGGGGGGACGGAGAAGGCTAGGTGGGCCTGGCGACGGTTGTCCAGGTTCAAGTGCGTAGGCTTGAGAGTTAGGTAAATCCGGCTCTCTTTAAGGCTGAGACACGACGTCGAGCTACTACGGTAGTGAAGTCATTGATGCCATGCTTCCAGGAAAAGCCTCTAAGCTTCAGATTGTAAGGAATCGTACCCCAAACCGACACAGGTGGTCGGGTAGAGAATACCAAGGCGCTTGAGAGAACTCGGGTGAAGGAACTAGGCAAAATGGTACCGTAACTTCGGGAGAAGGTACGCTCTCGACGGTGAAGTCCCTCGCGGATGGAGCTATTGAGAGTCGCAGATACCAGGTGGCTGCAACTGTTTATTAAAAACACAGCACTGTGCAAAATCGTAAGATGACGTATACGGTGTGACGCCTGCCCGGTGCCGGAAGGTTAATTGATGGGGTTAGACTTCGGTCGAAGCTCTTGATCGAAGCCCCGGTAAACGGCGGCCGTAACTATAACGGTCCTAAGGTAGCGAAATTCCTTGTCGGGTAAGTTCCGACCTGCACGAATGGCGTAATGATGGCCACGCTGTCTCCACCCGAGACTCAGTGAAATTGAAATCGCTGTGAAGATGCAGTGTACCCGCGGCTAGACGGAAAGACCCCGTGAACCTTTACTACAGCTTGGCACTGAACATTGACCCTACATGTGTAGGATAGGTGGGAGGCTTTGAAACAGGTACGCCAGTATCTGTGGAGCCGTCCTTGAAATACCACCCTTGTAGTGTTGATGTTCTAACGTTGACCCCTTATCGGGGTTGCGGACAGTGCCTGGTGGGTAGTTTGACTGGGGCGGTCTCCTCCCAAAGCGTAACGGAGGAGCACGAAGGTGGGCTAATCACGGTTGGACATCGTGAGGTTAGTGCAATGGCATAAGCCCGCTTGACTGCGAGAATGACAATTCGAGCAGGTGCGAAAGCAGGTCATAGTGATCCGGTGGTTCTGAATGGAAGGGCCATCGCTCAACGGATAAAAGGTACTCCGGGGATAACAGGCTGATACCGCCCAAGAGTTCATATCGACGGCGGTGTTTGGCACCTCGATGTCGGCTCATCACATCCTGGGGCTGAAGTCGGTCCCAAGGGTATGGCTGTTCGCCATTTAAAGTGGTACGCGAGCTGGGTTTAGAACGTCGTGAGACAGTTCGGTCCCTATCTGCCGTGGGCGTTGGAGAATTGAAAGGGGCTGCTCCTAGTACGAGAGGACCGGAGTGGACGAACCTCTGGTGTTCGGGTTGTGTCGCCAGACGCATTGCCCGGTAGCTAAGTTCGGGATCGATAACCGCTGAAAGCATCTAAGCGGGAAGCGAGCCTTGAGATGAGTTCTCCCTGATACTTTAAGTATCCTAAAGGGTTGTCGTAGACTACGACGTTGATAGGCAGGGTGTGTAAGCGTTGTGAGGCGTTGAGCTAACCTGTACTAATTGCCCGTGAGGCTTAACCATACAACACCCAAGGGGTTTTGATGGACTCAATGTAAGAACGTTGAATGTGTAAAAACGAGAATTAAAAAACAGCTTTCCGAATTAAAGAATTTGCTTGGCGACCATAGCGTTTTGGACCCACCTGACTTCCATTCCGAACTCAGAAGTGAAACGAAATAGCGCCGATGGTAGTGTGGGGTTTCCCCATGTGAGAGTAGGACATCGCCAGGCTTTTATTTTGCACTTGCTTAATGTTTAAGCAAGTCACCATAGAGTTCTAAAGTTTTTAGAATTTTATGTTGACTTTCAAAGTGGAAAGCGTATTATACGCACCTCGCTTAAGTGCTAAGGCACTGAAAGCCAAGCTCTTTAACAATATAGACCTATCAATCTGTGTGGGCACTCGTTGATGATAATCCAATTAGATACCTCGGTATCAAATTAGGTTTCAATGAACTGAGTGACCAATCGAGATTAAGTTTACTTAGTCTTGGCACAGTCAATTCATTATCATTCTGTTGGAATGATAATAGCTTTAAAATTACTTTTGTAGTTTTGAAGTCAGTATTCATTGAGCCGAACAAAATCTTAAATTGAAGAGTTTGATCATGGCTCAGATTGAACGCTGGCGGCAGGCCTAACACATGCAAGTCGAGCGGAAACGAGTTAACTGAACCTTCGGGGGACGTTAACGGCGTCGAGCGGCGGACGGGTGAGTAATGCCTAGGAAATTGCCCTGATGTGGGGGATAACCATTGGAAACGATGGCTAATACCGCATGATGCCTACGGGCCAAAGAGGGGGACCTTCGGGCCTCTCGCGTCAGGATATGCCTAGGTGGGATTAGCTAGTTGGTGAGGTAAGGGCTCACCAAGGCGACGATCCCTAGCTGGTCTGAGAGGATGATCAGCCACACTGGAACTGAGACACGGTCCAGACTCCTACGGGAGGCAGCAGTGGGGAATATTGCACAATGGGCGCAAGCCTGATGCAGCCATGCCGCGTGTGTGAAGAAGGCCTTCGGGTTGTAAAGCACTTTCAGTCGTGAGGAAGGTTTATGCGTTAATAGCGTATAGATTTGACGTTAGCGACAGAAGAAGCACCGGCTAACTCCGTGCCAGCAGCCGCGGTAATACGGAGGGTGCGAGCGTTAATCGGAATTACTGGGCGTAAAGCGCATGCAGGTGGTTTGTTAAGTCAGATGTGAAAGCCCGGGGCTCAACCTCGGAATAGCATTTGAAACTGGCAGACTAGAGTACTGTAGAGGGGGGTAGAATTTCAGGTGTAGCGGTGAAATGCGTAGAGATCTGAAGGAATACCGGTGGCGAAGGCGGCCCCCTGGACAGATACTGACACTCAGATGCGAAAGCGTGGGGAGCAAACAGGATTAGATACCCTGGTAGTCCACGCCGTAAACGATGTCTACTTGGAGGTTGTGGCCTTGAGCCGTGGCTTTCGGAGCTAACGCGTTAAGTAGACCGCCTGGGGAGTACGGTCGCAAGATTAAAACTCAAATGAATTGACGGGGGCCCGCACAAGCGGTGGAGCATGTGGTTTAATTCGATGCAACGCGAAGAACCTTACCTACTCTTGACATCCAGAGAACTTTTCAGAGATGAATTGGTGCCTTCGGGAACTCTGAGACAGGTGCTGCATGGCTGTCGTCAGCTCGTGTTGTGAAATGTTGGGTTAAGTCCCGCAACGAGCGCAACCCTTATCCTTGTTTGCCAGCGAGTAATGTCGGGAACTCCAGGGAGACTGCCGGTGATAAACCGGAGGAAGGTGGGGACGACGTCAAGTCATCATGGCCCTTACGAGTAGGGCTACACACGTGCTACAATGGCGCATACAGAGGGCGGCCAACTTGCGAAAGTGAGCGAATCCCAAAAAGTGCGTCGTAGTCCGGATTGGAGTCTGCAACTCGACTCCATGAAGTCGGAATCGCTAGTAATCGTGGATCAGAATGCCACGGTGAATACGTTCCCGGGCCTTGTACACACCGCCCGTCACACCATGGGAGTGGGCTGCAAAAGAAGTAGGTAGTTTAACCTTCGGGGGGACGCTTACCACTTTGTGGTTCATGACTGGGGTGAAGTCGTAACAAGGTAGCGCTAGGGGAACCTGGCGCTGGATCACCTCCTTATACGATGATTACTCACGATGAGTGTCCACACAGATTGATACGGTTTATGTAAAAGAGACGATACTGGGTCTGTAGCTCAGGTGGTTAGAGCGTTCGCCTGATAAGCGAGAGGTCGGTGGTTCGAGTCCACTCAGACCCACCAATTCCCTTCCCAAGGAATTGGCATACAGTATCGACACACCTTGATGGGGCTATAGCTCAGCTGGGAGAGCGCCTGCCTTGCACGCAGGAGGTCAGCAGTTCGATCCTGCTTAGCTCCACCATCTTTAAGCATACTTTCTTTAAATAGAAAGCCGAGTGTGTTTAAAAATGGTTCTTAAATGAATCTAGCTCTTTAACAATTTGGAAAGCTGACAAATCAAACTTTTTAAGTTTGATTGTAAAGTTCTCAAAGTATTCTTAATTGAATACAACTAAAAACACATTCAAGTGTTCTTGGAATTTGAGTCCGGCAAAATCGAAAGCTGTCTCGCTCATTCAAACAATGAGACAGCAACTTTGGTTGTTTAACTTCAATTCGAAACTCCTTCGGGTTGTATGGTTAAGTGACTAAGCGTACACGGTGGATGCCTTGGCAGTCAGAGGCGATGAAGGACGTATTAACTTGCGATAAGCCCAGATTAGGCAGTAAAAGCCACTTGAGTCTGGGATTTCCGAATGGGGAAACCCACTTACATAAGTAAGTATCCTGTTGTGAATACATAGCAACAGGAGGCGAACCGGGGGAACTGAAACATCTAAGTACCCCGAGGAAAAGAAATCAACCGAGATTCCGAAAGTAGCGGCGAGCGAAATTGGACTAGCCCTTAAGCTTTACACACGTTAGACGAACGGTCTGGAAAGGCCGACGATACAGGGTGATAGTCCCGTAGTTGACGATGTGTGTTCAGTGAAATCGAGTAGGGCGGGACACGTGATATCCTGTCTGAATATGGGGGGACCATCCTCCAAGGCTAAATACTACTGACTGACCGATAGTGAACCAGTACCGTGAGGGAAAGGCGAAAAGAACCCCTGTGAGGGGAGTGAAATAGAACCTGAAACCGTGTACGTACAAGCAGTAGGAGCAGGCGTTGTCCTGTGACTGCGTACCTTTTGTATAATGGGTCAGCGACTTATATTCAGTGGCAAGGTTAACCATCTAGGGGAGCCGTAGGGAAACCGAGTCTTAACTGGGCGTTCAGTCTCTGGATATAGACCCGAAACCAGGTGATCTAGCCATGGGCAGGTTGAAGGTTGAGTAACATCAACTGGAGGACCGAACCGACTAATGTTGAAAAATTAGCGGATGACTTGTGGCTAGGGGTGAAAGGCCAATCAAACCTGGAGATAGCTGGTTCTCCCCGAAAGCTATTTAGGTAGCGCCTCGGACGAATACTACTGGGGGTAGAGCACTGTTAAGGCTAGGGGGTCATCCCGACTTACCAACCCTTTGCAAACTCCGAATACCAGTAAGTACTATCCGGGAGACACACGGCGGGTGCTAACGTCCGTCGTGGAGAGGGAAACAACCCAGACCGCCAGCTAAGGTCCCAAATTACTACTAAGTGGGAAACGATGTGGGAAGGCTCAGACAGCCAGGATGTTGGCTTAGAAGCAGCCATCATTTAAAGAAAGCGTAATAGCTCACTGGTCGAGTCGGCCTGCGCGGAAGATGTAACGGGGCTAAGTAGTAAACCGAAGCTGCGGCAATATACTTTTGTATATTGGGTAGGGGAGCGTTCTGTAAGCGGTTGAAGGTGTGTGGTAACGCATGCTGGACGTATCAGAAGTGCGAATGCTGACATGAGTAACGATAAAGGGGGTGAAAAACCTCCTCGCCGGAAGACCAAGGGTTCCTGTCCAACGTTAATCGGGGCAGGGTAAGTCGACCCCTAAGGCGAGGCCGAAAGGCGTAGTCGATGGGAAACGGGTTAATATTCCCGTACTTCTTACAATTGCGATGGGGGACGGAGAAGGCTAGGTGGGCCTGGCGACGGTTGTCCAGGTTCAAGTGCGTAGGCTTGAGAGTTAGGTAAATCCGGCTCTCTTTAAGGCTGAGACACGACGTCGAGCTACTACGGTAGTGAAGTCATTGATGCCATGCTTCCAGGAAAAGCCTCTAAGCTTCAGATTGTAAGGAATCGTACCCCAAACCGACACAGGTGGTCGGGTAGAGAATACCAAGGCGCTTGAGAGAACTCGGGTGAAGGAACTAGGCAAAATGGTACCGTAACTTCGGGAGAAGGTACGCTCTCGACGGTGAAGTCCCTCGCGGATGGAGCTATTGAGAGTCGCAGATACCAGGTGGCTGCAACTGTTTATTAAAAACACAGCACTGTGCAAAATCGTAAGATGACGTATACGGTGTGACGCCTGCCCGGTGCCGGAAGGTTAATTGATGGGGTTAGACTTCGGTCGAAGCTCTTGATCGAAGCCCCGGTAAACGGCGGCCGTAACTATAACGGTCCTAAGGTAGCGAAATTCCTTGTCGGGTAAGTTCCGACCTGCACGAATGGCGTAATGATGGCCACGCTGTCTCCACCCGAGACTCAGTGAAATTGAAATCGCTGTGAAGATGCAGTGTACCCGCGGCTAGACGGAAAGACCCCGTGAACCTTTACTACAGCTTGGCACTGAACATTGACCCTACATGTGTAGGATAGGTGGGAGGCTTTGAAACGAGTACGCCAGTATTCGTGGAGCCGTCCTTGAAATACCACCCTTGTAGTGTTGATGTTCTAACGTCGACCCCTTATCGGGGTTGCGGACAGTGCCTGGTGGGTAGTTTGACTGGGGCGGTCTCCTCCCAAAGCGTAACGGAGGAGCACGAAGGTGGGCTAATCACGGTTGGACATCGTGAGGTTAGTGCAATGGCATAAGCCCGCTTGACTGCGAGAATGACAATTCGAGCAGGTGCGAAAGCAGGTCATAGTGATCCGGTGGTTCTGAATGGAAGGGCCATCGCTCAACGGATAAAAGGTACTCCGGGGATAACAGGCTGATACCGCCCAAGAGTTCATATCGACGGCGGTGTTTGGCACCTCGATGTCGGCTCATCACATCCTGGGGCTGAAGTCGGTCCCAAGGGTATGGCTGTTCGCCATTTAAAGTGGTACGCGAGCTGGGTTTAGAACGTCGTGAGACAGTTCGGTCCCTATCTGCCGTGGGCGTTGGAGAATTGAAAGGGGCTGCTCCTAGTACGAGAGGACCGGAGTGGACGAACCTCTGGTGTTCGGGTTGTGTCGCCAGACGCATTGCCCGGTAGCTAAGTTCGGGATCGATAACCGCTGAAAGCATCTAAGCGGGAAGCGAGCCTTGAGATGAGTTCTCCCTGATACTTTAAGTATCCTAAAGGGTTGTCGTAGACTACGACGTTGATAGGCAGGGTGTGTAAGCGTTGTGAGGCGTTGAGCTAACCTGTACTAATTGCCCGTGAGGCTTAACCATACAACACCCAAGGGGTTTTGATGGACTCAATGTAAGAACGTTGAATGTGTAAAAACGAGAATTAAAAACAGCTTTCCAAGTTTTCTCTAGAAATAGAGAGTAAGAATTTGCTTGGCGACCATAGCGTTTTGGACCCACCTGATTCCATTCCGAACTCAGAAGTGAAACGAAATAGCGCCGATGGTAGTGTGGGGTTTCCCCATGTGAGAGTAGGACATCGCCAGGCTTTAAATATCGTTACCTGTGGAAACATGTAACAACATCATCAGTGTACTAATCTGAAGATGACAATTTGTGGAGAGATGGCTGAGTGGTTGAAAGCACCGGTCTTGAAAACCGGCATACGTTAATAGCGTATCTAGGGTTCAAATCCCTATCTCTCCGCCACTATTAAGAAGCCTCGCTAGAAATAGCGAGGCTTTTTTCATTTCTGTCCTGAAAAATGTCTTCATGCGTTGAAGACAGTCGACGAGTTCAGGCAACTTCAACAAGCCCTTATACCCATCTGGAAAATTAACTTGTCAGGTCTATCCATCTTCTCGAGCACATTTTGGTGACTCTTTTGGAGCTATCCAAAAAACGATTCCATGCATCGCAGACTTTGGAGATGATATCGTCGTAATCAGTATAAGATTGGTTGGCTAAATAGCGTTGCCTTAACCAACTCCATACTTGTTCGATAGGGTTTAGCTCTGGAGAATAGAGTGGAAGTTTGATGACACTGACATTCTTAAAGTCATTGGTTATGTCTTCTGTATGCCATCCTGCTCCATCCATAACAACGACGGCGTGACGCCCCTTCTCTGTGACTGCCGATATTTGTTTTAAGTTCTCTATCATGATGTCTTTACTAACCCAAGGGACAACGATAGCCTCACCAATTCCTTTGCTGGGATAAACGGAACCGAACAGATAGGCATACTCAAATTGTTGTTGCTTCACTGCTCTTGGTCGAGTTCCTTTTTCAGCCCATAAACGTGTGGTCGTGTTTTGTTGCCCAAATCTGGCTTCGTCCTGAAACCAGACATCGACACACTCTAATACCAATCCGGAAAATTAACTGGTCAGGGAGCAGGGTTCGATAAACAAACTCGATTTGCCATGGATGGCAAATCGAATCCCCATGGATGGGTTCATGCGTATTTGTGTTCGATGCTAAGAGCTTTTTTCTAATAGGAGCTCTGTGGTAGTAACCCGGCAGTTGATGCCTTGCTCCTGCAGGCGGGTGCATTGGGACTGGGCCTGTGCTCTGTTCAGGTAGGTGCCCAGTTGTAACCTGAGGTGCTCGCTGCCTTCCCTAGCCACCTTAGAATAAGATGCCTGCGGCAATATATTGGCGTGCGAACGGTAGAGCAGATGCCAGTAGGCCTTCATGGTTGTTTCCGAGCTAAACTCACCCAATGAAACCAGAAACGCTGGCTGGAAGCTCAGGGCAGCAAGACTGAAATTGTTGCCGCGCAACACATCGCCATCACCATTTATCGTTACCTCGACGGCCGCAAGCGGATACAGTTTCTTATCCTCGATATACTGCTTATCGATCTCCACCCGGAACTTACCCGGCAACACATTCATAAAGAGGTAGAAGCCATCATATTCACTCTCCCCTCTTTGTACCACTTGGTCCTGTTCATCCAGCAGCACAAGGGGGGCATAGGCCACCGGCTTCTCACCGCCATGACCATCCTCTAGGTAGACCATGCCTTCGATTTCACCAGTGGTGACCACAGGTATATCCAGGGTCTCCACCAACCCCGGTCTGGGTGTAATCGAGATTCCGGGGCGACTGGGCATCCAGTAGGGGTCCTCCAGACTTCCTATCTCTAGTTCAATATCCGTGGTGCGATAAGCGGGCAGGCCACGCAAAAAAGCAATCCCCTTGTCATTAGTAGAAGCTCTGCGGTATACCTGGGTGCCTTTTACCTTGGCACCCACCACTGGCGGCTCATCTTGGTCGTAGCGGCCGTTTAGGTTCAAGTCCTGAAATACGCGCACACTGATGGCACCGTTTTGCGCCAGGCGGCGGCGGTCTATATAAAGGTCACTTTCCTGAGGATCCCAGCCCAGGCTAAGTAGGGTGTTCAGGCCCAGAAACCATTCGCCGCGATCATCGTAGGAGAGGGTAGAGCTCAGATAAAATGTATCGGCTTTCCAGTTCAACCTCATATCCGCTTTATACCTTTCGGTTTGGGGCCAGTAGTTAATGCCAAACTCGCTGTTAAGGGAGGAGCTGAGGGCGCGGCTGAACTCGGTATCCAGCTGGGTTAGCTCGGCTTCGGGCGACAGGCTATAGTCAGCCCCTAGCTCCCAGGTGAATGCTGAAAAGCGCTTACGCAACAAAGCGCTGCCGCTTTGCCAGTCCTCTGCCTCACCCACCTCAGGCTCGGTTCTTTGATAAGTAAAGCTGTTGCTCAGGTAAAAGGACGGCCGGTAGAGGCTGAGACGGTTTTGTAGCGAAAAGCTCGGTTGGTCGATATCGCCATAGCGGCGGCTAAACCCCTGCTCATAGTTGAGCGCAGTCTGCCGGCCCTGGAAAAGCGAGCCTGCCAGCGTCACATTGTCATTAAACTTACCATCATCAGCATTGTGCGAGAAATTCAGTGCATGTTTGCCCAAAAAGGTTTTCCCCCCCATCCGGTAGGCACCGTTGTTGTCAACTCCGGCCTGCATCAGCAGGCGGTCAAACAGGGAAAAACTAGCGTCTAAAGAGTAAGCTGCGTTATGTCTTTCCACCTTGGAAATGGTTGCATCTAACAACAATTTGTCGCTAAGGCTTTTGCTATACTTGCCAGCCAGATGCCAGTCAGCAGTATTGGCGGCTGGCTCGTTGAGAAAGAGACTGCCGGGCTGGGTAAGGGAGAGATCGAAATAGTGCTGCTTTTCTACCGTGCGGCTGTCTACTAGCACCTGCTTGGTCTTTTCCCGGATCTGGCCTTGCGGGCCGTAAAAGATCAGTCTAAGGGTGTTGTTGCCGTAGAGCAGCTCGATATCGTTAAACACATAGCGACCATCTGGCCCGGCGGTCAGCGCATTTATCAGTACATCATTACGGTAAAGCTCCACATCCCAGCCGGGCTGAATATCTCCCTGCAAATCCAGAGTGTCTAACTCGGTATTGCCCGTCAACGGCCTGTTGCTAAAACTCATTCCCCGTTCCTGGCCGCTGGCACCGGCTACTGGTACAACATCGCCAAAGCGGTATTGGGTAGCGTTTACGGGACCCAATAGGCCGCCCTCCAGCGAGGTTTTTTCCAACGTCAGGCGCGCATAGTCCAGTTCATTTTCCGAGCCGCCGCCAAGGTAATACTGACTGCTAAAAAAGCCCAAATCATGGCGACCCAAAGTAGAATAGCCGAAGTTGACATCTTTTCCTGAATAGGTGGCGTTGGTGCTGATATCCAACAGGGGTGCGGACAACAGTTCGTGACCGCTTTTGCGCAGTGGTAAAGCCGGCTTGGTGCTGGTTGTTTTTGTCCTGCTTTTTTGTCTCTGTTTGCGCGTCAGAGCTGCCTGGATCGGCAGGGGTTGCTCTGGTTCAAGCACCAACATCATAGCACCGAAGTCAAATGTCATTTTGATATTAAACCAGCGGTCGAGATCGTCGGCATGAATATAGAGGTCGTCCGGCAGGATCTGAAAGTGTGAGGCCGGCAGATGGTAGGTAACCCCGTTTGCCTCGGCTTTAGCCTGACTGTCGGCGGCAGTTTGCTCACCATCCTTTTCGGGCAGGTTCAGGCTAAAGCTCTGGCCCTCATTGATATACCAGCCAGCGGCCGCTGATGTTTCGCTGTCCAGCTCAATGGCGAAATCTAAAAGATCGATAAATTGGCCAAAGGCGATAAGGGCGCTATCTTTATGCTTGATGGCAAACAGATCGCCGATCACCAGATCGTCGATGCGCACCTCCAGTATCAGCTCTTCACCATCGGCGATGCCCCGGCCATCATCTGTCGTTGGAGCGTCGGCAGGCATCAGTCCAAAATCTGGTTCCTGATATTTGTGGTTGATCGTTCGGATCAACTCAAACAGTTCTGACTGGGCAATAGCGGGCGTGCAGACAGGCCAAAGCAAGCCCAGCAGCAGCCACTTACACGGATGGTACAGGGACATAAAGTTAAGGTGCTAATTGGTAGTCGCTGATGGTCAGTTGTTGCTCTGCCAGAACTCGGCCTCCGAACTCGTCGTCTCCCTCATAAATCAGACGCAGCGTGCCGTCCTGCGCAATGGGATCGTGAAAGGGCAGACTAATCACGCGTTGTTTGTTTTCATGGAAAACTGCAACGTTGTTAAGGGTAGCCACATGGCGCTCTTCGCCGCCGTCATGCGGGCGCCAGAAGGCTTTCAGACTACCGAAGGTGCTGTGCAGACCTGATCGGTTAAGGGCAAAGGTTAACCCATCTGGCTTGGCGCTGCTGGCATCCCTATAGAGATCCACCGGGCCAAACTCCGCAGCAGCGTCCAGGCCGCCGGCACGTATGATCACCGGAATGGAAAAGCTCAGCCTCAAGTTTAACTGAATACCCACGCCCTCGGTTTGCTTGCGTTCCTTATTACCGGGCAGAGCGGCAAGCAGCAGGTGGGAGCGATACTCCCCGGGTGCAAGATCCTTAGGGCGGCGCACCGCGATGCGAACCTGCTGGCGCTCGCCTGGGCCGAGCGTTACCTGTCTGGGGCTAAATCTGAGCATGCTGCTGGCAATATTAAAGCTGGCTAACTCTTCCTCGTTCAGAGCCTGGTAGCGGCCGTCGGGTAATTGCTTTTGCTGCTGAAACTCCAGTCGGTAGGTCTTGGTCTCGCTGCTGGTATTCATCAAAAAGACCTTAGAACTGCGTTCTCTCTCGGCAAAGCTTAATCGGGTCGGCGAGATCAAAAGGCTGGCGCTGGCGTTGCTGGCAAGTAAAACTGGCAGCAGCAAGGTGGCGAGCAGGGACAGGGTTTTTCTGCTAATTATCAACAGCATGGAATTCCTAAACTTTATTAATGGGTGATATGTAGAGTTATATGGGGATTAGTGTATTTGGCGTCCAGGTAGTAGCCTGTACCTGAGGTGGCCAGGGTAGCGCCAACCCATACCCGCGCCTCGCCCTTAGTGTTTGTTCTGACCCAGGGCTTGACGTTTAGTTGCTTAATGGTGAAGCGGCTACCAGCGTTGCCGCCGTGGCTCAGGCTATTGGCACCCTCCGGCAGGCTGGTCGTGATATGCAGGTAACTGCCTGCCTGAAAACCGGAAAGCAGAAACTCGGCCGGGTGACCTTGCTCAATAACCACGATATTGGTGTCATACTTTCGCGAGCCGTCCGGGTTAATCTGGTAGTTATAGATATTGTCGTTGTTGCGCAGTGCAATAACCCCGAAGTCAAGCGGCTTAACCTGAGTGATCTCCCCAGCCCAGGCTCCCCCGGCGAGCAGGCATATTGCCAGCAACGATAACAAGTGGTTACGCATGACTTTTCCAATAAACTATTGAACTGGTTAATTTAACAGAGGCAAGCCGGTAAGCCGGCTCGCTCCTTTGCTTTAGTATTTAATGGTCACGTCATATGTACCGCTGTATACAGCATCGTCATAAGAAGCATCTCCCCCTTTTTGGGTGTTCAAGGTTGCACCTACCAGTAATACCAGGTTGCCGTTCTCATCTGTTCTGGCTTTTCCTGCACCAGTAGTAGCATCTAATTCAACCGCTTTATCATTGGCATAAGCTGTAAATTTACCTAGGGTAAACTTCAGTGATTCCGGCGCTGCGTTTTCCATTTTCAACTCGATAGTATCTGCATCTTTCGGCAACGTGATATTCAGGTTGGTATACCTAGCCGCGTTGCTCACCGTAAAGGTACCTGGCGATACATTGGTTTTGTCAATTGGGGTTATGCTGCCGGAATCAGCAGTAGCTTTTGCTGTCACCTCACCGGTGCTGGGATCTAATACCAGTGTGGCGGCATTTGTATCATCGCTACCAGCTACTGCCGCGATGGTGCCGAAGTTTAATGAAGTCGTTTCGACGATATCCAGGGTATTTTTGACCTCGACCGATGCTGTCCCCTTGCCGTTAAACTCAGGTGCTACGCCCTCTGCGTAGGCAGAGCTCGCAAATACTGCCAGTGCTGCATAAGCCAGTTTTTTGTTATTTTTCAATGTTAACTCCTTTTGTTTTCAAGATAAGCGGGCGGCTCAGTGCCACCGTTAGATTATTCAATCAAGAGAACTTACTAAACCAATAGACGTGGGCGTATTGTTTAAGCACGGCCACTAAAAGCAGGGGGCAGGGCTATCCTTTAACCTTACTGTCAGCACATACTTACGCTGGTTGATTTACTTCATATAAGCGATATTCTGTTCATCGGACAAAGGCTTGCCGGTCAGCGGCCTCACCATACAGTCCAGCCCGTCGGTCTTAAGTTGCCGACACAATGCTTGTGCTGTCACCTTATCCTTTACAGGGCCGGCAAGTAGACGATAAAGCCTCTCCTTTTTTGGCCCGATATAAACGGGTGTTAGATAAAAGCGTTTGTCTGACAGAAGTTCAGGCGACTTCTTCACCAGTTTCCTTTTATTTGACTCGATATATTGAAGCCATCTATAGGTGCCAACTTGTAATGCATATTGTTGGGTTTTAGGCTGAGCGTCTTTCTCTTTCTTAGCTGAAGCCTTGATGGCTTTATTGCCTGCATCGGCCACTGCCATCAACTTATGATCTTTTACTTCAGGGAGGATCTTATTTGGTGCTGGCTTAGGAGTAGAGGAAGCCATTTTATCCAACTGGCCAATCAGATTTTTAAAGTCCGACTCCAACGCGGCCAACCGGTTAATGCCTGGGCGGTATTGCTCCCACTCCGTATTTTGTTGATCAAGACGATCTCTCAACTCTTCGACTTGTGCTTGAATAGCCTGGTACTCAGATGTGTTTGTGGGTTTACTGGTTGCACAGGAAGCCAGTAATAGACAACAGCCAACGACTAACAACTTTGATATCGCTGTGCTTGTATATGGACCTTGAACTGTATTCGACCGACAACCTTGCCTTGTAAGCTTATTATTGGATGCCTTAATTATTCGCACGAATTATACCTAGAAGACAACTTATTGATATTTATAATATGATGCGGAGTTTAATCAAGGGGGTAAAACTAATCAATAGCTAAGAACAAGATTACGCGATGGGGTTAAAAGAACAGTCAAGCAAGAGCTTCTCTCTGAGCTTGCTATGCCAAGCAACTTATGACTGTTTTCCTACAACGTTCTTTTCTATGAGGAAAGTGTGATATTTGCTCTCCGATGGGTAGAAACAACAGTACATTAAATGGCTAGCTGGAATAGCACGTGCAATACCTTTGCTGGGACAGACTGGGCACGCTCACATTAAGAAACTTGGCTATTTGGGGGCGTGAGTGTCGCTCTTTGAAATGAGCAAGGGCAGGCTAGTCGCATGAGTGAACTTGCTATTAAGCACAGTTGGGGAGGGGCATTGAATGGCCAACATAAATAGCATGATGGCTTTGGAAGAGTTGAGTCTTTATTTTTAAGTGCTCGTTATCGAGAGCTTCTGTATCTCGAGGCTATTCACGCCTGAGAGGAGAATATGAAATGTTTCTATCTGGCAGATAAAGAAAAGCCGCGACCCAAAAAGGTAGCGGCTTGTTCTATAACAATTTTTAATTACGGTCTTAGTTCATGCCGTATTTTTTAAGTTTCTTGCGAAGAGTACCGCGGTTGATACCCATCATAGTTGCTGCGCGAGTTTGGTTACCGCGAGTGTACTGCATGATGGTATCTAGTAGTGGCTGTTCAACTTCAGCTAGAACTAATTCGTATAGCTCTGTTACTTCCTGGCCGTTTAGTTGAGCAAGGTAGTTTTTAAGAGATGCTTTAACAGAGTCACGTAAAGGCTTTTGAGTAATCTGGTCTTGTGACGTTACTGTAGTTACTGTTAATGCTTCTGAAGTCAGATTTTGTTCGAACATATTCGGTCTAGCTCTTCTCTTAATTATGATGCAACGTTATCAAAATAACCTTCTAACGCCTCTATTTGCAGCGGGGCTGCATCGATAGCGTTGAAGGTACGGCGAAACTCACTCGCTTGCTCATGCTCTTTTAGGTACCAACCAACGTGCTTACGCGCGATACGTGGGCCTAAGTACTCTCCATAAAATTCATGCAGAGCATTCACATGGCCAAGCATAATGGTTTTCACTTCCTCTACAGGAAGCTCATCCATCGTGGTGCCGTTTTCCAAATAGTGATGGATTTCCTGGAAAATCCAAGGACGACCTTGGGCAGGGCGTCCAATCATTAAAGCGTCCGCACCGGTGTACTCCAGTACAAATTTGGCTTTCTCCGGGCTATCGATATCACCGTTCGCGATAACCGGAATTGAAATAGCCTCTTTTACCGCTTTAATGCTGTCGTATTCGGCCTCACCTTTGTACATACATGCTTTTGTTCTACCGTGTAGTGCAAGAGCCTGTATGCCGCAGTCTTCGGCTAATTTAGCGATTTGGAGACAGTTTTTGTTTTCTGTATCCCAGCCAGTTCGGGTCTTCAACGTTACAGGAACGTCAACAGCATTCACTACCGCTTTCAAAATCTCTTCGATAATGTTTGGGTACTGAAGCAGTGCAGAGCCCGCTAGCTTCTTATTCACTTTCTTTGCTGGGCAACCCATGTTGATGTCGATGATTTGCGCACCGTTTTCAACACTAAATTGAGCTGCATCCGCCATAAGCTGTGGATCGGAACCGGCAATCTGTACAGAGCGAATGCCCGATTCGCCTTCATGCACCATGCGCTGTTTCGACTTCGACGTTTTCCATAGCTTTGGGTTGGCAGACATCATTTCACTGACGGCCATTCCCGCACCATAACGAAGACACAACTCGCGAAACGGTCTATCCGTTACACCAGCCATAGGGGCTACGATTAGATTGTTCTTAAGTTGATAGTTTCCGATTCTCAAAACGTCATCACAGTTCTGTACCAGCAAGGGCGCGCATTTTACGCATTTTTTTACTGCGTGAAAAGACTAATATTTGAGCATTTACAAATTGTTTTTGTAAATTGTATGAATTTCAAACAATTAGCCGTCAAATCCTTGTCTAGCCTTGCTTACGACCAGAGATGCGACACCACTCTTTTTGCTCAACGATAGGATCTATGTGAAGCTCATCACGATAGTAGTTAGCGACATCTTCTGCTTGGGTATCTAAAACGCCCGACATCGCAAGGTCACCATTTGGCTTCACCAGACCTTTAATGATAGGAGCAAGTTCGCGCAGAGGACCTGCAAGAATATTGGCAACCACCACGTCAGCGATTAGGCCTTCAGGTTGATTTTGAGGTAGGTAAACTTCAAGTTGATCGGCAACGCCGTTACGCTCTGCGTTGTCGCGAGAGGCTTGTAGAGCTTGAGGATCAATGTCGATCCCGATGACTTTCTCTGCGCCTAGTTTGATCGCAGCGATCGCAAGAATGCCAGAGCCACAGCCGAAGTCGATAACTGTCTTACCCGTCAGGTCCAGACCTTCTAGCCATTCCAGACAAAGCGCTGTCGTTGGGTGAGTACCCGTACCGAATGCGAGGCCAGGATCAAGCATAACGTTTACTGCGTCTGGCTCAGGAACGTCACGCCAGCTAGGACAAATCCATAGGCGCTCACCAAATTTCATTGGGTGGAAGTTTTCCATCCACTCACGTTCCCAGTCTTTGTCTTCCAGCTGTTCAACTTTATAAGCAAAATTGTCTGCAAGCATGTTACTTGCTTTGATTTGGTCGATGATGAAGTTGGTATCGGCTTCTGCATCGTACAGTGCCAGAATGTCAGTATCGCCCCATAAGCGAGTTTCGCCAGGAAGAGGTTCGAATACAGGCGTATCTTGCGCGTCTAGGAAAGTTACAGACAGCGCTCCAGTCTCTTCCATTAGCATGTCGCCGATTTGCTCAGCGTTTTCATTGGTCGCGTTGAGTTTGATTTGAATCCAAGGCATTGGTTTTTGCTCTTACAGTAAATGAAGTGGCGCAGAGTTTACCAGAACTCTGCGATTTGTTTGAGTATATACCCAAATAACCTCGAGATGCTTGGTTCAGCGAGAATGACTTGGCTCTCAGACGCGGCAACGATTTGAAGATCTAGTGGTTCTAAATCAAAAATCGTTAACAAAGACTGTGAGTCAAGACAACTCGCCCTTCGGGAGCGTGTCACTGACACAATTTCTGCGTCAAATAACTTGGAAAGAGCTTGCTATTCCACTGCATTATTTTCCTTGAACTTGCATCAGTGACAACGCTCTGAATCCGGCATCTTGAAGTCATTTGGGTATAGATAGTATACAAAACAAAAATGCCCACAGATGTGGGCATTTTTTAGGAGTTCAACTAAGGCTTATTGCAGGCCTAGTTTCTTCTCTAGGTAATGAATGTTGGCACCACCGTGCTGGAAGTTCTCATCATTCATAATTGAAACTTGCAGAGGCACGTTAGTTTTGATGCCTTCGATGATCATCTCACCAAGTGCGTTCTTCATACGTGCAATCGCTACATCACGGTTCTCACCGTAAGTGATCAGTTTACCAATCATTGAATCGTAATGAGGTGGTACTGAGTAACCGGTGTAGATGTGCGATTCCCAACGTACGCCCATGCCACCTGGAGAGTGGAAACGCTCAATCTTACCTGGAGATGGTAGGAAGCGCTCTGGGTCTTCTGCGTTGATACGACACTCAATCGCATGGCCGCGGATCTTAATATCATCCTGAGTGAATGACAGAGGCTGGCCAGCTGCAACACGTAGCTGCTCTTTGATTAGGTCGATACCTGTAACCATTTCTGTTACTGGGTGCTCTACCTGAATACGAGTGTTCATTTCGATGAAGTAGAACTCACCGTTTTCGTATAGGAATTCGAACGTACCTGCACCGCGGTAACCGATTTCGATACATGCACGAGTACAACGCTCACCGATGTACTTACGCATTTCTTCAGTGATACCTGGTGCTGGTGCTTCTTCCACAACTTTCTGGTGACGACGCTGCATTGAACAGTCACGCTCACCTAGGTGGATAGCGCCGCCTTGGCCGTCAGCAATAACCTGAACTTCAACGTGACGAGGGTTTTCCAGGAATTTCTCCATGTAAACCATGTCGTTGTTGAACGCTGCTTTCGCTTCTGCACGTGTCATAGCAATAGCTTGTACTAGTTCTTTTTCAGAACGTACAACACGCATACCACGACCGCCGCCGCCGCCTGACGCTTTGATGATGACTGGGTAACCAATGCGTTTAGCAAACGCTTTGTTTTTATCTTCATCATTGTCCAATGGACCGTCAGAACCTGGTACACAAGGAACGCCAGCTTTCTTCATTGCGTTGATCGCTGATACTTTGTCGCCCATCAAGCGGATAGTTTCTGCTTTTGGACCAACAAAGATGAAGCCGCTACGCTCAACTTGCTCTGCGAAGTCTGCGTTTTCTGACAAGAAGCCGTAACCAGGGTGGATAGCTACTGCACCCGTTACTTCTGCTGCAGAAATGATACGTGGGATGTTTAGGTAGCTGTCGATACCACGAGCAGGACCGATACATACGGTTTCATCTGCAAGTAGTACGTGCTTAAGATCGCGGTCAGCTGTTGAGTGAACAGCAACGGTCTTAATACCTAACTCTTTACAAGCGCGAAGAATACGAAGTGCAATTTCACCTCGGTTCGCGATGACTACTTTGTCTAGCATAAGGCAAGCCTCGCTTATTCGATTACAACTAGAGGTTGGTCGAATTCAACTGGTTGGCCGTCTTCAACAAGGATAGCTGTAACAACGCCAGATTTGTCCGCTTCGATTTGGTTCATCATCTTCATTGCTTCAACGATACATAGAGTATCGCCAGCGCTAACTTTTTGGCCTACTTCTACGAATGCTTTCGAGTCAGGGCTTGGAGAACGGTAGAAAGTACCAACCATTGGAGAAAGAACTTGGTGACCCGCAGGTACTGCTGGAGCTTCAGCTGCTGGTGCTTCTGCTACTGGAGCCGCTGCTACTGGCGCAGGTGCTGCTACTGGCGCAGGTGCTGCTACTGGAGCTGCTGCGTAGTGAACTGGTGCTGGCGCAGCTGCAGTGCCGTGACGACTGATGCGTACTGATTCTTCACCTTCTGAAATTTCTAGCTCAGCAATGCCAGACTCTTCAACTAACTCGATTAGCTTTTTGATTTTACGAATATCCATCTTTTCTTTCTCTTTTATCTTGTGATTAAGACAACCCCGTAGGATTGCAGAGTGTAAGGGTTACTTTGTCTGAAGTTTGTTAATTACGGCAGACAGAGCAAATTCATAACCTTGTGCGCCTAGACCGCAAATCACCCCTTCTGCCTTATCTGACAGGTATGAGTGATGGCGAAACGGCTCACGTGCGTGCACGTTTGATAGGTGCACTTCGATAAATGGGATGGCGACGCCAAGTAATGCATCTCGCAGTGCTACACTGGTATGAGTGAAAGCAGCTGGATTGATGATGATGAAGTCAATCTTGCCATGCGCGGCATGAATGGCTTCAATCAGTTCGTACTCACGATTTGATTGTAGGTGTTCTAATTCCACCCCTGCGTTGTGAGCTTGCTCCGTTAGCGTGTTCACAATCTGTGCTAAGGTGTTATTACCATAGTGTGTCGGTTCGCGCAGACCTAACAGGTTAAGGTTTGGTCCGTTTAGAACAAGAATCCGTGACTTTGCAGACATTATGTTGCTATCTTCCCTTATCGTGAGTGGAACGTTTATTTTCCCAAATATACGATAATTCAACACGATTTTTTTGTTAAAACCGAGCAAAATTTAAAAAATCGACCAAGATTATAGCTAATTCATAGCAATTAGCAGCAATTTACTGGTCTAATCTCCCAATAGCTCATGTTCTTTCTGCAACCAAGTTAACAAAAATAACCTAATGACCACATCAAGGGTGTGGCTAACTTGCGTCCCAAAGCAAAAAAACCGCCATCAAAGTGGCGGTTTTTCGTTATGTGTTTAAAACTGGCTAGTTAGCTTACGCCAGCTCAGCTTTTTCAGCGATGAGTTTGTCTACGACGCTAGGGTCTGCAAGCGTTGACGTGTCACCCAGGTTGCTCGTATCACCAGTTGCAATCTTACGCAGAATTCGACGCATGATCTTACCAGAGCGAGTCTTCGGTAGGGAATCCGTCCAGTGCAGTACATCTGGTGTTGCAATTGGACCGATCTCTTTACGCACCCAGTCTTTAACTTCTTTGTGCAGTTCCGCTGAAGGGAATTCACCATCGTTTAGCGTGATGTAAGCATAGATAGCCTGACCTTTGATGTCGTGCGGGATACCTACGATGGCTGCTTCTGCAATCTTGTGGTGCGCGACTAGGGCAGATTCAATCTCTGCGGTACCCATACGGTGTCCAGAAACGTTCAATACGTCATCCACACGGCCTGTGATCCAGTAGTAACCATCTTCGTCACGACGAGCGCCATCACTGGTGAAGTACATGCCCTTGAAGGTTGAGAAGTAAGTTTGTTCGAAGCGTTCATGGTCACCATAGACCGTACGCATCTGACCTGGCCACGAATCAAGAATCACAAGGTTGCCTTCAGCTGCACCTTCAATAATGTTACCCATGTTATCGACAAGCGCAGGTTGTACGCCGAAGAATGGACGGGTCGCGGAACCTGGTTTTAGATCTGTAGCGCCTGGTAGTGGAGCAATCAAGATGCCGCCTGTTTCAGTTTGCCACCAAGTATCGACAATCGGTGAATTTTCGTTACCGATGGTCTTGTAGTACCACTCCCATGCTTCTGGGTTGATTGGCTCACCTACCGAACCCATGATGCGAAGGCTTGAACGAGACGTGCCTTCAACCGCTTCATTACCTTTTGCCATTAGCGCACGAATCGCAGTTGGCGCAGTGTAAAGGATGTTCACTTGATGCTTATCAACCACCTCGCTCATACGGCTTGTGCTTGGGTAGTTTGGCACACCTTCAAACAAGATGGTTTTAGCGCCGTTCGCTAGTGGACCGTAGATAAGGTACGTGTGACCAGTAATCCAACCCACGTCAGCAGTACACCAGAAGGTTTCGCCTGGCTGGTAGTCGAAGACGTACTTAAATGTCATTGCGGCATAAACAAGGTAGCCACCAGTGGTATGCAGTACGCCTTTAGGTTTACCTGTAGAGCCTGAGGTGTAAAGGATGAAAAGTGGATCTTCGGCTTTCATCTCTTCTGGAGGGCAAACGTCAGAAACACTTGCGGTTGCTTCATGCCACCAAACATCACGGTGATCATGCCATTCAACATCGCCACCAGTACGTTTAAGAACCAACACTTTGCTGATGGTTTTCACGTCTGGGTTAGTCAGTGCTTCATCAACATTCTTTTTCAGTGGAACCGCACGTCCGCCACGAACGCCTTCGTCAGCGGTGATGACAACTTTAGCGTCTGAGTCAATGATACGGCCAGAAAGTGCTTCTGGTGAGAAACCGCCGAATACCACAGTGTGGACTGCGCCGATGCGTGTACAAGCCAGCATCGCGATTGCAGCTTCAGGTACCATTGGCATGTAGAGACAAACTACGTCGCCTTTACGTACGCCTTGATCTTTCAGTGCGTTTGAGAATTTACATACTTCTTTGTGCAGTTCATTGAACGTCAGCGTTTTATCGTCTGCAGGATCATCGCCTTCCCAGATGATTGCTACGTCGTCGCCGTGTTCTGCTAGATGGCGGTCAATACAGTTTGCTGAAACGTTAAGTGTGCCGTCTTCAAACCAGCGGATGTCTACGTGACCCGTGTCGAAAGAGGTGCTTTTTACTTGGGTGAAAGGTTTAATCCAATCAACGATTTTGCCGTGCTCGTTCCAGAAGCCCTCTGGGTCGGTTACCGACTGCTGATACATGGCTAGGTAAGTTTCATTATCCGCGTGTGTATGAGTTTTAATGTTTTCTTTTACCGGATAAACGTGGGCTTCGCTCATGGCTTCTCTCCTTGTGCCTTTATTTCTCGGCCTTACAACAATCTACATAAGACTTTGAATCTTTACTTTGTCGGGCTGTTGTATTTACCCGCTCTATCAACATTATGATTTTCTAAAACATAAAGAATAGAACGGATATTTGTTTTAAACAGTTGGTCGTCGCAAGACTGACCTTGTGCTTATAACTGTCAGTCACAGCGCGTATTTCCACAATTAGACTTTAGGATGATAGAGAGGGATCTACCGAAAAAGGGTTGAAATAAAAGTAATTATGGGAGCCAGGTCAACAGGAATTATGTGTATGGCACGCTGAGACTCGGTAAATCGCCTTTGGTTAAACGAACAAATACCAATGCTGCGGATATCGCATCTTGCAAAGCGTCGTGCTTATCTTGAATTGGCAGCTCAAGGTGCTTGCAAATCGCCTCCAGACTTAAGTCGAAATAGGCGTTCGGTAGATGTCGCTCCAGTTTGTCGTGGTAAATCTGGCTTACTTCAATAAGAGGGTTGGGCAGCGGGAAGCCCAGTTGTCTTTGACAGGCGAGGTCTAAGATTTTTTTGTCGTAACGGATGTGATAGCCGACGAGTGGACGATTGCCGATAAAGTCTATTAATTTCAATAGCGCATACTTTTCGCTGATGCCGTCGACTAAATCCTGATGGCGAATTTTGTGGATTTTTACCGAGCCGGAATCGAGAGATTGTGGCGCTCGCAAATGCACTTCGAATGGTTGGCTGGTGATAATGCGGTTATCAATGATTTTAGTGGCTGCGATGGTAACCAGCTCTGCTCTATTCGGGTCTAGGCTGGTGGTTTCGCAGTCGAGAGAAACCAGCTCGGTTTTATCTGGTGCACAAAATAGCGACTGATAAGGCGAGCCTTTCAGTTTATAGTGCCAATATTTTCGTTGTAGCCAATTCATCCCAGATACCTCTTTTACAACTTACCGGGCTTAATCACGGATCTGATAGTGGAAACCTAAAAACTGCTTAAACTTTTTCACGACATGCAGGCTATGACGCAGCAAGTCGCGCTCTGTTCTGTCGAGTTGTTTGAGGTCGATATTATTCTGTGCCTCTTGTTGGTTAAGTTGCTGATTGAGCCGAAGCTTAAAGAACAACTTGAGTGCTTCGTTTAAGTTATCCGCTGTTTCTGGCTCTAAAATTCGTTTGTTTCTTAAAGCTTCTATGCGGGCAAAGGTATTTTTCTCTTCAATGGCATATTCGAGAGACAGAGTTCGGATGCCGTGCACTATCGGGAAAATACCGCCGCGTTTGATATCCAAGCCATCTTTGGCACTTTTTACGTTGCCAAACAGAGTCAGAGGCACAGAAAACTGCAACGCTGGACGGGTAAAGTCGGACAGGATCAACATGCGATCTTTCATTGTGTCTCTGAGATGGTTGGCGACGGGAGTGAGTAACTCTCGATTGCCAGCAACGGCTTGCGCATCACTGAAGATGGCTAAGTCCATGATTTGTTCTGGCTGCGCTTGTGAAATCCAATTATCAAGGGTTCGAATCCACTCTGATTGAGAGTTTACCCACTTAGGATTGTTGACCATCACTTTGCCAGGACAGAGCGGATAACCCAGTTGCTGCAGGGTGTGGGTGAATGATTGCATCACCTGTTCACTGTGCGACCACTCTAAACCGTCTTTAATGATCAGCGCGTTATCTTGGTCGGTCTTGAGGATCTGTTCCCCTCGGCCTTCCGAGCCTAAAACAATTAAGCAGCAGTGGTCGTGGAGTGCTGGTGGCACCACTAATTCAAACGCTTTCTCGATAATTTGTTCATTAACGGCAGATATCAATTCCATGATAAATCGGGTGCGAATGCCGTTTCTGACCAGACTCTCTACCAACTGGCGTTGTCTGTTGGACGCCAGAGCGAGTTCTTCGACACTGCTGGCTCTGGCGATGCTGAGGGTGAGTACGTGCGAATGAGTGGAGAATGCACTGAGGATCTGAGTCATATCCAACATGCCAATGGCTTGATTACCATCGCAGACCATCAGGCGCTTCATCCGGTGGCGCGTCATCGTAATCATGGCATTAAACAGGAAGTCGCCTTCATCAACGTGGTAAACCGGGAAGGTGGCGATCTCGCCCACAGGTGTATCGACAGCGCAACTATCGAGCATCACGGAATGGAGCATGTTCGTTCGCGTTACAATGGCGTACGGATGCGCTGAAGGCCATTTTTCTAGGCGTACATCATCTGGGTTGAGCTCAACTAATGCGGCATCGATGCCATTTTCTTTTAAGGTTTTTGTTACCTCATTGATAGGCATATCGGGCTTAAGAATCATCGGAGGATGGTAAATGCTCTTATCGACTTTAGTCAGAATAAACTCGGCCAGATTTTGCTGTTGCTGCGCGGCTTCGATTAATGCCTGTCGTTTAGATAGGTTGTTATCGAAGTACGCTGCGAATTGTCCATTCTCGTTATAGAGTTCAAGAAACACTTCTTTTGGCAGCAAATAGGACAGCGTATCCTCAAGCGCTACATACTGATGACGTACACTCTCTTCAAACAAAGAACGGACATCAAACATATCGTCATTGGCATAGTGAGCGAAAACTTCGCTCTGGTCTTTGGAGCGCTCTTCCACGGCACCTTTGATCAAAATATGCAAATGAGGGTTGGTTTGCCCACAAGATAAAATCACATCTCGAGTTCGATAATATGCCACGTCGAGAGACGAACGCAGTCGCGCTTGCTGCTTGCTGGTCAGGCGATCGAACGGGGGAGATTGCATATTAAACTTATCAGGCATAAGAAACCCTAAAATTGGGAGGAACACATTCTAAGTCTGACAAATTTCCTCCCATAAGCCAGACGACTTTGGTCTAAATCCAGGGCGTTAAAATCCACGCTTTCTTGATTTTTAAAAGTTTGTATCCCATCGAGGAAACGGTAAGTTGCCGATTCTTCCCTTTTTCTACTCCGTTTCGCGATCCATAATCCACGCTCATAACGTTGGTGTTCCCATTTTAGGAAAATAATAATGCTAAAACCTTCTCCGTATGGCTGGATCTCCCAGTACTTTCTCGGATTCTTTTTTGCGTATGGCGTCTATCTGCCATTTTGGTCATTGTGGTTTAAAGAGCAGGGTGTCACGCCGACTGATATTGGCTTGCTAGTAGGTTTAGGCTTGGCAACTCGCTGTGTTGCGAATCTGGTGATCACTCCTCGTGTGCATAGAGTGGAGCGTTTGATGCCAGCATTACGTTGGTTGAGTTTCGCCGGTCTTATTTTTGTAGGATTCCATTTTTTTACCGGCGGTAACTTTTGGTTAATGGCGCTGGCTACCATTCTATTTAACTTATGTTGTGGCCCCATTATCCCGCTCTCTGATGCGATGGCCAATTACTATGCGCGTTTAAAAGTGCTCGACTACGGGCGTTCACGTTTATGGGGATCGATCGCGTTTATCGCTGGTTCTACCGTGGTTGGTTACTTAGTGGCAGGTTTTGGTGCGGATATGATTCTGTACACCGCAATGGCGGGTTTAACGATCGCCTTGTTGTTTGCGATGCGTATGACTAACCCAATGCCGGTAACGCTCAGTGATCAGCACGCTGAACGTCCTAAATTGTCGGCACTATTAACCGAGAAATCTGTCCTTAAGTTTTTAGTGCTTGTGTCGCTAATTCAGGGCAGCCATGCGGCGTATTATGGCTTTAGTGCGATCCACTGGAAATCCGCTGGTCACTCTGAAGATGTGATTGGTTACCTTTGGAGTCTGGGGGTGGCAGCAGAAGTTGCTGTGTTTGCATTGAGCAAGCGCATCTTTGCTGGTCGGTCTCTGCGTTCACTGTTTGTGATTGCGGCTTGCGGTGTGATGTTGCGTTGGGGGATCACGGCAGGCACAACGTCAATTCTAGCTTTGGTTATCGTCCAGCTGCTACATGGCGTGACGTTTGCGGCTGCGCATATTGCTGCGATTCAATACATCCAAAACTCTTCAGAGAATAAAATGGTTGCGTTACAGGCGCTATATAACGCGGTTGCGCTTGGGGCATTTACTGCGCTGATGACTGTACTTAGCGGTTGGGCTTATGAACACTGGGGCGCGTTTGTGTTCTGGGGAATGGCTGTGATGGGATTGATTGCACTGTTCATTAAACTGGATCCGCAAGAGCCAGCAAGGCATGTTGTTGACCTGTCGGATAAAACACTTGAAACACAGAATTAGACTTCTGTGACAAAGGTTAAAAACTAATCTTTGTCTCTGTTGTGAAAGCAGTGTTAAATGAAACCTCTCCCTTACGGAGAGGTTTTTTTTTTGTAAGCAAGGTCATAAAGGATATCGGATGCAAGGATGGCTGGTGGTTCCCGTTTCTTTGGCGTACTTGGGAGCCCTATTTATAATCGCGTGGTACGGAGACAACCAGAGAAGGTGGCTAGCCAGATGGCGGCCTTGGATCTACAGCTTGTCTATTGCTGTGTATTGTACCTCCTGGACGTTCTACGGCACGGTGGGTCAAGCGAGCAGTAATCCCTGGTCTTTTCTACCGATCTACATTGCGCCGATTCTGGTCTTTACGCTTGGTTGGCGAGTGCTTGCCAGACTGATATTGATCGCCAAGCGCGAACACATTACCTCTATTGCTGATTTCATTGGCGCACGTTATGGAAAATCGCAGGGACTAGCGGTTGCCGTGACGCTGATTGCCGTCGCGGGGATTCTTCCTTATATCGCATTGCAGTTACGTGGCATCACTATGGGGCTGGAAATCATTGCGCCTGAGCTTGCGTCTGACTTTGGTTATCAGAACGACAGTGTCTCTTGGTTTGTGGTAATGGCACTGGCCATCTTTACCATCTTATTCGGTACGCGTCATATCGATAACACCGAGCACCACCGGGGCATGATGATGGCGATCGCCTTTGAATCGATCATCAAGCTGATGGCATTTTTAGTGGTTGGTGTTTTTATTGTCTGGTTGGCAATGAGTGCAGAAAACCTCAGTCTGATAGATGTCGCTACCGAAACCTATCAGCCGCCCAATATTCCTACCATCCTGATCCATACCGTGCTTACCATGTTGGCGATCGTTTGTTTGCCTCGTCAATTTCATACCATGGTGGTGGAAAACGAGCGCGCTCAGGATCTGCATGTTGCCCGCTGGTTGTTTCCACTGTATCTGATTTTAATGGGTATTTTTGTCTTGCCGATTGCGTGGGTAGGGCAAGGACTGCTAAGTGATGCGTCGCCAGATACTTTTGTTATCAGTGTGCCGATGGCGGTTGGTGCGAGCGAGATTGCGTTACTGGCCTTCCTTGGTGGCACTTCCGCAGCAAGTGGGATGGTGATCGTTTCGACTATCGCGTTAGCCATCATGGTATCGAATGATCTGGCGATGCCACTGCTGTTACGTCGTATGCGCCTGTCTCAACGTAATCATCAGCACTTTTCTCAGTTGCTGCTACGCATTCGTCGCGCACTTATCCTGATTCTTTTGATTGGTGCATGGGGCTTTTATCAGGCACTTGATAGTATCCACTCACTCTCTGCGATAGGCTTTCTCTCGTTTGCAGCCATCACTCAATTTGCGCCGGCACTGATTGGCGGGATGTATTGGCGTCAGGGAAACAAGAAGGGCGTTTATGTCGGTCTTGCGGTGGGTTTTACTATTTGGCTTATCACCCTAATGAGCCAAACCGACATGCTTGCGGGTAACGCCAGCAGTAACTTTTTGATTTGGCTTATTACGCCGCCAGAGATGTTAACCCAGTTTGATATTGCGATCTCTGACTGGGGAATGATTCTCAGTGTCGCGGCCAATACCGCCTGTTTTGTCGTCGTTTCTCTGATTACTCGTCCAAGCCTAAGTGAGCGCTTACAATCGGCTTCGTTTGTTGGTACACCTTTGCCAGAAAGCGAAAATATGAGCCTTTACCAGAGCCGCGTGACCGTGGCTGAACTGGAAATGCTCGCCTCTCGTTTTGTTGGGCGTTCACGCGTTAAAGTGGCGTTTCAGGCCTATTGGAGCCAGCAACGTGAAGAGCTGATGCCGAACCAGCAAGCACCGTCTTCATTGATACGACACACTGAACGTGTGCTCGCGGGGGTCTTCGGTGCATCTTCTGCTAAGTTAGTACTTACTTCTGCTTTGCAGGGAAGAAACATGCAGCTCGAAGAAGTCGCGACCATCGTTGATGAAGCTTCTGAACTGTACGATTTCAGCCGAGGGCTACTGCAAGGGGCGATCGAGCATATTGGCCAGGGTATCGCTGTGGTCGATAAACAATTACGGCTGGTGGCATGGAACCAACGTTATCTTGAGTTGTTTGAATTTCCTCCGGGGTTAATCCAGGTCGGCCGTCCAATCGCAGATGTCATTCGCCACAATGCCGAGCAAGGTTTATGCGGCCCGGGTGATCCAGATGACCATGTTCGTCGCCGGGTTTACCATCTTGAGCAAGGAACGCGGCATACATCCTCTCGTGTTCGCCCTGACGGTCGAGTGATTGAAGTGCAGGGGAATCCAATGCCGGGTGGTGGTTTTGTAATGAGTTTTACTGACATCACCGTGTTCCGCGATGCCGAACAAGCACTAAAAGAAGCCAATGAGACGCTTGAGGAACGCGTGCGACTTCGTACCCGTGAACTTGAACGGCTCAACAAACAGCTGGTGGCGGCGACGCAGCGTTCAGATTTAGAATCGAAGTCAAAGTCACGATTCCTAGCGGCGGTGAGCCACGATCTGATGCAGCCTCTTAATGCTGCAAGGCTGTTTGCCTCTTCACTTTCTGAAGTCGCCAAAGACGACGAGACGAAAAAGCTCTCTTCTCATATCGAAAGTGCACTCGGTGCAGCAGAGGATTTGATTGGCGACTTGTTGGATATTTCCCGTCTGGAATCGGGCAAGCTTGAAGTGCATGTTTGTGGGTTCGCCGTTAATGATGTATTGGCAAATTTAAATGCGGAGTTCAGTGCGCTGGCGAAACAACAGGGTATTGAGTTTACGATGATCCCTTCCTCGCTGACGGTGAATTCCGATCCCAAACTTTTGCGCCGAGTGGTGCAAAACTTTCTTACGAACGCGTTCCGCTATAGTCCAAACGGCAAAGTCGCTTTGGGTGTGCGCCGCGTCAAAGGTCGAGTGCGTATTGATGTCTGGGATAACGGTATGGGCATTGAAGAAGAGAAACAGCAGGAGATCTTTGAAGAATTTAACCGAGGCTCTCAAGTTCGCTCTGATCAGGGCTTAGGGTTGGGGCTGGCGATATCGAAAGGGATAGCGCAGGTGCTGGGACATGAAATCTCGATGCGCTCCTGGCATGGCAAAGGCAGTGTCTTCTCGATTACGCTCGACAGAGCCGAGAGCGTACAGGTCATCAGCACAGTGACGATGCCAAGCAGTACTCAGTCTGAGCTATGCCATCTGAAAATTCTGTGTGTCGACAATGAGCCAGATATTTTAGTGGGAATGGATAACCTGTTATCGCGTTGGGGTTGTGATACACGACTGGCCGCCGACTTAGTTGAAAGTCTGAAAGCGCTGGATGATGGCTGGGTGCCGGATGTGATCTTCTCGGATTACCGACTGGATAACGGACGCACTGGATTGGAAGTGCTGCAACAGTGCCGTCTTCGTCTGGGTAATCGCTTTGAAGGTGTCATCATCAGTGCGGACCGTACCGATGATATGCTTGATGGCATCAAAGCGAATGGATTTAGCTTTATCGCCAAACCCGTTAAACCGTTGAAGTTGCGTTCGGTAATAAACCGAGTGGCCTAGTTTTATTTAGTTTCAGTTATTTACAGTTAGATAAAGACCTCCAATTGGAGGTCTTTGTGTTTGAGGCTGGACGAATTACTCAGCTACCCCGCCTTGCGTCAATTTGGTTGGATTCAGCAGTTTCTCCAGTGTCGCGCGATCTAAGTCGGTTTCCTCTTCAGCGACATCAATGATCGCCCGTCCTTGTTTATAAGCCTTTTTCGCGATTTCGGCGGCTTTCAGGTAACCAATAACCGGATTAAGTGCGGTGACCAGAATAGGGTTCTTGGCTAACGCCACATCAAGGTTATCTTGCCTGACTTCAAACGTGGCGACGGCTTTGTCTGCCAGTGCTGTGGCACTGTTGGATAGTAGCTCAATGCTTTCTAATACATTATGAGCAATGACAGGCAGCATCACGTTGAGCTGAAAGTTACCAGACTGACCCGCAATGGTGATGGTGGTGTCATTACCAATTACTTGGGCGCAGGCCATGGCGACGGCTTCTGGAATAACAGGGTTTACTTTCCCCGGCATGATGGAAGAACCGGGCTGAAGTCCTTTTAATTCAATTTCTCCTAACCCTGCTAGTGGTCCGGAATTCATCCAGCGAAGATCGTTTGCGATCTTCAGGATCGCAACTGCTGACGTTTTGAGCTGTCCGGATAGGGCGACGATCGCATCTTGGCTGCTGAGATTAAAAAAGAAATTTGGACTGGAACAAAACGCTACATTTGTTGATTGTGAAAGATTGTCTGCGAAAAGTGGGGCGAATCGCGGATCGGCATTTATCCCAGTGCCGACTGCGGTACCTCCTTGTGCCAGTGCCTTCACGGCTGGCAAAGTTTGTTCAATCGCTTGTTTGGCGTGTTCGATTTGGTACTGCCATCCTCCAAGTTCTTGGGCAAGGGTAATCGGCATGGCGTCCATCAGATGAGTTCGACCTGTTTTTACCACGTCTTTTAAGGCTTGTTGTTTCGTGGCAAGTGATTGGCAAAGGTGCTCCAAAGCGGGAATCAGTTGCTTTTCGATCGCCAGTGCTACGCTGACCTGAATCGCCGTTGGCACGACATCGTTACTGCTTTGACCCATGTTGACGTGATCATTTGGGCTTACGCTTTCTCCAAGAGTCTGTGCAGCCAGCGTTGCGATCACCTCATTGGCATTCATATTTGAGCTGGTGCCAGAGCCAGTTTGGAAAACATCAATCGGAAATTGCTCCAGATGTTGCCCGTCGATGATCGATTGCGCTGCATTCGCTATCGCATCGGCAATTTTACTGTCTAATAATCCTAATTGAGCATTAGTCAGTGCTGCGGTTTGTTTGATATGTGCCAAAGCAAGGATGAAGCCTTGTGGCATGGTGTGTCTGCTGATGGAAAAATTGTCTACGGCACGTTGAGTTTGAGCCTGATAGAGAGCATCAGAAGGGACTTTCACCTCACCCATGCTGTCGGTTTCAATACGAAAGTCTCTGGTCATGACTTGCTCCTCTGTTCTCAATCCTAAGTCTCTTATCAACCATAGGTGATTTACGAGGATTTTGATGACAAAAAAGCCGATGCATGAATACAGGCATCGGCTTGGAGCAAGTGAGCTATATCCCTACAATTAAGCCCAGCTTTTTATTTTGTTCTTTATTTCAGTTATTCGGTAAACAGGGTCTCGTATTTCACGAAAGCCGTTTGAGTCTCGCCGTAGTAGAGTGTTCCTTCTGACTGAATGACCACTCTTAACCAGCTTTCTGCTGATTTTGGTTTCGGTAAGGTGATGTACCAGTTTTTACCTGCTTGATCAGCGGGTTTCATATCGACTGGCTGTGCGTTCTTTTCCTGATTTGCGACCACAGAAACTTTCACGCCTTCCAGTGGGAAAGCCGCATTGAGAGACAATTCTAGACTGTCCTTCGTTAGCTTCTCAGAGCGAAACTTCACTTTAAAATCGCCATTTTCCATATCACAAAGACCACTGGTGTAGCGACAATTGGACTTGCTGGCCAATTTATAACTTTCACCTTCTTTCGCGGCATGAGGCTTTTCACTTAACGCTAAATCCGTACCGAAGTAGGCAATTAACGATAGGATCGGAGCGATTAACAGGGCGATAATTAAGTGCTTGTTTTTGAACATCTTGGCTTCCTTGCAACGACAGACTTCGAAATAGTAACTGAAAATAGAGAATAAAAAAGCCCCGGACAGATGTTTCCAGACGGGGCTTTGTGGTTCTAATTATAATTAGTGATCGACAGCTTGGCCCGCACCTACTGGTACACGTACGTGCTCAACCAGATCTTTCACTTCTTGTGGTGTTTCTGCTGTTACTCTCGATACTGCGAACGCCACGATGAAGTTGAATAGCGCACCAATTGCACCAAACGCGTTTGGCTCAATGCCTAGGAACCAGTTGCTGCCCCAGCTTTCCAGGTAAGTCCAATCCGCGATGAATAGGATACCTTTGTGTTGGAACACGTAGAACAGCGTAATACTGATACCAGCGATCATACCAGCGATAGCGCCTTCTTTGTTGATGCTCTTACTGAAGATACCCATCATCAATGCCGGGAAGATAGAGGACGCTGCCAGACCAAAGGCCAGTGCAACGGTACCTGCCGCGAAGCCCGGTGGGTGTAGACCTAAGTAGCCTGCTACCGCAATTGCCACTGCCATGGAAATCCGGCTGGCAAGGAGCTCTTTCTTCTCGGAGATATTCGGGTTAATGACCCCTTTGATTAAGTCGTGAGATATCGCGGACGAAATCGCCAGTAGTAGACCCGCAGCGGTTGATAGTGCTGCTGCCAGACCACCAGCCGCAACCAATGCGATTACCCAGTTTGGTAGCTTAGCAATCTCTGGGTTAGCCAGTACCATGATGTCGTTATCAACTTTTAGCTCGTTAGTAGCCGCATCAGAAGTGTACTGAATGTTGCCATCACCGTTCTTATCATCGAAACCTAGCAGGCCTGTTTTTTCCCAGTTCTTAAACCAAGCTGGACGCTCGTCATAAGCTAGGTGTTGGCCAGGAGCCGGGTTAACTGTGTTCATTAGGTTTAGGCGCGCCATTGCTGATACTGCAGGTGCAGTTGTGTAAAGAATAGCAATGAAGATTAGTGCCCAACCTGCTGATGTACGTGCGTCACGAACCTTAGGTACCGTAAAGAAACGGATGATTACGTGTGGCAGACCAGCCGTACCGATCATCAGTGACATGGTGTAAGCAAACATGTTTAGTGTATCACCACGAACTTGAGTGGTGTATTCACTAAAGCCGAGTTCGGTCACCACCTGATCGAGCCGATCGAGTAGATAGACATCGGTTCCCGCCATGGTACTACCAAGGCCAATTTGCGGAATTGGGTTACCAGTGAGTTGCAGAGAGATAAATACTGCTGGGATAGTGTAAGCAAGAATGAGTACACAATATTGAGCAATCTGCGTGTATGTGATGCCTTTCATGCCGCCTAGTACAGCGTACATAAATACGATACACATACCAATCAGTAGACCTGTTGCGTAATCTACTTCTAGGAAGCGACCGAATGCAACACCTACGCCTTTCATCTGACCGATAACGTAGGTTACTGACGCGATGATCAGACACACAACCGCTACGATACGCGCTGTCTTAGAGTAGAAACGCTCACCGACAAACTCTGGCACGGTAAATTTACCGAACTTACGTAGGTAAGGAGCAAGAAGCAGAGCAAGCAGAACGTAACCGCCAGTCCAACCCATTAGGAATACAGAACCTCCGTATCCCATGAAGGCAATCAGACCCGCCATCGAAATAAACGACGCCGCTGACATCCAGTCTGCTGCTGTCGCCATACCGTTCGCGATTGGGTTTACACCGCCACCCGCAACATAGAACTCTTTGGTTGAGCCTGCGCGCGCCCAAATCGCAATCCCGATGTACAGGATGAAGGTTGCGCCAACAACCAGGTAAGTAATAGTTTTCAAATCCATCTGAGTGACTCCTTACTCATCTACGCCGAATTCACGGTCGATTTTGCGCATCTTCCACGCGTAGTAGAAAATAATACCCAGGAAGGCGTAGATGGAGCCTTGTTGAGCGAACCAGAAACCAAGTTTGTATCCACCTAGTTGAAATTGATTTAGTACATCGACAAATAAAATGCCGCAGCCGAAAGACACAACGAACCAGATGACCATTAGGCCAATCATGAGTTTCACGTTCTTGTCCCAATAGGCTTTGGCTCTTTCTTCACTTTCAAACGCCATTGCCGTCTCCTTACGATTGGTATTGTTGTTAAAAAAATGTTTCACCATGTACATTAGCAAGGTGTTGGCAAGAACTCTTTTCAACTTTAGTCGGGGCATAAAAATCAAAAAACGCCCGTAGAATGGGCGCTTAAGGCAATTGTAAGAGAATTTTAGTATGTTAACGTGGTGTTAAATTAGCCTAAGGTCTAATGCGAAATGACATATTTCACTAATTATTTTTGCTGGCGTTATCTTTTCTTCATTTGTTTCATGAAACCTATACTCATTGCTACAAGTTATTTGTTTACATAAAGTTTTCGTTTCAACTAAAGCATTGAGACACGATAAGGGGTTAGACTAACGGTCTTAGTACGTTGACCATAACTTTTATATTAGGGAGAGTGGAATGGACGCAAACACCATCAATAGCTTTTTTCTCGTCGGTGCATTGCTGATTGCACTGAGCGTTCTTCTAAGCCCTGTGTCCTCTAAACTGGGTATTCCTATTCTTCTCGTGTTTCTTGCGGTTGGTATGTTGGCCGGAGAAGATGGCTTAGGCGGAATATTATTTGATAATTACTCAATTGCTTATTTAGTCAGTAACTTAGCTTTAGCGATTATTCTGCTTGATGGTGGCATGAGAACACGAGTCGCGAGCTTCCGGGTGGCGTTGTGGCCTTCGGTGTCATTAGCCACGCTGGGTGTGGCAATGACGACGCTTTTAACCGGTTTGATGGCGACCTGGCTGTTTGATCTGGACTTACTGCAAGGGATTCTTGTGGGCGCTATCGTGGGCTCTACCGATGCTGCTGCGGTGTTTTCACTACTGAAAGGGCGCAGTCTCAATGAGCGTGTCGGCTCAACGCTGGAAATCGAATCCGGTACCAACGATCCGATGGCGGTATTTCTCACCGTTACCTTAATTGCTATTTTGTCGAGCTCAGGTGCGGAGTTAAGTGTCGGCTTTTTAGCACTGAGCTTTGTGAAGCAGTTTGGCATTGGTGCATTGCTTGGTATTGCTGGTGGCTGGTTGTTATGGAAGATCATAAACCGCAATCAGCTACCGGATGGCTTGTACTCCATTCTGACCGTCAGTGGTGGTCTGCTGATTTTTGCCTTATCGAATACATTCGGTGGTAGCGGCATTCTGTCCATTTACCTAGTCGGTCTGTTATTAGGTAATCGCCCTACGCGCAGCCGTCACTCGATTCTTCATGTGCTGGACGGAATGACATGGTTGGCCCAGATAGGCATGTTCCTCGTGCTTGGTTTGCTGGTCACGCCTTCGAATCTGTTGTCGATAGCCTTGCCGGGGCTGGCACTCGCCTTTGGTATGATTCTGTTTGCTCGTCCAATTTCAGTGTGGGTAGGCTTACTGCCATTCAAAAGTTTTACGCCGCGCGAAAAGTGGTTTGTTTCCTGGGTGGGGTTGCGTGGTGCCGTGCCGATCATTTTGGCGGTGTTCCCGATGATGGCAGGCCTTCCTGATGCACAGCTTTATTTCAACCTCGCGTTCTTCGTTGTTATGGTCTCGCTGATTGTTCAGGGAGGCACATTGACTAAAGCAATGTCGCTAGCCAAAGTAGAACTGCCTCCAAAACCGGAGCCAATATCGCGAATTGGTGTCGAGGTTTATCCTACCAGTGAGTGGGAGCTATTTATCTATCGATTGAAAGCAGACAAATGGTGTATCGGGGAGCCATTACGTAGCTTGTCTATGCCGGAAGGCACGCGTATTGCGGCGGTCTTTCGCCATCAGGAATTGATGCACCCATCTGGAAGTACCAAGCTGGAAGAAGATGATACTTTGTGTGTCTTTGCTCAAGAGAAAGATTTAGATGCGTTGAGCCTGTTGTTTAGTGAAGCTCCAGAAAAAGCATCAATGACTCGTTTCTTTGGTGATTTCTTTTTGGATATTGAAGTCAGACTGGCCGATGTTGCCATGATGTATGGTTTGGATCTTGGCGAGGAAGCGCTGGGTATTACACTGAGAACCTTGGTGGAAGAACAACTGGGAACAGCCCCTGTACTGGGTGACCAGTTTGAATGGCAAGGGCTGCATTGGATTATTGCTGATGTAGTCGATCAGCAAGTGACCAAAGTAGGCTTACGCTTGCCTACTGAACAAGAGGAACTGACGGAAGAATAAACCTTAGTTGTTCATTTCCGTTAACATGATGACAGCTTGAGTGCGGTTCTTCACGCCCAGCTTGCGGAAAATCGCCGTCATGTGCGCTTTGATGGTGGCTTCTGATACATTCAGCTCATAAGCGATTTGTTTGTTCAGCAAGCCATCTGACAACATCCCCAACACTTTGTATTGCTGCGGCGTCAACGTGGCAATCTTCTCTGCCAAGTCACTACATGCAGCATTATTGGTAATCAGACCTTCAGGGAAGTACGGGTCGCCGTTAAGCACCTGATTGATAGCATTAACGAGTTCACGCATATCGCTTGATTTAGGAATGAAGCCGAAAGCGCCGTGACTTTTAACCTGAGTTACGATAGCAGGCTCTTCACTGGCTGAAACGACAACTACTGGTAAGTCAGGGTATTCAGCACGCAGGTGAATCAGGCCCGACATACCATTTGCGCCAGGCATCTTGAGATCCAATAGCACTAAGTCTGGCTCCTCTTCCCTCTCCAATAACGCAAGTAAGGCATCGAGTGAGTCAGCTTCGAGAAGATTGGCACCACTCACCGCCATGTGTACCGATTGGAACAAAGCATTACGGAAGAGAGGGTGATCATCAGCAATGATGATGGTGTAGGTCGAATCCATGACGTTAAACACTTTTGACTATTTGGTTAAATTTATTATTGTCCAGCTTTGAGATTGTGGACAATATTTATTCGCTAAAAGTCTGAACCAAATCGACTTTTATTAGAGAAAATGCATATAACCCTCATTTTATTTTTTTGTTTTGTGCAATAAAAACGCCAGTAGAAAATTACTGGCGTTTGAATTTGTCTGATTAGAACTGATTGATGTGCTCTAAGAAAGGTTCTGCCTGCATGAAACCCGTTAAACGAGCGTTTGAAACGTGTTCTCCTTTACTGTTCCAAAACTCAATCGTTGGTAGGCCAAGGACGTTCATACGCTTGAGTAATTCAATATCCTGAACCTGATTTTTGGTCACATCCGCTTGCAGTAGCACAAAATCTCGCAACTTTTCTTCGACTTTTGGCGAATGGAAGGTGTACTTCTCAAACTCCTTACAGGCCACACACCAGTCGGCATAAAAATCGAGCATGACCGGTTTACCTGCCGCTTTTGCTAACGCCAGTTGTTCTTCTAGCTCTGCGACATTCGCTATCCGCGTGAAACTGACACTGGCTTGTTGAGCATGAGTTTCGTTGTTACCAAACCAATAATTCAGCGCAGGTTGTGCGGAAGCGAATAATCCAAGTACGGCGATAATCCCAACGGCACTCTGTTTCCAGCCGCCAAACTCGAGGCTGTTTTTCACATGATATAGCCAGCCAAAAGCAGCCACACCCAACACAGACCAAAGTAACGTTGACCACATTTCAGGTAACAGGCGTTCAAGCAGGAAGATAGGGGCTGCGAGCAGAATGAACCCGAATAGCGTTTTAACCCGACCCATCCAGTTACCCGCTTTAGGCAGCAGTTTATTGCCGAAGACCGCAACCAGAATCAGAGGAATCCCCATCCCCATGGCCAGAGCGTACAGAGCAACACCACCGGTTAGCAGATCGCCACTTTGCGCGACGTAAAGCAGCGCACCAGAGAGCGGCGCAGTGGTGCATGGTGAGCATACCAAACCGGAAATGGCACCCATCACAAACACGCCAGTACCGCTGCCACCGTGCTGTTTGTTACTTAGATTATTGAGCCAGGTTTGCACGCTGCTTGGGAGTTGCAGCGAATACAGGCCAAACATCGACATTGCCAACGCGATGAATAAGACACTCAGACCGATGAGTACATACGGGTGCTGCATCGCCGCTTGGAACTGCATACCAGCAGAGGCAACGACCAGACCAAGCAGGGTATAAGTCAGCGCCATACCTTGTACGTAAATAAACGACAAGCCAAGTGCACGTCGTTGGCTGAGTTTCCCGCTACCAAGCACAATGCTGGTCAGGATCGGGTACATAGGCAGTATACAAGGAGTAAAAGCAAGGCCGACACCTAAAGCTAAGAACAGCAATGGTGTCCACCAGCTTTCAGCCAGGTTTGCCGCCAGACTGTCTTGCTGCGTAACAGGCGCTGTTGGCGCTGTGTTTGTTACTTTTGGCGTGGCTTGTGCAGTTTGTTTTTGGGTTGGCTGTTGTGGTGCAGTGGCAGCTGCGGAACCTGTCGGTGACGTAAATGCGTTGATAGGAATAACACGGGTTTCTGGTGGGTAGCAGAAACCTGCAGAGGCGCAGCCTTGATACTGGACGATAACACGTGCACCTTCCTGCCAATTTGAAAGCGGAACATTGACAAATAGCGGCATGGTATAGATATGCACCTCTCCAAAGAACTCATCTTTGTGTGGTGTCCCACGCTCCATGTCTAACTCACCAAGCGTGACATTCTCTCCGGATACCGACAAACGTTCTTGATACAGGTAGTAGCCGTCACGTACCTGCCAGTCGAGCATCAGCTTGTCATCTTGCTGATAAAAATTAAACGGAAACGCTTGATCAACAGGAACAAAGCTGTCGCTGCTGTTACCGAAGTTGTTGTTCTGACTATTGTTAAACTGGTCCTTGCCGAATAAGGCTAAAGAAGGCGCAGAAAAGGTAATCAACCCTAAGAGTAATACGGAAAGTAATGCACGCATAAAATGTTCAATTCGTCTTAGCTAATTGCCGTAAGTGTAACTCAATCAGACCTGCTGACTAACCGATAAGTTTCATCAAAGTGAAGATTTGTTAATCAATACGTTCAAATCCTGGCAATAAAAAAGGGAGCCGAAGCTCCCCGAGTAAGACTCTGTTTCTGCTAGATCAGCAGGCCACCGAAGATGAAGCCTAATGTAACCGCTGACGCGATGGTTGCGACACCTGGTAGGAAGAATGGGTGGTTGAACACGTACTTACCAATACGTGTTGAGCCAGTATCATCCATCTCAACCGCGGCAAGTAGCGTTGGGTAAGTTGGCAGTACGAACAGCGCACTTACCGCCGCGAATGATGCAACCGCAGTCAGTGGTGCGACACCAATCGCTAATGCTGCAGGCATCAGTGCAACAGTCGTTGCGCCTTGTGAGTAAAGCAGCATAGAAGCGAAGAAGAGCACCAATGCAAGCATCCATGGGTAGTCTGCTAGAAGTGCACCAGCTACTTCTTTAATGCCATCAACGTGCGCGTTCACGAATGTAGAGCCTAGCCATGCAACACCAAGTACACAAACACACGCTGTCATACCAGAACGGAATGTTGCTGCCGCTGGGATTTTGCTCGAGTCGATCTTACAGCTCATTACGATCGCTGCTGCTGCCGCAAGCATGACTGTCATGATCGCTTCGTTACGACCCAGTGCTGGGTTCTCGATAAGACCCACAGAGCCAGAGATTGCCGCTGCGTAGCACACTACGAAGGCGATAGCGCCAAGGAAGATAAACGTAGCTTTCTTCGCTGTTGGTAGAATCTCGCGTTTTTCTTCAGTATTGAGTTTGATGAGGCCATTTTCCAGACGATGTTGATATTCAGGATCGTCTTTTAGTTCACTGCCCATGAAGTTCGCAATGAACGCACCGACCATACAAGCGATGAATGTGGTTGGAATACACACAGCGAGTAGAGTGAGGTAATCGACGCCAAATGGAGCAAGCATGGCTGCGAAAGCGACCACAGCCGCAGAGATTGGAGATGCTGTGATGGCGATTTGCGATGCGACAACGGCGATAGACAAAGGACGGGAAGGACGAACGCCCTGACCTTTAGCCACTTCGGCAATTACTGGCAAAGTAGAGAAAGCGGTGTGACCAGTACCCGCCATTAGTGTCATTATGTATGTCACGATTGGCGCATAGAAGGTGATGCGTTCAGGGTGTTTACGCAAAAAGTTTTCGGCAACTTGCACCATCCAGTCCAGACCACCTGCAACTTGCATTGCTGCAATAGCGGTAATCACTGACATGATGATCAAAATTACATCAACAGGGATGTAAGCCTGGCTAGTAGGAACGCCTAGGATTAAAGACAATGCAATGACACCTGCACCACCGGCAAAACCGATGCCGATACCGCCGATTCTCGCTCCCAAATAGATAAAGAGCAGAACCACGAAGAGTTCGACCATGACCATTATAGATACCTCTTTAGTTTGTATAGATTCTGATTTTTTGAACACTCAGGAACAGGAGTAAATGTTCAGAGAATCAGAGCCCAAGAGCTATGGCATTAAAAAGCTTAGAAAAAGTGTGGGTAACCGTACGGAACCCTAAAAAGGGGCCTTATAGGCCCCTATGGAAGATGACTTACTCGTAGCGTTTCGCTTTGTAAGTTGGATGCATGAAGTTTTCAACAGTTAAGATTTCGTCAAGTTCTTCTTCTGTTAGCAGACCGCGCTCTAGCACGACTTCACGAACACTCTTACCGGTTTCCGCACAAATCTTACCGACGATGTCGCCTTCATGGTGACCGATGTATGGGTTCAGGTAGGTTACGATACCGATGGAGTTGTATACGTAGTTTTCACAGACTTCTTTGTTCACTGTGATGCCATCGATACATTTGTCACGCAGGTTGATACACGCATTTTGCAGTAGTGAGATGGACTCAAACATGCTTTGCGCGATCACTGGTTCCATTACGTTTAGCTGTAGCTGGCCGCCTTCTGCTGCGAAAGATACCGTGTTGTCGTTACCCAGTACTTTAAAGCACACTTGGTTTACAACTTCAGGGATAACAGGGTTCACTTTCGCTGGCATGATAGAAGAGCCGGCTTGCATTTCAGGAAGGTTAAGTTCATTCAGACCAGCACGTGGACCAGATGAAAGCAGACGCAGGTCGTTACAAATCTTAGACAGTTTCACTGCCAGACGTTTTAGGGCACTGTGTGTCATCACGTAAGCACCACAGTCTGACGTCGCTTCGATAAGGTCTTCTGCAGGAACTACGTCCAGACCTGTTACTTCAGCCAGGTGTTTTACCGACAGAGCCTGGTAACCGGTTGGTGTGTTCAGGCCCGTACCGATAGCGGTCGCGCCCAAGTTAATTTCTAGAAGTAGTTTTGACGTGTAGTCCAGAGCACGAATTTCTTCGTTTAATGTTACCGCCCAAGCGTGGAACTCTTGACCAACCGTCATTGGTACCGCGTCTTGTAGCTGAGTACGGCCCATTTTAAGCACATCTTTGAACTCAATTGCTTTAAGTTCGAATGCGCCTTTCAGGTATTCAATCGCTTCCATCAACTTGTGTACGCTGTTGTAAACCGCAATACGGAAGCCGGTAGGGTAAGCACAGTTAGTTGACTGACTTTTGTTGACGTGATCATTCGGGTTGACGAATTCGTACTGGCCTTTCTCTTTGCCCATGATTTCAAGAGCAACGTTGGCGATTACTTCATTGGTGTTCATGTTGACAGAAGTGCCAGCGCCACCTTGGAATACGTCTGAAGGGAATTGATCCATGCACTTGCCTGTTTCCAGGATCAAATCACATGCTTCGATGATGTAGTTCGCAACATCTTTTGGAATCGCGCCAAGTTCTTTGTTTGCCAACGCTGCGGCTTTCTTGGTCATTACCATACCACGTACAAATTCAGGTACGTCAGAAATGGTTACGTTAGAGATGTTGAAGTTTTCGATGGCACGTAGAGTATGAATACCGTAGTACGCATCTGCAGGGACATGACGTTGACCTAATAGATCTTCTTCAATACGAGTGGCTGAGTTAACTGCTTTTTGAGCATCAGATAGAGTAGCCATAACAGGATCCTTAGATGATAATTCTAATAATATGGTTGAGTATTAGCCTATTCTGCAATCTAGAATCCATTCATCAGAATTTTGGGCTGGAAAATCCGTCCTGACTTATGTGGCACATCATACTTTACCTAGCACATAAAAATAGTAACTAGATCACCTTTTTGGTTTTTAATGCGTCAATAGTTTGCAAAGTATGAACAGGTTATTGCCTTACGTTTCAGGGCAGTGTTTCTACTGTTCATGTTTGTGATTATGGCTATCTGATTCGTGCCAATGGAAAGGCATCTTTTACTTCATCAACAAGTGCTGAACACGCTTTTTTACAACGATTCGTTTGAGCTTGGTTAGCTTTTACCATTACACTGAATTAAACAAAGGAGGGCGTGTGTTTCCTATCTTATTATTGGCGTTTATTTTTGTTCCGATCATTGAAATCGGCTTGTTTATTCAGGTGGGCGGGTTTTTAGGCCTCTGGCCGACCATTGCGTTGGTGCTCATCACCGCGTTTGTTGGGGCGTCACTCGTGCGTAGTCAGGGTATTCAAACACTGATGTCAGTTCAGGGGCGTCTTGAGCAAGGTGAAATTCCTGCTCAGCAGATTTTTGAAGGTGTCATGCTGGCTGTAGCTGGCGTGCTGCTGTTAACTCCGGGCTTTATGACGGATGCACTTGGTATGTTGGTATTGTTGCCTGCGCCTAGAGCTGCGATTGCAAAATACCTGATGAGTAAAATGGTGGTGAAAACGGTCCACGGTGGTGGCTTCCACAGCGGTTTTTCTGGGCAGCAGGGGCCATTTGACGAAGATCCATTCCGTCGTGGTCCATTCGATTCTCGCTCGGATAATGGCAATACCTTCGAAGGTGAATACGAGCGTAAAGACGACGATGACGATCGTAATGACAGAAATAAGCTTAACTGATCAATTGTCAGTTCCAGCAGAAGACAAAAGGGCGCATCTGGCGCCCTTTTTTGTCACTATAATTCAGCGATTATTGAGCACCTTCAAAGCCCATCTGACGCCATGCTTCAAATGCAATAATGGCGACGGCATTCGACAAGTTCAGGCTGCGGGCATCTGGCATCATTGGAATACGAATACGTTGCTCCATAGGCAGGCTTTCAATCACTTCCGCAGGCAAACCACGGGTCTCCGGACCGAAAAGCAGCACGTCACCGGCTTGATACTGAGCATCTACATGGTGACCTGTCGTTTTGGTTGTACAAGCGAACAGACGGTAGTTACCTTGCTTCTCTTCCTCTAAATAGTCTAAGAATTCCTGATAGTTTTTATGACGTGTTACTCGAGCCAAGTCATGATAATCCAAGCCTGCACGGCGCACTTTTTTCTCTTCCAGATCGAAACCCAGTGGCTCAATCAAATGAAGGTTTGCACCGCAGTTGGCACAAAGTCGAATGATGTTGCCGGTGTTCGGCGCGATTTCTGGTTCGTATAAAGCGATATCAAACATGGTATAGAAATAGAGTTAGTCAAAAGAGAGAGGCAGTATATACCGTAGCTACGACTGGGGTATACACCCAAGTACTGGCATAGCTACACATGCGACATCAAAGGAAAGTGAGTCGCCATTGAACCGTGTTGAGAAAAAGTAAACCCTCCTGAGACGGAGGGTTTACCTGGTCAGTTGAATGGTGTGAGCTTTGACTACAAACTCAAAGGCAATGTTATCGTCATGCGCAATCCACCCAGTGGGCTGCGGCTAGCGACAATCGTTCCGCTGTGCTGACGAATGGCACTTTCGGTGATCGTCAGCCCTAATCCTGTTCCGCCAGAGTGACGATCACGAGCGGTAGAGACTCGGTAGAATGGTCGGAAGATGGCTTCCAGCTCGGCATCTGGCACTCCTTCACCGTTATCATCTACGGTGATGTGCAGAGTGTTACCTTGCGTTTCTAGATTAATTTCAACCTGATCTTTCCCGTAGTAAATGGCGTTGCGAATGATGTTCTCCACAGCGCTCATTAGCAACTTAGGGTTGCCGGAAATACTGCCTTTAGGTAGCGGGGAGTAACGCAATTGTTTACCCATTTGTTCCGCTTCAAATTGAGTGTCCTCAATGATCTCTTCCCACAAACTTTGAATCGGTTGAGTTTCGCGTGTCATGTGGCTATTCGCCTGCATTCGAGACAGTTCCAGTAGCTCACTGATCATTTGCTCAAGCCGCTGAGCTTCGGTATCAATCCTTGTTAGCTCTGGGCTTTCGCCTTGTTTGCGTGTCGCTAAAGCATTGGCCATTCTCAGGCGAGTCAGTGGTGAACGCAGTTCATGAGAGATATCGGAGAGCAGGCGTTGCTGACCGGATATCATCTGATTTACCGCTTCGACCATCTGGTTGAAACTGCTGCCCGCCTGACGGAACTCTGAAGTCCCTTTCTCCAGATTAGGGTCTGTGACAAACTCCCCTTTGGCTACGCGCTGTGCGGCGGCTTCGAGTCGACGTGCAGGCTGACTCAATGCCCATGCCAACCAAAGTAGCAAAGGTGTACTCGCCAGCATGACGGCAAGTAATAACTGAACAGGGTGATCAAACAGTCTCAGCAGCAGTGGCGGTGGCTCATTCCATTTAAAGCCGACGTACATTAAAAGGTCAGAACCGGCTAATGTAATTGGCACAGGCCCGGCGACCATGTATCGGCCATAGAGCTTTTGTTTCGGTTGGTTATTGTCTTCGATGATGGAAACAAAGTTTTGCATCGCCCGCATTTGAAAGTTGTTGCGGTGGTCAGTGGTTAATATTTTGCCGTTATAGTCAGAAAAGAACATCCGTGGCCGAGGGGCGTTTTTATTTTGGCGACGTCCCTCAATGCTAAATAGAATGCGGCCAAGGTCAGTTTCTTTACTGTATTGATTCTGAATGTCGTCACGCACTTCTAGCATGCGCTGATAAGGCGCACTTGGAATATCACGCGCTTTACGTGGATCCAGATGCGGTAGTGATAGCACAGCGATTAACACCAACAACATGGTGAACCAGAAGATGGCAAATATGCGTCCATACAAGCTGTTAATATTTGGCAGTTTGATGCGTGATATTTGGCTCATTAATCTTCCTCAAGCAACATATAGCCTCGGCCACGCAAGGTTTTGATACGTGGCTTACCATTACTTTGGTCGGGCAGTTTTTTGCGTAAGTTGGAGACGTGCATATCAATCGCGCGGTCAAAAGCGGCGAGTCGCTTGCCAAGCACATCTAGGCTCAGGGTTTCTTTCGTCAGTACTTGCCCAGGGTGTTGTACAAAGTGTGTGAGCAAAGCAAATTCTGTTGCCGTTAAATCAAGCAGCAGCTGATCGCAGTAAGCCTCCTGCTTGCCTGGATAAAGGCGAAGCTCTTGATACTCAATGCAGTCACCGCTTTTACTGTCCTTTTGAGTTGCACTGGTACGGCGTAAAATGGCGCGAATGCGGGCCAGTAGCTCTCTGTCACTAAAGGGTTTTGGTAAGTAATCGTCTGCCCCTAGTTCTAAGCCAATCACTCGGTCGATTTCTTCGCCTTTGGCTGTCAGCATTAATACGGGAGTTTCCCAGTTTTCACGCAAGCGCTTTAATGTTTCCATGCCGTTGAGCTTAGGCATCATGACATCCAGCAAAATCAAATCAATTTCACTTGTCACGGCAGCTAAACCTGCTTCTCCATCATTCGCTTCACTGACTTCAAATCCTTCGAAGCTGAGTACTTCTTTTAACAGGCTAGTTAGCTCTATATCGTCATCAATCAAAAGAATGTTTGCCATTTAGGGACCTACCATCAATTACCTTTTATTTAATATTACATTGGAATGATGGGTGACGAAGAGTATAAAAATCACTCTTTACGAATCTTTACGCTCTCTATACGTCACTTTACCTAGCGCGTCCTATTCTATACTCAAGCGCTGGGAGAACAGCCCAGAAGAAGCAATCAGATGTATGAGGAATCAAATTATGAAATCTGCAAAAAAAATTGTGTTAGCTGCCGTTGTTCTACCACTTACTCTTGGTGCTGCAGGTGCCTTCGCCTACGGTGGTAAAGACCAGCAAAAAGGTCCTCGCGACGAATGTGGCCCTGGAATGGACCGAGGAATTATGCGCCAAATGGATCTGACTGACGCGCAAAAAGAGCAATTACAATCATTTCGTGACGCTAATCGTGCGGAGATGAAAGGTAAAAATGCGGCAGAACGTGATGCTCGTCGAGCGGAGCGCCAAGCTTACCACGCAAAAATGCAGGCTCTTGTGCTGGCGGATAACTTTGATGAAGCTCAAGCGAATGCGTTAGCCAAAGAAATGGTAGAAAAACAAACTGAACGCCGTGTAAAAATGCTGGAGAAAAAACACCAAATGTTGAGTGTACTGACTCCTGAGCAAAAAGCAGAGTTTGTGAAGTTGCAAAATGAACGTATGCAACAGTGTGGTGAAAGAATGCAAAAACGCATGACTAAACCAAGCAGCAACTAACCGACACAACGAAATAATCTTAAGAGGCAGCCCTGGCTGCCTCTTTTTGATCTGGCTATTTCATACTCATTAAATAATTATCGAGGTATACTTTGGTTATGGTTTGAGTTAACTCTTTGATTATGAAACATCAATACGCACGCTTAGTGACGACAGCAGCCTGGACTGCAACAATCACGGCAACGCTTCTTTTACTGGTTAAGGTCATCACTTGGTGGGTGACAGGTTCGGTCAGCCTATTAGCCTCTCTTATTGACTCTATGCTGGACATTGCCGCATCGGTGGTGAATTTAGTCGTGGTTCGTTATGCCTTGCAGCCAGCAGACAGGGAACATACTTTTGGCCACGGCAAGGCGGAGTCATTAGCTGCCCTTGCGCAAGCCATGTTTATCTCCGGCTCCGCGGTATTCTTGATCCTTAATGGGGTTGAGCGTTTCTTCCGCCCTCAGGCTCTGCATACTCCTGAACTCGGCGTTTATGTCTCGTTGTTTGCTATTGTCGTTACACTTGGTTTGGTGACGTTTCAGAAACACGTAGTGCGAGTGACAGGCAGCCAAGCCATTGCAGCCGACTCACTTCACTATCAGACTGACCTTTATATGAATGCGGCCATTATGGTCGCGCTCGGGTTAAGTTATTTTGGTGTCACGCAAGCGGATGCGGTGTTTGCGATTGGTATTGGCGTGTTCATTCTTTACAGTGCTTTCAAAATGGTGAATGAAGCGACGCAGACTTTATTGGACAGAAAACTGCCTGATACCGAATTAGAGGAAATTCACACTCAGTGCTTGAGCGTGAAAGGGGTGAGAGGTGTTCATCAGTTACGAACACGGATGTCCGGGCCGACACGTTTTATTCAGTTACATCTCGAGTTAGATGATGACTTACGTTTAATCGAAGCCCATTATATAGCTGATAAAGTGGAAGAAAACCTCTTGTCTGTCTTTCCTGAAGCGGATGTGTTGATCCACCAAGATCCGATATCTGTCATTTATGGACCAGAGAAAGAACAGAAAGAGCAAGATTGGTAGAGCTCGAAAAATACAAAAGCGTCTGACGACAAATAGGCGCTTATTGTCTATCTTTCCATCAATACGCTTTAAGAATCCTGATACTGATGTGAATCAACGAAGTTGATAGTAGAAGCTGTAATACTCTTACATAAGTAGAAAAGTTACATAAAAATGTGTGTTTTCATTGGTAATCCGGTATAGGAAATGTAACATAACGCACAGTTCTGGATTATGCAGGTTGCTTGGTGACAAGGGGCCTAGAAGAAAATTAAATAAATTGATTGCCAAAGATCGAGGGTGAGCATGATTAAGAAGATCGGTGTTTTAACAAGTGGCGGTGACGCACCTGGTATGAACGCTGCAGTACGCGGCGTGGTACGCACAGCACTTTCTGAAGGATTGGAAGTGTTTGGTGTGTACGATGGCTACCTAGGTCTTTATGAAGGCCGCATCGAGAAGCTAGATCGTTCTAGTGTTTCTGATGTTATTAACAAAGGTGGTACGTTCCTGGGTTCTGCACGTTTCCCTGAGTTCAAGGAAGTGGCAGTACGCGAAAAAGCTATTGAGAACCTGAAGAAACACGGTATCGACGCACTGGTAGTGATTGGTGGTGACGGTTCTTACATGGGTGCAAAGAAACTGACTGAAATGGGTTACCCATGTATCGGTCTGCCAGGCACTATCGATAACGACATTGCGGGTACGGATTACACTATCGGTTACCTAACTGCACTAAACACAGTTATTGATGCAATCGACCGTCTACGTGACACTTCTTCATCTCACCAACGTATTTCAATTGTAGAAATCATGGGCCGTCACTGTGGTGACCTGACTCTGATGTCTGCTATCGCTGGTGGTTGTGAGTACATCATCACACCAGAAACGGGTCTTGATAAAGAGAAGCTGATCGGCAATATTCAAGACGGTATCGCAAAAGGTAAGAAACACGCAATCATTGCTCTTACTGAACTGATGATGGATGCAAACGAGCTTGCACGTGATATTGAAACGGCAACAGGTCGTGAAACTCGTGCGACAGTACTTGGTCACATCCAACGTGGTGGTCGTCCTACTGCATTTGACCGTGTTCTTGCATCTCGCATGGGTAACTACGCTGTTCACCTTCTAATGGAAGGTCACGGTGGCCGTTGTGTTGGTATCGTGAAAGAGCAGCTTGTTCATCACGATATTATTGATGCGATCGAAAACATGAAGCGCCCTGTACGTAATGACCTGTACAAGGTTGCAGAAGAGCTGTTCTAAGTCGACCGCTCTTAGCTAAAATAAAAAACCGCGTTGATACGCGGTTTTTTTGTCTCTGTTTTTCTAAGCGAGGGGAGGACAGGGTTCATGAAGAGGAAATGCTTTGTTCTACCAGCATTAACTTTCGTTCGCGGAGCGCAAACATATAACCAAGTAACCCACCTAATATATTACCCACCGCAATACCGATAAATAGCCCTTCAACATCGTACAGGTAGCTGCCAATCCAGGCCGCTGGCAATGTAAAGATGAACAGGCGCATAAAACTCCACTGGAAAGCGCGTAATGGCTTGTGCATCGCATTTAGCCCGCTCACTAATATCATCACAATACCCTGGAAACCGTAGCTGAATGGCACGACAAGGAGATAATGCCAAAGCAGGTTTTTAACCGCTTCTTCTTGTGAGAAAAGAGCGGCCAGCGGGATGCTCAAAGGCACCATTGCCAGAAAGATAAGTCCCTGAAACACAACTGCGAAGCGCATGCTGAGGAATAATCCTGCAAATGCCCGTTGTGGATTATTAGCGCCGAGATTTTGTGCCATGAACGGCGTTAAAGCTGAGGTCAGTGACATCAATACCAGAATCAGTATCGACTCGATGCGCTGTGCTGCGCCATAAGCGGCAACAGCTGCGGTTCCGTGGCCTGACAGCAGCATCATCAAAATAGCGCCAGAGAGAGGTGTCATTGCGGTAGAGAAGGCCGCAGGAGTACCGATTTTTAATGTCTGTTGCCAATCTTGTTTCAGATGTAACCACTGCGGCTTAGCCAGAAGTTTCTCCCGTTTAACCAGTAAGTATGAAGAGCCGACTAAAGCGCCTAACCAACTAAAAGCACTCGCGATTGCTGCGCCTTGGATTCCAAGTTCAGGAAAAGGCCCCAAGCCGAAGATCAGTAGCGGATCCAGCATTCCGTTGATCAACCCTGCCAGCATCATGATTTTCGCTGGGGTTTTCGTATCACCCGTCGCGCGGATTGCACTGTTGCCAGCCATTGGGATCACCAGTAAGGGAATGGTGAGATACCACACTTGCATGTACTGTTCGATGAGTGGAAGAAGATCGTCAGTCGCGCCAAGAAAACCGAACAATGGTCTGATGGTTGCAAAGCCAACTGATGACGCGATTGCAACTAGCATGACAGCTAACAGTAGACCATGAGTAGTAAAACGCGCGGCTTGTGTTGAGTGCCCTTGTCCGAGTAGGCGGCCTATATTGGTCGAAAGCCCCATGCCAATGCCCATCGTAATGCAGTTAACGGCAAAGGTGACCGGAAAGGTGTAACTAATGGCAGCTAGGGCTTGCGTGCCGAGCAGAGAAATAAAAAATGTATCGACCAGATTGAACATCAAAATCGCGATCATGCCCACCGTCATCGGGACCGTCATTTTTCTCAGTGTTTCGGGAATGGGCGCGCTCAACAAACCATGTTTATCTGTTGCTTGGTGTTCCGGCTTGTTTTTTTCCAGCATGTTTAACGTCTATCTGGTGGATAAACTGCAAGGATACAAGAAAGCAGGAAGGTGAGCGAGTGCGCATTTCTCACGCAAACCGTTGCGATCTTTTAACTAAGTCACAAAAAAATCATGCTCGCCCCTTGGGATCGTTCATTGGACCCCTTATATAGTGATCACGTGTCCCAGAAGGGCAATTATCAAATAAACATGGAAATTTTCAGGAGAGACGACCAATGAACATTCGTCCATTACATGACCGAGTTATCGTTGAACGTAAAGAAGTTGAATCTAAGTCAGCTGGTGGAATCGTTCTGACTGGTTCTGCTGCGGAAAAATCAACTCGCGGTGTTGTTCTAGCTGTAGGCAAAGGCCGCATTCTAGAAAACGGCACAGTGCTACCGCTGGACGTTAAAGTTGGTGATACTGTTATCTTCGCTGAAGGTTACGGCACTAAGACTGAAAAAATCGACGGTAAAGAAGTGCTAGTTATGTCTGAAAACGACATCATGGCAATCGTTGAATAATAGCAATCATTGAGTAATTTTTTGCTCAGATTCAAAAACCAAGTCGAACTTAAAGAATTGTAGAAAGGAAATCAAAGATGGCTGCTAAAGACGTTAAATTTGGTAATGACGCACGAGTTAAGATGCTAGAAGGTGTAAACGTTCTGGCTGACGCGGTAAAAGTGACATTAGGTCCTAAAGGCCGTAACGTCGTTCTAGATAAATCTTTCGGTGCACCAACAATCACTAAAGATGGTGTATCTGTAGCGCGCGAAATCGAGCTGGAAGACAAATTCCAGAACATGGGCGCTCAAATGGTTAAAGAAGTAGCATCTAAAGCAAACGATGCTGCAGGTGACGGTACAACAACAGCAACAGTACTAGCGCAATCAATCGTAAACGAAGGTCTGAAAGCAGTAGCAGCGGGTATGAACCCAATGGATCTTAAGCGCGGTATCGACAAAGCAGTAGCAGCAGCAGTTGAACAGCTAAAAGAGCTGTCTGTTGAGTGTAACGACACTAAAGCTATCGCACAGGTAGGTACTATCTCTGCGAACTCTGACGTAAGCGTAGGTAACATCATTGCTGAAGCAATGGAACGTGTTGGCCGCGACGGTGTTATCACTGTTGAAGAAGGTCAGGCGCTACAAGACGAGCTAGACGTAGTTGAAGGTATGCAGTTCGACCGCGGTTACCTATCTCCTTACTTCATCAACAACCAAGAAGCAGGTTCTGTTGATCTAGAAAACCCATTCATCCTTCTGGTTGATAAAAAGATCTCAAACATCCGTGAACTTCTACCAACATTAGAAGCAGTTGCTAAAGCATCTCGTCCACTGCTAATCATCGCAGAAGACGTAGAAGGTGAAGCGCTAGCAACACTAGTTGTGAACAACATGCGTGGCATCGTGAAAGTTGCGGCAGTAAAAGCACCAGGTTTTGGTGACCGTCGTAAAGCAATGCTACAAGACATCGCGGTTCTAACTGGCGGTACAGTGATTTCTGAAGAAGTAGGTCTAGAGCTTGAAAAAGTAACGCTAGAAGACCTAGGTCAGGCTAAGCGCGTTGCTATCACGAAAGAAAACACGACTATCATCGATGGTATCGGTGAAGAAACAATGATTCATGGCCGTGTTGCTCAGATTCGTCAGCAAATCGAAGAGTCAACTTCAGACTACGACAAAGAGAAACTACAAGAGCGCGTAGCTAAGCTAGCTGGCGGTGTTGCAGTAATCAAAGTTGGTGCAGCAACTGAAGTTGAAATGAAAGAGAAGAAAGACCGCGTAGAAGACGCACTTCACGCAACTCGCGCAGCGGTTGAAGAAGGCGTAGTAGCAGGCGGTGGTGTTGCTCTAATCCGTGCAGCATCTATGATTGCTGGCCTTGAAGGTGACAACGAAGAACAAAACGTTGGTATCCGCGTTGCACTACGTGCAATGGAAGCGCCAATCCGTCAAATCACGAAGAATGCGGGTGACGAAGAGTCAGTAGTAGCGAACAACGTGAAAGCAGGCGAAGGCAGCTACGGCTACAACGCAGCAACAGGTGAATACGGCGACATGCTAGAGATGGGTATCCTAGACCCAACTAAAGTAACTCGTAGCGCACTACAATTCGCAGCATCGGTTGCAGGTCTGATGATCACAACTGAAGCCATGGTTACTGATATGCCACAGAAAGACGGCGCAGGCATGCCTGATATGGGCGGCATGGGCGGTATGGGTGGTATGGGCGGCATGATGTAATACGCTGCTTACCTTATCGCTGTAACATTTTATAGCGAAGAGGTAACTGACCAAACCAAGAAGAAGCCGAGGTTTTTACCTCGGCTTTTTTGTGCTTGGCGTTTTTGATTTGTTGATACGTCATCGCAATTCAATTTGTCGTTTATGCAGTGCGATGAAATACTGATTTAAACGCGATGCGTCGTACTTGCTTATCCAGATTCGTGGCTGAACATGACATCGCCATTGTGTGGGACTGGTACAAGAAATACTTCAGAAAATATTGAAATATGGTCGTTGTAGATTTTTTCTATTATAGTCAACTTGTTAAATATGGCATGCGAGTGAAATTTTTTCATACGATTAGTAGAAAATGAGTACACATACGCTATGTTGTAAGTAATGCTTAATATAACGGAGATAAGAATGAAAAAGCTTTTGACGTCTTTGGCAGTGGTAGCCGCTGTTGCATCACCTGTTGCGCTTGCTGACAGCACTCCTGTGATGTTTTCTACAATTGATCACATTAATGCGCCGTCTCGCTCTGAAGTGGGCGGTGTTCGCTTAGCTGTTCTACACGGACAGGTTAACGAAGTGAAAGGGGTCGATTTCTCTCTACTTGGTATGTCTGAAACCGATCGTACAACCGGTATTAACTTTGGTCTGTTCTTCGGCGCAGCGAAAGTAAACCAAGAAATGAAAGGGGCTTCCCTTGGTCTTGTTAACTGGAACCGTGGCCAAACAACAGGCCTAAACCTGGGTGCGGTTAACATTACTAACAATGTGAAAGGCCTTAACTGGAGCGCGGTGAACTACTCCCAAGGTTACACAATGGCGGATGTTGGTCTGGCAAGTATCTCTAAAAAGTCTAACTTCCAGCTAGGTTTCTTCAACATGACAGACCAAATCGACGGTATTCAAATTGGTCTGCTTAACTGTGCGGATAACGGCTTCTTGAAGTGTTTCCCATTGATTAACTTCGCGAAATAATCTGCAGTTATAGTAATACTTAAACAGAAAGACCCCGAACTGATGTCGGGGTCTTTTTATATCTCACGTTTGAGCTTATTTGATTAAGCGAGACGACTTTCTGCGCTGTATTCTTTGATGCACACCGCGACGTAAGGACTTGATGTGTCGCTCCGCTTCATCAACGCCCAGTAACACAGTTAAAGTCAGTACTGTGATGACCACTGATTGAGACAAATAACCAAGACCAATCATTAAGCCTAACCCGGCTAGTACCCAGATGACCGCCGCAGAGGTCACTCCGTGGATTTTGCCATCTAGCGTCATCATTACACCAGCGCCCAGAAATCCGACACCGGTAATGATTTGACCCAGTACACGTGCCTGATCAAGCGTGTTTGGCGATAAGGATACCGCCATCGACATGAAAAGATAGGTGCCTGAAATAATTAGTATTGCAGTGCGAATGCCAACCGGCTTACCACGGGTCTGGCGTTCTATGCCAATCATTAACCCATTGATGGCACAGCATAGAAGAGCAGACCAACTAAATGGGCCAAGATCGAAAATTTGTTCGAATGTTGTATGCATCTTGACCTCCAAAAGCGCGGAGTATGCATAGAATCACCCCTCAAAGCGAACAAAAAGAAACGCTCGTGACGACAAATTTAATTCAACTTCAACTGGTCTCGGTATTTACTCTAAATGGAGATCAAGCGGTGTTTTACTTGGCCTGCCGCCGATCTCTCGCGTAAGTTTTGGCACCAGGTAACCAGACACACGAGTTATTACTCCGCGCATGATCGTTTTTGCCTCCTCATCGGAAACAAAGTAGTGCGCAGCACCTTGGACTTTGTCTAGTACATGCAAGTAATAAGGTAACACTCCCGCATCAAATAAGGCTTCACTCAAGTCGACCAGGGCATCCACAGAGTCATTGATATCTTTAAGCAGCACACTTTGGTTGAGTAGAGTCACACCAGACTGTTTGAGTTTGAACAGCTGTGAGGCGAGTTCGCTACTTAATTCGTTCGCATGGTTGATGTGAGTGACCAAGATAACCTGCAAGCGGGAGTCGCGAAGTATCTGGCATAGTTCATCGGTTATACGCGCTGGGATTACCACAGGTAAGCGGCTGTGAATTCGAAGACGTTTGATATGCGGAATTTGTGTAATCCGCTCTATCAGCCACTGAAGTTCATCATCTTTCGCCATTAATGGATCTCCGCCGGAGAAGATCACTTCGTTCAGCTCGGGCTGCTGCGCAATATACTCGAGACTTTGAGCCCAGGCTTGTTTACCACTTTTGTTATCCTGATACGGGAAATGTCGGCGGAAGCAGTAGCGACAATTCACCGCACAGCCTCCTTTAACAATCATCAGTGCACGATTACGATATTTGTGCAGCAAGCCGGGAATCTCGTTGTCTTGCTCTTCAAGTGGATCGCTGGAGTAGCCCTCATGCACTTCGAACTCTTCACTTAACGGTAAAACCTGACGTAAAAGAGGGTCTTTGGGATTGCCTTTTTCCATTCTATCGACAAAACTTTGCGGTACACGCTGTGCAAACAGCTTGCGCGCAGCAAACCCGTCTTGCCACGGTGAGGGATCTATTTCCAGTTTTTCGAGCAATTTTGCAGGATCAGAGATCCCATTCGCCAACTGTTTGAGCCAGTTTTGCTCAACAGAATCGACTTTTCGGGTTATTATGTGCGGCATTGAATTTAGCTCTAAGAATGTAAGAGGAAAAAATGGCTACAGTTAGCACCAATGAATTTAAAGGCGGTCTTAAGTTAATGCTTGATAATGAGCCTTGCGTAATTCTGGAAAACGAATACGTTAAACCAGGTAAAGGCCAAGCGTTCAACCGCGTAAAAATTCGTAAACTTCTTTCTGGTAAAGTGCTAGAGAAAACATTCAAGTCTGGTGACACTTGTGAAGTGGCAGACGTAATGGATATCGACCTAGATTATCTATATTCAGACGGCGAATTCTACCACTTTATGAACAATGAAACGTTCGAACAGATCGCTGCTGATGCGAAAGCGGTAGGTGAGAACGCTAAATGGTTGGTAGAAAACAACACTTGTATGATCACGCTTTGGAACGGTAACCCAATCTCAGTTACTCCACCAAACTTTGTTGAGCTGGAAGTTACTGACACAGATCCAGGTTTGAAAGGTGATACTCAAGGTACTGGTGGTAAACCAGCTACGCTATCAACTGGCGCTGTTGTACGTGTTCCACTATTCATCGCAATTGGCGAAGTGATCAAAGTTGACACTCGTACTGGTGAATATGTAGGTCGTGTGAAGTAATTCACTTCAACGTATCGAATAGAAAAGGTCGCTTCGGCGGCCTTTTTTATTGTCCGCAGTTTTGACATGTGGCTAAAACAAGAAGCGCACCGCATAGTTTTATTCTTTTTGTATTATTCGTTAAAAACGTATTTGTTTGATGAATCTTTCGATTATTCCTTAAGGTTACCATTTGATAGATTATCTCCAGAGGTCGTTGAGTTGCATAGCAATTTGATTTTTATCGATTTAACTCAATGACAACCGCAATAAGGAGAACAATATGGAAAGCACAGGCTTAGGACAAAGCTTAAAAGTTGAAGAACGACGTCGATTACTTCACCGAGGGATAAAAGCGGCAGTTTTTGGTATACCGTTGTTGGCTATAGGGTTAACCATTAACAGTTCTGTTTTGATGACAGATGCAGGTTACAGTTACGTGCACCAGAACAATATTACCGGTGAATTGGATGTGTTCACTGAACCGGGTATTCATTTTCGTATGCCCTTTCTGTCTAAAATCACCCAATATGACCAAGTCATCACTGTGTCATTTGGTAACAACAAGGGTGAGGATTTTTACCAGAGGCTTGAGCCGGTACAAGTACGCTTTGCGGATACTTATATTGGTCAGATTCCCGTCACATTCCGTTTTAAATTGAGTAATGATCCGGAAGCAGTGAAGAAAATGCACCGAGAGTTTCGTAATAACAGCAATCTGATCGATGCGTTATTAGTAAAAAATGCCCGCAACGTAACGGTGATTACTGCGACTCAGTATACTGGAGAAGAGTTCTTTCAGGGCGGTTTGAACCAGTTTAAATCTAAGTTGGGTGATCAGCTTCGAGAAGGTATTTATCTGACTGAGCGTCGTCAGGTGGAGGTTGAAGAGCTTGACCTTGCTCCCGTCGGTGCAAATCAGGCCAACGCCAATCAATTGCAGCGTACGAATCAGTTAGTCTGGAAAACGGTACCGGTCGTAGACAAAACAGGCCAACCTATCCGACAGGATAACCCGTTACAGCAATACGGTATTCAAGTTACTCAGGTAACCATTGGTGACCCGCAGCCAGAGAAGCAGCTTGATCAGTTATTGGCAGATAAAAAGCGCTTGGTCGCAGATCGCATTCGCGCAATTCAGGAGCAGGAAACTTCTAAAGCTCAGGCCGAAACTGAGCAGCTGCGTAAAGAAATTCAGCGTACTCGTGAAGTTCAGGATGCACAACGTCAGAAAGAGCTCGCTATTATTTCTCAGCAAAAAGAGGTCGAGGTTGCTCGTCAAATAGCTGAGCGTGAAATCGTTGAAGTGGAGAAAACCAAGCGACTTGCTGAAGTGGAGAAAGAAAAAGAGCTGGCAATGGCAGAAGCGAACTTAGCTATTCAGAAAGCCAACGCTCTTTCCGCTCAATATGAAGCGAAAGCGATTTTAGAGAAAGGCCGCGCAGAAGCCGAAGTCCTGAAAGCTAAGTATGCGGCATTAGGGGCAAACCGAGAAGTTTACCTAGCTGAGCTGAACCGTGAGGTTGCAAACTCGTTGTACAGTAATCTGCAAAACTTCCAAGTTCAAATGCCGCAAAACTATATTGGTGGTAATCAGGAAACAGGCCTGAAAACGAACTTAGATGTGATCACTGGTTTTGGTGCTCTTGGCTTAATGGATCAAACTAAGAAGATTACTCAGCAATAAGATCATAGGTGGCCAAAAGCTTATAAAGCAAAAAGATCATGGGTGTCCAAAAACAAAAAAAGCTGGCATAAAGCCAGCTTTTTATATTTATAACAGTATCTTAAATCATGAAGATAAAGATAACTGATAGCGCACTGATAAGGCCAGCGAACGCATAGCATGCCACTTTTCCCACCACACCAGTGTGGAACTTAAGGTCGTGCATGCCGTGGTGAACACGGTGCATTGCATGCCACATTGGCAGCGCTAGTGTACCGATGATAAATAGCGCACCAATGATACTGGTCGCGAATTCAGATACTCGCTCGTAGCTCATGGCGTCTGCATCAATCACGCCCAGTGGAACGAGGATACCAAGTACAAGTACGGTGATAGGAGTGATCATCGCAAACCAGGTACCGCCTGCACCAAACAGTCCCCACCAGATTGGCTCATCTGAACGTTTTGGTGCTGTGTTTACACTATAATTTGGTTTCATTGTTCAGCTCCTTACACCACGATGAGAACGATCAGTGAGATAAACGCGACCGCTGCCCACTGAGTCAGTACGATGATATTCTTACCCACAGGTTTGCCTTTTAGGCGAATTGGCATCACCTGTGGCATCATGCTGAAGAAGGTTTGTGCGTGGAACAGGCTTCCAAGTAGCGCAACGATGTTGATCGCGACTACGATTGGGTTTGCCATGAACTCTAACCAGCCTTGCCAAGCTTCAGGCCCTTTCACTAGTGAACCCAGGCCGAAAGTCAGGAAGATGGTGAATAGAATCAGTGGCAGTACCGTCGCTTCACGTAACATGTAGAAGCGGTAGAAAGGATGGTCCTTCCACCAAGTGCGTTTTACTTCACGAACGTAAGGTTTACGGTTACTCATCCTTCTGCCTCCTGAGGTTTCAGCATCGCAATTACGAAGTCCATAGAAGACTCTACTTTGCCTTGGTTTACTGCTGCTGCAGGGTCAACGCTCTTTGGACAAACCTCAGAACAGTAACCTACAAACGTACAACCCCAGGCGCCATTCTCACCGTTAATCAGCTTCATACGCTCAGCTTTACCGTTATCACGACTGTCTAAGTTGTAACGGTGCGCCAATGTTAGCGCTGCCGGGCCGATGAACTCTGGGTTGAGACCGAACTGAGGACACGCTGCGTAACACAGACCACAGTTGATACAACCAGCAAACTGCTTGTACTTCGCCATTTGCTCTGGCGTTTGCAAGTTTGTGCCGTCTTCAGGTTTACGGTCGTTACCAATGATGTAAGGTTTGATCGCTTCAAGACGCTCGATAAATGGCGTCATATCAACGATCAAGTCTTTCTCAATCGGGAAATTCGCTAATGGCTCGATTTTCAGACCATTTTGGTAGTCACGTAAGAAGCTCTTACAAGCTAGCTTAGGCACACCATTAACCATGATGCCGCATGAGCCACAGATCGCCATACGACAAGACCAACGGTAAGATAAGTCTTTGTCTAGGTTATCTTTGATGTAACCAATCGCGTCGAGCACAGACATAGTTTCATCGAATGGTACTTCGAAAGTTTGTAAGTGCGGTTCTGCGTCTTTTTCTGGGTCATAACGCAGAATGTCTACTTTCTGGATGCGGTTTGCTGACATTATGCTTGCTCCTCTGCGTTCTTCGCTGCTTCTTCTGCTGCGGCTTTTTCTGCAGCTTCACCGTATAGACGCGCTTTAGGCTGAGACTTAGTAATGGTTACATTGCTGTAGTCGATGCTAGGCGCTGCGTCTGGTTGATAGAAAGCAAGTGAGTGTTTCAGGAAGTTCACGTCGTCACGTTCAGTGCAGCCATCATCGAGACGTTGGTGTGCACCGCGAGATTCTTTGCGCAGGATTGCAGAGTGAACCATCGCTTCTGCCACTTCTAGGCCGTAACCGACTTCGATTGCGTAAAGAAGGTCAGTGTTGAACACTTTGCCTTTGTCTTTGATGCTAATGCGTTTGTAACGTTGTTTAAGTTCCGTGATCTTATCGATGGTTGCTTGCATCAGATCTTCTTGGCGGTAGATGCCACAACCCGCTTCCATGGTGTGGCCCATTTCGGTACGGATGTCTGCCCAGTTTTCATCGCCTTCTTGGTTCATTAAGCTGGCAATGCGTTCTTCAACAGCTTTCACTTGAGCTGCGATAGCATTGTCGTTCCAGCCTTTGAATTCTGCTGCACGTTTCACTGCGTTTTCACCCGCAACTCGGCCAAATACCACGAACTCAGCCAGAGAGTTAGAGCCAAGACGGTTCGCACCATGCAGACCAACTGACGCACACTCACCAACTGCGAATAGACCTTTAACGCGAGTCTCACAGCCACCATCAGTTTCGATGCCGCCCATGGTGTAGTGCACGGTCGGACGAATTGGAATTGGTTCTTTTGCAGGATCAACGTTCACGTAAGCTTTTGCTAGCTCACAGATGAAAGGTAAACGTTCTTGTAGGTACTCTTCACCAAGGTGGCGAAGGTCTAGGTGCACCACGTCACCCAGTGGGTGTTTGATGGTGTTGCCTTTCTGTTGCTCATGCCAGAAAGCTTGAGAAACTTTGTCACGTGGACCCAGTTCCATGTATTTGTTTTTCGGTTGACCCACTGGAGTTTCAGGGCCCATGCCGTAGTCTTGTAGGTAGCGGTAGCCGTTTTTGTTGACAATAATACCACCTTCACCACGACAACCTTCTGTCATTAGGATACCAGTACCTGGTAGGCCAGTAGGGTGGTATTGAACAAATTCCATATCACGTAGCGGAACACCGTGACGGTAAGCCATCGCCATGCCATCGCCCGTTACGATACCGCCATTGGTGTTACAGTGGTAAACACGTCCCGCGCCACCAGTCGCAAGCACAACAGATTTCGCTTTGATGGTGACCAACTCACCTTCAGACATGTGAATGGCGATCAGACCTTGTACTTCACCATCGTCAACAAGCAGATCCAACACAAAGTACTCATCAAAACGTTTGATGTTGCTGTACTTCATTGAAGTTTGGAATAGGGTGTGAAGCATATGGAAGCCGGTTTTATCCGCTGCAAACCAAGTTCGTTCAACCTTCATACCGCCAAAGCGGCGAACGTTAACTTCCCCGTTCTCTTTACGGCTCCAAGGACAACCCCATTGTTCCATTTGGATCATTTCGCGGGTTGCGTTTTCTACAAAATATTCAACGACGTCCTGTTCACATAGCCAGTCGCCACCGCCAACCGTATCGTTGAAGTGGTTATCTAAGCTATCTTCATCCTTGATAACTGCTGCTGAGCCACCCTCCGCTGCGACCGTGTGTGAGCGCATAGGATAAACTTTAGAAATCAGAGCGACTTCTAAATCTGGGTTTGCCTCTGCCGCTGCAATAGCAGTACGAAGACCAGCGCCGCCAGCGCCGATGACTGCGATATCTGTGGTGATAATTTGCACAGTTATCCTCCAGTGAGTAATTGCGGAAATCCGCTTGTTATTGTGATTGTGAGGGGTTCTCGAAGAGAAGTTCCCCGAAAGTAGTAGAGATTAGTGTAGTGGAGCTGTATGAGATAAATATTGATGTAATTAGGTTTTTTCTTTGGTAATGCACTTAAGAGCATAAAAATTATAGGTTATGTGATTACTATCACGGCGAGAATATTTGTAACCTCTAACTGAAATTATTGAGTGTTAATGGAGTGTTGCTTGTTGTTGTCGAGGTTGATAACAGGTTTTGTGGTGAGTGTTGATTTTGCTTTGTAGTACGAAAAATTTTGGCTTCATGTTGCTTTGTCGCACAGTAATAACCGGTCTTTAAAAGCGAATGAAATCGTTTCTCGCCCCAAAGTAAAAACATGTAGAATGTGGGCTTTAGCTGCTAGCCCTAAGCTTTGAGAGACTTGTTATGCAAACCAATTGGCAACCGACTGCTTCCATTGAACAACTTCGTCAACGTGCGGCGTTAATCGCCACTATTCGCCAATTTTTTGCCGAGAGACAAGTGATGGAAGTGGATACGCCTGCCATGAGCCACGCGACGGTGACGGATATTCATTTGCATACCTTTCAAACCGAGTTTGTTGGCCCTGGCTACGCTGACGGCAGTAAGCTGTTCTTTATGACCAGTCCCGAATTCCATATGAAACGTTTATTGGCGGCGGGTAGTGGCTGCATCTACCAGATCAATAAAGCGTTTCGTAACGAAGAGAATGGCCGTTACCACAATCCAGAATTCACCATGCTGGAATGGTATCGAGTTGGTTTTGACCATCATCAGTTAATGGATGAGATGGATGAGTTGCTACAGCGAGTGCTGAAGTGTGGCTTGGCTCATCGTATGACGTATCAGCAGGCGTTTCTCGATGTTCTTGGCGTGTGTCCGCTTGAAGGCTCAATGTCAGAGCTTAAAGTCGTCGCCGGAAAGCTGGGGCTGAGTGATATCGCTGATCCGGAAGATGACCGCGATACTTTACTGCAACTCCTGTTTAGTATTGGTGTCGAAAGTAAGATTGGTCAGGATGCGCCTGCGTTTGTTTATGACTTTCCTGCATCGCAAGCGGCATTAGCAAAAATAAACCCTCAAGACAGCCGTGTCGCTGATCGCTTTGAAGTGTATTTTAAAGGGATAGAGCTCGCTAATGGTTTCCATGAGTTAGACAATCCTAAAGAACAACTTACGCGTTTTGAACAAGACAATGCGAAACGCTTAGAGATGGGTTTGAAGCCTCAGCCTATTGACTATCATCTGATTGCGGCACTAGAGGCTGGGTTGCCGGACTGTGCTGGCGTAGCGTTAGGCGTTGATCGACTCATCATGTTGGCATTAGGCTGTGATCATATTGATCAGGTAACAGCATTCCCGTTCCCTATTGCATAAGGATATCCGATGAACCGAACGGTTGGACGTTTGATTATTTGCGGTTGCGCTGTTGTGATTGCGTATTTATCGCTCAGCTCAGGAGAGCTACAAAAGTGGGGGTCTTTTACTTACCTCGATAAGCTACAACATTTAATGGCATACACGAGTTTTGCTTTTGTTGCTTGTTGCTGTGTTCGTCATTGGCGAAAACGCTGGATAGTGGCAATTAGTATCCTGTTGTTCAGCGCGGTGATTGAATGGCTACAAGGTTATGTCGGTAGAGAAACCTCTTGGTTAGACCTTGTCGCTAATGGCACGGGGATTCTGACTGGTCTGCTAAGTTATCGTATTTGGAGCCTCTATCGACCTAGGTTGGTGAAGTCGCTATACTCGATTCGTTAAAGAAAAGGGAATACGATAATAATGAAAACGCGCGACAAAATAGTCTACGCGGCACTGGAGTTGTTTAACCAACATGGTGAGCGAAATATCACCACTAATCACATTGCCGATCACATCGAAATCAGTCCAGGTAATCTTTATTACCACTTTCGCAATAAGCAAGAAATCGTCCGCGAAATCTTTGCGCTTTATTCAGCAGAACTTTTAGAAAGATTTACCCCCCTTAAAGGCTCTCAAGAGAGTCTGACTATGCTGAAGAGTTACCTAGATTCGACCTTTACGCTGATGTGGAAGTACCGTTTTTTCTACGCCAATTTACCAGAGATTTTGTCGCGTGATGAGCAACTTCACGAGCAATACATCGAGGTTCAGGACAAACTGCAAGCCAATTTGATTGCGATCATGCAGGAATTCGTTGCCCTCAAATTGCTGAACGTTGATCAGCAGCAATTAACATCTTTGGTATGCACGCTGCATCTCATCGCTTGTAGTTGGTTGTCTTACCAATCTGCGATGCTACCTAAATCCAACATTACCGAGCAAATGGTGCGACAAGGCATGCTTCAGATGATCAATGTTGTAAAACCACTCGCAACGGAGCAAGGGTTGGAGCAGCTGTTACTGTTGGAAGATGGCGTAAGTGCTATGCAGGGCTAATGGCGTATTATTTTAAGCTTAATTTCATTTTCGAATCGTAACTTGAGTTGACTTGTGGCACGCGCAGCGCACAATAGTTACAAAACTCAATTTATACCTGAGCAAAGTTATCTCGATAAAGGAATTATCTTTCAATGAATTATGACATATTTAATGGTGATGCAGACGGCATTATCGCTCTGCTGCAACTGCGCTTAGCTGATCCTCTGGAAGCCAAATTGGTAACGGGTGTAAAACGCGATATCAAGCTGGTGGAAACCGTGGATGTACAAGCGGGCGACGAGCTGACGGTATTAGACGTTTCGATGGAAAAGAACATGGCAGGTCTGGAGCATGCTTTAGCTCAGGGCGCTCATGTTTTTTACGCCGATCACCATAAAGCGGGTGACATTCCACAGCATGGCAACTTAGATGCGCACATCGATCTCGATGCGAATATGTGTACGGCTTTGATTGTCGATAAACTGTTGCAGGGACGTTTTCATTCCTGGGCTATAACGGCAGCGTATGGTGATAACCTGATTGCTAAAGCTGATGAACTGGCTGACCTGGCTGGTTTTTCGGCGGAACAGAAAGCGCAACTGAAAGAGCTGGGTACGTTGATCAATTACAACGGCTATGGTTCGAAGGTTGACGATCTACATTTTCATCCGGCGGATTTATATCAAGCATTGATTAAATATACTTCGCCATTTGATGTCATTGCAGATGCATCTTCTCCATTCTACTTGCTGCAATCGGCCTATCAGCAAGATATGGATGCCGCCCAAGCGATTCCTGCCACCCATGAAAGCAATAAACTGAAACTGTTTGAGCTGCCTGACAATGCGGCTTCACGCCGTATCAGCGGAGTTTATGGCAACTGGTTGGCGAACCAAAATCCAGATTCAGCTCATGCTGTTTTAACCGAAAACGTAGATGGTACTTATACGGTATCACTGCGCGCTCCATTGAATAACAAGCAGGGTGCAGTAGCGGTTTGTGGACAGTTCCCGACAGGCGGTGGTCGAGAGGCTGCGGCGGGAATCAATGCGTTAAGCAAAGACGATGTGAGCGCATTTATTGACGCGGTTGAAACGTATTACGCGTAACGATTTAGAGTCATTCATTTGTGTAAAAAGGAGCCATCGGCTCCTTTTTCTTTTTAGGCTATTTTTACTTACAGGCGCTTTAACCAGGATTTCGGGTTTTGTGCTTCGCTGTTACGACGAATCTCAAAGTAAAGGGATGCTCTGTCTTGGCCTCCTGTATCACCAGCAAGAGCAATAACCTCACCAGCCGTCACTCTATCGCCTTCTTTCTTCGTTAGTGCCTGATTGTATCCGTAAAGGGTCATGTCTCCTTTACCGTGGTCGAGGAGTACCACTAATCCATAACCACGTAAGTACTCAGCGAATACCACAGTGCCGGGATAAACCGCTTTGACTTGCTGGCCATAGTTGGCGGATAACACCATGCCTTTCCAGTTAACCTGACCAGTCTGACGAGTGCCGAAGTTATGCAGCACACTACCTGTTATTGGCCAAGGCAGCTTACCGCGCTGCTTGCCTAAACCATCCATTGGCACCGCATTGCGCTTAGCGGCTTTAGCTATTTCGGCTTTAAGGCGAGTTTCATTACGCTGCAACTCTGCCAGATAGCGTTTGTCGTTGGTAATGCTGCCCTGAATTTTGCTCAGTGTTTGTTTACGTTTCGACTGCGTACTTGCCAGCGCGGTACGCTTTTCGGATTGCTGTTTTAGCAGGGTTTCAATTTGCTCTTTTTCCAGCTCAAGTTGGTTCTTGTTATGTTCCAGCTTCTGAGTGGTTTGGGTAATGGCATCAATGATTTCGGAGCGCGCTTTTGCCAAGTGTTGAAAGTACTGGCTGATACGATCTTCTTCGACGCCCTGATTGAGCAAGTGCCCATTGGCTTTAGCACGTTCAGTCACGTAATAGGTTTGCAGAAGCTGTTTCAGCTCTTCTTCCTGCGCCTGACGCTGACCCTCTTGTAAGGCGATCTTTTCTTCTAAGTTATTGATGTTTTTATCGGCTTGAGTGAGCTCTGCTTTGGTCTGTTTGATCTCTCTTTCTAGAACTGAGATCCCAAGTTCTTGGTCTTTAAGAGATTTTTGCAGTTCATTCAGTTGCTTTTCTTGAGAGGTGAGGGCTTTCTTCTGGCGATTGATTTCGCTGGAGACCCCTTTCAACTCTTGCTGACTCACAGCGGAAGAGGTGATAGGGAACGTGGCAGATAAAGCACAAGTTAATAAAATAGCCGAGCGGAGCACAGGATGATTTTGTTTTCGCACTTGAGAGTTACCTACCACATTGTTGTTATATAAAAATTAGAGAACGATTAAATACCATCTCCATGGATAAAGCTTTGAGATTTGCCATTGAAGCCCTGGTCCATATCGAGTGATGGCTTATCTGTTTTTGGTCGGCCCACGATTTTTGCTGGTACCCCTGCCACGGTCGTGTGAGGGGGAACCGGTTGTAGAACCACGGAGCAAGAGCCAATTTTGGCACCTTCACCTACTTCGATGTTACCGAGAATTTTTGCACCGGCACCAATCATCACGCCTTCACGGATTTTCGGGTGACGATCACCGCACTCTTTACCCGTACCACCTAAGGTCACGTCCTGCAGGATAGATACATCATCTTCCACAACGGCGGTTTCACCAATCACGATACCTGTCGCGTGGTCGAGCATGATCCCACAGCCAATTCGCGCCGCAGGGTGAATATCCACCTGACACGCAACCGAAATTTGGTTTTGCAGATAGGTCGCTAATGCATGACGACCTTGTGACCACAACCAGTTTGCGACACGATATCCTTGCAGCGCGTGGTAGCCTTTTAAATACAGCAGGGGCATTGAGTACATAGAAACCGCAGGGTCACGATTCACTGTGGCACAAATGTCGCAGGCCGCACAGTCGGTAATGTTTGGATCGGCGATAAACGCCTCTTCAATTACCTCCCTCACTGCCATAGCTGGCATCGAGGCTGTGTCTAATTTGTTGGCCAAAATGTAACTCAGGGCAGCGCCGAGACTTTCATGCTTGATGATCGTCGCGTGGTAAAAGCTGGCCAGCATTGGCTCCTGCTCTGACATTTCGCGGGCTTCTGCAACAATTTTGTTCCAGACTTTTTGTTTTTCGCAGTGTTTCATTCTCAATATCCTGAGTAGTTCTTCTTCCGTGACCCGACAACTTATATTCTTCTCAGATGAGGCGTTAGGGTGCTATTTACCTTCAGACTTTTTGTCACGAGCAAGTAAATCTTGTGCTGCCAGGCGCGCGTCTTTTCCTTGATACAATACTTGATAAATTTGGTCAACAATTGGCATTTCAACACCCATACGTTGGGAGAGCATCCATACCTCTTTAGTGTTGCGGTAACCTTCCACAACCTGACCAATTTCTTCCTGCGCGGTATCGACGTCTTTACCTTGACCTAATGCCAAACCAAAACGACGGTTACGGGATTGGTTATCGGTACAGGTGAGCACAAGATCACCCAACCCAGCCATACCCATAAAGGTTTCTGGTTTCGCGCCAAGAGCGGCACCTAAACGGCTCATTTCGGCCAAGCCTCGTGTGATCAGTGCAGTTCGTGCGTTAGCACCAAATCCGATACCATCTGACATACCAGCGCCGATAGCAATGACATTTTTCACGGCGCCACCAAGCTGCATGCCAATAAAGTCACTGTTGGCGTACACGCGGAATGTTTTGCTGCAGTGGATCTTTTCTTGCAGATCAGCAACAAATTCAGCATCTGGTGAGGCAACTGAAATTGCCGTTGGCAGCCCCATGGCCAGTTCTTTGGCGAAAGTTGGGCCAGACAATACCGCCAGCGAGTAGTTTTCCCCGATGATATCAAAGGCGACATCTTTTAACAGACGACCAGTTTCTGGCTCTAGGCCTTTGGTTGCCCAGCAGATGCGCGTATCTTCACGTAGGAAAGGCTTACAGCTTTTCAGAACGATACCAAATACATGGCTCGGAACGACAACCAACAAGTCACGACTTGCTTGCACCGCTTTTTCCAGATCCGATTCGATAATCAGGCTTTCTGGAAAATCGATACCAGGTAAGAATTCGTGGTTAGCACGATCTGCTTCAAGGCGAGCCATGTGCTCTGGGTTATGACCCCAAAGGATCACGTTTGCACCGTTACGGGCAAGAGAAATAGCCAGTGAGGTACCATATGAGCCTGCGCCAATCACAGTCATTGCGATGTCTTTACCGTAAGCATTGTTGGTATTTGCTTGTGTCATGCTACCGCCTAATCGTTGTTCTACTAGTAGAATCTAGTTCATTATTGCCAGATTTTACGCTGTCTAGGGGCTAGGAACTAGGGTTTGTCTTGCAACTTATTCAGAAATAAAAAATGCACATCGCATCGCTCGGTGGACGCTTTGTGCATTTTCTTAGGTATGTGACACTTTCGGCTGTCTTCAAACCGACGTGTCACTTACAAATGTGAATTACGCTTCAGCTTCGCCTTCACCTTGTTGAGCTTGCTGTTGTAGGTAGTTCATGAACAGAGCGTCAAAGTTTACTGGTGCTAGGTTCAGTTGAGGGAACGTACCTTTAACCACTAGGCTTGAGATAGTTTCGCGAGCGTATGGGAATAGGATGTTAGGGCAGAATGCACCTAGGCAATGCGCTAGTTGACCAGCTTCCATTTTTTCAGCTGTGAAGATACCACCTTGTTGAACTTCACATAGGAACGCTGTTTCTTCTTCGTTCTTAACAGTAACTGTCAGACGTAGAACGACTTCGTAAACGCCTTCACCAAGCTCACGGCTTTGAGTGTCTAGGTCTAGTTTAACGTCTGGGTTCCACTCTTTTTGAAATACTACTGGAGAGTTAGGCGCTTCGAAAGAAACGTCTTTCAGGAAGATGCGTTGAATTGCGAAGTTTTGTTGTGCGTCTTGTGGTGTAGCTTCTGCCATTTTTAAATCCTTAATAAACATTTGTTGGGTTTAGAACGCCTAAACCCAGAAATCTGGTTTGTCCTGAGACTAACTGAGCAAGTTTACCGTGACTAGATGAAGCGTGTATTACGTGCAAAGCGTCACAACTTAGGGCTTCAACTGCTTTTTATTTGCTCAGTTTGTTATCCACTAGGCTCCCAATCACGATGAAGGCGACCTTTGTACTACTTTTTACCGCGTACTAAAGGAAGGTTCGCTTCGTTCCATGCGATCAAACCATTCTTAAGTAGACTTACGTTTGTAAAGCCTGCTTTTGCTAGTAGGTTTGCGCTCTCCTGAGCGGTTTGGCCTGTCTTGCATACTAGGATGATTGGGTCGGATTTATGGTTTTCAAGGCTACCAAAGCTACCTGATTTGATATCTGACGGTAAAATGTGAAGTGAGTCAGTGATATGGCCTTTTTTGTACTCATCTTGTGTACGAATATCCACCACAACACCGTTTTCACGGTTAATAAGGTGAGTCAGTTGGTTTACGTTGATTTCTTTGTACGCCGCTGTCGCTGACTTAACGATATTCAGGATAAATGCGATAAGAAGACCTACCCAAACCAAAGATAGAATCATGTTTTGTTGGAAAAATTCAATGTACTCTTGCATGTCTTGAGCTCTTGCACTGTTGGCGGAAAATTAAAGCAGGAGTATAGCGAGGTTAGGCCTCTTAGGCGAGAGGGTTAAAATTTTCTAACGAATAATTGAGATCTCTACAAATTCATCACGCCAGAATTACCCTGCCACTGGCCGCGGCTTTATTCATCAAGATTTCCTATTGTAGCTATTGGTCTAAGTGACTTCTGTTTTTCAGGAAAAGGAGAACAATAAGCGATAGGTTTTGTCTTTCAAGCAACAACACAGGTCTAAAACGCGACTTGCTTAGAAAGATCTACCGCCAAAATCGGACGTAAAAATCGAATATAGACCGGGTGTACAAAGCTTGTGGGGAGTGACTATGCTTGTTGGACAGGTTTGCTGACAGAGACTCGTTGTTTCCTAAACTTGTAAGATAGCAACGATAAATCGCAAACAATATTTGATCTTACCCTACAGTTTTGGTTAAAAAGTGTAGTAAAATTACGCTAGTTTTGTTTCAGGGTTAGATGGGGCAGAGAAGCCCTACGCCAAAAAGTTACTAAATTTGATGAGGTCATCACTATGTCAGCTAAGAAGCCATTGGCTCTAGTTATCCTTGACGGTTACGGTTACCGTGAAGACACAGCAAGTAACGCAATTGCGAATGCGAAAACGCCAGTAATGGATGCACTGATTGCGAACAACCCAAATACTCTAATCTCTGCTTCAGGTATGGATGTTGGCCTTCCTGATGGTCAAATGGGTAACTCAGAAGTTGGTCACACTAACATTGGCGCAGGTCGCGTTGTATACCAAGACCTAACTCGTATTACTAAATCTATCGCTGACGGCGAATTCGCTGAAACACCAGCGTTGGTTGAAGCTATCGATGCAGCTGTAAAAGCTGAGAAAGCAGTACACATCATGGGTCTGATGTCTCCAGGTGGCGTACACTCTCACGAAGATCACATCTACGCAGCGGTCGAAATGGCTGCAGCTCGTGGCGCAGAAAAAATCTACCTACACTGCTTCCTGGACGGCCGTGACACGCCACCTCGCAGTGCAGAAAACTCGCTACAACGTTTCCAAGATCTATTCGCGAAACTAGGTAAAGGCCGCGTTGCTTCTCTAGTGGGCCGTTACTACGCAATGGACCGTGACAACAACTGGGAACGTGTTCAGGTAGCTTACGATCTTCTAACTCAAGCGAAAGCAGAATTCACAGCTGAAACTGCAGTAGCTGGCTTGGAAGCGGCTTACGCTCGTGAAGAAAACGATGAGTTCGTGAAAGCGACAGCAATCAAAGCGGAAGGCGAAGAAGATGCAATCATGCAAGATGGCGATGCTGTTATCTTCATGAACTACCGTGCTGACCGCGCACGTCAAATCACACGTGCATTCGTACCTGAATTTGATGGTTTTGAGCGCGAAGCATTCCCATCACTTCACTTCGTGATGCTGACTCAATACGCAGCGGATATCCCACTAGCAATCGCATTCCCACCTGCGTCTCTAGAGAACACGTACGGTGAGTGGTTGTCTAAGCAAGGTCAAACTCAGCTACGTATCTCTGAAACAGAGAAATACGCGCACGTTACTTTCTTCTTCAACGGCGGTGTTGAAAGCGAGTTTGACGGTGAAGAGCGTCAACTTGTTGCTTCTCCAAAAGTTGCAACTTACGACCTTCAACCAGAAATGAGCTCTCCAGAGCTAACTGAGAAGCTGGTAGCGGCTATTAAATCTGGTAAGTACGACACTATCATCTGTAACTACCCGAACGCAGACATGGTTGGTCACACTGGTGTTTACGAAGCGGCTGAAAAAGCGATCGAAGCGCTAGACGAAAGCGTGGGCAAAGTGGTTGAAGCTATCAAAGAAGCGGGCGGCCAGCTACTTATCACTGCTGACCACGGTAACGCAGAAATGATGGTTGACCCAGAAACTGGCGGTACTCACACTGCACACACCAACCTACCAGTACCTCTAATCTACGTAGGTGACAAAGCGGTTGAGTTTAAAGAAGGCGGTAAACTGTCTGATCTAGCGCCAACCATGCTTTCTCTGGCTGGTCTGGAAATCCCTGCAGAAATGTCTGGTGATATTCTGGTTAAGTAATTAACTGAAATGCAGAATGATAAAAGCCCGAGTTGATCTCGGGCTTTTTTGTTTCTGATGCTCTATGAATTCTAGTGGACCAAAATCCCTGCTCCAATCACTGCGAGAGCGGCGCCTAGCCAGGCAAATCTGTTTGGTCTGCGCTTGGTATAAATCCAGAGCAGTGGGAGCAGCATGATTGGTGTGGTGGAAGACAATAGAGCGACCATGCCTACATTACCCTCGCGAAGCGCGTAAAGAATCAGTGTCATACCAACCGCCATGGCGAGAAAACCGTTCAGAGCGGTAATGCCAAAAACACGCCACGTAATATGTTGTGTTGGTCTGGCGACTTTTACTCCGATGACCAGTAACAAGCAGTGAGCAATAAAAGCACTGATCATACGAATCGCCGATGCTGCTACAGGGTCAACGCTCGTTTGCATTACTGGCTTGGCAATGATGCCACCAAGCGCCTGACACATTGCAGCAGTGAGCCCTAATCCTATCCCTAGCCAGATATTGCCTTTGACCTCTTCTAAAACGTTATTCGTTTGCCCGCGTCGGCCAAAGAAAATAGCCATTACGACACCACTAAATACCAGCGCTGAGCCGAGCAATTCCGTATTGGTCATGCTTTCACTAAACAGGAAATAGCCAAGGATGGTTGAGAATACGGCGTGACAGGAGAACAGCAAACCCGCTTGCCTTGGCCCCATACGGTTCATACAGGCAAACAGGGCGGTATCACCAATGAAAATACCAATTAAGCCAGATGCCATCATTGGTGTGACGTGTTCCATCGACACACTTAACCAGCCGCCAGTAATCCACGCCATGGTTGTAAGGATGACTGCCGTGCATCCCATACGCCAACGGCTATAAGCGAAAGCGCCCAAATGCTGTGCCGGAATGACGGAAATTAAGCTAGAGATCGCCCACAAAAAAGCAGCACAAAGTGCCAGCCATTCATAACCCATGATTGAGTAAAGTCCTGTTGGTTCGGGAGGGAGCATTAATATGCATTAAATTGTATCGATGTAAAAGAACAAGTTAGCGGCAAAGAAAAAGCAGCGTGAGAAGCTGCTTTTTCTCCAAAACCAAGATTGGCTTTCCGATTGTATCTGATGGTCAGGTTTGAGAGCTAAAAGAGAATAAGCACGGCGCCATAAACGATAAACAAGCCGACCAGTCCAAGGATAAGACCGACTTTCGCCATGTCTTTACTTTCTATCAAGCCTGTCGAGTAAGCCAGAGAGTTTGGCGGTGTCGAGACAGGTAAAATCATACCGAGTGATGCGGAGAAGGCGACCACGACCAACAGCCCCTGAAGCCCACCGATAGAAGCGAGACTCGGCATGGACGCACCAATAGCGGCAGCAATTGGCATCAATAAGTTCGCTGTCGCGGTGTTCGACATAAAGTTTGCCATTAGCCAGCAGACAATCGAGAGAGCAATTACAACCGCAAACGGAGAGAGTGACTCGTAGTCTATTGCGTGAGCTAGGGCTTCTGCTAAGCCCGTTTTATCCAGTGCAATGCCAATCGCAATACCACCGGCTACCAGCCAAAGCACGTCCCAGTTAATCAATTTCAGCTCTTCTTTGCCCATGATGCCCGTCAAGGTGAAGATTGCCAGCGGGATAATGGCGACGACATAAGTGTTCATACCGTGGGCTTTGGTTGTCATCCACAGCAGAATGGTCATTGCAAACGTTACGTAGACCACATAAGCACGCCAACTTCTTTTAAACGTGCCATTTAGTTTGAGTTTCATTTCCGCTTCGCTAGAGGGGAAAAGCTTTTGCAGTAAAAACCAGGCAATGGTGAGTTGTATTAATACAAACGGCAGACCCATCATCATCCAGCTCAGAAAGTCTATCGTGTTTTCACCGGTTAGATACTGCAGAGCAATCGCATTGGGAGGCGTACCAATCGGTGTTGCGATACCACCTGTGTTTGCCGCGATAGGGATACATAACACCAGTGCTTTAATGCCTAGATCGCCCTTAGGGGCAGAAGCCACAATTGGGCCTAATAGAGCCAGCATCATCACCGTTGTCGCGGTATTGGACATAAACATCGAGAATACGGCGGTGATTAGCATCAGGCCAAGCATGATGAATTTAGGCTGTGTACCAAATGGTTTAAGCAGAACACGTGCAAGGTTGTTGTCGAGATCGTATTTTGAGGCAGCAATTGCAAGGGCAAAACCACCCATGAAGAGAATGATGATCGGCGATGAGAATGCAGAAAAAATATCGGTGTAGGCGATCAGGTCACCGAGATCGTGCCCTGCTGGTGGAGCACGAAAGAGATGCAATCCTTTATCCGAGATCATGATCAGCTCAAGAGCGATGATCAGAATTGAGGTAGCGAAAACCGGAACGGGTTCTAGTACCCAAAGTAGGGCGGCAAGAAGAAAAATAGCCAGTAGACGATGTTGAATTAAAGTCAGGTCATCAATAGGAATAGCATCGATCGGCATCATTAGGACGCCAAGCGGAATCAAAAAACACACCAGCAATTTGACCAGCGTACTCGCACTCATCTTTGGCATTGGTAGCCCCTTTAAATAGTCACTCCATTGCACAGAATAATTGATTGCGCTTTTAAGTACTTAGAGGCAGGTATGAGTTTGAAAATGTTAGGCTAAATTTCGAACAGAGTTTTGTTTTTTATCAATAAAAAAGCCTCCGCATTTGGAGGCTTTGAAATCAGCTTTTTTACAGGAAAACTTACTGCTTATGAGCGTAAGGCGTCCCCATTACCGTTGTCTTACCATTTTCCATGCTTTCATCGAATGTGATGGCATCTTTTGCGAACAGGTTGATAACGGTTGAACCTAGCTTAAAGCGACCCATCTCTTCGCCTTTTTTCAGGATAACTGCTTTGTTACCTTCTGCTGGGTAGTCCCATTTGTAAACGGTATTACCGCGAGGAGGCGTAATCGTACCAGCCCAAACTTGTTCGATGCTACCTACGATGGTTGCGCCAACCAGAACCTGAGCCATTGGGCCAAACTCGGTATCAAAAATACAAACGACGCGCTCATTACGCGCAAATAGGTTTGGCACATTTTCCGCAGTCAGTGGGTTTACTGAGAACAGATCGCCCGGTACGTAAATCATTTGACGCAGCGTTCCGTCACACGGCATGTGCACACGGTGGTAGTCACGAGGTGACAGGTATAGCGTTGCAAATGAGCCGTCCTGGAACTCTTCTGCTAGCTTTGCATCACCGCCAAGCAGTTCTTGTGCCGAGAAGTTGTGGCCTTTTGCCTGAATCAACTGACCGTCTTCGATCGGGCCAAATTGACTCACACAAGCGTCTGCAGGGTGAGTGATCACTGCTTCGCCTTCAGCAATCGGACGTGCGCCTTCTTTAAGTTCACGAACAAAAAACTCGTTGAACGTTTTAAAGTGCTTAGGGTCAGAGTGCTTCGCCTCGTCCATGTTCACATTGTACTGTTTGATAAACCAGCGAATAACTGCTGTGGTCAGACTGCCAGCTTCTGATGAAGCTAGTTTACCCATCAGGCGAGTTAAGCCATGTTGTGGGATCCAGTACTGCAGTCCAACTTTAATCTTGTCCATCTTTAATTCCGATACTTCTGTTAGATACGCACGTTAGGGCGCGTGATGTTACTGAAATTTAATTGGCTTGTCAGTATTCGGTGAAGAATTATTACACAGTTGCGGCGACAATTCGGTTACAGATCCGCTTTCTTACTGCGAGAATATTGACGGTTTGCTTTATTCTCGCCCATGCTTTCGAGAATACGATGGTAGTTCTCAAACCGAACTTCGCTTACTTCACCTTTCTCCACGGCTTCACGCAGAATACAGCCAGGATCATCATTGTGTTTACAGTCTCGGAATTTGCAGCCACCAAGATATGGACGGAACTCGACGAACGCTTTAGTAACTTCTTCTGCTTCTAAGTGCCACAGACCAAACTCACGAACCCCCGGGGAGTCAATCAAATCGCCACCTGTTGGGATGTGGTAAAGACGTGCGGCCGTTGTCGTATGTTGACCTAATCCTGAGTTTTCAGAAATTTCGCCTTCTTCCACTTCTTGCTCGAGTTCTGGCATCAGGGCGTTTACCAGGCTGGATTTGCCCACACCTGACTGGCCGACGAAGATGTTAATACGATCGCGTAACTGAGCTTCCAGTTCCTTAATGCCTTCTCCAGATTTCTTGCTGACAAACAGTACCTTATAGCCAATGCGCTCATATTCTTTTAGCCATTCTTCATACGTCGCACGATCGTCATCTTCAAGCAGATCGACTTTGTTCAGAACGAGTAAAGGCGCAATGCTGAGTGTCTCTGCAGCAACTAAGTAACGGTCGATGATATTGAGCGAAAGCTCTGGCAAAACAGAAGAGACAATCACCATTTGGTTGATGTTCGCTGCGACGGGTTTTAGGCCATCGTAGTAGTCCGGTCGAGTCAGCATTGAAGTACGAGGTTCAACCGCTTCCACCACACCAGATATTCCAGCCATCGACTCGAGACCTTCGCGCCACAGTACTCGGTCTCCAGAAACCAGAGATTCAACACCGCGACGAAGGTTACAGCGTTGGACCTGACCCGTTTCTAAATCTTCAATATCAGCATGTTGGCCAAAACGGGTGATCACTAAGCCCTGTTTACTCGCGCCTAGCATGTTCTCATCCCATTGGATGGACTCTTCTTGTTTCTTCAAACGTTTCTGTTGGTTGTTACGAACGCGTCGTACCTGACCTTTGGTTAACTTTTTCTTTTTAGCCACAATTTTGTACTTAATATGAGTTAACTCAAGCTATTGAGCTCGCTCTCGGCTCAAGTTAGTGAGTATCGTGTTTCAAGTATTTTGAGGTATAGTACCTTTTTTATCGATAAACAAATAGGCGGCGTAACCATGTCCTTTAGCGATCAAAACCTGATATGGGTTGATTTAGAGATGACGGGGCTCGATCCTGAAACACACAAAATCATAGAAATTGCTTCTATTGTCACCGATAGCGAATTAAATATTCTGGCAGAAGGGCCGGTACTTGCAGTTCATCAGCCGGAAGAAGAATTGGCTAAGATGGATGACTGGTGCACCAATACCCATACCGCAAGTGGCTTGGTTGAGCGTGTTCGCAACAGCAAAGTGACTGAACAAGATGCGGTTGCTCAAACTATTGCTTTCCTAGAGCAGTGGGTGCCTAAAGGCGCTTCTCCAATTTGTGGTAACAGCATTGGCCAGGATCGTCGCTTCTTGTACAAGCACATGCCAGAGCTGGAAGAATATTTTCACTACCGTTATTTGGATGTCAGCACGCTGAAAGAGCTTACTCGTCGATGGAAACCAGAAGTGCTGGATGGTTTTTCTAAACAAGGTACACATTTGGCTTTAGATGACATTCGTGAGTCTATTGCTGAACTGAAGTACTATCGCGAGACAATCTTTAAGATTTAATTGTTAAGGCTGCGATCTAAATAGTTGTCATTCATGGTTGTTTTGCTTGCTTTTTCATCATTCAGTAAAAATTTAAAGTTTTTTTGAAGGAAGGACTTGCATCACAAAAAAATGCTCTTATAATTCGCAGCCCTGAACAACGGAAACGTTGTGAATGCGACACTAGCTCAGTTGGTAGAGCGCAACCTTGCCAAGGTTGAGGTCACGAGTTCGAACCTCGTGTGTCGCTCCAGTTTGATAAGCGCTCATCATGCTTTGAATGATGATTACGGACGCGGGGTGGAGCAGCTTGGTAGCTCGTCGGGCTCATAACCCGAAGGTCGTCGGTTCAAATCCGGCCCCCGCAACCAATTCTCTTATGAGAATATGCGACACTAGCTCAGTTGGTAGAGCGCAACCTTGCCAAGGTTGAGGTCACGAGTTCGAACCTCGTGTGTCGCTCCAATTTGATAGCTCTCATTGTGCTTAACAATGAAATACGGACGCGGGATGGAGCAGCCTGGTAGCTCGTCGGGCTCATAACCCGAAGGTCGTCGGTTCAAATCCGGCTCCCGCAACCAATTCTCTTCTGAGAATATGCGACACTAGCTCAGTTGGTAGAGCGCAACCTTGCCAAGGTTGAGGTCACGAGTTCGAACCTCGTGTGTCGCTCCAATTTGATAGCTCTCATTGTGCTTAACAGTGAAATACGGACGCGGGGTGGAGCAGCTTGGTAGCTCGTCGGGCTCATAACCCGAAGGTCGTCGGTTCAAATCCGGCCCCCGCAACCAAATTAAGATTAAACGCACTAGCGGTTAATCATGCGACACTAGCTCAGTTGGTAGAGCGCAACCTTGCCAAGGTTGAGGTCACGAGTTCGAACCTCGTGTGTCGCTCCAATTTGATAGCCCTCATTGTGCTTAACAGTGACAAAATGCGACACTAGCTCAGTTGGTAGAGCGCAACCTTGCCAAGGTTGAGGTCACGAGTTCGAACCTCGTGTGTCGCTCCAATTTGATAGCTCTCATTGTGCTTAACAGTGACAAAATGCGACACTAGCTCAGTTGGTAGAGCGCAACCTTGCCAAGGTTGAGGTCACGAGTTCGAACCTCGTGTGTCGCTCCAGTTTGATAGCTCTCATTGTGCTTAACAATGAAATACGGACGCGGGGTGGAGCAGCTTGGTAGCTCGTCGGGCTCATAACCCGAAGGTCGTCGGTTCAAATCCGGCCCCCGCAACCAAATTAAGATTAAGCGCACTAGCGGTTAATCATGCGACACTAGCTCAGTTGGTAGAGCGCAACCTTGCCAAGGTTGAGGTCACGAGTTCGAACCTCGTGTGTCGCTCCAAACATATAGCTCTCATTGTGCTTAACAGTGAAATACGGACGCGGGGTGGAGCAGCTTGGTAGCTCGTCGGGCTCATAACCCGAAGGTCGTCGGTTCAAATCCGGCCCCCGCAACCAAATTCAAGACAGTTTGATTGTTATTTATCATAACCCTCAGGTCGTCGACGGATGCGCCGCTCGGATCAAATCCAGCCCCCGCAACCAATCCACATCGCTCTTTTCATCATGCTGTGAAGCATAACTCCCCTAAAATAAATTTTAATCCGCATTGTATGATGTCGGGTGTTTTCGTTTGTGCTGAAAACATTATATGAATCGGCAGACACAATAGTGCTCTGGTATGCGAGTGTTTTTGCTATCTTTCATTAACAGACTTATCCACATACAGCGTTCTGTGGATAACTTGGTTGATAAAGTGTTTTTAGCTTGACATTATTTGTTAGTAAACGAAGATCTTTTCTTTTTTAAGTGTTTGAATTGTGATTGAATTCTGTTCTAACTAGTTGTTAAATAAAGAAAAAAAGAACAATTACATAGATCTTGGTTGTTAAAATACGATCATTACATTGTATTTTTTTGATCCTAGTCATTTACTGGGATTGTGTTTAACTTTTTTTTCCTACCTCTTTTTTATCTAATCTCAAATTTTTTTCCACATTACAAAATTGAGAACGAGGTCATGAATTGCGCATGAAAAAAGCATTTCAATCTTTTGCATATAGACTACGCCTTATGCATCTCTCGGTAAGCCTTTCTCTACAATCCTGATTAAACGGTTTTTCTTCGTTTCAACTGACTCAGTCTCATTGACCGGAGTTTGGTTCAGCTGCTGATTCAATGCCCAGATAATATGTTCATCGAGTAAGTCACTTTCTCCCTGACGAGAGACAAGTGCATCAATGACACGTTGACTGTATTCTGCGTTGCCAAGTGCGACAGCAATATTACGCAGCCATTGTAAGTGACCAATTCGGCGAATCGCGGAGCCTTCCATGTTCTTTAAGAAGGTGACTTCATCCCAACCAAACATATCGACTAAATCCGGGTGTTGAAAACTATCACGGCGGTGAAAGTCTTCTTGTTCGGTGATATCGGCATATCGGTTCCATGGACACACCAGTTGGCAATCATCACAGCCGTAAATTCGGTTCCCCATTGGTTTTCGAAATTCTTCTGGAATGATGCCATCGAACTCGATGGTCAGGTAGGAGATACAACGTCGTGCATCCACCACTTTGTCGTCTACAATCGCTTGCGTCGGACATGAAGTGATACACGCTTTGCATTTTCCACACTGATCGACACTTGGTTTATCAACCGGCAATGGCAAATCAATCAGTAACTCGCCCAGAAAGAACCAAGAACCACAGTCTTTATCCAAGATCAGAGAATGTTTCCCGGTCCAACCTAGCCCAGCTTTTTGAGCCAGTGGTCGCTCTAATATCGGGGCGGAATCAACAAAAGGGCGGTAGCCAAACTTACCGACTTCTTCTTCAATTAATTTACCGAGCTTATTGAGCTGCTTTCTTACGAGTTTGTGATAGTCACGTCCTAGGGCATAACGACTGATGTAGGCGTGGTTTTTATTGGCAAGGTTTGAAGCGAATTGCGCTTCTGGCGGTAGGTAATCCATACGCGCACTGATAACACGTATGGTTCCGGGCAGTAATTCATGTGGTCGCGCGCGCATCATGCCGTGTCGAGCCATCCAGTCCATAGAACCGTGATACCCGGCATCCAGCCACTGTTGCAGTGCGGCCTCATGCTCACTTAAGTCAACGTCGCAGATCCCCACTTTTTGAAAGCCGAGTTCTTTTCCCCAAATTTTGATTTGCTGTGCGAGTTGTTCGTAGTTCATGGTTACCACCGAGATAAATGGGGGGCGGATCTTAACGGATCTCTTGTATTGGTTCTAGCGTAAAGTCGCACTTATAAAAGTATGCTATTTAATGATATTTATAATGGAACCTTTTGCTATCTGCTGCTTTCTTATATTGGAGAGCTAAACTCATATGGCTAGAAGTAGAGAGCTGACAAATAAGATACCGTTTTGTGGCTACTTTTTTCGCATATATGACATTTGAAAGCTTGTCTCTCAAAACCAACACAGTTTACTATTCCTGTTCTTTTGATTTTTATATAGTCAACGATCATTAGTTAGAGAAGCATCAATGAGCACGAAACAATTTAATTTAAAAGATGAGCATGAAACGGTAGCACTGGGCACCGCTCTGGCTCAGCTTTGTTCTCAACAAACGACAATTTATCTGCATGGTGATTTGGGCGCAGGTAAAACAACCTTCAGTCGTGGGTTTGTCCGTGCTCTTGGGCATCAAGGAAATGTAAAAAGTCCAACTTATACCTTGGTTGAACCATACCAATTGGATAAGTGGCAAGTTTACCATTTTGACCTATATCGTCTTGCGGATCCTGAAGAGTTAGAATTCATGGGGATTCGAGATTATTTCACTGATGATGCGATTTGTTTGGTTGAGTGGCCAGAAAAGGGGCAAGGCTTACTGCCTGAGCCAGATCTTGATGTGAACATCCGTTATCAAGGTGAAGGCCGTATCGCCGAACTCATCGCGAATAATGATTATGGTGTGCAGTTACTCAGTCGATTGGAGCTATGTTGAGTTTTTCAAATTTTAGAGTAGTGGCGACGTTTGTCGCCACTTTTCTCCTTATCATCCCCAGTTTAGCATTTGCTAACGTCGTTAAAAGCTTTCGAGTTTGGCCTTCTCCAGATGAGACTCGCGTTGTCATCGATTTAGGCTCGGAAGCGGACTACTCCTATTTCTCATTATCCGAACCGGATAGACTGGTTGTGGATTTGAAAGACGCCACCATGCAAGCCAAATTGCCGGTGACGGTCTCTGATAGCCCTGTTTTAACGCGAGTGCGAAAAAGCTCACCTCCGGAAACGGGCACTTATCGTCTCGTTTTTGAGCTGAAAAAAAGCGTTCAAGCTGAGCTATTCAAACTGAGCCCGACACCAGGTGGGCAATATGGTCACCGTTTGGTCATTGATCTTCCGCATGGTACAAAAACGGCGACAACCGCAACGAAGTCAGAAGAAAAAACCACAACCAGCAAAGACATGAGCTCAGTTCAGCGTGCTCAGGAAGTGTTGATTGTTATCGACCCTGGTCATGGTGGTGAAGATCCGGGATCAATTGGACCTTCTCGTCGTAAGTATGAAAAAGACGCGGTATTGAGTATTTCTCGTAAGATTGCTGCTCAGTTGAATGCGACACCGGGCATCAAAACTCGACTGACCCGCAGTGGGGACTATTTTGTTAACCTGAATCGACGTGTCGCGATTGCTCGCGAGAATGATGCTCATTTGCTGATATCAATTCACGCGGATGCGTTTACCTCTCCACGACCTCGTGGTGGTTCGGTATTCGTACTGAACACGCGTCGTGCGAATACGGAAATTTCCCGTTGGGTTGAGAATCATGAGAGGCAGTCTGAGCTTTTAGGTGGATCGGGTAACGCATTTGTCAGCAATACCAAAGATCGTAACGTCAACCAAACGTTGCTGGATCTGCAGTTCAGTCATTCGCAGAAGGAAGGCTATAAGCTAGCGACCGAAATCCTTGGTGAAATGGGACGTGTTGCTCACTTGCACAACACGAAACCTATCAACACTAGCTTGGCGGTATTACGCTCTCCGCAGATCCCATCGGTATTGGTCGAAACGGGCTTTATCTCAAACCCGACCGAAGAGAAATTATTGTTCCAGCGTGCACACCAAGACAAACTGGCACAGTCGATATCGAAGGCGGTAGTCAAGTATCTAAAGGATAACCCGCCAGAAGGCACCGTATTCTCACCTTCATCGAAACCGATGGTGCATATTGTGAAGCGCGGCGAATCTTTATCGGTGATTGCGAATAAATACGGGACAAGCTCGAAAGCGATAATGGCTGAAAATAACTTGAAATCGAGCGGGTTAGGAATTGGCCAGAAACTGAGAATTCCGTCGGCTGGTAACATCAACGTGCCAAGCAAGCCGATCACGGTGGAGACAGAAACCATCACTCACACCGTTAAGTCTGGTGAATTTTTAGGTAAGATTGCCAGCCATTACAAAGTGAAGGTTTCTGATATTCGCCGCGAAAACAATCTCAAATCAGATACGCTGTGGGTAGGTCAGAAACTGAAGGTGACGGTTGCGGTGAAGGACAAGCCGATCCGTAAACATAAAGTCTCTCGAGGTGAGTACCTTGGTAAGATCGCATCGAAGTACGACGTGAGCGTGCAAAGTATTCGTGAAGCGAATAACTTACGTTCAGATGAACTTGCGGTAGGACAAGTGCTGATCATCCCAAATAAATAAGTGATCTTTAACGCGTTATGACGATTAAAATACTGCCAGCCAGGCTCGCCAACCAGATAGCAGCAGGGGAGGTGGTCGAAAGACCTGCCTCTGTCATCAAAGAGTTGGTTGAGAACAGCCTCGACTCCGGCGCTACCCGCATCGATATCGATATCGAGAAAGGGGGAGCTAAGCTCATCCGTGTTCGTGATAACGGTAAAGGGATTGCGAAAGATGAGTTAGGCTTGGCATTAAGTCGTCATGCCACATCCAAAATTCATAGTTTGGATGACTTAGAAGCGATCATGAGTTTGGGCTTTCGTGGTGAGGCCCTCGCGAGTATCAGTTCAGTCTCACGCTTGACCTTAACCTCGCGTCCCGCAGCGCAAGAAGAGGCGTGGAGTGCGTATTCCGAAGGGCGCGAAATGCAGGTCAAACTGCAACCTGCCGCACACCCTATTGGTACCACGGTAGAAGTGTTGGACCTTTTCTTCAATACCCCTGCACGTCGTAAATTTCTTCGTACCGAGAAAACGGAATTTTCCCATATTGATGAGCTGCTAAAGCGTATCGCACTGAGCCGGTTTGACGTGTCGATTACTGTGCGCCATAACGGAAAAATTATCCGCCAATATCGCGCAGCAAAAAATCAACTACAAACGGAAAAGCGCATTGCAGCCGTATGCGGTAATGCTTTTGTCCGTAACATGCTCCGTATTGAATTAGAGCATCAGGGTCTGAAGCTGCATGGTTGGATCACAACGCCAGATGGTGCTCGGCAGCAAAGTGATTTGCAGTATTGCTATGTGAATGGCCGCATGATGCGTGACAAGCTGATTAATCATGCTATCCGCCAGAGCTACGAAATGAGCTTAAAGCCGGATCAGTTTGCGGCATACGTGCTGTTCATTGAACTCGATCCGCATCAGGTGGATGTGAATGTCCACCCAGCCAAACATGAAGTGCGTTTCCATCAGGCTCGACTGGTGCATGACTTTATCTATCAGGCATTAACCGATGCACTGGTACAAAGTGCGGTCATTGAACAGCCACATGTCAATGAATCTGCCTTTCATCACGCTGAGCCGTCTTCCCCGATTCAGGAACGCGATGTTGACTCAGAACCCTCGATTTCAGAAGCCTCGATTAAAGAAGACAAGGTCTCTTCTCCTGTTCCTGAACGAGTTTATCAGGCGATAGACAAAACACCGGCTTATCCGGGACGAAGCGACTATGAGGCAAAACCACGAGAGCGTTCTTCTTCAGAGTCGTCAGTGCGAGAGGCTCGTCAGTCAGATTCTTATCATCGTTCGGACTGGATTGAATCTAAGCCCGCTCCAAAGCCGACTCAGAGCAAAGAGCGTAATGCGGAACCCGCTCCGAGTAAACAAGAAGTTCGTGCTTATCATGAGCTTTTGAAAACGCCAGACTTCGAACCTAAGCCGATCGAAAATGCGGTTGTCGCTACATCGAGAGAGCAAGCACCTTTGCCTCAAGTGACGGCATTAGGTAAAGCACTCGCTGTGGTGGATGAGCAGTTTGTCCTGATGAGCAGTGACAGTGGCGTGGCATTGGTTTCATTACCACGCGCGGAATTTTATCGAGTCAAGGGGCAGCTAACGCCAAGTGAAGGCGCATTAAAAGCACAACCTTTACTCGTACCTTTGTCGTTAAAGTTGGACGCAGAGTTAGTCAGGTTAGCAGAGGATTACCAACAAGATTTCGCTCAGCTCGGTATACAGCTTAAAGCCAGAAATGACAAAGCATTGATGGTCATGGGCGTACCAGCACCATTGCGTCAACAAAACTTACAAAATTTGGTACCAGATCTGTTATCTTACGCGCAAACGTGGGTGAAGGGTGAGAAGACTGCCACTCAAATGCTTTCTGCACTGATCGATTGGCTTGCTTTGCGGGTAACGACAGTAAAAAGCAATTATACTCTCTCCGAAGCCATTCAAATTATTGCGGAACTTGAACAGCTAAGGCATGGCCAATTGCCATTAGAAGATACTCAGTTTGTATCTGCTGTTGATTTCTCTGCCACGATAGCCAAATTAACACCATGACAGAAAAACTACCGTTGGCTCTATTTTTAATGGGACCAACTGCATCAGGTAAAACAGAACTCGCGATTAGACTTCGTCAGAAGTTTCCGGTTGAGATCATCAGCGTCGATTCGGCTTTGATCTACAAAGGAATGGATGTCGGGACTGCCAAGCCTGATGAACGTGAGCTTAGCTTAGCGCCTCACCGCCTGATTGATATTTTGGATCCTAGCGAGTCATACTCCGCAGCGGATTTCCGTCGCGATGCGTTACAGGCTATGGATGATATTGTTGCAGAAGGAAAAATTCCGTTACTTGTTGGCGGTACAATGCTCTATTACAAAGCATTACTTGAAGGCTTATCACCTCTTCCTGCTGCAAATCCTGAAATTCGTCAGCAAATTGAACAAGAAGCATTGACTAAAGGTTGGTCGGTGTTGCACGATGAACTGAAAGAGATTGATCCTGTCTCTGCGGAGCGAATTCATCCTAATGATCCCCAGCGTTTATCTAGGGCATTGGAAGTTTTTCGAATTTCAGGTAAAACTCTAACTGAGTTGACTCAAACGAAAGGTGAACGCCTTCCGTACCGGGTCAAGCAGTTTGCAATAGCTCCCAAGGATAGGGCAGAACTTCACCGTCGCATTGAACTGCGCTTCGAAAAAATGATGGAAGCGGGCTTCGAAGATGAAATGAAAGCATTATATGCTCGCAAAGATCTTCACCCGGATCTTCCGTCTATACGTTGCGTCGGTTATAGACAGATGTGGGAGTATTTAGATGGGGAGTGCACTCGCGAAGAAGCCATTTTTCGCGGAGTATGCGCGACTCGTCAATTGGCCAAGCGTCAAATCACCTGGTTACGCAGCTGGGATGACTTAACTTGGTTGGATAGTGATAACATTGAACAGTCTCTCGAAACCATTTCGGAAGCAATAGCATCTGATTGAGATAGCTGTGTATAATGTGATCGTTTTTGCGTGAACGCGCTCTGAAAGGAACAGTGGTTGGCGGTTTTTAGACTATGCTGCTAATTACTTAGAGTGCATTTTGATTCGTTTAGCTCAGATGCAAAAGCAGTACTTTTTGCATTGCACCACTAGCTAAATAATTACAACTACAAATTAAATAAGGAAAATAAAAATGGCTAAGGGGCAATCTCTACAAGACCCATTCTTAAACGCGCTACGTCGTGAGCGTATCCCAGTGTCTATCTACCTTGTGAATGGTATTAAACTACAAGGTCAGATCGAATCATTCGATCAATTCGTGATTCTTTTGAAAAACACTGTTAACCAAATGGTGTACAAGCACGCGATCTCAACAGTTGTGCCGGCTCGTCCAGTGAGCCACCACAGCGGTGAACGTACCCAAGGTGATCGTCCACAAGAGAAATCTGAAGATTAATTCTTCATCGAATATTTTTAAAGTAAGGAGTTGATTGCTTGTTTGACCGTTATGAATCCGGTGAGCGAGCCGTACTTGTTCATATCAACTTCACGCAAGAAGGTGAATGGGAAGATCTGGCTGAGTTCGAAATGCTGGTTTCTTCTGCTGGGGTAGAGACGCTACAAGTGGTAACTGGTAGTCGTCAATCCCCACACCCGAAATACTATGTCGGAGAGGGTAAGGCTCAGGAAATTGCTACAGCAGTACAATTAACTGGCGCTGAAATTGTGATTTTTAATCACTCCCTCTCTCCTGCCCAAGAACGTAACCTCGAAACACTGTGCAAATGTCGAGTTCTCGATCGCACTGGTCTCATCCTCGATATCTTTGCTCAACGAGCGCGAACACATGAAGGTAAGCTACAGGTAGAGCTGGCTCAACTTCGTCATATCTCTACTCGTTTGATTCGTGGTTGGACGCACCTAGAAAGGCAGAAAGGTGGTATTGGTCTACGTGGTCCTGGTGAAACCCAGTTGGAAACCGACCGTCGTTTATTGCGTGACAGAATCAAAGCCATCCTGCGCCGCTTAGAAAAAGTGGCCAAGCAGCGTGAACAAGGGCGTCGCGCCCGAAATCGAGCTGAAATCCCAACGATTTCTCTCGTGGGCTACACCAACGCGGGTAAGTCGACACTGTTTAACCGTATTACCGAAGCGGGAGTGTATGCCGCAGACCAGTTGTTTGCTACTTTGGACCCTACATTACGTAAGATCGAGTTAGCGGACGTGGGACCTGCCATACTTGCAGATACCGTTGGTTTTATTCGACATTTGCCTCACGATTTAGTTGCAGCCTTCAAAGCAACCTTGCAAGAAACGCAAGAAGCTGACATTTTGTTACATGTTGTTGATGCCAGTGATGAGCGTTTTCGTGAGAATATTCAAGCTGTTCATGAAGTACTAGAAGAGATCGACGCGCACGAAGTGCCGAGTCTGGTTGTCATGAACAAAATTGACAATCTAGAATCGCAGAATCCGCGTATAGAGCGTGATGAGGAAGGCGTACCTCGTTCGGTCTGGGTATCTGCAATGGAAGGTATGGGCATCGAGCTCCTGTTTGAAGCGCTGACAGAACGTCTGGCGTCACAAATGGTTGAGCATCAGTTGTGTATTCCTCCACAGTATCAAGGACGGTTCCGTAGTACATTCTTCCAAATGAATTGTATTCAGCGTGAAGAATACGACCAGGAAGGTAACTTGTTGATCGATATTCGAATGCAGCAAGTAGATTGGTCTAGACTTGAAAAAAGAGAAGGGGCAGTTTTGACTGGCTTTATAGTCACTTAAAGGACTGCTACAGTATAACGTCATATCAAATGATGGAGCTTTCTAATGGCGTGGAATGAGCCTGGAAATAACAACGGCAATGATGGCCGCGATAACGACCCTTGGGGTAATAATAATCGTGGTGGCCAGCGTCCTGGTGGCCGAGATCAAGGTCCGCCAGATTTAGATGAAGTGTTCAATAAACTGAGTCAGAAGCTGGGCGGCAAATTTGGTAAAAAAGGCGGCGGTGGTTCTCCACTCGGCGGTGGTGGCAGCGCAATTGGCTTTGGTGTGATTGCACTGATTGCTGTTGCTGTTTGGTTCTTCGCTGGTTTTTACACCATCGGTGAAGCAGAGCGTGGTGTAGTACTGCGTTTAGGTAAATACGATCGTATCGTAGAGCCAGGTCTGAACTGGCGTCCTCGCTTTATTGATGAGTATGAAGCGGTTAACGTACAGGCGATTCGTTCACTTCGTGCATCTGGTCTAATGCTGACTAAAGATGAAAACGTTGTGACGGTAGGCATGGACGTTCAGTATCGCGTTACTGACCCATACAAATACCTATACCGAGTAACCAATGCTGACGACAGTTTACGTCAGGCAACGGACTCTGCTCTACGTGCGGTAATTGGTGACTCACTGATGGATAGCATTCTAACCAGTGGTCGTCAGCAAATTCGTCAAACAACTCAAGAGACACTGAACCAAATCATGGATAGCTATGATATGGGTCTTGTGCTTGTTGATGTGAACTTCCAGTCTGCACGTCCGCCAGAGCAGGTTAAAGATGCGTTTGATGACGCGATTGCAGCGCGAGAGGATGAAGAGCGTTTCATCCGTGAAGCAGAAGCTTACAAAAACGAGATTCTGCCAAAAGCAACGGGTCGTGCTGAGCGTTTGAAGAAAGAAGCGCAAGGTTACAGCGAACGTGTTACCAATGAAGCTCTTGGTCAGGTTGCACAGTTTGAACAGCTACTTCCAGAATACCAAGCAGCTCCAGGTGTAACTCGTGACCGTCTGTACATCGACGCGATGGAAGAAGTTTACACAAGTACTTCTAAAGTGCTGATTGACTCTGAATCAAGCGGTAACCTGCTTTACCTACCGATTGATAAATTGTCGGGTCAAGAAGGTCAAACTGACACCAAACGTAAGTCGAAGTCTTCTTCAACCTACGATCAAATTCAACTAGAGTCTGAGCGTACACAAGAAGACACCTCGAACACGCAGTCTCGTTCAACTGGTTCACGTCAAGGGAGATACTAAGAATGCGTAAGTTAATGATCCCTGTATTGGTAATCGCACTGGCATTGATGCTGATGTCTCTGTTTGTGATTCCTGAAGGTGAGCGCGGTATCGTCGTTCGATTTGGTCGTGTTCTGAAAGACAACAACGACATCACTCGAATTTACGAGCCGGGTCTGCATTTCAAAATGCCATTGTTTGATCGTGTGAAGACTCTGGATGCACGTATCCAAACAATGGACGGCCGTGCTGACCGTTTTGTAACGTCTGAGAAAAAAGACGTTATCATTGATACCTACGTGAAGTGGCGTATTGAAGATTTTGGACGTTACTACCTGGCAACAGGTGGCGGTAACTCGCTAACGGCAGAAGCTCTTCTTGAACGTAAAGTGACTGACGTGCTTCGTTCTGAAATCGGTGCTCGTGAAATCAAGCAAATCGTTTCTGGCCCACGTAATAACGACGTTCTACCGGAAGATGCAAGCAGTGATGAAGTTACGACGGAAGCTGCTCGTGAAGCACTAGAAATCGATGGTGAGCGTGACTTAATCATGTCTAACGTGTTGAAAGACACACGTGAAAGCGCGATGAAAGACTTAGGTGTGCGCGTAGTTGATTTCCGAATGAAGAAAATCAACCTGCCAGATGAGATCAGTGAATCTATCTACCGTCGTATGCGCGCAGAGCGTGAGTCGGTAGCTCGTAAACACCGTTCTCAAGGCCGTGAGAAAGCGGAAGTTATCCGTGCTCAAGCTGAGCTTGAAGTTGCGACAATTCTGGCTGAAGCCGACAAAACAGCTCGTGTTACACGAGGTGGAGCGGATGCAGAAGCAGCGAAGATTTACTCTAATGCTTACAACAAGGATCCTGAGTTCTTCAGCTTCCTACGTTCACTAAGAGCCTACGAGAAGTCGTTCAGCTCTAAGAACGATATCCTTGTTCTGGATCCGAAGAGTGACTTCTTCCAGTACATGAATAATTCTAAAGGTGTAAAAGCTGAATAAAGCTTCCCTCTAGTATTCAAAAGGCTCCATCAGGAGCCTTTTTTGTATCTAGTAGTTATGTAAGGTGAGAGTCGTTAACTCATCATGATAGCAATGACAGCGCCAGCAACAACCAGACAGCCGCCAATACGACGCAGCTGATTGTTGGGTTGCTCACTGAGTTGGGCGACCATATTTCGCCAGCCATTCGGCGCTACCAGCGGACCAATCCCTTCAACAATTAATACTAGCCCTACAGCCAGCCATATCGACTCAGACATAAAGCTTCCTAAACCAATTTATAAAGCTAAATATTATCAGTGATATGTTGCTTCTGAAATGCTCGATTACGTTGCGGCTCTAAGTCTGTGAACAAAAAATGACTGCAAGAAGTCCGATTCGGTGCTAGAATCCATTTTTAACTAGCAATCAGACTTGGAAAGATGGGAAATAACGTAGTCGTTCTAGGCACCCAATGGGGTGACGAAGGTAAAGGTAAAATCGTAGACCTTTTAACTGAAGATGCAAAGTACGTGGTACGCTACCAAGGCGGTCACAATGCAGGCCACACTCTCGTAATTGACGGTGAAAAAACCGTTCTTCACTTAATTCCATCAGGTATCCTTCGCGATAACGTAAAATGTGTTATCGGTAACGGTGTAGTACTATCACCTGAAGCTCTACTTAAAGAAATGAAACCTCTTGAAGAGCGCGGTATTCCAGTACGCGAACGTCTTTTCATTTCTGAAGCATGTCCTCTAATTCTTCCATACCATATTGCAATGGACCAAGCTCGCGAAATCGCTCGCGGTAAAAAAGCTATCGGTACAACAGGTCGTGGTATCGGTCCAGCATACGAAGATAAAGTTGCTCGTCGCGGTCTACGCGTTGGCGACCTATTCGATATGGAAGCATTTGCTGAGAAGCTAAAAGAAGTTATGGAATACCACAACTTCCAGCTAGTAAACTTCTACAAAGCGGAACCAGTAAGCTACGAAGCGGTACTGGAAGAAGCGAAAGGCTACGCTGAGCTACTAACTTCAATGGTTATCGACGTAACTGACGAGCTAGACTCTGCTCGTAAACGCGGCGACAAGATCATGTTTGAAGGTGCTCAAGGTACGCTACTAGATATCGACCATGGCACATACCCATACGTAACTTCTTCTAACACGACTGCTGGTGGTGTTGCTGCAGGTTCTGGTTTTGGTCCTCGTCACATTGGTTACATCCTTGGTATCGCGAAAGCTTACTGTACGCGTGTAGGTTCTGGTCCATTCCCGACTGAATTATACGACGGTCTAGACAAGCAAGACCCAATCGGTAAGCACCTAGGTACTGTAGGTCATGAGTTTGGTGCAACAACTGGTCGTTTACGTCGTACTGGTTGGTTTGATGCTGTTGCAATGCGTCGTGCTATCCAAATCAACTCTATCTCTGGTTTCTGTCTAACCAAACTAGACGTACTAGATGGCCTAGAAGAGCTAAAAATCTGTACTGGTTACAAGATGGAAGATGGCTCTGTACTAGAAGTTTCGCCAATGGCTGCTGAAGCATTTGAAAAAGCGACGCCAATCTACGAAACAATGCCAGGTTGGTCTGAAAACACATTCGGTGCTAAAGCACTAGAAGACCTGCCAAAAGCGGCTCTGGACTACATCAAGCGTATCGAAGAGCTAACAGGCGTGCCAGTAGACATCGTCTCAACTGGTCCTGACCGTAACGAAACTATCATCAAGGTTCACCCATTCGAATCTTAATGACGACTCGTTAGAGATTTTGAAAGCCGACCTTAAGGTCGGCTTTTTTGTGTCTGATACTTTTGTGCAATGGAATGCTGCGGTTGTGGAACACGCGTCTCAATGTGGCAACTTGTTGCCGTCTCTCGGTGGTGAGGGGCAAAAATTGTCTAAAGCTCAGGGCAGGTTTGCCGATAATCTTATCAAGCAGAGCAGAACCTTTGGCGATTTTTTGTTTCTCAGACACCTTGAAGAGTACGTTTATGAAGTTACGAACAGTGGCTGCTTCACTGTTACTGATGCTGGCGACGGTTGCATCTCGGGCAAGTGCCTCTGATGTTGGAGCGCCTGTTCCCATTTACACCGAAGCAGAACTGATAACGCTTATTGAGCAGAATAAGCACTTACAGCGTGTGCGCGCTGACAACTGCCAGTTGGTGGAAGACATTGTTGCTCGCGCGACTCGAATTAGCCTGCCTGCGTATGAGTTTTTGTATGGCGATATGCTGGCTTGGGGTGTCTGTGTTGAACAAGATGTGGAACTTGGGCTCTACTATATGGAGAATGCCGCCCAGCAAGGATTACCAGCCGCGCTAGAACAAATAGGGCGCTATTACTCTCTTGGTACTCTGGTTCAGCAGGACAAAGAGCGAGCGATCCCTTATCTGCGCGAAGCGGCATCCATGGGGAACCTCAATGCACGCATTCAACTTGCGGAGTTGCTCCTGCGTGATTACGGCAGCCCTCTGGACTATGAAGATGCTTACCGCTGGTTGTATAACTCGGTAACGGCCGATAAACGCCAGCACAAACGGATTACTATTTTACGAAATGGCCTTGAGCAGCGTATGCCTGAAAATATTATCGCTCGAGCTAAGCGGCGAGATACTTTCTGGTAAAATTGCTCACGATTGAATACATACAACAAAGCCCACTGATGTGGGCTTTGTTGTTTTTATATGGTTTGGTTTTTGGTCTTAAATGACTTTGTGTGGACCAAAGCACTCGTAATGGAACTGTTCTTGCGGAACGCCAAGATCGATCAGCTGCTTGGCGACATACTGCATAAACCCAACAGGACCGCAGAAATAAATCTGAACATTGGTTTGCTTAAGCGCAGCTTCAATTTCCTTCAGGTTGACGAAACCAGTGAAGTGGTAATCTTCACCAAGTTTATCTTCGGCTGTCGGTTGGTTATACCAGACAAGCGCATTGACGTTATCTTGTGAGCTGACAATTTGGTTCACATGCTGCTTAAAGGCATGCTGTTGACCATTTTCCGTCGCGTGTACCCAAGTTACTGGCGCCTGATGCGCAGACAAGCTCTCCAGCATAGAAAGTGTCGGCGTTAAGCCTACGCCAGCAGAGAGCAGTACGACAGGAGTGTCCGATTCTACGTCCATGAAGAAGTCACCCGCCGGAGCGACCAGTTTTACTTTATCACCAACGTTAAGCTCATCGTGCAGATAGTTGGATACCTTACCGTCTTGTTCACGTTTAACCGAGATGCGGTACGTGTTCTCTTGTGCCGCAGAAGAGAGGCTGTATTGGCGGATCTCTTGGTTATCAAACTTATCGCTGTTGATGTAGATACCCACATATTGCCCTGGTTTATAGGCTGCGACGTTAAGACCATCTGTTGGTTTAAACACAAAACTGCAGATGTGTTCGCTTTCTGCTTGTTTCGTGACAAGTTCGAATTCACGTAATCCACGCCAGCCACCTTCCAAGGCTTCATTCGCCTGATAAATTTGCTCTTCTCTTTGAATGAACACATTGGCTAGCACGCCATAAGCTTCTGCCCATGCATCCAATACTTCCTGACCCGGATTGAATAGTTCGTCAATGGTCGCTAATAGATGTGAACCGACAATTTGATATTGGTCCGCTGTGATCAAAAAGCTGGTGTGTTTATGCGCAATTTTTTCTACCGCACCAAGCAGAGCCGGTAAATTTTCAATATTCGCCGCGTATGCACAGATAGCATTAAATAACGCTTCACGCTGATCACCATTGCGCTGGTTGCTCATGTTAAAAATGTCTTTTAACTCAGGGTTGTGAGTAAACATACGATCATAAAAATGTGCGGTCAGTTTTGGTCCTGTTTCGGCGATAAGTGGTGCGGTTGCTTTTACGATTTCAATGGTCTGATTGCTGAGCATGGGGCTTCCTAATTTAAGTTGTATTTATAATGCATGTTTAAAGTTGTATCTCAAATGTATCTTTCAATCAAGAAAAGATTTACACTTTTCCTATTAGAGAGGATAGCAATATGCAGTTAACCAGCTTCACCGATTACGCGCTGAGAACCTTGATCTATCTGGCTTCATTGCCAAAGGATGAGTTGACAAATATCACTGAAGTGACTGATTTATTTGGTGTATCACGTAACCATATGGTTAAGGTGATTAACCGACTTGGTCAATTGGGATATGTACAGACTGTACGTGGCAAAAATGGCGGTATCCGTCTGATGAAGCCTGCTGCTGAGATCACGGTTGGTGGCGTTGTCCGTGATTTGGAACCGTTAGATTTGGTGAACTGCAGCGCAGATTTTTGTCACATCACGCCAGCCTGTCGACTGAAAGATAAGTTAGCGAAAGCCAAAAGCGCTTTCTTAGCGGAATTGGATTACTGCACGATTGAAGAGTTACTCAGGGACAATTCTGAGCTTTTGATCTTATTAGAGCGTCCATAAACTATCTTGTCTGTTTAGTGCCGATCTCGATCGTTCTTTTTTCAAAGCAATTCTGTAGCTTATCGAGAGACTCGGATATACTAGCTCTATACCTTCCTTGCTAGATAGGCGTGCCTATGTCAGACAATATTCCAAACGATCCATTCGCAGATCGTGAATCCCAGAATTACGAAAATCCAATTCCAAGCCGAGAGTTCATTATCGAGTTCTTAACCCAAGCAGGCGTTCCAATGAACCGCAATGACCTGTTTGAAGCGCTAAAGCTAGAAGGCGAAGAGCAATACGAAGGGTTGCGTCGTCGTTTACGTGCGATGGAACGAGATGGTCAGCTAGTGTTCACTCGTCGTCAGTGCTACGCATTACCTGAAAAGCTGGAAATGGTGAAAGGTTACGTGATCGGCCATAAAGACGGTCACGGCTGGGTGCGTCCAGAAGGCAGTGTCGGCAAGGATAATGATATTGTACTTCCACACCATCAGATGAAGAACATTATTCATGGCGATTATGTGCTGGTTCAGCCAACTGACAACAGCAAACGTGGTCGACGTGAAGGTCGCTTAGTACGTGTGCTTGAAGAGCGCAATGATCAAATCGTCGGACGCTTTTTCCTTGAATACGGTTACTCGTATGTTGTGCCTGATGACTCGCGCATCAGTCAGGATATTCTGATCCCGAATGAACACAAAGCGGGTGCCCGTATGGGTAACGTCGTGGTGATTGAAATCACCGACCGTGGTTCACGTTCGCGCGGCATGATGGGCAAAGTGGTTGAAGTTCTGGGCGAAAACATGGCGCCGGGTATGGAAACTCAAATTGCGATTCGTACCCATCAAATTCCTCATGAGTGGCCTGAAAGTGTTGATCAGCAAGTCGCTAACCTAACGGAAGAAGTTCCGGAAGAAGCTAAAGAAGGTCGTGTTGATCTGCGCGAGTTGCCACTCGTCACGATTGATGGTGAAGACGCGCGTGACTTCGATGATGCGGTTTTCTGTGAGAAGAAGAAAAGCGGTGGCTGGCGTCTTTGGGTTGCCATTGCTGACGTAAGTTACTACGTGCGTCCGGATTCGGCTTTGGACAAAGAAGCGATCAATCGTGGTAACTCCGTCTACTTCCCATCTCAGGTTGTCCCAATGTTGCCGGAAGTGCTTTCTAATGGTCTATGCTCGCTGAACCCACAAGTGGATCGCTTGTGTATGGTGTGTGAGATGACTATTTCAGAAACGGGTAAGCTGTCTGGTTACAAGCATTATGAAGCGGTGATGAACTCACATGCTCGTCTGACTTACACCAAAGTGCATCATATTTTGGAAGGTGATGAAGAACTACGTGAGCGTTACAAAGAGCTGGTTCCGCATCTTGAAGAACTGCACAGCATGTACAAAGTGCTGAAAGGAGCTCGTGAGCAGCGTGGTGCGATTGAATTCGAAACCGTCGAAACCAAGTTCATCTTCAATGCTGAGCGCAAGATTGAAAGCATTGAACCTGTGGAACGTAACGATGCTCACAAACTGATCGAAGAGTGCATGATCATGGCGAACATTGCGTCGGCATCACTGGTGGAAAAAGCCAAAGAGCCTGCGCTATACCGTATCCATGAAACGCCAGGGGAAGAACGCCTGATGGGCTTCCGTGACTTCCTTGCTGAGCTTGGCTTAGAGCTTGGCGGTGGTCTGGAGCCATCACCAACCGATTACGCGCATCTGATGAGCCAGGTTGGCGATCGCCCAGATCAAGAGTTGATTCAAACCATGTTGCTGCGCTCGATGAAACAAGCGGTGTATAACGCTGACAATGCAGGTCACTTTGGTCTGGCGCTACAGCGATATGCTCACTTCACCTCGCCAATTCGTCGTTACCCGGATTTGCTGTTGCACCGAGCTATCAAGTATCTGATTGCCAAACACGAAGGCCGAAATCAAGATCGCTGGACACCAACCGGTGGCTACCATTACTCGTTTGATGACATGGACTTCTATGGTGAACAATGCTCCATGACTGAGCGTCGAGCCGATGATGCAACTCGCGACGTCGCCGACTGGCTGAAATGTGAGTACATGCAAGACCATGTTGGGGATGAGTTAGACGGTGTGATCGCTAACGTGACCAGTTTTGGTTTCTTTGTTCGTCTAACCGATCTGCATATTGATGGTTTAGTGCACATTTCGACCTTGGCAAATGACTACTACCAGTTTGATCCGATTGGTCAAAGACTTATCGGTGAAAGCTTCGGCAATATCTATCGCTTAGGTGACGCGGTAAAAGTCAAAGTGTTAGCCGTAAACTTAAATGATAAACAAATTGACTTTGAATTGGTCGAAACAAGTCGTAAGCTACGCGGCGAAGGTAAGACCGCGAAGAAGCGCGCGGCAGAAGCAAAACGTAAAGCGAAAGAGAAAAAACGCGCAGCGACACGTTCCTCATCGAAAGAAGGTGGTGCGGTGCGTGCCGTTCCTGCAATTGAACCGACCAAACGCCCGGAAGAAAGTGCAGCAGGAGGCCAGCGCAATGGTCCTAAGCGCGGTACTAGGAATGGTGAAACGGAAGGCAAAAAGAAGCCTAAAGTAAGAAAAGCGAGTAAGAAAAAGCCACACAGTAAGCCAAAGAAAACCAAACGCTCGAAACAAGACGAGTCGTAGGCTGAATAGCCAGTCTGGTGGTTGCTGGACTGGCTAAGGCACTGATACCAACTTATGAGATTGATTCCGATTGGTGTCATCAGAACAACAGGTTAAATAATGAGTAACGATTTTATTTACGGTATTCATGCCGTGAAAGCGGTATTGGAACGTGAACCAGAACGATTTATCGAAGCGTACGTGCTAAAAGGGCGCCAAGATGATCGTTTAATGCCAATCCTGAACGATTTACAGGTATGTGGCGTTTCCATTCAGCAAATGACACGTAAGACCTTGGACGATAAAGCACAAGGTGCGAACCACCAAGGCATCATCGCACGCGTAAAAGCGGCAAAGCAGCTGAATGAAAATGACATTGATGCGATTCTGGCGCAACATGAATCACCGCTTTTACTTGTGCTGGATGGTGTGACTGATCCACACAATCTTGGTGCGTGTCTGCGTAATGCGGATGCTGCTGGCGTAGCAGCTATTATAGTGCCAAAAGATCGCTCGGCACCGATGAACGCGACAGTAAGTAAGGTCGCGTGTGGCGCAGCTGAAGTGGTGCCACTGATTCGTGTAACTAACCTAGCTCGCACGATGCGTACGCTGCAAGAGCAAGGCATCTGGTTTGTTGGTACTGCTGGTGAAGCGACACACGATATTTACCAAGCGAAACTGACAGGGCCTCTGGCAATTGTAATGGGCGCGGAAGGCGATGGTATGCGCCGCTTGACACGTGAAACCTGCGATGATTTGATTAAAATCCCAATGGCAGGTAGTGTATCAAGCCTGAATGTGTCGGTTGCGTCTGGCATCTGTTTGTTTGAAGCGGTGCGTCAGCGACTAGCCTCAAAATAGGCGTAGAACCAATTTTAAAGGTCAGTGACAATGACCAAAACTCAGGATGGGCAACCATCCTTTGTTATTTTTAGCTCATGCGTAGGGAAGTTATGACTCAACAATCTATAAAATTCATCGCCTTTGACCTAGACGGTACATTGCTTGATAGCGTACCCGATTTGGCCATCGCGGCAGACCAGGCTGTTCAGGCTCTTGGTTACCCATCGGTATCAATAGAGCAAGTTCGTGACTATGTCGGGAATGGCGCAGATGTACTCATTGGTCGCTCTTTGAGTCAAAGTCTGACCATCAACCCTGAACTTAGTGAAGAGCTACGTGCAGAAGCGCGAGAACTGTTTGATGAGTTTTACGAGCAGAGCGGTCATAAACTGAGTCACCTTTACCCAACAGTAAAAGAGACACTGGCAGAGTTGCACCAGGCGGGTTTTACCCTTGCAGTCGTTACGAACAAACCTTCTAAGTTTGTACCGCATATCCTGGAGCAACATGGCATTGCCGATTACTTTGTCGATGTGTTGGGCGGTGATGCTTTCCCTGAGAAAAAACCAAACCCAGTGGCACTGAACTGGTTGATGGAAAAACATAAGATTCAACCGGGCGAAATGTTAATGGTAGGAGATTCGAAAAACGACATCCTTGCCGCGAAAAACGCAGGCTGTACCTCATTTGGTTTAACTTACGGTTACAACCATGGTGAGCCAATTTCTGCATCAAATCCGGACTTTGTCGCAGACAAGATGTCGGAATTATTGGAAGTTGTCGCCGTTTCTGCATAAGCGCGACAAAAAATCTTCCAAAATACTTGTTAATGAGTACACTGAGCTAACCGTGCATCAAAAAGTGCGCGGTTTTTCATTTAATTAGATTAAGAAGTCAAAGGAATCATTCTAATGAGCAAACCCATTGTATTGAGTGGTGTTCAACCTTCAGGTGAACTAAGTATCGGTAACTACTTGGGTGCTCTACGTCAATGGCACCAGATGCAAGACGATTATGATTGCCAATATTGTGTAGTAGACCTTCATGCGATTACGGTTCGTCAGGACCCTAAAGCGCTACATGAAGCAACTCTGGATGCACTGGCGATCTGTCTGGCTGTGGGTGTTGACCCTAAGAAGAGCACGCTATTCGTTCAGTCACACGTACCAGAGCATGCTCAACTAGGTTGGCTTCTTAACTGTTACACTCAGATGGGTGAGCTGAGCCGTATGACTCAGTTTAAAGACAAATCAGCTCGCTACGCGAACGATGTGAATGTTGGTTTGTTTGATTACCCAGTGCTTATGGCAGCAGATATTCTGCTTTATGGCGCACATCAGGTGCCAGTAGGCAGCGACCAGAAGCAGCACCTTGAGCTAGCACGTGATATTGCAACGCGTTTCAACAACATCTATTCGCCAGAGAGCCCAATCTTTACGGTTCCTGAGCCATATATCCCGACGGTAAATGCGCGCGTAATGAGCCTTCAGGACGCGACGAAGAAGATGTCTAAATCAGATGATAACCGTAAGAACGTTATCACGCTGCTTGAAGAGCCTAAGTCGATCATTAAGAAGATCAACAAAGCGCAAACAGACACAGAAACACCACCAAGCATTCGTCATGATATTGAGAGTAAAGCGGGTATCGCAAACCTAATGGGTTTGTACTCAGCGGCGACAGGTATGAGCTTTGAAGAAATCGAAGCGAAGTACAAAGGTGTAGAAATGTACGGTCCGTTCAAGAAAGACGTTGGTGAAGCGGTTGTGGCTATGCTTGAGCCAATTCAGGCTGAATACCACCGTATTCGTGCCGATCGTGCTTATATGGATGAAGTGATGAAGCAAGGTGCAGAAAAAGCATCGGCTCGTGCAGCAGAGACGTTGAAGAAAGCTTACGCAGCGGTAGGTTTTGTGACTCGTCCATAGTCATAGCGTTAAGTACACAGTCTTCTAAAAAGCTCCGTAATGCGGAGCTTTTTTTGATCTGTTGACCGTGAATAGACTTCGCGTGTGCGTATATACGGGCTTTTTATTCAGTAAAAACTTGCCTTTCTGGTTTGGTGTTGCAAAATACCGCCCTCCATATATCACAAAAGTGTGGTTGAGACGGTAATGCCAAACGGATTGGGAGCAAGCGACACCTTATGTTGTTGATCATCGATAACTACGACTCTTTCACTTATAACCTTTATCAGTATTTTTGCGAACTTGGCGCAGAGGTAAAGGTAGTGCGCAATGACGAAATAGATATTCAGGGAATTGAAGCACTTAATCCGACTCACTTAGTCATCTCTCCTGGTCCTTGTACGCCAAACGAAGCAGGGATTTCGTTACAAGCGATTAAGCACTTTGCTGGTAAGCTGCCAATTCTGGGTGTCTGTTTGGGGCATCAAGCCATTGCTCAGGCCTTTGGTGGAAACGTGGTACGTGCGCGACAGGTGATGCATGGCAAAACCTCTCCGGTACGTCACAATGGCCGCAGTGTGTTTAAAAACCTCAATAATCCTCTTACTGTGACGCGCTACCACTCTCTTGTGGTTGAGAATGGAACATTGCCTGATGTGTTTGAATTGACCGCCTGGACAGAACTGCCAGACGGCAGTATGGATGAAATCATGGGCTACCAACACAAGACTCTGCCCATTGATGCGGTGCAATTTCATCCTGAATCTATCAAAACAGAACAGGGCCATGAACTGCTGGCAAACTTTCTAGCGCGTGAACTGATCTGATCTTGATCACTTTTCTTAACAAATAATTCATCTTTTAGGCGGTATGAGTGGATTGCAAAACTATGCGTTTCACTATTCTGCCTCGCCTTATTCATTTCTTTTTTCCCCTTCTAGCTCCTGTATTACCAGCCTTTTATAAAAAAAATCTTCGCTATTTTTGTTTCTTCATGCATAAATAATCACGAGTGGTGATTATTGGCAGTTTTGAGCCAATGTAAAAAGAATAAATCACTATTGAAATGGTTAATTGAATGTAAATACAATGCCGCGATAGCTTAAATGCAAAACATTATTTGCTGGTAAAGGGAACCGATTAAGTTCGCTTATCTGCTAAGCATGCGGTATTAAGAAGGAATGTGCGATGACAACGGAAATTAAAGTAGAGCGCGGTTTATTCGATGAGGTGATGGTACCTTGTTATAACCCAATGGAAATGATCCCGGTGAAAGGTGAAGGTTCACGTATCTGGGATCAGGAAGGTAATGAATACATCGACTTTGCTGGTGGTATTGCGGTGAGCTGTCTGGGTCATTGTCACCCTGCGATGGTAGAGGCGTTAACTGAGCAAGGCAAGAAGCTTTGGCACCTAAGTAACGTAATGACTAACGAGCCTGCTCTTCGTCTGGCTAAAACGCTGACAGAATTGAGCTTTGCTGAGCGTGTTTTCTTTGCTAACTCTGGCGCAGAAGCGAACGAAGCGGCACTAAAACTGGCTCGTCGTTACGCTGCCGATGTACATGGTCCTGAAAAATCAGAAATCATCGCATTCAAACAAGGCTTCCACGGCCGTACGTTCTTTACGGTAACGGTGGGCGGTCAGGAAGCTTACTCTGATGGTTTTGGTCCTAAGCCAGGTGACGTAACACACCTACCATACAACGACATTGAAGCGCTTCAGGCGCACATTTCAGACCGTACCTGTGCAGTGATGATGGAACCACTACAAGGTGAAGGCGGTATCGTGCCACCAACACCAGAATTTGCTCAAGCAGTACGTGAGCTGTGTGACAAGCACAACGCACTATTGATTTTTGATGAAGTTCAAACAGGTAACGGCCGTACAGGTCATTTCTACGCGTACCAAGGCCTTGGCATCACACCAGATATTCTAAGCACAGCGAAATCTCTAGGTGGCGGTTTCCCTATCGGCGCAATGCTAACAACGGCAAAACTGGCTGAGCACCTTAAAGTTGGTACTCACGGTTCAACCTACGGTGGTAACCCACTGGCATGTGCAGTAGCCGAAGCGGTGGTAAACGAAGTCACTAAGCCTGAAACATTGGCTGGCGTTCTTGAGCGTGAAGCAATGTTCCGTGAAGGCTTGGAAGCAATCAACGCAAAATACAACATCTTCTCAGAAGTTCGTGGTAAAGGCCTATTACTAGGTGCAGCACTGAACGAAGAATGGAAAGGTCGCGCACGTGATGTATTGGTCGCTGCGGGTAAAGAAGGCCTGTTGGTACTGATTGCGGGCGCGAACGTCGTGCGTTTCACACCATCACTGGTTATTACACAAGAAGAAATTGAAGAAGGTTTGGCGAAACTGGATAAAGCGATCGCGACTTTAGTGTAAGCGATACAACAGAATAAACGTCAACGTATTTACCCCCGTTAAGGATTTCTGACGGGGGAGTTTTTCCTAAAATATAAATAACCTCAACTCGGGATAATTTAAGCCAGTCAGCACCGACTCAAGGCTTTAGTAACGAAATGAAAGTTGAAGTTGTTACGACTTTCTTATCCCTGGTTAAGGTTTATTAGGATTTTCTTGCATCTGGAGGGAGTATTGATGCTAGTAGTTCGCCCTATCGCGATGTCGGATTATGATTCGCTGCACACTTGTGCGGTTGAGTCTGGTCACGGATTTACATCTCTACCGGTTAACGAAGAACTGTTAACCAATCGAATCAAACATTCAGAGTACAGCTTTAGCAAACCGGACGTAAATGAGCCGGGTGATGAAGGCTACCTAATGGTCGGCTTTGACTCTGAAACGGGTGAAGTTGCAGGTACGACCGGAATCGAAGCATCTATTGGTTGGGATGTACCTTTCTACTCTTACCACATCAGTAAAGTCGTTCACTCATCGCCTAAGTTAGGCGTGAATAATGTAGTGAAGTTGCTGACGTTTGGTAATAACTACACGGGTAACAGCGAAATCTGTACTCTTTTCTTGCGTGAGAAATTCCGCCAGGGTCTGAATGGTCGCCTGATGTCTAAATGCCGTTTCTTAATGATGGCAGAGCACCCAGAGCGTTTCTCTGAAACCATTTTTGCTGAGATGCGTGGTGTCTCTGATGCAAATGGTAATTCTCCATTCTGGCAGTGGTTACAAGAACACTTCTTCTCGATTGACTTCACTCTTGCGGACTACCTGACAGGTATTGGTAAGAAAGGCTTTATCGCGGACTTAATGCCTAAGCTGCCAATCTACATCAACTTACTCAGCCCAGAAGCACAAGCGGTGATTGGCCAGGTGCATGACAAAACGCGTCCGGCACTCAAACTTCTGGAGCGTGAAGGATTTACTAACCGTGGCTACGTCGACATTTTCGATGCAGGTCCAACGGTAGAGTGCGATCTGCGCAATGTTGAATCTGTGCGCCATTCGTTCCGTGCTCGCGTAAAAATCGCAGCGCATAACAGCACGCAAGACTTCCTGATGTGTAACGCATCATTCGAGAACTTCCGTGCCGCAGCAGCAAAAGCAGCGTATGACCCTGAAACACAGAGTGTTGTACTAGCACCAGAACTTGCCGACGCACTTTTAGTCGAGGAAGGGGACTTCGTTCGCCTTCTACCGCAGTAACAGACGACAAAATTTAAGGATAGTAACAATGACACATTGGATTGCAGGTGAATGGGTACAGGGTCAGGGTGAAGAGTTTACGTCACTGTCTCCATACAATCAGGAAGTGATTTGGCACGGCAAAGGTGCGACGGCTGAGCAAGTAAATCAAGCTGTAACGGCGGCTCGTGCTGCTTTTGTTGACTGGAAAAATCGTCCATTTGCAGAGCGCGAAGCCATCGTGCTGGCGTTTGCAGAAAAAGTGAAAGAAAACAGCGAAAAAATTGCTGAAGTGATAGCGAAAGAAACGGGTAAACCAATTTGGGAAACCCGCACAGAAGCGGCAGCAATGGCAGGTAAGATCGCAATTTCAATCCGCGCTTACCATGAGCGTACTGGTGAAGCAACGCGTGAAGCGGCGGGTAACCAAATCGTTCTGCGTCACCGTCCTTTGGGCGTGATGGCGGTATTTGGCCCTTACAACTTCCCAGGTCACCTGCCAAACGGCCACATTGTTCCTGCTCTTTTAGCTGGTAATACAGTGGTATTCAAGCCATCAGAGCAAACGCCTTGGACTGGCGAGCTGGCGATGAAACTGTGGGAAGAAGCAGGTCTGCCTAAAGGTGTGATTAACCTGGTTCAAGGTGCGAAAGAGACTGGTATTGCCCTAGCGGATGCGAAAGGCATCGACGGTGTCCTATTTACCGGTAGTGCAAACACTGGCCACATTCTGCACCGCCAATTTGCAGGTCAACCTGGCAAAATGTTAGCGCTAGAAATGGGCGGTAGCAACCCAATGGTTATCTCTGATAACTACGGTGATCTAGACGCAACGGTTTACACCATCATTCAATCTGCATTCATCAGTGCTGGCCAGCGTTGTACCTGTGCACGTCGCCTGTACGTACCGTTTGGTGAAAAAGGTGATGCATTGATTACTAAATTGGTTGAAGCGACGAATAAGATTCGCGTAGACCAACCATTTGCAGAACCAGCACCGTTTATGGGACCACAAATTTCTGTGGCAGCGGCGAAGTTCATTCTTGATGCGCAAGCTAACCTACAGTCACTGGGTGGAGAGAGCCTAATCGAAGCGAAAGCGGGTGAAGCGGCGTTTGTTTCTCCGGGCATCATTGATGTGACGAATATCGCTGAGTTGCCAGATGAAGAATACTTCGGCCCACTGCTGCAAGTTGTACGTTACGAAGGCTTGGAAAAAGCAGTGGAACTGGCGAATGATACTCGCTTTGGTCTTTCAGCAGGTTTGGTTTCAACCGACGACCAAGAGTGGGAATACTTTGTTGACCACATCCGCGCAGGTATCGTAAACCGCAACCGTCAGTTGACTGGTGCAAGTGGTGACGCGCCGTTTGGTGGTCCTGGTGCATCTGGTAACCTTCGTCCAAGCGCATACTACGCGGCTGACTACTGTGCTTACCCAATGGCATCAATGGAAGGTGGCGAAACACTGCTTCCTGCGACATTGAGCCCAGGTGTAGAACTTTAAGTTTCAGCAATAGAGCCACGGCGGTACTTCGTGGCTCGGATTGCCGATGCATCATTAAAGTATGGAGTCTTAATGAGGTCGGCATGAAAATAATTAAAAATGAGTGTACGACTGACTGATACTTCATCACAGGTTAGGCTGCTCGTTCATTATTCTGGACAGCGTTAGCGCTGTGAACGAGCCGCCAACATTCTTACCCTACATCTCGTAACAAGGAGCCGTTATGACCCCTGATGTGTTATTTGAATCTTTATGGCAAGACTACATTCAGCGTCTTTGCCCCTCTGCTGCTAAAGTTCATCAACTTCTTCAAGAAGATGAGCCTTTGATTAACGACCATATTGCACTGCGCACATTCAATGTTGAGCCTCTTGGCATTGAGACGCTGGCGAAGCCATTTTTAGCGATTGGTTACAAGGCGTGTGGTGACTATGTATTTGAAAGCAAAAAGCTTGTCGCTAAGCACTACGAGCACCCAGACCCAAAACAGCCTAAAGTGTTCATCAGTGAGCTTAAAGTAGAAGAGTGTTCGCCAGAGCTACAAGCGATTGTTGCTAAACTGGCAGCACAAGTGGATGCAGATAAACTCGCAGATAGCGCATTTTTACATGGCGGCCGCTTATGGGATCTCAGTTTTGCAGATTACCAGATTTTGGCAAAAGAGAGTGAATACGCGTCTTGGCTGGCGGCTCATGGATACGGCGCTAACCACTTCACGGTCAGTGTAAATCAACTGAATCAGCATGATGAAGTGAAGCAAGTGAACGATCACTTACGCCAAGCAGGATTTGTGATTAACGAGTCGGGTGGAGAAGTGAAAGGCTCGCCTGAAGTCCTGTTAGAACAGTCTTCAACCATGGCAGATAAAGTGCCGGTTTACTTTACTGAAGGCTCTGAGATCATTCCGGGTGGTTTTTACGAATTCGCGAAACGCTACCCAATGGAAAATGGTGAGCTTTATCCGGGTTTTGTTGCAGCTTCGGCTGATAAAATCTTTGAGAGCACTAACGGTTAAGGCCTTCTCGGCTAGCAATACGTTTTCCTGATCTAAATAAAAAGCCACCAATGTTGCCATTGGTGGCTTTATTCTTTATTTGCGTTACTCGAATCTTAGATTAACGAGTACCGTAAACTACGATAGTTTTACCGTGCGCAGAGATTAGATTCTGCTCTTCTAGCATCTTCAAGATACGACCAACTGTCTCACGAGAACAGCCAACGATTTGACCGATTTCTTGACGAGTGATCTTGATTTGCATGCCATCTGGGTGAGTCATCGCGTCTGGTTGTTTTGCAAGGTTCAGAAGCGTCTGAGCGATACGACCAGTTACGTCTAGGAACGCTAGGTCACCCACTTTTTGGCTGGTTACTTGAAGGCGACGAGCCATCTGCGCAGAAAGACGCATTAGGATGTCTGGGTTTACTTGGATAAGCTGACGGAATTTCTTGAAAGAAATCTCAGCAACTTCGCAAGGAGATTTAGCTCGAACCCAAGCTGTGCGCTCTTGGTCTTCCTCGAATAGACCAAGTTCACCAATAAAGTCTCCTTGGTTTAGGTAAGAAAGGATCATTTCCTTACCTTCTTCGTCTTTGATAAGAACCGCAACAGAACCTTTAACGATGTAGTACAAGGTTTCAGCTTTTTCACCTGCGTGAATCAGCGTGCTCTTTGAAGGGTACTTATGAATGTGACAGTGTGAAAGAAACCACTCTAATGTCGGGTCGGTTTGAGGTTTACCTAGAACCATAATATCTCACTTCCTCTGCAGGGTACGCTTGCGCTATCCATATTTTAGCTAAGCCTGAATCAGGCTTACTAGAATAAGAGCACTTTTTATATGCTGCAAGCTATCTTGTGTTTCGGTAAGAAATAGTATCCTTTTTCTAGGATGATTTCTTGATTTTAATCGTGCCATGGTTGCTATTTTGTACGCAAAACTGTGCACATGATCACGGTATGAAAAGTAAACACTCCGAAAGCGAGATTTTTAGCCAATTTTTCCTGTTTCTATCAGTTGTTGTAGGATAGGCCTCACGATCAGCTCCATTGCAAAACTCATCTTACCGCCCGGCACGACTATCGTGTTGTGACGTGACATAAACGAGCCGTCAATCATGGCCAACAGGTAAGGGAAGTCGACATTCTTGATCCCACGTAGTCGGATGACGACAAAACTTTCATCCAGACTCGGGATGCCTTTCGCGTTGAGTGGGTTCGATGTATCCACGGTTGGCACGCGCTGAAAGTTGATATGAGTACGTGAAAACTGCGGAGTAATGTAATTCAGATAGTCATCCATCGAGCGTACGATGGAGTCCATGACGGCCTCTCTTGAGTGGCCGCGGTCACGTGTATCCCGGACGAATTTTTGAATCCACTCCAAGTTCACAATCGGTACCATGCCAATCAGAAAATCGACATGTTGCGATACATTCACTTCACCATCGACCACGCCACCGTGCAACCCTTCATAGAAGAGTACGTCGCTGTTGTCTGGTAGGTCTTGCCACGGTGTGAAAGTGCCTGGCATCTGGTTATACGGTACTGCTTCATCAAAGGTGTGCAGATAGCGACGTATGCTGCCAGTACCTTCTTCGCCATATTGGCGGAAAAACTTTTCCAAGCCAGGAAAGTCATTGGCCTGAGGACCAAAGTAGCTGATGTGTCTGCCTTGCTCGCGCGCTTTACGAATTTCTATATCCATTTCCGGGCGAGTAAAGCGATGGAAGCTGTCACCTTCAACCCAGGCTGGTTTGACGTTCATCATATTGAACATCTTACGGAAGGCTTCAGATGTAGTGGTCGTGCCGGCTCCGGATGAGCCGGTAACTGCAATAATTGGGTGTTTAGCTGACATGACAAACCTTGTCGAAAATTACTTTCCTTTAAGTGCAGCAGGCATCTACTGCACAAGTGATGGTCCACTATAGCACGTAACAACGGCTTGTCATCGGGTGGGGTACGGTAAAGTGTGAAGGGCTTGGGGAAAAGAACCTAGTACTTTGCTTTTAATTGAATATCCACCGTTTCATGCAGTTCGGAATACACGATAACCGCTTCGCCTTTCTCTAACTGTAATTTAACTTGGTCGATCTTATCTTGCAGAGATACTTCCAGCGTGCCGTAATCTGTCCCTTCACGCAGAACAAATTCACGAATCAGGTTTTCCAGTGTTTCTGGCGCAATGTCTTGCCAAGGAATGATCATAAATACCTCAAAATTTTATGACGAGTGGGTAGGATTTGTTGACCTTTGCAGCAAAAAACTGAGTGCTAAAGGCCAACGTCTCCAAGTCTACTGTGTCTTACGTTTCGATACAGCAGAAAGGTGATCCGCAGCGATACTCTCGTAATAGGATGGCAACGCTTCTTCGAGCCAAAACTTCGGCTTTAATGCAGACCCTGAGATAAAACCAACATGGCCGCCGTGCTCATACAGGCGATAGTCAATATTGGCGGGCAGTACAAACTTAGGGATAACCTCATCAGTCATAAATGGGTCATCCTTAGCGTGAATGATCAGAGTCGGCAGTTTGATTTGTTGTAACTTGCTCAGCCCAGAGCATTGGGTGTAATAGTCTTGAGCATCTTTAAACCCATGCAGAGGGGCGGTGATCAAATCATCGAACTCTTGTAAGCGCGTGACACGCTTGATTGAATTGTAAGAGAGTGCCAGCTCACCATGGAGTAACGTGTGCTTTTGTAAGGCGTTCCGTTTTAAAGATGAAAGCAAATAGCGGCGGTAAACCTTGGAAAAACCCTGTTCAATGCGGTTAGCGCAAGCCGCTAAGTCGAGAGGAGCAGACACAATCGTTGCCGCTTTCAATATCGGGTTATCTTGATATTGCGCTAAGTAGTTTGCCAGCATATTCCCCCCTAAGGAAATACCAATGGCGACTTTAGGGTTGTCCGGAAATTGCTTTTCAAGATGTTCAAGGAAAAAGCGAGCGTCTGTCACTTCTCCTGAGTGATAAGCGCGGGCTTTTTTGTTTGGCTTTCCGCTACAGCCGCGAAAATGCATCATCACCGAAAGCCAGCCAGACTGAGCAAACGCGTTCATGAGTCCGTTGGCATACGGGCTGTAGAAGCAGCCTTCCAAGCCGTGAAACAGGATAAAAATAGGTTTATGCTGAGCGGTTTCTTTGTTTGGATCTTCACTCCAGGCGATATCGAGAAAATCGCCATCCGTGGTATCCAGCGTTTGCCAGACAGGGGCAAACAACGCTTTTTTACGAATAAAGCGTGGTAGAAGGGTCTGGAGGTGCGGGTTTTTCATCCCAGCGGCTGCTAAAAATTGTGTCATACCTAACTGCTCTTATGCGTCCTCCAACATCCATGGGAGAACTTATTAATATAATCCTTTATAAATATTATAGGTACTTTATACCTAAATGACTTCAAGATGCAGGATTCAGAGTGTTGTCACCGGAGCCAGTTCAAGGAACCAGCATTCCACGTTGTTTATTGCAATTTATGGATGCTTTGGCGGGTGAATATTTGGCACTGGGATAGCAAAAGCTTGTTGTAAATGTTCACCGCCTAACTGACGGCAATATCTGAGCGTGAGAGGATCACCGTCGTTTTTTATCAGGCTGAGCGAGTTGATGCAGTCGACTAAATCGGATTGCTGCTGTTTTTCTAGCTGAAGCTCAAACTGCAGTGTTTCGCGATACAATGCATCATTGACTTGAGATTTGAGGTGGCGTCGAAGGTCGCGAAAAGAGTGTAGTAAGGTCTCACTTCGGCCTAGACAGCTTTGAACCAAATGCCAGTCTTTTTCTTGGAAGATAAGCTGCTGCTCGTCGAGCCATCGGAGCAGCAGTAACAGATTCACGTTGCCGTGATAGTTGTTTTGTAATGACAAGCACGCTTCTTTTACTTCCCGGACACCATAAAACTGCAAACTGAATTGCCATAGATGCTCTAAGGTAAGGGTGTATTCTGCGTGCTTATTTGTCATTGATTAAACTCTAGCTCCATCTGCTCTAACTCTTCCTGAACAGACATCCATTCCATCTCAACTTCTTCGAGCTCTGATTTGCTCGATGATTGAAGCGCTAACACTTCATTTAGTTTAGCTTTATTTTCGGCTTCATACAGTGAGTTATCCGCCAATTGCTCTTCTGCTTTTGCTAGTGCTGCACCCAACTTATCCATTTTATTTTCTAATTGTGTCAGCGTTTTGCGAATTGGTGCCGTTTGTTTACGAAATTCGGCTTCTCGGCGCTTCTGCTCTTTTTTGGCAGAGGCACTGTTGGCGGTGTCCTTTGCGGGTTGCGATGCCTGCGCCTCTTTACGCTCAACTCTTTGTTGCTCTGTTAGCCATTTGTAGTAGTCATTTAAGTCACCATCAAATGGCGCAACTTGGCGGTCATGAACGAGATACAAGTCATCTGTCGTTGCACGTAACAGGTAACGGTCGTGCGACACGATCACCATTGCGCCTTCGAACGTTTGCAACGCCAACGTCAATGCCTGACGCATGTCTAAGTCTAGGTGGTTGGTTGGTTCATCGAGTAGTAACAGGTTTGGTTTCTGCCAAACGATCAATGCCAACACCAAACGTGCTTTTTCACCGCCAGAGAATGGTGCGACCTTCTCCAGCGCTTTATCACCCTGGAAGCCAAAACTACCCAGATAATCACGCAATTGTTGCTCGGTTTGATCCGGCGCGATTTGCATCATGTGTTGCAGCGGCGTTTCTTCCGGGTGGAGAGTTTCAAGCTGGTGCTGAGCGAAGTAGCCAATCTTCACGCCTTGTGAGTAGGTCAGGTCGCCGCCTTGTGCTTTGAGCTCGCCAGATAGTAATTTGATCAGCGTTGATTTACCCGCGCCGTTACGACCAAGTAGACCGATGCGGCTGCCCGGAACTAGGTTAAGGCGGATTTTCTCCAGAATTAAGTTGTCATCGTATCCTGCCGAGACATCATCCATCATCATGATTGGATTTGGCAAAGCGGCAGGTTCACGGAATTCAAAACTGAACGGGTTATCGAACTGCGCCGGTAGCACTTTCTCCATGCGTTCCAGTGCTTTAATACGGCTTTGCGCCTGACGTGCTTTGGACGCTTTGTAGCGGAATCGGTCGATGTAGCTTTGCATGTGCGACATCTGCTTCTGCTGCTTTTGGTACATAGCTTGCTGCAGAATCATTTTTTGTGCGCGCTGGTTTTCGAATGACGAGTAGTTGCCAGTGTATTCATTGAGCTGCTGGTTCTCGATGTGAATGATGCGACCAACGATAGGATCGAGAAAATCACGGTCGTGCGAGATCAGAATCAGCGTACCCGGGTAGTTTTGTAGCCAGCGTTCCAGCCACATTACCGCATCCAAATCCAAGTGGTTGGTTGGCTCATCGAGCAATAGTAAATCTGAGCGACAAAGCAGCGCTTGAGCCAGGTTAAGGCGCATACGCCAACCACCAGAAAATTGAGTCAGACTCCAGCTCATCTGCTCCTGACTGAACCCTAAGCCATCAAGCAACTCTGCTGCACGGGCGCGAATGCTGTAACCACCAATGGTTTCGATTTTGCCGTGAATTTCCGCAACCAGAGTACCGTTGTCTTGCTCTTCAGCCGCTTCGAGTTGCTGTTCAAGGCCGCGAAATTCACGGTCGCCATCAATGACATACTCTAATGCACTGCGTTCCAGCGCCGGGGTTTCCTGTGCTACCCATGCCAGTTCCCAGTGCTGTGGTTGGCTGAACGAGCCGGCATCAATGGACAGTTCGTCTTTTAGCAAAGCAAACAGGGTGGACTTACCACAGCCATTTTTGCCCACTAAGCCGACTTTATCTCCGGGATGGATAGTCGCAGAAGCTTGATCTAAAAGAGGTTTACCGCCACGCAGTAACTGAATATCAGAAAAGGTAATCATAGAGTCGTCATTCACTTTGCGCAGTGCGCGTTGCTTTGTCACTAAGGTCGTTATCTAGCGGTGAATAGTAGGGGTATTGGCGCTAAAAGTCGATCTCTGCGCACGAATTGCATTATGCTGCACAAAAACGTATAACATTTTGATAACGGATAAAAATGACCACAAGGACGACCATTTGGCTGTAACAGCGTCTAGCCCCCCAAGAGTTCTGGTTATCTATGCACACCCAGAACCCTATAACTCCATTGCCAATCAAGTGATGATAAAGAGAATTCAATCGCTTGATCACGTAACGGTGCACGATCTGTATGGTGCGTATCCAGACTTCTTTATTGATATTAGCCACGAACATGAGCTCCTGATGGCGCATGATGTGATCGTATTTCATCATCCTCTTTATATGTATTCCTGTCCTGCTTTGTTAAAAGAGTGGCTGGATCGTGTGCTTGGTAAAGGATTTGCGTTCGGCGATGGTTGCGCTCTGAAAGGGAAATACTGGCGCAGTGTGATCACCACGGGCGGCAAAGAGGAAGCATTCAGTACTAAAGGCTACAACAAATATCCGTTAGAGCAGATTCTTCAGCCATTTGAGTTGACTGCGGCACTGTGTCAAATGCATTGGCTGGAACCTCTGGTTCTGTATTGGTCACGTAATGTCTCCGATATTGAGCGTTATGACCATGCGGAGCAGTATCGTCGATGGTTGGGCGATCCTTTGAAAGACTGGAACGCAGCAAACGAACAGGGAGTTCAGCATGGCAGTCACCAGTGAGTTTCTTCAAAGCAGTGTGGTGTTCCTTTCCGCTGCGGTTATCGCCGTACCACTTGCCCAGCGACTTGGTTTGGGCTCGGTGCTGGGCTATCTATTAGCGGGCGTCTTGATTGGCCCATGGGGATTAGGGCTGATCAGTGATGTAGATGCAATTTTGCACTTTGCTGAGCTCGGGGTCGTATTGCTGCTGTTCTTAATTGGCCTCGAATTGAATCCCAAAAAACTGTGGCAGATGCGAGGGCCGATTTTAGGACTTGGTGGAGCGCAGGTTGTGGTGACCACATTTGTGATCGGCAGTGTTGTCAGTTTGTTCGGGCTGAGCATGCAAGTGAGCCTGGTGATTGGGATGGGACTGGCGCTGTCTTCAACCGCTATTGCGTTGAGAGTGATTGAAGAGCAAGGGCTGAATGGCACGGAGACCGGGCAGTCAGGCTTTGCAGTTCTTCTGTTTCAGGATATTGCCGTCATCCCGATGTTGGCCATACTGCCTCTGTTAGCCGGGGGACAAACTGGCGGAGATTGGTTAGATGTATTGACGGTGCTCGGCAGCGTTATTGCGTTATTGATTGGCGGTCACTTCTTGCTGCGTCCTCTGTTTCGATTTGTTGTCATGAGCGGGGTACGTGAGCTATTTACCGTTGCAGCTTTATTGGTTGTTCTGGGCATTTCGGTTGTGATGCAAAAGCTGGGCTTATCGATGGCGCTTGGCACCTTTCTGGCTGGTGTACTACTGGCGGAAAGTGAATATCGTCATGAGTTAGAGATAGCTATCGAGCCTTTTAAAGGTTTGCTACTCGGGTTGTTTTTCATCGCAGTTGGGATGGCGGTAAACCTTGGCTTACTGGCTCTGCAACCTTTGGAGATCCTTGCTGCAGTTGTGGTATTGGTATCGGTGAAAGGGTTGGTTCTGTACGCACTGGCGCGTGCTGCCCGTGTTCGCACAAAAGCACGTAGCCGTATGGCGGCCATTTTGAGCCAGGGCGGGGAATTTGCGTTCGTGATTTTCACAGCGGCGAGCCAGGAAGGCATCTTAACTCAACAGCAAGTCGCGTTTTTGTTGGTCGTGGTCAGTTTATCGATGGTGACAACACCGCTCATTTTGATGGGACAAAAGAAGTGGTTTGCACATACGCTTAACCAAGAAGAGGAAAGCGTCACCAGCAATGTGGTCGACCGTCGTCCACGGGTAATCATCGCGGGTTTTGGTCGTTTCGGTCAGGTGGTTGGGCGTTTGATGTATGCCAACAAAATTAAAGTGACGGTATTAGAAAGTGATGCCAGCCAAATTCATCTGTTACGTAAGTATGGCTACAAAGTGTTTTATGGTGATGCAACCCAGATCGATTTGTTGCGCGCAGCTGGCGCGGATAAAGCGGAAGCCTTGGTGATTTGTACTGATTCGCCAGATGAAGTCATGGCGATCGTCGACATCTGCCGGGCACATTTTCCTAAGCTTAAATTACTTGCCCGAGCTCGAAGCCGCGTTGAAGCCTACCAGCTGATGAGCCATGGAGTGCAAAACTACTCGCGTGAAACCTTCTTAGGGGCACTTGATCTTGGTCGTCAGACGCTCGTCGAACTCGGCATGCACCCATATCAAGCAAAGCGGGCAGAAGCACATTTTCGCAAGTTAGATAATGCTATGCTTAAAGACTTACTGCCTCAACACAGTGAAGATAAGAAACTCGCTCAAAGAGCGAAAGAAGCTCGTAAAGAGCTAGAAGAAATTTTTGGTCGTGAAATGGAAAGCGATCATCAGTCGCCCAATCATTGGAAGTAGTACTTGAACTTAGCTTCAAGATAAGGAAATAGCGTGAAAATTAAAAAACGTTTTATTGCTGGTGCAAGTTGTCCACAGTGCAGCCAGCAAGATACCCTACGCTGGTGGATAGAGAACAACATTGAGTTGGTAGAGTGCGTTGAGTGTGATTATACAGAGCAGCGTAAACCGCAATCTGTAGAGAAAAATAAACACTCAGGGCAGGAAATGATCGGGATTTTTAAGCCGGAGTAATTGAACTTCGATAATAGATCCCCATAATACACCGTATCAACTCAGTACTTAACCCCGTTCAGGTTAAGTCAATTAATCTCTCTGGAGTTAGTATGAAAATCGAAAAGAACGTTGTTGCAAGCCTTGCATACAAAGTAATGTTGGAAGACGGTGTTGTTGTTGATCAATCAACAACTGAAGCACCTCTTGATTACCTTCACGGTCACAACAACCTAATCACAGGTCTTGAAAAAGAACTTGAAGGCAAAGTGGCAGGCGACAAGTTCTCTGCAACTGTAGCTCCTGAAGATGCTTACGGCGAGCACAACGACGCGCTTGTTCAACGTGTTCCTGCAGAAGTGTTCCAGGGTGTTGACCAAATCGAAGTAGGTATGCGTTTCCTAGCGGATACTGATCAAGGTCCAATCCCTGTAGAAGTAACAGAAGTAGACGGCGAAGAAGTAGTGGTTGATGGTAACCACATGCTTGCTGGTCAAACACTGACGTTTGAAGTTGAAGTTGTAGCAACTCGCGAAGCAACTGCAGAAGAGATCGAACACGGTCACATCCACCAAGGTGGTGGTTGTTGTGGTGGTCACGATCATGACCACGATCACGACCATGATCATGAAGGCGGCTGTTGTGGCGGCGGTAGCTGCGGTTCTCACTAATTCGCAGTTAACACCTTCTAAATTCTGAATGAAAAAGCGCAAGTTGATCGTCAACTTGCGCTTTTTGTTTATCTGATGTTTAGTGCTGAATAGTTAATTCAGTTGTTGGTAACGTTATGAACAAACCATTCTCCATCGCCATTCACGGCGGCGCTGGCACAATATTGCGTGAACAAATGAGTGATTCACTGCAACAGGCTATTTTGACGGATCTGGAAGCTGCCGCAAAAGCGGGTCATCAGATATTGGCGAACGGCGGAGCGTCACTCGATGCGGTCGTTGCAGCAGTCAAAGTGCTGGAAGATTCCCCTCACTTCAATGCTGGTAAAGGCTCAGTATTAACACACAATGAAATGGTTGAGATGGACGCTTCAATCATGGATGGCAGTAATTTGGCTGCTGGTGCGGTGGCGGGCGTAAGGCATATTAAAAACCCGATTGAGCTGGCGCGAGATGTGATGCAAAAGAGCAATCATGTCCTGCTGGTTGGTGAGGGGGCCGAAACATTCGCTTTTGAAAATGGACACCAATATACCGAACAAGATTACTTCTTTACTGATCGACGTTACGAACAGCTGATCTCGATGCGAGAGAAAGGGGAGTTCGCGCTTTCTGAGTCTCGTTATCCTGATGATCGTAAACACGGAACGGTCGGTGCGGTTGCTTTGGATCAGCATGGTAACTTAGCGGCGGCGACCAGCACGGGTGGCGTGACGAACAAAAAATACGGTCGGATTGGTGATTCAGCGTTGATCGGCTGTGGAACCGTGGCTGAAAACGGTGTGGTTGCGGTTTCTACCACGGGCATGGGCGAGTTCTTTATTCGTAAACGCGTCGCAGAAGATGTGGCGGCACGAATACGCTATCTCAAAGAAGATGTACATACCGCCTGTGAGACAGTGATTCAGGGCGATCTAAAAGCCATGGGTGGGGAAGGTGGTTTGATTGCTATCGATGCAGAGGGAGAACTGCATTTTGCGATGAACAGTTCCGGCATGTACCGGGCGGGTATCAACACTCAAGGCGAGTTGAGTGTAAAAATCTATGCGGATGAATAGCCTTTGAAATAGAGCCCAAAAACAAAGCCCAGCTTATTGCCGGGCTTTGTTTCGTCTTTCTCGCCACACATTAGTAGTGTGGTGGTGGCGGCTCGTTGGCTGGATCTTCCATATTGGATGAGTCCATATTTTTTACTTTGCCCACCACGTATTTCATCTGATCTTGCATCTTAGTAATCAGCAATTGTTGCTGAGATAACGCTTGGTTCAGATCGTCAATCGTCTGTTCTTGGAACGCAGCCTGACACTCAAGGTCATTAATGCGCGCTTCCAGTTGCTGAATAAGTTTTTCTGTCATGATCCGTTCTCTAACTGCCAAGCCTGGGCGATACCTGCGGAAGTGGCAGTAATTACACGTTGTTTGGCATCAAAGGCTGCATCATACACGACCGCACGAGGAGGGCGAGTATCTTTTTTCGGCTCGACTTCGAATCCATCGACTCGTTTACCGCTCTGAGTATCCCACACGGACACGCGACCGGATGGGCTGCCAGTGACCAGTTGAGAGCCGTCATCAGAGAACCTTGCGGTGGAGAATATCAATTGACGGGACCAGCTGCTCAACTCCGACACTTTTTCACCTGTCTCCAAATTCCAGATAATGGCTTGGTTGCCGCCATCCGAGCTCATCGCCAGTTTCCCATCGCGTTGTAAAGCAACTCTTACCACTCGTTGTTCATGCTCAAAGGCTCGCAGAATCTGTCCGGACTCGGTATCCCAGAGAAAGGCCTTATAGTCATTGCCACCCGTTAGCGCAAAACGGCCATTGGGAGATATAGCCACGCTGTTGACTTTTTCTTGATGAGCAAGGAACTCCAGACGACGCCCGGTGACTAAGTTGACATAAATCGCTTTACCGTTTGAAAGGCCAAGCAGCACTTGTTCGCCGTTACTGGTGATGTCTATATCGCGAATCAGAGCATCTGAAATCGACCAAAGCCCTTTGGCTTGTGTCCAGCCAAGATCCCAGACCGCGAAGTTCATCTGGCCTGCGGTCACCGCATAACGACCGTTGTCTGAGATGCGAATATGAGACACCACATTCGCATCAGCATCCAGTTCGCCCAGTTTGGCTAATTGTTCATTTTGCTCAAGGTCCCATAATATTAAGTGATCTATTTGAGAATAGAGCAGCGCGAATCGGCCATCTCGGCTCAGTGCAAAACTGGTCGACCCTTGCGGTTCAAGGGGCCAGCGTTGCACTTCAGACTCGGCAAAAAAGCAACCATTTAACGTGGTGATGACAATTAAATATAGGAATAAATGAGAAATTCTTTGCATCACATCTAATAATCCAGTTTGTGTCTTAAGACATATAGCTAGTATATTGGTATAACGATTGTCTTCACTAGTCTCATAGAAGAATTGTGCACAACAACCAATGGCTAAGCCATTATTGGGAGAATTTAATGAAATCAGTTTTAAAAGTGTCGCTACTTGCTGCAACAGTAATGCTAGCGGTAGGCTGTCAGAAAGAAGAAACAAAAGCAGAAGAAGCTGCACCTCAAGCTGAGCAAGTTCAAGCAGAAACTGGCAAAGCAGTTCACTTTAAAACCGACGATGACAAAGCGGCGTACGCAATTGGCGTTTCATTTGCTAACTACCTAAGCACTAGCATCGAGAAACCAAGCGAAATCGGCATCGACCTAAACAAAGACCTCGTTCTTAAAGGTATTGAAGATGTATTTAAAGGCAACGCTGAGCTAAATGAAGAAGAAACTCGCGCAGCGCTAGAATCTCTGGATAAGCGCGTAGCGGACAAGATGCAAGCGCAAGCGGCTGAGAAAGCGGCAGCAGCGAAGAAAGCTGGCGATGACTTCCGCGCTGAGTTTGAGAAGCAAGAAGGCGTAGTGAAAACGGAATCTGGTCTTCTTTACCAAGTGATCACCCCAGCAGAAGGCGAGAAGCCAAAAGATACTGACACAGTACAGGTTCACTACAAAGGCACACTGACTGATGGTACTCAGTTCGATAGCTCTTACGATCGTGGCGAGCCAGCAACATTCCCTCTAAACCGTGTAATCCCAGGTTGGACGGAAGGCGTGCAGCTAATGCCTGTAGGTTCTAAATTCAAGTTCGTTATCCCGCCAGAGCTTGCTTACGGCGACCAAGACACGCCAAGCATTCCTGCTAATTCAACGCTCGTATTCGAAGTTGAACTGCTAAAAGTAGAGAATGATAAAGCTGAGTAATCAGAATAACTCAAGCTAAGTTATTGAAAAAGGTCCGTTTAACGGGCCTTTTTTGTTCTAGGTCACTAGTTGGAGAGTTTGCTAGGTTGACTTTCAAATTTTCTGATAAACTTACACCAATTTGTTGATTTTTCGCTCGAAGGCTTATGACAACTACAGAAACAATTAATGCGGAGATGTTGCTCGAAATGGAATCCGTCAACGTGATGCCATTCACTGAGCACGATAAAATCATCTTGAGGTCTTACGAGGCGGTCGTTGATGGTATTGCCAGTCTGATTGGCCCGTTTTGTGAAATCGTTCTTCACTCTCTGGAAGATCTGAATACCTCTGCGATTAAAATAGCCAATGGTGAAAATACAGGCCGTCAGGTTGGTTCACCTATCACAGACTTAGCACTGAAAATGCTCAAAGACATCGAAGGCTCTGAGCGCAATTTCTCTCGTTCGTACTTTACGCGTGCGAAAGGCGGCGTGTTGATGAAGTCTATCACGGTTGCTATCCGTAATGGCGAGAACCGTGTTATTGGCCTGCTATGTATTAACGTCAATCTGGATGCGCCATTCTCGCAAGTGTTGCAATCTTTTATGCCTACTCAAGAGGCCAAAGAGGCGGCATCATCGGTGAACTTCGCAAGTGATGTTGAAGAGCTGGTGGACCAGACGGTTGAGCGCACGATTGAAGAAATTAATGCGGACAAATCGGTATCAAACAACACCAAGAACCGTCAGATCGTTATGGAACTGTACGACAAAGGTATTTTTGATATCAAAGATGCGATTAACCGCGTCGCTGATCGTCTGAATATCTCTAAGCACACGGTCTATTTATACATTCGTCAGCGTAAAACTGAGGACGAATCAGAGTGAGTGGATTAACTTACACTTTGCTTGTAAATGGCCCAGTGTACGGTAGCCAGTCTGCCCGCAGCGCCTATCAATTTGCCAAAGCGGTGGTTGAGCAAGGGCACACGGTAGTGAGTGTGTTTTTCTACCAAGAGGGCGTGAGCAATGGTAGCGCACTGAGTGTACCAGCCAACGATGAGTTCGATTTGAATAAAGCATGGCAAGTCTTCGCTGAGGAGCACAGCGTGAGCCTTGAAACTTGCGTGGCAGCGGCATTGCGTCGCGGGATTGTGAGTGAAGAAGAAGCCAACCAGCACGGCTTAACTCAAAACAATTTAGCGCAAGGTTTTACTCAGGCAGGATTAGGCAGTTTAGCCGAAGCAATGCTAACCCAGGACCGAGTGGTGCAGTTTTGAGCCAGTTAACTTATTTATTTCGTAGCGCGCCTCACGGGCAGTCCTCTGGACGCGAGGGTGTGGATGCCCTGCTTGCCGCTTCCGCCTATTGTGAAGACATTAGCGTGATATTTATCGGCGATGGTGTTTACCAGCTTTTACTAGGGCAAGATCCATCGGCCATTCTAAGCAAAGATTACGCACCTATGCTCAAGCTGTTCGATCTGTATGATATTGAACAAGTGTTTGTATGCTCTGATTCACTTGCGCAGCGAGGATTAGCTCAAGCCGACCTGGTCATCGATGCACAGTCGTTAACGCTTGAACAAGTTAAAGAGAAACTGCAACAAGCAGGCAAACTACTGTCATTCTGAGGACGCCATGTTACATATCATCAAAACCGTCTCTGCCCTAGAAGATGCTGTGGCTCTTTGGAGTGAACAAGACGACATTTTACTCATTGAAGATGCTGTGTACGCTGCAAACCCGCAGCATCAAGCGTTCCATCATGTCAAGAACGCGGCTGTCTTCGCTCTCGAGAGCGATATTCAAGCCAGAGGAATGGGGAATCGCATCAGTCCTTCCGTTAGAGTAGTGACCTATACCGGCTTCGTTGAATTGACCGTAAAACAAGATAAATCCCTTACTTGGGATTGAACATGAATTACTGTCGATAAAGCTTTACGGACTAATTACCCCAATTGAACAAAAAAGATCCGTATATTTCTTGACACACCTCTCACTGCTGCATAGAATTTTGCGTCCCTAAATGCCTAAAGGTAATTAGGGCTAGATTTTTCACAAAGCTTACTTTCAAGTAAATCAGGAGCTAGTTAATGGCAACTATTAACCAGTTGGTACGTAAGCCACGTGCAAAGCAAGTTGTTAAAAGCAACGTGCCTGCACTAGAAGCGTGCCCACAAAAACGTGGTGTATGTACACGTGTTTACACTACTACACCTAAAAAACCTAACTCAGCACTTCGTAAAGTTTGTCGTGTTCGTCTGACAAACGGTTTCGAAGTTACTTCGTACATCGGCGGTGAAGGTCACAACCTTCAAGAGCACTCAGTTGTTCTAATCCGTGGTGGTCGTGTTAAAGACCTTCCAGGTGTGCGTTACCACACTGTTCGCGGCGCACTAGACTGTGCTGGCGTAAATGACCGTAAACAAGGTCGTTCTAAGTACGGTGTGAAGCGTCCTAAGTCTTAATGGATTCCGTTAAGTAAGGCCAAACACTAAATTATTTTTAATTTTTTGAAAAAACTGAAAAGTTTTGGATAAAACCTGAAGAAGACAACGGAGATAAATCCATGCCACGTCGTCGCGTCATTGGTCAGCGTAAGATCCTTCCAGATCCAAAATTCAAATCTGAATTGCTGGCAAAATTCGTTAACATCCTAATGGTTGACGGTAAAAAATCTACTGCAGAGAAAATCGTTTACACTGCACTAGATGCTATGGCTGAAAAGTCTGGTAAAGACCACTTAGCTATTTTTGAAGAAGCTCTTGAAAACGTACGCCCTGCGGTAGAAGTTAAATCTCGCCGTGTTGGTGGTTCAACTTACCAAGTACCTGTAGAAGTACGTCCGGTTCGCCGTAACGCACTTGCTATGCGTTGGTTGGTTGAAGCTGCGCGCAAGCGTGGTGAAAAATCTATGGCTCAACGCCTAGCTGCTGAAATGCTAGACGCGTCTGAGAACAAAGGTACTGCGGTTAAGAAACGTGAAGACGTTCACCGCATGGCTGACGCAAACAAAGCGTTCGCTCATTACCGCTGGTAATACCTTCTGTGCTGCGAGGTTCTCTCGCAGCACTTTTCTATACTCTAAGGTACACCTTAGTAAGAGGATACAATCGTGGCTCGTAAAACTCCTATTGAGCGCTACCGTAATATCGGTATCTGTGCTCACGTAGATGCAGGAAAAACAACCACAACTGAGCGTATTCTGTTCTACACTGGCCTTTCTCACAAAATCGGCGAAGTTCACGATGGTGCAGCAACCATGGACTGGATGGAGCAGGAGCAGGAACGTGGTATCACTATCACTTCAGCTGCGACTACGACATTCTGGCGTGGTATGGAAGCACAATTCCCAGAGCATCGCGTAAACATCATTGATACCCCTGGACACGTTGACTTTACTATCGAAGTAGAGCGTTCTCTTCGTGTACTTGATGGTGCTGTGGTTGTGTTCTGTGGCTCATCTGGTGTTGAACCTCAGTCTGAAACTGTATGGCGTCAAGCAGACAAATACCACGTTCCACGTATGGTTTTTGTTAACAAGATGGACCGTGCAGGCGCAGACTTCCTACGCGTTGTGGACCAAATTAAAAATCGTCTTGGTGCGAACCCTGTTCCAATCCAACTTAACGTTGGTGCTGAAGAGGACTTCAGAGGTGTCATCGACCTTATCAAGATGAAAATGATCAACTGGAGTGAAGCCGACCAAGGCATGTCGTTCACATACGAAGACATTCCAGCTGACATGATCGAGCTTGCCGAAGAATGGCGCAACCATATGGTTGAATCTGCTGCGGAAGCTAGCGAAGAGCTGATGGACAAGTACCTTGAAGAAGGTGAGCTGACTGAAGCCGAGATCAAACAAGCGCTACGTACTCGTACACTAAATAACGAAATCGTACTTGCCACTTGTGGTAGTGCGTTTAAGAACAAAGGTGTTCAAGCGGTACTAGATGCAGTGATCGAATTCTTGCCATCACCAGCTGATGTACCTGCAATTAAAGGTGTTGATGAAAGAGAAAATGAAGTTGAACGTCACGCTGACGACAACGAACCTTTCTCTGCGCTAGCGTTTAAGATCGCGACTGACCCATTTGTGGGTACGCTTACTTTCATGCGTGTTTACTCTGGTGTAGTAAACTCAGGTGACGGTGTCTACAACTCTGTAAAAGAGAAGAAAGAGCGTTTTGGTCGTATCGTTCAGATGCATGCCAACAAGCGTGAAGAAGTTAAAGAAGTTCGCGCTGGTGATATCGCCGCTGCTATTGGTCTGAAAGACGTAACTACAGGTGACACTCTGTGTGACCAGAACCACAAAGTGATTCTGGAACGTATGGAATTCCCTGAGCCCGTTATTCAGATTGCTGTAGAACCTCGTTCTAAGGCAGACCAAGAAAAAATGGGTATCGCGCTAGGTAAACTGGCTGCTGAAGATCCATCATTTCGCGTGGAAACGGACGACGAAACAGGTCAGACTCTGATCTCAGGTATGGGTGAACTTCACCTAGATATCATCGTTGACCGTATGAAGCGTGAATTCAGCGTTGATTGTAACGTTGGTAAACCTCAGGTTGCTTACCGTGAAACCATCCGTGGTAAAGCGGAAGTGGAAGGTAAGTTTGTTCGTCAATCAGGTGGTCGTGGTCAATACGGTCATGTGTGGATCAAACTTGAGCCTTCAGAGCCTGGTGAAGGTTTCGTATTCGTCGACGAAATCGTGGGTGGTGTGGTTCCTAAGGAATACATCAGCTCGGTATCGAAAGGTATCGAAGAGCAAATGAATAGTGGTGTTCTAGCGGGTTACCCTGTACTAGATATTAAAGCTACACTATTTGATGGTTCTTACCACGATGTAGACTCAAGTGAGATGGCGTTTAAGATCGCTGGCTCAATGGCATTCAAGAAAGGTGCACTAGAAGCGCAACCTGTGATTCTAGAGCCAATGATGAATGTCGAAGTAACCACTCCGGAAGATTGGATGGGTGACGTTGTTGGTGACCTAAACCGTCGTCGCGGTATCATCGAAGGTATGGATGAAGGTGTGGCTGGTCTGAAGATCATCCGTGCTCAAGTTCCACTATCTGAGATGTTTGGTTACGCAACAGACCTACGTTCTGCAACTCAAGGCCGTGCGTCTTACTCTATGGAGTTTCACGAGTACGCTGAAGTGCCGAAAAACTTCGCAGATAAAATTATTGCAGAGCGTGGTTACTAATTGACGACTGAACGGCAAAAAGTTTACGACTTTTTGCCAGATCAAGCCGTCCAAATATTGCGCTAACGAGCGTTGGCGCATAAAATAACATTTTCTGGCGCGTCGTCGATCAATAATGATCACGGCGAATCATAACTAGGAAGGAACACGATTGTGTCTAAAGCAAAATTTGAACGTGTAAAACCACACGTAAACGTTGGTACTATCGGCCACGTTGACCACGGTAAAACAACTCTAACAGCAGCTATCTGTACTACTCTTGCTAAAGTGTACGGCGGTGAAGCGAAAGACTTCGCATCTATCGATAACGCTCCAGAAGAGCGTGAGCGCGGTATCACAATCTCTACTTCTCACGTAGAGTACGACACTCCAACTCGTCACTACGCACACGTAGACTGCCCAGGACACGCTGACTATGTTAAAAACATGATCACTGGTGCTGCGCAAATGGACGGTGGTATCCTAGTTGTTGCTGCAACAGATGGCCCAATGCCTCAAACTCGTGAGCACATCCTACTAGGCCGTCAGGTTGGTATCCCATACATCATCGTATTCATGAACAAATGTGACATGGTTGACGATGAAGAGCTACTAGAACTAGTAGAAATGGAAGTTCGTGAGCTTCTATCTGAGTACGATTTCCCAGGTGATGACCTACCAGTTATCCAAGGTTCTGCACTAGGCGCACTAAACGGCGAAGAGCAGTGGGAAGCGAAAATCGTTGAACTAGCAGAAGCGCTAGATTCATACATCCCAGAACCAGAGCGTGCAGTAGACCTACCGTTCCTAATGCCAATCGAAGACGTATTCTCGATCCAAGGCCGTGGTACTGTAGTAACTGGTCGTATCGAACGTGGTATCCTAAACGTAGGTGACGAAGTTGCTATCGTTGGTATCAAAGACACCATCACTACTACATGTACTGGTGTTGAAATGTTCCGTAAGCTTCTAGACGAAGGTCGTGCGGGTGAGAACGTTGGTGCACTTCTACGTGGTACTAAGCGTGACGAAGTAGAACGTGGTCAAGTACTAGCTAAGCCAGGTTCAATCACTCCACACACTAAATTCGAATCAGAAGTATACGTACTGTCTAAAGATGAAGGTGGTCGTCACACTCCATTCTTCAAAGGCTACCGTCCACAGTTCTACTTCCGTACAACTGACGTAACTGGTGACATCACGCTACCAGAAGGCGTAGAAATGGTAATGCCAGGCGACAACGTACAAATGACTGTTGAGCTAATCGCACCAATCGCAATGGACGAAGGTCTACGTTTCGCGATCCGTGAAGGTGGCCGTACAGTAGGTGCTGGTGTTGTTGCTAAGATCTTCGACTAATTCTTAACGAATTAAACGAAATCTCGCACGTTTCTTCATCTTGAAGAAAACGCAGCAGAAAAAGGGAGGCTTTGGCTTCCCTTTTTCATATCTACTGATCCATTCAGTTATAAGCAGATAAAAAACGATCCTACTTTTTCTTTCTTTAAAACAGCGTGTTACCCTCTTACCAATATCTTCATTTTATCTATTCATTCTAAGTGCTTGATCCTTTCTTATTCTTCCAAGATTAATATAACCAAATGTTCTGAATTGACCTTTCAATACGACTGGTAACAAGAACTATTCTTGTTTATATTGTTTTTTCGATAGTTACTGTTTATGGGTTTTGAGTATGTTTGTATGTCTTTGTCATGGTGTTTCTGACAAGAAAATTAGGAAGTTGGCAGTTGATGAAGGCATAACGGATATCAGGGGGATAAAGCGATGTACAGCTTTGGGTAGCCAATGCGGGAAGTGCATCCGACAAGCCAAAGAAATTTTAGCAGAACACTACACTGAACTAAAACAAGCTAGCTAATCACTGTAATTGCTCTGGTGAAAGCGCTGAGCCTTTTGACACCTTCTCATTTGCTTCTACATTTAAATGAAGCCTAAATAGAGGAGGGGCTAGTCAATGAAAGGCGATCCAATCATAATCCAACATCTCAACAAAATACTTGGTAACGAACTCGTCGCTATTAATCAGTATTTTCTTCATGCTCGTATGTATAAAGACTGGGGTTTAAAGCACCTGGCTGATAAGGAATATCACGAGTCTATTGATGAAATGAAGCATGCCGATCATCTCATTGAACGTATTCTATTCTTAGAAGGTTTACCTAACCTGCAAGATCTCGGCAAGCTGATGATCGGTGAAGATACCAAAGAAATGCTTGAATGCGATCTTAAACTGGAAATGGACGCTATTCCTGATCTAAAAGATGCGATTGCTTACGCAGAAGATATTCGAGACTACGTTTCACGTGATTTGTTTCAGGATATCCTCGAAGATGAAGAAGAACATGTCGACTGGCTTGAGACTCAACTTGGCTTAATCGAGATGTCTGGCATCGAAAATTATCTGCAAGCGCAGTATGTCGATGAGGAATAATCTCGGCAATTTCCTCGTTATGTTTACAAATCTGATGCTTACAGCAGTGCACCTGACTTAAAAGTTGGGTGCTTTTCCTGCTTATCTGGTCTAATCTCTTTTAATATCGATTTTTTAAGGATATTGCTCGCAATCTTACCTATGAAGATTGACTTCTATCCATTAGAATTTATTCCCCCTTACCTAAAAAATAAAAAGAGAAACGCCCACATGTCTGAAGACAAAGCAGTAACTCCCGAAGAAGAGCAGCGCCAACGAGCCCTTGACTATCATGCATACCCAACTCCAGGGAAGATTGCAGTCGAGCTGACAACACCCGCAGAAACCGCCGGTGATCTTGCACTAGCATACAGCCCAGGTGTAGCTGAGCCTGTACGTGAAATCGCACAAAACCCAGACAATGTATACAAGTACACCGCGAAAGGTAACATGGTTGCCGTTATTTCTAACGGTACCGCGATTCTTGGCTTGGGTAACTTAGGTCCGCTTGCTTCTAAACCTGTAATGGAAGGTAAAGCGCTACTGTTTAAGCGTTTCGCTGGACTTGATTCGATTGATATCGAAGTAAAACACCGCACGATCGACGAGTTCGTTAATACCGTAGCAAGCATTGCTGATACCTTTGGTGGTATTAACCTTGAAGATATTAAAGCGCCAGACTGTTTCGAAATTGAAAAGCGTCTTATCGAACGTTGTGATGTACCTGTATTCCACGATGACCAGCACGGTACCGCTATCGTAACGGCCGCTGGTATGCTGAACGCAATTGAGCTGCAAGGTAAGAAGCTTGAAGACTCTACGATCGTTTGTCTTGGTGCAGGTGCGGCTGCAGTAGCATGTATGGAACTACTGATCAAATGTGGCGCGATGCGTGAAAAGATTTACATGTTGGATCGTAAAGGCGTGATTCATACTCGCCGTGATGATCTTAACGAGTACAAAGAGCTATTCGCAAATAACACCGACAAGCGTACTTTAGAAGATGTGATTGAAGGTGCTGACCTGTTCCTTGGCGTATCAGGTCCAAACCTTCTTCCACCTGAAGCATTAAAACTGATGGCGGATAAGCCAATTGTTTTCGCATGTTCAAACCCAGATCCTGAAATTAAGCCAGAGCTAGCACATGAAGTTCGTGATGACTTAATTATGGGCACGGGCCGCAGTGATTACCCGAACCAGGTAAATAACGTACTGTGTTTCCCGTTTATTTTCCGTGGTGCGCTTGATGTGCGCGCAAGCGAAATTAACGATGAGATGAAACTGGCTGCGGTTGACGCTATTCGTCAATTGGCGAAAGAGCCAGTACCAGAAGCGGTACTGAAAGCAGCGGGTGTCGATAAGCTTGAGTTTGGCACTGACTACATCATTCCAAAGCCAATGGATGCTCGCTTACTGCCTCGCGTTGCAAAAGCTGTTGCTCAAGCGGCGGTTGACTCTGGTGTTGCTCGTATTGAAATGCCTGAAAACTACATGGCAGAGTAAGACAAAGATTTAAATGATGTACAAAAAATGGGACGCGATGGCGTCCCATTTTTTATGTCATTTTTTAGTATTAGGCGCTAAATAACCGCTTGGTGTATTCAACGTGCTCCTAATTACTCTTCGTCAAATGACTCAAATTCGATGCCCATTTCGGTCATCAGAGCTTTTGCTTCAGTCGGAATATCGTCAGGGCGATCTTTACGAAGGTCCTCGTCCGTTGGAAGTGGCTGACCCGTATACGCATGTAGGAATGCTTCGCATAGGAGTTCGCTGTTGGTTGCGTGGCGTAAGTTATTGATCTGACGACGAGTACGTTCATCAGTTAGCACTTTTAAAACTTTCAGCGGGATAGATACAGTGATTTTTTTTACTTGTTCGCTTTTCTTTCCATGCTCAGCATATGGGCTAATGTATTCGCCATTCCAGTCAGCCATTGCGTACCTTCATATTTGTAATAGGTTAAAAACTAATTGAGGTGCTGATTTTAGCTGCATTTACTGCCATAAGCAAAGACATATAGACGTCTAGAAGTGTTGACGTCTTAATTTTTGACGAGTAAAGTGACAAGAACAGTAAGGGAAGTGTGCAATTCATTGAATCTGACCATTTAGATATAGCGCATTCCCATTTAGAAGTCATCACCTGTGAAAGGATACACCCATGAGCTCCCGTAAGCCTGCAACTATTGCTGTACGCACCGGTATTGAGTCTGACACCCAATATCATGCTGTCGTTCCACCAATCTACCTTTCAACGAACTACGGCTTTCCTGCGTTTGGGGAAGTGCCTAAGTACGATTACACGCGCTCTGGTAACCCAAACCGTGGATTATTAGAAAGTGCATTGTCTGAGTTGGAGTCAGGTAAAGGGGCTGTCATCACTAACTGTGGTACGTCCGCACTGAACTTATGGGTGTCTGCTTTTATTGGACCTGATGATCTTATTGTTGCGCCAAACGACTGTTATGGGGGCACTTATCGTCTGTTTAACACTCGTGCAAACAAAGGCGATTTCAAGGTGCTGTTTGTCGATCAAACTGACGAACAGGCGCTGGATGCGGCATTAGCACAGAAACCAAAACTAGTTCTGCTAGAAACGCCATCTAACCCTCTGGTTCGTGTTGTCGATGTTGCTGTCGTGTGTGAAAAAGCGAAGCAGGTTGGCGCATTAGTTGCGGTAGACAATACCTTTTTGACTCCTGTGTACCAGAAGCCATTAGAACTAGGCGCTGACTTTGTTATTCACTCTACAACGAAATACATCAATGGACACTCAGATGTCATTGGTGGTGTGATTATCGCTAAAACGGAAGAGCATGCAGAAGAGTTAGCGTGGTGGGGCAACTGTATTGGGGCGACAGGCACACCTTTTGATAGCTACATGACCTTGAGAGGTCTTCGTACTTTGGGTGCGCGTATGCGAGTGCATGAAGAAAGCTCACAGCAGGTGCTGGCTTACCTGCAGAAGCAATCTTTGGTGGCGAAAATTTATCATCCAAGTCTTCCACAGCACCCTGGCCATGAGATTGCTAAAAAGCAACAGTCTGGTTTTGGCTCTATGTTGAGCTTTGAGTTTGCGGGCTCGTTTGAGCAGCTTAAAGCCTTTGTCAAAGAGCTTCAGTTGTTCTCACTTGCAGAGTCTCTGGGCGGGGTAGAAAGCTTGATTTGTCACCCAGCGTCTATGACGCATCGTGCGATGGGTGAAGAAGCCTTGGCTGAAGCGGGTGTATCACAGCAATTGCTGCGCCTTTCTGTAGGGCTAGAAGATGCACAAGATCTTATTGCCGACCTAGAACAAGCATTCACTAAATCTGCACAGCAATAGGAGTTAATAATGACTGTACAACGTCAGCTACACAAGTTTGGTGGTAGCAGCCTGGCAAACCCAGAGTGTTACTTACGTGTAGCGGGAATTCTCAAGGAATACTCTGCAGAAAATGACTTGGTGGTGGTCTCTGCAGCAGGTAAAACAACCAACCGCCTGATTGAGTTCCTTGAAGGCTTAGAAAAAGATGGTCGAATTGCGCACGAAGCTTTGCAGAGCTTGAGACAGTTTCAAATCAGTCTCATTGAAGAGTTATTAGAGGGAGACGCGCAAGAACAGCTGCTTGCCTCCTTACAAGATGAATTCAGTACATTAGCGGAACTGACCTCTCCGCTGACCGAAGCGCAAAAGGCGGCGGTATTAGGCCACGGAGAAGTATGGTCTTCCCGATTACTGGCCGCTTTACTGACGCAAAAGCAACTGCCTGCTGTAGTGCAAGATGCGCGAGCATTCCTACGCGCAGAAGCGGGTACCCAACCAGAAGTTGATCGTGCTCGTTCATACCCGCTTATCAAAGAGGCACTGGCACAACATAGTCACAAGCGTGTGATCATTACCGGCTTCATGGCACAAAACGATAACGGTGAAACTGTTCTGCTTGGCCGCAACGGTTCAGACTATTCTGCAACCGTGATTGGTGCGCTTGCCGAAGTGAGCACTGTGACGATTTGGAGTGATGTAGCGGGCGTTTATAGCGCAGACCCTCGTCTGGTATCAGATGCATGTTTACTACCACTCTTAAGACTGGATGAAGCGAGTGAGCTGGCTCGTTTAGCTGCGCCAGTACTGCACAGCCGAACCTTGCAGCCTGTGGCTCAAAGTACCATGGACTTGAGCCTTAAATGCAGTTACCTGCCAGAGTCAGGTTCGACCCGCATTGAGCGAGTTCTGGCTTCTGGTCGCGGGGCGAAAATCATCACCTCACTGGATGACGTGCTATTGGTTCAGCTAGCATTTGCGCATGGACATGACTTTGAGAAAGCACAGAGTGATGTTCTGGAATCCCTAAAACGCGTTCAGTTGGAGCCACTGGCATTTGAAGCTCAGCCTGAACAGCAGATATTACGACTGGCATACACAGCAGAAATTGCTGGCGGTGCACTCAAGTATCTACAGGAATCTGATCTGGATGCGGAGATTAACCTCACTGATGGTTACTCTCTGATTGCTGCCGTAGGTGCTGGTGTGACAACTAATGCCAACCACTGTTTTGGTTTTCAGCAAAAGCTGAAACATTCTCCGGTGGAATTTATCTCTGAGACGGAGTCTGGTTTAAGTCTGGTCGCAGTATTACGTAACACTGATACCGAAGAACTGGTACAGACGGTTCACAGCCAGTTATTTCAGGCACAGAAGCGCGTTGCTGTCGCATTATGCGGGAAAGGGAATATTGGTTCGAGCTGGCTGAGTTTATTCGCTTCACAGAAGAATGAACTTGAAAAACGTCATGGCATGAGCTTTGACTTAGTCGCGGTGGTTGATAGCCAAATGTATTGGTTTGACAGCCAAGGCATTGATGCATCCAGTGTTTCAGCACGCTTCAATGACGAAAGTATTGCAAACGACGGCTCTTGGTTATCTCGTCTTGGTGCTTTGCAGGACTACGATGAAGCTGTGGTCCTCGATGTCACCGCCAGTCAGGAATTAGCGAAATGTTACGTTGATATCGCTCAGCAAGGCATTCACCTAATTTCGGCGAATAAAGTCGCAGGTTCCGCTGATAGTCAATATTACCATCAGGTCCAGGATGCGTTTGCCAAAATTGGACGTCACTGGCTGTATAACGCTACGGTAGGTGCCGGGTTACCAATCAACCATACCGTGCGCGATCTTCGTGAGAGTGGCGATGAGATTATTGCACTCTCTGGTATTTTCTCCGGTACGCTTTCATGGTTATTCCAACAGTTTGATGGCTCAGTGCCATTCAGCGAGTTAGTGGATTTAGCCTGGCAGCAAGGATTAACAGAACCTGACCCTCGCTCTGACTTAGATGGCTCTGATGTGATGCGTAAGCTGGTTATTCTGGCGCGTGAGTCTGGTCTGGATATCGAACCGGGAAGCGTAAAGGTAGAGTCGTTAGTTCCTGAAGAACTGCGCACGCTGAGCTTAGATGAGTTTTTTGATAACGCCGCGCTGCTGAGCCAGACTCTGCAAGAACGTTTGACCAAGGCGCAGAAAAACGATCAGGTACTGCGTTACGTTGCGCGTTTAGAGAAAGATGGCAAAGCGACCGTCGGCATTGAAGCCTTGTCCCGTGAGCATGCGCTGGCTAACCTACTGCCGTGTGACAATATTTTTGCTATTGAGAGCAAGTGGTACAAAGACAACCCGCTTGTTATCCGCGGTCCTGGCGCTGGACGTGAAGTTACGGCAGGGGCGATTCAGTCCGATTTAAACCGCCTTGCTGGGCTATTCTAAACACTCAAAACCCCGGAGTTCATCCGGGGTTTTTTATTCCTGTCTTGGTGCCATAATTAATCTCAGAACCGTTATTGGCGAACTATTTTTGTGGATAAATATTAGCCAATAATCAACTTGAACTATCCTCATCATTAACGTGAAAAAAATTCATAATCACAAGGTTGACATTAAATCGTATTCAATACATTCTGTAGACATATAGACGTCTAAACGTCGATTTGAGAATTTGATTTCGTGGCGGGTTGCCACAGGGAGAGTAAGATGGGTTACACGCACGCAGGCCATATCGATGCCTTAAACCAGAATATCGCTGAATTGTCAGACAATATTAATGTTTCATTTGAGTTTTTTCCGCCAAGCAATGAAAAGATGGAAGAGACGCTATGGAACTCTGTGCACCGTCTAAAAACACTCAAGCCTAAGTTTGTATCAGTTACTTACGGAGCTAACTCAGGCGAGCGTGACAGAACTCATTCCATCATCAAAGAAATCAAATCAGAAACAGGCTTAGTGGCAGCACCGCACCTGACTTGTATCGATGCGACTCGTGAAGAATTGATTGAGATTGCCGATGATTACTGGAACAACGGTATCGAAAATATCGTCGCACTACGTGGTGATATTCCACCAGGTGGCGGCGCTCCTGATATGTACGCATCTGACCTGGTTGAACTGTTGAAGTCTCGTCATGATTTCGATATCTCAGTTGCAGCTTTCCCAGAAGTGCATCCTGAAGCAAAAAGCGCACAGGCTGATCTGCTAAACCTGAAGCGTAAGGTGGATGCAGGTGCTAACCGAGCGATTACTCAGTTTTTCTTCGATGTAGAGTCTTACCTACGTTTTCGTGACCGCTGTGTTGTCGCTGGTATCGACGTAGAAATCGTACCGGGTATCTTGCCAGTATCTAACTTTAAACAGGCGTCTCGCTTTGCTGCGCAGAATAACGTAAAAGTTCCAGGCTGGATGAGCAAACAGTTTGAAGGGCTGGACGATGATCCGGTTACTCGTCAACTAGTTGGTGCAAGTCAGGCGATTGATATGGTGCGTGTACTGAGCCGTGAAGGTGTGAAAGACTTCCACTTTTACACTCTAAACCGAGCTGAGATGACTTACGCGTTGTGCCACACCTTGGGTGTACGTCCTCAAGTTGCAGTCTAAAACGTGAGTGAAAAAGAAAAGGCTTGCCCAATGGCAAGCCTTTTTTGTTGTTAAGCTATGAGCTGTTTGAAGAGGATTAGCCGATAACTTCAAGTTCAGTTAGCACTTCTTCTGCCCACGTGATCCACGTTTCGCGTAGTAGAAGGTTGCGGCGCAGTGTCAGGCGCTCCAGACGTGCTTGTTTATCCAGAGTAGACGGCGTCGCGTAGTATGCAGCTTCGATTTCTTTGTAGTGAGAAACCAGTTTGCGTGACTCTTCAACCAGTTCAGATAGTTGCTCACGGAAAGGTGCAGAAGGTTGCACAGCACAAGCCATCAGCTTCGCTGAGAACTCGTCACGAACTGTTGGGTGTGCAGTTGGCTGATCAAACCATTCACCTAGTGCGCTACGTCCAGCATCTGTGATGGAGTACACTTTACGGTCTGGTTTGCCTTCTTGAGGCTCTAGTACGCAAGTAACCAGTTCTTTCTCAGCCATTTTGTTTAGCTCACGGTAAACTTGCTGGTGGCTCGCTTTCCAGAAGTAACCAATGCTAGCTGAGAATTCTTTTGTGATATCGTAACCGGTTGCATCGCGCGTGCTAAGCACAGTTAAGATTACGTGTGGTAATGACATGTCTTCAATCCAAATGGTCAATAAACTTGTAAACAAGCTACTTATACTTTCAGCTGCGCTCTTAATGGCGTTTTGAGTTTTTACGCATAAGTAGCACCAACAAATGTTGGTCCTGTCACCTTAAAGCCGTTTATCACCTAGAAAGATGGGTGGAACCCATCGAGGCTGGAGCTGATATGGTTGGATTTATTCGCTCTCAGCAAGGCGAGTAGTATATAAATAATAAGCATGAAGTGGAATACTAGGAAAGAATAACACTAAAAAACTAACATAATACTCAGTAATGTATTTTTGTGGTTATTTATTCTGATTTATTGGTTCTTTTTGGGGTGTTTTTAGGGTGTTTATCTGGTTAATTGCTGTTCAATTTGATGGGTATAAGAAAGGCTGAGCGATTGCTCAGCCTTTTATATCATAATCTGTTGCAAGTAACAGGCTATTTTAACCAGTGTTACGCATACCTGCCGCGATACCCGCAATAGTCACCATCAGCGCTTCTTCAAGGTCTGCTGATGCTTCTTCATTTTGACGTGTACGATACAGCAACTCGGCTTGAAGCATATTCAATGGCTCAACGTAGATGTTACGTAAGCGGATGGACTCCAGACCCCAAGGGTCATGTTGCATCAGGTTCTCGTTGTTTTCTACATTCAGAACCGCTTTGATGTCCTTCTGCAGCTGCTCTCGTAATCTTTCGCCTAATGGACGAAGTGACTCATCAACCAAGCGCAGGTCGTAGTAGCGAGAAATATCGATGTTACACTTCGAGTACACCATTTCTAACATGCCAAGGCGTGTTGAGAAGAATGGCCACTCACGACACATCTCTTCCAGTAACGCTTGATGACCTTTGTCGATCGAGTACTGGATTGCTTCACCGGCACCTAACCATGCTGGCAGAACCAAACGGTTTTGGCTCCATGAGAAGATCCATGGAATGGCGCGTAAGCTCTCTACACCACCTTTAGGGTTACGCTTCGCAGGGCGCGATCCCAGTGGCAGTTTACCGAGTTCCAGTTCTGGGGTCGCCTGACGGAAGTAAGGTACAAAATCTGGTTCGCCGCGTACAACACTACGGTACGCTTCACAGCTCACCTGAGACAGCACTTCCATCAGATCACGCCACTCTTGTTTTGGCTCTGGTGGCGGTAGCAGGTTCGCTTCCAGAATCGCACTGGCGTATAGGTTAAAGCTGTTTACGGCAACGTCTGGTAGACCCAGCTTAAAGCGAATCATCTCGCCTTGCTCGGTAACACGCAGACCACCTTTAAGACTCTTAGGTGGCTGAGACAGTAACGCAGCATGCGCAGGAGCACCACCACGACCAACCGTACCACCACGACCGTGGAATAATGTCAGTTCCACGCCTTCCTCTTCAGCAACTTTAACCAGAGACTCCATTGCATGGTACTGAGCCCAGCCTGCAGACATAACACCCGCATCTTTTGCTGAGTCAGAGTAGCCAATCATGACCATTTGGTGGTTTTGGATAAAGCCACGGTATAGGTCGATATCCATCAGTTGTTTAATAACTGACTCAGCGTTATTCAAGTCGTCCAGGGTTTCAAACAGAGGACAGACATCCATACGGTAAGGACAGCCAGATTCTTGTAGCAGTAAGTGAACTGCCAGAACGTCTGACGCGGTACGTGCCATGGAGATGACGTAAGCACCGAATGCTTCACGAGATTGTGCAGCAATGATCTTACAGGTGTCCAAAACCTCTTGAACTGGTTCAGATGGTTCCCAGTCACGAGGTAGAAGTGGGCGTTTGGAAGCCAGCTCATTAGTTAGGAACGCAAGCTTGTCTTGTTCACTCCACTGCTGGTAGTCGCCAATACCAAGATGGCGAGTCAACTCAGATAGTGCATCTGCGTGACGAGTACTTTCCTGACGAATATCCAGACGAACTAGGTGAACACCAAATGCTTTCACGCGGCGCAGAGTATCAAGCAATGAGCCATCTGCGATTACACCCATACCACACTCGTGTAGTGATTGGTAACACGCGTATAGAGGTTCCCAAAGCTGTTCTACTTTTTGTAGTGGTGCTTTGACTGCTAGTTTCTGACCATTGATCTTCGCATCAAGAATATCTTTGGTTTCGTTGAGCAGAGAGCGAAGCTGCTTGAGGATCGCACGGTATGGTTCGTGTTGATCATCGCCAGCCAGTTCACGCACTTGATCGTTGCTGACTGTCATCGACAGTTCACTGATCAGTTCGTTGATGTCATTTAGATAAAGATCTGCCGCCTTCCAACGCGATAGAAGCAGAACTTCACGCGTGATGCTGTGCGTAACAAACGGGTTGCCGTCACGGTCGCCGCCCATCCAAGAGGAGAAATGCACCGGACGTGCGTCGATTGGTAAACCTTCGCCAAGATAAGATTCCAGACGATCGTTCATCTCGCGTAAAAACTCAGGTACGGCTTCCCATAGTGAGTTTTCTACAACAGCAAAGCCCCATTTCGCTTCATCAAGCGGTGTCGGGCGTTGTTGGCGGATGACGTCTGAGTGCCAGCCTTGGGCAATCAGCTGTTCCAGACGACGTTCAGTTTTCTTGCGCTCTTTCGATGAAAGGTCGCTTAACTCTAGCTTTGATAAACACTCGTTGATTTTCACCAGTTTGTTGATCATGGTGCGACGAGTGATTTCAGTTGGGTGAGCCGTCAGTACCAGTTCAATATTCAGGTCACGTACAGCCTGAGCGGTATCAAGCTTGCTAACATCGTTTTGTACCAGTTTAGAAAATAGCGAGTTGATCGCGTCTGGTTCGCAGATGTGCTCTTCACAGTGACGTGAAATTGTGTGGTATTGCTCAGCAATATTCGTGAGATTTAGAAATTGGTTAAAAGCTCGAGTGACTGGTGTCAATTGCTCATCAGGAAGGTGTTTAATTTCTTCTATCAAGCTTTCTTTGTCTGCTTGGTTTCCTGCTTGGGCTGATTTGGATAATTTACGAATAGTTTCCACTTTCTCGAAGATTTCTTCGCCATGGGCATCGTGAATGGTATTACCCAGTAAGTGGCCTAACATGCGCACATTGCTTTTGAGTGCGGCGTATTTCTCGTTCATTGTCGTCCTGCCTCGTAAAAAAACTACATCCATTGTCCTTGTTAAGACACCAATCTAGCGAAAAGCACCAGTTCTAGTCAAATAAAGCCGACTATGTTTGTAATTATTCCGCTTCTCTCCTGATTTAGAGCAAAGTTACTAGGCCTATGGCGTAATAAATGAAAATTAATTACAAAATAACAAGTTAAATTAGTGTTAACGGTTAACTCATTGTGGTGATAAAGAACCGTCTGTACAGCTCATCGGAGCTGTACAGGTACGTTGTCTTTTTATTTCGCTAACAACAGTATTTGACCATTGCTTTAGACAGTACATCAATGGTCGGGTCAATAAAATCAAAAGCAAGAAACTCATCTGGTTGGTGGGCCTGATCGATAGAGCCCGGTCCAAGTACCAAGGTTGGACACAGTTCCTGTAGAAATGGCGCTTCTGTACAGTAGTTCACGGTTTGAGAGCTGGTTTCACACAGTTCTTCTACACCGCCAATGAACGGGTGGTCATGAGGACACTCGTAACCCGGAATGGATTCGTGCAGAGGTACTATCTCAATACGTCCCGGCCATTTGGCTTCCACTTCTTTTAAAGCTCCGCGCAGCATGTTCTCCAGACTATCTAAGCTAATGCCAGGTAATGGGCGAACGTCGTAATGCAATTCGCAGCAGCCACAAATACGGTTTGCACTGTCACCACCGTGAATATGGCCTAAGTTCAAGGTTGGGTTAGGGATAGCAAAACCCGGGTGGTGGTACTCTTTAATTAACTTATCGCGTAGCTGCATCATGGCAAACATCACTTCATACATGATCTCAATGGCGTTAACGCCAAGCGCAGGATCGGATGAATGGCCTGATTTACCCGTCACACGAATGGCGTTGGCGACATGACCTTTATGGCCACGAATTGGAACCAGGCTGGTCGGTTCGCCAATAATGCAGTAGTCCGGTTTAAACGGCGCATTAGCGGTAAAGTGTCTAGCACCTAACATCGTGGTTTCTTCATCACAGGTCGCTAATACATAAAGTGGCTTCTTCTGTTTACTCCAATCGACTTTCTTGACGGCTTCATAAATGAAGGCAAAGAAGCCTTTCATGTCTGCCGTACCCAGACCGTAAAAGCGGTTGTCTTTTTCAGTCAGTTTATGCGGGTCGAAGTTCCAGCGCCCTTCATCAAATGGCACCGTGTCGCTGTGGCCGGCTAAGAGGAGGCCACCTTCGCCTTCGCCCATACGTGCGATCATATTGTGTTTGCCTGGTTCGACTTCGACCACCTCAACACTGAACCCAAGATCTTTGAACCAGGATGCGAGTTTCTCGATGACTTTGGCATTGCCTTGGTCCCATTTTGGGTCGGTGGAGCTGATCGAAGAGGTGCTGATGAGTCCTTCATAGACCTCTAGAAACGTTGGTAATTGCATGGATTCTTCAAATCTCCTATTGACAGACAGAGCACAAAACTGTAAAACACATATTAAATCATATTTAATGAATAAAAAATCAAAATATAGCAAAAATTAAATATGAATAGTCACTTGAGCCTTTAAGTTTACGGATGTTATAGAATGCTAAAAACCACGATTATCGGAGCCAGCGGTTACACCGGCGCAGAGTTAGCTTTAATGGTTAACAAACACCCAGAACTCACGCTATCAGGTTTATACGTTTCCGCCAACAGTGTAGATGCAGGAAAAAGTATTGCCCAACTGCACGGTAAGTTAGCTGGCGTTATCGATATGCCAGTGAATCCGTTAACCGATCCAAAACAAGTGGCTGAAGAATCTGATGTGGTGTTTTTAGCAACAGCACATGAAGTCAGCCATGACCTCGCCCCAATTTTCCTTGATGCCGGATGTCAGGTTTTCGATTTATCTGGCGCGTTCCGTGTTCAGAGCGAAGGCTTTTACGACACGTTCTATGGCTTCAAGCATCAATTTAACAACTGGCTAGATAAAGCGGTGTACGGCTTAGCGGAGTGGAACTTCGAAGCAATTAAAAACACTCCTTTAGTTGCGGTAGCTGGCTGCTACCCAACAGCATCGCAATTGGCCATCAAGCCCCTTTTAGAAGGTGGTTTATTGGATACTCAACAATGGCCAGTGATCAACGCGACGAGTGGCGTATCTGGTGCAGGCAGAAAAGCGTCGATGACCAACAGCTTCTGCGAAGTGAGCCTGCAACCTTACGGAGTGTTCAACCACCGTCACCAACCAGAGATCGCTCAACACTTGGGTTGTGATGTGATTTTTACGCCTCATCTGGGCAACTTTAAGCGTGGCATTCTTGCCACTATCACAATGAAGTTGTCAGCAGGTGTGACTGCAGAGCAAGTGACTCAGGCGTTCGAACAAGCGTATCAAGGCAAGCCTGCGGTACGTCTAAAAGGCGATGGTATTCCACGTATTCAGGATGTTGAAAATACGCCTTTCTGCGATATCGGCTGGAAGGTTCAAGGCGAACACGTGATTGTGATTTCTGCCATCGACAACCTACTCAAAGGTGCATCAAGTCAAGCGATGCAATGTTTAAATATTCATTACGGTTACCCAGAACTGACAGCGTTGCTGTAGTCGTTGATAGAGGGAAAAGCAATGACGCAAACCAATCAAGCTCCATTAGTCATTAAGCTAGGCGGTGCAGCTTTATCTTGCACAAAAACCTTAAGCCAACTTTTTGGTGCCATCGCGGCCTATCAAAGTTCGGCGCAGCGACAAATCGCCATCGTTCATGGCGGTGGCTACTTGGTGGACGAGCTAATGAGCAAGTTGCAGCTCGAAACCGTAAAGAAGCACGGATTACGCGTGACGCCATACGATCAAATCCCAGTTATTGCCGGAGCACTAGCGGGTACAGCAAATAAGTTACTACAAGGTCAGGCGATTGCAGATGGTCTTAACGCAGTGGGCATGAGCTTAGCGGATGGCGGTTTATGTCAGGTAGAAGAACTCGATCCGGAGTTGGGCGCAGTAGGTAAAGCCTCTCCGGGTGATTCAACACTGATCCAAGCGATCTTAAACACTGGCGCGCTGCCAATCATCAGTTCAATTGGCCTGACAAAAGAAGGTCAACTGATGAACGTCAATGCGGATCAAGCGGCCGTTGCGGTTGCTGGTGCACTGGATGCGGAGTTGGTTCTACTTTCAGATGTAAGCGGTGTTTTGGATGGCAAAGGTCACTTGATCAAAAGCTTGTCTGAAAAAGAAGCCGATGCATTGATCGAAGGTCATGTGATCACTGACGGCATGATCGTCAAAGTTAAAGCCGCTTTGGAGGCTGCCAATGATCTTGGTCGTCCTATCGAAGTAGCAACCTGGCGTTACCCTGAAAAGCTGGAGCAGCTATTTGCTGGTCAGAGCATCGGTACGCAATTTCTGCCTCAATAACGTCGCAGTAAAGAATTTAAAGAATTAAACATTAGGAAGTAGTTGGCACTGACCGCCGAGAGCAGAGCCAGTTAAATTTGGAGAAAAAAATGAGCAAAGTGAACGTAAATAAAGTAGTAGTCGCATACTCAGGCGGTCTAGATACTTCAGTAATCATCCCGTGGCTAAAAGAGAACTACAACTGTGAAGTTGTGGCGTTTGTCGCTGATGTAGGCCAAGGCGCAGAAGAGCTAGAAGGCATTGAAGCGAAAGCGAAAGCATCAGGTGCATCTGAATGTTACATCGCTGACCTGAAAGAAGAGATGGTTGCAGACTACGTCTACCCAACGCTAAAAACTGGCGCTTACTACGAAGGTAAATACCTGCTAGGTACTTCAATGGCGCGTCCAATCATCGCGAAAGCGCAGGTTGAAGTGGCTCGTAAAGTTGGCGCTGACGCACTGTGTCACGGTTGTACTGGTAAAGGTAACGACCAGGTTCGTTTTGAAGGTGCGTTTGCAGCACTAGCACCAGATCTACATGTTATCGCGCCTTGGCGTGAATGGGATTTAGTAAGCCGTGAGCAATGTCTGGATTACCTGGCTGAGCGTAACATTCCTTGTTCAGCGTCTCTGACTAAGATTTACTCACGTGACGCAAACGCATGGCACATCTCAACCGAAGGTGGCGTGCTAGAAGACACTTGGAATGCACCAAACGAAGACTGCTGGGTATGGACAGTTGATCCTGAGCAAGCACCAAACGAAGCTGAATACGTGACGCTAAAAGTTGAGAAAGGTGCCGTGGTTGCAGTAGATGGCGAAGCAATGACGCCATACAATGCGCTAGTTTACCTAAACGAGAAAGGTGCGAAGCACGGTGTTGGTCGTATCGATATCGTAGAAAACCGTTTGGTAGGTATGAAGTCTCGTGGTTGTTACGAAACTCCTGGAGGCACCATCATGATGGAAGCGCTACGTGCCGTTGAGCAGCTAGTGCTAGACAAATCATCATTCGAATTCCGTGAAGAGCTAGGTCTTAAAGCCTCTCACCTTGTGTACGATGGTCGTTGGTTCACGCCACTATGTAAGTCAATCCTAGCGGCTTCAGAAGAGCTTGCTCAAGATGTTAATGGCGAAGTGGTTGTTAAGCTATACAAAGGTCAGGCAACGGTTACTCAAAAACGTTCTGACAACAGCTTGTACTCAGAAGAGTTTGCAACCTTCGGTGCAGACGAGGTTTACGACCAAAGCCATGCTGGTGGTTTCATCCGTCTTTACTCGCTATCAAGCCGTATCCGCGCTCTGAACAGCCAGAAGAAATAAGCATATTTCATCATTGATTAAAAAGACCTGCCATTGATTGGCAGGTCTTTTTGTTTTCAACGCGTTTTTATGTGTATGAAACTAAATTATCGTGAATAGATATGTAAAAATATTGAATTTATACTTTATTTTTTCTTCAAATTGCCGTAACGTTGGCCTATAAGAAAAAGTGAGCAAATGACCATCAATTTAGTCATCACTAATTAGAGTACTTTAGAGTTAGCAATAGTCATCAGGAGAGACGCAATGGCATTATGGGGCGGAAGATTTACCCAAGCAGCAGATACCAGATTCAAAGAATTCAACGATTCGTTGCGTTTCGACTACCGATTGGCTGAGCAAGACATTGTAGGCTCAATTGCATGGTCTAAGGCATTGCTGTCTGTCGATGTGCTGTCGGCAGAAGAACAACAGAAACTTGAACTCGCTTTAAACGAGCTGAAACTTGAAGTGATGGAAGATCCGCATCAGATCCTAGGCTCTGACGCAGAAGACATCCACTCTTGGGTTGAGCAGCAACTTATCGGTAAAGTGGGTGACTTAGGTAAAAAACTTCATACTGGCCGTTCACGTAACGATCAGGTAGCCACCGACCTTAAGCTTTGGTGTCGTCAACAAGGTCAGCAATTATTGATTGCTTTAGATCGTCTGCAATCGCAAATGGTCCACGTTGCTAAGCAACACCAAGGCACGGTATTGCCAGGTTACACTCACCTTCAACGTGCACAACCTGTGACTTTTGCGCACTGGTGTCTGGCTTACGTTGAAATGTTTGAGCGTGACCACTCTCGTTTGAGTGACGCACTACAGCGTTTAGACACCTGTCCACTGGGTTCTGGTGCACTGGCGGGTACTGCTTACCCAATTAACCGTGAGCAACTAGCGCACAATCTTGGTTTCCACCGTGCAACGCGTAACTCACTGGATTCGGTATCAGACCGCGACCACGTGATGGAGCTAATGTCTGTTGCTTCTATTTCAATGCTGCACCTTTCGCGTCTGGCTGAAGATATGATTTTCTACAACTCAGGTGAGTCGAACTTCATCGAGTTGGCTGATACGGTGACTTCTGGTTCATCATTGATGCCACAGAAGAAAAACCCAGATGCACTTGAGTTAATCCGTGGCAAAACTGGCCGTGTTTACGGTGCGCTTTCTGCGATGATGATGACCGTTAAAGCGCTGCCACTGGCATACAACAAAGACATGCAGGAAGACAAAGAAGGTTTGTTTGACGCATTAGATACCTGGAACGATTGCATGGAAATGGCAGCGTTGTGTTTCGATGGTATCAAAGTCAATGGTGAAAGAACGCTGGAAGCGGCGAAGCAGGGTTATGCGAATGCGACTGAGCTGGCTGATTACCTAGTTGCGAAAGGTATTCCATTCCGTGTAGCTCACCATATTGTTGGTGTTGCCGTAGTCGGTGCGATTGAGAAAGGCTGCGCGCTTGAAGAGCTGTCTTTAGAAGAGCTGAAAGTATTCTCTGACGTCATTGAAGATGATGTGTATGAGATTCTTACTATCGAATCTTGTCTTGAAAAACGTTGTGCGCTTGGTGGTGTGTCACCACAGCAAGTGGCTTATGCGGTTGATCAGGCAGACAAGCGTTTAATTCAGCGTGATAATGCGGCAGTTAAAGTACGTCCTGCGCGTCTGACTGACATCGAGACGTTAGAAGGTATGGTCGCTTACTGGGCTAACCTGGGTGAAAACCTGCCACGCTCTCGTAATGAATTGGTGCGCGATATTGGCTCATTTGCGGTCGCAGAGCATCATGGTGAAGTTACAGGTTGTGCTTCATTGTACGTCTATGACTCTGGGTTAGCCGAGGTCCGCTCTCTGGGCATTGAAGCTGGCTGGCAAGGCCAGGGGCAGGGTAGTGCGATTGTGAACTACTTGGTGGAAAAAGCCCGTCAAATGGCGATCAAAAAAGTCTTTGTGTTAACAAGAACACCTGAGTTCTTTATGAAACAGAACTTTGTGCCGACTTCGAAATCTCTATTACCGGAGAAAGTACTGAAAGACTGTGACCAGTGCCCTCGTCAACATGCGTGTGATGAAGTTGCGCTGGAGATCAATTTGGTCGAGCAGTTGATCCAGAAAAGTTATGTAGCATAAATGGTCGATCGTTTTAGCATTCAACGACATAACTGAGTGGCGATATCGTTACATAAGTATTTGCTAAAAAATTCGAAAAAAGATGGAACCTTTAAGAGGAAGCCGGGTCTATTAAAGTACCACTGCTTTTTCTTAGAAGAATCTAAGAGAGCCCCAGAATCGATATTGATTTTGGGGCTTTTTTCTATCTGTAATTTGAGTAATGAGGCTGGTTTAGCCTAAGTAGGTTTCCAGCTCTTCGCTGCCGCCAATGAGTCGGCCACCAATGAATACCTGAGGCACAGTAGTGCGGCCTGAAATCGCGCGTAGGCTTACTGTCGTTGCATCTTTACCTAGGATCACTTCTTCATACTGAAGCCCTTTATCAATAAGGTTCTGCTTCGCTTTCACGCAGAATGGGCAACCTGGCTTGGTGAAGACCGTAATTGATTCCTGCGTCTTGTAGTCAGGAGCGATGTAGTTGAGCATTGTATCCGCATCTGACACTTTAAACGGGTCGCCTGGCTCATTAGGTTCAACAAACATTTTTTCAACCACACCATTTTTTACCAACATGCTGTAGCGCCAAGAGCGTTTACCAAAGCCTAGTTCACTTTTATCAACCAGCATTCCCATACCCTCGGTGAATTCACCGTTGCCGTCAGGTATGAAGGTAATGTTTTCCGCTTCTTGCTCTTGTTTCCATGCGTTCATTACAAACGTGTCATTGACTGATACACATAAAATTTCATCCACGCCGTGCTCTTTAAATACTGGAAGCAGTTCGTTGTAGCGAGGCAAATGGCTTGAAGAACAAGTCGGAGTAAACGCGCCTGGTAAACTGAATACGATGACCGTTTTGTTTTTGAAAAGCTCATCCGTGGTGAGATTAACCCAGCTGCCGTTTTGACGAGTAGGGAAAGTAACTTGTGGGATGTTCTGACCTTCTTTAGAGATAGACATAGTGTTCCTTTTAATTCTTTTTAGTCGTGAGCGTTCGGCTCGTGTCTGTTCTGTTTGATTAGGCTTATTATGATAAAAATCTTTTGATAGCTGTAATCGTTTAGTGTTATGGTTTTGATAGGTGTTAACTATCACTAAATAGAAGCGAATCGTGTGTTATGAATATTAGGGACTTTGAGTACCTCGTCGCGCTTGCGGAACATAAACACTTCCGTAAGGCGGCAGAAGCATGTTTTGTCAGCCAGCCGACCCTTAGCGGACAAATTCGTAAGTTAGAAGACGAGCTTGGAACAACGCTTTTGGAGCGCAGCAGCCGCCGAGTGCTGTTTACTGACTCTGGTTTACAACTGGTGGATCAAGCAAAACGTATTTTAAGTGAAGTGAAAATGTTTAAGGATATGGCGAGCGGCCAAAATGGCGCGATGACCGGTCCATTGCATATTGGCTTTATACCTACAGTCGGTCCTTACTTATTACCTAAAATCCTGCCAGATCTAAAAGTTGAATTTCCGGATCTGGAGTTATTCCTGCATGAAGCGCAAACCCAGCAACTGGTGCATCAGTTGGAAGATGGTAAGTTGGATTGTCTGGTACTGGCGTCCGTGGCAGAAACCGAACCATTCAAAGAGATCGAGGTGTATAACGAGCCGTTAAGTGTGGCAGTGCCTTGCGATCATGAATGGGCATCGTTGGATCAAATTGACATGATGTCACTTAAGGGTAAGACGGTACTGGCTCTCGGAGATGGCCACTGCTTGCGTGATCAGGCGCTAGGCTTTTGTTTTGCGGCAGGTGCAAAAGATGATGAGCGATTCAAAGCCACGAGTTTAGAGACGCTGCGTAATATGGTGGCTGCAGGCGCTGGGATCACTTTGCTACCTCAGCTATCACTGCCACATGAAAAGCAAAAAGATGGCGTTAGTTACATTCCAGCGGTAAATCCGACGCCCACTCGTAAAATTGTTCTGGTGTACCGTCCTGGCTCACCACTGCGTGCACGCTTTGAAGCACTTGCGGCGAAGATCAAAGATATTCTGGCGAGTTACCCATCCTCTATTGCCGCATAATAGCGATGAGTTGATAAAAAAAGGGGAGCTATTAGCTCCCCTTGTTGTTTATTGTGCAGGTTTTAGAACAGTTCTTCGGTTGCTCCACCACCGCTGGAGTAAATACTGTCTTCCAAGAAGCTACCTGAGTATTCGGTTGGCTCTGTGCCTTTCTCGAAGTATTCCATCATAGAGCTGCCATCGACATTGTCGGTCAGCATGCCGCTGCTGCGATCAATGCGCACTTGTACAATGTTGTCCGGAACCTGTTTACTCTGCTCTGGTGTGTTTTCAAGCGCCACACGCATAAAGTCGATCCAAGCTGGCTCGGCTGTTTTACCGCCAGCCTCTGCACCAGATACTTGGCCTTGACCGAGGTTACTGTTCACCGTAGCACGGCCAAGCGCTCGTGAGTGGTCGTCAAAGCCAACCCAGGCGACAGCTACAACACCTGGGCCATATCCATTATACCAGGCATCTTTAGAGTCATTCGTTGTACCCGTCTTACCGCCAATATCACGACGTTTCAAAGATTGTGCACGCCAACCTGTGCCATTCCAACCAGTGCCTTCTCGCCAGTCACCGCCACCCCAAATATTGCTGTACATCATTTCACGCATCAGGAATGCATTTTCTTGTGAAATAACTTGAGGGGCGTATTGTGGTTCATCACTGTCTAGCGCGTTGTCTGTTGCTAACCCTTCAATCTCGACATCTTGTTCACCAAACTCATTCGCAAAGCGATCTTCGGTGTATTGTTCGACGACTTGTGGGCAGTTCTGCTTACAAACGCTCTTAGGGTTTGCTTTAAACAGAACTTCACCGAACGCATCTTCAATTCGGTCGACATAGAACGGTTCGACGTAGTAACCGCCGTTGGCAAATACGGAATAACCTTGCGCGACTTTCATCGGCGTTAAGCTACCAGCACCAAGAGCAATGGTTTCTGAGCGCGGAACATCGTTAATATCAAAACCAAAACGTGTTAGGTATTGACGTGTTTCATCCAGACCCACTTCGCGTAGTGTACGAACAGCCATTACGTTCTTAGATTGAGCAAGGCCGATACGAAGGCGAGTTGGACCACCGTAAGTAGGCGGTGAATTTTTTGGTCGCCATGCAGAACCAGAGCCAGCATCCCATTTGTTAATAGGTGCATCGTTGACGAGCGTCGCCAGCGTCAGGCCTTTATCGATAGCGGCAGAATAAATGAACGGTTTGATACTCGAACCTACCTGACGTACCGACATGGTTGCACGGTTAAACTTGCTATGGATAAAGTTAAAGCCACCCACCATAGACAAGATAGCGCCGTTTTCTGGATTCATGGCGACAAACGCAGTATTGGCATTCGGAACCTGACTCAGCTTCCAATTGTGTACCGTATTACCTTCGTCATCGCTAGAGCTCATCTCACGAACCCAAATCTGCTCACCTTCAGAGAGGATATCCTGCGCTGATTTTGGTGCGGAGCCCTGACGATTATCCGTTAGGTATTTACGTGCCCAGTTCATTCCTGACCAAGGGATCGTTTGCATCTGGTTGTTCTTCACCCATACCTGTGCCGTTTTCCCTTCTACTTTGGTTACTACTGCAGGAGAAAGGTCGCCGTAGGTAGGCTGCTTCTTAAGGTGCTGTTCAATTTGCTCGGTATCCCAGGCACTTTCCCCTTTTTTCCAAAGCGCTTTTTCGGCACCACGATAACCATGACGTTCATCGTAGGCGAGCAGGTTATTTACGGCAGCAGCGTTTGCGGCATCCTGAAGTTTTGAATCTACCGTCATGTAGATGTTCATACCTGACGTGTAAGCTTTTTCTTCACCGAACTCTTTCACTGCCCAAGCACGAGCTAACTCAGCAACATACGGTGCCGATAACTCGATCTCCGCACTGTGATAACGCGCTACGATCGGTTCATTACGAGCCTCATCGTACTGTTCTTGAGTGATGTAATCCTCATCCAGCATACGCATTAAGACGACGTTACGACGATTAGTTGCACGCTCTAATGAGTAAATCGGGTTCATGGTTGATGGCGCTTTTGGCATACCAGCTAACGTTGCGATTTCACTGAGTGTCAGATCGTTGAGACTTTTACCAAAGTAAACCTGCGCAGCTGCACCAAAACCATATGAGCGGTAACCGAGGAAGATCTTGTTAACGTAAAGTTCCATGATCTCTTGCTTACTCAGCAGTTGCTCAATGTGGATTGCGATGAAAATCTCTTTAATTTTACGCATGAGTTTCTTCTCATTTGATAAGAAGAAATTACGCGCCAACTGCTGAGTAATGGTACTCGCCCCTTGCTTTGCTGAACCAGAAAGCGCAACGACTACTGCAGCACGAGTGATACCGATTGGGTCGATACCAGGATGCTCGTAAAAACGGCTGTCTTCTGTTGCGATTAACGCATGAATCAAGTCTTGAGGAATTTCATCATAAGTTACAGGAATGCGACGCTTTTCACCGAACTGTGCGATCAGCTTCCCGTCTTGACTAAACACCTGCATAGGTGTTTGTAATTCAACGTCTTTTAGAGTTGCAACATCTGGTAATTCAGGCTTCACGTACTGATAGAAGCCAAAAATAGTGGTGACTCCAAGAATTATGCAAATCAATGTTAATAAAAATAAACGCTTTATGAACTTCACCGGAGAATCCCTGATTGGTTGAGGCTGTGTAACTGCAAACCCTTGTACTCTTAGGTCAAAAATTTAGCACATAGAGATATTAACTCTTATTTGGGCGTTAATAACAACCTTTGCGCGAAGAAATTTCGGAGCGAGAGTAGAAGATGGATAAGCGAATCGTTACAGGCATCGATATAGGCCATAACAGCCTCAAAGCCGTCGTACTTAAACCCAATGGCGAGCAATTCGCCTTGTTGGGTTACAAAGAAATATTACTTAAGGATGGTATTGTCGCTGAAAATAACACCATAAATCATCAAGAAATTGTAAATACCCTTAAACAGGTGAAAAAAGACCTGCCATTTGGTGCAAGCAGAGTGGCAATTTCGGTGCCTGATAATGCGGTTATCAGCAAAAAACTGCACATCGAACAAGACCTTGAAGAGAACGAAATAGAGTTCGCGGTCGTGCAGGCATTTTCTCATCAATCTCCTTTCCCCGTAGATGAGTTGAGTCTGGACTTTGTCCGTCTTAATCATGAAGGAGGCCTGCGAGGCCCAGTTAGCTACCAAGTTTTTGCGACACGTAAAGATGTCGTGGAGAGCCGGGTTGAAGCAATACGTAAATCCGGTTTTAAACCTGTTCTCGTCGAGGTCCATTCACAAAGCCTCGGGCAGATATGGAAACTGGCCACAGAACGTTTTCCAGATAAAAACAACTACGGTTTGCTTGATGTTGGTTCTGTGTCGAGCTCTTTCACGATGTTCACCGAGCAAAACGAGCTATTTCATAAAGAGTTTGCCTGTGGAACAGGTTCCATTCATTGCTCTGTGCAGGAAAGCCCTCTGTCCGGAGAAGAGCAAGCCAAAACGAGTCAATTCAATCGTCAGATGGTCGATCGTGTCAAACGCCAGATACAGCTTTATACGTCCATTAACGGATCACAAAACATCAAAGGTCTTTGGTTATCCGGTGAAGGGTCAACAACGCCAATGTTGGCTGAGGAGTTATCTCATCAATTGGCGGTCGAGTGCGAGTTACTGAATCCTTTAGGCCTATTTGAAATGAACGTCGCTAAACGTAAGCGTCGAGCGGTGGAATGGCAGAATTTTTCAACCGCCGCTGGCTTGGCAGTACGAGGTATCCAATGGTTAGGAGGTCGCCGTGCTTTATCGAATTAACTTATTGCCCTGGAGGGAGAACCAAAGGGAAGAACATCGCCGTCGTTTTGTTGGCATGTTCATTCTGGGCTTGTTTTGTGCTGTTGGTATTCAATGGGGGATTGGGCAGTTTTATGAGATCCAACAAGATCAGCAGCAAGACCGACTCGATTATCTTACTCACTATATTACGGAACTTGATCAACGTATTGAAGCAATGAAAATTGCCGAGCAAGAGCACAGCAAAATATTAGAGCGTTTGAAGGTGGTCGAAGGCTTGCAAAATGGTCGCAACAAAACCACAGAGTTCATGAACCTGATGCCTGCTGTTATTCCTGAAGGTGTTTACGTCGATAAGATCAAAATGAATGATCTGGAAATCGAAATTGCGGGGATTTCTGATAGCACACCACGTCTGGCAACCATGCTCGATAACATGGAGCGTTCGGCAAAACTATTGGACGTTGAAATGCACTCTATTGTCCATGGCAAAGAACGCTTCGGTAAAGAATTTCAGACCTTCAAAGTGTCTTTCATATTTAAAGCGGTAGAGCAGGAAGAGGGAGGTCAGCATGGTTAATTGGCAAGATCTGGAAATGGATGAGATTGCTGAGTGGCCTTTAATCCCTCAGTTGCTAGTCATTAGTTTGTTGATCCTGTTGCTCCAAGGTTTCGGCTATTGGCTGTACTTGGTGCCTAAGGAAGAGCGATTAAATGACCTCATCCAGCAGGAAGAAACACTCAAAGTTGCGTTACGAATTAAAGCCAACAAGGTTGCCGCATTACCGCAGCTCCAATCTCAGTTAGATGAATTGACTACACGTTACGAGTTGTTGTTGCAGCAATTACCCGCCCAGAAAGAGTTAGCCACCATGCTGGCGTCCGTTAATGAGCTCGGCATAGACAATAAACTGACCTTCACCCGAATTGACTGGGGAGAAAAGCAGTCTGATCACTTTTTGTATCAGCTGCCACTTAACATCGAGTTAACCGGTGATTTTCATGACATCGGCCGTTTCTCACAAGCGATTGCAACTTTACCACGCATCATCACTTTTCAAGATGTGACTTGGCAACGCGTCAGTCAGGAGAGTGAAACGCTGCACTTCCGGGTAAGAGCTCATACCTATCAGTTCAAGCCAGAGGAAAAGAAAGATGAAAAATAAATCTTTGCTGATGGTTCTGATGGGAATGTTGCTGGTGGGGTGTCAGGCAAATGATGAGTCGTTAACGGACTTTATTCGTGACGTTGAAAATCAGGCGAGGCGGGATGTTGAGAAGCTCAAACCATCGGACCAATATGTCGCGGTTGCCTACGCACCGCAAATAATGAGAGCGCCTTTTGAATTACCCCGAGAGGCGACGATAGCGACTCAACCTATTGCGAGAAAAGACTGCTGGCAGCCGCCATCCAGAACTCGTACTGGCAAGTTAGAAAAAGTTCCGTTAAGTCAGCTAAGGCTGAAAGGCGTTATGGGGATAGGCAGCACAGTCTCCGGGCTTGTGCAGGCTCCGAATGGAACGGTTTACAAAGTCGCTCCCGGTCAGTATCTCGGACGTAACAACGGTAAGGTCACCAAAATTACCCATTCTTACTTACTGATCGACGAAACGCTGCCTGATGGTTTGGGTTGCTGGCAGAAACGCAAAGTAAAGCTGGCTTTGAGATAGATAAACCTCTAATTATTTTTGATATTGAGTGATGATAATGAGACAAGGACTTACACGTACACCAAGGATGCTCACTGGGCTCTTATCCTTTTGGTTAGTTTTACTTTTCACCCCTTTTGCTTTGGCTGATGGCGGGATGTCTAATGCGTTAAAGAGTATCGACTTTCGCACGAACAAGGACAAAGACGCGGTGATTGTGGTGGAACTGTCTTCACCGGCTGCGATTGTCGATATTCAGCGGGTTCAGGAAGGACTGAGCATCGACTTGCTTAATACGTCAGTGAAAGATGAGCAGTTATATCTCCTCGATGTAAAAGACTTTTCAACGGTAGTGGACAGCGTGGAAGTCTTTCGTGAAGTCTCGACGACCCGTTTAGTCGCGCATATTAGTGATGATTACACCCATGATTACCGTTTGGCAGGGCGCTATTTGGAAATCACGGTCAGTAAACTCAAGTCTGATGAAAAAACACCAGATAAGAGCATTTTAGAGAAAGAAGGCAAACTGATATCGATTAACTTCCAGGATATCCCGGTACGTAACGTCTTACAGCTCATTGCCGACTATAACCAGTTTAACCTGGTGGTATCAGACTCGGTCGAAGGCAACCTGACACTGCGACTTGATGGTGTGCCTTGGCAGCAGGTTTTAGACATTATTCTGCAAGTAAAAGGTTTGGATAAGCGAGTTGATGGTAATGTCATTCTTGTCGCGCCGACGGATGAACTTGACCTTCGAGAGAAGCAGCAACTAGAGAAGCAGCAACTTGAAGAGGAAATGGGCGAACTGTCGTCTGAAATCATCAAAGTGAATTTTGCCAAAGCATCCGATATTGCTGAGATGATTAATGGTGAAGGCAATATCAGCATGCTCTCTGAGCGAGGCAGCATGACGATTGATGAGCGCACTAACTCACTATTGGTCAGAGAATTGCCAGAGAATATCTTGGTTATTCGTGACATTATTGAGTCACTCGATATTCCGGTTAAGCAGGTCCAAATCGAAGCGAGGATTGTCACCGTCAGTGAAGGGAACATGGATGAACTCGGCATTCGATGGGGATTCTCTTCCATCAACGGCAATAACACCGTTGGTGGCTCGATTGAGAATAACCTCGCAACCATTGGCCTTTATGAAGGTGATGGTGAAGAGGGCGAGGGCGGCAGTGTTGGAATTGATGATTTTCTTAACGTCAACCTGGCCGCTACTAACCCGAGCGCAACCAGCATTGCGTTTCAGGTCGCCAAGTTGGGCTCTGACACTTTACTCGATCTGGAACTTTCTGCACTGCAGCAGGAGTCGAAAGCTGAGATCATCTCAAGCCCTCGTTTAATCACGACTAATAAAAAACCTGCCTATATAGAACAAGGTACAGAAATTCCGTATCTAGAATCATCATCGAGTGGTGCGACAACCATTACGTTCAAAAAAGCGGTGTTAAGTCTGAAAGTCACGCCACAAATTACCCCGGATAACCGTCTGGTGCTGGATTTAAGTGTTACTCAGGACAGACCGGGGCAAGTGGTAAAAACGGGAACTGGCGAAGCGGTCACAATCGACACCCAGAGAATAGGTACTCAAGTCTTAGTAAACAACGGTGAGACGGTTGTTCTTGGCGGCATTTTCCAACACAGCATTACCAACTCTGTCGATAAAGTGCCATTACTCGGTGATCTGCCGTTATTAGGTGCACTTTTCCGCAGAAGTTATGAAAAAGTTGGTAAAAGTGAACTGCTGATTTTCGTTACACCAAAGGTTGTTATTCAATAGCCATAAGTGAGCAAAAAGAAGATTAGATCAAAAATAAAGTTGCATTAGTGGCACCATGCTTGGATAATTTCGGGTCTTATCACGAATTATCTGTGAGGAATTGGTGCCACAAGCCTTGTAGAACAGCGGCTTAGCTGTGTTTTCTTGTGGCGATCTTATTGAATCAATGTTGTAAATTACTGCTAAACATGGCTGAGAAACGTAATATTTTCCTTGTTGGGCCTATGGGCGCCGGCAAAAGTACAATTGGTAGACATCTAGCACAGCAGCTGCATATGGAGTTTGTTGACTCCGATACAGTGATCGAAGAACGCACTGGTGCAGACATCTCTTGGGTTTTTGATGTAGAAGGTGAAGAAGGCTTCCGTAAGCGTGAAGAATCGGTGCTTGAAGACCTAACACAAGAGCAAGGCATCGTGCTTGCAACGGGTGGTGGCTCTGTAAAGAGTAAAGAAAACCGTAACCGCCTTTCTGCACGTGGTGTTGTTGTTTACCTAGAAACGACGATTGAAAAGCAACTTGCACGTACTAACCGTGACAAGAAGCGTCCACTACTTCAAACGGATAGTCCTCGTGAAGTATTGGAGCAATTAGCTAAAGAACGTAACCCTCTATACGAAGAAGTAGCGGATTACACTGTTCGCACTGACGATCAGAGTGCAAAAGTGGTAGCCAACCAGATCGTAAAAATGCTAGAAGAGAGATAAGTATTTATCTTTTTTAAATTGGAGCACACCGATGGAACGGATTACGGTCAATCTAGCTGAGCGTAGCTACCCAATCTCTATAGGCGCCGGGTTGTTTGAGGACCCGGCGTACCTTTCTCAAGTTCTCTCAAACAAAAATGCAAATCAAAAAGTGGTCGTGATCAGTAATGTCACGGTAGCCCCTTTGTATGCAGATAAAATTCTTAATCAACTAGAACAACTTGGATGCAGCGCATCGTTGCTAGAACTGCCTGACGGCGAGAAGTACAAAAACCTGGAAGTGTTTAATCAGGTCATGAACTTTCTGCTAGAAGGAAGCTATGCGCGTGATGTGGTTATTATCGCACTCGGTGGCGGTGTTATCGGTGATTTGGTTGGTTTTGCTTCAGCGTGTTACCAGCGTGGCGTGGATTTTATTCAAATTCCAACCACCTTGTTGTCTCAAGTAGATTCCTCGGTCGGTGGCAAAACTGCGGTCAATCACCCTATGGGGAAAAACATGATTGGTGCGTTTTACCAACCTAAAGCGGTAATCATTGACACCAATTGCTTGTCTACGTTGCCTGAGCGTGAATTCGCAGCGGGTATTGCTGAAGTCATCAAATACGGCATCATTTATGACGCAGATTTCTTTGCTTGGCTGGAAGAAAACCTAGAGCGTCTGTATGCGTTGGATGAAGATGCACTAACTTACGCGATTGCTCGTTGTTGCCAAATTAAAGCGGAAGTTGTGGCTCAGGATGAAAAAGAGTCCGGCATTCGCGCGTTACTAAACTTAGGCCACACCTTTGGTCATGCGATTGAAGCTGAGCTTGGATATGGTAACTGGCTGCACGGTGAAGCAGTGTCATCCGGCACGGTAATGGCTGCAAAAACTTCGCTTTTGCGTGGGCTTATTTCTGAAGAGCAATTTGAACGTATTGTGGCGATTTTACGCCGGGCTAAGTTGCCAGTGCATACGCCGGATAGCATGAGCTTTGACGACTTTATCAAACATATGATGCGCGATAAAAAGGTTCTTTCTGGTCAACTAAGGTTAGTTTTACCTACTGGCATTGGTACTGCTGAGGTCATCGCTGATACGACTCAAGAAGTGCTTGAGCAAGCTATCGAATTTGGTCGGAATATTTAATCTTGTAATGGCGCCGTTGGGCGTCATTCTTTTGTGGATTTACGGTTATTAGATGAGTGCTGCTCACGGTCTGGAATTAGATTCTCAAACAGAGCTATTAGAGCGATTGAGGTTATTAACCAACTTTGGTTCTAATCTGATCGTGATAAATGGCGATGTTGGCTTTGGTAAATCTTGGTTGGCACAACGATATCTTGAAGTGGGTGCCAGCAACAAAAACCAATGTTTGCTACTTTGTCATAGAAATCAAGATGATCTTCAGCATCGCATTCTCATATTGAGCCAACTACTATCCGACGCGTTATTCAACCAACAGGAGCCTTTGGTTGATACTCTCGAGCGGGTATTAGGAGACGAGCGTTGTGATATCGTCATTGTCGTTGATGATGCACAGTTGTTGAGTGCGACTCTGATTTCAGAGTTATGGACACTCGTGTTGCAGGCGCAGGAAAAACCGAACTGGACAATCAATGTATTGCTGTTCACTCCGCCAGGCCGATTAGATGGTGTACTTTCGCGTATAAGCTACGGGTTAGAAATAAAGCCGGTTGAGGTGGATATCGATATGCTGTCTGAAGTAGAAGCTCGTCGCTTTTTCGAGTTTTTAGTTGCACGGTATGTGGATGAACAATCGGAAAAACGAGTTCGGGATGCATTTAAGAGAGTGGCTCCGATCCCGGGTGACATCATGGCATTAGGAGAGATGAAAGTGGAAAAAAGGATCATTATCCGCTCAATTGTCGGCAGCCCGCTCAAGATTACGCTGGTAATTTTGGTGTTGTTATTGCTGGTCGCTGGTGGTTATTGGTGGATGTTCAGCCAACCGAGCCCAGATGATAGAGCGCAACAATTGACCGGTAACATTGAACAAACGGCGATCCCGACTTTATCAGAGACGGAAAGTGGTAGATTGACTTCCGTGACAGGTGATTCCACTGGTTCAGGTGCTTTTAATGCAAGTGATGATTCTGATTCATTACCACCAACAGTCACCGAAGAGGTGGCCAGTGTCGGTATTGATGATACGCACCAACGTGTTGTGATTGAGTCTGATGTTGTTGACGCCCTGCTTGAAGGAAAAGAAGAGCAACCTGCTGAATCTGACGACGAACAAGCTGAAGAAGCGACAACACCAGCTCAAGGAGAGACGAACTCGTCTCTGATAAAAGTGGTGAAGCCAAATGATGCTTCGTCAGTGCAAAACGCTGAATCATCGGTGACGGCGACTAAACCCGTTGTTAAGTTTTCATTTGCTCGCGAAGAGCTAAAGGCGTTGTCACCTCGCGCTTATACCATCCAACTTGCTGCGATGACCTCAATGGAAGATGTACAGATATTCCTTGATGAGTATCAGTTGAATAACAAAGTGCGTATCTATCCAACGGTCCGCAATGAAACGGAATGGTTTATCATCACCTACCGAGATTATCAGTCAATTCAATTGGCTCGTGATGCCGTTGAAGCGCTGCCAGATTCACTTAAGTCGCTCAGTCCATGGGCAAAATCTTTAGGCCAGGTACAACGTGAAATTGACCGCGTGAAATAAACCTGAGCTTCGCTGAAAAATATGTTACATTCCGCAACCTTAATTTTGGGTCGATAGATAGAGCAGTAGATGAAAAAGCAACGAGCCTTTCTAAAGTGGGCAGGAGGAAAATACGGACTGGTTGAAGACATCCAACGTCATTTACCACCGGCTCGAAAGCTAGTTGAACCTTTTGTTGGCGCTGGCTCTGTTTTTTTGAATACAGATTACGATCAGTATTTACTGGCTGATATCAACCCGGATTTGATCAATCTGTATAACCTTATTAAAGCGCGTCCGGAGGAATATATCTCTGAGGCGAAGCGCTGGTTCGTGGCCGAAAATAACCGCAAAGAAGCTTATCTGAGTATTCGCGCTGAGTTCAATAAGACCGACGACGTGATGTATCGCTCACTTGCTTTTCTTTACATGAACCGTTTTGGTTTTAATGGCTTGTGCCGTTACAACAAAAAAGGCGGTTTCAATGTTCCGTTTGGGTCATACAAGAAACCGTATTTCCCTGAAGCTGAACTGGAGTTCTTTGCAGAAAAAGCCAAGAAAGCCACGTTTGTTTGTGAAGGCTATCCCGAGACGTTTCGTCGTGCGCGTAAAGGCAGCGTTGTTTACTGCGATCCGCCGTATGCGCCGCTTTCAAATACCGCAAACTTCACCTCTTATGCAGGAAATGGGTTTACGCTCGATGATCAGGCGGCACTAGCCGATATCGCGGAAAGAACCGCCACTGAACGCGGCATTCCGGTACTGATTTCAAACCACGATACAACATTAACGCGTCGTTTATACCACGGAGCGGATTTGAGCGTGGTAAAAGTGAAGCGCACCATCAGCCGTAATGGCAGTGGTCGAAATAAAGTTGATGAACTGCTGGCGCTTTTTAATACCCCTGATTCAGACAGCTCTGCTTCATAGTTCTCACACTATTTGTTCTAAATAGTGGATCTCCCCACTGGCTTCGGTAGAATTGCGCGCAAATTGGTTTGCTGTTTGCTCGTCACTACTGAGGTCAGGTATGAAAGATTTTCTTATTGCTCCATCCATTTTATCCGCAGATTTCGCTCGTCTAGGTGAAGACGTAGAAAAAGTTCTTGCAGCGGGAGCGGATGTCGTGCATTTCGATGTTATGGATAACCACTATGTGCCAAACCTGACTTTTGGTGCACCAGTGTGTAAAGCGCTACGTGATTACGGCATCACTGCACCAATCGATGTTCACCTAATGGTTAAGCCTGTTGACCGCATTATTCCTGACTTTGCGAAAGCTGGCGCATCGATGATCACCTTCCACGTTGAAGCGTCTGAGCACGTTGACCGTACTCTGCAACTGATCAAAGAGCACGGCTGTAAAGCGGGTGTAGTACTAAACCCGGCAACGCCGTTGGCAAGCCTTGAGTTCATTATGGACAAAGTAGATATGATTCTGCTGATGTCGGTCAACCCAGGTTTTGGTGGTCAATCTTTCATTCCTCATACGATGGATAAGCTACGCGCGGTACGTAAGATGATTGATGAATCAGGTCGTGATATTCGCTTGGAAATCGACGGTGGCGTTAAAGTGGATAATATCCGTGAAATTGCTGAAGCGGGCGCAGACATGTTTGTTGCTGGGTCAGCGATTTTTGGTCAGCCAGATTACAAAGCCGTGATCGACCAAATGCGTGAAGAGCTATCACAGGTAAGATAAGCAATTTAACCTGCTGATTTGAAAGGCTGTCCAATGAGTGGCAGCCTTTGTTGTTTCTGGTTTTTGCGAAAAGAAAATATCCACCGCGCTGAGCAAATAATCACTTGCCTAATTTGCGTCCTTTCTGTACTATTCGTGCTCCTTAAAACTCAGTCAATTATCTTTAGTTCCTTGCTTCCTCTGGACGACTGAGCCAATTGTGGAAGCTGAATAATCCGTAAGGAGCAACCAATGCGTCATTACGAAATCGTATTCATGGTGCACCCAGATCAAAGCGAGCAAGTTGCTGGCATGATCGAGCGTTACACTGGTTCTATCACTGAAGCTGGCGGTAAAATCCACCGTCTAGAAGACTGGGGTCGTCGTCAACTGGCTTACCCAATCAACAAGCTTCACAAAGCTCACTACGTTCTAATGAACGTTGAAGCTGACCAAGCTGTAATTGATGAACTAGAAACTGCTTTCCGTTTCAACGATGCAGTTCTACGTAACATGGTCATGCGTACTAAAGCAGCGATCACTGAGCAATCTATCATGCTTAAGCAAAAAGAAGAGCGTGCTCCACGTCGTGAAGAGCGTTCTGAAGCTAAGCCTGAAGCTAAGTCAGAAGCTGCTGAGTAATATTTGTTATGACCAATCGAATGGAGCTGAGCGGCACTATTGCCAAACCGCCCATTCGTAGTAAAAGCCCTGGTGGCATTGAACACTGTCGGTTTTGGCTAGAGCATCGCTCTACTGTTATCGAAGCTGATTTACCGAGACAAGTTTATTGTCGTATGCCGGTTGTAGTCAGCGGGCTTGGGTCACAAGCAATAACTCAGAATTTAGTACAAGGTAGTAACATTAAGGTAAGTGGCTTTGTCGCTTATCAGACCGGCCGAAATGGTGTTGGGAAATTAGTGTTACATGCCGACAACATTACTCAAATTTAAGATCAGGAGATAGCCCATGGCTCGTTTCTTCCGTCGTCGTAAATTCTGCCGTTTCACTGCAGAAGGCGTACAAGAGATTGATTACAAAGACGTAGCAACTCTTAAAAACTACATCACTGAAGCTGGTAAAATCGTACCTAGCCGTATCACAGGTACAAGCGCTAAGTACCAGCGTCAACTAGCACGTGCTATCAAGCGTTCACGCTACCTAGCTCTACTACCGTACACTGACAAGCATCAGTAATCGGTTCCGTTTATTAAGAAAGAGGATTAAGCAATGCAAGTTATTCTACTTGATAAAATCGGTAACCTAGGTGCTCTTGGCGATACAGTTAACGTTAAATCTGGTTACGCTCGTAACTTCCTTATCCCACAGGGTAAAGCAGTTATGGCTACTAAAGGCAACGTTGAAATGTTCGAAGCACGTCGTGCTGAACTAGAAGCTAAAGTTGCTGAGCAACTAGCTGCTGCAGAAGCTCGCGCTGAGAAAGTTAACGCTCTAGAAGCTGTTGTTATCGCTTCTAAAGCTGGTGACGAAGGCAAACTATTCGGTTCTATCGGTACTCGTGACATCGCTGACGCTATTACAGCTGCAGGCGTTGAAGTTGCTAAGAGCGAAGTTCGCCTTCCTGAAGGTGCTCTACGTACAACTGGTGAGTTCGAGATCAGCGTTCAACTTCACTCTGAAGTTTTCGCAACTGTGAACCTACAAGTTGTTGCTGCTGAGTAATTCAGTATCAAGACGAAATACTAAAAAGCACCTCTTCGGAGGTGCTTTTTTTATGTCTGATGTTTGGGCATGAACGGTAAATGGATATTAGAAAACGAAAAGCAAATTTACAGAGAAAACACTATCCGCTTTACTTAACCCCTCAGGCACTCTGTCGTGGTATTGACGCGAGTGAGTCAGTTTTAACGCAATATCTTCAGTAATGTCGTTAGTAACACTGAACTCGCTATCCAAGCTGGTATTACTGCTACCGGTTACTAACGTGAGATCCGCTGCGAAACTCAGGTTGTCCAATGCATGCCATGTTGCGTTCAGGTTTCCACGAAAGATTCCTTCACGGACGATATCCGGAAATACAATATCGTCGTCATCTATTTCATCCAGATTAGGCTCCTGGTAACGATAACCCGGACCTACCTCAACCTCTAATACGAGATCTTCCGTGTAGGAGAACTGGTAACCCAGACCTCCAGAAAGCGTGTAATCTTTAAAGTACGCGCTATAGCGTGAATCTACGCCTTTGAAACTGCTATACAAATAGGTTCTAGGGCCGAGTTTGTAGTCGCTCTGCACCGAATAAGTGGAAGAGCGTTTATCTTCTTCACCGTCTTTATACAGGTTGTAGTATTTCCACTCCCCATAAGAACGATGTCGACCAGATATGTATTCAGCACTCAAACGAGCATTCAGGGAACGAGAGTCCGTGTTACCTGTGTGAGCTTGATAACCAAATTCCACTTCTGTTTGCAGTGGATCTGGCACATCAATAGTTTGCTCTGGTTGTACTGATTCATCAGCGTACGATGCTCCCACGCATAGTATGCTAACGCTTAGTAACCAGTATCGGGACACATAAACCTCGAACGTAATGAAAAGGAGGGGCATGATACTGATACAGATGCTCGCTTTGGTCAATGGTAGGTTAAATTTTATTAGACCTGGTTAGGCTAACTAAATCTTAGTAAAGAGCAAAATTACAGCATTAAAGAAGCTAAAATCTCCCATAAAGTAGGCACTTATCTTAGGGCTTTAACTATCCAGCGGACCTAGTTATCAAAATGTCTTTCAACCGAACGCATTCCGATTCTTAACAAGTAATTTTCGCTTCAAGGGAGCATCTCTGTTGGGTTAAGGTTATAATCTTGGGTCATTAGTAGTTATCGAGCAAAATCATGGCGGAAAACAGAAATCGCAAACCTTCAGATAGTCAGGTCGACGCAATCAAAGTGCCACCTCACTCACTAGAAGCAGAGCAATCAGTGATTGGTGGTCTCTTACTGGACAATGAGCGTTGGGATACCGTTGCCGAGCGCGTTGTCGCCAGTGATTTCTATAGCCGTCCACACCGCCTTATCTTTGAAGGTGTAAAAACCATTCTTGAAGATGGCAAACCACTCGACCTTATCACGTTGTCGGAATACCTCGAACGTCACGAGCAGTTAGATGATGTGGGTGGCTTTGCTTACTTAGCTGACTTAGCGAAAAACACACCGAGTGCGGCTAACATCAATGCGTATGCCGATATCGTTGCCGAGCGTGCGATCGTTCGTGGCTTGATTGGCGTGGCCAACGATATCGCTGACGCGGGTTATGATCCGCAAGGCCGCAGTTCAGAAGATTTGATCGACTTAGCGGAGAGTAAAGTTTTCGCGATTGCAGAGTCTCGTACCAGTGAAAACGAAGGGCCACAAAACGTCGACAACATCCTGGAAAAAACCCTCGAGCGTATCGAGTTGTTATATAAAACTCCGCAGGATGGTGTAACAGGTGTCGACACTGGCTTTACCGATCTCAACAAGAAAACCGCAGGCCTACAAGGTTCTGATTTGGTTATTGTCGCGGCACGTCCATCGATGGGTAAAACCACTTTTGCGATGAACTTGTGTGAAAACGCGGCAATGCAGCAAGATAAACCCGTGCTGATTTTCTCGTTGGAGATGCCTGCTGAACAGTTGATGATGCGTATGCTGGCATCCTTGTCGCGTGTTGACCAAACTAAAATTCGTACCGGTCAGCTGGATGATGAAGACTGGGCGCGTATTTCTTCTACCATGGGTATCCTGATGCAGAAGAAGAACATGTACATCGACGATAGCTCTGGTCTAACGCCGACAGAGGTACGTTCTCGTGCTCGTCGTGTTGCCCGTGAACACGGTGGTTTATCCATGATTATGGTCGACTACCTTCAGTTGATGCGAGTGCCTGCGTTAACAGACAATCGTACTCTGGAAATCGCTGAGATCTCGCGCTCGCTTAAAGCGCTGGCGAAAGAATTGAATGTACCTGTTGTGGCACTTTCGCAGCTAAACCGTTCTTTGGAGCAACGTGCAGATAAACGTCCGGTAAACTCGGACTTGCGTGAATCGGGCTCTATCGAGCAGGATGCCGACTTGATCATGTTTATTTACCGTGATGAGGTTTACCACCCAGATAGCGCATATAAAGGTACTGCTGAAATTATTATTGGTAAGCAGCGTAACGGTCCAATCGGTTCTGTACGTCTCACTTTCCAAGGCCAACACTCACGCTTTGACAATTATGCGGGTCCAGCATTCGACATTGATGATGAGTAATGCCATGAGCTACATGAAAGCCGCGAAGGCGTGTATTGACCTGTCTGCATTGCAACACAATTTAAGCCGAGTTAAAGCTCAAGCACCAAACAGCAAAGTAATGGCAGTGGTGAAAGCCAACGGTTATGGCCATGGTTTGCGTCACGTAGCAAAGCAGACTGGTGAAGCCGACGCTTTTGGTGTTGCGCGTATTGAAGAAGCGCTGCAACTGAGAGCTTGCGGTGTCGTGAAGCCAATTTTGTTGTTAGAAGGGTTTTATTCTTCGGGTGATTTACCTGTATTGGTGACTAATAACATCCAAACCGTTGTGCATTGTGAAGAGCAGTTGATAGCTCTTGAACAAGCCGAGCTGGAAACACCAGTGGTGGTATGGCTCAAAATTGACAGTGGTATGCATCGACTGGGTGTACGCCCTGAGCAGTTTGATGAATTAGCCTCACGACTCAAAGCGTGTCCTAATGTGGCTAAACCGCTGCGTTACATGAGCCACTTTGGTTGTGCTGATGAGTTAGACAGTGAAATCACATCTCAGCAGATAGAACTGTTTAATTCATTGACGCAGGGCTGTCATGGTGAGCGTTCACTAGCAGCCTCAGCGGGGCTACTGGCGTGGCCACAAAGCCACCTCGATTGGGTTCGTCCGGGAATCATCATGTACGGCGTATCTCCGTTTGGGGATAAAACGGCACAAGATTTAGGTTACCAACCCGCGATGACGCTTAAGTCTCACCTGATCGCGGTGCGTGAAGTGAAAAAAGGCGAGAGTGTTGGTTACGGTGGAGCCTGGACGAGCGAGCGAGACACCAAAGTAGGTGTGATTGCAGTTGGTTACGGTGACGGTTACCCAAGAGGCGCGCCGAATGGTACACCAGTGTGGGTCAACGGGCGTAAAGTGCCTATCGCCGGTCGAGTCTCGATGGATATGCTGACCGTCGATCTTGGGCCGGATGCGAAAGACAAAGTCGGTGATGAAGCAATTCTGTGGGGCAAAGAGTTACCTGTTGAGGAAGTGGCTCATCACATTGGCACCATAGCGTATGAGTTAGTGACCAAGCTAACGCCACGTGTCGAAATGGAATATTCAAAGTAACTTTCGGATAATACCAATTCAAGAATAGGGGCTAACCAATGCGTTAGCCCCTATTTTTTATCCACCATTTAACGTCGCGATGATGCGACGGCTGCCACCAAAATCTCGGTGTTCACCTAAGTAAATGCCCTGCCATGTTCCTAACGCTAAGCGACCATTCTGAATAGGAATCGTCACACTGCTGCCAAGTAGTGATGCTTTAATATGGGCAGGCATGTCGTCATCTCCCTCATAAGTATGCTGATAATAAGAGGCGCGCTCAGGAACATACTTATTGAAATGCGCTTCCATATCCATACGGACGGTAGGATCAGCGTTCTCATTCAAGGTCAGACTCGCAGAGGTATGCTGAATAAAAAGGTGTAACAAACCTACTGAAAGAGTACTTATTTGCGGTAATTGTTGTTCAATTTCATCAGTAATCAGGTGAAAACCGCGACTTCTTGCTTTTAAATTTAGTGTTTTTTGCGTCCACATACGCGTTCCTTTGGACATTTCTAATTTGGCGTCTATTCTAATCCAATTAGAGCCTGTCATTACTTGATGATATTATTCTATACCTATGAATGAATTGTTCAAATTCAGGGCAGCTAACGTGACCTAACTCAATGTGAGGGTAAATGCTCTCGGTCATAATTGTTGCCTGAAAAAAAATTACAAAGACTTGTTTTGTGGCAAAACGCCCAAACATCTACATTTAAATTCTTTTTGCTAAATCGGGGATTCCGCAGTTTTCGCTAGACTGTAAGGAATGGAACCTACTGTAACATCGGGATAAAGACCATGTTGAAAAATATCAATCCAACGCAAACACAAGCTTGGAAAGCGTTAACAGCGCACTTCGAATCTGCACAAGATATGGATCTAAAAGAGCTGTTTGCTCAAGACGCGGATCGTTTTGACAAATACTCTGCACGTTTCGGCTCAGACATTCTTGTCGACTACTCAAAGAACCTCATCAATGAGGAAACTCTGAAGCACCTGTTCACTCTTGCTAAAGAGACTGAGCTGAAATCTGCAATCGAAGCGATGTTCAGTGGTGAAGCGATCAACCAAACAGAAGGTCGTGCTGTTCTTCACACTGCACTGCGTAACCGTGCGAATACACCGGTTATGGTTGATGGTGAAGACGTAATGCCAGCTGTAAATGCCGTTCTGGAAAAAATTAAGTCTTTCACAGAGCGTGTGATTGGCGGTGAATGGAAAGGTTACACTGGTAAAGCGATTACAGATATCGTAAACATCGGTATCGGTGGTTCTGACCTTGGTCCTTACATGGTGACGGAAGCACTGGCACCATACAAAAACCATCTAAACCTGCACTTCGTGTCTAACGTTGATGGTACTCATATCGTAGAGACACTGAAGAAAGTCGATCCTGAAACAACACTATTCCTGATTGCTTCTAAAACATTCACAACTCAAGAAACCATGACTAACGCGCATTCTGCTCGTGATTGGTTCCTGGAAACGGCTGGCGATCAAGCACACGTTGCTAAGCACTTCGCGGCACTTTCTACTAACGCGACTGCAGTTTCTGAGTTCGGTATCGACACAGACAACATGTTTGAATTCTGGGACTGGGTCGGCGGTCGTTACTCTCTATGGTCTGCAATCGGTCTTTCAATTGCACTAGCCGTTGGCTTCGACAACTTCGTTGAGCTACTTGATGGCGCGCACGAGATGGACAAGCACTTTGTCTCAACAGAACTGGAAAGCAACATCCCAGTGATCCTGGCGCTTATCGGCATTTGGTACAACAACTTCCACGGCGCAGAGTCTGAAGCTATCCTGCCTTACGATCAGTACATGCACCGTTTCGCAGCGTACTTCCAGCAAGGTAACATGGAGTCAAACGGTAAATACGTTGACCGTGACGGTAATGCTGTGACTTACCAAACTGGCCCAATCATCTGGGGTGAACCAGGTACAAACGGCCAGCACGCGTTCTACCAGCTAATCCACCAAGGTACTAAGCTGATCCCATGTGACTTCATTGCACCTGCAATCAGCCACAACCCAGCAAGCGATCACCATCAGAAACTGATGTCGAACTTCTTCGCACAAACAGAAGCGCTTGCGTTTGGTAAGTGTGTAGAGACAGTGAAAGAAGAGTTGGTACTATCTGGTAAAAATGCAGAAGAAGTAGCGGCAATCGCTCCATTCAAAGTATTTGAAGGTAACCGCCCAACTAACTCTATCTTAGTTAAGCAAATCACGCCTCGCACGCTAGGTAACCTAATCGCAATGTACGAGCACAAGATCTTCGTACAAGGCGTTATTTGGAACATCTTCAGCTTTGACCAATGGGGTGTTGAGCTAGGTAAACAACTAGCAAACCAAATCCTGCCAGAGCTAGCTGATGAATCGGCAATCAGTTCACACGATAGCTCTACAAATGGTCTGATCAACGCATTCAAAGCTTTCAAAGCGTAATGCACGATTAGAATAAAAAAGGTCAGCAATTGCTGACCTTTTTTGAATCTCTGAGTTGAGTGCGTTAGTTTCACTCATTAATAGAGAGGGTTATTCGAAGCAAATCTCGATAAACGCATTTCCCCATTGTGAGGAGAAAGGCATGATGATAATCGAGCCCTCACACTTGTGACGAATCGTATGGCCTCGGCCAGAAACCACAACCGGCGTTGCCATATCAAAATCAAACCCACTCTCAGCCAGAATTCGTTTTGCTCCACCTGTCACCATATTAGTGATTTCACCCACCATATCGGTCACTTCTTCATTGAGTCCGTTCGGGCGCTCACCAAGCATGTTCTGCATGATTTCCAGTGCTAACGCTTCATCGAAGGTAATCGACATCGAGCCACGAGTCTGCGGACCAACCATGCCTATTAAACCTGAAACATCACCTCGTGCGATTTCATCTTTTTTGATTCGAGGTTTTTGAGGCTTCAGCTCCAGAGAAGCCATTGTTTTCAGCACGTTCATTAAAGAAGCTAAAAACGGGTTTACAAATTCAGCGCGCATATTGGTCTTCTATACTTATTCTTTCGTTTCGGAAGCACAGGCTTGGCATTCACCATGTGTTTCAATAACTTGATTAGTGAGTTTGAATCCATGCTTTTCAGCATTTTTAGCTAACAGGGCGATCAAGTTTTCGTCTTCGAGTTCAACAACAGCACCACATTTATCACAAATTAGTAATTGAAAAAAGTGTTGTTGCGTATTGAAAGAACAACAAGTTATAAAACTGTTGGTTGATTCTACTCGATGGATAAAGCCTTGCTCGAGGAGAAAGTCCAGGGCGCGATAAACCGTAGGTGGTTTCGCTTGTGGTTCGCTCTCTTTTAATTGCTCCAATAGCTCATACGCACTTGATGCACTGCGATTCGAACAGATAAGTTCAAACACACGTCGGCGCTGGGGAGTCAATCTTACTCCGCGCTCGGCGCAGATATTTTCAACTTGTTCAATGATTGTTGGGGTCAAACCTTTCACCATAACTATTGGACGTGCTCAATTATAAATTCTTTCTCTACGAAGTTCGTCTAGAGATATTTCATTTTACCTACTATCACTGCGAAAATCATGAATTAAAGCAAATCGCTCCTCGCATCGTGACGAAGTGGTCATAACAGAATGGTAAGACGGTGCAGAAATCGTTTTTATCGACCACTTCTTCTTTGCAGGAGACAGTATTCACATCATCTGCGGATTGGTTTTATGGCCAAGAACTTCATGTGGAAACTAGCACCTTAAGGTGACTTGGGTATACAATACCCGACTTATTTTTTGGGCGTACTGCTGCGCTCGACCTTGGTAACATAAAAACGGGTGTTGAAATCATGACTCATTCTTGCAGGCTCTCCGTAGCACCAATGTTGGATTGGACCGATCGTCATTGTCGCTACTTCCATCGCTTAATGACCAAAGAAACCCTGCTGTACACTGAAATGGTGACCACAGGCGCGATCATTCATGGAAAAGGAGACTTTCTTGCTTACAACGAAGAGGAGCATCCGTTAGCCCTTCAGTTGGGTGGCTCGAACCCTGAAGATCTGGCTAAGTGTGCCAAGCTTGCCGAGGAGCGTGGTTATGATGAGATCAACCTGAACGTGGGTTGCCCATCTGATCGTGTGCAAAACGGTCGCTTTGGTGCGTGTCTGATGGCGGAGCCTCAGCTGGTCGCAGACTGTGTCGCCGCAATGAAAGACGTGGTTGATGTACCCGTTACAGTAAAAACACGTATCGGTATTGATGATCAAGACTCTTACGAGTTCCTGACGGATTTTGTGTCGATTGTGTCTGAGAAAGGCGGTTGTGAGCAGTTTACCATTCACGCGCGCAAAGCCTGGCTAAGTGGCCTTAGCCCGAAAGAGAACCGCGAGATTCCACCATTGGATTACCCGCGAGCTTACCAGTTAAAGAAAGACTTCTCTCATCTAACTGTCGCTATAAATGGCGGGGTAAAATCGTTAGAAGAAGCGAAAGCGCATCTACAACATCTTGATGGTGTGATGATTGGCCGCGAAGCTTATCAAAGCCCGTATATTCTTGCCTCGGTCGATCAAGAACTATTTGGTTCGAGTGCTCCGGTGAAAAAGCGCAGCGAAATTGTAGAAGAAATGTACCCTTACATTGAAGAGCAACTCGCAAAAGGCGCATATATCGGTCATATTACTCGTCATATGCTGGGTTTATTCCAAAGCATGCCGGGTGCTCGTCAATGGCGTCGTCATATCAGTGAAAATGCGCACAAGCCTGGTTCTGGTCTAGAAGTGCTGCAAGATGCGTTAGCGAAGATCCCAAAAGAGTTGAATGTGTAAAATTCACCAGTGGTTGGTTAAAATGACCAACTAGAGAATGAGTAAGCCAGAGTGCAGAAATGCCTCTGGCTTTTTTGTTTTTATATATCAAGGAATTATATTGGTTCTTCCAAGTTGGCATGTTACCTGCTCTGTTATTTGAAAAATGTATGGAGAAGTAATTATGTTGGAGCTGATCTTTCTTTTAGTCTTTGCGGCGACCCTATTAGTAACGGGCATCACAATGGTGACAGTATTCGCGGCAACAGGTATTGCTCTGGTTGTGATGTTTTTACTGGGGATGATAGGTGCGGTACTAAAACTGTTACCTTGGCTAATTGTCATCGCATTGGGTATCTGGTTTTTCAAAAACGTGGTTGCGCAGCCTCGCTACAAATAGGCGATCCGTTGATCTCATTGATTTAGTTGATGGAGGGGTATGAGAGTGTGGTATATTTCTACTTATACCCTAACTGTTGAATATCAGCTATCTCGGAGAACACACTACATGACAAATAAAGCGACCATCGCTTTAACAGCACTATCGCTGGCAGCCACTTTTCCTGTTTTCGCTGAGTCTTCCGTTTCAACTAAAGTTGGCGTGGATGTCTGGGCGGCAGATACAAAAGTTAACGAAGTAAGAAGAGATAGCAGTACAACTGGCGCATTCTATGCCGCAATTGAACATGACGTAAAATACGTTCCTAATGCACGCTTGCGATATACCAGCATTGATGCCGATTACATGGGCTTTGATAAATTAGATCTGACGCTGTATTACCAAGTGTTAGAGCATGATTTATTGCACTTTGATGCCGGCCTTACTTTCAGTAATTTAAGTGATACGAAGTACATTGATGCTGGCACCTCTCCTCGCACTGAAGATTTTGATGACCTCATTTGGGCATGGTACGGCTACGCGGAAATAACCGTTCCAAATACCAATTTTGATGTGATTGGAGAAATGAACTTTGGTGACAGTAAAGGCATTAAAAGCACAGATCTAATGGCAGGCATTCAATACAAACTGCCTTTGCAAGAAAACCAACTGGCATTTCGTGGTGGTTATCGAGTGATAGACTTGGAATCAGAACAATTTCTTTCAAGTTTAGGTAAAGAGTTCATTTTCGCCGATGGCTTTTTCTTGAGTGCTGAATACACTTTTTAAGCCGATTAACGGTTCTGGTTTTAAAACGTCGCATTATAAGCGGCGTTTTTTTATACCTCTTCATTATATGTAATCGAATTTTTCTGCCTATTTTCTCCAGTTAGACCATGCTTATCTAGGATCAATGTGAAAGTTAGAGCAGGGATAGCGATGACAATAAATGAATTAAGACATCTATTTCGTGAAAACCAGCTTGTGGAAGCCATTATTGAACCGTCGATCCAAGAAGGTGGTTGGGTCGTGGAGTTTAGGCATGCACGAGGTGGATTCGTGTTTCTGACAGACAATCATGGTGAAGAATGTCTTTATGAAGATTTGGATGCAGCATCAAAGTCAGCGATGGCCGTAGGGTTTCAACAAGTCCGCATTGAAGACCGTTGAGCAAAAACTAAGCCGTTCTTACTTCCAAAAAGTTATAAAACATTCACTTCTATTCTTTCTTGTTATTAAGGAGAGTGGGTACTCTATCGTCACGCAATGAATAGGGATGTCGTGATAATGTCTTTTCAAAAGAATGAGTATTCACACAATAATGTGTCTGATGATAATAACGGGCAAGGGGGAGTTCCTCCAATCGCTAGCCCGCTGAATGACCAACAATTTAATTCACTCCAAAACACTGTCTCTGGGTTGTCTTCGCAACAACTTGCTTGGGTCAGTGGTTACTTCTGGGGTTTGGCTCAAAATCAACCGAGTGCAGCGGCTACGCCAATTACGCAAGCTGCAGCCGCTGTATCAGCAAAACCAGCAGGTAAACTGAGTATTATTTTTGCTTCTCAAACAGGTAATGCCAAAGGTGTTGCTGAAGCTTTAGAGCAAGAAGCAAAAGCAGAAGGAATTGCCGTTGAGCTATTTGATGCCAGCGATTACAAAGGCAAAAACCTAGCTAAAGAAACGCACGTTATTTTCGTCGCGTCTACGAATGGTGAAGGCGAAGCGCCAGATAATGCCATTGAACTGCATGAGTTCTTGCAATCTAAGAAAGCGCCAAAGCTGCCTAACCTTCAGTACGGTGTTATTGCGCTTGGCGATTCAAGCTATGAATTCTTCTGTCAAACAGGTAAAGACTTCGACACTTATTTATCAAAACTAGGTGCGAAGCCGTTTATCGACCGTATTGACTGTGACGTTGACTACGAAGCACCTGCTACTGAATGGCGTAAGAGCGCACTGGAGAAAGTAAAAGAAACACTTTCATCTGGTAACGAAGCTGAAGTTGTGCAACTTCCTGTTGGACAAGCAGCGGCAACGCACTCGCAATACAACAAGCAGAACCCATACACAGCGACACTGTTGACCAGCCAAAAGATCACTGGCCGAGATTCAGGTAAAGACGTTCGCCATATCGAAATCGATCTGGAAGACTCTGGTCTTACTTACCAACCTGGCGATGCGTTAGGTGTGTGGTATGAAAACAGCTCAGAACTAGCAAATGCGGTTCTTGGCAAAGTTGGCCTGTCAGGTGTTGAAACGGTAGAAGTTGATGGCGAGAGCTTGTCTATTCACAGTGCGCTAGTGAGTAAATACGAAATCACGACATCTAACCCTCAGTTTGTGACTAAGTTTGCAGAGCTTTCTGGTAGCAAGAAGCTGCAAAAGCTGGTTGAAGATAAAGACAAGCTTCGTGAGTACTCGGCTAACACGCAAATCGTAGATGTGCTGGCAGAGAAGAAAACTAAGTTAACGGCTGATGAACTGGTAGGTTTACTTCGTCGTCTAACTCCGCGTCTTTACTCTATTGCTTCAAGCCAAGCAGAAGTGGATGAAGAAGTGCATTTGACGGTTGGTTTGGTCGAGTACGATCACAACGAAGAGAAACGTTATGGTGGTGCGTCTAGCTTCCTGGCACAACGCCTGGAAGAAGGTGGTGAAGTTAAAGTGTTTATCGAACACAACAATAACTTCAAACTGCCAGAAGACGACAATACACCAATCATCATGGTAGGCCCAGGTACTGGTATTGCTCCATTCCGTAGCTTTATTCAAGAGCGCGAAAACCGCGATGCAGAAGGTAAAAACTGGTTGTTCTTTGGCGACCGCACATTCACGCAAGACTTCTTGTACCAAGTTGAATGGCAAAAATACCTTAAGTCAGGCGCACTAAGCCGTTTGGATGTGGCATTTAGCCGTGACCAAGTAGAAAAGGTTTATGTGCAACACCGTATTCTGGAAAACGCTGAGCAAGTTTGGCAGTGGATTCAAGAAGGCGCTTACATCTATGTATGTGGTGATGCTACCCGCATGGCAAAAGATGTTCATGACGCACTTGTTATTGTTGCAGAGCAGGAAGGTAAACTGGCTCGCGATGAAGCAGAACAATTTATTAATGACTTACGTAAAGCGAAACGTTATCAGAGGGATGTGTACTAATGACTTTTTCGACTGAGAATAATAAGCAGGTTGTATTAGGCGAAGAGCTAGGACCACTATCTGATAACGAGCGTCTAAAAAGAGAAAGTAACCTATTACGTGGCACTATTGAGCAAGACCTACAGGATCGTATTACTGGTGGTTTTACCGCAGACAACTTCCAGTTAATTCGTTTCCACGGTATGTATCAGCAAGACGACCGCGATATCCGTAACGAGCGTACCAAGCAAAAGCTTGAGCCTCTTCATAACGTGATGCTTCGTGCTCGTATGCCTGGCGGTATTATTACCCCAACACAGTGGTTAGCGATTGATAAGTTTGCAACAGAGCACTCTCTATATGGAAGTATTCGTCTGACGACACGTCAAACGTTCCAGTTCCACGGTGTACTGAAGCCAAACATCAAGTTGATGCACCAAACGTTGAACAGTATTGGTATCGATTCAATTGCAACGGCAGGTGACGTTAACCGTAACGTACTGTGTACTACGAACCCAGTTGAGTCTGAGCTGCACCAGGAAGCATACGAGTGGGCGAAGAAGATCAGTGAGCATCTTCTTCCAAAAACGCGTGCGTATGCTGAAATCTGGTTAGACGGTGAGAAAGTCGAATCAACAGAAGAAGACGAGCCGATTCTTGGTAAAAATTACTTACCACGTAAGTTCAAAACGACCGTTGTGATCCCTCCGCAAAATGATGTGGATGTACACGCGAACGACCTGAACTTCGTCGCAATTGCAGATAACGGCAAGCTGGTTGGTTTCAACGTGCTTGTTGGCGGTGGTCTGGCAATGACGCATGGCGATACGTCAACTTACGCTCGCCGTGCAGACGACTTTGGTTTTGTTCCACTAGAAAAGACACTCGATGTTGCCGCTGCAGTTGTAACGACTCAGCGTGACTGGGGTAACCGTTCAAACCGTAAGAACGCGAAAACTAAATACACACTAGATCGTGTTGGTATTGACGTCTTTAAAGCGGAAGTAGAAAAACGTGCTGGCATTCAGTTTGAAGAAAGCCGCCCATACGAGTTTACCGAACGCGGTGATCGAATCGGTTGGGTAGAAGGCATTGATGGTAAGCACCACTTAGCGATGTTTATCGAGAATGGTCGTTTATTGGATTACCCAGGTAAGCCACTAAAAACGGGTGTCGCTGAAATCGCGAAAATTCACAAAGGTGATTTCCGCATGACAGCGAACCAAAACCTGATTGTTGCGGGCGTACCGGCTGATCAAAAAGAGCTAATCGAGAAGATCGCTCGTGAGCATGGCCTAGTTGATGATAGCGTTAGTGAACAGCGTAAAAACTCAATGGCGTGTGTGGCGTTCCCGACTTGTCCGCTTGCAATGGCGGAAGCCGAACGTTTCCTACCTCAGTTTGTTACTGATGTAGAAGGTATCCTGGAAAAACACGGTTTACCTGAAGAAGACAACATCATTCTGCGTGTCACTGGTTGCCCTAACGGTTGTGGCCGCGCAATGTTGGCGGAAATTGGTTTAGTAGGTAAAGCACCGGGTCGTTACAACCTTCACCTAGGCGGTAACCGAGCGGGTACACGTATTCCGAAGATGTATAAAGAAAACATCACTGACAAACAGATACTAGAAGAGATTGATCAGCTTGTAGGTCGTTGGGCTACAGAGCGTGAAACTGGCGAAGGATTTGGTGATTTTGCAATCCGCGCTGGCATCATTCAAGAAGTCAAAGTATCTAAGAGGGACTTGCATGCTTGATTCTGTAGCTTCCAAACCGGAGCTGGCAGAGTTGCTGACATTAACTAAGACGGAGCAAATCCTCCGTCTTGCCCAAATCAATGTCGAACTTGAACAGCTTTCGGCACAAGAGCGAGTAAAATGGGCTTTGGAAAACCTAGACGGAGAGTTTGCCGTTTCGTCTAGTTTTGGTATCCAAGCCGCAGTAATGCTTCATCTTGTGACTCAAGAAAAACCAGACATCCCAATTATCTTAACGGATACCGGGTATTTGTTTGCTGAAACCTATCGCTTTATTGATGAGTTAACCGAGCAACTGAACCTCAACCTAAAAGTTTACCGAGCAGTAGAAAGTGCTCATTGGCAAGAAGCTCGTTATGGAAAACTTTGGGAGCAGGGTGTTGAAGGGATCGAGAAGTACAACAAACTCAATAAAGTTGAACCAATGCGTCGTGCATTGAAAGAGCTTAAAGTCGGAACTTGGTTTTCTGGCCTTCGCAGAGAGCAAAGCAAATCTCGAGCAGGTTTGCCGATACTATCAATTCAGAATGGCGTATTTAAGTTTTTGCCAGTAATCGATTGGACGAATAAAGATGTCCACTATTACTTAGAGCAACACGGACTGAAATACCATCCACTTTGGGATGAAGGTTATCTCTCTGTAGGTGATACACATACAACGCAGAAGTGGGAACCTGGAATGTCAGAGGAAGAAACTCGATTCTTTGGTTTGAAGCGTGAATGTGGACTTCACGAAGATGATGACTCTGAACAAGATGGTTCGGGTATATAAGAAGAGATAGAGCTCGGTCTCCATCTCCTATAAAAAGAGAGCTGCTGTAAAGCAGCTCTCTTTTTTACTTATAGAAGTAAAAAGCAGGGGGCAAAAACAGGTATTTAAGGATAACTCTGTGGATAACCTGTTTGATTGTTAGGGGTAAAGTTGGATAAATAAGGCTTTGAGTGAAAAGTCATCGTTTAACCATTATTTTTGCAAATTTTGCAAAATAACGCTTGCCAACGTGAGCGCGATCTCTATAATGCCACCTCGTCGACAGGGCAAGCGCTCATAAGGGTTCAAGCAAAGTCGACAAGGTCAAAAAGAAAAGCGAAATAGTTAATTGCCTTTACTTTTAAAAAGTAAAATAAAAAGCAAAAAGTGTTTGACACAGAAAATTATCTCGCTAGAATGGCCGCCTCTTCCGAAGTGATGCGAATCGCAAAGAAGAGTAGCTCTTTAAAAATAAGAACCTATCAATCTGTGTGGGCACTCGTTGATGATAATCCAATTAGATACCTCGGTATCAAATTAGGTTTCAATGATACGAAGTGACCATTGAGTCTTCGGACTCAGCACAGTCAATTCAAACATTACATTATGTAATGTTCAGTATTCATTGAGCCGACAAAATCTTAAATTGAAGAGTTTGATCATGGCTCAGATTGAACGCTGGCGGCAGGCCTAACACATGCAAGTCGAGCGGAAACGAGTTAACTGAACCTTCGGGGAACGTTAACGGCGTCGAGCGGCGGACGGGTGAGTAATGCCTAGGAAATTGCCCTGATGTGGGGGATAACCATTGGAAACGATGGCTAATACCGCATGATGCCTACGGGCCAAAGAGGGGGACCTTCGGGCCTCTCGCGTCAGGATATGCCTAGGTGGGATTAGCTAGTTGGTGAGGTAAGGGCTCACCAAGGCGACGATCCCTAGCTGGTCTGAGAGGATGATCAGCCACACTGGAACTGAGACACGGTCCAGACTCCTACGGGAGGCAGCAGTGGGGAATATTGCACAATGGGCGCAAGCCTGATGCAGCCATGCCGCGTGTGTGAAGAAGGCCTTCGGGTTGTAAAGCACTTTCAGTCGTGAGGAAGGTTTATGCGTTAATAGCGTATAGATTTGACGTTAGCGACAGAAGAAGCACCGGCTAACTCCGTGCCAGCAGCCGCGGTAATACGGAGGGTGCGAGCGTTAATCGGAATTACTGGGCGTAAAGCGCATGCAGGTGGATTGTTAAGTCAGATGTGAAAGCCCGGGGCTCAACCTCGGAATAGCATTTGAAACTGGCAGACTAGAGTACTGTAGAGGGGGGTAGAATTTCAGGTGTAGCGGTGAAATGCGTAGAGATCTGAAGGAATACCGGTGGCGAAGGCGGCCCCCTGGACAGATACTGACACTCAGATGCGAAAGCGTGGGGAGCAAACAGGATTAGATACCCTGGTAGTCCACGCCGTAAACGATGTCTACTTGGAGGTTGTGGCCTTGAGCCGTGGCTTTCGGAGCTAACGCGTTAAGTAGACCGCCTGGGGAGTACGGTCGCAAGATTAAAACTCAAATGAATTGACGGGGGCCCGCACAAGCGGTGGAGCATGTGGTTTAATTCGATGCAACGCGAAGAACCTTACCTACTCTTGACATCCAGAGAACTTTCCAGAGATGGATTGGTGCCTTCGGGAACTCTGAGACAGGTGCTGCATGGCTGTCGTCAGCTCGTGTTGTGAAATGTTGGGTTAAGTCCCGCAACGAGCGCAACCCTTATCCTTGTTTGCCAGCGAGTAATGTCGGGAACTCCAGGGAGACTGCCGGTGATAAACCGGAGGAAGGTGGGGACGACGTCAAGTCATCATGGCCCTTACGAGTAGGGCTACACACGTGCTACAATGGCGCATACAGAGGGCGGCCAACTTGCGAAAGTGAGCGAATCCCAAAAAGTGCGTCGTAGTCCGGATTGGAGTCTGCAACTCGACTCCATGAAGTCGGAATCGCTAGTAATCGTGGATCAGAATGCCACGGTGAATACGTTCCCGGGCCTTGTACACACCGCCCGTCACACCATGGGAGTGGGCTGCAAAAGAAGTAGGTAGTTTAACCTTCGGGGGGACGCTTACCACTTTGTGGTTCATGACTGGGGTGAAGTCGTAACAAGGTAGCGCTAGGGGAACCTGGCGCTGGATCACCTCCTTATACGATGGTTACTCACGATGAGTGTCCACACAGATTGATAGTTCACAAGCGAAAGCTTGTAGCTAACATAGCTCTTTAACAATTTGGAAAGCTGACAAAATAATCTTTAAGATTATTTGTAAAGTTCTCAAAGTATTCATGTATTTGAATACAACTAAAAACACATTCAAGTGTTCTTGGAATTTGAGTCCGGCAAAATCGAAAGCTGTCTCGCTCATTCAAATAATGAGACAGCAACTTTGGTTGTTTAACTTCAATTCGAAACTCCTTCGGGTTGTATGGTTAAGTGACTAAGCGTACACGGTGGATGCCTTGGCAGTCAGAGGCGATGAAGGACGTATTAACTTGCGATAAGCCCAGATTAGGCAGTAAAAGCCACTTGAGTCTGGGATTTCCGAATGGGGAAACCCACTTACATAAGTAAGTATCCTGTTGTGAATACATAGCAACAGGAGGCGAACCGGGGGAACTGAAACATCTAAGTACCCCGAGGAAAAGAAATCAACCGAGATTCCGAAAGTAGCGGCGAGCGAAATTGGACTAGCCCTTAAGCTTTACACACGTTAGACGAACGGTCTGGAAAGACCGACGATACAGGGTGATAGTCCCGTAGTTGACGATGTGTGTTCAGTGAAATCGAGTAGGGCGGGGCACGTGATATCCTGTCTGAATATGGGGGGACCATCCTCCAAGGCTAAATACTACTGACTGACCGATAGTGAACCAGTACCGTGAGGGAAAGGCGAAAAGAACCCCTGTGAGGGGAGTGAAATAGAACCTGAAACCGTGTACGTACAAGCAGTAGGAGCAGGCGTTGTCCTGTGACTGCGTACCTTTTGTATAATGGGTCAGCGACTTATATTCAGTGGCAAGGTTAACCATCTAGGGGAGCCGTAGGGAAACCGAGTCTTAACTGGGCGTTCAGTCTCTGGATATAGACCCGAAACCAGGTGATCTAGCCATGGGCAGGTTGAAGGTTGAGTAACATCAACTGGAGGACCGAACCGACTAATGTTGAAAAATTAGCGGATGACTTGTGGCTAGGGGTGAAAGGCCAATCAAACCTGGAGATAGCTGGTTCTCCCCGAAAGCTATTTAGGTAGCGCCTCGGACGAATACTACTGGGGGTAGAGCACTGTTAAGGCTAGGGGGTCATCCCGACTTACCAACCCTTTGCAAACTCCGAATACCAGTAAGTACTATCCGGGAGACACACGGCGGGTGCTAACGTCCGTCGTGGAGAGGGAAACAACCCAGACCGCCAGCTAAGGTCCCAAATTACTACTAAGTGGGAAACGATGTGGGAAGGCTCAGACAGCCAGGATGTTGGCTTAGAAGCAGCCATCATTTAAAGAAAGCGTAATAGCTCACTGGTCGAGTCGGCCTGCGCGGAAGATGTAACGGGGCTAAGTAGTAAACCGAAGCTGCGGCAATGCACTTTTGTGCATTGGGTAGGGGAGCGTTCTGTAAGCGGTTGAAGGTGTGTGGTAACGCATGCTGGACGTATCAGAAGTGCGAATGCTGACATGAGTAACGATAAAGGGGGTGAAAAACCTCCTCGCCGGAAGACCAAGGGTTCCTGTCCAACGTTAATCGGGGCAGGGTAAGTCGACCCCTAAGGCGAGGCCGAAAGGCGTAGTCGATGGGAAACGGGTTAATATTCCCGTACTTCTTACAATTGCGATGGGGGGACGGAGAAGGCTAGGTGGGCCTGGCGACGGTTGTCCAGGTTCAAGTGCGTAGGCTTGAGAGTTAGGTAAATCCGGCTCTCTTTAAGGCTGAGACACGACGTCGAGCTACTACGGTAGTGAAGTCATTGATGCCATGCTTCCAGGAAAAGCCTCTAAGCTTCAGATTGTAAGGAATCGTACCCCAAACCGACACAGGTGGTCGGGTAGAGAATACCAAGGCGCTTGAGAGAACTCGGGTGAAGGAACTAGGCAAAATGGTACCGTAACTTCGGGAGAAGGTACGCTCTCGACGGTGAAGTCCCTCGCGGATGGAGCTATTGAGAGTCGCAGATACCAGGTGGCTGCAACTGTTTATTAAAAACACAGCACTGTGCAAAATCGTAAGATGACGTATACGGTGTGACGCCTGCCCGGTGCCGGAAGGTTAATTGATGGGGTTAGACTTCGGTCGAAGCTCTTGATCGAAGCCCCGGTAAACGGCGGCCGTAACTATAACGGTCCTAAGGTAGCGAAATTCCTTGTCGGGTAAGTTCCGACCTGCACGAATGGCGTAATGATGGCCACGCTGTCTCCACCCGAGACTCAGTGAAATTGAAATCGCTGTGAAGATGCAGTGTACCCGCGGCTAGACGGAAAGACCCCGTGAACCTTTACTACAGCTTGGCACTGAACATTGACCCTACATGTGTAGGATAGGTGGGAGGCTTTGAAACAGGTACGCCAGTATCTGTGGAGCCGTCCTTGAAATACCACCCTTGTAGTGTTGATGTTCTAACGTCGACCCCTTATCGGGGTTGCGGACAGTGCCTGGTGGGTAGTTTGACTGGGGCGGTCTCCTCCCAAAGCGTAACGGAGGAGCACGAAGGTGGGCTAATCACGGTTGGACATCGTGAGGTTAGTGCAATGGCATAAGCCCGCTTGACTGCGAGAATGACAATTCGAGCAGGTGCGAAAGCAGGTCATAGTGATCCGGTGGTTCTGAATGGAAGGGCCATCGCTCAACGGATAAAAGGTACTCCGGGGATAACAGGCTGATACCGCCCAAGAGTTCATATCGACGGCGGTGTTTGGCACCTCGATGTCGGCTCATCACATCCTGGGGCTGAAGTCGGTCCCAAGGGTATGGCTGTTCGCCATTTAAAGTGGTACGCGAGCTGGGTTTAGAACGTCGTGAGACAGTTCGGTCCCTATCTGCCGTGGGCGTTGGAGAATTGAAAGGGGCTGCTCCTAGTACGAGAGGACCGGAGTGGACGAACCTCTGGTGTTCGGGTTGTGTCGCCAGACGCATTGCCCGGTAGCTAAGTTCGGGATCGATAACCGCTGAAAGCATCTAAGCGGGAAGCGAGCCTTGAGATGAGTTCTCCCTGATACTTTAAGTATCCTAAAGGGTTGTCGTAGACTACGACGTTGATAGGCAGGGTGTGTAAGCGTTGTGAGGCGTTGAGCTAACCTGTACTAATTGCCCGTGAGGCTTAACCATACAACACCCAAGGGGTTTTGATGGACTCAATGTAAGAACATTGAATGTGTAATAACGAGAATTAAAAAACAGCTTTCCGAATTAAAGAATTTGCTTGGCGACCATAGCGTTTTGGACCCACCTGACTTCCATTCCGAACTCAGAAGTGAAACGAAATAGCGTCGATGGTAGTGTGGGGTTTCCCCATGTGAGAGTAGAACATCGCCAGGCTTTTATTTTGCACTTGCTTAATATTTAAGCAAGTCACCATAAGGTTCTAAAGTTTTTTAGAATTTTATGTTGACTTTCAAAGTGGAAAGCGTATTATACGCACCTCGCTTAAGTGCTAAGGCACTGAAAGCCAAGCTCTTTAACAATATAGACCTATCAATCTGTGTGGGCACTCGTTGATGATAATCCAATTAGATACCTCGGTATCAAATTAGGTTTCAATGATACGAAGTGACCATTGAATCTTCGGATTCAGCACAGTCAATTCAAACATTACTTTATGTAATGTTCAGTATTCATTGAGCCGAACAAAATCTTAAATTGAAGAGTTTGATCATGGCTCAGATTGAACGCTGGCGGCAGGCCTAACACATGCAAGTCGAGCGGAAACGAGTTAACTGAACCTTCGGGGGACGTTAACGGCGTCGAGCGGCGGACGGGTGAGTAATGCCTAGGAAATTGCCCTGATGTGGGGGATAACCATTGGAAACGATGGCTAATACCGCATGATGCCTACGGGCCAAAGAGGGGGACCTTCGGGCCTCTCGCGTCAGGATATGCCTAGGTGGGATTAGCTAGTTGGTGAGGTAAGGGCTCACCAAGGCGACGATCCCTAGCTGGTCTGAGAGGATGATCAGCCACACTGGAACTGAGACACGGTCCAGACTCCTACGGGAGGCAGCAGTGGGGAATATTGCACAATGGGCGCAAGCCTGATGCAGCCATGCCGCGTGTGTGAAGAAGGCCTTCGGGTTGTAAAGCACTTTCAGTCGTGAGGAAGGTTTATGCGTTAATAGCGTATAGATTTGACGTTAGCGACAGAAGAAGCACCGGCTAACTCCGTGCCAGCAGCCGCGGTAATACGGAGGGTGCGAGCGTTAATCGGAATTACTGGGCGTAAAGCGCATGCAGGTGGTTTGTTAAGTCAGATGTGAAAGCCCGGGGCTCAACCTCGGAATAGCATTTGAAACTGGCAGACTAGAGTACTGTAGAGGGGGGTAGAATTTCAGGTGTAGCGGTGAAATGCGTAGAGATCTGAAGGAATACCGGTGGCGAAGGCGGCCCCCTGGACAGATACTGACACTCAGATGCGAAAGCGTGGGGAGCAAACAGGATTAGATACCCTGGTAGTCCACGCCGTAAACGATGTCTACTTGGAGGTTGTGGCCTTGAGCCGTGGCTTTCGGAGCTAACGCGTTAAGTAGACCGCCTGGGGAGTACGGTCGCAAGATTAAAACTCAAATGAATTGACGGGGGCCCGCACAAGCGGTGGAGCATGTGGTTTAATTCGATGCAACGCGAAGAACCTTACCTACTCTTGACATCCAGAGAACTTTTCAGAGATGAATTGGTGCCTTCGGGAACTCTGAGACAGGTGCTGCATGGCTGTCGTCAGCTCGTGTTGTGAAATGTTGGGTTAAGTCCCGCAACGAGCGCAACCCTTATCCTTGTTTGCCAGCGAGTAATGTCGGGAACTCCAGGGAGACTGCCGGTGATAAACCGGAGGAAGGTGGGGACGACGTCAAGTCATCATGGCCCTTACGAGTAGGGCTACACACGTGCTACAATGGCGCATACAGAGGGCGGCCAACTTGCGAAAGTGAGCGAATCCCAAAAAGTGCGTCGTAGTCCGGATTGGAGTCTGCAACTCGACTCCATGAAGTCGGAATCGCTAGTAATCGTGGATCAGAATGCCACGGTGAATACGTTCCCGGGCCTTGTACACACCGCCCGTCACACCATGGGAGTGGGCTGCAAAAGAAGTAGGTAGTTTAACCTTCGGGGGGACGCTTACCACTTTGTGGTTCATGACTGGGGTGAAGTCGTAACAAGGTAGCGCTAGGGGAACCTGGCGCTGGATCACCTCCTTATACGATGATTACTCACGATGAGTGTCCACACAGATTGATACGGTTTATGTAAAAGAGACGATACTGGGTCTGTAGCTCAGGTGGTTAGAGCGTTCGCCTGATAAGCGAGAGGTCGGTGGTTCGAGTCCACTCAGACCCACCAATTCCCTTCCCAAGGAATTGGCATACAGTATCGACACACCTTGATGGGGCTATAGCTCAGCTGGGAGAGCGCCTGCCTTGCACGCAGGAGGTCAGCAGTTCGATCCTGCTTAGCTCCACCATCTTTAAGCATTCTTACGAGTGTGTTTAAAAATGGTTCTTAAATGAATCTAGCTCTTTAACAATTTGGAAAGCTGACAAAATAATCCTTATCTTTAAACAGATAGGAGATTATTTGTAAAGTTCTCAAAGTATTCTTAATGGAATACAACTAAAAACACATTCAAGTGTTCTTGGAATTTGAGTCCGGCAAAATCGAAAGCTGTCTCGCTCATTCAAATAATGAGACAGCAACTTTGGTTGTTTAACTTCAATTCGAAACTCCTTCGGGTTGTATGGTTAAGTGACTAAGCGTACACGGTGGATGCCTTGGCAGTCAGAGGCGATGAAGGACGTATTAACTTGCGATAAGCCCAGATTAGGCAGTAAAAGCCACTTGAGTCTGGGATTTCCGAATGGGGAAACCCACTTACATAAGTAAGTATCCTGTTGTGAATACATAGCAACAGGAGGCGAACCGGGGGAACTGAAACATCTAAGTACCCCGAGGAAAAGAAATCAACCGAGATTCCGAAAGTAGCGGCGAGCGAAATTGGACTAGCCCTTAAGCTTTACACGCGTTAGACGAACGGTCTGGAAAGGCCGACGATACAGGGTGATAGTCCCGTAGTTGACGATGTGTGTTCAGTGAAATCGAGTAGGGCGGGACACGTGATATCCTGTCTGAATATGGGGGGACCATCCTCCAAGGCTAAATACTACTGACTGACCGATAGTGAACCAGTACCGTGAGGGAAAGGCGAAAAGAACCCCTGTGAGGGGAGTGAAATAGAACCTGAAACCGTGTACGTACAAGCAGTAGGAGCAGGCTTTGTCCTGTGACTGCGTACCTTTTGTATAATGGGTCAGCGACTTATATTCAGTGGCAAGGTTAACCATCTAGGGGAGCCGTAGGGAAACCGAGTCTTAACTGGGCGTTCAGTCTCTGGATATAGACCCGAAACCAGGTGATCTAGCCATGGGCAGGTTGAAGGTTGAGTAACATCAACTGGAGGACCGAACCGACTAATGTTGAAAAATTAGCGGATGACTTGTGGCTAGGGGTGAAAGGCCAATCAAACCTGGAGATAGCTGGTTCTCCCCGAAAGCTATTTAGGTAGCGCCTCGGACGAATACTACTGGGGGTAGAGCACTGTTAAGGCTAGGGGGTCATCCCGACTTACCAACCCTTTGCAAACTCCGAATACCAGTAAGTACTATCCGGGAGACACACGGCGGGTGCTAACGTCCGTCGTGGAGAGGGAAACAACCCAGACCGCCAGCTAAGGTCCCAAATTACTACTAAGTGGGAAACGATGTGGGAAGGCTCAGACAGCCAGGATGTTGGCTTAGAAGCAGCCATCATTTAAAGAAAGCGTAATAGCTCACTGGTCGAGTCGGCCTGCGCGGAAGATGTAACGGGGCTAAGTAGTAAACCGAAGCTGCGGCAATATACTTTTGTATATTGGGTAGGGGAGCGTTCTGTAAGCGGTTGAAGGTGTGTGGTAACGCATGCTGGACGTATCAGAAGTGCGAATGCTGACATGAGTAACGATAAAGGGGGTGAAAAACCTCCTCGCCGGAAGACCAAGGGTTCCTGTCCAACGTTAATCGGGGCAGGGTAAGTCGACCCCTAAGGCGAGGCCGAAAGGCGTAGTCGATGGGAAACGGGTTAATATTCCCGTACTTCTTACAATTGCGATGGGGGGACGGAGAAGGCTAGGTGGGCCTGGCGACGGTTGTCCAGGTTCAAGTGCGTAGGCTTGAGAGTTAGGTAAATCCGGCTCTCTTTAAGGCTGAGACACGACGTCGAGCTACTACGGTAGTGAAGTCATTGATGCCATGCTTCCAGGAAAAGCCTCTAAGCTTCAGATTGTAAGGAATCGTACCCCAAACCGACACAGGTGGTCGGGTAGAGAATACCAAGGCGCTTGAGAGAACTCGGGTGAAGGAACTAGGCAAAATGGTACCGTAACTTCGGGAGAAGGTACGCTCTCGACGGTGAAGTCCCTCGCGGATGGAGCTATTGAGAGTCGCAGATACCAGGTGGCTGCAACTGTTTATTAAAAACACAGCACTGTGCAAAATCGTAAGATGACGTATACGGTGTGACGCCTGCCCGGTGCCGGAAGGTTAATTGATGGGGTTAGACTTCGGTCGAAGCTCTTGATCGAAGCCCCGGTAAACGGCGGCCGTAACTATAACGGTCCTAAGGTAGCGAAATTCCTTGTCGGGTAAGTTCCGACCTGCACGAATGGCGTAATGATGGCCACGCTGTCTCCACCCGAGACTCAGTGAAATTGAAATCGCTGTGAAGATGCAGTGTACCCGCGGCTAGACGGAAAGACCCCGTGAACCTTTACTACAGCTTGGCACTGAACATTGACCCTACATGTGTAGGATAGGTGGGAGGCTTTGAAACGAGTACGCCAGTATTCGTGGAGCCGTCCTTGAAATACCACCCTTGTAGTGTTGATGTTCTAACGTCGACCCCTTATCGGGGTTGCGGACAGTGCCTGGTGGGTAGTTTGACTGGGGCGGTCTCCTCCCAAAGCGTAACGGAGGAGCACGAAGGTGGGCTAATCACGGTTGGACATCGTGAGGTTAGTGCAATGGCATAAGCCCGCTTGACTGCGAGAATGACAATTCGAGCAGGTGCGAAAGCAGGTCATAGTGATCCGGTGGTTCTGAATGGAAGGGCCATCGCTCAACGGATAAAAGGTACTCCGGGGATAACAGGCTGATACCGCCCAAGAGTTCATATCGACGGCGGTGTTTGGCACCTCGATGTCGGCTCATCACATCCTGGGGCTGAAGTCGGTCCCAAGGGTATGGCTGTTCGCCATTTAAAGTGGTACGCGAGCTGGGTTTAGAACGTCGTGAGACAGTTCGGTCCCTATCTGCCGTGGGCGTTGGAGAATTGAAAGGGGCTGCTCCTAGTACGAGAGGACCGGAGTGGACGAACCTCTGGTGTTCGGGTTGTGTCGCCAGACGCATTGCCCGGTAGCTAAGTTCGGGATCGATAACCGCTGAAAGCATCTAAGCGGGAAGCGAGCCTTGAGATGAGTTCTCCCTGATACTTTAAGTATCCTAAAGGGTTGTCGTAGACTACGACGTTGATAGGCAGGGTGTGTAAGCGTTGTGAGGCGTTGAGCTAACCTGTACTAATTGCCCGTGAGGCTTAACCATACAACACCCAAGGGGTTTTGATGGACTCAATGTAAGAACATTGAATGTGTAATAACGAGAATTAAAAAACAGCTTTCCGAATTAAAGAATTTGCTTGGCGACCATAGCGTTTTGGACCCACCTGATTCCATTCCGAACTCAGAAGTGAAACGAAATAGCGCCGATGGTAGTGTGGGGTTTCCCCATGTGAGAGTAGGACATCGCCAGGCTTTAAATTTTGGACGTTCGCTTTAAAGCGGATGATACCACTGCGGAGTGGTAGTTCAGTTGGTTAGAATACCGGCCTGTCACGCCGGGGGTCGCGGGTTCGAGTCCCGTCCACTCCGCCACTTATTTGAGACCCTAGCAGAAATGCTAGGGTCTTTTAGTTTTTATGCTGAGTTAAGTTGGTCATTCGACCAATGAGTCCCGCAAAAGGTTTGCCCGTCGTCTGCGACCCCAGCCACTCCGCCACTTATTAGAAAGCCTAGTCGAAAGACTAGGCTTTTGTCGTTTATGGCACATAACTCCCTTTTAGGGAAATCGAGTCAGGCTTATGTGCGAATCCAGTTGTACGCATGCCTAGCCACTTGACCGTTTAAGAAACCTTGCTAAAAACAAGCAGTCTTTCTTCTAATACCAATCTGGAAAATTAATTGGTCAGGTCTATCCATCTTCTCGAGCACATTTTGGTGACTCTTTTGGCGCTATCCAAAAAACGATTCCATGCATCGCAGACTTTGGAGATGATATCGTCGTAATCAGTAAAAGATTGGTTGGCTAGATAGCGTTGCCTCAACCAACTCCATACTTGTTCGATAGGGTTTAGCTCTGGAGAATAGGGTGGAAGTTTGATGACACTGACATTCTTAAAGTCATTGGTAATGTCTTCTGTATGCCATCCTGCTCCATCCATAACAACGACGGCGTGACGTCCCTTCTCAGTGACTGCCGATATTTGTTTTAAGTGCTCTATCATGATGTCTTTATTAACCTAAGGGACAACGATAGCCTCACCAATTCCTTTGCTGGGACAGACGGAACCGAACAGATAGGCATACTCAAATTGTTGCTGCTTCACGGCTCTTGGGCGAGTTCCTTTTTCAGCCCATAAACGTGTGGTCGTGTTTTGTTGCCCAAATCTGGCTTCGTCCTGAAACCAGACATCGACACACTCTAAAGCTATATGTCCTGGGATCTTAAGGATCGTTTCGATTTTGAATTTTTTTAAAATCGTCTTGTGTTTGCTGAGATTGTTTGGGGTGTTTTGATCGGGAAGTTATCCATGAAAAGCCCATGTGGTCGAGCAGGTAATAGATAGAATCAGGCTGGTAGTGCTGGCCAAATTCTTTCACGATATAAGCGTGGATGTCGGCACCAGTCAGTCGTCCGCCTTGTGTATCATTGGCTTTATCTTTTATGTATTGGCTCAATTGCTCTTTTTGCTCGGAAGTTAAGAATGGTGGTCTTCCTATTCTTGGCTTTTCTTGCAGTCCTTCCAGCCCTTCTTCAAGAAAGGTCTGAACCCACTTGTTGACACTGGTTCGGCTTACCTTGAGAAACTTGGCGATTTGTGTGCGAGAGTGCCCATCTTTGAAATGAGCGAGGGCCAGCAGTTTCATTTTCATCTGGATGGATTTCTGCTGACTTGCGAGTTTTTTAAAGTCGATATTATTGAGGCTATCCATAGCGAATCAGTTCTATTGTTGGATGGCCTCAATTAGATCATATTTAGATTGGTATTGAGCAATTATATCTGCCCAGCTATAAAAACGTCGGTTGCTGATTCATTTTGTCGTCAAGAGCGTGTTCTATTGGGTTTAGTTCTGGTGAATATAAATGTTGCTGAGTGCGGTTTTAGGTGAATGATGTTTAAGAGTTTGTGGTGAATATCCCTTTATAAAAAAAGCAGCCATATGGCTGCTTTTTAGTGATGTAAGACTCTAAGATTCAAGCTGCTCTTTCGGCTCTTGCACTACGCTATGCTCTTTGGTTTCGGAGGCGGCTAAAGCGTTACGCTCTTCCTCCATCTTCTTTTCTTCTTCTTTGGCTTTTTCAATCATTGGTGTAATGGTTGAGCCTTGAATCAAAATAGAGAACACAACAACGGCGTAAGTCATTACCAGGATGATCTCTTTTACGTCGATCAACTTGTCTTGTACGACCCATATTCCTGAAGGGATAGAAAGTGCCATTGCAAGCGCTAAACCGCCACGCAGGCCACCCCAGGTCAGGATTTTTACTGACCAACGGTTATATGTTCTGTATCGCTTAAAGCCAATGTATGAGAAAAATACACTAAGGTAACGCGATGCTAGTACTAGAGGCACAGCAATAGCCATCATGATCCAGTCTTCTTGGTGGAATTTGAACAGCAGCATCGACATACCGATTAAAAGGAACAGAACGCCATTTAGAAACTCATCGACTAATTCCCAGAAGTGGTCGAGGTGGTCTTCACTCTCTTTAGAGAAGCCGATAAAGCGTGTCCAGTTGCCAATCATAATCCCAGAGACAACCATCGCTAATGGGCCTGAAACGTGAAGGTATTCTGCGAAAGCATAGCCTGCAGTTGGCACACCAATAGTAAGTAGCAACTCCATTGAGTGGTCATTGGTCGCACTAATTAAGTAGTGGAACAGCAAGCCAAGTAGGAAACCATAAAAGATCCCCCCAATCGCTTCCTGGATAAAGAGCATAGTGACGCTGCCTACGGTAGGTGCTTCAGTGCCAAATGCGATGGTAAATAAGGTGACAAAAATAACCAGACCGAAGCCGTCATTGAACAATGACTCACCTTCAATTTGTGTCGAGATGCGTTTTGGAGCATCTAATTTTTTCACAATGGCGAGAACGGCTATCGGGTCAGTTGGGGAGATCAATGAACCGAATAGTAGGCAGTAAATTAAGTCAAACTTAATTCCGATCAGTAAGCAGATTCCATATAGAGCAAAACCGATGAAGAATGTCGAAAACAGAGTGGCTGCGAGTGCTAATACTGTGATCTCCCACTTCTGATCTTTGAGGTTAGGTAGTTTAATACCTAAGCCGCCTGCAAATAGCAAAAATCCAAGGATACCTTTGAGCAAGAAGTCTTCGAAGTTGATTCTGGTTACTGTTTCTGTCGCTATCTCTGTGAGATGGAACCAGTTATTTTGACCAGCAATTAGGATGAGGAGAGAAAGTACCATTGAACCTGCGGTAATGGCGATGGTGGTTTGCATCTTTCCTATTTTGCTGTTTACAAAGGCTATTAGCATCGCAGCAGCGGAGAGAAAGCATAAAGTATGATAGACCGACATTAGAACACTCTGTTTGTAACATTTTATGAATGGAATTCTCGGCTGATGCTGCTTAAATAGCAAACATTTTTTCGTGATTATTTGATAAGAGAAGAGGTCGATAAAATAATCATGAAATCTGTATTTAGACGTCTAGACTCCTGAAGTTTGTGTGATAGGATGACAGCATAACGAAAGGAATGAGGCTGTACTGTGGGAACTAATGTAAGACAACAGATTGAAGCTCAATTGAAGCAACGTATTCTTCTGATTGATGGTGGTATGGGCACCATGATTCAGGGATACAAACTTGAAGAGCACGATTATCGAGGAGAACGCTTTGCGGACTGGCACAGTGATCTAAAGGGTAACAACGACTTGTTGGTACTTAGTCAGCCTCAATTGATCAAAGAAATACACAGCGCTTACCTCGAAGCTGGTGCTGATATCTTAGAAACCAACACCTTTAATGCGACCACTATCGCTATGGCTGACTACGATATGGAAAGCCTAAGTGAGGAGATCAACTTTGCAGCTGCGAAGTTAGCTCGTGAGGTGGCGGATGAATGGACGGCTAAAACACCGGAAAAGCCACGCTATGTAGCAGGTGTTCTGGGCCCTACAAACCGCACGTGTTCTATCTCTCCGGATGTAAACGATCCTGGTTACCGCAATGTGAGTTTTGATGAATTGGTCGAAGCTTACTCTGAATCTACTCGAGCCTTAATCAAAGGTGGTTCAGACTTAATTCTTATCGAAACAATATTTGATACCTTGAATGCTAAAGCGTGTGCATTCGCTGTGGATTCAGTATTTGAAGAGCTTGGTATCGAGCTTCCTGTGATGATTTCTGGCACCATTACTGATGCCTCTGGCCGAACCTTATCAGGTCAAACGACGGAAGCCTTTTACAATTCATTACGCCACGTGAGGCCTATCTCATTTGGCTTAAACTGTGCGCTTGGCCCTGATGAACTGCGCCCATATGTCGAAGAACTTTCACGTATTTCTGAATCTTTTGTGTCTGCTCACCCCAATGCCGGGTTGCCAAATGCATTCGGCGAATATGACTTGTCTCCTGAAGATATGGCGAAGCATGTTAAAGAGTGGGCCGAAAGTGGATTCTTGAACTTGATTGGCGGCTGTTGTGGTACAACGCCTGAACATATCCGCCAAATGGCAGAAGCGGTTAATCAGGTTACTCCTCGTCAGTTACCAGAGCTTCAGGTCGCATGTCGTTTATCTGGCCTGGAGCCACTGACCATCGAGAAAGAATCCTTGTTTATCAACGTTGGTGAACGTACTAACGTAACGGGTTCAGCTCGCTTTAAGCGCTTAATCAAAGAAGAGTTATATGATGAAGCGCTCGATGTTGCTCGTCAGCAAGTCGAAAACGGCGCGCAAATCATCGATATCAACATGGATGAAGGCATGCTGGATGCAGAAGCATGTATGGTTCGCTTCTTGAACCTTTGCGCTTCTGAGCCTGAAATCTCCAAAGTGCCTATCATGGTTGACTCTTCAAAGTGGGAAGTCATCGAAGCCGGCCTGAAATGTATTCAGGGTAAAGGTATCGTGAACTCGATTTCTCTAAAAGAAGGTAAAGAGAAGTTTGTCGAGCAGGCGAAACTGATTCGCCGCTATGGCGCCGCTGTTATCGTGATGGCATTCGATGAAGTCGGACAAGCAGATACCCGTGAGCGCAAAATTGAAATTTGTACCAATGCTTACCGTATCTTGGTTGATGAAGTTGGCTTCCCACCAGAAGATATTATCTTTGACCCAAATATTTTTGCGGTTGCAACAGGTATCGATGAGCACAACAACTACGCTGTCGATTTTATCGAAGCTGTTGGCGACATCAAACGTGACCTGCCACATGCGATGATATCTGGTGGTGTATCTAACGTTTCGTTCTCTTTCCGTGGCAATAACTACGTTCGTGAAGCGATTCATGCTGTGTTCCTTTACCACTGTTTCAAAAACGGTATGGATATGGGTATCGTTAACGCTGGTCAGCTGGAGATCTACGATAACGTGCCTGAAAAGCTGCGCGAAGCGGTAGAAGACGTCGTGCTTAACCGTCGTAACGATGCTACCGAAAGGCTTTTGGATATCGCTTCAGAATACGCCGATAAAGGTGTGGGTAAAGAGGAAGATGCCTCTGCACTGGAGTGGAGAACTTGGCCGGTCGAAAAGCGTTTAGAACATGCTCTAGTTAAAGGCATTACCGAGTTTATCGTTGAAGACACTGAAGAAGCTCGTGTTAATGCTTCTAAACCATTAGAGGTCATCGAAGGCCCATTGATGGATGGTATGAACGTCGTCGGTGACTTGTTTGGTGAAGGTAAGATGTTCCTTCCTCAGGTAGTAAAATCAGCGCGTGTAATGAAGCAGGCGGTTGCCCATTTAGAACCATTTATCGACGCTGAGAAGCAGGTCGGTCAGACCAACGGTAAGATCTTACTCGCAACGGTAAAAGGCGATGTACACGATATCGGTAAAAATATCGTTGGTGTTGTACTGCAGTGTAATAACTACGAGATCATTGACCTTGGCGTTATGGTGCCATGTGAAAAGATCCTAAAAGTCGCCAAAGAAGAGAACGTCGATATTATCGGTCTGTCGGGTCTGATTACACCATCATTAGATGAGATGGTTCATGTAGCTAAAGAGATGGAGCGTCTTGACTTTGATCTGCCATTGCTGATTGGTGGCGCGACAACGTCGAAAGCACATACTGCGGTTAAAATTGAACAGAACTACAAACATCCGGTCGTTTACGTCAACAATGCTTCACGTGCCGTAGGTGTTTGTACGTCACTATTGTCTGATGAACGTCGTCCTGATTTCGTCGAAAAATTAAATGCCGATTACGAGCGTGTTCGTGATCAACACAACCGTAAAAAGCCACGAACCAAGCCAGTTACTCTGGAAGAAGCTCGCGCAAACAAAGTGGCAATTGACTGGGAGGCGTATACACCTCCAGCACCAAAGCAGTCGGGCATTCATATTTTTGACGATTTTGATGTCGCGACCTTACGTAAGTACATCGACTGGACCCCGTTCTTTATGACCTGGTCTTTGGTTGGAAAATACCCGACCATTTTCGATCACGAAGAAGTGGGTGAAGAAGCGAAGCGTTTGTTCCATGATGCGAATGAGCTACTTGATCGCGTTGAAAGCGAAGGCCTGATGCAGGCGCGAGGCATGTGTGGCTTGTTCCCTGCCGCGAGTGTGGGTGACGATATTGAAGTGTACACTGATGAATCGCGTACAGAAGTCGCGAAAGTCCTGTGTAACCTTCGACAGCAAACTGAGAAACCAAAAGGCTTTAACTACTGCCTGTCTGATTATGTCGCACCAAAAGACTCGGGTAAGCACGACTGGATTGGCGCGTTTGCGGTCACTGGTGGTATTGGCGAGCGTGAACTTGCGGATGAGTATAAGGCTAAGGGCGATGATTATAATGCCATTATGATCCAAGCGGTGGCCGATCGTCTGGCAGAAGCTTTTGCTGAATACCTGCATGAGCGTGTTCGTAAAGAAATCTGGGGTTATGCTGAAGATGAGAATTTATCTAACGATGAGCTAATCCGTGAAAAATACCAAGGTATTCGACCTGCGCCTGGCTACCCAGCATGTCCAGAGCATACGGAAAAAGGACCGCTATGGGATCTTTTGAACGTAGAAGAGAATATCGGTATGTCTTTGACGTCTAGCTATGCCATGTACCCTGGTGCCTCAGTGTCTGGTTGGTACTTCTCTCATCCGGATTCTCGCTACTTTGCGATCGCGCAGATCCAGGAAGATCAGTTAGAAAGCTATGCTGAACGTAAAGGTTGGGACAGGCTTGAAGCAGAAAAATGGTTAGGTCCGAATATTAACGGCTAATCCAACGGAAAAAGAAAGGGCTGCCATCAGGCAGCCCTTTTTATATTGTGAGATGAACAGCGTTTATTTTTCAAATAGCTCAGCATGCAGTTTTTGAATCGCCTGTTGCGATTCTGACTTGTGCAGTAGGAAGCACAAGTTATGCGGGCTCGCACCGTAGCAAATCATACGCAGGTTAAAGTCTTCTAATGTACCGAATACTTGTTTGGCGTATCCTTTGCTACCGCTCATGTTGTTTCCGATAAGAGCCACCAAGCATAGGTCGTGCTCTACTTCCACTTTACACAATTCTTCTAGCTCTTCTCTTACGGCTTGAGGTAGTTGTGGTGCACCACCAGAGGTGTCTGTTTGGTCTAGAGTTAACGAAACACTGATTTCTGAAGTGGTAATCAGGTCTACTGAAATTTTGTGTTTAGCCAGAATCTCGAACACTTTAGCCAGGAAGCCGTATGCATGGAACATGCTTGCACTACGTAGAGTGACCATGGTTTGGTTGCAACGCAATGCAAGAGCTCGGTATAGCGGCGAGCTTTCTACTTGGTGACGAATCCATGTGCCACCTGCTTCTGGATCTTTAGAAGAGCCAACAAACACTGGAATGTCGTGGCGCAAAGCAGGAACGAGTGTAGAAGGGTGGAGGATCTTAGCACCAAAGTTTGCCATTTCTGACGCTTCGCTAAAGCTGATCTCAGGAATTGGAGACGCTTTTGGCGCAATACGTGGGTCTGTTGTGTAGATGCCCGGAACATCAGTCCAGATTTCTAAGCCAGAAGCTTTAACACCTTCAGCAATCAGTGCAGCACTGTAGTCACTGCCACCACGACCTAATGTGGTTGTGTTGCCTTCTTCGTCTGAGCCGATGAAGCCTTGAGTGATGACTACTGACTCCTGGCATAGAGGGACTAACTTCTCTTGAGCTAGCTGAGAAATCGCTTCGACATTTGGCTCGGCACGTCCGAAGTTATCGTCGGTTCTTAGCACATCACGAATATCAAAACGCACCGCATTGATACCACGCTCTCTCATCAGTTGAGCCAAAATGTGCGTCGACATTAACTCACCACACGCAACTAAATGGTCTGTCAGTTTAGAGCTAGCTTGGATAGAAGCCGCTTCTGCAAGGCTAGTTACCGTATCAAGGATAGCGTAAACCTCTGCGCTTGCTTCTGCTGCATCTCTTAGCTGACCAAGGATGTCATCATGAATTTCTGCTAGCTTACGTAGCAACTCGGCACGCTGTTCCTGATCCTGAACACCATTGGCCAGTTCTACCAATAGGTTCGTTACACCAGAGCAAGCGCTGCTAACGACAAGGCGAGTATTTGGATTGTTTTCAATAATGGCGGCACAACGGCTCATTGCCTCGAAATTGGCAACACTGGTTCCACCGAATTTTGCTACGTTAAATGCGCTCACTGAGTTCTCCCACGACTTCTTAAACTAATATATCCGATATTTAGTGAGGAAAGGAACAGAGCAAAAAGAGAGGTATTTAGAATGATATTTGAAATATGTACCCTCAGAAGCTCTTCATCAGACAATGCTGATGACAGTTGATGGGACTCAACCCACGTCAACCGACAAGTCAAACCCTGCAAATTTGACTTACCTCGGCACTACTCCCCCTGAATAATTCGTATTGGAATTGCGGTTCCACAAATTATCTACCTGGGTAGTGCTCCTCTTCCACATAAAGCTCAAACATTGAACGGTTTTGGCGTCACAAAGTCAATGAATATTTCAACTATTCCAAGATTTTTTATTAGTGAAATTGTGACAGTGGTTTGAACTCAATACCTACGGCTAATTGCCGAGCACTATAAAATCCATTAGTGTGAGTTCTTTGATGCCCGAGACTTATTCAAAATTCTAAAAACTATTGTCCGCGCTCGGGTTAAGTAACGTCAAACAAGGAGCTCACATGCCGATCCAAAGCTTTATTCCCCCTCACCGTATCCTAATGGGACCAGGTCCTTCAGATATCTATCCGCAAGTGCTGCAAGCGCTTAGCCGCCCAACAGTTGGTCACTTAGACCCTCTGTTTATCGCAATGATGGATGAGCTGAAACAACTGCTGAAGTACGCGTTCCAGACAGAAAACGACTTTACCATTGCCGTTTCTGCTCCAGGTAGTGCTGGTATGGAGGCATGCTTTGTTAACCTTATCGAGAAAGGTGACAAAGTTATCGTATGCCGAAATGGTGTTTTTGGTGAGCGCATGCGTGAAAACGTTGTTCGTGCTGGTGGTGAAGTTGTCTTGGTTGATGACGAGTGGGGCGCGCCAGTCTCTGTCGATAAAGTCGAACAAGCACTGCAGCAGCATCCTGACACAAAGATTTTAGCATTTGTTCACGCGGAAACATCGACAGGTGCAGTCAGCGACGCTCAAGCTTTGGGTAAGTTAGCCAAGCAACACAATGCGCTCTCTATTGTCGACGCAGTTACGTCATTAGGTGGGGTACCGTTAAAAGTAGATGAATGGCAACTGGATGCGGTGTACTCAGGTAGCCAAAAATGTTTGTCGTGCGTACCTGGCTTGTCTCCGGTGACATTCTCTCAGGCTGCCATTGATAAGATTCAATCGAGAACAACACCAGTACAAAGCTGGTTCCTTGATCAAAGCTTAGTGCTTGGTTACTGGAGTGGAGAGGGTAAGCGTAGTTACCATCATACCGCGCCAGTGAATAGCCTGTATGCTTTGCATGAAGCGCTATTGATTCTGCAAAATGAAGGTTTGGAAAATGCTTGGGCTCGTCACCAATTGATGCATGAAAAACTAAAAGAAGGTCTACAAAAGCTCGGTTTTGAGTTTGTTGTTGAAGAAGCGCATCGCCTACCTCAATTAAATGCTATTTATGTACCGGAAGGCATTGATGAAGCGAAGGTTCGAGCTCACTTACTGGAAACCTATAATCTGGAAATTGGTGCAGGTCTTGGTGCCTTGGCAGGCAAAGCGTGGCGTATCGGCTTGATGGGCTACGCAGCTCGTCCAGAAAACGTTGCGCTATGTTTGAAAGCGCTGGAAGAGTCGCTGACAGAGTAGTGACATCTGAAGTAAAAAGCGAAGGTAATCCTTCGCTTTTTTCGTTTATTTACTGCTCGTCTGACTGCTTCGGTGAAGCAGATTGAGCTTGTGATGGTGGTTGGTAATTTACTTTACTGAAATCTACCCGAGGAAATAAGAACTGCGCCTCTGCACGAATTTGCTCGGCTTTACTTCCATCGTCGAGCCCTTGGTAAGCCAGGATCAAATTGTTATAGAAGGCCGGGCGTGGCTTATCTTTAATGATATTTAGTGACCAATCGATATAAGGCTGAATCAAGCTTGGGTCTTGTGTTTGTAACCCGATAGTTAGAAAGGTGCTGTACACATCCCAGTCGAATCTATCTTTCCAAACCACAGGGTTGCTGACTTGATTAAGAATGTCTGGGTGTGTCGGGCGTGTGGTTTCAAATTTCGTTAGTATGTAGTTGGTATGTAAGGCACTCACCATGTAGAACGTAAACACAGCAGGCAGAGCCAAGCTTACGATGCGCAGCAAGCTTTTCGTGATTTTTGTAAAGCCGCCTTGGCGATAACGCGCAACTCGCTGATCCACCCAATATATTAAAATGATAAAGATTACCCAATGCACTAACGAGTGATAAAACGGGTATTCGAGCTGCGAGTGGAGAACAATGGGTATAAACAATGCCAGTAAGGCTAAACGTGTCCCGCGTTTGGCCTGATAGATTCTGTGCAGCACTAATGTCATGGCCAAGAAGATACCTATAATTGGCAGTAATCCACCTTCTACGGCCCAGTACAATAATTCATTGTGCGGGTGATCCATTGCAGGCAATCCGGCAGGATATTTCTCATTTAACGCATGTTGGCGAGCGGTATAAATCATGTACTCCGACTCAAACTTTCCGTAACCATAGCCGGTGAACGGTTTTTCTATCACCATATCTACCGTTTGCGGGAAAGTGTAAGCGCGAGCCGATTCCATGTTGACTTTCTCGGCGGCTAACCCGTTACCTTGTGGGAAAGCGATTTGCATGACCACTACTGATAACAACAGTCCGGCTGCGAGTGAAATCACCCAATGCGTAAAGCGCCGCTTGGTATTGTAGCGGTACATGTACGGGATAATCAGAAGGACCGCAAACAGAGAAGCCAGCCAACCTGTTCGTGAAGCAAGCGCAACGATCAAAGGGATGGTTAAAACGGGTACCGCATAAAGTAAGTAGACATCACTGAGCTTACGATCGTACTTGTATGGCTGACGCGCCAGTAAGTAACTGGCAATGACTAAGCCAGTTGCTAGAAAGCTAGCCATGACATTGGGTTGTTGAAAGATACCGTATGGACGGTTAGCTACGGTGTTGTATCCGAAAGGATTATCTGGTTTTAAGTAGAGATATTGCGTCAGACCGAAAATAGCCTCTATCACCACCGCTAACACGATAAACCACAAGATTCGTTGACGATGCTTATTGCTGAAATGGAATTGCTGAAGTACAACGAAAAACAGTAAACCACTCCACAGGCCAATGAGTTTATTCGCAGCTAAGTGACTGTTTGCGTTTGGGTAAAAAATCGGGATGGTCATAATGATGACACTGATAAATAACCCGATAGTTAATTTTGAATATCTTAATGCCTGATTACGGGCAATTTGATAGCAACCAATCCCTAACGCAAAGCTAAACGCTATCCAAGATGTCGCATTGAAGGATAAAGCCAACCCTGAACCACCTGGATTTGGCATAAAAAAGTGCATCGCCAGCACAAACAGTACTGCCAAAGAGAGGAGAAACTTGCGATTGAGAGGAACCTGAGTTTTTCCCGGAGAAAGCCTTGTTCCACTTACATGTATAGTTGCCATAGACATTGCGTTGTTTTGAATGAAAAAAGACCAGCAATGGCTGGTCTTTGTACTTTACCTGTTTTTTCTATTTCAACATAGGGCTAAGGAAGCGAGCCGTGTGTGAACCTTCGATCAAGGACACATCTTCTGGCGTTCCTTGAGCAATGATCTCACCACCGCCTTGGCCTCCTTCAGGGCCGAGATCGATAACCCAGTCGGCCGTTTTGATTACGTCCAGGTTGTGCTCAATGACCACGACTGTGTTGCCGTGATCACGCAGACGGTGCAGTACCGATAATAACTGCTGGATGTCATGGAAGTGCAGACCTGTCGTTGGCTCATCCAGAATGTAGAGCGTTTTGCCAGTATCGCGCTTTGATAGCTCTCTGGCCAATTTTACGCGTTGTGCTTCACCGCCGGACAGGGTTGTTGCCGCTTGACCAAGGCGAATATAAGACAGGCCTACATCCATTAATGTTTGCAGTTTACGTGCAATGACAGGTACGGGTTCAAAAAATTTGCGCGCGTCTTCTACCGTCATCTCCAACACTTCATCAATCGTTTTGCCTTTGTAGCGAACTTCTAAGGTTTCACGGTTGTAGCGCTTGCCCTTACACACATCACAAGGAACATAGACATCCGGCAGGAAGTGCATTTCGACTTTGATTACGCCATCGCCCTGACATGCCTCACAACGACCGCCTCGAACGTTAAAACTAAAGCGCCCTGGCTTGTATCCGCGTGAACGTGATTCTTGCGTACCGGCAAACAATTCGCGAATTGGAGTAAAAATGCCAGTGTACGTAGCAGGGTTAGAACGAGGTGTACGACCAATTGGACTTTGATCGATGTCGATGACTTTATCAAAGTGTTCCAGACCTTTTATCGATTTATAAGGCGATGGATGTGCAGTCGTGGCACCATTGAGTTGCGTATGAGCAATCTTGAAGAAAGTATCATTAATCAGCGTTGATTTACCGGAACCAGAAACGCCAGTAATACAACTAAACAAACCCACTGGCACTGACAAGTTAACGTTTTTCAGGTTATTACCCGTTGCACCGATAAGCTCGACGGTTTTTTTAGGATCGCGAGGTGTACGCTCTTTCGGTACGGCAATCTCTTTTACACCACTCAGATACTGACCCGTTAGTGAGTTAGGATTCGCGATGATCTCTGCCATTGTGCCTTCTGCTACGACGTTGCCACCATGAACGCCAGCGCCAGGGCCGATATCGATTACATGGTCAGCACAGCGAATGGCATCTTCATCGTGTTCCACAACTAAAACAGTATTACCCAGATCGCGCAGGTGAGTCAGTGTTTTTAGCAGACGTTCATTATCTCGCTGGTGGAGGCCAATCGATGGCTCATCAAGTACATACATTACCCCAACTAAGCCCGCACCAATTTGGCTTGCTAAGCGAATACGCTGTGCCTCACCGCCAGACAGGGTTTCAGCACTGCGAGATAAGTTGAGGTAATTTAGCCCCACATTCACCAAAAATTGCAGGCGGTCATTAATTTCTTTCATGACCTTTTCAGCAATCTGTGCACGCTGACCTTCCAGTTTAAGCGTTTGGAAGAAGCTCAGCGCATCCGCAATGCTCAGTTCTACAATCTCTGGGAGTGTGGTGTCGGCAATAAACACATTACGCGCTTCAAGACGCAGACGTGTACCGCCACAACTTGAACAAGATTTAGTCGAGATATATTTAGCTAATTCTTCACGAACAGAGTTGGACTCCGTGTCTCGATAACGACGCTCGAGCGTGTTCAGAATGCCTTCAAATGGATGACGTTTAACTCGAATATCACCACGATCATTGATGTACTTAAACTCAATTTCCGTGCGGCCAGAACCCTTTAATATGATCTCTTGCGTTTTCTTCGGCAGAGAATTAAACGGAGCATGAAGATCAAAGCCATAGTGATCCGCAATTGAGGTGAGCATCTGGAAGTAGTAATAGTTCTTTTGATCCCAGCCACGGATAGCACCTTGTGCCAGACTCAATGAATCATCCTGTATAACTCGGCTTGGATCAAAATATTGCTGCACACCCAAACCATCACAGGTACCACAAGCTCCCGCAGGGTTATTGAATGAGAATAGGCGAGGCTCTAATTCCTGCATGCTGTAGCCACATTTAGGACAAGCAAAGTTTGCAGAGAAGATAATTTCTTCACCGTCACCATCCATTGGCGCGACAACAGCAATACCGCCAGACAACTCCAGTGTGGTCTCGAAAGATTCAGCTAAACGTTGTTGCAGATCCGGACGAACTTTAAAACGATCGACGACGACTTCGATCGTGTGTTTTTTGTGTAATTCAAGTGTTGGAGGATCGGAAAGATCGCAAGTTTCACCGTCAATACGAGCACGGATAAATCCCTGTGCTGCTAGGTTTTCTAACGTCTTTACGTGCTCGCCTTTACGCTCTTTAACGATGGGTGCCAGTAGCATCATTTTACTGCCTTCAGGCAATTCCAATACTTTATCCACCATTTGGCTGATGGTTTGGGCAGCAAGAGGTGTGTGGTGAGTCGGACAGCGAGGTTCACCGACACGGGCGTAAAGCAGGCGTAAGTAGTCATAGACCTCGGTAATCGTACCTACGGTTGAGCGTGGGTTATGAGACGTCGACTTCTGTTCGATAGAAATAGCTGGTGACAAGCCTTCAATATGATCGACATCGGGCTTTTCCATAAGAGACAAAAACTGACGCGCATAAGCCGAAAGAGACTCAACATAACGTCGTTGACCTTCCGCATATAAGGTGTCGAAAGCGAGGGAAGACTTACCGGAGCCACTTAATCCAGTAATAACCGTCAGTTTATCGCGAGGGATAGTCAGGTTGATATTTTTAAGGTTATGGGTTCGGGCACCGCGAACTTCTATTTTATCCATCGTATTTGCTCTATGTATAACCAAGTTGGGCAAGTATTACATAGTGTGAGAAATGTGCAAAGGAATACTGGACAAAAAAACAGTAAACAAAAGCCCAGCATTTGAGCTGGGCTTAATCATGTGAGAATAAGTGATAAGTTTGAAAAGCTTATGCTTCTCGTTGAGTCGCGTGTTTGCCTAGCTCAGACTTCTTCTCGTCTTTTAGGTACAGGTTTTCGAAACAGTAATTCGTTGCTTCGATGTAACCTTCTACGCTACCACAATCAAATCGCTTACCTTTGAATTTGTACGCGAGTACGCAGCCAGCTTTCGCTTGCTTTAGTAGGGCATCAGTAATCTGAATTTCACCACCTTTTCCTGGCTCTGTGTTTTCAATTAACTCGAAAATGTCAGGAGTCAGGATGTAACGGCCAATGATGGCCAGGTTACTTGGCGCTGTGCCTTTCTCTGGTTTTTCAACCATGTCATCCACACGGAAGATATCATCTTTGATCATCTCACCTGAGATAACGCCGTATTTGTGGGTTTCTTCTACTGGGACTTCCTGCACCGCAACAATAGAGCAGCGGAACTGTTTGAAAAGCGCGACCATTTGAGCCAGAACGCCTTCGTCTTCATTGACACAAAGGTCATCAGCTAAAACAACAGCAAAAGGTTCATCACCAACCAGCTCACGACCAGTCAGGATCGCGTGTCCCAGACCTTTCATCTCTCGTTGACGGATGTAGGTAAAGTTAGCTGACTCAATGATTTCACGAATGTCTACCAACAGCTCTTCTTTGTTAGTGCCGCTGATTTGGTGCTCGAGTTCGTAGTTTTTATCAAAGTGATCCATGATTGAGTGTTTGCCACGACCAGTCACAATACACATGCCGTTCATACCAGCTTGGATCGCTTCTTCAACGCCATATTCAATCAGTGGCTTGTTCACTACCGGCATCATCTCTTTTGGCATTGACTTGGTCGCTGGTAAGAAGCGCGTACCATAGCCTGCAGCAGGGAACAGACATTTTTTAATCATTGGGGGAATTTCCTTTCTCGTCATTATCTTCAAGAATTTGCGCATAACTTTAACACGAGTGTTATGTCTTAATCATGAATAAAGTAGGAAAAATTGTGAGGCAGGGGCCGGAAAAAGAATGAGCGGATCAAACTAAGTGTTAGAACCGCATTAACTTAGTTAACGGGAGGTTACGTTAATTAAGACATCAGATTCTGATCAGCCCAAGCAATCGCTTGTACGCGGTTTTTCACCGAGAGCTTTTTAAAAATCTGGTACAGGTGAGACTTAATCGTAAACTCGCTCACAAATAACTCTTCTGCCATTCGGCTATTGGATGCCCCATTTTGAAGACAGCGCAACACTTGTAATTCCCGAATGGTAAGATCTACGGTCGCGGGTGCGGTATGGGTATTGATCACATTGCGGTAGTAGTGAAGCAGCTGGCTGGACACATTGCGAGGTAACCAGTTTTGGCCATTAATGATGCCTTTTAATCCTTCCCCAATTCGTTCAAGCGATTCGTCGGCATAGAATACGCCTTTAAGCTGGCCGAAAGAGAGCAGCTCATCCGTAGTCAGGCGTTTTGGGACATTAAAAATCACTGTTTCAAAGTTTTTCCACACCAGTGGCAAATTCTTAATCGACTGAACAAGCGATTTATGTTCACTGAAATCGATGAGTAAGATTTTATTACGATGTTTCGGCTTTGCTTCCATTAAAGCATCCGTCGAGATCACTGGGATACCGATCTCGATGTACTTCTCCAGTGCCGCTACCTTTTGGGGCACATTCTCTTCCATACTGATCAGAAATAGCTTTCTGGCGTAAGCTGATTTTTTCATGATGTCAAATCTCCCAATCTTCAGTGAAGGTTGTACGTTGGCATCAAAGAAACGTCTGCGCTATACGCTTGGTGAATAAATGCGTTCAGATTCAAAGCTTCACGCTGCGATGTCTGCAACGTGAATTAAAAATGCTACATGTGCTGGTTGTATAGAGATTTTGGTTCTAGATAATAACTAGATAGAACACTATCGTATTAGACTTTAATCAATCCAGTAAAGCGTGCTATTCTAATGCGCTAAAATTTTAACTACCCAGAGTCAAACGGAGCACATCATGGCCAGCCGTGGAATTAACAAAGTTATTTTGGTGGGGAACCTAGGTAACGACCCTGAAATTCGTTACATGCCGAATGGCGGTGCAGTAGCAAACATTACTATTGCAACCTCTGATTCATGGCGTGATAAAGCGACTGGCGAACAGCGCGAAAAAACTGAGTGGCACCGAGTTGTGCTGTTTGGCAAACTTGCGGAAGTTGCTGGCGAATACCTACGTAAAGGCTCACAAGTTTACGTTGAAGGACAACTTCAAACGCGTAAATGGCAAGATCAGAGTGGTCAAGACCGTTACTCAACTGAAGTTGTAGTTCAGGGCTTCAATGGCGTAATGCAAATGCTGGGTGGTCGCGCTCAAGGTGGCGCTCCTGCTATGGGTGGCCAGGCACCTCAGCAAGGTGGTTGGGGTCAGCCTCAGCAACCAGCTCAGCCGCAATACAATGCGCCTCAGCAACAAGCTCCAAAGCAATCTGCTCCACAGCAGCCTCAGCAGCAGTACAATGAGCCACCAATGGATTTTGACGACGATATTCCGTTTTAATCTTAATTGCACTGAAATTTCAAGGGCCGCGAATATCGCGGCTTTTTTATTATCTGTGTCCCATACTGAATAGTATGAGATGTTCTCAAGTGATGACATTGTTTGCCGCTAACTAAACTATGGCGGTAAAAACAGTATGCCTCTCACAATCAAACTAATCAGATTGTTTATTAAATATCGATCAAGTATAAGTATTTCAATAAGGTATATGGTGAATAGAAAAGGAATTCGGTGTTCATGAGGTATACCCCAACTCTTAAACTAAGCACGCGGCTGGTGGCTTTCGTCACTATGATCGTGATATGCGCAATGTTTATCTTATTTGTCGGCGGCACCCTCTCTTTTAAACGGCTTGGGCAAGAATATCTTACCCATTATTTAGAAGGGATCGTTGAGGTGGTCGACAAGGAGATGGAAGATCCGGATGCGGCATATTCCATGCAGCGCTGGATGCCCAAAATGCTGCAGGCCAGCAACATTGTTGAAATGACGTTGACGACCAATGATGCGGTCGTATATCGGTTTAAAGACACGTCCCATAAGATGGACGCGTCGGTCTTGTTTGAAAAAGAGTATCCGCTTACTCACAACCAGGACTATGTGATCTATTTTAAGGCGATACCTCCTTACTTAGGTTACGGCTATTCAATGCAGGCATTGTGGTCGATCACTCTGGCGGTGATTTTGATCATTTTTTGTCTGATGCGTGGCGTCGCTTGGTTAAAAGAGCAGTTAGCTGGTTCAGAAATGCTGGAGGAGCGTGGCCGAATGATTTTGGCCGGCCGTGTTGAGCAATACGCGAAAGGTGATAAATCCGAGTGGCCTTATACCGCCAGTGAAGCGCTCGATGTGCTCATTGAAGAGTTACAAGATGCACGTCAGGAGCGCAGTAGGTTCGATACTTTCATTCGAACGCAGACCTTTTTAGACAAGTTAACAGGAACGGCGAATCGAGTGCTGTTCGACAGTAAGTTGGAATCCTCTTTATTAGAAAGTGGTGCGCGTGGCGCAGTGATGCTTGTACGTCTTCATGACTGGAAGTTAGCTGAAGAGGAACAAGATAAGCAAGTTACCGATGATTTTATCGTTGAGGTAGGCAGCCTGCTATCTAACCTGGTTCAGCGTTACCCTGACGTGGTTTTTTCGCGCTATTACGACTCTGACTTTGCGTTGTTTTTGCCTCATCAGGATGCAAAAGGGGTAGCAAACCTTGCTTCACAATGTATTCGTCAGCTTGAGAAATTGACGCCACCAGAACCATTGGAACCAGATAACTGGTGTCACATTGGTATCACAATGTTTAAAGAAGGTGAGCGTCATAGCCAGATTATAGATGAAGCAGAAACTGCATTACGCAGCGCACAGCTACAAAATAACAACAACTGGAGTCGCTTCAAAAAGTGGAATCACGATGAGGAAGTTCGGGGAAGTGTTAGATGGCGTACTTTGTTTGATAAAGCGCTGACCCCAGAAAATGTGCTACTGTATGCACAGCCGGTTTTTGTAATGAATGATTCATCACATAAAAAACCGCTGTATGAAGCGTTAACCTGCCGCCTTCAAGACCCGGAAAACGGCATTGTGAAAGCGTCCAGATTTATCTCAGCCGTTAGACAGGTCGGTTACGAAACTCAAATGGATAAGGCTGTGGTTAATAAATTCTTAAGAAGTTTTAAGGATAATTTTGACCACTCAAAATCATATGCACTGAGTTTGACTGTAGTCCCATTTGCTAATCGAGAATATTTCAAATGGTTTCGTTATGAATTGCTACAGTTGTCACGTGAGCAAAGAAAGTGTCTCAATTTTGAGTTTGTGGAAGCACAATTTGTAAGACACTTAGACTTTATGCGCCCAGTGGCTAAAATGCTGGCAGGTTTAGGATGCCAGCTAATGATTGGGCAAGCTGGGCGAACTATCGTCAGTAGCCATTATTTGAAAGAGGTCGACATTCGTTACCTTAAGCTTCATCGTAGCTTGGTGACCAAGATAGATCAGCGGCATGAAAACCAGCTTTTTATTCGCAGTATGTTAGGTGCTGCCGCAAACAGTAAAACTAAAATTGTGGCAGTGGGTATTGAGAACCGGAATGAATTAAATACTTTACTTGAGTTAGGTGTATACGGTGGTCAAGGTCGCTATTTCGCTACAGAGCGACAATTCCTTCCCCGTCCGCAAAAGATGCAGCCCACTCGGTCAGAATCCCAAGTTAAGCCAGGGAGACGAAATCGCTGGCGTAAAAAATAAAGATAATATTCATGGATCTTAAAGCAGTAGTAGACAAGTTTGTGCGATCGTCAGGTAGCGGTCGCGCTTGTTTTTTAGTTATTCAGCCAGACGCAATCTATTTATCATCATCACTGAAAAGTACCCGACCGACCCGGTTTGAAGTCTCTGAGTCAAATTGGGAGAGAGCGGTTGAACAGGCACTCAGTGTCGCAGCCAGTTCTTACGATTCATTAAAGGTAGTACTGTCTCACAACTACTACCAGATGTACCAAATCGATAAACCAGCAATGCCTCGTCACGAGTGGCCTGCTGCATTGCCGTTTTTGTTGAAAGAGCTGATCTCGGAACGCGCAATAGATATCGTTGCGGATGCTGTAGAACTGCCAAACTCGAGTAAGGTTCAGGCGTATGTGTTATCAAGAAAAACACTTGATAAGCTTGTGCAGATCGCGAATCACGCTCAGCTGTCGTTAGACGCTATTATTCCTGAAGACTGTGTTTGGGGTCATACCGCTGGGGAGCTCGGTAATTTCATTTTGCTGCAACGCAGTGTTCGAGGGCACTTCCGCATCAGTGCATTTGTCGAACGCACGATTGCATTTCATCGTTCCATTCGCAGTGTCACGCCGCCGTTGACTGGGGTTCCTTCCACTGAGCTGCAAATGGACAGTCTGTCATTGGAGCTTCAGCGCTCGATTGACTACTTGTCGTCACAGCTGCGCCATGTCCAACTGCATCAGATGAAAGTGTGCTGTGATGAAGAAGATGAACACGAGCTGGTTCAATCTCTTAATTACCGCCTGAGCACTAAAGTTTCGCCATTAATTCACGAAGATAATGAGTTATCAGGACATGTGCTGGCTAATACTGCGACAGCAGCTAACGCGCTACACGTTAACTTATACCCTGACTACTTAAAGCCGAAAAAAGAGCTTCTGACTTTAAGAAATGTGGTGATTTCTTGGGGTGTTGCGGCGGCGGCTATTTTTCTGTCCTATGGCTACGTAACCTGGCAGAGTGAAGGATTAGAAGATGAAATTGCCATTGTAAAGAGCAAAGGCGAGATCATGAAATCTGAGCTGGAGAGGGCTCAGGTCAAGTTACGCAAGCATCAGCCTGACACCAGTAAGTTAGCCGCGAAAGAGCGTCTTGAGCGCACCGTGAAGGCTAAGCGAGACTCGCTAAAAGCGGTCGGGAAATATGACGATTCACAACTGACAGGGTACTCCGGTGTCATGCAGTCTCTTGCTAAGTTAGGCAATAGAGAGATTTCTTTATCAGAAATTCGAATTAACAATAATACCTTGAACTTAAAGGGGTTGGCTAAAGCGCCAAGCTCAGTGCCTAGCTGGGTGAACCGATTTAAAGATGAGATCAACCTTGTTGGTCGTACTTTCGATGACGTGAATATTGGTCGCAATGAAAAAGGTATTGTCACGTTTGAATTGAAGGCCGGGGAGGAGAAAAAGAAATGAACGAGTTCTGGCTTTCTCTGGAAGAACGTTTTGGTGAAATGAGTGCACGAGAAAAAATACTGATCGCCTTGTGTGGTTTAGTGACAGTGGTGATGCTGCTGTTCACGCTCGTGCTCGAACCTAAACTTAACCAAATAAATAACAATGAAAAACAGCTGAGTAACTTAAAGCAGGCCAACCAAAAAACTGAGATTGATATTTTGCGCATACAAGCGCAGCTAAAGAAAGATCCAAACTCGGAAATTGATTTGCAGGTTTCACGTCTGCTTGCTGAAAGCCAGCGCCTTTCGCAGCAGCTTTCAGAGATCATTGAGCACCTTATTACCCCTTCGCAGATGGCGGGGTTACTTGAGCAAGTGTTAGAGCAACAAACGGGGATTCATTTAGTCTCTTTGCAAACGTTGCCTTCAGAGCCGATCTCTGACGACAAAGAAGTATCTCAATATTCAGGGTACTACGTACATCCTGTGCGTATGGAAGTGACGGGAGATTACTTCTCTATTGCGAATTATTTGGGTAAGTTGGAAAAGCTACCTGCCAGCTATTACTGGCGCAGTTTTCATTACAAAGTGGATGAATATCCTAAAGCAACATTAGTGTTGGAAGTGTACACATTAGGCTCTAGAGAGGCGTTTATCGGTGGTTAAGAAGTTCATTATCTCAATAGCCTTAACGGTCATTGCGGGAGGAGTATGGGCAGACCAAGACCCTACCGCACCACTTGGCTGGCAGAAGCCGGCTGCCGAATCTAACGCCAAACCAACAAAAAAACGGTCGAGGCTACCGACACTAAACAGCATTGTTTGTAAAGTTGGCAGCCAATGTAGTGCCATTATGGATAATCAAATTGTAGAGCAGGGTGAACTGTTCAAAGGTTATCGCGTGGTGAGTATCACCAGTGAATTTGTAACTTTAAAGCAGAGTAACCGTCAGTGGAAGCTGGAGCTTTTTGGTTTAAACGTAAAAAAATAAGAGTCAGAGCCTGATCAGATATGCGCAAATTAGTTGTAGGAATTATTACTGCTTCTTTAATGGGATGTTCCATGGGGCATCGAGATCCTGTTGAAGTGAAACAAGCTCTCAATGAGTCGATAAATCAAGCCAACAGTCGTGCTTTAGAAGAGCTGCCTTCTTCTGTTGAAGCCGACCTAATGCCGAACTTAGATACCAGTTCGTCTTCGGAGCAAGCGACATCCAAGCGTTTTCGTATTCAGGCGAACGCCGTTGAAGCGAGAAGCTTTTTTGCTTCACTCGTCAAAGGAACTGAATACAGTGCCGCGATTCATCCGGCAGTTGCGGGTAACATTACCGTTAATTTGTCTGATGTAACCTTAGATGAAGTACTGAGTGTTGTGCAGAACATGTACGGCTATGATGTGATTAAATCAGGCAAAGTGATCCAAGTTTATCCAGCGGGCATGCGCACGGTAACGATTCCTGTCGATTATTTGCAGTTTAAACGAACTGGTCGCTCACTAACGAGCATCAGTACGGGCTCTGTCACTTCTGCAGGGACGTCCAACTCTGGAGGAAGCTCAGACAGTTCAAGCTCATCAAGTTCGTCAGACTCTGAAAACAGTAGTGATAGCTCAACGTCTCCAACCGGTGGCACGCGCATTGAAACGGTCACTGAAAGTGATTTCTGGCCAATGTTGCAACAAGCGGTCGCAAACCTGATTGGCTCGGGCAAAGGGCAAAGCGTTGTCGTTACGCCACAGGCTAGCGTCATTACGGTTCGAGCGTTCCCTGATGACATTCGTCAGGTACGAGAGTTCTTGGGGGTTTCTCAAGAACGTATGCAGCGCCAGGTCATTCTCGAAGCCAAAATCTTGGAAGTGACGCTGAGTGACGGGTATCAACAAGGCATTAACTGGTCTAACTTATCTGCGTCGATTGGCTCTGGTGGTGTCTCTTTGGGTCGTCCTTACGCTGGTGGAACAACATTACCAGGTACTGGAGTTACAATACCAACGTTACCGGGGTTAGATACGATAGGTACCTTGCTGGGTGGTCAGACGAACGTCACCATTTCTGATGGTAACTTTGATGCCGTCTTGAGCTTTATGTCGACTCAGGGCGATCTTAATGTGCTATCGAGCCCACGCATAACCGCAGCGAACAACCAAAAGTCGGTCATAAAAGTAGGCACAGACCAATATTTTGTTACCGAGCTCTCAAGTAACGTGGGTAACGGTGATAACTCAAATGCTGTACCAGAAGTGGAGCTAACGCCTTTCTTCTCTGGTATCTCACTCGATGTGACGCCTCAGATCGACGATAAAGGCAATGTGTTCCTCCATGTTCACCCTGCGGTGATTGAGGTTGAAGAAGAAACTAAAGTTCTGAACCTTGGCGGAGATTTCGAAGATGTGCAGTTGCCACTGGCAAAAAGTTCGATTCGTGAGTCTGACTCTGTTATCCGCGCTAAAGACGGTGACGTTGTCGTTATTGGCGGTCTGATGAAGCAGCAGAACTTAGAACAAGTGTCTAAAGTGCCTTTCTTGGGCGATGTTCCAGCTCTTGGGCACCTGTTCCGTAATGTGAACAACGTGACACAAAAAACCGAGTTGGTGATTTTGCTTAAACCGACGGTAGTTGGTGTGAACTCTTGGCAAAAAGAGCTGGAACGCTCGCGTGATCTGCTTCAAGAGTGGTTCCCTGATGCGGAATAACGGCATTGAGACGTTAAGTTGTTCAAAATGTTTGTGATTTGAATATGTACTTGTCGCATTTTGGATTTCGAGTTCAGCCTTTTTCACTAACCCCAAACACAGAAATGTTTTTGGGGTTAGTCCCTCATTATGAAGCGATTCAGACCATTCTGGCCGCAGTTCAAATGGGGGAAGGGGTAATTAAGTTAACTGGAGAAGTCGGCACCGGAAAAACCATGGTGTGCCGTAAACTGATTGAGCAGTTGGACTCACAAGTAGAGTTGGTTTATCTGCCGAATCCAGTCTTAAATGGTGAGCAGTTACAGCTCGCTGTCGCCAGAGAGTTAGGGATAGAGAATAACGATCCTTTGCTTATTGTGTCACTCATTCAGGAACATTTGATTCGCGTTCATTCATCAGCCAAGAAAACTGTACTGATTGTGGATGAAGCGCAGGCACTTTCTCCTCAGGCATTAGAAGCATTACGCTTGCTTGGCAACTTAGAAACTGAACATGACAAGCTGATCCAGATCGTGTTATTTGGTCAGCCAGAGCTTGATGAACGCTTAGCGACTCATGAGCTGAGACAGTTTCGCCAGCGCATTACGTTCAGCTGTGAGTTACGTCCACTCTCACTCGATGAGGGAGTGGCATACATCAATAATCGTCTGGATATTGCAGGAAATGGAGCGCATATCTTTTCAGTAGAGCAGAAAAAAGCGATTTGGCGTTCAGCAATGGGCATACCAAGGCTGATTAATCAAATCTGCCATAAAGCCCTGTTAGCGGCGTTTAACGAAGGTTGTACTTTATTGAAAAATCAGCACGTTTATCTAGCAATACACGACACATTTGATGCCCGTAAACCCAAATTTAAAACACCCGTATTCTGGGGATGGAGTCAACCTTGAGTGCCATCAATAAAGCATTATCAGAAATTACAGAAAAAACATCACCGTCTGAATTAACCAGAGCCGAGATACCCCATGTTTCTCGCAGCAAGCCTTGGTTATGGCTGGTGGCGGGGTTTTCATTGAGCCTTGCGGTCGGAGGCTGGGCCGTATCTCGAGGTCCGGTTGCATCAGATGAATTCGCACAATATCAATCAGGGGAAGGCTTGCAGGTTAAATCTACGCTTGATGAACCTGCTTATTCACCGACCAGTAAAATGACGCCAGAGACAAGTCGTCAGGTTTACACTACGCCAGCTCAACAACAGCAAGTTATTGAAGCACCAGTAACAAAAAGTGAACCAATAACAAAGACTCCTGCACCAGAAGTTGACTCGTTTACTCCAAGACAAGAAATCAGAGCGGTTACGCAAGCGCCAATCCTGCTTGCTCAAGTTACTAGTGTTCCAAGTGAAAGTGCTCCATTGGGCTCTGGTACAGAAAGTTCGATGAATATTGAACAGGTTGAGCTGACGCATCATCAGTTAGCGATCAAAGCGTTAGGTCGTGCAGAGAAAGCTTTGGATGCCAATGATATGCAAACCGCGCTTTCTGCGTACCAAGAAGCCCTGCGTTATGAACCAACCAATGTGGATACACGCCAAAAACTCGCGGCGCTTTATTTTGGAAAAGGTGACACGAGAAAAGCTTATGAAATTATGCAGGAAGGCATCAGCCTAGACATCAACAATCAAACACTGCGACTGGCGTTATCCAAGCTGTTGGTTAAAGCCAAACAGCCTCAAGCGGCGCTTAGCCCATTGGTTCACATGCCGCCAATGCCAAATCGAGATTATTTGGCAATGCGTGCCGTGTTGGCACAAAAGCAGAAGCAGGATGAAATTGCATTGGAGAGCTACCAATTGCTCACCCAGCGCGATCCAGAAAATGCTCGCTGGTGGATGGGGTTAGGTATACAGCAGGAGCGAGCACTGCAGTTCTCTTCGGCTATCAACTCATACAATAAAGCGCTGGGGAAAGTTGGGATATCGAACCAGTCACAAGCCTTTATTCGCGATCGATTGACGGTTCTTAAGCAGTTGGAGAATGCGCAATGAAAATTCAGTTAAGAAAACGCTTGGGTGACCTTCTAGTTGATGAAGCCATTGTTACCGAAGAGCAGATTCAACAAGCGCTAACGGCACAGCGTAGTACCGGTCAGAAATTGGGTGATGCACTGATTGACCTTGGTTTTATTACCGAGAAACAGATGCTCAATTTCTTATCGCAGCAGCTAGGCTTGCCGTTGATTGATCTTGGCCGAGCTCCGGTCGATCCTGAAGCCGTACAAATCTTACCTGAAGTTCATGCGCGTCGGCTGCGCGCGATGGTGGTTGCTCGTAATGGCCACACGTTGCGTGTAGCAATGAGTGATCCAGCGGATCTGTTCACGCAAGAGTCGCTGATGAACTTGCTTGGCGAATACAGTCTGGAATTTATCATCGCGTCGGAACGCCAACTGATCGACAGCTTTGATCGTTACTATCGTCGTACTAAAGAGATCGCTTCATTTGCTGAGCAATTACAGGCGGAGCACCAAGATGTACAGAGCTTTGATTACGGAATCGACGAAACTGACAGCGAAGAAGTAACGGTAGTAAAACTGGTTAATTCCATGTTTGAGGATGCGGTTCAGGTCGGTGCGTCAGATATTCATATTGAACCTGATGACAAAGTACTTCGTCTTCGTCAGCGTATTGATGGTGTGTTACATGAAACGCTGCTAAATGAAGTTAAGATTGCTTCCGCGCTGGTTCTGCGTTTGAAGTTAATGGCTCAACTGGATATTTCTGAAAAACGTTTGCCGCAAGATGGCCGTTTTAATATCAAAGTTCGCGGACAATCGATTGATATTCGTATGTCGACCATGCCGACTCAATATGGTGAGTCAGTCGTTATGCGTCTGCTTAACCAGTCTGTGGGTCTACGTCCGTTGGAAGAGTCAGGTTTACCTCCTGAATTACTTGCTCGCTTACGACGTCAATTGTCTCGCCCACACGGGATGATTCTGGTCACCGGGCCGACAGGTTCCGGTAAAACGACCACGCTTTATGGGGCGCTAAGTGAGCTAAATGAACCTGAAAAGAAAATCATCACCGCAGAAGATCCGGTTGAGTATCGATTGCCGCGTATTACTCAAGTTCAGATCAACAGCCGTATCGATCTAACGTTCTCTCGTGTGCTGCGCACGTTCCTGCGTCAGGACCCGGATATCATTCTGGTTGGTGAAATGCGTGATCAAGAAACCGTAGAGATTGGTTTACGTGCCGCTCTGACTGGCCACTTGGTACTCAGTACACTGCACACGAACGATGCTATCGACAGTGCCCTGCGAATGATTGATATGGGTGCGCCAGGTTACCTGGTGGCGAGTGCTGTACGAGCAGTGGTTGCCCAGCGACTTGTCCGCCGTGTCTGCCCAGACTGTAAAACAGAAGAGAGTTTGGATGAATCACGTAAGCAATGGTTAGCTGGACGTTTCCCTAATCAAGTCGGCGTGACTTTCTACAAAGGAAGCGGTTGCCAAAACTGTAACCTGACGGGTTACCGTGGTCGAATCGGTGTATTTGAAATGCTCGAATTAGAAAACGAGATGATGGATAAACTGCGTGCTAACGATGCGGTTGGCTTTGCACAGGTGGCACGGAGATCCGAAAAATACAAACCGCTATTGGCTTCGGCAATGGAGCTCGCACTGCAAGGCACCGTAAGTTTGGATGAAGTCATGGCCCTTGGTGAAGGGGATGCTTCTGGTAAAACTGACCCAATTTTACTATAGGTAAGTGAATGCCAACTTTTCGTTATCAAGGTCGTACTCTAGACGGTTCATCAACCCGTGGCAGAATCGAAGCGGTTAACTCTGAATCTGCTGCTGAAGCGTTGATGAATAAAGGGGTGATCCCATTAAATGTACGTTTAGAGAAAGAAGGAATGAAAAACCAGTTTAGCTTGTCGCAGCTATTGGTTCCGGCTATTCCATTAGAAGTCATTATTCTGTTCTCCCGTCAGCTGTTCAGTTTGATTAAAGCGGGTGTGCCGTTACTACGTTCAATGCGGGGATTACTGCAAAACTGCGAAAACAAACAGCTAAAAGAAGCGCTAGAAGATGTGGTTTCTGAGCTGAGTAATGGCCGCAGTTTGTCATCTGCGATGCAGCAACACCGCAAAGTGTTCAGCCCTCTGTTTGTGTCGATGATTAACGTGGGCGAGAACACGGGTCGGTTGGATCAGGCGTTGTTACAACTGGCCAATTATTATGAACAGGAGCTGGAAACCCGTAAGCGAATTAAAGCGGCGATGCGTTATCCAACGTTTGTTATCGTATTCATTACCATCGCAATGTTTGTTCTGAATATATTGGTGATTCCTGAGTTCGCTTCCATGTTCACGCGCTTTGGCGTTGATCTGCCATTGCCAACTCGCATCTTGATTGGGACCTCAAACTTCTTTGTGAATTATTGGGTACTGCTTATCGCTCTGATGATCGCGGGATTTATTATCTTTAAATCTTGGGTTGCGACGGCAGATGGTCGGGAGGCGTTTGACCGATTCCGTCTGCGCTTGCCGATCGTTGGAGATATTGTTAATCGCGCCCAGTTATCACGTTTTTCTCGCACTTTTGCTCTTATGTTGAAGTCTGGCGTACCACTCAATCAGTCTTTGGCACTTTCTGCAGAAGCCTTGGGTAATCGCTTTTTAGAAAACCGTATTTTGGAGATGAAGTCAGCCATTGAAGCAGGTAGCACAATTTCTGTTACGGCCATCAACAGTAAGATATTTACCCCATTGGTGATCCAGATGATCGCGGTGGGGGAAGAAACTGGCCGCATTGATGAGTTGTTACTTGAAGTGTCCGATTACTACGACAGAGAAGTGGATTACGATCTCAAAACACTGACGGCACGGATAGAACCGTTACTTTTGGTTATCGTGGCTGGCATGGTTATGGTGCTAGCACTTGGTATATTCCTGCCAATGTGGGGGATGCTGGACATCATCAAAGGCGGCTAATGCGTGGTTGAAAATCAAAACCGAGCTACGCTAATACTCTGCGGCCTGGTCGCTATTATTTTTGTTGGATTAGTGTTTAAATTCCAATCAGTTGTAGAAGAAGCGCGAGTGACAGGTGCAAGGTTGGCTAAGGTCTGGATGCTCGATAGTGTTCAGCGCTATAGAGAAGCCTGGCTACTGCAAGGCGAGCCAAAACAACTGGAGATGGACGGTTTTCACCTAACAATGACAGAAGGAGGGCTAGTCTCTCCATTTAGCAAACAAGGCGACTTAGATTGTGATTACTGGTTAGCGGTTCATTACCCTCAGCGTAAGATCATGACTATTGAACCATCTGAAATAGGTGGGGCGATAAAAAATGGCCTTTATATATGCAGCTATATATACAAAAAATCTTACAAGGTGATAGTCACCGCTAACACGAATGACCTAATAAGTGTCGAAATATTGTCGGAGTAATTTTTTTGACACTTTAGTACTATAAACAAGCAGATAAAATAGATATAATACTCGGATTAAGATAGGTAAATAGTTGTAATGTTGAGCAAATGAATGCATATTAAGCGCGTTGCGTTTGCAACCAAATGATGGTCAACTGTCACTATTTTTCGCGAGCAGTTCCGTTTCTATTTCGCTATCTGACTTAGTGAACTTTAAAGCCCAATGCCATTTTGTCTCCCTTACAAATGGTGTCATCAAATTTATCTGTTGCAGTCTTACTGCATGCTTACATAGAGAGAGTAAACAATGAAAAGACAAGGTGGTTTCACCCTTATCGAACTAGTAGTGGTAATTGTAATCCTAGGTATTCTAGCGGTAACTGCGGCACCACGTTTTTTAAACCTACAATCTGATGCACGAGCTTCTTCGCTTCAAGGGCTTAAAGGTGCTATCGAAGGTGCAGCTGGTATTACCTATGGTAAAGCAGCGATTGACGGCATTGAGAAAACAGCACCAGGCGCTACAGTTCTAGTTGACGATATACTTGTAGGCTTCGGTTATCCAGTTGCTGCTACTAACGGTCTAGATAATGCTGTTAATGGCTTAAGTGCTGATTGGGCACTTGTGAACGAAGGTACTACTCCTAACACGTTGGTTGCAACGTTTGTTAGTGGTGATTTGGAAGCTGGTTTTGATAATACTAACAATACAGTTACTGCTATCACTGGAAGTAACTGCTTTGTGAGATACACAGAAGCTACATCAGCAGCTGTGCCTACCACAACAGTTGTAGATAGTGGCTGTTAATTAGTTAGATAAAAGGCCAGCCTGTCTGGCCTTTTATCTCTTTATATTTGATTAATCTTGGAATAGTTCATATGCCCAAATCACAAGGTCTTAGCTCAATCGAATTTGTGGTTGTGTTAATTGTCTTAGGTGTTATCGTCTATTTGCTATTACCAAGATTTATCAATTTTGAACCAGAGACTTATGAAGCTAAGTGGGAGCAAACCAAGCAAACCGCTGAGCACGTTTCTGAGACGCTAAGTAATAAAGAAACCTACGATAGAATTGAACAAGAATTAGGACGTTCAAAAGCAGATAAATAACCAGAACGGTTTATTTGTACACTTGCTCGCACTTCAAACTGAAAACGTATAACCCTATCATAATTAATACAAAATCATCGTATACTTAATTCGCTTGTCCTAAGTTTAAGCCTGAGGTTGGGTAATGAAAATTCGCAGCTCTAAATTAGGGTTTACATTAACAGAATTGATCCTGGTGATCGTTCTTCTCTCCATCCTTTCTCTCTTTGCGGCTAGCCGTTTTATCGGCAAAAGTAGCTTTTCTGCATTTGCACTTCGGGAACAAGTCATCTCTGTCATTCGCCAGGTACAAGTTAATAGAATGCAGTCGAATGTAGACAACCCTGATAGTAACTTCCAATTGAAAGTTTCTTCATCATGCATTGGCTCTGTTGCCGCTTGTGCTCTGTCGGGTAGTGCGCAAGACGCTCGCAGTGATGTGGTGGTGGATGACTCAGCTCAGTTTTCTACCCAAACATTGGGAGACGACGTGACACTGAACTTCAGTTTATTGGGCAACCCTCTGGATGATTCTGGCGATTCTTTAGCGACAGCTAGCGGCGGTGTTTCTATCATCATTGAAGACAAAAATGGTCAAAGCCGCTGTGCAGTAAACATCAATAGTCAAGGCTATGTTTCCAAAGGATCATGCTCATGAACAAGATCCGAGGCATGACCTTAATAGAAATGATCATCGCGATTGTCTTGATGGGGATTGCGATGGTCGCTTTCACCTCTTTTCTGGTTCCTCAAGTTCGAGATTCTGCCACCTCTCATTATCAAACTCGTGCCTCAGCGTTAGCCCAAAGCTTTATGTCGCAAATTCTTGCACGTGGTTTCGATCAATGGAGTGATTTTGATGGTGGGCTGATACGTTGTGGAGAGCCCAAAGATAACCCCCATCCAAACAATCCTTTGAACTTATGTTCTTCGAGTTTGGGTGTCGATACCCTATATGGAGAAGAATTATCCAACCCAAGCTCTTTTAATGATGTCGACGATTATATGGGGTGTTGGTATACCGACGGCACTGAATCAAGTTGTGACGATAAGTATTCAGGCAAGCATTACCAGTTAAAAAATGTACTGGGTAACGCCATGCAGAGTGACTACAAAAACTTTCGTGTAGAAGTTGATGTGAACTATGTTAAGGAAAATGGTAGCGCTTCAACCGATATTACTGATTATAAACGCATTACTATGACTATTTACGCTGGGCAAACTCAATCTTTGACACTGTCTGCGGTTCGAGGTAACTACTGATGAAAATACGTGGTTTTACCTTGATAGAGATGATCGTCACCATCGTCATTGGCAGCATTATTATGCTTGGTATCGCAGTCTACTTGCGTCTTGGTGTCCAAGGGTACTCTGACAGTATTGCGCGGCAAAGGTTACAAACTCAAGCGCAGTTTGTGACTGAGAAGATGTCCCGTGAAATTCGTCATGCCGTACCAAATAGCTTTTTTATCGCAGATGATGGGAAAAACTGTCTCGAGTTCATCCCTATTGCTTACTCTGGCTTTTATTCCTTTATTGGAGATGAAATTAAGTTTGTCGTCGGCTTTTGGGATACGCCGCCAGTTATTCATGATGAGATGAAAATAGTGATTAATCCGACACAGCTTAGCGACTTAAGTTCATCTTCGCATAGTATTCAGCTTGACGCTCTTTCTGTTGAGAACAACGTTTATACGGTGAGTTCGGTCAATCCAGATGGGGTCAAGGTAATCAGCAGTTCTGTTTCCAACCGTCATTTTATTTACGATTTATCTTCGAAAGTTAAATACTGTTTTATTGGCTCAGAAGTACAACGCAATGGCATACCCATCGCTGATAATGTTGTTTATGCTGATGACCAATCTCAGAGTTATTTCAAATATGACGATACATCACTTTATCGAGGTGGGCTGGTACATTTTAGACTAGTGTTCCAGCAAGATGGTGAACGTAGTGTTTATCAACAAGATGTGCAGGTGCTCAATGTCCCGTAATCAGTTTCAACAAGGCAATGTGCTGATAGTTGTCCTCTTCGTTATCGTTGTTATGGGATATTTATCGGCTTCCTTAATGCGTGTGACATGGTCAAATCAAAGTGGTTTAACCAAAGAGTTTTTGGGGACGAAGGCTTGGTTTGCTGCACAGTCTAGTACCGAGTGGGTACTAACACAGTTTTATCCTTTGGGTAAATCCGAGGCTGTTGCGAGCGTTTGTAATGCCCTTAAAGCTGACACGTTAACTATAGAAAGTGGTTTGGTCGATAAAACATGCAAAATCGACACACTAGATTGTGAAAATGTGGGCGAATTACCGGGTGAGCTTGATGGTAAAAAGGTTGGACTTTATGTGGTTAAAAGTGTTGCCATTTGTGGTTCTGGGCTGTCTCAAGTACAGCGTCAGCAACAAGTTTGGGTGAAGGGGTAGTATGAATGCGAAAGCTAAAAACATTCAATTTGTTACTTGTGTTACTTGTGTTACTGGCTATATGGTCGAGCTTTTCTTTTGCTTACGACTCCGCCACATGCGGTAACTTAACTTCAAAAAACAGTTTTAGTGCGACGTTTAATTTTACTACTACGTTGGGCTCCAATAATGAGCCGCTTAACTCGCAAACCATTTTTGCTGAAAGGAGATCTAATGATCATCAATCAATTGCTTTATGGTCTAATGGAAGTGCATCAGCACTAATAAATGATACGGTAACTAAACAGCCCGGGACTTACACCGTTTGGCTTACATATGATGAGTCCAACAATAATAATGGGCAAAATAAACAAGGGCAATTAAGTTTCTATTTATTTAGTGCAGGGACATGGGTGAAAAAAGCAGATACTGTTACGGCAGATTTTAGCGGCTTTAAAGATATTCATATTGGTGTTACAGGGAGTAATGTAAATGACTTACAGTGTGATTTATCGTTAACTAAACCAGAAGTTGTTACCGAACCGCCATTCAAGTTTGATGCTTGTAAATATTTTCCTCAGCCAATACAAAGCTGGGTGACTGAAGATACTAAAAATTATTCTGGTTATCCAGAAAGTGAGCTAAGAATAGGAGAGTCATCCGCATATGTAACAGGGTGGTCTGATAGCTATATTTCTGATTCCAGGAATATTTATACTCTTAAGCAAAATTGGGGCACAAAAAAATCCTGGAACAACCTTCGAGTCGGTTTTGATAAAGTTTCTGACTCCTGGATTTCATATCAAGATCCTTCTGCAAGTGTTTGTCAGGGTTTGGGCTGTTTTCCGGATCCAGTTCTGTATTCGGACGATGGTAATATAATTTCCAGAAAAGCTGCCACTCCTCCTTTGTTAGATATTACTTTTGACGACAATTCTGATTCCCTGAAGTTTGACTCTGGAAATTTTAAGCAATTATGTGACGGTGTCATTTGTAGTTATGACGATAGTGGTTCTGAAATATATGTTACAATTCATAGGGATTTGAAGTTTTTAGATGGCAATAACAATTCGGGCAAACCAATAATTTTTAAAATTCCTGAGAACACAAAGATTGAGTTATTAACGCTAGGAAATAATTTTGGTGCTTATTTTATTGATTCAGGCAATGTTTATATAGGGAAAGTAGTTACTAATGGTGAGGGTAAGAACACCAGTTTATCTTTTAGAAGTGGAGTAATATTAAACATTGTTGGTACAAATGATCTTATTTCCAATAAGACGGATTATCAAAACTTTGATTTTCAAATATCCAATGAAATTGATTTTTTGTATAAAGATGAAAATGATGATGAAATAAACTTTGATAATGATAAAGGCTTTAATATTCCAGTATTTTATGGACCTTCAGCCAGAGTGCATTTAAAGTCAAAAGACATATTAAGAGCTTATATTCTTGCCAGACTGGTTGACTTTGATCTTCCTGTAACGATACAGGGTTCTATAACGGCTAATGATTTAGCGATTAATAAAGGCGTTAATGTTATTCGCGACTCCTCTTATGATTGCTGGAGTGGGGAGGATCCGAATGACGAGTATAAATTAGAATTACAACCTAGCTCAGCTTATGTATTGTCTTGTCAAACACAACAATTAGAACTTCAGGTGCAAGATAGTGATGGTAATTCTACTGGAGATTTTTCTGGGACCATTGAAGTTAGCCCCTCCAATTATTTAACTTTGGCTGATGTTGATGGTAACGGTACTGGAAATAACGGCAGTTATAGCCCCAACGCTAGTGGAAAGCTATGGTTGGAATTATCAGGCTCTGAGAATAAGAATGAGACAAACACTGTCAGCATTACTGCTACTTTAAACCCGAAAAATAACAGCAGTTCTAAAACTGGCACATATCACTTTGTTCCTTATAAGTTTTCAGTTGCTGATCAGTACGTCATCGCAAACAACCCCATAGAAGTAATTGCAACTGTTCAGGGATGTAATACCGATGGAAGTGTGGTTGATATTGGCTATGACGGTGAGCCGGATGTTTCATCTCAATGGGTACGTCCTGCTTCAGGTGCGGTAGGTGATTTAACATATGCACCAGTATTTTCTGGTGGTGAATCTTCCGATGATTTAACTCTGGAAGATTCAGGTGAAATGTTAGTGACTCTTACGGATGATAATTTCACGTGCAGTGGCGATGACTGCCCGATTGAAGGCGGAACTCTGCAAGGCCAATTCACCGTCTATTCCCGCCCGTGGACATTTGCGATTTGTTCACCACGTGGTAGTGCTATGGACGGCAATATTACTACTAAGACGAGCTTAGGCTTTGCTGCGGCAGGAGAATCATTTGATTTAGAAGTCCGCCCGCTTCGTTGGGTTTCTGGTGGAAAGGATGGCAATCCTGTTAATACTTTTGATAAACAAACAGATCCAATAATTAACTATTGCAATAACAGTTACGCAATCACTGAAAACTTCTTCGCTAGTAACTCTCCCGAATCAGAAGTTATGTTGAGTTATAGCCTAGCTGCGCCAGCTGAAGCTGAGGGTGGCAAAAAAGGCTCTTTGTCTGGTAGGGAAGCGACAGTAAATTCTGATTATACTGGTGAAACAGTGCTCCCTTTTAATGGGCTAAAATGGAGTGAAGTCGGTGTATTACGTGTAAAAGCTGATGCTCAATATTTGGGTATGGATATTAATCAAGGCTATCGTGATATTGGCCGTTTTTATCCTGCTTATTTTGAAATTACACAATCTGATTGGAGTGTCGATAATCAAAATGACATTGCATATTTATCTCAGCCTTATGATCTCGCAGAGTTTGCTATTGTCCCATATTCGCTAGATGGCAATGCTGTGGAAAATTACAGTCAGTTTGATCTAAGTCTACAGGCAGGCATTAGTGTTTTGGATGATAAAGATCTTGGTGATCGTTTAACGGTTTCGGTTAGTGATGGGGAGTGGGACAATGATTCAACTTATTCTCGTTGGTATCTGGAAGATCAATATGCGGTATTTTATCGAGACTTTACTTTAAATACTCAAGGAGTCAGGGAGTCTAGCGTAGATGGTCCGTTCAATGTTTCGGAAGATGCAAATTCAACGACTACAAACTTTGGATTCACTATTTCGACAAATTCAGACCCTATAGATAGCCGTACACAAAACGATACTACTTGTCTGAATAGCACTGAGCAATATTCATCAGCATGTGATTTATCATTTCCTACTCAGCCTCCTGCCCGCTATGGCCGCGTGGCAATGGATGATGTCGGCGGTACTTCTGTCAGTACCATCAATATTCCGCTACGCGTTGAGTACTGGAATGGTTCTCGCTTTATCACCAATACTGATGACTCTGCTTCTGATTATTCTTCTGATGAAGACTATGTTTGTTATCAAGAGGTGTGGTCTGAAGCTTCTGGTTCAGACGGTTCGTTGAAAGCAGTCACTAAGACAGTTGATTCAGGTGTCAGCGACGAACTTTACGCTACTCCATATTCCGCAGATGATAGTAGCTCAATACGCCAACAAATACGTTTCTGGCTGAGAATGGATGATACTAGTACGACATCTCCGCAAACGTTGGAAACAGATGATGTTACTTGTGGGAGTAGTTATATGAGTCAACCTTGGCTCCAATACAACTGGAGAGGGAAAGGAGATGAAGACCCATCCTCCGTTGTCACCTTCGGTATTCACCGTGGGAACGATCGCGTGATTTACCGTGGTGAGCCGGGGTTAACTGCTCAGTAACAAACTTCGGTTTTTGCGCTTAAGTTAGGAAACTGCAAGAAATTGGTGCTTTCCGCCCATGTTTGTGTACCAATACCTTGCTGTGACAGCGAGGCATTGGTACATTTAGGACAATTTTTGTCTTTTATATCTTTGCAGGATGAACGAAGAGTATGTTTAAGAAACTTCGTGGCATGTTTTCTAACGATCTATCTATCGATTTAGGTACAGCCAACACTCTAATTTACGTAAAGGGGCAAGGTATTGTCCTTGATGAACCTTCTGTAGTTGCTATTCGTCAAGATCGTGTAGGTTCTGCAAAAAGCGTTGCTGCAGTCGGTCACGCAGCAAAGCAAATGCTTGGTCGTACACCAGGTAATATTTCTGCTATTCGTCCGATGAAAGATGGCGTGATTGCTGACTTCTACGTGACAGAAAAAATGCTGCAACACTTCATTAAGCAGGTGCACGACAACAGCATCCTGAAACCGAGCCCACGCGTTTTGGTTTGTGTTCCTTGTGGTTCGACTCAAGTTGAGCGTCGTGCGATTCGCGAATCGGCACTAGGTGCTGGCGCTCGTGAAGTTTACCTAATCGATGAGCCTATGGCGGCAGCAATCGGTGCTGGCCTGCGTGTATCTGAGCCGACTGGTTCAATGGTGGTCGATATCGGTGGTGGTACCACTGAAGTAGCAGTTATCTCGCTTAACGGTGTGGTTTACTCGTCTTCTGTTCGTATCGGTGGTGACCGCTTTGATGAAGCGGTTATCAATTATGTTCGTCGTAACTACGGTAGCTTGATTGGTGAAGCAACAGCAGAGAAAATCAAACACGAAATCGGCTCAGCTTACCCTGGCGATGAAGTTCTAGAGATTGAAGTTCGTGGCCGTAACCTTGCAGAAGGTGTACCTCGCAGCTTCAGCCTGAACTCAAATGAAATCCTTGAAGCGCTGCAAGAGCCGTTGTCTGGTATCGTATCGGCAGTGATGGTTGCGCTAGAACAGTGTCCACCAGAGCTTGCGTCAGATATCTCTGAAAACGGCATGGTTCTGACTGGTGGTGGTGCACTACTGAAAGATCTAGACCGTCTACTAATGGAAGAAACGGGTATTCCAGTTGTTATCGCTGAAGATCCACTGACTTGTGTGGCTCGTGGTGGCGGTAAAGCACTAGAAATGATCGACATGCACGGCGGCGATCTATTTTCTGAAGAATAAAAGTTTAGGTGGAGCTCAAAGCGAGCTTCACCTTCATTTCTGCTCTCTCTGTAATTCAAATATGCTCCATACCTGAACGTATTTAATGCAAGATTTCAGGTTGCCAATTAAGGCTCAATAGCTATGGAAGCAATCAGGTCAAAAACAAGATGAATCCGATCTTTGGCAGAGGACCATCTCTGCAATTACGTCTGTTTTTTGCTGTCATCATGTCGGCGAGCTTAATGCTGGCGGATAGTCGTCTGGATACGTTCTCTAATGTTCGATTTTTACTGAACAGTGCGGTCGCGCCAATTCAGTATGCCGCTAATTTGCCTCGTAGTATGTTCGATGGTGTCTTTGAGCGTTTTAATACTCGTCAGACGCTCGTTGAAGGCAATCGTAATTTAAAGCGAGAAGTGCTACGTCTGAAAAGCGAGCTGATCTTGCTCGATCAATATAGAGAAGAAAACCAACGCTTACGCAAACTGTTGGGATCATCCTTTGTCCGCGATGAGAAGAAAGTCGTGACGGAAGTCATGGCGGTCGACACGTCACCTTATCGTCATCAGGTCGTGATAGATAAAGGCCAGATCGACGGTGTGTACGTGGGTCAGCCAGTTATCAACGAAAAAGGCATTGTGGGTCAGGTAACGTTTGTTGCAGCGCATAATGCTCGAGTCTTACTGCTGACTGATGCGAAGAACGCGATTCCTGTTCAGGTTATCCGCAATGACATCAGAGTGATCGCGTCCGGCAATGGTGAAATGGATGAAATCCAACTCGAACATATTCCAACCAGTACTGATATCCAGGTTGGCGATTTGTTAGTGACGTCAGGATTAGGCGGTATTTATCCAGAAGGTTATCCGGTTGCGAATGTCACTATCGTGGATCACGATACTCGTCAGGAGTTCGCGTCCATTAAAGCGGAGCCAGTGGTTGAGTTTGATCGTCTGCGATACCTACTACTCATCTGGCCAAATGAAGATCGTCAGCACAAAGTGTTGCAATCCAATGTTGATGAAGATGCAGAGCAAGTGGAACAAGAGGTAACTGATGGCGAGTAATGTATTTCGAAGCCGAATGGTTATTGGCGTTAGCTTCTTTGTTGCGCTGGTTTTGCAAACTATTCCGTGGCCGGGAGATCTGGAACTATTCCGTCCATCATGGCTGTTTTTAGTCACCTGTTACTGGGTGTTGGCTCTGCCGAACCGCGTTAACGTTGGTAGTGCTTTAATTCTGGGCCTGATATGGGACATATTAGTCGGTTCAACATTGGGAATTCGGGGTATGATGATGTCGATCATCATCTATTTGGTTGCGCTGAATTTCTTGTTAATCCGTAATATGGCATTGTGGCAACAATCGATTTTAATTGCGTTTTTTACCGTGTTACTGGAACTTTTGATATTCTGTGGGGAATATTTGAACCAGGACGTAGTATTTAACCCATTATCCCTGTGGACGGCGGCAATAAACTGTATACTTTGGCCATGGATGTTTTTATTAATGCGACGAGTGCGTCGAGCATGGCACGTTAGGTAAAAGTGTGAAAAAAAGCTTATCACTCGTTCTCGCTTCGGGCTCTCCAAGAAGAAAGGAGTTGCTTGCTCAACTGGGTTACGATTTTGACATCGTATTACCAGATGTTGAGGAAGCCAAACAGGCTCATGAGCAGGCGCAAGATTATGTGTTGCGCCTTTCTCTGGAAAAAGCTCAGGCAGGCTTAGCGTTGGCTAAGCCTGATTCCGTTGTATTAGGCTCTGACACTGTGGTGGTATGTGATGACCACGTGTTAGAGAAACCAACAAATTTCGAAGATGCGAAGCGTATGCTTACTCGCTTATCTGGTCGTCGCCATCAGGTGATGACCGCGGTGAGTGTCGTTTCATCGCAAAAACAACATTCAGTGGTGGTTATCACTGATGTTTGGTTCAAGCCATTGACTCACGAAGAAATCGAACAATATTGGCAGTCAGGCGAACCATGCGATAAAGCTGGAAGTTATGGTATTCAGGGACTCGGAGGACGTTTTGTCACCCGAATCGAAGGCAGTTATCACGCAGTAGTAGGCTTACCTTTGTTCGAAACCGATCAGCTAATTCAAGAATTTTTATAATTATTTTGAGGTGTGCACATGAGTGCAGAATTGCTGCTAAACGTGACCCCGAGTGAAACTCGTGTGGCCATGATTGAAGGTGGAGTGCTACAAGAAATTCATATCGAACGCGAGTCTCGTCGCGGTATCGTAGGTAACATTTATAAAGGTAAAGTCAGCCGCGTACTTCCGGGTATGCAGGCGGCTTTCGTAGATATCGGTTTAGATAAAGCGGCGTTTTTGCATGCGTCTGATATCGTACCGCATACAGAGTGTGTGGCCGAAAACGAAAAGCAACAGTTTCAGGTTCGTGATATTTCTGAGCTGGTTCGCCAGGGTCAGGATATCGTTGTGCAAGTGGTTAAAGATCCGCTTGGCACCAAAGGCGCACGTTTAACGACCGACATTACCCTTCCTTCCCGCTATCTGGTTTTCATGCCTGGCGCAAGCCACGTAGGCGTATCACAACGCATTGAAAGTGAACGTGAACGTGAACGCTTGAAGAAAGTCGTTAACCAATACTGTGATGAACACGGTGGCTTCATTATTCGTACCGCGGCAGAAGGTGCGGATGAAAAAGAACTTTCTCAGGACGCGGCCTTTTTAAAGCGCTTATGGCTTAAAGTTATGGAGCGTCGTTCTAAATATAAAACGCGTTCGACGCTTTACGGTGAGCTCGGCCTCGCGCAGCGTATTCTGCGTGACTTTGTTGGCACAGAGCTGGATAAGATTCTGGTCGACTCGCGTTTGGAGTATGACAACCTGCAAGAGTTTACCTCGGAATATGTCCCTGAACTGACCGACAAACTTGAGCTTTATGAAGGCGATAAGCCTATCTTCGATATGTACGATACGGAGAACGAGATTCAACGCTCATTGGAACGTAAAGTGGAGCTAAAGTCTGGTGGTTACCTTATCATCGATCAAACCGAAGCGATGACGACCATTGATATTAACACTGGTGCGTTTGTCGGTCGTCGTAACTTAGAAGAGACGATTTTCAACACCAATATTGAAGCCACGCAGGCGATCGCTCGTCAGCTGCGCTTGCGTAACCTTGGCGGCATCATCATTATCGATTTTATCGACATGGCCTCTGAAGTACATCGTCAACGTGTTCTCACTTCTCTTGAAGCTGCGCTATCGAAAGACCGCGTAAAAACCAACATTAACGGCTTTACGCAACTGGGTCTGGTTGAAATGACTCGTAAACGTACGCGCGAAAGTATTGAACATATTCTTTGTTCTGGTTGTCCTACTTGTGAAGGTCGCGGCACAGTGAAAACGGTCGAGACAGTATGTTTCGAGATTCTGCGCGAAATCACCCGAGTGAATCGAGCGTACGATGCTGACAACTTTGTTGTTTATGCGTCACCGTTCGTTGCAGAAGCGTTACTTGGTGATGAGTCACATGCGCTGGCAGAACTCGAAGTCTTTATTGGTAAGCAAGTTCGAATTCAGGCTGAGCCTCTGTACATTCAGGAACAGTTTGACGTTGTAATGATGTAATTGGGACATTTGTGAATTTTGGTTTTAACCGTTTGGGGCGATTTTGTGCGTGGAGTTTAGCCACTGTTTTGGTTTTACTCGCGATTGTCGTGACGACATTGCGTGTCACATTACCACAGCTCGACCATTTCCAAGATGAGATCAAAACCTGGGTCAAACAAGGCACAGGTTTTGACTTTTCTATCTCCAGCGTTGCTGGCTCTTGGCAAAACAGCCACCCGTCTATTGCGTTACTTGGTTTAGAAGCGAACCTGCCGAACAACAAGGAAGCGCGTTTCGCCGTTGATGAACTTCAGATTGAATTTGATTTGATTCAGTCACTTCTCCAGTTCAAACCCGTCGTAGCGGATCTCACTATCCACAATTTAGCGCTGGATATTCGCAGCGTCAGTCTTCTGCCGAATGCTGAAAGTGAAATGCCCGTGGCGACATCCGAGGAAAGTGAAGTGAAGCTAATTGACCAATTAGATTCACTGTTGCTACGTCAGTTTGAAGACTTCACCATCACGAATTCGCGTATCTGGTATAAATCCGTTTCCGGTGAAACGAGACGCTTGGATATCGAAAGACTCCGTTGGAGCAATCAGGGTAAGCGCCATCTAGCAGAAGGGACGGTTAGTATCGCCGATGCTAAGATTAACTCCCTGTTGGTAAGTGCTAACTTTAAAGACCATGGTTCATTGCGCGATCTCTCGGGTGAGTTTTATGTTAGTGCTCAGGATGTCTCTGTTGCGCCTTGGCTAACCACGTATATGCAAGTGGAATCCGGCGTCGAGTCCGGTAAAGTGAGCTTAAATACCTGGCTAACCCTGAAACACAGTCAGCCTAATTATGCTTATGTAGAACTGCAGCCGTCAGAGTTAGTCTGGAACGAAAATGGCAGCCATGAACTATTCATTGAATCCGGTATCTTTAAGCTGCTACCCGATAAAAATGGATGGAAAGTAAATGGTCACTCACTTAAAGTTCGTACCGATGAAAAGCAATGGCCAGAGCTAGACGTTGCGTTCGACTGGCAGCCTTCCGGCTGGGCGCTTAACCTCTCTGAAATCGATATTGAATCCATCACGCCGCTGATAAAGCTTGCGCCAGAGTCTGAGTCGACCAGTAAATTTATCAATCAAATAGAGCCGAAAGGACGACTGGAAGATATCCGTCTATCAATGAATGGTGGATGGGAGACGTTGCGCTATTCCGCTGAACTTGATCAGCTGGGGTTGACGCAGTGGAAGCTGTTGCCGGGTTTCCAGCATGTTCAGGGAAGCGTGTCGGGTAACGTTAATCAGGCTAAAGCCAATGTGACTGTGATTGATGATGTCTTCCCTTATGGTGACGTTTTTCAGGCGCCGCTGAATATTAAGCAAGGCGAAGTCGAGATTGTCTGGCAACAAGACCAACAAGGTTGGCGTTTGTGGGCAGATAAAGTGACTGCCGCTACTCCCGATTTACAGGTTTTGGGTGCTTTCCGCTTAGATTTCCCGAAAGACCAAAGTCCGTTCCTGTCATTCTACGCCGAGGCGGATCTGTACAATGCTGGCGAAACGTGGCGTTATCTACCGACCTTAGCCCTAGGGCAAGACCTGACCGATTACCTTTCTACCGCGATTCAAGGCGGTAAAGTGAATACCGCCAAGTTGCTGTGGTACGGCGAACTTGGCGATTTCCCGTATAAGCAACATAACGGTATGTTTCAGGCTTGGGTCGGCCTTAAAGACGCAAAATTCAGCTTTGACACTGCTTGGCCACCGATTACCGATTTACAGTTGGATTTGTTGTTCGAAAATGATGCCATGTACCTGGATTCAAAGTCGGCGACACTCAATGGCGTTGCTGCTGAGCGAATTACTGGCCGCATTCCGAGACTGGCTCCGGACGGACATATTGAGATTGAAGCCAAAGCCAGAGCGCCGGGTAATGAAGTCCGCGATTACATGATGGCGACGCCATTAGTTGACTCGGTCGGTGCGGCGTTGACGGCGTTACAAGTCAGTGGTTCGGTTTACTCGGAGTTCCAGCTCAATATTCCGTTTAATCAAGAGAATGAACCTAGAGCGTGGGGCTATGCGGATCTGAAAGACAACCGCGTCGATATTGATGCTCCGCCAATGACTTTGGAAAACGCAACCGGACGCATCAATTTTGATAATGATGTTGTTACGACTTCAGGCCTCGCTGCGGAATTACTCACGCAGCCAATTTCAGTCGATTTCCGCGGCGAAAGTGCTGACCAAGGCTACGATGTAACCATAAATACGCTGGGTGACTGGGACGTAGAACCTCTCAAACCTTATGTTGGGGAGCGATGGCTGAACTTAGTTTCTGGTCACGCACCGTGGCAAATGGACATCGGCTTACAGCTTAATGATGTGGGTTTTACCTATCAAGTTGACGTATTAGCGCAACTCAATCGAGTCGTCAGTAAGTATCCGTATCCGCTAGCGAAAAAAGCGGGCGAGTCTGGTCTGGCGAAGTTACAGGCATCAGGAAACCAAGAGAACATTTCTGCCCGTTTGGAGATTCCTAACGCAAAATACCAGACGGAGATAGACATTACTGGTGAGGTACCGCTCCTCACAGCGACCAATTTGATGATTGGACAAGGTGGTTTCAAGACGACCCCAGTTATCGGACATGATGCCTCGATACGTCTGGATGAAATTGATGTCGACAAGTGGTTAGAATTGCTGAATGTACCTTCGAATAGTGCCCCTTCAGTACTCTCCAACATGAAGACGCCGACAATCCCGTTACCAACCCGGGTAGACATTGAGACTCAGAGCTTAAAGCTCGCCAAGATTGAATTTCATGACGTTGACCTTAATGCCAGTAAAAAGAAAGAAAACTGGCGAATGCGGGTGAACAGTCAGGAAGTAAAAGGCACAGCGAACTATCTGAAACCGAATGACTTGTCGGTATCGTTAGATCATCTGCATTTGTACATTCCAGGTTTCGATGAAATCGAGAAAGAGCGAAGCTCCATCTTTGCCAGTGAAGATCAAAGTGCGCCGTTAATCACCAAATTTGACCGCCAATTTCATGATGAAATGCCAAACTTAAAACTGAAAATTAATGATTTCTGGTTGCAAGGGTATAAAGTGGGCAAGGTGAATGTTGACTTGCAACGTAGCGATGATCGTCTGGAGTGGAAAAAGCTTAACTTCAGTAGTGGTAAAAACAGCATTGATATGAGTGGTTGGTGGGAACTGACTGACGAGCGCAGTCATTCCAATTTGAGCTTCAAGGTTAAAGGCGATAACAATACCGATCTTATGGAGCGCTTTGGCATTACTTCAGGGATCCAGCAAGCGCCATTTGAACTGAATGCTAATATGGAGTGGGATGGCGCACCTTGGTCGATGAAAACACAAACACTACAGGGTGATGTATCGACGGAATTTGGCAAAGGGGTCATCAGCGAAGTAAGTGGAGCGGCTCGTTTGCTTGGCTTGTTCAGTCTGGACTCTATCATTCGTAAGATGCAGCTCGATTTTACCGACGTATTTGATAACGGAATGGCGTTCAATTCGATTACTGGCACGGGCAAGATTCAAGATGGCATCTTCGTCACCAATGATATCGTCATGGATGCGCTCGCCGGGGAAATGCAGATTCGTGGCATGGCTGACGTAACGAAAAGATTAGTGGATGCTGAGGTGAAATTTACTCCTGATATCACGTCTGGCTTACCAATGCTGACAGCCTTCGCCGTTGCGCCACAAACCGCTTTGTACGTGTTGGCTATCTCGACGGTGATTTCTCCAGTGGTTGAGGTATTTACTCAAGTCAACTATGAAGTCAAAGGGCCGCTCGAATCACCGACGGTTAAAGAGATATCGCGTAGTCAGGGTGAATATAAGCTGCCAGAAAAGCTGCGTGAGCAGGCGCAATAAACCACCTCAGTTTTCAAAGGAATTTAAGGAAGGAAAAACACATGGAACGTGTTGGCATCATTCAAATGACTTCTGGTCCAGATATCGAAGCGAATCTGGCCTTTATCGAAAAACAGTGTGAATTAGCGGCTAGTCAGAGGGTGAAACTGGTTCTTACTCCCGAAAATTCAGTATTGTTTGCCAGCCGTGAAGAGTACCATCAACATGCCGAACCGCTCGGAAGTGGTGTGTTACAACAGCGTTTGGCTGATATTGCTAAACACAACCAACTGACTTTGATCGTCGGTAGTATGCCTATTCAAACGGCCAGAGGAGTGACCACCACCACCGTAGTCCTTCCGCCACATGGTAAGTGCATTGCTCATTATGACAAACTGCATATGTTTGACGTCGAAGTCGCAGACGGTCATGGCAGCTATCGAGAATCTGATACCTTTACAGCGGGTAACCAAATGGTGGTCGCAGAAACGGATATCGGCAGTGTTGGTTTGAGTATTTGCTATGACTTACGTTTTCCTGAATTATACAAAGAGCTGCGTTTAGCTGGTGCGGAGATGATTGTTGTTCCTGCAGCCTTCACCGCTGTGACTGGTGAAGCACATTGGGAGATACTATTGCGTGCCAGAGCGATAGAAACTCAGTGCTGGATATTGGCCAGTAATCAAACCGGTACCCATCCTTGTGGACGAAAAACGTGGGGTCACTCGATGGTCATCGACCCTTGGGGACGCATTCACAAACAATTTCAAGACCAAGTCGGTTTGTTGGTGGCAGAGATAGATTTGTCACAAACCCAGCAAGTAAGGCAGAATATGCCGCTGACTCAACACAGTCGCTTTCAAAATGAATTGAGACGGAAATAAAAGAGCTAACTATGAGCACAAACCAAATAGAACAGGCACTCATCGCCCCAAATGGTCTGACAGAACAAGACATTGCTGACACACTCGCCAGCATTGCGACACGTCAGATCGATTATGCGGACATTTACTTTCAGTCCAGCTGGCATGAGTCTCTGGTTCTAGAAGACAGCATCATCAAAGATGGCTCTTTTAATATTGATTGTGGTGTCGGTGTTCGTGCTGTAACCGGTGAAAAAACCGGCTTCGCATACTCCGACCAAATTAATCTGGACGGTCTTAAACAAAGTGCTATCGCGGCGCGAGGAATTGCCCAGCAAGGTCAAAATGGTAAGGTACAGGCCTTTAAACGCACGGATAACCAAGCTTATTATGAAGCGGTTAACCCTCTGGCAGGTTGGGAAAAACAGCAAAAAACCGAACTGCTGAAATCGCTTGATGCTTACATCCGTACTAAAGAGCCGTTGATCAAAGAAGTCTCTATCAGCATCAGTGGCGTACATGAACAAATGTTAGTGGCCGCAACAGACGGGACTTACGCAGGTGATATTCGCCCGTTAGTGCGTTTGTCTATCAGCGTATTAGCCCAGAAAGGGGAACGCCGCGAGCGTGGTAGTGCAGGCGGTGGCGGTCGTTTTGGTTACGACTTTTTCCTTTCTGAAACGGACGGCGTGAAGCAAGCCTTCCACTATGCCGACGAAGCGATTCGCATGGCGTTGGTTAACTTAGAAGCTGAAGCGGCGCCAGCTGGCATGATGCCTGTGGTACTTGGCTCTGGCTGGCCGGGCGTATTGCTGCATGAAGCGGTAGGCCACGGCTTAGAAGGTGACTTTAACCGTAAAGAGTCGTCGGTTTTCTCGGGTAAAATGGGTCAGCAGGTGACGTCTTCGCTTTGTACCATTGTGGACGATGGCACACTGAAAGATCTGCGCGGCTCTTTGAACGTCGACGATGAAGGCGTCAATGGCCAGTACAATACACTCATCGAAAATGGCGTATTGAAAGGCTACATGCAAGATAAGCTTAACGCGCGCCTAATGGGTGTTAACCCAACCGGTAACGGCCGCCGTGAGTCTTACGCGCACTTGCCGATGCCGCGCATGACTAATACTTACATGCTGCCGGGTGAACACACACCGGAAGAGATCATCTCAACAGTGGAAAAAGGTCTGTATGCGCCAAACTTTGGTGGCGGTCAGGTCGATATTACCTCAGGTAAGTTTGTCTTCTCTGCGTCTGAAGCGTATTTGATTGAAAACGGTAAAATCACGCGTCCGGTGAAAGGGGCGACACTGATTGGCTCTGGTATAGAAGCCATGCAGCAAGTCTCGATGGTTGGTAACGATCTGAGCATCGACAAAGGCGTCGGTGTGTGTGGTAAAGCAGGGCAAAGTGTTCCTGTTGGCGTAGGTCAGCCAACGTTGAAGCTGGACTCACTGACGGTTGGCGGTACTGAGTAACGCTAACGCTACAAATCATAAAAAGAGCGCTCATTGGAGCGCTCTTTTGTTTTGAGTAAAAGAGAATTTAAGCCTATAGGTTTTCTTCCGCAAACTCTGCCAGACGGCTACGTACCACACCGTTAAGGTGAATGTTCGCACTGCCTTCAAAGTTCTTGAAGCGTTCAACCATGTAAGTCAAACCAGATGTGACTGGTGTTAGGTAATGGGAATCAATCTGGGCCAGGTTACCGGAACAGACGATTTTGGTGCCTTCACCACAACGGGTGATGATGGTTTTGATTTGTGAAGCGGTTAAGTTTTGGCATTCATCAAGAAGTACGAACGCATTTTGAATCGAACGGCCTCGCATAAAGTTTATCGATTTGAACTGAATGTTGGCTTTATCGCAAATGTATTTCAGAGATCCTTCTGTGCAATGGTCGTGCTTATGCAGCGCTTCCAACGTATCGGTCACCGCAGCCAACCATGGCATCATTTTTTCCTCTTCCGAGCCTGGCAGGAACCCGATCGATTCGCCGATATCTGGCGTGTTACGGGTTACGATGATCTTATCGAACATCTTTTTCTCGATAGTTTGTTCAAGGGCTGCCGCCATGGCTAGCAGGGTTTTACCACTACCCGCGGCACCTGTCAGGATCACCAAATCGATGTCCGGATCGACGAGTGCATCTAATGCCATCGCTTGGTAAATGTTCTTCGGCGTAATATCCCAGACTCGGCGATGCATCATACGTTCGCGACTAAGATCGAGTAGGGTGAGTTTGTCTTCATTGATGGTTTCAACGCGGCCCGCAAAGTCGCTGTCTTCATCAATCACATATTGGTTTATGAATGTTGGATCAAAAGGCTCACGGCTGAGCTTGTGGTAGGTTTTTCCGCCCAGAGCGTAGCTTTCGACTTCATCAATGCCACTCCAGAAATCGCCTTCACGTTGCTGAAAGCCTTTGGTGAGGTATTGAACATCGTCAATCAGTTGGTCGGTTCGGTAGTCTTCAACAAAACGTACGCCAGCTCCTTTGGCGCGAAGACGCATGTTGATGTCTTTTGTTACTAACACCACTTCACGTGGTGCTCGTTTGTTTTGCAGATAAAGCACCGCGTTGAGGATGCGGTTGTCACCAGCTTTGTCGGCGAAGGCTTTGACGGTTTCCTGCAATTCGAAGTCCGCCAAAATGGAAATAGCTCCTTGATCTGGATTGTCTTTTGATACTGGAATGCCTTCTGAAATCTCATCTGGCGTAGCATCTTTAAACATGTCTTCCAAAGCGCGAATCGCAACACGAGCATCTCGTGCAACATCGCGTTTGCTGTCTTTAATTCGGTCGAGTTCTTCCAAAACGGTCATAGGTATGACGACATCGTGTTCTTTGAAAGAGAATATAGCGAAGGGCTCGTGAAGAAGAATATTGGTATCAAGTACAAAAAGTTTCCGATCGGTATCGCCCATAGCGTCTCCTTGCCTAAGTGCGGCTGTGCTTGCGAGTTGTTAAGTCACTTTAAAGGTGAACTGACTTAACTCTGATTGCTTGCAATAGAGGTTGTCGGGCTATCGTCGGTTAGTGTGCAACTGAGTAGCAAGACAACTTATGCAAACCCGTGTTGATCCTAATCGTGTACCTATGCGCTTAAACTGTATGCCAATGGTATATGCAATAAATTTAAACGCTCCTAATCAAAAGTATACGTAATATTTGCTTGCAGCAATGTAATAATTGACATGGTTTTTTTACAATTTGATTGCACTTACGATTTGGGAAAAAAAGTTCCCTGTTAGTGCGGTTTCGGCGTGACCTAAATCACAGCTTAAAGTAATATTAGCGGCCTTTTTCTGCGCATAGGCTATGAGCAATTTATCATGTTGAGCTGACTGAATATTGCTCAGCCCAAAGTGGCATGACAAGTGCGATCGGCGTAGCAGAAGCCAGAATCAGATCTAAACTATTATCCATGCCTGAGGGCATGAGTAGACCGACAAGAAATACGAATCAAGAATTAATAACGAGGTAGTCAATTCATGACATTTGCTTTGGGGCAGCGCTGGATTAGTGATACGGAAAGCGATTTAGGTTTGGGTACGGTAGTTGCGATGGATGCTCGTACTGTGACGTTGATGTTTTCAGCATCAGAGGAAAACCGAGTTTACGCACGCAATGATGCACCTGTTACCCGAGTGACGTTTAACGTTGGTGATGTTATCGATTGCCAGGAAGGTTGGTCTCTGAAGGTCGAAGAAGTGCTGGAAGATGAAGGTCTGTACACTTACTTCGGTACCCGTGAAGACACTCAGGAAACCGCAGTCGTACTGCGCGAAATTTTCCTCAGCAACCAAATTCGCTTCAACAAACCTCAAGATAAGTTGTACGCAGGTCAAATCGATCGTATGGACAACTTCGTTCTGCGTTACCGTGCACTCACCAATCAGTTTGAACAACATAAGAGCCCAATGCGTGGTCTTTGCGGTATGCGTGCTGGTCTGATTCCCCATCAGCTTTACATTGCGCATGAAGTCGGTCGCCGTCACGCGCCTCGTGTACTCCTGGCCGATGAAGTTGGTCTGGGTAAAACCATCGAAGCGGGTATGATCATTCACCAGCAAGTCTTGTCGGGTCGCGCTGAGCGTATTTTGATTGTGGTGCCTGAAACACTGCAACACCAATGGCTGGTAGAGATGATGCGTCGTTTCAATCTGCATTTTTCAATCTTTGATGAAGAGCGTTGTATTGAAGCCTTCGCGGATGCAGAAAACCCATTTGATACTCAGCAATACGTATTGTGTTCACTGGATTTCCTACGCAAGAGCCGTAAGCGCTTTGAGCAAGCTCTGGAAGGCGAGTGGGATCTACTGGTTGTCGATGAAGCGCATCACCTAGAGTGGAGCCAGGACAAACCAAGTCGTGAATACCAAGTCGTTGAAGGTTTGGCTGAACGTACACCAGGCGTATTGCTACTGACCGCAACACCTGAGCAATTAGGTCGTGAGAGTCACTTTGCTCGTCTGCGCCTGCTTGACCCTGATCGTTTCTACGATTACGAAGCGTTTGTTGAGGAAGAAGAGCAATACGCACCAGTTGCTGATGCGATTACTTCACTGTTTACTGGTGAAAAACTGCCTAACGACGCTAAAAACCAAATCACTGAACTGTTGTCTGAGCAGGATGTTGAGCCGCTTTTCCGAATTATTGAAAGCAACAGCGATGAAGAGGACAAAGCGTCAGCTCGTCAGGAATTGATCGACAACCTGATGGATCGCCACGGTACAGGTCGTGTTTTGTTCCGAAACACACGTGCGGCAATCAAAGGTTTCCCTGCGCGTAATGTGCACTTGATGCCAATGGATATCCCACAGCAATACACAACCTCAATGCGTGTCGCTGGCATGATCGGCGGCAAGATGAGTTCTGAAGCTCGTGCGATGAAAAACCTTTATCCGGAAGAGATCTTCCAGGAGTTTGAAGGTGACGAATCAAGCTGGTGGCAATTTGACTCACGTGTGAACTGGTTACTGGAAAAAGTAACAGAAAAACGCAGTGAGAAGATCCTGGTTATCGCATCTCGTGCAAGTACCGCTTTGCAGTTAGAGCAGGCGTTGCGTGAACGTGAAGGCATCCGTGCGACCGTGTTCCACGAAGGCATGTCAATTCTAGAGCGTGACAAAGCCGCCGCTTACTTTGCTCAGGAAGAGGGTGGCGCTCAGGTTCTTATCTGTAGTGAAATTGGCTCAGAAGGTCGTAACTTCCAGTTCGCTAACCAGTTGGTGATGTTTGATCTGCCGTTCAACCCAGATTTGCTTGAACAGCGTATTGGTCGTTTGGACCGTATCGGTCAAAACCGCGACATCGACATTCACGTTCCTTACCTGAAAGGCACGTCACAAGCGATTTTGGCTCGTTGGTTCGACGAAGGTTTGAATGCGTTTGCTGAAACCTGTCCGACTGGTCGTGCGGTTTACGATAAATACTCGGATGCTCTGATTGAGATACTGGCATCTGGTGACACCAGTGAACTGGACGACATTATTGAAGAATCAGCGAAAATGAACAAACAGCTGAAATCTCAATTGGAGCAAGGTCGTGATCGTCTGCTAGAAATGCACTCTAACGGCGGTGAAAAAGCGCAGCAAATCGTTGAAAAAATTTCTTCAACGGATGGTGATACCAATCTGGTGACTTTTGCTTTGTCACTGTTCGATACGATTGGCCTGAACCAGGATGACAAAGGCGAAAACGCATTGGTTGTGACGCCATCTGAACACATGATGGTACCGAGCTACCCGGGCCTGCCTTATGAAGGTGCGACCATTACGTTTGATCGTGAAACTGCGCTGTCGCGTGAAGATATGCACTTTATCAGCTGGGAACACCCGATGATCCAGGGTGGTATCGATCTTCTGATGAGTGAAGGCGTGGGTACGTCTGCGGTGTCTTTACTGAAGAATAAAGCACTGCCAGTTGGTACGATTCTGCTTGAATTGATTTACGCTGTGGATGCTCAAGCTCCGAAACGCAGCGGAATTGCTCGCTTCCTGCCAAAAACACCAATTCGCCTAATGATGGATGCGCGCGGTAATGACTTATCTGCGCAAGTTGAGTTTGAAAGCTTCAACCGTCAGCTGAGCCCGGTAAACCGTCATCTTGGCAGTAAGCTGGTGACGTCGGTACAAAAAGATGTGCACCGTTTGATTGAAGCAGGTGATGGACTGGTTGAGCAGAAAGTCGAAGAAGTGCGCAAGCAGGCTCAGCAAGATATGCAGCATAGTTTGAACGCAGAGCTTGAGCGTTTGCAGGCACTGAAAGCAGTCAACCCGAACATTCGTGACGAAGAAATTGAAACGATTGATGCACAGATTAAAGAGCTGACAGGCTACATTAATCAAGCTCAGGTTCAGCTGGACTCATTACGTTTGATTGTTGTCAGCCACAACTAATAATCCGTATTTAAACCAAATAACAAAGGCCTTCTATTGAAGGCCTTTTTCTTTTTATCTGCTTACGTTTTAGAGACTTTGAAGCTAATTACATTAGCCACTTCCACCAGACAAACACCGCCAGGAAGCCGAACAGATAAATCAAACCTACAATCGACAACCACTTCAGTTTAGGTCCAACTGCCAATGCTTTAGGCAAGTCAGTTTTACTCACAAGAATGTAGTTTAATAGCGCAAAGAACGGTGTGGTCATGAACGCCAGAATCATTGCAAAGTTCAACATTGGTAGTAGTGCCGAAGCCCAGAAGGTCACAATACCCAGCGCTAGCAAAGAGACCACTAGCATGATAGCTGAGGTTGCTTTCGGATTTGTGTCTGGCTGCGAACGTAACAGACGTTGCGAGTCCGAAATCACGCGTGAGTAGCCATCAATGACAGTGATCGTACTACCGAAGATACAGAAGAATGCAATGACCGCGATTAGGTAACGAGACCACTCACCGATCGTTGAGGCATATAATCCCACAAGCTGGTGAGAGAAACCGACGCCAGAACTTTTCAGCTCAACACCTGAGCCATGCAACATCAGTGAGCCCAACGATAAAAAGACAATCGCAAGAATCGCTGTACCAATGTAGCCGACGTTAAAGTCGAACAGAGCCGAGCGAGGCGTCACTTCTTGCTCGCTGGACTGACGCTTTAACCATGCAGAGGTTAAACACGAAATCTCGATAGGAGCCGGCATCCAGCCCATCGTCACAACAATAAAGCCAATTGCAGCAATGGACCACACTGATGGTGATTCAAAATTCGCAACTTGTTCTACCGGATTACCAAACGCAATCGCAACCGCAAGCAGAGTTGCAATGGTCAATACCGACATGATGACTTTAGATAGCGTATCGAGCGCTTTGTAGTGTCCAGCAAAAAGAATGATCAGACACGTCGCGATCACAATGATGCTCAGCGAAGCCATGGATAACGAAAATGGAATGAAATAGCCCAGCAGGCTCGCACTGAACATTAACAAGGCTGCGGTATTAATCACGGCGGAAACGGCGCTTAAGAATAAAAATGCCCAGAGGTAAGGGCGGCCCATTTCCGCGTAGCCTTCAACCAGTGTTTTACCTGTGCCCATGGTGTATTGCACGCCTGCGCGGAAAAATGGGTACTTAAAAAAGTTTACCAGCAGAATTAGCGCAGCGAGCTGCCAGCCATAGATAGCACCGGCTTTTGTCGATGCAACCAGGTGAGAGCCACCGACGGCCGCAGAAGCCATAAGGATCCCTGGGCCTAGCGAGCGAAAGAATAAGGATATTTTTGATTGGGGTGGTGGTGTTACGGCGGAGTCCATGCTTCGTGTCCTTGTTATTTTATTTGTTCCCAAGCGAGCCTTGGGGAGCACCTCACAGCATTATTTCGCTATATCTGAGAAGTAATGGCGTTAAGCGCACGGTAATGTTTAAAAATGATGTGTTTGAACCTGAATGTATTTATTTTTTTGTATGTCTAATAGTGAGGCTTCAAGGATATGAAGCATCAGGAATAGCAGGCTTTCTCTAGCACTCTATAAACTTATTGCTTACCTTGTCAAACTAATTTTACATCCCGATATTTTTTGTTTTTCGCCCCCTTGTTGACATTACAATGCCTTTTGATTTGTGGGGTTTTTAATTTCAAATAAAATGTCTTTTTGACAAGGCCTCGTTATAATCGCGGCGTTTTTAATTTCTTGAGACTCTGCCAATGGCAATGCTTGAATACACGCCACCAACCGACCCTTGGATTGACATCGTTTTTGAAGACGAACAAATTTTGGCTGTGAATAAGCCTTCTGGCTTATTATCCGTTCCGGGGCGTCTTGCCGAGCATCACGATAGTATGTGGAGCCGCCTGCAAGAGCAGTACCCAGATATTCAGGTCGTACATCGCTTAGATATGTCGACTTCAGGCTTGATGGTGTTAGCGAAAAACAAGCGAGCAGAGAGTGCCTTGAAGAAACAATTTCAGTTTCGCTTAACGCACAAAATCTACTATGCAAGAGTGTGGGGGCATATCGCTCAGCAAGAAGGTGAGATTGATCTTCCATTGATCTGTGACTGGCCGAACCGTCCGCTGCAAAAAGTCTGCTTTGAAGATGGCAAACCATCCAAAACACTTTTCCAAGTTGCGAAACTCGAAGAGCACGAAAATGGTGTTAAGACGACGATCGTGCGTCTATTGCCTATTACCGGGCGCTCTCATCAACTACGCGTGCATATGCAAGCTTTGGGGCATCCTATTGTGGGCGATGAGTTCTATGCAATGGACGAGGCTAAAGCATTCTCAGAACGCTTAGAGTTACACGCAGCGGAGTTGAGCTTTTACCATCCAAAAACCCATTGGTTACGCAGTATTTTTGTTCCGTGTGATTTTTATCCGGAAGCGGAAGAGATGATCTTTGACTATTTCGACCCAGAGCGTAAATTACCAGATTACAAAACACTGCCACGTCCATAAACTTATTCTAAGGCAGTGAACAAGGAGCCGTTATGTTACTGCCAAAAGTCGTCTTTCTTGATCGAGCTACGATCCCTGACCATATTCAAGTCCCACGCCCTAGCTTTGAGCATGAGTGGGTTGAGTATGGTCTTACTTCCCCAGATCAAGTTGTTGAACGACTTGCTGATGCCGATATTGTCATCAGCAATAAAGTCATTCTTGATCAGCAAGTGCTGACTCAGTTACCTAAGCTACGAATGGTGGCGGTTGCCGCGACGGGTTTTAATAACGTCGATGTGGATTACTGCTCAGCGCATAATATTGCTGTTGCGAATGTTCAAGGCTATGCGATCCAAACCGTTCCGGAACACGTGATTGCTATGTTGTTCGCGCTACGCCGCAACCTCTTCGGTTACCATCAAGATATCGCAGCAGGCGAGTGGCAACGCAACAAGCAGTTTTGCTTTTTTACTCACCCTATTGGCGATATTAGTGGAAGCACATTAGGCATTATCGGTAGTGGTGCGCTAGGGCAGGCTACAGCAAAATTAGCACAAGCTTTAGGAATGAAAGTATTGTTTGCTGAACGAAAAGGTGCAGCTGAATGCCGACAAGGCTATGTACCGTTTGAAGACGTTCTCAAGCAATCGGATGCAATTACACTGCATTGCCCATTGAGTGAACACACGCGTAATCTCATTGCCGACGCGGAGTTAAAGCAAATGAAGCCCACGGCTATCCTGATTAATACCGGCCGCGGTGGTTTGGTTGACGAACAGGCGACGGTGGATGCATTACAAAGTGGTGAAATTTCGGCGGCGGGTTTTGATGTCTTTACTCAAGAGCCGGCTGATGAAAGCAATCCTTTGATCGCAAACATGGCAATGCCAAACTTGCTGCTGACCCCTCATGTTGCATGGGGCAGTGACTCTTCTATTCAGCGCTTAGCTGACATCTTAATTGAAAATATTAATGCATTTGAACGCGGAGAAAGCGTAAACCGCGTAGTGTGAGCACCATTTTCTCAATAAAAAAGCAGACGAAGTCGTCTGCTTTTTTCGGGCTTATTTTTGAAAGAATTAGTATTCTTCTTCGTTAAGGCCTTTAAGGATTTGGAAAATTTCGCGGTACGCTTTCGCAGGTTTACCGGCTTTTTTCTCTTTCGCTGCCTGGCGAGCCAGTTGACGTAGACGTTGACGATCGGCTTCTGGGTACAGCTCCACTACGTCATCAATGGCTTTATCGCCTTCTTCCACTACACGATCACGCAATGCTTCCAGCTTGTGGAAGACTGCCGTTAATTGAGAGTGCTTGTTACGAATTTTATCCAGTGCTGCCTGGATTGGCTCTGGATCTTCATAACGCATCAGTTTACCGATACGTTGCAATTGGCGACGACGCGCTTCGTTTTTAAAGCGTTGTGCATCCGCAATTGCTTCTCTCAGGTCTTCGCTCAATGGAAACTTTTCGAGAACTGAAGGCTTTAGGCCGACAAGCTCTTCGCCTAGCTTTTGCAGTTCTTCCATGTCTCGCTTCATCTCGGATTTACTTACCCAGATGATCTCTTCTTCTGGTTCCCATGGCGCTTTTTGATTCTTACGTGCCATTTCAGTTGCCTGTGTTTTGATTAATATTATGACTATTTTAACAAGAATCGTGGGGAGAAAGCGAAATTCTTGTTATTCTATTGAACATCAAATACAAGATGTGAAAGACAATGGATATTAAACAGCAGGTTGCTGAGCAACGTACCGAGCTAGAACAGGCAGTCGCAAGAGCGTTAAAGCTTGCATCGACTAAGTCTGATGCCGCAGAAGTCGCAATTACTAAAAGCACTGGTTTAAGTGTTTCTACCCGCATGGGGGACGTAGAAAATGTCGAATTCAACAGCGATGGTGCACTTGGCATTACCGTTTACCGAGGTCAGCGTAAGGGCAGTGCGTCTACGTCCGATCTGAGTGAGGCTGCGATTGAACAAACGGTTATCGCGGCGCTGGATATTGCTCATTACACATCCGAAGACCCGTTCGCAGGGCCAGCAGCAAAAGAGTACATGGTTGACTCGATTCCAGATTTGGATCTGTTCCACCCAGATTCTCCAGACCCGGATTACGCAGCAGAAGTGGCGATCGCGGCAGAAAAAGAAGCGCTTAGCTACGATAGCGCAATCAAACAAAGTGACGGCGCGAGCTACGATAGCCACTATGGCGTGAAGGTCTACGGCAACAGTCACGGGCTTTTGGCAAGCTACGCTTCGAGTCGTCACAGCACCAGCTGTTGTGTGATTGGCGTAGGTAAGAACGGTGAAATGGAGCGTGACTACAGCTACACGGTTGCTCGTCATCGTGATGACCTTTGGACGCCTGAAACGGTAGGACGTAAAGCCGCTGAAAACACCGTTAACCGTTTGGATGCACAGAGACTCAAAACGGGACAATACCCGATCATGTTTGCTGCAGATGTTGCGACAGGCTTGATTGGGCATTTGGTTATGGCGATAAGTGGCGGCAACCTCTACCGTCAATCATCCTTCCTTCTCGATCATCTTGGTAAGCAAATTCTGCCAGAGTGGTTTAATGTGTCAGAGCGTCCGCACGTATTACGCGGATTGGCATCTAGCCCGTTTGACAGTGAAGGTGTCTACACACAAGATCGTGAAATTATCACCGATGGTGTACTGGCTACGTATCTATTGACCAGTTATGCGGCGCGTAAAATGAAAATGGACCCAACTGGCCATGCTGGTGGTATTCATAACTGGTACGTGAAATCGACAGGACAGAACTTTGAGCAAATGCTTAAAGAGCTTGGTACTGGCCTTCTTGTTACTGAAGTGATGGGACAAGGTGTGAATGTCGTCACGGGCGATTACTCGCGTGGTGCGGCTGGTTTCTGGGTCGAAAACGGTGTAATTCAGTACCCAGTGTCTGAAATTACCATTGCAGGTAATTTAAAAGATATGTTCAACAAGATTGTTGCCGTTGGCAGTGATGTGGAAACACGTTCTCAGATTCAGACTGGCTCTATCTTACTGGATACTATGAAGGTCGCTGGCGAGTAAGTTTAAGCCTGATTCAAATACCAAAAAGCCTGATGTTAACTTAACATCAGGCTTTTTTATTATTCGTTAGAGGCAACTTTAGATCATGATGGTTGCGAGCCCGAGGAACACCGACAGGCCAATGACATCCGTGACGGTTGTCAGCGCCATACCACCAGCCAGAGCCGGATCGATGTTCATCTTTTTAAGCAGAATTGGAATGCTCACCCCGGCAATACCAGCAACGAGTAAATTGGTCAGCATGGCTGCAGAGATAATGCCACCTAGCATCCAGTTGCCTTTCCAGGCCACGACAATACCACCGATGATCAGCGCCCACATGATGCCGTTAAGCAAACCGATGGCCGCTTCTTTCATCAACAGCTCTCGCTTGTTTGCGTCACCGATATGACCAAGGGCAAGGCCACGAATGACAAGTGCTACTGTCTGGTTACCAGCAACCCCACCCATAGATGGTACGATGGTCATCAAGACCGCAATCGCCGCCATTTGGTCCAGAGTCGCTTCAAACATGTTAGAAACCGAGGCCGCCGCTAGTGCAGCGAGAACATTGGCACCCAACCAAATACTGCGTTTGCGCGCAGATTTTACGACAGGTGCAAAGGTATCTTCATCATCGTCCATACCCGCCATACTCATCATCGAGTGTTCAGCGTCTTCACGAATAACGTCAACCACGTCATCGATTGTAATACGGCCAACGAGATGTTGGTTTTCATCCACGACCGGAGCCGACACCCAATTACGACGTTCAAACAGGCTCGCGACATCAGAATCACTGGTATCCACCGTGATTGCTTCATCCGCGTCTTCCATAATGTCGATAATTTTGACGTCAGGCTGGGTCGTGATTAGCATTGTGATTGGCAGTTCACCAATCAGTTTGCTCTCTTCATCAATGACATACAATGCATCTGTTGCTTCTGGCAGTTCGCCTTTCATGCGTAGATAGCGTAAGACTACATCGACGTCGACGTCACCACGAATAGTGATAACGTCGGTGTTCATTAGACCACCAGCGGTATCTTCGGGGTAGGAAAGGGCCGTTTCTACGCGAAGACGATCTGCTGAGTCCATTTGGGATAGGACTTCGCGTGAGAGGTCATCTGGCAAACTACGCAGTACGTAAGCAACGTCATCGGTATCCATGCCTTCTGTTGCTTCAGCAAGCGCTTCAGGGGCCATTTTGGATACAAGGTTGTCTTTGACGTCTTCGTTGAGTTCGTCAAGAATCTCACCGTAGTCTTCAGGGTCGGTCAGTTGCCAAAGCACGTCACGGCTTTTACGTGGCGCCGCTTCTAAAAGGTGAGCGATATCCTCAGGTTCCATGTCCTGGAGTTGACGGCGAACATGGACGAAGCGTCCGTTTTCCAACGCTTCTGTGACTTCTTGGAGGGCTTGGTGAGCTTGGTCGAATTCTATTTGCTCTGCCATTCGTTCCTCCCAATTCCTGATGTTTACAATGCGTTGAATAATAACTTAATTCTAGGCGCCTTTTAATAACAACTTGTGAAACTAAACAAAATTATTTGCTAAAAGAAAGCAACTCAGTAAAAGAACGGAAGGAGATATGACTGAAACTGAAGACAAACACAAAGTTGTTTGCTTACTTCAGGATAATGGAGTTGGAAAGGTTTGGTTTGAAGTTGTTGATTACATTAGATAAAAGGTGAGTGCGTTACTCACCTTCTTCAAACTTATCTTCAATGAGCAGACACACCGCATCCAGCGCTTGTTCTGCTTGGTCGCCAGCGGCATGAATCGTGACGTATTGACCTTGAGCCGACTCAAGCATAAGAAGTCCCATCACACTATCAGCTGTCGCGGTGATATCTTCTTCGTTATCAATGGTGATGACGGCTTCAAAACTTTGTGCCAGTTCCACTAGCTTTACTGCGGCACGCGCGTGAAGGCCGAGACGGTTTTGGATCAATACTTTGCGACTTAATTCCACCGTTACTCCTTAGCATTTTTTTCTAGTGAGGTATGACGAATCTGCACTTTGTGTCCCTTCTTCGCGAAGTACTCACCGATTTGCTGTGTCAGGTACACCGAGCGGTGTTTACCACCAGTACAACCTATGGCAACAGTGAGGTAGCTGCGATTATTCTTTTCTAACAGTGGGAGCCAATTCTCAATAAAGCTTTCAATTTGATGCTTTAGATCGAGGACAGATTGATGCTGTTCTAAAAACGCGGCGATCGGGGCATCTAAACCTGTATATGGGCGTAGTCCCGGTTCCCAGTGTGGGTTAGGTAAAAATCGCACATCAAAGACATAATCGGCATCGGAAGGCAGGCCATATTTGAACCCAAAAGATTCAAATACCATCACCAGCCCTTTACTTTCGCGCGCCACAACTCGCATGCGAACCGTCTCACTCAACTCATGCAGCGACTGTCCACTACTGTTAAGTACCAAATCCGCATGAGTTTTAAGTGGCCTCAAAATCTCTTTTTCTCGTTCAATAGCTTGATCAAGCGAGAGCGATTCATTGCCAAGTGACAGGGGATGGATACGACGGGTTTCACTGTAGCGTTTAAGCAGCGTTTCCTTATCGGCATCTAAGAAGAGCATGGTCACGTCTAACTCTTGTTTGAGTTTTTCCAGTGTCCCTGTGAATTCTTTGAGCTTTTTAGGAATGTTGCGGATGTCGATACTCACCGCAACGTTCTGTTTGCTATCGGCAACGGACTGAACAAATGCGTCAAGCAAATTGACTGGCAAGTTATCAACGCAGTAGTAACCTAAGTCTTCCAGTACACGCAGCGCAATACTCTTGCCCGCACCGGAATGCCCGCTTACAACGATTAGTCGCATGGTTAGTTGTCCTGCTTATTGGTGAATCATGATGTCGTAAAGTTCTTGATCACTTTGAGCATTGCGCAACAACTTGAGTACTTGCTTGTCGCTCAGACGCTCTGCCATAGAGGATAGAGTCTTGAGATGCTCTTTGCACTGTTCTTCTGGTACAAGGAGTGCAAAAAGTAAATCGACAGGACGATTATCGATCGCATCAAATTCAATCGCTTCATCACATTGGAGAAGCACAGCAACGGCTTTATCGCTTGATTGCATTCTTGCGTGCGGGATTGCAATACCGTTTCCGATACCAGTACTGCCCATTTTCTCTCTGTTGAGCATGCACTCGAACAGTTCGGTAGAATCTTGACCCGTATGATCGGCGACGATGCGGCTGATCATTTCAAGGGCTCGTTTTTTACTTGTACAGTGGACTGCACTTTTCGTGCAGTCCAATGACAGTATTTCGCTCAGTTGCATGATTAATGACTGTGTAGTTTTTCTTTGTGCTTGTTAAGTTGGCGAACCAGTTTATCTACCAGCGAATCTATCGCGGCATACATATTTTCGTCATCAGCTGACGCGTGGATTTCACCTTGATTTACGTGGAGCGTAGCTTCCGCGATTTGAGTTAATTTTTCAACTTTTAGTACAACGTGGACCTGATTTATATGGTCGAAGAATCTTTCGAGCTTCTGAAACTTAGTTTGAACATAGTCTTGCATTGAATCGGTAAGATCAACGTGATGGCCTTGAATATTGATTTGCATAGACTTTCCTTTTCAGTTAGTGCCTAAAGTAGGCGTTTACGCTGACTTGAAGGGGCGATACCCAAGGATTCTCGATATTTTGCTATCGTACGTCTCGCGACCTGAATCCCTTGGTCAGCCAGAAGAGCGGCAATCTTACTGTCACTAAGTGGTTTTGCAGTATTCTCTGCCGCGACCAGTTTCTTAATGAGTGCACGAATTGCCGTTGACGAACATTCTCCACCATTATCTGTACTAACATGGCTGGAGAAGAAGTACTTCAATTCAAAAATACCACGTGGCGTATGCATGAATTTTTGTGTTGTAACACGAGAAATCGTGGACTCATGCATATCGACCGCCAAGGCTACATCATTTAATACCATCGGCTTCATGGCTTCTTCACCATACTCGAAGAAATCTTGCTGATGTTCAACAATACATCTTGCAACTTTGAGTAGCGTCTCGTTTCTACTCTCTAAGCTCTTAATTAACCACTTTGCCTCTTGCAAATTGCTACGAATGTACTGGCTATCTGCACTATTGCCTTTTCCGAGCTGGGCGTACTGTTGATTTACTTTTAGTTTTGGAATGCTATCTGGGTTAATGGAGACCATCCATTTCCCATTATCTTTAAATACGGACACGTCAGGAATAACGTATTCGGTGTCATCTGGAGTGATGCGGCTCCCCGGGCGAGGGTCCAGCTGCTGAATGAGTTTGAGAACTTCACGCAGATCCGCTTCTTTTAGTTTGGTTTCTTTGATAACCAGTTTGTAATCGCGATTACCAAGATGATCAATGTGATCGGTCAGAATCATTCTGGCTTCTTCAAGCCACGGCGTATCTTCAGGGAAGGTCGCTAATTGAAGTAGCAGACACTCTTGTAGATTTCGCGATGCCACGCCAAGAGGATCGAACTGTTGAATGCGTTTACGTACCGCTTCTACTTCATCAAGTTCAATATCTTCGTTATCGAAGCTTTCATGAATCTCTTCTGGAGAGAGGGTTAAGTAGCCGTATTCGTCAACGGCATCAATGATCGCCATTGCGATGGTGCGGTCGGTTTCACTAAACGGGGTTAAATCCAACTGCCACATCAGGTAGTCGTACAGTGACTCAGTCGTTTCACCTTGATACACCGGCATATCGTCATCCAGAGCGAGCCCTGTACTGCCAGTGTTTGCACTGTAAACATCATCCCAAGTGGTGTCGATTTCAAGTTCTGAACTGATTTCAGATTTCTCAATTACATCGGAACTGTCTGGAACGTCAATTTCTGTAGGTTCGTTAGCGCTGGTGCTATTTTCAGATGCATCCAGCTCTGATTTATCTTCACCGTTAGCTAGAGGCTCATCTTGGCCATCTTCAACTTCCAATAATGGGTTTGAATCCAATGCTTCCTGAATTTCTTGTTGAAGGTCGAGGGTCGACAACTGCAATAAACGGATCGCTTGTTGCAGCTGAGGTGTCATGGCTAACTGCTGACCTAGCTTTAATTGTAATGAAGGTTTCATTCAGTGTTACTTACCTTGTAATGCTCAGAATCTTACCGTTCCTAATATAATCATAGACGGAATTGTTCACCGAGATAAACTTGTTTCACCTGTTCATTGTTGAGAACTTCATCCGGAGTTCCCGATGCAATTAGGTGTCCTTGACTTACGATATAGGCTTTTTCACATACGTCTAGTGTTTCGCGTACGTTATGGTCGGTGATAAGCACACCGAGGCCTCTGTCGCGCAGGTGTTCAATAATTTTTTTGATGTCACCAACTGAAATTGGGTCCACACCAGCAAAAGGTTCGTCCAATAAAATAAACTGAGGATTTGCCGCTAAAGCTCGTGCAATTTCAACCCTACGACGTTCACCACCCGATAGTGCCATGCCTGCGCTGGCTCGGATGTGCTGTATGTGGAATTCTTCCAACAAATCTTCCAGTTTATCCTGGCGTTCTTCTCTGGTCATTTCCTGACGAGTTTCCAGAACGGCCATAATGTTGTCTTCAACTGACAGCTTACGAAAAATAGATGCTTCCTGAGGAAGGTAGCCAATACCAAGACGCGAACGACTGTGCATTGGCAAGATGCTGATGTCTTGGTTATCGATGGTGATGACACCTTCATCACGAGGCACTAATCCGACAATCATGTAGAAGGATGTCGTTTTACCTGCACCGTTAGGACCCAGTAGACCAACAATCTGACCTGATTCCACTTCTAAGCTGACATCGGTAACCACCTTGCGTTTTTTGTAGCTTTTCGCCAGGTTTTTCGCACTCAGTACCGCCATATTATTTCTCTAGCTGATTAGGTTGCAAAATAGTCGTGACACGCTCGTTTTCAGAGCTGTCTGCCACCAGTTTTTGTTGACCGATTTGGTAACGGATGGTTGAGCCTTTTATGGTGTTACCGTCTTGGGCTAGCTGGGCGTGACCTTTCATGGTTAATTCGTCAGTCGATATACGATAATCCAGCTCGGTCGCCTGACCACTCAATGTTTTACCGTCGTCCATCAATTGTGAGAACGTCGCTGGCTGGCCAAATGCCTGAATTTGATTAATCGTTTCTGTTTTAGGATCGCGAGTGACTACGATCTTATCAGCATCGATATTGATGCTACCTTGCTTAAGAGATACATCACCACTGAAAATTACCTGGTTACTCTTCATGTCCACCTGTTGGGTGTCAGAGTTTATGTAAACCGGCTGTTGAGTATCCGACTTAAGTGCCAGCGCATGAGGCGCCGCCAAAACCAGTGCTAGTAGGCTAAGGTGTAACGGTTTCATATCGACCTTGAACGTTATCTGTCAGAGTCGCAGTATGCTGTTTCAAGTTTCCTTGCATTGCGCCTCCTGTAGTTTCAAATTGTGGTCCAACCAACATCACTTGTTGGTCAGCTTTAAAATCACGATTGGTTAGGTTAATCACCAGCTTATCCGTTGCCATGGTATCAAAGCTTGCCCCTTCTAATAGGTTCTGCATTAATACTTTGTCATATAAGGTCAGCGTTTGGTTTTCATCTAACACAGCTCTTGTAGCTGTCACCTTCCACTCAACGACACTACCTTCACGGTAAACCATTAATGTCGGGTTGTTAAATATAGTTTCTCCACTCTTAGCATAATAATCTAAGTTGGAGGAGCGAATGATGTAACTGCGAACACCATTTTCACCATAGGTGATATTTTCCAGTCCAGTACCACTGAACATGGGCAGTTCCGAATCTGGTGCGACTTGAATCGTATCTGTGCTTTTTGGTGTCACTATATAATAAGCACACCATGCAATAACGAATATCAAGAGCAAATAAATAAGGCGAGTAAAACTCATAAATTAGAGGCCTATCTTCTAGCTCAGTACGTCCCTGACTATTGCCTTAATCTGTGTAATAAGTGGTTGTGATGAGTTTACATCACACCCGCTTTTAGTAAATCATGCATATTAAGTGCACCGACCACTTTACCGTTATTACATAAAATCAGCGCATTGATATTTTTGCTTTGCATAAGGTTGAGACCTTCAACTGCAAGCATGTCCGGATGCGCAGTTGTTGGGCTTTGTGTCATCACCTCGCCAATGGCGGTTGTATGAATATCAATACGCTTATCTAAAGTTCTGCGTAAGTCGCCATCAGTGAATATACCAAGCATAGCATCGTGCTCATCGACAATGGCGGTCATCCCCAGTCCTTTTTCAGAAATCTCCAGAAGTGCGTCGCGAATCAGTGAATCAGGAGAGACTTTCGGCAGCGCATTTCCAAAATGCATAATATCAGACAACTTAAGCAGCAGTTTTCTTCCTAGTGCGCCACCAGGGTGTGACAGTGCAAAGTCTTCAGCGGAGAATCCACGAGCCTGAAGCAGCGCAACCGCCAAGGCATCGCCCATGACTAACGTTGCTGTCGTACTGCTGGTTGGTGCCAAACCAAGAGGGCAGGCTTCTTGTGGTACCGTGATCTGCAAGTGCAAATCTGAAAGTTGCGCCATGTTCGATTCTGGCTTGCCCGTCATGCTGATGATCTTGATGTTCAAGCGTTTCAATACCGGGAACAGAGACAGGATCTCATGAGATTCACCAGAGTTTGAAATGGCAATCACAATGTCTCCGGCGCTGATCATACCTAAGTCACCATGCGAAGCTTCACCCGGATGAACAAAAAACGCCGAAGTCCCTGTACTTGCAAGCGTCGCCGCAATTTTATTTCCAATGTGGCCTGATTTGCCCATGCCCATGATGACCACTTTTCCGCTATTGGAAAGTATCATTTCGCAAGCTTGTTCAAATTGGTCATCAAAGTATTTATCCAGCTCTTGCAGAGCGGCAACTTCAATATCAAGAACTTGCTTTGCAGCAGCGCGAAAATCAAATTGACGGGACATATCAGAGCTCCAATTTATGTCTACGAAAAGATAAGGTGGTTAAGCGGTCATGTTCGCGAACAGGTAAACTTGGTAGCCAATGAAGCAAACAAAAAGAACGGCACCTTCCACACGGTTAATGCTGCGAGATCTTCCCAAACACATGGCAACTAGCAATAGCGAAACGCCCAGCATGACCCAGAAGTCACGACCCATTGCGTACTCACTTAGCATGGATGGATTGATGATGCCAGGGATGCCCATTACCGCGAGAATATTGAATACATTCGAGCCAATGATGTTACCCACTGCCATGTCGTCTTCACCTTTGAGTACCCCAGCAAGAGAAGCGGCAAGTTCTGGCAGACTGGTACCAATAGCGATAATGGTTAAGCCGATCACGAGATCGCTCATACCAAAATGCTTAGCAATGATAACCGCGTTATCCACCAAAATGTTCGCTGACACAGGCAGTAATACTAAACCAAGTACTACCCAGATTGCGGCTTTTGAGTTGCTTACACCTTCAGGGATTTCCGATTCCTGATCATCGAGGAATGCGTCCCCCGATTTTTGCTCTTTGCGGCTGATCTGCAACATCACAAATAAAAATGCACCAAACAGCACAAACAGAAGGGCACCTTCGTAAAAGCCGAGGTGGTTATTCCAAAGAATTACACCGGCAAGTAATGTGACTGCTATCATCAAAGGTAGTTCACGACGAATAACTCCAGAACTGATCGAAAGGGGCTTAATCAGCGCCGTGATCCCCAGAATTAATGCAATATTCGCAATGTTAGAACCCAGAACGTTACCAACGGCGGTGTCGGTCTTTCCATCCAGGGCTGCGGTAGCAGAAACCATCATTTCAGGGGCTGAGGAGCCCATAGCCAGGATTGTCATACCAATCACAAGAGGTGAAATGCCAACGTTGCGGGCTATGGCTGCAGAACCAAAAACAAGTTTATCTGCACTCCAGACAAGTAAAACAAGACCGACGATAAGCAACGCTACGGCTTCGAGCATGATAATTCCTAACTATTAAATGAGAGTGATGAGTAACCGCTAATTTTGACCTTTTGCAGCGGAAAATGGAAGATAAACAACGAATAAATTAAAGGTTAGTAACGAAATTGTGTTTAATTTTCTCTCATCTAATCACTACTGTTAAAGCAATGATTCTGCATTAAGATTTAAATATTAAGCCATGACTCTGTCATCGTTCATCAAGAATTGATTGAATTTGACCGACTTTATTTAATCGAACAGTGCTTTTAATTCGTAGCTAATGTGCTTATGATTGCAGCCTAATAAATGAACCGAAGCCGTTTTTCGCTTTCTAACCACCACTCTTGTGTACGAAGGTTGTCAACCATACACCTTAACGTTGTTGGAGCACGATGGTTACAAATTAAAAACATTCGGACGTGAGTTGGCTTGATGATACAGCGAGTTCCAACGCTCCGATAGTAGAAGGGATGATATGTCGAACAACGATTTAGTCACCGTTAACAATCTCACTTTTTCACGCGGAAATCGCACGATCTTTGATGGTATCGATCTGCACGTTCCTGAAGGTAAAGTGACCGCAATTATGGGGCCATCGGGAATCGGTAAGACCACGCTGTTACGCTTGATCGGCGGTCAGTTGTATCCCGAACAAGGCGAGATCTGGTTTGATGGCGATAACATTCCAACCCTGTCACGCAAAAAACTTTATCATGCTCGTAAAAAGATGAGCATGTTGTTCCAGTCTGGCGCTTTGTTCACAGATTTGAATGTATTTGATAATGTGGCTTTTCCTCTCCGTGAACACACCAATCTTTCAGAAGAGTTGATTCGTACAATGGTACTGCTCAAGCTCGAAGCGGTTGGTTTACGAGGCGCGGCTCAGTTAATGCCAAGCGAACTCTCTGGTGGTATGGCGCGTCGCGCTGCACTGGCCAGAGCGATAGCGCTCGATCCTGATTTGATCATGTATGACGAGCCATTTGTTGGACAAGACCCTATCACTATGGGCGTGTTGGTCGAACTGATCAGCAATTTGAACCAAGCTTTGGGTTTGACCTCTATCGTCGTTTCTCACGATGTGCCAGAAGTCATGAGTATTGCCGATTGGGTTTACTTACTTGCCAACGGTAAAATCATCGCTTTTGGTACTCCAGATGATCTAAGAAAGAATCCTGATCCGCGTGTGCAGCAGTTCTTACAGGGCGATGCAGATGGTCCTGTGCCGTTTAGCTACCCTTCTCAAAGTATCGAAAAGGATTTATTTGATGGTCGATAGCTTTATTCAATTTGTTGCCTCATTAGGTCGACGCACATTATCCATCTGTGAAGCTTTTGGCCGTGCAACGTTAATGTTGTTGGGGGCGTTGTTATCAAAGCCTCAACCGACGAAGGGCTTTCCTTTACTCATCAAACAGCTTTACTCCGTAGGTGTTCAGTCTCTGGCGATTATTGTCGTATCGGGCTTGTTTATCGGTATGGTATTGAGTTTGCAAGGTTATGTTGTACTGGTGGATTACGGCGCAGAAGGCAGCCTTGGCCAAATGGTTGCGCTTTCTTTGCTGCGTGAACTCGGTCCTGTTGTTACTGCTCTGCTGTTTGCCGGGCGTGCTGGTTCTGCCTTAACCGCAGAAATCGGTTTGATGAAAGCGACGGAACAGCTTTCCAGCTTGGAAATGATGGCGGTGGATCCGTTGAAGCGAGTGATTGCACCACGCTTTTGGGCTGGCGCTATCTCGATGCCATTGCTAGCAATGATCTTCATGGCGGTCGGTATCTGGGGAGCTCAGCTTGTCGGCGTTGACTGGAAAGGGGTCGACCACGGCAGTTTTTGGGCGGCGATGCAATCTTCTGTCGAACTGGGGCAGGACATTGGCAACAGTATGATCAAATGCTTTGCGTTTGCGATTACTGTTACTTGGATCGCACTGTTTAATGGCTACGATGCGATTCCGACTTCGGAAGGGATCAGCCGAGCAACTACACGCACTGTTGTGCATTCTTCTTTAGCAGTACTGGGGCTAGACTTTGTACTGACAGCATTGATGTTTGGGAATTAATCATGCAACAAACACGTAAAACAGAATTATGGGTTGGCAGCTTTGTATTAGCGGGAATTTGCGCGATTCTTGTGATGATTTTTCAAGTTGCTGACGTAAAAAGTATGGGCTCTGGTGATACTTACACCCTCAAAGCCGAGTTTGATAATATTGGTAGTTTGAAAGTCCGCTCACCAGTCAAGGTAGGTGGCGTTGTAATTGGTCGAGTGAGTGATATTACTCTCAACCCAGACAACCTGTTGCCAGAAGTCAGTTTATCGATCAATAGCCAATACAATCAGTTCCCTGAAACATCGAGTGTTCAGATTCTGACATCGGGACTGATCGGTGAGCAATACATTGGCTTAGTACCTGGCTTCGTTTTTGATGACGAAGTGATGTTGGTTGACGGCGATACCATCGAAGACACGAAATCTGCTTTAGTACTTGAAGACTTAATTGGTCAGGTGCTTTACAGCGTGGGTGGCTCAGACGATTCAAGTAAGGAATAACTATGTTGAAGAGATTACTACTTTCAGTTGTCGCGGTTTTCGCAGCTTTTAACTTGAATGCGGCAGAAGTTGATAAAACACAGCCTTATCAAATGATGAAGCAAGTGTCAGAAGTTACGTTTGACCGCTTAAAAGCGGAGCAGCCAAAAATTAAACAAGATCCCAACCATCTTAAAGTGGTTGTGGAAGAAGAGTTGATGCCTTACGTCAACTACCGTTACGCCGCATTAAAATTGTTAGGCCCAAACCTCAAAGGGACTAAACGTGAAGATGTGCTCGAGTTTATTGATGCGTTTCATGGCTACCTGATTGCGTCTTACGCGCAAGTGCTGACTCAGTACAGCGATCAGAAAATTGAGTTTGGCCCGGAGCCAAAACTTGATCCATCTGATCGAATTACGAGTGTTAAAGTCGATATCATTGATGCTCCGCGTCCTAACATCAAGTTAGAATTTAAACTGCGCAAAGATAACAAAACCAGTGAATGGGAAGCGTTCGATATGATTGCTGAAGGCATAAGCCTGTTATCAAGCAAGCAGTCGGAGTGGAACTCGAAAATTCGCCAGGATGGTATTTTGGCAGTAGCGAAGGATCTTGAGAAATTGGCGGCGGAACCGATTCGCTTTGAGGCGAAAAAGTAATGGCGCAGTCTCACGCTCAGTGGAACTTAACCACGAATAACCTGAAGCTCTCTGGAGCGCTGGACAGAGATTCAGTGCCTTCATTGTGGGCTCATGCTCTGCAATGGAAGCCTTCCCAAGCGGAGATCGAGTGTTCGCTAGAAGATGTGGTGCGAGTCGACTCTGCGGGAATGGTGATGCTAATTCACTTAATAGAGCATGCAAAAAAGCAAAACTGTCATATAATGCTCAGTTTCGTGCCCGCGCAACTGCGCACTCTGTTTCAACTAAGTAACGTTGAATCGTTAGTGGACAAACACATACAGAATTATCAGGGGTAAATTGTGGACAGCGCAAAAGTACAACAGTTATTAGAAGAAGCACTAAACCTTCAAGAAGTGCATGTGAAAGGTGAAGGTAGCCACTATGAAGTGGTTGCTGTTGATGCTTGCTTTGAGGGAATGAGCCGCGTCAAGAAACAACAATTAATTTATGGTCCTCTGATGGATTACATCCAGCGTAATGACATTCATGCATTATCAATTAAAGCGTTCACACCAGAAGAGTGGGCTCGTGATAAGAAACTGATGTCGCTTTAAGGTTTATTGATGGAAAAGTTTCGAGTTATTGGGTCAGACAAACCGTTAGTCGGTGAAGTGACCATTTCAGGTGCAAAAAACGCAGCACTGCCGATTTTATTTGCGTCTATTTTGGCTGAAGAGCCAGTAGAAGTGGCTAACGTACCACACCTTCGTGATATTGATACAACAATGGAACTACTTAAGCGTTTAGGCGCTAAAGTAGACCGTAACGGTTCGGTTCACGTCGATCCAAGCAGCATCAATGAATACTGTGCACCTTACGACTTGGTGAAAACCATGCGTGCTTCAATCTGGGCTTTAGGTCCTCTAGTTGCGCGTTTTGGCCAAGGTCAGGTTTCTTTACCAGGTGGTTGTGCGATCGGTGCTCGTCCGGTTGATCTACACATTACTGGTCTAGAACAATTAGGCGCAACCATCACTTTAGAAGATGGTTACGTAAAAGCAGAAGTCGATGGTCGCCTGAAGGGCGCGCATATCGTGATGGATAAAGTGAGCGTAGGCGCCACTATTACTATTATGTGTGCGGCGACACTTGCTGAAGGCAAAACCACACTAGACAACGCTGCTCGTGAACCTGAGATTGTGGACACGGCGGAGTTCCTAAACAAACTGGGTGCAAAAATCACTGGTGCTGGTACAGATACCATCACGATTGAAGGTGTTGAGCGTCTTGGCGGTTGTAAGCACAGTGTTGTTGCTGACCGTATTGAAACGGGAACATTCCTAGTTGCTGCAGCGGTATCTGGCGGTAAAGTTGTATGTCGCAATACCAACGCACATTTGCTTGAAGCGGTACTCTCGAAACTTGAAGAAGCGGGTGCTTTGGTAGAAACCGGTGAAGACTGGATTTCTGTTGATATGACAGATCGTGAGCTAAAAGCCGTGACTGTCCGTACTGCTCCACACCCGGGTTTCCCAACCGATATGCAAGCGCAATTCACGCTATTGAACATGATGGCGAAAGGCGGCGGCGTAATCACGGAAACCATTTTTGAAAACCGTTTTATGCACGTTCCTGAACTTATGCGCATGGGCGCTAAAGCTGAGATCGAAGGCAACACGGTTATCTGTGGTGACGTTGAATCTTTGAGCGCAGCACAAGTAATGGCAACAGATTTACGTGCTTCTGCAAGTCTGGTTATTGCAGGTTGTATTGCGAAAGGCGAAACCATCGTCGATCGTATCTACCACATCGACCGTGGTTACGACAAAATTGAAAATAAACTGGCTGCACTTGGCGCAAATATTGAGCGCGTGAGCGTGACAAGTTAAACTGCACAGCAGATGATTTGGATATGAAGAGCCGAAACTCAGGTTTCGGCTTTTTTATATCACTCTCTTTTCCATAGTAAGAGAAATTAATAGCTGTATCTGTTAGAAGTCGGTTTCTGGAGAATAAGAATGATTGCACTGTTACGTGTGTTTGCTATCGCAATTTTCGCTATTGTGATGTTTATTGGTGGTTGTGGTTACTGCCTGTTAAGTCCACGAAACCCTAAACACGTATTCACCTTTGGCCGTCTGTTTGCCAAGATGTCGCGTGTTTTTGGGGTTAAACTTGAACTTCGTCTTCCTGATGATGCTTACTCGCGTGGTCAGCACATTTACATTGCAAACCACCAAAACAACTGGGACATGTTTACGGTTTCTGCGGCGGTAACACCAAAAGTGGTCACGGTGGGTAAAAAGAGCCTGGCGTGGATGCCACTGTTTGGCCAGCTTTACTGGTTGACGGGTAATATTCTGATTGACCGTGCGAACCGCTCAAAAGCGAAAGGCACGATTGATCAAGTGGTTAAGAGCATGAAAGAGAGTGATGTGTCGGTTTGGATGTTCCCAGAAGGTACGCGTTCTCGTGGTCGTGGTTTACTGCCATTTAAGACAGGTGCATTTCACGCGGCAATTGGTGCGGGCGTGCCAATTATCCCTATCGTTTGTAGTTCAACTGATAAGCTCAAGCTGAACCGCTGGAATAACGGTCATGTCATTGTGGAAATGATGCCACCAGTTAGCACAGAAGGTTGTACCAAAGAAGGGATTCGTGAGTTAGCGAACACTTGTCGTGAGCAGATGAAAGAGAAGCTGCAAGAGTTGGATGAAGAAGTTAAACAGCGTAACGCCGCTTAATCTTCCAAATACAAGCATATAAAAATGGGTAGCTCAGGCTACCCATTTTTAATTCAAATGAACTAACGCGTTTACTTATTTTCGAACCGCGATAGCTTCGATTTCGATACCAACATCTTTAGGCAGGCGAGCAACTTCAACACAAGAGCGAGCAGGGTAGTTTGCTACTTGGTGCTCGTCGAAGAATTTGCCGTACACTTCGTTAACTGTGCCGAAGTCGTTTAGGTCTTTAACGAAAACCGTCATTTTCACGATATCCGTCACTTTAAGGCCAGAAGCTTCTACAACAGCTTTTACGTTGTCTAGAGACTGACGCGCTTGTTCTGCGATATCCGCAGATACTTCACCTGTTGCAGGGTTAACAGGGATTTGGCCAGAAGTAAGAACCATGTTGCCAAGATCTACGCCTTGTACGTAAGGGCCGATTGCTGCTGGTGCTGATTCCGTGTGAAGTACTTTTGTCATTTTATTTGTTCCATCTGTTTTAGCGAATAAAGAGTGTCAGTGTGCCTCTAAATCTATGGTAGGTAAAGAGCAAAATGCCCCGTAAATACAGGGCATTTGAACTTATTAGAGGTCTGAAATGTTTACTGAATTATCGCTCAGTAACGATCTCTCTTGAGAACACTTTTTCACAGTATTTACACTTCAGGCGAATCTCTTCTTTCTTCTCAAATACCTTGAAGCTGCTCTCTACTGGCTCGTTGTGAGAAATACAGTTTGTATTTGGACATTCAAATACGTCGTTGATTCTTTCCGGAAGCTCTAGCGCCAGCTTTTTCACTACTTCGTAGTTTTCGATTTGGTTCACGGTTGCGTGTGGTGCATACAGTGCCAACTTACTCGCCTGCTCTTCGTTGATGAAGACATTTTCAATTTTCAGCAGGTCTTTATGGCCTAGCGCTGACGATGGCAAATTAAGGCCGATGGTCACTCGCTGAGACGAGTTATGCATATCGAACAACTTCAGTACTTTGATGCCGATTTGTGCTGGAATGTGGTCGATTACGGTACCGTTTTTGATTGCTTCTACCTGCAATTGAGTTTCTTTAGCCATGTCTTTTCTCCTCGATTACAGTGTTTCGTTAAGAACTAGCGCCAACAAAGCCTGGCGGGCGTATACGCCGTTTTGAGCCTGCTGGAAGTAGTAAGCGTGCGGTGTTTTATCAACATCCGTTGTGATTTCATCTACACGTGGTAGAGGGTGCAGTACTTTAAGGTTCTCGCGCGCACCTTCTAACATTGCGGCTGTCAGGATGTAAGCGGATTTGATGTGTGCGTATTCTGACTCATCAAAACGCTCTTTCTGTACGCGGGTCATGTACAGGATATCAAGCTCAGGAATGACGGTTTCCATGTCAGTGAGCAGGGTGTATTCAATACCCGCTTCATCCAGTTCTTCACAAAGGTAGTCAGGCATTGCCAGTGCTTCAGGAGCGATAAAGAAGAAGCGGATGTTATTGAACTTCGCCAGAGCCTGAGTCAGTGAGTGAACGGTGCGACCGTATTTTAAGTCACCAACGAATGCCACATTAAGGTTATCTAAGCGGCCTTGCGTTTCAGCGATGGTGTAAAGGTCTAGCAGAGTTTGAGTTGGATGCTGGTTTGCACCGTCACCTGCGTTAATCACTGGTACGCCGTTTGAAAACTCAGACGCCAGACGTGCAGCACCTTCCTGAGGGTGACGCATCACGAAAGCGTCTACATACGAAGATATGACTTGTACGGAATCAGAAAGGGTTTCGCCTTTCTTCGCCAAAGAAGTATTTCCATCGTTATCAAAACCAATGACGTCGCCGCCCACACGTTGAATTGCCGTCTCAAACGACAGACGTGTGCGTGTTGATGGCTCAAAGAAACAGCTCGCAACGACTTTATTTTTAATCAGTTCTGGTTGAGGTTCCTTTTTCAGGCTACCTGCGGTTGCGACAATAAGTTCCAGCTCTTCACGTGAAAGCTCTGGAATAGAGATGATGTGCTTCTGGTAAAGCGAGTTCGCCATGATCTTCTTCCCTATAACAGTGATGACTATCTCCAAAATTAACCTTGAGGAATTTTGGACATAAAAAAACCTCCCAAATAGGGAGGTTTAAAAATCGATAGAATTAACGAAAATAACACCACGCAAGCGTAGTCGCTTAGTTAGAGCAAATCGCGTTGTTACGGCAGCAATCAGCGTGGTCATTTCTTAATCCTCAGACAAATTGCCGAGCATTATACGCCTAACTTTTACTAGTGCAAGCGATTACATCATGGTTTTTGTTACTAAAATCCGTTAACTTCCCAGCGTTGCCACCATCACGGCTTTGATCGTGTGCATACGGTTTTCTGCTTCATCGAAGACGATAGAATATTCTGACTCAAACACGTCTTCCGTCACTTCCAAACCTTTCATGCCGTATTTCTCAGCCACTTCTTTACCGACGGTGGTTTCATCATTGTGGAAAGCGGGTAGACAGTGCATAAACTTCACATGTGGATTGCCGGTCTGTTTAATCACATCCATATTGATTTGGTAAGGCTTCATTAGGGCAACACGTTCATCCCAAGCTTCTGCAGATTCACCCATCGATACCCAAACATCGGTATACAAGAAGTCACAGCCCTTAACGCCTTCTTCAACGCTTTCGGTCAGAGTGATCTTGGCACCTGTTTGCTGCGCGATTTCCTGACATGTGGCAACAAGCTCCTCTTCCGGCCAGAACGCTTTTGGCGCAATAAGACGAATATCCATGCCCATTTTAGCTGCGCCGACCATCAGTGAGTTGCCCATGTTATTGCGAGCATCACCTAGGTAGGCAAAGGTGATGTCATGCAGTTTCTTCCCACGTCCATGCTCTTGCATCGTTAGGAAGTCAGCGAGGATTTGCGTCGGATGGAATTCATCGGTTAGGCCATTCCAGACTGGAACGCCTGCGTAAGCACCGAGATCTTCCACGATCGCCTGACCAAAACCACGGTATTCGATACCATCATACATACGGCCCAATACACGCGCGGTATCTTTCATCGATTCTTTGTGGCCGATTTGTGAGCCAGAAGGACCAATATATGAGACCTGAGCACCCTGATCAAAGGCCGCAACTTCGAACGCACATCGGGTTCGAGTAGAAGATTTCTCAAAGATGAGTGCAATGTTTTTACCTTGGAGTTTCTTCTGCTCTGTTCCTGCATATTTCGCTTTTTTTAGCTCTGCAGACAGTTCGAGCAAGAACTGGATTTCTTTGGTTGAGAAATCCAACAGCTTCAAAAAGTTGCGATTTCGTAAATTGAAAGCCATAGCTCGTCCCTTTGTACGTGTGATTGATTTTGAATCACTGCATTAAAACATATAAATGCTTTTATTGTGAATAATTATTTTAATTAAAAACTAAAAAAGGTTGATGTATTCACATCAACCTTAGTTTTTATTCACTGATTCGGAAAGAGATTAAATATCGTCTCGTTCAATCGGACAGCTCATACAGCGAGCACCACCACGGCCACGACCTAACTCGTTACCTGGTACCGTCAATACTTGAATGCCGGCTTTATCGTACTTCTCGTTGGTGTAGACGTTACGTTCGTAACCAATCACCACACCTGGTTTCACGGTCAGTACGTTGTTGGCATCATTCCACTGTTCACGCTCTGCTTCGTAGCTGTCACCACCGGTTGTAATGATTTTCAGCTGATCTAAGCCAAGTGCTGATTCAATCGCATGCAGGTAGTTGTGCGATGCTTCAACATTCATTTCACCGTCAGTGCCTTTCGGAGTCAGACGCCATGTATCCAGATCTTTACGCATGATCTCTGGGTAAACAGAGAAGGTATCGACATCCATGTGTGTCATGACCGTATCCAGGTGCATACATGAACGGTGTTTAGGAAGATCAATCGCAATGACTTCTGTTGCCTGACCCGCTTTAAACAGGTTAGCTGCCAGGTTTTCTACACCTTGCGCTGTGGTACGTTCAGACATACCTACCAGAACTGCGCCTTTACCGATAACCAGAACATCACCGCCTTCAACGTTAGCGTTATCGTAGTGTAAGTCTTCATCGCCAAAGTATTTAATGAAGTCTTGACCTGCAAAGATTGGGTGCCAGCGGTAAATTGCACGCAAATGGTTTGTTTCGCGTTGACGTGCAGGCATCATCATTGGGTTCAGAGAAACACCGCCGTATACCCAGCAAGATGTATCGCGGGTAAATAGATGGTTTGGCAATGGTTCAATAACAAAGTCTAGAGGGCGACGCATCTTCGGTAGCATAGAAGATGATTTGATAGGAAGCTCAGAGTAGGCCAAACCACCTAGCAATACTGAAGCAAGGTGTTCATTGTCCATCTCTGTAAAATACGCGCGAAGATCACGGGCAAAGGTCGGGCCGTATCGGAAATCAGAGATCTGAGTATCCAATAGCCACTTTTTCGCTTCTGGAACCGCGAGGGTTTCGACTAGTAAATCGTGAAGTAGAAGTACTTCTACATCTTGGTCGCGTAAAGTACGAGCGAAAGCATCATGCTCTTCGCCTGCTGCTTCTACCGCAAGAACATCATCAAACAATAACTCATGACAGTTAGATGGCGTTAAGTGGGTTAGGGCGCGCTCAGGGCGATTTAAAAGAACTCGTCTTAATTGACCAACTTCTGATCCAACGTACAGCTTACTCATTTTGTGTCCTTACAGATTTACCAGCCGCTATTTATGACAACCTTATGGATAAGATGCAAGTTAGTTAACTTTGATAATATTTTGTTAATCGTTTTAATTTTAAATTAAAAATCCAGATTTGTTGATATTGGATACTATTGGTGGTTTTTTGTGTTGTTTTTATGCTTTGGCGTGAAGTGCGTTTTTATTCTTTTGGTCTGACTTGAGCATATTACATGCTTAGTGCATAAAATGTGCATATATATTCTAAAATATGCATTTTGGGGTTCTCTTTATTCGCTGAGTAGAGAATGCAAGGCGTCTCGGTATTCAATATAGGACCATAAACACGCATTGAGAGCTGGTTTGTGCCCTATTTATGCGAATTAGGATCTTCTGAATATTACAAAACAGCATTTCTTGTTAACTTTTTGTGACCTTGTGAGAGGGGTTTAATATTTATCAAGGAATAATTGACAACAATCACTGTGGTTTGGCGTTTGTTAGTGGCTTTTCGTCGCAATCCGTGCCATATTTCACCGGATCGTTTCCACCAAGTAACTAATCTGGAGCCAAAACATGTCTCACGAAGATGAATATCTATCAGTAGAAGAATTAATTGAGATTCAAAAGGAAGAGACTCGCGATATCATTGCAGCATTACTAGAAGATGGCAGCGATCCAGATTCGCTATACGAAATTGAGCACCACCTATTTGCAGAAGATTTCGATACGCTAGAAAAAGCGGTTGTTGAAGCATTTAAGATGGGCTTTGAAGTACTTGAAGCAGAAGAGACAGAAGACGAAGACGGCAACAAACTACTTTGCTGTGATGCGACGATGGAATCTGCACTCGATGCAGAAGCAATTGATGCTCAAGTTGAGAAGCTGGTTCATCTCGCTGAAAAGTACGACATTATTTATGACGGTTGGGGTACCTACTATGAGGGCGAAGACGCTCTATACTCTGACGAAGATGATGAAGACGAAGAATAGTCTCTCCTTGATTGAAAAAACCAGCTATTTAGCTGGTTTTTTTATGTCTAACAATTGATAACGATAAGGTATGAAACTAATTCACATTGAGCTTGTGTGGTTTTTTTACCATAATGCGTAAAAAATTGATCTAGCTCAAGGTGTATATGCAACAGTCACTCGCCGGTTTATGGCAAGTCTCTCCACTTACGGACCTATCTATCCCTCAGGATGACATCACTTTCCCTGCTCCATTAAGTCAGGTACTTCCCGATGAATTGTCAGAAGAAGCAATCTGCCAGCAAGAATGGCACTTAATGCATGATATTGAAGTGGATGAGTCCATGATGGCATTCCCTGCGGTAGAAATGGTATTAGGTGGCGTCGACTACCATGCCGAAGTACGGTTGAACGGCGTGGCACTGTTTGACTGCGATGGTACCCAGAATGTGTACAAGAAAGACATTCGTCCGTTCATGCAGATGGGACGTAACCGCTTTGAGATTTTATTCTTAGAGGAAGAAGAAGACTTACTGTTTGAGGAAGATCGGCCGGAACTGTGCGCTCTTACTGATCAAGAGTATAAGAAAAGCGACGATCGAATCGGTGTATGGCGGGAGCCTTACCTACAATTTATTCGCAACGTTCGTTTAGAACGCGTTGCCACTGAGCAGATCTGGCACCATGGTGGTGGTTGTGAGTTTAAGGTTGATCTTTATTATCAGACGTTCGCACCGGGGTTGGTTTCTGCATCGGTCAAATTCAACGGCATGACTTACCACATACCAATTGATGTGCGTGCTGAGCATGCTAGCGCTCTGTTTCAGATCGAAGCGCCAAAATACGCTGATCTCAACAACCCAAATCCAAGCGATCTCTACCAATTGTCAGTAGAGCTAGATGGGCAACGCCAAGATTTTTCAGTGGCATTAAGCCAGGATCTTTGTGTTACCCACTTAGTACTCTAAAATTGGGTGTGCTTAAATTCCTACAGCGATTTGAGCATCACGACTTCACACGCATCATGCCCTGTTTGTCCAAGCGGGGCATCTAAATGCTCAAATCCCAACTTCTCATATAAACCAATGGCTTCTTTTAAGCACTCGGTGGTTTCCAAATAACACTTCTGATAACCAAGTTGCTTTGCTAATTGCAGACTCAGAGCCACAATACGTTTGGCCAGCCCGTGCCCACGAGTTTGTGGTAAGAAGTACATCTTTTGTAGCTCGCACACGTTAGGTTCTCCTGCCAGTGGCGCAAAACCTCCACCACCAACGATCACACCATTGTGCTCAATCACCCAATACGCTGCGCCTTGTTGGTTGTAGACAGAATACATGTCATCCAGCGTTGGGTCTGCCACGCCATAGCCTTTGTCAGCGGTTAGACCATACTCTGCTGAAACCTGGCGAATGACGCTTGCTATGTTTGGGTTATCTTCTGGTGTGAGAGAGCGGAGAGTGAAGTGTGCTATTTGTTCCATGCTTTGCCTACAAAAATGAGCCCTTAAGGGCTCAATATATTGTGGTTAGGCATGTCGATGCAAACCAAAGTGAGATGAAGGTGTTTGGTTTGCAGATTTACGTAACCAAACTTTCTCGTGGAAATAGTACGCCACTGTGTTTATAGATGGCTCTAGCATTGCCATGACACCACCAATGAATGCATCACCCGTTAACAAGTAAACCACCGTAAACGCTACGCTAAAGTGTACGGTTGCGAAACTCGCGGTTTTTAGCTTGGTCATAAATTGACGAGCTTTTAAAGCGGGAACACTTGTCCAAGCTTTTTCATGAAAGTAGAAAGCGACCGTGTTTACTGATGGCTCGATCATGGCAATTAAACTACCAATCAAGATGTCGCCAGTAAGTACGTAAGCGACACTAAATGCGATAGTAAAATGTAATGCAGCGAAAGTTAGTGTCTTTTTCATGATAATTACTGATCGTGTTTGTTTCGATGAGTTTATTATCGATAATAATTCTCATTGTCGCCAATGGGTGGTGAGTATTAATTCAATAGGGGAAAGCTATCAATGCGTACGTTGCGAAGGGAAGATACAAAAAAGGTTGGCCTTGATGACCAACCTTTTTGATTCAAGCATAGAAGCGTTTGGCTTCTGTTTTTGCTTTAGCGATTAAAGAGCTGCAATTGTGGTTTTTTGCTCTTCTAGCTTAGCCAGTGTTTCTTTGTAGCCTTCAAGCTTCTCACGCTCTTTAGCAACAACCGCTTCAGGTGCTTTCGCTACGAAGCCTTCGTTACCAAGTTTGCCTTCAATACGCTTGATCTCGCCGTGCGTTTTCTTGATTTCGCCATCAAGACGCGCAAGTTCTGCGTCTTTGTCGATAAGACCCGCCATTGGGATCATCAGCTCAGACTTACCAACCAATGCTGTTGCACACGCTGGTGTTTCTTCGCCAGCTTCAAGAACGCGTACCGCTTCTAGCTTCGCCAGAGACATCAGTACTTGCTTGTTCGCTTCTAGACGAGTCGCATCTTCTTTGCTTGCTGCTTTTAGCATTACATCAAGTGGTTTACCTGGGTTGATGTCGTACTCAGCACGTAGGTTACGGATGCTAGTGATGAACGCTTTAACCCACTCGATGTCGTCTAGCGCTTCTTGATGGAAATTCGCTTCGTCGAATTGAGGTAGAGCTTGAAGCATGATTGTTTCACCTTCAACACCATCTACTAGTGGCTTGATGCTTTGCCAGATAGTCTCTGTGATGTAAGGAATCACTGGGTGAGCCAAACGTAGCGTTTTCTCAAGAACCGTGATTAGCGTACGACGAGTACCACGTTGCTGCGCTTCAGTGCCTTTCCATAGAACAGGTTTCGTTAGCTCTAGGTACCAGTCACAGAATTGGTTCCAGATGAATTCGTAAAGCGTGTTCGACGCCATATCCAGACGGAAGTTGTCGATATGGTTGTTGAACGCTTTCGCTGCTAGTTCAAACTGAGACTCGATCCACTTGTCCGCTAGTGAGTATTCAATGTCACCACCGTTGAAGCCACAATCTTGCTCTTCTGTGTTCATCATTACGTAACGGCTAGCGTTCCATAGTTTGTTACAGAAGTTACGGTAACCTTCAAGACGCTTCATATCCCAGTTGATATCGCGGCCTGTTGATGCCATTGCTGCAAGTGTGAAACGCAGTGCGTCTGTACCGTATGCTTCGATACCGTTTTCAAACGTCTTACGAGTGTTCTTCTCGATCTTCTTCGCTAGCTGAGGCTGCATCATGTTGCCAGTGCGCTTCTCGACCAGAGACTCTAGGTCGATACCATCAATCATGTCGATTGGGTCAAGTACGTTACCTTTCGACTTAGACATCTTGTCGCCGTTTTCGTCACGGATTAGACCGGTAACGTAAACGGTTTTGAATGGTACTTGTGGCTTGCCGTCTTCGTCTTTCACGAAGTGCATGGTCATCATGATCATGCGCGCAACCCAGAAGAAGATGATGTCGAAACCAGTGACTAGTACGTCTGAAGGGTGGAATACTTTCAGATCGTCAGTTTGCTCTGGCCAACCTTGAGTACCGAATGTCCATAAAGCAGAAGAGAACCAGGTATCCAGTACGTCTTCGTCTTGGTGCAGCTCAATGACTGACTCTAGGTTGTTGTTGTTACGAACTTCTTCTTCAGTGCGACCTACATAAACGTTGCCTTGGTTGTCGTACCAAGCCGGGATACGGTGACCCCACCATAGCTGACGAGAGATACACCAGTCTTGAACGTCACGCATCCAAGAGAAGTACATGTTTTCGTATTGCTTAGGCACGAACTGGATGTCGCCGTTTTCAACTGCTTCAACCGCTGTTTTCGCTAGAGGCGCAGTACGTACGTACCATTGGTCAGTTAGCATTGGTTCGATAACCACGCCACCACGGTCGCCGTAAGGAACTTGTAGATCGTGATCTTTCACTTCTTCAAGTAGGCCAAGCTCGTCGAACTCAGCAACGACAGCTTTACGCGCAGCAAAACGCTCCATGCCATGGTATTTAGCTGGAAGCTCAGTGCTGTATGCCTCGCTTGCTTCGCCGTTGGTGTTGAATACTTCAGCCGCGTCACGGATGTTGGCGTCAAAAGTCAAAATGTTGATCATTGGTAGCTGGTGGCGCTTACCAACTTCGTAGTCATTGAAGTCGTGCGCAGGTGTGATTTTCACACAACCAGTGCCTTTTTCCATATCCGCGTGCTCGTCACCTACGATAGGGATGCGACGGTCAACGATAGGAAGAATGATTTCTTTACCGATAAGATCTTTGTAACGTGGATCTTCTGGGTTTACAGCAACACCGGTATCACCAAGTACGGTTTCTGGACGAGTGGTTGCAACGACGATGTAATCTTTACCGTCTGCCGTTTTTACGCCATCCGCTAGTGGGTAGCGGAAATGCCACATGTTGCCTTTAGTGTCTTTGTTTTCTACTTCTAGATCTGAGATTGCTGTGTGTAGCTTTGGATCCCAGTTAACCAGACGCTTACCACGGTAGATTAGGTCATCTTCGTACAGACGAACAAAAACTTCCTGTACCGCATTTGACAGGCCATCATCCATCGTAAAGCGTTCACGATCCCAGTCTACTGACGCGCCAAGACGACGTAGCTGTTTAGTGATGGTGCCACCAGATTCACCTTTCCATTCCCAGATTTTGTCAATGAAAGCTTCACGACCGTAATCGTTTTTGGTTTTGCCTTCTTCTGCCGCGATCTTGCGCTCAACAACCATCTGAGTTGCGATACCAGCGTGGTCAGTACCTACTTGCCAAAGGGTGTTTTTACCCTTCATACGTTCACAACGGATAAGCGTATCCATGATCGTATCTTGGAACGCGTGGCCCATGTGTAGGCTACCAGTGACGTTCGGTGGCGGGATCATGATGCTGTATGATTCTTTAGTAGTGTCACCGTGTGGCTTAAAGTAGCCTTTCTCTTCCCAAGTCTGATACAGAGCTTGTTCGATTGAAGTTGGGTTATATGTTTTTTCCATAGCGCTCATTTTTCCTCGTCATATTTGGGCGGATTGTGGCTTTAACTGCCTTAATCGAAGCTCAACTATTTAGAGGTTTGATTCTGGTTAATGGTAAATCTTAGTCAATCTCTATAAGTGAACTCTCTAAAGAGAGAGCTTAACTATAAGGATTGACCCTTAAGGATATTGAATTTCTATCGTCTGCAGTTGGTAGCCTGCTTGTCGGTAAATTTTATATCTTTCTCTTGCGAGCTGTTTAGCTTTTTCTTCGCAGGGCACGAAGTCTACCACTTGAGCAAACTTGTTCGCAAAGGTTGTCTCATTTTCCGCCAAATTAATTACTAATTGGCGATTCCAAGACGGTTTTACACCATGATGCCCAATTTCAATGTTGGTGGCGTATTTAGGGCCTTCACCTACGAGATTATGTGCCATGAACTTGTCTGCATCAATTTGCCAGAAAGCTTCAGCGAGCTGCTCGGCATGCATTTTGTCGTTGCAGTTCAGATATACTTTAGCGCCTTGGCGGGCAAAGTGCTGAGCCAAAAATACGACATACTCTTCAAAGCCAGTGAGCTGCGCTTGTGGGCTGTCTTCTTTGATGATGTAGAAAGTTGCGGTTTGCATCATTCTCTCGCTTAGTTCTGATCTCACCTTACGACTCTTGTTATAGAGAATATGGTGACAATAAAAAAGGGCCTTGCGGCCCTTTTCGATTTAGTTCAGAAATTATTCTTCTGTCTCTTGGCCGCTGCGGTTCAAAAGGAATTGGACTAGCATTGAGACAGGACGGCCTGTTGAGCCTTTCGCTGCGCCTGATTTCCAAGCAGTACCTGCGATGTCCAAGTGTGCCCAGTTGTACTTTTTAGCAAACTTTGACAAGAAACAACCAGCAGTGATAGTACCAGCAGGACGACCACCGATGTTTTGCATGTCAGCAAACGGGCTCTTCAGCTGCTCGTGGTACTCGTCTGCCATAGGTAGACGCCATGCACGGTCACTTGCTTGCTCAGAAGCGTTTACCAGCTCATGTGCAAGTGGGTTGTGGTTTGAAAGTACGCCACTGATATGGTGACCAAGTGCGATAACACAAGCACCTGTTAGCGTAGCAACGTCTACCACACAATCTGGTTCGAAACGCTCTACATAAGTTAGTGCGTCACAAAGAACCAAACGGCCTTCCGCGTCAGTATTAAGTACTTCAACGGTTTGACCAGACATCGTTGTTAAAATATCACCTGGACGGTAAGCGTTGCTACCCGGCATGTTTTCACAGCCAGCCAGAACACCAATCACGTTAATAGGCAGGTTTAGTTTCGCTAACGCTTTCATTGTACCGAATACAGATGCCGCACCACACATGTCGTACTTCATCTCATCCATACCTTCACCAGGTTTCAGTGAGATACCGCCTGAATCGAACGTTAGGCCTTTACCAACCAGTACAATCGGTTTTGCATCTGAGTCAGGGTTACCCTTGTACTCGATGATTGACATCATAGATTCGTTTTTCGAACCACGACCTACCGCTAGGTATGATGTCATGCCCAGTTTTTCCATCTCTTGCTCACCAATGATTTTGGTGGTCACGGTTTCGTAATCGTCTGCTAGACGACGAGCTTGTGACGCAAGGTATGCTGGGTTTGCTACGTTTGGTGGCATGTTGCCAAGGTCTTTTGACGCTTTTACGCCAGACGCGATAGCAAGACCATGAGTGATCGCTTTTTCACCCAGGCTCAATTCACGACGAGTTGGTACGTTGAAAACAAGCTTACGCAGTGGGCGGCGAGTTTCTGGCTTAACGCTCTTGAACTGGTTAAATGTGTACAGACCATCTTTAGTCGCTTCAACTGCCTGACGAACTTTCCAGTAAGTGTCGCGGCCTTTAACGTGCAGCTCAGTCAGAAAACATACGGCTTCCATTGAGCCAGTTTCGTTAAGTGTACTGATCGTCTTTTGAATGATTTCCTTGTACTGGCGCTCGCCTAGCTCACGTTCTTTACCACAACCGACAAGTAAAACGCGTTCTGACAACACTCCTGGTACTTGATGCAGTAGTAGCATCTGGCCAGGTTTACCCTCTAGATCACCACGGCGAAGTAATGAACTGATGTAACCGTCACTGATTTTATCAAGTTGTTCGGCTACTGGAGAAAGGCGACGTGGTTCAAACACACCAACAACGATACATGCGCTACGTTGTTTCTCTGGACTGCCACTTTTTACACTGAACTCCATGCGTACTCCTACATCCTGAAGACAAATTGCTCTAAATGTTAGATAATGATCGCTTACTTGTTGAATTTTAGCTCCAGGCTTACATGCAGAGCTAATTAAGCGACTAACATTTAGTTTATAATTTTTCAAAAAATAAATGGTTCAACGGGAAACTATAGTGATTCGACCAAAAAAACAAGTTTTGTATAGGTAATTTCAGCGTGATTATTGTTAGATATTTGATCCGCGAAACACTCAAGAGTCAATTTGCGATCTTTTTCGTACTTTTTTTGGTGTTTCTGAGCCAAAAGTTCATCAGTGTTCTCGCAGACGCTTCTGACGGGGATATTCCAGCTGGATTGATCTTCTCAATTGTTGGTTTGAATATGCCAGCAATGGGCTTATTGATGCTGCCGTTGAGTTTGTATATCGGCATATTGATCACTTTTGGTCGTCTTTATGCGGAGAGTGAAATTGTCGTTATGAATGCGACGGGGATCGGAAACAAGTTTTTGGTGCAAGCAGCACTTTACTTAGCTCTGATTACTTCTGCTGTGGCGGCATTTAACGCTCTTTGGTTATCACCATGGTCGCAAGAAAGAGTGGAACAGCTCTACGAGCAGGTTGCGGCTGAAAATAGCGTCGACCTTCTTCAAAAAGGCCAATTCCAGGGTACGCCAGATGGCTCTTCTGTGGTGTTCATCGATGATATTAAAGACAACACGCTGAGCAATGTGTTTGTTGCCCAGATGCGCCCTCGGGATTCTGTTCTGCCTAGCGTGATGTTTTCTTCTTCAGGTGAAGTGAAAGAGCTGTCAGATGGACGACAGATCATCACGATGAAAGAAGGTACGCGCTATGAAGGTGTGCCTACTCGCGTGGAGTATATGATCACCAAGTTCGATCAGTACGAAGGGGTGATTGGTCAGCGCGAAGTGAAAAAGAAAGGCAGGGACTGGGAAGCTTACCCTACGGCCGATTTGATTGGTCATCCAGACCCTGAAGCGCAAGCCGAGCTGCAATGGCGAATTTCACTGTTTGTATGTATTCCATTGCTCACGATGTTGGTTATTCCGTTGTCTGCAGTTAACCCGCGTCAGGGACGATTCGCCAAAATGGGCCCAGCGATTCTGATTTATTTGGCTTACTTCCTGGCGATCAGCGCAACGAAATCGGCACTGGAAGATGGCTCTATACCGACGACCGTTGGAATGTGGCCAATCAATGCGATGTTACTAATAGTCGCTATTTTGGCTAACATGATGGACAGCGTTCCAGCTCGACGAATGAAAGAAAAATTCCGCAAGAAGAGGCTAGCGTAAGCCGTGTTCAAAATCTTAGACCTTTATATCGGTAGAACCATTATTTCGACCACAGCCTTGGTTTTGGCCACCTTTGTTGGCTTGTCTGGCATCATCAAATACGTAGAACAGTTGCGTAAAGTTGGTCGAGGTGTGTATGACCTAATGCATGCTCTTTACTTTGTACTGTTGAGTATTCCTCGCGACATTGAAATGTTTTTCCCAATGGCGGCACTGCTGGGCGCTTTGATTGGTTTGGGGATGCTAGCATCAAGCTCTGAGCTGGTGGTTATGCAGGCTGCAGGTTTTTCTAAATTGGATATCGGTTTATCCGTATTGAAAACTGCCGTGCCTTTAATGCTTATTGTTATGACGCTTGGTCAGTGGGGCGCGCCTGAAGCTCAAAAGATGGCTCGTGACCTACGCTCTTTTGCAATATCCGGCGGTAGTATTGTGTCCGTCCGGGCCGGAGTTTGGGCTCGGGATGCGAACGATTTTATCTTTATCGGCAAAGTCGAAGACGACAAATTGTATGCGCTGAATATGTGGCGCTTTGATGAGGATAAGAACCTCCAGAAAGTGATCTTTGCTGAAGAAGTGGACTATGAGCAAGACAACAACTGGGTCATGAAAGACGTGCAAATCACCGATATGCAAGGTGAGACCGTGATATCCAAGCAAAGTGTCGACCAAATGGAATGGCAAACGTCACTGGCGCCAGACAAGCTTGCCGTTGTGACGGTTAAGCCAGAAGAGTTATCACTTAGCGGTTTGTACGATTACGTGACGTACTTGAAAGCATCAGAACAGGATGCTTCACGTTACGAGCTTGCGTTCTGGCGTAAGCTGACTCAACCACTCTCCATAGCGGTCATGATGTTGATGGCATTGTCGTTTGTATTTGGTCCGCTGCGCAGCGTGACGATGGGCGCAAGGGTGTTGTCAGGGGTAGTCGCTGGCTTTACTTTCTATATTTCCAGTGAGTTTTTCGGACCGTTGACTCTGGTATACGGGATACCTCCCGTGTTTGGCGCATTGGCACCAAGCCTGGTATTCCTCGCTATTGCGGTCTCGCTATTAAGAAGAAAATTGTAAAAAGAAAAAGGAAGGCCAATGCCTTCCTTTTTTATTGTGCTTTCGGTAACACAACCACTTTAGTTTTGGCCCACATGTCGTGGAAACCGCGTTTCTGCGGATCGATAGGTACCGTCAGGTTGGCTAACCCGAAGCCTGAAGTTGCAATACGAATCAGCGCTTGAGTAACAGTGATTGGTGCATCGTCAGCGGCGTTACGTACTTGAAGTTTCCAGGCACGCATACCAAGTGTTTGACCTGCGCGAGTCCAGAAGAAAACAAAGAAATAGATCCAAACTACCGCTAAATACAGCGTAAAGATTGGGCTTATTACAGGGTGCTTCGATAACATATCCGCAGCATCGACATATTCCCCATAGCTCAGTAACCCTGCGGCATTGAGTGCAAAGACAAAGGCCATAACCACTCCGGCTGCCATCATTTCTATCGCAATGACAATCAACGAGTCATAGACCAAAGCAGCTAGTCGACGAAAGAGTCCTGCCGTTGGAAGAGTTGTAGAAGTAGTCATAATTCCATCACTTACCTTAACAAATTGTGCGTCAGAATATAGATTCCCTCCCCATGTGAAAAGAGAGCCAACGCACAGAGTCTCCAATTGTGGCGAAATCCAGCCTTTTACAGCCGTACTTATCGTTGATAGGGGCGGGGATAAGAGAGAATGTATTGGGAGTTTTTCAATTCAGTTCGAATCGTTTTGGTTTTCAGCCATGAAATTTCTGGTCTATTACCTGATGGGAAAGCTGAGAGAGTTGGTGTTTTTCGTCTTCGGTATAATGTTGAGACAGTGCGAGTTCCAATGCTTTTTCTGACAGTTTTTGGGCCGGAGAGGCGAAGAGTTTGGGATGCATGCTCGATATCGCTAACAATGATTTTTGCAAGCGAATCTGAACTTGGAGTTGGGCTGCGCCATCATGTGCTATCGGCAAAAAGACATCATCAAACAAATCTTGGCAGCTTAATGAAGGCACAAACAATCGAGGAAAACGCGTTTTTATGGGTCTTTGCTTCAGTAACTCCCCCCAAAGTGACAATGCCCTTATAGCGCGCCCGAGTACATCAATGGCAGTGCCGTTATCATTGACTGCAGGGGACAACGCTCTTGAAGCTATTTCTGCCAAAACGACCAAGCCAAAACGAGGGTCTTGGTCGAAGGAACGCTCTGTTCGAATGGTGAAAGCTGCGCTAACTTCGCTTTCTTCTTCTAGCTCTCCACATAACCAAGCGATGGATTGCCCTGAGTAAACAAAGTTACCCGGCTGACGTTCTATGTAAATGGTGCATTGGTTATCTTCGGCAATGCTATCAAGATGGTGCATATCAATATGCTGTAAGTAACCAATTTCTTGGCTGTAAATAGGTTTGCTTCCCCTAGGTTTATGTTCAGGGTGACTCCAGGGGCGGGCTCCAAGCCAAGGCTCATTTCCACGCTTGCGAATCGCACTTATCAGAGCTTGTTCGACTTTTGATGTTGTTTCTGAAACTCTTCCAAGTACCGATAAATGCTGAATCCATCGCAGTAGGGTAAGTATGATCATCACGATGACAACCATAGTTACGATGAACAGATAGATGCGCGCCTGTTCGTGATAGGCACCAACACCAAGCGCGATAATCCCCACCAGACTAAATAAGAACGAACCAAGAAACGTCGCCAGTGCATTTTGCGTTGTGCTGTCTTCCATTAATAGCTTCGTGGCTCTTGGTGTCACTCCCGCACTGGCGGCGGTGTAGGCTGAGACCATGATATTGAGCGAAAAGGTAGTTACCGCCAACATTGAGGTCGCCAGAATATTGAGTATGTTATTCAGTAGATCACTGCTGACGTTAATCGCGGGAGGCAGTACGACGAATTCGTTTAAAACAATCGACATCAAAGCGGTAGCGACCGCAAGTAAGGCGAATAATGATGTACGAACCCATAGTTTGCGGGTTACCTGTTTTAACAACCACTGCCATTTAGATCCTGTCATTCTCTGACTCCTATCGAACAATAATTCGAAAGTGGATATAAAATTCAAAACGTTAGTATTGTTAAAGCATAGGTTAAATTTTTTGAAGTCTGGTTAATGTTTGATGAGCCATAATGAAAAGGCACGTATATCAGCATATTTTCAAACGTACAGATGGTGTGAAGTAGTGAGGTAAAAAATGATTCTAATTACAGGCGCTAGTAGCGGACTTGGGGCTGAGTTGGCTAAGCTTTACGATTGCGATGGTCAGCCAACATACCTTACGGGACGAAGCGAGGGTAAACTCTCTGAAATCACAAACAGACTATCTAACAACATTGGTTACCAAGCTTGTGATCTCTCTTTACATCAGGATGTTGAACAATTATTTGATCAATTAGGCCAGCCTCCCCAAACAGTGATTCATAGTGCGGGAAGTGGTTATTTTGGGCTGTTGGAAGAACAAGAGCCAGAACAGATTCAAAAGTTGATTAACAACAACCTTAATTCTGCCATTAATGTCTTGCGAGAGTTGGTTAAGCGTTACAAGGATCACTCGGTAAATGTGGTTATGATTATGTCGACTGCATCGCAACAGCCGAAAGCTCAGGAGTCCACATACTGCGCAGTTAAGTGGGCGGTAAAAGGTCTGATAGAGTCTGTTCGTTTAGAACTAAAGGGCAAACCGATGAAAATTATTGCGGTTTATCCGGGAGGGATGGCGACGGAGTTTTGGGAAACCAGTGGCAAGTCATTAGATCTCAGTAGTTTTATGCAAGCAGAAGATGCGGCCCAAATGATTCATGATGCGGTGTCGAGCATCGGTAACGGTTATGTTTCTGATATCACGGTTAACCGGTTATAAACGCCATAGATATTGGGAAGATAGCTGTAAACTAGGTGGGCGGAGATAAGATTACGGGGCTCGAGCTCTCCTTTGTCACAGTTTGTGGCGAAATTATCAGCAAACGATAGTTATTAAAGGTTTTTCTGCTTGCGCAGGTCAAAAGCTTACGTATAATGCCAAACATCAAAGGGCAATAGCCCAGAGATGCCGGTGTGGTGAAATTGGTATACACGACGGATTCAAAATCCGTTGCCTTCGGGCGTGGCGGTTCAAGTCCGCCCACCGGTACCATACATAGAAAGGTCGCTTTTATAGCGGCCTTTCGTCGTTTTGGGCGTTTGAAAATGTTCGATTTTTCAGGTGCTTACCTCAAGATTCCTTTCCTGCTATCGCCTCTTTTTTCGCTCCAATAGGCTCTCTTTACCCTCCTTAAAATTTCGACCATGGTCCATATATGGTTCATCGCATGACGATTCTGTGCGCAAGGGAATCCTAGCAAATCCAACAAATGCAAAAAGCAGCCGTCGCACAAGCCAGTATTACCAAGACCTGTGAGCTGCTAGAACCATGGTACGACCATGGTGACTTTACGGTGCTATGAGATTGTGATCGTGTTAACTCATGCCTCTAATAATTAAATGGTATTGTGTGAAACTAGTTAAGTATTACTTAAGGTTTTTTATGGAAAAGAAAGCAGCGAGAATATGCTGGAACAATAACGGTTGGAAAGCACCTTCAGGACCTGAAGGTAAAAGTAAGGATAAAAATTCATTTGAAGTAAATCCAGGATATGGTCACGAGGAGTGGTTACTCGATTTTTCTAAGGTAATTGATGGTTTTAAGTATTCCTTTCTCCAAGGAGTAAACACTAAAAATCAAACATATCAAGGAAGTGTTTTTTTACATCGAATTGTATACGGTAGTTGATCGAAAAAAGCTCTCAATCGGTCATATAAAGCGAGCTGAATGTTTAACTAGGCCTGAAGCAGAACACGCTGTTTTGACTTATCAACATAATGGTTGGTTTGACGTAATGTCAGATGAATTACGAACGGTAGGTGCAGATTCGTCTAGAGTCATTGAAGATGATGCTTTGCTTAATTTTAATATCCGCTTTAAGCCAGAAGATTTAGTACTGTATGACTCATATAAGGATGTTTCAGATCTTTATAAAAGTTCCAGATACATGCTGTTTAACTTGGTTCAAGATAGTGCTTCAGACATTGACTCCATGGTTAGTGATGTAATGGATTTATGTGGTGATGATGTCTCTGAAACGGAAAAGTTACAGTTGATCAGTGCGAGAGTTGGTCAGGGAGTGTTTCGAGAACGAGTTGCCAAACTATGGGGAGGAGAAAGGTGTGCAGTAACACTAATAGATATAAAGGAACTATTAATTGCTTCGCATATTCGTCCATGGCGAGATTGTCAGGGTCGTAGTGACAGATTGGATGGAGCTAATGGATTACTGCTGTGCGCTCATATTGATAAGCTATTTGATAGTCACCTCTTGTCCTTCGAATTGAAGAATCGGTCCTTTAGGCTTCGTACGTCAAAAAAATTAGATAAAAAGACATTGCTTGCTTTAGGTATTGAAGAGGGAATTGAGCTTGATACTAACAACTTAGAACGAGGTGATTACTCTCGCTTTGAAATGTACATGATGGAACATTTTAATCGATTTCAAACCCTAGAAAGTGAATGTACGTAAGAATGATCGTTTAAATAAATTACTCTTTCACTCTATGACTTCGAAGGAAAGAGAGTGTGTGTTATTAGCTAGTAGGGGATTGATATAAGTTTCCCACTGACAAGTCGTAGTCTGATAAGAAAGGGGGCGTCAATCCCCCCCATATATTAGGTGTAGGCGTTTACTGCTCGCAATTATCACCTATCTTTGTAGTGATGTGATGGACGCCTCAGCACTCAAGTTTCGCGGTATCTGCCAAACTTGATGCTGATAGTAAACCTAAAGGGCTGCCATTATGGATATAAAAGTTGTTGGAATTGATTTAGCCAAAAATGTATTTCAGGTCTGTGTTTGTCTTGTAGATCATTCAATTAAGAGTAATCAAAAGTTAGACGCAATAAGCTACTCGATAAAGTAAGGCAATTTCCTCAAGGAACTTTAATTGCAATGGAAGCATGTGGGACCTCTCACTATTGGGGGGAGGAAGTTCAAAGAGTTAGACTTCGATGTTCAGCTAATTCCAGCCCAACATGTTAAGCCATTTGTCTCAAGCCAAAAGAACGATGCGAATGATGCTCTTGCTATATGTGAAGCAGCTTTTCGACCTAATATCCATAAAGTGCCTATAAAAACGGTAGATCAACAAGATATTAAATCATTACGCTGTGTTCGGGCCCGCTTAGTCCAAAACAGAACGGCGACAGTAAACCAAATTCGCAGTTTAGCAGGTGAATCTGGCGTTATTTTTAGTGTCGGAAGAATAAAACTACAAGCGTCCCTAATAGAGGCTTTAGAAGATGGAAGCAACGATCTTTCGTATACTCTCCGTAGCCTTCTTAAGTCCCTATATGATGATTTATGCGCTTTAAATTATCGAATAGAGCAAATCGAGCGTGATATTAAAGCTCTTTGTCAAAATCAACCTCGCTACGAAGCACTGCTTTCAATTCCTGGATTTGGGCCATTAGTAACAGCGAGTTTTATTAGTGAGATAGGTTCAGGTCTACAATTCAAAAAATGGCAGGCAGTTATCTGCATGGTGCGGATTGGTACCAACTCAATCAAGTTCTGGTAGTAAAATCCGCTTAGGGAGCATCACAAAAAATGGCAGCGCCGATCTGCGTGTGTTACTTATTCATGGCGCGAGGGCTGTAGGGCGTTTTGCAACAAACGGCAAGATAAACTTGGGCAATGGTTCAACGCTTTAGCTGTCAGACAAGGTAAACATAAAGCTGTGGTAGCACTTGCGAATAAACTAGCTCGTATAGCATGGAAAATATTAACAGGAAGCCATGACTTTGACGTAAACAAAGCCTTTGCATAATAACCTCAAGAAAGTTTACATACACTGATGAATAAACGGTTAACCGTACCTATTGTAACCTGAGTTGACCAAGGCATTAAATGCCGATGTAGTGATTAGGCAATAGGTTTCGGATTTACATCAAGGCGCAGGCGAAAGAGCCTGTAACGACGCCGAATATATGGTAGTGAACCAATCATTCAAAAGTGTTGTAAAAACTGAGGCGTCCATATATGGTCAACTAAAATTGGCCACGGTTTTAGAGTTTTCCCAATATAATCGTTCTGATTCATTGGGAGTTAGACCACCGTTATACTGATGTGGTCTGAGTTGGCAGTAGTATCCGATAATGTAACGGGTAATCTCTTTTTGAATAGCCCTTTTACCTTGATGAGTCAACTTTGAAGAAATGAAAACAGAACAAAATACCCATGTTAGTCAAGAAGTTTTTATCACTACTTGGAGCTACATTGATAGTAATGCAAAAAGTTGAACATGCACTTTACAGCGCTCTCCAGCCATTGTGTAAGGAGTCACATTGTAAGGAAATACAATCGTTGGGGATGATGACATCTAACCAATTTTTAAAGAAGCTCTTGGCGTAGTTTGGTGAATGGGCTAAGGATATTAAAAATGTAACTCCGAAACCTGTCTAATCACGCTGTCTTAACAAGAGAGTAAGCGTATTGAAGATATCTTTGGCAGTATTAGTTTTAAGATGTTAGAGCGTTATCTTTGGATAACTGCTGATGTATATCGTTAACTGCGAGTACAATAGTGGAGCGAACTTTTTGGAAGTGCCGATCTAAAAACATCGATTTCATGTCAGTATTCAGGCCCTCGACTAATTCCGGTGAATAGTCGATGGGCATGATTTTTTGTATCGCATGAATCCGATTGAGTTCGAAGATAACGTCTTGATCCCAAAAATCTAATTTACCGTCTTGAACTTTGACCCATTCTTTCAAAGTGACAAACACTTCAATGTCGTCATATGTTTCTTTATTGATCACTCCTAGTCCAAGCAAAAGTTTAATACGAACAAGAGTTTCACCCAAAGGACCATTACCTGAGAGAAGGGGATCTACGACAAACTTCACGGCATAATCATCTTTATGAAAAATACTCTTTAATACGGCATCGAGCATGTCTTCCAATACATCATAAGCACATAGCAAGCACTCTGCCGCATTAGCAGATTCAGCAAGCTCTTCTAATAGTTCCGATTCATTACTTGAGTATATTGGCATGGCTTCTTCAATAGGAAAATGTGCCACATTAGTGGCACTATTATATTCCATCATTATTTGATTGCGTTATAAGCTTGTTCGGCTAGTTTAACAACTCCTGAGTTAACATTCAGCTCAGAATAGTACGCTAATGTCTGAGCAAACCCTTTTTCTGCGAGCATGTTCTGTAATTCTACCGCCTGTGGATCATCATCATTCTTATAGTGGAATGCCGAAGCTATACCTTTAATTAGATGTTTGTTCGGTAAACCGTACTCTAAGGTACCATTCAATGGCTTAATCAATCGATCTTGAGGGCTTAGCTTACGAATTGGTTGACGACCAACACGATCGACCTCATCACGCAAGTAAGGGTTAGCGAAACGACCCAAAATTTTCTCGATGTACGCAGCGTGAGCTTCTGGTTCAAAACCATAACGTTTAACAAGAACTGCACCACTCTCTTGCATCGCCGCTTTTACTTGCGCACGAATATCTGGATCTTCAATGGAGTCTTTGATGGTCTCGTACCCTGCTAATACACCTAAGTAAGCTGTAATCAGGTGTCCAGTATTGAGAGTAAACAACTTACGTTCAATAAAAGCCATTAGGTTATCTGTGCATTCCATGCCTGGGATGTTTGGGATCTCACCTTTGAATTGTGTTTGGTCAACAATCCACTCACTAAACGTCTCTACCGTTACCGCCAAAGGATCAGTTTCGCCTGCTTCAGCCGGTGGTACGATACGATCTACTGCCGAATCCACAAAGCCAATATTCTCTTCAGTGAATGCCTTCATTTCATCAGATAAATGTTCAAGTACCGCTGCTTTTAGCTGGCTTGTACCTCTCACCATGTTCTCTGCTGCAATGATGTTCATCGGTCTTGCGTTACCCGAAGCAGCACGCTTTTCAATACCCTTAGCAATTGATTGTGAGATAATCTTTAGCACCGTTGGACCAACTGCCGTTGTGATTAAATCAGATTCAGCAATACAATCAATAACTGCATCGGTCGATGAATTAACTGCGGTGACGTTCTTCACAGTCTCAACAACACACTCTTCGCCAACGATTTTTACTGGGTATTCCTTGCGCTCAATTAGGGCGTTGACTACCGTTTCGTTTACGTCTGCAAATGTTACTTCCATGCCCGCATCGGAAAGCAATTTACCGATAAAGCCACGACCAATATTACCTGCACCAAAATGTAACACTTTCATAATAGTAACCTTTCAACTGTTAAATCCAGATAGATGATGACTTAACGACATACTTCTAAACCTTCAGCTATCAAGACTAAAAAAGAGGCCAGTGAGGGGGTTCTGGCCTCATTCACTCAGGAGCTAAACTGAAGCCACACTAAGCATTGAGAATGTCCAGTACATCTTGTTTATTGGACGTGTTCTGTAACTTCTCAACGGCCGCTTCATCATCAAGTGAATTGGTAATCGCCATTAATACCATGTTGTGTTCATCACCTTGGGCTGCGATGCCTATGACCATCTTAGCGATATCATCTTCCTCTTCACCCCATTGAATACCCTCAGGATATTGACAGAACACAATGCCTGTTTTCTTGACGTACTGTTTTGCTTCAATGGTTCCGTGTGGTACTGCAATTGACTCACCGAGGTAGGTAGACACGACTTCTTCACGCGCAAACATACCGTCAACGTATTCAGGTGCAACATTACCTAATTTGACGAGTTGCTCACCTGCAAACTTAATCGCTTCTCCCTTGGATTTAGCTTTTAGTCCGAGGAATACACTGTCGTCAGTTAGCGTGAACGTCTGTTTCTTTTCCTCTGCTTTCGCTGCAGGTGCCTCTGACTTTTTTACAGCACCACTCTGTGCTTCAACAAGTTTGGCAACTAGGTTGTCGTACACTGATCCATCTAGGAAGTTGCTAAGAGATATATGCATAGCACTCACTGCGTGAGTACGTGCACGGTCTGTCAAATCTTTGTGGGTTACCACAATTTGTGAATCGCTTGGCAAGTTGTTTATCGCTAGGTTCGTCACATCAATATCTAAACCAGCAGCTTGCACTTTTTTGCGCAGTAGGCCAGCCCCCATAGCGCTTGAGCCCATACCCGCATCACACGCTACGTAAATCGACGTAACAGTTGCAGAGTCAATAGAAAAGTCCGCAGCGGCTTGACCTTTAGATGCTGCTTTCATGTTGTGCATAGCTTCAGATGCTTTATCTAGAGAGTCTTCTTCATCTGTTGCTTTCGATGTTTTCATCAGTAGTGAAGCCACCAAAAACGACATTGTTGCAGCAGCAATAACTGATAGAACTACACCAACGTAGGCACCTTTAGGAGTCATTAATAGTACAGCGAAGATTGATCCTGGAGACGCAGGAGAAATCAGACCTGAACCGAACATCACGTTTGTGAATACACCTGTCATACCACCAGCGATAACTGCAAGGATTAGGCGAGGGTTCATTAGTACATATGGGAAATAAATTTCGTGGATACCACCTAAGAAGTGGATGATAGATGCGCCCGCTGCGGACTGCTTAGCATTACCTTTACCAAACGCCATATAAGCAAGTAAAAGACCTAGACCAGGACCTGGGTTTGCTTCGATAAGGAAGAAAATTGAACGACCTAGCTCTTCAGACTGTTGGATACCTAGAGGAGAGAAGATACCGTGGTTAATCGCATTGTTTAGAAACAAAATTTTAGCTGGTTCAACGAAGATGGAAGCTAGAGGAAGAGCGCCTGCTTCAACCATCACGTTTACGCCCGCAGCCAATGCGCTAGATAAGATTTTTACCGCAGGGCCAATAACGTAGAAAGCTAGAATGGCAAGGATCATACCGATGATACCGGCAGAGAAGTTATTAACTAGCATTTCAAAGCCGCTTTTCACTTTGCCGTGAACCGATTCATCAAATTTCTTAATCGCGTAGCCGCCAAGTGGACCAACGATCATAGCCCCCATAAACATAGGGATGTCGGTACCGACAATTACACCCATTGTAGTAATGGCACCAACAACCGCACCACGGTCGCCGCCGACCATCTTACCGCCAGTGTAACCAATCAATAATGGCAGTAGGAACTTAATCATTGGGCCAACAAGTGATGCCAATGTTTCATTTGGCAACCAACCAGTTGGAATGAAGAGTGCAGTAATGAAACCCCAGGCAATAAATGCACCGATGTTTGGCATTACCATGTTGGATAGAAAACGACCAAAGTTTTGGACTTTGATCTTAGCTTCTGGTGATAACATAGGGAGACCTCAATTTTTATATTGGATGACCAAATTGGTCCAAAGCGTTTCTTTAAAAGTCGCTTAAAATGTATCACAACTTTTTAAAAAGGCACTCCTTCTGGTTTTTATGTGACTTATGTCTCGATTTATTATTAATGTTGCGGGTTTTTTTTTGATTTAGATCTCATTTGTAATCTGTTTTTTAATTACAATGGTTTGTTGTTGATATTTATTATCATTTAGTTGTGATTTGCGTCACGTTTTTGATTGCTGTTCGTGGAAGTTAAATTGTGATCTTTGTTGTGTTTTTGTGTTTTTGTAAATTTAAAAGCACAATTTTAGTTCAAGTTACGAACTGGTATGGTTCAATATTCCGTCTTTTGGAGTGTTGGCTTTATTTTTTGTAATAAAATTACGCTAAATAAACGTCAAAATTTATTTTCGATTTTGTTTAGAACAGAATCTGTAAAGGAAGATAATCAAAATTAAAGGTATTGTAGTGGTACGGTGAATTTGGCCACCTGATTAGAGGTGTTAAGATGCACCTCATAGCATGACAGGTGAAACTATGACCAAGCGTACCAGACGCACTTTCAGTGCGGAATTCAAACTCGAAGCAGCACAACTTGTTCTCGACCAAAACTACTCTGTTGTTGAAGCCGCAAAAGCCATGGGTGTGGGTAAATCGACAATGGATAAGTGGGTAAGGCAGCTTAAGCAAGAAAGAAAGGGAGTGACTCCTCGAGCCTCACCAATGACACCAGAACAAATTGAGATACGAGAGCTGAAGAAGAAACTTGCACGCCTTGAAGAGCACAATGAAATATTAAAAAAGGCTACCGCTCTCTTGATGTCGGACTCACTGAACAACTCTCGATAATCGAGAAACTCAGGCAGAGCTTTAGTGTAACCACCTTGTGTCATGTGTTCAGTGTCCACCGCAGCAGTTACAAATACTGGCGTTGTCGCCCTAAGCGTGTTTCCCCAGAGTTGGTGAAACTAAAGAGTCTCATTAAAGAAGTTCATACGGCAAGTAACGGCTCTGCTGGTGCGAGAAGCATTGCCGACATGGTGACGGCTCAAGGTGTAAAACTGACACGTTATCGAGCTTCTAAGATAATGAAATTATTAGGGTTGGTAAGCTGCCAAACACCGAAGCACCGATATCGAAAGGCATCACAAGAGCACGTAGAGATCCCAAACCATCTGTCTCGACAATTTGCCGTTACGGCTCCCAATCAAGTCTGGGTCGGTGATGTGACGTATGTCTGGGCGGGACAACGCTGGATGTATCTTGCTGTTGTCATCGACCTGTTCGCGAGAAAGCCAATTGGTTGGGCGATGTCAGTATCGCCTGATAGTAAGTTGACAGGGAAAGCACTCTCTATGGCGTTTGAATCACGAGGTAAGCCCAAAGGCGTGATGTTCCACAGCGACCAAGGAAGTCATTACACCAGTCGTTCTTATCGGCAACTGTTGTGGCGTTATCAAATCAAGCAAAGCTTATCTAGGCGAGGTAATTGCTGGGATAACAGTCCGATGGAGCGATTCTTCAGAAGCCTAAAGACAGAATGGATACCAGTGTCGGGTTATCGGAGTTTTAACGAAGCAAGAGGACACATAACTCGATATATCACGGGCTACTACAGCCAACTCAGGCCACATCAATATAATGGTGGTCTAACACCCAATGAGTCTGAACGACTGTATTGGGAAAACTCTAAAACCGTGGCCAATTTTAGTTGACCACTACATATGCTGTTTTAGTCGAGAGTTGTAAGTTGTTGTACCCCGTAACAAACAATCATTCAAATACATATTAACTAATAGAATATCTAGTTAATGGAGGTTTGAATGAGCAAATCACAACGACTCACTACCACTTTCCTCAACAACCTTAAACCCAACCCTAGAACTGCAAAATCCGCTGATTACGAAGTTAATTTATCCGCTATGAAAGACTCTGGTTTACCTACTGGCGTACGTTGCTTAGTGGGTAAATCTGGCGGGAAACGCTTCTTGCTTAGGTATATTAGCCCTCAGGTTCCGGGTAAAAAATCTGCGATTGGTCTTGGCCGTCACCCTGAGACAGATCTTGTAACCTTGAGAAAGATCGCTAAGGAATACCGCCAGAAGATCCTTGAAGGCATTGATCCCAAGCTTGAACGTGACAATCAGACTACCGAGAAGACGATGACTCTTGAACGGTTCTTTGATGAAGTCTATTTGCCTCTCGCTAAACAGAAACGCAGTTGGAAGGATGATGTTGCACGATTTCGTTTGGCAAAGTCGATACATCACATATCAATTCATGACCTAACCGCCGCCGATATCATCAAAGTCCAAATGGAGATGCAGAATGCCGTTACGATTAAAGGCAAGCCTTATGCTCCTGCTTCGATAAACCGTGTTCTAGCCCTGCTCAAAACGATCAATCGTCAAGCATACAAGTTGATGGACGCTCCACTCATTGCTGACAAGGTGAGCTTGTTGAAAGAGGATAACGTGCGCACTGGTTACTTGTCTGAATCACAGCTAAAGGAGTTCATAGGTCACGCTCTGAACCATGAAGACAAAAGTATTGGCGCGTACCTAGCTTTGCTGTTTTTGACTGGCGCGAGGGATAAGGAACTGCGTTTACGCTTGAAATCCGATGTGAATTGGGAGGAAAAAACACTCATTATTCCTCATACGAAAAACGGTAGTAGTCACGTTATTTATCTAAGTGATTACATGCTTGATATTTTGAGGTCAGTGCCTCATGTGGCGAATAATCCGTATCTCTTTCCTGGACGCAAAAAGGGTAAACCAGTAGGGCAACCTAGGCATGCTTTCAAGGCTATCAAAGCCAAGATGGGACTGCCCGACATACCCGGAGATAAAGCGAATCTAACCCTACACAGTGCTCGTCATACGGTTGGGAGTTTATTAGCTAGCCAAGGAGTCTCGTTACACGACATAGCCAAGCAGTTGAATCACGCTGACCTTTCATCAACAAGGCGCTACTCAAAATTGACTGTAGGGCGTCGGCGGGAGATTGGCTCTCGTTTGTCGGATATGGTGACTGCGAAGCCAGAGATACGTTGGGAATGAAGAAGTTAGGTTTAACCAGTTAATTTAGAAATGACATTAGAAAAGCCCCTGTTTAGCGACGAGCTAAACAGGGGCTTTTTTCATTATTAAACGGAGATTAGAAATGAAAACAGTAAACAAGTTTGAAGACATTCAATCACTGCCAATGCCTGATGGTGTGAAAGCAAAACTGCTAGAGCACCTGATAGAACCATTCGGTGATGAAGAAAGCACTAAAGCGTTTTGGGATGAGGTCGGTACGACCTTGTACTTGATTGAGGAGTCCGATACCGACGAAACCTTGAGTGAAGAATCTGAGGAAGACCAACACTTCCTTCGCTTTGTTACTAACTACCCTGAATGGGTTCTGTTGTTAAACGACGATGATTGTCCTTGGTTATTAGCGGTCGCCATAGTGACCATGGAAGGCGCTGGTGTGTACTGCTGTGCTCCTATGAACAGTCCCACGTTCCCTGTCGCCAAGTTAGCTGATCAAGCTGAATCTTAAAACCACATTAAACCTGAACAATTCCATCTCAAAGGAGGTGCCCTATGGCACGTAAATCAAACCAACAACAAGAAACGGTTCAACCTGAAATCGTAGAAGGCAATGAACAAGTCACGGTCACTGACGATCAACCAGTAGACCATTTCACTCATATCGTGCGCGAGGGTAAAGCGAAGAAGTTAAGTCCGAAAACGGAGAACCATGTGTTCTATGAAATCGCCATTCATGATGAAGAAAACGAGCTCTATATTCGTATGTCTGGAAATCAGGGTGGTGGTCTGCACAGCAAGGAATGGATACCACTTAAAGACATCACCGCTGTACTAGATGTGCAGGGTGATAAGCCGTTTAAGAGTTCTGTGATGAAGTGCGTGTTTTCTGGACAGTCAGCGAACAACGCTGGTTTTATGGCTGCTTGCTGCAGGGGGCTTGGTCTTATCATCCAGTCGGAGAAATCGGTGTTTCTTCACGTTCTATCACCAGACTACGAGCAACGTCGTGATGAGTTGCTGTCTCTCGTGGACGCTGAAACCAAAGCGAAATAACCCCAAAACCACATTACCCGTTACCCACTAAGCCAACTCTGGCTTTCATACTGAGCACTTAGCAAGAGTGCTTCCCTAACAAACTAAAAGAGATTTTATTATGAACTTAACTTTTGACGTTGAGCGATTACTGCTGCCTGTCAGTGTCGATCTTCAAGATGCTTTAAACCGAGTGATCAGCGAATCAGGCAAATGGACACCCATGATCCAATCGGTGGTGATCAACTTCCGAGATTCTTCCTACAGTTCGGAAAATGGCGGTTGGCACCCTGTTGAAATCAGGCTTGTCCGCCTCTACGACCAGTGGATCTTTGATTACATCACTGACTTTGCGTATTGCGGTGGTCCTTATCCCGAACTGGTTAAGGAGGTGGATTTTAACTTCTCATCTGGAACAGCGAGTTTTTCCTATGTTCCGGAACTGCCGATAACAAGTAGTGAGGTAATGGAGTTCTACTCGATGTGGGAATCCAACTTTCTTAGCTACGTCGAAATGGGCGTGTTCGATGAGATAAAAGTCACTGTGGATTAGCCCATCGGTAACAAACCAAGTAGAAAGCACCATGTATGTACCATAAAATAGTCGACTCACTTCCTAGTGAAACTAAGGCTTCCCATTGCTTCATGTTAATCATGGCGTGATGGGAAGCCTTTTTCATTGGGGCAAGTTTTAGCAACGTTTACCCAATCCGTTGCCTTCGGGATTCAGAGGGGATGAAGTTGCTGAATTGCAATGAAGGGTAGAAACACCAAGGAAGGGAGTCTTAATTTTAACGAGTTTGGTTGGTTTACACTGGTGTTTTGTTATTAAAAGCTCCCATTGCTATGTCGAAGCAATGGGAGCAGTAAGGGGAGGGAAGCCTATAGAAAATACCGAGAGAATGATTTGTCTGATGCTATCTCTGCAACTAGGGGATGAAGGCTAGCCTATTATGCGACGAGAGGCGCCCCTTAATCTTATGTTCGTAGTTTGGCTCGAAAACTTGATCATTTTCAACGTTGCCATACGAAATGACAACTTATCCAATTTACCCCCAGTACAAACAGAATTAGATATAACTTACTGGCTTAGTTCGTCCAGTAGAGACAACCCTAGCTGATACTTGTCATCTAGTGCAGATGGGTGAACATGTCTCTTTATATTTGGTAGAGAGTTCAGGTAGCTGAAGAATCCGGAAGTGGTCATAGGATATCCAGGCTCAAAATATTCTTCCTCATCATCCCCAAATGAAAACCAATGACAAAGCATGACGAGGTCTTCTTTCTCGTAAACAACCGCAGATGTGCGTGACTTTTCATGGTCGCTGTAAGCTAGAAATTCAATGAAGATAACTTCTTGGCTTTCTGGGTTTTCCAAATGCTCTTCTGCCATCTGAATCGAGTAGTGGTCCGACTCTGCGAAAAACATTTGAGTTCCCATCGTTGCTTCATGTCCCCAAGCTGCTGCCGCACACTTGGCAATTTTCTCACTTTGACAGTCGTTAAGTAGATGCTCTGTTTTATTGAATGAAATAGACATGTTTTTGTACCTGTTTTGTTTTAGTTTCGATACGCGGATTAAACATGCTTAACTTATAAAACACTAGTCTAACTGATAGATTTATAACGATATTCGTGAATGGATTGACACAAATGAACTTTTACTCAAATTTTTCGCCTATTTTCAGAAGCTAGTTAAAACAGGCTAGGTGTAACAAAAGGAACTTGTCACCGGAATCTATAGTGACAAGTTCAATTCATGGCTCTGTTTATCTAGTCATCATACCCAGTAGATAGCCAACGGCGGTGAAGCTTAACAAGTTGGCGATATCAACTAGGTAAAAATACGGACTGGACTGAGTGATTTGGAGCAGAGTTCGTGCATCAGACATCATGGTTATACCCCTATTAAAATTTTACCTTCTTCGAAGTTATTTTAGTGTTTGCTAATTAACGACCAAAAACGGCATCATTTTGAGTTTTCCCTTGCACAGTATCGGTTTGAGGTTTCGCTAAATCACCCCTTTCCCTTATCCAACATAGGTAAACGCAAAATCGGTACATAGTGACAAGTTCATGGGTAGGACTGTCTGTAGCAGCGTAGTGAAACGACATTATGTCGGGGTTCTTTGTTGACTTGGAGCTGTGCTTTTAGAGAGAACGCTAGGGCGTTATTTATTAACGTGACAAAGTCATTACACGACACTTACGTACGGCAAATAAAGCATTTGGATCATCATGATCTAATTGCTCAGTAAGCTGATCGGTTTCGGTAGTCTGAAACGTGTCGACTACTTGTAACGATCCAATGTGGCGTGGAGGTCGCGTATAAGTTCAAGCTTAAGGCTGACAGGGGAAAGCACCTCGACTTGAGGTATCCAAGACTTCAACAAAGGCAAGATATCGCTCAATCTTGATACTCGACTGCTAACCAACAAACTACCGTCACTCAGTTCTTTCAATAGCTGCTGGTGAGGGAGAATCGTTCCTTCAAGAAAGCGTGGAGCTACTTCCCTATCAACTTGTACAAGCACCTCAGCATCATCCGGAGTTAGCCACTCCATCCCTTGTTTATGTATCTCCTCGTGGACCTTTTGATTCGGTTTGTATTTATCTTCCCGGCGGTGAATCCGTGAAATATTTGGTAGTCGGTACGAATGTAACTGGTCACAGTAGGTTGCAGCGAGGAACCAGATACCACGGTCATTTACCAAACGATATGGATGGACAGATTCAAACGTTTTTCCATTGTACACAAGGTCAATCACAGAGTGAGTGGTGATCACTTCGGTCAGTTGTCTAAACAGCGCATCGAACTTCCCGATGGGTTCGGAGCGTGGGTTCTTAAACAGAACGGTAGCTTGACCGTTGAACTTGTAGTGGTTAGGCAGTAGCGCAGACAAACCCGTATCGTGCAGTACCTTGTTGGTATTCGCATTACCATTATTTCGAGTTACCGGATCTAACCGATAACCCTCATTGGTGCGGATAATTGGAGCGTTGACTAGCCTTTCATTGAAATCGCGTCTCAGGGTTTTCTCGCTTACCTGATAGTCCGCTACCAATTGCTCAGGGGAGAGCACTTCTCCCATAAACAATCTCGTCAATATGTCACCTAGCCTTAAAGCTAGCTTTTCACTCTTATCGCTCATGCTACTAGCGTACGGTTTCCCTTGGACAGGTTGAGGGCAAAACATTTTTAAATGTTTCAAACCGTCGCGCACTGAGGTTTGGCATAGCTTTCATCGGATAAGGCAGGGCAATGACGATGACTATTTTCACACTCACTCTGCGGTCTTGGACATATCCTGTCCGGTCGCAGTGGGATACTACACAACGTAGATTTACTACAACGTCAATTAAAGGAAACAAGTAATGCAAGTGACATTCATTAAGCCACTTATGGCATCAGGTTATTCATGCCGTTCTTTAGGTTGTCCCGGTTGGGTCACCAAGGGTGGGTCATGTGATACATGTGGCGCAATGGATTACAGCTAAGAAGGAGTATTCGTTATGGGCAACTGGACAGAAGACCAAGGTGACTATGATGATGGCACAGAAGATTCTGGCTTCAGTCAGGACTTCGACATGGAACCGGGCGACGATGGTTGGCTTGGCGGCGACTTCATGGCTGATGATGACGATGATTAAGTCCCATCACTAAATTAGGCTTATCAACAAGGGCGATATCGAAAGGTATCGCCCTTTTCTGTATCTATAGAAAAGGAAAAACATTATGGCAAAAACACATTTTCATTCTAACCCTCAACAGCGCTGGTTTAAGCCGAGTCTATCGACGGGGATTCGAGGTGCTCAGTATGGCAGCGTTCTAGGGCGGCGCATCGCCGGGGCTAGAGGGATGGTCGCATTTGGTGCGGTTGGATTTTTGGCAGGAGCAGTGATTGGTGGGGTCATGGAGGAAAAAGACGTTATCTAGCAAGGGAAGAAGTAGGGGGGACTCTGCTTCTTTTTTTATTGGTAGTTTCGTACCGACATTATGCCGTTTCAAGAATGGAAAGCCGAAGGTCGAAAGGTGCTTGCTAACGTCCGTCAACAAACACCTTTCAGATAGGGTATGGAAATTCTTGCATGAAATAATCGCTAAGGTCTGGGCAATTTATTTGATAAAAACGTACTATTAAAAAACTATTAAGCAGTGAGAGTAACGTGTAACACGTTAGTGACCAGTGACTTCGCTAATCACCTGCTTCAAGCGCTTCGCTGTCTCCTTGTAACCGAAAGAATCGCGTTTAGTGTCATAGTCGTGCACCAGCGCGGTTTCAAGCTCATCAAGGATTTGATCCCAGTGTTGGATCTTGCCACCTTTCGACTCGATATTCTGACCAACTTTACGAACCTCACGAAGGCGAGTTCGACGGTTCTGGTTAGTGCGATTTGCTTCAGCGGTGAAAGCATTAACGATTAAATCATAGATAGACATGTTCATAATTTATATTCCAATAGTTAAGTAAAAGATGCAGTTAAACTGCGCTTTGATGGAAGTCCCAGTTAGGTTTGTAACGACGGGACGGTGATGAGGCTGCTGTAGCCTTCTGAATTTCCTGTTTGATCATTAACTGTGTATCTAGATCATCACAGGGAATAAATGAAAGAATCCGGTTACCTTGAGTTCTCAGGATAAGTCCTTGATATTTTTCACTAAGGTGACATTCATATCCTAGAATGGCGTTTTTCCGCACCCAACTACCTGTTGGGAGGGTTATCCAGTAATTCGCGTCTCGGATACAAAGCTTCTCAAGGTCAGCAAATAGCGTATCGAGATTTTGCTCACTTTCTTCATCTTTAAGAGTCAAATGAGCTAGCTGTTTACCGCTCGCTGCTCTGACACTGATATTGCCATCAGTGATATTGATTGATGCCAAGATACTCGTTGACACCTGTAACTTGACACTGAATAAATTCACCGTGTTCTTTTTTACTTCGGTTGCCATGGGTGTTCCTTAATAGTCGATAGCAAAACCGAAACGTCATAATGTCGTTTCGGTAACAAGTTACGCAGCTTCAAGAGTGGGTTGACCTTCTAACTGTTGACGTAGGTTGGCATTTTCCTGCTCTAGCTCTTTGAGGCGAGCTTCCAGTTCCGATACCTTGTCAACTAAGTCATCATTCACAACGGGGGTGGTCTGTTTCTTCTCTGTTTTTAATTGAGTTGCAAAATCGTTGAACATTTCATTGATAGTGTCGGATTCAACATCCGGGTGTTGTTCTAGGTATTGTTTAATTTGCTCACGCAAAGGGGCATAGTGTTTACTCGATAACTTGTAAACTTTGGTAAATCCTACTTTACGACATTCATCTAGCGTTCCGAATTCACATAAGTTAGTCCAACGTGTAAGCGTGCGCTTATCTACCGTACGTTTACCGTTGCCGATAATATTTTCATCACGCCATTTACCGAACTTATTCTTGTTCCCTTGAAAGAGCTGCTTAGCTTCGCGCATTGCAGCACCAATATCGTACTGGGCTTGCTCACACTGTTCCTTATCAACAACACGACCAGCGCCCGCATTTCCTAATACTTCAACAATATTCTCGGCAAGCAGCTGTAGTCGTTCTTCGGTTGCTTTTAATAAATCAATTGGTTCACTCATGGGTATCATCCTTATTTTTAATTGATACCCCCGAATTTAGAACCAAAACCCAACATAATCAAAAGGTTAAAAATTAGACAGGCAAAATCCAGTAAGAATCGCGTCATGCTCACTACAAGCAGTCCAGCACGCGTTTAAATGGGGGATTCCGAGGGTATAGCCCCCGGCAGTACAAAGTGAAAGCCATTTCGAATACTTACCTGAAAACCCGAACGGCCACTCAGGAGGGAGGTTGAATAAAAATTTTGATAATAAACTAAAGTGTGACACTCATCACAACTGATTCATTTTCAAGCGCAGGGCGAAGGTCTTGTATAGAAAAGGTCGACTACTGACAACAGAGGAAATAAACACGTTAATTGGCGAAAAATCACGGTCTCATCGCTAGGGTTTAATCGAGAAACTGATTATCTATCAGAAACTTAGCGCTAAAAATGGATATTGAATCTTGATAGTGTAATTAGGTCACGCAATTCCCCTCTGATTACGCCAGTAATCCCATCACGAAATCGTTAACCTAATCCCCTATCAAGATGTAACATCCATTTATGTCGATATAATTTTATTAAATCAATTAGTTATATGTTTGCGTGTAAGTGATTCCCTTCACGTTTTCCGCTATCGTTACCTACTATAACGAGTCCTTCAGCATCATTTTTACTTCATCCAGTTCGTCTTTATGGAAAAAGTGTTCTATCTCCATGTCAGGGAACGTTGCAATTAACCAACGTAATAGTGGGATTAGTCTTGGGGTGGCAGCGAGTACGTTAGGACGGAAAGCAGTGTCTCGTGAATTACTAATGGCATTATCTGCAATCCTAAATCCTGCATTGTTAAACAGTTCAGTAAGTTGTTTGAGAGTAAGTTTCTTACCATTAATGGTTTTGGTCAGTCCGTAGCTCTCTTTAGATAGGGCACGTAACGCGAGTTTTAGTAGGGCACCCTGTGAACCGCCTTCTTCATACTTGATGTATGACCCCTTCAGTAGTGGTTTGGTTTTGCTGTAGTCGATCCAGTTCTCCCAATCTTCCATTGTTTTAAGACAGTTATCGCGTCGCCATCCATCAAACAATGCGCGAGTCTGTTGCCCCTCTTGCTCGTTCTTCCAAGGTACGGTATCGAAGTAGATATGCTCGACGATGTGACCTTTAGGGTGGCGGATTTTAGTCATGCGAGGACTAACGGGTTTACGCTTAAAGTCGAACTCTAAGTTGAGAGTCTTTTCTCGTTGGATTTCTATCAAGTCCATGTCTTTGAGGTACATGTCACGGGGTGAAATCAATGAGTTGTTTGGGATCTTTTGTCCGGGATAGCGGTCTAAGAACAGTTCGACCATATAAGCATTTTCATCCTTTGCCGATGATAAGGCTGATTCCGGTGGCTTAACGCCTGCTTTTGCTATGACAGGTTCGGTATCGCCATATTCACCAGTGATTTGTCCACGGGTTTTCATTGCGATGATTTGTTTAGCATGGTGCTTATGCTTAATCATCTTACCGTCACCCGTTTGCTCACATATCTTACTGAACCGTTGGCTAATGGTTCCTGAAACGTGGAGTTGTTCTTCAGTACAGTCTACGAGATAGCCATCTGTTGTGGCACTTACAACGGTAACTCCGTCGCCATGGTGTTTATGAATCCCTGCTAATTGTTCTGAAAGAACGGCTCTGACAAAGCCAGTGGCACTGGCAGCAAAATATGGATTAGTAACAGGAGAGTGTGGGATATTTTTGCTTAACCCATCTAATGAGTTGAAACCTCGTTTTCCTTTGAGTCCTTGCCCTAATTTACCATACAATGTGTTGCCTATCTCTTTCCATAGCTTCTCTCTGAATTTATCGCCTTCATCCGTGTATTTTTGTCTTTGCTCTCTGATGAGTTCCGTAAAGCCTTTGAAAAGTGGCTCTTGATCTTCAATCCATGGAACGATAACTCCGAACTGAATTTCAATATCACATCCCATGTTATGTGCGACTTCTATTTCAGGTGCCGTGCAGTAAGAGTAACCTTCTAGTGGGTAGTACAGACCGTATAAGTCCGTTCTGACTGGAAGAGATGGAAACTTAGTATGCTCTGGGAATTTAAACTTAACGTAAGCAAACCCCATTTTATGACCGAGATAGTCATTGATATTGGTTGAAGTGAAGCTTTTCTCGAAGTCTACGGGTTTAATGTCCATTAAGGCATTGACGTACGCCGTAGCAAGATCGAAATCGTTGTAATCGCCTAAGTTTGCACCACCAAACACGTAACACTCGTTTCTACCTCCATGGAAGCAGTCTATTGCCAATTGTTCGAAGATACGACGACCAGCTGTGATGACAGTTTCTTTCTTCTGTATGACACGACCTTTTGTTTGATTCCAGTATTGAATCGTTTTGGTCTCCATGCCGAGTGCTTGGTTTAATGCATCTTTATCACCCGTGAGTGCTTTGAAGAGTGATACTGAGAAGTTACCCAGTGTTGATGGTAGATGTTCAAATTGAAGTTTGTCTAACCGTTCTTCTGGAACTTTATCTTTGAGTGATTTTTTAATGTCTTCGAGGGCGAATTGTTGCATATCGAATCCATACCTCACTGTTATTTCGGCATCTCGTAGGGCATAGCGAAGGAAGAGTGGCTCGTCTGCGACCAAAAGCTCATCCATACGGCTTTTACTATATGGCTCTGGTATCACTTCTTTAGGAATTTTGATGAGTTCACCGACGTTATCAAGTCCGCTTTGTCCTGGACTGAGTAGTAAAGTATCTACAAAGCGGACACGACTCTCACGTTTCTTTCCATTCTTGTCTGTAAAGTGGACGGGTTCTGAAGCTTGCTTGGTTCTACCCACTGCGTCGAGGTCGATGCCGTATGCGCCACGCGTGGAGGTTAATGTGCTTCTGACGACTTCCAGTTTCGCTTTCTGACTGGTATCCCAGAACGCTTCGAATGACACCATGTCAGCTCTGAGGTAGTGCGCATAGATGTAGATTTTCTTTGGCCATCCTGTGATAAATCCGCGCCCCATTGCAGTTTGGAGAACTTCCACCAAGAACTCTTCAAATTTCTTACGTGGTTTCTTGATTCGATTAATCGCCTTGAGTTCATCTTCACGGCTTTTGTTTGCGGCTCTGGACTTCTTTATAACATCAGCAACGGGGGTAAGTACCACATCACTCATGTGGTGTTCACCTGCGATTAGATAATACTGATAGGACAGAATGTCGTTTCGGTTTTCCTCGGCGTTGTAGACGTACTCACTGTCTATACCAATGTGAACCGCTTCATCATCACCTTTGAGTGCTTGCCATGGTGACTGCTGTTCATTCTCGAAGTATATATCGAGCTCATCATCGACAGCTTTACTTGAGTATTCATCGGTTTGCTCTTGCGCTAGAAAAGCGTCGAGTTCAATGCTGCTTGATTCTATGGTTTGGTCGGTGGTTTCTGCTTGGAAGTATTCGTCGAGTTCTTTATCTATGGCTTCAACATGGTTAGGTTTGTTTTCATTGTTCATCGTTGTTCTCTTATAACCAAGTGCATTGTTGGTGGGTGACGCGCCCCTCTTTATACCACAGAGCTCATCTGCTGATGAGTGTGGCTTCGTCTTGGTTTGGTGTGTGAGTTAAAAGGTTGTGTAGAAAGTGGGAGGGGCAGAACGATGATTTTTGAGACTTTGATGTGTGGTATGGAGAGTGGGGCAATTGATGAAAGTAGAAGCCCATACCGGGTATGGGAACTCTCAAAACGGTGCTGTTTTTCATCGAGTGTAACTAAACATATAAATAACTCCGCTAGGAGGTCCGATTTAATATGGTATTACCCTGATAGTGAGTTGTGAACGATTTGGTCTGACTGTATGTGCGGTATAGAGAGCCTGATCCTGTAGTGGGATCAGGCTCTTTGCTACTAGGATGGTATTAGACTTCGCTCTGTTGACTTACTCTTGTTGTGGTGACATGTGATTTATGGGGTGACTTATTTTAATGGTGTTGACAAAATTGGTTAAAAGCATATTATTGTACGTGATTTCACCGCTACATATATTTATTAGGAACCTTAAATATGCAAGACCCTTGGGATATTGTTCCAGAGTTGACGCCTGAACGTATTAAACAAGTCGCTTCTCTAATTCGTTCTGTCCGTGATGACGTTATTGATTTACATAATGAAGAGCTTGGGGACACTGCCCGATCTACGGGATTGAGAGCTTATGAATGTTGTCGTCAGCAGATCATTTGGGCTACGTTAGATACTGAAAATTGGTCGTGGCTTGGTATGTTAAAAGATGATGGTCGCTTCACTTTTTCTATCGGAGGCGTTCCTGTTCGTATGTATAGAGGTTCCCCAAGAGCTCCTGGGAAACGGCGTCAAATTGCATGTGCGGAAGCACATCGACAAATGACATTTTTGTTTGAAGATATCGGTGAATCATCATATATTCGCTGGCTTTTTGCGGTTGAAGTTGATTCTGATCGATATGTTGAGCGTATCACCTTTACGGGATATCTCAATGAAGAGCAAGTGTCTGCATATGAAGTGCCGCTAGAACAACCTGTTCCTGTCTTAAGTAAGGTCACTGAAGCATTGCCAGAACCAGCTAAGCTTAACAAAGCTAAGGTATCAGTTAAGAAAAAGCCAAACGAAGACAGCGATGTACAAAATGGTAATCGTTAATGTGTGAATTTTTTGTTGGTGAGAGATTACGTCTCGCACGAACGCTAAAAGGGTATACTTTACAAGATGTAGGAGATGCCGTATCTGTTAGTCGCCAGAGTATTCATCAATATGAAGGAGAGGCAAGAACTCCTCCTGATGATGTTGTTGGTGCTTTAGCTGAATTTCTTGGTGTCTCTGTAGATTTCTTTTATATGCCCTTGTCAGGGGACGTAAAAGCAGAGCAATGTCACTTTAGAAAGCGAAAGACGACTCCAGCAGTAGTTGCTAATAGAGTTCTTTCGTACAGCACTGTTTTAGAACAGCTAGTCGGTATACTTCACCAAAATTTAGATTTGCCTGAGAATCGCTTCAACTTGATTGATGCAGATAAAATTCCAGAACTATCAGCTCCGATTGTTGAAAAAATTGCTGAAGGTGCTCGCAAGTTTTGGGGGCTTCCTCTTGATGCACCTATAGACGACATGATTGATGTGGCTGAGAATGCTGGGGCGATAGTTACTTGCTTTGATGGTGTATCAGAAAAAGTGGATGCACTTTCGGTCAATCGCAAATACCCTATTATTATTCGCAACAATGCAAAAGGCAGTGTATGTCGTTTACGTTTTGATATCGCTCATGAGTGTGGTCATTTGATTATGCATAATGGTATTGAAACTGGTTGTAAACAAACAGAGAAGGAAGCTGATATGTTCGCAAGTGCTTTTCTCTTTCCTAGAGAAGCATTTGCGGTTGAGTTTCCAAGTTGTTTGACTCAACGAGGGATTAGTTGGAATCGCTTGTATGATTTGAAGCAGCGTTGGAAAATGAGTGCTAGGGCGATTATTTATAGAGCGCATTTTCTAGGTTTTATTACAGCTCAACAATATCGTTCTGCGAATGTTTGGTTTAGTAAGACTGGTCAAACAAAGGGTGAGCGTCGAGATGAGTTAATCCCAATTGAATCTCCTCATGTTATGAATCAGGCTATAGAAGTACTAGAGTCTGACTTAGGGATAACATTTGATATGTTGGCTCGAAAGTTAGGGGTTACAATTGAAACGCTATCTGAAATCACAGGTATAGAATACTCGCCGCAGGTAGTATCTCCATTTGATGATGTGGTGGTACCGTTTAATTTCTGATTTTATAAGGGTAAGTACTTCATAGTGCTTGCCCTTAATTATTCATCATTGTCGTTCTGTTTCTGAAATGTAGTAACCCGCCACGCATATCGTAACTCTTTTGGGAAGTGAACCACAGATATTCAACCTGTTTTCTATTTATCATGAAGTCTCTTTATTATTAATTAGGTGACTTAAAATGGCAGTTTACTGCGTTAGTTATGATTTGAATTCTCCGGGACAGAAATACGAAAAAGTACATGAAGTTTTAAAGGGCTTTTCTAAGTGGTATCACATCATGGATTCTACATGGCTCATTTCTACACATTATAATGCAACACAGATTCGTGACATGATCTCGCCCTATCTAGATGCAAGTGACAAAATGTTTGTTTCACGTGTTGATGAGTACTCAGGTTGGTTGACTGAGGATGAATGGACATGGCTATCCCAAAACGTTTAGCCTCAACACCATCTAGACTTGAACCTTCCCCATTAAGCAACGGTATTTTGAATCTGAAAGTGACCGAGAAGATTTATGGTCTCTTATAGTTGATTTAGAAGTGAAACGGCGGACTGGGTTGTGATGAGATCTCCTTTGTCACACTTTGTGGCGAAATTATCAGCAAACGATAGTTATTTAAGGTTTTCTACTTGCGTTATCTAACAGTGCATTTCATGCCGATAAGTTACCATGGATTCTGGTGTGAAAATGACTTTAAATGATTGTTTATACACGGATCAGCCTTGCTGATTTTGTATTCAAAATCCGTTGCCTTCGGGCGTGGCGGTTCAAGTCCGCCCACCGGTACCATATTTTAAGACAGAGCCTCGACGAAAGTCGGGGCTTTGTTGTTTCTGGAGTTTGTGAATTCAAATCCAGCGTGGCGGCTTGGATGCAAGCCCAGTCAAGTCACCCACTGGTACCATACATAGAAAGGTCGCTTTTATAGCTGCCTTTCGTCGTTTTGGGTGTTTGAAAATTGAAACTGACGTTCAAGTGTTGCCTCCGCGGTGGCGGCAGGAATACCTGCTCAATCAGTCCTCCCACCGGTACCATATTCTAATACAGAGCCTCGACGTAATTCGGGGCTTTATTGTTTCTGGAGTTTGTGAGTCTAAGGCTTGCCCGGTTTTATCTATAAACTTTTTTCTCACTTTGCTGATGAACCATGATTTGGTTCATCGGTTGCCATTTCAGTGTACTCGTTTGGATTGGAGGTAAGTTCGCGATATTTTTCCGGAGCAGGAGGCTTTTAGTTTGGTTTGACGAAGGTAGAGAGTAGTGATCCGAGAGAAAGTCGTATTCACTAGTATGGTCTGGAAGTTTGCAAACTTTGCACTAGTGACTTTCACTACTTTGGTGCAATGCTGAGCTCTCTATGTTTAATGATGAAATATCAAACCGTATTGGTATGGTTGTCTTTTTTGATAATGAGATATGTGAAAAGATGCTCGTCTTAACTATCTACCTTTTGGCGTCATAAACTTTGTTACGAAAAGGCAAAGTTTGGTGGAGTGCCAACATCACTATTAAAAGAAAAGGACCATCTAAATGATAGGGAGATTAACCCAACTGTTCCCCGTTTGGGCAGTTATATTCGCCTTAACCGCTTACTTTTCACCAAGTCTCTTCGTCGATTTAAAATCTCAAATCGTCCCTTTACTTACGATTATCATGCTTGCTATGGGAATCAGTTTATCTCCTAGTGATTTCCTCAATGTTCTCAAGCATAAAAAAGCGGTGGGCATCGGTGTATTTCTTCAGTTTTTAATTATGCCTCTTGCCGCTTTGCTCATCAGCTTCTTATTAGGTTTTAGTACGGAGCTTACTGTCGGCATGGTACTGGTTGGTAGCGTTGCTGGTGGCACATCCTCTAACGTGATGGTATTTCTGGCCAAAGGTGATGTTGCGCTTTCCATTTCAATGACGGCTATATCTACATTATTAGGCGTGATATTAACGCCATTACTTGTAGAAGGGTTGATTGGTCAAAGTGTTGATGTGCCTGTTTCTGGGATGTTGATGAGCTTAGTTAAGATCGTACTCCTTCCTGTCTCAATAGGCGTCATTATTAACACATTTATTCCTAAAGCCGTTGCTAAGGTCAATGCAATATTACCGTTGATATCGATGCTCGCTATCGTCGTTATTATTGCCATCGTTGTGGCTTTAAACGCTGAAAACCTAAATACCATTGGGCCATTGGTAGCTTTGGCCGTCATTTTACACAATGGCCTAGGTTTGACGGCGGGTTACTATTGTTGTCGTCTACTTGGCTTTAATGAATCAACTTGTCGGACAATTGCATTTGAAGTGGGATTACAGAACTCAGGTTTGGCTACGGCGCTCGCAATGAAGTTCTTCTCGCCAGCATCGGCAATTGCCGGAACAATATTCTCAGTTTGGCACAACATTTCAGGTTCTCTATTAGCTGGATACTGGGCAAGCAAAAAGGCTCGTAAAGCTAAGGCTGTAACTAATAGCCTATAGTTCAACTGATTAACAAGTGTCAAGTTAAGTTATCGGCTGAGGTATTTATCTTGTTAGGTATTTACTGAGGCTTCAAACGCCTGTTATCCCCCGAATACTAAATCTTACTCAGGGGGTAATAGGTGCTTTCGGTCGAGCTATTCAAGTTCAACAAGCGGTCTAAAGACCATTTCATGTACCACCACATCTTCCGGAAGCTTTAATAACCCTAAAATAGTACGAGCCACGCTTTCGGGTTGCATGTACTCAGGTCGGCTGGCTGCCCTAAAGTTGGTATCAGTGCCGCCCGGGAATAAGTTGGTCACTTTAATACCATGAGGTTGAGCTTCTTTCATTAGCACGCCGGTAAAACCTGCTAACCCTTGTTTCATGGTTGTGTAAACTGCCATCGTTTCGCTCGCCCGTTTGGCAACGGTACTGGTGACGTTAATGATGTAGCCCGACTTCTGCTCTTTCATTAACGATAGCGCTTCTCTACATAGAATTGCAGGCGCTCTTAAGTTGATCGCGTACTGCTGTTCAAACTCTTCTAGCGAAAACTCATCAATCGCACATTTACGAGTATTCATGCCTGCGTTGTTAATGAGGACATCCAGCCCACCTAGTTCTTCAGTCGCTTGCTTGAACATATCCATCACTTGCTGAGACTCAGTGAGATCATAGGAGGCAAACTTACAACCAGTCAGTTGATGTAGCTCTGTTAACTTATTCTTATTTCTGCCTGTAGCAAAAACTTCGTGATGTTCCGCGCAGAGCTGTTTTACTAGCTCAAATCCTATACCGCTGCTGGCACCTGTAACGAGAATTTTCATTTACTGACTCCGGGTTTTTAAAGAATGTTCAAATTTATTATGCCTTGCTTAAATAGAACGATAAATGGAAGTAAGCCTTTTCAACTGAGATAGCGATTGATTTGTGACTGAACACCGACCAAAGTTTCTGCTTTGAAGCATCATCTTTTAATATAGAAAAAGCGTTATTTCACTTGGTAGAAGTAGTGGCAATTAGGTGATGAATGCTATTGATCTCATTGATAATCATTACTGATGAATTTTATTATAAATTCCCTTAAAATTGAGGGCTTATATTGAAACCCCAGTCAGTAGTGAATAGTGGCAGCAATTAAACTTACCGTAGATCGCATTCAGCCAGGGTTACATATCCGTCTACCGTTGAAATGGAACGATCACCCATTCTTACTTAATAGCTTTAAAATTAAAGATCAGGGACAAGTTGAGATGATTCGTCACCTTGGCGTTAAGTTCGTGTACTTTAATCCTGAGCAAAGCGATTCATTGCCCTTACCTGTCAACCAAGATAGGGAAGATAAAGTAAAGAGCGATGATTCGTTAGATCTAGAAACGAAAGCATTATGGCAAGAGAAGCAGAAACGAATAGAAAAGCTGAGTGCTTATCGACGCAGAGTGATTCAATGTGAAAAAGAGTTTGAGCGTTCTCTCGCTCGTATGCGCTCAGTAATGATGAAAATTCGTAATCGTCCGGTCGCTGCGGTTAACGAAGCAAAGCAGCTAACCGAAGATATCGTAGATAAGTTAATGTGTGACGATAATGTCACGCTGCATCTCATGAATGGCAAAAACGAATATGAAGATATCTATTTTCACTCGCTGAATGTTGCGGTTATCGCGATGATGATTGGACGAGCAAAAGGTTACTCTGCTAATCAATTGAAAGAGCTGTCCTTTGCCGCATTGTTTCACGATATGGGTAAAGTCAAAATTCCAACAGCTATATTAAGAAAGCAAGAACCACTGACGGTTCCCGAAGAGAACTATTTAAAGCTGCATACTAAGTATGGTTTGGATCTGGCTAACCAAATAGAGGACTTTCCTGAAACGGCAAAGACAGTTATTGAGCAGCATCATGAGTTAAGAGACGGTTCTGGCTATCCTAAGGGGTTGCAAGGGGATGAGATAAACGAGTTTGCACAAATCATTATTGTCGCCAATGCATTTGATAACTTGTGTCATACGAGAATTACTTCAGAACAAAAGATCCCGTATACCGCACTTTCCCATCTATATAAGAATTGCAAACATCTATATAAAGAGGAAAACCTCAAACTCCTGATTAAGTTTATGGGCGTCTTCCCTCCGGGAACAGTTGTACAGCTGACCAATAACATGATTGGGTTAGTTATCTCAGTGAATGCTTCGAATCTATTATTCCCTAATGTTTTGGTTTATGACCCCTCAGTACCGAGAACCCAAGCCCCAATACTTGATTTAGCGTCGAAGGATTTAAGGATAGTAAACGCAATACATCCTTCTAAACTGCCAGAGAATATAAAAGAGTATCTTAATCCGCGTTCTCGAATTTCATACTTCTTCGATACTGATGCTTAGTTATCCACAGGGTTTTGTGGGTAATATGTAGAAATGCTGAGTGTTATTTTGGGGTAATTTTAAGGTTGGATGGAAAATGTCCACTTGGCATGTTTTTTTGAAATAATTGCATTTTTAGTATTGCCAAAGAAATTCTTCTCCCTATAATGCGCATCCACCGACACGGCAGACGCGATAAGGCTTCAGCAGGGTCGGAGAGGTAAAAGCTTCTACGAAAAATTAGTTGAAAAAAGTGTTTGACACTAACAACCAAATCGCTAGAATGCACCTCCGCTTTGAGAGAAAAACTTCTCGCAAAGCAAGCTCTTTAACAATATAGACCTATCAATCTGTGTGGGCACTCGTTGATGATAATCCAATTAGAAACTTCGGTTTCAAATTAGGTTTCAATGATACGAAGTGACCATTGAATCTTCGGATTCAGCACAGTCAATTCAAACATTACTTTATGTAATGTTCAGTATTCATTGAGCCAACAAAATCTTAAATTGAAGAGTTTGATCATGGCTCAGATTGAACGCTGGCGGCAGGCCTAACACATGCAAGTCGAGCGGAAACGAGTTAACTGAACCTTCGGGGGACGTTAACGGCGTCGAGCGGCGGACGGGTGAGTAATGCCTAGGAAATTGCCCTGATGTGGGGGATAACCATTGGAAACGATGGCTAATACCGCATGATGCCTACGGGCCAAAGAGGGGGACCTTCGGGCCTCTCGCGTCAGGATATGCCTAGGTGGGATTAGCTAGTTGGTGAGGTAAGGGCTCACCAAGGCGACGATCCCTAGCTGGTCTGAGAGGATGATCAGCCACACTGGAACTGAGACACGGTCCAGACTCCTACGGGAGGCAGCAGTGGGGAATATTGCACAATGGGCGCAAGCCTGATGCAGCCATGCCGCGTGTGTGAAGAAGGCCTTCGGGTTGTAAAGCACTTTCAGTCGTGAGGAAGGTGGTAGTGTTAATAGCACTATCATTTGACGTTAGCGACAGAAGAAGCACCGGCTAACTCCGTGCCAGCAGCCGCGGTAATACGGAGGGTGCGAGCGTTAATCGGAATTACTGGGCGTAAAGCGCATGCAGGTGGTTTGTTAAGTCAGATGTGAAAGCCCGGGGCTCAACCTCGGAATAGCATTTGAAACTGGCAGACTAGAGTACTGTAGAGGGGGGTAGAATTTCAGGTGTAGCGGTGAAATGCGTAGAGATCTGAAGGAATACCGGTGGCGAAGGCGGCCCCCTGGACAGATACTGACACTCAGATGCGAAAGCGTGGGGAGCAAACAGGATTAGATACCCTGGTAGTCCACGCCGTAAACGATGTCTACTTGGAGGTTGTGGCCTTGAGCCGTGGCTTTCGGAGCTAACGCGTTAAGTAGACCGCCTGGGGAGTACGGTCGCAAGATTAAAACTCAAATGAATTGACGGGGGCCCGCACAAGCGGTGGAGCATGTGGTTTAATTCGATGCAACGCGAAGAACCTTACCTACTCTTGACATCCAGAGAACTTTCCAGAGATGGATTGGTGCCTTCGGGAACTCTGAGACAGGTGCTGCATGGCTGTCGTCAGCTCGTGTTGTGAAATGTTGGGTTAAGTCCCGCAACGAGCGCAACCCTTATCCTTGTTTGCCAGCGAGTAATGTCGGGAACTCCAGGGAGACTGCCGGTGATAAACCGGAGGAAGGTGGGGACGACGTCAAGTCATCATGGCCCTTACGAGTAGGGCTACACACGTGCTACAATGGCGCATACAGAGGGCGGCCAACTTGCGAAAGTGAGCGAATCCCAAAAAGTGCGTCGTAGTCCGGATTGGAGTCTGCAACTCGACTCCATGAAGTCGGAATCGCTAGTAATCGTGGATCAGAATGCCACGGTGAATACGTTCCCGGGCCTTGTACACACCGCCCGTCACACCATGGGAGTGGGCTGCAAAAGAAGTAGGTAGTTTAACCTTCGGGGGGACGCTTACCACTTTGTGGTTCATGACTGGGGTGAAGTCGTAACAAGGTAGCGCTAGGGGAACCTGGCGCTGGATCACCTCCTTATACGATGATTACTCACGATGAGTGTCCACACAGATTGATACGGTTTATGTAAAAGAGACGATACTGGGTCTGTAGCTCAGGTGGTTAGAGCGTTCGCCTGATAAGCGAGAGGTCGGTGGTTCGAGTCCACTCAGACCCACCAATTCCCTTCCCAAGGAATTGGCATACAGTATCGACACACCTTGATGGGGCTATAGCTCAGCTGGGAGAGCGCCTGCCTTGCACGCAGGAGGTCAGCAGTTCGATCCTGCTTAGCTCCACCATCTTTAAGCGCATTAGCGATAGTGCTTTTAAAAATGGTTCTTAAATGAATCTAGCTCTTTAACAATTTGGAAAGCTGACAAAATAATCTTTAAGATTATTTGTAAAGTTCTCAAAGTATTCCTAATGGAATACAACTAAAAACACATTCAAGTGTTCTTGGAATTTGAGTCCGGCAAAATCGTAGTTTGGCTCTGCTTTTTAAAGCGGAAACAAACTAATGTCTCTCGCTCATTCAAATAATGAGAGACAACTTTGGTTGTTTAACATCAATTCGAAACTCCTTCGGGTTGTATGGTTAAGTGACTAAGCGTACACGGTGGATGCCTTGGCAGTCAGAGGCGATGAAGGACGTATTAACTTGCGATAAGCCCAGATTAGGCAGTAAAAGCCACTTGAGTCTGGGATTTCCGAATGGGGAAACCCACTTACATAAGTAAGTATCGTTATGTGAATACATAGCATAACGAGGCGAACCGGGGGAACTGAAACATCTAAGTACCCCGAGGAAAAGAAATCAACCGAGATTCCGAAAGTAGCGGCGAGCGAAATTGGACTAGCCCTTAAGCTTTACACGCGTTAGACGAACGGTCTGGAAAGGCCGACGATACAGGGTGATAGTCCCGTAGTTGACGATGTGTGTTCAGTGAAATCGAGTAGGGCGGGACACGTGATATCCTGTCTGAATATGGGGGGACCATCCTCCAAGGCTAAATACTACTGACTGACCGATAGTGAACCAGTACCGTGAGGGAAAGGCGAAAAGAACCCCTGTGAGGGGAGTGAAATAGAACCTGAAACCGTGTACGTACAAGCAGTAGGAGCAGGCTTTGTCCTGTGACTGCGTACCTTTTGTATAATGGGTCAGCGACTTATATTCAGTGGCAAGGTTAACCATCTAGGGGAGCCGTAGGGAAACCGAGTCTTAACTGGGCGTTCAGTCTCTGGATATAGACCCGAAACCAGGTGATCTAGCCATGGGCAGGTTGAAGGTTGAGTAACATCAACTGGAGGACCGAACCGACTAATGTTGAAAAATTAGCGGATGACTTGTGGCTAGGGGTGAAAGGCCAATCAAACCTGGAGATAGCTGGTTCTCCCCGAAAGCTATTTAGGTAGCGCCTCGGACGAATACTACTGGGGGTAGAGCACTGTTAAGGCTAGGGGGTCATCCCGACTTACCAACCCTTTGCAAACTCCGAATACCAGTAAGTACTATCCGGGAGACACACGGCGGGTGCTAACGTCCGTCGTGGAGAGGGAAACAACCCAGACCGCCAGCTAAGGTCCCAAATTACTACTAAGTGGGAAACGATGTGGGAAGGCTCAGACAGCCAGGATGTTGGCTTAGAAGCAGCCATCATTTAAAGAAAGCGTAATAGCTCACTGGTCGAGTCGGCCTGCGCGGAAGATGTAACGGGGCTAAGTAGTAAACCGAAGCTGCGGCAATATACTTTTGTATATTGGGTAGGGGAGCGTTCTGTAAGCGGTTGAAGGTGTGTGGTAACGCATGCTGGACGTATCAGAAGTGCGAATGCTGACATGAGTAACGATAAAGGGGGTGAAAAACCTCCTCGCCGGAAGACCAAGGGTTCCTGTCCAACGTTAATCGGGGCAGGGTAAGTCGACCCCTAAGGCGAGGCCGAAAGGCGTAGTCGATGGGAAACGGGTTAATATTCCCGTACTTCTTACAATTGCGATGGGGGGACGGAGAAGGCTAGGTGGGCCTGGCGACGGTTGTCCAGGTTCAAGTGCGTAGGCTTGAGAGTTAGGTAAATCCGGCTCTCTTTAAGGCTGAGACACGACGTCGAGCTACTACGGTAGTGAAGTCATTGATGCCATGCTTCCAGGAAAAGCCTCTAAGCTTCAGATTGTAAGGAATCGTACCCCAAACCGACACAGGTGGTCGGGTAGAGAATACCAAGGCGCTTGAGAGAACTCGGGTGAAGGAACTAGGCAAAATGGTACCGTAACTTCGGGAGAAGGTACGCTCTCGACGGTGAAGTCCCTCGCGGATGGAGCTATTGAGAGTCGCAGATACCAGGTGGCTGCAACTGTTTATTAAAAACACAGCACTGTGCAAAATCGTAAGATGACGTATACGGTGTGACGCCTGCCCGGTGCCGGAAGGTTAATTGATGGGGTTAGACTTCGGTCGAAGCTCTTGATCGAAGCCCCGGTAAACGGCGGCCGTAACTATAACGGTCCTAAGGTAGCGAAATTCCTTGTCGGGTAAGTTCCGACCTGCACGAATGGCGTAATGATGGCCACGCTGTCTCCACCCGAGACTCAGTGAAATTGAAATCGCTGTGAAGATGCAGTGTACCCGCGGCTAGACGGAAAGACCCCGTGAACCTTTACTACAGCTTGGCACTGAACATTGACCCTACATGTGTAGGATAGGTGGGAGGCTTTGAAACGAGTACGCCAGTATTCGTGGAGCCGTCCTTGAAATACCACCCTTGTAGTGTTGATGTTCTAACGTCGACCCCTTATCGGGGTTGCGGACAGTGCCTGGTGGGTAGTTTGACTGGGGCGGTCTCCTCCCAAAGCGTAACGGAGGAGCACGAAGGTGGGCTAATCACGGTTGGACATCGTGAGGTTAGTGCAATGGCATAAGCCCGCTTGACTGCGAGAATGACAATTCGAGCAGGTGCGAAAGCAGGTCATAGTGATCCGGTGGTTCTGAATGGAAGGGCCATCGCTCAACGGATAAAAGGTACTCCGGGGATAACAGGCTGATACCGCCCAAGAGTTCATATCGACGGCGGTGTTTGGCACCTCGATGTCGGCTCATCACATCCTGGGGCTGAAGTCGGTCCCAAGGGTATGGCTGTTCGCCATTTAAAGTGGTACGCGAGCTGGGTTTAGAACGTCGTGAGACAGTTCGGTCCCTATCTGCCGTGGGCGTTGGAGAATTGAAAGGGGCTGCTCCTAGTACGAGAGGACCGGAGTGGACGAACCTCTGGTGTTCGGGTTGTGTCGCCAGACGCATTGCCCGGTAGCTAAGTTCGGGATCGATAACCGCTGAAAGCATCTAAGCGGGAAGCGAGCCTTGAGATGAGTTCTCCCTGATACTTTAAGTATCCTAAAGGGTTGTCGTAGACTACGACGTTGATAGGCAGGGTGTGTAAGCGTTGTGAGGCGTTGAGCTAACCTGTACTAATTGCCCGTGAGGCTTAACCATACAACACCCAAGGGGTTTTGATGGACTCAATGTAAGAACATTGAATGTGTAATAACGAGAATTAAAAAACAGCTTTCCGAATTAAAGAATTTGCTTGGCGACCATAGCGTTTTGGACCCACCTGATTCCATTCCGAACTCAGAAGTGAAACGAAATAGCGCCGATGGTAGTGTGGGGTTTCCCCATGTGAGAGTAGGACATCGCCAGGCTTTAAATTTAAAGAGCCCGTTTGAAAGAACGGGCTTTTTTAGTCTTCAGGGACATCTTGATGCTGATATAGCTCAGGTGGTAGAGCGCATCCTTGGTAAGGATGAGGTCCCCAGTTCGAGTCTGGGTATCAGCACCATTTACAATTAGAATTTTACTTGGCGACCATAGCGCTTTGGACCCACCTGATTTCCTTTCCGAACTCAGAAGTGAAACGAAGTAGCGTCGATGGTAGTGTGGGGTTTCCCCATGTGAGAGTAGAACATCGCCAGGTTCTTATTAGACTCAAATAGTCTGACCAATGCGGAGCGGTAGTTCAGTTGGTTAGAATACCGGCCTGTCACGCCGGGGGTCGCGGGTTCGAGTCCCGTCCGCTCCGCCACTTATTCCAGACCTCAGCAGAAATGCTGGGGTCTTTTAGTTTGTGCTGAGTTAAGTTGGTCTTCGACCAATGAGTCCCGCAAAAGGTTTGCCCGTTGTCTGCAACCCGAGCCGCTCTGCCACTTATTCTAAAGCCTTGCTAGAAATAGCAGGGCTTTTTTCATTTAAGTTTATGTTGGCTCTTCAGCCGAAAGCGTCCCGTCGGAATGTCGACTCAGCCACTCCGCAATTTATCCAGCCCCTAGAAGAAATGCTGGGGTCTTTTGTTTGTGCTGAGTTAAGTTGGTCTTCGATCAATAAGTCCAGCAGGAGAGCTTGCCTGTGGCTCTGGTCTTCTGATATTCATTCCCGATCCAAGCAGAAATGCCAGGATCTTTTAGTTTGTGTTGAGTGACTTTACTCAGACCTATAAGTTCCTCGTGTTGGGAGCTTGCTTGATCTCAAGCTCTACAGATCCTCTGCTTATTCTGAACGTCAGAAGAAACCTCATGTTCTTTTTGCCCGCTGTCACCTGTCTTGAGTCTTAGTTAGAAAGGTAATACTTATTACTGTGGAATTTCAAAGATGGCTTATACGCTTGCATTGGTGTGTGATTGGGCGCTGTATGGTGAAGTCTCCAGTCGATCCATGTTTACGGTGTTGTTGGCGTAAGGTGTACTGATATAACTGCTTAGGATTAATTACAGAGCTTTCTCTGCTGAAATGAATTAGCACATTTCTCGGCTTAACAGTACTCGCGTCGGCTCTTAGTGAGTGTTTTTCTTGATTTATCGTTATAAAGAAAGAGCTTACTTTTAAAGCCTGTTCCTAGCTCTGTAAGCTCTCTAGAGCGTTACAGGTTGGTGATTACGATTATTATGGGATCATTACGCACTAACAACTTATAAAGTCATTGAAGGGCTGTTAGAGAGCCAATACTGGTATTTGATGAGTATCTATAGAGTGTTGATGCTGGGACTGAGTGTGAAGTGGATAATGAAAGAGGCAAATGTGATTTGTGCTGTTGCTAAGCCTTAGGAGCCATACTTCTATTTATATCGCGATCTAATAAGAGAGGGGAGTAAAGATAAACTTTCTGGCAGCATGTTGGTTAAGCAAAATTTTTAAATCTAATTACGCAGGGATACAGACTTGCTTGCGAAGAGAAGAAGAGCTATTCGGGAATTTTAAACGAAAAAAAAGCCGCATCAATGATGCAGCTTTCCAAAAGTGGCTCCTCCTGCTGGGCTCGAACCAGCGACCTGCGGATTAACAGTCCGTCGCTCTACCAACTGAGCTAAGGAGGAATTATCTTTTTAAATATTCTTATCTTTAAAGAAAGTGGTGCCGACTACCGGAATCGAACTGGTGACCTACTGATTACAAGTCAGTTGCTCTACCTACTGAGCTAAGTCGGCACGTTTTCATTAACAAGCAATAATCTTGCTAATTGAAAGTGGCTCCTCCTGCTGGGCTCGAACCAGCGACCTGCGGATTAACAGTCCGTCGCTCTACCAACTGAGCTAAGGAGGAATTGTCTTTTTAAGAATAAATGGTGCCGACTACCGGAATCGAACTGGTGACCTACTGATTACAAGTCAGTTGCTCTACCTACTGAGCTAAGTCGGCACACCTTATTCTTTTAACTATTGTTCGTGCAAAGCACCAACAATTAATAAATTGTGGTGCCCGGAGGCGGAATCGAACCACCGACACGAGGATTTTCAATCCTCTGCTCTACCGACTGAGCTATCCGGGCGACGAGGTGTATTAAACGGTTTTTCGCTTCTTAGGTCAACAATAAAATTCAAATAAAATATCGTTTGATGAAATTGTGCTCGGAGTGGGCTGTTTTTATGCGTTTTAAATGGTGATACACCTTGCTTTAAGCGTTCTTGGGAACTAAACGACGAGTTTGTTTGCCTGATTAGTAAGCCAAAAATAATAAAGCACGTTTGAAAACGTGCTTTAAGTTAGTAAATTGGCTCTAAGCTAGTGCTTTACAGAGAACTTATTCACCCATCCTTCCAGATCATTCGCTAAAGAAGCCAGGCTTTGAGTGCTTGTTTGACTCTCTGTGACCACTGAATTTAGCTGATAACCGCTTTCTTCAATCAGGTTTATGCGGTGTGCAATATCGTCGCTGACATGGGTTTGCTCCGCAGCGGCCGTTGCGATTTGTTGGCTCATTGTCGTAATGGCTTCTAATGCTGTCACTATCTGTTGTAGAGCTTCAGAAGCACTTTGGGACTGTGTGACTGTGCTTTGACTGGTCTCGGCGCAAATCTCCATTGTTTGGATAGCATGGCGAGAACCTTGCTGGAGGTTTGAGATCATGTTCTGGATCTCTTTTGTACTATCTTGAGTGCGGCCAGCAAGTTTGCGAACTTCATCGGCCACAACAGCAAACCCTCTGCCTTGCTCACCCGCGCGAGCGGCTTCAATGGCTGCGTTTAGCGCCAGTAAGTTAGTTTGCTCTGCGATATCACCAATGACATCTAAAACTTTGACTATGTTGTTTACATCCTGATCTAAATTAGCTACCGCCAGACTGGCTGTACTTAACTGATTTGCTAGTCCCTGGATATTATCCACTGTACTGCATATCAGTGATTGGGTTTGTTGGCTTTGTTTGTCTGCCTCATCCGTATTTCGCGCGGTATCATTTGCTGACGTTGCGACTTGATTAGCTGATGAGGCCATTTCTGTCATCGCTGTCGCAATCATAGCGGTTGATTCCTGTTGTGATAGGGTCAAATCAGCAATGGTTCCAGAGCGTGATTCAACTGCGGATAACTCTGAGCGCAGAGCGAGCATAGAACTATCGAGATTCGTTACCATTATGGCCAGAGACTGACTCATGTTCTGCACAGCATCGTAAATACTATCTTTTGGGGCTACCGTATCGAAACTTGTCTGTATATTGCCCTGAGAGACTGCCTGAACGGCTTGGCGTACGTCATGAGGCTCTCCTCCTAATACGTTCAGCATCTTGCGGATAGCGATGATTAGGCTGGTAAGAATAGCACCTGCGATGAAGAGGCATAGAACGAGTTGCCATTGTGCAGTAGCCCAAAATCGTGCATTTACCTCGTTAAACCCAATACCAGTACCTACAACCCATCCCCAGTGAGGCGTTTTTTCTGCTATTGAATGCTTCTCTTCAATGCTTCCGTCAGTTTGTGTTTGACTCCATGTATATTCGACAATCTGGCCTGTTTTGTTATCCAAAATATCTAATATTAATTGGCCAACGCTATTGTTATTGCTGTCTTTGAAGTCATGGAAGCTGGTGCCATGCAATTGTGGATCGAGAGGCGCAGCGACAAATACCATGTTCTCATCGGCAACATAAACGTATTCATTATCTTTATAGATATTGTTGCGAAGCAGGCGAGTCGCCAGTGCTTTTGCTTCATCTTCCGGAAGTTCACCACTTGCAGCCATTGCTTCTACTTCTGTCAGAATGCTATATGCGCTCTTGAACAGTTCTGTCACTCGAGCTTTGTTATCAAGGTTACTTGCAACTCTCAGAGTCCATAAACCTGTAGCGGTTAATGCGAGCAGCGCCAGCAATATAATCGCAGACAGTAAATAGGCTTGAGTTTTTAGTTTCATATTTGGGCTCACAAATGTTTTAGTTGCTATGCAAAGCATGGCTTATTTTAGAAATTGAATAGACAAGGCATCTTATTGAAGAAGGAAATGAGCGCCTACAAGTGCTTGTTTAAACTATGATGGAGATTAAATTTTTATCGTGAAATAAGTTTTTAGTAAGCGAGCTTTATATGTGGGGTGGTGAAAGTCGTGATTGGGTAGGGGAGAATGTATAGATAAAAAAAGCCGCATCATGTGATGCGGCTTCTTGAAAGTGGCTCCTCCTGCTGGGCTCGAACCAGCGACCTGCGGATTAACAGTCCGTCGCTCTACCAACTGAGCTAAGGAGGAACTATTCTGTTTGTGTCTTGCTAATCAATTAAATTAAGCAAGTGCACCAAATAATGGTGCCTCGAGGCGGAATCGAACCACCGACACGAGGATTTTCAATCCTCTGCTCTACCGACTGAGCTATCGAGGCAAAAGAATGGTGCCGACTACCGGAATCGAACTGGTGACCTACTGATTACAAGTCAGTTGCTCTACCTACTGAGCTAAGTCGGCACACTTTATTCTTTTTAGAAGAGTGGACTCTTCTTTTTTAGAATTCCAACTAAATGAAACTCTAGAAATTGGCTCCTCCTGCTGGGCTCGAACCAGCGACCTGCGGATTAACAGTCCGTCGCTCTACCAACTGAGCTAAGGAGGAATTATTCTTTTAACAACAAAAAGTTGTTTGTGTCTTGCAAATCAAATTAGATTAAGCAAGTGCACCAAATAATGGTGCCTCGAGGCGGAATCGAACCACCGACACGAGGATTTTCAATCCTCTGCTCTACCGACTGAGCTATCGAGGCAAAAGAATGGTGCCGACTACCGGAATCGAACTGGTGACCTACTGATTACAAGTCAGTTGCTCTACCTACTGAGCTAAGTCGGCACACTTTATTCTTTTAACTATTGTTCGTGCTAAGCACCAACAATTAATAAACTGTGGTGCCCGGAGGCGGAATCGAACCACCGACACGAGGATTTTCAATCCTCTGCTCTACCGACTGAGCTATCCGGGCAACGGAGCGCTATTAAACGGATTTTCCCGCTTTCCGTCAACCACTTTTTTTAAATAATTTCAAAAAAGTGGTTGTTCGAACGCTTTTTGTTCAACTCGTGCTAGAAAGTTTGCACAGAGTTAAATTCCTTTTTGAAATTTGTAACTTTTTCTAGGTAGCGTCGTGCTTCTGCATTGGGATGTTTTTTAGTTAGTGCCCAATAAACCTGGTTAGGTTGCAGAGAATTCAGATCCCGCATCGCACGTTTTCGGTCACTGCGGTTAAAGGTATTGAGAACGCCACCAGTACCGCCGTTGTACGCGGATATCATACTGTATTCGAGCGAGGTAGGGTGACTGACATCTTTTAAATAACGATTCTTCAAGATGTAGAAGTAAGCGGTTCCGGTATCGATATTGTTTTCTGGGTTAAACAAATACTCTGGGCTTGGTTGGCCCGAGCGATTTTTTACCAGCGCGAAAACGTCTCTGCCTGCTGTTTTTGGTACGACTTGCATCAAGCCATAGGCATTCGCCCAACTGACGGCATATGGATTAAAACTGCTTTCTGTTTTGATAATGGCGTAAATCAAATCTTCAGGGATGTCGTATTTCTCTGCAGCTCGGCGCACGATGTTCGCATATTGATAGCTGCGTTGGATGAAGTGATCTTCCACCATGGGAATTTCTACGTAGTACGCTTTTTTGAAGTCGACGTCTTTGGTTTTTATTTCGTGGTTAATCAGGTAATCGGCAAAGTGGTTAGCTCGCCATGACCACTGAATAGGCTTGTTATCTTGGTCGACGACTTGTTTATAGAGAAAAGGCTGACCTTCAAGTTTGATATCTTTGGAAGAAAACAGATCGACATTCGCCGGATCATCAGGAGTGAGTAGTGTTGTGATGATGGCGTTTTTGAGGTGCTTTTGTGGTTCGGTTGGCGAAACGGTTTCTATAGTGATAACGCCTTTTTGGAAATCAACTTCAGCGCGACTGAGGTAGTTATCGATATATTTTACGTAATTGCTTTTACCTGCGAGCTTAACTTCTCGTTTTCCCCATTTTTTTTGGATATTACCGGAGAAGCTATTGATCAACGAATCGAGAGCTGCGGTGTCTTTCTCAAATTGTCCTGGTAACTCGGCTAAGTTATTGGCGAAGCGATTGGTTGGCTCGTACTCGACATCATAAAACTTTTCGACGACCTCGCGACTACAGCCTGCCGTTAATAGAAGGGCTGCAACGATAAAGACAATTTTTTTCATGGCTAATTATTTGACGGGATGGTGTGGCAATGACACCACAAGGTGCTATGTGATGTCATTGTTTCTGAATAAACTTATTTTATTTTAACAAGTTATTCGCTAGGTGGCGTGTAACCATCGATGTGAACGTCTTTGCCTTCGAACAGGAAGTTCACCATTTCAGTTTCGATCAGTTTACGATGCTCTGGATCCATCATGTTAAGCTTCTTTTCGTTGATCAACATGGTTTGTTTGTGTTGCCATTCAGCCCAAGCTTCTTTAGAGATATTATCAAAAATACGTTTACCTAGTTCACCTGGGTAAAGTTGAAAGTCTAGACCTTCGCCTTCTTTCTTTAGTCGAGCACAAAACACAGTGCGGCTCATAATGACTCCTTGCATTCAATTAACGAAGTTCGTGGGGTAGCGTTTCCAGCAATAGTTTGACTGGCGCGGCTAAGCCTACTTCTTCAGGTTTAGATAAGTTATACCAAAGACCTTTGTTACCTTCCATTATCACGTCGGGTTGCTTTGACAGGTCAATCAAAATTGGTGTGATATCGAGATGGTAATGACTAAAGGTATGGCGGAAAGTGATCAGCGTTTGCTGCTCTTTAATGTCATTAGCTTGAATGCCGCGTTGTTCCAACAGCAAATCAATATCGCTTTCGACATCAACATGTTCGGTTTGTGGAAAGCAGAATAGCCCGCCCCAAATTCCAGTTTGGGGTCTTTGCTCCAGCCATACTTCGTGCCCATTTGCATTTTTATGATGCAGCATGACAAAGCGGGTTTGCTTCACCGGTTTGTCTTTCTTGGGCTTTTTACCAGGGTAGTCGAGGATATTACCTTGTTTTTTCGCTACACAAAGATCAGCAACAGGACATAGTGTGCATTTAGGTTTGCTGCGTGTGCAGACCATCGCCCCCATGTCCATCATGGCTTGGTTATATTTGTCGACATCTGTTTGTGGGGTATGTGCCTCGGCAATTTCCCACAGCTGGTTTTCCACTTTCTTCTGGCCCGGCCATCCTTCAACGGCAAAGCATCGAGAAAGTGTTCGCTTCACGTTACCATCGAGGATCGCATGAGGCTGTTTATGTACGGATGACAGTACAGCAGCCGCAGTTGAGCGGCCAATGCCTGGCAGTGCATTCATTTGCTCGATATCTAGAGGGAATTCACCGTTATATGTTTGGGCCACCTCTTTTGCTGCTGTATGAAGGTTGCGTGCTCGGGCGTAATAACCGAGGCCCGTCCAAAGGTGCAGCACTTCATCTTGCTCTGCATTAGCAAGATCGACCACGGTCGGAAATCGCTCTAAAAAGCGTTGGTAATAAGGAATCACCGTAGTGACCTGTGTTTGCTGAAGCATGATTTCAGACAACCAGACACTGTATGCGGTTTTGTTCTGTTGCCACGGAAGATCTTTTCTTCCATATGCGTCATACCATTCTAAAATGGCACTGGCGAAAGGGGTCACGACTTGCTCTGTATTCTATTATTGGTTAGGGGCAAAATTGCACCACATATTGGGTGATAAGTACAACGGATAAAGTGTGGGGATATTACAGGGATCATCATAGCTTTTGAGTCATGATAGACCGAGAGCTCAACAAAAACTTGCACCCGAGTAAATTCTTTGGATAATCCCCGCTTTGATTAATCAATGTGCAGGCAAAATCAATGAGTGAAGTAACCACTAACGAATACAACGAAGACGGCAAGCTGATCCGTAAAATCCGCAGTTTCGTTCGTCGCGAAGGCCGCCTAACTAAGGGCCAAGAGAGTGCGATGAATGAGTGCTGGCCAACGATGGGTATCGATTACAAAGCAGAACTTCTTGATTGGAAAGAAGTCTTTGGTAACGACAACCCGGTTGTACTTGAGATCGGTTTTGGTATGGGCGCTTCACTAGTTGAAATGGCAAAGAACGCACCTGAGAAAAACTTCATCGGTATTGAAGTACATAGCCCAGGTGTTGGCGCTTGTCTTGCTGATGCACGTGAAGCGGGTCTGACTAACCTGCGCGTAATGTGTCACGATGCGGTTGAAGTGTTTGAGCACATGATCCCAAATGATAGCTTGGCGACTCTACAACTGTTCTTCCCTGACCCATGGCACAAAAAACGTCACCACAAGCGTCGTATCGTACAGCTAGAGTTTGCTGAAATGGTTCGCCAGAAGCTTATCCCTAATGAGGGTATCTTCCATATGGCAACGGACTGGGAAAACTACGCTGAGCACATGATTGAAATCATGAACCAGGCACCAGGCTTTGAAAATATTGCTGAAGAAGGTGACTTTGTTCCTCGCCCTGAAGAGCGCCCATTGACTAAGTTTGAAGCTCGCGGCCACCGTCTTGGTCACGGTGTGTGGGACATCAAATTCAAGCGTACTGCTTAAGGAGCCAGGTGATGTACCACTATGCGATATTAGCGAATCCGGGTCACAACCGTATTTATTTTGATAGCGCAATGACCATCGCATGTTCAGAGCTAAAAGCAATGCTGGCTTCTGAAGGTGTTGAAGTGACTGAAATTGGCAGTAAAGATGTCGGCTTACCTGCAGCATTGGTGTTCTCGTGTGCAGAAGCGCTCAACGACGAGCAGTCACGCAAGATTGCCGCATCATCTATTTACTACGCGCTGTTTGAAGTGCGTGAAGATGGTTTGTTACGTCCAATTCAGGCGCCTGCGTTCAACACTTTCCCTGAGAGCATGAGTCAGATCCTGCGTTACACCGGAAAAACAAACGAACAGTTTACGCGTTTGATGGTAAACCTTGGCGTGAGTGCCGCTAACACAGATAGCGCGCAACTGACGTTAATGGATCCGATGTGTGGTAAGGGTACAACACTATTTGAAGGTTTGATCCATGGTTTGAACGTGGTGGGTGTTGAGATCAACCAGAAATGGGTTCAAGAGATCCAAACCTTCGTCGTTAAGTTTATGAAGAATGGTCGCTTTAAGCATAAAGTGAGCAAAGAAAAGCGCACTTCTGGTGGCAAAAAAGTGGCCGATGGTTTCGTGGTTGAAGCTGCAGCGACAAAAGAAGATTACAACCAAGGTAACCTTCAGACGATGAAGCTGTACTCGGCGGATACTCGTATCGCAGACCAAGTTGTGAAGAAGAATTCGGTGGATGTCATGGTGTCTGACTTGCCTTACGGCGTGCAGCACGGCAGTAAAAATGCCAAAGACAGCAAACTGAACCGCAGCCCATTAGAGCTATTAAAAGAAGCCCTGCCTGCATGGAAAGTGGTACTGAAAAAGCAAGGCTCTGTGGTGTTGTCTTTCAACGAGTTCACACTGAAATGGAAAGATGTCGCGGCATTATTTGAAGAACAGGGATGGAAGGTGCTTTCAGAAGACCCTTATATCGGTTATCTTCACCGCGTGGATCAATCTATCAACCGCAACATTATTGTGGCAGTGAAACCATAATTGATTGTTCGATAACAAATACTTGAAAAGCCAACACACTGTTGGCTTTTTTTACCTCTGAATTAAATCAGTGATAATAAGGTGAACAATGAAACCTACAGTGGAAATTTTGACAGATATTCTGACCGAAGTTCGTCCTTTGATCGGTCAGGGAAAAGTAGCAGACTACATTCCAGCTCTGGCAAAAGTGCCCAGCAACAAGTTAGGTATTGCGGTATACACCAATGACGGCGAAGTGATTAAGGCGGGAGACGCCGACGAGCCTTTTTCTATCCAGTCTATTTCTAAAGCCCTGAGCCTGACGCTGGCGATGTGCTTATATAAACAAGAAGAAATATGGGCAAGGGTAGGCAAAGAGCCTTCTGGCCAGGCTTTTAACTCTTTAATCCAGTTAGAGATGGAGCAGGGCATTCCACGTAACCCGTTCATCAACGCTGGTGCGATAGTGGTTGCCGATCTGCTGCAAAGCCGTTTGTCTGCACCGCGTCAGCGCTTGCTTGAATTTGTTCGTCAGCTTTCCGGCGATACCCACATTGTGTACGACAAAGTGGTGGCCGCTTCTGAAATGATGCATGGTGACCGCAACGCTGCGATCGCTTATCTGATGCGCTCATTTGGTAATTTCGAGAATGAAGTTATTCCAGTGCTGCAAAACTATTTCCACGCCTGCGCATTGAAGATGAGCTGTGTTGATTTGGCGAAAACCTTTAGCTATTTAGCCAACAAAGGTACGTCTGTGCATACCGGTAAGCCGATTGTCTCACCGACTCAAACTAAGCAGTTGAATGCGCTGCTCGCAACGTGTGGGCTTTATGACGGCGCAGGTGAGTTTGCCTACCGAGTCGGTATGCCGGGCAAATCTGGCGTGGGTGGCGGCATTATTGCCGTCGTACCGGGGGATATGACCATTGCAGTCTGGTCTCCGGAGCTCGACCCTGCTGGTAACTCATTAGCTGGCACTAAAGCTTTGGAATTGCTTTCTGAGCGAATCGGTCGTTCCATTTTCTAGAGCTGGCCATTTTTATCAGAATAAATAAAAATGCCTCTCACATAGAGAGGCATTTTTTATCGCTTGATATCAGATACGCTTATTCGTCTTCTTCTGCCATAAACGCTTCGAGCAAGTCGTTCAGGAAAAGCTTACCTTTTTCAGTGATTTGCCAGTGTGTTTCTGTCTCACTCAAGTATCCCAGCTCTAACGCCCAGTTGATGGTGTCTTGAATGCTACTCAGTGGTAATCCTGTTGTATCGATAAAGTCTTGTTTTGGACACGCTTCCATTAAACGAAAACGGTTCATAAAGAACTCAAACGGACGGTCTTCATCTTCGACGAATTGTTCAGTATGCAGGTACGGCTTCACCATATTTTGGTATGCAGCCAGATACCCACGAGGGTGTTTTACTTTTGTGGTACGAATGATACGCCCATCAGCAAAACTCAGCTTACCGTGTGAGCCACAACCAATGCCGAGGTAATCCCCAAAGCGCCAGTAATTGAGGTTGTGCTGGCATTGGAAGCCCGGCTTACTGTAACCAGAAATCTCGTATTGTACGTACCCAGCAGCCGCCAGTTTTTTATGTCCTAGCTCGAAGATGTCCCATAAGTCATCGTCGTCAGGTAGCGTCGGCGGCTTGTAGTAGAACATAGTATTCGGCTCAATGGTGAGCTGATACCAAGACAGGTGCGGCGGTGCTAGTTCAATCGCTTTGTCCAAATCGGCCAGAGCCTGCTCAATACTCTGATCTGGCAAGCCGTGCATTAAATCCAGATTAAAGCTATTTAAGCCAATTTGGTGAGCAAGGTTAGCCGCATTGACGGCCTCATCTTTGCCATGAATCCGACCAAGACGCTCTAGCTTCTCTTGCTCAAAACTTTGCACACCAATGGAAATACGCGTCACCCCTGCTTTTCGGTAGCCGGCAAAACGTTCCGCTTCAATTGTGCCCGGGTTAGCTTCCATCGTAATTTCGATGTTAGTTTTGAATGGAATACGTTCTTCAATGCCTTTTAACAGGCGCTCAATCCCTTGTGCTGAAATCAGGCTAGGCGTACCGCCTCCGATAAAGATCGAGTGCAGAGGACGCGGCGCATCGTTCAAGCGATACTTCTCAATGTCGGTATCCAGATCTTCCAGCAGGGCGTTGATGTATTGCTCTTCTGGGATCTCTGCCTTGAGCTCATGCGAGTTGAAATCACAGTATGGGCACTTTTGCACACACCATGGGATGTGGACATAGAGACTGAGTGCTGGGGGCGTTAATATGGTCAAACTCGTTTACCTTACTGAGCGGCTTGTTCTGATAACTGAGCAAACAGAGACTTAAGCGCTTTACCACGGTGTGATAGCTGCTTTTTACGCGCAGGTTCTAGCTCCGCAGATGCGCAGTCATCCTCTGGTACAAAAAAGACAGGGTCATAGCCAAAGCCATTCTCACCGTGAGCTTCTGTCAGGATACGGCCTTCCCATTTGCCATGACAAACGACAGGCGTTGGATCGTCTTTATGACGCATCAGAACCAATACACAGTGGAAACGCGCGGTGCGCCCCGCCTCTGGTACACCTTCCATCGCTTTTAACAGCTTTTCTAAGTTCTCTTGATCTGTCGAGCCTTCGCCAGCGTATCGCGCAGAATAGATGCCAGGTGCACCGTTAAGGTAGTCGACTTCTAAACCAGAATCATCAGCGATTGCCGGTAGGCCAGTTTCTTGTGCTGCGTGGCGGGCTTTGATGATCGCGTTTTCAATAAACGTGGTGCCTGTTTCTGCAACTTCAGAGACGTTGAATTCGCTTTGTGCTAATACTTCGAATCCGAAATCGGAGAGCAAATCAGCCATCTCACGTACTTTGCCTTGGTTGCCTGTTGCTAACACAATCTTTTTCATGGGGTTCTCTTTTCATTGTGATAAGGAGAACATGTCGTTCTCCTTATCGTTTTATTTCTAACTTTATATGGCTTTTGGTCTGCAGGTGTCCAAAAGCGTTTAGATCATCATGATCTAATTACTTTTCGACATATCACTCTTCAACATAAAACTTCTGGGTAAATTGAAGCTTTCCTGAGCCTTTGTTTCCCGATTTTACATCAATATCGAAGGTAAAAGTTTCTTCATGTGTGACTGGCAGTTCCGCTAGGTAGTAAATCGCGTCACCTTCTTTGACTTCTCGGAAGGTTAACTGCTGAGTTTGACCAATCAGGTTCTTAGCTTGCCCAGCAACTTGTGCTTCTAACGCCGGTTTTCCGAGTGAAGCTCTGTCCAGCACACTAATATTGATGATCGCAAGATAGCCATTACGTTTGATGTCATAGCTTCGCGCTATTTTAGGCGTCAAAAAGGTAGAGTTAAACGCCACGTAATGTACTTCGATGTCTTTCATGTTTTTGAACTGTTCAGCGAAAGTTGGGAAAGACAATAGGCTGATCAGTAACGCGGTAATCCATTTGTTCATTGTGAAATCCTCAAGGAGACACTTCCATTTAAGTTTAATTTAAATAACCGATTCGAAGATTAAATAAAAAGCCATCATAAGATGGCTTCTATGTCATTAGGTATCTGGGTAGGCGATTCTATCCGAATTTGTTTGTGTCGTCCCAGTTCGCCTTTTTCTATGTGAACCAAACCTTTAGCGACTTTAAACTGCTTAGCCAAGAACTTGGTGAGATGCGCATTGGCTTTACCATCGACAGGCGGCGCAGTAATGGCGATTTTTAACTCTTCTCCATGCAAGCCGACGATTTTATCGCGGCTTGCTTTGGGTTGAATATAGAGTCTTAGGACAATGTCCTCGCCATCGCGCCAAACTGCGGCTGACACTACAGTTGGAACCAGATAGGGCCGATAATATCGCCCATCAGGAAGTTGGCGAATTGTAGACCAATAAACAGAACCAGGACGCTAAGATCCAGACCACCGAATGCAGGAAGAATGCGACGGATTGGCGCGCACATTGGTTCTGTCAGCTGGTGGAATACATATTCGATAGGGCTGCGGCCTTGGCTAACCCAGCTGAGGATTGCACGAATCAGCAATACCCAGAATAACAAGCCGCCAGCAGCTTTAATCAGAGATAGTAAGCCCAAGAATAGGAACTCGATACTGAAAGACACTGAACCGCTAGATGCGATTAGGATCAGTGCAACGAACTTAAGTACACACAATAGATACGCAAAGAGAACAGTAGCCAGGTCGATATTACCTACAGACGGAATAAAACGACGCAGAGGGCCAATCACAGGCTGAGTAGCTTTAACGATAAATTGCGAGAAAGGGTTATAGAAGTCTGCGCGCGCAGCTTGCAACCAAATACGCAATATAACGACCATGATATACAGGTCAAATAGGGTTGAGATGAGAAAACTCATTGAATTCATAAGGTACCCTTAACAAGTGGTGGATGGCTTTTCTCTGTAAGCATCCAGATAATTAAAATAGTTTTTCCATTTCTTCCGCACGAGCAACCGCTGCCTGCATTGCTTTTGCTACGATATCAGAAAGTTGATGTTCGTTGAATGTGCGTAGTGCTTCCGCTGTTGTGCCGCCTTTAGAGGTGACATTTTCACGGAATGTGGATAGCTCAGTCTCTGGATTAGCCACAACCATGCTTGCAGCACCTAATGCAGCTTGCTGAACCAGCAGACGAGCTGTGTCTTTATCAAAGCCTTGTGCTATTGCTTCTGCTTGCATTGCTTCCATAAACAAGAAGAAGTAAGCCGGCGCGCTACCGGCAGCCGCAATCACGTTGTTGATGCCAGACTCTTGTGCTACCCAAGCCACTTTACCTACCGCTTCCATTAATTGAGCGGCAAAGTCTTTATCTTGCTCAGTAACGTGTTCTGGAGCGAAAAGACCACTCATGCCTAAACCGAGTTGGGAAGGCGTATTTGGCATCACACGAACCAAGTTCAACTTAGTCGCTAGCATCTCATCTAAACGTGAACAATTAATGCCAGCAGCGATAGAAATCACTAACTTGTTACTGAAATCGACAGATTGCAGTGGTTTACATACTTCCGCCATCATTTGTGGTTTCACAGACAACACCACTACATCCGCTTCTGATGCAGCGAGGATGTTATCGCTGGTCGTACGGATGCCAAAATCTTGCTCGAGTGGCAAGCGGCGTGTTTCTGAAGGTGCGGTTGCCACAATATTTTGTGCCGGGTAACCATTTGAGACTAAGCCAGAAATGATGGCTCGCACCATGTTACCTGCACCGATGAAGGCAATCTTTTTATGTTCCATTTGTCTGATTTCCATTGTGATACTTTACTATTTATAATGCACAGGTGTGCATAGTGACAATTAAGTCTTACCGCTTAACTTTGTGATGCGAAGATTGAGCTTTTTTCGCTTACTGGTAATGGCTATTCACTTTTTGAGTTATAGTCACGTGCGCCAAAAATCGCTGTTCCGATACGAACCATAGTACTACCGGCTTCTATCGCCGCCTCCATGTCGCCACTCATCCCCATGGACAATGTGTCGATGTCCGGATACTGCTGCATAAGCGCTTGCTTCAATGCCGCCAGTTTCTGGAACTCATGAAGTTGTGCATCATAGTCCGATACGTTAGCAGGAATAGACATCAATCCTCTTAAGGTGAGGTTCGGAAGGCGAGAAATCAACTCAGCCAGTTCGAATATTTCTGCATCGGTTACGCCAGACTTTGAGTCTTCGCCACTGGTGTTCACTTGAATCAGTACCTGTAAGGGTTCTAATTCGCTAGGACGTTGATCATTAAGACGTTGCGCGATCTTTGCGCGGTCGATGGTGTGAACCCAATCGAAATGTTCAGCGACAAGGCGTGATTTATTGGACTGAATTGGGCCTATGAAGTGCCATTCTATGCAATTATCTGGATAATGCTGTGCAAAGTGCTGAACTTTATCCACGCCCTCTTGCACATAGTTTTCACCAAATGCGGTTTGACCAGCTTGGTAAGCTTCAAGAATGGCTTCAACGGGTTTGGTTTTACTTACCGCTAGAAGTTGCACTGACTCCGGAGCACGACCGCATTTTTGCTCGTCGTTGCGAATTTGAGAGGTGATATGTTCAATATTTTGTTGAATACTACTCATAGCTGTACTTTAGACTTAAGGATTTTAAATGGATATCACTGAGTTACTGGATTTTAGTGTAAAACATAATGCCTCAGATCTACATCTTTCTGCAGGTGTACCACCTATGGTCAGAATTGATGGCGATGTGAGAAAGCTCGGGATTCCAGCGTTTACACACCAAGAGGTTCATCGCTTGGTATTCGAAATCATGAATGATGCTCAACGCAGTGAGTTCGAAGAAAAACTCGAAGTCGATTTTTCTTTTGAACTACAGAACGTTGGTCGCTTTCGTGTCAACGCATTTAACCAGTCCCGCGGCTGCGCGGCGGTATTTCGTACCATTCCAAGCAGCATACCAACGCTTGATCAACTCGAAGCTCCAGAAATCTTCAGCAAGATTGCCAGCGGGCAAAAAGGCTTGGTTCTGGTAACCGGACCAACCGGCTCTGGTAAATCGACGACTCTAGCTGCCATTGTCGACTACATCAATCGTAATCACAATAAGCACATTCTCACAATTGAAGATCCAATTGAATTTGTTCATACCAACAACAAATGTTTGATCAACCAGCGTGAAGTTCACCGTGACACTCATAGCTTCCAAAACGCCTTGCGCAGTGCGTTGCGTGAAGACCCGGATGTCATCTTGGTTGGTGAGATGCGTGATAAAGAAACCATCAGCCTTGCATTGACCGCTGCAGAAACCGGTCATTTGGTTTTTGGTACGCTACACACCAGCTCAGCCGCAAAAACCATCGACCGTATTATCGATGTATTCCCGGGTAGCGACAAAGACATGGTGCGTTCAATGTTGTCAGAATCGTTGAGTTCAGTCATTGCCCAGAAGTTACTTAAGCGCAATGGTGGTGGCCGAGTCGCCTGCCACGAAATCATGATGGCGACACCTGCAATCCGTAACTTGATTCGTGAAGATAAAGTCGCACAGATGTACTCGATAATTCAAACTGGTGCGGCACACGGCATGCAGACTATGGAGCAAAATGCTCGTCAGCTATTGGCGCAAGGTATTGTTTCTCACGAAGAGGCCGACAGCAAAGTTGGGCTTGATGTACAGCAGTTCTCGTAACACTCATACAGGTAATGGTGAATACGGAAAATGGATCTGAATAAATTTCTTGAAGGTATGCTGGCGCTGCAAGCGTCGGATCTTTATATCACGGTCGGTGCGCCGATTTTGTTTCGTGTCGACGGCGAGTTACGTCCGCAAGGTGACAAGCTGACAGAAAATGATGTGGCGCAGTTGTTGGATAATGCAATGGATCCTGAGCGTCGACAGGAGTTTCGAAAAAGTCGAGAGTCTAACTTTGCTATCGTCAGAGACTGTGGTCGATTCCGTGTCAGTGCCTTTTTCCAGCGAGAATTGCCGGGCGCGGTTATTCGCCGTATTGAGACCGACATCCCTACCTTTGAGCAGCTCAAACTGCCTCTGGTGTTGCAAGATTTAGCGATAGCCAAGCGAGGTCTGGTGCTGGTGGTTGGTGCGACTGGCTCTGGTAAGTCGACCACAATGGCGGCGATGACAGGCTACCGAAACAGTAATAAGACCGGGCATATCCTGACGGTAGAAGATCCGATAGAATTTGTTCATGAACACCAGCGTTGTATCGTAACCCAGCGTGAAGTCGGTTTAGACACAGAAAGCTACGAAGTGGCACTGAAAAACTCCCTGCGACAGGCTCCGGATATGATTCTGATCGGCGAAATCCGCAGTAGAGAGACCATGGAGTATGCGATGACCTTTGCTGAAACCGGGCATTTGTGTATGGCGACTCTCCATGCTAACAACGCCAACCAGGCATTAGAGCGGATTCTGCATTTAGTACCTAAAGATCAAAAAGAGCAGTTCTTGTTTGATCTGTCTATGAACTTAAAAGGCGTGGTTGGTCAGCAGCTGATCCGCGATAAAAGTGGGCAGGGGCGTCATGGCGTGTTTGAGATCCTGCTGAACAGCCCGCGTGTTTCGGATTTAATCCGTCGTGGCGATCTGCATGAACTTAAGTCGACGATGGCTCGTTCAAACGAGTTTGGTATGCTGACCTTTGACCAGTCGCTCTACAAGTTAGTGATGCAAGGCAAAATCAGTGAAGAAGATGCACTGCACAGTGCAGATTCGGCAAATGACCTGCGTCTCATGCTGAAAACTCAGCGCGGTGAGCCTCTGGCAACAGGAAGCTTGGCGAACGTTAAGATTGATATGGACTAGGATTTCCCATATTCCAGACATTAAAAAAGGTTGGCACAAGCCAACCTTTTCTTTTTCAGACAAATTTACTCATTCCAAAGGTTTTCAAACCAGCTTTCTAGAATGACAACTGCCGATTGACAGTCGATATTTCCTTTCGACAGCGCTTTATAGCCACCCATTTCAAATAAGTCTGCTCGAGCTTCTGCCGTGGACAAACGTTCATCGTGAAGCTCGACTGGTAAGCCATAACGACCTTGTAGACGGTTAGCAAACTTCTTCGCGCGTGGAGTAATGGTTTCCAAGTCTTTACCGTGTAGGTCTGTTGGTAAACCCACAACCAATAAATCCGGTTGCCATTCTTTGATCTGTTTTTCGATGTCGTCCCAGTTTGGAATGCCATCATTGGCTTTAAAAGCCTTGAGCGGAGAGGCGGTACCGGTAATTTCCTGGCCAATCGCGCTGCCGATGCTTTTGGTTCCAAAATCAAAAGCCATAATTGTACGTGACATAAGGTGTCTCAAATCTCAATCTAGGGGAACAGTCTGCTTTATCAGGCATGTCCTGCATCAGAAGAAAGCTGACTCGGGTCGATCCCCAGTTTTTCTACTGCTTTTTTCCAACGGTCTGTAATTGGAGTATCAAAGATGATTTCTGGCGTAGCTTCAATGGTCAGCCAGGAGTTTTCAACTAACTCATTTTCCAGCTGCCCTGCGCTCCAACCTGCGTAGCCCAAAGCAACCAAATAGTCGCTTGGCTCAGCTTCGGTCCCCAACACAGTCAGAATGTCTCGCGAGGTTGTCACTGCAAGCTCATCGGTCATCTGAATACTGGATTCATAGTAATCTTTTGGTTTATGCAGAATAAAGCCACGATCTTCTGAGATCGGGCCGCCGTTATATACAGGCCGGTCAAGGCTTGCTTCGAACAAACGCGGGTGTACAGGTTGTACTTTGACTTGCTTAAGCATGTTACCCACCGTGATATCGACTGGCGCATTGATTATCAACCCCATTGCGCCTTCTTCGTTGTGCTCGCAGACGTAGATCACGCTATTCTGGAAATAGGGATCTTTCATTCCAGGCATGGCAACTAAAAAATGGTTTGTGAGGTTCATATTCATACTGATCCTTAGGACTCAGAAGTGCACTTAAGCAAATTAGCACTATATGCATGAATTTGCTTAAGTTTGCATTTGGCTCTCTACTATAACTTTACTATATATTTAGGGTCTGTTGACCTTTCGTGCTGATTTTTGCAGCTGTTTGTGGGTTCTTTATACAAGGCAGAGGCTTTGAAATGTAGTTGACCTACCTGATAAGCCGATAACGCAGTAGAAAGTATCCACAAACGCTGCCCGAAGGGTTCGGCTAAAAGCGCTTTACTCTTTGTTGAGAGGTATTTTGCTTAGAATGACTAGGCTACAAACCACTCGCCGCGATTAAAACGTTTTTATCTCGAACAAAAATTAACCACGTAAGATAAACAGACCCTATTTATTCGCCTTTTACTCGGCGTTCAATGGCATCCATTAGTTTGCCCGTGATTGAGATATCAAATGCTGCTTCGATTTCACGAATACAGGTCGGGCTGGTTACGTTGATTTCTGTCAGCTTATCGCCAATCACATCAAGACCCACAAAAATAAGACCTTTTTCTTTCAGAGTTGGTGCTACGGTTTGGGCAATTTTAATGTCTGTTTCACTTAGAGGACGAGCTTCACCCGTGCCGCCCGCCGCAAGGTTACCGCGCGTTTCGCCTTTTGCAGGAATACGTGCCAGACAGTAAGGCATTGGCTCGCCATCAACCACGAGTATGCGCTTGTCACCATTGCTGATATCAGGCACGAATGTTTGTGCCATCGCGTAATTCTGACCATGGTTAGTCAGCGTTTCGATGATCACTGATACGTTTGGGTCGTTCTCTTTTACGCGGAAAATAGACGCACCGCCCATACCGTCAAGAGGCTTTAAGATCACATCGCCGTGCTCTTCACGGAATGCTTTAATCTTTTCAGCTTTACGGGTAACGATAGTGGTTGGAGTCAATTCAGGGAACCATGCTGTAAACAACTTCTCATTGCAGTCACGAAGGCTCTGAGGTTTGTTGACGATCAGTGTGCCTTGCTCTTCTGCACGCTCAAGGATGTACGTTGCGTAGATGTATTCAGTGTCAAACGGAGGATCTTTACGCATCAGAACCGCGTCTAACTCAGATAGCTCGATAGTTTGCTCTGATTTGAATTCGTACCAGCCGTTTGGATCTTCTTTTAGCTCAACCACTTTGGTGTCGGCAATGGCCACACCTTGGTCGAGATGAAGATCATTCATTTCCATGTAGTGGATTTCGTAGCCGCGGCGTTGCGCTTCAAGCATCATGGCAAAGCTAGAGTCTTTTTTGATGTTAATGGACGAAATTGGGTCCATTACAATACCGAGTTTGATCATTATTTTTCTCCGTTTTAACCAAGATCGCCGAAACGAACTTGTAAAGCTGTAATTGCGGTAAGAGCCGCGGTTTCGGTGCGAAGTACTCGCGGGCCGAGAAGCGTCTCTTCAAATTGGTACTCGCGCGTCATATCGATTTCTTCAGCTGACAAACCGCCTTCAGGGCCAATCAGCAGGCGCACTTTTTCAACTGGTGTAGGCAGGGTGTTGATCGAGTATTTGGCACGAGGGTGAAGGTTGAGCTTAAGTCCATCGTACTCTTCTTTGCTCCACTCTTCCAAGCTCATGATTGGGCGAATTTCAGGAACGATGTTACGTCCACACTGCTCGCAAGCGCTGATAGCAATCTTCTGCCATTGGGCCAGTTTCTTCTCAAATCGTTTTTGATCGAGCTTTACGCCACAACGTTCAGAAATAAGGGGAGTGATGGTATTTACTCCGAGTTCGACTGACTTCTGAATGGTGAACTCCATCTTGTCGCCTCGTGAAATCACCTGTCCTAGGTGAAGATCCAAAGGGGATTCAATGCTGTTCTCTACGCGCTCAGAGATGTCTACGAGGACATTCTTTTTGCTGACTTCTGCGATAACTGCGGGAAACTCTGCACCACTACCGTCAAATAGGAGAACTTCCTGACCTTCCTTCATACGAAGTACGCGACCAATATGGTTAGCGGCGTCGTCACTTAAAGCGAGTGTACCAAGTTGGTGAATGGTTTCTGGATGATAAATTCGAGGGATACGCATGAGATTTCCAGCAAGAGAATAAACTTAGTTCCTAACATGGATGCTTTCCATCGAAAAAACAAGGGGCAAGAGGCGTTTCAATTGGAGTAAATGAAACGCCTCAAACAGAAAGATTAGCGATCATCGCGATTGGTGAGGATTACAGTGCGCGGCAGGCCTCTTGAACGAATGGATTATGGTTGCCTTGTACTTTGGCAATACGCTTATCACGTTCACATTCCCATTTATCGGCTGGGTAGGTTTTGTTCCATGCACTCATTAACTGAGTTTGTTGCTTGGACAGTTTGAAGCCGTACTCCTTGCTCATATAAAGATAGGTGCGAGCGATGGAGCCGCGTGCTCGATCCGGTGGCATGACTTTGCGTTGCTTGAAGTTTACCTGGACTTCGCAACGACCATAGGTTGCGCCATCGACCCCATTCCACTGACTAAAATTGTAGTTAGAGCGATCACCATTTACCTCACCAATCGCAGGAGTCAGGTTGTGCAGATCGGCTTCCATTGAGCGGAATGTTTTGTCATTACGCGAGCAGTTTTTACGACCACCGCTTTGCCAGCATTGCAGCTGGTGTCCAAATTGCCAAGCTGGAACGACGTGTTCCCACTCGATGCGTGAAGCACGCTTTTCTTGTTTGCGAACCTGGTAACCACAAGAGGAAAGGTCAGGTAAGCCTTTCTTGCCTTGCCATTGAATATCACAGCCGCAATAAAAGCTGGTGGGATGATCTTGATAGATTTTTACCGCTTCGCGCTTAGCGGCTGAAAATGAACTTGGTGGCGCGGCCACGGCGGCACTGGATAGTGCAAGAATGAATAAAGAGAACAGGTATTTCATGGCTAAAGTCTTTAAAAAGTATGACTTTATCCATTCTATCACTCAGATATTAGCTTTCGTAATAAGCAAGTTAATAATAACAAAAGAAATGTTGGTCAATATTTCCTATTGAGACTTGATTGAACTGAGGATTAGGAAAGCTGGACACCAGTGAAGCTAAGAGGTTGACGACACTTTTGGCACGAATATACGGCTTGTTTGCGCAGCACTTTGTTGTGACGGCGAATAGAAAGGGGATATGTCGTGCAGCGACATCGGTATTCGAAGGTTTTGCCTTGAACGGAAGAGACTTCGAAACTATGCGTGGTTTTGGCCGGAACGTTAAATACGGATTCCATTACGGTTTGCCACTCTTTGCCATGAGGGCGAACGCGACCGTAAACCTGATACGTGATTAAGTGGGCGACCTCATGCGGTATCACTTCTTGCAAGAACGCTTGGGTGTTTTCTTTAAATAAAACCGGGTTAAGGCGAATCTCATTGAGCTGAAGGTACGCTTTTCCAGCTGCTTTACCTCGGACTTTAAAGGTCAGGCTGGGAATAGGGAATGAACGCTTAAAAGCATGTTCAGCTAATGCGATATAGTGCGCCATCACCTGTTTTGCTTTGTAGCTTAGTTCAATGTCCATTCGTTCCTCTCAAGTTCAATAAAAAGCCCCCGCAGTTGCGAGGGCCGGATCATAGCATCACTGAATTAAGGTGTGTGTTTTTTCTTAATCGTTGCATGGTAGGCGTGCCAAGTTCCGTAGCCGAGAATTGGCATAGTGAATAACATACCGATACCGTAAGTAGCAAAACCAATTAGGATGCCGCCACAAATGATTGCAGCCCATACAATCATTGCTGGAATGTTGGATTTGACCGCATTAAAGCTGGTGAATACCGCCGTCATCATGTCAACTCTGCGCTCCATCATTAATGGAATAGAGAAGGCAGAAATGCTGAATACCACGCTTGCTAGTACAAAACCAATGAGTGACCCAATCACTAAGAAAGGCAAGAACTCTGTCAGCGGTGCACCTTGAACGGATGGGTACAATGCATGGAGAAGTGCGGCGATTCGCATCCAGAAAATCATACAAACCGCAAGCAGAACCGCAAATGCCCATTGAGAGCTTGAGTTACGACCTATCGCTTTCATTGAGTGGAACAGGCGAGCTTTGTGGCCGCGCTCTCGTTCCCAACTGGCATCATACAATCCTAGGGCTAAAAATGGCCCAATAAGCATGTAGACGATTAAACTCGGCATCACGACAAGGTGTGTCCCTTGCCATTGCACAAGCAACACGATGCCAATCGCTGCTGCCATGAAGCACAGCCCATAAAAGGCACTAATGAGCGGCATACGCACGAAATCATGTAGCCCTAGTGCGAGCCAGTGGAAAGGCGCGCTAAGATTGACCGTATTGCACGGAATGGTTCTAGCGTATTCGTTGTCAGGGACTTCCTTTCGCTTACTATGGAAGTCGGATGGATTGACTGTTCGAGGCATAACTCCTCCTTGGCTTATTCCTACACAGTTGTCTGTCAAATGACTTGTACCCATCGGAGTAAATAATTGTTCATTCTAACGCGTTCAAATACTCGATAATTCCGCGACAATGTTTGACTAAAAAATAATTTTTTATCAAAACATTACGCGTTAATTTCAGGCGTTTTTACTACGCTATTCCTGACCATTTGCTTACTTGGATTGGTACTAACCCCTATAAGTTTTAAAAGCATAAAGGATGTTTAGCTAACGTTTTCCCCAAGGTTGCTGTCGTCAAACTAGCTTACATCCACGTTGTTACGGAAACGCAATTTAACAATATTTTAACTATTGGCGGAGTTGAGGGAATTTACAACTATTTGCTTAAAATTTGTTCTTGGCGGGTGGGGCTGGAGGATAGAGAAGGAGGGGAGTAGGGGGAAACAAAAAGCCCCCACCATAAGGCGAGGGCTTTGGAAATTCAGAGCAAGCTCGATTACTTGATGCCAGCGAATTCGCGAAGAAGTGCTGCTTTATCAGTCGCTTCCCATGGGAACTCTTCACGACCAAAGTGGCCGTATGCTGCTGTCTTCTTGTAGATTGGCTGCAGAAGGTTAAGCATTTCTTGTAGACCGTATGGACGTAGGTCGAAGAACTGACGTACTGCTTCGATGATGATGTCGTGAGATACTTTCTCAGTACCAAACGTTTCCACCATGATTGACGTTGGATCCGCCACACCGATAGCGTAAGAAAGTTGGATTTCACAACGGTCAGCCATACCAGCTGCAACGATGTTTTTCGCTACGTAACGCGCTGCGTATGCTGCACTACGGTCAACTTTTGATGGATCTTTACCTGAGAACGCACCACCACCGTGACGAGCCGCACCGCCGTAAGTATCTACGATAATCTTACGACCAGTCAGACCACAGTCACCCATTGGACCACCGATTACGAAACGGCCAGTTGGGTTGATGAAGAAGTTAGTCTCTTTGTTGATCCACTCTGAAGGTAGAACTGGCTTGATAATCTCTTCCATTACCGCTTCACGCAGTTCAGGAGTTGAGATTGAATCACAGTGCTGAGTTGATAGAACAACAGCATCGATACCTACGATCTTACCTTGGTCGTATTGGAACGTTACCTGAGATTTCGCATCTGGACGTAACCAAGGAAGTGTACCGTTCTTACGTACTTCTGCTTGTTTTTCAACAAGACGGTGAGAGTAAGTAATTGGAGCTGGCATTAAAACTTCAGTTTCGTTACATGCGTAACCGAACATGATGCCTTGGTCACCGGCGCCTTGCTCTTTTGGATCCGCTTTATCAACACCTTGGTTGATATCTGGTGACTGTTTACCAATTGTGTTTAGTACTGCACAAGAGTTCGCATCAAAACCCATATCTGAGTGTACGTAGCCGATTTCACGAACGGTTTCACGAGTTAGCTCTTCAATGTCAACCCATGCTGAAGTCGTGATTTCACCACCCACCATTACCATACCGGTTTTAACGTAAGTCTCACATGCAACACGAGCCTTTGGATCTTGCTCTAGAATCGCGTCAAGAACCGCATCAGAAATCTGGTCTGCAATTTTATCTGGATGACCTTCTGATACTGACTCAGAAGTAAACAGGTGCTTAGCCATGTTAGCTCCACTATATCTGGTTTAAAACTGGAGCATGATAAACGCTCCAGCGCAAAATAATACTAATATATGCAGGTGTATCTACATCTAGACGGCTATTCTAAGTTTGATTGCTCGAATTACAAGCTCTTTTTTGGTTTTTGTCACAACTAAACGTTTGCGTGAGTTATTTATTATTTTGGGAGTTTCAGGGGATTTAAATTCACAGATGCAATATTTGTGAGGTTTTGGGGTGGAAATCGTTTGCACACCCTGAGGGGCTTTGAGAGAATTATGACCAATTTTTTCGTTTCGCTTAACGTACTCAGGAGCAGACATGTCGTCTCGTAAACATCTTGCCAATGCAATCCGTGCTCTAAGCATGGATGGTGTTCAACAAGCTAACTCAGGTCACCCAGGTGCACCTATGGGTATGGCTGATATCGCTGAAGTTCTTTGGCGCTCTCACCTAAACCACAACCCATCTAACCCAGAATGGGCTGATCGTGACCGTTTTGTACTTTCAAACGGCCATGGCTCAATGTTGATTTACTCTCTACTTCACCTAACGGGTTATGAGCTATCAATCGACGATCTGAAAAACTTCCGTCAGCTTCATTCAAAAACTCCGGGTCACCCAGAGTACGGTTATGCACCAGGTATCGAGACAACAACAGGTCCTCTAGGTCAAGGCATTACTAACGCAGTTGGTATGGCAATGGCTGAAAAAGCACTTGCTGCACAGTTCAACAAAGAAGGCCACGACATCGTTGACCACTTCACTTATGCATTCTTAGGTGATGGCTGTCTGATGGAAGGTATCTCGCACGAAGCTTGTTCTTTGGCGGGCACACTAGGCCTTGGCAAACTGATCGCGTTCTGGGATGACAACGGCATCTCTATCGATGGTCACGTTGAAGGTTGGTTCTCTGACGATACACCTAAGCGTTTTGAAGCGTACGGCTGGCACGTAATCCCTGCAGTAGACGGTCACGATCCTGAAGCGATCAATGCTGCAATTGAAGCGGCTAAAGCAGACCCTCGTCCTACATTAATCTGTACTAAGACGATCATCGGTTTCGGTTCTCCTAACAAGTCTGGTTCACACGACTGTCATGGTGCTCCGCTAGGTCAAGACGAAGTTCAAGCGGCACGCGAGTACCTTGGTTGGGAATTCGGTCCATTTGAAATCCCAGCAGACGTATACGCAGAGTGGGATGCAAAAGAAGCTGGCGCAGCTAAAGAAGCGGCTTGGAACGAGAAATTTGATGCTTACGCTGCGGCTTACCCAGCAGAAGCAGCAGAACTGAAGCGTCGTCTAAACGGCGAGCTACCTGCAGAGTGGGAAGAGAAAGCGAACCAAATCATTGCTGACCTTCAATCAAACCCAGCAAACATTGCGTCACGTAAAGCCTCTCAAAATGCGCTAGAAGCGTTTGGTCAAATGCTTCCAGAATTCATGGGCGGCTCTGCTGACCTTGCACCTTCTAACCTGACTATGTGGTCTGGCTCTAAGTCTCTTGAAGCGAATGACTTCTCAGGTAACTACATCCACTACGGTGTGCGTGAGTTCGGCATGACAGCGATCATGAACGGTATCGCACTGCACGGCGGTTTCGTTCCTTACGGTGCGACATTCCTGATGTTCATGGAATACGCTCGCAACGCAATGCGTATGGCTGCTCTAATGAAAGTTCAGAACATCCAGGTTTACACGCACGATTCTATCGGTCTTGGCGAAGATGGCCCAACTCACCAACCCGTTGAGCAAATGGCTTCTCTACGTCTGACTCCGAACATGAGCACATGGCGTCCATGTGACCAGGTTGAATCAGCAGTGGCTTGGAAACTGGCTATCGAGCGTAAAGATGCACCAACAGCACTTATCTTCTCTCGTCAGAACCTAGCACAACAAGAGCGTACTGCAGAGCAAGTAGCAGACATTGCGAAAGGTGCTTACATCCTGAAAGATTGCGAAGGCAAGCCAGAGCTTATCCTTATCGCAACAGGTTCAGAAGTTGAGCTAGCGGTTGAAGCAGCAGCGCAACTAACTGCAGAAGGCAAGCAAGTACGTGTTGTTTCAATGCCATCAACAGATGCATTCGACAAACAAGACGCAGCTTACCGTGAAGCAGTACTGCCATCAGACGTTACAGCGCGTATCGCTATCGAAGCGGGCATCGCAGACTTCTGGTACAAGTACGTAGGTTTCGGTGGCAAGATCATCGGTATGACTACCTTCGGTGAATCTGCACCAGCAGGCGAACTGTTCAAGATGTTCGGTTTCACTACTGAAAACGTTGTGAATACTGCAAAAGAGCTATTAGCGTAATTAAATACGTTAATGAAAAGCCGAGCAGCGATGCTCGGCTTTTTTATACCCATAGTGTCGGTAAAAGGCACATACTTAATGCGTTTTTGTTTCTCATCGGGTACTATCTGTGACACGAATTATTGGTAGGGCGAAGGATAAATGCTAAAGGTTGCGATCAATGGATTTGGGCGTATAGGTCGTAATGTTCTGCGAGCTGTGTACGAAAGCGGCAAACATCAGCAGATTAAGGTTGTAGCGGTAAATGAGCTGGCTCAGCCTGAAGCGATGGCGCACTTACTTCAATATGACACCAGTCATGGCCGTTTTGGCAAAAAGATCTCTCATGACCAAGAGCACTTATATGTTCACCACAACTCATGCCATCAAGATGCTGGCGAATATGATGCTATCCGTATCTTACACCTAGCCGACATTGAACTTCTTCCTTGGCGTGACCTCGAAGTTGACATCGTATTAGATTGTACGGGTGTCTATGGCTGTAAAGCTGACGGCTTAGCGCATATAGAAGCGGGTGCTAAAAAAGTACTGTTTTCCCACCCTGGGGCAGCCGACATCGATAACACCATTATCTACGGTGTAAACCACGAAACCCTTAAAGATGAACATGTCGTTGTTTCTAATGGTTCCTGTACGACAAACTGTATCGTTCCTATCATCAAAGTCTTAGATGAAGCATTCGGAATTGAGTCTGGCACCATTACGACTATCCATTCATCCATGAACGATCAACAGGTCATCGACGCTTACCATAGCGATTTACGTCGTACCCGTGCTGCAAGCCAATCTATCATTCCCGTTGACACTAAGTTGCATAAGGGGATTGAAAGAATCTTCCCGAAATTTTCTAACAAATTTGAAGCTATTTCCGTTCGCGTTCCGACAGTTAACGTTACTGCAATGGATTTAAGTGTCACAATTAGTACAAATGTGAAAGTTAATGACGTAAATCAAACCATTGTTAACGCATCTCAGTGTACATTACGTGACATTGTTGACTATACTGAATCGCCACTCGTTTCCATCGATTTTAATCACGACCCCCATAGTGCGATTGTGGATGGAACTCAAACAAGAGTGAGTAACGGGCAGCTAGTAAAAATGCTCGTATGGTGCGATAACGAATGGGGCTTTGCTAATCGGATGCTGGATACCGCTTTAGCAATGCAAGCTGCGAAGTAATCCGTAAAGCAGTAGTGGAAAAATATTTATTTTTAACCTTGAAATAAATATTGAATGTCTCCATATTCTATAACCAGTTTGAAGAATTAACAGGCTTGGCAGGGTTGCCGAGTTTTCAAAAACTTTAATTTTTAAATATTTGAGAGGACACAACATGTCTGTAATCAAGATGACTGACCTGGATCTTGCAGGTAAACGTGTATTTATCCGTGCTGACCTAAACGTGCCAGTAAAAGACGGAAAAGTAACTTCTGATGCACGTATCATCGCATCTCTTCCAACTATTAAGCACTGCCTAGAAGCAGGCGCTAAAGTAATGGTTACTTCTCACCTAGGTCGCCCAACTGAAGGTGAATACGCTGAAGAGTTCTCTCTACAACCTGTTGTTAACTACCTAAACGACGCACTAGATTGCGAAGTTAAGCTAGCAAAAGACTACCTAGATGGCCTAGAGCTAAACGCTGGTGAACTTGTTGTTCTAGAAAACGTTCGCTTCAATAAAGGCGAAAAGAAAAACGAAGAAGAGCTATCTAAGAAGTACGCAGCACTATGTGACGTATTCGTAATGGATGCATTCGGTACGGCTCACCGTGCTCAAGCGTCAACTCACGGCGTTGGTATGCATGCTCCTGTAGCTTGTGCTGGTCCTCTACTAGCAAACGAACTAGATGCACTAGGCAAAGCAATGGACAACCCAGCTCGTCCAATGGTTGCTATCGTAGGTGGTTCAAAAGTTTCTACTAAACTGACTGTTCTTGAGTCTCTATCTAAAATCGCTGACCAACTTGTTGTTGGTGGCGGTATCGCAAACACATTCATCGCAGCTGCGGGCCACAACGTTGGTAAGTCTCTATACGAAGCAGACCTAGTAGACACAGCTAAGAAGCTAATGGATGAGTGTGCAATTCCAGTAGCAACTGACGTTGCATGTGCGAAAGCATTCGATGAAAACGCAGAAGCTGAAATCAAAGACGTTTCTGAAGTTCAAGACGACGACATGATCTTCGACCTTGGCCCTGACTCAACAGCGGCACTAGCTGAGATTCTTAAAAACGCGAAAACTATCCTTTGGAATGGTCCAGTAGGTGTATTCGAGTTCAAAAACTTCGAAGCTGGTACTAAAGGTATCTCTGAAGCTATCGCAACTTCTGAAGGCTTCTCTGTTGCAGGTGGTGGTGACACGCTAGCAGCTATCGACAAGTTCGGTATCAAAGCTGACGTATCTTACATCTCTACTGGTGGCGGCGCTTTCCTTGAGTTTGTAGAAGGTAAAGTTCTTCCTGCAGTAGAAATGCTAGAAGCACGCGCTAAGTAATTAAAGCAAAGCGGGGGAGTTATTCTCCCGCTTTGTTGTTTGCTGCAACGTGAGAGGAACTCTGCTAGAATAGCCTCTGTTGTGAGCAAACGTTTGCAAGATTTTCAACTTAACAAGTTTTGTTTAAAAACGACAGATAAATAGGATTGAATCCATGTCTAAGATCTTCGACTTCGTAAAACCAGGTGTTATCTCTGGCGATGACGTTCAGAAAGTTTTTGAAGTAGCGAAAGAAAACAACTTCGCACTTCCAGCTGTAAACGTTGTAGGTACTGACTCTGTAAACGCAGTACTAGAAGCAGCAGCAAAAGTTAAAGCTCCAGTTGTTGTTCAGTTCTCTAACGGCGGCGCAGCTTTCTTCGCTGGTAAAGGCGTGAAACTTGAAGGTCAAGGTGCTCAAATCCTTGGTGCTGTAGCTGGTGCTAAATACGTTCACGCTGTAGCTGAAGCTTACGGTGTTCCAGTAATTCTACACACTGACCACGCTGCTAAGAAACTTCTACCTTGGATCGACGGTCTACTAGATGCTGGTGAAGAGCACTTCGCTCAAACTGGTAAGCCTCTATTCTCTTCTCACATGATCGACCTTTCTGAAGAGTCTCTAGAAGAGAACATCGAAATCTGTGCTAAATACCTAGAGCGTATGGCTAAGATGAACATGACTCTAGAGATCGAACTAGGTTGTACTGGTGGTGAAGAAGACGGCGTAGATAACTCTGACATGGACGCATCTGAGCTTTACACTTCTCCAGAAGACGTTGCTTACGCATACGAGAAACTAAGTGCAGTTAGCCACCGTTTCACTATCGCAGCATCTTTCGGTAACGTACACGGCGTTTACAAGCCAGGTAACGTTGTTCTTACTCCAACTATCCTACGTGATTCTCAAGCGTACGTTTCTGAGAAGTTCGGCCTACCAGCTAACTCTCTAAACTTCGTATTCCACGGTGGTTCTGGTTCTTCTCAAGCAGAAATCCAAGAGTCTATCGGTTACGGTGTTATCAAAATGAACATCGATACAGATACACAGTGGGCAACTTGGGATGGTATCCGTAAGTACGAAGCTGAAAACCACGATTACCTACAAGGTCAAATCGGTAACCCAACTGGCGAAGACGCGCCAAACAAGAAGTACTACGATCCACGCGTATGGCTACGTGCTGGTCAAGCTTCAATGGTTACTCGTCTTGAGCAAGCATTTGCTGACCTTAACGCAGTTGACGTACTATAATTCGATTGAATTAAAGTTGTTAAAAACCCGCTCATTGAGCGGGTTTTTTTATGTCTTCAGCCTGCTGTCTGTCTTATTACGCCCCTCTTTAAACCCTACGATCGTTATTGAATAATTTACTAGCAGCATTGGTTGTGTATGATTGGTATACAACAGGTTGCTTTTTGTATACTGCATGTTTGGATTTAGGTAATAAAAGTAGCGAAATGGGTTAGCATTGCGTAACCTGTAACAGGCAGATATAGGAAAACTCTGATAACGTCTTGTTTTGCTTCTCTTTGCGAAATTCTGACTTTGCAAAACGTCAAAGTTGATATATCGTGCCAAAATTCTGACACTGTTCAGTTTTATAATAGTGATATTGTTACAGATAAGAACCTATAAAAAATAAGGTTCATAAATAAGCGGCAATTGGTTTTATATCTTGATTTGAGGATAAGCATTATGGCAGGTGAATCGGTGGGTATCGATAACACATTAACAGATGGGCTGACTAAAGCTGAGACTTGGCTTTCAAACAACTCAGACCTTCTTGTTCAATATGGTGTAAACATTATTTCAGCACTGATTATTCTATTTATCGGTAATATTATCGTTAAAGCAGTCGCTGGAAGTGTAGCTAAAGTACTTGAAAAGAAAAACATGGATAAGGCTGTCGTTGAATTTATTCACGGTCTTGTTCGTTACTTACTATTCGTTATCGTTCTTATCGCTGCTCTTGGTCGTGTAGGTGTTCAAACTGCCTCTGTAGTTGCGGTAATCGGTGCGGCTGGTCTTGCTGTTGGTCTTGCTCTGCAAGGTTCACTATCAAACTTTGCGGCAGGCGTGCTTATCGTTGCATTCCGTCCATTTAAGTCTGGCGATTATGTAGAAATCGGTGGTGTAGCGGGTAGTGTTGAAGCAATTCAAATTTTCCAAACGATTCTAAAAACGCCTGATAACAAAATGGTTGTAGTTCCTAACTCTTCAGTTATTGGCGGTGCAATCACTAACTACTCTCGTCACGCGACTCGCCGTGTTGATTTGGTTATTGGTGTTTCTTATAAAGCGGATTTGAAACTAACTAAGAAAGTTATCCGTGAAACACTAGAAAAAGATCCACGCATCCTTAAAGATCCAGATATGACAATCGGTGTACTGGCTCTAGCAGATTCTTCAGTTAACTTTGTTGTTCGCCCTTGGGTTAAAACGGCAGATTACTGGGGCGTTTACTTTGACTCAATGCAAGGCATCAAAGAAGCTTTGGATGCAAATGGCATCGAGATTCCATTCCCACAAATGGATATTCACCTGAACAAAGTAGAAGCGTAATCAAAGCGAATTTCTATTTAGAGAGCGAGGCAAATTTGCCTCGCTTTTTTTATGCATATTTTTTATGCATAGTAGAGAAGGTTATCTACATTAAGTTTCTGCATAACGAGAGTTATCACCAGTATTTGGCTAGCAACTCGCTCGCTAGAACATAGGCGATAGCAAACATCATCAATGCCACACCAATATCTATGCCTTTTTTCACTTTAGGCTTAGACAGAGTCGGCCCCAGTTTTGCCGCGCCCAGAGATAGGGTAAAGAACCACACAAACGAAGCCATCATGGTGCCCAGTGCAAATGCGATGCGATCATGTCCCTCAAACTGGCCACCAATAGAACCAAGAATCACGACAGTGTCTAAGTACAAATGTGGATTCAGTACCGTAACTGCAAGTGCGCCTAAAATCACGGTGCGACGACCACGAGCTATTACTTCCCCTTTGGTTTCCGATTCACTTTCTGGCTTGAATGCACTTCTCATTGATAGATAACCATAGACACTTAGGAACGCAATACCACCGAGCGTTACTGCGGTCAGAAGCATTTCATTTTGTGATAAAACCGCGCCACCACCGAATATACCTAGGGAAATAAACAGCATATCCAAAATGCTACAGATGGTGGCCGTGGTGAGATGGTGGTTGCGTTTGATGCCTTGATTCAAGACATACGCATTTTGCGCGCCAATCGGAATGATCATCGATGCCCCTAATCCAAACCCTTGCAATACAACCCAAAAACTCACAGTTCACCTCAAAAAATAGCAATTAAATTCACGAAGATGAGCAAGATAAAGGCTTTGATAAAATAAGTATAATTAATGATTTTAATATATTATTAGTAAAACTTATCAGGATGGATGAAGAGGGAAACTTTCATGAGAGGGCTGGATTATAAGTGGATAGAAGCGCTTGATGCCGTCGTCTATCAAGGAAGCTTTGAGCGAGCCGCTGAGAGCCTTTACGTCTCTCAATCTGCTATTTCTCAGAGAATTAAACAGTTAGAAAAATTTCTTGCTCAACCAGTGCTGATTCGTGAGCAGCCACCTAAGCCGACGCCAATAGGCAAGAAGCTGCTCGGGTTGTATCGTCGGGTTCGCATGCTGGAACATGAAATCTTACCCGAACTAAAAAATGACACCACTACACGCCCGGTTCAGTTGTCGTTGGCGACGAATGCGGACAGCTTGGCTACGTGGCTGTTACCTGCATTGCAAGATGTGATGAAAACTCGTCAAGTTGAGTTAAAACTCGCTATTTATGGTGAATCGCGCTCTATTGAAAAGCTAAGAAGTGGGGAAGTTGCAGGAGCCATCAGTCTGGAATCTCAGGCCATTCCTGGCTGTAGAGCGGACTATTTAGGACGTATCGATTATGTCTGTGTTGCAAGCCCAGAATTCTATCAACGTTATTTTTCTGAGGGCGTAAACAATAAAACACTCTCTAAAGCACCAGCCGTATCGTACGATCAATATGATGATCTACATAAAGCCTTTCTTACTAAGCATTTTAATGTGCGCCCCGATAGCGTGATTCATCACAATATCAGCAGCTCTGAAGCGTTTCTGAAAATGGCGATGGCGGGTGTTGCGTATTGCCTGATTCCCCGTTTACAGATCTCGAATGAATTGGAGCAAGGTTCGCTCATTGATATTACTCCGGGATTCCTGATGACCTATCGAATTTACTGGCATCACTGGCAATTGGAAACCGGCGTATTACAAGAAATTTCGCAGGCAATCGTCGGTTATGCTCAACGTCATTTACCGCAGTAGAATGCAATAACAATGACGTTAACGCGTACCTCTTGCATTGATTTGGTTAAAAATTACACCAAAGTTACACAGTCAAAGTTGTGTTAGAAGTGGGCGAGGGTGGTTGGATAATCGTCGAAAGTTCCTATTATCAAGCATTATATGCTCAAAGCTTTCTAAGTTTTTGGGTATTCCCCCGGACGGCTTCAGTGGTTTTCGCTGCTGTATTTTTGCTCTGGGACATGTCTTTTATATATGGATGGATCTGTCGAATGAAACTGTATTCGTGTTTGCTGGCTACTTTGCTCAGCCTTACCAGTGTTTCAGCCCTAGCTACTACACCTGAATTTGCACACGTAACGACAACAGGTTATGGCGAGGTAATTGCTACGCCAGATATGGCGACTTTTTCTGTTAAAGTGGTGGATACGACGATGACTGCCGAGCAAGCGAAGCTGTCGGTGGATACGACTGTCGATGAGTTTTTGCAAAAACTGTCAGATGCAGGATTATCTAAAGACAGTATTACCAGTTCGAATCTGTACCTGGCTCCTCAATACCATTATCCAAAATCGGGTAAGGCTGAGCTGGTAGGTTATCGCGCCTCTCGCAGTATTAACGTTACGGTTAAGGATTTAGCCAACCTTAATCAGTACCTTGATATGGCAATACAAGCGGGTATTAACCAGGTTGATAATATTCAGCTTAAGGTGAGTAATCAGGCTGAGTATCAACAGAAAGCTCGCTTGGCTGCGATCAAAGATGCCAGAGAAAGTGCTGCCTCTTTAGCTTCTGGCTTTGATAAGACTCTGGGGGATATCTGGCGGGTAAACTATAACAACACTTACCCAACGCCAGTTTTAATGCGCTCTATGGCGATGGAAGGCAAGCAGAATGCCAATAGTTATCAGGACTCTACAATGGTGATCCGAGATCAGGTAGAGGTTATCTACAAGCTGAAATAAGGCGCACCCTATTTTCAGATATAAAAAAGGCAGGGAAATTCCCTGCCTTTGTTGTTTCTGTGCTTCTTAGTGAAGAATACGAGAACGAATCGTGCCTTCGATACTTTTCAGCTTGATAAGTGCTTCTTCTGAACGTTCAGTTTCCACATCGATAACCACGTAGCCGATTTCAGCTGCAGTTTGCAGGTACTGTGCGGCGATGTTGATGCCTTCTTCAGCAAAGATAGTGTTTATCTGAGTCAGGATACCTGGGCGGTTTTTGTGGATGTGTAGCAAGCGAGAAACTTCGCCACCGTGCTCAGGCAGAGATACTTCAGGGAAGTTTACACTTGAAAGCGTTGAACCGTTGTCAGAGTATTTCGCTAGTTTGCCAGCCACTTCTACACCGATGTTTTCTTGCGCTTCTTGCGTAGAACCACCGACGTGTGGAGTCAGAATAACATTGTCGAACTTCTGTAGTGGAGATTCGAACGGGTCTGCGTTTGTTTTTGGTTCAACAGGGAATACATCAATAGCGGCACCAGCCAGATGACCTGCTTCTAACGTGCTGCAAAGAGCTGGAATATCAACAACGGTACCACGAGCAGCGTTGATAAAGATTGCGCCTGGTTTCATGCGAGCAAACTCTTCTTCACCCATCATGTTCTTCGTTTCAGGTGTTTCTGGAACATGCAGTGAGATAACATCACATTTATTCAGTAGTTCGCTCATGGTATGAACTTGCGTGGCATTACCAAGAGACAACTTGTTTTCGATGTCGTAGTAGTAAACGCGCATACCAAGGTTTTCAGCGATAATACCCAGCTGAGTACCGATGTGACCGTAACCGATAATACCAAGACGCTTACCACGAGCTTCGTAAGAGTTATCTGCGCTCTTCTTCCAAATGCCGCGATGTGCAAGCGCGTTCTTTTCAGGAATGCCTCGTAGAAGCAATAGAATTTGACCAAGAACCAGCTCGGCTACGCTTCGAGTGTTTGAGAAAGGTGCGTTAAACACAGGAACACCACGTTTTGCAGCCGCGTCGAGATCGACTTGGTTAGTACCGATACAAAAACAGCCAATAGCAACCAATTTGTTTGCCGCATTGATCACTTCTTCCGATAGATTAGTGCGGGAGCGAATGCCGATGAAGTGAACATCTTTAACCGCTTCAATCAGTTCCTCTTCAGGAAGTGAACCTTTGTGGTATTCAATGTTGGTGTAACCAGCAGCTTGAAGAACTTCAACTGAAGAAGGGTGAAGTCCCTCAAGTAAGAGGATCTTAATCTTGTCTTTTTCCAGCGAAACTTTGGCCATTTTTTCTCGTCCTTAAAATGGAAAGGTGGGCTAATATGGCGCACATTGGGCAAAACCATTAAAAAGGGGATAATTAATAGTTTTGTAGGAGGACAAACGTTTCCTTGTGCGTCTTCTGTTCAATAAAGTAACAAAAAAAAATAGCTTTGGGTAAGAAAATTACGGAATAAGGAATAATTTTATTTGGTGAAAGAATGAAAAACGGTGCTTTGCAGCACCGTATGTAATGAAATAACCGAAAAATGAACCTGATAGGTGAATTATCTAGGTTTTTTACTCTTCGATTTTTGCACCTTGAGGCGTGCCTGTGATAACCACATCCGCACCACGATGAGCAAACAGACCATTAGTGACAACGCCCGCGATGCTGTTGATCTTATCTTCCATTTCTTTCGGGTTAGTGATCTGCATGTTGTGTACATCCAGAATCACGTTGCCGTTATCTGTCACTACGCCTTCGCGGTAAGCAGGGTCACCACCAAGTTTAACCAATTCACGTGCCACGTATGAGCGAGCCATTGGGATAACTTCTACAGGTAATGGGAACTGACCTAGAACATCTACTGCTTTTGTATCGTCCACAATGCACACGAACTTTTCTGAGATTGCTGCGACGATTTTTTCACGTGTTAACGCGGCACCACCACCTTTGATCATGTCACGCGTTGGGTTGATTTCATCCGCGCCATCAACATAAACATCTAGCTTAATTACGTCGTTACACTCAAATACTTCAATACCAAGCTCTTTTAGGCGCTCAGTCGAAGCTACAGAGCTAGAGACTGCACCTTTGATATCGTCTTTGATAGTCCCTAGTGCATCGATGAAGTGATTCACGGTAGAGCCAGTGCCTACACCGACAATGCTGCCTTTCTCAACATATTTTAATGCTGCCCAACCAGCCGCTTTTTTCATTTCATCTTGAGTCATGCCAATCTCCTGAATAGATGTTCGTTAACATTTGCGGCGTGATTATAGCGGGTAAGTGTTAGTTTTCCCATTGCCAGATTCGGCTTGGAGTCACGATCTTAGGCAGTGGAATGTCCCAGCTTTCAATTGGCAGGCGTTCAACATGCTGGCAGTCATGAGCGATACCTACAGGTGTGGCGCCTTCACCACTGGCAAACCAATGTGAAAGAGTGCGATCGTAATATCCACCGCCCATACCTAGACGATGGCCAATACTGTCGAAACCTACCAAAGGCGTGCAGATAAGATCGAGCTGACGAACAGGTATAAGGTGGCGAATATCGAGCTTTGGCTCAAGAATGCCATATTTGTTGTAGATGAGTTGATCATCACTCAGGTACTGAAGAAACAGTAACTGACCTTTTGAAAAAGGATGGATGACTGGTAGATATATTGATTTCCCTTGTTGCCATAGCCACTCGATAAGGGGCTTGGTATCCAGTTCACCATCCGCAGAAAGATAAATAGCAATGTGCTGAGAATTCTGGATTTCAGGAAGTTGGGAAAATTGACTGACTAGGTCGAGCGCCGCTTGAAACTGTGTGTCACTGCATAGAGCGTTACGTTTTTCACGGATCAATTTACGAAAGTCTTGTCGAGAAAGTTCTGACATAGAGGAATACCCCAGGGTGCCGTTGAGGATTGTGGCCCTTGAACCAGCTGGTTCAAGGCGGATCAGCACTGATAACCGTAGGCTTCTCGGTACATGCCAAGCTTGCTCAATAGTTACCAAATACTAACCCTTAGGTATTGCTTATCGGCTCAGGGACTTACATCCTGCTGACGCACACCCCAGGGTAAATTTTGTATTTACTGCTGTCCTTGCGTAACTTTACTTAATGCGCTCTCTAGAGACGCAGTGAGCTGTTCCATTCGCTCAGTAATTTCTTGCTGTTGCCCGCTCGATTCGTATGACTTGGTCTGTAATTCATAACAAATGTTCAACGCGGCAAAAGTCAGCAGCTGAATTTCATTGGTTACCTTAGTACGTTCGCTCATCTCTTTCAATCGTCGATCGAGATCTTTTGCTGCTGCAACGAGAGACTCTTCTTGGCCCGCAGGACAATTCACTCGAGTTACTTTGCCTAGTATTTGAACGTCGATCGCTTGATTGCTCATGATGAATAAACTCTATATTCGCGCTATCTAAGGTGTTGCTCTATGCAACTACCGAGGAGGAAACTATAGGAAAACCGCTATTAAGATTCAAGCATTTCCCATCACAGAAAGAGAAATGATGACGTGATCACACAGGAATTCGGCAAATTGAGCAAATGGTGTTCAAAATGAATTTGATAGTCGTTTCGGACGACTAGGCTTGATGGTAGGATATATCGAAACAAATTTATGCAAGAATGAGCCAAGCTATGAGTGAAATCACCCTTCCTGAATACCAATCTATTGCTGCTGAGTTAAAATCTGCAAGTCTGGCGGTTACCCCGGCAGAGTTACACGGGTTGCTTGTCGGCATGCTAAGTGGTGGATTGGCGATTAACGATCAAACCTGGCAACCAATCCTGTTTGATTACACTAACGACGGCATGGGCTGGCCTGCTACATCGTTAGCGTTCGCACAGAGCGTATTCAAAGTTTCTGTCAGTGAGCTTACCGGCTCTTCAATGGAGCTGTCGTTGTTACTGCCAGATGAAGCTGGTGAAGAAGGTTTGTTTGCTTTAGCCGACGGTTTGTCTGATTTTGTTAACCACTTTATCTCTGGCTTAGGTTTGGCTGGCATTGCGATTGGCAAAGCTTCTGACGATGTAAAGGAAGCGTTGGCCGATTTAGAAGAAATTGCCAAGTTGGGTATTGATGAAGACGACGATCTTGGCGAGCAAGCGCAGCTGCTTGAGCAAGTGATCGAACATGTTAAAGCGTGTGTTCTGACTATCCATGCCGAGTTTGGTGCACGACCTAATAGCAGTGACAGCAAACCAACGATCCACTAATTACAGATTGTTCAGAGGTAAGTAAGCATGAGGCAATATGATGTAGTCATTGCTGGTGGTGCTATGGCTGGTGCGACGTTGGCACTGGCGATCGAACACTTATCCAAGGCGGCTCTGCGCATTGCTGTCGTCGAGCCTTTTAAAGCTCAGTCGGATTCCCACCCCGGGTTTGACTCGCGCTCTATCGCCTTATCGTACGGAACCGTTAATCTACTGCGCCACTTACAGCTTTGGTCAGTCATCGAGCCTTTTGCTACGCCAATTGAACATATCCATGTTTCTGACCGTTCTCATGCAGGGATGACCGATATCACCAAGCAAGAGGTTGAGGTTGAAGCGCTGGGATATGTGGTTGAGCTTGCTGATGTCGGGCGTGTTTACCAAGAGCTACTTACAAACAGTGCCTCGATAGATTTTTTCTGTCCCGACTCCGTCACCTATATTGAGCGAGAGCAAGATCATACTCAGGTCGAATTGAGCAGCGGAGAAAAGTTAGAAGCTAAACTGTTAGTTGCGGCTGATGGTGCCGTTTCACAGTGCTGCCAGCAAGTCGGATTAGAGTTGTCTGAACATGACTTTGAGCAAGTGGCTGTAATTGCTAACATCGTAACTCAGGAGCCGCATCAAGGGCGTGCGTTTGAACGTTTTACTGAAAACGGACCCGTCGCTTTGCTGCCGATGAGTGACAATCGTATGTCGCTGGTGTGGTGTTTGCACCCGGATGAAGCTGAATCCGTTTTGGCACTCTCTGAGAGTGAATTTCTTGCACGCTTACAGCAGGATTTTGGCTGGCGTTTAGGTGCCCTTAAGAAAGTAGGGCTACGTGCAAGTTACCCGCTATTGCTGCGCCATCGTAAGCAGAATATTTCACACCGTTTTGCAATTGTGGGTAATGCCGCTCAAACACTGCACCCGATCGCCGGGCAAGGCTTCAATCTGGGTATTCGTGATGTGGTGTCTCTGGCTGAAGAAGTTATTAAGCAGAGTGAAGATGTTGGGCGTTATCAAGGCTTGATGCGTTTTAGCCAGCGTCGTGAAGCCGATCGTAGCGAAACCATCTGGTTAACGAGCTCGCTCGTGCATGTTTTTTCAAATGATTTACCCGCGATGCGAATCGGGCGCAATGCCGCTTTAGCCGCGATGGATAACCTTTCTATTTTTAAGCAGCCACTTCTACGCCACACTCTTGGCTTAGTAAAACGATGATCGGTTGCAACGAATTAGCTAAAAACTAGGTAAGTAAAAGCAATGATGCAAAGTGTAGATATCGCCATCATCGGCGGAGGAATGGTTGGGTTGGCGCTTGCCGCCGCATTCAAAGACAGTGATCTGCGAATCGCTGTCATTGAAGGTAGCGTACCTGACGATAAACTGAATGAACTGCCCGATGTGCGCGTGTCTGCATTGAGTCGCTCTAGTGAAACCATATTACGTAAGCTGGGAGCCTGGCAGGGCATTGAACAGCGCAGAGCGTCGCCATACTATGGCATGGAAGTTTGGGAACAGGACAGCTTTGCCAAAATAGAGTTTGATGCCCAAAGCATGGCGCAGCCTGATCTGGGCCATATTGTTGAAAACAGAGTGATTCAACTGGCACTGTTGGAGCAAGTTGAGAAGCAAGACAACGTGACGCTGTTTATGCCTGCCCGTTGCGCTACATTAGCGGTTGGTGAGCAAGAAAGCTGGCTAACACTGGATAATGGACAAGCGATGACGGCCAAACTAGTGGTTGGTGCGGATGGTGCAAACTCTTGGCTGCGTCGTCAGATGGACATTCCGCTTACTCATTGGGATTACGGCCATAGCGCGTTGGTCGCAAATGTAAAAACTGCCGAACCGCATAACCATATCGCGCGTCAGATTTTTACTCCACATGGCCCATTGGCACTATTACCAATGTCTCAACCTAATATGTGCTCCATTGTTTGGTCGACAGAGCCAGACAGAGCTGAGCATTTACTTGCTATGGATGAACATGAATTCAATAAAGCGTTAACCAGTGAGTTCGATGCACGTCTTGGCTTGTGTGAGGTGGTAGGCGCACGCGCCGCATTTCCGCTTAAAATGCGTTATGCACGAGACTTTGTCGTCGAACGAGTAGCATTAGTGGGTGACGCTGCGCATACCATTCATCCACTTGCTGGCCAAGGTGTGAACTTGGGGCTTCTGGATGCAGCAAGTTTGGCTCAGGAAGTTCTGGCTTTATGGAATCAAGGGCAGGATATTGGTAGTAAGCGTAACCTTCGCAGTTACGAGCGCTGGCGTAAGGCGGAATCGGCTAAAATGATTGCTGCTATGCAAGGTTTCCGTGACTTGTTCTCTGGTGAGAATCCGGCTAAGAAGCTGATACGTGGTATTGGTTTGAGCCTGGCTGGGCAATTACCTGGGGCGAAAGATGAGATCATGAAACGAGCGCTCGGCTTGAAAGGTGATCTGCCAGAGTTAGCACGTCAATAGATGTTTATCTGAGAACAAAAAAAGGCTGAATCATTCAGCCTTTTAATCAGTGAGTGTTAGCTAAGCATATGCGCATCGGAGTTTCATTATTTCTTTGTTGATCTCTTTTACTGCTCTGAAGTGACGTTGCTCCGCTTTCTCAGGCAGCATTAGTTTTCCGTTATCAAACTCGAATTTACCGACCCCGTAAATATAAATTCTTCCCTTAAAAAGACGACTTATATGTTTAGCAATCATACCTGGTGTATAGCGCTTAAACAGTCTCATATTTACTTTCCTTTTTTCTTACCTAGCTCAGGTTATTCTACGTTTTTCACGCGAAATTATTGTGATAGCAATACTACTAAGTGCAGGTGAGATGTAACAACTTAGAGATTTGTGCTGTCTTCGGCAAATTGACGGCTTTATGTCTCAAATTGCGTGAGGATTACCCCAAAATTCACCTAATAAGAAACGTTATTCGTTCTTTATTCTTTTGTACGTGGTGCATTAAGCAATAGTTTTGTTACAGGATTAAGAATAGAAGGAAATTGAATGTTTGCTAAATGTTTCTTTTTTAACGCTCATTCCATTTTCTCTTGTTTACTTATTCTTAGAGTAAGAAGGCTGAGAAAAAGTTCATACAAAAAAAAGCCCGCTTTAGCGGGCGAATAGTCACAGATGCATTACACAAAAGTGGATTGCTGACTTAACAAAGACTGTTATCGAAATCAGCGGATTCACTTTATGTCGGCTAAGTCCTGTTGAAAACTCAACCAACACAAGCATCATATACGAGTTTTCTCTTAGTGACTATTTATGTTTTAAAAATGATTAAAAATTCTCAAGCAATTTACGCGTGATGTGATCTGTGTCACGTATTGGGGGCTGGTCTTGTAATCGATTACGCTCGTGGTCTAAATCAACGACAAATATCCGCGACGACAGGCTGACATAGCTTGACTAGGTCATCGATTGATAAAGCGATGCCTGCCATTCGATCACCACTGCTGATCGTGACTTCCCCTTCGTTTAAGAGGCTTGGGTCAAAAACGATTGGCATATGACGTTTAAGTAACAGCGGAGTCACGGTGCCAATTTTGTATCCGGTAATGCGTTCAACATCCGCTTGGTCGACACAAGTCATGCGTCGGCATTGAAGGAGTGAGCGAACCTTTTTAGGGTCAATACTTCGGTCACCTGGAGCACAGGCAAGTGCATAAAGATTCCCCATATCTCTCAGCAGGATAGCTTTAACCATTTGAGAAGGGCGAATGCCACGCTGCTGCGCGGCATCTTCAATGGTGGTAGAAGGTCTTTGATGCGGTAGCAAGCGAAACGTGATGTTTTGCTCTGCCAAAAACTGCATTAAAGGGGTTTCAATGAGTTTACTCATCATCAAGGCTGTAAGGCAGTTCGGCGATGGTCCATTCACATTCTGGCTGAGAGACTAAACGCAAACGCGTGTCGTCATCTAAGTTATTGGGTAAGACGATCAAGCCAATTGCTTGGTTATCGGCAAACTGGTAATGAGTCAGCAGAGCGCCTACTGAGCGCCAGTTCTCACCAACACTACGTTCTAGATGGACGGGTTCATCATTGAGGTTTGTCGCTGTTGCGCCTTTCACGATGTACATCGCACGTTTATTCGTACCGCGGTATTTGGCACGTGCTACGGTTTCTTGCCCAGTGTAACAACCTTTAGTGAAGCTGATACCACCAAGTGCTTGCAGGTTGAGTGCTTGTGGAATGTGCTCGTTTTGCGCCGCTGCTGGTACAAATGGTAGTGCCGCTTCAATCTCAAAACGGTTCCAAAGTTCATGTGTCGTCAGTGTAGCGTCACTGTTTTCAATCATCGATTGAGCTGCATCGCTGGTCAATAGCAGAAGCCAGCGGTTGTCTGCCACTTTGACGGCAGTGCCGCCGCTAATCGCACGTACATCACCAGACTCTTCGCTGATGCCATCGATAAACGAATTGGCTTGAGAGCCAGCGACGCCAAGAATAATGTCGTTGGATTCTTCGATCGTAACTTTGGAAAATACAGCGTATTTCTTAATTTCTTTTAATTCGATTTCAAGGGCTGACTTCGGTTGGATCAGTCCGTAGCCATCTTGGTGATGGAATAAACGGAAAACACTCCACACTTTGCCTTTTGCATCACAATGTGCCCCAAGTGTTGATTGGTCTTTCTCAAGAGAGACAACATCGCAGGTGACCTGGCCTTGTAAGTATGATTTTTTGTCATCACCCACCATGGTGATCACGCCTAAGTTATCCAACAGTGAGATAGAGAGCTCAGGTAAAGTATCTTGAGTTGATAGGGGTAGAGCTGAAAAGCGAGTTTGCCATTCCATGATTACAATGCCTTTTGAAGATGTTTTTCAGCTATGTTAATTCGAGAATCGTTATTTGTCAGCTTTCATTATAAGCAAGTACTCTCAAGGGGTTTGGTTCGCGTATTGTGACCCGTACACTAGTTGCGTAGCATATCCCTTGTTACACTCCGCACTTATAACAAGACATCTATGAAGGAATAATGAATGTACACTCCTGAAGAAAAGGCGCGTATTAAATGGGCTTGCCGCAGAGGTATGCTTGAGCTGGATGTGGTGATTATGCCGTTCTTTGAAGAGTGCTTTGATGCGCTGAGTGAGCAGGAACAGCATGACTTTGTTTCTTTGCTTGAGTGTGATGACCCTGATCTGTTTACCTGGATTATGGGACACGGACGTAGTGAGAACCTGAGCCACGCTTCAATGGTTGATAAAATTGTCGCCCACAACCTCAGTAAAGTTCGTTGATCTCACACTTTCCTCCTCAAATACTGCCCGAGTTATTAGCTTTGTTCTTCTTTTCTCTATGACTTGGGCGGTCACCCTTTCCGATACCCCAATTGTATTATCTATTTATCTGTTATTAATGATCGCGAAGCTGCACTTTGACCAACTTTTGGTGGCGCCTGCCAGCCAAGGTATCTGGTCTTTTCATTGTAACGGTACGGTAAGAACTGAATCAAAGCAGACTCAGATTAAGCGGATCGATTTGTCGACTCTGCCTTTTAAGATCGCTATTACGCTGCAATCTGGAGATAGTGTGACAGTATGGCGTGATAGCTGCGCCGATACACAATACCGTCAGTTAAGTCTGGTATTGCGTCAGTGGGAAATGAAACAGGGAGCTGATGCTCCCTGTTGATATGTTGGATTAAGCACTGTCACCAATATTATTTATCAGACAGTTGCTTCGCCGGAGTTAGAATCGTCGGTCCACTGTTTTCCAATTGGTTTGGGTAATCCAGTGTGTAGTGCAGGCCGCGACTTTCTTTGCGTTGCATCGCACAACGTACCATCAGTTCAGCGACTTGAAGTAGGTTTCGCAGCTCAAGCAAGTTATTGGATACGCGGAAATTACTGTAGTACTCGTGCGTTTCTTGCTGAAGCATCTGAATGCGTCGTAGCGCACGTTCCAAACGCTTATCCGTACGAACAATGCCCATGTAGTCCCACATAAACAGACGCAATTCGTGCCAGTTATGCTGGATAATGACTTCTTCATCACTGTTAGTTACCTGGCTTTCGTCCCAGCAAGGCACTTGAGGAGCCAGTTCAACTTCAGAGCGGTGTTTCAGAATGTCTTTTGCCGCAGACCATGCGTAAACCACACACTCTAACAGCGAGTTAGACGCCATGCGGTTTGCACCGTGAAGGCCGGTGTAGCTCACTTCACCGATCGCATATAAGTTTTTAAGATCGGTACTGCCGTTTCTGTCTACGATGACACCACCACAGGTGTAGTGGGCTGCCGGAACAATAGGAATCGGCTCTTTGGTCATATCAATACCCAGATCCATCAAGCGAGAGTAGATGGTCGGGAAGTGCTTGGTAATGAAATCCGCTGGCTTATGGCTAATATCTAGATACATGCAATCAGCACCCAGACGCTTCATTTCAAAGTCGATCGCACGAGCAACAACATCACGCGGGGCTAATTCTTTACGTTCATCAAAATCCGGCATGAAACGAGAGCCATCAGGGCGGCGTAAGTAGGCGCCTTCACCACGCAGAGCTTCTGTAAGCAGGAAGTTACGCGCTTCAGGGTGGTACAAACAAGTTGGGTGGAATTGGTTGAACTCCAAGTTTGCTACGCGGCAGCCAGCACGCCACGCAATGGCAATACCATCACCAGATGAAACGTCTGGGTTGGATGTATATTGGTACACTTTTGAAGAGCCACCTGTCGCAAGAACCACAAATTTTGCACGTACGGTTTCTACATGCTCTTCGTTACGGTTCCAGATATAAGCGCCGATGACTTTATTTTTGTCACCACCAATTTTATCTTCCGTGATCAGGTCAAGCGCATTGTGTCGTTCAAGAACATGAATGTTTGGATGATTGTGTGCGTTATCTTGCAGGGAAGTTTGCATCGCCATACCCGTTGCATCCGCAGCGTGCAGAATACGGCGACAACTGTGTCCGCCTTCTCGGGTTAAGTGGTAACGAGGTTCTTCGTCGGAGTCGTCTTCTTCACGATCGAATGGAACACCGCCATCAATGAGCCACTGTACACATTCTTTTGAATGCTCAGCGATAAATCTCACGGTCTCTTCATCACAGATACCATCGCCTGCGATTTGGGTGTCTTCAACGTGTGATTCAATCGTATCAGACTCATCAAACACGGCGGCGATACCACCCTGAGCGTAATAGGTCGCCCCTTCGCTACGTGGCCCTTTACTAAGAACCATTACTTTACAGTGATTTGCGACACGCAAAGCCAACGACAAACCTGCGGCTCCACTCCCTACCACTAACACATCACATTCATGTTCACGATTTGTGTTCATATAACTTTCATAATCCCAAGCTAAGACAACAACGTTATCTTGTATATTATTTGCACACCATGTGCACTTCCATTAGCGTGACATCCGTCACTAAGGGCTAAGTTGGGAGTTTCATCTAAATTACAGTTACTCTGGTGACTTGAGCCACTCTTCTTTTTAAGTATGCCCAGGTCGGAGACCTTAAATTACATACGAATATTTTTTGAGCTTTATTTAACAACGCGTTATTCAGACAGCCAACAGCCATGCAAATGATAAGTAATAGTTTATCAATATCATTGCTTTTCCATGCTCTACCCAGCACAATTTGGACAGAGGGCGATTATTATACCCATTTCCCCCTAATTTGCTCGCCTGACAAACTTAGATTTAAGTTTAAGAAGAGTAGGGATTTGGCGCATGACATCACACTGTGAAAAAACAATGATAAAAATATGGGAAGTCCCGGAACTTTCTCATTCACATTGCAGTCACAATAGTGCTCAAGTAAGCAGTGGTGTCAATACTACGTTTTGCAGAAATAGTACCCATATCTGAGAAGAGTAGGGGCATAACAAATAGGAGTATCCGCTCGAATGAACGAGCAGCTGACCGATCAAGTATTGATTGAGCGAGTTCAGAATGGCGATAAGCAAGCATTCAACCTGCTGGTAACGAAGTATCAGAACAAGGTATGTAATCTTATCTCCAGATACGTAAGTAATCCTGGCGATGTTCCAGATGTAGCACAAGAAGCGTTTATCAAGGCTTACCGAGCTATCCCCAGTTTTCGAGGGGAAAGTGCGTTTTATACGTGGCTGTATCGCATTGCAGTGAATACTGCGAAAAATCACATTGTGGCCCAAGGGCGAAGACCCCCAGCGACAGATGTTGATGCTGAAGATGCTGAATTTTACGAAACAGGTAGTGCACTTAAAGAAATTTCGAACCCTGAGAACTTAACGTTGTCCAAAGAACTGCAACGGGTAGTGTTCAGTGCAATCGAAGCCTTACCTGAAGATTTAAAAACAGCAATGACGTTGCGAGAGCTTGACGGCTTGAGCTATGAGGAAATTGCTGAAGTAATGGATTGCCCGGTAGGAACGGTACGCTCACGTATCTTCCGTGCTCGTGAAGCGGTGGAAAAGAAAATCAAACCTCTTTTACAACGCTAGTACAAGTAATAACTATGGTGAAAACAATGGCTGACAAAGAAAAACTTTCAGCTCTCATGGATGGAGAATTGATCGATAAGGCTTTAATTCAAGAATTAGGGCAAGATCAAGAGAGCCGTAAAGCTTGGCAGAATTATCACCTGATTGGTGATGTGATGCGAGGCGAAGCGCCAGCAAAACCAGAGTGGAATATTGCTGAAAGCGTGGCGTTAGCGTTAGAAGATGAACCAGTGCATCGTGCTGTCGATTCACATAGTGCCAACGTGATATCAATTACGGATGCACCTAAAGAGTCGCAACCAGAACCGCAAAAAGCCAAACGTCAGCTACCAAGTTGGTTGACTCAATTTGGACAAGTTGCCGTTGCTGCGTGTGTATCGCTAGTCGTCATCTTAGGTGTACAGCAGTACGGTGGAAGTGATTCTACGGTGCCTCAAGCTGAACAGTTGCCTGTATTGCAAACCGTTCCATTCGCGGGTAGCGCAGAACCTGTGAGTTTAACTCGTGAATCCGTAGAGCGTTCTATGGGTGAAGCAAATATGCAGGAGCAACGTAAACGTGTTCATGCTATGCTGCGAGACTACGAATTACAGTTAAGAATTAACAGTGATGCATCTCAGCAAGATGCGACTCTGACTCCGGATGTTGAATGAATAAATTCCTGATCAGCGCTTGCGCTCTGTTCAGTATGATGTCTTCACAAGCCTTTGCTGGTGATAAACCAGCGGAGGCTTTATTGCATCAAATGAGCGAGGCAAGTAAGAATTTAAGCTACGAGCTCTCTTATATCCTCATCAAAAAGAACAGTATTGAACCTTTACTGTACCGCCACGCGACTCACGGTGAAGAGCAATACGCCCACCTTATTTATCTCAGCGGTCCTGTGCGTGAAGTCATTCTCCGTGGTAGTGAAGTCAGCTACATCGAAACAGGTGCAGAGCCTTTCACGATAGAATCTGGGAAAATGGTTGCACCGACCATCCCAATGCTAAATACCAACATTGATGAACTGAATCGCTATTATGACTATGTTCAGGTTGGTCGAGCTCGTGAAGCCGGTGTTGCTACTCAGGTGTTGCGTATCGTACCGAAAGATGGCTTACGCTATTCATACATCCTTTGGGTTGATGAAAAGAGCAAGCTTCCACTGCGAGCTGATCTTGTTGATCGCGATGGCGAAGTACTAGAGCAATACCGTACGATTTCATACACAGTGAATACTAAAATTGCTGAGCTCATGAGTGGTTTAGAAGATGTTCAGTTACCTGCTGTTCTTACCATGCCTAAAGGTGAGGTAAGCACCAGCGACTGGGTTGTCGGTTGGATACCAGATGGTTTTGAGGCTAATGAGCTCAATCGCTACCGCATGGCGGTCAGTGATCAAATGGTAGAAAGCCAAATGTATTCCGATGGGTTATTTAATTTCTCGGTTTATGTAGCGAGTAAAGATGAGCACTCATTGAAAGGTCAGCTTGTACGCCAAGGTCGCAGAACGCTGCACAGCTACGTAAATGGCGATTATGAAATCTCCGTCGTAGGCGATATTCCTCCTGCAACCGCGCAACGTATAGCTCAATCTGTTACATTTAAAGTAACCAATAATCAGTAAACATGAGTAACGTGCGATGATGACTGCGCTAGCGACTGTGACAGGGGTTGAGCGTCACGGTAAGCGATATGAAATTGACCTGAGCTGCGAGCAGCAAACCAGTTGCAGCAGCTGCTCGTCTCAAAAAAGTTGTGGCACTGGTGTGGTCACGAAAGCCATTGGTAACAAAAGCCTTTCCTGGCATTTGCGCACAGAAAAAGCCGTGCAAGTCGGACAAGTCGTCGAAATTGGTTTCCCTGAATCCAGTTTAATTAAATCGGCGATGGCGGTGTACCTGCTGCCACTGTTTGGTCTGATACTCGGTGCACTTTTCGGCCATCTACTGTTTGCTCCCCTCATCGCAGGTGGTGAAGGAGTAATTATTCTCTCTTCAGCACTATTTGCTGCTGGTGGCGTTTGGTTAGCGAAGCGTGTATCCAAGCCACTTGAAGATGAATCGCAGCGCCAAGTTACGTTAGTTCGAGTGCTTGGAGAGCCAATCCAGTAAGCTCTGACCCCGTCCCCTTTCAGTCACTTGGGTTTATGTACTTTAAATTACGTGCGCCCGCTAACGAAATTCGGTAGAATCTGCCAACTTGATTGAAATGCCATCAGATGATGGCTTTCTTACTGTCCCTATTTTGTAAAGAGTTAGTCAGCCTAAATCTATGAAGCACATTCGTAACTTTTCGATTATCGCCCACATCGACCATGGTAAGTCGACCCTATCAGACCGTTTAATCCAAGTTTGTGGAGGATTGAGCGATCGTGAAATGGCCGCACAGGTTCTGGATTCTATGGATCTTGAACGTGAGCGTGGTATCACCATTAAATCTCAGAGTGTGACGCTAAACTACACCGCTAAAGACGGTGAAACATACCAGCTAAACTTCATCGATACTCCGGGACACGTAGACTTTGCATACGAAGTATCACGCTCTCTAGCCGCTTGTGAAGGTGCGCTATTGGTGGTTGATGCTGGCCAGGGTGTAGAAGCGCAAACGCTAGCGAACTGTTACACCGCGATCGAAATGGATCTGGAAGTTGTGCCAATCCTAAACAAGATCGATCTTCCAGCAGCAGATCCAGAACGTGTAGCAGAAGAAATTGAAGAAATCGTTGGTATCGATGCGATGGAAGCAACCCGCTGTTCTGCGAAAACAGGCTTGGGTGTTGAAGACGTACTAGAAAACATCGTATCAGCGATTCCAGCACCAGAAGGTGATCCAGACGCACCGCTACAAGCGCTGATCATCGACTCATGGTTTGATAACTACCTTGGCGTAGTATCTTTAGTGCGAATCAAAAATGGTTCACTGAAGAAGAACGACAAGATCAAAGTAATGAGCACAGGTCAAACTTGGGGTGTAGACCGTTTGGGTATCTTCACACCTAAGCAAGTGGACACTGAGGTTCTAAATACTGGCGAAGTAGGCTGGGTTGTTTGTGGTATTAAAGACATCCTAGGCGCACCAGTAGGTGATACGCTGACACTGGCGAAAAACGGCAGTGACAAACCACTACCAGGCTTTAAGAAAGTAAAACCTCAGGTATACGCTGGCTTGTTCCCTGTATCATCGGATGATTACGAAAACTTCCGTGATGCATTAGGCAAACTCAGCCTGAATGATGCGTCACTGTTCTACGAGCCAGAAAACTCTGCAGCTCTGGGCTTTGGTTTCCGTTGTGGTTTCCTTGGCATGCTGCACATGGAAATTATCCAAGAACGTTTAGAGCGTGAATACGATCTAGACCTAATTACAACTGCGCCTACGGTAGTCTACGAAGTAGAGAAAACCGATGGTGATTTGCTGTATGTCGATAGCCCAGCGAAACTGCCTGCGGTAAACGACATCGAAGAAATCCGCGAGCCAATCGCACGTTGTAATATCCTGGTGCCGTCTGAATACCTAGGTAACGTTATCACTCTGTGTGTTGAAAAACGTGGTGCTCAGGTGGATATGGTTTATCACGGTAACCAAGTAGCCGTGACTTACGATATTCCAATGGCAGAAGTGGTTCTCGACTTCTTCGACCGTCTGAAATCGACTTCTCGCGGTTATGCTTCTCTGGATTACAACTTCCAGCGCTTTGAAGCGTCGAACATGGTTCGCGTAGACGTACTTCTGAACGGTGACACGGTTGACGCTCTAGCGATGATCACACACAAAGATCAGTCTCAGACTCGTGGTCGTCAGTTGGTTGAGAAGATGAAAGAGTTCATCCCTCGTCAGATGTTTGATATCGCGATTCAGGCTGCGATCGGTAACCACATCATCGCGCGTTCGACGGTTAAACAGCTACGTAAGAACGTTATCGCGAAATGTTACGGTGGTGACGTGAGCCGTAAGAAGAAACTTCTGAAGAAACAGAAAGAAGGTAAGAAGCGTATGAAGCAGATCGGTAACGTCGAACTGCCTCAAGAAGCGTTCCTGGCGATTCTTCACGTAGGCAAAGACTAGAATTGAACTTTGTTCCATTCTTGTTGGTCATAAGACGTTAGAACTTAAATTAAGTGAAAGAGTTAGCGCTCTTTCACTTTCGCATTTTTAGATAAGGGAATTTAATGGCGAATACATTCTCACTGATTCTGGTTATCGTGACCTTGGTAACTGGTGTAGTTTGGCTTTTGGAAAAACTGGTGTTTGCAAAGAAACGTCAGGCAAAAGTCGCAGAGATCGAAGCGCAAACAGCTAACGGCTTAGATGCAGTCACCCTGCAAAAAGTAGAACGCCAGCCTTGGTGGGTTGAAAACAGCGTCTCTATTTTCCCTGTGATCGCGTTTGTACTCGTATTACGTTCTTTTATCTATGAACCGTTTCAAATCCCGTCTGGCTCAATGATGCCTACTTTGCTGGTTGGGGATTTCATCCTGGTAGAAAAATATGCCTACGGTCTGAAAGATCCCGTATGGCGTACTGAGCTGGTAGAAACAGGCAAGCCAGAACGTGGCGATATCGTCGTGTTTAAATATCCTCCTCACCCTAGCATTGATTACATCAAGCGTGTGGTTGGTCTACCAGGGGATATCGTGCGTTACTCAAACGACAAGCAGATTTGTATTCAAAGCAAAGGTGAATCGAGCTGTAAGCCAGTTAAACTGAGTAATGTCGAAGAGAGTCAATTTAGCTCAAATGGTATCCCGATGATCCAGTTGGATGAAAAACTGGGTAACGTTGAGCACAATATTTTGGTTAACCCAATTGTTCGCAATCATGTGGAGCAGTACTTCCCACGTAGCGGAACAACAGAATGGGTTGTACCACAAGGTCAGTACTTTGTGATGGGTGATAACCGTGACAACAGTGCAGACAGCCGTTATTGGGGCTTTGTTCCTGAAGCAAACCTAGTCGGCAAAGCTGTCGCCATTTGGATCAGCTTCGAGTTTGAGCGTGGCGCAGATAGCGTTCTACCTTCATGGATTCCAACGGGTGTGCGTTTTAACCGCATCGGTGGTATTCACTAACTTCTCGTCATATTTGAAGTCGCAGCGTTGTTGACTGCATAAATCCCCCCTAGTTACATAGTACATCTATGCTCATAGGGCTGAATTTATTTGTCGCCTAGCTGCAACTTCAACTATATAGAGAAATAAACATTAATGTCGAGAGAGTATGAATTCTCCAATTGATAAACTAGAGCGTAAGCTCGGCTACCAGTTTAAAGATGCCGAGCTTATCAACTTGGCGCTGACTCACCGCAGCGCCAACAGTAAGCATAACGAACGTCTTGAGTTTCTGGGCGATTCAATTTTAAGTTTTGTCATCGCTGATGATCTGTACCATCGTTTCCCGAAAGTGAACGAAGGTGACATGAGCCGTATGCGTGCTACTTTGGTTCGCGGACACACATTGGCGGAACTGGGTCGTGAATTCGATCTAGGAGATTATTTAAAATTAGGTCCAGGTGAATTGAAGAGTGGTGGCTTTCGCCGTGACTCTATTCTAGCCGATGCGGTGGAAGCCATTATTGGTGCAATTTACCTAGATAGTGATATTGAAGCAGTGCGTGGCATTGTACTGAGCTGGTACAAGTCTCGCCTGGAAGCCATTAAGCCTGGTGTATCACAAAAAGACCCAAAAACTCGCCTCCAAGAGTTCCTGCAAGGCAGAAGAAAACCACTGCCTGTTTACACAGTGACTAATATTAAAGGTGAAGCGCACAACCAAGAATTTACGGTTGAGTGTGAAGTCGCAGGTGTGGATAAACCTGTAATCGGTAAAGGCACCAGCCGCCGCAAGGCAGAACAGGCGGCAGCGGAAACAGCACTTGAGCAATTAACTAATGGCTGATAACGAATTCGATATCGATGCATACTTTGCATCACATGGTGAAACGAGTTCACCAGAAAACCAGCACTGCGGCTTTATCGCCATTGTTGGTCGTCCAAATGTAGGTAAATCGACCCTTTTAAACAAAATCTTGGGTCAGAAGATTTCGATTACCTCTCGCAAGCCGCAAACCACACGCCACCGTATTATGGGTGTGGACACTGACGGTGACTATCAGGCGATTTACGTCGATACACCTGGACTTCATATTGAAGAAAAGCGTGCGATCAACCGTTTGATGAACCGCGCGGCAAACTCTTCGTTGAGTGATGTGAACTTGGTGTTCTTCTTAGTCGATGGTACCCATTGGACTAAAGACGACGAGATGGTACTGACGAAGTTGCAGAAATCGAACTTCCCTGTTGTGCTGTGTGTAAACAAAGTCGACAACGTACAAGATCGTAATGAAGTGATGATGCACATGGCGGACATGTCTAAGAAAATGGACTTTGTCGACGTTGTGCCAATCTCAGCGAAGCAAGGCAAGAACATCGATGTACTGCGTAAACATGTACGCGACCACTTACCAGTAGCGACGCATCACTTCCCAGAAGAGTACGTGACAGACCGTTCACAGCGCTTTATGGCATCTGAAATTGTTCGTGAGAAACTGATGCGTTTCACGGGTGAGGAGCTTCCTTACTCAGTGACGGTGGAAATTGAACGTTTTGACTACAACCCGGAAACCGATGGCTTCCATATCAATGCACTGATTCTGGTTGAACGTAGCGGCCAGAAGAAAATGGTGATCGGGAAAGGTGGCGAGAAGATCAAAACCATCGGCCGTGAAGCTCGCCTGGATATGGAAGAGTTGTTTGGTCGTAAGGTTTATCTCGAAACTTGGGTTAAAGTGAAATCTGGTTGGGCTGACGACGAACGTGCGCTGCGCTCACTGGGTTACATCGACGATCTATAAACTTGAAGCGAAGCCACTTCGCTCCAACATCGATTAGAATAAGGAGCCGCTTGGCTCCTTATTTTTTATTACTCAGTAATTAGACGATTAGGCACACCGATATAGATGAGTAACCAGTCCTCTGAAGGCTTACAACGCTGCTTTGTTTTGCACCGAAGACCTTACAGTGAATCGAGCTTGATACTTGATGTGTTCAGTGAGGAGTATGGCCGCATCACATTGATGGCCAAAGGCGCGCGTAGTAAACGTTCGAACCTGAAAGGGGCGCTACAGCCATTCACTCCACTGTTACTAAAATGGTCAGGCAAAGGGTCAATGAAAACCTTAAGACAGGCTGAACCTATCAGCCTTGGCTTACCCTTAACAGGTATTAACCTTTACTCTGCTATGTACGTTAATGAATTGATTGGACGTGTATTGATGGCAGAAGTGCCAATGCCAGCCTTGTTTCACGATTATCTGCATGCATTAACCGAACTTGCTCAGTGTGATAACCCTGAGCCAGCACTGCGACGATTTGAACTGGCCTTGCTTTCTACGATGGGGTACGGCGTCGACTTTATGCACTGTGCAGGAACCGGTGAACCTGTCGAAGCGAACATGACTTACCGTTATCGTGAGCAGAAGGGATTTATTGCTTCCGTGAGGCGAGACAACCTGACATTTTTAGGTAATGAATTGATTGCAATCAGTGAGCGGCGCTTTGTCACTAAAGAGCAGTTAAAAGCGGCAAAACGCTTTACACGTATAGCCTTAAAGCCGTATCTTGGCGGCAAACCTTTAAAAAGTCGTGAATTGTTTATTCACACACCCAGAGCACGGAGTAATGGAAAATGAGCTCAATCTATTTAGGCGTTAATATCGATCATATTGCTACTTTACGTAATGCACGTGGTACAAAATATCCGGATCCTGTTCATGCTGCTGAAATTGCAGAACGAGCGGGTGCTGATGGTATCACGATTCACTTGCGTGAAGACCGCCGACATATTTTGGACCGTGATGTACGTATTCTGCGTGAAACTATCCAGACGCGCATGAACCTAGAGATGGCTGTAACCGATGAAATGGTTGAGATTGCTCTGAAAACCAAACCTGAATTCGTTTGTTTAGTGCCAGAGAAGCGTGAAGAGCTAACGACAGAAGGTGGCCTGGATGTGGTTGGTCAACTGGCTAAAGTGAAGGCGGCAACGGAGAAGCTAACCGAAGCGGGTATTAAAGTTTCTCTGTTTATCGATGCAGACCGTCAACAGATTGATGCAGCAAAGCAATGTGGCGCGCCTTATATTGAACTTCACACTGGTCACTATGCTGATGCGACAACTGAGGAAGAGCAGCAAGCGGAACTGAAAAAAATTGCAGCTGGCGCAAGCTATGCTGACGATTTGGGTATCATCGTTAATGCGGGCCATGGTTTGACTTACCATAACGTTGCCCCTATTGCAGCGTTACCAGAAATCTACGAACTGAACATTGGTCACTCGATCATTGGCCGCGCTGTCTTCGATGGCTTAGAGAAAGCGGTTGCTGATATGAAAGCTGTGATGATCGAAGCTCGTAAGTAATCAGGCATACGAATGGCTATTTTAGGTTTAGGTACCGACATCGCGGAAATTGAGCGCATTGAAAAAGCGCTGGATCGCACTGGCGAGTCATTTGCTCTGCGCATTCTTTGTGAAGAAGAGATTCTGAAGTTTTCACAGCTAAAGCAAAAAGGGCGTTATCTTGCCAAACGTTTTGCAGCCAAAGAAGCGGCATCGAAAGCGCTGGGAACCGGCATTGCAAAAGGAGTGACCTTTCACGACTTTTGCGTGACTAACGATGATCTGGGGAAGCCGGTAATTTCCTTGTCTGGTACGGCACTGCAAATAGCTCAAAAATTGGGGGTGAACCATGTTCATCTTTCGATCTCTGACGAGAGACACTACGCTGTTGCGACCGTGATTTTAGAGTCCTGAATCGTCTGAATTTCTTGTAAAGAAACCAAATAGCAAAAAGCCAGAGCATCTGCTCTGGCTTTGTCGTTTTAGTCAGCGGACATTTACTGCTCTAGATAGAGCTTAGCCGTGGTCGTGACCTTAATCATTTCATCCTGTAGCTCAAACATTTCCGGCTCAATGTCGTCAAGTTCAGCGCCTGAGCGAAGTGCTTGCTCCAGCGTCGCACACAATGATTTTAACCTTGGCACGCCGCAATACGAGCTACTGCCGTGCAGCTTGTGAATGACATGAATAAGCTCTTCACGGGCAAAGTTTTCTTCTTCTAGAGCTTGAGCAACCACATCATCCACTTCTGGGATAAAGTCGATTAACATGCGCAGCATATCTTTGGCCAAATCTTCTTTATTCGCACTCTGTTTCAACGCGGCTTGCCAATCGATAATGACATCTTGGTGAGCCTTTTCTGTTGCATTTAGAGCTTCACCTTCTTGTTCATCAACATACGAAGGTGTGACTTTTCTGAAGCTTTCCGCGCAAGCATTTGGGTTCCAGTGAACCAAAACTTGTTGCAGCACATGCTCTTCTATTGGTTTGGTGAGGTAATCATCCATACCCGCTGCGAGTAGACGGTCACGCTCGCCTGCCATCGCATGTGCGGTTACCGCAATGACTGGCGTATCTTTGTTGAGCTCAATCTGCTTGATATGTTTACAGGCGGTCACCCCATCCATATGTGGCATTTGGATGTCCATGAATATCATGTCGTACTTTTTCTCGGTCGCCAGATTCACGGCTTGTTGACCGTTACTGCATGCGGTTACCGTTTCAACGCGCTCTTTTAGCAAAGCAGATATAAGCTTCAGGTTGGCGGGGTTATCGTCAACAGCGAGAACGTGCAGTGGTAAACGTTCTTCTTCTACCGTCTTAATCGGCGCTTTCAATGGCTGAGGCGATTCAACATGTTCGCTGATCAGACTTTGTAGTAATCGACGGCGGGACAAAGGCTTGGTCAAACACTGGATTTGATGTTCCTTCATAATCTGGTCTGCCAGCGCAAGCTCAGTACTTGGCGTCCCCATGATCACGCTTGGTGCCATTTGCTTCGCTTGTTCTATCCAGGCTTCAACCGATTGTTCATCGTAAGTCTGGTTTGCAGCCAAATTAAGTAACACGTAATCGTAGTGCTCATTTGCTTCAGGCAACGAGGAGCGATAAGTGACTAAGATGCCTTCCTGACTTAGGATTTGCTGCGTTACCGATGCTGCCTGCATGTTTGGTTCCACCAATAACAGCTGTTTGCCAGTAAGCAGTTCAATCTCGATAAGGTCGCTCATTGGCATTTCTGTCGAGTTGAGGCGCAGGGTAAACCAGAACGTAGAACCCTGGTGCAGGCGACTGGTCAGGCTAATTTCTCCCCCCATCTGGCTAACCAGTTTCTGGGTAATGACCAGACCAAGACCTGTACCACCATAACGGCGAGAGATGCTGGCATCGGCTTGGCTAAATGCCTGGAAGAGCTGCGCTTGCTGACGCTCTGAAATACCAATACCGGTATCTCGAACCATAAATTGCAATTCGACCGAATCGCCAGACTGGGAGCGCATTTCCACACTGATATCAATGTTGCCGCGTTCAGTAAACTTGATCGAGTTACCAACCAGGTTAGTCAGAATTTGTTGGATACGCAGAGGGTCACCAACCAAGCCTGGTGGAATTTTAGGATCGACTTTGAGCGTGATTTCCAGCCCTTTCTCATGCGCACTGGTTGCTTGAAGGTTGACGACTTCTTCCAGACTTTCACGGAAATCAAACGGGATGTTTTCCAGAGCCAGCTTACCCGCTTCCAGTTTAGAAAAGTCGAGGATATCGTTAATAATGTTCAGTAGGTTGTTTGCCGATTTTTCGATCGTTTGCAGGTAATCCGTCTGACTATTCGAAAGTTGCGTTTTGAGCATCTGACGCGTAAAGCCAATCACGCCGTTCAGCGGGGTACGCAGTTCGTGCGACATATTGGCCAGGAACTCTGATTTCACACGTGCGGCTTCTTGAGCACGTTTCTTCGCGATGTCTAACTCAACGTTCTGGATTTCCAGCTGTTCTAATGTTTCACGCAGATCAGAGGTAGCCTGATCGATACTGTGTTGCATCTCGACGTGGTATTCCGAAAGTGAGACGGCCATGGCGTTGATACCATTTTTCAGCTGATCAAGCTCACCGTGCATTTTCCCTTCGATACGAACGTCCAGGTGGCCACGTCGAATACGGTCCACAACGTTTTTCATGTGTGTGATCGGCTGAGTCACGTCATGCATTAAACGAGAGGCGAATACACTGGCAAGACCGAGTCCTAAAATCAGCACCAAAAATGCTGAGAAGACTTCCTGATATTGCTGAAGACGCAGAGACGAGAGATCCAGCTCCACAGCAATGTAGCCGATGGCTTTGGTCGCTTGGCTTTTGTTAGACAGATCCGTCAGGTAATGCCCTTCAGATAAAATAGGCACACGCAAAATCAGGTAATTATCGTAGATTTCCGAATTTCCCAACTGTGGGATAGGCTTATCTTTCGGAAACATCAACGCTTCGAAATTAGGGTGGAAGTTTGAGGTTACAAACAGTTCATGATGGGCATCGAAGACGGCAATGCTTCGAACCAGTTTCGAGTTTTTGCGGTGAGCGTAGCTGATAAGGCGTCGGACTGCTTCACGGCTTTCTGTCAGTAGGTGAGATTCACTGGCAATCGCTAGCGGTTCGATGATGCTATTACCTGTGGTGATAACTTGTTTCTCAAGATCCTGATAGCGGTTAAATGAGAAAAAGCCGCTCAGCAATAAGCCAATAATGAGAGTGGGAGCGAGAGTCAGTGTAATTACACGTGCTCGTAAGCCATATCTGGTCATGTTATCTAATTACATCGGAGTCTGGATATGGGAAAATAACGCATTATTTCTCAAGCGCACGATAATGCCTTGAGTAAAGAAGTGACGTCACCGAATAAACGGTAAGCATAATCAAGTCACTCGAATCACACAACGGCTGCAATCAAGAATAGTGAAGCCGTAGGGCAATTAGACACAAATCAGGCACAGAGCATGGCACGCATCTTTCAACCGAAAAAGAAAACCCAACTCAACACTCGTCACCAGCAGGTGCACGTTGAACGTTTGGATCATCATGGCGCGGGTATCGCTTACCTAAAGAAAAAGCCGCTATTTATTGATGGAGCGCTGCCAGGTGAGGAAGTGGTGACACAGCTGGTGGAAGAGAAAAGTAAGTTTGCCCGCGGTAAGCTGATCAAAATTTTGCAGTCAAGTGACACTCGTGCTGAACCATTCTGTCCGCATTACCATGAGTGTGGTGGCTGTGATTTACAGCACTTGGAATATGACCAACAATTGACGCACAAACAGCAGACACTGCGTCAGCTCATGCGAAAATTTGCAGGCAGTGATATCGAACTTGATGCGCCAGTGTTAGGCGAGCAGTTAGGCTATCGACGTCGAGCACGCGTGAGCTTGTTTGTGGACAAAAAAACGCGCCAACTGCACTTTGGTTTTCGAAAAAAACAAAGTAAACAGATTGCTCAGGTGACCGATTGTCCAGTGTTGGCTCCACAGCTGAACGTTTTGCTTCCGGAAATTTACGCAGAGCTAAAACAATTTAAAAAGCCCGATCAACTGGGTCATGTTGAGCTGGTCTTAGGAGATAACGGACCTTGTATTACGCTGCGCCACATGAGTAATCTGACTGAGCCGGAAGTTGAGGCTTTGGTTAAGCTTGCTGAGCGTCATAACGCCACGCTGTACCTGATGCCGCAAACTGATCAGCTTGATTTAATTTCAGGCGAGATACCGTTTTATCAGGAAAATGGTGTGAAGGTACCTTTCACGCCAAATAACTTTATTCAGGTCAACCAAGCGGTAAACCAAAAAATGGTGGCTCAGGCCATCCAGTGGTTAGACCCGCAAGACAGCGATCGAGTGTTAGATTTGTTCTGTGGGCTGGGTAACTTTAGCTTGCCAATCGCTAAGTTGGCGAAACACGTTGTGGGTATAGAGGGGGTCGCTGAAATGGTAGAAAAAGCGACAAATAATGCATCCTTGAACCAAATCAACAACGCACAATTTTATCACGCTAACCTAGAGCAGGACTTTGACGGTCAGGTTTGGGCGGCAGAGAAGTTTGATAAAGTACTGCTTGATCCAGCGCGTGCCGGAGCGAGCGGGATCATCGATCAAGTTTCCGCTCTTGGGGCTCAGCGCGTGGTTTATGTTTCTTGTAATCCTGCTACCCTTGCAAGGGACAGTCAGAGCTTAATTGAACAAGGCTACAAATTAACCAAACTAGGTATGCTCGATATGTTCCCGCATACCAGCCATTTAGAATCCATGGCCTTGTTTGAAAAGTCCTAGCAATAGGGCGTTGGCCCTTTACTTGTGGTGGGGTCAAAAAGTCAGCACTCTATGCTGGCGAAAGAACTAATCTGGACGGTGTTAGTCAAACCACACGAATATAATAATTAGGACGATGAGATGGTTGCGGTAAGAAGCGCGCATTTAAATCAAAACGAACAGTTTGAACTCGAGCATTGGGTGGCTAGCCTGGGGCAAGAGAAAAACACAGCATCCCGCTTAATTGAAGTGTACAGAGATTGCCAAAACATTTTGGCAGATCACGAGCAAGCGGAATTATTGCTGTGGCGTGGACGAGAAATGATCGAGATTCTGATCACCTTGTCTATGGATAAAGCTACCTTAGTGGCAGCACAACTGTTCCCATTGGTTTCAAGTGGTGCTTTCAAGAGAGAACTGCTGGAAGAAAAATACAGTAAAGAAATCATAAAGCTGATAGATGGCGTTGAAGAGATGGCCGCCATCGGTCAACTTAATGTCACCATGGAAGGGGGCGCTGCGTCGTCTCAGGTAGATAACGTGCGTCGCATGCTGCTTGCCATGGTTGATGATTTCCGCTGCGTTGTTATCAAGCTGGCAGAACGCATCTGTAACCTGATTGAAGTTAAGAAAGCGCCGGACGAAGTCCGTCGTGCTGCGGCAAAAGAGTGTGCCAACATTTATGCGCCATTAGCGAACCGTCTTGGTATCGGTCAGCTCAAGTGGGAAATCGAAGATTACGCATTCCGCTACCAGCAGCCAGAAACCTACAAACAAATCGCGAAGCAGTTATCTGAGCGTCGTATTGTTCGTGAGCAGTACATCAAAGACTTTGTTGAAGACCTCACAGAAGAGATGAAAGCTTGTGGCATTAATGCTGAAGTGAGTGGGCGACCAAAGCACATTTACAGTATCTGGCGAAAAATGCAGAAGAAGAGTCTGGCGTTTGATGAGTTATTTGACGTCAGAGCTGTGCGTATTATCGCCGATAAGCTGCAAGACTGTTATGCCGCGTTGGGTGTTGTGCACACCAAATATAAGCATTTGCCAAGTGAGTTTGATGACTACGTGGCGAACCCGAAACCAAACGGGTATCAGTCTATCCATACCGTAATCCTTGGCCCTGAAGGGAAGACCATCGAGATCCAGATCCGAACCAAGCAAATGCATGAAGAGTCGGAGCTCGGTGTTGCCGCGCACTGGAAGTACAAAGAAGGCGCGAGCGCACGTAGCGGGTACGATGAAAAAATCACCTGGCTGCGTAAACTTCTGGATTGGCAAGAAGAGATGTCCGATTCTGGTGAAATGCTGGACGAGCTACGAAGTCAGGTCTTCGATGATCGCGTCTATGCCTTTACGCCTCGTGGTGATGTTGTCGATTTACCAATGGGCGCGACACCATTGGACTTCGCTTATCATATTCACTCCGAAGTGGGGCACCGCTGTATTGGCGCTAAAGTCGGAGGCCGAATCGTACCATTCACGCATAAGTTGCATATGGGCGATCAGGTAGAGATCATCACCTCGAAAGAGCCAAACCCATCACGTGACTGGCTAAACCCTTCACTAGGTTTCGTTCATTCAGGTCGAGCTCGCGCCAAAATCAACGCTTGGTTCCGCAAGCAAAGCCGCGAGAAGAACCTAGAGGCAGGTCGTGAAATCCTAGAGCACGAGCTGGTGAAAATTGGCGCGACCATGAAAGATGCAGAGCGTTACGCGCTGAAGCGATTCAACGTCAATACGCCAGATGAGCTGTACGTCGGTGTGGGAAGTGGTGACTTACGTATCAATCAGATCATCAACCACATCAATGCACTGGTTAACAAGCCAACCGCGGAAGAAGAAGACCAACAAGCCCTAGAAAAGCTGCAAGAAGCCGAGCACAAAGCGCCAGCACAAAGCCGACCGAAGAAAGATGCGGTGGTAGTGGAAGGGGTTGATAACCTGATGACGCATCTTGCGCGTTGTTGTCAGCCAATCCCGGGTGATGATATCTGTGGCTACATTACGCAAGGTCGTGGCATTTCAGTACACCGTAGCGACTGTGAACAGCTCGAAGAGCTAAGACATCACGCACCAGAACGTATTATTGATACCGTCTGGGGTAGTGGTTTTGTCGGTTCGTACATTCTTACCGTTCGAGTTGAGGCGATGGAGCGTGGTGGTTTGCTGAAAGACATCACCACTCTATTTGCGAATGAGAAAATCAAAGTCACCAGCATGAAGAGCCGTGTCGATTACCGTCGTCAGCTAGCCATCATGGACTTTGATCTCGAAGTGACCAATATCGAGGCGTTGTCGCGCGTTTCTAAACGTGTTGAGCAGATTAGAGATGTGATGTCTGTAAAACGTCTCGGCTAACTTTCACGTCGTACTTGTCATTTTTACTGCGTTAACTTCGCTTTCTCGCTCCATCACATGGTGAACCATGCTCAGGCGTCTCGTTTGTTTGTCGCCTAGCTACAACGTCAACTATTTAGAGAGTTAACAATAAAATCATATAGAGGTGAGTGGTTATGCTGCTCGCCTTTTTATTTAAAGGAACTCTTTGTTTAAGGGAGCTCTTTGTTTAAGGGGAAAATATATGAGTCATCCAATTGAACAGCTTGAAGCGATCATGGCGCAGTTGCGTGATCCGGAGGGAGGGTGTCCTTGGGACCTGAAGCAGAGCTTTGACACCATTGTTCCGCACACTATAGAAGAAACCTATGAAGTTGTGGATGCGATTCAAAATCGAGACTGGCCAAATTTAAAAGAAGAGCTGGGTGATTTGCTGTTTCAGGTGATTTTTTACAGCCAATTGGCAAAAGAGCAGGATCTGTTTGATTTTTCAGACGTGGTCGAAACCGTAAATGAAAAATTAACTCGTCGTCATCCTCATGTTTTTTCCGATGTGGAGTTTGAATCTGATGCTGACATCAATGCCAATTGGGAAGCAGAAAAAGCGAAAGAAAAAGCACAAGTAGGCAAACAAGAAGAAAGTATTCTAGACTCAATACCAAACTCTTTGCCTGCACTTTCTCGTGCTACAAAGATTCAGAAAAAATGTGCGAAATACGGATTTGATTGGGACTCACTTGGGCCTGTTGTGGAAAAGGTTCAGGAAGAAATCGATGAGGTAGTGGAAGAAGCGATTCAAGTTGACCCAGACGATGAGAAAGTAGAACTCGAACTGGGTGATTTGCTTTTTGCTACGGTTAACCTGGCTCGACATCTTGGTAAGGACCCAGAGGTCGCTTTGGGTAAAGCGAATATAAAGTTTGCGCGACGCTTTAAGCAGGTAGAGGTGAAGGTGGCTCAATCGGGTAGGGGATTAAAAGATTGCTCTTTGACTGAGCTGGATAAATTCTGGGATGAAGTCAAAAAAGAAGAATAGAGTGTGTGTCAATCGACAGGAAGCGGTTTTGAGACAAGTTTGACTCAGAAGATAAATATGCACCCGTCTTCTCTTTGCTCACTTTGATTTGAAGCAAAAAATAAAAAATAGCAGTGTGATAGATTTCACGTTGTGGCGGTAAGGAGCTTCTGGTATATTTATCTCCCGTCCAGAAGCACTCCATTTCCCTCATTCAACCAATTTCAGGTTAAACATGACGACAAATTACATTTTTGTTACTGGCGGGGTTGTATCCTCTCTAGGTAAAGGTATTGCAGCAGCATCTCTTGCGGCTATTCTAGAAGCTCGTGGTCTTAAAGTGACTATGATGAAGCTTGACCCTTACATCAACGTTGATCCAGGCACAATGAGCCCGACTCAACACGGTGAAGTGTTCGTCACGGAAGATGGCGCAGAGACTGACCTTGACCTTGGTCACTACGAGCGTTTCATCCGCACCAAGATGACCAAGCGTAACAACTTCACTGCAGGTCGTGTTTATGCCGACGTACTTCGTAAAGAACGTCGTGGTGACTACCTAGGCGCAACAATTCAGGTTATCCCTCATATCACTAACGCAATTAAAGATCGCGTGATCGCTGGCTCTGAAGGTCACGATGTGGCTATTGTTGAAGTTGGCGGTACTGTTGGTGATATCGAATCACTGCCTTTCATGGAAGCGATCCGTCAGCTAGCGATCGAAGTTGGCCGTGAAAACGCAATGTTCATGCACCTGACGCTTGTTCCTTACCTAGCCGCAGCGGGTGAAGTGAAAACTAAGCCGACTCAGCACTCTGTAAAAGAGCTGCTATCTATCGGTATCCAGCCAGATATTCTAGTTTGTCGTAGCGATCGCATGATCCCAGCGAACGAACGTAAGAAGATTGCTCTATTCTGTAATGTTCCAGAAAAAGCAGTTATCTCAATGAAGGATGTGGACTCAATCTACAAGATCCCTCAACTAATTAAAGCTCAAGGTTTAGATGACCTTGTATGCTCACGCTTTGGTATTACAGCTCCAGAAGCTGACCTGTCTGAGTGGGAACAGGTTATTTACGAAGAAGCAAACCCAACTGGTGAAGTGACCATTGGTATGGTAGGTAAATACATCGAACTACCAGATGCTTACAAATCTGTAAACGAAGCGCTTAAACACGCAGGCTTGAAGAACCGTCTAAACGTGACAATCAAGTACGTTGACTCTCAAGATATTGAAACCCGTGGTGTTGAGCTTTTAGAAGGGCTTGACGCAATCCTGGTTCCTGGTGGTTTCGGCGATCGTGGCGTTGAAGGAAAAATCCGTGCAGCTCAATACGCACGTGAGAACAAGGTTCCTTACCTAGGTATTTGTCTTGGTATGCAAGTTGCCCTAATCGAATACGCGCGTAACGTTGCGGGTATGGAAGGTGCACATTCAACAGAATTTAACAAAGAAACGAAGTACCCTGTGGTAGGTTTGATCACAGAATGGGTAGACGAATCAGGTAACGTTGAAGAGCGTACTGAAAAGTCTGACCTAGGCGGTACTATGCGTCTTGGTTCACAGCTTTGTCACCTACAGAAAGGAACAAAAGCTTACGAACTATACGGTAGCGCGACGATCCATGAGCGTCACCGCCACCGTTACGAAGTGAACAACGTGCTTCGTCCGCAAATCGAGAAAGCTGGCCTGAAAGTGTCTGGCCTGTCTGCGGATAAGAAGCTGGTGGAAATGATTGAGAACCCAGAGCACCCATGGTTTGTTGCGGCTCAATTCCACCCAGAATTCACATCGACGCCTCGCGATGGTCACCCATTGTTTGCAGGTTTCGTTAAGGCCGCGGGTCAATTCTCACGCGGCGAGTTCGAGAAGTAAGTAAGGGATACGGGCGGCGGCGAAGGTTGTGCTGCCGCCCTTTAAAATTGACATTTATATTTGAAACGAGAGGAAACATTAATGTCTAAGATCGTTAAAGTTCTAGGTCGTGAAATCATCGACTCACGTGGTAACCCAACAGTAGAAGCTGAAGTTCACCTAGAAGGCGGTTTCGTAGGTATGGCAGCAGCTCCATCTGGTGCATCTACTGGTTCTCGCGAAGCTCTTGAGCTACGTGACGGTGACAAAGCACGTTTCCTAGGTAAAGGTGTTCTTAAAGCTGTTGAAGCTGTAAACGGCGCAATCGCTGAAGCTCTAGTTGGCAAAGATGCTAAAGATCAAGCTGCAATCGACGCAGTAATGATCGAACTAGATGGTACTGAAAACAAATCTAAATTCGGTGCTAACGCTATCCTAGCTGTTTCTCTAGCAAACGCTAAAGCTGCAGCAGCAGCTAAAGGCATGCCTCTATACGAGCACATTGCTGAGCTAAACGGCACTCCTGGTCAATTCTCAATGCCTCTACCAATGATGAACATCATCAACGGTGGTGAGCACGCAGACAACAACGTTGATATCCAAGAGTTCATGATCCAACCAGTTGGCGCTAAAACTCTTAAAGAAGGTCTACGTATCGGTGCAGAAGTATTCCACAACCTAGCTAAAGTTCTTAAGTCTAAAGGCTACAGCACTGCAGTTGGTGACGAAGGTGGTTTCGCTCCTAACCTTAAGTCTAACGCTGAAGCTCTAGAAGTTATCGCAGAAGCTGTTGCAGCTGCTGGTTACGAACTAGGTAAAGACGTTACTCTAGCTATGGACTGTGCAGCATCTGAGTTCTTCGACAAAGAAGCTGGCATCTACAACATGAAAGGCGAAGGTAAAACTTTCACTTCTGAAGAGTTCAACCACTACCTAGCTGAGCTCGCTAACCAATTCCCAATCGTTTCTATCGAAGATGGTCTAGACGAGTCTGATTGGACTGGCTTCAAGCACCAAACTGAACTACTAGGTGACAAGCTTCAACTAGTAGGTGACGACCTATTCGTTACTAACACTAAGATCCTTGCTGAAGGTATCGAGAAAGGCGTAGCTAACTCTATCCTTATCAAGTTCAACCAAATCGGTTCTCTAACTGAGACTCTAGCTGCAATCAAGATGGCTAAAGACGCAGGTTACACAGCAGTAATCTCTCACCGTTCTGGCGAAACTGAAGATGCAACTATCGCTGACCTAGCGGTAGGTACAGCTGCAGGTCAAATCAAGACTGGTTCTATGAGCCGTTCTGACCGTGTTGCTAAGTACAACCAACTAATCCGTATCGAGGAAGCTCTAGGTGAGCGCGCTCCTTTCAACGGTCTTAAAGAAGTTAAAGGCCAAGCTTAATTCTTAATTGAATAAAGTTTAGCTAAATAGCTTTTTGAAACCCTCGCTACGGCGGGGGTTTTTGTTTATTGGGGGGTGTTTAAAAGCTGATGCTTAAGAGCAATGAGCCGTTCTGACCGTGTTGCTGCTATACCTAAAAGAAAGCAACCAACTTATCCGTATCGAGGAAGCTCTAGGTGAGCGCGCTCCCCCTTTTTTCGCAAGAAAGCGGTCTTAAAGAAGTTAAAGGTCAAGCTTAATTATTAGCTTAATCTTATAGTTCTTTTAAATGCCCCGCTTAGGCGGGGTATTTTTTTGCCTGAAGAATCTTTATGTGAACACGGTTCCAAAAGCTTTTCTTTACACTCTTTCATGTGAGGAGTCTGTGAGTCTTCCTTTATGCCCTAGAGGCAATCCCGCATTTATGCTATATATATCATCTTATCTAATTCCTTCCGGTACAGAATGTTAGCAACGATATGCGAATCTTTGTTATAGCCCTTACGTTACTGTTTGGCTTACTTCAATACACTCTATGGTTCGGTAAGAACGGGGTGTCTGATTACTATGCAGTAGAAGATGAAATCGAAGTACAGCAACAAGTAAACAGCAAGCTACAAGCTCGCAATAATGAAATGTTTGCTGAAATTGATGACCTAAGACAAGGTATTGATGCCATTGAAGAAAGAGCACGCCATGAGCTTGGCTTAGTCCGAGATGGTGAAACTTTCTACCGAATTGTTGGTGAGGAAAACCAGTAAGATGTTGGATACTGTCCCATCTCATATCGCTATTGTGCCAGCAGCTGGTGTCGGTAGCAGAATGAAAGCCGATCGCCCCAAACAGTATTTATTGATTGATGGAAAGGCGGTGTTAGAGCATACGGTCGAGAAGCTTCTTTCCCACTCTAAAATCGCTAAAGTAGTGGTGGCGGTTACCGAAGGTGATCCTTATTACCCTGAGTTATCTATCGCAAATCATCCCGACGTGATACGTGTGGATGGAGGCAAAGAAAGAGCCGATTCTGTACTTTCAGGGCTAAACTATGTGAGTACGGAACTCGCCAGTGAGTGGGTGCTGGTTCACGACGCAGCAAGACCGTGCGTAACGTTAACAGATATAGACCGTTTGATTGATGTTTGTATTGTTCATCCTACTGGCGGCATTCTTGCTTCACCAGTGAGAGATACGATGAAACGTGCTAATTCAGTACAAAACATTGATCATACTGTCGACAGAGAAGCATTGTGGCATGCATTAACCCCACAAATGTTTAAAACTCAGCCCTTAAAAAATGCTCTGAGCGACGCTTTACAACAAGGCATCGCCATTACTGATGAAGCCTCCGCTTTGGAGTGGAAGGGCGAAGCGCCCGCTTTAGTTCAGGGCAATGCGAGCAATATAAAAATTACTCAACCAGAAGATCTCGCATTAGCTGAGTTTTATTTAAGCCGTGAGCGCGGTGAATAAGTAAGGATAGAAAATGATTCGAATTGGTCACGGTTTTGACGTACACAAATTTGGTGGTGAAGGCCCAGTTATTATTGGCGGAGTCTCTGTTCCTTATGAACAAGGGCTTATCGCACATTCAGATGGCGATGTGGCCTTACATGCGTTGAGCGATGCGTTGCTTGGTGCAATCGCGGCTGGTGATATTGGCCGTCACTTTCCAGATACTGATGACAAGTGGAAAGGCGCTGATAGCCGTGAGTTGCTGAAAGATGTCTACCGCAGAGTAAAAGAACAAGGTTATCGATTAGGTAATGCAGACATTACCATCATGGCACAAGCTCCTAAAATGGCACCGCACATAGAAGCAATGTGCGCGGTCATTGCTCAAGATCTTGAAACTGATATCAGTAACATAAACGTTAAGGCAACCACGACAGAACGCCTAGGTTTTACAGGACGTAAAGAAGGCATCGCTACAGAAGCTGTTGTTCTTTTGTTTAAGCAACAATAATCAACTTGTTCCCTAATGCTGCAAGAGCAGTGGAATTAAATCATGTCAGACATTTTATCTTCATTGGCATACCTAACGGGTAAGCCTGTCGCGTCAGCAAAAATCAAAGCGCAACCAGAACATTTTCAGGTTAGCGAAGATCTCGGCTTTGCCTTTACTGGCGAAGGGGAGCATTTGATGGTGCGTATTCGTAAAACGGGTGAGAACACCAGCTTCGTTGCTAACGAGTTAGCTAAAGCTTGTGGTGTTAAATCTAAGGATGTGAGCTGGGCTGGCTTAAAAGACCGCCATGCGGTGACAGAACAATGGTTGAGCGTTCATTTACCAAAAGGTGAAACACCGGACTTTTCCGCGTTTTTAGCTCAGTACCCTAATATCGAAATTCTGGCAACGGATCGTCACAACAAAAAGTTACGTCCGGGTGATTTGGTTGGAAACGGATTTGTCGTCACTTTGTCTGAAGTGACAGACATCGCGGACGTAGAGCGTCGTCTTGAAAAAATAAAACAAGTTGGTGTGCCGAACTACTTTGGTGCTCAGCGCTTTGGCAATGATGGGAATAACCTGGAAGAAGCCCGTCGTTGGGGGCGTGAAAACGTACGTACTCGAAATCAAAATAAGCGCAGTATGTACCTGTCAGCCGCGCGATCTTGGATTTTTAACCGCATCGTTTCTGCGCGTTTAGAGCAGGGCATGTTCGACAAGTTTGTCGAGGGTGATGTTGCACAAACCTCCGCAGGTAACGTGACGGTTGATGCGAGCAATATAGCGGCGATGCAAGCTCAGTTTATCGATGGAGACGCGGCTATTACTGCTGCACTTGCTGGTGATAATGCATTACCGACCCAAGCCGATGCTTTGGCATTAGAGCAACCGTTCCTAGATGAAGAGCCTGACTTGATGGCGCTTATCCGTGGTAATCGCATGCGTCATGATCGCCGTAATGTTGCACTAAAGCCACAAGATCTTGCTTGGAGCGTTGAAGGTAACAATATTACGCTGACTTTCTCATTAGATGCTGGCTCGTTCGCTACATCCATTGTTCGTGAGTTAGTCAACGAGGTAAAAGTAGAAAGAGAATACTAATGGAACAAGATTCACCAAACGCTAAGTCACTGCGAATTCTGATTAGCAATGACGACGGTGTTTATGCTCAGGGAATTCATGCGCTTGCAGATGAATTAAGAGACATTGCCGAAGTGACAATTGTTGCGCCAGACCGAAACCGTTCTGGTGCTTCAAACTCGCTGACCTTAGAGCAGCCGCTTCGAGTGACACAGATTGCACCAAACACATATTCTGTTCAGGGAACACCGACGGATTGTGTTCATTTTGCTTTAAATGAGTTAATGAAAGATGACCTGCCAGACCTTGTTCTGACTGGTATCAATCATGGGGCAAATTTAGGTGATGACGTCCTGTATTCAGGGACTGTCGCTGCCGCAATGGAAGGGCACTTTCTCGGTGTTCAGTCTGTTGCATTTTCATTGGTTGGAAAGCGCCATTTTGAGTCTGCGGCAAAAATTGCTCGTAAGCTCGTACAACAACATCTCGCTATGCCAATTCCAACCAACCGCTTGTTGAACGTGAATGTCCCTGATCTTCCTTTGGAACAACTGGGCCAAATTGAAGTCACCCGCTTAGGTGCACGTCATCACGCAGAGAACATGATAAAGCAGAAAGATCCACGAGGGCATGATATTTACTGGTTAGGTCCTCCAGGAAAAGAGCAAGATGCTGGTGAGGGTACTGACTTTTATGCGATTGAGCGCGGTCGGGTTTCTATTACCCCGTTGCAAGTTGATCTTACGGCTCATGAATCACTGCGTGCTATGGATAGTTGGTTGAAGGAAGAGAAGTAATGAGTAACCCACATGCTGACCGGTTGATTGAATATCTCGTCGCCAGTGGCATTAAAGATCAACGTGTTCTGGATGCGATACATCACCTGCCGAGAGAACGGTTTGTTTCTCAAGCAATGATGCACCAAGCCTATGACAACAATGCGTTACCGATTGGTCAGGGACAAACTATTTCTCAGCCTTACATTGTTGCACGTATGACGGAGTTATTAGAACTTGAGCCGTCAAGTAACGTTTTGGAAATTGGCACTGGCTCTGGTTATCAAACTGCGGTTTTAGCGCAACTTGTCGAGCGTGTGTACTCCGTTGAACGCATTAAGTCTTTACAGTGGGAAGCCAAGCGTCGCCTCAAGCAACTTGATATATACAATATCTCTACTAAACATGGAGATGGGTGGCTTGGTTGGGAAACGAAAGGCCCATTCGATGCCATTATTGTCACCGCAGCAGCAGAAGTCATTCCCCAAGCACTTCTGGCGCAGCTGAAAGACGGTGGTAGGATGGTTATCCCCGTTGGAGAAACGGAACAACAACTATTGAAGATTGAACGTAAAGGCGACGAGTACCTTTCCACCGTGGTGGAGATGGTGCGGTTCGTTCCTTTAGTGGCGGGTGATTTAGCGTAAGGGTTAAAGATTGGTGAGTAAGTTATTACGTCGAACTAGTATTAGCTTTATGTTAGCTGCAGGACTTCTCGGTTGTGCGGCTCACTCACCAGCGCCTGTTTCTAGCTTAAAAAAAGATTACTCAAATGTTGAGCGAGGCAGCTATAGAGGGAGTTACTATGAAGTAAAGAAAGGAGACACACTTTATTTCATAGCATACGTCACAGATAAGGATGTAAATGACCTCGTTCGTTACAATGAGCTTGCTCAACCTTACACTATCTATCCAGGTCAGCGTCTAAAACTTTGGGCTCCGAAATATATTGCTCCGAAATTCGGGCAAAAAGTGGAACCCGTTGTGGCACCTATAGTTGCGAAGACTCCGGCTCCAGTGACTAAAATATCAACGGTATCCAAGCCTGTTGATTCAAGTAAAAGCTCTACCCCAAAAGTGCAGCCAGCTACCCCTAAAGTGGTGCAAAAACAGCCTCCAAAGAAGGTTGAACAATCCAAAACAAAGGAGTATGTTGGTTCAAAAGATAACCAAAATGTGAAGAAAAATCCGTCTACAACGACTACTAAAAATGCGAACGTATCGAAGTGGTTGTGGCCAACAAAAGGGAGAGTAATCAAGAACTTCTCGGCGGGAGAACAAGGAAATAAAGGTATTGATATCGCAGGACAGCGTGGTCAGCCTATCGTTTCAACCGCAGCCGGCACTGTTGTTTATTCAGGCAATGCACTACGAGGTTATGGCAACCTAATTATAGTGAAGCATAATGACAATTATCTAAGCGCATATGCCCATAATGACAAGCTGCTGGTATCCGAAGGACAAAGTGTTAACAGTGGACAAAAAATCGCAACCATGGGTAGTTCTGGTTCGAAATCCGTCAAACTGCACTTTGAAATTCGCTACCAAGGTAAATCAGTGAATCCAAAACGCTATTTACCGTAAAACTTTGAATAACAACTTGCGAAACCATTTAGCGACATATTGAGTTGTCATGTCTTGCTAACTCGCCAGGGGGAGGCGTTATGAGTATCAGCAACACAGTAACCAAAGTTGAAGAGTTTGATTTTGACGATGAGTCAGTGAAGACCGTTGCGAGTCAACTCGGAAAATCATCATCCACAGAAAGCAAAACTGCTGCGCGTGAAGAATTCGATGCAAGCAGCAAGAGCTTAGATGCCACCCAATTGTATCTAGGTGAAATTGGCTTCTCACCTCTACTCACTGCTGAAGAAGAAGTGCTTTATGCTCGACGCGCATTACGTGGCGACGAAGCTGCTCGTAAGCGCATGATCGAAAGTAACTTACGCTTAGTTGTAAAGATCTCTCGTCGTTACAGCAACCGCGGCTTGGCCCTTCTGGACCTTATTGAAGAAGGTAACCTTGGCTTGATCCGTGCAGTTGAGAAATTCGACCCAGAACGCGGTTTCCGTTTCTCTACCTATGCAACATGGTGGATTCGACAAACGATCGAACGTGCGTTGATGAACCAAACGCGTACCATTCGTTTACCGATTCACGTTGTGAAAGAGCTGAACATTTATCTGCGTACTGCGCGTGAACTTTCTCAGAAGCTCGATCATGAACCAACAGCCGAAGAGATTGCAGCGCAACTTGATATTCCTGTTGAAGATGTCAGCAAAATGCTTCGCTTGAATGAGCGTATTAGTTCTGTCGACACGCCAATTGGTGGTGATGGTGAAAAAGCACTACTTGATATTATTCCAGATGGTAACAATTCTGACCCTGAAGTTTCGACACAAGATGACGATATCAAGTCTTCTCTAATCCATTGGCTTGAAGAGTTGAACCCGAAACAGAAAGAAGTGTTGGCTCGTCGTTTTGGTTTATTAGGTTATGAACCTTCAACGCTGGAAGAAGTAGGGCGTGAAATTGGACTTACTCGTGAACGCGTTCGCCAGATCCAAGTGGAAGGTCTACGTCGTCTACGCGAAGTATTGATTAAACAAGGCCTGAATATGGAAAACTTGTTTAACGTCGAAGATGACTAATCGACATACATAAAGAGAAAAGGCTATGGTGAACCATAGCCTTTTTGCGTTTTAAGCAGGGTATCCAATTACAGCTAAAGCATTTTTTTCAAACGATACAGTTCTTCAAGTGCCTGGCGAGGCGTCATCTCATCGGGATCGATGTTTGATAAAGCTTGCTCCACTTCGCTTGGCTCAGGAATAAGGCTGAGCTGATTCGCCACATCGACCGCTCCCGGGCGAGGGGAGTCGTTACCATGACTTAACTGTTCAAGTTGAGATAACTTCGCACGTGCATTTTTGATCACGGTTTTTGGGACACCAGCCAAGCCAGCAACTGCAAGACCGTATGATTTGCTGGCTGCACCTTCTTGAACTGCGTGCATAAACGCAATGCTGTCTCCATGCTCGACCGCGTCTAAGTGGACGTTGGCCAGATTTGGCAACTGACTTGGTAGTTCAGTCAGCTCAAAGTAATGGGTGGCGAACAGTGTCATCGCGCCGATTTGTGTTGCCAGCCATTCTGCGCTTGCCCATGCCAAAGACAGACCATCATAAGTACTGGTGCCTCGACCAATTTCATCCATCAGTACTAAGCTGTTTTTCGTTGCGTTGTGCAGAATATTCGCCGTTTCCGTCATTTCCACCATAAACGTTGATCGCCCGGAGGCTAAGTCATCAGAAGCACCAATACGAGTGAAAATACGATCTAACGATCCAATCTGAGCTGATTCAGCTGGAACGTACGAACCGATGTGAGCCATCAGCGCGATCAATGCAGTTTGGCGCATGTATGTCGATTTACCACCCATGTTCGGACCCGTAATTATCAACATCTTACGCTGTGGGTTTAGCTCTATTGGGTTGGCGATAAATGGGTCACTGGTGACTTGCTCTACAACAGGGTGGCGACCTGATTGGATTTGGATACCTGGTTCTTTGACTAATGTCGGACGGCAGTAATCGAGTGAATCAGCACGTTCTGCCAGGTTTTGTAGTACATCCAATTGAGAAACCGCAGAGGCCAAATTCTGTAACTGTTCTAGGTTCGGCATCAACAGATCAAACAGCCCTTCCCAAAGCTGCTTTTCTAACGCGAGTGCTTTTGACTTAGAGTTAAGCACTTTGTCTTCGTGTTCTTTCAGCTCAGGAATGATATAGCGTTCTGCGTTTTTAAGAGTTTGGCGACGCACATAGTGTGGCGGTACCAAATGGCTTTGACCACGGCTAACTTGAATGTAGAAGCCATGCACATTGTTGTAACCAACTTTAAGTGTATCAATGCCATGACGTTCACGTTCGTCCGATTCGAGTTTTTCTAAGTATTCTGTTGCGCCATCAGCGAGTTTACGCCACTCATCCAGCTCTTCATTATATCCCTCGGCGATAACGCCACCGTCGCGAATCACAACAGGAGGGTTTTCTTTGATTGCACGTTCGAGTAATTCGCACACGTCATCGATTGGTGCTGCAAACTGAGCCAGCTTCACGAGGTATGGATGAGTCAGCGAGGCAGTAATGGCTTCTAGCTCTGGCAATTGCTGCATAGCGTGACGCAGACGAGCCATGTCACGAGGGCGGGCAGATCGTAACGCCAGACGGGCTAAAATTCGCTCAATATCACCAATCTGCTTTAAAGTGGGCTGAAGATCGGCAAATAGGCTTTGGTCTTTAATTTCACCGATGGCATCGAGGCGATTGTTTAATGTGTCGATGCGGCGCATTGGTTGATGGAGCCAACGCTTGAGCATGCGGCTACCCATTGGGGTTGCACAGTGATCGAGAACTGCGGCCAACGTATTGTCTGTCGAGCCTGCAAGGTTTTGAGTAATTTCGAGGTTACGACGTGTGGCGGCATCCAGAATGACAGAGTGATCCTGACGATCAAAAGTCAAAGAACGAATGTGTGGTAGTGCAGTACGCTGGGTGTCTTTTACATACTGGATCAAACAACCTGCGGCACATAAGCCAAGTGCTGCGTGTTCTACGCCAAAGCCAATCAAATCTTTGGTACCGAATTGCTGATTCAGTTGTTGTTTCGCGGTATCTAATTCAAATTCCCATACCGGACGACGACGGTTACCGTTGCGACTCGACATCAAATGGACGGGCTCAAAATCTTCAGGAAACAGTAACTCACGTGGTGCGGTGCGTTGCAGTTCAGCTGCCATTGCCTCTTCGGTTTCAGGTTCCGTTAATTGAAAACGGCCTGAAGTGACATCCAGCGTCGCGTAACCAAACTTACCGTTGTGGTGATAAATCGCCGCAATTAAGTTATCGAGGCGCTCAGAAAGAAGAGCTTCGTCAGTGACGGTACCCGGAGTAACAATGCGTACGACTTTGCGCTCAACAGGGCCTTTACTGGTCGCGGGATCACCGATCTGCTCACAGATTGCAACAGACTCACCAAGCTGAACAAGTTTGGCCAAATAGCCTTCTACGGCATGAAATGGCACACCCGCCATAGGAATAGGCTCTCCTGCAGATGAACCACGTTTGGTCAATGAGATATCAAGCAGTTGAGAGGCTCGCTTAGCATCATCATAGAAGAGCTCGTAGAAATCGCCCATGCGGTAAAACAGCAAAATATCAGGGTTCTCAGCCTTTAGCTTGAGGTATTGCTGCATCATCGGAGTGTGTTTTTGTTCAGCTTTCACAGGTAAGTTCTTTTGTTTATTTCCGGAGCGGCTTAGGATACGTGAATCCCTATCAAGTAAAAAGAGACAAAGGGCATTTTGGCTATGGAAAGAACAACAAAATTAAGCGCAGATTTAGGTGTGTTACTCGAGCTGCATGGACATGTGATGACGACCGCGGAATCCTGCACCGGAGGTGGTGTTGCTGCCGCTATTACTGACATTGCTGGCAGTTCTGGCTGGCTGGACCGTGCATTTGTGACTTACAGCAATGAAGCGAAAATGGAGATGCTCGGTGTTAAGCAAAAGACACTGGAAATGCACGGAGCCGTCAGTGAACCCGTTGTTATTGAAATGGTTCAAGGCGCGCTTGAGCATTCGAATGCAACGATAGGCGTCTCGATCAGTGGTATTGCCGGACCAGGTGGTGGCAGCGAAGAAAAGCCCGTTGGGACCGTATGTTTTGCATTCGCAGATAATCAACAATGGCTTTTGGTTGAAACCATGCATTTTGACGGTGATCGTGCAGCAGTTCGTGAACAAGCCGTGTTTCATGCACTGACTCGAATCTATCAGCATTTGGATGAGAAAATTTAAAAGTACGTTAGCCCAGACGTGATAAGCTCTGCGGCAAAGTTATACGTAGATCAGCCAAAGTTTTTTCTATACAGGTATAGACACTGTATGAATCAACAGTATAATAACTTTCATTGCTGAGCGATTAACTGCTCAAGAAAAGTTTAATGACTATTCGTCGCCTAAAAAGATGAATAAATCGGAGAAAGTAATGGACGAGAACAAACAGAAAGCGCTCGCCGCTGCGCTAGGTCAAATTGAAAAACAATTCGGTAAAGGCTCAATCATGCGCCTTGGCGATAACCGCGCAATGGACGTAGAAACCATCTCAACGGGTTCTCTTTCTCTTGATATCGCTTTGGGTGCTGGTGGCTTACCGATGGGTCGTATTGTCGAAGTATACGGTCCGGAATCTTCTGGTAAAACGACACTAACTCTTGAGCTTATTGCTGCAGCACAGCGTGAAGGCAAAACTTGTGCGTTTATCGATGCGGAGCACGCTCTGGATCCTGTCTACGCGAAGAAGCTTGGCGTAGATATCGATGCACTTTTGGTTTCTCAGCCTGATACGGGTGAGCAAGCGCTAGAAATCTGTGACGCATTAGCTCGCTCTGGTGCCATCGACGTAATGGTTGTCGACTCTGTTGCAGCACTGACTCCAAAAGCAGAAATCGAAGGCGAAATGGGCGACAGCCACATGGGTCTTCAAGCTCGTATGCTTTCTCAAGCGATGCGTAAGCTAACAGGTAACCTGAAGCAGTCTAACTGTATGTGTATCTTCATTAACCAAATCCGTATGAAGATTGGTGTGATGTTCGGTAACCCAGAAACAACAACTGGCGGTAACGCACTTAAATTCTACGCATCGGTTCGTCTTGATATCCGCCGTACTGGCGCAATCAAAGAAGGCGACGAAGTTGTGGGTAACGAAACTCGCATCAAAGTAGTTAAGAACAAGATTGCAGCACCATTTAAAGAAGCAAACACGCAGATCATGTACGGTCAAGGCTTTAACCGCGAAGGTGAGCTGGTAGACTTAGGCGTGAAGCACAAATTGGTTGAAAAAGCAGGCGCTTGGTACAGCTACAATGGCGACAAGATCGGTCAGGGCAAGGCAAATGCTTGTAATTACCTGCGTGAACATACAGAAGTTGCTCAGACTATCGACAAGAAACTTCGTGAGATGCTTTTGTCTCCAGCTGTAGCTGAGGGACCTGAAGCCGGTGAAATGCCAGAGAAGAAAGAAGAAGAGTTTTAACTTCGACTTGAAATAAAAGATATAAAAGCCCTGCGACGCGGGGCTTTGTTGTATTTGCTATATCTAAAGTGCTGAACAACAAATCTGTACAGGAAAAATAGGTTTAGGATCATCATGTACCAAAAGCGTCAAGCGCCAACTCTTTCAAGTAAAGAAGCTGCGATTCAGTTACTGAGCCGTCGTGACCACGGACAGTACGAGCTATATCAAAAGCTGGCATTGAAAGGGTATGAAGAAGCCGATATCGAAGCCGCGATCAATTTTTGTCTGGATCACAATTATCTTGATGATTTGCGTTATGCCAAAAGCCAGATTCGCCAACATGTCTATAAAGGTCATGGCGAACGCAGGATCCGTCAGGAATTAGCCCAAAAGCGCGTAGCGGAATCGGTTGTCGATGAAGCGATGATGGAAGAGCCACAAGACTGGTTTGAACTGGCAAGAATGGCGGCTGAGAAAAAATTCAAAGGCATAAAAGCCAAAGACCAGAAAGAGTACGCCAAACAGGTGCGTTTTATGCAATATCGTGGATACAGCTTTGACCAAATCAGCTTTGCACTGAGCTTTGACGAACACGATTGAGCGGGATTCTCCAGCATTTTTTTTTGTTTTTCTTCAAAATTATTCCTCTAAGACCTCTTTTCCGTAAGAAAACTAGTCGTAGCTGATTGCTTGATCTACAATACGGCGAAATTCTAACTCGACTATTTTCAGGAAGAGCTGCATGTACATGAGCACTGACGAGGTTCGTAACTCGTTCCTCAAGTTCTTTGAAAGCAAAGGACACCAAATCGTAGAAAGTTCATCGTTAGTACCACATAACGACCCAACCCTGCTGTTCACAAACGCAGGTATGAACCAATTTAAAGATTGCTTCTTAGGCTTGGAAAAACGAGCCTATACTCGAGCGACTACGGCTCAACGTTGTGTACGTGCTGGCGGTAAACATAATGACCTGGAAAACGTAGGTTTCACAGCCCGTCACCATACTTTCTTCGAGATGCTAGGTAACTTCAGCTTTGGTGATTACTTCAAAGAAGACGCGATTTCATTCGCTTGGGAATTTTTGACTCAAGTACTGAAACTGCCTCAAGAGCGTCTACTGGTTACTATCTACGAAACCGATGATGAAGCATTTGATATCTGGAACAAAAAGGTAGGCGTTCCAGCAGACCGTATCATCCGTATTGGTGATAAAAAAGGTGGTAAACCATACGAGTCAGACAACTTCTGGCAGATGGGTGACACAGGTCCTTGTGGTCCATGTACTGAAATTTTCTACGATCACGGTGAGCAAATCTGGGGTGGTCGCCCTGGTACTCCTGAAGAAGATGGTGACCGTTTCATCGAGATCTGGAACAACGTATTCATGCAGTTCAACCGTCATGCCGACGGTACTATGGAGCCGCTGCCAAAACCATCTGTTGATACAGGTATGGGTATTGAGCGTATCTCTGCGATCATGCAAGGCGTTCACTCAAACTACGAAATCGACGTATTCCAAACTCTGATCAAAGCAGCTGCTGAAGTAGTTGGTTACGAAGACCTGTCTAACCAGTCTCTACGTGTTATCGCAGACCATATTCGTTCATGTTCATTCTTGATCGTTGATGGCGTGATGCCTTCAAATGAAGGTCGTGGTTACGTTCTACGCCGTATTATCCGTCGTGCTGTTCGTCATGGTAACAAGCTTGGTGCACAAGGTGTTTTCTTCTACAAACTGGTTGGTGTACTTGCAGAAGTCATGGGTACTGCTGGTGAAGAACTGAAGCGTCAACAAGCGGTTGTAGAGAAAGTACTGCGTATCGAAGAAGAAAACTTCGGTCGTACGCTTGATCGTGGTATGTCGATCCTGAACGAAGCGCTAGATAACCTGGATGGCAAAGAGCTAGACGGTGAAACAGTATTTAAACTTTACGACACCTACGGCTTCCCTGCTGATTTAACTAACGACGTTGCTCGTGAGCGTGAGTTCACTATCGACGAAGAAGGTTTTGAGAAAGCAATGGAAGAGCAGCGTCAACGTGCTCGTGAAGCTGGCCAATTCGGTACAGACTACAACGCGACAATCAAAGTGGACGCGGAAACTGAGTTCTGTGGTTACACAGGCACAAAAGGTTCAAGTTCTGTCGAAGCCATGTTCGTTGAAGGCAACGAAGTTGAATCACTGTCAGCAGGCGATAAAGCAATCATCGTACTAGGTGAAACACCATTCTACGCTGAGTCAGGTGGTCAGTGCGGTGACGCTGGTGAGATTCGCACAGAGTCTGGCGTATTCCGTGTAGAAGACACTCAGAAGCTAGGTAATGCAATTGCGCATTACGGTGTAATGGCTGAAGGCGTTCTGGCGAAAGGTGATGATGTTGCAACAATCGTTGACGCTGAGCGCCGAGCTGCAACTTCATTAAACCACTCTGCTACACACTTACTGCACGAGGCACTACGTCGCGTATTGGGTGAGCACGTGCTACAGAAAGGCTCTCTAGTTCGACCTGAAAACCTACGTTTTGACTTCTCACACCTTGAAGCGGTAACAGCAGCAGAGCTAAAAGAAGTGGAACGTCTGGTTAACGCTCAAATTCGTCGTAACCACGCTATCGAAACCAATATCATGGACATCGAGTCTGCGAAGCAGAAAGGTGCGATGGCATTGTTCGGTGAGAAATACGACGATGAAGTTCGCGTACTATCGATGGGTGACTTCTCGACAGAGCTATGTGGTGGTATCCACGCATCTAACACGGGCGACATTGGCTTGTTCAAGATTACGTCGGAAAGCGGTATTGCTGCGGGTATTCGTCGTATTGAAGCGGTAACAGGTGAAGCAGCTCTAGACGTGATCGAAGCTCAAACAGCTAAGTACGAAGAGAAACTGGCAGAATCTGCGCAAAAATCGAAAGCGCTTGAAAAAGAAATTCAAAAGCTGAAAGACAAGATGGCTGCGGCAGAAAGTGCAAACATCATGGGTAAAGCGGTAGAAGTTAACGGTACAAAAGTATTGGTTGCGGCTCTAGAAGGTGCTGACAGCAAAAACCTACGTACTATGGTTGATGACATCAAGAACCAAATGGGTTCTGGTGTTGTACTTCTGGCTAACATCACGGGTGACAAAGTTGGTTTGATCGCTGGTGTAACTAAAGATCTGGTTGGCAAAGTCAAAGCGGGTGATTTAGTTAAAATGGTAGCAGAGCAGGTTGGTGGTAAAGGCGGCGGTCGTCCTGATATGGCGCAAGCTGGCGGTACTGACGTGGCGGCACTTCCAGAAGCAATCAAAACGGTTCAGCCTTGGCTAGAAGAGCGCTTGTAACAAGCTATAAATAACAAATATACGCTCAATCAATTTGTTTTGATTGGGCGTAATTTTTTTAAGTTGACCAAGTGGTTTAATGGACCAGAGATTAAGCTGGCCCACTAAGCTGCTTGGTTTTTCTTGTAACTACCACTTATATAAACAGAATGTATGTGGTCCGAATGAGACTTTGGTCTTGGGAAGGTGAAGACTGGTGAAAAAGCCCCTTATCGTGCAAAAGTTTGGCGGAACCTCTGTGGGTTCAATTGAAAGAATCCACCAAGTTGCTGAACACATCATTAAGGCGAAAAATGATGGTAATCAAGTTGTTGTAGTTGTGTCTGCTATGTCAGGCGAAACCAATAGGCTTATGGACCTAGCTAAACAGGTAGATAGCGTTCCTACAGCCCGAGAACTTGATGTTTTGCTCTCTGCTGGTGAGCAAGTGTCGATGGCACTGTTGGCGATGACACTGAACAAAATGGGTCATCCTGCACGCTCACTTACCGGAGCACAGGCGAACATTGTGACTGATAACCAGCACAATGACGCAACGATTAAGCACATTGATACTACGAGAGTGATGGCATTGCTTGAACAAGAGCATGTCGTTATCGTCGCAGGTTTTCAGGGTGTGAATGAAAATGGGGATATCACCACATTAGGTCGAGGAGGCTCAGATACGAGCGCAGTGACACTGGCTGGTGCACTACGTGCTGATGAGTGTCAAATCTTTACCGACGTTGATGGTATTTATACTTGTGACCCACGTGTAGTAAAAACGGCGCAAAAAATGGCAGTGATTGACTTTCCTTCAATGGAAGCAATGGCAAGCCGTGGTGCTAAAGTTTTACATTTACCTTCGGTGCAATATGCATGGAAGAACAATGTACCACTACGCGTGCTTTCTACATTCGATGTGAATGAAGGTAGTTTAGTTAAGGGAGAGATTGGCACACAAGCCATCTCTGGTATAGCTATTCAACGAGACCTTGCCATTATTGAAGTAGATAAAGAACATTTGTCTAGTGCTACAAAGCAATGTCAGATGCTAGGTATCGATATCTGGAATGTGATCGAGGAAACAGAACGGACAGGTATCATGATAAAACAAGATGCATGTGCCAAGTTCGATCTGGTGTTCAGCGATAAAATCCGTAATAGTGAAATGGTAAGCCTGTTGACCGCAGTAGGGCTTGAGGCCAATGGATTGGTCGAGCATGCATGCGATTTGCTGGCTGAGCAAGATATTGCGATCAATTTCTGCGCAACGAATGCACTCACTATGATGCTAGTATTATCTCCTGACTGTGTGGATATGGCGGCAAACATTCTTCATGATGCTTACATTACGTCTAGTGAAGCGTTAAGTATTCAGCAAAAACATGCCCTAATAGGGTGATTTCGCTAACAAGGTAGTTTACGAAAATATAACTTTTGTTGGATAATAGCGTGATAGCAAGAAAATTTAGAGATTACTCAAGGAGCATAGAATGCTAATTTTGACTCGTCGCGTAGGCGAAACACTGATGATTGGTGATGAGGTAACTGTAACTGTACTAGGTGTTAAAGGTAACCAAGTGCGCATCGGCGTTAACGCTCCGAAGGAAGTGTCAGTTCACCGCGAAGAAATCTACATGCGCATTCAAGCTGAAAAAGGTAACGGTAACGTTGCTTCAGGCAACTACTAAGTATCATCTGTTTACAGAGCTTAGTTTGAATGAAAAAGGCTAGCCGAAGGGCTGGCCTTTTTAGTTTCTGATAAATGTCATTTTTTCAGAGAAGACTCTCTTTTTTTCATCATAATAGGGTGGTAAAGTTCGTTTAATAGTCACTTTGATTAAATCGGCATCGGTTAAGTGTTTTTTGCGGTTTTTTTCAAAGAAAGTGTTTGACATATTTTCGGTAAAACGTAATATGTGCCTCCGCAAGACGGTGAGGTGGCCGAGAGGCCGAAGGCGCTCCCCTGCTAAGGGAGTATGTGGTTTGTAGCCGCATCGAGGGTTCGAATCCCTCCCTCACCGCCATTCTTGCCTTGTTTGAGTTAGCATCCAAACAAAGAACAAAAGTGCGTCCTTAGCTCAGCTGGATAGAGTACCTGGCTACGAACCAGGCGGTCGGAGGTTCGAATCCTCCAGGACGCGCCATATTCTTTTACATTATTCTTTGATGATGTATTCGAGTATGAATAATGTGGTGAGGTGGCCGAGAGGCCGAAGGCGCTCCCCTGCTAAGGGAGTATGTGGTTTGTAGCCGCATCGAGGGTTCGAATCCCTCCCTCACCGCCATTTATTGACGTAGCAGTCAATTTTTTTTGTTCTAAAACAAAGTAATGTGATTTATTTCACAAAATGTGCGTCCTTAGCTCAGCTGGATAGAGTACCTGGCTACGAACCAGGCGGTCGGAGGTTCGAATCCTCCAGGACGCGCCACTTTCAAATAAGTCTGACTTTTTTGAAAAAGAATTTAGGGTATTGCCCTGATATTGACTAAAGTTGATATCGAAACGTGTGCGTCCTTAGCTCAGCTGGATAGAGTACCTGGCTACGAACCAGGCGGTCGGAGGTTCGAATCCTCCAGGACGCGCCACTTATTGAGGGTAATGCCCTGATATTGATTTCCTGTTTACAGGCATTGATATCGAAAACTGCGCGTCCTTAGCTCAGCTGGATAGAGTACCTGGCTACGAACCAGGCGGTCGGAGGTTCGAATCCTCCAGGACGCGCCACTTATTGAGGGTAATGCCCTGATATTGATAACCTGTTTATAGGCATTGATGTCGAAAACTGCGCGTCCTTAGCTCAGCTGGATAGAGTACCTGGCTACGAACCAGGCGGTCGGAGGTTCGAATCCTCCAGGACGCGCCACTTATTGAGGGTAATGCCCTGATATTGATAACCTGTTTATAGGCATTGATGTCGAAAACTGCGCGTCCTTAGCTCAGCTGGATAGAGTACCTGGCTACGAACCAGGCGGTCGGAGGTTCGAATCCTCCAGGACGCGCCACTTATTAAGGGTAATGCCCTGATATTGATAACCTGTTTACAGGTATTGATGTCGAAAACTGCGCGTCCTTAGCTCAGCTGGATAGAGTACCTGGCTACGAACCAGGCGGTCGGAGGTTCGAATCCTCCAGGACGCGCCACTTATTAAGGGTAATGCCCTGATATTGATAACCTGTCTATAGGCATTGATGTCGAAAACTGCGCGTCCTTAGCTCAGCTGGATAGAGTACCTGGCTACGAACCAGGCGGTCGGAGGTTCGAATCCTCCAGGACGCGCCACTTATTACAAAGCCTCGCTTATGCGAGGCTTTTTTGTATCTGCCATTTGTGCTCTTTCTCTCAACTAAACTCTCTGTTTGTCCGATTTTCAGCTTTTACTGATTTATTCAAAACTTGCTTATCATAGCCAATTTGTTTTGTGGCGAAGGTTTTCACGCTGAAAATGACGTTTTCTCCCTGTTTAACCTCTTTTCCTTCCTCATTTGTTTTGTTGTGAATACTTTGTTTTTTCTATGTTTTTAAAATGTTAAAATTGACTATCTCATTGTTTGTTATTGGTTTTTATTGATCTTACCTATCGCTGTTTTGAAGCCCTAATCGCAGTTTTTATATGTGCTTTGATTTAGTCTGTTTATGAATTGAATTGTCACATTACCTGCATTGTTTGCATACGAACTGTGATCTGGGTAGTGAATGAATAATCATTTGTAGGGTTTACTACCAACCTTCCTTAAACAAAATTGACAAAGTTTAACCAGTCGAGATAATCCATGGGTCGGGATATGACACAATTAACATCCTGCACCTGTCAGGATGACAAAGAAAGGAAGCAACATGACTAATATAGGAAGCCTGCTAGTAGATGCAGCCACTCTCATGATTACTGGGATGGCGGTTGTATTTATTTTCCTCACTATTCTTGTTTATCTCGTTCGGCTCATGTCGAGACTCATACCAGAAGAAGTCCTAGAGCCGATCGCTGCACCTAAAATAAAAAACAATAATCAATCAACCTCTTCAGCTGTTAGTCCACAAGTCGTGGCGGCGATCTCGGCTGCGATTCATAAACATCGCACCTCTGTCGCGAAGTAGCCGAAAATAGGATTAAAAAGGAGTTTAAGAGTATGTCTAAACCACTAGCTATTACTGATGTGGTCCTAAGAGACGCCCATCAATCACTGTTTGCTACGCGTATGCGTATCGACGATATGCTGCCTATCGCGGCTGAACTGGACAAGATTGGTTATTGGTCTTTAGAGACGTGGGGTGGGGCAACGTTTGATTCGTGTATTCGATTCCTTGGAGAAGATCCGTGGGAGCGTTTACGAGAGCTGAAAAAAGCGATGCCAAACACACCAATGCAAATGCTACTGCGTGGTCAGAACCTTTTAGGATACCGCCATTATGCTGATGACGTAGTAGAGAAGTTTGTTGAGCGTGCACATGCCAATGGTATGGATGTTTTCCGTATTTTTGATGCGATGAATGATGTGCGAAACTTCCAAAAAGCGGTTAAAGCAACCGTGGATGTTGGCGCTCACGCACAAGGCACGCTGTCTTACACAACCAGCCCAGTACACAACGCTGACACGTGGGTTGATCTGGCAAAACGTTTGGAAGACCTAGGCTGCCATTCTTTATGTATCAAAGACATGTCAGGTCTACTAAAACCTTATGAAGCTGAAGAGTTGATTACTCGTATCAAAGCATCGTGTGATGTGCCACTGGCACTGCACTGCCATGCAACTACGGGTCTATCGACGGCTACTGCGATTAAAGCGGTAGAAGCGGGTATCGACATTCTTGATACTGCGATTTCATCAATGAGTAGTACCTACGGCCATACGCCAACAGAAACTGTGGTAGCGATGCTTCAGGGTACAGAGCGTGACACTAACCTGAAACTGGAAGAGATTGAGCCGATTGCTGCTTACTTCCGTGAGGTTCGTAAGAAATACGCGAAGTGGGAAGGTCAATTGAAAGGCGTGGACTCTCGCATTTTGATTGCTCAAGTACCAGGTGGCATGTTAACCAACATGGAAGGCCAGCTTAAAGAGCAGGGCGCTGCCGATCGTCTTGATGAAGTACTAGAAGAGATCCCTCGTGTTCGTGAAGATCTTGGTTTCATTCCATTGGTAACACCAACTTCGCAAATTGTCGGCACTCAGGCTGTTATCAACGTACTGACTGGCGAGCGCTACAAGAGCATTACCAAGGAAACTGCGGGTCTGTTGAAGGGCGAATATGGTCAAGCGCCTGCGCCAATCAATGCAGAGCTACAAGCTAAAGTTCTGGAAGGTAAAGAGCCTATCACTTGCCGCCCGGCTGATTTACTAGAGCCAGAAATGGAAGCGCTGACAGTTGAGCTGATGGATAAAGCGAAATCTGAAGGCATCAAGCTGGCAAGTGAAAGAGTTGATGATGTATTAACTTACGCGCTATTCCCTCAAGTTGGCCTTAAGTTCCTGAAAAATCGCGGCAACCCTGAAGCGTTTGAGCCAGCTCCTACCTTAGAATCTGCTAAACCTGCTCCGGCACCAGTTGCTCAAGCATCAGTAGGCGGCGTAGAAACATACAGTGTTCGTGTTGACGGACAAGTTTATGAAGTAGAAGTAGGACCGCAAGGTGAACTGACGTCGGTAACACCTTCAGCAGCGCCAGCGAAAGCAGCGGCTCCAGCAGTACCAGCTAACACTTCCGCTGAGTCAGTTCCTGCTCCACTTGCGGGCAACATCTTTAAAGTCAATGTACAGCCAGGTGCTGAAGTGGCTGAAGGTGACGTGCTACTGATCTTAGAAGCGATGAAGATGGAAACGGAAGTTCGAGCTGCGCGTGGTGGTATCGTTCAGGAGTTAAATGTGAAAGAAGGTGATGCCGTGACGGTAGGTGCACCTCTTCTTAGCCTGGCGTAAGGGAGTATCATGGACGGATTGATGACCCTATGGTTAGAAACAGGGATCGCTAACTTTGAGTTTGGCCAAATCTGCATGATGCTGGTTGGCTGTACTCTGCTGTTTTTGGCGATTCGAAAGGGTTTTGAACCCCTGCTTCTACTTCCAATTGGTTTTGGTGCGATTTTAGCTAACATTCCTAATGCGGGTTTCACCGAGCCGGGTGGTTTGCTGTACTACGTCTACCACATCGGGATTGAGTCGGGTGTATTCCCGCTGTTGATCTTTATGGGCGTTGGCGCAATGACGGACTTTGGCGCGTTGATTGCGAACCCTAAAACGCTTTGGTTAGGTGCTGCGGCGCAGTTTGGTATTTTTGCAACGCTATTTGGTGCGATTTTGCTGAACTATGTACCGGGCATGGAATTCTCCATGGCAGACGCATCGTCAATTGCGATTATCGGTGGTGCTGATGGCCCAACCGCTATTTTCCTGGCAAGTAAACTGTCTCCAGACTTACTCGGCGCGATTGCGGTTGCGGCATATAGCTACATGGCGTTGGTGCCGATTATCCAGCCACCAATCATGAAAGCGTTAACCACGCAGGAAGAGCGTCAGGTAAAAATGGCTCAGTTGCGTCATGTCGGTAAGTGGGAAAAAGTTATTTTCCCGCTAGCTGTACTGTTGATGACCATTCTGTTTTTGCCATCTGCAACACCTCTGGTAGGGATGTTCTGTTTGGGTAACTTGATGCGTGAAGCAGGGGTTGTCGATCGTTTATCGAAGACAGCCCAGAACGAACTTATCAATATCGTGACCATCTTCCTTGGTCTTGGTGTTGGCTCTAAGTTGCAAGCGGATAAGTTCCTAAACTTGGAAACGCTTGGTATTTTGGCTTTGGGTGCGGTTGCTTTCAGTATCGGCACAGCAGCTGGCGTTCTAATGGCGAAGTTACTCAACAAGTTCTCGAAAGAAGACATCAACCCACTTATCGGCGCGGCTGGTGTTTCTGCTGTACCAATGGCGGCGCGAGTGGTGAACAAAGTGGGCTTGGATGCAAACCCACAAAACTTCTTGTTGATGCACGCTATGGGTCCTAACGTAGCGGGTGTTCTTGGCTCTGCAGTAGCGGCAGGTATTCTGCTTGCACTGGTCGGCTAGTGTGTGGGTAACATACTCGTGCAGTGACTGTGCGGAGGATTAAATTATCCGCTTACAGCCATTAACTTAGCTAAACAAAATGGTTTATAGTCAAAGGGATGCTTCGGCATCCCTTTTTGTCTTTCAAGGAATGGTTTATGGAACACAAACAAATAGTTATCACTGAATTTGGAGATGCAAGCGTACTTGCGGTTCAACATGCCCCAACACCGTCACCACAGTCAGGTGAAGTGTTAGTTAAGGTTTCTTTTTCTGGCATTAATCCTATTGATGTGAAGACTCGTGCAGGTCTGGGCTGGGCTGCGGCGCAAAACAAAGACAATCTGCCTTGGGTTCCGGGATATGACATTTCAGGCGAAGTCGTATCTTGTGGTGAGCAAACGTCCCGATTTGCTGTTGGAGATAAGGTAGCTGGTTTCATTGGTTTTCCAGTAAGAGGTGGCGGATACAGTCAATATGTATCTGTGCCTGAATCAGAACTGAGCCACGTACCAAGTAATGTTCCTTTGGAGTCGGCGGCAGTGCTTCCTCTTGCCGGCCAAACCGCGGCTCAGGCACTGGAGAAAGCTAACGTCACAGAAAGCGATCGTATTTTAGTGCTTGCTGGTGCGGGTGGCGTAGGACACATTGCGGTGCAACTGGCTGTCGCAAGTAAGGCTGAGGTTTTTACAACTTGTAGTGAGCGAAATGTCGATTATCTCACCTCACTTGGTGCCCATGCAGTGAACTATCAATTAGGACCAGTGTCAGAACGTGTTGAAGATATAGATGTTTTAATTGATTTAGTGGGCGGAGATGCGGCTCTGGACGCTCTCAAATGTCTCAAGCCTAATGCTAGGATTGTGACTATTCCTACGATTACTGCTGAGACGATTTGCGAACAAGCGAAACAGTTGGGCTTAGAAGCGAACGGTATGTTGGTTGAGCCTAAGCCAGAGCAGCTGGATTCTTTACTGTATATGGCTGATGTAGGTTTACTAAAAACAGAGGTTCAACATGTCTACCCAATGGACGAGGTTGTCGCAGCTCACGAACAAGTGGAGTCTGGGCGCACTCGAGGCAAGGTTTTGCTTGATATGACATGTTAGAAGCATTCAATGCTGACTTTGAGAACATCGCGCTTTGGTTTTCTGGGTCAGCATTGTGGGTGCTTTTTATGACAGGTTTTCTCAGTGCTACCTTACTTCCTGGTGGCTCTGAGGCTGGTCTCATAGCGACCCTCTCTCTAAATCAATATTCCGTCTTTTCCATCATCACTGTAGCTACGATTGGTAATACCCTTGGCGGTTTGACCAATTACTGGCTTGGATTATGGATTCCAAATAAAACCCAGGATGAAAAACATGGCCATACCGCGTTAAAGTGGTTATCAAAATATGGTTACTGGGCTTTATTTTTCAGTTGGCTACCTATTGTTGGTGACCCGCTGTGCTTAGCGGCAGGATGGTTAAGGATGAAATTCCTGCCGTGTGTAATGTTAATATTTTTTGGAAAGGCCGCTAGATACAGCCTTCTAGCAGCCATCTATCTCGGATTATTTTAAGGAAAGTACATGAGAATGTTTTGGGTTGGCGCGTGTTCACTGCTCGTGATCACGGGTTGTGCATCACAATCCCCTGTTTCTTCACTGCCAGAGGGGATCACTTTCGTAGAGTCATCACAAGCGGAAGAAGGCAAAGTTAAAATCCCATACCAAAAATACAAGCTTGATAACGGATTGACCGTCATTCTCGCACCAGAAGATTCAGATCCGCTGGTACACGTTGATATGACTTATCATGTTGGCTCTGCTCGTGAAGAAATCGGTAAGTCTGGGTTTGCACACTTCTTCGAGCACATGATGTTCCAAGGCTCAGAGAACGTGGGTGACCAAGAGCATTTCAAAATCATCACTGAGGCTGGTGGTACACTCAACGGGACAACCAACCGAGACCGCACTAATTACTTTGAAACTGTACCAGCCAATCAGCTAGAGAAAATGCTTTGGCTCGAATCTGATCGCATGGGCTTCTTGCTTGACGCAGTTTCACAGCATAAGTTTGAAATTCAGCGTTCTACGGTTAAGAACGAACGTGCTCAACGTTACGATAACCGTCCATATGGTTTGATTTGGGAACGCATGTCAGAAGCGTTATATCCAGAAGGCCACCCTTACTCATGGCAAACAATCGGTTATGTGGAAGATTTAGATCGCGTTGATGTTAATGATCTGAAAGCCTTTTTCTTGCGATGGTATGGCCCAAATAACGCCACGCTGACGATAGGTGGTGATCTGGATGTTGAAAAGACGCTGGCTTGGGTTAACAAGTACTTTGGCTCTATTCCTCGTGGCCCAGAAGTTGAGAATGCAGCAAAACAACCAGCAACGCTAACCGAAAGCAAATACATTACTTTAGAAGACCGTATTCAGCAGCCAATGGTGATGATTGCGTGGCCAACGACTTACGATGGTGAAGCAAGCCAAGCGTCACTGGATACCTTATCCGAAGTACTTGGTGGCGGAACCAACAGCTTACTTTATCAAGATCTGGTGAAAACACAGAAAGCGGTTGATGCGGGTTCATTCCACGACTGTGCAGAGCTGGCATGTACCTTCTTTGTCTATGCGATGGGAGACTCTGGCGACAAAGGCGATTTATCTAAACTGTATGACGACGTAATGCAGTCTTTAAATAAATTTGCTGACACAGGTGTAACAGAACAGCGTCTCGAACAGCTTACCGGTAAGGCTGAAGCCGATGCGATTTTTGCGTTGGAAAGCGTAAAAGGCAAGGTGACACAGTTAGCCTCTAACGAAACTTTCTTTGGCCAGCCTGACTTAATTGAAAAGCAGCTAGAACAAATTCGAGCTGTGACTCCTGACTCTGTTGATAAAGTGTACCGTGATTTTATTCAGGGTAAATCCAAAGTGACCTTAAGTGTGGTTCCAACGGGTAAAACCGATCTTGCTGTCAAACCAGCGACGTTTGTTACGCCTGAGCGTACACTACCTGAATACAAAAAGATCACTGATGATCAGCTTGCTTACCGCCGAGCTACCGATAATTTTGATCGCTCCGTTCAGCCGCCAATTGGTGATCCTGTACAAGCCACTATGCCGGACTTATACGATGTGCACTTCGACAACGGCTCTGAACTATTAGGTGCGGTGAGTAATGAAACGCCTACCGTTATGATGCAATTCAGCCTGCCAGCAGGCACTCGTTTTGTCGAAAAAGGTAAAGAAGGGCTGGCACAGTTAACTGCTTCGATGCTTCAGGAAGGTACAACCAAACGCAGCATGGAAGAGATTCAGGCTGAGCTTGATAAGCTCGGTAGTGTTATTTCTGTCGATGCAACAGGATATACGACCAACATCAGTGTTTCTGCTTTGGAGAAAAACCTAGCGCCAACCTTGAAGATCGTCGAAGAGATGTTGCTATCACCTGCATTCAAACAAGAAGATTTTGAACGCGTGAAACAGCAAGCTCTGGAAGGATTGGTTTATGAGCACCAAAGCCCAAGCTGGATGGCTTCGCAAGCCAGTCGCCAGGTACTTTTCGGTGATTCCATTTTTGCGCGCCCTAAAGATGGTACGCAAGCCGGAATGGAAGCGCTGACCCTCAATGATATCCGTGAGTTTTACGCAACACACTACACCCCACAAGGTGCACAGATCACCGTGGTAGGTGATGTGAGTAAACAAGATATCGAGCAACAGTTAGCGTTCTGGGCTAACTGGCAGGATGACGCAGCACCGCTATATGCGCCGCAAAGTATTCCAGCATTGGGAACGCAAAAAGTTCACCTTGTCGACAAACCAGGAGCACCACAAAGTGTGGTTATGATGGTTCGCCAAGGGGTGCCATACGATGCTACGGGAGAATTCTTCCTGGGTCAGTTGGCTAACTTCAACCTGGCAGGTAACTTTAACAGCCGTATCAACCAAAACCTGCGTGAAGACAAAGGTTACACTTACGGTGCATATGGCTACTTCTCTGGCAATCCGGAAACAGGCTCCGTTGTATTCACCGCACAAGTGCGTGCTGATGCGACCATTGCTTCGATCATGGAAATGAAGAATGAACTGAATGAATTCTCTCAAGCTGGTATGACGGACGATGAATTGACGTTTATGCGCCAGGCAGTAGGACAAAAAGATGCACTGAAATATGAAACTCCAACACAAAAGGCGGAGCTCATCAGTGATATCTTTAAGTACAACCTTGATAAAGACTATCTTCAGCAGCGAAATGCGATTGTGGAAACCGTGGACAAGCAGACGCTTAACACTCTCGCACAGAAGTGGTTTGACCCGAATGACTACCAAATCATTGTGGTTGGCGATGCAAAATCACTTCGTCCTCAATTAGAAAAGTTGGGGAAAGACGTAGAAGAGCTTGAAATCATTCGATAGAGTACACATCTAATAGCGGAGGGCGTGCTCTCCGCTATACATCTAGATAAGTGACTTTTCATGGGTTCTTTATCTAGATGAACTAAATATCAATAACTTAGCTTTCACTTGCTTCGGATGGCAAGTGGCCTGCTCCTAATATAAGCGAACCTCATTTTGACTGATTTTGCTGCGCGACTGGAAAAAGTTGCATCAAACCCGGAAGTATTTAAGCAGTTTGGACGCGGTGTTGAGCGTGAAACGTTACGCTATCGTCAGGATGGACAGCTAGCAACAACACCTCATCCAGAGGGATTGGGCTCAGCGTTCACAAACCAGTGGATTACCACGGACTTTTCAGAGTCGTTACTGGAGTTCATTACTCCGGTTTCTCATGATGTTCCGGAGCTAATGGCACAACTGAAAGATATTCATCACTTTACTCAAACTAAAATGGGTGAAGAAAAAATGTGGCCGCTTTCTATGCCATGTTATGTCGCCAGTGAAGATAATATTAATCTGGCACAGTACGGATCGTCTAACGCAGCTCGAATGAAAACGCTCTACCGAGAGGGTTTGAAACGCCGTTATGGGAGCTTAATGCAGATCATTTCGGGTGTTCACTTCAACTTCTCGTTCCCAGAATCGTTTTGGGATGCCCTATATGGTGAGCAGGATGAAGAGGCTCGTCAGGAAACCAAATCCGATGCCTATTTTGCCCTCATTCGTAACTACTATCGTTTTGGTTGGATGATTCCCTACTTCTTTGGTGCTTCGCCTGCGTTGTGTGGTTCGTTTATTCAAGGCCGAGAAACAAGCTTACCGTTCGAGAGCTTGGGTGGAACGTTATTCTTACCGAAATCAACGTCTTTGCGTCTGAGTGACCTTGGTTACACGAATAATGCACAGAGTTCACTAAAGATTGGCTTCAATAGTATTGACCAGTATCTGGAAGGTTTAAGTGATGCTATTCGTCGTCCGTCAGAAGAGTTCGCAAAAATTGGTGTGAAAGTTGATGGCGAGTACCGTCAGCTCAATTCGAATGTGTTGCAAATAGAAAACGAATTGTACGCGCCAATTCGCCCTAAACGCGTGGCTAAAAGTGGTGAGAAACCATCAGAAGCGTTAAAGCGTGCGGGTGTTGAATATATTGAAGTTCGTTCATTAGACGTGAACCCATTCAGCCCAGTAGGCATAACGGAAGAGCAAGTTCGCTTCCTCGACCTGTTCCTGACTTGGGCAGCATTGTCAGACTCAGAACCAATGGATAACTGTGAACTGGAGTGTTGGCGTGATAACTGGAACAAGGTCATTGTATCGGGCCGTGAAAAAGGCTTGATGCTTCAGATCGGTTGCCAAGGTGAGCGCTTACCTCTACAAGAGTGGGCTCACCGTGTGTTTGCAGATCTGCGCCAAATTGCTGTGATGATGGATGAAGTGAACGGTGATAATGCTTACCAAGAGGTTTGCGATAAGTTAACTGGCTGGATTGATGAACCTGAATTGACGACTTCTGGTCAATTGCTGGAACTGACCAAGGAGTTGGGCGGCTTAGGTAAAGTAGGTTGTTCACTTGGTATGAAGCATCGTGAAGATAACCTGAATCACGGCTACCAACATTACTCACAAGAAGTGATGGAACAGGAAGCGTTAGCATCGGTTGAAAAGCAAAAGCAAGCAGAGCTAAGTGACACGATGTCTTTTGATGACTTCCTGGAAGACTATTTTTCTTATTTAAAACAATAACAGAGTAGTAAGGATTGGGTGGGATTGAATATTAAGCCTCTGGTTGTATCGGTGTTAGGTAGTGTGTTGCTCGCCGGATGTGCGACGGCACCACCACAGCAGCAAGATAATCTATGTGAGATATTCCGCGAAAAATCTGGCTGGTATGATGATGCGAAAGATATGGAAGAAGAGTGGGGTACTCCGATCCATGTCGCAATGGCGATTATCAAGCAAGAGAGCGGATACCGACACGACGCAAAACCACCCAAAGATTATGTGCTGGGCTTTATCCCGTGGGGTAGAGTCAGTAGCGCATATGGCTACGCTCAGGCGCAAGATCCCGCCTGGGACGATTTTCAGGATTCGACCGGGCAAGGTGGCTCGCGTACTAACTTTGATGACGCTATGATGTTTGTCGGTTGGTATACCCACGAAACCCGTCGCCAGCTTGGTATCTCTTTATGGGACCCATATAACCAGTATCTTGCCTATCATGAAGGGAGAGGTGGTTATCAGCGCGGAACCTATAAAAGGAAACCTAGCTTAGTTAAAATCGCGAGACGTGTAGAACAAACCGCGAAGAATTATGGCTGGCAGCTGAAACAATGTCGTCAGGAACTGGAAGACAACAGCAGCTGGTTCTTTTAACCCTAATAGGGATAAACAGAAATCAAACCAATACCGTAAGGTGTTGAGATTACAATCAGGAGAGATGTAATGCCTTTACTCGATAGTTTTACTGTGGATCACACTCGTATGAATGCACCTGCTGTGCGAGTCGCGAAAACCATGCAAACCCCAAAAGGGGACACCATTACTGTCTTCGATTTACGCTTTACTGCACCAAACAAAGATATCCTTTCAGAGAAAGGCATCCATACACTAGAGCACCTTTACGCCGGCTTTATGCGTAGCCATCTAAACGGTGACAGCGTTGAGATCATTGATATTTCACCAATGGGATGTCGTACTGGCTTCTACATGAGCCTGATCGGTACGCCTTCAGAGCAGCAAGTCGCGGATGCTTGGATTGCATCAATGGAAGATGTACTGAAAGTAGAAAGTCAGAACAAAATCCCTGAGCTAAATGAATACCAATGTGGCACTGCGGCAATGCACTCACTGGATGAAGCAAAGCAAATTGCGAAAAACATTCTGGATGCGGGTGTGTCAGTGAATAAAAATGATGAGCTAGCTCTGCCTGAGTCGATGTTAAAAGAACTGCGTATCGACTAAGACCTGAGTTGTCTTATCAAATGATTTAACGAAAAGAGCCTGACAATGTCAGGCTCTTTTTATGTGTCTGTAAACAGATTACTTTTAGTTACTGCCTTTCTTCCGTTTAGGGTAGACGCGAACTAACTTAATTCGGTTCTCTTCAATCTCGACAATTTCCATCGGATGTCCGGAGACTTGCACGCTCAGGTGACTTTCGGGAATGTCTTCTAAGTGCTCTAAGATCAAACCGTTTAGTGTACGAGGACCATCAGTCGGCAGATGCCACTTCAGACCTTTATTGATGTCACGGATATTGGTGCTGCCTTCGATTAAGAAGCTGCCATCCCCTTGCGGGCTGATTTCATCAGATAAGCTTGGTGAGATCGAAGTGGTAAACTCACCGATGATCTCTTCCAGGATATCTTCAAGCGTTACCAAGCCAATAATGTCACCATACTCATCAACGATAAGGCCAATGCGCTGTTTATTGCGCTGGAACTTCAACATCTGCACGTTTAGAGGCGTCCCTTCGGGAATGTAGTACACCTCATCAGCCGCACGCAGTAATGTCTCTTTGGTGAACTCGTTCTTTTCAAGCATCAGACGGTAAGCCTCACGCAAACGCAGCATGCCGACCACTTCATCGATTTGGTCGCGGTAAAAAACGATACGGCCATGTGGTGAGTGCGTTAACTGACGAACGATAGACTTCCAGTCGTCGTTGATATCGATACCAGTAATTTCATTACGTGGCACCATAATATCGTTTACCGTGACGTGCTCAAGATCCAGAATAGATACCAACATGTCTTGGTGGCGACGAGGTATAAGACCGCCGGCTTCATTTACGACCGTGCGTAGCTCTTCTGAACTGAGGTGATCTTCCACAGAGTGATCCGCCTTTACCCCAAGCAGACGAATAAAGCCATTGGTAATGAAGTTTACAAGCAGCACAAGTGGTGAAAGCAACTTCATCAGAATGGTTAACAGAATGCTGCTGGTATAAGACACGCGCTCTGGATACAAAGCGGCAATGGTTTTTGGCGTCACTTCGGCAAACACCAAAACCACCATGGTGAGCGCACCAGTCGCAATCGCCACCCCCATGTCACCGTAGAGGCGCATGCCGATAATAGTCGCAATTGCAGAAGCGAGGATGTTCACAAGGTTATTGCCGATAAGAATAAGACCGATCAGGCGATCCGGACGGTCTAATAATTTTTCGACACGCTTTGCTCCCTTATGCCCATTTTTGGCTAAGTGTTTCAAGCGATAACGGTTCAGTGACATCATCCCTGTTTCTGAACCGGAAAAGTAACCTGATATGACGATAAGACACGCGAGTAGCGCAAATAAGATACCCGTAGATATGTCGTCCAAAACGTTGCTGTTCCTTGTAAGTATTGGGTTATTTTTAAAAGCTATGTATAACTGTTAAGTCATAGATTTACGGTACTGTATTTGATTTAACTTTGAATATAAAGGGCTTGTGGACGCCTTAATTCAAAATGATCTCTTTTACAAAGCGACTGCCGAAATAAGCCAGAGTGAGTAATGTGGCTCCCGCAACGGCAAACCAGGTCACTTTTCTTCCGCGCCAACCTTTTTGATAATGGCCCCACAGTAATACTGAATAGACCACCCAAGCAATGAAAGAAAGAATGGCTTTATGCGCTTTTCCTTCCGCGAACATATCTTGAACAAACACGTAGCCAGTAATAAGCGTAGCCGTCAGAAGTAAATTACCAATCAAAATAATTTTAAACAACTGACGTTCAACCATAAGTAATGGCGGTAAATTAGGGTTGATTGCCAGAGACTTTTTGGTTTTCAGTTTGTGGTCCAGCCAAGCGAGTTGCAGCGCATACAACGCACCAATACTCAGAGTGGCATAAGAAAACAGAGCAAAAGAAATATGAATGAGTAACTTAGGATCGTTTTCTAAATGCTTGATGAAGGTGCTTGGTAAAAAAGCCGCGGCAGATAAGTTGATGGCAGCAAAGCTATAAACAACAGGCAACAGAAACCAAAGCCGGTTCTTTAGCATCGCAACGCTCATCACCAGAGAGATGATGAAACTGATAAGAGAGGCGACATTAAGAATACTAAAGTTCTGACCAGAACCATCGAGGATCAGATCACTCAATAACCACGCATGGAAAACAAGCGCACAGGCAGCGCTGGCAAATACGGTTTTTGCTTTGATGACTGACTGCTGTGAAAGTCCGGGTATGATCGTCGCAATCGCTAATACGTAAAGTATGGCGGCCGCGATGGCAATTACGCTATCCATGAATCCTAAATGTTGTTGTGCACAATAGAGAAATTATACCTTGCATTACTCTTTGCGGCTACGCTCTATGCGACAACAATCGCGATAGATGAGATATTGAAATTAATAAGTTACCCCTCCATATAGAAATAGAGACAATAATAGAGCAGCGGTACGGGTATGACTCAGACCTTGGCTAAGGTATACTCACACTAATTAATCGCCATTTTAGCGAAGAGACAAAGATGTTTGAGAATTTAACGGATCGATTATCCAAAACGCTGAAAAATATCAGTGGCAAAGGTCGTCTGACAGAAGACAACATTAAAGAAACCCTACGTGAAGTGCGAATGGCACTCTTGGAAGCGGACGTTGCGCTTCCTGTTGTTCGTGAATTTGTAAACCGCGTTAAAGAAAAAGCGGTTGGTGTAGAAGTTTCTAAATCTCTGACTCCGGGTCAAGAGTTTATTAAGATCGTTCAAGGCGAACTTGAAGCTGTAATGGGTGAGTCTAACGAAGCTCTGAACCTAGCCGCTCAGCCGCCAGCAGTACTTTTGATGGCAGGTCTACAAGGTGCGGGTAAAACCACATCGGTAGGTAAGCTATCCAAGCTGTTAAAAGAGCGTGATAAGAAGAAAGTACTGGTTGTGTCTGCTGACGTTTACCGTCCTGCGGCGATCAAACAACTAGAAACACTGGCATCAGACATTGGTGTTGATTTCTTCCCGTCCTCACCAGACCAAAAGCCTATTGATATTGCGAACGCAGCAATCGACCACGCGAAGAAGAAATTCTACGACGTTCTGATTGTCGATACCGCTGGTCGTTTGGCGATTGATGAACAGATGATGGGTGAGATTAAAGATCTTCACTCTGCGATTAACCCTGTCGAGACACTGTTTGTTGTTGATGCAATGACAGGTCAGGATGCGGCGAATACCGCTAAAGCCTTTGGAGATGCACTACCACTTACGGGTGTGATTCTAACCAAAGTTGATGGTGACGCACGTGGTGGTGCGGCGCTATCGGTTCGTCATATCACGGGTAAACCAATCAAATTCCTAGGTGTTGGTGAGAAAACTGACGCGCTAGAACCTTTCCACCCAGACCGCGTAGCATCGCGTATTCTTGGCATGGGTGACGTTCTGTCTTTGATTGAAGATCTGCAACGTAACGTTGACCAAGAAAAAGCAGAAAAACTGGCGAAAAAGTTCAAAGAGAAGAAAGGCTTCGACTTAGAAGACTTCCGTGAACAGCTAGGCCAAATGCAAAACATGGGCGGCATGATGGGCATGATGGATAAACTTCCAGGCATGTCTCAGCTACCTGACAATGTCAAAGATAAAGTCGATGACAAGATGTTTAAGCAAATGGAAGCGATCATCAGCTCTATGACGATGAAAGAGCGTCAACGCCCAGAAATCATCAAGGGTTCGCGTAAGAAGCGTATTGCTGCAGGTTCCGGTGTGCAGGTTCAGGACGTAAACCGTCTGCTAAAACAGTTCACCCAGATGCAGAAAATGATGAAGAAGATGCAAAAAGGCGGCATGAAAGGCATGATGCGCAACATGCAAGGCATGATGGGTGGCATGGGCGGAGGTGGTGGTTTCAACCCATTTGGTCGATAATCACTCGCTCACACTATAGTTTCAGGGTGTTAGCTACATCACAAACTTTAATTTCAATTTATGTTGGTGAAAAAGTAACTAAATCCCTTGCATTGCTCCGGCATAAGAGTAAAATTCCGGAGCTTTATTTTGGCACGAGCCCCAAATTGTTCATTTATTGAATGGTTCTTGGGGTTAATTTTATTTTTGAGAAAGCAAAGAGGACGACATGGTAACCATTCGTTTGGCACGTCACGGCGCTAAGAAGCGTCCATTTTATCAAATCGTAGTAGCGGACAGCCGCAACGCTGCAACTGGCCGTTTCATCGAGAAAGTTGGTTTCTTTAACCCAACTGCTAAAGGTCAAGAAGAAGGTCTACGTCTAGACCTAGACCGCGTTAACCACTGGGTTGGTCAAGGCGCGTCTGTATCTGACCGCGTTGCTAAGCTAGTTAAAGACGCTCAAAAAGCGGCTTAATTTTTTACTGTTAGAAGTAGAAACTAGTTTATGTCGATGAAAGGTAAAGAAACAATGAGCAACGAAAAGATTGTTGTAGGCAAGTTTGGTGCTACTTACGGCATTCGAGGTTGGCTTAAGGTTTTTTCCTACACAGACAATGCTGAAAGCATTTTCGATTACAGTCCTTGGTACATTAACCAAAAGGGCACATGGGTTGAGTACAAAGTAGAAAGCTGGAAGCGCCATAACAAAGGTATGGTGGCTAAGCTGGAAGGCATGGATGTTCGTGAAGACGCGCATTTAATGACGAACTTTGAAATTGCTATTGACCCTGCGGTACTACCTGAATTGTCAGAAGATGAGTTCTACTGGCGTGAATTGTTTGGGATGCAAGTCGTAACCACTAAAGGTTACGATCTAGGTGTCGTTACTGACATGCTAGAAACTGGCTCAAACGATGTTCTGGTTGTTAAAGCAAATCTTAAAGATGCTTTCGGGCAAAAGGAACGATTAATCCCGTTCCTTGAAGAGCAAGTGATCATTAAAGTTGATCGCGAAGCTCAACGGATCGAAGTTGACTGGGATCCTGGATTCTAATCTCCAAAATTACAGAGCGAGATAAACATGTGGGTTGGCGTTATTAGCCTTTTTCCTGAAATGTTCCGTTCTGTTACTGATTTTGGAGTAACAGGTCAAGCGGTTAAAAAAGGTCTTTTGTCGATTGAGACTTGGAATCCTCGAGATTTCACTCACGACAAACATCGAACTGTCGATGACCGACCTTACGGTGGTGGCCCTGGTATGTTAATGATGGTTCAGCCTTTGCGCGATGCCATTCATACCGCTAAGCAAGCCTCACCGGGTAAGACGAAAGTCATTTACCTCTCTCCTCAAGGTCGCAAGCTCGACCAGCAAGGGGTTGAAGAACTGGCAACCAATGAGAATTTACTTCTTATTTGTGGCCGTTATGAAGGGGTAGATGAGCGCATCATTCAATCCGAAGTCGACGAAGAATGGTCGATTGGGGATTTTGTGATGACGGGTGGCGAGATACCAGCCATGACGTTAATTGATTCAGTTTCTCGGTTTATACCGGGAGTGCTGGGTGATTTCTCGTCAGCAGAAGAAGATTCTTTTGCTAATGGTTTGCTAGATTGCCCTCACTATACGCGTCCTGAAGTATTGGATGGCAAAGAAGTACCAGCGGTACTGATGTCAGGTAATCACAAGGACATTCGTCAATGGCGACTCAAGCAGTCGCTGGGCCGAACTTGGCTAAGAAGACCAGAGCTCCTGGAAAACCTAGCTCTGACTGACGAACAGGAACAATTACTTGCCGAGTTTGTTAATGAGCATAAAGCCGTTAACGAACAGAATGCAAAGTAACCTAATTTATTTAGTATCAGTTTATTCTAGGAATTTTAAAATGAGTAACATCATCAAAGCTCTTGAAGAAGAGCAAATGAAATCAGACCTACCTAAATTTGCACCAGGTGACACTGTTGTTGTTCAAGTTAAGGTAAAAGAAGGTGACCGTGAGCGTCTACAGGCTTTCGAAGGCGTTGTAATCGCAATCCGTAACCGTGGTCTACACTCTGCTTTCACTGTACGTAAGATCTCTAACGGTGAAGGTGTTGAGCGTACGTTCCAAACACACTCTCCAATCGTTGATAGCATCGAAGTTAAACGCCGTGGTGCAGTACGTCGTGCCAAGTTGTACTACCTACGTGAGCGTTCTGGTAAGTCTGCTCGTATCAAAGAGAAACTTGCTAAGAAGTAATGCTATAACTAGCGTTCTCATTAAACGGAGTCCTTTTGGGCTCCGTTTTTTTATTTCTGGGTTTAAGCTGGTTGTATTTCACTATAGCTGTGTCGGCGGTACTCATTTACTGGCGTAAACTCCGTTCCTTCTCCTTGCTATAGTAAAATACACCTTCGCTTAATCCTCTGAAATTAAGCCGAATTGCAGATAGAAAGGCTGTAAACCAGGAGAGAAAGAGAACTGCTTTTCGACAGGCAATAAAAAAGTTGACGCTCTCACGCCAACTTCCTCAATCTTTAGAACCTAGAACCTAGAACCTAGAACCTAGAACCTAGAACCTAGAACCTAGAACCTAGAACCTAGTATTGATCTTCTGACCAGCCGTCACTGTCTGACATGTCTGGCGCGCCAGCAATGGCATTCTCTTCGTCTGCCCATTCACCAAAATCAATCATCTGGCATTTTTTGCTACAAAATGGTCGGTGAGGGCTTTGCTCTCCCCATTCTACGTCGGCTCCACATTGAGGGCATTGAACGATAGTAATTTTAGACATGGGTTGGTTCTCTGAATTAACAATGTTTCTCGAATAGAGAGGAATAATGAAATAGTAGTTGAGTGAGTTTCGGCTAGCTACATACTGCTAATTCAAACTCGACATCTTGAGTGCAAGCTTGACCACTTTCAAACGACATAAACTTAATCGCAAAGCGGTTTTTATGCCCTGAAATCATTGGGTAGACGCCGTGCTCCATAGGGATATGAAGTCTCAGAATATTCGCTTCATCAGCATCGCTCTGGAAGAAGCCCGCACGGCCGATTTGAGCTTTAAATTGCCCGGTTTCTCGGGTTAACTTTAGCCATAAGTTCAACGCATCCGAAAGCGGCTTCAAGCTATCCAGCCATTTTTGTGCATCCTGCTTTTTACGATCAAGTGGTAAATGCAGCCAGTAGTGCAAAGCGGGTAAATCAAAACAACAAGAGCCACCAGGCAGATTAAATCGTTGTCTGATCGAGCTTAAGAATCGATCATCTTTCAGTGCCTGACCAAACCTTTCAGCGCGCATTAATTGTTTGTGCACCACATCGATATCATTGAGTAAGGACGTCAATGCCTCTTGATCGACACCTTCTACATGGAGCCAGTGTCGATAACTCAAACGCTGTTTTTCAAGATCTTTGGCCAGTTCACTTTTCAGTTGCAGTTGCTCGAAAATCTCAACCATATCAAACAACGCACGGAAAAAGAGCTGGTACTGATGATTTTCAGCAAAGCCAGAAGCCAAGTGAGCCTGACGCAGCAGAGACTCTACTCTTAGATAAATACGAGTTTTCTCATTTAACGGATGTTCAAATTTGTGCGTGGTCATCGACATAAGCCTTGGTGAGTTTCATTCTAATTTTGCAGATTTTTCTTACACATGGCTAGGTACTTTTCATGCAAATCTGTGATTTGAAGCAAAAGATCTTGGTCGTCCGGGTTATTTTTAACCACATCGTCTGCCATATCGAGCCTTTGCTGTCTTGAGGCCTGAGATACAAGTATCGCACGGGCTTGTTCTTCGCTGACATTATCACGTTTCATCGTACGAGATATTTGCGTTTCAGGATCGACATCCACCACCAGAACACGGTCACACAAGCTTTCTAGTTGGTTCTCTACCAGTAACGGCACAACCAAAAGCGCATAATCAGAGGTGACTTGCTGTAAGTCTTCTACCATTTTTTCGCGAATGATCGGGTGCAATAGCTTATTAAGCCAGTCTTTTTCATCTGGGTTCGAGAAGATCTTCTCTCTTAACTTCGCCCGATCGAGCATTTGATCGTCACGAACAATATCGCTACCAAAGTGCTCAATAATTGCTGTCAGTCCCGGTGTTCCGGGTTCGACGACTTCTCTTGCAACAATATCTGCATCAACGATGTCGATTTTAAATTGCTGCTTGAACAGATTCGCCACGGTGGTTTTACCGCTAGCGATACCGCCTGTTAAGCCAATAACCAAAGCCATTTACGCTCCTAGAATTGATGTGAAATACCAATTTAGAATTTGATCACCCCAGAGTAAACTTACCCATCCGGCAATCGCTAAGTAAGGACCGAAAGGGAAGGCCTTTTCGATCCCTTTCTTCTGCAATCGTAGCTGAATTATTCCAAATATGACGCCTACGATGGAAGAAAGCAAAATGATCATTGGTAAAGCTTGCCAACCCAGCCAAGCGCCAAGCGCTGCGAGTAGCTTAAAGTCGCCATAGCCCATGCCTTCCTTGCCAGTAAGCAACTTAAAGCCCCAATAAACAGACCAGAGACATAAATAGCCAGCGATTGTACCGATCACGGCATCTTGCAGACTAACAGGACTGACTTCGAACAATGCTAGAGCAATGCCAGCCCAAGTTAATGGCAATGTTAATTGATCGGGCAGCAGCATGGTATCGAGATCGATAAACGTCGCTGCGATCAGAATGAAAGTAAAGAATATTAGCGCAATAGTGAAATAGCTGAATCCAAAATGAAACGCAACATAGCCAGAGCAGGCTGCCGTCAGTATTTCTACAAGTGGGTATCTGGCGCTGATCGGGGCGCTACAGTTGTGGCATTTACCTTTTAGAAGTAGCCAACTGATAACTGGAATGTTATCGCGAATGCGAATCGGAGTACCGCACTGTTGGCAAGAGGAGCGGGGGATACTTAATGTGAGTACGTCTTTAGGTGATTCAATATTGTATTCAGGAAAAGACTCAGCACATTCACGGCGCCATTCCAGCTCCATGATTTTTGGAAGTCGATAGATAACGACATTGAGAAAACTTCCCACGATCAAACCAAAAACCACGGCGAATACAACGAATAACCATGGGTAGTACTGAAATACTTCCATATTTGTCTCTTGAGCGGTGCATCAAACGGCAAGGTGCTGTTTTAATGATTAATTTACAGCCTCCATTTTAGCCTAATACACTCATTAAGTTAAAGATTGGCAGGTACATTGCTGTCACTAATCCACCCACGACCACACCAAGAAAAACGATGATCAGTGGTTCAAGAATCTTACTTAAGTTATCGACTGTGTTATCTACTTCGAACTCATAAATAGTTGCGACTTTATTGAGCATCTCATCAAGCCTGCCTGATTCTTCTCCAATCATCACCATTTGTAGCACTAATTCAGGGAAAACATCGCAGTTACGCATTGCGACATACATTGGCATACCAGCGGCTGTATCACGATAGACTTCTTCGACTGCCAGCTGATAGTGCAGGTTTCCTGACGTTTTGGAGGTGGTTTTTAAACTGGTCAGAATAGGAATACCCGCGCTAAAGCTGGTGGCCAGGGTTCGGCTAAATTTAGCAATCGCAGCCTTGGACAACACAGCGCCAAGAACGGGAATTCTCAATATGGCTCGATCCATCATCAAGCGAAAAGAATCAGAACGTTTGACCAGTATTCTTGCTGATATAATTAGGCTAAGTGTCCCAAGAGCGATGAATGAACCCCAATTTTGCATCCACGCAGACAAGTCTAGTACTTGTCTGGTGAACCAAGGTAACTCAGCCCCAAAGCCGACGAACATTTTTTCAAACTCGGGGATAACTTGAGTGAGCATGAGATAGGACACGCCGAGCGCAACCAACATAACCATGGCTGGATAGATCAGGGCCTTGATAACTTTCGCTCTGAGTTCCTCACTTTTTTCACGATAAGTGGCCAGTCGTTCAAAGACTTCTGCCAGATTGCCTGAGAGTTCTCCTGTTGCGATGAGGTCAGTATAAAGTGCGTCAAAATGTGTGCTGGCCGTGCGCATTGCTTTTGACATCGGCGTGCCCGCTTCAACCGCTCGAGTTACGCTCATTAAAATAGACTTCATCTCGGCTTTTTTATGGTTGTTGGAAACCAATTTTAACGCTTGAACGAGTGGGACACCGGTGACCAGCATAGTCGAAATTTGGCGAGTAAAAACGGTGATGTCTTTGCCTTTTACCCGATGGCTCAGTTTGGTTAAAAAAGAAATACTGCTTTTTTTCAGTTTTTTGATTTTTATATGCTGGGCGTTGAGGCGTTCGCGTACTTCCACTTCGCTCATGGCCAGCGTTTGTCCAGAAGTTTTTTTCCCTGAGCTATTAATGCCTTTCCAGCGGAAGTTCTTGAGTTGTGGGGTGGTCGTTTTCATAGGCTAAATGGCTGCTAGTTCAAAGTGAAATTAAAAGTAGAGCACGCGCTGCAGTTCGCTAAAGCTTGTGACGCCTTGCTTAAGCTTTTCAATACCTGACATTTGTAGTGTGCTCATCCCGTTACGGATGGCGAGTTTTTCCAGTTGATGTACCGAGGCTCCTTTAATCAGTGCTTCGGATAGATTTTCATCGAAACGCATCACCTCATAGATGCCAGTTCGTCCCGAATAGCCGTGTGTACAGTGGTTGCAGCCATTTGGGTTGGCTTGATAAATCTGGTCAGTCGCTTGAATCCCGATATGTTGTAACGCGGCGGTAACCTCTTGAGGCTGTTTACAGTACGGGCAAAGCTTACGGGCTAAGCGCTGGGCAATAATAAGGCTGAGCGACGAGGCGAGGTTAAAGCTTTCAACGCCCATATTCGTTAGGCGGATAACGGTTTCAGCGGCTGAATTTGTGTGGAGTGTCGAGAGGACTAAGTGTCCGGTTTGAGATGCCTTAATCGCGATTTCTGCTGTGTCCAGATCGCGGATTTCTCCCACCATCACTACATCAGGGTCTTGACGCAGGAAAGATCGCAGTGCCTCGGCGAAACCAAAGCCTATCTTAGGCTGAACCTGAACCTGATTAATTCCGGAGAGGTTGATTTCGACCGGGTCTTCAGCCGTAGAAATATTGATCTCTGGTTTATTGAGTATGCTCAGCCCTGTGTACAACGAGACGGTTTTGCCGCTGCCGGTTGGGCCAGTCATTAAAATCATGCCTTGTGGGCGACGCAGAGCATCTAAGTACAGCTGCTTTTGCTGGTCACTGTAGCCTAGTTTATCGATATCCAGAGAAGCTGAGCTGCTGTCGAGCAGTCGTAATACGATTTTTTCTCCGAATAGAGTGGGTAAGGTGGACACTCGCATATCAATCGCAGTGTCTTGATTAAGCTTTAACTTTATTCGACCGTCTTGCGGCATACGCCTTTCAGCAATATCAAGCTTGGACAGAATTTTGATTCGGGCTGATAAGCGTCGGCTTAAATGGTTTGGCGGCTGTTGAGTCTCAATCAGAATACCGTCGCAACGCAGGCGAACCCGATACATTTTTTCATAAGGCTCAAAGTGGATATCGGATGCCCCTTTACGCACAGCATCAAGCAAAATTTGGTTGATATAGCGGCTAACCGGTGACTCGTCCTGACTTAAGTCTTCGATGTTATCGATTTCATCTGCACCGACGTCAACCAAATTAGCCAACTCTTCTTGGTTGATCTCTTTTAAGCCTGATCTCTCCTGACCTAACGCGCGACCGTACAAACGGCGAATCGCAGCATCAAGCTCCGAAAAATCCGCAATGACGAGTTCGATTTGCAATCCGGTTGCAAAGCGAAAATCATCTTCAGCTTGTTGGTTCGTTGGGTCGGCAATGGCGAGAGTTAACGTCGAAGGCGTTCTCTCCAGTGGCAATGCATGGTGACTCGTGATCAGTTCACGCAGCCCCAATTTTTGGCACAGCGCGGTGTAATCATAGTGAGATACGGATTCGCAGGGTAAGCCAAAGATTGAACTTAGGTGAGCCGCGAGTTCGCTAGTAGTGAATATACCAGAATTGACTAACGCTTCCGGCATCGAAATACCGGAAGCGTTGACTTGCTCTATTAACGACTGTTCTTGGGCTAAGCTAAGTAACCCTGATTGGCGAAGAATCGTTGATAAGCTACTAACCATTAGTTACCTGAACAATCAATGCCGCGTCCAGGTGTGGTTGCGCTACAGCCTGTGCCTGATAAAGTCCAACGAATCACGCCGTTAGCAATGGCCGGGGTGAGAGTAACAATCAACTTAGTTCCAGCAGTATCAACAGCAGTGGTTTCAAGAGTAATGACTCCACTTGCTGCAGTTGTTAACTTATTTACATAAGCAATTGTTGCGCCGGCATTATCTGCTGCTATATCAGCTGGGATGTCTTTTGCACCACCAACACATGCTGTGAGTGAACCTGTATCTTGAGCGCATAAAGCAATCGCTGTTTTAAAACCTGAGATTCCTGATACAGCTCCGGCTACACGTGTCCGTTGGGTATAGTCTGAGTAAGCCGGAATGGCAAATGCGGCCAGAATACCAATAATAGCCACCACAATCATTAATTCAATCAGCGTAAAGCCTTGCTGTTTTTTCTGTTTATTTGACTTCATTTTCTCTTCCTTCTCATGAGATAGATAATGCTGTTGCATTGGCACAAGATTATGGAGAGTCAGAAGTGGTGAAAACTGGCAGGCAGCGGGTGATCGAGTCAGATAGATATCTTTAATGCTTAATTACATTTGATATGCAACGAATTGCGATTGATTTGGCTTTTTACGGATAAAAATAAAGGGCCAAAAGGCCCTTTATGTAATGTTTGTTTTATAAGTTGTTGAATTTGCTTGTTTAATATGGATTTTGTTAATTGGTTATTTGAAGCGCATCGAAAGATCCATAGCTTTCAGGTGCTTGGTTAGCGCGCCGACAGAGATGTAATCGACGCCAGTTTCCGCGTATTCTGCGATAGTGTCTAAGGTGATGTTGCCAGAGTTTTCTAATGCTGCGCGACCTGCGTTGATTTCTACTGCTTCACGCATCATCTCTTTGGTAAAGTTATCCAGCATGATGATATCCGCACCGGCTTCAATCGCTTCTTTTAACTCGTCCAAGCTTTCTGTTTCTACTTCGACTGGTTTGCCAGGGTTCAACTCTTTTGCTGTTGTGATCGCTTGAGTGATGCCACCGCAGGCAATGATGTGGTTTTCTTTAATGAGGTAGGCATCGAATACGCCGATACGATGGTTGAAGCCACCGCCACAAGCGACGGCGTATTTTAGAGCGCTACGCAGACCCGGAATAGTTTTGCGCGTATCTAACAGACGGCACTCGGTGTGCGCGATCTTTTCTGCGTACACGGATGTTGTGGTCGCACAACCAGAAAGCGTCTGAATAAAGTTCATCGCGTTACGCTCGCCAGTAAGCAGGTCACGAGCAGGGCCTGATAAGGTACAAAGTGTCTGGTTTGGTTCAACCTTGTCACCGTCTTGTACATACCACTCGATAGTCACTTTACCGCCCAGCTGTTTAAATACTTCATCTGCCCAAGCCTGACCGCAGAACACACCGTGCTCACGTGTAATGATCGTCGCAGTGTTAACGGCATCTTCAGGGATAAGAGATGCGGTGATATCGTTGTTGATATCCACTGTGCCGCCGAGGTCTTCTTTTAAGGTGTCGGCGACGGAGCGAGTGATCTCCAGAGGAAGTTGTTGTTTCAGGTATTCCAGGCGTTCTTGGCTGTTGTGTGTGTTCTTCATCGCAAATCTAGTCTTGAAAGGGAGATGGCAACGAATGATACTCTCCGGTGTCAATAATTTCAGCAGTTAATTTAGGGTCTGTTGATCTTTTGAGCTGATTTTTGCAGCAGTTTGTGGGTTATTTATACAAGGCAGAGGCTTTGAAATGTAGTTGACCTACCTGATAAGCGGATAACGCAGTAGAAAGGAGCCACAAACGCTGCCCGACGGGTTCGGCTAAAAGCGTTTTACTCTTTGTTGAGAGGTGTTTTGCTTAGAGTGACTAGGCTACAAACAACTAGCCGTCCGCCTCTCGCCGCGATTAAAACGCTTTTATCTCGAACAAAATTTAACCGCAAAAGGTCAACAGACCCTACAACTATAGAGGTTGATATGCCCCCAATAATCGAGAATGGCTGGTTGACGCAAGCAAAGCATGTTCCGTCGCCTTTTTTTGATGCTCGTTCAGATACAAATGATATCTCTCTGCTTGTTGTTCATAACATCAGTTTGCCGCCCGGCCAGTTTGGCGGTCCTTATATAGAGGACTTTTTCTGTGGGAAATTGGACCCGAAATCGCATCCATTTTTTGAAGTAATTCACAAAATGGGGGTTTCGGCTCATTGCTTAATTAAGAGAAATGGCGAGATTGTACAGTTTGTGTCCTTTCTTGATAGAGCATGGCATGCTGGCCAGTCAAGTTTTGCCGGACGAGCTGGATGCAATGACTATTCGATAGGTGTTGAACTGGAAGGGACTGAGTTTGTCGCATACACAGATGAGCAATATCAGTCACTTGCGGGTTTATCTCAAGCGATCATGTCGCAATACCCTAACATTACCCCCCAGCGAATTACTGGCCACCAGTACATCGCCCCGCTGAGAAAAAGTGACCCTGGCTTAAGCTTTGACTGGGTCAAGTATCGACGACTGATTTGAAATTAAGTTGTGATAAATATGTAAATTATAAAAGCTAGAATCAATAAGGCATGGTCTCAACCATGCCTTTTTGTATACAAAAAATAATTACTTTTGTTGAAAATTAACTACATTTTTGTGTGTACAGCGAGGGAAGTGGCCGATATTTGCCCTGATCTTTTTGTCATTTTATGCTTTTACTTTCAAAATGCTCAGCACGTCATTTCCCCACTTGTTTTGTTATTGTAATTGGTAAGACCAATTTTATTGCTGTTTTAACCGTCAATTGTTATCAGAGTGTTTTTGCTAGGCCCGTTCTATGATTTAGGTCAATTTTTGGCTGGACAGTGACGTTTTAATTATGTTAATTTCTGCACCAACTTAAAATTGGTATTACCAATTACCTGCAAGAGTAGAAGAATAATAAATTATGGCTTATCAAAGGATTCGTCAGCCAAAGCTCTCTGATGTTATTGAACAAGAGTTAGAAAGGTTGATTGTGGAAGGAACATTGTCTCCGGGGCAGCAGTTGCCTCCAGAGCGCGAACTGGCAAAACAGTTTGATGTTTCTCGTCCGTCGATCCGTGAGGCAATTCAACGCCTTGAAGCTAAGCGTCTTCTTACTCGCCGTCAGGGTGGTGGCACTTTTGTTAGTGAGAACATCTGGAAAAGTTTTTCCGATCCTCTGCTAAATTTATTGTCTAGTCACTCTGAAACTCAGCTGGATTTACTGGAAACGCGCCACGCGATGGAAGGTATTGCAGCTTACTTTGCAGCCGTTCGTGGTACCGAAGAAGATTTTGCTCGAATTCAAGCCTGTCTTGAACGAATCAGCCAAGCGCAATCCAATGATGACGTTGCAGCTGAATCGGCGGAAGTAATGCAGTTCTTAATTGCTTTAACTGAAGCGGCTCACAACGTAGTACTACTGCATATTGTGCGCAGCCTGGCACCTTTGCTTGAGCAAAATATTCTACAGAATTTTAAATTATTGCATCGCCGCCCTGAGGCGGTCGAGAAAGTAAGTAAACACCGAGCTAACATCGTGGATGCGATCGTATCTGGTCAGCCAGAAAAGGCGCGTGAGATGTCACATTCACACTTAGCTTATATTGAAGAAACATTGTTGGATTTGACCAGAGAAGAGTCTCGTCGTGAACGCTCTTTACGTCGAATGCAACAGGGCAATGACTCTTAAAGACGATTTGCTTGTTTTATAGATCCAACCAACAGAAGGATAGATCGCCATGTCTGATATGAAGCATGACGTAGATGCACTGGAAACTCAAGAATGGCTACAAGCACTTGAGTCAGTTGTACGTGAAGAAGGCGTAGAGCGTGCTCAGTTCCTACTTGAGCAAGTTCTAGATAAAGCACGTCTAGACGGTGTTGACATGCCAACTGGAATCACCACGAACTACATCAACACGATTCCAGCAGATCAAGAACCAGCTTACCCAGGTGACACAACACTTGAGCGTCGTATTCGTTCCATCATTCGCTGGAACGCAATCATGATCGTTCTACGTGCATCGAAGAAAGACCTAGAACTAGGCGGCCACATGGCGTCTTTCCAGTCTTCTGCTGCATTCTACGAAACATGTTTCAACCATTTCTTCCGTGCTCCAAACGAGAAGGATGGTGGCGACCTAGTTTACTACCAAGGTCACATTTCTCCAGGTATCTACTCTCGTGCATTCGTTGAAGGCCGTCTAACTGAAGAGCAGCTAGACAACTTCCGTCAAGAAGTAGATGGTAAAGGTATCCCGTCATACCCGCACCCTAAACTAATGCCTGAATTCTGGCAGTTCCCAACCGTATCTATGGGTCTAGGTCCGATCTCTGCGATCTACCAAGCTCGTTTCCTTAAGTACCTTGAAGGCCGCGGCATGAAAGATACTTCTGAGCAGCGCGTTTACGCGTTCCTAGGTGACGGTGAGATGGATGAGCCAGAATCACGTGGTGCTATCTCTTTCGCTGCGCGTGAGAAGCTAGACAACCTATGTTTCCTAATCAACTGTAACCTTCAGCGTCTAGACGGCCCTGTAATGGGTAACGGTAAGATCATTCAAGAACTTGAAGGTCTGTTCAAAGGTGCTGGCTGGAACGTAGTTAAAGTAATCTGGGGTAACAACTGGGATTCTCTACTAGCTAAAGATACAACTGGTAAGCTTCTACAGCTTATGAACGAAACAATCGATGGCGATTACCAAACGTTCAAAGCGAAAGACGGTGCATACGTACGTGAGCACTTCTTCGGTAAGTACCCAGAAACAGCTGCACTAGTTGCTGATATGACTGATGACGAAATCTTCGCACTTAAGCGTGGTGGTCACGAGTCTTCTAAGCTATACGCTGCATACAAAAACGCGGCAGACACTAAAGGCCGTCCAACGGTTATCCTAGCTAAGACTGTTAAAGGTTACGGCATGGGTGAAGCGGCTGAAGGTAAGAACATCGCGCACCAAGTTAAGAAGATGGACATGACTCACGTTCTACACCTACGTGATCGTCTAGGTCTACAAGATCTTCTAACTGACGAAGCAGTGAAAGAGCTTCCGTACCTGAAACTTGAAGAAGGTTCAAAAGAGTACGAATACCTACACGCTCGTCGTAAAGCGCTACACGGTTACACGCCTCAGCGTCTACCGAACTTCACTCAAGAACTGATCGTTCCTGAACTAGAAGAATTCAAGCCTCTACTAGAAGAGCAGAAGCGTGACATCTCTTCTACTATGGCATTCGTACGTTCACTGAACGTTCTGCTTAAGAACAAGAACATTGGTAAGAACATCGTTCCTATCATTGCTGACGAAGCACGTACATTCGGTATGGAAGGTCTATTCCGTCAAATCGGTATTTACAACCCGCACGGCCAGACTTACACACCAGAAGACCGTGGCGTTGTTTCTTACTACAAAGAAGCGACTTCAGGTCAGGTTCTACAAGAAGGTATCAACGAGCTAGGTGCTATGTCTTCATGGGTTGCAGCAGCAACTTCATACTCGACAAACGACCTACCAATGATCCCGTTCTACATCTACTACTCTATGTTCGGTTTCCAACGTGTTGGCGACATGGCGTGGATGGCTGGTGACCAACAAGCACGTGGTTTCCTACTAGGTGCAACTGCTGGTCGTACTACACTGAACGGTGAAGGTCTGCAGCACGAAGATGGTCACTCGCACATCATGGCGGGTACTGTTCCTAACTGTATCTCTTACGATCCGACATTCGCTTACGAAGTAGCGGTAATCATGCAAGACGGTATCCGTCGCATGTACGGTGAGCAAGAGAACGTGTTCTACTACCTAACGCTAATGAACGAGAACTACGCAATGCCAGCAATGCCAGAAGGCGCTGAAGAAGGCATTCGTAAGGGTATCTACAAGCTAGAAACTTACACTGGTTCTAAAGGTAAAGTTCAGCTAATGAGCTCTGGTACTATCATGAACGAAGTACGTAAAGCAGCTCAAATCCTTAGCGATGAATACGGTGTTGCATCTGACGTTTACTCTGTAACGTCATTCAACGAAGTAACTCGCGACGGTCAAGCGGCTGAGCGTTACAACATGCTACACCCAGAAGCGGAAGCGCAAGTACCATACATCCAAACAGTAATGGGTACTGAGCCAGCTATCGCAGCAACTGACTACATGAAGAACTACGCAGAGCAGGTTCGTGCATTCATCCCTGCTGAATCTTTCAAAGTTCTTGGTACTGATGGCTTCGGTCGCTCAGACAGCCGTGAAAACCTACGTCGTCACTTCGAAGTGAACGCAGGTTACGTAGTAGTAGCAGCGCTAACTGAACTAGCGAAACGTGGCGAAGTTGAGAAATCTGTAATTGCTGAAGCAATTAAGAAATTCGACATCGACACTGAAAAAACAAACCCGCTATACGCTTAATTAAGAAGGTAGATAAGAAATGGCAATCGAAATTAATGTACCAGACATCGGTGCGGATGAGGTTGAAGTTACTGAGATTCTTGTAAGCGTTGGCGACAAGGTTGAAGAAGAGCAGTCTCTGATCACTGTTGAAGGCGATAAAGCTTCTATGGAAGTTCCTGCTTCTCAAGCGGGTATCGTTAAAGAAATCAAAGTTGCAGAAGGCGACAAGGTTTCTACTGGTTCTCTAATCATGATTTTCGAAGCCGAGGGTGCAGCTGAAGCTGCACCTGCTCCTGCGGCGGAAGCAGCTCCAGCAGCAGCTCCAGCTCCAGCAGCAGCGGCAGAACTGAAAGAAGTTCACGTACCAGATATCGGTGGTGACGAAGTTGAAGTTACTGAAATCATGGTAGCAATCGGCGACAGCATCGAAGAAGAGCAATCTTTGATCACTGTAGAAGGCGACAAAGCTTCTATGGAAGTTCCTGCACCATTCGCAGGTACGCTTAAAGAGATCAAAGTAGCAGCAGGCGATAAAGTATCGACTGGCTCTCTAATCATGGTATTCGAAGTAGCAGGTTCAGGCGCTCCAGCAGCAGCTCCTGCGGCAGTAGAAGCACCAGCGGCAGTAGCTCCAGCAGCATCTGCGGCAAAAGAAGTTAACGTTCCAGATATCGGTGGCGACGAAGTAGAAGTTACTGAAATCATGGTTGCAGTTGGCGATACAGTGGAAGAAGAGCAATCTCTAATCACTGTAGAAGGCGACAAAGCTTCTATGGAAGTTCCTGCACCATTCGCTGGTACTGTTAAAGAAATCAAGATTGCAGCTGGCGACAAAGTGTCTACTGGCTCTCTAATCATGGTATTCGAAGTGGCGGGCGCAGCTCCAGCTCCTGCAGCGGCTCCAGCTCAAGCGGCAGCACCTGTAGCAGCAGCTCCAGCAGCTCCAGCAGCTCCAGCAGCAACAGGCGATTTCAAAGAGAACGACGAGTACGCTCACGCGTCTCCAGTTGTTCGTCGTCTAGCTCGTGAGTTCGGCGTAAACCTTTCTAAGGTTAAAGGTTCTGGTCGTAAGAGCCGTATCCTGAAGGAAGACGTTCAGAACTACGTGAAAGAAGCGCTTAAGCGTCTTGAGTCTGGTGCAGCAGCATCTGGCAAAGGCGACGGTGCAGCTCTTGGTCTACTACCATGGCCAAAAGTGGACTTCAGCAAGTTCGGTGAGACAGAAGTTCAACCTCTATCTCGCATTAAGAAGATTTCTGGTGCTAACCTACACCGTAACTGGGTAATGATCCCGCACGTTACACAGTGGGATAACGCAGACATCACGGCTCTTGAAGCATTCCGTAAAGAGCAAAACGCGATTGAAGCGAAGAAAGACACTGGCATGAAGATCACTCCACTAGTGTTCATCATGAAAGCAGTTGCTAAAGCACTTGAAGCGTTCCCTGCGTTCAACTCTTCTCTATCAGAAGACGGTGAGAGCCTAATTCTGAAGAAATACGTGAACGTTGGTATCGCGGTAGATACGCCAAACGGTCTGGTTGTTCCTGTATTTAAAGATGTGAACAAGAAAGGCATCTACGAGCTATCTGAAGAGCTAATGGCTGTTTCTAAGAAAGCTCGTGCTGGTAAGCTAACTGCGGCTGACATGCAAGGTGGCTGTTTCACTATCTCTAGCCTTGGCGGCATCGGCGGTACTGCGTTTACTCCAATCGTGAACGCGCCAGAAGTGGGTATCCTAGGTGTATCTAAGTCAGAGATGAAACCGGTATGGAACGGTAAAGAGTTCGAACCGCGTCTACAACTTCCACTGTCTCTATCATACGACCACCGTGTGATCGATGGTGCGGAAGGTGCGCGTTTCATCACTTACCTAAACTCATGTCTATCTGACATTCGTCGTCTAGTTCTTTAATAGAAGTTAGATGTATGAGAGGCGGCAATTTAGCCGCCTCTGCTAATAATAATTACTGAACAATTTGGTTATCGCCCTTATTCACTATGGGGTTTTCACAATCGAATTGTTGTCTAGCTCACAGGCTAAATTGATTTACTTTTCACGCCATTAACATCTCTGTAAACTGTTAGCGGTCTGAAAGTCACTGTTTAAAAAATCTTACTTAAACAAAAAGAATCAAAAATCACTCAGCCTGTTAGGGATAATGACTACAAGAGGTCAAAATGAGCAAAGAAATTAAAGCCCAAGTTGTTGTACTTGGTTCTGGTCCTGCTGGTTACTCTGCAGCATTCCGTTGTGCGGATTTAGGTCTTGAAACTGTACTAGTTGAACGTTACAGCACTCTTGGCGGTGTGTGTCTGAACGTGGGTTGTATCCCATCTAAAGCACTTCTTCACGTTTCTAAAGTAATTGAAGAAGCAAAAGCAATGGCTGATCACGGCGTTGTATTTGGCGAACCGCAAACTGACATCAACAAAATCCGTATCTGGAAAGAAAAAGTTGTTAACCAACTTACTGGCGGCCTAGGTGGCATGGCTAAGATGCGTAACGTAACTGTTGTTAACGGTTACGGTAAGTTTACTGGTCCTAACTCTATCCTTGTAGAAGGTGAAGGCGAGTCAACTGTTGTTAACTTCGACAACGCAATCGTTGCTGCTGGTTCTCGTCCAATCAAACTGCCATTTATCCCGCATGAAGACCCACGTATTTGGGATTCTACTGACGCTCTTGAACTAAAAGAAGTGCCAGAAAAACTACTTATCATGGGTGGTGGTATCATCGGTCTGGAAATGGGTACGGTTTACCACTCTCTAGGTTCTAAAGTTGAAGTTGTTGAGATGTTTGATCAGGTAATCCCTGCAGCAGACAAAGATATCGTTAAGGTTTACACCAAGCGTATCAAAGACAAGTTCAAGCTAATGCTAGAAACGAAAGTAACAGCAGTTGAAGCGAAAGAAGACGGTATCTACGTTTCAATGGAAGGCAAGAAAGCACCTGCTGAAGCAGAGCGCTACGATGCTGTTCTTGTTGCTATCGGTCGTGTACCAAACGGCAAACTGATCGACGGTGAAAAAGCGGGTCTAGAAATCGACGAGCGCGGCTTCATCAACGTTGATAAGCAAATGCGTACTAACGTTCCTCACATCTTCGCGATCGGTGATATCGTTGGTCAACCAATGCTTGCTCATAAAGGCGTGCATGAAGGTCACGTAGCTGCTGAAGTTATCTCTGGTAAGAAGCACTACTTTGACCCTAAAGTTATCCCTTCAATCGCGTACACTGAGCCAGAAGTGGCTTGGGTTGGTAAGACTGAGAAAGAAGCGAAAGACGAAGGCATCAAGTACGAAGTGGCAACATTCCCATGGGCTGCATCAGGTCGTGCGATCGCATCTGACTGTTCAGACGGTATGACTAAGCTAATCTTCGACAAAGAAACTCACCGCGTAATCGGTGGTGCTATCGTTGGTACTAACGGTGGTGAACTACTTGGCGAAATCGGTCTTGCGATCGAGATGGGTTGTGATGCAGAAGATATCGCTCTGACTATCCACGCTCACCCAACTCTACACGAGTCTGTTGGTCTAGCTGCTGAAGTATTTGAAGGTTCTATCACTGACCTTCCAAACAAAAAAGCAGTTAAGAAGAAGTAAGTTTCTTTACTGATTAAATAATAAAAACCGCTGAACATTCAGCGGTTTTTTTGTTTTTAACAGCTAAGTTTCAAATATAAAAAAGCCTGGCAGAAGCCAGGCTTTATGATTTTTGGTGTAGACCTTACTGATTGCGATCGTAAATACAAAGCATATCAAGGTATGAACTTACGAGATTTTTCAGCTCATCTTCACCCTTAAAACGGTTTGCTTGTACAAACAGTGAGTAGCAAATGCCGTGGAACAAGTTAGTCAAATGTTCTGGTTGATGCGTGTTACAGATTTCACCACGCTCAATTGCTTTGATAAACATGTTCTGTACCAACAGCTGGTTGGTGCGGTTGGTTGACACGAATAGTGGCCAAACTTCGTCGCGTGTCGATGCGCTCCACTCAAACCATACTTTCAGCCAGTGGCAATCTTGATTGACTAGCTCAATCATTGCGCTGGTGATATTCGCAATATTGTCACGAGCGTGTAGGTCTAGATCGATATTATCTGAAAGGAAGTTCGAGAACTGACGTACTACGTGGTTCAGCACTTCATCAACGAGATCTTCACGAGTTGGGAAGTAGTTAAAAACGGTAGCAACAGAAACCTGCGCGATTTCAGCGATATCCGCATGACCACCGCGGCCAATACCGCGACGCGCAAATACTTCCAACGCGATTTCCATGAGTTGTTGTTTACGCTTAATAGGGGAAAGCCTAGTACGGGCTCTCTTTGCAATTGAGTCCATTATATTTACCTTGCCATTTTCGTTGAATGGGGGGAAATCCCCCTAATTGATTATTTTAATAATTGCTTAAAGCAAGTGATGAGTGTAATGGTGCATATACTCAAGGTCAACATTTGTTGTGTGATTTGTAGACAGTAATGCCCTGATTGTTGATGCTTTTCGTCATAATCTGGCGAAAATACGGTTACGCTCTCAAGAAAATCGGAAAAGGGTTGTGGCTTTCAACACAATGAACGTGGTGATACACTACGCGCCGTAAGATTAGGTGATCGTTTGCGCGCGATTGACCTTAACCCACCAAATAAATTGAGCAGAGTATGAAACATACAGTAGAAGTCATGATTTCTGAGGAAGTCGTTCAGGATCGAGTTCGTGAAATAGGCAAGCAAATTACTGAGCGTTACCAAGGTAGCGAAGATCTGGTTTTGGTTGGCTTATTGCGTGGTTCATTTGTTTTTATGGCCGACTTAGCCCGTGCCATTGACCTGACTCATCAAGTCGATTTCATGACGGCTTCAAGCTACGGCAATACGATGGAAAGTTCACGTGATGTTCGTATCCTGAAAGATCTGGATGACGATATCAAAGGCAAAGATGTGTTGCTTGTTGAAGACATTATCGATACCGGTAATACGCTGAACAAGATTCGTGAGATCCTGTCGCTGCGTGAGCCAAAATCTATCGCAATCTGTACCTTATTGGATAAACCATCTCGCCGTGAAGTGAACGTGCCAGTTGACTGGATTGGCTTTGAAATTCCGGATGAGTTTGTGGTTGGTGTAGGTATTGATTACGCTCAGAAATACCGTCATTTACCATTTATCGGTAAAGTTGTGCCTCAAGAATAAGCACAGGTCCATTATCGGATTATAAAAAATCAGATAGAAAAAACGCCCATTTCGAAATGGGCGTTTTTTGTTTAATCCACTTGTCGTATTAACGACACAGCAGCTTGTTCTCGGAGTTTAAAATCGTCGACAAGGCTGTTTTGTACGACTCTTCAACGGTTTCTTTAGAGTTAGAGCGAATACCCAGATACTCTAAACGGCCGTCTTCAATACCATAAACAAAGCCGTGAATCTCAACGTCTTGTCCACGCTCCCATGCATTTTGCATGATGGTTGAATTACCCAAGTTATAAACTTGTTCGGCAACGTTAAGTTCACCTAGTTTATCGGCACGATCTTCCAGAGGCATTTGATCCAGATAGGTGCGATGTTTGAAGTAAATATCACGAATGTGCAATAACCAGTTATTGATCAAACCGAGTTGCGGATTATCAATCGCAGCGTTAACACCGCCACAACCGTAGTGACCACATACGATAATGTGTTTTACTTTGAGAACGTCAACGGCATATTGAACAACAGAAAGGCAGTTTAGGTCTGTGTGGATGACTTGGTTTGCAACATTACGGTGAACAAATAACTCTCCGGAGTAAAGGCCGGTTAATCGTTCTGCTGGTACGCGGCTGTCTGAACAACCAATCCAAAGAAAATCGGGTTTCTGGCCCTCTGCGAGCTTAGCGAAATATTCAGGGCGATCAGACTTAATCTCTTCTGACCATTTTGAATTATTCTCAAATAATTGTTTAATTTCCGGCATCTTGCAAATAACTTCCCTTAAATGACAAAAGCACTGATAGCTCTGCTGTTCAAATATAGCAAGCGATCAGAATTTCAACTATACACAATGTTACAATTTCGATCCCGTTAAATATTCGTCAGACAGGACTCATCTGACGTGTTCTTACCAATAAATTCGTACAATTGAGCTCGTTTATTTATCTCCCTTCAAAGCCCATGAAATAGTTATGGTTTAAGGGAGAATGTCACTGGTTACAATGAGAGTTTGGTTTGATATTAATGCAAGGGAATTAAGTGTTGTTCGGGAATCGATTTGAGGATATCAATTTCAAAGGGGACATCTTTGGTGGTGTCACTACGGCAATTATCTCGCTGCCTTTGGCTTTAGCATTTGGTGTCGCTTCAGGAGCTGGCGCAGAAGCTGGCCTATGGGGTGCGATCATGGTGGGTTTGTTTGCTTCTCTGTTTGGTGGTTCTAATACGCTGATATCAGAACCGACCGGGCCGATGACCGTCATTATGACCGCTGTATTGACTAGCATGATGGTGAAATATCCGGAAACAGGCATGGCGATGACGTTTACTGTCGTCATGATGGCTGGTGCATTTCAGATTTTGCTAGGGACACTTAAGCTGGGTAAATACGTTACCTTAATGCCTTACAGTGTGATTTCCGGCTTTATGTCTGGCATTGGTGTCATACTGATTATCCTGCAATTATCTCCTCTGCTGGGACATGCAGCGCCTTCAGGTGGGGTACTAGGGACACTATCCGCATTACCAGAAACTATTTCTAACCTGAAGTTTAGTGAGCTGTTCTTAGGCTTGCTAACATTAGGTATTCTGTTTTTCTTCCCAAAACAATATCGCAAGTATGTCCCTGCTCAGCTGGTGGCACTGGTTGCTGTCACGCTGTTGTCTGTGATGCTGTTTGATACGGATGACATTCGCCGGATTGGTGAAATCCCGGCAGGTCTGCCTTCGTTGGTGGCACCACACATTAATCCAGACATGTTTGTCGAGATGGTTATCGATGCGCTGGTCCTGGGTACCCTTGGCTGCATCGATACACTACTGACGGCGGTTATCGGTGACTCGCTAACGCGTAAAGAGCATGATTCTGATAAAGAACTGCGTGGTCAGGGTTTAGCGAATATGATTTCCGGATTGTTTGGTGCGCTACCGGGTGCGGGGGCGACGATGGGAACCGTGACCAACATTCAGGTTGGTGCGCGCTCACCGTTATCTGGTGTGGTACGTGCGCTGATGCTGGCATTAGTCGTATTGGTTGCTGGCGGGCTGACTGAACCAATTCCAATGGCGGTACTGGCTGGTATCGCGGTGTATGTCGGATTTAACATTCTCGACTGGAGCTTTATTCAACGTGCTCACAAGGTCAGTTTTTCGGGTATGGCGGTGATGTACGGGGTGATGCTACTGACTGTATTCGTCGATCTGATTGTTGCGGTCGGTCTCGGGGTGTTTATCTCCAACATCATTATTATCGAACGCCTGAGCCGTGAGCAGGCGCGCCAAGTTAAAGCCATTAGTGATGCTGATGAAGATGATGTGCCTCTAACAGACAGTGAAAGAGGGCTATTGGATCGAGCCAACGGCACGGTTCTGTTCTTCTACCTTTCTGGGCCAATGATCTTTAGCGTATCAAAAGCGATTTCTCGTCAGCACTCAAGTATTGCCGATTATGAAGTGATGATCCTGGATCTCACGGATGTACCAATGATTGATGTGACCGTGGGGTTAGCACTGGAAAACGCGATAAAAGATGCGCTGGATGCGAATTGTGAAGTGTATCTGTTGTGCCCAAATCAACGTACGCGTGAACAACTAGAAAAGTTCCACGTGATCGATCTGGTTCCGGCTGCCAACATTTATCGATTCCGCTATGAAGCTTTGAACGCCGCAGTTGCCCATGTTGAGGAAGCACAATACCAACGCATTACTGCGTAATTCACCCAGTTTCTATTTTCAGCTCTGCCAAGCCTTTTGGCAGAGCTCGTTATCTCACTGCCTGTTCCAGACTCTCATTTCCCTCTGTTATCGACTCGCCAAGGCTCAGAAACCATAGGTTACTGTGGATTAAGCGTCCAAGTTTATCGAAAGGTTTAATTGTAATCATCGTTATTCAACGATAAACTAATAATCCTTCACTGCAATACCGAAAGATGTTTCTGGGGCATCGGCTCTTAATCGTTCAAATACTCTCACTTGGTATCAGCAATCACGAATTACAACAGACGGCAATCAACTACGCTATGTACGCATTAGAAATCGAACAGCTACGTAAAACGTACGCAGGCGGCTTTGAGGCGTTAAAAGGCATCAGTCTACAAGTTAAACAAGGTGACTTTTACGCGCTTCTCGGCCCAAACGGGGCAGGGAAATCAACCACAATCGGTATTATCGCTTCGCTTGTCAACAAAACTTCCGGAACCACCAAAGTTTTTGGTTATGACATCGACACCGACCTTGAATTAGCGAAACAAAATTTAGGTCTGGTTCCTCAGGAGTTCAACTTCAACCAATTTGAATCGGTTGAGCAAATCGTTATTCAACAAGCAGGGTATTACGGCGTACCAAAAGCGGTTGCAAAAGAGCGTGCACAGAAATACCTGACTCAACTTGACCTTTGGGATAAACGTTCAGAGGCTGCTCGTAATCTATCAGGTGGTATGAAGCGTCGACTCATGATAGCCCGAGCGCTAATGCATGAACCAAAATTACTGATCCTGGATGAGCCAACGGCTGGCGTGGATATCGAATTGCGCCGTTCAATGTGGGAATTTCTTAAAAAGATTAATGCTCAAGGTATCACGATTATTCTTACCACTCACTATCTTGAAGAAGCGGAAATGCTTTGTCGCAACATCGGTATTATTAATCGCGGTGAGCTGATCGAGAACACTACGATGAAAGGCTTGTTATCTAAACTGCAAGTCGAGACGTTTGTCCTGGATGTTGAGAATGAAAGCTGTCTTCAGCCTCTGGATGGCGTCATTTCTCAAACATTGAGAGAAGGCTCTCTAGAAATTGAGCTTGAGAAGTCGGAAGGCTTGAACCATGTGTTTACTCAGTTAACTGAGCAAGGGGTCAGAGTGCTATCGATGCGTAATAAGGCTAACCGCTTGGAAGAGTTGTTTGTCCGTATTGTTCGCGAGCAGAGTTAAGGAAACGGTATGTATCATATTTATTGGACTGCTTTTGTCAGTTTGCTGGGTAAAGAAATTAATCGCTTTACGCGTATTTGGGTACAAACGTTAGTTCCGCCTGTGATTACCATGTGCTTATATTTCATCATCTTTGGTAATCTTATTGGTTCGCGTATCGGCCAGATGAACGGATTTAGCTATATGGAATACATTGTTCCTGGCTTAATCATGATGTCGGTCATTACCAACTCATACTCAAACGTCGCTTCGTCATTTTTCAGTGCAAAAATGCAAAAAAATATCGAAGAATTGCTTGTGGCCCCGGTTCCTAACTATGTCATTATTGCTGGTTATGTCATGGGGGGAGTTACCCGAGGCTTGTTGGTTGGCACCTTTGTCACTTTCGTCTCGCTATTCTTTGTTGATTTGAATGTGGATCATTGGGGAATTATATTCCTGACCGTATTTATGACTTCGGTTGTTTTTGCGTTAGGTGGATTAATCAACGCTGTATTTGCTAAGACGTTTGATGATATTTCTATTGTCCCTACGTTTGTCCTTACGCCATTAACCTACTTAGGCGGGGTTTTCTATTCGATCAGCCTGTTACCAGAGTTTTGGCAGGGCGTGTCAAAAATCAATCCGATCGTCTATATGGTCAACGCTTTCCGTTATGGATTTTTAGGCGTATCGGATGTGGGCATCGTGACATCGTTTAGTGTACTAGGGGTTTTTGTTGTATTGCTGTATGCAGTGGCGCATTACTTAGTAACCAAAGGTAAAGGTTTACGCACCTAGACTTTACCGATGAAGTGACAACAAAAAAGGTCGACTCGAAGTCGACCTTTTGTTTTTACTTTTGCTTGCTAGGCATCATTTGACTTGCCATCGCTTGATTCTGAATTATCTTTAGCTTCAATAACCATATCGACGGTTTGATTGTCGATCAGACGAACATTACCTAAAAATGCTGACATCAGAATAACGGCTTGTGCTGTGTCTGCCGTGATCACATCTAAGGTGCGAGCATCACGGATAAATATTTCATCCGGATGTAACCCCGCCGCTCTGAGCTGATCACTTGCATCTTCAATGATTGAAGCGTAATCATCACGCCCGCCACGCATTGCACTGCTAATCCAACGCATGGTACGTGCAAGCACTGGTGCACGCTGACGTTGATCAAGCGTAAGTAGACCATTGCGAGAGCTCATCGCAAGCCCGTCCATTTCACGAACGGTCGGTACGCCTACGATTTCAATATCCATTGCCAGGTCATCAACCATCTTGCGAATAACAGCAAGTTGCTGGAAGTCTTTTTCGCCAAAACAAGCCAGATCTGGCTGGACAATATTAAATAACTTATTGACGATAGTTGTCACGCCGCGGAAGTGACCCGGACGAGAGGCGCCTTCTAAAGTGGTCGAAAGACCAGGTACATCGACAAAAGTCTGCTTATCTAATCCTTCTGGGTAGATAATCTCCGGTGTTGGAGTGAACACTAGCTCAACCCCTTCAGCGGAGAGCTTGCTGAGGTCTTCATCCAATGTTCGCGGGTAGTTACTTAAATCGTCGGCACGTTCAAACTGCATCGGGTTAACAAAGATGCTTACGACAACCACATCAGCGTATTCGCGAGCTTTACGAACAAGTGTTAAATGACCGTCATGAAGATTGCCCATGGTTGGGACAAACGCGATTTTACGTCCTTCACGCTTATAGGTTTTTACCTGTTCACGAACCGCTGAAATTTCCGCAAAAGTTTGCATTTACTTATCCTCTAAGCAATGGTATGTGCATCGTCTGGGAATACACCGTTTGCAACATCTTCCATGTATTTTGCAACGGCTTTGCGCATATCACCTGTTTCTGCAAGAAAGTTTTTGGAGAATTTAGGCATGTAGTTGGCAGAAATACCAAACATATCATGCATGACAAGAATTTGACCGTCAGTCGCATTACCTGCACCGATACCGATGACTGGTACGTCAAGCAACTGGGTGATGCGTTCTGCTAGAGCTGCAGGAACACATTCTAGTAGGATAATTTGAGCACCCGCTTCTTGAAGTGCAAGTGCGTCTTTGACCATGCGATCGGCGTTTTCCTGCTCGCGACCTTGTACTTTATAGCCACCAAAGATGTTTACAGACTGAGGCGTCAGACCCAGGTGAGCACAGACAGGAACCGCACGTTCAGTAAGCATTTTAACGGTATCAACTAACCAATCACCGCCTTCGATCTTCACCATGTTTGCGCCAGCACGCATGATTTTTGCTGCATTTTCGCAGGCTTGCTCTGGCGTTGCGTAGCTCATGAATGGCATATCAGACATCAGCAAACAGTTTGGGCTACCAGCACGAACGCAGCGAGTGTGGTATACGATATCTTCTACAGTGACTGGCAGCGTATCGTTTTCGCCTTGAAGCACCATGCCTAGTGAGTCACCCACTAGTAGTACTGGCATTTCCTGGCTTTCAAAAAGTTGGGCAAAACTTGCATCGTAAGCTGTTGAAGTAGCAAATTTACGACCTTCTTGTTTGCACTTAATAAGGTCGTTAATGGTCATTTTTTTCATTGTTTTATCCTTACTAGGAGTTGGCTATGACTGCCAAATATTGAGGCCGTTTCTATCTACTTGATTCAGTAGTGAAGAGACCTCGGTCCCATCAGGGAGTTGTAAACTTGGTGCAATTTCCGCAAGAGGGTAGAGCACGAACTCGCGCTCTTTCATTCCGTAGTGAGGAATGGTCAGTCTTTCGGAATTAATCACCTCATTGCCGTAAAGTACAATGTCGAGATCCAATGTTCTTGGCCCCCAACGTTCATCTTTACGGACACGCCCTTGCTCTTGCTCGATCGCTTGGGTGCAATCAAGCAGTTGCAAAGGCGTCAAATTGGTCTCAATGGCCACGACCGCATTAATGTAATCCGGCTGATTTTGTGGCCCCATAGGCGTGCTGCTGTAAAGCTGTGAAGCTTTCACAAATTTTGATTCAGGTAGTGTTTTTAGCGCTTCGATCGCTTGTTTTGCTTGGCTGACAGGATCAGCCAAGTTGCTGCCTACCGCAATGTACGCTGTGATCATGACTTAGGCTTACTCTTTTTCTTGCGATAGGTTTTACGGCGACGCTGGCCTTTCGGAGCTTGGTCGTCGAGATCACCAGCCATTGCCTGGCGCATTTCTCGGCCTGCATTTTGGAAAGTTTCCCACCACTTGGCAAGCTTCTCTGTCTCCCCGCCTTCAATTTCGCCGCGCATTTCAAGAAAGTCGTAACCCGCGCGGAACTTGTTTAATTCCATAAGGCGTGAGGCGCGCTTACCATTGCGTCGTGGCAGGCGTAATTGCAGTTGCCAAATCTCGCGAATAGTCGCAGTGTGACGTCGTGGGATCGCAATTGTGCGAACCTGCTCATCAAGGATGATGTTACTGGCTTCCATGATGGCATCGTAATAGCCAAGATGGCGTTGTTCCATCAGTTTCTCGGCAACGGCACACAGTGGATACCACAGCATCGCTGCGAACATAAATGCAGGGTTGATGCGTTTACCTTCTTCGATTCGCATATCTGTAGAATCGAGGACCAAATCGAGCATCTGTTCGGTATGAGATGAGTAGTCTTCAGTGAAGTGCTCAGAAATCGTCGGGAAAAGCTGTTGGAATAAGTTGTATTCGCGCAGCAGGTGGTAGGTTTCTAAACCTTGACCAGACTGCAACAGCTTTAACGATTCTTCGAAAAGACGTGCAGATGGGATGTCACGCAATAGCGTCGACATTTCTTCGATTGGCGCTGCGGTGTCTTCTTCAATATCAAAGTCGAGCTTAACGGCGAAACGAATCGCACGTAGCATGCGTACCGGATCTTCACGGTAGCGAGTTTCTGGATCACCGATCAGGCGAATCAGACGATCTTCTAAGTCCTCGATACCACGAGCATAATCGTGAATCGAGTAATCCGCGATGTTGTAGTACATCGAGTTGATCGTAAAATCGCGACGTTCAGCATCTTCATCGATGGTGCCGTACACGTTGTCGCGTAACAGCATGCCTTCTTTTGATTGCTGAGAAATACTTTTGTTTTTCTGCTCTTGATGGTGACCACGGAAGGTCGCGACTTCAATGATGTCACGGCCAAACATGATGTGAGCCAAGCGGAAACGACGCCCAATCAAGCGGCAGTTTCTGAATAGCTGTTTTATTTGCTCTGGTGTTGCATTGGTCGCAATATCAAAGTCTTTTGGTCTCTGTCCAAGCAGTAAATCTCGAACCCCGCCACCCACAAGAAAAGCATCGAAACCAGCACCATTAAGGCGGTACAGTACCTTCAGTGCATTGTCACTGATCTGCTTACGCGAAATGTTGTGCTCTTCACGAGTTATTACATTGAGAGCGAGCTCTGGGATTGTGGCAGGTTCGCTTGGTGTATAGTCGTTTGTATTCATGTGCATCTGGCAATAACTGGGTTTAATCCAATTTTGCTTTGGTTAGTTTTGGTGCCCTCGGGCAGATTTGCGGCTAATGATAGCACTACACAGCGCCATTTGAGAATCATGCTGTGATTTCGATCTCTGTTGGTAGCTGTTCTAACTGCCAGTTCTCGCTGCCCCAGCGAAGGATATTCGTAATATCTGAGGCGCGTATTTCTTCTGGTATATCAAAGCCTAAAAACGTCATCGCTTTTAGTAGTGCTGGCTTCGGATTGTCAATATCAATAGCCGTCGCGTGATTTTGTTTCGACAGTTTATTGCCGTTGTCATCTATCGCCAATGGTAAGTGCAAGTAACTGACTTCAGGTTGCCCCAGAATTTGGTACAAGCTGATTTGGCGCCCAGTCGGTTCAATTAAATCTGCGCCACGAACAACTTCAGTGACCCCTTGGTCGATATCATCCAATACTACCGCAAGATTATAAGCAAATAAGCCATCTCGACGTTTAATAATGAAATCTTCATTAACCAGTTGTTCTGGAATCTGAATAGTTCCATGTTTCAGGTCGAAGAAACTGGCGATAGGTTTGGTCATTTTTAGGCGTATTGCGCCTTCTTTCAAGTTTTTATCTCGGCAAGTGCCCGGATAAAATCCACCATGCTGCTTAATTTGCTTGCGTGTACACTGGCAATAATACGCGTCACCATTTTCTAGCCAAGTATCTATTTGAGCCTGGTAGAGATGATGACGCTGACTCTGGTAAACCACCTCGCCATCCCAATGTAATTGGTAAGCTTGCAGTGCTTCCAGAATGGCTTGTGTTGCGCCGGGCATTTCCCTTGGAGGATCGAGGTCTTCTATGCGAACTAACCATGATCCATGGTTAGCTTTTGCCTGAAAATAACTGCCAAGGGCGGCTACCAGTGAGCCAAAATGCAGTGGCCCTGAAGGAGATGGGGCGAATCGGCCAACATAGCTTGTCATGTGTGTGAATCTCGAACAGATAAGCCAAAACAAAAAGGGAGCCAGAGCTCCCTTCCATAATCAAAATGCGTGGTGATTAGCCTTGCATCTGCTTTTCTTTGATTTCTGCAAGTGTTTTACAGTCGATACAAAGATCGGCAGTTGGGCGTGCTTCAAGACGGCGAATGCCGATCTCTACGCCACAAGACTCACAAAAGCCGAAGTCATCTTCTTCGATTTTGTCTAACGTCTTTTCAATCTTCTTGATCAAACGGCGCTCACGATCACGATTACGCAGTTCTAGGCTGAACTCTTCCTCTTGAGAGGCGCGGTCCACTGGATCAGGGAAGTTTGCTGCTTCATCCTGCATATGGTGAACAGTACGGTCCACTTCAGATCTTAGCTGATCACGCCAAGCCGTTAGGATTTTCGTAAAGTGTTCAACCTGCTCTGGTGACATGTATTCTTCACCAGGCTTTTCCTGATATGGCTCCACGCCTGCAATGGCTAGGATGCCAATCGTTTTTTTCTTTGATTCTGGCATACAGCATCTCCTACTTACACCTAGTCAACTGCTTCGCAGTCTATTTAAGGCGGGTATCTATAGCAAAAAGAGGCGGTGCAGGCAAATACTGATTTGCAATCTTATCGTCAATGTGAAGATAACATCATTTTTTCTCTAAATTGATGAAATCAACAGCGGAAATTAGCGATATGTCAGTACTGCTTAGTTCAGCTTTATAGCAGAGAACTTCGACTCCAGCGTCTTGTGCTTGTTTGAGTAATTGTGAATATTTTGCGTCTATATGGTGTGCCGCAGATACTTTTTCAATACCCGAATGTAAAACAGTAAATAAAAGTATGGCTCTACTTCCATTTTGTGCCATTTCTGTGAGCTCTCTCAGGTGCTTTTGTCCTCGAGTAGTGACTGCATCGGGGAAGTATCCTTGCCCATCCGAGTGAGTTTCATCAAGAAGAGTGACGCTTTTCACTTCTATATAACACTTTGGTTTATCACTTGCGCTGAGCAAGATATCAATTCGGCTATTTTCATTGCCATATTTCACTTCAGTTTGAAGTGTGTCATAACCGCAAAGTTCTGAAATGACGTTATTTTCAATCGCCTCAACCGCTAATTGGTTGGCACGCGCGGTATTGATACAAATTCGATGGCCGAGTTCGGTTTCACTGAGCTCCCAGCTATTAGGGTATTTACGCTTAGGATTATCGGATGTCGAGTACCAAACTTTATTACCAGGTGTAGCACAGCCAGTCATTGCGCCTGTGTTGGCACAATGGATGGTACGAATTTCACCGTTATCAAGCTCAATATCGGCAAGGAAGCGTTTATAGCGTTTAAGTAGAGTCGCTGACTCTAAAGCGGGTTCGAAATGCATTTTGCTTATTTAGACAGGAATGTTTTTATGTACAATGTTGCCATCATTACACCATAAGGTATTTCCTTTGTCACAATTGCCGATTGAAGCCGTGATGCCTCAGTTACTTGCCGCGGTCAAAAACCAACATCAGGTCATCCTTAAAGCTGCGCCAGGTGCAGGTAAGTCGACTTACTTTCCTCTCCAACTTATTAAGCACAAATTGGTGACGGGCAAAATTATTATGCTGGAACCAAGACGACTGGCAGCCCGCAATATTGCTCGTTATTTGTCTGAACAACTAGGGGAGCAAGTGGGGCAAAGTGTCGGGTATCGTGTTCGCGGTGAGACAAAGGTAAGCGCTGCAACGCAATTGGAGATCGTGACGGAAGGGATCATGACGCGCATGATCCAAAATGACCCTGAACTGGATGGTGTCGATCTACTGATTTTCGATGAATTTCATGAGCGCAGTATTCATGCGGATACGGCGTTGGCATTCAGTTTAGAAGTTCAGGAAGCGCTGCGCGATGATCTTAAGCTGGTGGTGATGTCGGCAACCCTCGATCAAGATGCTTTGCAAGCGTTGCTACCCGAAGCGAGTTTTATTGAATCAGAAGGGCGCAGTTTTGATGTTGAAACTCGCTACGCACCGCTCGCCGTTAATGATCATTTTCCCGTTGTTATGGCCAAAACGATTGAGAGCTTGATCAATAAAGAGTCCGGCTCTTTACTGGCTTTTCTTCCCGGCGTTGCTGCGATAAAACAGGTTGAAGAGCGCTTATCGCATTTGCCAGCGGACGTCGAAGTTTGCCCACTATACGGCCAGCTTAGCTTTGCTGAGCAGCAAAAAGCGATCTCTCCGGCGGTAAAGGGGAAACGTAAAGTCGTACTGGCAACGAACATCGCGGAAACCTCCCTGACTATTGAAGGTATTCGCCTTGTTGTGGATTCTGGTTTAGAGCGTATCGCACGTTTTGATCTCAAGAATGGTCTCACCCGTCTGGAGCAGGTTCGTATTGCCCAGTCTTCGGCGATACAGAGGCTGGGGCGAGCTGGTCGAATTGAAGAGGGGATTTGTGTTCGCCTCTATTCTGAAAGTCAGTTCAAGCAGCAACCAACGGTACCGCAGCCTGAAATTCTGCATTCTGATCTGGCGAGTTTGGTTATGGAGCTGGTTTTCTGGGGCGCGAGTGATATTCAGGACCTAAAATGGCTCAATATCCCCTCTCAAGCCGCTTTGAGTCAGGCGAAGCAACTGTTAGTTTCACTTGGGCTTTTAACTGAACAAGGTCAATTGACGGCGGATGGCAGACAGGCTCATGAGCTTGGTGTGGAACCTCGCGCGGCCGGTATGTTGATTAAATCTTCGCAGCACAGTGAGAAGATGTTAAATACTGCGCTTGCAGCGGTCGCCCTTATAGAAGAGCCAGAAAGAAACGTCACCAATATTGCCCATAGCTTGCATCGCTGGGTAACAGGAACACATCCGAAAAGGTCGTTGTTGCTTAAACGCGCGCAATCTTTGTCTCACAAGCTGGATGGTGCCTTTTCCGTTGCTGATGTCGATGAGAGTGCGTTGCCGCTGGTATTGAGTCTGGCGTTTCCGGATCGCATTGCGCAGCAACGCAGTAATCAATACGGTCGCTTCACGCTAGCGAATGGTCACGGTGCGGAATGTCGCCCCGACGATACCTTAGGCGCCAGCGAGTATTTAGTTGCGGTTGATCTTATGCGTTCACATTCCAATTCGAGTCAAATTCATTTGGCGTGTGAATTGGACGTCAACTTACTGCAAACTACGTTTAAGTCGCTATTTTCCTCTGAAGAACTGGTGGATTGGGACGAAAAAAGAGGGCGTTTAATCGCGCAGCGGCAACAAAAACTCGGTCAGTTGGTGATAGAGCGTGAGTCGTTGCCAAGCCCGGGCAAAGAAAAAATGACACAAGCTTTACTCACTTATGTCCGCCGTCAGGGATTGAGCAGTCTAAACTGGTCGCCGACAGCAGAGAGTTTGATCGAGCGTATTCGCTGTGCGATAGACTGGCTTCCAGAGCAACCTTGGCCAAGTTTTGATAACGAGAGTTTGCTTGAATCACTGGAAGAGTGGCTAGAGCCGTACATGGCGTCCGTAGCGTCAGTAAAAGATCTGAATAAGGTTAATTTGACGGAAGCTTTGAATGCGCGTTTAGGCTGGCCCTTAAATCAGAATATTGATGAGTGGCTACCTGAGCACTATCAGCTACCGACAGGCACAAAGAAACGTATTCGATATCAATACGGTCATGAGCCTGTGTTATCAGTCAGAATGCAGGAAGTCTTTGGCGAAAGCACATCGCCGACTGTTGCTTTAGGGCGTAAACCTTTAGTGCTGGAGTTACTTTCTCCGGCGCAGCGTCCATTGCAAGTAACAACCGACCTCGCTGCGTTCTGGAAAGGCAGTTATAAAGACGTGCAAAAAGAGATGAAAGGGCGCTACCCAAAACACGTTTGGCCAGATGATCCTGCCAGCCATGTAGCGACAACGAAAACAAAAAGACAATTGAATAATGACTAACACTAAAAAGCCAAGCACAAAAAAAGCGCCTGCGAAGAAAAAAACAGCAGCGAAAAGTACGGCAACACGTAACAAACGTAGCCCGGGTAAAAAGCCGGACAATGGCAAACGTTCGTGGTTGAAAACGTTGTGGTCGTTCGGCTGGAAAGCGGGTGTTGCGCTGGCTGCGGTATTGTTGTTCGTCGGAATCTATTTAGATAGCGTGGTCAAAGAGCGCTTTGATGGTCAGCTATTTGAACTGCCAACCGTTGTTTACGCGCGTATTCTGAATTTGAGCCCGGGTGAGAATATCACCATCAAAGAGCTGCGCAATGAATTGGATGTACTCAACTATCGAAAGGTGAGCACGCCTCGTTATCCGGGAGAGTACTCTTCATCTTCTACCCGCATTGAATTAATTCGTCGTCCATTTGAGTTCGCTGATGGCCCGGAGCCAGATCGTCACGTGATGCTGCATTTCTCTGACGGTGGTTTACAGCGCATTCAGTCTTTGGAATCCAAAGGGGATCTTGGCTATCTGCGTCTTGAACCTAAAATGCTGGGTATGTTGGAGAAAGATCAGGACGAGCAACGACTGTTTTTACGTCGAGATCAGTTCCCTGAAATTTTGGTGGATGCGCTACTGGCTACTGAAGACCGAAACTTTTATCAACATGACGGTGTTTCTCCGCTGGCCATCGGGCGTGCGCTGGTTGCGAATATTAAGGCAGGCCGCACGGTCCAGGGCGGCAGTACACTGACTCAGCAGTTGGCGAAAAACTTATTTCTTACCCGCGACAAGACATTGTGGCGTAAGCTACGTGAAGCCTACATTGCGTTGATTCTGGATTACCGCTACAGCAAAGATCGTATTCTGGAAGCGTACTTAAACGAAGTGTACTTAGGGCAAAGTGGCGGTGAAGCGATCCATGGCTTTGGTTTGGCCTCGCGTTACTACTTTGGCCAGCCGATCAGTGAGCTACGCGTCGATCAACTTGCCATGTTAGTCGGTATGGTCAAAGGACCGTCTTATTACAACCCTATTCGCTATCCAGAGCGAACCAAAGATCGCCGTGACCTGGTATTGCGTCTGTTGATGCAACAAAATCTACTGACGGCACAAGAATATGATCAGGCAGCCAGTCGTCCGCTTGATACGCAAAGCAATCCTCGTATTGCCAGCCGTCAGCCTGCTTACTTCCAGCAATTGAACATCGAGCTGAAAGAAAAAGTCGGCGAACGTTTTAAGGCGGAAACGGGGTTAAGAGTCTTCACCTCTCTCGATCCGGTATCGCAAAGCAAAATGGAAAAAGCCATCGCGAAAAAGATCCCAGAGTTGGCGAAGAGAGGCGGTAAAGATCTCGAAGCTGCAGCGGTGGCAGTTGACCGCCATAGTGGTGAAATCCGCGCGATGGTTGGCGGGAAGAGAGCGGGTTATGATGGATTTAACCGAGCGCTGAATGCGAGCCGTCCTATTGGTTCTTTGGTGAAGCCTGCGATTTACCTGACTGCACTGGAGCAACCGGAAAAATACAATCTGGGAACAACGCTGCATGACACGCCACTAAGTCTCAAAGGCAGTGAAGGCACGGTTTGGACACCGCGTAACTACGATCGTAAATATCGTGGCGATGTGCCACTGTACCTTGCGTTAGCGAAGTCGCTTAATGTACCAACAGTGCGTTTGGGTATGGAGTTAGGTATTCCTGAAGTGACGAATACGTTAGAGCGCTTAGGCGTAAGCAAAAATGAAATCCGCCCAGTGCCTTCTATGTTCCTTGGCGCGTTTTCATTGACGCCGCTTGAGGTGGCTCAGATGTACCAGACTCTGACAAACTCTGGCAAACGAGCAAGGTTAACAGCACTTCGCTCAGTTATTGATATGGAAGGAAATGTTCTATACCAATCACTTCCTCGCTCGTCTCGTGAGGTTGATGAACAGGCGGCATGGCTCACCACTTACGCGATGAAACAAGGCGTTGCTCAGGGTACGGGGCGCTATTTGCAGAATCAATTTTCTTGGGCTGCATTGGCTGGTAAAACAGGTACCAGTAATGATACCCGCGACAGTTGGTTTGTGGGCGTGGACGGTCGAGAAGTTACCACTATCTGGCTGGGCCGTGATGACAACAAACCAACCAATCTAACCGGCGCAAGTGGTGCTTTACGTGTGTATGCCGAATATTTGGCTCAGCGTATTCCTGAACGTTTAGCCTTACCTTGGCCACGAGAAGTGACAACTCTGGGCTTCAAACAAACAGCCGAAGGCGGGTTGGAAATGAACTGTCGTAGCGAATATAAACTGCCGGTTTGGGATAAAACAGGTCAGGTAAAGCAGCAGTGTGAGAAAAAATCCAACTGGATTAATGATTTATTTAATTGGTAGTGTCGCTAAACTGCAAGTGGAAACTTGTTTCACTGGTCAATTCTTAGTACATATTAGTGCGTATAATCTGGGAGCATTGGCTGACCAATGCAGCCAATGCGCTTCCTGTGACCAGAGATTCGATAAAGGAAAAATGAATGTTCAAAAAGTTGTCATGTAGCCCGTTAACTCGCCATTTTGCGCTTTGGGTAAGCTTCTTTTTGATCGCTGCGCCTTCGGTTGGCCGGGCTCAGGAAGAGACTTCCGCATCGCGCCCTAAAATCGCAGTGGTTCTCGCTGGTGGTGGTGCAAAAGGTGCCGCCCATATAGGCGTGTTGAAAGCTCTGGAAGAGATGCACATTCCGGTCGATATCATAACCGGAACGAGCATGGGCGCGTACGTCGGTGGCTTGTATGCCACTGGTATGAGCGCCGATGAGATTGAGAGCTTTATTTACACCGTGGATTGGAACGGCGGTTATCGAGACCGTGTAGACCGAAGCCAGCGCCGAGTTCGTGATAAAGAGTATGAAGACCGTTATCAGATTTACACCGACCTTGGCCTGAGATTGACTGAGGTTAGGGCACCAACTGGTGTCGTGCTAGGGCAAAACATGCTGCGTATTCTGCGTGAAAGCACGGGTAATTTGGGGCGTTTTGATTCCTTTGATGAACTCGCCATTCCGTATCGCTCTGTCGCAACGGACATCTTAGAGCTTGAAGAAGTCGTCATTGGTAATGGCTACTTGGTGGATGCGATGATGGCGAGTATGTCTGTGCCAGGCGCGCTCCCACCTTATCAGTTAAATGGTCACATGCTGGTCGATGGCGGCGTAGTAAATAACATGCCGGTTGATGTGGCTCGTGCAATGGGCGCGGACGTTGTTATCGCCGTAGATATCAGCACCGATTACAAAACCAAAGAAGACTTTACCGGGCTGTTTACCGTAGCCGACCAACTTTCCAACTATCTTGTGCGTCGCAGTACTCAAGAGCAAGTCGAAGCACTCCAAGAACAAGATATCTACATTCGTCCAAATGTTGGTCAAATGGAAACCGTTGAGTTCGATAAAATGCCTTCGGCGTTTCAGTCAGGGTATGAAATCACTAAAACGTTGGCACCGAAATTAGAAGGCTTGAGTCTATCCAGTGCGGATTACCAACGTTACATCGACCATAAACAAGAAGCTCGGAAAACCTTAGTCCATGGTGATGAACGTGTGGTTGATGAGGTCGTGATCATCAATAACACGCACTACAGCGATGTACTGTTGACCAACCGTTTGCATTTGGAGACAGGGCGAAAAATCCCCACGCAAGAAATAGAAAAAGCGGTTGAAAACCTATATGCGCTTGATCGCTTTGAGCTGATTACTTACCAGTTTGAGGAAGAAGACGGCGTCACACAGCTGGTGTTTAACGTTAACGAAAAATCGTGGGGCCCTAATTACCTCAACTTTCGATTTTTCCTCGAAGATGATTTTGATACTGACAGCCAGTATGGCATCGGATTATCAACCAATTTCACCAACCTAAATTCTCATGGTGCAGAGCTGGCGTTTAATGTTGAAATGGGTACGGATAAGCTGATTGAAGCTGAACTGTACTCGCCAGTCATGTCCAGCCAGCAGCTTTTCGTTTCCGGAAGGCTCACCTACAGCAATGAAAGCCGAAACTTGCCGCTGAGTGACTTCCAAAACCCGGACATTGGCGCAGTGGACGATTTCCTGCCTGTGTCGTACAGCGATTTTACATCAGAGCTTTCTATTGGCCTTCAACCCACTTTATGGCAAGAGTTACGATTGGGCGCACGATACTCAACAGGGAGTATTGAACTGTCCACTTTGGCATCGGCAGGTAATCTGGATTTTGACCGACTTGGCGCATTTGCAAGTTATCGTTTAGACACGCTCGATGACTTCGCTTTTCCTACTCGTGGCCTGTTGGTTGATTTGGAGTATTTCGTCTCTCATGACAAAAGTCCGGAAGGTGATAACTTCTTGGAATCCGAGTCTTCGGTTGAAGATACGGTGTATGAAATTTCCGCCCGATTTAAAGGTGCAGTGAGTCATCAGCGTCATACTTTAGTCGGACATGCTGAATACAGCTTTGTTGAGAGCAAAAACTCCACCATCCCACTCGATCCGCGAGAGTTAGGGGGCTTTTTAAACCTTTCGGGCATTCCGAGAAATAGCCTGATTGGGCAGGACTTATTCTTTAGCAGTCTGGTCTACCGCTATAAATGGTTCGATAATGACTTCGGATTGTTCGAAGCACCGGTATATATAGGCGCTTCATTGGAGTATGGTGGAGTATGGTCTGACAACGATCTCCATTTAGATGAAGCACCGCTGTATAATGCGGGTTCAGTATTCTTTGGCGTCGATTCCCCAATCGGGCCTATAATGTTGGCTTACGGTCGTACAGAGCAGAACTTGGAGGCAGTGTATTTGATCGTAGGAACCTCGTTTAATTAATCGGGACAAGAAGGCATAACCTAAGCATATTTGTTCAAAATTAGCAGAACTTTAGTCGTAAGTTGCTATGTTGGTCAAAATGATGAGATTTTAATTGAAGGTTAAATTTGCTATTCTTTGGCCCACAGTTTGGCCTCTACGGCGCTGTTTCTCAATCATAATTGAATGAAAACAAGGGCAATGGAGAGCCAAGTTTCCAAGGATGTTCACTCCTTTACTTTAAAAATAGTAATAATAAAGGAGGAACCGCAATGAGAGGAAAAAGTCGTGCTTGAAGCCTACCGTAAACACGTCGAAGAGCGTGCTGCCGAAGGAGTTGTACCTAAACCACTAGACGCTGAGCAAGTAGCTGGCCTTGTGGAACTTCTGAAAAATCCCCCTCAAGGTGAAGAAGAAGTCCTTCTTGACCTACTAGAGAACCGTATTCCACCAGGTGTTGATGAAGCCGCTTATGTTAAAGCTGGTTTTCTGACCGCAGTAGCAAAAGGTGAGGTATCTTCTCCGCTAGTAAGCCGTGAAAAAGCGGCACAGTTGCTAGGTACTATGCAAGGTGGTTACAACATCGAACCTCTAGTAGACCTACTAGACGACGATGCTCTGGCACCAATCGCTGCAAAAGCGCTATCTCACACTCTGCTTATGTTCGATGCTTTCTACGATGTAGAAGAGAAAGCGAAAGCAGGCAACGCGCATGCACAGCAAGTTCTACAATCTTGGGCTGACGCGGAATGGTTCCAGTCTAAGCCTGCGCTACAAGAAAAAATCACTCTTACTGTATTCAAGGTTACTGGTGAAACAAACACCGATGACCTGTCTCCAGCGCCAGATGCTTGGTCTCGCCCAGATATCCCAGTTCACGCGTTAGCAATGCTGAAAAACGAGCGTGAAGGCATCAACCCTGACCAACCTGGTAGTATCGGTCCGATCAAACAGATCGAAGAACTGCAAGAAAAAGGTCATCAACTGGTTTACGTTGGTGACGTAGTAGGTACGGGTTCTTCTCGTAAATCTGCGACTAACTCAGTGCTTTGGTTCATGGGTGATGATATCCCTAACGTTCCAAACAAACGTGCCGGTGGTTACGTACTAGGTGGTAAGATTGCACCAATCTTCTTTAACACAATGGAAGACGCGGGCGCACTGCCAATCGAAGTTGACGTATCGAAACTGAACATGGGCGACGTTATCGACGTTTACCCATTCGAAGGTAAAGTTTGTAACCACGAAACTGGCGAAACACTGGCTGAATTTAAGCTGAAAACAGACGTACTTATCGACGAAGTACGTGCTGGCGGTCGTATTCCACTGATCATCGGTCGTGGTCTGACTGACAAAGCTCGCCAATCTCTAGGTCTAGCGCCTGCAGATTTCTTCCGCAAACCAGGTGACGTTGCTGATACAGGCAAAGGTTACTCGCTTGCACAGAAGATGGTTGGTAAAGCATGTGGCGTAGAAGGTGTTCGTCCGGGCACTTACTGTGAGCCTAAGATGACTACGGTTGGTTCTCAGGATACAACGGGTCCTATGACTCGTGATGAGCTTAAAGACCTTGCGTGTCTTGGCTTCTCTGCTGACCTAGTAATGCAGTCTTTCTGTCACACCTCTGCGTACCCTAAACCAGTTGACGTAAACACGCACCACACACTTCCTGATTTCATCATGAACCGTGGCGGTGTTTCTCTACGTCCGGGTGATGGTGTTATCCACTCGTGGCTAAACCGTATGCTTCTGCCTGATACAGTAGGTACAGGTGGTGACTCGCATACTCGTTTCCCACTAGGTATCTCTTTCCCAGCTGGTTCTGGTCTGGTTGCATTCGCAGCGGCAACAGGTGTTATGCCACTGGATATGCCAGAGTCAATCTTGGTTCGCTTCAAAGGTGAAATGCAGCCTGGTATCACGCTACGTGATCTAGTACATGCAATCCCTTACTACGGCATCAAGCAAGGCCTACTAACGGTTGAGAAAGCGGGTAAGATCAACGAATTCTCTGGCCGCGTTCTAGAAATCGAAGGTGTTGAGCACCTAACGGTTGAGCAAGCGTTTGAACTTTCAGATGCGTCTGCAGAGCGTTCAGCAGCAGGTTGTACCGTTAAGCTATCTCAAGAGTCTATCGAAGAGTACCTAAACTCGAACATCACTATGCTTAAGTGGATGATCTCTGAAGGTTACGGCGATCGTCGTACAATCGAGCGTCGTATCACTGCGATGCAAGAGTGGTTGGATAACCCAGAGCTAATGGAAGCGGATGCGGATGCGGAATACGCGCACGTAATCGAGATCGACCTGGCGGAAATCAACGAGCCAATCCTATGTGCTCCTAACGATCCAGATGATGCTCGTCTACTTTCTGAAGTTCAAGGTACACAAATCGACGAAGTCTTCATCGGTTCATGTATGACTAACATCGGTCACTTCCGCGCTGCAGGTAAACTGCTTGAGCAATGGGGTGGTCAGCTAGATACGCGTCTATGGGTGGCTCCGCCAACTAAGATGGACCGCGATCAGCTAACGGAAGAAGGTTACTACGGTATCTACGGCCGTGCTGGTGTTCGTATCGAAACTCCGGGATGTTCACTATGTATGGGTAACCAGGCTCGCGTAGCAGACAAAGCAACCGTAATGTCTACTTCAACGCGTAACTTCCCGAACCGTCTGGGTACTGGTGCGAATGTTTACTTGTCTTCAGCTGAGCTAGCAGCAGTTGGCGCAATTCTAGGCCGAATTCCAACTAAGGAAGAGTACCTGGAGTACGCAGCGAAGATCAACGCAACAGCAGCGGATACTTACCGCTACCTGAACTTCCATAAGATGGATCAGTACACTAAGAAAGCAGATACGGTTATCTTCCAAGAGCCAGCATAAGCTTTATCGGTGAAATACAAAACCGCAGACAGTGTCTGCGGTTTTTTTGTTAAACGACTTAGGGAAAATCTATCTTTTAAAGCTTTAACTGCAACATCGCTGCGACATTGCGTGCGGTTAGTTCAATGTTCTGTGCTGCTTCAGCGAATGCTGTTGGCAGGTCTACCGAGCGGTTTACAATCGAAAAAACTGCATCAATACCATGCTCATGAACGACGCCACAATCGTGAGACAAACTGCCCGCGATACCGATCACTGGCACAAAATGTTTATTGGCCACACGAGCGACACCAATAGGCGTTTTGCCATGAATGGTTTGACTGTCAATACGACCTTCACCCGTGATGACAAGATCTGCACCTTCGACGATTTCGTCCAGATTAACCGCATCCATTACGATCTCAATTCCAGGGCGCAGTTCCGCATTAAGCAGGCCCATTAGGGCCGCGCCTAAACCTCCCGCAGCGCCAGCGCCTGGACGTGTGAGAACATCTTGGCCTAGTTGCGCTTTGATTACGCTTGCGTAGTGTGCCAGGTTTCGATCGAGCTGCTCAACCATGTCAGGCGTCGCGCCTTTTTGCGGGCCAAACACTTGTGATGCACCTTGAGGCCCGCACAGAGGATTGTCTACATCACACGCTACCTCCAAGCGCACTTGTGCAAGTCGGGGATCGAGACCTCGCATATTGATACGGTGAAGTTTGGAAAGCTCGCCACCACCAAAGCCAAGTGGTTCATGATTCTCGTCCAGAAGGCGAATACCTAGTGCTTGCGCCATGCCTAACCCCCCATCATTAGTCGCGCTGCCGCCAATACCGACGATGATGTGCTCGACACCTTTATCTAGCACCGCTTTGATCAGCTCACCAGTACCAAACGTTGTGGTAATCATTGGGTTACGTTTATCTGGATCGACCAAGTGCAAACCAGATGCGGCCGCCATTTCGATGATCGCTGTTTTGCCATCTCCCAGTAGTCCATAGAAGCCAGAAACAGGTTCGCCAAGTGGGCCTGTTACTGAGTGCTCAACTATTTCGCCACCCGTGGCATCAACAAGAGATTGAACGGTGCCTTCACCGCCATCAGCCATTGGCAGTTTGATGTACTCTGCATTTGGCAGGACGTGTTTAAACCCTTGCTCGATAGAGATTGCAACTTCCATCGCGCTTAGACTTTCTTTATAAGAATCCGGAGCAATAACAATTTTCATAGTGATACCTAAGCCTTAAACAAATAAACCAAACACACCAAACATCATGGTAGAGACAAACGCGATCATCAGACCAACCGCTGACTCATAAGGAATAAGCTTCAGACGCTCTCGGATATCCATGTTGAGTGCACCACCTGTTGCGTGGAAGAAGCTGCCATGAGGCATGTGATCAAGTACGGTTGCACCAGAGTGAATCATTGCTGCGCCTGCCAGTGCAGGGACACCAAGCTCAAGAATTGTGTGGCTAAATACGCTCGCTGCTACTGCTGTACCAGCGGTTGTCGAAGCGGTAGCCAGTGACATCATTGCACCAGAAATTGGAGCAAGTAAGTATGATGGCAGACCTGAAGCAGTGAGGACTTCAATCAGGCCTCCTTTAAGACCAGAGTTAGCGATGATGCCTGCGAGTGTGCCAGTACCCAATAGCATGACAGCGACAGGAGCCATACGGGTTAGACCTGATACGGCAAAGTGGTTGGTGTCGTTAAAACGCCCCATGACAACCGTGCCGATCAGGCCACCAAGAGGCAAAGCGATAAGAGGGTCAACGTTAATACCAGCGATTGGGCGCAGTGCCAGTAGCGCGATAGCCACAAGTGGAGCGACGATAGCAGCACCAAAGGTTGGTAATTTTTTGCGGTCAACAGAAACCACTTCGCTTGCTTGTACCATGCTTCCTTTATTACTTAGACGCTTAGCTAAAAAGTAAGCGAGCGCAAGACCAAACAGGCCGGGGACAACGCCAGCAAGCATTACGGAAGTCAGTGGTACGTCAAAGGCATCAGCGGCTGCGATGGCATTTGGATTTGGTGACATCACGTTACCGGCTTTACCACCGCCAACCATCGCCAATAGTATCGCAGTTTTAGAAATGCAAGCACGCTGGGCAATAGCTAAAGCAATGGGAGAAACTGTAATAACGGCAACATCAACGAATACACCAACGGAGGTTAAAATGAGAGTCGCTAGCGCCAGCGCTAGTAGTGCGCGAGTTTCGCCTACTTTTTTGACAATCGTTTCTGCGATAGAAGTTGCCGCGCCAGATTCTATCAGCACACCAGCTAATACGCCGGCAGCCAGAATACGAAGTACCGCTGTCACGATACCTTGAGCCCCACCAATCATCAGAGAAACGGTGTCCGTCAGTGATACACCACCAACGACGCCACCAATTAAGGCACCGATGATCATGCCGTACGCTGGTGGGACTTTCTTTAGAATTAGAGATATCGCCACAATTAATGCGGCCAAAGCTCCAAGAGTAGAGACTTCAATCATTTTATATTACCCAAGCTAGTGATTTAGTCTGGCCAATATAAAAGGCACGATTCAGTCAGTCTTTGGACGATGAAACAATCTTTCTTTTAAAAAACAACTCAATTACTGTGCGTCTGCATATTTTTCGTTTTTCAAGTGGCTAAACGAAGACCCAAGATATAGTTGAATTATCGAATCTAAGCTGTTGATATCTAAAGATGTTATTTGTGAGATCTTATCAAGGCGATAGCGCAGAGTGTTACGGTGAATATGAAGAGTGCAACAGGTTTGATGTGCATCGCAATTTTGTTCGAAATACACCTTGAGCGTCTTTATGAGAGTGCCTTTGGAATCACTCTGTTGCAGCAATTGATACGGCTGACATAATTGCTGTAGTTGCCAGGGTTCATTTTTTACCGCGCTGAGTAGTACCGGAATGCGGTAGTCCTGACAGAAGAAGACTTGTCCAGGCTGGTTTTGCGTCAACTCCATGGTGCGTTTGGCCGTTTGATAAGACTGGGCTAAACCTTGCAGAGAAGGGAAGTAATCACCCAGCGTAATCCGGATTTTAAACTTACCTTGCGTTTTTACCCGACGTAACAATTGGTTTGCGCTCTTGATTTCGTTCTCTTTCGACCAACCGTTTACCGTTAACGTGATAGGTTTGAGCACGACGACTTCAAGCTCTGATACGGAAATGATTCCGACTAAGTTATCGCGCTCTGGATACTCGAGCAGGTGTACCAGCTGCTGCAAGTGCTCCAGCAGCATTGGCTTATCATTACTCGGTATTACTTTGACTACCGCAGCAATTCTTGGTTGAGACAGATCGAGATCAAGACGCTCTGCGATCGAGGTCAGTTGATTATCATTTAAAGTTGAACCTTGTATGAGCTGAAGAACAAGTTCTTCCCGGTGACGTTTGTTCCATTCAATTTGTGACATGAGAGCGGCTTGTTCGATGATCAACTCTGCTGTCATTTTCACCAGCTCACCATAATGGTGAACCTCCTCTGGTGCACCGGATATACCAATAGCCCCGATTACCTGATTACGATAGATAATTGGCAGATTAATTCCGGGTTTGACGCCTTTGAGGTTATTAACCGCGGCCTGATTGATCTCGACAATACGTCGCTCATTGATTGCGAGAACAGCGCCTTCATGTTTTTGTTGTAAGCGAGCACTGTCACCTGAGCCAATAATACGCCCCTTTTCATCCATGACGTTGACCGAATGAGAGATGATTGTCATTGTTCGCTCAACGATTTGTCGGGCAATGTTTTCGTTTAACTGCATACTCGTTTTATAAACCCAGCTCTAGTGGTGGTTTAGCGAGGCATATTAACTGATAATAAAGAGTATAAGTATTGATTTTACTTATATTATTGTCAGTTAAGATAAATGAAGGAAATAGGATGGACTACGAATTTAAGAAAAACACCTTAGATGGTAGTTACTATTGTCACTGCTCAATGGAGCACGAAATTATCGGGCGTTGGTTACAAGAAGAAATTGGTAAGGAACGCCATCATATCGCAGAAGTAGATGCGCTTATTTCTTCGGCTATCAGTAAACCAACTCAAGAGTATTCGCTTTTGGGAAGAGAAATCAGTTTGATGATTTGTGGTGATGAAGTAACGGTACAAGATAATGCATTGCTGCATCATTATGAACAAGACAAAGACAGCGAGTTCGAATTGTACGACTGTGAAAGCACCGCTAGCTGTGGTCTCGAAGACTTTATGACTCTTATAGAGCAATGGAAAGAGTTTTTGAACATTTAATGCACAATTTTGGGTAATCAATTGTAGCTTGCTTTATATTTGGGAAAGAGGCGCACTGTTATGGTGCGACTTTTTTTGTTTGTATTGTAACCAATAGCCTTTAATTCCTTTAAATCAATAACTTAAAAACTTGGCACGTAGATTGGATTATTAGAAGTGTTTCAGGATGAATGCTTCGGAGAGAATTTAATGAAAATAATCAATGCCATTATAAAGCCATTTAAGTTAGACGATGTACGTGAAGCGTTGGCTGACGTAGGCATCGAAGGTATGACGGTATCAGAGGTTAAAGGTTTTGGTCGCCAAAAAGGTCACACAGAGTTGTACCGCGGCGCAGAGTACCAAGTGGACTTTCTACCAAAAGTAAAAATAGAAATCGCAACTCATGCAGATAATGTCGATCGTGTGGTAGAAGCCATCACAAAAGCGGCGCAAACAGGAAAAATTGGTGACGGTAAAATTTTTGTATACGACCTGAATCAAGCTGTTCGCATCCGTACCGGTGAAATGGACGCAGAAGCACTTTAAAAGTATTCAAGGGATTGGAGACACTATTATGGAATTAGCAACAACAGTAACAGAGTTACGTTACGCACTAGACACTTTTTTCTTCCTCATTTCCGGTGCATTGGTCATGTGGATGGCAGCGGGCTTTGCCATGCTTGAAGCAGGCCTCGTTCGCTCTAAAAACACAACAGAAATTTTGACTAAAAACTTTTGTCTGTACGCGATTGCTTGTACGACTTACTTAGTCGTTGGTTACAACATCATGTACGTTGATAACGGCGAAGGTGGTTGGTTACCATCACTAGGTGCCCTTATTGGTTCTCAAGGTGAAGGTGCAGACCATTCACTAGAATCAGACTTTTTCTTCCAGGTAGTATTTGTTGCGACAGCGATGTCTGTAGTTTCAGGTGCAGTTGCTGAGCGTATGAAGCTATGGTCATTCCTGATCTTTTCTGCAATCTTGACTGCATTCATCTACCCAATGGAAGGCTACTGGACTTGGGGCGGCGGTTTCCTATCAGAAGCGGGCTTTAGTGACTTTGCTGGCTCAGGTATTGTACACATGGCAGGTGCTTCTGCTGCACTAGCTGGTGTTTTGCTACTGGGCGCTCGTAAAGGTAAATACGGTAAAAATGGTGAAATCCACCCAATCCCAGGTTCAAATATGCCTCTAGCAACGCTAGGTACATTCATCCTATGGTTTGGCTGGTTTGGTTTTAACGGTGGTTCTCAGCTAATGGTCTCTGACTTCGAGAACGCAACCGCGGTTGGTCAAATTTTCCTAAACACGAACGCAGCAGCGGCAGCGGGTTCTATTGCAGCACTGTTTGTATGTAAGACAACTTGGGGCAAAGCTGACCTAACTATGATCCTAAACGGTGCATTGGCTGGTCTGGTTGCAATCACAGCGGATCCACTATCACCATCACCACTTTACGCAGTTGCAATCGGCGCAGTAGCAGGTGCAATCGTAGTATTCAGCATCATTGGTCTTGATAAACTTAAAATTGATGATCCAGTTGGCGCGATTTCAGTACACGGTGTATGTGGTTTCTTCGGCCTAATGGTTGTTCCTCTAAGCAACGGTGACGCGACATTCGGTGCTCAGCTTCTAGGTGCAGCAGTTATCTTTGCTTGGGTATTCGGTGCAAGTTTGGTTGTTTGGGCAATCTTGAAAGCAACAGTAGGCATCCGTGTAAGCGAAGAAGAAGAGATGGAAGGCATGGACATGCACGACTGTGGTGTAGGTGCATATCCAGAGTTCGTCACAGCGAAATAAAATTTACCATGTAGCATATTGTTACACTTCACATAATGAAAAACCTGCCACTATTGGCAGGTTTTTTTGTATCGATCATTGTTTTACTATTGAAGATAAATATAATAACGCAACTGATAAACGTTATCATTACGAATACTTAAAGGATTGATCCATGAAAAAAGTGCTAACTCTTTCTGCTTTAGCTTGTGCAACACTTGCTCCAACAGCCATGGCTGCTGAAGAAGTAAACGTATACTCATACCGTCAGCCGTTCTTGGTTGAGCCTATGTTTAATGAGTTCACAAAAGAGACAGGCATCAAAGTAAACGTTAAGTTTGCTAAGACAGGTATTGCAGAAAAGCTGGTTCAAGAAGGTGAATACAGCCCAGCTGACGTGCTTCTAACTGTTGATATCGCACGTCTAGCAGAGCTAACCCAGAAAGGTGTAGTTCAGCCAGTGGATAGTCCAGTTCTAGAGAAGAACATCCCAGCTCAATACCAAGATTCAGCAAACGAGTGGTTTGCTCTGACGACTCGTACTCGCAGCGTATACTCTTCTCGTGACCGTGTAGGTAAACTAGGTAAAGACTTCACTTACGCTGACCTGGCTAAGCCAGAATTTAAAGGCAAGATCTGTACTCGTAGCGGTAAGCACCCATACAACGTATCTCTCGTTTCTTCTATGATCGCTCACCAGGGTGAAGCGGCGACAAAAGAATGGCTAGAAGGCGTGAAAGCTAACCTTGCTCGTAAACCTCAAGGTAATGACCGTGGCCAAGTTAAAGCGATCAAAGAAGGTCTATGTGACGTTTCTCTGGGTAACAGCTACTACTTAGGCAAGATGGTTAACGACAAAGAGCAGAAAGCTTGGGCTGATTCTGTATACATCAACTTCCCTAACCAAGAAACGACTGGTACTCACGTAAATATCTCTGGTATGGCGATGGCTAAGTACGCGCCGAACAAAGAAAACGCACTTAAGCTTATGGAGTTCCTAGCGGGCGACAAAGCGCAAAGCATGTACGCAGAAGTGAACTTTGAATACCCAGTGAAAGCTGACGTTAAGCCTTCTGAGCTAGTAGCATCTTGGGGTGAATTTAAAGCAGATACTCTTTCTCTAGATGAGATTGCTGATCACCACGAAGCTGCGATCAAGCTACTAGACGAAGTTAAGTTCGATCTTTAATCGTTCGCTTGATATCAGTCGGTGAGAAGTTGAACCACCGATGATAAATTTACAGCCTCAAGTCGCTCTTTTATCAGGGCTACTTGAGGTTGTTTGTTTATAAGGGTATAACTAGCCCTAATTAATTAAAAGGATATGAGATGTATTTGCAGGTGCATTTATCTCTCACTCAGCCTGGCTGTAATTAGGCAATGAAAGAAAAGAATTATATATGGAAAACCAGTAGCGGAGCGTTGGCTTTGCTACTGGTTTTACCGATCTTAGCGATCTTCTACACCGCCGTTGGTGATACGGATGAGCTGTTTGCGCACCTTATGGCGACAGTTATGCCTACCTATATCTATAACACTATTACGCTAACCATAGGTGTGATGGTGTTGTCTCTCGTCTTTGGTATTCCGTGTGCCTGGTTTATGGCGATGTGTAAGCTGCCTACCGAAAAATGGCTGCAGTGGGCACTGGTTTTACCGTTAGCGATGCCGGGATACATCATCGGGTATATTTTTACCGATTGGTTCGATTTTGCCGGTCCGATACAAATCTTTTTACGTGATTTAACCGGATGGGGCCCCAAAGAGTACTGGTTCCCGGATATTCGTACTTTGTCCGGAGCAACGTTTGTGCTGGCCCTGGTTTTGTATCCATATATTTATCTGCTCTGTCGAGCTGCATTCATGGAACAAAACGTGTCACTGTTGCAAAGTGCGCGTCTTCTTAAATGCTCACCATGGGAAAGCTTCAGACGTATTTCTCTTCCTTTGGCTCGTCCTTCAATGGCTGTCGGCTTATCATTGGTTGCAATGGAGACCATCGGCGACTTTGGCACTGTCAGCTACTTTGCCGTTAATACGTTAACAACCGCGGTATACGATACTTGGCTTGGGTACTCTAACCTTAATGCTGCGGCCAAAATTTCCGCTATCATGCTGGTGATCGTCGTGCTGCTATTAAGCACAGAGCGTTACAGCCGAAGAAAGCAGAAACTATTTCAAAGCCAGTTCAACAGCCACGAAGATTTTCGTTATGAATTGAAGGGCTGGAAAAAATGGGCAGCACTGATTTGGTGTTGGGGACTGGTTTTAATCGCATTTATCCTGCCGCTAATGCAGTTGGTTGATTACTCAATTACTTACTTTGCGCAAAGTTGGACGCCACAATTCCGTGAGTATGCCTGGAATAGTCTGGTCGTGTCGGTTATCGCAGCAATCATTGGTGTTGTTGTTGCTCTGGTGGTGAATTTTACTTACCGAGTCAATGGCAAGAGGACAACGCTTACCTTTATACGCTTATCTTCTATGGGTTATGCGGTGCCCGGTACGGTACTCGCGATTGGTGTGATGGTGGCCGTTTTATTTATGGATCACCGCATCAATGATGTTGCCAAAGCAATGGAGTGGGGCAGACCTGGGCTAATATTTTCAGGCTCAATGTTTGCCATTATTTTTGCCATGGTTGTGCGTTTCTCCGCCGTTGCCATTGGCAGTATCGAAAGTAACTTAAACAAAATCTCCCCGTCCTTGGACATGGCATCACGCACCATGGGTTGCACACCAAATTCCATGTTATGGCGTGTTCACTTTCCGCTGGTTAAGCGTGGCGCACTTATCGCTGCTCTGTTAGTTTTTATCGAGTCGATGAAAGAGCTCAATGCGGCTCTTCTTTTGCGCCCGTTCAACTTTGAAACACTGGCAACCTACGTTTATAACTTTGCTTCGGACGAGCACTTAGAGTTGGCAGCTTTACCGGCTGTGTTGTTGGTTTTTGTTGGGTTGATCCCACTTGTTGTCGTTAACCGTTCACTGGAGCAAAATCACTAATGAGCTGCGCATTATCAATTAAAAACCTGACCTGCCACTACGATGACCAAACGGTTTTAGAGTCATTATCTCTTGAGGTTGAGCAAGGCCAGATTGTGTGTCTGTTGGGTGCTAGTGGCTGTGGTAAAACGACATTACTAAAAGCGGTAGCGGGATTGCTGCCTTTGTCTTCTGGGCAAATGAGTCTCAACAGCTTGATTATTGATGATGGTGAGAATTGGTTACCGCCAGAACAGCGCAATATTGGTATGATCTTTCAAGACTATGCGTTATTTCCGCACCTTACTGTGGCTGAGAATATCGCTTTTGGTCTGAAGAATGAAACGGCCCAACAGAAGCTTTTGAAAGTGGAAGAGATGTTGGGGTTGGTTCACTTAAAAGGCTATGGGGATCGCTATCCTCATCAGCTGTCAGGTGGTCAGCAGCAACGTGTGGCTATTGCCCGTTCTTTGGCTTACAAACCTGATTTGCTGTTATTGGATGAGCCGTTTTCCAACATTGATACTCAAGTGCGTCACGAGCTGATTCGCGAGATCCGTAAAATTTTTAAGCAGCAAGGTGTAACTGCGATTTTCGTGACTCACAGTCGAGAGGAGGCTTTTGCCTTTTCAGACAAGATGGCCGTGATGAACAATGGCATTATTGAGCAGTATGGAACAGCTTCAGAGTTGTATTACCAGCCTTCGAGCAAATTTGTCGCTGATTTCCTGGGCGGTGGTAGCTATCTGGCTGCAACCAGAGTGTCACAAGGCGAGTTTGAGACGCATCTGGGTGTGATAGAAGCAAGTGCTCAACAGGACATTCAATTGCAGGAAGAATGTGCGTTACTACTTCGTCCCCAACATGTTCAGGTTCAGGCCGATGAAGAAAGCGCCGTGAAAGTGCTGGAGCAACACTTTATGGGTGATCACTGCCGCTATGTGATTGATGTGAACGGAGACAGATTGCTGGCTACTTCCGTGCAGGCTTTGAATGTAGGTGACAGCGTTGCAGTAAAAATCGATACTCAGGGTGTATTGGCGTTTGCTTAACGTTTTTATTCCAGAAATAAAAAGGCCCGGCGGTGATGCCGGGCAAGTGTTCCTCTACTTGCGACTTAAGTGACTGCCAGCAACTTGAAGCCAGACAAGTTCAGGTTAAAGAGACAAGAAGTCTTTAAACTGTTGAAGAACACGTTCCGCAGTATCTTTATCTTCCATTTCGGCAAATATACGCAATAGCGGCTCAGTACCAGAGAAGCGAGCAATAATCCATCCACCGTTCTTAAAGTAGACTTTTGCGCCATCTTCGTAGCTGACTTTTTCGATTTCAAATTCAAACTCAGGTAACTGTTTATCAACATAAATCTTGTTGAATAACGCTTCTTTTTGCCCAGGTTTGAACTTGCAATCACCTTCAGCCATATAGGCATAGCCATACTTACTGTAGATTTCATCTAATAGCTCGGATAGCTTCTTACCGGTAACGGAAATCATTTCTACTAACAAGCTGGAAGCAAACACCCCATCTTTGCCTTTTATATGGCCACGAATGGTTAAACCACCTGAACTTTCCCCGCCGATCAACGAGTCATCTGCTTCCATTTGAGAGCTGATGTGCTTAAAGCCTACTGGTACCTCAAAGCACTTTTCACCGTGATCTTGTGCGATTTTATCGAGCAGGTGAGTGGTTGCGATGTTACGTACTACTGAGCCTTTCCAGCCTTTGTATTCCAGTAAGTAGTAATACAATAAGAGCAGCACTTCGTTGGGATGAATGAAATTCCCTTTTTCATCGATAATGCCCAAACGGTCAGCATCACCATCAGTGCCGATACCAATGTCGTAACCTTGTTCCTCGACTAAGTGCATCAAACGGTAAAGCGTAGCTGCACTTGGTGATGGCATTAAGCCACCAAAATCTGGGTTTTTACCATCGTTGATGACATCCACATCACAACGACCATTGATCAACACAGTCTGTAGCGCATTCTTCGCCACACCAAACATTGGATCGACAAGCACACGGAGATTGGCTTTTTTGATCGCTTCTATATCGATAAAGTTGATGATTGAATCCACGAATTCGTTCATCGGGTTAATGACTTCAATTAAGTGATCATCGATAGCCTGTTCAAAGTCGACGCTTTTCACATCGCTTGCTGTGAGCGTGGCGATTTGATCTTCAATCTTCTGGGTGATGATTTCATCCGCGTCGCGACCGCCTTCGATAAAGACTTTAATCCCGTTGTAGTCGGCGGGGTTATGCGAAGCCGTGATGCATGCTGAGTAAGCGCAGTTCATTTCTTTCGCTTTGAACATAACAATCGGCGTTGGGACAAACTTATCGATGAAGCTGACGACAATGCCATTTGCTGCCAGTACCTCAGCGAACCAGCGGCCTGCTTTGTCAGAAAGAAAGCGGCGATCATAGCCAATCACAAAGCCGCGTTCCGCGACAGATTCTGCATTGGTGATGTTTGCGACTGCTTGAGCAACCAAGCGTACATTCTCTTTAGTGAATTCTTCACCAATGAATGCGCGCCAGCCACCTGTACCAAATTTGATCATGATTCGATCCTCAATAAGAACGGTAACGTGCCGTACCTTATTTATTTGCTAGCGAACCGGTGTACCCAGTAAGAGCCAAGTACACCGGAAAAATTAAAAGGGGAACGTTTCCCCAAAGCGAGTTAACCTAGGGTAACGATCACATCGTTTACTGAGCCTTCAGGTTGCACTGGTACTGATGTTCCATTCACAGCTTCACCGTTCAGAGTGATCGACTTCACGCCTTTGCTTACCGTGTCAGGGTTTACCACTTTAATTTTGTAAGTCGCTCCCAGCCATTGGCGCGTCACTTCAAAACCTGGCCAGTTGGTTGGAATACATGGGTCGATAGTTAATCCATCAAAACCAGTACGAACACCGAGAATGAAGTTTGTGACCGCAAAGTAAGCCCAGCCAGAGGTACCCGTTAGCCAAGGGTGGTTAGCACGACCGTGATCCTGATGATCGCGCCCCATGATGAACTGAACGTATGAGTAAGGTTCTGCAACACGTTTTTCGATGATGTCGTTTTGGTTGTATGGGTTGAGTGCATCGTAGAACTTCATTGCACGGTCACCGCGACCGAGTTTCGCTTCTGCTACCCACGCCCAAGGGTTTGGATGTGAGAAAATAGCGCCGTTTTCTTTCACACCTTGGTATACACGTGTCACGAATCCGATATCGTCGTTTGGTGTTGCGAATGATGGCGAGTTCAGGTGCAAGCCGTATTCAGAGAACAGGTTCTCGTCTACCGCGTCCATTGCCTTTTCGCCACGTTCTTGAGATACCGCACCAGACAGAACTGCTAGTGTGTTTGACTCAAGGTGTACGCGGCCTTCTTTTTGCTGCGCAGTACCGATCTTGTCACCGTTTTTCGTTAGGCCACGGATGTACCAACCGCCTTCTTCGTCCCAAAGGTGGGTTTCACATGCTTCGCGAACGTTGGCCGCCATCTCTGTATATTTCTCAACGTCGGCGTCTTTGCCTAGGAATTTTGCCAGATCGATGAATTCCTGTAGTGCCCAGAAATGTAGGAAAGACACCATTGATGATTCACCACCACCTAGGTTGAGACAGTCGTTCCAGTCTGCGCGTAGTCCTTTACAGATCCCTGTCTGGCCCACGTATTCAGCAGAGAAGTCTAACGCTGCTTTCATGTGCTCATAAACCGATGCATCGCCGCCATCTGCGTAAGGGATAACTTCATCAAAGAAGCTGTGCTCGCCTGTTTCCATCACATATTTACAGATGGTTGGCACTAACCATAGATGGTCATCAGAACAGGTGTCCTCAATGCCGTGAATCTTGTCTTCGTCAGACGGAGTCGGAACCACTGTTGGTGACTTAGATGGTTTCACATCCGCTTTCTCTGGATCGAACCAATCAGGATCAAACAGGTGTAGACCGTAACCGGCTTTAACTTGGCCACGCAGAAGATCAACAATGCGTTTGCGTGTCATTTGTGGGTTAGCATGAGGCACCGAAATCGCATCTTGTGCCGTATCACGGTAGCCAAGGCCCGTACGACCGCCAACTTCGATGAAAGAAGCAAAACGAGACCAAACCACACACGTCTCTGCTTGGTATAGCGTCCAAGCGTTGATCATGGTATCCAGACCTTCGTTTGGTGATTTTACTTGGAATTTGCCACAACGCTCATCCCAGTGTGCTTTGATGCCAGCAAACGCGTTATCTACTTCTGCTCGGTCTTGGTATTTAGTGCGCAGACGCTCACCATTGCCTTTACCGATACCTAGGATGTAAGCGAAGCGAACTTCTTCACCTGGTTGGATAGTAAATTGCTTATGCAGAGAACCACAGTGGTTGTAACAGGTTTGTGCGGTGTTAAAGCACTTGCCTTGTTCTACCGCAAGTGGGTTTGCTTCGTCACGGTATAGCCCCAGGAAGCTGTCACGCTGGCCGTCGTAAGAGTCAGGATCAAACGTAGAAGCTAAGTAGTAGAAGCCTTCAAAATCGTTCGTGTTGTAGTAAAGGTCGTATTCGATAACGCCTTGTTTGTATTCCGTTCCTGCAGAATACAGAGACATTTGATGGTTTTGGTTGTCTGACTGAATGTGACTGAAAGAGAACTCAACAAATGAGAAAGTACTGATGGTGCGTGGTTTGTCAGAGGTGTTCTTGATGACCACGTCCCAAATTTCGGCATCTTCACCTTTTGGTACGAATAGCGTTTTCGTTGCAGTAATGCCGCTGTATTCACACTTAAATTTAGAGTATGACAAACCGTGGCGAACTTCGTAGTTCGCTTCATCAAGGCTTTTTGCTACAGGTTGCCAAGAAATAGACCAGTAATCACCCGTTTCGTCATCTCTCAGGTAAACATAATGTCCCGGGCGATCAAAGGTCGCATTGGGACGGAATTTGGTTACACGGTTGTATTCTGGTGAGTTGTAGAATGAGTAGCCACCTGCATTGTGTGAAATAACCGTACAGAACTTTTCAGTACCCAGATAGTTAGTCCAAGGAGCAGGTACATCTGGACGGGTAATGACATATTCACGATTTTCGTTATCGAAATAGCCGTATTTCATTTGTGTCGTTCCTTTTTACAAAGCTGCTTGAGCAGCCAAAAATTAAAATTCTTTAAAGCGCGCTGTCGTAGCGTATGTTTACGTTACTTCCACGGTTGGCGGTAATTCACTCCCTGCAGATCGAGCAGTGGAAGGTGTCCCTTCAAACGTGATAGGTAATCAGTCCAGTTGCGGTGCTGCTTATCGGTCCAGCATGCTTCTGCTAATGCCGTCAGACGGGGAAATATCATGTAGTCCATACGTGGTTGGTTATTGATGATTTCGCACCAAAGTGCAGCCTGAATGCCCCGAATACGTTTTCTAACCGGATCGTCGTCTGCCACTTGTGCTAACGGCTCGTAGCTATACGCTGTCTCTAGTGGAATCGGGTTTGCCCAATCCACTCCAGGTTCTTCTGGCGCGTAGTCTTGAGTCATATCCAAGTAGGTGGTTTGGGCGGGTTGCAGCACCACATCGAAGCCTTGGCGAGCACAATTGAGTGCCGCTTCTTCACTTAGCCATGAGTAGATAACAGTATCTTTACTGACCTTGTTGCCATGCTGAGCTTCTTCCCATCCCAGCATTCGTTTACCAAGCCCGCGAAGTTTGTCTTCCGCATGACGCAAGAAGTGACCTTGCAGTTCTTTGTAGTCGCTATAGCCTTGTTGCTCCATCAACGCCTGACAGGCTGGGCTTTGCGACCAGACACCGTGTGGTACTTCATCGGCCCCAATGTGGATATACGGTGCAGGGAATAAAGCGGCAACTTCTTCCAGCACTTTGTCGATAAATTCGTAGCTGCCCGGTAGCGCTGGGTTAATCACGTTATCGTTGTAGTGCTGAATACTGCGATATTCGGTGGTGTCCTCTGCCTCTACAAGCATGTGAGGCAGTGACTTAATGGCGGCGCGGCAGTGGCCTGGTACGTCAATTTCAGGGATGACGGTAATACTGCGCTGCGCCGCATAGGCAACCACTTCTTTTATTTCTTCTTGGGTATAAAACCCGCCATAACGCTGAGACAAATGCGTATATTGCGGTTCAATGGACTCATCTAACCCGCGCCATGCCCCAATATTTGTCAGCTCTGGCAGGGATTTAATCTCGATTCGCCAGCCTTCATCGTCAGTAAGGTGCCAGTGGAAGGTATTAAACTTGTAGTGTGCCAGTTGGTTGATAAGACGTTTCACTTGCTCTACGGAATGGAAGTGTCGTGCACAATCGAGCATCATTCCGCGATATTTGAAACGAGGTCTGTCTTTAATTGAGCAACAGACCACTTCCATAGAGTTATCTTCCCCATTGCTTCTGATAAGTTGTAGCAGGGTCGCACTAGCATGGGTGAATCCAGACTTTGAACCAGCCTCGATTTTTATCGATTCTTCGGTCACTTTGAGCCTATACGCACCTTTATCTAAGGTTGGATTACTTTTAAAGATAACCTGACTGTTATTAGACGCGGTAAGCTCAAACTGGTGAATACGTTTTAGTTCATCGAGCAACCAATCTTTTGCTGAATTGGCTAAATCGGAGTAAGTACTGATTCCAACACGGTTGTGAAGAGAAAAATAACTCTCGTGAACTTCAATATGGTTTGGCTTAGGTAATAAAGGCTGAGCGTGAATCAAACTCGGTGGAATGTCACTACGCTCGCGGTATGGCGAAGCCAGCACGATAGGTGTTACGTCAACCTCGGCTCGCTGAGTATTACCATTGACGACAAAATCAACCAGAGCTTCATTCAATCCGTCTGAATAATAGCGAAATGGATTTGAACCAATACTGAACTCACAATAGAAATTGTGATTAGCCGCCAGTACCATACTTTCTGGTTTGAGAGTACAGAAGCTCCCAATTTGGTTAAGTACACCGTTAGATACGCTGTCAGGTAAAATGAAGCGATCAAAAGCAAACGTCAGGTGCCAATCATGAAGATCTTGGTCACTTAAGTTATGAAAAGTCAGTCCAAAGCGACAATTTTGCTTTAGCTCAGATAGGACGACGAGGTCAACGCGATATTCCATATCTACTCCTGTTCTACCGATAGCGAGTAAAGGTTATGTTCAGGCTTGCCAGCAAACATAATGGCTCCTTCAATCGCATCAAATTGAGGTTCTACAATCCACTTTTGAACGGGCGGAGATAGCCAGTGGAGAATGCGTTCAGCAATGCTTCCCATCAAACAAATACGGGTCGCCCCACGCTTGTTAAGTGCCATGAGAAACGTTTCTATATCAGCAGCGGTTTGTTTTAACATTTCAATGGCGAGCGTATCGCCTTGTTGTGCATGCTGGAAAATAGCGGGAGAAAACTGCCCGTAATCACGAGGTAATGCTTGTTTTGACCAGGCAACCACGTTATCTACGTCATTTTTGAAGTGTGCCATGACGTGCTGGGAGAGCGGTGTTTTCTCTCGGATACTATCTTCTGCCAGTAAAACCTGCTGAATTAGGCGCAGCCCCATGACAGCACCACTACCTTGGTCTGAAATCGGAAACTCTCGGCCTCCGACAACATGTTGTTGCAATCCTTTGAGGTAGATGCCGCAAGATCCAGTTCCTGCAATCATGATCGCGCCGTCTTGGCCGTTATGTGCGCCGATACAGGCACCGTAGGCATCTGTGTTTAATGTCATGCTGGCGAAAGGATGAGCGAGAGACATAAAAGCATTCCAAGAAGCTTTGTGTTCAGCCCCTGCGAGTGCTAACCCAACATGCATAGACGAAAAGTCTTGCTCAGATAACCCGCCTTGCTTAGCTGCCAACGAAATTGCCTCAATGATAGAAGTCATCGCTACTTCAGCACCAAGCATGATATTGGCGCTGCCAGTTTTCGCCTCACCAAGAAAATTACCCTGGGCATCTTTAATGCGAGCGCGGCACGAAGTACCGCCACCATCAATACCGACAAAATAGAACGCCATGGTATTACTCCTTAACGTCTACTGATAGGTGGTGAGCTTGGCTCATGATCGCGAGTAAGTACCACGCACCATGTGGGATCCATTGCTCTCCCCAACGCCAGTTTTGTAGGATGTCGTCCTTTTGTGCTGGTGGGTTAAAGGCGATGTCATTCTCGTCTTCAAAGCCACCAGTGATGCCATTACAGATGCCGCCTTTAGCGTTAAAGAACCCATATTGTGGAAGGTAGTCTGGGTTGTTTCGGCCATGGCCATCGAGCATGCACATGTCGTATGGGTTTAAGCCAACGATCCAGTTAAGCGCATCTTGCCCAAGGCGTATCAGCTGTTGTTGTGTCTCATGTGATTCGATATAAGGCTGAGCGAGGTAAGACATTGATGCTAGTGAACCCAAGCGAGCATTCTCACCTTGCCACCAATAGCCAGATTCATTGTTGTGGGCAACAAAGAAGGCATCACGTTTCGATTCTTCAACGCCTTTGACATATTGACGAGGGTAGCCAAATGGATTGGTGACACGACTGGTGAGCTCTAATTCAAATTCGCATGCCTGGTTGACCGTCTGTTTTATGGACGCAGCCAACTCGGAGTCGTCTTCGATAGATAGGTATTCACAAAGAGCAATCACTGGTAATCCAGCTTCCGCTGCATGGAAGTAAGGGCGGCTACCATCTTGATTGGCTGACCAAAAATGCTTGAATTTATCGTCACTCATTTGGCGGTCTGCCAGGCGTGAAGCCCACAGACGGCTTTCGTCCAAGTAACGGCTTTCTTTGGTTGTTTTAAACAGTTCAACACTGGCAAGCAGGGCACAGTACTCGTCTATGATGTTCTCTTCGCCATCATTGAGATATTGCTTGTTATGCTCTTTTAGGTGCCAGTAGCCATTCTCTGCGGTATTTATATATTCCTGTTGATTGAACTCACCATGAACGGCTAAACGCGATGCAGCAGCAAGCGCCGCTATCGCGACTCCGCCACCTTGTCGGAAGCCTGCTTGATAATCATCGAACTTGTGACCAAGTTGCGTTTCGAAAGCACAGATTTCACGTTGGGCGGTATCTTTGCTCCATTTATCAAATACCGTCATATAAAAGAAACCTTTCTCGTTTTGCATGCGAACAAGGAAGTCTGCACCATACAGCGCTTCTTCAATGAGGCGTGTGCGGGTGAAAGCAGCGATACTGTCGCTAGATTGGTGCAGAGAAAGTCCTTTTAGCATGTTCCAAACCACCATAGGGGTTTGTTGAGGATTAAGGTAGTTTGCGTACGAAAGGTGACTTAGATATTTGCTTACATCACCAGACGCATCGTACCAACCGCCATGAACATCGGTTGTCTGTTCGGAATTTAATAGCGCAGCCTGACGATCGGCATGATCGAAAATTCCGCCGCAACGCTGAGATTTAAAGTAGTAGATCACATCGGACAGAGTGCGATCCAGAAGAAGTTGTTCAGCAATTTCTAGCTGAGAAGAACTTACGTTACCAAAGCGAAGGTAATAGTGGCCTGGGATCTCAAAGGACGAAAAATCGATAAGATAAAAATACCCCTGATGCCAATTCGCTACTTTCCCTTGCTCTTGTACCGAAAAGGTAGCAACGATTTGCTCGCTTTTGGCACAGACCAGTGTGGCAGTATCAGAAGACAAGTGTGATTGTTCTGTCTGTATTACCGCTTTTTTCGGCCCCAGACGCTCATAACCAATGTGGTTAGTCAGTAGCAGCATTTAATGTCTCCGCGAAACAAAACAATTGGAAATGGGCCAGTGTTCTCTGGCCCTAGTTATGCTTAGTTCTCAAATAGGTAACAACGGACAAAGTGGTTTTCAGATAGTTGGGTAACGCCTGGTAGTTGTTGGCGACACTTATCTGTTGCGTGTACACAGCGCCCCGCAAATGGGCAACCGACAGACTCTGGAGTCCAGAGAGGGATCTCTCCTTTGTTTCCTTTCAGTTTCTCGTGAATGGATTTAGATGGATCGGGTACTGCAGAAACCAACAATTGAGTGTATGGGTGTTGAGGATCATGAATGATTTCCTCTGTGTCTCCCCATTCCACCATGTGTCCGACGTACATTACTGCTAAATCTTCCGCGATGTAGCGCGCCGTTGCGATATCGTGCGTGATGTAGAGCAGAGACATTTGTTTCTCGAACTTCATCTCTTCCATCAGGTTTAGAACACCTGCTCGAATCGAGACGTCCAGCATTGACGTAGGTTCGTCTGCTAATACGACTTCTGCACCAACTGCAATGTTACGCGCTAGGTTTACACGCTGACGCTGACCACCAGAAAGCTGGTGAGGGAACTTTTGCGCGGTCTCTTTAGGCGGAATAAGGCCAACTTGTTCCAGTAAGTCATACACGCGTTCTTCCAGCTCTTTCTTGTTGCCCGGTGACACTTTTTTATGGATAAGCAGTGGTCGTGCAATATGGTGGAAAATGTTGTGCGTCGGGTTTAGTGAGCCAAACGGGTCTTGCCAGACCATTTGCACTCCTTCTCGGTAAGACATTAGATCTTGTCTTGATTGAATCTCTTGAATATCACGTCCTTTGTATTCAATGATGCCTTCCGATGGGGCGTACATTTTCGCAATCATTTTTGCGGTTGTAGATTTACCAGAACCAGATTCACCTACAACAGACAAGCCGCGGCTTTTATACATTTTGAATGATACGTCGTTGATCGCGCGCATCTTGGACTGCTTGATAGAATTGCTATTTAGCGGGAAGTCTTTAACGACATTTTTACCCTCAATCAGCAACTCGCCGAGTTGTTTGCTCATAATTCTCTCCAGTGTAATTTTGTTCGTAGCTAACGTGATTTCGGGACGTTAAACCTTAGCCTGAGCAATGGTTTCGCCATACAAATGGCAGTTTGAGAAACGACTTGGCTCTATCTGACGCAATTGAGTCGGTATTTTCGTGCATGCTTCGTGAACACGGTCACAGCGAGCCTGAAAACGACAGCCTTGCGGAATTTCAAGCAAGTTCAAAGGGTTTCCCGGGATACCCGTTAGTTTGGTCTTTGGACCTGTTAGTGGAGGGAAAGAGCTACCCAAACCTTTTGTGTATGGGTGGTAAGGACTTTCCAAAATTTGCTTTGAAGGCGCGACTTCAATCAGTTCACCTGAGTACATAATTCCGATGCGATCGGAAAACTCAACCATCAACGATAAGTCGTGAGTGATAAACAGAATTGAGAAGCCAAACTCTTCTTTAAGCGCATAAATTTTTTGCAATATTTCACGTTGAACCACAACATCGAGAGCGGTTGTTGGTTCATCCATGATGATCATTTTTGGATTCAGAGCTAAAGCGATCGCAATCACCAAGCGCTGACGCATGCCACCAGAAAACTGGTGAGGGTAGTCACTAAGTCGGCTAGGGTGAATATCGACAATTTCCAGTAAACCTTCTGCGCGTTTCTTGGCTTGCTCGCGAGTCATGTTTGTGTGGCGCATGATTACATCGCAGAACTGTTCTTCCATGGTTAGGACAGGGTTTAGGGCGTTCATCGCGCTTTGGAATACCATTGACATCTCACTCCAGCGGAATGATTGCATACGGCTATCACTGTATTGAAGGATGTCTTCACCATTGAAGATAACTTCCCCTCCAGTGATGAACGCTGGCGGCTTATGGAGACGCATTAGCGAGAAAGCAACGGTTGATTTACCACAGCCAGATTCTCCCGCCAGACCAAAAACTTCGCCTGGTGCAATGTCAAAGCTGACGTTATTACAGGCGCGGACATCGCCCGCATCTGTAATGTAATCTACGCATAGGTTACGGATAGAAATTAGTGGTGCAGTCATGATTATTTATCTCCGCTCCATAGTGCATTTTGTGGTGCCAATTCAGGCTCACGTTCTTTCTTGTCTTTTGCTGCTAGCTTCTTCCAGCGTTTCATACCTTTATGAGAACGAAGTTGAGGGTTAGCAATCTCATCAACGGCAAAGTTCAGTAGAGCCAGGCCAGTCACCAGTACTGTCAGTGCAATACAAGGTGCTAATACTTCCCACCATGCGCCGATCAGCATTGCTGAAGAGGTTTGAACGTTGTAAAGCATGATGCCCCAGCTGATGGTGTTTGCATCGCCTAGTCCCAAGAATGAGATAACGGCTTCTGTGTTGATGGCCAGCATGACTGAACCGATAAAGCTTGCACCTACGATAGGAATTAGGTTTGGCAAAATCTCAACAAAGATGATTCGGAATGAAGACTCGCCAAGAACTTCTGCTGCTTTAACGAACTCTTTTTCACGCAGAGCCATAGTTTGTGAACGGACAACACGTGCACCCCATGCCCAGGATGTACCCGCGATAATTAAGGCGATGGTGAGTGGACCTGCTTCACCGATAAATGCGGCAAGTACGAACAGCAATGGATACTGAGGAATAACCAACATGATGTTCATGGCAGCACTTAGAATGTCATCCACTTTACCGCCGAAGTAACCTGCTGAGATACCAATGACCGTCGCTAGGAAACACACGATGATACCGGCACCGAAACCCACACCTAGTGATACGCGAGCACCGTAAGCTACTTGTGACCAGATATCGCGGCCCATACGGCTGGTGCCTAATACATGATCAGCCTTTTTCGACATGATCAGTGTTCGACGGTCATCTGCCAGATTTTGGGCAACCCAGCCATCAGGATTACTTTGTGCCTGCTTTACTACAAACCCCGGATATTCATGAGGGTTGCCTGTGCGTTTGTCTGGCGCATGTTTGGTAATGAGAGGCGCAGCCACAGCGATAAAAATGAAGATGGTAACGATGGCAAGGCCAATACGTGCAAATGAGTTACCTAAAATAAGTTTAAAGAGTTCTTTCATGATTATTTGCCTCCGGTACGTAAGCGAGGATCTAGAATCATGTACAGCATGTCAGCCATCAGGTTGAAGCAAAGCATGAACATCGTCATGATAATTAACTGACCTTGAAGTACTTGGTAGTCACGTGCGTGGATCGCATTTAATAGGACGGTGCCTAAGCCTGGATAGTTGAAGATCATTTCGATGATTAGCTGACCACCAATCGCCATACCCAAAGACATTGAAAGTGCAGTGACACTTGGAAGTAACGCGTTACGCGCTGCGTAATTGAATACCACACGGTTTTCACTAAGACCCTTACCTTTAGCCATTGTGATGTAGTCTTCAGCTAACAGGTTAATCATGTTATTACGCATGTTGACGAGGAAGCCGCCAATTTGAACGATGGTCGCACAGAACAGAGGAAGTATTGCGTGGTATCCGACGTTCTTAATGAAATCCCAGCTTGTCCAATCCGGAATGGTACCCGGAGTGTACGCGTAACCAGATGGGAACCACTTCAAGCCAATTGCAAAGGTAAATAGTGCTATCATTGCGATAACCATTTGCGGAATAGCTTGAATAATAAGAGTACCTGGCGTGACGAACGCATCGTATTTGCTACCACGTTTCCATGCCGCAAAAATACCTAGTACTGATGCGATAGAAAACGAAAGTACAACTGCAGTACCGGCTAAGAAAAGTGACCAACCAAAGGCACTACCAAGTAAAGAGTTGACTGAAAGTGGGTAGAACTGAATTGAAGTCCCTAGTTCCCAGCTCAGAATGTTTTTGATGTATGACAGGTACTGGATATAAATAGGGCCATCCACAAATCCCATCAGCTCCTTCATAGCTGCGATTCGTTCTGGCGTAACCTGTACTGAAGCGTTGGCAAACATCATGGTAACTGGGTCACCAGGCATTGCTCTCGGAATGATAAAGTTTAACGTCGCTGCAACTAAGAGAGCGACAAGATAGAACGACAAACGTCTTAAAAAATAACCCATAACTTACACCTTACTCACCCAGATATTTTTTTCTGTTTCTGGTTACAGGTCGCTCCTAGCGAAATTTAGAGCGAGAAATCCCCTGACGACGAGCGCCATAAATTGGTTCCGTGATGAGGGGATTTTTTATAGGCGGCATACAGGAGTATGCCGCTAGAAATGAACTTCTACTTATTTAACTGGTTTTAGGTCCAGTACGTGCAGTAGACGTTCTGGGATACCAGCCCAAATGTTTGGACGGCCCTTAGGATTTTCTTCGTTCCACCAACCAGTGAAGCGCTTCGTGTTGTATTGGTACATGTAAGCGCCAGACAACACAGGGATAGTTACTTGATCTTCTGCGATGATTTTTTGGATGCCGTGTGCGATTTCTAGCTGTTCTTGCTTATCAGCCGTTTTGTAGAAGCTGTTAAGTAGTTTGTCTAGTTCTTCGTTTTTGTAGAAGTGCATCGCGAAACGAGGCATACCGTCGCCAGACTGTAGCTTTGAGTTGTAACCGCTATCCCAGTACAAGTGTGGATCGGCACCGTGGAAGTAGTTTGTGTATGCTACGTCATAAGTACCTTCGAGCATTGCTTGGTTGTACACCGAGAAGTCTGGTGTACGAGCACGTGCTTTGATACCAACTTCTGCTAGCTGCTCAACTGCCAGTTGTACTGTGTTGTTAAAGTCTGTCCAGCCATTTGGAGATTGAATCAGAAGCTCAAAAGACTTACCTGATGGTGTGTCTACAAAGCCATCTTTGTTTACATCTTTAAAGCCAGCTTTAGCTAGAAGTTCTTTAGCACCTTCAACATTATACGTGTTGTAGCCTTTGTATTTGTTGTGCGTAGCTTCGTCAGACCAAGCTTCGAATGCGTAGCCTAGACCTGAAGCGAAGTCATTCACCGTACCACCACCGTAGAAAGCGATATCAATGATAGTTTGACGGTCAAGTGCCATAGAGAACGCACGACGGAAGTCGACGTTGGTCAGTGCTTCGCTTTTCGCAGCATCTGGGTTTTTGAAGTTCACCACGAACGCTTGCGTACCTGATGGCGGGTACCAGTAGTGGTGGCTAGGGCTAGCTGCTGCGTATGTGCGGTCGATGTCTGGTACGAAAGAAGAAGTCCAGTCCATTTCACTGTTTACGATTTTCCCTAGGAATTGGTCGTTGTTCGCGATTTGTGGTACGCGTAAACAGTCAACATCTAAGTTATCCGCATCCCAGTAGTTCGGGTTTTGACACTGGATGTAAAGCTGAGGAGTGAAAGTATCAATGACAGTAAATGGACCTGAACCTACAGGGTTTTCATTTGTGAATGTTGATGGATCTTTCACTTTGCTCCATACGTGCTCAGGTACTACAGGTACTTTAACAATTTCGTAAGGAACGTTTGAGTTTGCTTCTGTTAGACGGAATTTAACTTGGTAGTCATTAACTTTTTCTACGCCAGTGATCCAAGAGTTGATGCCTGATTGGTCTAGCTCAGGTTTCTCTTTTACCAGATTGAAAGAGTAAACCACGTCATCAGCAGTAAACGCCTGACCATCAGACCACTTCACGCCCTTACGAATATCGAAAGTCACGCTCATCAGGTCGTCAGCCATTTGGAAGTTTTCTGCTAAACGAAATACAGGAGTGTTACCGTGCATTTCGTTGAAAACAACAAGAGGCTCGTAAATAAAGTCAGTTGTTGTGTGCAGGTTGGTTGCACCCAAGAAAGGGTTAAAGTTACGAACAAAGGTTGTCAACTCTTTAGGGTGGATAGTCAGTTCACTGCGTTCAGCCGCAGTTGCTACCGATGCAAAACCTGTAGTAGCTGTAGCAATAATTGCTGTTGCTAGTGCTGTTTTTTTAATATTGGCAAGCATAGCTGTTCCTTACTGTTTGCTTCATTTCACTATATGGAATTGAATGTCATCAATTGATAAACACTCGCCATGACCCACCTCTAGTGTTATTGCAACTTAAGCTTTCACCTTCATCACATGTAGAGTGGCCTGTAGGTCTTCGGCAGGAGTAAGAAAACACCTTATCCTGAAAATAATCAAACTCGCATCCCGTTAAAAACGTCAAAAAAGGTGGATATCACGTTATAAACGTCACTTTGTTTGCTTTTGAAGCAAATTTAGCTAAAAAACAAACCTTGATATGCGTCGCAGTTTATATCCTCAATGATAATGGGTGTTAGTGATTACTTACTCTTAGCGCTTTATTCTAAAGTGCATTTACTTGTTGAAGTGCGTTAAGAGATCTCGATCACGCACGTGTTTCATGTTAATTCATAAGGTGAAATTTAATCTGCCGTTCTGTTGTGATTGACTTCGCAATCTGTGTCATTAGTTTATAAACTTATGCTTTAAATGATGGAATTTTCGCCTTTTATCATTTTGTGTATTGGTGAACATTATGCTTTTTTTACTGAGTAAATAAAGAGGATTGCAATGATCTTTACAGTGAAATAAGACCATATGAATATGGTCCAAAACACCGAGTTCATGTCTGGATAATAGCGTCTGAAATAGTTAAATTGAGCCCCTGTCTACTGAGTTTTACTCTGTTGGGTGAAGGGTATGATGGTTTTGCTGGTGGGATAGGTGGCAAGCCCTTTCAGTCCAGTTGATATTCACTTAGAAATAAGCGGTTGAACGCCGGAACAGAAGTTGCCCAGATATAAAAAGCCCCCAACGATAGGTGTTTAATTGTTGGGGGCTGTTCAAATGAAGTGCGGTAGTGGATAACGCCGCTAGCTGGTAAGTAACCTTTGCAGCTTGTCACGCTGCGCTTCAATGTAAGCACGCTCCGGACTTTGTTCTTTACAGTGCTCAAGGATGAACTCGATAGAGCTTAAAACCGTTCTCCAGCGCGGAGTTTTAGGTAAGGTTTCAATGCGCATGTATTTATCTAGAGTACGGGTTTGTAGCGTACTTCTATCAAGGTAAACGCGCCAAAGACCACTTTGCTCGGCAAAGGTAAACTTACTTTCTCCAGTGACAGACTCCCAGTATTCCAAAGCATGTGTCATCGCTTCGACCAGTACTTCACGCATAACTTCCTGTTTGTCTTTTTTATTGCCTAATGCTTTGTCTGCCAGTCGAGTGAACTCGCCTCCAAGCTCTTTAAGCTTCTGTAGCTGTTCTTTGTCGCCGTCAAAGGCATAGCGAGAAAGTACCTCCACTGCCGTTTCCAGGTTGTGAATGCGCGCTGTATTTGCGCCGCCACCGACATTAAATATGTACATAACGTCTAGGCCGGAACCTTTTGGAAGCTTAAGGATGTCCGCTTCAATATTTTGGCGAATGTCCTCGATATAAATATCAATTTTCCCGCAATAATGTGGCTGCTTAACGGTCAGAAATTTTGGAGCAATCAGCTCATCGGCAGACGAACGTTTAATTTGCTCTAAGCTACGTTTAAACAGCTTACATGCGGCTTCGTTGGCAAAACGAACACGTTGATCTTCGCGCAAGCAAATAATCGCCTCAGGAGCGGACTCAAGCTGCTCTAGCAGACGCCCCTGAGTTTCAAGCAAGCTCGCTTCTACTTCAGCTCGTTGACGAAGTTCCGACTCAAGTACTTTATTCTCAATATGGCGCATCTCTGCTTTACTTGCGGTCAAATGAGCTCTAATTCTGGCTGCAAGCTCTTGTTTGTTAAAAGGCTTCGACAAATAATCGTTTGCTCCGGCTTCAAAGCCTCTAACTCGGTCTTCCGTTTGACTTAAGGCGGTTAGCATAATGATTGGCAGCTCAGCATGATCAAAGGTTTGACGCAATTCATTACATACTTGATAGCCACTCATTCCTGGCATCATGATATCGAGCAGCAGCAGTTCCGGCTTTTCTTGCTCGACAAGAGCAAGTGTTTCAGGGCCATCTGAAACGGTTCTTACACGATAGCCTTCTAAGCGTAAAAAGCTTTCAAGTACTCGTAGGTTGACTGGTTCATCGTCTGCTACATAAAGTAGCGGACCATCTGGGTTTTCTGGTAGCGATAGGTCGTCTGTGTTCTCAAGGTTAATTTCTGGAACCTGGAAGTGCCCACAGGCTACCTGCGTCTGTGTTGCTAGGATCTCTTCTTCACTGGCGAGAGGCAGAGTGAAGCTGAATGTGGTCCCTACCATAGGTTGGCTGCTGACATATAAGGAGCCTCCCATTAGCTCAATCAACTGGCGGCTAATTGATAAACCTAACCCCGCACCTTGACGATAGCGACTTTCATCCTGTCCTGCCTGAATTAAAGGCTCAAAGATGTGCTCAAGGTGCTCAGCAGGAATACCTTGTCCGGTATCGACCACTTGAACGCGAACTAAATCGTCTACGACTCCTGCAGAAATAACGATCTTACCTTCAGAGGTGTACTTAATTGCGTTTCCTATCAGATTGTAAAGCACCTGTTCAAGTCGTTGTGGGTCCGCTGAGACTGCTTTGAGATCATTAGGTACTTGATTGATGATTCGAATGGTCTTGTTTCCAAGTAAATGACCCGACAATTCCAGCACCAATCGGGTTGAACTTGCCAGGTTAACAGCCGACTTCTGGATGTCCATGCTACCGTATCGCATTTTATGGTAATCCAGTAAGTCGTCGACCAGGTTAGCCAAACGTTGGCCACTTTTAATAATTATATCAAGCTGATACTTCTGGTTTGCCGGAATTGTACCGTTGGCTCCGGATATCAAGGTTTCTGCAATACCGACCATGCCGTGCAAAGGCGTACGCAGTTCATGAGAGGTCGTTGCCAGAAATTCATCTTTTAGCTTGTCTGCCAGTTGCAGCTCGTCATTTTGTTTTTGAATTAAGCGGATGTTGCTTTCCAGCTCTTCATTTTGCTTCTTGATAGTCTGAATTTTTTCACGAATGGAACGTTGCATGCGCTCAAAACTGATGGCTAAGCGACCAATTTCGTCTTTTCTAACAGTATCAAATGTGTTTTCGTCCAGATCGCCTGCTGATACTCGCTCTGCCGCCCAGGTCAATTTAAGCAGTGGCGAGGTGATGAAATTCGATAAATAGTGCGAGGCAATCACAACCAGTATGATCGCCGTAAGCATCGCAATGACGAAGAGTTTTTCCAGCTGGTGAATGCGAGAAAAGGCGTCTTTTTCTGGTAACTGCACGACCAACGCCCAATTAACACCACGGGTTTTAACTGGCGTATAGGCGGCGATAATGGCTTCATCGAGCCCGTTTGTATAAGTACCTACGCTAGTTTGACCTGAAAGTGCCTGAGTGATGACCTCCATACTGTTTTGGATATCATCTAGCTTGGTGTTAATGGTTCGAGGTTGTTGATCTCCTCCGACTAATAGCGTCTCAATCGATGACTCGCGGTTTTTGTCTGCGACTAGTTTAGTGATGCCATTATTTGGTAATCGGAACATGGCATAGCTGTGGAGGTATCCTTGTTGAACGATAGGGGCGCCAAGCCACGCGACTTGCTTGCCATTTTCAAGTTCAAAGTCAGAGATAAGGATTGGAGTATAGTCTTCGTTTACTTTACGGCGCTCGCTGACATCATTGGCCAAGCGCTGAAACGCTCTACCTAGCGCAGCATCTTTATAGCGGCCAGTGAGAAGATTAGTGCCGTAATTGTCGTCTTTTTTGATTGAGTAAGTAACGTTACCGTTGATATCGACTAAAAGTATGTCATTGAAGTCAGAGCGTTTTAGAAGTTCTGAATAAGCCCAATGATAGCGCTTGTGTAACAGGCGATAACGCTCACTCCCGACAAAGTTAGATGACTCCGGCAAGATTGACGTTTTTGTCTGATCGCCACTGCCTTCAATATAACGTTGCTGTGCATTTTGACGTGACTCTTCAATGTCATTTCCTAAGCGACTGAACGCATTGACTAAACCATAAAAGCGCCCACCGCTGGCATAAGCTAACTCCGAACGGACAAAGCCCATTACTTCGGTTTCGCGTGCTTCAAAATAGTCAACTATTTGCTGCTGTTTGGTATCTCTTACAGACAACAGGTGTGACGTGCTCTGTTCTTGCAGATCTTGACTGTGTGACTGCAGGAAAAAAAGCGCGGTAATGGTTAGAGGCGTAAGGCTGAGGACAAGAAACGCAGTCATCAGCGTACTTTGTAGACGCTTAAACTTCTGTTTTTTGTAGAATTTGAACATGGATAAGATTGCAACTCATAAAGGGTAGCAAAAAGTTTACTTATTGCTACCAAGGTTCTCGTTAAAAACGGATAAGACGTTAAATTCGATAGAAATAACAAAATTAACGAGTTTTTTTTCTTTGACAAGAAAGTTAGTTGCAAAGCGTGCAGAGTCACGCAGTTTTTTTATGTTTGATGAGTTTTTAGCGGAAAATCGCGCAGGTTGTCGCCTGCGCGGAGGAGAGTTAAGACTTTTTAGCGTAATAAATTGAGAATTTTTTCGTCTTATTTAGCGTCTCGCAATTATTGAAAGCGCTTTCAATAATTGGCGGATACTTCAAGAAACTGTTTGCCACGATAATCATTTCCCCTTGTCTTTGAAGGTATCGTGGTGCATCACCAAGTAAGCTTTCTGCGGCATTGTAATTTGTATCCAGGCCACTATGAAAAGGCGGATTACTGATGATAAATCGGTAGTCGTTTGCCGTATCTGAATAAATATCAGAAGCAAACACTTTACCTTCTAATTCATTAGCTTGCAGTGTTGCTTGGCTGGAGGTAATGGCATAGGCGTTGATATCGCACATTTCAATATCTATTTCAGGGTTGGCTTTCGCCATAAATGCGCCAAGCACGCCCGCACCGCAACCAAAATCGAGAACTTTACCGGACAATGGCGGTAAGGTTTCCAATAACAGCTGGCTACCTAAGTCGAATTCACCATGGCTGAATACCCCAGGTAAGCTTTTCACTAGCAGTGATTGGTTGCCTAAGCTGACAGTGTAGGATTTAAACCAGTCGATCTGATTAAATGGAGCAGGTTCGTTTACGCATTGACCCCAGTAAAAAGAGCAGCGACGGGCGGAATCGTATTTGTTGATCGGGCCGTAGTCTTTGAACATCTGTTCGATACTTTTTACACCAGAGCGGTTTTCTCCAACGACCACGATTTCAGTATCGACACCAAGTTTCGCCATGAGCATTGCCAGTAAGTATTCGGCTTCTGCTTTAGCTTTAGGCCAGTAAAGTAACACCATGTCTGCTTGGGTATCGACGTTATACTCTGAACCAAAGTGGCTTTTGATCTTGTCAGATGTACGAATTTGACGGTAATAGCTGTAGTTAGAAGTAAAAACTTCAACAGACTCACAGTAGGAGGCCAGCTCAATAGGGAATAGGTCTTCAACTTCACCTGCGACTAAAACATGCTTTCCATTGAAGTATTCCAGCTGGCGTTGCGCTATTTGACTTGGAGCGATATAAGCAGACATAAATTTTGTTCGTCAGAAATAATTAGGGCCAGATTTTCTCACAATCTGGCCCAAGCTTGAAGTCATTAACGAGTAACTAGCTGTTGTCTTGATCGTTAAGGAAGTCTTTAAATTCCTCTTCATAGATATTAAATAGCACCATAGTGATAGCAAAAATCAGCGGGCCATAAATCAGGCCGATGAGTCCAAACAGTTGCAGACCACCCAATAGTGAGAAGAAAATCATTAAGGTGTTCATGCCAGAACTGCCTTGCATCAGCAGTGGGCGCAATAAATTATCAATTGAGCCAACAATAACCACACTCCATGCTGTCAGGAAAATTGCCCAAGTTGTATCACCTGTTAGGAAAAGGTAGCCCGCTGCTGGTATCCAGATTAAAGCGGTACCCACAACAGGAATGAACGAGGCAAAGCCCATCATAGTACCCCAGAATAGTCCCGGGAAACCGGCGAGCCACATGCCAATCCCACCAGCCATACCTTGTGCTATTGCGGTAAGAAATGATCCCATTACTGCGGACTTTGATACCTGCTCAATTTCGGTCAGAATTTTGTCTTCCTGACTACGTGAGAGGGGAAGTATATGTCGAATGGCGGAAATTATTTTGTCGTGATCGCGCAACAAAAAGAACAGGACAAACAGCATCAGGAAGAAGTCCATTAAGAAGTTTGTCGCATCACCAAGTATTTTTGCGCTGATGGTGACTAAGTTTGAACCAAATGATGTAGCGAACTGGGCAATTTTTTCCGCAATGGCTTTTGGCTCTACTGTATCGAATGGTAAGTACTCATTCACCAACGCTAAAGCCTTGACAACTAAAGGGTGCTGGAAAATATCCTGAATTCCGCCATTCGTTACCCACTTATAAGTATTTTGTGAAAATAAGGAGCCTTGCTGAACGATAGCAGCAAAAACAAACAGAAGCGGAATCACAATAATAAAGGTCAGAACCACACAAGAGAGTAACGAAGCCATGTTCCTATGCTTTGGTATCTTTTGCTCAAACCATTCGTGTATAGGGAACATGAGTAATGAAATGATGAATGCCATTACGATCGAGTTGATGTAAGGTTCGACTAATAAGTAGCAAGCAAAAGCAGCGGCGAGCAGAGCGACCATTAGAACGCGATGACTCGACGTGATTTTCACATTGTTTGGCATAAGATAAGTCCAAATTACGGATGATATTTACGGTTTCTAGCTTATAACACGGGCTGTGAACCTTTATTACGGTATGTGCTCGCGGTCTTATAACACCGTGCAATTAGAGCCTAGTAGCATACCTTGTTATAATGACGACAAATCAGTCGGTTATCAATCAGGAGATGTAAAATGGGTTGTTGTAATAGTGACAAGTCGTGTCAAAACGAGAAAAAAACCAAGCGCACTCCGTGGTTAGGTATTGTGGTTGGTGTACTTGTTGTCTTAGTTATTTTGAATTGGCGGTAAAAAAGGACCATGAAGGTCCTTTTGAGATTTGTCGTTACTGCCTTTGCTTAATTATTGTGCTTCAGCAGCCAGCGTTGCAAAACAGCGGTCTGCTGCTTCTAGCGTGGCATCGATTTCTTTTGAACCGTGAGCGAGAGATGTAAAGCTTGCTTCAAATGCTGAAGGTGCAAGGTAAACGCCGTGATCAAGCATAAGGTGGAAGAATCGTTTAAAGCGTTCAACGTCGCACTTTGTCACGTCTTCGTAGCAAGTTACGCTATCTTGATCGGTGAAGAAGAAGCCGAACATGCCACCCACTTGGTTTACCACCAACGGAATACCATGTTTTTCCGCCAGAGATTTAAAACCATCTGCTAGCTGCTTAGTTTTTGAAGCCAGACGTTTTTCATTGCCTTCTTCTTTAAGAAGACTCAAACAAGCAAAGCCTGCTGCCATCGCTACTGGGTTACCAGATAGAGTACCTGCTTGATATACAGGACCTGTTGGTGCGACATATTGCATTACTTCTTTACGACCACCGAAAGCACCAACTGGCATACCGCCACCAATCACTTTACCTAATGTTGTTAGGTCTGGTTTGATGTTGTAGTGTGCCTGAGCGCCGCCAAGGGCGACACGGAAGCCTGTCATTACTTCATCAAAAATCAGTAGAGCACCTTCTTGATCACAGATTTCACGCAGGCCTTCATGGAAGCCTTCTACTGGCGGAATACAGTTCATGTTGCCAGCTACAGGCTCAACGATGATACAAGCAATTTCACCTTTGTTTGCAGCAAATAGCTCGCGAACTGAGTCCAAATCGTTGAATGTTGCAGTTAGTGTATGTTTAGCAAAATCTGCTGGAACACCCGGAGAGCTTGGTTGGCCCAGAGTCAACGCGCCAGAGCCTGCTTTTACTAGCAAGCTATCAGCGTGACCATGGTAACAACCTTCGAATTTCATGATTTTGTCGCGGCCAGTGAAACCACGAGCAAGGCGAATCGCACTCATGGTTGCTTCGGTACCAGAGCTAACCATGCGTAGTTGTTCCATTGATGGTACAAGTTCAGAAACCAGTTCTGCCATTGAAATTTCTAGCTCAGTTGGCGCACCAAAGCTAAGGCCGCGTTGTGCAGCGTCGATCACGGCTTCACGAATTACAGCGTGGTTGTGACCAAGGATCATTGGCCCCCAAGAACCGACGTAATCAATATACGCCTTACCATCGGCATCAAAAATCAGAGCACCGTCTGCTCGTTCGATAAATAGCGGAGAACCGCCTACGCCGTTGAATGCACGAACAGGTGAGTTTACACCGCCTGGAATGGTTTTCTGGGCTTTGTCATACAGTTCTGATGATTTGGTCATGGGGTTATCCTCTTTTGATTGCTCGGACCAAGTGGTGCGCATTGTACCTAGCTATAATCAACTTAGAAACGTTTTGCTTAATTTATGTGTTGTTTCGCAATGTAATTTTAACTATCCGATATAAAGAATCGGCGGTGAATACTTGAACGAGTTGGTCAGGTATTAGATAATCGTATCCAATAAGCACAAATTTGACGTCTTGCTTCAGGCTCGACGCATTACACGAGTGAGAGAGGTTTTTCGTGAGCGAAGTAAACGTACCATTATCTTTTTCCGATGCTGCAGCATCTCGCGTTAAAGCGCTGATTGCAGAAGAAGAAAACCCAGCATTGAAACTGCGCGTATACATCACTGGTGGTGGCTGTAGCGGTTTCCAATACGGTTTCACTTTCGATGAGAACGTAAATGATGGTGATACAACCATCGTAAATAGTGGCGTAACACTGGTTGTTGACCCAATGAGCTTACAATATCTTATTGGCGGCATCGTGGATTACACTGAGGGGTTGGAGGGAGCACGCTTCTTCGTAAATAACCCGAATGCAACGACCACTTGTGGTTGTGGTGCATCATTTAGCGTTTAATATCCCGTATAAGTTATTCATAAGGCTGCATTTTTGCAGCCTTTGTTTTATGTATTGATGAATTTCCTGAAATTGCGACGTAGTTAAGAATCCAAGCCGCTATTATTTTCTTTTTAGAAAGTTAATTCGTATCATAAATTATTCGACTAAGATTGATTTGTATATTGAATTAATTCTCGCAACATTACTTATTGCAAGAGATTATTATGGCTAGCTTCCCCTTTACGCGATTTTTCGCTGAACGACCTTATATCGTGTCGTTGCTCATTATTTTATTAATGTCTGCTTGGTTAGGACTTGGCTCACTTCAAGCCGACGATGTGTCACCACAGCGTGCATCGCAAGATATTCCTCTGGCAAAAGTCTCCTACCAAACATTTACCGCACAAAATACCTATAAAACGATCGAGTTGTACGGCCGTACCGCACCAGACAGACAGGCTAATCTAGGTGCGGAGATTGCCGGTAAGATCATTGCGCTTAAGGTTGAAAAAGGCGAGTCGGTTAAGCAAGGACAAGTGATAGCGCAAATTGATAAAGGCGATCTCGATATCCAATTGGAGCGTGCGCATGCACTACTCAAAGTCCGTGAAAAGGAATTCAACGCGGCAAAATCTTTAAAAAATAAAGGACTACAAGGGGAGGTCGCATTTAGTAATGCAGAAGCTTCTTTAGTAGAGGCTCGAGCGCAAGTCACCAACGCTAAGATTGCGTTGAGAAATACCAATGTCATCGCACCGTTCAGCGGTATTCTCGATCATCTATTTATCGAAGTGGGTGATTTTGTCGGTGTTGGCGATCCGGTTGCGACGATTATTGATCTCACTCACTTGGTGATTGAGGCGGACGTCAGTGAGCGCCACATTCAGGACTTGTCATTAAATCAGCCTGCAAAAGTTAAGTTTATTTCTGGTGACACGGTTGAAGGCACGGTGAGTTATGTTTCACGGGTGTCCTCACCAGCGACTAACACTTTCCCAATTGAAATCCGACTACCAAATCCTCAACAGTTGATTCCCGCAGGGATAAGCACCGAGGTTGATTTAAACCTCAAACAACAATTAGCGATCAAGTTAACTCCAGCGATGCTGGCACTCGATGAAGCCGGTATTTTAGGTGTCAAAGTACTAGAAAATAAAAAAGTAAAATTTATCCCCATTCAATTGGTTAAAGCAGAACAAGATGGTGTTTGGCTGACAGGGCTGGGGGATAGAGCCGACATTATCACCACAGGTCAGGGTTTTGTACGTGACGGTGATGACGTGATTGCCGTTAAGCAAGAATTGTAAGTGGGGTTGATATGTTACGTTTGATCGACGCCGCTTTATCTCGCGCACGTACGATGATGGTACTGCTGGTCTTTGTTCTGATTTCTGGCGTGCTTACCTATCTGACGATTCCGAAAGAATCGAGCCCTGATATCACCATTCCAATTATCTATGTTTCTGTTAGCCACCAAGGTATCTCACCTACCGATGCAGAACGCTTGCTCGTGCGTCCGATAGAGCAGGAGTTGCGTTCTATCGAAGGGGTTAAAGATATGACCGCAACCGCATCTGAAGGGCATGCGTCGGTAGTGCTAGAGTTCAGCGTAGGCGTCGACCTTGATCGAGCTATGGCAGAAGTGCGTGATGCGGTTGACTTGGCAAAGCCTAAATTGCCTGCCGATAGTGATGAGCCTACCGTCAATGAAGTCACTTTAGCGTCTGAAGAAGCAGCTTTGTCGGTGGTGCTTTACGGAACCGTTCCAGAAAGAACCATTGTACATCTTGCGCGCCAATTAAGAGACAAGCTGGAAAGCTACAGACAGATCCTGGAAGTGGATATCGCGGGTGACCGAGAAGACATCGTTGAGATCATCGTCGATCCGTTGTTGATGGAAAGTTATGGTCTAGATCAGGCGAGTATCTATAACTTGATCGCGTTAAACAACCGTGTGGTGGCGGCGGGGTTTGTTGATACTGGTTACGGCCGATTTTCGGTCAAAGTACCGTCGGTGTTTGAGACGCTAAAAGATGTGCTTGAGTTGCCGGTTAAAGTCGATGGTAAACAAGTCATTACCTTTGGAGATGTGGCGACGGTAAGACGTGCATTCCGTGATCCGGAAAGCTATGCACGTTTGGATGGTAAGTCCGCGATTGTGCTCGATGTTAAAAAGCGTGCGGGCGAAAACATCATCGAGACCGTAGATCTAATCAAAGCGGTGATGGCCGAAGCTCAAAATCAAGAGCAATGGCCGGATAACCTGCTGGTGAAATACACGAGAGACCAGTCAGATGATGTCAAGATGATGCTCAACGACCTACAGAACAACATCTTGTCGGCGATCATCTTAGTCGTAATTGTGATTATTGCGATTCTTGGTGTTCGCACAGCGCTACTGGTCGGTATTTCGATTCCTGGTTCATTCCTCACAGGCTTGCTGGTGCTCTCCGTGTTTGGCCTGACCGTGAACATTATCGTCTTGTTCTCGCTGATAATGGCGGTCGGTATGCTGGTCGATGGGGCGATAGTGGTCACCGAGTTTGCCGATCGTCGCATGCAGGAAGGAGCGCCGCGTAAAGAAGCTTATCGAGATGCTGCAAAGCGCATGGCTTGGCCGATCACGGCTTCGACAGCGACGACGTTGGCAGCCTTTGCTCCGCTATTATTCTGGCCGGATGTTACTGGCGAGTTTATGAAGTATCTTCCGCTGACATTGATCGCGACGTTGGCCGCTTCGTTGGCGATGGCACTGTTATTCGTACCAGTGCTCGGTAGCCTTATCGGTAAACCTCAAAATGTATCGCCTATCCAACACGAGAAAATGCTGGCTCTGCATGAAGGCGATTATGACAAAGCTACGGGTATTACTAAGCTGTATTACCAGACGCTGAATGTTGCGTTGCGTCACCCGTTAAAGATCTTGCTGAGTGCTATCTTACTCTCGGTCGGCGTTGGTTTTACTTACGTTAAAGCGGGACTAGGTGCAGAGTTTTTCCCTGAAGTCGACCCACCATTTTTTACGGTTAAAGTGCGCTCGTACGGTGATTTATCTATCGATGAGAAAGACCAAATCATGCGCGATGTTGAATCGGTGATGTTGGGGCATGATGAGTTTGAAAGTATTTACACCAAAACAGGTGGCGATGATGAGATTGGTTTAATCCAGATCACGCCTGTGGATTGGCAGTATCGTCGTAAGGTGAAAGCCATTATCGATGAACTGAAACAAACCACAGACCAGTATGCTGGGGTGGAAATTGAGTACAAGTTTCCGGAGGCGGGTCCACCAACTGAGCACGACTTGGTTATTGAAATGTCTGGTTCAACGCTCAGTGGCTTAGACGAAGGCGCGAAAATCGTTCGTCATTGGGCGGATGCTTACCCTGCATTTACCAATATCAGTGATAACTCAAGCAAAGACGGTATTGACTGGCAGATCGATATTCGCCGTGATGATGCCGCTCGCTTCTTAGCAGATGCGACATTAGTTGGTAACACAGTGCAGTTTGTTACCAACGGCTTAAAGTTGGGAGATTATCTGCCGGATGACTCCTCAGAGGAAGTCGATATATTAGTGCGCTACCCAGAGGATAAGCGTGATATTGGCCGCTTTGATCAGTTGCGGGTTAAAACCGCTGCTGGACTGGTTCCGATCACCAATTTCGCCAGCATTATTCCTGAACATAAACAGGATACGATCCGTCGTGTCGATGGGCATAGAGTGATCAGCGTGTTTGCAGACATTAGAGAAGGTTACAACCTGGCGCTTGAACTGCCTAAAGTTGAAGAAGCGCTCAAAGAGTTAACCTTGCCTGAGGGAGTCGAGTTTAAAATCCGAGGTCAGAACGAAGAGCAGGAAAATTCCTCTGCTTTCTTACTCAACGCATTTATCGTGGCGCTGGTTGGTATGGCTCTGATCTTAATTACTCAGTTCAACAGTTTCTACCAAGCGTTTCTTATTCTGAGTGCGGTATTGTTTTCGACAGTTGGCGTTTTTGCGGGCTTGTTGATATTCCAGAAACCTTTCGGTGTGATTATGTCGGGTATTGGCGTGATTGCATTAGCGGGCATTGTAGTGAACAACAACATCGTCTTAATTGATACGTACAATCAGCTGCGTAAACGAGGGTTGGATAAGCGTGATGCGATCCTAAGAACAGGTGTGCAGCGTCTGCGCCCGGTATTACTTACAACGATCACGACGATTCTTGGCCTGCTGCCAATGGTGCTGGAGATGAACATCGATTTGATTAATCAGAAAATCGAATTCGGTGCGCCAAGTACCCAGTGGTGGTCTCAGTTAGCAACCGCTGTTTCAGGTGGGCTTGCATTTGCTACATTGCTGACGCTGGTGTTAACTCCCTGCCTGCTTATGCTAGGCAAAGAGCACTTATCTGATGAGGTGACGAGTTCAGAGGAAGAGGCGACATAAATCGCCTCTTTCCCTGTTCGAGCCGCTTACTTCATGGTTAGAAGCTCGCTGTATCGGTCGAGCTTAGCCATGTTGATTTTTGCATTGGCTAAGAAGGTTTGTCTTGCTTGCCCAGTTAACGATTTTGATTGAGGTAAATTAACCGTGCGTGGGTTTTTGTGCACGCCGTTAACCAGGAACTCATAGTGTAAGTGAGGGCCGGTCACTCGGCCTGTACCACCTAACGTACCAATGGTTTGACCCTGCTTAACACGCTGACCGGTTTTAACGGTACGTTTGGTTAGGTGCAAATACTTGGTAATGTAGGTATTACTGTGTTTGATGAACACGTAGTTACCATTAAATTTGTTGTATGACGATTTCTGTACCACACCATCACCTGCAGCCCAAATTGGCGTACCCACTGGAGCTGCATAGTCTGTGCCTCGGTGAGGACGAACTTTACCCGTGACAGGGTGCAGACGGCGAGGGTTGAAGTTTGAGCTTACACGACGGAAGTCCAATGGTGCGCGTAAAAACGCTTTCTTCATTGCTCGACCATTTTCATCGTAATACTTACCTGATTTTTCATCCAGAATCGCAGTGAAGGTATCCCCCTGGTTTTTGAACACGGCCGCGATGATTTTACCGCGTCCAATCACTTCCCCTTCGACAACCTCTTCCTGATACAGGACTCTGAACGTGTCGTTCTTACGAATATCTAATGCAAAGTCGATATCCCAGCCGAAAATTCCCGCTAACTCCATGATTTGGTTCGCGTTTAAGCCTGAAGAAATGCCTGCATTCCAGAAGTTAGATTTGATGGTTGCTTCGGCAAAGTTGTATTGATAATCGACCTCTTTTTTGTCGATTTCAGAGACGTATTTGCCATCTTGTAGCTTGATTCGGAAGGTTTCGAATGCGCTCAAGGTGCGTCGTAATTGAACTAAGTTATTGTTTTCATCGAAGCCGAATTGCAGCCTGTCGCCAGGTCGAAGACGGGTTAGCTGCTGTTCCACTTCTTTATCTGAGGAAACCAGCTCATGCAGAATGCGCGCTGATAGACCGACACGGCTAAAGAGAATGGCCGCACTTTCACCATTTTTAACTTTGTAGGTCTCCCAGCGTAAAACCGAGGAAGTAGACGATGTCCCGTTTAATGTCGTCAATTCCATAGAAATTGGCACAGGATAATATTGCCCCACTTTTAAGCGGCTTTGCTGAGGGTTAAGTTCTTGCGGATCGGGTAAAAAGAATAGTGCGAAGATGATTAGCGCACTAAAAAAACCGATCAATACTTTGTGCAAGAGTGGAAGTCGGACAAAAATCGAATGCATGACGTACTTGTTTGCTAAATTAAACATAAAAAATGACAACTACCTAGTCTAACGTGTTTCAAAATGCATCGCTATTCAAGTAATATGTCCAGCTATTATATTTTGCCAAATCTGTGGGAGTGAACAAGAATGGCGAGCATTGAAGCTGCACTAGCCGAGATTAAGCGCGGTGTTGAAGAGCTGATTCCAGAAGAAGAGCTGATCGCAAAACTAAAAGAAGGTCGTCCTCTACGTATTAAGTTGGGCGCGGATCCAACGGCACCTGACATCCACCTGGGCCATACGGTTATTTTCAATAAGCTTCGCTTGTTCCAAGAGTTAGGCCATGAAGTGACGTTCCTGATTGGTGACTTTACTGCAATGGTTGGTGACCCGACAGGTAAAAACTCAACTCGTCCACCACTTAGCCGTGAAGACGTACTGCGTAATGCAGAAACGTACAAAGAGCAGGTGTTTAAGATTCTAGACCCAGCAAAAACTAAGATCCAATTTAACTCAGAGTGGCTATCTGAACTTGGTGCTGAAGGCATGATTCGCTTGGCAGCTAACCAGACAGTTGCTCGAATGCTAGAACGCGATGATTTCAAAAAGCGTTATACTGGCGGCCAGCCAATCGCTATTCACGAGTTCATGTACCCATTACTGCAAGGTTGGGACTCAGTGGCAATGGAAACCGATGTTGAGCTCGGCGGTACCGACCAGAAGTTCAACTTGCTAATGGGTCGTGAGCTACAAAAATCTCACGGTCAGAAGCCTCAGGTTGTACTAATGATGCCTCTTCTTGTTGGTCTGGACGGCGAGAAGAAGATGTCTAAGTCTGCGAACAACTACATTGGTATCAGCGAAGCACCAAGTGAAATGTTCGGTAAAATTATGTCGATCTCTGATGATTTGATGTGGAGTTACTACGAACTTCTGTCTTTCCGTCCGCTGGAAGAGGTTGCTCAGTTTAAGGCTGATGTTGAAGCTGGTAAGAACCCTCGTGACATCAAAGTACTGCTTGCGAAAGAAATCATTGCACGTTTCCACAGTGAAGCTGACGCTGATGCGGCGGAGCAAGAGTTTGTTAACCGTTTTGCTAAAAACCAAATCCCTGATGAAATGCCAGAATTTGAGTTCGAAGCAGGTCGTCCGGTAAGCAACCTACTGAAAGAAGCGGGTTTATGCCCATCATCTTCAGACGCGATGCGCATGGTTAAACAGGGCGCGGCTAAGATTGACGGTGAGAAAGTGGCAGACAGCAAATTCACACCAGAAGCAGGCACTTACGTATTCCAAGTTGGTAAACGTAAATTCGCTCGTATTACGATTCAGTAATTATTAACTGAGCAAAATGAAAGCGCCGAATAGGGCGCTTTTTTTGTTTAAAACAATCGCAAAATATTAACAAAGCCAGACTGTAAAAAGTGAGTAACTTTGCTACCATACGCTCGCTGCTAACAATGGCAGCGTTATCGGAGATTTACATGAACAATACCGACCATCCTCCCAGTTGTTGGGTGAGTAAGATTAAGGGAGCGAAATAACCCGCTTCGGTATTGGCGATCTCCGCCTTACCTGAGTGGTGAGGCATCTTTTCAAGTTTCTTCTTATTATTTCCTTCATAAATTCTGAATAGACTGTGCGATTGTGAGCGTGATTGCGCGTATCCTGATTTACCTGTATCGGTAAAGGATGAGCTGAGTCATTTTTGCATGCGTAGTTGATGGTCGTTACCAATGCCAATCGGGAGATTCGCCATGACGGTAATGAACAACACTTTTATTGAAACAACACCAAACTTCTCTGCAGTCGAAATTGGTGCGGCTCGCAATGCGTTTTTGCAGTACGAGCGAGATAAGCAACTGCAGTTACTCTCTATCATGCCTATTGATGAGGCGGTGGGGATTTTACAACACTGTTCCGTTGCTTATGTGAACAGCCTTATTGCTCAGTTAGAGCAAGCGGGGCATGACAAGCGTGCTCGTCATTATGCGCACCAATTGGGTTTGCATATTTCTGAAGTGGATACGCCAGATGGTTATTTGTCTGCTGGCGTATTTGAGCATGTGAAGCAACGTATTGGCTGGATAATTGCGCTTGCTTTACTCGGTATCGTATCGGGATTGATCATCGCTCAATATGAAGATACGTTGAGCCAACTGGTTTTACTTGCAGTCTATATGCCTGTTATTGCTGCTGCTGGCGGCAATACTGGCACACAGGCTGCAACCTTGGTTATTCGGGCTCTCGCAACAGGAGAGCTGAAAAAACGCCAGTGGTTAGCGGTACTTTGGAAAGAAAGCCGAGTCGCGTTATGTCTCGCTCTAGCCATCGCTATTGTGATGGTCGGCCGAATTTTGCTGTTTAGTGGCGGACAACCTAATGGCGGATTTGATTTGGTAGACATAGCATTAGCGATCGCTGTGGCTCTGTTTATCCAAGTAACAATTTCGACCACGCTTGGTGGTCTACTGCCTATCATAGCGCGAGCATGCAATTTGGACCCTGCCGTGTTGGTGAGCCCCGTGCTTGCTTCAATCGTCGATATATCAGGGATGTGGATTTACTTCACGGTAGTGAACTACTTCTTAGGCATCGCCTGACTAAAGTTCACAACATCGCTATAAAATAACTTTTCAAAGCTAGTAATAGGGGCGACAGCAGGCTTGCTTCCGTCCCTTTTTTCTGGGAAGTAATCAGAGACAAACTGAACAAAGATAGTATTCGGCTTGCCGTTTTTATCTAGCCCATATCCCGCCATATTGTAAGTCCCATATAACGAACCACTTTTGGCGATCAGTTGTCCTTTAATCGGTGCATTACGCATGCTTTGTCGATACTGAAGCGTACCCGATTCCCCTGACTTTGGCATTATTGCAATAAGGTTGAGCTGTTTCTCATTCTTCCAGATGTAGCGCAGTATCTCTGCCATTTTGGTTGCGGATATTCGATTGTTTCTCGAAAGCCCAGACCCATCTTCCAGGCGTGCTTGTCGAATGTCGACCCCCGTATTCGCGAAGATGATTTGTTTTATGGCTTCAGTTCCATTGACAAAACTGCCGGGTTGAACAAAAAACTTCGCGCCAAGTGTTTTAGTCAGCGTATCGGCGATCAGGTTGTCTGAGCGTTTTAGCATCTGATCCAGTAAAACAGACAATGGCTGAGACTGATGCAGTGCGAATAGTTTACGCTGTTTCTTAGGGGCGGAACCTACCTTTATTCTGCCTTTAAGTTCAATATTGAGTTGAGCAAGCAGCGTTGCGATCTTTTTGCTGGTATACATTTCAGGGTCTTGGACCGCGAATTTCAGAGGTAACGGCTTTTCTCTCGCGACGAGACAGCCATTTAACTCATAACGATTGTCAGGGTTGGGCAGAAGGTCTAAATCACAGTGACGACTTTTCTGAACGGCCCTTGTTACCGTTTCTACAGAGCTTTTTACATGGATTGGTTGATGTTCGGGAACAAACACCCGAGTTCCACCATCTTTTTGAGTGTAAATGGATGCTTGTACACAATTTTTATTTAGTGTGATGGCGGACGCTGGAGCGCTATAACACACACCAAGAATATCCCATGGCCATCCGACTGCGCGGTTATAACCAGTAAACACGCTGTTATCGAGCCACAAGTCACCTTCAATGCGTTTTAAGCCATTCTTTTTCGCGAGGGTTAGAAGATCTTTTAAGTCTTTTGTTTGTAAAGTTGGATCGCCAACAAAGGTGATCACTGCATCTGATTTAGAGGCTTCTAGTTTAGTACGAAATCTAAAGCTATCACCCAGTTCCAACTTGGCAGCTAAAGCGGTCACTATCTTGAGCGTGCTGGCTGGTGGAAATAGCTGCTCGGTAGGGTGAATACCAGAAAGCTCTGCATTATCAGTGAGTTTTTCAGCAACCAGACTAATCCGTGCGCCTTCAGGTAGCACCTCTTGATGTGGGTATGCTTGTGTGGCTAACGGACATAGCAGTGAAAGGAAAAATAGGGACCAACGTAAACGCATAGAGACACTTTCTGACGTGAGTTATGTAGTTGAGTATATCCAAGTTCCCCCAAGATGCTAGGTGAAGGAGAAATGGTTTTCTCATCAATTATTAATGAGACAATAATAAGGAAATGAAGGACACGGTTTGTTAACTGACGATAAAAAAATGCCCGCAAGATGCGGGCATTGAGGATTCAAGTCTAAGACTGGAATTAGAAGTCGTAACGTAGACCTAGGGCTAGCTCGTCTTCTGCGTCGATCTTAGTTGCTGTTGTTTTAGTACCAGTAGAACCAAACTTGTCGCCAGAGTCGATTAGGTTAAAGTTGTATGAAACGTAACCGCGGAAGTTAGGCTTGAAGTAGTACGACGCGTCAAGAGCGATGTTGTCTGCAGAAGTTTCGTCGTTTGTCTCTGCGTTGTTGTACGATGTTGTGAACACAGTTTGACCAACAGTGTAAGCACCTGCTAGTTCGTAACCTGTGTAGTCAACCGTACCTGCAAAATCGTCAGTCATCTTCTCACCGTCTGTGAATACACCTGCGAAGTATAGATCGCCCATAGTGTAAGATGCTGCAAGCATGTACTCGTTAGCTTCGTCTTGATCTGCGTAACCAGCACCTAGCTCAAGGCCAGTGTTTGCTACTGCGTAGATTGCAGATAGAGAGTAACCGTCTTGGTCGTTGTCTGAGAAGTCACCGTTAGCGTTTTCTACACGGTCTGCGAAGCGGTAGCTTGCTTTAACGCTTAGGTTCTCGAATTGACCTTTGTAAGACATCATGTTGTCTGCACGGTCAGCCACTGCTAGTTTGTCAGCTGCTGAGTTACCGTGGTAAGCCATGATATCTGTGAAATCTGTGATAACGCCTAGCGCACCTTCGTTTTTACCGTAAGAGAACTCACCCCAAGCGCCGCCTAGACCAGCGTATGCAAGACGAGTGTCTAGAGAGTCTTCACCGCTGATGTCTTTGCCATCTTCGTCAAAGTCAGCAGTAGTAAACTCACCTTCCCAGAAGCCAACGCCGTATAGGTTGTCACTTACTTGCTGTTTGCCAAGGAAGTTTAGACGGATGCGAGAGTTGTCTTGAGCGTCGCCGTCTTTCATAGATAGACGTGCTTCAGCGCGGCCACCCATTTCTAGAGAAGTGCCATCTTGGTTGTAAAGTTCCGCTGCGTTTACGCCAGTTGCCATTGCTGCTGCAGATACAGAAAGAGCAATTAGAGTCTTTTTCATCTTATTTGTCCTAGTTAGCTGTCCATAATTCATTGTTGTATGGGGGAGAGGTTCTCTCTCAGAAGCTATTGGTCTCAAAGAAGTACCTAGTACACGAAGACATCGCGCTGGTAAGTCTTTGATTGAACAACTTGCTGGACACGTTTTACCGCTAAAGTTTCATGGTGAGTTAGTAAAATGATATAAATTTGGATAGTGAACACTGTTCGATTGCTTTGATTGTTGCTTTATATTTATGATATTTAAGTGATTTTTGTTTTTATCTGATTGTTGAGAGTTGATTAGATTTTATGTTTTTTGAGGTTTTTTCTTTAATGAACTGTGTTGTTTTTCAATAAATTGCAATAATAATTAAACTAAAGAGTGACGAGCATCATTATGCGCGGGTTGCATAGCGACACTCGATATCGAATTAGGGTGATTTCGCCCCTGAGTTTGTTTAAACTAGATAAAACACATCTTCAAACGCACTACCCAGTCAACAGACAGGGTAGGGTTTTTTTGTCCAAAATAGACTTGGGCATGAGGTTATATAATGGAAAAAGTTCCAATGACACTACGTGGCGAACAGATGCTACGTGAAGAATTAGATCGTCTACTTAAGCTACGCCCTCAAATCTCAGCAGCGATTGCAGAAGCTCGTGAGCTAGGCGATTTAAAAGAGAATGCTGAATACCACGCCGCTCGTGAAGAGCAGGGTATTTGTGAAGCGCAGATCCGCGATATCGAATACAAGCTGTCTGTCGCACAGGTTATTGATGTCACTAAGATGGAAAACACAGGTAAAGTGATTTTTGGCACAACTGTGACTTTGATTGATGTCGATACTGACGAAGAAAAAACCTACCAAATTGTTGGCGATGATGAAGCTGACATCAAAGCGGGTCGTATTTCTGTTAGCTCCCCAATTGCTCGTGGCTTGATTGGCAAAATGGAAGGTGACGAGGTGGTTATCGAAACCCCGGGTGGCGCAAAAGATTTTGAAATTGACCGAGTTGAGTATCTGTAATTACAAAGCATCACTCTGTCTATAAACATAAAAAGGTCGCCATTGGCGACCTTTTCTTCAGCAACGTAAGTAGTGATTACTTACGAGGGATTTCGATTTTACGCTCTTCAGATTGGCGGTACAGTACAAGTACTTTACCGATAGTCTGAACTTTTTCTGCGCCCGTCTCACGTACGATAGCGTCGATGATTAGCTGTTTTGTCTCACGATCTTCTGAAGCAACTTTTACTTTGATCAGTTCGTGATGGTTTAGAGCGATTTCAATTTCTGCTAGCACGGCTTCTGTAAGTCCATTTGCGCCCATTAGCACAACAGGTTTTAAACTGTGAGCCAGGCCTTTTAGGTGCTGCTTTTGTTTGGTGCTTAGGTTCATTACGCGGCCAATTTTCTTTAAAATAAGGGTTGAAAAAAGCTATTTTAACGCCATCTATTGCTGAAGACTATAATTTATTGAGTAATAGGTTGCGCCTATTAAAACAATAGCTCCTATTTGTGCCTTGTTAGGATTAAAATGAGTAAACAAAAACATTCGGCGAGTTCTGGTCGTTGGTTGAAAGAACACTTTGATGATAAATACGCGAACGAAGCTCGTAAAAAAGGTTACCGTTCACGTGCTTATTTCAAAATTGATGAAATACAAACCAAAGATAAGTTGTTAAAACCAGGTATGACTGTGGTCGATTTGGGTGCAGCTCCAGGTGGTTGGTCCCAGTATGCTGCTAAAATAGTAGGAGATAGTGGACAAATTATTGCGTGTGATTTGTTACCAATGGATCCGATTGCTGGTGTAAGCTTTTTACAAGGTGACTTTCGTGATGATGCGGTATTAGACGCTTTGTTAGAAAGAATCCAGCCATCGATGGTAGATGTAGTAATGTCTGATATGGCACCTAACATTGCTGGCAATAACTCGGTCGATCAACCTAGAGCTATGTATTTAGTTGAATTGGCCTTAGATATGTGTCGACAAGTTCTAGCGCCTAATGGTAGCTTTGTTGTTAAAGTTTTCCAGGGTGAAGGCTTCGATCAGTACGTGAAAGAAGTCCGAGACATGTTTAAAGTCGTAAAAGTCAGAAAACCAGACTCATCGCGAGCTCGCTCTCGAGAGGTCTTTGTAGTAGCCACTGGTTACAAAGGTTAACCATTTTGCTCTACTAAGAGCGTGTTAACACTATGGCTACAGTTAATGAACTGTAGTACCCTACCTTTAATTACAATTAGTTATCGAGAGGCTTACACCTTGAGTGACATGGCAAAAAATTTAATTCTGTGGCTTGTTATCGCTGTCGTATTGATGTCGGTATTCCAGAGCTTTGGCCCTGGAGAAAGTAATGGCAGAACCGTGGATTACACCACGTTTGTACAGGAAGTTGGCCAAGGCCAGATTCAAGAAGCAACTTTTAAAGACGGTGAGATTAGCTTTGTTCGTCGTGGCGGTGGTGCCAAAATGGTCACTTACATGCCAGTGTATGACCAAAAGCTTCTTGATGATCTAATTAACCAAAACGTGAAAGTGCAAGGTACGCCTCCTGAAGAGCAAAGCTTGCTCGGCACTATCTTTATTTCTTGGTTCCCAATGATCTTACTGATTGGTGTATGGATTTTCTTCATGCGTCAAATGCAAGGTGGCGGCGGCAAAGGCGCCATGTCTTTCGGTAAGAGCAAAGCTCGAATGATGAGCGAAGAACAGATCAAAACCACGTTTGCAGATGTTGCAGGCTGTGATGAAGCGAAAGAAGATGTAAAAGAACTGGTTGATTACCTACGTGATCCAAGCCGTTTCCAGAAGCTGGGTGGTAAGATCCCAACTGGTGTTTTGATGGTTGGTCCTCCAGGTACTGGTAAAACATTGCTTGCTAAAGCGATTGCTGGTGAAGCGAAAGTACCATTCTTTACTATTTCAGGTTCTGATTTCGTAGAAATGTTTGTTGGTGTTGGTGCATCTCGTGTGCGTGACATGTTCGAACAAGCGAAGAAAGCAGCGCCTTGTATTATCTTCATTGATGAGATTGATGCGGTAGGTCGTCAGCGTGGTGCTGGTGTAGGTGGTGGTCACGATGAACGTGAACAGACACTGAACCAAATGCTGGTTGAAATGGATGGCTTTGAAGGCAACGAAGGTATTATCGTTATCGCTGCTACTAACCGTCCAGACGTTCTTGACCCTGCATTGCTACGTCCTGGTCGCTTTGACCGTCAAGTAGTCGTAGGTCTACCAGACGTACGTGGTCGTGAGCAGATTCTTAAAGTTCACATGCGTAAAGTACCTCTAGCGGGTGATGTAGAGCCTTCTCTAATTGCACGTGGTACACCAGGCTTCTCAGGTGCTGACTTAGCAAACCTAGTTAACGAAGCGGCGCTATTTGCTGCTCGTGGCAACAAACGCAACGTATCTATGGTTGAGTTTGAGCTGGCGAAAGACAAAATCATGATGGGTGCAGAACGTCGCTCTATGGTTATGTCGGAAGAGACAAAAGCTTCAACAGCCTATCACGAAGCAGGTCACGCGATTGTTGGTCGTTTAGTTCCTGAGCATGATCCGGTTTATAAGGTATCGATTATTCCTCGTGGTCGTGCATTAGGTGTGACAATGTACCTGCCAGAGCAAGACCGTGTAAGTATGTCTCGCCAGCATCTAGAATCGATGATTTCTAGCTTGTACGGCGGCCGTCTTGCGGAAGAGTTGATTTACGGTGCGGATAAAGTATCAACAGGTGCTTCTAACGACATCGAACGTGCAACAGATATTGCTCGTAAAATGGTAACGCAATGGGGCTTCTCGGAAAAACTTGGTCCTCTACTGTATGCAGAAGATGAAGGTGAAGTGTTCCTAGGCCGTAGCGTAACTCAGACAAAACATATGTCTGATGACACAGCTAAGCTAATCGATGACGAAGTTCGCCAAATTATCGATCGCAACTACGACCGAGCGAAAAAGATTTTGCAAGACAACATGGATATCATGCATGCGATGAAAGACGCGCTAATGAAGTATGAAACCATTGACGCGCACCAAATCGACGACCTAATGGAACGTAAGGCTGAGATTCGTGAACCTGCTGGCTGGGGGGATAACCCTTCAAACAAACCTCAGGTTGATGATAAACCGCAAGCTGCGCCTGCAGCAAAAGAGGAAGAGAAAAAGGCTGATGCAGATAATGATGCAGAGCAGTCTACTTCCCAAGAAGCGGCTTCAGCTGACGCACCAGAAAAGAAAGATTCTGAATAACTATTGTTGATATTGATAAACCCCGAGTTCGCTCGGGGTTTTTGTATTTATTATGATTATTAAAGTAAAAAACAAATCTCTGGACCTTTCTCGTCCACACGTAATGGCCATTCTCAACGTCACGCCAGATTCCTTCTCTGATGGAGGCAAGTTCAATTCTCTAGATTCAGCGCTTGCACGCGTTGAGAAAATGATAAAAGCAGGCGTCAGCATTATTGATGTTGGCGGTGAGTCGACCCGACCGGGAGCTCCGGAAGTCACGTTGGAAGATGAACTGGAGCGAGTTATTCCAGTCGTTAGGGCTATCAGAGCACACTACCCAGACGTGTGGATATCAGTTGATACCAGTAAAGCAGAAGTGATTCGTCAGTCTGTTGAAGCTGGTGCGGATCTTATCAATGACATTCGTTCTTTGACTGAGCCTGGTGCATTGGAAGTGGCTGCAAAAGCGAATGTACCGGTGTGCATCATGCATATGAAAGGCCAGCCGAAAACCATGCAACAGAACCCGCAATATGATGATCTCATGCAGGAAGTGGAGCAGTTCCTGGTGGAGCGAATGGCAGTGTGCGAAGCCGCAGGTATCGCGCGAGAAAATATCATTCTCGATCCTGGTTTTGGCTTTGGCAAAACCATAGAACACAATTACCATATGCTGGCTCATCTTGAGAAGTTTCATAAATTTGGCTTGCCAATCTTGGCAGGCTTGTCTCGTAAATCGATGATTTTTAAACTGTTGGATAAGCCTGCGGCAGAGTGCACAAACGCCAGTGTGGTTTGTGCCACGATTGCAGCGATGAAAGGTGCACAGATCATTCGAGTACACGACTTTGAAGAAACGCTTGAAGCGATGAAAGTTGTTGAGATGACGAAAAACAATATTTAAAAAATAACAAAGGAAAGTTTATGTCTGATAAAAGACGTTACTTTGGTACAGATGGTGTGCGTGGCAAAGTTGGACAATATCCAATCACTCCCGATTTCGTACTGAAACTTGGCTGGGCGGCAGGTCGCGTATTGGCGAAACAAGGCACAAAAAAAGTAATTATTGGTAAAGATACTCGCATATCTGGTTACATGCTGGAGTCTGCACTAGAAGCGGGTTTGGCTGCGGCTGGTCTTAAAGCAACCTTTACCGGACCAATGCCAACCCCAGCGGTTGCCTATTTAACACAAACATTCCGAGCAGAAGCTGGGATTGTGATCTCGGCATCTCACAACCCTTACTACGATAACGGCATCAAGTTTTTCTCTTCTGAAGGCACTAAATTGCCAGATGATATTGAACTTGCTATCGAAGCGGAATTGGACAAAGAGATTGAATGTGTCGAATCGGCTGAGCTGGGTAAAGCAACACGCCTAAACGATGCAGCGGGTCGCTACATTGAGTTTTGTAAAAGTACTTTTCCTTCAATACTAAGCTTAGCGAGCCTTAAAATTGTGGTTGACTGTGCACACGGCGCAACTTACCACATCGCTCCAAATGTCTTTAAAGAGCTGGGTGCTGAAGTGATTGCGATGGGCGTTGAGCCTAATGGTACCAATATCAACGATCAAGTTGGTGCGACTGATGTACGTGCACTTCAAAAACGTGTAGTAGAAGAACAAGCTCACCTTGGCCTTGCCTTTGATGGTGACGGCGACCGAATCATCATGGTTGATCACTTGGGTAATAAAGTCGATGGCGACCAGATTGCCTACATCATCGCAAGAGATGCGCTACGTCGCGGTGAACTAAAAGGTGGTGTCGTTGGTACGCTGATGACTAACTTGGGCATGGAAAATGGCCTGAAGCAGTTAGGTATTCCATTTGTTCGTGCTGCGGTAGGCGATCGCTACGTGATGGAGCAATTGCTTGCAAAAGGTTGGAAGATCGGTGCTGAAAACTCAGGCCACGTTATCTTGTTGGACAAAGTCACCACCGGTGATGCTATTGTTGCTGCATTACAAGTTCTTGCTTCGATTGTCGGCAGTGACATGTCGTTACACGATCTTTCTCAAGGCATGACGTTGTACCCGCAAGTGCTGGAAAACGTTCGTTTCTCTGGCGATGCTAACCCATTAGAAGCAAAAGCAGTATTGGATTCTGTTGCCGAAGTGGAAGCTGAACTTGGCGATAAAGGTCGAGTATTGCTGCGTAAATCAGGTACTGAGCCTCTTATCCGTGTCATGGTAGAAGGCGAAGATGCAGAACTTGTCCAGAGCTCAGCGCTTAAAATTGCTGACGCGGTAAAAGCAAGTTTTTAATCATTGCTTTAACCGATAGCATATAAAGGAAAGGGCGTTTTTTGCCCTTTTTTTGAGCGTTCGGCTCAATGGCGTTGTTTTTTTACTAATTTCCCCTTGTCAGCGTTAATGGCTTTCGCTAGTATTGCACCGCCTCCCGTTAGGAGGTCGCTAGCCTTGTTCATTTAATAAGATTCATTATTTTTGGGCGGCGCTGGCTCAACAATTTGGAACATAGGTGGAAAAAATGTTTACAGTTCTACTTGTGATTTACCTGTTGGCGGCGCTTGGTGTGATTGGCCTTGTGTTGATTCAACAAGGTAAAGGCGCAGATATGGGAGCCTCGTTCGGTGCTGGTGCTTCAAACACAGTGTTTGGTGCTAGCGGCTCAGGTAATTTCTTAACCCGAACAACTGCTATTTTAGCAACCGTATTTTTTGTCATTAGCTTGCTACTTGGTCGTATGTCTACGCACAAGACTGAGTCACAATGGGTAGACCCAACGTTAGGTCAGCCAGTTGTTGAACAAGTTAAGGACGCAGCGAGTGAAGTGCCAGCACCAGCTGGTGATGAAATTCCTCAATAAGCTGCAAGGTTTTGATGCCGAGATGGTGAAATTGGTAGACACGCTAGCATGAGGTGCTAGTGCCTTTGGTGTGAGGGTTCGAGTCCCTCTCTCGGCACCATGTATTTACAAACTTGTAAATCACTTGTTTGCGAGTATAATGCTCAGCAAGTCGGACGCGGGGTGGAGCAGCTTGGTAGCTCGTCGGGCTCATAACCCGAAGGTCGTCGGTTCAAATCCGGCCCCCGCAACCAATCTCTTTCTTTGAATAAGAAATCGAGGGTTGGCAAGTTTGCGTAGTACTAACCACACTACGAGTTAAGGATAGCATTTTTATCTATTCTTAACGTATCAGGGTCCAGCAGCATAAAACCCCGACTATCGGGGTTTTTTGTTATCTGAGTTTTTTAAAAATCTCAGATTGCTGCTTGGTTTTTTGATTGGGCTCTGAGCCCTTTTTTTGTTTCTGGAGTGGTTTAAATGACTGGTTTAGAAAGACAACTTACTGAAATGCTTGAAGCTCCTGTTGAGGCGTCGGGCTATGAGTTGGTTGGATTAGAATTCATTCGAGCAGGCGCGCACTCAACGCTACGCATCTATATTGACCATGAAAATGGCATTAACGTGGACGACTGTGCAGAAGTTAGCCACCAAGTAAGTGCGGTACTAGACGTTGAAGATCCAATTTCTGTTGCTTACAGCCTAGAAGTGTCTTCTCCAGGTTTAGAAAGACCGCTTTTCAAAGCAGCACATTACGAGCAATTTATTGGTCACGAGGTCAGCATCGTTTTGAAAATGGCTGTAGCAAACCGTCGCAAGTGGAAAGGTATTATCCACAGCGTTGATGGCGAAACAGTGACAGTTACTGTTGAAGGCCAGCAAGAAGAGTTTGCTTTAAGTAATATTTCAAAAGCTAACCTGATCCCTAAATTTTAGTTCCCTAAAAAAGTTTAAGCTTAGAGGCTAAATACAATGAGTAAAGAAATTTTAGCGGTAGCAGAAGCGGTATCGAACGAAAAAGCGGTACCTCGTGAGCGTATCTTTGAAGCTCTTGAGATTGCTCTAGCAACTTCTACAAAGAAAAAATACGAAATCGAAATCGACGTACGTGTTGCTATTGACCGTAAAACGGGTGAATTCGTGACTTACCGTCGCTGGTTGGTGGTAGATAATGTTGAAAACCCAACCAAAGAGATCTCTCTAGAAGCTGCACAATATGACGATGAGTCAGTTGAGCTAGGCGATTACGTAGAAGACGAGATCCAATCAGTAACGTTTGACCGTATTACGACTCAAACTGCTAAGCAAGTTATCGTACAAAAAGTTCGTGAAGCTGAGCGTGCACAAATCGTTGAGCAGTTCATTGATAACGAAGGTGACCTAATCACTGGTGTTGTTAAGAAAGTAAACCGCGACACTATCGTACTTGATCTAGGTAACAACGCAGAAGCGGTAATCCTACGTGATGACCAACTTCCTCGTGAAAACTTCCGTCCAGGTGACCGTGTTCGTGGTCTTCTGTACAAGGTTGCTCCAGAAGCGCGTGGTTTCCAACTGTTCATCACTCGCTCTAAGCCTGAAATGCTAGCAGAGCTATTCCGTGTTGAAGTGCCTGAAATTGCTGAAGACATCATCGAGCTTAAAGGCGCGGCGCGTGATCCAGGTTCTCGTGCGAAGATCGCAGTGAAAACTAACGACAAGCGTATTGACCCTGTTGGTGCGTGTGTTGGTATGCGTGGTGCACGTGTACAAGCGGTTTCTGGCGAGCTTGGCGGTGAGCGTATCGATATCGTGCTTTGGGATGATAACCCAGCTCAGTTCGTAATCAATGCAATGGCTCCAGCTGATGTTGCATCTATCATCGTTGATGAAGATGCGCACGCAATGGATATCGCGGTTGAAGCAGATAACCTAGCACAAGCTATCGGTCGTAATGGCCAAAACGTTCGCCTTGCGTCTCAGCTAACTGGTTGGGAACTGAACGTAATGACAGTAGCTGATCTTCAGAAGAAACACGCTGAAGAATCACAAGCGTCTATCGAAAACTTCATGAAGTACCTTGATATCGAAGAGGACTTCGCACAGCTACTTGTTGAAGAAGGTTTCTCAACATTAGAAGAAGTTGCTTACGTACCAGTAAACGAGCTACTTGAAGTCGATGGCCTGAATGAAGAGCTAATCGAAGAGCTACGTGGTCGTGCGAAAGATGCACTAACAACAATCGCATTAGCGCAAGAAGAGTCTTTTGAAGGTCTGGAGCCGGCAGAAGATCTACTAGGACTTGAAGGTCTTGAGCGTGAAATGGCATTTAAATTGGCAGCAAAAGGTGTAGCAACACTTGAAGATCTTGCTGACCAAGGCATTGACGATTTAGAAGGTATTGAAGGCCTGACCGAAGAGCGTGCAGGTGAGCTAATTATGGCCGCACGTAACATCTGTTGGTTCGGCGAAGAAGCATAATTCAGCAAGGAGGAAGCGGCATGACACAATTAACAGTTAAAGCACTGAGTGATGAGATTGGTACGCCAGTCGACCGCTTGATTGAACAACTTGCTGACGCTGGCATTAAAAAGGCGAGCTCTGACAATGTTACTGATGAAGAGAAGCAGCAGCTTCTCTCTCATCTGAAAAAAGAACACGGTGATAAGTCTGGCGATTCAGAGCCTACTCGCCTTACGCTACAGCGTAAAACTCGTAGTACACTTAGTGTAAACGCGGGTGGTGGTAAGAGTAAGAATGTTCAGGTTGAGGTGCGCAAGAAACGTACATACGTGAAGCGCAGCACAATTGAAGATGAAGCGAAACGTGACGCTGAAGAAGCGGCAAAACGTGAAGCAGAAGAAGCAGCAAAACGCGCAGCTGAAGAAGCCGCAAAGCGTGAAGCTGAAGAAGCTGTAAAACGTGAAGCTGAAGAAGCTGCAAAACGTGACGCTGAAGAAAAAGCGAAACGTGAAGCTGAAGAAAAAGCGAAACGAGACGTTGATACGAATGCACAACGTGAAGCTGAAGAAAAAGCGAAACGTGATGCTGAAGAGAAAATTAAGCAAGAAGCAGCGCGAAAAGAGGCCGACGAGCTTAAACGTCGTCAGGAAGAAGAAGCTAAGCGTAAGGCTGAAGAGGAAAGTCAGCGCAAGCTTGAAGAAGCTCGCGAATTGGCTGAAAAGAATAAAGAGCGTTGGTCTGCTGCAGAAGAGAAAAAGGGTGATATGGAAGATACAGATTACCATGTAACGACTTCACGATACGCACGTGAAGCGGAAGATGAAGCAGATCGCAAAGAAGAAGCTGGTCGTCGTAAGAAGAAGAAAAAACCTTCTCAAAAGGATGATCAAGCTCGCAATGGTGGTCGTACCCAACGTGGCGGTAAAGGCGGTCGTAAAGGCAAGCTAGCTAAGCCAACATCAATGCAGCATGGCTTTGATAAGTCAGCAACAGTTGCTAAACAAGATGTTGTGATTGGTGAAACTATCGTCCTATCAGAACTTGCTAACAAGATGTCTGTGAAAGCAACAGAAGTTATCAAAGTGATGATGAAGATGGGCGCAATGGCGACTATCAACCAAGTTATCGATCAAGAAACAGCTCAGCTTGTGGCTGAAGAAATGGGTCACAAAGTTGTTCTTCGTAAAGAGAACGAGCTAGAAGAAGCGGTTCTATCTGACCGTGACACGAATGCAGAAGCGGTTCCTCGTGCTCCAGTTGTAACTATCATGGGTCACGTAGACCACGGTAAAACATCAACACTGGACTACATCCGTCGTACACACGTTGCTTCAGGCGAAGCGGGTGGTATTACTCAGCACATCGGTGCATACCACGTTGAAACTGAAAACGGCATGATCACGTTCCTTGATACTCCTGGACACGCGGCGTTTACTGCAATGCGTGCTCGTGGTGCTCAAGCAACAGATATCGTTGTACTTGTTGTTGCAGCAGATGATGGCGTAATGCCACAGACAGTAGAAGCTATCCAGCACGCGAAAGCGGCAGGCGTACCTTTGATTGTTGCAGTGAACAAGATCGATAAAGAAGATGCTAACCCAGACAACGTTAAGAATGAGCTAGCTCAATACGACGTAATCCCTGAAGAGTGGGGCGGTGAGAACATGTTCGTTCACATCTCTGCAAAACAGGGTACAAACATCGACGGTCTACTAGAAGCAATCCTTCTACAATCTGAAGTTCTAGAACTTACAGCAGTAAAAGAAGGCATGGCATCTGGCGTAGTTGTTGAATCACGTCTAGATAAAGGTCGTGGTCCAGTAGCAACAGTACTTGTTCAGTCTGGTACGCTAAACAAAGGCGATATCGTTCTTTGTGGTCAGGAATACGGTCGTGTTCGTGCAATGCGTGACGAACTAGGTCAAGAAATCACAGAAGCTGGCCCGTCTATCCCAGTTGAGATCCTAGGTCTTTCTGGTGTGCCTGCATCAGGTGACGAAGCAACAGTAGTACGTGACGAGCGTAAAGCGCGTGAAGTTGCAAACTACCGTGCTGGTAAGTTCCGTGAAGTGAAACTTGCTCGTCAGCAGAAATCTAAACTAGAGAACATGTTCTCTAACATGACTGCTGGTGAAGTTGCTGAATTGAACGTAGTTCTGAAAGCAGACGTACAAGGTTCTGTTGAAGCTATCGCTGACTCACTACTTAAACTGTCAACTGACGAAGTTAAAGTGAACATCGTTGGTTCAGGTGTTGGTGGTATCACTGAGACAGATGTAGTACTAGCAGAAGCTTCAAATGCAATCATTCTAGGCTTTAACGTACGTGCTGATGCATCTGCTCGTCGTGCGGTTGAAGCAGCAGCTGTTGACCTACGTTACTACTCAATCATTTACCAATTGATTGACGAAGTGAAACAGGCAATGGGCGGTATGCTTGCTCCAGAATTCAAGCAAGAGATCATTGGTCTTGCTGAAGTACGTGACGTATTTAAGTCACCGAAACTGGGCGCAATCGCTGGCTGTATGGTTACTGAAGGTCTGATTAAGCGTAACAACCCTATCCGTGTTCTACGTGATAACGTTGTTATCTACGAAGGTGAACTAGAGTCACTACGTCGCTTTAAAGATGACGTTCAAGAAGTTAAGAATGGCTACGAGTGTGGTATCGGCGTTAAGAACTACAACGATGTTCGCGTTGGCGACCAAATCGAAGTATTCGAAATCGTTGAAATCAAACGTACTCTAGACTAATTGACTAAGATTACTCATATTGTCTTTGATAGATAAGTAGTAATTGGTTGTTGAATACACCATGGGGGGCTGGCTTAGACCAACCCCCCATTCTTTCTATATAAGAGAAAAGATATGTCAAAAGAATTTAGCCGCACGCAGCGCGTTTCACAGCAGCTGCAAAAAGAACTTGCCATGATCCTGCAGCGTGAAGTTCGTGATTCACGCTTGGGTATGGTTACTATTTCAGATGTTGAAGTATCTCGTGACCTTGCTTATGCCAAAGTCTTCGTTACTTTCCTATGTGTAGGCGAGCAAACTCCAGAATCATGTCTAGCAGCGCTCCGTGAGCATGAAGTGCATATCCGCATGATGCTAGGTAAGCGTATTCGTCTGCGCCTTACTCCAGAAATTCGCTTCCACTACGACAATACTCTTGTTGAAGGTATGCGCATGTCTAACCTTGTGTCTGAAGTGGTTAGTGCAGATAAGCAAAAGCAAAAAGATTCTGGTCGTGAGGACGAAGAATAATGGCTCGTCGTCGTAAAGGTCGTCCAATCAATGGCGTTATCCTGTTAGATAAACCGACAGGTATCTCATCTAATGATGCGTTGCAAAAAGTGAAGCGCATTTACTTCGCTGAAAAAGCGGGTCATACGGGTGCATTGGATCCTCTAGCGACGGGCATGTTGCCGATCTGTTTGGGAGAGGCAACAAAGTTTTCTCAGTTCCTATTGGATTCAGACAAACGCTACCGAGTGATCGCGAAACTGGGTGAACGTACCAACACATCAGACTCTGATGGTGAAATCGTAGAAACTCGTCCGGTCGATGTGGATCTTGAGAAGCTAGAAGCGTGCATTGACAAATTCCGTGGTGAATCGGATCAAGTACCTTCAATGTTTTCAGCGTTGAAATACCAAGGTAAACCGTTGTACGAGTATGCGCGTAAAGGAATCGAAGTTCCGCGCGAATCTCGTAAAATCACGGTCTACGAAATCATCCTTCATCGTTTTGAAGGTGATGAAGTCGAGATGGAAGTACACTGTTCAAAAGGTACATACATTCGAACCATCGTCGATGACCTTGGTGAAATGTTAGGCTGTGGCGCTCATGTCACTATGCTTCGCCGTACTGGTGTTGCTAAGTACCCATATGAGAAGATGGTTACGCTTGAGCAACTTAACGAGTTACTGGAGCAAGCACACCGCCAAGAGGTCGCGCCACGTGAGCTTTTGGATCCGCTGCTTATGCCAATGGACACAGCGGTAGAAGATCTACCAGAAGTGAACCTGATACCAGAGCTTGCGGACATGGTTCAACATGGTCAACCGGTTCAAGTAAGTGGTGCTCCTACCGAAGGTTCTCTTCGCCTTACCATGGGAGAAGAGCGCTTATTCATCGGTGTTGGCGAGATGAACAACGACGGAAAAATCGCACCAAAACGTTTGGTGGTTTTTCGTGACGAAGAGTAATTTCGCACTACTTGAAAAATACCGGCCTTAGCGCCGGTATTTTTTATTGCGTGAATGCGGAAACTTCCCTATAATTCGCGCTTCTCGTGTCGGCTGAATCAGAGATTGGCTGGCACAAATATTAACTTACTCTTATTAGGAGAGAATTATGTCTCTGAATGCAGAAACTAAAGCAGCAATCGTAGCAGAATACGCACAATCTGAAGGCGACACTGGTTCACCAGAAGTTCAAGTAGCTCTACTTACAGCTTCTATCAACCACCTACAAGGTCACTTCAAAGCGCACAAAGGCGATCACCACAGCCGTCGTGGTCTTCTACGTATGGTTTCTCGTCGTCGTAAGCTTCTAGATTACCTAAAAGGTAAAAACCTAGCTCGCTACCAAGACCTAATCAAGCGTCTAGGCCTACGTCGCTAATCAGCGACTGCTTAGCAGTTTGTCGAAAAAGGGGCTTTATGCCCCTTTTTTGTTGCCTAAATTTAGCCAAATCATCCTTAAGCCGTTATAATACTGGCGGCTTAATCTTTTGATGCGGTTCTAGATAAGTGAATGGTCACTGTTTAGAACAGTACATCAGATTTTTCACTAAACTCTTTGCATTACAGTCAACCTCGTCGACCAAAAGGTCGCGGCTATTAAAAAGAAATTTGTTTGAGTTTCTTTTCACTAGTCGCGATTCGTAATGCCTTGAGTGTTTATTAACACACCTAAGCGGCTGATTGTCAGCGCGTTTAGAAACAAGGAATAACAATGTTCGAAAAACCAGTTGTTAAAACGTTCCAGTACGGTAACCACACGGTTACTCTAGAAACTGGCGTTATCGCACGTCAAGCTACAGCAGCAGTTATGGTTACAATGGACGATACAGCAGTATTCGTTTCAGTTGTAGGTAAGAAAGAAGCAGTTGCTGGTCAAGACTTCTTCCCTCTAACAGTAAACTACCAAGAGCGTACTTACGCTGCTGGTAAAATCCCTGGTGGTTTCTTCAAGCGTGAAGGTCGTCCATCTGAAGGCGAAACGCTAACAGCTCGTCTAATCGACCGTCCAATCCGTCCGCTATTCCCGGATGCATTCAAAAACGAAGTACAAGTTATTGCTACGGTTGTTTCTGTAAACCCTGACGTTCAGCCAGATATCCCAACAATGATTGGTACGTCTGCGGCACTAGCTATCTCTGGTATTCCATTTAATGGTCCTATCGGTGCAGCACGTGTTGGTCACATCGACGGTCAACTTGTTCTTAACCCAAGCCAAACTGAACTAGATGCATCTCGTTTGGATCTTGTTGTTGCGGGTACAGAGTCTGCAGTACTGATGGTTGAGTCAGAAGCTGACAACCTAACTGAAGAAGAAATGCTAGCAGCGGTTGTTTACGGTCACGATCAACAACAAGTTGTGATCAACGCAATCAACGAATTTAAAGCTGAAGTTGCAACTCCAGCTTGGGATTGGGTTGCTCCAGAAGAGAACACAGTACTTAAGAACAAGATTGCTGAACTCGCAGAAGCTAAGCTTGTTGAAGCTTACCAAATCACTGAGAAGATGGCTCGTTACGACCGTATCCACGCGATCGCAGCAGAAGTTAACGAAGTGCTACTAGCTGAAGATCCAGAAGCGGATACGAAAGAAATCCACACTATCTTCCATGACCTAGAGAAGACAGTAGTACGTCGTAGCATCATCGCGGGTAACCCACGTATCGATGGTCGTGAGAAAGACATGGTTCGTGCGCTAGACGTACGTACTGGTATTCTTCCACGTACTCACGGTTCTGCTCTATTCACTCGTGGTGAAACTCAGGCGATCGTTACAGCAACTCTTGGTACGCAGCGTGACGCGCAAATCATTGATGAACTGACAGGTGAGCGTAAAGATCACTTCCTACTACACTACAACTTCCCTCCATACTGTGTAGGTGAAACTGGTTTTGTAGGTTCTCCAAAGCGTCGTGAAATCGGCCACGGTAAACTAGCTAAGCGTGGTATCGCAGCAGTAATGCCATCTGTTGACGAGTTCCCATACACAGTTCGTGTTGTATCAGAAATCACTGAATCTAACGGTTCATCTTCAATGGCTTCTGTATGTGGTACTTCTCTGGCTCTTATGGATGCTGGTGTGCCAATCAAGTCTTCTGTTGCGGGTATCGCAATGGGTCTTGTTAAAGAAGGCGACGATTTCGTTGTTCTTTCTGACATCCTTGGTGACGAAGACCACCTAGGTGACATGGACTTTAAAGTAGCAGGTACTAACACTGGTGTTACTGCACTTCAAATGGACATCAAGATCGAAGGTATCACTAAAGAAATCATGCAAATTGCGCTTAACCAAGCACAAGGTGCACGTAAGCACATCCTATCTGTAATGGATGAAGCGATTTCTGGTGCTCGTGATGATATCTCTGAGTTCGCTCCGCGTATTCATACAATGAAGATCAGCGCTGAGAAGATCAAAGATGTTATCGGTAAAGGTGGCGCAGTTATCCGTGCTCTAACTGAAGAGACAGGTACAACTATCGAAATCGAAGACGACGGTACGATCAAAATTGCAGCGACTGAAGGCGCAGCAGCGAAAGAAGCGATCCGTCGTATTGAAGAGATCACTGCTGAAGTTGAAGTTGGCCGTATCTACACTGGTAAAGTGGCACGTCTGGCAGACTTTGGTGCATTCGTAACAGTACTTCCAGGTAAAGATGGTCTAGTGCATATTTCTCAAATCGCAGAAAAACGTGTTGAGAAAGTGTCAGACTACCTAACTGAAGGTCAGGAAGTTCAAGTTAAAGTTCTTGAAATCGACCGTCAGGGCCGTGTACGTCTAAGCATGAAAGAAGCAGTAGAAAAGCCAGCTGAAGAAGCAGCGGCTGAAGCACCTGCTGCTAAAGACGAGTAATCTAATACTCGACTTTCGGTCTTTTATTAGCTTAAGGGCCTGAAAGCATGCTATAAAAGGGGAGCAATTTTGCTCCCCTTTTTTTGTTTTGTTTCGAGGCGTTTACCCTCAGGTGAGGCAATTTATTCTACTATTGCATATAAAGATAAGGCATAAGAGAAACAGACTCGGAGCAGTCCAAATTAGGAGTATCAATTAGTGAAATGGTTTCAAACCGCAAGTTTATGTGTTGCTATCGTGCTGACCGGTTGTGCAAATACTTCTCAGCAATCGGCCATGCAGTGGGTTTACCCACCAATGGCGGTACCTCTGCAGCCTAGCGTGCAGCAAGAGGTGCAAATTGCGCGTTTATCTCAGCTTCTTCAACGCCCTGATCTGAGTGATGAAGTTCGTGCAAAAATGCACTATGAGCGCGGCAATTACTATGACAGTGTTGGCTTACGTGACCTTGCTCGTTTGGATTTCAACCAATCTTTACAATTGAACCCTGCTCAACCTGATATCTTCAATCTATTAGGGGTTTACTTTACTCAGGTTGGAGAGTTTGATGCCGCTTATGAAGCGTTTGATTCAACCTTAGAGCTGGCTCCTGATAACACGTATGCCGAAAGAAACCGTGCCATCGCATTGTATTATGGCGGCCGGATTGAACTCGCTCTGGAAGACATGAATAAGCACTATGAAGAGATGCCAAGCGATCCATTTCGTGCGTTGTGGCTTTACATCATTGAAGCTGAACAGGATCCGGAGCAAGCAAAAGCGAATCTGAAGAAGCACTATCAACGAGATCGAAGTGAAGAGTGGGGATGGGTCTTAGTGGCCATTATGCTGCGTGACGTTTCAGATGAGCAAGCGCTGAAATTGATCATGGATGGTACACGAGAGAACTACCGTCTTGCTGAGCGACTCACGGAGACTTACTTTTACTTAGGGAAGCGTCATCAGTTACAAGGCGATTTGGCGAGTGCAATATCACTGTATAAATTGGCGATATCCTTCAACGTTTATGATTACGTAGAGCATCGGTACTCATTTCTCGAGTTAGCTCAGATTTATGAGCAGTTGCAGCAGGACAGGATGGCTAAGCTCAAAGCTGAGCAACAACCAGATAACTAGTCTAAAGCCGCTCACTGAGCGGTTTTTTGATGCTGGCGTGACTCGACGAATATTCTTTTCCGGTAAGTAAAGGCGAGTGTCTTCTCTGGTTAGTCTTGCGTGATTAGAGCTCATCACGTTTCCTATTCGTGTTTTGTTATACATGTGTTTGTCCAGACAGAACAAAATAATTATTAATATTAATTGGTTAGCTTTGCTAACTGCTGGTGGTTGTTATGCAAGGCTCGATATATAGACAGTTTTGGAAGTACACGATTCCAACCATTGCTGCCATGTTGGTGAATGGTTTGTATCAAGTGATCGACGGCATTTTTATTGGCCGCTATGTTGGTGCTGATGGGCTGGCTGGAATCAACGTGGCGTGGCCTGTGATTGGGACAATCTTAGGCGTCGGCATGATGGTTGGCGTCGGCACGGGGGCTCTTGTTTCCATCAAGCGTGGTGAACAAGACCAAGACGGCGCCAAGCGCATTTTATCTACCGGGTTATTATTACTCGCCGCATTGATGCCAGTCGTTGCTACGGTTCTTTTCTACTTTGCGGACGATTTTATTCGTTGGCAAGGGGCGCAAGGTCAAGTATACGAGCTAGGTCTACAGTACTTACAAATATTGATTGTGTCGTGCATATTCACGCTTGGATCGATCGCTGCGCCATTTTTATTGAGAAACGATGATAGCCCTAACTTAGCCACGATACTGATGGTGACAGGTGCTGCGATAAACATCTCGCTAGATTATGTCTTTATTGCTTGGTTGGGGTGGGAGTTGACTGGTGCTGCCATTGCAACTGCGTTGGCACAGATGGTCGTGACGGTTCTTGGTATTGGTTACTTCTTCAGTTCTAAAGCCAAGCTGCGCTTACGTTTTAGCGATCTGCAAGTACAGCTTGATATTGTGCCTAAGGTCGTGATGATCGGAAGCTCGAGCTTTTTTATGTACGCTTACGGCTCGATCATGGTGGCACTGCATAATTCGTTGTTTGCTCAATATGGCAGTGCGTTATTGATTGGTGCGTATGCGATTCTCGGTTATATCGTCACGGTTTATTTCTTAGTTGCAGAGGGCATTGCTAATGGCATGCAGCCTCTGGTGAGCTATAACCATGGGGCGCGTAATCCGCAAAATATTCGTAAGCTGCTAAAGATAGCCATGGGCACCGCGGTGCTGGGAGGCTTTGCTTTTGTTACCTTGTTGAACGTTTTCCCTTATGAGGTCGTTTCGGTCTTTAATAGCTCGGATCAGCAGTTAATTGAAAGTGCAGTGATGGGTATCCGCTTTCACATGTTTGCCTTGTTCTTAGATGGTTTCTTAATGGTCTCGGCCGCGTATTATCAGTCGATGAACAAAGGCAGTAAGGCGATGTTCATTACAGTTGGTAATATTATGGTTCAGCTACCATTTCTGTTTATCATGCCTAAAATATTCGGAGTGGTGGGGATTTGGATTGCCTTCCCATTGTCTAACATTGCGTTAAGTTTGGTCGTAATGAGTATGTTGTGGCGTGATGTGAAGAAGTTGCTCAGTGAGAGCCTAGTTGAACCTAGCATGCAATCGTCTTGACAGAAACAAGCAAAATAAAGCGAGGTATTGGCCTCGCTTTATGTATATCTAGAGTCAGATATTTTTGACGTCCAGACCTGCTAGTTGGTGCCAGTAACCATTGCATTGACGGTCTTCGAGTTTCTGAGGTTTTTCGCCCTGTTCATTGGCACGGAATTGATCTAATTCCGATAGGGTGCTGATACCAAGTGGGCTAAGTCGTACCACATCCACTAATCCCTGCATGCCAGGTAAGTCATTGATTAAGTTGTAGCAGTAACCAGACTGAGTTTGGATGCCATTAAGGTTGAAAACTTCCTGGCCCTCTTGGCTGCTTACCTGAATGCCTGTCGGGTACTTAATGCAGCAGGTCTCGCAATCGTCTTTTGCGCGGTTTTCAGCGCGCGCTGTAAAGCAACGAGCCGAGTAGGCCAGTGGCAGATAACCATGGCTGAACACTTCCACTTCAAATTTATTGCGGATACCAAGACTCTCACATTGCGCTAATGTATCACGTAACCAATCACGCGACAGTTCCACAGGCATACACCAGCGCGTCATACCCTGTTTCAGGAATAGGTTTAGTGTATGGGCGTTATAGGTATTAATCGCCGGGCCAACAACAAACGGCACTCGGTGCTCTGCGGCTAGCTGAACCGCAGAAACATCATTGGCCTCAATCGCGAAATCACCATTATCGATGTATTTCTTCATGATGTTGACTTCACTTGGTGCTTCCAGCAACGCCATGGTTGATAGCACGACCTGTTTACCCGCAGCGGAGAGTTCTTTTGCGATATCAAACCAATGGGCTGGTTTCATTTCTCGTCGTTTAGAGCAGACCGTTTCACCTAGATAGATGATGTCCGCGGTACTCTCTTTTGCTTGCTGATAGAATGCTTCCACATCTTGTTTTGGCCAGAAATAGAGTAATGGACCAAGTGCGTATTTCATTGAATTTTCCATTTTTACCTCTACTGCCATTGGCGGTGATAAGCGCCTAATGTGGTTTGCGTGCCTTCTGATACGTTAGCTAACGTTGCATTCCAGGCTTCTTCCACTTGGTACGCGGCAGGGTTTGCCTGATAACGGTCAATCGCAGCTCGCCAAGTGCGAGTTACTTGTTCTACGTAAGCAGGGCTTCGCTGACGGCCTTCAATTTTTACTGACGCAACATTGGCTGCAAACAGTTCCGGAAGCATAGACAGCGTATTCAGGCTGGTTGGCTCTTCCAGTGCGTGGTAGCGCTTTTTCTCACCTTCGATTTCCGCTTCAAAGCGGCCTTTACATAAGGTCGGATAACCCGCGTTTTCCCCTTCGCTGTAACGGTCAATCAGAATGTTATTGAGTCGCGATTCCAAACCTTGCTCGGTCTCTTGCCAGCGTACGTATTTTGCTGGTGAGCAAGCGCCAACGGTATTCGGTGATTCACCCGTCATGTACGACGATAAATAACAGCGGCCTTCAGACATGATGCATAAACTACCAAAGGCAAACACTTCTAGCTCTACATCGCTTGTGATATTACGCGATAACTGTTTAACCTGATGAATAGACAGGACTCGTGGCAGTACGACACGTTTAACGTTGAAATTCTGTTTATAGAACTCAATGGCTGCCACATTGGTGGCTGAGGCTTGTACTGATAGATGAAGCTCTAACTCTGGGTATTTTCGCGCCGCATACTCCAATACCGCGATGTCAGCGACGATAAGAGCATCAACGCCCAATGATGCGGCGTTGTCTACGGCATTTGTCCAGCGTTCAAAACCATTTGGATGGGCAAATGTGTTGAGCGCTACGTGGATTTTTTTGTTGCGGTCGTGAACGTATTGCACCGCTTTCTCTAGCTTCTTGCCATGAAAGTTTAATCCAGCAAAGTGACGTGCATTGGTATCGTCTTTAAAGCCGATGTACACGGCATCTGCGCCACAATCAATAGCAGTCTTTAATGCAGGCAGGTTGCCCGCAGGACACAAGAGTTCCATATGCTCATAATCATTGAGAAAAAGGTGTTCGCATTTTATGAAGGATTATGAATAGCAAAATTGACCTAAGTTAGGTTTAGCTCAATAAACTCAATATTTACTCTTTGGGAGTAACGAGTTAATTCTTGTGACGACGATTTTGTACAAAGAGCTCTTCAATTTCGTGTTTAGGTTGCGGGCGGTAAAAGTGGAAGCCCTGAATCGAGTGACATTGCAGGTTTGAAAGCAACGTCGCTTGCTGATGGGTTTCGACCCCTTCCGCGACCACGGATAAATCTAAGGATTTACCCAGGTTGATGATGTTTTCGATAACGGTTACTTGTTTAGGCAGTGTGTCAATATCACTAATAAAAGCGCGGTCTATTTTGAGCTCATCAATAGGGAAGCGGGCTAAGTAAGAGAGAGACGAGTACCCGGTTCCAAAGTCATCAATCGACAGGGCAAATCCCAGCTTTTTGATGGCGTTTAACATTTGCAATGTATGTTCACTGTCGCTCATTACGGCGCTTTCTGTTAGCTCAAACGTAATACAGCTTGGATCCAGCTCTGTCGTGCGCAGTAACTTTTCCATAAAGTCGATAAGTTGTGGGTTGCCAAACTGCTCAGGAGATAAGTTAATCGCGACGCGCCCTGGCAAAACGCTTTGCTGCTTCCAGCGTTTTACTGTATTGAAAACATCACGCATCACCACTCGTCCAAGGTGCTCGATCAACCCCGCTCGTTCGGCGACAGGAATGAATGCACCAGGGCTAATATAGCCTTCGACAGGGTGTTTCCAGCGCACCAGTGCTTCTGCACCATTGATACTGAAATCGCGCGCGTTTACTTTTGGTTGATACCAGACTTCCAAACCATTTTGCTGCAGTGCTTTTTGTAGCTCAATTTCCAGCCACAAACGCATGCGCGCTTCTTTATTCATTTGATCGTTGAATTTGATCAGTCGGTTTCGCCCGCGATCTTTCGCCTCGTACATCGCAGTATCGGCGTTTTGCAGTAAAATTCTGGCATCTTGGCCATCTTCTGGATAGCGGACACTGCCAATTGAACAAGCAAGACGTTTACTAAAGTGATGTAGATCGAAAGGCTGGTTGATCAGAGAAATAATGCGATCCGACAGAATTTCAGCCATTCGTGCATTTTCAGGCTCCGGTAACAGAATACCGAATTCATCACTCCCCAGGTGCCCAAGAATTGCCTGACTTGGTAATAATCGCTTCAGGCGTGCTGAGACCTCTTGGATCACTTTGTCACCAATATGATGGCCCAGTGAATCGTTGATATTTTTAAAGTTATCGATATCCAGATAGAAGAGCAGTAGTGGTGTCTGCTTTTTGATCAGTTGTTCCAGGCGTTTAGTAAAACCAAAACGGTTGTACAACTTGGTCAGGGAGTCAATATTCGCATCTTCACCCAAAGACGCCGATAAATTCTTGGGTGCATTGTCGGCATCCTGAATCAAAATGATTTGTGAGGCACTACCCAGAATGGCCGTTGAATCAGCATGAAGCTGTACTTTACGCTCAAACCCACATCGCGCGCTGGTTAGGCAAATAAAAGGTTTGTCAGAAATCAGTGTACTTAAAGGGTGGCCGAAGACTTTTTTAGTATTTTCATCAATGAACAAACGGCTAAGCTTTTCGCCAAGCAGATCATGCGGTGAGTTTATCCCGAGCAACCTTGCCGATGCTGGATTCGCCGAAATAATCACATCTTCTTCGATAAGTAATAAACCATCGGGCAAAAGTTGGGTGAGTTTGGCAAACTTGCTCTCTGACTCTTCTAGGGAGCGGACAAGAATTTGTTTCTCTGAGGTATCGACAGCATGAAAAACCACATGCCGGATTTCATTACCCTCATATACAGGCGACAAACTAAAATGCAGGCTGGTTTCTAGATCAGTTTCATCCAGAGTAATCTCGGCTTCTATATGCGTACCATCGAAAGCGCGCTGATAATAAGGCGCTAGCTTTTTATAGAACTGCTCTCCCAAAACGTGAACATCGTTGAGTCCGATGATCTCGGCATTACTCAATCCGGCGATATCACAATAGCGATCACTCACCATTCGATAATTGTGTTTTTTATCAAGGATGGCGAAAAAGAAAGGGCTATTTGAGGTTAGCGTGGCAAACCAATGTTGTAATTGCTGGGAAGGCATTAGGTTGTTACCGATCTCCGATGAGCCAGATTGCTCGCCCGTTTTAAACGTGCTAGTTGAAAAAAGTCGCTACGGTGACGTTCAAAGAGTTAACCGACCACCATTCGTTAAGTCATTGACTTATTTGAATTGCGTTGTTAATTGCCACCAAAATACGGTCGTTCACTATAACTTTGAAAATAGAGTTGTTAAAGCGTTTATCTCATTGTTCTCATCAATAATACACGTAAGGTCAAAAAACGAAGCATTTTTGGTCATCTGAAAACAAGCTGTTTATTGATGCATAACAGGAATCAGTTTCACACAATTGCTTAATATGATCGCCCTGATGATAAAGTAACGGATAATGAACGTGTTAAACAAGATTCGCAGTCAACTAGTCAAGAACGCAGCCAATATCTTGCGCTCTCCAGTCCAGTTATTACCTCAAACGGTTCAGAAAAAAGCCCTACTTGAAGGTCTGAAAATGATATTCAAAGAGGCGCTGGAAGATGGCGATTTTGAATTTCTGGAAGATAAGTGGTTAAAAGTTGCGATTAAAGACTTGAATTTAGCATGGTACATCAGCTATCAAGATGAAAACTTGCTTGTTGCTGAAAAACCAGTTCAGGAAGATGTGAGTTTTAGTGGTAATCTAAACGACCTAGTATTAATTGCTGGTCGTAAAGAAGACCCTGACACGTTGTTCTTCCAACGTCGCCTTTCTATTGAAGGTGACACTGAGCTTGGCTTAGAAGTGAAAAACTTAATGGACAGTGTGGACTTAGAGCAGTTACCAAAAGCCATGCAAGTCGCTCTGAATCAATTGGCGGATTTTGTCCAAAAAGGGGTTCAAGAGCCTGCACAACAACCCGGAGTAGCGAATGCTTATTCGAACTGAAGCCCCTGCGGACATTCTAACCATTGACCGCTTATTGAAACACGCTTTTCCAACTGACGCAGAAGCTAATTTAGTGATGCGACTACGTGAAAATGGCAAGCTGACCTTGTCATTGGTGGCGTGTACGGATGAGGGGGAAGTTATTGGTCATGCTTTATTTAGCCCAGTTACCTTAAATGGTGAAGATTTGTCATGGCAAGGACTTGCACCATTAGCGGTACACGAAGACTATCGACGTCAGGGTATCGGAGCCGAGTTGATCAAAGAAGGCTTCGACTCTTTGCGTGATTTTGGTTATCCGGTATGTGTCGTGCTTGGCTCGCCAGATTACTACGCTCGTCAGGGCTTTAAAGCTTGTGATGAGATGGGGTTTGAATGCGCATGGGAAGTGCCTCAAGGTGCGTTCCGTATTGCTGAAGTTGTTGAAGGTCAATGTGCAGGACGTTCTGGTCGCATTGATTATTCGCCTGAGTTCGACGACTTATAAGCATCTGAGCAGCTGGTGGTTATGAACCAGCTGCTTTTGCAATCGCTGTAGTAAATCGCAAAGTGATGGCTTTGCTATACGTATTAACGTTAAATCTTTTCCTTTCTTTTTATTTTCCTTATTCCTTCATCGATACATCCAATGTCTTTGGTTGTTAGGTATCGTCACCATAATTTGATAGTATTGCTCGGTTCAAACAGGTGACGGAAAATGTCGATTAACGAGAAACAGTACTTACATGAAATGGGAATCAGCACTTGGGAGTTGATTCATCCAGATAGGTTAGCGGGCTATCAATCACCAATGATTGATCTGCCAAGTGCTTGCAAGCTTCTACTGGTTTCCCCAATCTGTCCTGTGAATGAGTCAGCGATCCTATTCGAGAAAATACTTAAGAGTATGAAATTAACCCTCGATCAAGCCATGCATCTGGAACCTGAACGCTTCCCTTTATTAGGGGAACATCAGTTGGAGTGGGTATGGTTTGCCGGGTGTGATGTGAATGGGGATCCAAACATCAAGCAACTTACTTCACCATTACTTCAGGACATTGATGGGAACAACGAACAAAAAAGAGCACTTTGGCAGCAAATTTGTTCTTATTCGTAATGCTGATAAAAGCTCTGGTGTGCGATACGAATCTAAGGCGTATCACTAGCTAAGCATTAAATAGGTTAAATCATGACGATTGAAATTATTCCGATGTGTGACGCGCATTTGGAACAGGTTTGGCAAATCGAACAGCAAGCACATTCTCATCCTTGGGCTGAGTCATTAGTTCGTGACTTATCAAGCCGAGGGGCTTGTCACCATGTGATGGTAGAAGGTGACTCGGTCCTTGGTTATTTTTATGCTCAGAACATTGTCGGAGAAGTAACACTGCTGAATATTGCAGTCGATCCTTCGCAACAAGGCAAAGGCCATGGTCAAAAATTGCTGGATGCATTTCTACATCACTGTGAGCAAGTAAAAGCAGAAAGTGCTTGGCTGGAAGTGAGAGAAAGTAACCACGCTGCCATCCATATTTATGAACAAGCGGGTTTTAATGAATTGGACCGCCGTTATAACTATTACCCTGCCAAAACAGGGAATGGTAAAGAAGATGCGATCATCATGAGTTATATCTTCTTCCATTAGTTACCCACAGACTTCATTCGGGATGTTGTCCCTAGAGCAATCAGTTGCCCCTAAAGCGATCTGTTGCCCCTAAAGCAATAATAAGCGAGAATACCGCGCAAAATTGAATCTAAAATGTGCGTTTGCTTTTAAGGCAAGCATACAGACATCAAAGAAGACCAGTTTCATGTCAAATACACCTTTTCTAGGCGAAGTCTCTAAACGTAGAACATTCGCCATTATTTCTCACCCTGATGCCGCCCAGCCTTTCAACGCTTAAAACCACCTTTCATTGCACACCACAATCACATCTCTACGTACTGAATTTAAAGGCTTTTTGTCTTTTTCTCGTTTCTTTACTTTTCAATGATGTTCAAGCGTAACCTCGGAAAGTGTGTACAAACTTGAGTACAAATTCCGTTTTAGAGGCCTTTGGCGAAAATTCTATGACACAAATCTGGCTGTAGGCCTTGTGGTTACTGGGTTTGATGAAGAAAGTACCTCTTGCTTTTGGTACTTTGGTTTCGACATTACAAAAGCGGAATATATGCGATCATCTCTAGTTTTATGTTTGTAAGCTTATGAATTTAAAGGGTTCGTTATTGTGGTTTTTGATGTGTCATCGTTGCGAGTGTACAAACAGTGTGTACAAATTTTTCTCGTTAGGCATGTTGATTGCAATTCATGACACAAACCGCCTTGTAGCCCTTGTTATTCATAGGTTTGAGCTGAAAAGTACCTAATAGCAACATTTGTGTTTTGATAAGGCTGATCTTCTGAACAAATCATGCATCTTTCTGACCATCAACAATTGATGAATCAGGCGATGATAGCTTTACATTGACTTTCAGGAGAATGCAGATGACAGCAGTAGCGCACCAGGTAACCCCTTTTCTAACATCTTACGAAGTGATGGCTCGTTACCACATTAGCTATACGACGCTCTGGCGAAGAATAAAAGATGGCAGCTTGCCGCAACCTCGTATCAACCGAAATACACGAAACAAGCTGTGGCACATTGAAGATTTGGAGGAGTATGAGAAGAAAGAGGACTGAGCCTCTTTCTTTTATTTTATTGTCCGAAACGCCAGTTGAATGGAAAGCCTGTCGGCTCAATGATGGTCTCTAGTTGTTGATACCAAACGTCGTAAGCATGACGCATTTCATCCAGGTACTGATATTGGTTGTAGATAGCATCCAACCCCTTTTTGCTGTGGCCAATCATCAACTCGGCAACTTCTTGCGTCGTGATGGCAGACATTCGCGTTCGCATCGTTCTTCGAAGATCATGCATAGACCAGTGTTCCATCTCAATACCAAGCGATCTGCGAGCCCAGATTTTCACATTGTTAGGAATAGTGGTATCAAAGCCATTTGTGGCAAGTTCTTCTTGCCCGTTAGCGGGAAACAAGTAAGTTGATTTACTCATTTGCATCGCCAGTTCAATCAGCTCGATAGCTGGTTTGATTAATGGCCGCATGATCGGCGCTCCAATTTTCTCACCTTGTTTGCGGATCTCTATAGGCACTGTCCACATTGCTGATTGCAAGTCAAAGTGATGCTTTTCAGCTTGAATGAGTTCGCCCTTGCGACCGCCCAATAGCAGAAGCAGTTTTATGTAGATGCGATTCTTCTCAGTGATTTTTGACTCATGCAAATATCGCCAAAGTATCCTGATCTCGTTGTCATTTAGCACCCGAGTTCGTTTGCCTTTCTTACCGCCAACCTTTTTTGCTGTGATCCCAGCGGCAGCGTTAATTTCCAAAATTTGTTCATCAATCAGCCAGTCATAAAACTTATGCAGCACAGACACTAGGCGTTCTGTGTTTGAAGGGGACGACTCCGAAACCTCACGAAGACAGTTACGCAAGGACAATTCATTGATGTCAGTTAATGGGTACTTGCCAAGTCGGGGCAGCAAATATATTTCACTGCTGCGTTTTTGGTAGTGCCACGTTTTCTCCTTTAGCCCTTGCTTACCGGCAGAGTCTATCCAGTCTCGAAAAATCGATTCGAAGCTTTGATTGGCAGAATACTTGGCCCGTTCCTGCTGTAGGTAGAGCTTGGGGTTTCTGCCCTGGTCGAGCACCGCTCTTAACCTATCCAGCTCATTCCTGGCTTCAGCAAGTTTCATAAGTGGGTAAGTACCTATGTCTACCCGCTGTTGCTTGCCATCGAACCGATAACGAAACTGAAAAACAATTTTGCCCTTGGGCGATACGCGAGCACTTAGCCCATCTCGGTCGGCTTTTACTACGGTTTCTTTTGCTTCTTTATTTAACCTGGCATCGAGCCAGCTAACTGATAACGCCATGTTATAAGCCCAGCCCTAGTTTTGATTTTAATGATTGTTTACGTGATTCTGCTTTGGGTTCTGGCGCTGTACTGACAGAAGTAATTTCAACTTCTGGTGCATGGCCATCCACCGGTACAGATGCCGTGGATAGATTGGGTTGGCTCATGTGAATTAACCCAAAGGTGGCCAGCATCCGCAGACGCTCAGCGCGTTCCCGTGGCGGCGTCTTTTCCAATTCTTTGAGTAGTTCTGGGTGGCTCCCTGGGGGAATGTTGACGACAACTCTCATGATCAGGCCCCATAAAACCAGAAGCCTCGGACGTTCGCCAAAACAGACTGCTCAGGCACGATGATCTTGCTTCGTGAAAAAATCTCCTTGGCCGCTTCCTTATAAGCCAGGGCTCCACCTCCGGCGATCAATACCAAGTCCGCATTGATGCTTTCGTCACGCATGGATTGGCGCATGGCTGTAAGAGCAACAGGCGCTACCTTTTTCATGGCAGCATTCAGATAAGGTGAAATATCGACTTTTTCTCCAAATAGCAGCACTTGCAAGTCGCCGGTTCTCATGGCTTTTTCAAGTCGATCCATGCCGACTTTGGCACCATGATCTTCCGAAATCAGCTTATCAATGGTTTCCAGTAGCACGGACATTGCCTGAAGACTGGTTCCTGATGAGCTGTAGCGAATTTCTCCGGCCTCAAGGGCAACCCAATCAACAGAAAAGAAGCCGGGATCGATGACGACGACGCGACCTTCTTCAATCAAGCCCAGATCACCACCTGTTTGAACCAGATCCATATAGGCACCGGCAGGCTGCGGCAGCACTTTGACGTCATGAACGGTGATGCTGCGCTTAGGCGTCACTTGATGGACACCTTTTAAACGTTTTACAAGGTCAGACTTACGTTGCGGTTCATGAAACTGGGAAACCGGTAATCCAGTGACAACCAAATCGATGGACTCAGTTTCAGCCATCAACAAGGCAGCATGAAAAAGCGCCTTATAGGTTTTTGTGGTCGGATATTCCGGGTGGAGCTCTCGTTCCCAGCCTTGAAGGCGTCCAGCAGGCACACCAGCGGCCCAACGCTCATTATCCACAGATACATACAAACAAGTGTCATCATCGCCTCCACCGATACGCTCCGGCATACGATCCGCAGGACCGGCACCCGCAGGTAGAATAATGGTTTTCGGTTCACTGCCTGATTGGCCAATTGCCAGCTTCAGGTTTGAGTAACCGATATCTACGCCTAGTACAAACATACTTATCTCCTGTGCACTCAAAGTGCTCTAACAGTTTTCAATCAACCGCTCAGGTCACGCTTGGGCATTTCCAAGTGCTCTGGCGGTTCACTCAAATGTCATTATCAGGATTCGGTGCACTGGCGGTGGGCAGAAAGGTGACAAATCCTTTCATCTATCTGCCTATTGCATTTTCGAAAAAGTATGAGAATAGGCTCTGTTTGGCGGCTGGTGACCTAGCCAAAAAAATCGAGACGCCAAACGTCGTTTGCATTCTGGCCTGAACTTGCCAAACGGTTTGTATCTTCATGGCGATACGTCTTTTTAGGTGTTTTTAAGTGAAATCGGGCTGTATCCCTTGTCAGTTATGGGATTGCGCGAGTTGATTTATATCGAGACGCCAAACAGTGATTGTTACGGCAGTTTTACGTTTGGCGTTTCGATCCAAAAGCCAAACGGATAGTGGTTTTGGCTTTTGGGGTTAATTGGATGGGGAAATTGGTTTGGTAGAAATCGTCAATGAACAATGGAAATCAGAAGTATCAAATTTATTGCAGCAAGAAACGGACAGGCTAAAAGCGCTGGCAAGAGCTGAAGTTGATGACTTTTGGGTTACCCATTACAAGGTTCGTGAGAATGAGCCCTTTAAAGACTGGGGGCTGCTTGGTGTCCGTATCAGAGACTTTAAGTATGGCTTTGGCATAGAGTGGTATATCAACAGTTTTCACGGTCAACGAGGCAAGCGCGTAGTCTTTAGTAAAGGACTGCGTATCTCAAAGACGAAGCTGAGATACGCATTTTTAGACTGCCAAGGTCTAGCCAAAGAATGGGAGCTTTCTCTGGCCATGGAGAAAGAAGAATTCTTCAGTGATATTCGACGCCAGGTTGATAAGCTCAACATGCTGCGTCGCAGAGTGAATGCCTATTGAGTCAACTGCGCTACTTCACTCGTGGCAACTGGTCCCAGCGTGTTGTATAAGCGGGAGACAAATGCTCTCGCTTCATCGACCAATCTTTCTTCGTACCTTGTCCAGCAAAGAAAACCTTTCCGGCACCGCTTTGGTTAATGGTGTCCAATACAGACATTAACTGCTGGCTATTAGAGCGGGTCGATACGTCATCGAATAGTCCTGGTTGAAACATGCCTGGATCGTAAAAGTCAGACAGCATGACGCCCGCTTTGGCATAACGAAAACCATCCTTCCAAATTCGCTTGAGTAAGTGATTGGCCAGCTCGATAAAATCCCGCGTATCGCAACTGGGTATCAACAACTCACCCGATGCAGAGTTGCTGTACTGCGGCTCGTTGTCCTTAAAGGGGCTGGTACGAATAAACACGGTCAGCACTTTGGCTTGCTGCTGCTCTTTGCGAAGCTTCTCAGTGGCGCGGGTTGCGTATTCGCATACGGCTTCACGTAACAATTCAAAGTGCGTCACTTTTACGCCAAATGAACGGCTACAGACGATTTGTTTCTTAGTTGGCGGGATCTCTTCAAGTTCAATGCACGACTCACCATTGAGCTCTCTGACGGTTCTCTCTAAAACCACCGAAAACTGGTCTCTGATGGCTCTAGGAGAGGCATTGGCTAGGTCTAAGGCTGTGGTGATACCCAACGCATTTAAACGCTTAGTAAGCCGTCTACCAACGCCCCAAACATCATCAACAGGGACTAATGCGAGCAATCGACGTTGCCGATCTGGATTGGTCAGGTCTACAACGCCCTGAGTGGCTGGATACTTTTTGGCGGCATGGTTTGCCAGTTTGGCGAGTGTTTTTGTCGGTGCAATGCCTATACAGACGGTGATCCCAATCCAGTGGCCTATGCGCTCTCGCACTTGTTGTCCGAACTCGACAAGGGATATGGCCGACTCAATACCGGTTAAATCCAAAAACGCTTCGTCAATGGAGTAAACCTCTACTCGTGGTGCCATCTCCTCCAAAGTGCGCATCACTCGACTGCTCAAATCCGCATACAGCGCATAGTTGGATGAAAAAGCCAAAATGCCATGACGCTGCATTTCGGCTTTGATCTGAAAGACGGGTACGCCCATTTTAATACCGAGTAACTTGGCTTCACGCGAGCGTGCAACCACGCAGCCGTCATTGTTGGACAGCACCACAACCGGCGTATCTTTTAAATCAGGACGAAACAGCTTCTCACAACTGGCGTAAAAGTTGTTGCAGTCCACCAAGGCAAATACAGGCATGGGATAGTCACGACTTGCGGCGCATGTTTCGCACCACATTGGTGACCACACCAAATATCTCTAACTCGGTCCCTTCAGGAATATGAATGGGCTCATACGCCTGGTTTCTTGGGAGCAGCTTGACGCACGGCCTTAGTTGAAGCTCCTTTACCGTGAGTTCACCATGGATACCCGCGATGACAATGTCACCGTGTTCGGCTTGGACAGAGCGATCAACCACCAGAATATCATCTGGGTGAATCCCGGCATCAATCATTGAATCACCTTCAACACGTACAAAGAACGTTGCAGCCGGTCGCTTGATGCAAAGCTCGTTAAGGTCGAGCGTTTGCTCAACATAATCCTGCGCTGGGGAGGGAAAACCAGCAGAAACACGTTCCATGAACAATGGAATACGAAGGCGCTTGGCTTTGATGAAGGCAAGTGCGCCGCTACGGCCTATCAGCGAGACACTCATGACGAACCTCGAAAAATTACAATTAATACTGTTTGTTTATACAGTATCTAATGATATGCTGATTTCTACAAGTAAAATTGTAGGTAAAACTGGTGTTGTTCGAGTAAGACGCTGTGTCGTGGGCGATTTCTTTTTTGTGTTGAAAAGCTTGATGTGGGGATTGCTCGCCCTCGTCAAAGCCTGCAAGGCTTGGACAATACTGCTTCTGCCTACTGCTCTTGTTTCTGTTACTGATCCTGTTACTGCTACTGGTTAACGCATGGGTCAAGTAACCGTCAGAAAAGGCTTGTTGAACCCTTCGCAAAGGGTTAAGAAAGAGTTAGTAAAATTCTGCTCCGTATTGAATTTACTGGCTTAAAGCGAAGTCAGGAGCACCATTAAAATGCTCAGTCAAACTCAGTTCAAGCCTTTTGCAACCGTTTGAAAAGGGGTTGGCTAAGCCATACGTAAAGGGTATCGGTAAAGGTTACCTAAACGGTTTGGCTAAGGCTTTCTGAAAGGCTTAGCCAAAGCCTTCATACATGGGTTCAACCAATAGAAAGATTAAAAAAACGCAGAGGTATTCAAGGTGCATTTAGAAAAACCTGTGGCACAGTGAAATCACCTAAAGCGAACAATAGAATTGAAGAGGAACCATCAATGACAAGAGCCCCTGCGCCATTTCCGCTAGAGCGCCTCGCGGATATCCCAGACAGACCAGAAGATTTTAGATTGCTGGAGCGCATTCCATTAACGCGTGAGTCGCAGACTTGGCCACTTGAACTTTCTCCTATGGTCGGTGATGAACAGCCAATGGTGCTGCTCGATACAGAGACAACCGGACTGTATGCCGATGATGAGTCCATTATTGAGCTTGGTATGGTTAAGGTGCTTTACAGCCCCTCTGCTCAGCGGATTGTGTCGATTGTTGATGTGATCAGCTTGTATGAAGATCCCGGTAAGCCTATCCCTGACCTGATTACCGAGTTAACCGGTATCACCGATGATATGGTGCAAGGCCAGCACATTGATGATGCACTGGTTGCGAGTTGGTTATCCGATGATCCGCTGGTGGTTGCACACAATGCACAGTTTGATCGCCCTTTCTTTGAAAAGCGGTTTGCTGCATTAGGCCATCTATCTTGGGCCTGTTCAGCCAGTGGCATAGATTGGAAAGCACTGGGTTTTGAAAGTCGAAAGCTTGAGTACCTGCTGCTTCGCTTAGGTTGGTTCTATGAAGGACACCGAGCTGCAACCGATTGTTTGGCGATGGCCTGGTTGTTTCATTTGTTGCCCGAGTCCGTTGCAAACTTGTTGTCTGAAGCAGACAGGCAAACTGTGTTAGTTCGTGCTTTTGGTGCGCCGTTTGACGTAAAGGACTATTTAAAAGAGCGTGGTTACCGCTGGCATGACGGTGTTAAAGGTGCCAACAAACATTGGTGGCGTGAAATCAGAGAAGACGAGTTGCCGCAGGAACAAACTTACCTGGATGATTTGTATCATCGTGGCTCAGAACATGCCCACTATGACTACAAAGATGCCCGCAATCGATTTAAAGCTTTATCATAGCCCCTTGCATATTTGAAAACCTCTGGAAAATGGAAAGTGAACTTACGTTATACCCAAACTACTTGGTGTTGCAGCTAGGCGGCAAGTGAGCGAGTCCCCATGAGCATAGATCTTCTATGTGATTGGGGTGAGCGAATGCAGGTAACACCGCTGCGGCTGCAAGTAGGAAGGGTATATAACCAACAAGAGGAATCTTTCCATGTACCAAGACGCCTACATAGAATACTGGGGCGAAATCTTCGTCTCTGCCCGCATCATTGAATTTGGCATCACGTTCGAGCGCTTTCTTAAAGATCCATGGAAGCACTTGATGTCCTGTGGCCAAGAGTCTGCACCGGACGCGATTGCTGAAGGGATGCTGCCATTGCTACCAGCCCAGGCAGAAGTTGCTAGGCGCATTCGGGAGAGTGAGCAACGAGCCCTGATGTCTACAGAGACGGACAAAGGGGTATCGCTTCGCGGTAACATCGTGGTGCCACTGGTTCGGGTAGCGCATTGATAGCGGCTATCAGCATTGGCACAAAACAAGGTCTTCACACCGATACCTGAGCGGCAATTGCAATCTAGATCAAAAAGTTGCCGCTTAGTCTTCCCTACAAAATAATTTGTGATAGGATGATACCTAATAAAATTAATTAGGTTGAAGCCTATTCAGTGTTTTATGGCCATCTGTCCAGCTTCAACCGGTAGAGATTGATTAGTCATTTCGGATGAACAGCAGCATTGAGTGATGTTTTTCAATGTGATTATGCGATGTCGGTCGTTACTTTATAAACAGAATTTTTAAGAAACTGGTTGAATTGGATAAACAAGACGCATGACAAATGATGGTCTGAAACAAACGGTAGCAGCGAGTTCACTCGCTAAAGAAAGTGCGAAAGGAAAGCCAGATAGGCTTTCACAGATAGCGCAGTTGCCACAAGCAACCAGGGATCGCATTGCCCACATCGATTTCACCTTATTGTTTAAGGGCGAAGCGGTGCGGGCGGATTTAGTCGATCGCTTCAGCATAGCGGCCACACAAGCAACGAAAGACTTCACCATGTACAGAGAGCTTGCGCCAGGCAACATTGAGTATGACCAAAAGCTCAAGTTGCACAAGCGTGGTGAAGCTTTTGAGCCCTTGTTCGACTATGACGTTGTGAGAACACTGGCAACCATTAGCCAAGGGTACGGTGATGGCTTCACTGGAAAGGTAAAACCACCTCTTGCGTGTGAAGCGCCTTATCACCTTAACAAGCCGAGTCTATCGATAGTGGCGAAGGTTACCGAGGCCATACACAAAGGCAAAGCCTTGAGCATTACTTATGTGTCGTTATCGAGCGGTGAAACCACGCGTGAAATTGTACCGCATACGCTGGTGGACAATGGCCTGCGTTGGCATGTTCGTGGTTTTGACCGCAAGCATGGTGAGTTCCGTGACTTTGTATTGACCCGCATTAAAGCAGCTGTTGTGCTGGAAGATTCCACTTTGTCTGAAACAGAGCTTGAAACCCAAGACCGGCAATGGAATCGCTTTGTAGAGCTTGAGTTAGTGCCGCACCCACGTATTGAGCACAGCGAAGCGATAGAGCTGGATTATGGCATGACGGGTGGCGTTCTAAAGGTTGAGATTAGAGCGGCAACTGCGGGGTATTTGCTTCGCCAATGGCATGTGGATTGTTCCAAAGCACACAGCCTTCAAGGCACTGAATACCAACTTTGGTTAAAGAATACTCCGACACTCTACGGGGTCGGAAATTTGAATTTAGCTCCAGGGTTTAACGAATGATGTTCGACAACAGTGAACATTGCGTAACCCATAAACGAATTATGACGAATTAAAAGCAGGAATTAACAAATGACAAGTTTACAACAACGTGCCGAACTTCAACGCCAAATATGGGCGATTGCCAACGATGTAAGAGGCTCAGTGGATGGTTGGGATTTTAAACAATACGTACTGGGCACGCTGTTCTACCGCTTTATCAGTGAAAACTTTGTCAACTACATCACAGGCGGAGATGAGAGCGTTAATTATGCTGCCATGTCTGACGATGACGAAAACATCAGGTTTGCTAAAGAAGATGCCATTAAAACCAAAGGCTATTTTCTTTACCCTAGCCAGTTGTTCAGCAATGTGGCGGCCAATGCGCACAAGAATGAAAATTTAAATACGGATTTGGCCGCTATTTTTGCTGCAATCGAAAACTCAGCCAATGGCTATGATTCAGAAAAAGACATCAAAGGCTTGTTTGCGGATTTTGATACCACCAGTAATCGTCTGGGTAATACGGTAGAGGCAAAAAACAAACGCCTGGCAGCGGTGTTAAAAGGCGTGGCAGGTTTAACCTTCGGTAATTTTGAAGACAACCAAATTGATTTATTCGGTGATGCCTACGAGTTTCTTATCTCTAACTACGCGGCAAATGCGGGTAAATCCGGTGGTGAATTTTTCACGCCCCAGCACGTTTCAAAATTGATCGCACAGCTGGCCATGCACGGCCAAACCAGCGTCAATAAAATCTATGACCCAGCAGCAGGCTCGGGCTCGTTGCTGTTACAAGCCAAAAAGCACTTTGATGCGCATATCATTGAAGATGGTTTTTTTGGTCAAGAGCTTAATCACACCACCTATAACTTGGCGCGTATGAATATGTTTTTGCACAACATTAACTACGACAAGTTTAATATTCAGTTGGGTGATACCTTAACCGAACCACACTTTTTAGATGACAAACCCTTTGACGCCATTGTCTCTAACCCGCCTTATTCGGTGAAATGGATTGGTAGCGACGACCCAACCCTAATCAACGACGACCGCTTTGCGCCCGCTGGTGTGCTCGCGCCCAAATCAAAAGCGGACTTTGCCTTTGTGCTGCATGCGCTAAGTTATCTATCAAGCAAAGGTCGCGCAGCGATTGTTTGCTTCCCTGGTATTTTTTACCGTGGTGGTGCTGAGCAAAAAATTCGCCAATATCTGGTTGATAACAACTATGTTGAAACCTTGATTTCATTGGCTCCAAACCTGTTTTTTGGCACCACCATTGCGGTGAATATTTTAGTGCTGTCTAAGCACAAAACTGACACTACCACCCAGTTTATTGATGCCAGCGGTTTGTTTAAAAAAGAAACCAACAACAACGTGCTGACTGAGCAGCACATTGAAGACATCATGAAAGTGTTTGCCAGCAAAGAGAACGTTGATCACTTTGCGAAATCGGTTGAGTTGGATGTGATCGCTGGTAATGACTACAACCTCTCAGTTAGTAGCTATGTGCAGGCTAAAGACACACGTGAAGTTGTAAAGATTAAAGATCTTAATAATGAGATTAAAATTACCGTCGATAAAATCGACCAACTGCGCCGTGATATTGACGCCATAGTCGCGGAAATTGAAGGTGAGGAGCTTGAGGCATGAGTCAGTTGAACTATTTAGATAAACTGCTTGATGGAGTTGAGGTCGAGTGGAAGGCGCTAGGAGAAGTATGCGACTTCAAGAACGGGTTCGCGTTTAAGAGTAGCTTATTTAAAGAAGCTGGTTTACCGATAATTAGAATTACTAATGTGGATGGGAAAAACATATCCCTAGACGATGTTAAGTATTTTGACCCGTCTGACTATAAGGAAAATACAGCTTCCTATGAGATTAGCAAAGGCGATATTTTAATTGCGATGTCTGGTGCTACTACAGGGAAAATTGGTTTTTACGCTCACGAAAGCCCCGCGTACCTGAATCAACGAGTAGGTAAGTTTTTACCCAAGCCAAAAATCCTTAACAATAGGTACTTGTATCACTATCTTCTTTCAAAGGTTGAGCAGATTTATGTGATTGCGGGTGGCGGCGCACAGCCAAACCTTAGTTCAAATGCACTAATGGCCAAAATTGAAATCCCAATCCCATGCCCAGATAACCCAGAAAAATCGCTGGCAATACAAGCTGAAATTGTACGCATTCTGGATGCATTTACCGCCATGACCGCCGAGCTGACCGCCGAGCTTAACATGCGGAAAAAACAATACAACTACTACCGCGACCAGTTGCTAAGTTTTGAAGAGGGTGACGTTGAGTGGAAGACGTTAGGTGAGCTTGCAGAAAATCTGGACTCAAAGCGTAAACCTATAACCAGTGGTCTGAGAGAAGCTGGCGAAATTCCATATTACGGCGCATCTGGTATTGTGGATTATGTCAAGGATTACATATTTGACGGTGATTACTTATTAGTCTCTGAGGATGGCGCAAATTTATTAGCCCGTAATACGCCTATAGCATTTAGTATTAGTGGTAAAACATGGGTAAATAATCATGCTCACGTGCTTAAATTTGAAACTTACGCTGAGAGAAAATACGTTGAATACTATCTGAATAGTATCGACTTAACTCCTTACATTTCTGGAGCCGCCCAACCTAAGTTGAATAAGAAGAACTTGGAAAGTATAAATATTCCAAATCCAGCCCCTAAAGAAAAAGAACGCATTGTGGCTATCTTAGATAAATTTGATTCCTTGACCTGTTCTATTAAAGAAGGCCTGCCCCGCGAAATAGAACTCCGCCAAAAGCAATACGAGTATTATCGTGACCTATTGTTGAGCTTCCCGAAATCTGAAGAGGCAGTCGCTTAATATGGGTAAGGAACTAAAGGACATAGCTAAAGACTTAATCAGCAAGAATAAAAAGGTACAGTTGATCTATGCCTTTAATGGCACAGGTAAAACGCGTTTATCACGAGCTTTTAAGGAGGAAATTGTTCCTTCTACACAAAACGATGATAGTGAAGAAGATGGTGAGAAAACTCGTGATAAGTTTCTGTACTACAACGCCTTTACGGAAGACCTGTTTTATTGGGATAACGATTTAAAAGTAGATTCAAGGCCAAAGTTAAAAATACAACCAAATACTTTTACGGGTTGGTTGATAGACTTGTTAAAAGAGTTGGGCGAAGACGGCAACATCGCTACAAACTTTCAACGTTATACGGGTAGCAAAGCTACTCCAATATTCAATGAAAAATACAAAGCTAAAATTGATGAAAAAGAAGTAACGATACCTGCGTTTTCTGAGGTCACTTTTCAAGTCGCCGCAAATGAACCTGTCAACTATGAGCCAGGTACTGCCGCGACTGATGGTGTCGAAAATGTCGTTCAGGGTAAATACGAAGTAATAAAAATTTCAAAAGGTGAGGAAAGTAACTTTGTATGGAGTGTTATGTACACTCTTTTACAACAAGTTGTTTCCACCCTTAATGAGCCAGATGTTACTAATAGAATTACTGATAAGTTTGATGCTTTAGAATACGTATTTATTGATGATCCAGTGAGTTCATTGGATGATAGTCATTTAATTGAATTAGCGGTTGATTTAGCAGGTTTGATCAAGTCTAGTACGTCAGACTTAAAATTTATCATAACAACGCATAGTCCCCTTTTTTATAATGTGCTCTGCAATGAGCTCAATAATAAGGCTTATCAAAAGCAGGCCGATGGTACTTTCAAACCAATCTATAAGCCAAATAAGGAATTTCAAAAATACCGATTAGAAAAGCTGGCTGATGGTGATTTTGAACTACCTGAACAACCGACAGACTCGCCGTTTTCTTATCACTTATTCCTTCTAAATGAGCTTCAGAAAGCCATTAATGACAGACAAATCAGAAAGTATCATTTTAGTCTTCTGAGAAATGTTCTTGAGAAAATGGCAACTTTCCTAGGTTATAACTACTGGCCTGCACTTCTTCAAAAATCTCAAGACGGAAAGCCAGATCCATTCGTCAATAGAATCCTTAATTTATCCAGCCACTCTGCTCATGCTGGCGACGAGATCTCGGATCTAGAAGATAAAGACAAGGATAAATTAGAAGCCTTGGTTGGTTACTTAATAAACACTTATGGATTCAAGAAGCAGGAATTACAATGACCAACTATAAAAGTATTGCAGAATCGAATAACTTTATTGTTTTAGAAAAATATACACGACAAGACCAAACTGCTGAGGGCTATCAAAGTGAAAGTGATTTAGAGCGAGAGCTTATTCAGGATTTAAGCAATCAAGGCTATGAGTATTTACCCGCGCTAACCACGCCCGATGCCATGATGGCAAATGTGCGCAGGCAGTTACAAGCCCTCAACAAGGTGCAGTTTACCGATGCCGAGTGGGCCCGCTTTTGCGAGCAATACCTGAACACCCCAAGCGATAATATTCTTGATAAAACCCGCAAGGTGCACAGTGACTATATTTTCGATTTTGTCTTTGATGATGGCCATATCGAAAACATTTACCTGTTCGACAAGAAAACCATTGCTCGTAACAAAGTACAGGTCATTAAGCAGTTTGAGCAAACGGGAAGCCATGCCAACCGTTACGATGTGACGATTTTGGTCAATGGTTTGCCTTTGGTGCAAATTGAACTGAAAAAGCGTGGTGTGGCGATCCGTGAGGCATTTAATCAAATTCATAGGTACAGTAAAGAGAGCTTTAATGCAGAGAACTCGTTGTACAAGTTCTTACAGCTTTTTGTGATCTCTAATGGCACCGATACGCGCTATTTTGCCAATACCACTAAACGAGATAAAAACAGCTTCGACTTTACGATGAACTGGGCGAAATCAGACAACACGCTGATTAAGGATTTAAAAGACTTTACCGCCACTTTTTTCCAGAAAGAGACGCTGCTTGAAGTGATCTTGCGTTACTCGGTATTTGATGTCAGCAATACCTTACTTGTAATGCGCCCCTACCAGATTGCGGCCACTGAGCGCATTTTATGGAAGATAAAGAGCGCGTTTAACGCTAAGAATTGGAGCAACACCGAGAGCGGTGGGTACATTTGGCACACTACCGGTTCAGGAAAAACACTCACCAGCTTTAAAGCGGCACGTTTGGCTACCGATTTAGACTGTATAGATAAAGTCTTTTTTGTGGTGGACAGAAAAGACCTCGACTATCAGACCATGAAAGAGTATCAGCGGTTCTCACCTGATAGTGTGAACGGTTCAGACAGTACCGCAGGGCTAAAAAGCAACCTGGATAAAGACGATAACAAGATTGTTGTTACCACTATCCAAAAGCTCAACAACTTAATCAAAAGCGAAAGCGATTTAGCTATCTACAACAAGCAAGTTGTCTTTATTTTTGATGAGTGTCATCGAAGCCAGTTTGGTGAAGCGCAGAAAAACCTGAAGAAGAAATTCAAAAAGTACTACCAGTTTGGTTTTACCGGTACGCCAATTTTCCCTGAAAACGCCTTGGGTGCTGAAACCACGGGCAGCGTGTTTGGCCAGCAGTTGCACACTTATGTGATCACTGATGCCATTCGTGATGAAAAAGTACTCAAGTTTAAAGTGGACTATAACGATGTTCGTCCGCAATTTAAGAGCATTGAGACTGAGCAGGATGATAAGAAGCTTAGTGCGGCGGAGAATAAGAAAGCGTTCTTGCATCCAATGCGCATTCGTGAAATCTCGCAGTATATTCTGAGCCATTTTAACCAAAAAACGCATCGAGCCTATTCTGGCGCCAAAGGGTTTAACGCCATGTTTGCGGTTAGTAGTGTTGATGCGGCGAAAGCCTATTATGAAACCTTCAAAACATTGCAGGCCGAGGCTGAGAATGGACCCACAAGTAAGCCTTTGCGCATAGCGACTATCTTCTCATTTGCTGCCAATGAAGAGCAGGACGCCATTGGTGATATTTTAGATGAGAGCTTTGAAGTCAGTGCCATGAACAGCAGCGCAAAGGAGTTTTTGAGCGCCGCAATCACTGACTACAACGCCATGTTTAAATCTAACTATGGCGTGGACAGTAATGGCTTTCAGAATTACTACCGTGACCTTGCCCAGCGCGTGAAGAATCAAGAAATAGATCTGCTCATAGTGGTTGGTATGTTTTTAACGGGCTTTGATGCGCCTACGCTCAATACCTTGTTTGTTGACAAAAATTTGCGCTATCACGGCTTGATGCAGGCGTTTTCTCGCACCAATCGTATTTATGATGCAACGAAGACCTTTGGCAATATTGTTACCTTCCGGGACTTAGAGCAGGCAACCATTGACGCCATCACCTTGTTTGGTGACAAAAACACCAAAAACGTGGTGCTGGAGAAGAGCTACAAAGAATACATGGAAGGCTTTAACGATATTGCTACTGGCCAAGCTCGTCGAGGTTTTGTTGATATCATAAAAGATCTGCAAGAACGCTTTCCAAACCCTGAAAATATTGAAAAAGAACAAGATAAAAAAGAGTTTGCCAAGCTATTTGGTGAATACCTCAAAGCAGAAAATATTTTACAAAACTACGATGAGTTTGCTGGATTAAAAGCACTGCAAAGCCTAGATACCAGTGATGAACAAGCTGTTGAAGAGTTCAAGTCAAAGTACTATCTGGACGATGCTGACATCGAGGCAATGCAAACCATCGATATGCCGAGCGAACGTGCTATTCAAGATTATCGCTCTACCTATAACGATACCCGCGACTGGTTGCGACGCGATAAAGAAGGTCAGGACAAAGATAAGTCAACGGTAGACTGGGACGATGTGGTCTTTGAAATTGATTTGCTTAAATCCCAAGAAATAAACCTCGATTACATTCTTGAACTGATTTTTGATCACAATAAGAAGAACAAGAGCAAAGAAGGCTTGATTGAAGAAGTTCGTCGTATGATCCGCGGTAGCCTTGGCAATAGAGCGAAAGAGAGCTTGGTGGTTGATTTTATTAACCAGACAAACCTAGATGAGATCAATGACAAAGCCAGCATTATCGACGCTTTCTTCAAATTCGCCCAGGCGGAGCAGAAGCGCGAAGCCGATGCCATTATTGCCTCTGAAAAGCTCAATATCGATGCTGCCAAACGCTATATTGCGTCATCACTCAAACGTGAGTACGCCTCTGAAAATGGCACTGCACTTAATGAGGCGCTGCCCAAACTTAGCCCATTGAACCCACAGTACCGAACCCAGAAGCAAACGGTTTTTCAGAAAATTGCCGCTTTTGTTGAAAAATTCAAAGGTGTGGGTGGGCAGATATAAAAAATGACGATCTATTTAAGCGCCGCTCGCTTGCTCGATGATATAGATTTTACAGAATCTATTCTTTCGGTGAGTAGCGTTTATTCAGGTTTAAGGGTGGTTTTATGACAGGAAATAATGAAGGTTTGTCGCTAGCTAGACTACTAATGGTCTTGAGCAGTATGTCCCCACTATTCATTCTTTGGGCAATTAAGGGGTGGGGAATAAAAGGTATTTCGGAAGTATATTTTCTTTCTTTCTGCCTTTTTTTTATTACGGTGCCAAATTTATTCTTGTGGTTCCGCGTAAGATTAGTAAAAAAAAGAAAAGATCGGCGAGAATTGACCGCTGGCGATTGTGAGGATCACAGAGATCATCTACTTGTTTACCTTTTTGCTATGTTACTTCCTTTCTATAGTGTCAATATCGATAGTATTAGAGACTTAGCGGGTCATGTGGCGGCAATAACGTTCATTGTATTTCTGTTTTGGCATCTGAATATGCATTATATGAACATTTTTTGGGCCATGAAGGGGTTCAGGGTATATACGTTGAAACCTGATACAGAAAATAACTCTATTAGTGGCAGAATTCCTGTCGTATTAATCACAAAGCGCTCTCATATTGTCAAAGGAGAGAAAATTTCAGCTTACAGGCTTAGCCAAACGGTATTTTTAGAGGATGAATAATGCCTATTAACTTTGATTTTGAAAATGTAAATATAACTGAGTTTGGTCTTGGTCTGGATAGTCCCAATCGAGGTTTTGTGTTTGTTCCTGTTGATGAAGTCGTACAGAAGTCATTAGTTGAAATGGTTAGTTTTACAAAGACACAGATGCAGGATAAGGCGAGCAGTATGGCTACGTATCAGCCATCAGAAAAATATGCTTCTATTGAATATCTTACCTTTTCAATCAATGACCCATTGGTACAAGAGCTTAAAACTCTTCATGAGTCCGAAAATGTACCAGAAGATTGCAGTGCTTTTGACAATATCAATCAATGTTTCGCGTACTTTGTAAAGCTCACTGATAACAACCAACAGAGAATAACAGCTGTACGTCGTTCAACTCAGTTTAAAACTTTAATAAAGAAAAGGCATAGGCTGGTTCAGTATGTTGATAATACTTTAAAGTCGTTAGAGGAAACTGTTTTCAAATTGGATAATGACTTCGATTTTATTATTCAGAATGATTTAATTCATATTCTCCGCCCTAGTGGCCTAGAGTTTACAGCTCAACTTCAGAAGGCAATTATGGATGCAGTTCCAGCCAACATTGCGAGTATTGCGAGTGAAATTGATTTCGTTAACTTTGATAGTATATCTCAGTACGCTCAAAACCACCCGAGAGCTGCAAGATATATTGCTTCCATTAAATCTCAATCAGAAGCAATAAACATTAGTCAAGATAAGCTAGAACGTTACTGCGAAAAAACTAATGTTGTCACAAATATAGTTGATGGGAAGATTAATTTAGACAGCTCGCAGATTATGGGATTTTTGGAAGTCCTAGACAGGCGTCGATACGAAATAGATCTAAAAGACGATGGAGAGTCGGAAGTTTATAGAGCGCCGAGCAGAAGCCGAGTAACTAGTTAGTTTACAAAGTCTGCGGCATTTGTAATCAATTAGCAATGCTATTCAAAATATCTGTGTGTCAATAGATCTGGATTTCTTTTATCTAATTCACCGCCGGTGATTTTATGAACCTTCACACTATCGTGTCGGAGGTTCACTATGTTCAAAACCCTATTTTTTCAAACCAAAGCACTACCAGAACTGTCATCTCAACTGGATGCAGACATTCCACGTTACCCGCCATTCCTGAAGGGGTTGCCAGCTGCGTCACCTGAAGATTTGCAGTCCACACAAGACGAGCTAATTGCCAAACTTCGCCAGGTACTTGGCTTCAACCAGCGTGATTTTCAACGGTTGATTCAGCCCTGCATTGATCATCTGGCTGCTTATGTCCACTTGCTGCCAGCTTCTGAGTATCATCATCACAGTGGCGCAGGTGGTTTATTACGTCATTCGTTGGAAGTTGCTTTCTGGGCGGCACAAGCAGCTGAAGGGATCATCTTTGTTGCCAGTGGCACACCGGTTGAGAAAAAAGAGCTAGAGCCAAGGTGGCGTGTTGCGGCGGCATTAGGCGGTTTGTTCCATGATATTGGTAAGCCCGTTTCAGACCTGTCCATCACAGACGAAGATGGACGCTATCAGTGGAACCCTTTTTTAGAAACCTTATCTCAGTGGACCAGTAACAACAGCATTGAACGCTATTTTATTCGCTGGCGCGACGGACGGTGCAAGCGGCACGAGCAATTTTCAATTTTGGTATTAAACCGGGTGATGACACCTGAGTTGCTCGCCTGGTTAACCCAGCCGGGCCCTGAAATTTTGCAAGCCATGCTAGAGGCAATTGGCAATACCGATCCCGAGCATGTCCTGTCTAAATTGGTTATTGAAGCCGACCAAACCAGTGTCCAGCGAGACCTGAAAGCTCAACGAATTTCCGTTGACGACAATGCCCTTGGTGTCCCAGTCGAACGCTATCTACTTGATGCCATGAGGCGATTACTTGCCAGTTCGCAATGGCTTGTCAATCAGCGAGACGCCAGAGTCTGGGTACGAAAATCGAATCAATCAACCAATCTTTACCTGGTCTGGAAAAGCGCGGCTAAGGACATCATTGAGCTGTTGGCCAAAGACAAGATACCTGGCATCCCAAGAGATCCCGATACCCTTGCGGACATCCTCATTGAGCGAGGATTAGCCACTAAATCCGCCTCAAATGAGCGATACGAAAGCCTTGCCCCTGAAGTGCTGCTCAAAGACGGCAAGCCAATCTGGCTACCCATGCTGCATATATCTGAGGCCGATTTATTGTTCAGCTCGAATGTACCAAGTGGTGTGACACTGTTTAACAAATCTGAGTGGGAAGCAACACAGAAAACACAAGAAGAGCCACAGAGTCGCTCCAGTGAGCATTCAGACTTGCCTGAAGGGTCAGCATCAATCGAACACGGCAATTCGTCTGAGTCACCATCGACAAACTCGTCCGAACAAGATGATGAACTTCGTCTTGCCAGTGATGTTAATAACCCCCAGGCAAATGAAAATGCTCCAGGTGATGGATGTGAAAAGCCTAACAATTCATATGATGGCGCTATCTCAAATAACGTAAACCAGCACGATGTAGAAGCATTGAATCTGCCTGAATCTTTGGCGTGGCTCCCAGAGGCCAGCAGTGCGTTGGTTATGGTTGGTGAACAGATACTGATCCACTATCCCGATGCCGTAAGACCTTGGTGTGCCCCCCGAAAACTGCTTGCTGAACTCAGTCGATTAGATTGGCTTGAATTAGATCCCGCAAACCCGACGCGTAAAGCCAGAACTATTACTACGAATGATGGCGTTCAGGAGCAAGGGTTGCTGCTGAAAGTATCGATTTCTAAAGGGCTTACTGCACTGATTGACCTTCCCAAACAAGACGCAGAATCAGCGGCAGCAATTCAGAACGAAGAGGCTTCACCGCGACCGAGTCGAACTAAGACAACCAATGCCCAAGCAAAAGAACCTGCCACAAGAGCGGAGCGAAAGCAAAAGCCGATTGCGGCCAATACGAACTCAAGTACAGACCCCAAACACGCGCAGCGGCAACAGATGGTTAGTTTTGTGAAAGATTTGCCCATCTTACTGACCGATGGCGATTACCCAGACGTGGATCATAGTGCCGATGGTATTCGCGTCACGATTCAAACCTTACGCCAAGTCGCCAATGAGCATGGTATTCCAGCCGGGCAATTGCTTCGGGGGATCTCGGCCAGTGACCAATGCCAGTTTGATGAGGGGGAAACGGTTTTGTTTACCGCTCACGCTAAACGTTAATCCTTTTGAAATTAAGCGATTGCAAACGGTTATTTTGCGGAGCATGAATGAAAGAAAACGCATACGAGATGCCTTGGCGCACGAACTATGAAGCCATGGCAGCAGCAGGTTGGCTGGTTGGTGCAACAGGGGCAATTGCCGCAGAAATGCTGACTGAGCTACCACCTGAGCCATTTTGGTGGATGACAGGGATTTCCTCGGGCATGGCGTTGTACCGCCTGCCTCAGGCTTACCGTCTTCATAAGTTACAGAAGGGACTAAAAGGCAAACCATTGGCTTTTATGGAGCTGTCGCATTTACAAAAGGTGATGGCAAAACATCCTGATGAATTGTGGTTAGGGTATGGCTTTGAGTGGGACCAACGTCATGCTCAACGCGCTTATGAAATCTTAAAGCGGGATAAGCAAACCTTGCTTAACCAGGGGCACGCCTCTTATCGAAAGAATAGCCAAATGGGTTCGACCTGGATTCATGGTGTTGAGCCCAAAGAAGAAGATGTGTACCAGCCAGTTGGTCACACTGAGGGGCACACCTTAATTGTCGGTACGACCGGTGCGGGAAAAACCCGTTGCTTTGATGCGATGATCACTCAGGCCATTTTGCGCAATGAAGCCGTGATTATTATTGACCCTAAGGGAGACAAGGAACTTAAGGATAATGCACAGCGAGCCTGTATTGCCGCCGGTAGTTCTGAGCGCTTTGTGTATTTTCATCCGGGGTTTCCAGAGCATTCAGTACGACTTAATCCCCTGAGGAACTTTAACCGGGGCACTGAAATTGCCAGCCGAATTGCGGCATTAATCCCATCTGAAACCGGTGCTGATCCATTTAAAGCCTTTGGCCAAATGGCACTGAATAACATAGTGCAAGGTCTGTTGCTTACGTCACAACGTCCTGATCTGAAAACACTGAGACGATTCTTGGAAGGTGGCCCAGAAGGCTTGGTAGTAAAAGCCGTCACGGCCTGGGGGGAGCAGGTGTATCCGAACTTTAGTGTGGAGATCAAGCGCTTTACCGAAAAGGCCAATACCTTGGCAAAAAAAGCCATGGCGATGCTGCTTTTTTACTACGAACGCATTCAGCCCATTGCCGCCAATACCGATTTGGAAGGCCTTTTGAGCATGTTTGAGCATGACAGAACCCACTATTCCAAGATGGTGGCTTCATTGATGCCGGTGCTCAATATGCTCACTTCAAGTGAATTAGGGCCATTGCTATCACCTATTGCAAACGATGTGGATGACAGCCGGTTAATTACGGATTCTGGCCGTATTATCAACAATGCCCAAGTGGCCTATATCGGGTTGGATTCATTGACCGACGCCATGGTTGGCAGCGCCATTGGTTCGTTGCTTTTATCCGATCTCACCGCTGTGGCCGGTGATCGCTATAACTATGGTGTTGAAAATCGTCCCGTAAATATCTTCATCGATGAGGCGGCTGAAGTCGTCAACGATCCCTTCATTCAACTGCTCAACAAAGGTCGTGGCGCAAAAATGCGTTGTGTGATTGCTACTCAGACATTTGCTGACTTTGCAGCTCGTACAGGCAGTGAAGCTAAGGCGCGCCAAGTGTTAGGTAACATCAACAACTTGATAGCCCTTCGGGTGATGGACGCTGAAACACAGCAGTACATTACCGACAATCTGCCTAAGACTCGGTTGCAGTACATCATGCAAACTCAAGGTATGTCGTCCAACTCGGACAGCCCCGCGTTGTTTACCGGCAATCATGGCGAACGCTTGATGGAGGAAGAAGGCGATATGTTTCCACCGCAGTTATTAGGCCAGCTTCCCAACCTGGAGTACATCGCCAAGCTTTCAGGTGGCCGCGTGATCAAAGGCCGCATTCCTATTTTAACCAGCTCTACACAGGCAGCATAAGGAGTCTGTATGCATCATTCTGTCTGTCTGAAAATGACAACACTTACCAGTAAAGAAATGCTCGCTCAGTGGCAGCAACATAACCCCCAGTTCAAGGAAACCTTAAGACTGCTTGAAACCGACTGGCCTCATGCTTTGGCCTCGGTGTATTGCTTGGCGGACTACTTAACGGATGCGTTCACGTTAGATGGCCATTCCATCTTTGATTTGTGTCTGTGTAATGGTTTGGGCAGTTATGAAGAAGTCAGTTGTGATGATGATAGTGTACGCCTTTGGCATTTCATTGAGGCACTGACCTGGACTGCCGCCAGTGCTTTAACGGGGATTCGCCTGCGTGATCCTGACCATTTCGAGTGGGCCGCCGTAGATGGTGTGTATTTCTACTCCTGGATTCGTAATCGTCCAAATCGGATGGCGTATCTTGCTGAAGGACGCATCGAAGTGCGTTATGTCAGCGGTCATACGACGACAAAGCGGCTTCAACAAGTGATTAAAGCCCGGATTATGACGCCAACCGTTGCAGCCATGCTGGCCCGAGTAGAAGAGGATGTTTGGCATGAGCAAGCATAAGTCGGTTTGGCTGCTGTGTCTGGCACTGATGCTGGAGATTATTGCCATTGGCGTGTTAGTGCCCGGTGATTGGACTGGCCGGGTCATTAGTAAAGAGAAGCAGATGATCCAAAATCAATTGGGCGCACAAACGAGCTATTGGATTGGTCAAACTAGCCATGGCTGGTATCAATCATGGGTTGTAGATACGCAGATGGAGCAATCTGTGCGAGATTTTCTAATCCCCACTGAAGAGCAGCGACTGCGCTCTAAAGGGATGGAGAACATGGGAGGCTTTTGGTTTGTCTGGGTAGAAGACCGTATTCAGGCATTTTTTGATGTGTTGTACCAAGTGTTCACTCGATTTGCTTTACTGATGGTCTGGTTGCCCTTTGCGCTTATTCTCATGTTACCGGCGTTGTGGGACGGTTTGATGACCTGGAAGATTAAGAAGACAACCTTTGATTTTTCGAGCCCTATCATTCACCGCTACAGCATGATTATCCTGGGCTCAGGCGTCATTTTGCTGTTTATGGGATTGTTCGCCCCGCTGGCTATTCCTCCGGTGGTACTACCTTCGCTGATCATAGGCTTGGCATTGATGGCGGGGTTGGCGTTAAGTCACTTGCAGAAGAAGATTTAGTGTTCCAGATTTACTTCTTTCTGGTCGTCATTACACTTTTGGCTGGGGCATGAGTATTTTTTAGTATGGCTCGTTCAATACCATCAAACTCATGCTCCAGTTTTTTGTATTCGTTATACACCGAAGGTTTTTTAAGAGCCTTCTTTTTCAATGTTTTTAAAGACATCAACTTTATCCAAAAGCAAGTTCATAGGGTTGGACGTTTAACGTTGCCTTTTGATTTCTGAGTACTGACAAGTCATAAGCGCTTTGCAGGCGCAACCAGTGGTCAGCAGAGGGCTTAGCAAAAGCCAGTTCCAAGCGTACAGCCATTTCCGGAGTTATTGCACCTCGTCCGTTTAATACCTTGGATAGGGTTTTACGGCTTACATTTAAGTGCTCTGCAACATCGGTGATCGTCAACTCTAACGGCTCGATGACCAACTCTTTTAATATCTCACCAGGGTGAGCAGGGTTATGCATAGTCATGAGTGATAATCCTCGTAGTTAACAATTTCCGCATCTCGTCCATTGAATCTGAACGTAATGCGCCAATTACCGTGAACTAATTTTAACCCTTAAGGTTGCGATATCAATCTGATTGTAGGTACAGAATCACTAAGCCACCTCAAAACCTTCAAGAATTCGGCATCTAGCTGACCACTGAACCTGCCAATCCCAAGGCATTCTTCACTTCTCAATTCAAACAACGAGGAGTGACTATGGAACCTGTGAGTATTCCGTCCTATATCGATGACCCGCCGCACTTCCTGCTTTGGAGTGCCGATGAGATGGCTCCCATTCTGTTGGGGCTAGTGATCGGCATTTTTACCGGTAATGCCTTGGTTTTATGCCTGTTGGGGTTGGTGACAACCAAGCTCTATCGGCGTTTTCGTGATGGTCGCCCTGATGGTTTTATTCTTCACGCCATCTACTGGGCTGGACTGTTGCCAACCAAAGCCAAGACGATCCCTAACCCATTTATCAGGAGCTATCTGCCGTGAAGTTCGACGTGTTTTTAAAATCATGGCAAGGCACGCAATTAGAGAACCGATGGCAGCGGTTCCTGGTTGCAGTGCTGGTGCTATCTAATTTGCTGCTTGCGGTAGCGGCATTTTCTCGCAATACCGTAGTGGCCATTCAACCACCAACCTTGTCTGAAACGGCTGAAGTGTCACGAAACCAAGCCACTCAACCTTACCTTGAATCCTGGGGGCTCTACCTGGCTGAGCTTATGGGCAACGTGACGCCGGGTAATGTGTCCTTTATCCGGGTTGCCATTGAGCCGCTACTTTCTCCAGCGGTGTACCAGCAAGTGGTCGATGCACTGGAGATTCAGGCAAGACAAATCCGCGAAGACCGGGTCACGCTCAAATTCCAACCTAGACAAGTGGAGTATGAGTATGAAACCGGCCATGTCTTTGTGACCGGTTATTCCTTGGTTTCTGGGCCATCTGGAGATGAGCAGCGCCAAACTCGCACCTATGAGTTTGACATCGATATTGAGCAATACCGTCCAAAACTTAGCTGGATGGATACGTATGAGGGGCAAGCTAGAACGAAGCGCGTTCGTGAAAAGTTGACCCAAGAGCAAAACCGGAGGGTGAATGATGCGAACCAAAATTAGTCGATGGATGACACCAAGCTTAATCGCAATGAGCTTGAGTGGCGTCCTTTTATCTCAAGCGTCGTATGCAGACGTGGAATTGCCGATTGTGCCAGCCAGTGTGATGAAGCAGTCTGCTACTGCAAATCCACCGGTTCAAAGCAATACGGTTTCAACGGATGCGCCAACAACGTTACTGATGACACCGGGGGTTAATGAACTGATCCCTGTAGCACTTGGTCATCTGAATCGGATTGTGACGCCGTTTGAATCGCCTCAGGTGAGAACAACCAGTGATGCTCAGACGCAAATCAAGGGGAATGTTGTATATGTGGCTACGGACAAAGAATCACCGGTTTCACTTTACATCACTCCGCCTGGTCAGGAAGCGCCCGCATTATCTGTCACCTTAGTACCTCGTCGTATTCCACCGCGTGAAATCACCTTAGCTATTGATGGTCAGCAGTGGCCTATTAAGGGCGTCGTGAACCGAAAAGCCGCCACTTGGGAAACGGCTCAGCCATACGTCGATAGCTTACGTGATTTACTCAGACGCCTTGCACTAAATGAGTTACCACAAGGCTATGACATCCGTTTGGCTGGCCAAACCGACACAAGCCCGAAATGTTTTCAGCCGGGCTTAAAGTTTGGTTTTAAGCAGGGGCAAATTGTGACGGGACATTACTTCACCGTCTATGTAGGACTGGTTGAAAGCTTTGCCGATGAGCCGATAGAAGCCAGAGAAATAGCCTGTCATGCACCGGATATAGTGGCAAGCGCCTACTGGCCTCGCAATATCTTGTTGCCGGGTGAAAAGACTGAGTTGTATGTGGTTGTTCGCAATCATCGTGAAGAAGCGATGGAAAGTCTGCGACCTTCGCTTCTTGTGGGAGGTGAATAACGATGAAAGCACAATGGGAACAAATGAGCCCGAACATGAAGCGGGGCCTATCGGTTGCTGGTATTGCTGGTGGTCTCATCCTTATGGTGATGGTGTTTTCACCTAATCCTGACGATGACTCAAGTAGTCGGAACCGACAGGAAACGATCCGGCACATTCTTACGGATACCAATACTCGTGATGTTGGGGTCGATAGTTTGGCTGCGAACGTAAAACTACTCAGTGAGCGCAATGAACAGTTACGTCGTGAAGTTGAGCGCTTGCGTCGTGACGTCGATTCAGGACGGCTAAGCCCTGGTTCGCCTTCTATACCAAGTGAGGTCAATGCGGAGTTGGCCCGCCTTAGAGCGGAACTTGATGATGTTCGCGCAGGAGGTGATGCAGCAGTTGAAGGCACAAATAGCCGTTTCGAAGTGCCTTTATCTGCCATGGAATTGCCTAAAGAAGAAAAGCCACTGCCGTCTAACCCAGACGACTATTTTGCCAATGCGCCGCTGCCTGATCCGCTCTATCAGCAGCCAGCCAATGGCCAAGGTACACGAGCTCGGGATGTTCCATTGCCGCCAATCACGATTCGTATGATTGAGCCTGAAGTGGTTGCTGAACCAGAGGTTGTTGTGCAAGAAGCGCCGCCTTTGTATCTACCGGCGGGCAGCATCATCTCAGGTACGTTGATCACCGGTTTGGATGCACCTACTCACGAGTCCGCAAGACGCGAGCCTTTTCCTGCATTGCTGAGGATTCAAAAGGAAGCCATTTTACCCAACCGATTTAGAGCGGATATCAAAGAGTGTTTCTTGATCGCCGCAGGTTACGGTGATTTGAGCTCTGAGCGTGCTTATTTGCGAGGCGAGACCATTTCATGTGTGAGAGAAGATGGTGGCGTCATTGAAACGCGACTGGATTCTTATGCCGTGGGTGAAGACGGCAAAGCCGGTATTCGTGGCCGATTAGTGTCGAAACAAGGCCAGCTGGTGGCCAAATCGATGATGGCCGGATTCCTTCAGGGCTTGGCTGGCGCATTTGATGTGAATCCTGTACCAACGATTCAGACGGGTAATGCCGGTGATACTCAGCTGTACCAGCAAGTCATGAGCCAAGAAGCATTACAAGGTGCTGCGATTAAAGGCACTGGTAAAGCATTGGATCGAGTGGCCAAGTTCTATTTGGACATGGCTGAAAATATGTTCCCAGTCATAGAGGTAGACGCTGCAAGGAAAATTGAAGTCATAGTCACTCGTGGTGCCTCGTTGTCGTTGGCTACTTCGCAAGGGGGAGGTGCAAGAAGATGAAAAAATCCTGCATGTTGCTAACCGATCGAAGTCCGTTTCAGACAATAAGATGTGTATCCAGAGGAGAGTTAACCATGACGACATCAATGCAGAACAACCCAAAGCACCAGTCAAAACAGTGGTCTAAAGCTGGATTACTTTTATTGGCAGTCGGCTCAACCTTATTGTCTGGCTGTAGTTCATTGGGTCTTGGGAGTAGTGAATATGGATGCCCAGGTATGCCTGACGGTGTGCGCTGTTTATCCGCTCGTGAAGTCTATGAGCTGACCACTAATGGCGCTGCACCCAAGACGATTGATGCTGTGGCGACTCGAATTGGTTCTCCCTCTGGGTATTCACAATCTGATTTAGAGACAGGACTGCTGAGCCATCCAGCATTACCTGAGACGCAGCAATCTGCACCTCTTCGCATTCCTTCAAGGGTGATGCGGATTTGGATTGCGCCTTGGGAGGATGACCGTGGAGATCTGAATTTATCCAGCTACGTGTTTACCGAAATTGAACCGCGCCGGTGGGATATTGGGGTGTCAGCACCTCGAACGGTTTCGCCAGTGCTACGTCCACTTCAGACTCAAAGCGATTCAGCCTCAGCGGGAGCTGATGGTAAGCGCGATAACTTGAGTATCTACGGAGAAACTAACGAATGACAAATGCAGTTCGCACCATTCAAACTCAGCGCCTAATGACTATTGGTGCGCTTGGTTTAATGGCGTTAATGATTTCGGAGCCCTCATTTGCGGGCACCGGTGGTGATGCTTTCACCGATGTGTGGGATACCCTAAAAGACTGGACCCAAGGTACTTTGGGACGGATCGTAGCGGGAGCCATGGTACTGGTGGGTATTGTGGGCGGTATCGCTCGCCAAAGCTTGATGGCTTTTGCCTTGGGCATTGGTGGCGGTATGGGTCTCTACAATACGCCAACAGTCGTTGAAAGTGTCATGTCTGCAACTTTACCTGTTGTTGCCAGCACTCAAGAAGTCATTGGCACAGCAGTTCCAGCGATCAGCGCCGTTTTACTGGGCACCTGATAATATTGACGGCTTCTCTTGTGAAAGGGGAGCCGTCATCTCAGTCTATCGACAATGATTTTTCGATATCGCAGATCCTTGCCATGAGTACTAAAGGATCAAACGTCGATTCTTTGAAGCCAAATTTCTTGTAGAACGTTTGCGCACTACCATCAATAGCATGGACTAAGATTCCTGCTCCACCGACAGCGTTCATTGCTTGTACTGAGCGAATGATACAATCTTTTAAAAGACCTGCCGCAATGCCTTGACCTTGATAGGCGTTATCTACTCCAAGCCTGGCTAGAATCACCATGGGAATGGGATCTGGACTATTTCTTCTTAATGAACTGAAAGCTTGCTCTCTGGAAACCGATCCCATGGCAATGGCATAGTACCCGACCACTTGATGGGCGTCAGTGTCATTGACCACATACACTCTCGCGGTTCCCCGCTTTTGACTCTTTAACGCCTGTTTTCTTAACCAAGTATCGAGTTCTTCAATGCCACAGTGAAAGGCGTTAATCTCGTGCTCATCAGTGAGTAGGGTTGGTGCACTTATTCCCAAGGCGCTTTCCTTTTAAACAGATTTTTCATGCCTTCAAGAGTCTGTGGCTCAGCACGAAGTTCGTTATCAAACGCTTCAAAAGCTTTTGCTTCAAGAACAAAATCCCGCTGTTCGGCCAGTACGTTATGCGCTTCATTGAGCGCGGCTTGCTGAATGAATACGGTTCTATCAACTTTTTTTAAACTTGCTGCGGCATCGATAATGTCTCTTACCGATGGCAGTACTCGCATGTTGATTGGCGCTGTCTTTGTAGCCATGACACCATCCTCTGTATATCTATTTAATACACAGTTTAAATGACTTTTCCGTGTAGTCAATAGATATACGAATTATTGGGCGTGAAACTTTGAGAGTAGGTCAGTTTGATTTCGAGGGGATGTCACTCTTTCTGGTTTAAAACATTGCAAAAATTAACACCTAAGGTATGAAAAAAAGGAATCAGCTAAACCAGATGACTTGAGGGGAAGCCTGTAAGGCTGCCAGAATGAAAGCTATACCTGAACTAATAGTGCGTAACAACAAGTGGCACCCTAGCAAGGCATCCAATTCTTCAATCTATCTGACCGAGTCCACATAGGACAACTGCATAGACTGGAGCCTCGATTTACATTAACGAGGACTCCTCATGCGAAAACTATCTCCAATTATTCTGGCGCTTGCGCTGTCTCCATTGGTTCAAGCTGAACCTGTGTCTGAAGTGTCGCCCGTTGGCAAAATTGACGGCATGGTTTCTTTACCTGTCACGGGTATGAAAGCGGTCGAAAGCAATGGCCGTATTGTTTTCATGTCAGACAGTGGCCGGTTTGTCATTGATGGCACGCTCTATGATGCCTGGTCCAAAAAGCCGCTTACCAGCCTTGAAGAAATTCGAGAAGCGGGAAACACGCTGGACTTAAGTCGCCTTGGCTTAAAAATGGATGATTTGAACCCACTGACTTTAGGCGAAGGCAAAAAGAAAGTGGTGGTATTTGTTGACCCACGATGCCCGCACTGCCATGAGCTTTTGAAACAAGCTTTACCGTTAACCAAAGAATACACCTTCCAAATACTCCCTGTGCCAGTGCTTGGTCCTGATTCAGAGCGTCAGGTTCGCCAGCTTGGCTGTGCGCGTGACAAGAAAGCGGCCACCGATGCATTGCTCAGTGGCCGGATTGGTAACCTAGATCAGGATGATGCCTGCAACTTAGAGCCAATGCAGCGTACCTTGGTGACCGCTCAAATTCTGGGCATTCAAGGTGTGCCTTTCATTGTCGCCAATGATGGTCGCATCAGCCGAGGCCGTCCTTATGATCTTTCTGCTTGGTTGGAGGGGCGTTATTGATGAAAGCCTCTCTGTATTCAGGGCAACGCGCTTCTGAGCTGTTGCCAGTATTGGCCTATTCCGACGATGAGCAACTGTTTTTCATGGAAGACCAAAGTGTTGGCTTTGGTTTTCTATGTGACCCATTGCCGGGTGGTGATGAGTCTGTTGCAGACAGGGTTAATGTTCTACTCAACAACGACTGGCCAAAAGATACTTTGCTGCAATTTGGCCTGTACGCCTCGCCTGATATTCAAACCGACCTTCAGCGCATGATGGGCTTACGGCATCGTCAATCCGATCCATTGCTTAGGGCGTCGATACGCAAACGTGCGGATTTCCTCGATGGGGGCACGGTTCAACCGATAGAAGAATCGACCCAGACTCAGGTACGCAACTTTCAACTGATAGTCACCTGCAAATTGCCTTTGGAAAATCCTATACCGACGGAGCGTGAGTTGAGTCGAGCATCCGCGCTTCGGGCTTCTTTCTCGCAAGCGCTGGCAACGGTTGGTTTTCGCGTCACTGAGATGACTGACCGAAATTGGCTCGCAGCATTAAGTGCGCAGCTTAACTGGGGAAAAGATGCTTCCTGGCGCAATCCATCACCAATCCGCAGTGAGGCAGATAAACCACTTCGGGAGCAAGTGTTGGATTATGACCGGGCTATCAAGGTGGATAGCCAAGGTCTGATGCTGGGCGATTACCGAGTTAAAACCTTATCGTTTAAGCGCTTGCCTGAGCGGGTCTGGTTTGGTCATGCCGCAAGTTTTGCGGGCGATATGATGACGGGTAGTCGCGGTTTACGCGGAAGCTTTTTGCTGAATGTCACCATTCACTTTCCTTCAGCCGAGGCGATGCGATCTCGTCTAGAGACGAAGCGTCAATGGGCGGTCAATCAGGCCTATGGTCCGATGCTGAAGTTTGTGCCGGTGCTTGCAGCCAAGAAAAAGGGATTTGATGTTCTTTTTGAAGCCTTGCAAGAAGGTGATCGCCCTATTCGGGCAAATATGAATTTAACGCTGTTTTCACCAACGGAAGAAGCGTCCATCAGCTCTGTTTCAAATGCTCGAACTTATTTCAAAGAACTCGGATTTGAGCTGATGGAAGACAAGTATTTCTGTTTGCCCATTTTCCTGAATGCCTTGCCATTTGGTGCTGACCGCCAGGCGATGAACGACTTGTTTCGATTCAAGACCATGGCGACACGGCATGTGATCCCTCTGTTGCCTTTGTTTGCGGATTGGAAAGGCACGGGCACGCCAGTGATTAACTTTGTTTCCCGTAATGGCCAGATCATGAGTGTATCCCTTTATGACTCGGGCAGTAATTACAACTGTTGCATCGCGGCGCAATCTGGGTCGGGCAAGTCTTTCCTGGTGAACGAAATCATCTCCTCCTACTTATCAGAAGGCGGGCAATGCTGGGTGATTGATGTTGGCCGCTCTTATGAAAAGCTGTGTGAAGTCTATGACGGTGAGTTCTTACAGTTCGGGCGGGACAGTGGCATTTGCTTAAATCCGTTTGAAATCGTTGAGGACTATGACGAAGAAGCGGATGTACTGGTTGGGTTATTGGCCGCAATGGCCGCACCTACGCAGTCATTAACCGATTTTCAGATGGCCAACCTAAAACGTCAGACTCGTGAACTGTGGGAGAAAAAAGGTCGTGCTATGTTGGTTGATGATGTGGCAGAGGCCTTGAAAAATCACGAAGACCGTCGTGTGCAAGACGTGGGTGAGCAGCTCTATCCGTTTACGACACAAGGCGAATATGGCCGCTTCTTTAATGGCCACAACAATATTCGCTTCAAAAACCGTTTCACCGTTTTGGAGTTAGAAGAGCTCAAGGGACGCAAGCACCTACAACAAGTAGTGTTGCTTCAGCTTATCTACCAAATCCAACAAGAGATGTACTTAGGTGAGCGGGATCGTCGCAAGATTGTGTTCATTGACGAAGCTTGGGATCTGCTGACTCAAGGTGATGTCGGTAAGTTCATCGAAACCGGTTACCGTCGATTTCGAAAATATGGCGGCAGTGCTGTAACGGTAACGCAGTCGGTCAACGATTTGTATGACAGTCCTACAGGTAAAGCCATCGCTGAAAACTCGGCCAATATGTACCTGCTTGGCCAAAAAGCTGAAACCATCAACGCGCTCAAAAAAGAAGGCCGCTTGCCACTAGGTGAAGGCGGCTATGAATACCTGAAAACGGTTCATACCGTCACTGGTGTCTATTCCGAAATTTTCTTTATTACCGAAATGGGCACCGGGATTGGCCGCCTCATCGTCGATCCGTTTCACAAGCTGTTGTACTCGTCCCGTGCAGAAGATGTAAACGCGATTAAACAGTTAACGCGCAAAGGCCTTTCTGTTGCTGATGCCATCTCTCAGTTGTTGAAGGAGCGAGGCTATGAATAAAACCACGCTTTGGCCATTTATGGCCTCTATTACTTTGTCTATTGCAGGCAGCGGTTTAATGACCAGCTGGCTCTTAATGAAAACACTCGAACCCATCCACAGCCAGTTGGCGTTAAGTACGCCCATTGCAGTCGTAGATTTTGGGGAGGCGGTGTTGTCACTGGGCCCCAATGCCAGCGAACAAGACATCGAATCTAGGTTGCTTCAGACCAATCAGCAAATTGAAAAGTTAAAAACAGCCGGTTTTATCGTGCTGGATGCCCAAGCGGTGGTGGGTGCTGATGATTCCGTATTTGTGCCAGTAGGCTCAAAGGAGGTGTCTCATGCAGATACTCCGTAAAAGAATGCCTTGGCGGACATACCTCATCCGGTTGACTGTTCTTACGTTAATCATGGCCTTGGTAGGCACCTACGCCATGATGCGCTACCGAATAGGTATTGATACCCAGCAAGAGCGCTGCCTGCCTGATACCACGGTGTATCTGATTGACCTATGGAATAAAGAGCCCGTTAAGGATGGTTTGTATGCCTTCCACTCAAAAGGACTCGCTCCGTTATATAACGACGGTACTCGGATGCTTAAACGCCTAACAGGGATGCCTGGGGATGAAGTCAATGTGACGCCTGAGCATGTGCTGGTGAACGGTGCTGAAGTCTCTACCGGCATGGCATTAGCCCAGCGTCTTGGTGTGGCGGAATCACAATTTAGCCGCTCATTGACGCTGCAAGAAAACGAATATTGGTTTTCCGGCGAGGCTGCAACGAGTTTCGACTCCCGCTATTGGAATGCCGTTAAGCACGAGCAGATTGTCGGTCGCGCTTGGCCGCTTTGGTAGGAGGTAGATGATGCAAAGACTATGTCTCTTATTTTTGTTGGTTGCTCCATTGTCTTGGGTTCAAGTGTCCTGGGCACAAGAGCCTTTTCTGTTGTCTGACGAAGACAAAAAGATCGTCGAAATGAGCCGCAGCATTTTACAAAGTGCTGTGGATGGTTCATCTGAATTTATCGAGCCTTTTTCACCGATTGAACAACCTGCGTCGCTCAAACACAGCGATGAATGGTTGATATTTGCGTCGTCCTCACTGGGGGATTCCTCACTGAAGCAGCTATTTAAAGAGGCCAGTGCTACCGGCGCTATTGTGTTGTTTCGGGGAATTCCTGAAGGAAAGACCTTGGGGGCAGCTATCCGTGATTGGCATACGCTGATGACGGGGCTTGATCCTGTTCCTCAGGTTCGAATCGATCCGAAAGCCTTTGTGCACTGGCGGGTGACTAGCGTGCCTGCCATTTTCCGCATAGAAGATGACAAGGTGACTGCAAGTGCACTAGGGGTTTACAGCAAGGACTGGTTGCAGCGTCAAATTGAAACAGGCAATACCGGTTCATTGGGTCAACGCGGTCCTATTCATTCGATTTTAGAACCGGATTTGATGCAAGTGGCGATGCAGCGTTTACAGTCGATTGACCTGGGCGCATTAAAGAAAAAAGCCATTGAGCGTTTCTGGTCTCGCCAAACATTTACTGAGTTACCCAAAGCCACGCAGTATCGGATAAGAATGGTTGATCCAACCATCGTCATGCAGCGGCCACTATTGGATGCCAATGGCCGAACATTGATCCCAGCAGGAACGCGTATTAACCCGCTAAAAGCCTTGCCGTTTACTCAGCAGCTTGTGGTGTTTAATGCGTCGAACGCTGAAGAAGTGGACGCAGTAGCACATTGGCTTGAGGGCCAAGATAGGACACTGCGCCGCATTACGCTTATCACCACGCAGCTCGACCGTACTCAAGGTTGGAATAGCCTCAATGCGCTCGAAAAGACATTGGATAGCCCGGTTTACCTTCTCAATGCCTCGCTAAAGCAGCGCTTTGATTTGCAAGTCACCCCATCGTTTGTTCAAGCAAAGGGACTCGCGTTTGAAATAGAAGAAACTCCAGCAAAGGAGCTTGTTCATGAAAAAGCTCAATAATACGTATCGTCTGTTGCGGACTCTCGTTGTCATGTTTGTCCTGGGCGCATCTATTCCTGCTAAAGCCGAACTGACCTGCCCAGACGCGGGTTTATTGTCGGGTAAGTTGCTGACGGATGTTTGCTGGTCATGCATTTTTCCTATCCGGGTTGCCGGTCTTCCACTTGGCTCTGGCAGTGTCCCAAGCGGCGCATCAAACAAGTCATTTTGCTTATGTGAAGACAACTTAGGCGTGCCAAGGCCAGGTATTGTTACCAGCATGTGGGAGCCAGCGCGTTTGATTGAACTGGTCAGAACGCCGGGTTGCTCGCCTTCCCTGGGAGGGATTCGTTTACCGTTAGGTGATAGGCGATTGCAAGGTGGTCATGGCGAGGGTGAATACGATACCGGTGATCTCGCTTTCTACCATTACCATTATTATGCCTTTCCGCTTTTGGTCATGCTCGATTTGTTCATGGATGGCAATTGCAATGCCGATGGTTACATGGACTTTGACTTGATGTATTTGTCGGAATTGGACCCAACATGGCTGAACGATGAACTGGCCTTTTTTACTCAGCCTGAAGCTGCTGCCGTTGCCAATCCATTGGCTATTTCGGCTTGTACCGCTGACGCTGCCTCATCAACGCTTGGTAAACCCATCGACCAATTGTTTTGGTGTGCTGGCAGTTGGGGCCATCTCTACCCGTTATCTGGCCACACCTTAGCTTTTGGCTCAATAGCAGAAAACACCAGCCATTTAGCGGCGCGTGCAATCGCGGCTCAACACAGGCGTGGTCTTGCAAGGCGAACAATGGGGAACAGTGCGCTATGCCGACCTGTTATCGAACCCATGCTACCGAAATCCCAATACAAGATGAGTATGTTCTTCCCTGTACCAGAAACTGAAAGTGCGCATGTCATCGGTGAAAGCACCATGAAATGGGGAGAGTGGCGAACGATCCCCGGTGCCGGTGAAGATGCGCTCTACATTTTGTGGCGCTGGCAAGACTGCTGTAACTCGGGAGGTTAACCATGAAACCAACACTTTTTACCCGAGTTTTAGCGGGTGTTTTATCAATCACTATGGCGTGCTTGCCCTTACATGGTGTGGCCGCTGATGTGCAGCGCCAATCCGGCTTAAGCGGACAACAAGAAGGTAAGCAATTACTGCAATACTGGACGATGCCCGCACTTAACGGCAATACATTGTTGGTGCCGAGTGGCAGTGGTAATGAGTCCATTAACTTGCAAGAGCTATTTCCTGGTATGGATCAGGGCTCATTAGATGTCTTAACGGGCGTTTATGGCTCTGATACCAGCATGAATCAATTGGGGACGCAGCGCCAAGAGAGCATGGCATCCGAGAGTGGCGCTACGGGTGAGGCGTTTCGCTCGCTACAGCAAATCAAAGACAGGTCTCGGCCAGATATGGTCAATGATCCGCTTTGGGCATTAACTGATGCGGTTCAAACTGACCCCAATCTATTAACCCAAAGCTTCCCCAGCTGTGAGTCTCAAGGTGAAGGCAGCCCAAATTACCAGCAATGTGACAGGCTCAATACAGCGGTTAACAGCTGCACTATTACTCACGATTACACGGCAGGCATCATTGAGCATGTTTCAGGGCCGATGAACCTTCGCTCTTGTGGTGAGGGGTGTCTTGAAGTTTGGATAGGACGAATTGGTGACAACTACTGGAGTGGCCGTTGTAAAGTGTTCGAGCAGGCCATCACACTCAAAGTCGTGAACCCCGATGCGATTACCTCAGCCGTTCTTGAGTACGCCAAATGGGATGACTACATGCAAGTGTGGCTTGGTGATCAGAAAGTTTGGTCTGGGCCGAATAATAACTTTCCACCAGAAACGGCAGGTCGCTGCGAGCTTAGTACCAGTTGGGAACGCAATCCTAATACTGACCTCACCGCCAAGCTAAAAGCGGTAGAGCCCGGTTTAGAAGTGCCAATAAAAATTCGCGTATCGGTAACGGGTAGTGGTGAGGGGTATGCACGCATCAAGGTGCGCTTTGATCCAACCAAGGTGGTGATGAATGATAGTTGGTCGCCACAATCCTGTATCGAACAAGCAGCGGATATCCCAGCTAAGTTTTCAGACTACAGCATTCAATGCACGGATCAGCCGTCTTCAACCAACGGATGTACGGTGGTTAATGGTGTTTCAGTTTGTGAATCCTACTTTGCTCCAAGCCCAGTGGCTGGCATATCGCCTTTGTGTCGGCGTGTACAAGTTAGTGTGGATGATGAAAGCTATAAGGGGATTGAAAATCAGGCCTGCCAAGTGCTTGAAGCGAACCCTTCCTGTGGCTTCATGTCGTCAGAATGTGCCGAAACCAATGATAGAGGTGAATGCATTCGTTTTACCGATACCTTTGACTGTGGATTGCAAACCAACGATCCAAAGTGCGTGGTATCCAATCTTATGCCGAGTAGTTTTGAGGCCTGTGAGCCTACTCAGACGATTACGCCATTTACTGAAACCAAGCATGTACCGGATTACCAGGTGTGCGAGAAGATCAGCACGCTTACTGAGTGTCAGTTAGAACGACGTGTATCCGCTGAAACCCATCAACAAAGCTGGTCTATTGAGCGCGGTTGCTTTAGCTCTGAAATGCTCAGCTTTGCTCCACAGCACAGCAGCACTATGCAAACTGGAAACGCGACGCTGAGAGTGTTTGATAATCAAAATACTGAGATAAAAATCACCGAGTCGCCGTCCAAGGCAAATGGCTGGAAAACGACACTCTCATTGACGGGCAACAAGGAGACGGTCACAGAGACGAAACCGTCCATTAAATACCCTGAAATGACCTGTCCAAAAGGAACCTTGGTTGGCTCATTGTGCAAGGTCGTTAATGGGTCGATTATTTCGTGGCATGAACCTCAGGAAGTCACTCGTTCCAGATGTGAATCCGGCTGGAACAAAGTCGATTTCGATACTTGCAGCCGAGAAGTTCAGAAGTGTTTGGCTCCTGCAAAACTGAGCGCTTCATTGACCTTCTCTGGCAAATACTTAGAGCAAGACGTTGTTCATCAATCAAGTGATCTGGGCATAGACCAATGCTTGATGCAAACGGATCAGTTTACTGCGGTGCAGTGGCAGTGTTTGGATACGGGCACAAAACGAATCGACGGGTTAACGGTTGGAAGTGGCGAGTTGGCCAATCTTGGAAGCCTTTATCCAGCGGTTGTTTCGTCTCCTGCTCATTTAACCAGTCGCGGCAGTTCTGATGGACTGGGGCTCTCATGCTGGAGAGCAAAAGCGACCTACAATGCTTCGACTGCTCATCCAGAGTTCAACATGGGCAGCTCAGATAGCTGGGTAGATGCCAATGGTAATACACAAACCATCGTCAATAACGGACAAAACACGACCACCAATACGTGTGCCGCGCTGGAGCAAAACCCGGCCTGCCAGTATGTCAGAACCGAATGCACTGAAGGCGGGGCTGGTCATGAAGGCTTCTGTTATATCCAAAGTTTGGTGTATGACTGCGGACAAAGCGTTGAAGTGCAAAACGCTCGAATGGAAACTCAGTACAACTGTGAGGGGCCAGTTCGCTGTATGGGCACAGATTGTTTAGAGCCAGAGTCAATTAAGCAGGCTAACTTTGCAGAAGCCGCTGCGATGCTTAATGCGGCGCAGTTTATGACCAATGATATGTCATGCACGGGAGCTGATGGCCAAGATAACGTCGAGTGTACGGTTTTTAAAGGTAATGCAGGCCAGTGCAAAAAAGCCGTTGGCGGTATAGTGGATTGCTGTGAAAAGCCAAGTGGCGTGTCGTTATCGGATTACATCACGATGATAGTGGCAGTTAACAAGCTTGATACAGCAGTCATGGCCATGAATCCGTCGTCGGCAATCTATGGTTCGTGGAATACGCTTAGGGAACCGATAACGAGTACCTGGAGTGCGGTTAAAGAGCCTTTTGTGTCTGCATGGGACTCTCTCATGGGGGCTGGGCCATCAACGGCTGCTGGCGCGGGAGCGGAGCAAGCTGCGACAGGCTTCATGCAGGTGTTGACCAACAAAACGGCTGAATGGGTAGGCACTACCTTTGGTTCGGGGGCGCAATCGGCACTGTTTAGTAACGTTGGTGGCGCGGTTGGAGCCGATGGTGTTGTTTCGGGTGGTAACTTCGCGCTGGGTGGCGCTGCTGGCGCGGTTCTGAGTACGGTTATGACGGCCTACATGATTTATTCAGTCACCATGATCCTCATTCAGCTTATCTGGAAATGTGAGCAGAGTGAGTTTGAAATGAACGCTAAGCGGGTATTGAAGAGTTGCCATTATGTAGGCTCTTACTGCAAGTCTAAGTTCTTAGGTACCTGTGTTGAGAAACGGCAGTCATATTGCTGCTTTACTTCGCCGCTTTCACGGATCATTCAAGAACAAGTTCGTCCGCAGTTGGGCCTTGGCTGGGGCAGTGCAAAGTCACCAAACTGCGAAGGTTTGACCGCGAGTCAGTTAAACCAGGTAGATTGGAGCCAAGTCAATCTGGATGAATGGATAGGTATTTTGTCGATCACGGGCAACCTACCCGAAGTACCGTCACTGGATCTGGAACGACTCACCGGCTCAGGAAGTACGCTAAACGTTGATGGAAACCGTCAAAGTGCCGCAGATAGAGCTATTGAACGGTTAAACGGAATGGATGCTCAGAAATTACGACAGGAGGCGACGGAAGAAATTTCGGGGAATAATTGAGCGTATCCATCTAAAACAGCTTTGCCAATGATGTTCCATACTGGTTACTTTAATGCGTTTTTCCGCTTTAAAGTAACCATTTTTGCACTTTGTGATCACAGATCGAACATATTTCAGCTAACGCGCTTTTGCCCCTTTATCATCTAGAGTAAAGATTCTAACCCACTTTAGTCTGCAATATTTTTCGGCCCCCTAACTGCATAGCCATTCAATTTCCTCATCTAAACTTATTAAGGCCACTTCTAAAGTTAGACTGGAGGTCAATTATGTGGACGAAGAAAGGTCACTTAACTGGGCAGAAAAAGCCCTTCAAGCTCGAAGACATCTGGCGAATTCGCACTAGACTCGAAATCGAAGGAAACATCATGGAGCTAGCGTTGCTGAATCTCGCCATCGACTGCAAGTTACGCTCATGCGATTTACTTAGGATGAAAGTTAGAGATATATCTTCTGGCGGTGTCATTCAAGATCGTGTTCTTTACAGCCAAAGCAAAACTGGTCGAGAGGTACAGTTTGAGATCACTTCCCGCACAGCACAATCCTTGACTCAATGGCTAATACTCAGCCAATTATCTGCACCAGATTATCTTTTCCCAAGCCCTCGCAAACAAGGTAAGCCAATGAGTTATAGCTGCTATGCCACCATTATTCGCCGCTGGGCAACTGAACTTGGCTACGATCCTTATCTTTATGGTACGCACTCAATGCGCCGTACCAAGGCGACGTTAATCTATGCTCGCACCAAAAACATTCGGGCTGTTCAGCTGTTACTTGGTCACGTGAAGCTAGATAATACAATTCGATATTTGGGGGTCGAGATAGAGGATGCGCTGAACATCTCTGAAGGGATAGACTCATAACAAGGTTAGACACTAAATTCAAATTATGTCGATCTTGAGTTGAATCAATATTGTATCTTTATTTCAATGCTTTATGCTAACTATCAACTGATCAAGTGTCGCATTTACTCATATGCATGTGCCGTATTTATTCCTATGGCAACAGGGTTGAGTTATAATCTGAACACTTAGGAAATTAGGAGGTTCAAATGACAGCCGTTGACCGTATTTATCAAAAGATAAAGCGTTCAAGACGCTATGTGTTTGAGCGCAAAGACTTTGATGGCTTTGCTAGCTACGATCAAATTGGTCGTGCGCTAAAACAACTAGTCAAAAAAGGTGAGTTAATCAAGCTTGGCTATGGCTTGTATACCAAGGCAAGGATTAACAGCTTAACAGGCAGACCCATGCCTACTAACCCAGGGGGATGCGATGCCCTGATGCGTGAGATATTAAAGATGAAAGGGGTCGATTTTGAGATGGACAACTTATCTCTGCAAAGCCTCTCAGGTGAAAGCACTCAAATACCATCATCCGTTCATTATTCATGGAATCCTAAGCAGTTTAATCGCAAGCTGGTAGTCGGCAATCGAGTACTGGGGACGTCTCAGAAAACGGAAAATAAAGCACGTTAAGCCCATTGCAGACTCTAGATATTGACGAGTACGTCGGGTTTTCTCTTGTTTGAGTTGCCTCTTGTGGTAAGATAGTAATCAATTACTATCTTACAAGGAGTGCTCGTGGACCCCCATCCAAAGCATCTGCCGGCCGATGAACGTCGTGCCGTAACTGTCGAGTCCGTCGTGGCGCTTGCCGGTTCACAAAACCCAAGCGAGATAACCACTGCGGCTATCGCTAAACACATGAACTTGACCCAGGGTGCGCTGTTTCGGCACTTCCCGAACAAGGAAGCCATTTGGCAGGCGGTCATGGAGTGGGTAGCAGAGCGCCTATTAGCCAGAATCGATCGATCCGCACAAGGAATCGAGTCGCCCTTGGCAGCCATGGAGGCGATGTTCATGAGTCACATCGAATTCGTAGCTGAGCACCCAGGCGTGCCAAGAATGATGTTTGGTGAGCTTCAGCGTGCCGAATCGACACCGGCCAAGCGCATGGTGCAAACCTTGATTCAGCGCTACGGCGAACGTTTGCATCGTCTCATCGAGAAAGGCAAGGCCAGCGGCGAGTTGTCTCCCTCGCTTGACAACGAGGCGGCGGCAACGCTGTTCATTGGCACGATCCAGGGCTTGGTCATGCAATCGCTGTTGGCGGGTGATGTGGGACGTATGCACCGCGATGCGCCGCGCGTCTTTGCAATTTATCGGCGTGGCATAAGGAGTGCGCAATGAAAAAGTTACCCTTGCAAGGCCGCACCCTGGCACTGCTTGCCGTCATCATTCCTTTGCTGGTGCTTTTTATTTATGTCGGTCTGCGATCAGGGCCGCTCGCCCCGGTCGCTGTGACGGTGGCAAGCGTGGAATCACGGGCTATCACACCGGCGCTGTTCGGCATCGGCACGGTGGAGGCGCGCTACACCTACAAGATCGGGCCGACGTTTGCCGGGCGCGTCAAACGCCTGGAGGTGCATGTAGGCGACCAGGTCAAGGCCGGACAGGTGCTCGGCGAGATGGAGCCGGTCGACCTTGATGCTCGGGTGCGCTCACAGGAGTCTGTATTCAAGCGGGCGGAAGCGGCTTTGCGCGAGGCAGAAGCCCGGCAAGCCTACGCGCAAACCCAGGCGCGCCGCTATGAGCAATTGTTTGCGGTGCGCTCGACCAGCGAGGAAATCGTCACCACCAAGCGGCAGGAACTGCAGATCGCCGATGCCGCCCTATCCGCCGCTCGGGAAGATATTGCCCGGGCACGCTCCGACCGCGAAGCACTCGTCGCGCAGCGGAGCAATCTGCGCCTGATCGCGCCGGTCGATGGTGTAGTCACCGTGCGCGATGCCGATCCCGGCACGACCATCGTCGCGGGCCAGGCCGTGGTGGAAGTGATCGACCCCAAGAGTTTGTGGATCAATGTGCGCTTCGACCAGATCAGCGCATCGGGGCTGGCTGGGGGGCTGCCGGCTCATATCGTCCTGCGTTCGCGTGGTGGCCAGACCTTGAAAGGTCGCGTGCTGCGGGTGGAACCCAAGGCCGACGCGGTAACCGAGGAAACGCTTGCCAAGGTGACATTCGATAACAAACCAGAACCTTTGCCACCAGTGGGTGAACTGGCCGAAGTCACGGTTGACTTGCCGGCGCTCCCGGCCGCTCCACTGATCCCCAACGCTGCCGTCCAGCGTGAAGGCGATAAAGTTGGTGTCTGGCAAATCGTGGATGGTGATCTGCATTTCTCCCCGGTCAAGCTCGGCACTTCCGACCTCAATGGTTACGTGCAGGTGCGCGAAGGGCTCAAGAATGGGGACCAGGTTGTGACCTATAGCGAAAAGGCACTGACGGCGCGCAGCCGCATCCATGTGGTCGAGCATATCCCGGGAGTTTCACGATGATCAGCCTGGCCGGCCGCGACATTCTCCATGCCTGGGGGAAATTCGTCTTCACCGGCATCGGTCTGGGTCTGCTGATCGGCGTCACCCTAGTCATGGCTGGGGTGTACCGAGGCATGGTGGACGACGGCAAGGCGTTGCTCGACAACAGTGGCGCTGACCTTTGGGTGGTGCAAAAGGATACTCTGGGTCCTTATGCGGAGTCGTCCAGCCTCAACGATGACGTGTATCGCGCCATTCTCGCCATGCCGGGAGTCTCACAGGCAGCGAACGCGACCTACCTGACCATGCAGGTACGCAAGGGCGAGAGTGATGTACGCACCATGGTGGTCGGCATCGCGCCCGGTGCGTTGGGGGCTACACCCGGATGGCCTCCTTATCTCGTCGCTGGACGCCAGATCACGCGCGGTCACTACGAGGCTGTGGCCGACATCGCCACCGGCTTCAAACTGGGAGATCGTCTTGCCATTCGCCGCAATCATTACACCGTCGTGGGGCTGACACGGCGCATGGTGTCGTCCAGCGGCGACCCGATGGTATTCATTCCGCTCAAAGATGCCCAGGAGGCCCAGTTCCTCAAGGACAACGATGCCATCTGGCAAAGCCGGCGTCGCACCGAAGCCAACCCGGTCTTCAATCGACCCGGTGATCCAGGTTTGCTGGATGCCGTGATTGCTTCACAGAGCAGCAACGCGTTCGTCAATGCCGTGCTGGTCACTCTGAAACCTGGTCATGCGCCGGACGAGGTTGCCGAATCCATCCAGCGCTGGAAGCGTTTGACGGTCTACACCCGGGCACAGATGGAAGACATCCTCGTCGGCAAGCTGATCGCCACCTCAGCCAAGCAGATCGGCATGTTCCTTGTGATTCTGGCCATCGTTAGCGCGGCCATCGTTGCCTTCATCATCTATTCGCTGACGATGGACAAAATCCGTGAGATCGCGGTGTTGAAGCTCATCGGCACACGCAACCGAACCATCGCCGCGATGATCATGCAGCAGGCGCTCGCCCTGGGCGTGATTGGCTTCGTGGTCGGCAAGATCACAGCCACCTTTTCAGCACCGGCTTTTCCAAAATATGTCCTGCTCACGCCAATGGATTCTGTCGCCGGTTTTTTTGCCGTGCTCGTGATCTGCGTTCTAGCTAGCCTCGTCGCCATTCGCATGGCACTCAAGGTCGATCCGGCCGAAGCCATTGGAGGTTGAGATGAGTGGCAAAGGGATACACATCGAAAGTTTAAGCAAGCGGTATGGCGATGGTGACACCGCTGTCTTTGCCTTGAGAGACGTGAATATGCATGTTGCGCCTGGTGAAGTGGTGGGACTGATCGGCCCTTCCGGGTCCGGCAAGAGCACGCTGCTCAAGTGTCTGGGTGCGGTGATCGAACCGACCGCCGGTCGCATGACGCTGGGCGATGAAGTGATCTACGCCGATGGCTGGAAAGTCCGCGACCTGCGCGCCTTACGGCGTGACAAGATCGGTTTCGTTTTCCAGGCGCCGTACCTGATTCCGTTTCTCGATGTCACCGACAACGTGGCGCTGCTGCCGATGCTTGCAGGCGTCGCGAATGGAGAGTCGCGCGCGAAGGCACTGGAATTGCTCACAGCGCTTGATGTGCAACACCGAGCTCGCGCAATGCCCTCGCAACTCTCCGGTGGCGAGCAGCAACGGGTCGCCATCGCGCGCGGACTGGTCAATCGTCCGCCGGTGATCCTGGCCGATGAACCCACTGCGCCGCTGGATTCCGAGCGCGCCATGGCTGTAATCCGCATCCTCAACGACATGGCCCGGAAGTTCGAGACCGCCATCATCGTCGTCACCCATGACGAAAAGATCATCCCCACATTCAAGCGCATCTACCACATCCGCGACGGCGTGACCCATGAGGAAGCTGGCGAAGGGCGGGAGTTCGAATGAGAGAACGATTGAATTACAGGAGAATTTCATGACCCACCGCAAACACAGCCACGCATTTGGAACTATCACCCTGACCGTTACGGCCTGCCTGCTTTATGGGGTTTTCAGTTGCCAGCTTGGGCTGGTGACGCTACCCAGGTTGAGCCACTGGCGCTACGCAAGATCATGCAGGAACTCGGGCGCAACATGCAGGCTATTACCGGTGCGATTTCGCAGGAGGAATGGGTTCAGGTCGTTCAGCTCGCCCCAAAAGTTGCTGCACACCCCGAGCCACCGCTTACTGAAAAAATGCGCATCCTTGCTTACCTCGGCGCTGATGCGACCAAGTTCAGAAACTTTGACGCGCAGACTCACGAGGCGGCGCTGGCCATGAAGCTGGCTGCTGCGAGCAGCGACGGCAAGGCGGTGATCCAATCATTCGCCCACGTGCAGGAAAGCTGCTTGGGCTGCCACCAAGCTTTCCGTAAACCTTTCGTGGAGCATTCATCTAATTAAAGCGCCTAAAGAGTGTATTGATTACGTGATTCTGCACGAGCTTTGTCATATCGCTGAGCACAACCACAGTGAGAAATTCTGGCGCTTATTAACAAGCGTGATGCCTAATTGGAAAGCAGTAAAAGCCCGTTTAGATGGAATGGCGGAGCTGTATTTGAATGAGTAAGGATTGTTGAATGACATGCCCAACTTGTGAAAAGCATATTGGCTGGGATTGGCTCGAAGATGAGTGCATCAAGCCAAACGAAGGCTTTGACTGCCCACACTGTGATGAAACCTTGCGCTATGAAGTGGATGAAGGTACTTACCTTGGTGCTCAGCATGTAACGATTGAAGTTGTGGATGATTAGGTAAATTATTTATATCCGAGTGCCTATTCATTTAAGGTGAATAAGTATTTTCATTGTTCCATGAAGGTTTCGATGCATCGAATCTTTACTCTAACCAATAAATGTCCAAAACTGTGTTTCAAAATCCACAACACTATATTTCAATAGCCCCTTCGAGAGGGGCTGTGTGATGGGAGCCGTTGGCTAGTTGGCGGGGTTATCTGTTTCCGCTTCAGTTATATCGTCATCGGTTGAAGGCACCGCTTGTTCAACTTCTGCTTCTTTACCCTTAGCTTGGGCTGATTTTCGGGCTCGAATTTCGATATCAATAATGCGCCGAGCCAGTTTGATAATGCGCTGTTGCCATGCGTAGTTGCCATCAACACGTTGCTTATTGCTAAGCACGCTAGACAACCAGAGAGTGTCCATTGAGATCATCAACGCATCGAGTTTGCGCACTAAGCCGACAAACTGGCCAACCTGAGGCGAGCTTATTTTGGCGTTGAAGGTAATCGGGTCGGTGTAGTCAGGTACTTCATCGATACCGTTGGACTCCATCAATTTGTCCAAACGAGCTTGTTCGTTGTCTACCGCCTTAGCGCAATCCTCGATCAACTGGCTAATGATCTGTTCCACTTCATCAATTTCGTTCTCATCGCCAATGATGCGCAGGATGACATCGATTCCGTAAAGCGCACTGACCGTCCGTCTAAAAACACGGTCAACGACACGTTGCGCCTGTAAGCTATTAATTGTGAATGATTGTTCAAAGATGGGTTTTGAGTAATTGGGTCTTGCTTGGGCCATAAGTTTGCTCCTGATATGACAATAATCAGTCCCTAGCCTAATCCTCTGTGCGGTAATGGCCTTTCAGCTAGGTGGAAGAATTGAGCATCTTTCTAACTATCTTGTCTGGATAAGACGGTTACACTGACTATCAAATATTGCTGATCTGTTTCAGTGATATCCGCGCCTGAGAGCATGAGCTCAAAGGAAGCTCGCCGCTGAGTTTTCTCAGTGGTATTAAGAGGTAGCTAGCCTCCTTAAACAAATAGCCTGCATGTTTTTACATGCTCAACCATGCGTTCCTTGCGGTTCGCCTTTTCACCACCCAACTGGGGGAGTTTTCCCCAGTTGGGGGTGACTCCTTCACAACCTAATTAAGGAGTCACCAATGGAATATATCTTCGGATTTATTATCCAAATCGCAGGCATTATGTTGCTTGCAAAACTGAGCTGGTCGCTTTTGCGATTGTTTGCTCGTCAAAGCGTGCGCCCGTTGCGATTTGTACTTACTCAAATCAAGCGATTGCTCACACCAACACCAAAACGTCGTCCAATGGCAGTGCCTAAAGCTCCTGGTATGCCCCGTTTGACATCTGCGTTTTACAAAGAGCCACATCCGTACGACATGGCTTTACTCGAAATACCAACCTATCTGCGCCGTCAGTCTTCTTTGCCCAGCCGGGCAGAAACGACTGTGTGCACAGAGTTCAACTAAGTCGAGGAGAACATCATGAAAAACCAAGTAACACTCATAGGCTATGTTGGCTCTGAGCCAGAGACGCGAGCCTATCCATCAGGTGATTTAGTGACCAGTATTTCACTGGCCACTTCTGAGAAATGGCGCGACCGTCAATCCAATGAGCTCAAAGAGCATACGGAATGGCATCGGGTCGTTTTTCGAGATCGTGGTGGATTTAAGTTAGGGCTAAGAGCAAAAGATTTGATCCAAAAAGGAGCGAAGCTTTTTGTTCAAGGGCCTCAGCGCACGCGCTCATGGGAGAAAGATGGCATTAAGCATCGATTGACCGAAGTGGACGCGGACGAGTTTCTGCTTCTTGATAGTGTGAACAAAGCATCTGAGCCATCACCGGCGGATGATGCGAGCTCCCAAGCTAATTGGGCACAAACATATCCTGAACCAGATTTTTAACCGAGCAAAAACGCTTTAACCCAGCCGGGAGTACTTTCCCGTCAGGGGCAGACTCCCACTTTGATTGTCGGAGTCCACAATGGAAAAACCAAAGCTAATTCAACGCTTTGCTGAGCGCTTTAGTGTCGATCCAAACAAGTTGTTCGATACCCTAAAAGCAACAGCATTCAAGCAACGTGACGGTAGTGCACCGACCAATGAGCAGATGATGGCGCTCTTGGTGGTTGCAGATCAGTACGGCTTGAACCCTTTCACCAAAGAGATTTTTGCGTTCCCTGATAAACAAGCTGGGATTATTCCAGTGGTAGGTGTCGATGGATGGTCTCGCATCATTAATCAACACGACCAGTTTGATGGCATGGAGTTTAAGACTTCAGAAAACAAAGTCTCCCTGGATGGCGCGAAAGAATGCCCGGAATGGATGGAATGCATCATCTATCGGCGCGACCGTTCGCACCCAGTCAAAATCACTGAATACCTGGATGAAGTCTATCGACCGCCTTTTGAAGGTAACGGCAAAAATGGCCCTTACCGGGTAGATGGTCCATGGCAGACGCACACTAAGCGAATGCTAAGACATAAATCCATGATCCAGTGTTCCCGCATTGCGTTTGGCTTTGTGGGAATTTTCGATCAAGACGAAGCGGAGCGAATTATCGAAGGCCAAGCAACACACGTTGTTGAGCCATCGGTGATTCCACCCGAGCAAGTTGATGATCGAACCCGAGGGCTTGTTTACAAGCTTATCGAGCGGGCGGAAGCTTCAAACGCTTGGAATAGTGCATTGGAATATGCCAATGAACATTTTCAAGGTGTTGAACTGACGTTTGCGAAACAAGAAATAATTAATGCACAGCAACAAGCAGCCAAAGCGCTCACACAGCCTTTAGCTTCTTAGCGCCACGCATTCATTTTACTAACCCTGGCGGGATTATTCTCCCGTCAGGGGGAAGGTCTCGTCTTTTTATTGGAGATCTTCCATGACTAAATCAGCCTCACTTTTTCGCTTGGTATTGGTTGTTGCCCTTGTCTTAGGTTCGATTCAAGCCGGTAAAGCGGCAATTGATTCGGTTCAAGCAAGTGTTGTTCAGCACCAAACAGCGTTAGCACAAGCTGCAAAGTAACCACTTAACCCTGAAGGGGAGTTCTCTCCTTCAGGGGAGTCTCCCTTCAAAGGAGGCAATATGAAGGTTATCGACCTATCACAACGTACTCCTGCATGGCACCAGTGGCGCATTGCAGGGGTTACGGCATCTGAAGCCCCAATTATTATGGGGCGTTCACCCTACAAAACACCTTGGCGATTATGGGCAGAAAAAACCGGATTCGTATTACCGGAAGACCTATCGAATAATCCAAATGTGCTTCGAGGTATACGGTTGGAGCCTCAAGCAAGGCGAGCATTTGAGAATGCGCATAATGACTTTCTTCTGCCGTTATGTGCAGAAGCCGATCATAACGCAATCTTTCGAGCCAGCTTTGATGGCATCAACGATGCGGGCGAACCTGTTGAACTGAAATGTCCTTGCCAGTCAGTTTTTGAGGATGTGCAAGCTCACCGAGAACAAAGTGAGGCGTACCAGTTGTATTGGGTGCAAGTACAGCACCAAATACTGGTCGCCAATAGCACGCGTGGTTGGTTGGTATTCTATTTTGAGGATCAACTGATTGAGTTTGAAATACAACGAGACGCGGCGTTCTTAACTGAGTTGCAAGAAACAGCGCTTCAGTTTTGGGAGTTAGTACAGACCAAAAAAGAACCGTCAAAATGCCCTGAGCAAGATTGTTTTGTTCCCAAGGGTGAAGCCCAATACCGTTGGACATCGCTATCACGGCAGTATTGCTCAGCACATGCCGAAGTGGTCCGACTGGAAAACCACATTAAATCTTTGAAAGAGGAAATGCGAGAAGCTCAGTCGAAATTGGTCGCTATGATGGGTAACTACGCTCATGCCGACTATGCTGGGGTCAAACTCAGCCGCTACATGATGGCAGGTACGGTGGACTATAAGCAATTGGCCACCGATAAGTTAGGCGAGCTGGATGAACAGGTTTTAGCTGCTTACCGAAAAGCGCCACAAGAGCGGTTGCGCATTAGCACCAATAAGCCAGAGCAGCCCGTTGAAACACCAATCAAAATCAGCCTTGAGCAAGAGAACTTGGTTCTGCCAGGTGACTCGCCGAGCTCATTTTACTTTTAACGTTCACTTGGAGCCGATTTCGGCTCCTTTCTCATGCGCTTATATCGAGTGCATCAGAAAGCAGTTTCACTCGTAGCCAATGCTGGGTACGAATGATAGAGCGAGCTGAACTCTTACATACACAGCCATACCACGATCAACACACCACCCGACGGGGACTTCATTCCCTGTTGGGGCATGGGGCCTCGTCAAAACTGATGAGGTTTACCATGACTGAACAATCCCCATTTTTGGTTCAAGTGAATCAAGCGTTTAATGTCCCGGCTCCTGATGCTTTCGTTCTGGAAGGATTTAGTGCCGACACTACCCATCCAAACATTCCCGTTCGCAAGGACGAGTATGTTTTTAGAAAAGAAGACTTACGTGACGTATTGGCGTTCTTGTCTAACCCAGACGGTGACGGTTTGTATATTACAGGCCCCACAGGATGCGGTAAGACCTCGCTAATTTGCCAAGTTGCTTCTCGATTGAATTGGCCTGTTCAGCAAATTACTGCGCATGGTCGATTGGAGTTGTCCGATCTTATCGGTCACCACACGCTGGTTAATGGCAACATGACCTTTGTGTATGGACCGCTAGCACTGGCTGTAAAGCATGGCCATTTGCTGATCATTAATGAAATGGATCTTGCTGAGCCTGCTGAACTGGCTGGACTCAATGACATTTTGGAAGGTGCCCCGTTGGTCATCGCACAAAATGGCGGTGAGATCATCATGCCACATGCCAAGTTTCGTTTTATCGCAACCGGCAACAGTGCGGGCAGCGGTGACCAAACGGGCTTGTATCAAGGTGTGCTCCAACAGAATTTGGCTTTTCTTGATCGCTTTAGAATCATCGAAGCGACCTATGCAGAGTCTTCTGTAGAGGAAGCCATTCTGGAGAACGTTGCGCCGGGCTTGCCAGAAGTCTTTCGCCAAAAAATGGTGAAAGTGGCTGGTGACATTCGTCGTCTCTTTATTGGGGGCGCGGATGGCGGTGCTGAGCTTAGTATCACCATGTCCACTCGGACATTGGTGCGCTGGGCAAAGTTAACACTTGCTTTTAAAGGCGCTCCTAACGCAGTGGAATATGCACTGGTGCGGTCTTTGACGGCTCGTGCTGAGTTGGAGCAACGAGAAGCCATTCACCGTATTGCCGCTGATGTCTTCGGTGACCACTGGGAGGATTGATGATGGAAAAGTGCTTTGCTCTTTACCGTTACAGTCATTCTGATGGGACAGCCAAAGAATGGGCCATTTACGTTGGATCAGATACCCAGGAGATTGAAGTTCGGTTTGGAAAAGCCGGTCAATTGTCGCAGCAGCGATTGATTGACTCGACTGATCCTAAGGCTGAAGCAGACCGAAGAATCAATGAGAAAATCAACAAGGGTTATCGATTGGTTGGACAAGTCGGCATTGATCATCAAGGGCGGCCATTTGAACTCTCAAATGCGCTAGATAGTGTCGCGTGCGCCAATAACGTCAGTTGGGAGTTTCGTACTCGCAAGGACGTCAATGGCCAAATATCGCTGGCGCAAAAAGCGTTGTTCGATATGGCAAAGCTGCTTGAAGCCTATGGCTTGGCTGTTATTGATGATAACCAGGTCAGGATTGGAGAATGGTCATTAGGGTTTTGCAAAAGCGGATTACCTAGTACCAATCAAATCAGCATGGTGTCAGGTGAAGGCGCTGGCATTGTTAACACTGATGATGGCCCGTGGCCATTGTTGCTGTTACTGGCCTTTAAGCGTCAATTACCACCTCTGTGTTCGCTCACAGTAGCGAGTCCTGAAGGGATAGAAGTATCCGACCAACTGAAGTTGGAAAAAGATGTATTGCGGTTACTAGGCAGTGATTTAGAGCGGGTTCGCCCGATTGCTGAAGCACTGGACTTAATGCCTGCGAAAATCGATCTCAACCAATCGTCGCCTGATTCGCAAAATTACTATTTCTGATAGTGATGTTGCCATTAGCGCGTCAACTACTACCACCCAAATGGGGGCCATTGCTCCTGTTGGGAGTGGTGCGTCCCCATCTCACATGAGGATGCACTATGAGTATTCAAACCCTCGACAAACTTTTGATTTGTCACATCGACTGTTCCATCTGGAGCGGTAGAAAAAAACTAAGGCCTGAAGATTTCAGACTAGCCAATGGCAGCCAACTTCCACCGAAGGATGTTGCCAGCTTAGGGAGTAAAAAAATTTGCGACCCTGAGGCATTGGCGAACTTTGAAAGGCTTAAGAAAGAAGCGCAGCGCTTGTGTGAGCAAGTCGGTGTGCGGTTTTTAGGTGGCTATGCCGTCCCTGAAGACCGAATTGATCAGATTGTTCCAGAGCTTGACCGGATCGGTCAGGAGTTTGCGCAGTGCAAGCAGTTGTTCTTGGACAACTATGATCAGGTGACGTTTGACTGGGTTGCAAAACACCCGGAATTTGCAGATGCAATCCGACGTGCATTATCACCCATCGAAGACGTGGAACAACGGCTTCAGTTCGATTATGCCATTTATCGAATGCAACCGGCTGAACAAGGTGGTGGCTTAGATGACAAGGTCAATGGCATGGGACACACCCTCTTTAGGGAGGTGGCTCGTGATGCCAATGAACTGTTTGAGCGTTCCGTTGCAGGTAAGAATCAAATCAGTCAGCGTGCCCTTAATCCTTTCAAACGGTTAAGAGACAAGTTGGATGGTTTGTCATTCCTGGATCATCGAGTTCAACCGATGGTTGAAGCGATGGACAATTTATTTGTTCGTCTGCCGAAGACCGGCCCTGTGACAGACAATCTCTATCACGAACTGATGGCGACCATTTTAATTTTGTCTGATCCAGACAAGATGAGAATGCACGGTGAAGGCCAATTGGATATCAGGCAACTGATGCCCAAACCAGAACCTAAACCCGCACAGCCAGTATCTGCTCAGGCAGATAACTTGCGTGCAATACCCCAACCAACCGTCAGACCAAACCTTGGTTCGACTGTACCAAACTCATTTTATTTTTAACGTCCTTGAGGGCATGTTGCCCTGAAGGGCGCATGTCCTCTGAACTATGTAAGAGGAAATTATGCAATCAACCATCCATAACCCCAGCCAACTGAACCAGTTTGAACCGCATTTTCGTGGTGTGACTGATGCGGTTGAAAGTGAATCGATACCAGAAGTGGCGTGTTGTCGAACGTTAGTACAACGGTCGTACTCAACACATAGTGTCGTGATCCCCAAGAACCCTGTGCTGATCGCAGATGCGGACGCACAAGGAGCTTGGGTAACGGCCATGGTATTTGTTCCAAACATGGCATTGCAGCAAACCGCTTATGAGCGGGCCTGGCTGCAATATCAACACGAGGTGTCTACTCAGTTACAAGACCAGTACGGTCTGACATTGGATGACATCCTGAGTTTAGACCAGCTTAAAACGTCATTTGAGCAGCACGAGAGTCCAGCTCAATTGGTGGCTTGGTTAGGTCAAAAATACGACCTAGATAAGCTAAAAGCACAGGTTTAAACACCCACATTCCCAGCGGGGAAACGCTCCCGCTGAGGGAGTATTCCCCCTAATGATTAGGAGACTCCCATGAATCATCCATTAAAAAACGCACTGCCAATCGTTGCCGCCGCTTATGGCGAAAAGTTTGGTGTGAAGGTGCTTATTCAAGGACAAGATGCGTTTACCGATGGTGAGCGGATTGTGATCCCAACAGCAAACCCAGACGACCCACACTATCAACAGATAGCCTGGGGTTATCTGGCTCATGAAGCGGCGCATATTCGGCATACTAATTTTGACATGGTGCAGAAGGCGTCGTCCAAACCGATCCGTAAGGCACTTCTCAATATCATTGAGGACGTTCGCATTGAAAACGAATTGGCAAAGGATTACCCCGGAACCCGGCGCAGTATTTCGCAAGTGATTGAGTACATGGTGGACACACAGCAAATGTGTGTACCTGAAAAGCTTGAGCCTGCATCTAACTTGCAAGCATGGTTGTTGTTTCGCTTGAGATGCCACTTTCTGGGTCAGAAAGCGCTGACGCCTTTGTATCAAGCGGTTGATGAAAGAGTGAGACAACTCTTTCCTGCCGCAGCGATGAGCCGGTTAAGCGCCATGCTGACAGCAGTGCCTAGCTTAGGGTCTACAGGTGAAGTGCTGAAACTTGTCGATGCCATCGTTGCCATGTTGGAAGAAGAATCTCGTCCACCACAGGATGAGTCGGATGCTGATAGCGGTAATGACATTGGACAAGATGCGAGTAATGACAGCAATAACAGTAGTGACAGTCAAACCCCAGAAACAGATTCGTCTGCAACGGGGGATGCCGCTGAAACGGGGGATTCTGATAACGCTGATCAAGCTGACAATTTGCGACAAGCCTTAGAGGCCAGTGCCGCTCAGTTTGAACCCGATACCTTTGCCCAAGTGGCAGAAGTGTTGTCGGAACAAGCTGAAGGACATCAGGGCGTCAAACCACTCAGTTTGCCTCAAGCAGAGCAGGCTATGTTGGGTGATGAGGCTATCTTGACCTTATCGGCGTCTGAGTCGGCTCAAATTCGAGCCCGGCTTAGAGGTATGGTTCAGTCCAGTCAGGACAATCGGAATCATGCCAAACGGCACGGTCTTCGAGTTGCAACCCATCGTCTAGCCGCTTCACAAGCAGGTGAGTCGAGATTGTTTATTCAAAGGCAGCCGCGCATTGCGCCTAATGCTGCTGTGCACTTGCTGGTCGATATATCGGGTTCAATGGGTAAACCCATTGGCGAAGGTAATCGAAAGTACTTTCATGTTGCCAATGAAGCCGCTTTGGCTTTGGCCATGGCACTGGAAGGCATACCGGGTGTTGTACCTGCGGTCAGTTATTTTCCTGGTATTCATCAGGAAGTTTCTATCGCGTTATTGCCCAAGCAATCGGTTCGACATCGGGCCGCCTGTTTTGACCAAAAACCACGAGGTTGTACGCCTATGGCACAAGCAATGTGGTTTGCGGCAAACAGTTTGTTAGCGCAAAAACAGAAGCGAAAGCTAATGATAGTGCTAACGGATGGTGACCCAGATGATTGGGCTGCCACGCATGACATTGTTGACCGGTGCAGACGCAGTGGCTTTGAGCTGCTGGGGATCGGGATTCAAACACGCAGTGTTGAGAAATTCTTTCCTCAAAGCATTGTGATTAACGATGTCAAAGATCTGAAGCGTGAGTTATTCGAAGTAACACAACAACTGTTAATTCAGTAACCACATCAATTTTACCACCCTGCGGGGACGATTCCGTCCCCGTCTGGGCATGGGTTCGTCTCCGCTTTTTTTTGGGAGACTCCTATGAAAAACAGAAAATTCTTAGCTGGCGAAGAAGCCGGTACTTATATCGTTCCTGAGCAAGTGACTGAAGCGGATATCTTAGATATGGCGCTCAAGCTTGCCCGTGGTCGATTGAGTAAAGGTCGCAAAATTGAACAGCCATCGTCGGCGTTCTCATACCTGCAAACACTGATGCACGAGTATGAGCACGAAGTCTTTGGTGTGCTGTTTCTTGATACAAAGCATCGCGTCATTCGATTTGAAGAGCTGTTCAAAGGCACTTTAGATGCGGCGAGCGTGTATCCAAGGGAAGTAACAAAGCGGGCGTTGGAACTTAATGCGGCAGCAGTGATACTGGTTCATAACCATCCATCGGGTGATCCTGAACCCAGTGAAGCTGATAAACGCATTACTCATCGACTTCGTGACGCCTTGTCACTTGTTGATATTCGAACGCTTGACCATGTTGTGGTCGCATCCGAGGGCTGCGTTTCGCTTGCCGAACGCGGTTATCTTTGATGAATGGGCGCATTGCCCATTCTCCTACATCACAAAAGCAGTCCCATCAGCACACATCATCACAGCTCGAATTTCTATTTGAGTTTGATGATGCCCCAGTCACTTGGTCTGACACGGAAATCTGGCAGTTACGCGAAGGCATTCTATTGGATGCGATCCGTGTATTGCTGGACGGTCGTGTCAGTACTCGATTGCGAAAGGATGTGTTGTCGTGGATTCAAAATGACGAATTAACGCCATTTTGCTTTCGTGTTTGCGCGATGGCTGCGGTTGTCGATCATGATGTGCTTCGTGATTCCATCATGTGGCTATTAAGACGACATGGTATCCAGCTTGACTAACGTTCCTGCATTAACCAAACGGCTCAATGCAGGACCCAAGCTGACTTTTACCACCTGTGGTAGGAGTCGGCTTTTTACTTAAGGAGGTTATATGGCGATACCTTTACAGATTGAAACAGTGAGGCCATATCTTAATGGTCAATGGCTTCAGGTATTGGCGGCATTGGTGCCAGAACTTGATGCCGCTATTGCTCGAAAAGGCCGTCATGTGGCTTGCCCTGTTCATGGCGGTCGTGATGGCTTTAGGCTGTTCAAAGATGCTGAATATACCGGAGGTGGCGTTTGTAATACCTGCGGGATCTTTCATGATGGTTTTGAACTGTTGTCTTGGATTAATGGATGGAACTTTGCTCAGTCTGTTGAAGCAATAGGCCAGGTTCTTGGTATTCAACCCGGACAAATACAAGCAACTACTCGGGCAATACCGAGCAACGCTGTTGATAGGAAGGCTAGAAAGCAGGAAGAGGACAAAGCGATTATCCATCGCTTGAATCAAACCTGGGGAGAAACGTTTTCTCTTGCAGATACTCGTGCGCAACCAGTTTGGAACTACTTGCATCGTCGTGGCATTGTGACGCGGCTTCGTCCTGAATGGGATTCGGTGCTGAGGTTTCATCCAAGCTTGCCTTACCATGATGAAGATGGTCTGTTTATCGATAGCTACCCAGCGCTGCTAGGTAAAATCGTTACTCAGCAAGGGCGTTCGGCCACGTTTCATCGGATCTACCTAAGTGAAGATGGATTCAAAGCGCCGGTTGAAAAGCCTAAAAAGATGATGCCGATACCAAGTGACAGAACAATCACAGGTGGTGCCATTCCGATAGGTGAGCCTGGTGAAGTACTAGGTGTTTCTGAAGGTATAGAAACGGCCCTAGCGGTAACCAGAGCAACGGGGCAAACATGTTGGTCGGTTGTGAATGCAACGCTACTGGCTAGGTTTGAACCACCAAGTAATGTGAAAATGCTGTACATCTGGGCAGACCACGATCTCTCTGAGACCGGCCTGAATGCAGCGAATGAACTCAAGAAAAAAGCCTGGCAAAAAGGCATTCTGACACAAGTCTTGATCCCTCCGATACCAACGTCACTCGGCGTGAAAAGTTGGGATTGGAATGATGTGCTGAATGTTTACGGTGCCATGGGGTTTCCGAAAGTTCATATCTGATCCAAGGGGCTTCGGCCCCTTTTTTGCGCCTTGCATATTTGAAAAAACATGGAGAATGAAAAAAAGATAACCAATAGGAGAAACAAACATGATGGTATTAACCCTGTTAACAAAGCAGATTGATGGTGAGTTTACGGTTTACTGGAAGACCGGCCTTCGAAGAGGTGGTGAGCTAAAGGTCGATTTAGGTGAGCAATACGACAAGCTACCTGAGCAGCAAAAGCCAATTGCAGCTGAGGTTTATGCTATTCATCACCTACTGTCAGTGAAAGAGGTGATGGGGAGTAACCGAAGCGGTAATGGGCTTCAAATCCGAGTCAGTAAAGGAGCTATCAAAAAGTTACAGAAACAACGCTCATCTCAGCATTCACTTTACAGCCTGACCAGGTTCTTGCTCACCCGTTACCAAGAAGCACAGATCTCGGTAGAGAAGCGGGACGATTGGCTCTCACATTCCTTCGAAGAATACAGCGTCGATAATGCTACAGTGAGAGAAATCGATGAGGTCATCAACGTTCCGAACATTGGACCTGTCGTGGTGACTCGTCACGCGCTAGAACGATTCGTGGAACGGCTTTCAGACGGCGTACCTAAGCATCCTTGGAAGGCTTTGTGCATTAAGCTGCTATGCCCAAGGCTAACTAAAACTCAGTTGCCAGAAAACGTCGCTATCCAAAAAGCAAAAAAATATGCTCAAGAGGCTGAGTTCTGGCAGCATCTTGGTAGCAAAATGCACTTTGTTATGATTCCGGGTGACTCAATGAAAACGTTGGTTACGGTTTTCGCAGTTAAGTGAGCTAAAGTAGTATTCGCACTTCATGAATATCACTTATGTGCCAAAAGCTGGCCTTCACACAAAAGCTGGCCTTCAGCGTAACTCGTTTCTGCCCCAAACCTTTCTAGCACAAGGATCAGGACTCATTTCTTTTGTCATAAATTGACCTATTTTTGGTAATGCTAAAAGTGGCGACGATACTGGTAGCTATTCAAGTAATGATGCCTAACTTCAGTCACAGTTTATTCAACAATTACCCTATATAATAACTTGAATATAATCAATACACTGCTCTGATTATAACTACAAGTATATAATTCGCCCCCATGGAGGTCTCTATGCCCCAGAATTATGATAGACATATCAGTAATTTGACCAAAGACACTTACGCTTTGATATTGGCTGGTGGTCGAGGTAGTCGTTTATTTGAACTCACCGATCTTCGAGCAAAACCTGCTGTATATTTTGGTGGTAAGTTTCGTATTATCGATTTTCCACTATCAAACTGTTTCAATTCAGGTATTGACCGCGTAGGTATCGCAACACAATACAAGTCGCACTCGTTGATCCGTCACATTAGCCGCGGTTGGGTAAGCCTTAGAGCTCAACAATTTGTTGAAATTTTACCTGCTTCACAACGAACGGGCGATGACTGGTATGCTGGCACAGCGGATGCGGTATATCAAAATATTGATATAATTCGTTCACATAGACCCAAGTACATTCTAATTCTGTCTGGTGACCATGTATATCGTATGGACTACGGCACTCTACTAGCGGAGCATGTGGCAAATAACGCAGATATGACAGTCTGTTGCCTAGAAGTTGATACTGAAGAAGCTGCAGGTAGCTTTGGTGTTCTAACCGTAGATTCCAAAAACAAAATAGTAGCTTTTGATGAGAAACCAGCTCAACCTAATGAAATTCCGAATAAACCGAATAAGTGTTTGGCTTCAATGGGCAATTATTTATTCAATGCTGATTTTCTTTTTGACCAGTTATTAAAAGATGTGGATGTCCAAGGATCCACCCGCGATTTTGGCCACGATATCATTCCTTCAATCATTAATGAGAGTAATGTTTTTGCGTACTCTTTCAAAGATCCAGACAGTGAAAGTCAGCCCTACTGGCGTGACGTGGGTACACTTGACTCATTTTGGGAAGCCAATATGGAACTTGTTACACCTAAACCACAACTTGACCTTTATGATAAAGACTGGCCGATTTGGACATATCAAGAACAGCTTCCACCTGCTAAATTCATTTTTGATAACGATGAACGCCGTGGTATGGCCGTAGATTCAACGGTTTCTGGAGGGTGCATTATTTCTGGTTCAACTATTAGAAAATCATTGTTGTATTCAAGTGTCCATGCCCACTCATACAGTCTTATTGAAGAGTCAGTATTGTTGCATGGCAGTCACGTTGGTGAACACGCTAAACTGAAGAGAGTTATCCTTGACAGTGATTGTTGTGTCCCGGCCGGCTTGAGCATTGGCTATGATAAGGAACAGGATGAAGCCAATGGTTTTCGTGTTACAGAAAAAGGAATTACCCTAGTGACTAAAACTATGCTGGAAAATCTTGCTAAATAAACGTACTGAACAACTTTTTCTCGAAATACGAGTCAAAGGCATCGCAATGGCGATAAATATGGCAAGCGAGTACAACTAGTCTGACACCCAAATTATGGTCTTATCTTCACCACTCGGAGATAAGATCACGTTTCACCTGAATATATGCCCTGCGGCTAACAATTTTTTCATCAGCAGAAATCGAGAAATTGGTATGTTAAAAAGTGAACCTTATGTACTAGTAGGGCAGCGCAACTCAAAGCTGCCCCATTATTGGTTTCGTCTAACAAATTTGCGATTTCAATCAGTCGCAATTTACCCAAATATAACTCATGTGACGTTAATAATAGTTATGCGGTGAGAGTGAAATTTTAATTGGATTGGTAAGTCGCTTCGGGACAAAACCGTTTTAGAGTAATCAATTAATTTAGAAAAAATAGTGAAGTGTTCCACCCTGCTGGTACAGCTCAGTAAGATGAAATCCGTGAACTATACACAACAGAACCACTAAAAAAGTATAACCTCTGTCATTGTACCTACCCATAAAGCACCACCTATCATTTAAAGATGACTAGATCGGTGTATAGCCTTTTAACATCACATCATAAACTGGCCTCAGAAGCGTTTCTTCAAAACGCCACGCAATCACACTTTCATCAAGTGGATCAACGACTTCAAAAGGTAGCGCAGTTACCGGCTGCAAAGCATAATTAAATTCCCACAACATTGCATGACCGACATCCAAAATCATTGGACAAGAAGTATAACCATCCCATTTGGCGGTTAACGACTGCCCTTTGATTAAACTACATAAATTCACCGCCACTACTGGAAGTTGGGATTTAACTGATGCCGCTGTTTTACCAATTGGCGTACCGACACAATCACCAATACCAAATACATTGGGGTAATGGTTATGCTGCATGGTGAAATTATCAACATCCAAATATCCGTGAAAATCTTTATTGTCGGCTAGCGCAGAATCGCGAATAACCTTTGGTGGTGTCATCGGCGGCACTACATGAATAAAATCCCAGTTAATGCGTTGGCTTGAACCATCTGACTGAGTAAAAACTGCCGATTTATTGCTACTATCAATAGCGGTGAGCACCTGCTCATAATTCGGTTCGATTTGTCGTTTTTTCCAAATTTCTTTTAATTTGTCATTAAACACCTCAACAGCAAAAAGACTATTTTCTGACGTATAGTAGTTGAAGGTAAATTCGTTTCTTCGCCCACTTTGAGCGGCAAAATATTCAACTAAGTTTGTGGCTTTCATTGGTGCACCAGCGCATTTCATCGAACCAACTGGACGGGTAAACACCGCCTGACCATTCCCAGGGTTATCTACAAACTGCCGAGCCTGCTTATAACTCGCTAGACCAGCTTCTGGACTGTAATAGATACTAGCGATTCCACCTTTTCGTATTAAGTCAGTGTCCATTCCTTCGATAAGATCATAGCGTAACTCAATACCAGTAGAAACAATCAAATAGTCATAGGCGACTTTTTCGCCGCCATCAGTTATCACTGTGTTCATATCTGGTTGAAATTCAACCACAGAACCGCGTTTCCAGTTTATCTGGCTATCTACATAACGATCCAAGGGAGTAACAACATCATTTTTACTATTATAAGAGCCAGCAAGAAGTAATGTTTGTCCAGGCTGATACCAATGGAAATCGCGTGGCTCAATAACCGTAATATGCGCGCCATTAAGCTTGCGTAACAACATGTTAGCAATGCCAATTCCTCCGGCGTAACTATTCACCCAGGAGCTATTGACAGCAAATTTATGTGACTGAGTTAACTTGATCCCACATTCAACTTGAGTGATCTTTTTGTGGTGGCAATCTGGAGGTATGAATAAGAAAACATTACCTCCACCGCCAGATTTCGATTCGCCTGAAGAGGCGAAAGATATCATCCACTTTTTATGGAATAAGTTGGCTGAGCTTGAAGATAGGCTAAACCAAAATAGTCGCAACTCTTCTGTGCCATCATCTCAACAACCCCTGCATAATAAAGCTAAGAATACTTCGCCAAATCGGAAGAAATCTGGAAAAAAGCAAGGAGCTCAACCAGGTCATAAAGGCCATCGCCGACTGCTTCACCCTGTTGAAGACAGTGCCTCGGTTGAGCAATACTTACCGAATAAGATATGCCACTGCGGTGGGTGGTTATTCCAAATCGAAAACCTTATAAACGACACCAAATCTTTGACTTGCCAGATATCTCATACACGCTTGTTGAACATCAAATTTTTAAAGGCGAGTGCTCATGGTGTGGTGATAAGCATCAAGCGGAGCTTCCAGAGTCTGTGCCCGATGTTCAAATGGGGCCAAATCTACATAGCTTTATCGCAATCCAAGCGACGCAGCACCACCAAAGCATAGGTAAAATACAATCTATGCTGAAAGACGTCTTCCAGCTTAACTTCTCAACAGGTGCAATATCAGCGGCGCAAGGACGAGTCACTGAATACTTAGCTGATACTCATACTCAAATCCATGACACAGTAAAAGCATCTAAACTGATTATGGCTGATGAGACTTCACATCAGCGCAATAATGATAAACGCTGGATGTGGGCCGCACTCAGCAATAACGTAGCCTTTTTCCAAATTAACAGCGGAAGAAACCAACATGCTGCCAAACGACTACTTGGTGAAGCGGTTTCACACCTTTTAGTGACTGACCAATATTCTGCCTACAAATATATCGACGAATCTAAGCGCCAATTATGCTGGGCTCACATATTAAGGAACGTCATCGCTATCGAGGAAAGCGTTTGTCCTGAAAACCAAAAAATCGGAGAAAAACTCGCTTTAATCGCTCATAGCGTATTCAGGTGTCATCACCGATATATCGAAGAAGAAATTACCGAAAGCCAATATTACCGCCGACTCAGGCGGTTACGAAAGAGCTGGCTTCATTGGCTCAAATTGGGTAGTTATCAATGCTCAAAACGATATCGAGGTAGATGTCGAAATCTCATCGCTGATGATGCTATGGTCTGGCGGTTTATGGACGACTCCGAGTGCCCGTTAACAAACAACGCAGCGGAGCGAGTTCTCCGTAATTACATACTGATGAGGAAGTGTTGTTACGTGACTCGCTCATATCGAGGCGACCAGTTCCGCGAACGAATGTTCTCGCTGATAGAAACAGCCAAACTTCAGCAGGTCTCTGCTTATAAATGGCTGCGTGAAATCGTCGAACATCACATGTTGAAAGTTGATTATCAGGCGCCAGTATTTTTAGCGTAAACCGTCGTCAATAGCTCGTGGGTGAATAGTTACCCCGCAACGGAGCCCATGAGTCCGGTTGCTTCCAAAGGTAGCATAATGATTTTTCCGTTTTCAGCTTGACCAATACTCTTGAGAGCTTCTGTGTAGCCTTGCGCGATGAAGTAATTAACGGCTTGCATATCGCCTTTTGCGATGGCTTCGGAAACCATGTAAGTCGCTTTTGCTTCCGCTTGAGCAGCACGCTCACGCGCTTCAGCATGGAGGATAGCAGACTGTTTTTCACCTTCTGCTTTTAAAATCTGCGATTGTTTGTGACCTTCTGCTTTGAGGATTTCTGCCTGACGGACACCTTCAGCCTCGAGAATTTCAGCACGTTTATTGTGAGCTTACGAGAAGATAGTGTACATAGGTATTAAGAAGCGGCTCTGGCCGAAAGCCAGAGCCTGTTTTGATTAGATATTGGACTGATAATTCCAGGGCAAGAACTGTTGTGGATTAGCCTTAACTTCACTTTCCATTCGCTGTACCGTATTAAAGTAATCCAGCACATTTATACCCGCTTCGGCTGATGTCGCTATCATCGCCATGATCACATCCGCAATGCTCGCACCAGCCTGTGTTTTATGGAACAGGGCATTTTTTCGGTTGCGAGCAACTAGCTTGAGTGCTTGCTCCGCTCGGTTATTATCCAGCTGTGCTCCCTCGAGACGGCAGAAGGCGGTCAGCCCCTCATAATGCTTAGTAAAATAATTAATTGCTTTACCAAGCCCGCTGTTTTCTTCTGTATTTCCCCTGTTCAGCTCGGCCTGACCCCAGTTTCGGATCTGCTCCATTACCGGAAGTGATAGCTTTTTATGCCAAGCTAACCGTTGCCCCGCGTTAAGTCCTAGCTCCCTGGCTTCATCATCGTGTCGCCAGATTTCACCATACCACTGTAGTACTTGCTCCACTTCATCTGGAAACTGATTAAGGACTTCGGCAAACTGCCGTCGTCCGTGACTGTTGCACAGACTGTGTTCGACCACGTAATCAAGCGATGGGCGGTTGCTGGATAAGGCATCACTCATCAATATCGGGGGCGCGAGTGTCCGGCCACGGTCATGTAAAATCTCGTCGATGAACTCGCCGGCATGACCGATATTGGTCTGATACAACACGACAGTACGACCCTCTTTTAAGCCCGCGACTAAACCGGAGCTGTAAACACCACTGCGCTCTCGGGTTTTTGTTCCATTTCTCTGCGGCTTTTCTATCGGGACTTTGTCTAAAATTCGGTTGGTCGTGTCATCTAAATAATAGTGCTCTGCGTTTGCGGCAAACACTCTTAACAAGTTATAAATGGGTTGCAAGCTATTGGCGACTAACTCGACTTGGTCAAAGATGGTTGAGGCGGTCAGTTTAATCCCCATCAGCGCTTGCGTACTCTCCTGACGATGGTAGGGTGCACCTGCAAGAAACTTGTGAAGAGCCATCAGGCTGCGGGCACTGTAACCATACTTCTGGCTTGGCTCTCCATCATTTATCACGTCATTAGGTAACTTGGCAGTGAAGTACTGACCACAGGCATTGCAACGTAGCCGCTCCATAACGTGTTGCTCTGGGACGAACGGACTTCGCCCAGTGATCCGCAACAGCGTAGCGGGCTCGTATTTATATAACTTGCCTTTTTGACACTCGGGGCAACTATCGCCTTTCTTTAGATCGTCCAGTTTATGCTGAGTGACTTTCGGTTTCACTGGTGGTGTGCTGGGTTGGGTATTTTTAGGCTTAGGACGTTTTTGACCGCGGTTTTTGTTTTTCTTATTTTTCTGGCCGAGTAGAGTGTCCATCGTTTCAGATGACTTGACCATGCCAACCAACTTACGCAATTTATGCAGGGTGATATCGTTGTCAGACAGACGCTCTTGCAAGGCAGCCAGCGTCTTTAATGCCTTCAACAAGATGTGGCAATCTTCCGCACTCAGTGCTAAGTCGTGCTCCTTTGCCTCGTGCACTCGCTGGATAAGCCCGTCCAGCTCTTCGCTGTCAATATCGGTAAAGTCTTGCGCCATTTAAGTTCCTGTCGGCTGGCTTGCAGTGCAGATGCGCTCAATTATTCCAGCATTGTGGGATCGGTCAACATGATCGTGAGGATCGATAACTTAAAGGGGAATAGTGTGCGTACGGTCATACTTTTTGCCAGCCAGGCAGCCCCACCAACAGAGCTTTAAGCTGCTTCGCGGCGACAGGGGTCACCCCATCTTGGTGATGACGGGGCCAATCTTGAAAGCGGCCTTTGCTCAGGCGTTTATTGATTAACCAGAAGCCAGAGCCGTCATAACATAATGCTCTAAGCATGGTTTGACGGCGGTTGGTAAACACAAACAGGGTTCCGCTACGAGGCGACTGTTTTAGCTGATGACGACACAGGGCGGCGAGTCCATCAATACCACAGCGAAAATCGGCTGGTTGAGTCGCAAGCAGGATTTTACTCCCAGCAGTCAGGTGGATCATTTTACTTCTCCTGCTTCTTGTATCAGAGCTCGCAATAAGTCAGGAGAGACAAGGCCGCTGATACGGATCTGACTTGAATTAGGAAGAGTGAGCTGAAGGCTCAGGTCTGATTTAGGTAGTAAATCAGGCTCTATCTGTAACGGAACAAAATCAGGAGCGGACGACTTAACGGGAAGTTGCTTGCGCCAGTCATTGAGCTGGGTGGTGCAGATCCGTAGTGCTTTGGTCACGTGACTGATCGGATATTCTTCAAGCAGCTTGAGTGCTAAGCAGCGTAGTTCATCGGGGATACTGGCATGTTTATTAATGCGGGTTTGTCGCCAGTGCTCAAAGTCAGCAGTGGCCTGAATCAGGTTTTTCTGGTTTTGCATGGTGCCTTCCTTATATTGGATAAGCACTTAGTAAACCAGAGCTGGCGAGTTAAGTTGAGCTATGCTGCCGTAAGCTCACGAAAATACCGATAGTGATCAGTGAATCGATAGGCATGATTTATTCCCTTGAGTGCATAATAACTGATTCATTTTCACGCATTTTGGGGTTGTAGACAATCGAAGATGTTGAGAAGAAGCGATAGCGGGGCGATTTTAGGCAAAACAAAGGCCGGAAATTCCGGCCTTAGGCAGCATCGTATGGTTTAGTTGGGACTACTTTGTTGGGTATTCAATCCAACTAGAACCATCAAGAGAAACATAATACTTCCCTTGTACTTCAATCACAGTAGAACCGGAGTTCTGCGCGACAATGCGTGTTTCTGGTAGATTCTCCGTCAATATTGAAGGGCTAAACGTCTTACTTTGATAAATGTTTTTATCCAGAATATTCGACACGAGCTGTGACAACGCCAGATAGCTAGATGGCGCATTGACGTGTTCTGTGCTGCCCTGACGTTGAATTCCTTCTCCGAAGATTTTAATTCCTACCGGGGTGTGAACGATCGTTGGCGCAGGAATTTCTCGCATACCTGAAATTTGCATTCGGTCTCCTCGCATACCACCACCATGTTCCGGTACCAAGGCCACAACAATGTTGCGCTTTGAGGACTCTAAGGTTTTAAAGAACGCATAGAGATCATCAAGCAAATTCTTAAGGCGCATTTTGTAGCTAGCAATGGATGTGCTTGAATTCGTATTGATGATCCGGTTGCCATCGTGCAGTGAAATTGAGTTGTAGAGTGCCACGACTTTGTCGTCACTACTGTTAAGTCTTTGCAGCCACCAGTTATCCAGTACTTGCTTATCGCGGAAGATCGAAGAGCCATCAAAAGATTTTTGGTAAGGAGCCAAACCTTCTTGAGACATAAGAGCCGCTTGTAAGTCGCCGTCTTTCTTGATCAATTCAAGGAAGCTATCGAAGACACCATTGTGGTTCATCAGTAAATTTTCTTTGAAGCCTAGCTCTTTCAAACTTTCGAACAAGTAGCACTGTTTTGAAGGTGCGGGTTGGAACAGTTGACTGTGTTCCTGTTGACCGCAATTGGCTCGTAGTAGACGAATGACCGCAGGCCCGCTGTATGACGTAGCGGAACTAAAATTGTCGAACATGATGTCAAACTCTTTGAACAGAGGATGATCGGCCAGTCCTGCAATTTCGATGTCATCCCACGCGACCGAACAAATACTCAAGAACAACAAATCAAAAGGAGCATCCATTGCGCTGCTGGTATCGAATATCACACGTCGAGAAGCTTCTTTAGAAAAGAAATCTGCAGTTAACGTGTTGAGACTTGCATCGTTAATTTCCGTTATTTGAGGTTGTTTGCTAGCAGTAACCTCGGTTGGTGGCTGTTGTTGAGTTACTTCTGCAGCCACTGTTGTCGGAAGTTCCGTCGTCATTGGCATACTTATATAGATCATAGCAATAACCACAAAGACTGAAACTCTAACGAACTTGCTCAAAATAAAGTACGCACCACACAAAGCGAGCAATCCGAGAATTGCTTGGAATGATAAAAATCGTCCCAAAAGTTCGACCAGATAACTCAATTCAAACTGCATTAATTGTCCCGCTTGAGCCCAAAGACGGTCTAGCGGAGGGAGATAAGAATCGTAATGCAAGAGCCACGCTGCGGCGACAAATACAACGATATGACGCACCGTATTTAGGCTTTTTATCGAGATTGGCAGCAGGATGAAGATCAACAGCGCAAAGTTTTCCATTGGGTGGAAATCGATGATTCCCTGAAAATAGAGCGCTATTTTTGCGATAAAGTAAATGTTCCACCAGCCCAATCCTATAGTGAAGGGGGTAGAGTCATGAGAATGCGATGTCATTACTTAAGCTTCTTGGTGTTAGTGGCTGATGTATCTAGCTCAAAATAGCGCGAGCGTTTTAAGTGCTTGTGGTAAAAGCGTGTGGTTGCGTTTACTAGGTCACGAAGAAAGTATCCTAGGAGTAGGCCAATACCTAAGCTGATACTCGCGGTCAGTAAAAAGTCGTTAATATTCATGAACTTTCCTTAAGATCAATGGCCTTTTTGACAGCAAACAAAGGGAGAACATCAACCATGGAATTGGTGGTGGTATGGAATATTTCCCTCTCTGTCGTCAAGGTTGAAACGTCATCGGATATGACGGCTTCATCTTGAACGATGAATTTTAGCTCTGTTTCGATATCTAATTGAGTATCAAACGTGTGAGTTGAGTGAAACAAGTCTCTCACTGGAAACTCAAATATATTGTTTAGTGCAATATCAATATCGCTTTGTCGAATAGCACTGAACAAGACATATAGAGCTTTTTTGCAGGCTGTCACAACGTCGCCATCTCTTCGAACATGGCAAAGACGTAAACATTCCTCTGCCGTCATGCCTGGCAATAAGTTCAGCTTGATGAGCGCAAAGTTCACACTTGAGTGTGTTGAATGGGAAATGACGTCAATACAGTATTGGTTAAAGTCCTGGTTTTGTAAGTAGCCTTTGCTACCAAACTTAAGGTCATACTTTAAGAGCGCCTCTAAACTGTCAGGAATTGGGCGTGTAAGCATTTGGCCTTGAATTGCTTCAACCTGAGTCATAAAGCGCATATGGGGGATCTGCGCATGTGAAATGAAGTTCGCCCCCGCGCGAAGTAAGAACTTTTCATCTGCATATCTCAGACATTGTTGGGTCTCCCTGACAATAATCTTTAGCTGACGACCATATGCGGACCTTAAACGGTAGCAATCTAACGCGATCTGTTGAACTTCGCTTTGGTTATCACAGCTGAAAACAATAGTTGAAGAGCGAGGGTTGTTTAACATCGCTATGAGTTCTTGATTACTCTCGGCCATACGCATCCCTTTTGGGGCTTTCTCGTTTTCTCTGAAGGCTCTTCTACTGATATATATTCTATCACTATCCGATTTGTCTTCCGGTATGACACGAGATTGATGCGTTTCGTAAGGCGTTGCTTTTAGCTTCTTATCTTTAGTGCTAGAGAGAAGGTACTCGTCTTGGGAAATTACACCGTGTTTATTGGACCAAAAATCCACAAGATAGCAGTAGCGAGCGTCATCTAATGATGTCATGGTCGCCAAACCTGCAATGTATCTATTATGAGAAATCAGAATGGGCTTTAATAGTGAAGTCGTCAGATGCCCATATATACAAACACTAATAGTGAGTTTTTTATTATTTGCCAGTTCATTTAAGTTTTGTAGGAAAATACTTACAAAATAATCGTCACTTGATGATACCAGTGAATCTGGAACTACTAATATATATGTAGAGAGTTTCTTTATATTTGTTTGATGAATATCTTTTGCAAGCTTTATAGCGTTTGGCGCTTTATTTGTGAATTTGTGGCTAAGAAAAAAACACTGTTCAAGATAATTTTTAGATAAGTCATTGAATTTGCATAAGGCCTCATCATTCAATGCAGACAAAAAAGTTTCCTTGTCTGTAAAGCTTGCAAGTGAAGTGTTGTTATTTGCTGGTAGCGTACTGAACAAATAATCAATAACCATTTGCTTATGTGTAAATAAGTTTACATAAACAGAATTTATCTCTCGTTCAGAAGTAATTGCGGATAACCCGGAGATTGCTGACATCAAAAGGCCTTATAATCAATGGTTTACTGTTGTTGTGCGTTGTGGCTTACAATCCGCTGTATGCTAATCGTTACAATGTTACTTTTCTTGGCGACAAGAAAATGACGCCGAGATATTAAACGAAATTGATCAAAAATTAAAATAGTTATAGCATTGCTTCATATGATGTTTATAAGTTTAAACTCAATAATTTGCAAGTCTATGATTTACTAGTAAATTATTCTTTGTGCTTATATATCGTAAATGGATAATTACAAAGAAGTGGACCCCGCTGGTTGGACACATAAGCTAAATTCTTAAGTGGTTGACCCAGCTCATGCTGCGTATCTTTGCCTACCGAAGTAGGCCTCATCAGGAGTGAGGTTATTCAGTCCTTGATGGTTACGCTCTTCATTATAAAACACCATGTAGTTGCCGATTTCAAGCTCGGCTTCACGGGGCGTGGTATAAGCCTTTAAGTAAACCTCCTCATATTTCAGGCTTCGCCATAATCGCTCAATGAAAACATTGTCAACCCAGCGGCCTTTCCCGTCCATGCTTATACGTATGTCATGTTCAATTAACTTCTGTGTGAACTCTGTGCTGGTAAACTGGCTGCCTTGATCTGAGTTAAAGATATCAGGTGGCCCATAATGCTTCAGCGCTTCCTCAAGCGCTTCGATACAAAAACTCGTGTCCATGGTGTTGGATAGTCGCCAAGCCAGCACTTTGCGGCTATACCAGTCGATAATCGCAACGAGGTACAGGAACCCCTTCGCCATCGGGAGTAGAGTAAGAGACAGAGCGTAGTCGAACTATCTCTCTGCCTCTCCTCTCCGAACCGTACGTGCACCTTTCAGCGCATACGGCTCTCCGCTTAATCAAGGCCAACGGCCATAGTAACATCTGAGTATCTTGAAGTAACTGTGTTTCTGGCTTCCGTCAGAAGATAGGGATTGGTTGCTGGAAGACGCCACTTGAACGGCATCTTTTGGCTACTCACAAGCCGGAACAGGGAGATACCACACAGATGCCCCTGATTCGTTCTACCGAAGAGCACCCATGTTTTGGCCTTCTTCGGCTCCGGACGCTTACACCATTTCTTCAACAGTGCTTTGATACGACATTTATACTTGCTTGCCAACCAGAGTGCCAGTTTCCAAAACACCACTCTATCTATCCGACCATAAGTCATTGCAGTGAAGTCAGTGTGGCGATAGAACTGCGACCACCCACTGAGCTTCTGGTTTATCTTCTCAACCTTGTCTATCATGCTGCAACTAAAGTCCCCTGAAAGCTCTTTTACTAACGCATGAGTGAATGCTTTCGCCTTAACCTTTGGTATCGTGGTAACGACTCGCATGTTTCCTCTAGGACCACGTTTTCGGATAATCCGATGCCCCAAGAAGACGAAGCCATCGTTCACGTGTGTAATATGGGTTTTCTCCATATTCAGAGTGAGCTTTAACTTCCCCTCAAGGAACTGTCGACATTCGTCTCGGATATTTTCAGCATCTTGTTTTGTCCCTTTGACTATGAGAACAAAGTCATCGGCATAACGACAGTAGGCAGCCGCTGGTTGCCACTGCCAGTTATTCTCAATTGCTGAACGGCGTCCTATTTTTATGCTGTTGTTTAGATACCATCGGTCTTTGCGAGCTTTCTTACTCAGATAGCGTTGATGAAGATACTGATCGAACTCATTAAGCATGATATTCGACAATAATGGAGAGATGACGCCGCCCTGAGGTACACCCTGATGCGTTGCACAGAACAAGTTTCTCTCAACATGCCCTGACTTGATAAAACGCCAGAGTAAATCAAGAAAACCATTGCAGCTTATCCGCTTACGTACACACTTCATCAACAGTCTATGGTGTACGGTATCGAAGTAACTGGATAGGTCACCTTCGATTACCCATCGACCACGAGTGTCTGTACTGTCAGTGAGCTGTAATCTGACTGTGCGGATCGCATGGTGGACGCTGCGCTCTGGTCTGAAGCCATAAGATAATGAGTGGAAATCAGTTTCCCATATCGGCTCCATTGCCATCAGCATCGCCCGTTGGACTATGCGATCACGCAGGGTTGGAATGCCCAGCGGGCGTTGTTTCCCATTTGCTTTAGGTATATAGATGCGTCTAGCGGGCATAGGCTGGTAATTACCGGATTGTAGTTCCAGCCTGAGCTTGCGTAGATAGTCGCCCAATTTCCCTTGCAGATGATGTTTAGTTACACCATCCACTCCCGGTGTTCTGGCTCCTTTGGAAGAGAGTGTTTTCTCTGCTGCATGGTATAGCCAGTCAGGATGAGAGATTAGCCGAAGCAGGCGATTGACCCTACGGGTTTTATCGTCTGCTGTCCATGTTGCTAGCTTGTGCTGCATTTCACTGATTATCAAAGGTCTTCACCTTATTGCAGTCAGCTAGTTCGCTGACACAAGTTAATTAAGCTGTTCCCCTTCGCCATGTAATGGGCTTTCCCCATCCCAGACTACTACGAGAGAAGTGGTCCCCAATTTTCGGACATGACTTTAAGTGATTGATCTGTTTTGATAGTACCCAACAATACTGGAACAGATTATGACTAGAAAACGTAGAAACCACTCTCCTGAGTTCAAAGCTAAAGTGGCACTTGCTGCCGCCAAAGGTGATAAAACTGTTGCTGAGTTAGCGCAGAAGTACAACCTGCACCCTAACCAAATCTCAACATGGAAAAAAGAGTTGCTTGAAAATGCTGCCATGATTTTTGCTTCTGAAACTCAGTCGGGCAAGGACAGCTCCGAAGAAGTGGACAAACTCCACGCCAAGATCGGTCAATTGACCATGGAAAATGATTTTTTGGCCAAAGTGCTCGGTCGCTAGACCGAGCACAGCGAAAAAGTTCGCTGGATAAATCCACCCTGTTACCAATAAAGCGTCAGTGCGAGCTTCTTAATGTTGCTCGCTCTACGGCTTATTATCAGCCTGTCGGACTCTCTGTTGAAGAGATTGAATTACGTCGTATGATTGACGAAATCCACCTTCAATATCCGTTCATGGGCAGTAGGCGTATTCGAACCGAGCTGGCTAAAAAGGGCCACAACGTTAATCGCAAGCGTATTGTTCGGATCATGCGAGATATGGGCATTGGAGCGATTTATCCCAAGCCAAAAACAACACTGGCGAATAAAGCTCACAAGGTTTACCCCTACCTGTTACGTGATATTGAAGTCACTTACCCGAACCAAGCTTGGGCTATTGATATCACGTACATCCCAATGGCTAAAGGGTTCCTGTACCTAGTCGCCATTATCGACTGGTATAGCCGTAAAGTGTTGTCTTGGCGCTTATCGAACACCATGGATACAAGCTTTTGCATTGAGGCTCTTGAAGACGCGCTTCAACATTACGGGCCGCCTGATATCTTTAACTCCGATCAGGGTAGCCAGTTCACCAGTACTGACTTCACGGAGAAGTTACTTGACCACGGAGTACGGATCAGCATGGATGGAAAAGGTCGCTGGGTTGATAATGTCTTTATCGAACGACTATGGCGAAGCCTAAAATATGAGGAGGTTTATTTAAAAGCGTACACCACACCCCGAGAGGCAGAGCTTGAAATCGGTCACTACATGGTGTTTTATAATGAAGAGCGTAATCATCAAGGACTCAATGACCTCACTCCTGATGAAGTCTACTTCGGCAGACAAAGATACGCTGCATGAGCAAGATCAACCACTTAAGAAATTAGCTTATGTGTCCAACCATCGGGGTCCACTTCTGAGAACTCCGTCAGCCTGTTTGTCATCGGGGGCGTGCTCCCTTTACATTCAAACAGACCTTCCCCGGTTTACCTATCTGAACTCAACCATATTGGGGTGGATGCTGATCGCAGTCTTTAACCTTATCGTTCTGTAAGGTGATGATGCTAAGAAGTTGACTTGTGATAACACTTCTTTCCATTTCAGAGGCTTACATTTCCTCTTTAAATCGGTGTGTATTGACCATACCTCTATCAATCACACAGCATCATACCGCCTGATAACTCGTGTAGGCGGTGGCGACATTTCAGCCCATAGATGCGGGTTAATCAGTTCATGTTCTTCATCCGTCCAATACTCAGTCTAGAGGAGCATCTTGGCTTAACGAGTTCGCCTCACTCCCCGTTGTCAGCGGGTTACATCACCTTACCAGCATCGGTAAGTCACTGCCGCCCAGACTCATACGCTGTCACAACCCAGCGCAGCCACAGTCTGTCAACTTCATGTCTCGTAATCTGTGGATTTCAGATAGACTCGTGGTTCAATTTAAGCGTCCATGCTAGCCCTGAACTCCGGGCACACTGTACGTGATATCAATCGCCCAAGCTTGGTTTGGGTAAGTGACTTCGATATCACGCAACAGGTAGGGATACACCTTGTGTGCTTTGTTAGCCAGCGTCGTTTTGGGCTTGGGATAAATCGCCCCAACCCCCATATCGCGCATGAGTCGAACAACACGCTTACGATTAACGCTATGGCCCTTTTTAGCCAGCTCAGTTCGAATGCGCCGACTGCCCATAAACGGATACTGCAGATGAATTTCGTCAATCATACGTCGTAACGTGATCTCCTCAGCAGAGAGTCCGATGGGCTGATAGTAAGCGGTAGAGTATATTTTCGGTGATGGATGATGGCAGTTAGTTCGTGTCGAGCGTTGGTTTTTTCTGCCTTTAGGTAACGACTTATAGAGTGCCATGTGGCAATGGATTGGATTGCTCTTAGTGAGTTTTTTGTAGCCTAAAGTTTTAGGTCTACTGGATGCCTGAGTGTGCAACTTACTGATTGGATCCCAGTTCTCAGAGCCAAGTTCAGCAAACTGAACCTTGCCACGTATTCTACCTAACCAAAACCAACCATGCTTTTCAACGGATTTGAACCAAGGCACCTTAAATCCAGCATCGCTGACGATGAGAGGAGTGACATTAGGCGGTAAGATGCTGGCCAAATCCGCTAGAAACTGGTCATGTGCTGATTTAGAGCATTGCTCAGATAAAGGAAACGCTTTTTCATAGAGAGTGATAGAGCGGCCATGGAGTGCAATGGATGCCCGTAACGCCATCAATCGTTTGTGTTCACGAATATCAGACCAATCGACTAAGACCACGGGCATGGGATTGCCTGAACAAACAAAGCTGGCGTGCCATCGATAGACAGCAAGACGTTCTTTATGTAGGTGTCGGTTGCCGAGTAATCGGTCCATGCGCTTAATGTTGTGCTTTGTTCTCGCTTGGTTGGGCAAGTTGCGTCCAAGTTCAGTGAGTGTCAGTTTTTTGCTATCGAGCAAAGCCCGACAGGCCAACATTAAGCTATTGAGTCGCTTTAAGTGGAGTTCAGGGCAGAATTGGTAAAGAGAATCGTGTAGGATATTGAGTTCGCACATCTTGTTGTCTGGTTGTTGTTTTTTGGCGAAATCATTTGATCACATGACAAGATGTGTATCCAGCTTAAATTGATGATTTTTCTTAAAATCATCAGGGGATTCCTCAGAGTCAAACATCATTTAGGGATTTATTAATTATGTGAACTATAAATAACCCTGTTCACATTCATTAGCATTCTGTAAATATGAGACGCATAGGTCGATGCGTCAATTTTTCAACAATGGAATTTATACCCGTGATCATTGAAGATGCTTGATTTTTCCTTAAAGCAGGATCATGCTACGCACCATGAAAATAATACTGACTCCTCAACAGAAACAACAACTCGAAGTGATGCACGATTCAACTCGTGATGGTCGAGTGCGTGACCGCATCAAAGCGGTTTTACTTGCGTCTGAAGGCTGGAGTCAAACGATGATTTCTCAAGCGCTTCGTATTCATGAATCGACCGTTGCTCGTCATCTCAGTGACTATGTCCTCTCTGAAAAACTTAAGCCTGAAAATGGTGGTAGCCAGAGCCGACTTTCTGCTGAGCAAACCATGCAGCTTATCGAACATTTATCTGAGAAGACGTACTTTCATACCCATCAAATAGTCGCTTATGTGAAAGCCGAGTTTGGTATTCGCTATACCGTTGCAGGCATGAACAAATAGCTACATCATCACGGCTTTTCATATAAGAAGCCGAAAGGTGTACCGCACAAGTTTAATCCAGAGATGCAGCAAGCCTTTATCGAATACTACAACGAGACGCTAAGAAACAGCGAAGACCCTGTGTTATTTATGGATGCCGTTCATCCTACGCAGTCAACAAAACTCAGTTATGGCTGGATACGTAAAGGCCAAGACAAAGTGATTGAGACAACAGGCAGTCGAACTCGTCTTAATATTATCGGTGCGTTACCGCTTCAAAATATTGGCGCAACGGTGACAGACACGTATGACACGATAAACAGCGAGAGCATTGTTCGCTTCTTCTGGAAGCTCAAAAAGGAGCATTATCCGTTGGAGCAAAAAGTTCACCTAGTGCTTGATGGTGCCGCCTATTATCAGTCAGAGTTGGTGAAAAATGCGGCAAAAGTGCTCAATATCGAGCTTCATTACTTACCGCCTTACAGTCCAAATTTAAATCCAATAGAGCGGCTTTGGAAAGTGATGAATGAGCATGTGAGGAACAATATTTACTTCTCCTCCAAGCCAGAATTTACTTCAGCCATCAAAGAGTTTTTCGATGTAACGTTACCAGAAGTTGCAGGTACACTCGTATCCAGAATTACGGATAATTTTCAGATATTGAAACCTGTATCTTCAAGTTGAACGGGTATATACTGCAAAGAGTAACTGGCGGGATTGCCATTACCGCAGTTTAAACACCGTTATATTGTGAAAAAATGTTATGACTGAGTCTGCAAAAGATATTAATTCGATCTACTCTTCTTATAACTTATCTCAACATAAGTATATTGAAACAACAGAAAACGAGTCTTACGTGCAAGCTAAAAATAAGTGGTTGGTCTTTCAAGCCAACAGTGCTCGTAATGCTCTGCCTCAAGTGCGTAATAAGCAGAAAGGTTTAGAAACGGAAGCGATATGAAACGCCTTCTTTTTGTTAGTTTAAAAGGTGGTTGTGGCTCAACTACCGTCGCTGCGAACTTGGCACAAGCATTAGTTAAGATAAACAAACAGGTACTGGCCATTGAGGTGGTGCCTAACAGTTTACTGCAAACTCATCTTGGCTTGCCCCAGGAAGAGAAAGATGGCTGGGCGAAACAACTTCTTTCAGATAAACCTTGGACCCAGGCTGGTTATGAAAGCCCACAAGGTGCACTTTTTTTACCGTTTGGCCATCTGAATTCTGAGCAGTTAAAAGCGTTCTTTAACGAGCGTTCTCACTACCTATCAATGCTAGGTGAAATGACGTTGCAAGTGAGCGAAAACCGTGGTGAGCAGTGGCTGCTTTTTCACGCCGACTTAGCAGAGCTTACTGATCCTGAAGTGCGATCTTTTGTCGACTCAATGGATATGATTGTGGTGGTGGTAACGGCAGATGCCCTGAGTTATCTCTCTCTTCAATCTTGGCTACAACATGAAGATCTATCGAGATTGCTTCGCTCTGACAAATTACGTTTTTTGGTGAATAAGTATCTGCCAGAAACCGAAATTGGTCGTGATTTCATGTTGGTGCTGAAAAAGGAACTTAGCGAATCGTTGATTCCTGTTTCGATTCATCGAGATACGGCATTGCTTGAATGTGTGGCAAACCTGACGACCGTTCAACACTATTCGCCATCGAGTCAAGCCGCAAAAGATTTTCAGTCTTTTGCTTTTTGGTGTGTATCAGCGTTATCAAGCGCTCAGGACCAAAGCTAATTTATGCGAAGTCTTAATTTGATTTTCCAACGCTGGGTAGTGGACCAATTCAGACTACAGAAGAAAGCTTACGAGCAAGTCTGGAATTGCAAAACAAACTGGGTTGGTGAGTGTGCTTTGTCTTTTTGGTTTTCATTGAGCTTTGTATTTTTAAAGCCGGTTATTTCGGGTGTTCCCTCATGGAAACTGCCTTTGGTTTACTATCCAAACGTTAATTTTGCTGCGCCGAGATGGTTTGATCCTGTGCGTTTTGTTATCCAATGCGTGTGGTTACTTTGCTTCAAGCAAAACGTAAATACAGCATGGTCCAAAAAAACCAGCAGCTTAGCGATGACTTTAGCCGAACAAATTCGCAATGCGTTCTACTTGCCATTTGAATTGGTTGCAAAAAGCGTCCGCTGGTTAGAACAGACAGCGAACAACATCAAAGATCCACAAGTTCGAGAGCGTATTAAAGCAAGTAAGTCAGCGATGGCGTTGAACTACACCTTGCTGTTTTTCGTGGTGTTAATCGCTTTGCTGTGTTTTACGGTGCCATTTGGTTATCAAGCTCAGACTGTCTTTGTGTTGTTACTCTGGGCATTAGCGATGATGGTTCGTCGCATGCCGGGTCGTTTTCCTACCATGCTTTTGATCATCTTGTCGGTTACGGCCTCATGTCGATACTTGTGGTGGCGTTATTCGTCTACCCTGAACTGGGACGATCCTGTTGCTTTGTTTCTAGGGGGCGTTTTACTTCTAGCTGAGACGTATTCTTGGATTGTGCTGATGCTTGGCTATTTCCAAAATATCTGGCCATTGAATCGCAAACCAGTATCGATGCCACCGGATCAGTCAACTTGGCCAACTATTGACTTGATGATCCCTACTTACAACGAAGATCTTGATGTCGTGAAAGCGACGGTTTATGCCTCGTTAGGTGTCGATTGGCCGAAAGACAAACTCAACATCCACATTCTGGATGACGGCAAGCGTGATAGCTTCCGAGATTTCGCCAAAAGTGTAGGGGTGAACTACATCCGCCGCCCAACGAATGAACATGCGAAAGCTGGTAACATTAACTATGCGTTGAAGCAGACCAGCGGTGAGTTTGTTGCAATTTTTGACTGTGACCATATTCCTACACGAGCATTCTTTCAGCTCACAATGGGGATGTTCCTGAAAGATCCAAAGTTGGCGCTTATTCAGACGCCGCACCATTTCTTCTCTCCGGATCCTTTTGAGCGTAACTTATCGAACTTTCGTAACGTGCCAAACGAAGGCAACTTGTTTTACGGCTTGATTCAAGATGGTAACGACTTATGGGATGCAACTTTCTTCTGTGGCTCGTGCGCTATTTTACGTCGAGAGCCTTTAGAGGAAGTCGGTGGTATTGCAGTCGAAACCGTGACGGAAGATGCGCACACTTCTTTGCGCATGCACCGTTTAGGCTATCGTTCTGCATATCTTAAGCAGCCGATTTCTGCTGGTTTGGCGACAGAGACATTGTCTGCACACGTTGGGCAACGTATTCGTTGGGCTCGCGGGATGGCGCAGATATTTAGGGTAGATAATCCATTGACTGGAAAGGGTCTTAAGCTCTCTCAACGGCTTTGTTACGTCAATGCCATGCTGCACTTTCTATCTGGTATCCCGAGGATAGTATTCCTGATCGCACCATTGGCTTATTTGTTGCTACATTCCTACGTGATTTATGCGCCAGCGCTGGCGATCATTTTGTACGTATTGCCTCATATGATCCACGCGAGCATGACCAACTCTCGTATGCAGGGTGACTACCGTTATTCGTTCTGGGGTGAGGTATACGAAACCGTGCTTGCTTGGTATATCGCAAGGCCAACAACGGTGGCTTTGTTTGCACCCCATAAAGGGACATTCAACGTAACGGCAAAAGGCGGTTTGGTTGAAAAATCTCACTACGATTGGGTGATCTCCCGACCATATTTGGTTTTGGTTGCACTCAACATTCTGGGCTTTGCTGTAGGGATTTACCGAATGGGGTGGGGGCCTCAAGACGAAATCGGTACGGTTATCGTGAACCTCGTTTGGACGATGTACAACTTGTTGATTTTAGGTGCCGCTGTCGCCGTTGCGGTAGAAGCCAAACAAGTGCGAAAAGATCACCGAGTAGAGGTGGCGATTCCTGTCGCGGTAAGGCTTCACTCGGGGCACTTGATTCAAGCGCAGATGAAGGATTTCTCTTTGGGTGGCGTGCGCATTGAAATAGACGGAGTCGATGAACCAACCTGTGCGTACCTACTTGGCCAAACCTTAGAAGTGATCCTCAATCGCGGTGGTCAAGAATTCGTGTTCCCGATGACGGTTGCCTATGCTCATAAGGGGATATTTGGTTTACAACTCAACGAATTGTCTCATCAACAACAAATCCAATACGTCCAATGTACATTTGCACGTGCAGATACGTGGGCGAAATGGCAACAAGGCTATCAATCAGATAAGCCTCTATCGAGTATGCAGGCTGTACTGCAAGTCGGCTTTAATGGATACAAACGCTTGCTGCAACATTGTCCTAAGTTTGTTCAGGCCAGTGTGGATGCACTTTTATTTTGTATCGAATTTATTTGGTCACTAAGACCTCGTTATGTCCCAATCAGGACCTCAAGTCATGCTAAATAATAAAAAACTAACGGCGTTGACGACGGCTATCACTCTCATGTGTATGTCGGGCAGTCTCGCGGCACAAGAAGTAAATCAGCATCAACCAACGCTACTGGCACAGCAAGATGCTGAGAGTTCGACCGTATTTAAGCGCGTCATTCCATTTAGTCAATTGGGTTACAACGGCTCAATTGATATTCAAGGCAGTGAGGACAGTGCTTACATAGGTTTCGGCTCTCGACTCGATGAGGTGGTGTCAAAAGCCACGTTGCACTTTGACATCACACCTTCACCAGCCTTGCTCTCTTTGGTTTCTCACGTCAAAGTGTATTTGAACAACGAGCTTATGGGAGTGACGTCAATCGTCGATGGTCAGCAAGGTAAAAAGTTGAGCTTATCGATGCCGCTGGATACTCGTTACTTCAGCAACTACAACCAAATTCGCTTCGAGTTGATCGGTGATACTCAGAAAATATGTTCCAACCCGAATGACCCGAGCATTTGGGCTGAGATTAGCCAAAGCAGCCGAATTGAAGTGTTTGCCCAAAAGACATTACTGGAAAGTGACTTGAGCTTGTTGCCTGCACCGTTTTTTGATGCGCGTGACTTTAATCAGTTAAATCTGCCCATCGTAATGGGCAACAAATACGATCTGGACGAAGTCAAAGCGGCCGGGGTCTTGAGCTCTTACTTTGGTGCTCTTGCGGGTTGGCGTGGTGCTCAGTTCCCTTTTAGTTTCGACAGGTTACCTAAGCGCAATGCCATTGTCTTTGTTACCAATGACAACAAACCTGAGTTTCTGAGAGATTTTCCAGATACGGACGGACCTCGTCTTCAAGTGATTACTCACCCAACTGACCCGTACGTGAAGCTTCTCTTGGTGATTGGTCGTGACAGTAAGGATCTTAACGTTGCGGTGCAAGGTTTAGCGTTGGGTAACCAACTTCTTACTGGGCCAATCGCGAAGATTAGTAAAGTCAAACAAATCAAACCACGAGTCCCGTACGATGCGCCAAACTGGGTGAGTACCGCTCGTCCTGTTGCATTATCTGAGTTAGTCGAACAAAACAGTATGCTGCAAGTGGAAGGTCGAACGCCTCCTCCAATCAACGTGAGTTTACGCTTACCACCCGATCTCTTTACTTGGCAGAGCCGTGGCATACCGATGGATCTTAACTATCGTTATTCGCCACCTGCTGTGGATCATTCTGGTTCTCGTCTGACCTTGAGCATCAATGACCAGTTCATTGAGGCGTTCAACTTAACCACAAAAGGCCAGGGTGGTGAGTCTAACCGTGTGCGTGTTCCTTTGTTAGATGACAGTATTCTGAGTGGTGATGCGCTTGTTCGTATTCCGGCCTTTAAGGTTGGCAGTAAAAACCAAGTTGAGTTTGAGTTTGGTTTTGCGTCGGTGACTGATGGGCAATGTCAGGTGACGCAGCCAAGTAAGCAATACGCGGTCATTGATGGTGACTCTACGGTTGATTTTAGTGGTTTCCCTCACTACATCGAAATGCCAAATATGCGCGCTTTTGCTACTTCTGGCTTCCCTTACACACGCATGGCCGATTTGTCAGAAACTGCGATTGTTGTTCCAGAGAGAGCGCCAAAAGAAGTGTTGCAGACCTTCTTAAACGTCATGGGCTCGTTAGGAAGTGATTCTGGGTACCCAGGTATTCAGGTGCTTTTGACAGATAAATGGAATGCTGAGCAACTAAAAAATAAAGACATCCTGACGATTGGTGTTGTGGATGCACTAGAAGAAGCCGCTAATAACCCTGACCAAGTTAACTTAGTGGTTAAAGAAGGTCAGAGACAAATTCGCCTGCCAAGCAAAAATGAAAAGCAGCTCGGAATGAACTGGATGAGTCCAAGTGATGCTCGTCAAGTGGCCGCGGATTATGTTTCTGTTGAGGCAGAAGGCTCTTTTGCTGCTATTTATGGTGCAGAATCGCCATTTACGAAAAAACGCAGCGTCATTTCTATTATGGCGGCTCACCCGTCAGATTTTTCGTCGGTTGATCGCGCGTTGGCTGACTCCGGTAAAGTGGAGCACATGTTTGGCTCGGTGGTGACGTTGAGAAATAACGAAGTAGCAAGCTACAACGTGGGTTCGCACTACTATGTCGGTAAGCTTCCTGTATGGCAGCTCGTTTGGTATCACTTCTCTAATCACCCAGTCATCGTTGCGTGCTTTGCCGCCTTGCTAGTGGTGATCGTAACCATTGTGCTTTGGCGCGTATTACGTCAAGTCGCGTCTAGACGTTTAGAAAAAACTGAGGAAGAGGAATAATGAAAAAACTCATCTCGTTCCTTATGTTGTTCGTGTCTCCTTACTTGTGGGCTAACACCTGCGAGTGGCCACAATGGGAAACATTTAAGTCGGTATACATGGAGCAAGGCCGAGTCGTTGATGGCAGTGACGAGCGTATGATTACAACCTCAGAAGGCCAATCTTACGCATTGTTCTTTGCCTTGGTTGCCAATGACCCTAAAACCTTCGATCAGGTTTTAAAATGGACTCAATCACATTTGGCTGGTGGGGATTTGACGGCAAGGCTTCCTGCTTGGTTGTGGGGAAGAAAAGAAAATGGTCAGTTCGGAGTCTTGGATTCTAACCCAGCGTCAGATTCTGATTTGTGGATAGCTTACTCCCTTGTTGAGGCGGGGAGATTATGGAATAACTACTACTATCAGACCCTTGGACATCTGATCGCGAGTCGTATTTTACGTGAAGAAACCGTCAACATAGCGGGAGTTGGAACGGTATTGTTGCCAGCTCCAACGGGCTTTGATGCCGACGGCCAGTACCGTGTGAATCCGAGTTATGTTCCGTTACAACTGATTGCTCGTATGCAGTCGCTGTACCCGCAATACAACTGGGACTCAATGTATAAGGCAAGTGTTCACATGCTAGAGAAAACGATGCCAGCTGGCTTTAGCCCAGACTGGGCAGTATTGAGAAATGGTCGTTATAGCTCAGATGTGGTTACAGGGTCGGTGGGCAGTTACAACGCGATTCGCACTTATCTCTGGGCTGGCATGTTAAATGACCAAGTTTCAGAAAAAGCAGTATTAGTACAAAAAATGCAGCCGTTTGTCGCGGCAACCAAAGCCCTTGGTGCGCCAGCGAGAGAAGTAAATACTGAAACGGGTAAATATACCCAAGCAGGAAGCGCAGGTTTTTCTGCTGCGGCTCTTCCGTTACTCGCGGCTTCTGGTGAATCTACGCTGTTGGAGACGCAGTTTCGTCGTGCTCAAAATGAACTTGTGGTGGACAAAAACGATCATTATTACGACAACGTATTAAGTCTATTTGGGCTTGGTTGGCATGAAGAACGTTACCGTTTTGGTGTGCAAGGTGAATTGCTTCCTGTATGGAGCGAGAGATGTCAGTAACAGGACGCGCGTTATGGTGGATTCCACTGGTTGCTTTGGCGACTGGTGGCGTCGGCACTGTGCATGCAGAAAGCTTTAGTTCAAAACCTCTGACAAAGTCGCAGCTCGCACAGGTCTACAAACCTATCGAGCTGGTTCAATTTTCCACATCATTAGCACGAGTTGACTCGGTTGAGTGGTTAGTTGAGCAGCTAAAACTAGCAGATGCGATTGGCCGAGATGATATTGTCGAGAGTACTCTAGAGAGGCTGTTCGCGATTGAAGAAAGCAATCCAACGGGGCTTTTCTATCAAGCAAATATGTATCTGAAACGTAAGCAGCCAGAATTAGCAAAACCCGTATTTGAGCGCTTAATCAGGCAGGCGCCTCATTCGCCTCAAGCGAAAAACTTGTCATCGATTATGGCCATTCAGGGAGAGAAAAGAGCGGATTATCAGCGCGCCCAGTTGCTTGCAAAATCTGGTCGTTACGATGAAGCGATTCAAGCTTACAAAGCTCTTTTTCCAAATGGAATGCCATCACCAGCGTTACAACTTGAATTCCTACAGTTGCAAAGTAATTTGCCTGGCAGTTGGAGCTCGGTAAAACAGGGACTGGAACGTTTAAATGCAAATTATCCTAGTGTTCCGTATTTTCAACTCGCGTTAGCCAACCACATTCGCAAAGAGAATCCTGCCGATCCATGGATTCTCGATACCTATAAAAAGTTAGCGCTTGCTCCTTCGGTTGGAACAAATGCGGCAACGTCGTGGTTGCGTGCATTGGATCAATTGCCTATTTCAGATCAAGTTGTTCAGCAATATGCCATTTTAGCTAGTTACTACCCGTCTGACATGGAGATTCAAAGAGCGAATCAAAGCGCGAAAGATCGCTGGAAAAAGGAAAAGGAACTACGCAAAGACCCCACCTATCTCGCTAAGCTCAAAGGGTTAACGTTGCTCGAGGAAGATAAAACCGACCAAGCAGAAGCTCAGCTGCGTTATGCGTTGACGACTCGTCCGCGAGATCCTGAATTGCTCGGTGCTATGGGTAAGGTTTATCTACGTAGAGGGCAGCAGCAAAAAGCGCTCGAATACTTTAAACAGGCTCAGCGCTTAGATCATAATCCTGACTCGGCCTCAAAATGGGCAGCGCTAATCGAGACGTCTCAATATTGGGCGTATCTTGATCAAGGTGATGCCTTGGTCGAAAAAGGCCAGTTTAAGCAAGCAGAAAGCGTTTATCACAAAGCGATTCAAGTAGATAAATCCCAACCTTATGCTTATTCATCATTAGGCTCTTTGTATCTTGTACGAGAAAATTATGCCGCGGCAGAGAAGGTTTTCAAACAAGCTTTGCAACTGGACAGTAGCAATAGCTCTGCATTGCGTGGTCGTTTAGATGTTCGTATTCAGCAGCAAGATTGGTCTGGCGCGGAAGCACTCGCGCGCAGTTACTCTGCCCCACAGCAAAAAGTGGTCGCGGAAAAAATAGCGAGCATCAAGTCGGAAGTTATTTTGACTCGTCTGCGGATCGCAATCGCTCCAGCAGCAAGATTGGTCTGGCGCGGAAGCACTCGCGCGCAGTTACTCTGCCCCACAGCAAAAAGTGGTCGCGGAAAAAATAGCGAGCATCAAGTCGGAAGTTATTTTGACTCGTCTGCGGATCGCAATCGCTCAAAATGATCAGGCAACGATGAAAGCGTCCGTAGAGGGATTGATAGCGCTACAACCAACCTCCCCATGGTTAAGGCTTGATATTGCTGATGTTATTCATTCAATGGGCGACAAAGTACGCGCGGATACGCTGATGTCCAATTGGGCTACATCTAGTAATGACCCTGAAATGAAATTTGCTTACGCGCTTTATCTCGCGCAGGACTTCAAAGTGAATGAGGCCATCGCTGAGCTAGAGAGCATCGCACAACATGACATGACAGACGCAATGCAGCGCAATTTAACTCGCTTGAAGCTTGATGCTCAGTTGAGAGAGATTCAAACGCGTTACTTAGCTTCTCCTGAATCAGTAACGGCGACATTACGTGCGCTAGAGTCGGATTATCAAGGTCAAATTCAACCGCTCGCTCGTCTAGTGAGTGCGTGGTTAGACATTGATGAAGTTAAGGAAGCTGAGAGGATTTTCCAAAGCATTTCGTTTGCAGAAGATTGGTCAACCGATGACAAACTGGCTTACGGCAGCATGATGGTAAGCTTGAATCACTTTGAAGATTTTGATAGTTGGTATGCGAGCTTAGCATTAAATTCCGCAACACAAGATTTAAGTGCTTCGGAAGCATTACAGCTTGATGAACTCAAAACCCGTCGACTGTTGAGTCAAGCGGATCTGATGCTGGTTAATCAACAGCCTAAGCTTGCGTTGGATTTGTATGAACAAGTTTCTTTAAAGCCTGAGCCATTTAAAACTCAAGCAGAAATTGGCATGTTGCAAGCTAGTGCTTTGACTGGATATGAAGCGACGTATCACGACATGCACCTCATTTTGAATAAAAAGCGCGATAGCTTAACTGCGGCACAGTTGATGACAGTGGCCGCGGTGTTTAATCAACAAGGCTATCGAAATGACGCTAATGCGCTAAATCAGTTGTTGGATGCGATGCCTGATGCTGACGCATTAGCATTTCGCAATAGCATGTCTATAGCAATGGAAAATCAACAGTGGGCGTTAGCTGAAACACGCGCCTATCAAGCCTTAAATCGTGACCGAATGGATAAAAATCGTGAACCTGAAGAGGCGAAAAAAGAACCCCTAAGCTTACGCGAGCTATATGATACTGCTGACGACTACTGGTTGACTCGTAACGTCAAATCGGACATCGATAAACTGCATGATCGGAGTGATGGGCATGTCATGATTGGCTGGGATTACAGTGCACGAGATGGCCGTAATACTTCGAATCAAGTGCCCATAGAAGCCCGAATCCCGATAGAGAGCTGGGATGGGCACCTGTTGCTAAAAGCCGATTATGTTTCTATCGATTCAGGTCAGTTGGACTATTATGAAAAAACCACCGATTCTGACAGCACTTCGTTCCAAAATGACGCATCAGGTATGGCATTTGGAGTGGGCTGGCAGGCTGAAGATTGGTTGGTCGATATCGGCACGACACCAATTGGTTTCGACCATACCACATGGGTTGGTGGTGTGCGCATCAATGGGGACCTGGGTGAGTTCGGTTGGACGGCAGAAGCTTCGCGTCGCCCAGAGACCAGTAGCGCGCTTTCTTATGCTGGAATGTCTGTCCCTAGCGGCACGACTGACCCTCAAGGGACTAAATGGGGCGGAGTTGCTCGTACTGGTGTGAAGTTGAGCTCAAGTTGGGACATTGGTGGCCCTTACGGCTTTTGGAGTAGCTTGCAGTATCATGTTTTGACTGGTGAAAAGGTTGAGGACAACACTCGTTTAGGCGTGCTAGGTGGAGCTTACTACAAGTTAATTGCAACGGATGACCAGCGTTTAAGTATAGGTACGAACTTAATGTACCTTGATTACGACAAAAATCTGGGTGAGTACACGCTAGGTCACGGTGGCTACTACAGCCCGCAAAGTCACTTCTCGGTGTCTTTACCTATCAACTTTTATGGCCGATACAACAGTTCTTGGTCATATCAATTGAGTGCATCCGTCTCTAACTCTTGGACTAAGGAAGACGCGCCATACTTATCGACAGTAGCGGAGTCAGACAAAGGTGGTGGTTTTGGTACGTCGTTGCAAGCGGCGGTGGAAAAGCGAGTCAGCAAACGTTGGTATCTTGGTGCGTTAGTCGATGTACAACGTTCTGAGTTTTATACACCAAACCATTTCATGCTTTATGCCAAGTACACCTTTAATGATCGTTGGCAACCAATAGAGTATCCGCCAGCAGCACCAACGTTGTATAGCGACTTCTAACAAAAAACAAAGGCCGGAAATCCCGGCCTTTATTGTCTTATTTTTAGAAGAACTCTGCGCTTAGTACAAGATGGAGTACAGCTGGCGACGATATTTACTTGCAATAGCGTTGCCTTGTCCTAATGCGCTTAGGATATCCATAAAAGTTTTCTTCACTTCGCCATCTTGCGCGCCTAGGTTTACTTTTAAAATGTTCCAAAGTAGCTCTAGCGCTTCTTCATCACGACCCACTTGGTTGTATTGTACTGCTAGCTCACATGCCAATTCAAAATTGTCTGGGTTAGCTGCCAACTCTTGTTCCAAGCGCTTTAATTCTGGACTTTCAGCCGCTTGCTGATGCAGTTCCAGTTTCGCGATTAAGCTTTTGTAAGAGTTGTCTTGATACTCAAGTGGGATGGTTGCCAATAACTCTTGTGCTAATTCGAATTGTTTGGTTTCTAGCAAACAATCGGCTTTTGCTAGTTTTACATCACCGCGTGATTGCAGTTCATCTGACAGCGTTTGAATGACGTTCAGAGCTTGTGCATGCTCGCCTTGTTGAAGCAGTTCGCTTACTTGCTTCAATAGTTGCTCGTCAGGGCTTGGCAAATGTTTTTGTAGCATTGTGCCAATCGATTCAATTGGTTGAGGTCCGCCTAAGCCATCGACCGCTTGTCCATTAACAAACAACGCGATTGTTGGCAGTACTTGCACGCCAAATTGGGAAGCAAGCGCTGGTTGAGCTTCACAGTTCAGCAGAGCCAATGTAAAAGCACCATTGTACTGTTGAGTGAGAGCTTGCAACTCAGGTAGCACTTGTGCGCTTTCTGGTTGAGCGTTGGCCCAAAAATGAATCAGAACGGGCGTGTTCATTGATCCTTCAAGCACTTCTCTAAAATTCTGTTCTGTTAACTCAACGATAAATGGGGATTGCATCTGAGTGTCCTTGCTTTTAATTCAGGTCGATGTCTGTAGATATGGAGCTAATTGAATGAACATGATTTATATCCATTATTAATCGAATTTTTGAATAAAGACCTTGGGCTGTATTGCCAGCGCATTGATGAACGAAAGTCGAAAAACTCACATGGGAATGGCGGGAACCATTGGTTGCACCCTGATGTAGTGGCTCTTGAGCCTCTCGACCAAGGCTGGGATGAAATTGTGCGCAGTTGTGTACGTAGCGGCAATCATAGCTCGGTTCGTTTATGGTCGTTTGAAGTTAAAAAGCACCTGACGAAAGGTAACGTGCGCAAATACTTCTTCCAAGCGGTTTCAAATTCTAGCTGGGCAAACTTTGGTTACTTGGTTGCAACAGGCTTAAACAGTGACGTTGAAGCAGAACTCCAAATGCTATCCAGCCTACATGGTATTGGCGTGCTTATTCTCGACACCGAGTCACTTTTTGATAGCCAAATACTTATACCAGCCCAAGAACGCAATAACGTAGATTGGCAGTCGGCTAATAGAATTGTCGCGGAGAATAGCGATTTTCATCACTACATCGAACAGGTTGGGATCTACAACCAAACAGGTCGTTTGATTCATAGTGCTTGGAATAAATAATAAGGAAGAGAGTGGTCATGATCACAGAAGACCAACTAGAGCAGCTCTGCCTTGACTGGTTTACAGACCAAGGTTATCTATACAAAAATGGCTACGACATCGCCCCTGATGGCGATTCACCAGAGCGTGATGATTACCACCAAGTCGTGCTGAAGCAGCGCTTGCTTGAGCGTTTAGAGGTATTAAACCCTGAACTACCACAAGAGAGCTTGGATGTGGTGGTGAATACGGTAAGTACGCCAGACACGCCAGTACTGATTAAAAGCAACCGCGCTTTCCACAAATACCTGATTGAAGGTGTACCTGTTGAGTACACCGTGTATGAAGACGGGGAAACGAAAACCAAGCACACCCACGCACGCTTAATGGATTTTACCAATCCAGATAACAACGAGTTTCTGGTGGTGAATCAGTTCACCATTACAGGAAAAAAAGGCAACCGTCGCCCTGATGTAGTGGTGTTCATTAATGGTTTGCCGATTGCGGTTATCGAGCTAAAAAACCCAGCCGACGAACATGCGGACATTTGGCATGCTTACAACCAACTGCAAACCTACAAAGATGAAATTCCTGATCTGTTTGTTTTCAACGAATCTTTGGTGGTGAGTGATGGTTGGACGGCGCGTGTTGGCTCTCTCACCGCAAACAAAGAACGTTTTTTACCATGGAAAACTGTTTCTGGTGAAGACGATAAACCGCTCTGGGATTATCAGCTTGAAACCATGGTTAAGGGTTTCTTCAAGCCTGATTTACTGCTTGATTACATTCGTTACTTTGTCTTGTTTGAAACTGACAACGACACTGTCATCAAGAAAATTGCTGGTTACCACCAGTTCCATGCCGTGCGAGCAGCAGTCGAAGCCACAGTGCGAGCGAAACAGGCCGATGGCGAACTGCCTTTAGTCGCTGAAAGCATGGGGCAATACCAAGTTCAAGCGACAAAAGGCTTAGATAAAATCAAGCCCGGAAGTGGTAAAGCGGGTGTGGTTTGGCATACGCAAGGCAGTGGTAAAGTATCTCTATGGTTTGCTGCGCAAGCAAACTATTGCAACAGCCTGCGATGAACAACCCAACGATTGTGGTGGTGACAGACCGTAATGATCTTGATGGTCAGCTTTTTAATACCTTTGGTATGGCGTATGAAACGCTTAAACAAGTGCCATCGCAAGCGGACGGGCGTGATAAGCTGCGTGAGCTGCTGCTCTCTCGTCAATCTGGCGGCATCATCTTTACCACCATTCAAAAATTTGCCCTACTTGCTGAAGAAACAGAGCACCCAGTGTTATCAACGCGTGCCAACATCGTTGTGGTATCGGATGAAGCGCACCGCAGTCAGTACGGTAACAAATCAAAGTTAGTGGACGTTAAAGACGCTAATGGCAATGTCATCTCACAAAAGTTTGTTTATGGTTACTCCAAATACATGCGTGATGCGCTGCCAAATGCATCGTTCATTGGCTTTACGGGAACACCCATTGCCATGGACGACAAAGACACTCGTGGCGTATTTGGTGAGTACGTTTCTATCTATGATATTCAAGATGCGGTCGATGATGGTGCTACGGTGCCAATCTACTATGAGTCTCGCTTAGCCAAGCTTGATATCAACCAAGCTGAAATCGAGCAGCTTAATGACCAAATCGAAGATGAGATCGGTGAGGATGAAGAGACTGCGAGCCGTGAGAAAATCAAATCTCAATGGGCAACGCTTGAAAAGCTCGTCGGTGCTGAGTCACGTATCCAACAAGTAGCTCAGGACTTAGTGAATCACTTTACCACGCGTACCGAAACGTTTCCCGGCAAAGCCATGATTGTGGCGATGAGTCGTGAAATCTGTGTCGATCTCTACAATGCGATTGTTGCTATCAAGCCAGAGTGGCACAACGATGACCCTGCTAAAGGGGCTATCAAGATAGTCATGACAGGAAGCGCATCTGATAAACCTAAGATGCAGCCGCACATTCATGATAAGAAAACCAAGAAGCTCTTTGAGGCGCGATATAAAGATACTCAAGATGAACTTCAATTGGTGATTGTTCGTGATATGTGGCTAACAGGCTTTGATGCGCCGTGTTGCCATACCATGTATGTCGATAAGCCAATGAAAGGTCACAACCTGATGCAGGCTATCGCACGCGTAAACCGCGTTTTTAAAGACAAACCGGGCGGTCTGGTGGTTGACTATATCGGCATTGCTAATGAGCTTAAAAACGCACTCAAAACCTACACCAATAGCCAAGGTAAAGGGCAACCAACCGTCGATACTGCTGAAGCCTTTTCGGTACTGATGGAAAAGGTTGATATCGTTCGTGGCATGTTTGCGACTCCAGTTGATGGCAAGGTTTTTAACTATCGTCCTGACTTTGAAACTGATGCGCTGCGTTTACTGCCCGGTGCGGTAAACCATCTATCAGGTTTGTCACACACAGATAGCAAAGGCAAAGAAGTACGCGATGGCAAACGTCGATTCCTCGATGTGATGGCTGCGTTAGGTAAAGCGTATTCATTGTGTAATACCATGGATGAAACGCGTGGTTACAAGAACGAAATTGCCTTCTACTCTGCGATTAAAGCCGCGTTTATGAAGCACTCTACCGTTGATAAAAAGCGTACGGATGAAGAGCGCAATACGGCTTTGAAGCAGATCCTCGACAATGCTGTGATCGCTGATGGTGTTGATGATATTTTCTCAATGGTTGGTTTAGATAAGCCTAACATCGGTTTGCTTTCTGAAGAGTTCTTAGAAGACGTTAAGAACATGAAAGAAAAGAACCTTGCTGTTGAGCTGCTTGAGAAGCTGCTGCGTGATGAAGTCAAAGCTCGGATGAAGAACGATGTGGTGCAAGAGAAAAAATACTCAGACCGCATTTTGACGACATTAAACAAGTACCACAACCGTAGCATCGAAACAGCTCAGGTCATTGAAGAGCTAATTCAATGGGCAAAAGAGATGCAAGAAGATGCGGAGATGGTAGATAAGCCCAACCTTTCTGTGGATGAGATGGCGTTCTACCGTGCTTTGGTTGAAAACGAGTCCTCAGTTCGGGAGCTTGGCAACGATGATTTACGCAACTTAGCGATTGAACTTACTCAGCAACTTCGTAAATCTGCAACGGTTGACTGGCAAAAGCGCGAAAGCGTTCGCGCTCGTATGCGTAACCTAGTACGCCGACTGCTGCGTCGATGGAAATATCCACCTGATGCCGCAGAGGAAGCCATCAAGCTTGTGTTAGAACAAGCAGAGGTTCTAGCTGACGGCTGGTATAAGTAATAACAAAGGCAAGGTTTATACCTTGCCTTTTGAATATCTATGCACTTTTCATTTGATTAAAAATCAACGAGCCGCTCTTTTCGGTCAAAAATAGTAATCAAAATGGAATAAATTAGAGCTAATGATCTAAGTAATTTCTGTCCAAAAACGAGTTCATCTGACCGACCACTTATCGCTCAAAGCGGTCCAATAATAAATTTGGCTCTTTAAATTTAGCTGTTGTTACTGTTACTGGTCACAACAGCTAGTCAGAAACACACACGATTCCTTCATCTATCTGGCCAATCGCTCTAACGGGGATCTTTAGCATGTTAGCTATGTGAGATTTTCTGGAGCTGACAATGAGAACCCCCTTGTTACCTTGGTTCATCCTATGGGTGACCATCCCAATCATTAATTTCTTTCTATTCATCTTGCCCGCCCATGCCAGTGATGGGCCATTCTATCAGCGTGGTCAGGAAGGCTGGTTTTGGTATCAGGTCATTCCTGAACCTGAGCAGCCTGAGGAGCTGATAGAGCCGGAAGCTGGTGTCGTGGAGTCCAGTAAGAGCGAGCTAAAGCCCTTCAGTGCTGCCTGGTTTCGTGAGCACATGCAGTCGTTCATGGACAAGGCAATTGATGAGCCAACGAGTGAGAATGTCAGAGCCTATCTTTATCTTCAGCGCGTCATGATGGATAAGGGCTCACTATTTGCTGATGTTAGTCAGCAGGTGGTCATGGGCGATCCTGTTTTGGATGAAATCAGCCGTAGACCCTTGGCAACCTATGCTGCCAATCGGATGGATCGAGAAGCTGGCGCTCAAAGGGACGTTGCTTTAGGTGAAGTAGCGAAGCGAGCAGGCCTGTTCTTTTTCTATCGTTCGGATTGCCCTTACTGCCACGCTCAAGCGCCTATCATCGAATCAATGGCTTTAAACTACGGTTTCGAGGTATTTGCTATTGCTGTCGATGGCTTGCCTTTACCGGGTGGAGAGTTTCCCAATTTCAAAGTCGATTCAGGACAAGCTCAATCATTGTCCGTTACGACTGTCCCTGCCGTGTTCTTAGTTGATCCACCTAATGTCATCACTCCCATTGGCCAAGGTGCAATGAGCCTTGATGAACTGAATAATCGAATCATTCTCGCAGCCCATCAAGCCGGTTGGATTGACGATCAAACTTACTATACCACCAGACCTGTTCAACCAGGCGTGTCACTCGCGATGTCAGCCCAAGAGCTTAACGAAAAGATATTACAGGACCCTGAGTTCCTTGTTCGCTATCTGCGTGCACAAGGAGGGTTATAACGATGAAAAAAGTATTCCGAGTATCGCTAATCGCCTGTGCGATTGGTTTTTCATCTATGAGCCAAGCAAGCTTGCAACAGGAGATGAACCAGTTGTTTGGTTCTATGACCAACACCACTGCGCCTGGTGTATTCGAGAGTCAACGGCGTGGTGTGATATCTGGCGGAAGTGTTGTTGTCCGTAACAGAATCATGAACGAGAACCTCGTCTCTATGGTGCCTCCGTCATTCCAAGCCGGTTGTGGCGGCATTGATATGTTCGCTGGAAGTTTGTCATTTGTTAATGCAGATCAGTTTGTTCAATTACTTCGTTCTGTTGCTGCAAACGCCAAGGGATACGCATTCCAATTGGCGCTCAGTGCTATGTGTGAGAAATGCTCTCAGCACATGGAGACACTGCAAAAGAAAATCCAGCAGTTGAACGAGTATTTTGGCAATTCCTGTCAAATGGCTCAGGGAGTCGTGAACGATACCCTGGCTGCTTTTGGTAAAAAGGGGCAAACAGAAGCCAGCATGTTGAGCTCACTTAAAGGGGCTGGAGACGTTTTTACCAGTTGGAGTGAATCCAATGGTAAGAACCCATATGAGAACGCTTCAAGTGTCGCGGCATCTGATGTGAACAAAACGATTAAAGGTAATTTGGTTTGGCGAGCATTGAAACGTCACTCGGCATCAAGCTGGTTTGCATCGGGGGATGGCCGTTTTCTTGAAGCGGTTATGTCGGTGACGGGTTCGATCATTGTTGGTGATCTTGCTAATGCCGCTGATGGCCAAGGTAAAGCCCCAAAACTGACCAGGCTGAATGGCAATAAAGTGACTATTGAGCATCTAATTCATGGCGGTAACGTCGCTATGTACCGATGTGACACAGTGACGCAAGACGGTTGTCTGAACCCAACAATCACTAACGTGACTCTTACCGGGCTATCAACTCAGGTAGAAAATTTACTTCTTGGTACAGGTTCTAGTAACGGCATTATTTTTAAATTTGCTCGAAATACAGGGGCTGCTAGCACCACCGAAAAGGCTTTTATGACCTCGGCTCCCGCGAGCATTGGGGGCATGATTCGAACACTTTCTGCATTAAATGAAGGGGCTGCTAGGTCGTTTGCTTCAAGAGCTGCGCCATTTATTGCTGTTGAGATGGCCCAAGCATTGGTTGAAGACATGCTCAATGCAGCTAGAAGTACCTCCGGTGTGGAAGATCATGCCTATGCGAAGTTATTAACGGAAGACCTTGAACGTGCACGTCGCCAAATCAATGAGGAGTACGCTGCGTTGCAGCGAAGATACGGCTCAGAGCAAGAATTGCTGGCGCATTTTAACCAGGTGATTCAGACCATTCGCAAACAGCGTTATTACACCGTTAAATCTACGGCACTGGGGGAATAGGTCATGTGGGAGATCTATTCCATCGGGGATTCGGCATTTTTAGAGCAGGTCTTGAACGCTGTCGCGATGATTACTGGTACAGGCGACTTTACTTCAATGGTTCGGATTGGCTTGCTCATTGGGGTATTGATGGTCTCTGTTCAGGCCTTAATGCAAGGTGGTCGTGGGATTAACTTTCAACACGTTTTAGTCTCATGGCTAGTCTTTGCAACCATGTTTGGGCCCAGTACCCGAGTGAGCATTGAGGATGCGTACACGGGACAAGTTCGAGTGGTTGATAATGTGCCCATCGGTGTTGCTGCCGCAGGCAGTACGATTTCGACTGTTGGCTTTCAAGTCACGCGATTGTTTGAAACGGCGTTCTCAACTCCCGCCATGACGGAATACGGCTTTGCATCCAGTTTACAGTCACTGATTAAAGTGAGAAAACAGGTGATGGATCGCTCTGGGTTGGGTGATGCAAATCGTGTCGGCGGCTCGGACATCGAGCAATCGTGGTTTAACTACATCAAAGAGTGCACCTTGATTGGTATCGACATTGGCCAAAAGAACCTCGATCAGGTGCTGAGTGATCCTAACCCGATGACTGCGATTAGGTTTGATTCGCGCATTTATGGCACGCGCATCATGCTCAGTGGTAGCAGTAGAGATCTGGACTGCACTGATGCCTACAGCCAACTGAAACTCATGACAGAATCAACCTTCATTCCAAGGCTTAAACAGGTTCTGTCAGCCTCATTGGGGACTTCGTCAGCCACGGACACTGATGACGTGATCCGAAATGCACTGAATAACCTTGGTTTGGCTTCGGTTAACACCCAAGAGTACATGACCGCGTCGGTGCTTTTGCCTATTTATGAGCAAAGCGTGACGGGCAAGTATATGGATGATCAAGCTTTCACCGCAGCCGTTATGGTTAACCAAGCGATTGAGCAGCGCAATACGCAATGGGCGGCGGAGCAGACTCTGTTCCAAAGTATTGTTCGTCCGATGATGACGTTTTTTGAGGGATTCATTTACGCCATCACCCCTTTGATGGCCTTTGTGATAGCCCTTGGCCAAATCGGGATGCGAATGGCTGGGAAGTACTTGTTAATCCTGCTTTGGATTCAACTTTGGATGCCTGTCATGGCCATCATTAACCTGTATATTCATTTAACCGTTGCAGGGAAAATGTCGGCTCTTGATGCCTTTGCAGGTACAGAAGTGCCATCTTTTGCTGGGATGATGCAGATGGATTCAGTGCTGCAAACCTGGATAGCTACTGGCGGCATGTTGGCGTCGAGTGTTCCGGCAATTTCGCTCATGCTCGTGTATGGCTCAGCAATAACCGCTACCCACTTGGCTGGACGTCTTCAAAACGGTGATGCCATTGATGAAAAGCTGGCAAGTCCAGATGTCGCGAAAAATGCCCCGGTGATGCAATCACAGTCAATGTTCCAAAATTCAGCCCTCACGGGTTCTGCAATGACCGGCGCGTCAAACTTACTAAGCAGTTTCTCTGTCGGAAACGCAGTGGGTTCAATGGTCGGCTCTGCAAAAGAATCCATGACTCAGGCAACTCAAGCCTTTAGCCGTCAGGTTGGCAATACCATGAGTCGAACCTTTGGTGAAAAGCTAAGTTACGACAACCTTTCTTCGGTTGGACGTCAGATCGGTTCTTCTAATTCCGCATCTAGCGCCGTTGTTAATCAGGTCACTGATGACCTGCAAACACGGTATGGTTTCGGAGACGATAAAAAAGACGCTGTACGTGGCTTGGTATCGGGCGTGTTATCGGGAGGCCTAAGGGTCGGTGGAGATGGAACCATTACAAATACCGATGATAAAGAAGTAGCAGATAAAGGCTTCTTGGGAAGATTACTTGGTACAGGGGGGAATGACTCCCGACAAGGTAACTTGCCTGGAGTCGATAAGCCCGAATCCTCAAGAGTGCCAAAAATATCACGGTTACGAGCAGGCTTGGATTTAGGTGGAAACTTTAGTGGCCAAGTTGAGTCGTCAGAAGGCAGTTCTCGATCAACGACCGCAAATACACTCACTGGGGAAATGCAAAGCTTGGCATCGAGTGATTCACGACGTGCTGAGTATCGCGATGCAATGGTTAAGGACCTTTCAGATTCAAGACGTTCTGGCGTTGAAATGTCGTTGTCTAACCAAGACTATCAGTCACTTCAGAGTTCAGCACAAGACGTTATCACGGCATCAAACCGCTTTAGTGAGCTTGATCAGGCCAGCTACAGTCTATCAGGACAAAGGAACACGGATGGTTCGACGTTAACTCGATTAGCAGCGGATAATCCTGAAGTCATGGATTATTTAGGTCGCTATATGAACCAGCATGTTGAAGCAGGTAACCGATTACGTGAAAACCTTCCAATGTATCAGCGCTTGCTACCTGATGATAATCAGGCGTATGTGGCCGCAGCTATGGAGTCTTTAACCTATAGCAACTCCTCAACGCCCGCTGAACGAGACAATGATTATCAAGCAGCAATGACTGTTATGGCCATGGCTACCGGAGCCGATTTACGATCAATTCAACCGCGCTCTAATGAAGGCTTGTCATCAGCTGCACCTACTTTTGGTGGTGCTCAAAGCCAAGTTGAATCGGGTGTATTGGGCGGCTACGAGGATGCAGCAACAGTTCAAACTCAGTTCAACGCAGCTCAATCGGCTTACCAAACCAATCTGTCTGGTATAGATGGACAGTTGAATGCGCATCAGCAGCAAGCCCAACAGGCCGTAGCTACTGACACAAGTACCTATCAATCTGAACTAAACAGTGAAGCTGGATCTCAGTGGCGATCACGCATTATGGCTGATGATAGCGGAGTTTCTGGTGCTGAAATGTTCTTCAACAGCGCCAGTGCTATTGGTGATTTCAGTGGCAAGCATACTGATGCAGCTCTGCATACCCTGAATCACTTTGGCGAAGACTATGAGAGTTACAAAGAACAAGCGCTTGAAGATCCTGGCTCACGAGGTTTCTTGCACAACGCTACTGTGGCCAGCAAATCAACCTGGGATGGCTTAAAAGCCGCCGTTGATGCCGGAACCTCTTTGGAAAACCCATTGACGGCGTTTAATGATGCATACAGTGGATCGAGTTCGCAGTATGCCTCCGAAGTAAACTGGGGCACTAAGTCTGAAGCCATGTTGGCGGGGGCATTCGGTGCGGCAGTTAACAATCGATATGGTGAGTTTCTAGAGCAGTATGCTGATGATTTTAAACAGGAAGCATACAGCGAAGGGCAGAGAATGGGATTGACCCCGATTCAAAGTCAAGTTTTCGCTCAAGCTTTCAATGAAGGTTTGGCGGGGCGCGTTTTCAACTCTGAAGACTCATCGAGTTGGTCGCCTGAAATGCTTGGTCTAAGGGAGCAAATGCTAAATGAGTATCGTCAAAAGGATGAGAGTGGCGCTTACATCTCTGACAGTGTGTCTGATGAAGATAAAGCATTTGTGGATAAGCAGATTGCAGTGATCTCAAATGCATCCCTTGCGGGAGATTATGCTCAGAACAACTTGATCGATATTAGGGCATATAACCAGGCATCAGGAAATAAATAAAACAAGGAGTAGAAGCTCAAGGCTAACGAAGTTTTATGGCTTAATTACGTAGATAGGGATATATTTCTCCGTACTTAGATACGGAGAAATATAACACATGTACACAATTGGAAAATTAGCCGAACAAGCTAGTATCAATGTTGAGACTGTTCGTTATTACGAACGACGTGGTCTTATAGAAAAACCTGAAAAACCGCATCTAGGCTACCGACTTTATCCTTTGGCAACATTAAACCGAATAAAATTCATTAAACGTTCCCAAGATCTTGGGTTCACTTTGGAAGAAATCTCCAATTTACTCAGCCTTAATGACACTCCCTGTATAGAAGTGCAAGAAATGACTTTACACAAGCTTGCAAGTGTGAAAGCCAAAATAGCAGGTCTTCGCCGCTTAGAAACCGTTCTCACAGAATTATTGAATGAGTGTAATTCTAATACTAACCAATCCCACTGTCCCATTATTGATTCCCTACTTCCTGAAGATTAATAATGAGTCAAATTTTATCTTGACTCCGTAGTTGGGTACGGGGTTTAAGCTTGTTTTACTAAAGTACGATAAGTAGAGTGAGTTATGTCAAAAAGTAATCCCAACTTTCCAATCATCGGCGGTGTTATTGCCGCTATTGGCGCTGGTCTTTGCTGCGCTGGTCCTTTCGTCTTGTTGCTGCTAGGCGTGAGTGGCTCCTGGATTGGTAATTTAACCTTGTTAGAACCTTATCGTCCCATTTTTATCCTGCTGGTTTTAGCCTTATTTGGCTTCGCAGGCTGGAAGGTCTATCGCCCCGTCGAGGACTGTGAGCCAGGCACCGCCTGTGCAGTTCCTCAAGTGCGAAAACGTCGGCAGGTGATCTTTTGGTTAACGGCACTGACTGCGTTGGTTTTAGTCACCAGTAATTATTGGATTGTCTGGTTCGCCTGATGACGATTTCTAACCTTTTATTTTGATTAAATCTTTATGGCTTGCTCTTGGAGAAAATTATGAAAACACTCGCCCTAATGTCCCTGTTCGTACTGACCAGCCTGAACGCTTTAGCTGCCCCGAAAACAGTTACTTTGGAAGTCCCAACCATGAACTGTGTGACCTGTCCCTTTACCGTGGAAAAAGCCTTACAAAAAGTCGATGGCGTCAGTAAAGCCGAAGTGACCTTTAAGACCAAACTGGCGGTGGTCACCTTCGACGACGAAAAAACCACGGTAAAAGCACTGACCGAAGCCACCACTAACGCGGGTTATCCGTCAACGCTCAAGGAGTAAAGCATAGAAATGCTAATACGGTTACTGACCCGGTTCGGCGATAAGATTAGCTCATTGGGCGCGCTGGTTTCTGCTATGGGATGCGCCATGTGTTTCCCGGCCATTGCCAGTCTGGGCGCTGCGGTAGGACTGGGTTTTCTCAGCCAATGGGAAGGTCTGTTTGTTAGCACGCTATTACCCCTGTTTGCCTGGATTGCCTTGGTACTCAACGGACTTGGCTGGTTCAGCCACCGGCAATGGCACCGTAGTGCGCTGGGTGTGGCCGGCCCCATTTTATTGCTGTTATCGCTCTATCCGTTTTTCCAGTACGGCTGGAGCAGCTATGTCACCTATTCAGCATTAGGCCTGATGGTTGCCGTATCGCTTTGGGATATTTTTTCACCGGCGAATAAACGCTGTGATGATGACAGCTGTGCTGTTTAACACGACGCAATGCCTGACTACTATTTGAGGAAAACGAATGATCTTACTATCGATAGAAGGGATGACCTGTCCAAGTTGCGTCGCCCACGTTAAAGAAGCACTCGATGCGATCGAAGGCGTTAATAAGGTTGAAATATCTTATGAAAACGCCAGAGCAACGATCACCACGAACGGTGGGGTCAGCGTAACCGTTCTCATTGGAGCAATAGAAGCTCTCGGTTATATCGCAAAAGAATCCACTGGCACTGCAAAAGAAATTACTTCACCGAACGACTGCTGTGACAACGAAAATGCAAGCAACACTGAAAGCAACCAAACTCAACACGTGGCGATTATCGGTACGGGTTCCGGCGCTTTTGCCTGCGCTATTAAAGCCGCTGAAGGTGGTGCCAAGGTCACTCTTATTGAGGGAGCCGATGTGATTGGCGGCTGTTGCGTGAATGTCGGCTGCGTACCCTCAAAAATTCTAATCCGCGCCGCTCAATTGGCTCAGCAGCAACGCAATAATCCCTTTACCGGACTGGAAAATCATGCGCCCCAATTGAGTCGAGCCTTGTTGACTCAGCAGCAGACCGCTCGGGTCGAAGAGCTGCGCGCGGCAAAGTACCAGAATATTCTGGAGACAAATCCTGCGCTTAGTTTACTTAAAGGTTGGGCGCAATTTAAAAATGCCAACACCCTGATAGTCAGAAAAAATGATGGAACCGAGCAGGCAGTTCACGCCGATAAAATCCTGATCGCTACCGGCTCCACGCCAACCATTCCTCCTATTGATGGTTTAACTGAAACACCTTATTGGACCTCTACCGAAGCGCTGTTTGCTCAGGAATTGCCGCAGCACCTGGTCGTGATTGGTTCGTCGGTTGTAGCGCTGGAAATTGCCCAGGCTTATCGCCGTTTAGGCAGTGAAGTCACCATATTAGCAAGACATACATTGCTTTATCGGGAAGATCCCTTGCTCGGTGAAAAACTCACCGGATGTTTTGAAAAAGAAGGCATTCGAGTATTAAACAGTACGCAAGCTACCAAGGTGACCCACGATGGAAGCCAATTTACATTGGAAACTAACGCGGGCGATCTACGCTGCGATCGTTTGCTGGTAAGCACCGGGCGACACGCCAATACTTGCCAACTCAATCTGGGCGCGGTGGGTGTTACGACCAACAAAAAGGGCGAAATCGTTGTTAACGAACGCATGGAAACCAATGTTCCCGGTATTTACGCCGCCGGAGACTGCTGCAACATGCCGCAATTCGTCTATGTCGCCGCGGCCGCCGGTAGCCGTTCCGGCATCAACATGACGGGCGGATACGCCAAACTGGATCTATCCACCATGCCAGCAGTGATTTTTACCGATCCCCAGGTGGCAACTGTTGGGCTCACGGAAGAGCAAGCCAACGCACAAGACATTGAAACCGACAGTCGTGTATTGGAGATGGAGAACGTGCCGCGCGCACTGGCGAATTTCGAGACCGATGGTTTTATCAAATTGGTGACGGAAAAAGCCACTGGCCGCCTGATCGGGGCGCAGATTCTGGCGCATGAAGGTGGAGAACTGATCCAGAGTGCGGCGCTGGCGATCCGCAACCGTATGACGGTGACGGAATTAGCCGACCAGCTTTTCCCTTACCTGACTATGGTGGAGGGTTTGAAGCTCTGCGCCCAAACCTTTAACAAGGATGTCAAAGAACTGTCCTGTTGTGCTGGGTAACGAACTTGAGTTGATCCGTATTCATTGATGGAAATGGCATTTTTCATTCGTAGTACGAAAGTGCCAATCAATTTTTTGAGTATAAGTAAAAAAGCAGTCAATTTACTATGACCTTGTTTTTTTAGGGAGGATAGATGAGCGACCATCTGCAAATTCGTTTACCCAGTACCAATATTTTTTTTCGCTCAGGCTTAGTTCTCGACCGGTATCTTTCAGTTGTCTTTGAAATAAATGGATTAGTCCGCTTAAGCCTAAGAAGGCTAAACCGACACATAAAATTGTCCAACTCGCTTGCCAATATGCGATTGCTAAAAACATAGTGGTGATGGTTATAAGGCCGATAGGACTAGCAATTGCTTTGAATCCCAAGTAGCTGAAAAAAACGATGGTGCAAATCAGAAATGGCAAAGCCGCTAACTTGGCAGATGCCGTTAATATTTCTGAGGGAAAAAAATGAGCCGCAGCCAAAGTCGCCAGAAAAAGCCCCAGTGATATAAACCAGCAGCGTGCTGGTAAAGATTTAAGTAATTTTATCATCTTAGTACTCTCAAAGTGCACGGGCGGTGCACAATCAAATCATGCATCAGCATTTTAGTTCTCAAAAAGTGCTCTAGTGGTTTGCTCGGCCATAATCTCGCACACAGGACATTTAAGCTGAATGCGCTGTTGAGATACCGTCAAATACAGACTGCCGCATCGACACCGGTGTAAGGATGCTAGCTGTGATCTTAAATCACGAGCTAGAACCCAACCTTCATTGATGGTCAGTTTTTTCCAGGGGATCTCAGCTGGAAGATCTGCTTCTTTTCTTGCAACCAAATACGCATCGTAAGCCTTCATCAAAGCATCGATATTTAATTGCTTGTAGACATTATCACCACCAATATTGACATAAAGCGCCATAAGCAGGGAGCCTTCAACTAATGCTCTTCTGCTTTTGACGATGGCATCAGATTCTGGCAATTGACCAGGACAAGGTGACTTGCCAGTCACTTCTTTGTGGAGCCTTCTGATAATGTGGATTGGCAAACCTGTATCGAGCGCGATAATGGTTGTTCGAAATCCGTATTTAATAAGCAGCGAGGCTCGGGTAAACAGCTCACTTTTGGACAGGTTATCAATCATGCATCCCCCTTGTTGTTTAGGGTTGATAATAAATAAGCGATTCTTGGGATACCTGTGCCTTTGCTCTTCACCATCTCAATCAGTTGGCTTTGGTTACCCCTTGGTTGAAACAGCATGAATGATGAGGTCGCCACTCGTTGCAGGTCGTCAACACCAGCATTAATCAGAGCATCAACCACATCGCGTGTAAGTCCAAAGCGCAAGACAGCCTCTTGCGGATCAATGCGCGCCAATTCCCGTGCTGCGTGCAGGTACGCCAAGTTTAATTGATAGAAGTCTTGTTGATTGGTTGTCATTGACGGACCTCCAGTTCATGTAAAATATTGCGATAAATAGAAAGCACTCTTTGCCCATACCAGCGTGCACGCTCTTCGTTCCAACTGTGATAGCGGCCTATGCCAAGCTCTAAATCGTTAGGTGAAGACTTGATTGCTTCGGCCAAAATACTGGAGCCGACGGTAAGGTTGGTGATGGGATCTAGCAGTTCCGCCGCTGAGCTCACCCGATGCCCATGCCAATGCAAATTGATTTGCATTAGGCCAATATCGAGCTGGTATTTTTCACTCTCTTGCAGTGCTTGGTTTAACAGTTGCTCCGCTTCTGTCTTAGATTTGGCGTAGGTTGCATTTGAACCATTGCGAATTGCGTATGGCCATGGACTGGTCATGTTAAGACCTCGATGTGAGGCCGACTCAGCCAAGGCAACGGCGTAGAGCATGACTGGATCAATACCAACACTTTGTGCTGCTTTTTCCCACTGATAGCCCGGAAACGCATAGACTGAAGTGCTTGCGGACATGGCTATCACTAGGGCAATGGTTTTTGCTTTAATCGTTTTCATTTTTGTCCTCTAATTGATTTCCGAGAAGCGCCTGAATGGCTTTCGGGCTTATTCTTTTTAATGGCACTGCGCTAAAGTCGGCGATGCCTCTCGTATAAACTTGTGCCGCTTTTGACCAGTCGCCTACGGCAACAGGCGCTTGCATATCAAATCCTTTTTGCTGGTTCTGATGGTCTGCAATACCCTGTAATAGCCTTGGGTATTCACCCACTTCGTCCCGTAGCAAGTAAGCCTGGTAGCGTGTTAAAAACTCTTTTTGCTTAAAGGGGTATTCCCTGTCATCAACCTTGCAGAGTTCAACCCATCCACCCATATCTGAAATCACGCGGTGGATAAGCGCATCGTCAAACATCACTGATGTCCAAGCGCCAACCTGACGAACAGCCTTGTCAACTTTGTTCCAAGCAACCATGGCTCTTGAGCCCGAGTTGCCGTCGATATGCTTGATGACGTCAGCGGGCTTTGGAAAAAATTGCCCAGTATCCGGTGATTGAATATGCCGAGTCAGACCGATTCGCACTTCTTCAATGCTATAAGCACGAAGGGCTTCAAATGCGATGGATAGCAATTGTGGTGATACGCTTTTGCCATACATGGCCCAAGCAGCTCCCCAAACTTCAGCAAACTCGCGTTTATCAACCTCCTGCACTTGAACGAACCTCCCGAATACCCGGTCCGGCCCAGCTTTCAGCAATGCGGCGATTGCTTTCTTCAATATTCAATTGGTGATTGCTGCCCTTTAGGCTCGTCGATGATTGCTGTACTTCATCAATGCGAACGTACTCGTCTTCCCATTGCCGGTTTAAAAGCCAGTTATGTGGCATAGGGGTCTTAGTCCGATCTTGATACTGCAATCGGTTTTCTCGTTGCTCTTTCCAGCGTGTTAGCACTTCCAAGGCGAGTTCATGGTCTTCATTGAGGCCCATGCGTAGCCATTCTTCTTTGGCTTTCGCTTTTTTTTCTTTGCGTATTTGTACATCCCAGAAGTCTTCAAACTGTATGTGGTCAACAGTTTTAACTGTTGGTTTATTGCTTCCCTCAGAGTCATCCGACCGTTGAGAGTCCCTTACCGGGTTGCCATCAGGCATAAACAATGATGAAAATTCTTCTGGTAGCCGAGCTTGAAAAGCGGCAAGAGATTTCAAAAGCGATGCCATACCAACGAAGTCGGCAGGTACATCTTTAAGCAACCGAAAGGCTGCCTTACCTTGGTTTGGGTTTTCGATTGGGTTGTGCTTCAGAAAGCTTCGAATCAAAGTCCAACCAGATTCCTCGCAACGAATCAGGAACTGATCTTGTTCTAACTCACTTAACGCCTTGGCAACCTGTTGCTCATCCCAGTTCAAGTCAGAAGCAACGTAACCAATCGGCAATCGAAAGCAGCCAAGCAAATTACAATGCGGGCATGTAAGCAAATACAGTCCTAGCAACTTCGCTGAGTCACTCCAGGACAAAACATTTTGCTTTAGCCAAAAGCGGGTATAGACCTTGCCATAATCACGCATGGAGGTACTCGCTTTTGTGTTTACGTAAAATGCTGACCATTACTTGCCCTAAATCCTACTGGTTACTGGCTTTCAGTTCGCTTGGGCATTCGGGGTAGATGTCCGGTCTTAACTGAGATCGGGTTACCTGTCCTTGCGTAGCTTGTTCGATGGGTAAAACGAATTCAGCGGGAACACGCCCTGATTTATTCAACCAAAACCAGACGTTTTGCTGTTTTGAGTTGATGGCTCGTGCTAATGCTGATTGCCCGCCGACCAAGTCAATGGCACGGCGGAGATGTTTTTGTGTCGTGTTGAACACTTCCATACCGTCTCCTGTTACAATAATAACTGTTACAAGATTGAATGTTACAGTTTAAACTGTAGACAAGTCAACAGTTAAAATTGTTGAAAGACTACAGTTTTATTTGTAGAATGCGGGCTTATGAAAACTTTATCCGAACGACTAAACCATGCCTTGCAGCTTACTGGGGTGACTCAGTCTGAGTTGGCTCGTCGCATTGGTATCAAACAGCAGTCGATCAGCCAGATTTGCTCTGGTAAATCGGCTAGGTCTCGTTACACCATGCAGATCGCGGAGGCGCTTCGCGTGAATGCTCATTGGCTCGCCACAGGTGATGGCGAGATTGGCTTGGGGGTCGGTAATGTAGAAGTCGGGCCTGATATTAAGGGAAGAATTCCTCTCATTAACTGGGTTCAGGCCGGTGATTGGACTGAAATAGCGGAGGGATTTGCCCATGAAGATGCTGAGGAGTGGCGTGAAGTCACTGGGAAAGCACATGAGGGTTGTTTCGCACTTCGCGTAAAAGGCGACAGTATGGAAAATCCAAGCGGAAAAAAATCCATACCTGAGGGGGCAGTGATCGTTGTTGATCCTGAGTTACCTTACTCTTCAGGTTCATTGGTTGTTGCGCGTTTGGATGATTCGAAAGAAGCAACCTTTAAGCAGTTAGTTATTGATGGTGAACAGAAGTACCTAAAACCTTTGAACCCGCAATACCCTGCAATACCGATCAACGGCAACTGCACCATCATCGGTGTAGTACGACAAGCTATCATCGATTTCTGGTAGCGAAGGAATTTGTGGTTTAGCCACAGTTGTTCATGAGCTGAAGAAGCAACGATTGCAAACAGCTACAACTGAGCATTGGCGCACGCTGAGAGTAAATGGTAACCGATTAGATAACCATTGATTGTTTATAAAGTCAAGATCAGCGAAAATAGCGGCCAATTACGATTAACACGACGGATTTGACAAGCGAAGAACTGAAAAGAGAGTACTTCCAAAAGTGTGTACAAATCCGTGTACAAACTAAAAGAATTTATACATGGCAAACCAAGATTTTCTTAATGAAATCAATAAGCGAAGGACCTTTGCTATCATCTCCCACCCGGATGCGGGTAAAACAACCATTACCGAAAAAGTACTTTTATTCGGAAACGCGATCCAAAAAGCAGGTACCGTTAAAGGTCGTGGTAATGCTCAGCATGCTAAATCTGACTGGATGGAAATGGAAAAGGAACGTGGTATCTCTGTAACCACTTCTGTGATGCAGTTTCCTTACAACGATTGTCTGGTTAACCTGCTGGATACTCCGGGGCACGAAGACTTCTCTGAAGATACTTACCGTACATTAACCGCGGTTGACTCTTGTTTGATGGTTATCGATGCAGCGAAAGGTGTCGAGGATCGTACTCGTAAACTGATGGAAGTTACGCGTCTTCGTGATACACCAATTGTCACCTTCATGAACAAACTTGACCGTGACGTTCGTGATCCAATGGAAGTTTTGGACGAAGTTGAAAACGAACTGGGCATGATGTGTGCGCCAATTACCTGGCCGATTGGCTGTGGTAAAGAGTTTAAAGGTGTGTACCACATTCACCGTGACGAGACGATTCTTTACGAATCTGGCCATGGTCATGAGATTCAGGAAGTTCGCATCATCAAAGGTTTGGATAACCCAGAACTGGATGAAAAAGTCGGTGCAGATCTGGCAGAAAGCGTACGTGAAGAGCTTGAACTCGTAATGGGTGCTTGTCCAGAGTTCGAACTGGAATCATTCCTGACTGGTGAGCTAACACCCGTTTACTTTGGTACGGCATTAGGTAACTTCGGTGTTGACCACATGTTGGATGGTTTGACAGAGTGGGCGCCTGCGCCGAAAACGCGTCAAGCGGTTGAGCGTGAAGTTGAAGCGACAGAAGAGAAGTTCTCTGGTTTCGTATTTAAGATTCAGGCAAACATGGATCCAAAACACCGTGACCGTATCGCCTTTATGCGTATCGTATCGGGTACTTACACTCAAGGCATGAAGATGAACCACGTTCGTCTAGGCAAACAAGTAAGTATCTCTGATGCGGTAACCTTCATGGCTGGTGACCGTTCACGTGCAGAACACGCTTACGCTGGTGATATTATCGGTCTGCATAACCACGGTACTATCCAGATTGGTGATACCTTCACGCAAGGTGAATCACTTAAGTTCTCTGGTATCCCGAACTTTGCACCGGAATTGTTCCGTCGTATTCGTCTGAAAGATCCACTAAAACAGAAGCAGCTGCTGAAAGGTTTGGTTCAGTTGTCGGAAGAGGGTGCGGTACAGGTGTTCCGTCCACTGCAAAACAACGATCTGATCGTTGGTGCGGTTGGTGTGCTTCAGTTTGATGTGGTTGTGGCTCGTCTGAAGTCTGAATACAACGTAGAAGCAATCTACGAAGGCGTAAACGTGGCAACGGCTCGTTGGGTTGAGTGTGGCGACGCGAAGAAACTGGATGAGTTCCAACGTAAGAATCAGAGCAACTTAGCACTCGATGGTGGTGACAACTTAACGTACATCGCGCCGACAATGGTTAACCTGAACCTGGCGAAAGAGCGCTTCCCGGATGTTGATTTCCGTGCGACTCGCGAGCACTAATCGACGTTAACTGAAGCTCGCTTACACCGCGACTGGATTTTAAAACGCCCTTGGCTATAGACTTAGTCAAGGGCGTTTTTATATCAGCAGAAATGATGTGGATTGGACTATATCCATTAAAGTTAAATAAGTGATTAGAGATAGCGGAGTAAAAATGAATTGGTTGAAAAGAGGCATTAAGCGCTACGACGACTGGTGCAAAGAGATGGGGCTCACGCCGGATCAAAAACGCAGTTGTGTGCCTTATAGAAAAGATCCTGCTCATCAGAGTGAGGAGCCAAACGCAGCACCGAAATCTGCCGAGAGCAATAGAAAGTCACAAGATGAAGCTCTTTGATACGCACTGTCATTTTGATTTTGACGTGTTTCAGGATGATTTTGAGCACAACCTGACTCTTGCTCAAGAACAAGGGGTGAGCCGAATCCTGATACCCTCAGTCGGACCTTCAAACTGGTCACGCATTCAAACCTTAGCCAAGCGACATTCCCACTTATATTATGCGCTCGGGTTCCATCCGTATTTTCTGGAAGAGAATTTTGAGCAGCACCTTGCTGAGTTGGAGCATTATCTCAAACAAAAGCCGCCACAGTGCGTTGCAATAGGCGAGTGCGGATTAGATTTTGCGATTGACGTCGATCCTCAGTTGCAAGAAAAGGTGCTTGAAACTCAATTTGAGCTCGCCAGACGTTTCGACCTTCCGGTCATTTTACATAGCCGAAAAGCGCACAATCGACTTATTCAAATGGTCAAAGCGGCGAAGCTACCTAAAGGCGGTGTCGTACATGCTTTTGCTGGTAGCTATCAGCAAGCGATGGAGTGGGTCAGATTAGGTTTTTTCATCGGTGTAGGGGGAACTATTACCTACCCACGAGCCCAAAAAACCCGCGACGCAATTCAAAAATTAGCCCTAGAAAACCTACTTATCGAAACAGACGCTCCAGATATGCCTATACTTGGATATCAGGGGCAGCCCAACCACCCGGCGAAACTCATTCATGTATTAAATGTGCTCGTAGAGTTGCGTAGAGGAGAAAAGCAATCGATTGCGTCGCAACTGTGGAAAAATAGCAATTTTGCCTTCTCAATATGTGAATAGAATTCAAAGAAACTGTTTAGATTCGAAAACGTTTTCCTTTTTATTGTGAGTTCTATCACAAAGATTGGTGAATCAATAATGAATCTTATGGGAAAGTGTGAGGGCGGCATTACTTTAATTGATGATGCATGAGTATAATTGCCCCGCTTTTATAGCTCCATTTTGTTACACGCCAATAAATAACTTATAAGGAAGTCATAAACTATGAGCCTGTTTATGAGCCTGGTTGGTATGGTTGTGCTACTTGCTATCGCACTAGCATTCTCATCTAACCGCAAAGCTATCAACTTTAGAACTGTGGGTGGTGCATTCGCTATCCAATTCGCATTAGGTGCATTTGTTCTTTATGTGCCTTGGGGCCGTGATCTACTAAACGGTTTCTCTAGTGGTGTATCTAACGTTATCAACTACGGTAACGATGGTTCATCATTCCTGTTCGGTGGTCTTGTTTCTAACAAGATGTTCGAAGTATTCGGTGGCGGTGGTTTCATCTTCGCATTCCGTGTTCTTCCTACACTGATCTTCTTCTCTGCTCTGATCTCAGTTCTGTACTACATTGGCGTTATGCAATGGGTTATCAAGATTCTTGGTGGTGCACTACAGAAAGCGCTTGGTACTTCTCGTGCAGAATCAATGTCAGCAGCAGCTAACATTTTCGTAGGTCAAACTGAAGCGCCACTTGTGGTTCGTCCATTCGTTCCAAAAATGACTCAATCAGAGCTATTCGCGGTAATGTGTGGTGGTCTAGCTTCTGTTGCTGGTGGTGTACTAGCGGGTTACGCATCAATGGGTGTACCTCTAGAATACCTAGTTGCAGCATCATTCATGGCAGCACCTGGTGGTCTACTATTCGCTAAAATTCTTCACCCTGAAACTGATCAGCCTCATGAAAGTATCGAAGAGGCAATGGACGGCGGTGACGACAAACCTGTTAACGTAATCGACGCGGCAGCGGGCGGTGCAGCTTCTGGTCTACAACTAGCACTAAACGTAGGTGCAATGCTAATCGCATTCGTAGGTCTGATTGCTCTTGTTAACGGTATGCTAGGCGGCATCGGTGGTTGGTTCGGTATGCCTGAGCTGACTCTTGAGCTAATCCTGGGTTACGCGTTCTCTCCACTAGCATTCCTAATCGGTGTTCCATGGGCTGAAGCAGTAACTGCTGGTTCATTCATCGGTCAGAAAATTGTAGTGAACGAATTCGTTGCATACTTGAACTTCACGCCTTACATCGGTGAAAACGCTCAAGTAATCGCAGCAACTGGTGAAGTAATGTCTGAGAAGACTACGGCTATCATCTCATTTGCACTGTGTGGCTTCGCGAACCTTTCTTCTATCGCGATCCTACTAGGTGGTCTGGGTGGTCTAGCGCCAAGCCGTCGTCCAGATATCGCTCGCATGGGTGTTAAAGCAGTACTAGCTGGTACGTTGTCTAACCTAATGGCAGCGACAATTGCAGGCTTCTGCTTAAGCCTAGCAGCTCTGTAATTTAGAACTGGTTTTTAATATATAGACGCCATATTAAATCATGCCCTGTAGCAAGAAATTGCTGCGGGGCTTTTTTCGTTTTCAGGGCTGAAAATTTTTAGTGCGTCAAATGTAAGGGGTCTTAACTGACGGACTAGAGAATAGAAACCTGGAAATTTTGAGATACAAACCGTTTGCGCTCTATTTGGTGCTACAGTTTTGCGATGAATATCTATAATGTAGACATCACAAGGTGGATACAACCTAATCGATGGGTAAATGAATTACCCTGAAATATTAGATCTCAACGGCATTTTGTTGGAGAGATATGATAGTAAAGACACCGCAATCATAGATTGTTGTGCCATAGGCCAAATTGGTACTGTGCGGTGACAAGGATAGCAATTGGCATAAGAAATTTTCGCTGTATATGCCGAGTCTTCATGGAACCAAGTCCGTTCATTAATAGACTACTGAGTCATTTTTTACACAATCTCAACTCATTGATTATAGTTAGAGTTGCGATGTAAGGCTGAGTAGTGAATTTTTTGAATATTGATCGGAGATAGAAATGAGCGATTTAAAAGCAGCAGCACTACGTGCACTAAAACTTATGGATCTAACTACGCTGAATGATGACGACACTGATGCAAAAGTGATCTCACTATGTCATGACGCGAAAACAGCAGTAGGCAACACGGCTGCAATCTGTATTTACCCTCGCTTTATTCCTATTGCTAAGAAGACACTTCGTGAGCAAGGCACACCAGAAGTTCGCATTGCTACCGTGACTAACTTCCCACACGGAAACGACGACATCGAGATCGCAGTTGCTGAAACAAAAGCAGCGGTTGCTTACGGTGCAGACGAAGTTGACGTAGTGTTCCCATACCGTGCACTGATGGCGGGCGATGAGAAAGTGGGCTTTGAACTGGTTAAGCAATGTAAAGAAGCTTGTGGTGACATTCTTCTTAAAGTGATCATCGAAACGGGTGAACTAAAAGAAGAAGCGCTAATCAAAAAAGCTTCACAAATCTGTATCGAAGCGGGTGCAGACTTTATTAAAACTTCAACAGGTAAAGTGCCTGTGAACGCAACACCAGAATACGCACGAATGATGCTAGAAGTGATTCGTGACATGGGTGTAGCAGAAACAGTTGGTTTCAAACCTGCTGGTGGTGTGCGTACTGCAGAAGACGCAGCGGCTTACCTGGCAATGGCAGATGAAATCTTAGGTGATAACTGGGTTGATGCTCGTCATTACCGTTTCGGTGCATCAAGCCTGCTAACTAACCTGTTAAATACATTAGAAGTAACAGACGAAACGGCTGATCCAACAGCGTACTAACATACCCGTCATATTTGACGCTGCAGCGTTGTTGACTGTGTAAGTTCACCGGAGCGCCGGCCGCCCTAATCACATAGAAAACCTATGCTCATAGGGCTGAACTTACTTGTCGCCTGGCTGCAACGCCAACTATTTAGGGTATGACGAATAAAAACTTAACGTCTGTTTTAAATTTAGGGTGGTGGAACATCGCCCTCTGTTTTACCTCTGTCCTACTTTAACCAAAGCTTTCATCGAGCTTGGGAGGCACTAATGTATTTACCGCAAGAAATCATTCGTAAAAAACGTGACGGCGAAGTTCTTTCTGCTGACGAAATCAACTTCTTTATTCAAGGCGTAGCAAATAACACAGTATCTGAAGGTCAGATCGCGGCATTTGCTATGACTATTTTCTTCAATGAAATGACCATGGATGAGCGTATTGCCCTGACTTGTGCAATGCGCGATTCAGGTATGGTTATCGACTGGAGCCACATGAACTTTGGCGGCCCTATTGTCGACAAGCACTCTACAGGTGGCGTGGGTGATGTGACCTCTCTCATGCTTGGCCCAATGGTGGCGGCGTGTGGTGGTTTCGTACCAATGATCTCTGGCCGTGGCCTTGGTCATACTGGCGGTACGCTCGATAAATTAGAGTCAATCCCAGGCTACAACATCACGCCAACTAACGACGTATTTGGTCAAGTGACGAAAGACGCTGGCGTTGCGATTATCGGCCAAACGGGCGATCTCGCTCCAGCCGATAAGCGTGTTTACGCGACCCGAGATATCACGGCTACCGTTGATAACATCTCGTTAATTACGGCGTCCATTCTTTCTAAGAAATTGGCTGCGGGCTTGGAATCTCTAGTGATGGACGTAAAAGTCGGCTCGGGCGCATTCATGCCAACTTATGAAGCATCAGAAGAGCTAGCCAAATCTATCGTTGCGGTAGCAAATGGCGCTGGCACAAAAACAACAGCAATCCTGACAGACATGAACCAGGTTCTAGCGTCTTCAGCCGGTAATGCGGTTGAAGTGCGTGAAGCGGTTCGTTTCCTGACTGGTGAATATCGTAATCCACGTCTGCTTGAAGTCACAATGGCGTCGTGTGCGGAAATGTTGGTGCTTGGTAAGCTGGCAGAAAATACAGATGACGCACGTGCGAAACTGATGGAAGTGCTCGATAACGGCAAAGCGGCAGAATGCTTCGGCAAGATGGTTGCAGGTCTAGGCGGCCCAGCAGACTTCGTAGAAAACTACGAAAACTACCTAGAAAAAGCAGAAATCATCAAACCAGTGTATGCGACGGAAACAGGCATTGTCTCTGCGATGGACACACGTGCTATCGGTATGGCTGTGGTCGCGATGGGCGGTGGTCGCCGCGTTGCAACGGATGAAATCGACTACGCGGTTGGTTTTGATGAGTTCATCCGTTTGGGTGAGGTCGCTGATAGTGATAAGCCTCTGGCTGTTATCCACGCTCGCAGTGAAGAGCAGTGGGAAGAAGCTGCAAAAGCACTACGCAGTGCAATCAAAGTTGGTGGTGAATATACACCAACCCCAGAGGTTTACCGTCAGATTCGTGCAGAAGATATCTAGGTCACCAGACCCTAACTGATTAAGTAATTACATAAGGCCTACTCAACCATACTTATTCGCCGAGTGGGCCTAAGGAACGAGCAATGAAAAGAGCATTTATTTTAGTACTAGACTCATTCGGTATCGGTGAAACGGCTGATGCTAAAGAATTTGGTGATGTAGGTTCAGACACTCTAGGTCATATTGCGGACCAGTGTGAAAAAGGCTTAGCAGATAACGACAAACGTCAAGGTGCACTTCGTCTTCCAAACCTATCTAAACTTGGTTTGGCGATGGCACATAAAGAATCAACAGGTCGCTTTGCCCCTGGTCTAGACGCAGATGCAGAAATCATCGGTGCTTACGGTCACGCGGCTGAGCTGTCTTCTGGTAAAGACACTCCGTCTGGTCACTGGGAAATTGCAGGTGTGCCTGTTTTATTTGATTGGGGTTACTTTAGTGACAAAACCAACAGCTTTCCTGAAGAGTTGACGAATCGTATTCTCGAGCGTGCTGGCTTAGATGGCTACTTAGGTAACTGCCATGCTTCTGGTACTCAAGTATTGGATGATTTGGGTGAAGAGCACATGAAGACAGGTTTACCTATCTTCTATACTTCAGCAGACTCGGTATTCCAGATTGCGTGTCATGAAGAGACATTTGGCCTGGATCGTCTATTAGATCTTTGTCAAATCGCTCGTGAAGAGCTCGCTGATTACAACATTGGCCGTGTTATTGCGCGTCCATTCATTGGCCCGGGCAAAGGTCAGTTTGAACGTACTGGTAACCGCCGTGACTTATCAGTTGAGCCGCCATCAGCCACTGTTCTACAAAAATTGGTAGAAGAGAAGCAAGGCAATGTTGTTTCTATCGGTAAGATAGCCGATATCTACGCAAACTGCGGTATCACTAAGAAAGTGAAAGCAACAGGTATCCCAGCACTGTTCGAAGCTACGCTAGAGCAGATCAAAGAAGCTGGTGATAACACCATCGTATTCACTAACTTTGTAGATTTCGATTCAGCTTATGGTCACCGTCGTGATGTGGCGGGTTACGCTGCGGCTCTTGAGTACTTTGATGGTCGCATCAACGAAGTGCTAGAGCTAATGGATGAAGACGACGTACTTATCCTAACCGCGGACCACGGTTGTGACCCGACATGGCCAGGTACAGACCATACTCGTGAGCACATCCCAGTATTGGTTTACGGTCAAAAAGTGCCTGCTGGCTCTCTTGGCCGCCGCGAAACGTTCGCAGATATCGGCCAAACGTTGGCGAGTTACTTCGGTACTTCACCAATGGAATACGGTAAGAACTTCCTGTAATCGGGATACTAAAAACTGGGAGCGTAATGCTCCTGGTTCTATGTTTGCAGTATGAAAGTGCTGCTTGTCGGAAATGAGAAGACTCTGGCTGACAGCGCCTTAAGCGCGGAGCGCTAGAGAAAGGTTAAGGAGAAAAAAATGGCAACTCCACATATCAATGCTGAAATGGGTGCATTCGCAGACGTAGTACTGATGCCGGGTGACCCGCTACGTGCAAAATACATTGCAGAAACTTTCCTTGAAGACGTTGTTCAAGTGTGTGACGTTCGCAACATGTTCGGTTATACAGGAACATACAAAGGTCGCAAAATCTCTGTAATGGGCCACGGTATGGGCATCCCATCATGTTCGATCTACGCGACTGAACTTATCAAAGACTTCGGTGTGAAAAAGATCATCCGTGTTGGCAGCTGTGGTGCTGTGAATGAAGACATCAAAGTACGTGATGTTGTGATCGGTATGGGCGCGTGTACGGATTCAAAAGTAAACCGCATTCGCTTTAAAGGCCATGACTTCGCTGCTATTGCTGATTACAAGATGGTTCGTGCCGCAGAAGATGCAGCAAAAGCACGTGGCATTGATGTGAAAGTGGGTAACCTTTTCTCTGCAGAGCTTTTCTACACGCCTGATCCAGAAATGTTCGATGTAATGGACAAGTACGGTATTGTGGGTGTTGAAATGGAAGCGGCTGGTATTTACGGCGTAGCAGCAGAATACGGTGCTAAAGCACTAACTATCTGTACGGTTTCTGACCACATCAAAACTGGCGAGCAAACCACTTCAGATGAGCGTCAAACCACGTTCAACGACATGATGCTGATTGCACTGGATTCGGTATTACTTGGTGATAAAGAGTAAGCCCCAGTAATCGCAACTAAGCACCTAAAAAACAGCCCGCACAATGCGGGCTGTTTTTCTATTCAATTCTGATTACCGGTGAGTTATTTGGTTAGCAGGAGGTTTTCCGCCTTCTTTCTGCGAATTGGTTGCCTGCGTAAAATCATAATGAACAGCATGCCACACACAAAACTCATCAAGACCATCATGTACATGTAGCGATCACTTTTGCGATAGTGGTGGTCAGAAATCGCTGTAACACGGCCTGTTTCGAACGTCACTCGGACAAAACCGACAACAGAACCGTCAGCAATGACAGGCTCAACCAGTTGTTGTCGACCAATTGAAGCGGTTGCCAGTGGGGTGTCTAATCCCAAAACTTCACGTACTGATAATGCTTCTTCACTAGAGGCCAGGCGCACGCCTTGTGCATCATAGATGGTTGCATCAAATACCAGACGATCTTGTGCGAGTTGATTCGTCAACTGCAGTAATCGCTCCTGATCATTGTTCACAATCATTTCACTGGCAGACAAAGATGCCTGCGAGATCAAAACCTTGGTGAGTGTCTCAAGCTGATGTGCTTGAATTTTTTCGTTGCCCTTACTGATCACCACACTGTTTTTTATCGTGATAAATAGCATCACACACAGTAGTATTAGCGCCAGAATTCGTAGGGCATTCCTTACTGAGAACAAGGATTCACTCATGCTCTTTACTCATCCATTTAAAATAAAACAAAGACTTGCCTTTTTAGTTTGTTGAGGTAACGTTTTAGCAAAGTCACCAAGGATTATATACATGGACGCGTCAAAAAGCTTGCCTATAAGAAAACATACGACACTTTTAAATCGACTGCCTGAAACTCGCTTTGCCTCTCAGTTGGACAGAGCCAAAGCAAATTGGATTATTTTTTCTACTTACCTTTCACCGCGTCATTTTGAAGACATTGACTTTTATACTGGTTTTTACAATCCGGTCCTAGAAACATGGAAGGTGGGTCAGTACGAAGTCGCATTGATGTCAGGTGAACTTACGACTCAACACGAAACGATTTTAAAAAGCCTTAACTTAGATTACGCATCACTCAATGAAGTTCCTGATTTATCAACCACAGGGCTCATTGTGTTTGATATGGACTCTACAGCCATTCAAATTGAATGCATTGATGAGATTGCGAAGTTGGCTGGTGTTGGCGAAGAAGTCGCTGAAGTTACTGAACGTGCGATGCAAGGAGAACTGGATTTTGAACAGAGCCTTCGTCAACGAGTTGGTAAACTCAAAGGTGCTGACGAATCTATTCTTGAACAAGTACGCTCACAACTTCCATTCATGCAAGACTTTGAAGCTCTGATTGCAACAATGAAAGCGTTGGGCTGGAAAACCGCGATTGCTTCTGGTGGCTTCGACTACTTCTCTGACTACATCAAAGATAAGGTGGGGTTAGATTTCGCTCGCTCGAACAAGCTGGAAATCATCAACGGAAAACTCACGGGTAAAGTGCTTGGTGACGTCGTCAACGCGCAAGTGAAATCCGATATCTTGGTTGAATTAGCGGATGAGTACGAAATCGAGCAGCATAATACGGTTGCGGTAGGTGACGGCGCGAATGATTTGGTGATGATGTCTGCTGCTGGTTTGGGTATAGCGTACCATGCGAAACCGAAAGTCGAGGCGCAGGCTCAATCTGCGATTCGTTACTCTGGTTTGGGTGGGGTGCTTTGTATCCTGTCAGGGGCGCTGGTTAAACAACAGAAAATTAGCTGGAAGTCTAAGCCATAGCCTATTGGTAAAAGACAGCGAACTTGCTTCAATATTGAAACACCGCCGAACAGGGCGGTGTTTTTTATTCGGTTAGCTCTAATCTAACGAGTACTTCTTCCGTGATGTCTTCAAACTCACTGTAACCGATAAGTGCAGTGAGCTCCTTTTCTAGTTTGCTTGCCTGATGCACACTAAACTGGGTTAACTCACTCAAGTCTCTTTGCAGTAGAGAGGTCATGGGTTCAAAAATAGGCGCGGTAGAGAGACGCAGAACATAGAAATCGCCCATCATGCGCGCTTTTTTTATAAACTGAATGCGCTCTTTCAGGCTGCTAAAATCCTGATGCAGCTTGGACTCTATACCAGTAACCTTGTTACCGATTTTTGAAGCGCTGATGTAAATGTCTTCGTGTTTTTCCTGAACGCCTTCTATACGTTTGATTAGGTCTGCGATCAGAGTGCTCGTACGACCTTTAAAGATCGGATCCAGAATAAACTTATTGTCATGACCAATCTGAGCAAAAATCTCAACATGTTTGGGCAAGGGCAGGTTTACACCAATAACTGGTGTTTTAAATGACCCCGTTGAAGTTTTACTAATGAAGATTGGAGAACTCAGGCTTCTGGAAAGAATAGTACTATGCAGCCTCTCCAGTAGCTCATGGCTTGGCAGCACATCTGCCTGCTGAACCAACTTGTTCTTATTATGCTCAATGACTTTATTAAGAAATGCGATCACTCGACGAGCTTTGCTGCTTTGACCAATGACCAATTGAACTCTATGACCATCGGGGCTGACTCGCACGACTCGATAAGGCACGTCGGATAGCGGCAAGTTACTATCGTACAATTGCAGTTCACGAAAGTTAATGGCGACCTCTTGACCTGCGCGCAAGGAGGCTGGAGTTTCTAGCTGAATTCCGAGTCCTCGCTTCGAAATATCAACACTGTATCCCGAACTATTTAATTGCCCCGACATTAACGCGAGTGGCGTTTTAAATCGATAGCGAGGCTCTTTACGCCGAGATTGCGCATCAAAATACATCCCTTTGGGTTGGCCGGTTATTCGTCTCGGATGTCGAAACGCATTTAAGGTGTTTGAGGGCAAACGAGGTTTTTCGGTTAACAGATAGTCTTGTCCTGAAGCTTCGTCCGAGATTTCTTGCAAGATCCCCACATGAGTGAGTAAATTCGAGGTTTCTGCCAGCTCAGATGAAAATGAGGCGAGCTCCTCTTTTTCTTGCTCGGAAAGTTCAAAGATAGACACGCGGAAAACTCGCCAGCTTTTTCGCTTTGCTCCTAAATGCCAGAATAGTTGGCGTTGCTCTCTGGTTGCTTCAGGTCTCAGCATCGAATAGAAATAAGTTTTGTTATCGTGCTCGTGAGTAAATGAATAGAGAACGTTAGTGGTGCCTTTTACTCCCGGTGTAATCAGCGATGTCATTCTTTCTTCATGGAACAGGGCCCCAAAAACTTGTTGGTTGCGTTCATCGTGCCAGTATTGCCATAGCTTTTGATTATTCGGCGTTAGCATGGCAAGTTTGAGCTCGCTGCCTTGAAAGAACAGCGGCAAGTTGCTGGTGTGTTTAAGAGCCAAATGCTCATATCCGCGCGTACGAGCCCGAATGATTTTATCCTGATTATCATGACGTGTGCGTTTCGCATCGCTATTTAGCACTTCATCAATGACTCTGTCGATCACATTGGTTTCGGTTAGGAGAATGGTTCTCAGATATCGAATGGCATCATTTTCGTAGCAGTCTTCAACAGCCAGAATCCGATAAGTCAGAGGTTTTTCAATTCCGGCTAATTGAGATTTACTGGCAAAGTCGGTAAAAGTCACCTCAATGATTTCACCAAGGTTGTATTTAAAGGCGCTGGGCACTTTGAATTTTGCGCCAGAGCTGGATAGATCAATGCTCACACCGTGGAGCAGTTGGCCTTTTGAACGATGTATTTCTACTTGTGACTGGACTTTTAAACGCTTCTCCTGACGCTTTAAGTCAAAACCTAATTGGATAGGTACGGCACTAAACGGGTTTTGAGTCTCAGATAGGGAGGAGTGATGTTCTTCGACAGCTTGTTTGCCCATTACTCGAAAATTATTCCGGGTGCTAATAAGCGTTTCCCAGACGCCTTCGGTATAGCCACCATACTTTCTGGTGCTTTTGTGATAGGCATTGAATGCTACATCATCTAACCAGTGTGGAATGCCATCAAATATGTATTTTCTGCATTCCCCGTTAACACGACCGCGTAAATCAATGCTTTTTTTGCACGGTGCCATTAATCGGTTTAATTCTATCTTGACCAAAATTTTGGCTGAAGGTGGCGCGTCCTCGGTCAGTTGGCCAAGGACAAAATCAAAGTCTACAGAACCATAGACCGGGATGAGCCGTTCCGCGAGCGAGAGAATTTCAGATTGCAGCATTATTTCTGTTAGAGTATGTCGTTATTTGAATTGTATCGGCTAAGCACAGTAAACCTTGAGTATATTCAGTTCTCAAGTCAGTTGGCAGTGCTTGGTCACATTTGTTAAAAATTGAGGCATCATGGCGAAAGCAAAACGAGCGTATGTTTGTAATGATTGCGGCGCAGACTTTCCGCGTTGGCAGGGGCAATGTAATGCGTGTGGTGCATGGAATACGATTACGGAAGTACGAATTGCTGCTTCGCCGACCGTCGCCCGCAATGAACGCTTAAGTGGTTACGCAGGTTCTGCGACAGAATCTCAGGTACAAACGTTATCAGAAATTAACCTGCAAGAAGTGCCACGCTTTACCAGTGGCTTTAAAGAGCTTGATCGTGTGCTTGGCGGCGGTGTCGTTCCCGGCGCTGCGATATTGATTGGTGGTAACCCCGGAGCAGGTAAGTCAACGTTGCTTTTGCAAACCATGTGCTCTTTGTCGGGACAAATGCCGACTTTATACGTAACGGGCGAAGAGTCGCTGCAACAGGTTGCGATGCGTGCTTCTCGTCTTGGGTTGCCAAAAGATCACCTGAAGATGTTATCTGAAACCAACGTGGATAAGATCTGTCAAATTGCTGAGAAAGAGCAACCTCGCATTATGGTTATTGACTCGATTCAGGTGATGCACGTTTCTGATGTTCAGTCTTCGCCGGGTAGTGTCGCGCAGGTCCGTGAGTCCGCGACAGCGCTTACACGATACGCGAAGCAAAACAATGTTGCGGTATTTATCGTTGGCCACGTAACCAAAGATGGTACGCTCGCTGGCCCGAAAGTTCTTGAGCACATTATTGACTGTTCAGTGTTACTAGATGGCGGCACTGATAGCCGATTCCGAACGTTGCGCAGTCACAAAAACCGTTTTGGTGCAGTGAACGAACTTGGCGTATTTGCAATGACAGGGCAGGGTCTTAAAGAAGTGAGCAACCCATCGGCGATTTTCCTTTCTCGCGGTGAAGAAGAGACTTCAGGGTCTTCAGTTATGGTCGTATGGGAAGGGACTCGTCCTCTATTAGTCGAGATACAAGCCCTGGTGGATTATTCGCAACTCGCTAACCCACGTCGAGTGGCTGTAGGCCTCGAACAAAACCGTCTATCTTTATTACTGGCTGTGCTGCATAAACACGGCGGGTTACAAATGGCAGACCAAGACGTGTTTGTGAATGTCGTCGGTGGTGTGAAAGTCACTGAGACCAGTGCAGATCTTGCGTTAGTCATGGCGTTGTTATCGAGCTTTCGTGATCGGGCTCTACCCAAAGATGTGGTTATCTTTGGTGAGGTTGGCTTAGCGGGGGAAATTCGTCCTGTACCGAGTGGGCAAGAGCGATTAAATGAAGCGTTTAAACACGGCTTTAAGAAAGCAATTGTACCAGCTGCTAATATGCCAAAAGGTGGCATCCCGGGCATGCAAATTCATGGGGTTAAGAAATTATCAGAGGCAATCGAAGCTTTTGATGAGTTATAAAGCGCTAAACTAGGCGTTTCAAATATGTAAAATCCATTTTCAAAGAGAGCGAATAAAGCACACAAATCGTTATATTTGGCTATCCTTTGAGGATGGAAAATTTACGTTAAAAATTTTTTTCTTCCATCTGCACGCAAGGGTATCAGTATTGACAGAATATGATATACTCTGCGCGCACTTTATACCTTATTAACAGAGTAAGACAATGACTGATTTATCAAAATACAGAAACATTGGTATTTTTGCTCACGTAGACGCGGGTAAAACTACCTCTACAGAGCGTATCCTAAAGCTAACTGGTAAGATCCATAAGATTGGTGACACTCACGACGGTTCAACTACTACTGACTTCATGGAGCAGGAAGCTGAGCGTGGTATCACTATCCAGTCTGCAGCAACAACTTGTTTCTGGAACGATCACCGTCTAAACATCATCGATACTCCTGGACACGTTGACTTCACAATCGAAGTTTACCGTTCTCTAAAAGTACTTGACGGTGGTATCGGTGTATTCTGTGGTTCTGGTGGTGTTGAGCCTCAGTCAGAAACTAACTGGCGTTACGCTGACGAATCACACGTATCACGTCTGATCTTCGTTAACAAACTAGACCGTATGGGCGCAGACTTCTACAAAGTTGTAGACCAAGTACAAAACGTTCTAGGTGCAACTCCTCTAGTAATGACTCTACCTATCGGTATCGAAGAAGATTTCGTAGGTGTTGTAGACGTACTAAGCCAAAAAGCTTACGTATGGGATGAGTCTGGCCAGCCAGAGAACTACGAAGTTCAAGATATTCCTGCAGACATGGTAGACAAAGCTGCTGAATACCGTGAAATGCTAATCGAAACTGCTCTAGAGCAAGACGAAGATCTAATGATGGCTTACCTAGAAGAAGGCGAAGAGCCATCTCTAGAAGACATCCAACGTTGTATCCGTAAAGGTACACGTGACCTAGCATTCTTCCCAACTTACTGTGGTTCAGCGTACAAGAACAAAGGTATCCAACTTATTCTTGACGCGGTAGTAGATTACCTACCAGCGCCAACAGAAGTAGATCCTCAGCCTCTAACTGATTCAGAGACTGGCGAACCAACTGGTGAAGTTGCAACTGTATCTGCAGATGAGCCACTAAAAGCGCTTGCGTTCAAGATCATGGACGACCGTTTCGGTGCCCTAACATTCATCCGTATCTACTCTGGTAAGATGAAGAAAGGTGACACAATCCTTAACTCTGCAACTGGTAAAACAGAGCGTATCGGCCGTATGGTTGAGATGCACGCAGACGAGCGTAACGAGATCGATTCAGCACAAGCTGGTGACATCATCGCTGTTGTTGGTATGAAGAACGTTCAAACAGGTCACACTCTATGTGATCCTAAGCACGAATGTACTCTAGAGCCAATGATCTTCCCAGATCCAGTAATCTCTATCGCTGTTAAGCCTAAAGATAAAGGCGGCTCTGAGAAAATGGGTATCGCGATCGGTAAAATGGTTGCAGAAGATCCATCTTTCCAAGTTGAGACAGATGAAGAATCAGGCGAAACTATCCTACGTGGTATGGGTGAACTTCACCTAGATATCAAAGTTGATATCCTAAAACGTACTTACGGCGTTGAGCTAGAAGTAGGTGCTCCTCAGGTTGCTTACCGTGAAACTATCACTCAAGCAATCGAAGACAGCTACACGCACAAGAAGCAGTCTGGTGGTTCTGGTCAGTTCGCGAAAATCGACTACCGTATCAAACCAGGTGAGCCAAACTCAGGCTTCGCGTTCAAATCAACAGTTGTTGGTGGTAACGTACCTAAAGAATTCTGGCCTGCAGTTGAGAAAGGCTTCGCTGGCATGATGCAAACTGGTGTTCTAGCTGGCTTCCCAACTCTAGACGTAGAAGTTGAACTATTCGACGGTGGTTTCCACGCAGTTGACTCTTCAGCTATCGCTTACGAAATCGCTGCTAAAGGCGCATTCCGTCAGTCTATGCCTAAAGCTGGCGCGCAACTTCTTGAACCAATCATGAAAGTTGACGTGTTCACTCCAGAAGATCACGTTGGTGACGTAATCGGTGACCTTAACCGTCGTCGTGGTATGATCAAAGACCAACAAGCTGGTACTACTGGCGTACGTATCAAGGGTGATGTACCTCTATCAGAAATGTTCGGTTACATCGGTACTCTACGTACAATGACTTCTGGTCGTGGTCAGTTCTCTATGGAGTTCTCACACTACGCACCATGTCCAAACAACGTTGCAGAGCAAGTAATCTCTGACGTTAAAGAGCGTAACGCTAAGAAGTAATTCTTAAGTTAACTCTATGACTTTAAAGCCCCGCCCAGTGCGGGGCTTTTTATTAATCTCGAAACAGAATTTTTTTGCTCTTAGAATACTTCAGTCTGTTAGTGCGATAGTTTTAAAGTCTCGATTAACCGATTTTTCAAAACTGTCTATCTCTTCTTTTAACCACTTTGCAAACTGCTGTGCTTTAGGCCGTTGCAGGTATCCCTTTGGGCCACATAAGTAGTAAGCGAATTTAGGTTTGATGGCGATGTCGCCAATCCGTACCAACTTACCCGTTCGAAAATATTGATAGGCCAAACTGTGTTTCACGAGCGCCACCCCTTGTAATGATAAGGCGGCCTCTAGTACGAGATGGGAACCGCTGTATTTTAGCGCTGGTTTGGCAGCATGTTGTCCTAGTCTTTCTAACCACATATTCCAGTCGAGATCAGGCCAAAGATCTTCGATAAGCTCCGCTTTGCTCAAATCTTCGATGTTATAAATGCTGTGCTCTTTTTGATAAACCGGATGACAGGCAGGATAGAAAGCTTCATCCATTAACCATTGCGATTCTAAATTAGGGTAGTTTCCTGAACCGTAACGAACGCATAAATCTATTTGACTGTCTTGAAAAGAAACCAGTTCATTCGTTGGCTCCAGCAAAAGTGATAGTTCAGGATGACGTTGTCTAAAGGCCGTTATTTTAGGAACTAGCCAATGGTGTGCAAACGAGGGAAGTGTTGAGATAGAAAGTTGGTTTGGGTTGGGATCTTGGTTAATTAGACGAACACCTTGTTGTATGTGATTAAATCCTAGTTCTGCTTGAGCAAATAGCAACTCTCCCTGAGGTGTTAGCAGTATCTTCCTGTGTTGGCGAACAAACAGGTCAGTACCCAAAAACTCTTCCAACTGCCGGATTTGTTGGCTAACTGCTGCAGGTGTAACAAACAAGTTTTTGGCAGCGGTCTTAAAGCTGCCCTCTTTCGCTGCGATGAAGAAATAGTATAAGCCTTGTAGAGGTGGCATCCGATCTTTCACATTAGTTTTCCTTAACTCAATGGCAGGTTCTATCGTTTGAGATTATTAAGGTAGTCGTTGATTATTAACTGGTCAATAGAATAAAAGGGTGAAAGAGATGGAAAACATCACGAACAGCTGTGAACGAGCTTTGCTAACGACACAACAAAATTGGATTCAGTTAATTTTTTCTAAACTCTACTTATGGAAAAGAAATCATAGGACTCGTCGTCATCTAAGAGAGTTACCTGAACATCTTTGGAATGATATTGGTTTGGAAAAGCATGAGGTGTTAAAAGAAAGCCATAAACCATTTTGGAGGCCGTAGTTTGAAGCAAGGTTGAGTGGCACTCCTCAACGGCTATTGAGGAGTGCTGGCTTAATTATAAGTCTTCTTCCCAGAGTACTAATTGGCCTTTCGGCCAGTTATGGCCAAGTTCGTGGTACTTTTGTTCAAGTACATGGCGCTTTATTTTCAGAGTTGGGGTAAGAACGCCATTTTCGATATTCCATGGCTCTTTTATCATCAACACGCCTTTTATTTGCTCGTGAGATGCCAGCTCTTTATTCATTCGCTCAATGACTTTACGAGTGGAACGTTCATAACGCTCTTTGTCGAAGTGAGGGAAATCATGAGGCACGACCAACAATATTGGGCCTGGTAAGCCAAGACCAATCAGACACATCATTTCTATGCGACTGTATTCGAACAATTTCTTTTCTATCGGTACGGGAGAAACGAACTTCCCTTTCGCGGTTTTAAACGTGTCTTTTTTGCGGCCTTGAATCGTAAGATAACCATCAGCATCTATCGCTCCGATGTCACCAGTGTGCAGCCAGCCTTCTGAATCGAAAGATTCTTGAGTCGCGATATCATTTTTATAGTAGCCAGAGAATAATCCTTTACCTCGAACCATGATTTCACTGTCATCAGCAATTTTCAGTTCTATACCAGGCCCCGCATTGCCGACAGTACCAATTTTATCGGCTCTAAAAGGATAATTAATCGTGCTGTAAGCAAAGGACTCCGTCATCCCCCAAGCTTCGGTAATATTAAGCCCAACGCTGTGGTACCACTCTAACAAAGCTGGTGATACGGGAGCAGAGCCACACCCCAATACTCTGGCTTGGTCTAAACCTAACCCAACGGCAAGTTTCTTCTTAATCAGCGAATTCACAAAGGGTATCTTGAGAAGAATGTTCAAAGACTTTTGCGGTAACTTATCCTGAATTCGCTGCTGGAATAATGTCCATAACCTTGGCACTGATATGAACAAGGTTGGTCTATGCATTTTTACATCTTCAATAAAGGTGTCGAGTGACTCTGGAAATGCTGTGGGTACGCCACCCATAATCGAAGAACCAAATATATACACTCGTTCAGTAATGTGTGCGAGTGGTAGATAGGAGAACAATCGGTCGTTTGGTTGTATGCCAATATGATTGATCAGCTGTTGCACAGACCAGCTGAATGCGCCGTAGGTCAACATTGCCCCTTTTGGTAAGCCTGAAGTACCGGATGTATAAACCAGTGACATGAGCTTATCGTCGTAATGTTGTGGACGTTCTACACTTGGCACTTCATTTGCTATAAGCTCTGCATATTGATGCTGGCACATCGGTGCAGTGTTATATGGCAGTGCGATACTGATCAGATCGCCCATTTCATTAATTACTTGCTGAGTTGCCTTTGAGTCGTCCAACTTACCGCCGATAAGCACCTTACTTTCACTGTGCGTGAGGCAGTACTCGATGGTGTCTGCTCCAGCCGTTGGGAAGATGGGCACACTAACGTAATCACCCAGCATCATAGCTAGATCGCAGATAAACCACTCTGCGCAATTTTTTGAGATTAACGCTACCTTATCACCTGGATTAACACCAAGGTTGCGTAATGCGCTCACCAGCTTGAGAGCTTGGTCTGCGACTTCAGCGTAAGTGAATTCAACGAATTCTCGATTAATGATTTGCTTTAAGTAAACCTCATTTGGACGCTCTTCTGCCCATTTTAGAATCATTTCATTTGGCGGAGGGAGAGCGCAACCAGCAGAGGAGTTGGCTACATTCGGCTGTTGCATCATAAGTGACTCCATGTCTTCTCGTTTTTATATTTGTTAACATAATGTTAACTTTAGCATGTGAGTTACTGTACGGGAATGTATTTTGATGAAATATGCGGCCAAGGCAGTGCTATATCTTTTGCAAAACCTACCTAAAAAATGAGTTCTAAAACTGTTGTCGGTAGCTTGCTGGTGAGAAGCCAGTCTTTTTCTTAAAAATCCGAGAGAAATAAGAAACATCGTGGTAGCCACATTGGTAAGCGATGTACGCAATTTTCATTGAATTGTCTTCGGTGAGCATCTTCTTCGCTAATGCAATACGCTTCGCGGTAACATAATCACGAAAGCACATCCCAACCTTACGGCGAAACACTTTCGAAAAGTAGGTGGTAGAGTAGTGGCAGAGAGCAGCTGCATCTTCTTCTCGCAACTCTCGATGTATATTATTGGAGATATAATCAACGACCTCAGAAAAGTTGGCTTTACCATTCTTCGAGCATGATTTATTTGGTAACGCAAGAGAGCTTTCAAAGCTATGATTAAAAAAGTATTTTAGCTTTATCTGAGATAACCAATGTGACAGATAGTTATCGTCCAATGCGTAGTATTCCGCGGTTATATGTTGAGGTGGTAGTTTGTTAGCTTCGATACCTTTCGTGTATACAACAATGAGTTTTTTATCTAGATTTTCACACAGCGTTACAACGCTTTGTAACAAGTCAAATGGACGATCTGTTACGTAATAAAAAAAGTAATTGAATTCTTTATCGCTGATTACTGATATGTCATTGCTGTGGTCGAGTAATTCGAAGTACTGTGCAAATACCCATCGAAATTGCTCTGGCAGGGATGGTAAGGCCCCTCCAATCCAACACGCTTTAACAAGCCTTTCCATATAAAGTCCATTTAATTCATACTTATACAAGAATTTAACGTGGATCAACCCATCTGAATCTCAATCCTTGAGTGTTTAGATTAACCCTTTCGTTTATTAATTTCTGGTTCAAATCATATTTTAGTTTTATCAATTAACTGATTATGGTGGGGATTTTAACGATTAAGTGTGATGTCTATCCCATATTTCATAGCCACCAATCTCATAGTTAATACAGCATACTGATAAATACATTGATAGCAAAAAAGTACCAATGAATGGCAAAAATATCCTAACGTTCTAACACTTTTCTAACCTAAATTGATTTCGAAACCCCTACTTAAGTAGGGACGTTTCATGAGGGGTTAAACACTAAAATCAATATTAAAGATCTCTAAAACGGATCTTTAGGGGGCATTTAAAATGGATAAATTTACACAAGTACTTAAAGACTTTTGGAATGATGAAGAAGGCTTGACACTTCTTGAATATATTCTTGGTGCGGCACTGATTGTGGCGGCAATGCTAAGCTTGGGGTTCTGGTCAGCTTTAGCAACAACGTTCGGCACGATAGAGGGCAAGATCTCTGGTAAAGTTAGCTAAAACATTCCGTTTATTGATTCTGGTTTTGGTGTCTCTTATTCGGGGGCACCAAGTTACCAGATGAACAGTTGACCCGATGATTGTGGCGATGAGTGAAATTGCAACGGTAACGGTATAGTCAGTCACAGCAGTTTTGTTTTTTAGGGGGCAGGATTTTTAAATGAGCAATCTAGTAGATTTTCTCAAAGATTTTTGGGAAGACGAAGAAGGCCTTACGCTTCTGGAGTACATTTTGGGTGCAGCTTTGATTGTTACAGCGTTCTTGAGTTTGGGCTTCTGGACAGGTGTAAAAACCTCGTTTGGTTTAGTCTCCGGTAAAATAGCAGACGAAGCGAGTTAACCTTGCTTAAAGACTATTATATGAATTTACTTATCTGGGTTTTGTTATTCATCATTGGTGTGTCTGATGTCCAGAGGAATCGTATACCAAATAATCTTGTAATAATTCTATTATTGATAGTTGTTATAGATCTGTTTCAGACTCCTGGTTTGTTATGGACTTTGCATATTAAAGGTATGCTAATAACTTTGGGTGTGGGATTTGGCTTGTATGTTGTTAAAGCGATGGCTGGTGGAGATGTGAAGCTCCTAACGGTGGTAGGCTTGTGGTTGGGCGCAGAAGTAATGTGGCAGGTGACCGCGTATGTAGTTGTGGCTGGTGGTATTATTGGGGCGTTTTATCTCATGCTACATATGGCATCTTCAGGGCAATCTTTTAAAGAGCACGTTAAAGTTTATGCAGTTCAACGGGTAACTCGAGGGTGGAGCACCCAGTATCCTCTGGTTATTCCTTTTGCTCCAGCGATTGTAATTGGAATGGCTTATTATTTTTATATTTTTTAGTAAATCATCTTAGATGACATAAACAAGGACATCAACTTACATCTGTCAAGTGCCAATATTAGGAGGGTACCGTCTATGACTATGGTCTCTAAGGGCACTTTAGTGCCACAAATTGATCCACCACCTATACCTTCTTCTGAAGAACACCTAGATATTCCGGCTGCAGTCGTTGAGCATTTATTACTTAAGCATTTAATGGCATTTCCTAAATCTGATTTGATAGAGCTGTCTAATAGAATGTGTGTGGTTTCTTCCATTATCGAGTCGTCACTAGCCCATCTTCGGGGGCGTAGCTGGGTTGAAGTGTATCAGCCATTAAACGCGACAAGCTCTTACTCCAATATTCGTTATGGATTAACAGATCTTGGTTTGGCGGAAGCAGAACTTGCCTTTCGTAAAGAGGCTTATATCGGGCCTGTACCTGTGTCACTAGAACAATATTGGGATATTGTACGTAGACAGCATCTACGTAATCAACCTATAGCAAGAGCTGATGTAGAGAGGGCTCTTGATGATGTTTATGGTGCTGAACGCCTTATTCCAGTTTTGGGGCCTGCGATTAATTCAGGGCGAGCTCTATTACTTTACGGACATGCCGGTACCGGTAAGAGTTACGTTGCGGCTAGAGTATTAAACGCATTAAATACTTCGGTGTTCATTCCTCATGCTGTTTTTGCTGATGGAAATATTATTAAGGTGTTTTCACCGCACCACCATAAAAAACTCGACAACTCGGATACCAAGTCGTTTGTTAAGCTGAGTGATCATTATGATAAACGCTGGGTACTATGCGAAAGACCCAACATTCAAGTTGGTGGCGAGTTGACCATGGATATGCTCGAAGTCAATCATACTGAGCACAATCGAGTTTGGATAGCACCACTACAAATGATGGCCAACAACGGAATCTTAGTTATCGATGACTTAGGTCGTCAATCTATGCCAGTTGCAACTGTACTTAATCGCTGGATTGTGCCGATGGAGTATTTTGTAGATCACCTTGGTTTACCTAATGGGCAACAAATATCGGTCCCGTTCCTGCTTACTCTTGCATTTTCATCCAACCTTCCGCCGAGTTCTATCGCGGATCCGGCATTTTTAAGACGACTTGGCTACAAGATTGAATTTAATCCTCTAGAGTTAGAAGAGTACTGTCAGTTGTGGATGGATTTGTCAGAAGCTTATCAACTGGTTTTAGAAGACGGTTTTTTTGACCGATTAAAGCAGCTTCATGATGATACGGGTACTGGGTATTTCCCATGTCTACCAAAAGATATTTTAGGGATTAGTAGAGATATTTTGAAGTTTGAGGAAATAGGGGAGCTTGTGTCAACAAAGATTCTGACGCGTGCTTGGGGGCTCTATTTCACTGTTGATGAATAAAAGTGAGGGGATGTCATGAGCAGGACACAAATTGTCATGCTGCTATTGTTATCAATCGCGTTCGGTTTGGGGGCCGTGATGATTGCAAAGCAGTGGTTAGATAGTCAGACGCAACCTACCGTGAAGCTTGAAGAAGTTGAGCGACACCCGGTGCTCGTTGCTGCTATGGAAATAGAACCTGGCGTTATTATTGAAGAGAAACACCTTACAACTAAATTGATGGAAGTTGATTGGATAGAGGAAACAACACTAACAGATGTATCTCAAGCAGTGGGCAAAGTGGCTGCAAACTCCATATATGAGGGGGAGTTAGTCAACCCAAATAGAATTGCAGTATTGGGTGAAGGGGTGACATTAGCTGCTATGATACCTGAGGATAAACGAGCTTTAACTATTCGTGTAAACGATGTTATAGGTGTTGCTGGTTTTCTATTACCAGGAAACAAAGTTGATATTCTGAACACAAAGGGCGGCGGAACTAGCACCGTTTTGAAGAATATTAAAGTGTTGGCCGTGGATCAGACTGCTAGAACCAAGGATAACAAACCAGTAATTGTTCGCGCGGTTACCCTAGAAGTGTCACCAAAAGAAGCGGAAAAGCTGTTAACTGAAAATAGTAAAGGCCGAATCCAATTGGCGCTAAGAAACCCACTCACTGTAGATAAAGCACCGCCGAAGAGAACTTATACGCCACGACCAAGTGTAACTGTTATTAAAGGTTCTCAAACTTCCAATGTTCGCGTGAGTAATTAGGTGAATTGAATTATGAAAAGAACAATATTAATTTTAAGCCACTTATTCATGTTACTAGTAAGTGTAACAGTTCATGCGGCTGCGCAGTCCGGGCGAGTGGTAAGCGTACCTCACCACCAGTCAACTCAATTAATGATTTCGGGAAATGCTAAAAAAGTAACCTTAGGTGATCCTAGCATACTGGATATATTGGTACTCAAATCGAACGAGCTTTACTTAATTGGCAAAAAGTTGGGTACTACCAATGTATCGGTTTGGGATCGTAGTGGGCGAATTATTGAATCGTTTAATGTGGAAGTAACGCACGATCTCAATACGTTAAAGTCTAAGCTTTATCAGTTTTTGCCTGATGAGAATATTGAAGTACATAGCACTCAGGACAAAATTGTATTGAGGGGTTTGGTTAGCAATCAGCAAAACATGGATGTGGCTCTAAAGGTGGCTGAAACATTTGCCTCAGGTAAATCAGCAGATCAAAGTGAAGATAAAGAAAATAAAAGCTCAGTCATTAACTTGCTGTCTATTGGGGGCGCACAACAGGTGACGCTTGAGGTTACTGTTGCGGAAGTTCAAAGAACGTTAGTTCGCACCTTTGATTCCAACTTTCACTTTTTTCAAAAAAGCGGGGATATAACGTGGGGAGCTACGACAATAGGAAGCGCGATTGATGATATTGGGCCGATTTTGAGTGGTAACGCAGGTGTCAACGAGTTTGGTTTTTTAGGCTCTTTTCTCGACAGCAATACACTATTTACGTTTGCTCTTGATATAGCCAAACAAAATGGCGTAGCGAAGGTACTGGCTGAACCTAGCTTGACAGCATTGAGTGGCACTAAAGCCGAGTTTGTTGCCGGTGGTGAGTTCCCTATTCCCGTTCCTAACGACGATGGCATCACGATCGATTACAAAGAATATGGCGTAACACTGGACTTTATACCCTATATTCTTAGTGATAAAAAAATAAATTTAAAACTAAATGTCAGTGTGAGTGAGTTGGCGACTTCTGGTGTAGTGACCTATAGCGTTGGTGATACAAACGCTGCTTATTATATACCGCCTTTAACTACACGTAGTGCGGGAAGTACTTTAGAACTGGCTGATGGTCAAACAATGGGCATAGCTGGATTACTCAGTGAAAATGCTCGAAATGTAGATGAAGGTTTACCAGGCGTCGCTGATTTACCAATACTAGGACGTCTTTTCAAAAGTGAACAATTCACTTCAGGAGAGACGGAGTTGGTTATATTAGTTACCCCTCGGTTAGCAAAACCAGTTGATAGACGTAGGATTACATTGCCAACTGATGGGTTCGTCAGTCCAAATGATGTTGAGTTTTACCTACTTGGTAAAGGAGCGCATTTAGACTTCGATAAGTATCAACTTGACAGTAATGATAATACAGTGGAGCAAAACCATACTGATTATCAATTTAGCACTGGGGAAGGTGGTACTGATGGACAGTTTGGCCACAGTTTATAAGGGAGAACAAAATGAAAAAATTATTTAAATTAACTGCTTGTTTTGTATCCCTTTCCTTAGCAGGGTGTGCCAATGATCCTAATTTAGGTGTAGCTTTGAGCCAATTACAAGCAGAACAGACACTCAATTCAGATGCGTGGTACGAAAACATAGACTATCTACCAGACGGTAGTGGTGAGCGTACACAAAGAAGCTTAAAAGTGTACAACAGTAATAGTTCAGCCAAAAAGTAAGCGATCTATGAGTCGCTAATTGGCTAGGAGGTTGCTATGAGGTATACAAAACCAATAGCTACAAGACGATCTCAGCGTGGGATCACTCTAGTGTTAATTAGCCTAATAATGCTGATATTAATAGGCATGGGCGCATTTGCTATGGACTTAAATCACCAAGTTCTTAATAAAGCACGCTTGCAAAATGCGGTGGATTCGGCAGCTCTGGCGGCGGCTGTTGTTGCAGATAATACAAGTGACGTTGACCTCTCTGAAGCTGCCGCAATCAGTGCCTTAAATAGTTTTGCAGCAGCCTCCGGTAATCAAGAGCTTGTCTATACTGCAGAAGATATATCTGTAACCTTCTCCAACGACAAGCAATCCTTTGTTGATGCTGACAGTTTTTCCTTTAGTAGTGGAGATGACGATATTTATGTTCGTGTAGCAGTGAGTGACGTTTCTTTAACTCAATATCTAAGCTATGTATTTGGAGTGGGGAAAAATGTGTCAGCCAGTGCTGTTGCCGGACCTAGTTCTGCAATTCAGTACTCATGCAACATAACGCCTATGGCAGTGTGCGGTGACGCTACTGCAACTGATGAACAAGTATGGGGCTATAATCCTAGTGGCTATGACCCAGAAATATCAAAGGATCCTTCTACAATTAATGCACTTAAAGTAGGAGACCAAAGTAGTACTGATATGGGGCCGGGGAACTTCCAATTATTAGACTTTGGACAAGATACTACGGGAGGAGGTGCAGCTTTAGTAAAAGACGCTCTTACCGGAAATTATAATGCTTGTGCAACTATCGGAACAACAGTACAAACCAAGCCAGGTGGTAGTGTTGGTGCAGTAGCACAAGGCCTTAATCCTCGATTAAATGTTTACAAAGGCTCGATAAAAAATGATGGGACTGTACTCCCTGATATTTATGTTAAACAAGCCGATATCAGTAAAGATGCTGTAACTGGTGATATTACAGGTAGTGACTTCTATTACAAGGACTATAACGACTGTAAAACAGGTGGCTGCGGAGTTGCTTCAGATTACCCGAGTAATGGTACGGCAGAAAGAAGGATTTTAAGAGTCCCAATCGTTGACTGTACGGATTCTGGGTCGGGTAAAACCGACTTTGATGTCCTAGGGTTTGGTTGCTTTTTCTTGATGAAAGAAGTTGCCGGAGATAGTGGTACAGGCTCAGACGACAATGTGTATGGGCAATTCTTATATGATTGTCCAATAAACAACGGCTCTACCAGTGTGGAGCCTTCCGATTCAGGTTTTTATCGTATCCAGTTGTATAAAGATCCTCTAAGCGGAGTATCTTGATATGAGTAATGTACACAAATCTTTAGTTGGAGCTGGTAAATACAGCCAAACAGGCCTAGCGGCACTGGAATTTATTATTTGTCTGCCAGTGTTGCTTATGCTCGCGGTATTACTAATCGATGTCAGTCGGGCATTTATTCAGTACACTGAAATTAATAAAGCATTGCAAAATGGGGTTAGATACGCAGTAGTCGATACGTACGGGACGCTAGATTTTGGAAGTATCGCAGATGAGGCTCAAATTAAAAATATGGTGGTATATGGCAAGCCAATTACAACTGATGCTGATACGAAAGTTGTTAGTTATCTTAACACGGCAGATGTGATTGTTACTCCACCAACTGCTTCTTCGAAAGAAGTAATGATTTCTGCCAGCTATACATACGTGCCAATTTTTAGCAGTCTTCCTTTTACTGACAGTTCGCTTGCTTTTGAAATTGGTGCATCAAGTAAAATGAGGACTTCTCCATGAGTAGATGGTTGCTTCGTCAGAAAGGGGTTACTCAGGTTGAATTTACACTAATTGCATTAGCGGTATTATTAGTTATTTTCTCTATTATCGAGTTCGCACTTTATTTTTACTCTATTCAAATGGCAAATGAAGTCACGCGCAGGGCGGCTCGTTTAGCAACGGTTTGTTATATAGCTGATAGGGACGATATTAAGGAACTTTCTTCTGTTGAAGGTTTGTACCCTCCTGGTTTCAGCAAGGACAACTTGAAGATTAGTTATCTCAACGCGAATGGTAACGAAGTTAACGTGGACGCTTTTTTTTCTTCCTCTACTGACCCAGATGTCCTTAATTCAATTTTTGTGACGATTCGCTATGTGAAAGCCGAAGCTGATTACACCTTTAAATTTTTGGTTTTGTCTTTATTAATTGATGCCGTCGGTGCAACCCCTGACTTTAAGACCATTTTACCTGCCGAGAGCTTAGGGGTTTTAAGGCCGGAGTCAGGACTTGATGTTCATGAAGATTGTTAAGGGAATAGTCATGTTGAAACCAGTAGAAATGAATAAAGAAATTAAAACAAGCAGCATCCACTCCCTAAAAACGAATATTAATATTTGGGTGATTTATGCAACCGCTGAGTTTAAAAGTACGTTGGAAGCTGAGCTATCTAAGTGCGTCAACGTCAATATTGAATGGATAGATTTAAGTAAAATAGCGGTAACCGCCTTAGGCGATATAAGAATACCTGATGTCATTTATATTGAAGCGGGAAGCAGTTGGGCGCAGAAGATCTCCCATATTTACTCCAATGAAGGTAACTTACAGCGAAACCAGACTGCATTGGTAGTATTTGGTGATGAGCATGATACCACTTCACTTAAGTTAGCACTAAAATTAGGGGCTTCGGACTACTTACATCGTGAAGTCGGTTTCTATGAACTGCTGCCGCTGTTGGAGGATATCGCAAACGAAAAAGCTTCAAGCAGTGAGATTGGTGAATTATCTTTGTTTATTAATACCAAAGGTGGATCAGGTGCAACAACTGTGGCAATGAATACTGCCATTGCGTTATCTGAATATTCAAAAGGGAAAGTACTACTTATTGATCTGGGTATGCAATTTAGTGATGCGGCGGATTATCTTAATAGTAAGCCTAAATATAGTATTAATGACGTCATTGATACGATGAATGATCTTGATGACTTATCATTAGACGGCTTGGTATACAAGCACTCTTCTGGTGTTAACTATTTATGTTTTAGTGCTGATAGCATTAAAGATAATTATGATCGCGCGACAAAAGTCAGTGCTTTGGTTCCTTTATTACGTCAATACTATAAGCATATTATTGTTGATATGTCCCATGGAGTTGAACATGTTTTCCAACATGTAGTTGCTCCTGCTTCTTATGTTTATCTGGTTATGCAGCAAAATGTTACGTCAATTAAACATGCTGCGAATTATTTAAAGTCTCTTCAACTGGATTATGGCTTAACAAGTGGTCAGGTTAGGTTGATAATTAATCGTTATGAAAAGAAAACATCAATAACGATTAAAGACATCGAACAAGCATTTCCAAATCAAGACATTCTTTTAGTACCAAATAATTATTCTATTGCAATGGAGTGTTCAAACCTTGGTAAGCCCATTGTGCAATCAAAGAAAAATAGTGCAATTAAGTCCTCTCTAATTGATATTTCACATCAGTTAGAAGAACCAGCAGAAACACAGGTTCAAGGTTGGTTGGGTAAATTATTTTCTTAGCAGGGAGTTGCTATGTTTTTTAAAAGGAAAAATGTCGGCAGTAATTTTTCAGAAGCTGAACTGCTGAATACGAAATCAGAAGCTCAAGTAGAGCATGTTTCCAAGACTAAAAATAGTAGTATGGTTCACTCTTCAGCGATTGAAGAAAAAGTCCGTAAGATGGAAGCTGAAAGAAAGCAGTTAGAGCATGACCAAACGATAAAACATTACTATCACAGTAAGTTACTTGACACCTTGGATTTAGGATTACTTTCTCACCTTCAAGAAGATAGAGCCAAAGAAGAACTACGAGAAGCGGTGGTACATTTAATAGCCGAAGATCAGACTCATCCTTTAAGCTCAGAAGCTCGAAATAGGATGATTCGTCAAATTGAAGATGAGATCTTTGGTCTAGGTCCGCTTGAGCCTTTACTGGATGACTCCACAGTTTCGGATATTCTGGTTAATGGCCCTAAAAGTATTTTTGTTGAACGTTTTGGTAAACTTGAAAAAACACCCCACACATTTTTAGATGACCGCCATTTACGCAGTATTATTGATAGAATAGTCAGTCAAGTAGGCCGACGAATTGACGAGTCTTCTCCTATGGTAGATGCCCGACTTAAAGACGGTTCTCGTTTTAATGCAATCATCCCGCCTTTAGCCATTGATGGTGCATCTGTATCTATTCGTCGCTTTGCTGTCGAGCGACTAAATATGGATAACTTACTACACTTAAACTCTCTTTCAGAAGAGATGGCCAAATTTTTAAATGCAGCTGTGGTTGGCGAACTCAACATTCTTATCTCCGGTGGTACGGGTTCAGGTAAAACTACCACTCTTAATATCTTATCTGGCTTTATTCCTTCTGATCAGCGCATTGTAACCATAGAAGATTCAGCAGAGTTACAACTTCAGCAGCCTCATGTGGTTAGACTCGAAACTCGCCCTGCTAATATTGAGGGTAAAGGTGAAATTTCTCAGCGCGAGTTAGTAAAAAACTCTCTACGTATGAGACCAGACCGAATAGTTGTTGGTGAGGTGCGAGGCAGTGAAGCGGTCGATATGCTATCTGCAATGAATACGGGCCATGATGGCTCTCTCGCGACCATACACGCTAATACCCCAAGAGATGCTTTAAGTCGTGTGGAAAATATGTTCTCAATGGCGGGCTGGAACGTATCAACGAAAAACCTTCGCTCTCAAATTGCGTCAGCCATCAACCTGGTCGTGCAGATGGACAGGCAAGAAGACGGTAAGCGTCGTATGGTCAGTATTCAAGAGATTAATGGGATGGAAGGTGAAGTGATCACTATGTCTGAAATTTTTAAGTTTCAAAGACAAGGTGTGGATGAAAATGGCAATGTGGTTGGTGATTACATTGCTACTGGGATTGTACCTGATTGTCATGATCAATTGATTAAACGAGGTCTGGACGTTCCATTTGAGATATTTAATGAGAAGGTTCGTTAGGAGGGATTATGGACGGTCAATTACCACTGTTTTTACTCTTGTTATTCCTATCAGTATTTTTCATCAGCCAAGCGTTGATAATGCCGTCAGCTGGGAAAAAAGTAAAACATAGACATTTAATTCAACGCATTAAAGATAGCCATAAACACATTGATCAAGAGAGTGTTTCGTTATTAAAAGAAAACTCGCTCAAAAATTTATCAGGCATAGAGCGATTTTTAGTTCAGTTTTCTTTATTTGAAGTGTTTAAAAAGAAATTGGAGCTTGCAGGTATTGAAACAACATTTGGAAAATTCTTATTTTTATCCTTTATTTCAGGGGCTATAGTTTTATTGATCCTCGTTTTAATTGGACAACCTTGGTATATAGGGGTTGGTTGTATGATATCAATTTGGGTTGTTGAATATTTTATTGTTCAAAAGCGTATTGCTGATCGACTCATGAAGTTTGAAGAGCAATTGCCTGAAGCATTGGATATTATAAAGCGAGTACTTCAAGCAGGGCAGCCGATCAACCAGGCGTTTGGAGAAGTCGGAACAGAGATGCCAGCACCTATTGGACCTGAATTTAAGAACACCTTTAGTTTATTGAATTATGGTTATGACATGAGATTGGCCATAATGCAAATGAGTGAGCGCGTACCCACTGTTTCGATGATGGCATTTTCTAGTGCAGTTCTATTACAAAAAGAAACAGGGGGTAACTTAATAGAAAATATTGAAAAATTATCTCGTGTACTGAGGGATAGATTCAAATTAGCAAGAAAAATTAAAACCATTTCTGCTGAGTCTAGGATGTCAGCATGGGTTCTTGTACTTGCACCTTTTGCTATGTACATCATTATTGCAATATTAAAACCAGATTATATATCCACTCTACATAATCATCCAACAGGAATAAAAATGATTATAGGAGGAATGATTTCTTTGTTCTTGGGTTCTATATGGATTAGAAAAATAGTCAATTTTGAGGTGTAGTTATGGAGTTCATAAATAATATATTAGCTAATGCCAATATAAATAAAGAAACATTGTTTATGTTATTTGTTCTCGTAACGACAGTATTGTTTGTGATGACAGTTGGATATATATTTATAGGAGTAAATTCACCTGTTAAAAGAAAGTTAGCTGATTTGTCCGTAGGTCAAAAAGAAAGTCATTCTTCCGCTAATGAAAAACTTTTGAATAGACTGGAGTCTTTAGCTCCACTAACTTCATCTAGTAATGAAAAAGAACGAAACTCTACTCGTATGTTATTAATGCATGCGGGTTACCATCAGAAAAATTCACTCTCTCTTTTTTATTCGATTAAATCTCTAACCACTATTATAGGATTAGTAATTGCTATGGGGTTGTATATATTGCTACCTCAATCTAATAAGCTGTACATATACATGGCTGCTTGTGTATTTATAGGATTAATTTTACCCGATATTCTTTTAAAAAGAATGGTGAAAAAACGTCAGAACAGGATTCGTTCCGGAGTAGCAGATATGCTTGACTTGTTAGTTGTTTGTACTGAGTCAGGGCTCGGTTTTAATGCTTCTTTGCGTCGTGTAGCAAACGAAATGGTTATTTCTCATCCCGAGTTAGCTGAAGAGCTTGATACGGTCTGTATGAAAATTCAAGCGGGTAAATCCATGCCTGATAGTCTGAGAGAAATGATAGTTAGAACAGGATTAGAAGAGTTTCTAGGGTTAGTCAGTATGCTAAGTCACGCTTCACGAGTCGGTGGGAGCTTAGTGGATTCTTTACGAGAGTATACAGAAGACTATAGAGATAAAAGACAGCAAGCCGCAGAGGAAATAGCTGCTAAAATTCCAGTAAAAATGATGTTTCCTATGGTTATATTTATTTGGCCTTGCTTTTTTATTGTTGCAATTGGACCATCATTGATTACTCTGTCTGAAGCATTTTCAGGTGGAAACGCTTTAGGTTAATTTTTATTAAAGGGATTTTTTATGTGGAAGGTTTTTATATTTGTATGTGTCACCATCTTTATCTCTGGATGTGCAAGTAATGATACTAAACAAACAGCATTTGATAAAAGCTTATATTCAGGTAAGCCTGTAGAAGCTTTGACTAACGAGCAACCTCCAAAGAATGAAGAAGAAGCAATATCTCGAGGAGATAGTGCACTAATGAGTAACAATACCGATCTTGCGTTGTATGAATATATACGCTCTCTTACATTTGAAGATGGTATTCATAAGGATAAAACATTGTATACCATTGGGCGTATTCACGAGTCACGAGGTGATTTTGAGCTCGCAGACAAGTCTTATAGAGCTTCTCTGGCTGAAAATCAAAATCATATAGGTTCACTAGAAGAATTAGGGAAGCTTTACACAAGGAAAGGTAGAAAAGGAGTAGGAAAAAGTTATTATCTGAGGGCCCTAAATGCTGATCAATTGCGCCTTGGCGGGGGGGGGGATATAACAGTAGACGATATATCTAGTGAGAGCATTTTATCTCTAAGATATGATGAGAAATCGCCTGTAAATGCCTACACTGGGTTGGGTGTGCTCTATGATATCAACAATAACCATGAGGTAGCCCAAGCATTTCTACGTAAAGCGATAGATATTAAACCTTACAATGAAAGTGCACTTATAAGTCTTGGTTACTCGTATTATATGGTTGGTGACTACAGAAAAGCATCTAACTTTACTAACGCAGCTTTGAATTTAAACAATAATAACGAAAAAGCTATTAATAATTTAGGACTAATAGCTATAGCTCAAGGACAGCCTCGTAAAGCTTTAGGTATTTTTGGGCAACATATGTCCACATCTGAAGCATTGAACAGTGTTGGATATTTCCTAATTCTCAGGGGAGAGCCTGGAGAAGCGATACCTTACCTTCAAGAGGCCATTGACCAGAGTCCATCCTACTATGCAAAAGCAAATGAAAATCTCGAGAGAGCGCTATCTATGGTTAGAGCAGATAGAGATACATCCAAAGCCATTATTCAGTGATAGAAGCATTAGTTAATGGAATTAGAAGGTAAGGGAGCAGAGGCTCTACCTCTATATTTAGAAATCAAGCATGTATTGCGAACTGATAAGTCGCTATTCATGCTTGTTCTTCTTTCAAGCATAATTACATTTTTTATCATTCATTATTTTGAAAATGAGATCACTTACGAGTATCAGTTTAGAGATTACTTGTCGATGGTAATTGGGTGTCTTTATGCTACCTTTCTCGCATGGTCAATTTATCTATATTTTAAGTTTATACTTAGTAGAGAAAATAAACCAACAAAAAAATATATACTTGCTATAAAGAATTTTTTTACCCCTATCAATAAACCTATTGTTTTTATAGTTAGAATTCTGATACTTAATATTTGCTTTTCGAACTATACATACCTGAAACAGATAATCCCAGATATAAACCCATTTAAGTATGATCAGCTATTCTCAAATTTAGACTTTTGGATTCATGGAGAAAAGTTTCCTTGGGAGTGGACACATACGTTCTTTTCCCATTCTATATTTACATACTTTTTTATGTTCTCCTACCAAATTTGGTTCGTATTAATTTGGGGGAGTTTTTTGTACTTTTTGTGTGCCTGTAAAATTGAAAATTATAGGCAGCAGTATCTGCTTAGCTTTCTTTTATCATGGTTTTTCTTAGGAAGTATAATGGCATTATTACTATCATCAGCAGGGCCTTGCTTTTTGAATCACCTTAAACCTAGTAATAATACTTATCTTCCATTATTAGAAATACTCGAAAGTCAAATGCAGTTTCTTGAAAATATTCCATTTTATCAAGGGAATGTTATCAATGTACAAAACTACCTATGGGACATCTACGTAAATGGTGATACCAATATAGGAGCTGGTATATCAGCGATGCCAAGTATGCACGTATCTTCTTCTGTTCTTATGGCTTTAGGTGCTTATCAAGTTAATCGAACAGTGGGAATGCTATTTTGGATTTATGCATTAATAATACAAATAGCATCTGTTCATCTTGGTTGGCACTACGCGGTTGATGGTTACTTTTCTTTTATAGCTACGTTATTTATTTGGTTTTCGGTGAAATTATTTCTTAGCTTGAAATTTCCTGCTAATACATAAGCTGTTGCTATAATAAATAAAATTACTGGTGGTGCATGGTATAATGTTCCGTCATATAAACCATGAATTGTTATTCCTACAACAACTCCGTAACAATAAACATTATTAATATTGTTATCCATTTTAACATTGCGTATAGCCATTCTAATTATATTATAGAGAATTGCTATAAATCCTATGGTCCCTAATATCCCAAACTCTAATAAAAATTGAAGAACAAAATTGTGAGGTTGTAATAAACCTATTTTAGTCTTGAATATATGCGCTTCTGGACCATGTCCAATAATTAGATTTTCTGATATCAAGTTTATCGACTCTATCCACAAGTCAAGACGCCCTGTAGACAATTTATCTAACGTCAAATCTGGGGATTGTGATAATCGGAAAAATCTATTCAGACCATTCCATTGGTATACATTAAAGGGGATAGAAATTATACATGATACAGTCATTAAGCCCAACGTATACAATACACTTTTAGCTTTTAAAATGAAGTTAATTGATATTAATGATATAGACAATAATGTACTAATCAGCAAGGCGAGTATTGCTCCTCGTCCTCCTAACCAAAAAAGTAATGAGAAGTTAATTACAAATAAAGCATTTAAATACATTTTTTTCTTAAAGCAAATCTCTAATGTCATAGATATTATACAGTATAAGCAACCAAGCATGGCAATATAACCTAAATATCTTATGTTGCTAGCTATAATTATACGGTTTTTCTCATAATTCATAATACTATTTGGATTAAAGTTATAATCCAAGAAAAGTACTAAAGCAGCTATACATATAGATAGACATACTGGAAGAAAAAAGTGCTTATTTTGTCTGTTGTAAGTAAAGTAGATAGATAGATAAAAACAAAATATTATATGAGTAACTATTTCTAAATATCTTATTAAACTATAGAAGCTCCTAACTTCTCCCAAATAAACATACAATGATATCAAAGTAGAAATTGTAATTATGGTTAAAAATAATAATAAAATAATCAATTCTTTATAATAAATTGACTTTACATGATTTTTTATCTGTTTTTTGTATGTAATGTGAATTAAATTAATTACAGATATTTCAAAGAAAAGAACAAATAAAGACCCATAAAAAGGCGAATTAAAGTTAATAAAGGCTGCTATGGAAAGTATAAATAAAACCCTAATTTTTATATTGTCATAGTCTAGCTTATTCATATCCATCCTTAAGTATGATTTATAATTTTATGAGAGCTATATTTTGAATAAGAATATGAAGCTACAACACATAAAATAAAAAATGGTGGCGAGTAGTATAGTGTTCCTGAAATAAAAGCATTAGATATAATGCTTACTAGAATAGCGATAGAGAATAAATTATTAGTGCTTAGATCATTTTTTATATTAATATAACTGGTTTTATTAATATAAATGATAAATGATAAGAATAGTATTAAACCTATTATACCATAATCAAATAACCACTGAACTATAAAATTATGTGGGTGTCTATATACTGTATCAGAGTTCAGTATGAAACTTTCAGCACCATAGCCAAAAAAAGGCTTTTCTTTTATGAAATTCCAGCTTGTTTCCCATAGCTCAATCCTATTAGTTGATAATGCATTGAGGTCTTTAACATAGTATTCTTTAGCATCTAATAGCCTGTTTAAACCATTCCAAGAATACACGTTGAAAGGTAACGATAAGATTAATGAAGTTATAATAAGACAAATTAAGGTTACCGAGTTTTTAATCTTTAACTCATTGTGTTTATAAATAAATATGATAACTAATGAAATCCCAATCAGATACGACAAAATTGCACCTCTTCCTCCCAACCAAATAATCAGTGAGATACTAGTTATTGTAGATAGTGTAAAGAGTATATTGTTTATCCGCTCACCCATTAATATCTTAATTGATAAGTACAAGGTGCTGATAATCACTATGTGACCTAGGTGTCTTATATTACTGGAAGTAATGATTCTTAGTCCCTCATTATAATCAATATTAGTTAAGTTAAAGTTAATATCAATGAATAACAGTGAGGAAGCTATCAGTATTGAGTGAGGAAGAAAATCAAATGGAAGTTTGTCACTAAGAGAAAAGTATTTAGCTAGACTCATAATAAAAACAACGTGTGTAACCATCACTAAGTATCGAAATATTGATACTACAGTTTCAGCGCTCCAACCCAGCCTATGGATCATTAACAGGCTTGATATAGTTATAGAAGTTATATATAAATATATAACTATATGGATTGGTTTTAATGATAGATAGGTATCATTATTTTTTAAGTTATTTACTAGCCATATTATTGATAACTGAAAGAAAAGTACAATGAACTCCCCTACTAATGGTAAATAAAAATGCATAAAAGGTGTTAGAAATACAGCCAATTTAAGTCTATTATCAATTTGAGACAAAATTGACTGCTGTTCCATTTTTGCTTCCATTCCTAGCCACCACTTTATCTTCTTTTATATTTAATCCTAATGCTAAATTTAATAGATATATTGTTGTTTTTCCAATAAATGTTTTTAAATTGAATTTTTACATAGTAAATGTGACTTAGAATCAACTTAGTTTGTTCTAATGAAAGAAAAAGAATGGTTTCAGCCTGTTTTTTATGATAGTTGCGGAATGAGGGAAGCCCCAACAAAAAACACTATCATCCACAGTATCGAAACATTCAACTTCTTAAGCAGATAGAAACCCGCAATCACCAAAGCAACATCTATTGGTACAACTACGGCACTGATAAACACAGGTTGGTAAAGTGCTGCGAGTAGTAGCCCTACAACGGCAGCATTCACGCCACTTAAAGCTCCGGAAATCGAGGGTTTCGCTGCTAGTTGTTGCCAGTTTTTTAGTACGCCAAGCAATAGTAAGAAGCCTGGCAGGAAGATACCTAGTGTTGCGACTAACGCGCCTAGGATCGGTGTGTCGGATAACCCATAACCTATGTAGGTAGCGAATGTAAACATAGGGCCGGGTACGGCTTGTGCGGCTGCGTAACCCGTTAAAAATGCGTCTTGGCTAAGTTGGTCGCCGAGGATATTTTCCAACAAAGGAAGTACTACATGGCCACCGCCGAATACTAAACTTCCTGCCTGAAAGAAGTCATTAAACAGGCTTACCATTGGGGTTGTATGGGCAATGAGGGGGAGCCCGAACAGTAGCACTGCAAAGATCACAAGCGGTGTTAAGTTGGGCTTAAACGGTTGTGCTGGAATGGCAGATTTTTTCTTCAAGTAGCATACGCCGACCATGCCAGCGATAATCAAAACCAGCATCTGAGTTGTTATGCCTGGCACAAGCAAAAGTGCGATCGCTGTTGCGACACATAACCCGGCCGTTAGCTTAGTTTGGCAAAAGTTCTTGTACATTCCCCATGTCGCATCGGCTACCACCACAACGGCCAGCAACTTTAATCCGTGTACGATGTTTTGAAACAGAGCCGTATCGGTGACTTGGCTGCTTACCATGGCTAATACCAGCATGATCAACACTGAAGGTAACGTAAAGCCTATAAAAGCCGCGCATGCTCCCCCTAATCCGCCACGTTTATATCCCAATGCAAATCCCACCTGACTGGAGCCTGGGCCGGGTAAGAACTGACTTAATGCAACGATTTGTGCATATTCGCTGTCATCCAGCCATTGGAGCTTTTCAACGAAAGTTTGGCGGAAGTAGCCAATGTGAGCGGCAGGGCCGCCAAAGCTGATCCAACCGAGCCAAAAGAAAGTTTTAAAAATGGTGAACATGCTGAGCTTATTTATCTTAATAGAATTTTTATGTTGTTAATTTAGCGAGTAGTTTAAAATGACTCAAATTGATAATCTGAATTTAATTTATGAATGAAATAGGACAGGGAATCTAGTGAAAGACGACGTTCAATGGCGCAATATTGATTTGAATCTGTTGGTGACATTTACTTACTTATATCGCTATCGAAGTGTCAGTTTAGCGGCAGAGAATAGCTATGTGAGCCAATCCGCAATGAGCCATAGTCTATCTCGTTTACGGTTACTTTTTGATGATCCTCTTTTCGAGCGTAAAGGACACAAAATGGAGCCAACAGAACATGCTCACAATATTGCTCCAATCGTACATAATCTTCTGGACTCGATAACAAAAGACCTACTGACTAAATCTGAATTCCAGCCACAGAGTTACTCAGGAGTGTGTCGCATTGGTTTAACGGATTACGCTGAATTCATTTTTGCGCCAGCTATCTATGATGAAATTCACAGGCAGGCACCTGACGCGAAAATCAGCTTTATTAATGTTGATCGAAGTAATTACATGCAACGAACCGAGCGGGATAAGTTAGATCTTGTGATTGGTAGCATTCCTGCTCCTGAAGAGGATTATTGTAGCCAGTACCTCTATACCGAGAAGCATGTATGTTTATGTGATAAGAAGGTGTTGAACGGTAAGTCAGCGTTATCTGTCGTTGAGTTTGCCAATATCAAGCAAGCATTAGTCAGTCCTGATGGTAGCTTAAAGACACAAGTAGACCAAAAGCTTGCAGAGCATGGTTTGAGCCGCCAGGTCACGGTCGCATCACGTAACTTTCTTACTATTCGTCACTTACTTAAACAGCGAGATCTCGTAGCGATTGTGCCGGAAAAAATGGCGCTGGCTGAAGGTTTTTCAGATGATTTAGTAACGATTCAACCACCTATTTCAGTGGCGGATTTTGAGATTTCAATGATATGGCACACCAGTCGCGAAAATGATGAGAAAGGTATCTGGTTGAGAAAGTTGGTAGCAGAAACTATTACTTCTCAGTGATAACGTTTACCCTGTTTTGGTCGTGTTACGTAAAATGAGCTCGCTGGAAACATAAACTTTAAGAGGTAACTTACGATCATCACGATATCTTTCCACCAATAAGTTAACTCCTTGAATTCCCATCATCTCAGAGTGAATACGTACCGTTGATAGTGGAGGGAAGGTAAAACTAGCGGTTGGAATGTCGTTCATACTGATCATAGCAATGTCGTTTGGAAGGTGCAGTCCGCACTCATGGATAGCGCGTAAAACCCCGATTGCAATCGTGTCTGAGGTAACAAATATGGCAGTAGGAATATCTCCTTTCGCCAGCATCTCTGTGCCTAAGTCATATCCGGACTGGCTTGAACCATCGCCGCAATAGATATCCGATTCTGAAACTAAGCCTCTTAGGCTGGCGTATTCGACAAATGCAGTCTTTCGGCTATCAGTCGAATATGTTTGGCTTTGACCACCTATAAACCCAATTCGCTGATAGTTCTGATTGGCATAAAAGTCGACGACTTGTTTACTTATCCGCTCGAGATCGGCACTTACGCAATCATAGGGATAATCTTGTTCAGAGACATCGATGCAGCAAATAAAGCTTTCTAAACGCTTAGGTAACTTATTGATAATCCTTTGCTCTATGTCTCCAACAAGAAGGATACCTGTGACTTTCTGCGTATCGGCTTCCAACTCATTGTTGTAGCAGTTGGTGAGGGTAATACCGAGCTTGTCGCATTGGCTTTCAATACCATGACGAATCGACAAGTAGTAAGGATCACTACTTTCAACTTCTTGTCGGTAATTATAAAGCGCTAAGAAATGATGACGCTGGGTGCTCTTTCCGGTCGAGCCTTTTGAACTTTTGGTGCGATATTCGAGTTTGTCTGCAATCTCTAAGATACGACGTTTGGTTTCTTGTTTTACATTTAATGTCGGATCATTATTTAAAACACGCGATACCGTCGCAAGTGATACACCAGCCTCGCTTGCAACGTCTTTTAATTTTGCCATGTACCATTCCCGTAGACACAACGCGCGATCTCGATGAGAAAGCAGTAATACCGCTATTTTAAACAGTGGGTTATGCAGAAACAAATTTTCCGCACTGTTTTCTTTTTGCATTTCATTTGAACATCCACCTTAATGATTTTTCTCCTTAATATAGAGCCCTTTGTTTTTCATAAACGGTGTTTAATTGATCAACTTAATCAATTAAATAATCTTGTGAAAACGTTTACATGATTAGGGGTTGATCACGGATTTCGATCGATATTGGTTGCTAGAATTTAGCCAGTTCTTTTTCAACTATACCCGTGTTGGGCTGATGCTCATGCAGAGCGCACCGCTTAAAAAAACGGTACTCGATGAACTGGCTTTGGAAACACAGTATTCGGGAAGACTAATTAAACCAGATAATGGGGGCTCAACAGTGGGGTGTTGAGCTCTGGGGGTTGCTATCAGCGGCAAACTGTTTATTAGTTTGAATTTATAGATAGCGTTTTGGGTGGGCGATTACCAGCTTAACTAAGTCGTTGATCATTATTGTCCTAGACGAGGTGAACAGCGACTTATCTAGGATGGTAGTTAGCCCACTTTTTTCTTACTAAAGCAGTTGTGATCTTAATCAGGTGCGGTCAACTGTTGTTGATAAATTATACTTTTGCCACAGAATCTCTGCGAACTAACGTAGGGCTGAAAATAATCGTCTCATCTTCAACTTTTTCGTTACGAGAAAGCGCTAATGCTAAACGAGTAGCGCGTTCTGCCATCATTTCAATAGGGTAGCGGATGGTAGTTAAGCCTGGATGGACAAAGCGAGCTATGAGTCCGTCATCAAATCCCACCATAGAGACTTGTTGCGGCACATCAATACCGTTTTGCTCCAATGTCGCTAAAGCGCCAGCAGCCATGTAGTCGTTATAGGCCACAACCCCTGTGATTTCGAGAGACTTTGTCAGCAGGTTGGTCATTGCTACTTCGCCCCCATCACTGTTTGGCTCACCATATTCGACATAGCTTTTTGACAGCTCAATACCATGTTCTTTTAGTGCACTTTGATAACCTTGTAAGCGCTCATCGGTATCTTCGATGTCATGAGAAGAGGCGATACAGGCGATCTTACGATGTCCGTGACGAATCAAAAATTCAGTGGCTAAGAAGGCACCTTTGCGGTTATCGAGAGAAATGCAGCGTTCGGCCAGCTCGGGAATATGACGGTTGATCAATACCAATCCTTTGACTTCTTTGGCATAGGCGATGAGTTCCTCGTCAGAAAGCCCTTTGGCGTGAATGACAAGAGCGTCGCATCGGCTGTTCGCTAATAAATCCAGAGCGCGGCGTTCATCGTCTGCATTATGGTAACCATTGCCAATTAGGATGTGCTTACCATTTTCACGTGCAACGTTATCAACGGACTTTACTAACGTACCAAAAAAAGGATCGGATACATCACTTACCAGCACACCAATAGTATTGGTACTCTGGCTTACCAATGCTCGAGCCGCGGCATTAGGGCGGTAGCCTAATTTACTCATAGCTTGTGTTACAGCATCAATGGAGTTTTGGCTCGCTTTTGGCGATTTATTGATTACGCGAGAGACGGTAGCAACGGATACACCAGCTTCTTTTGCAACATCTTTGATGGTTGCCATATTTGACCTTTATGGGCGAGAACATTTGACTGAAAGTATTAAACACCCATAGTGTAATCAGTTCAATTCAATAGAGAGTTTGCAGTTGGAAATGAGATCTTTACCACCTGTTTTTATTAAGTTTACTGTTAGTGTAAACGTTATACCTTTTATTAAAGTTTTAAAGAGTGTTTTATCATGGAAAACAGCTCTTACTCAGACTTTGTCTAGGTGAGTAGTGAGACGTCGGAATACATATTGTTATTTTAGAAATGCATGATGAATCTGAACGCGTGTTACTGACTGTTGAAGGCACGACGCTTGTTTAGGAAGTACGTTTAAATAGGTAATATTTATATCAACCATATTTATGTATTGCGTCGCATTTTATTTATCTATCAATATGAATAAGCTTCACTGTAATTATAATCCCTGCGCTTTTTGAAATCGTTTAAATACATGAAAGGTATAGGAAATTATAATGAAAAAAGTAATACCACTATTGGTTCTAGGTGCAGTGGTTGCGTCAGCGTCAGTTCAAGCAAATGATAGCTGGTATGTTGGTGTTGATGTTCTTAATTCTGATCTTGAAGTTGAAGGGATCTCTTCTGATGATTCGGTGACGGGTTTGGGCATCGTTTTAGGTAGCGAAGTGCAATACTCAGACAACTTCAAACTGGCTTTGGAAGCTGAGTACGTTAGCTACGGTAGCTTCGAGAAGAAAGAATCTTCCATGGGTGACTGGGTAAAGGTTTCTATTGATGGTTACGCTTTTAATTTGAATGCTAAACCTAAGTACCAATTCTCTGAGTCTGGTTTTTACATCGGTGCGCTAGCTGGCCTTGGTGTAATTGGTGTTGACTTCCAAGTAGCTTCAAACATTTTGGATGCAAATGGCAAAACTGACGGCAGTGATGTGGGTTTTAACTACGGCGCTGAAGTAGGCTATGAATTTGATTCAGGTGTTATTGTTTCTGGCGGTTACCGTGCTTCTTCAGTAACGATTGATGTTGAAGGCGGTGGCGAACTCGATTTCGATTTCGACAGCGTTTATGTTGGCGTAGATTACAAGTTTTAATCTAAAACTAACTGAATACGAAAAAGGAGCCTTTAGGCTCCTTTTTCGATCAACGCATCAATCAGCTCATAATGATGGTCATGAACACCCGCTAGGTTTCCGTATTTCGGTTGATGACGATCATTCTCTTTCGCGTGTTGCCAACCCACGGTATGTCTAACAAAGTGTTCGGCAAAAGAGTGCGAAACCTCCAGACAACCAGCCAAAACGGTATCAACGTAGCTTTGCATTATCGGGCTGTTAGAGCAGGGTGGTAGTGGCTCATCTTTCACATAAACCCAAATAGCGTGATCGGGATTAAATGGTTGGTCTGTTTCAATTTGATCGGGACTAAGCTGAATACGGTGATAGCCACGTTCGCGACGATCGAATTCTGCTAAAGCTTCATCATTGACTTCAAGTAGCACGCCGTTGACCTGTCCTTGTCCTTCGTTAACGACCAGTGGGGACAAGGTGTAGCTGTCATCGATTTTGCCCCAATAACGAACTAATCCGTGTGCGATGACTGGAATTGCTGCGCCTGTTTGTCCAGTCAACTTTCGTGAGGCAGAATTAATCAAGCTGCCATAGCCGAATATGTACATCTGTTTACGTCCCTTACTTAATTGCGAACCGCCTTTCTTTATACCTAACCCTTCTTAGAAGCACAAACTTTACCCCCAAAGTATAGTCTTCCCATTAACATGTATTTTTAATGTATGTTTGTGGTAGTATCCATTTTGTCGCTGAAAATATCTGGGCTGGCAAGAATGATCCGATCATTCAACCTGCATAGAAACAAGCTTGAGGGCCAAAAAATGCTGAATATCACCGATAAAAAAGTGGAAGAAAAAATCCCTGCATGGCTGCGTTTAGGGTTTCGACCGTTTTTCCTATTTGGCGCTATCTATGCCATCGTCGCGATTGCTTTGTGGGTGTGGATGTTCCAGACCGGACAGCCTAGTGCACTGCGCGTTCCTGCTCTTTGGTGGCATGTGCATGAAATGTTATTTGGTTTTTCAATGGCGATCGTCGCTGGCTTTGTGTTAACTGCGGTACAAAACTGGACGGGAATAAATGGCACCAAACATTACACACTGTTGGCTATTTTTGCCTTGTGGCTTGCGCCCAGAATTTTACTCTGGACGCCAATCCCTTTGTGGTTAACGAGTACTATCGAAGCGTTATTTTTATTGTTTGTCGCTTATGAAGTAGGGATCCGAGTATACCGCTCTAAAGGGTGGCGAAATCTGTTTTTTGTCCCGCTGTTCTTATTGGCGATCTTTGCTAACTTTGCCAGCTACGCGACGGTGAAGGGCATGCCACCATTTTCCTCTTCAGCGGTTTGGCACGCTATGCTGTGGTGGTTTACCTTGTTATTGTCGGTAATGGGTGCACGGGTCATTCCGTTCTTTACTGCCCGCCGTTTTAACTTCGAAAAAGCGCAACCGTTGGTATGGCTTGATTGGCTGGCAAACCTTCCTTTGGTGATGTTGTTTATCTTAAGCTTCTTCCCTGTAACTTTTTCTCAACTTGGCCAACCTCTAATGGTGTTTGCCGGTTTAGCTCAACTTGCTCGCTTCTTACGTTGGAAGCCATGGCTAACCTTAAGTGAGCCACTGGTTTGGTCGTTGCACGCGGCGTATTTGTGTTTACCCGTGAGTTTACTTTTGCGTGGAGCTTGGGGGGATGCATTTGCGACGCATAACCTGATTCACTTATTCGCGATAGGTGCTTTAGGCGGTTTGATATTAGCGATGATTTCGCGTGTCACCATGGGGCATACGGGGCGTATGATTTACAAAGGACCGAATATGAGTATCGCCTTCGCTGCCGTTATTGCCGCAGCTGTGGTTCGCAGTTTTGCTGTGATTTTCGACCCTGCCAGAATGATGTTGTGGATAGATATCAGCGGCGGATTGTGGATATTAGCATTTGGCATGTTTGTATGGCGATTTGGTTTTATGCTGGTTACCCCACGTGCCGACGGTCATCCAGGATAAAGCTACAGCGTAAAAAAGAGGAGAGCACATCTCCTCTTTTTTGTATCTTCGCGAAACTACTCGTCGTCGCTTTTGTTAGTTAACCCAAAGCGTTTTAACAGCAGCCACTCCAGAGCAAATATAATAATTAATGCTACGCAGAACCAAGTGAAGGCGGTTGCAGAGTCCACGCCAGGCATGCCGCCGATATTAATTCCCAGTAGCCCAGTTAAGAAACTGGTCGGTAAGAAAATAGTGGCAACCAGTGTAAATAGATAACTGTTCTTATTGGTTTTTTCATCGCGATTGTGCTTAATCTCTTCCTGGAACAATGCCACTTCGCCCAGATAAAAGTCGATGGTTTCGTTTATGCGTGTAATATTGTTGTGCGCAAATCGGTACTGGTGGGGTCTGGAAACTACGAGATCGGAGCTTGATTCCAGCAAATCACGGATCGCATATTGCTGCGGACGTATAAAGCGTTTGATGGAAATAAGCGCCTTTTGAGCGGAGATATGCTTATAGGTGGACTCATCGTTCACGTCGAAATGATTAAGAGTTTCTTCAATCGTATCCAGATAAAGGTCAATCTTCCCGTTTAAGCCTTCGATGATTTGATTAAGCAGGCTTGCCAAACTCTTTGGTCCCTTCTGTTCAGCCAAGGCCTGGCGGATTTCCATAATCGCACGCGAAGGGATTTTCCGTGTTGAAATCAACGCACCTTGGAAATATAAAATCCGAATACTAAGCATATCTTCTGGAGACGCATTCTCATTCATATTGATGCCACGCAGAATCAACATGAAGTTTTCGTCGTCCAGAGGGTGAAAAGAGGGGCGACTTTCATCGGCGAGTAAATGATCAACGGTCGCTTTAGGCACTTGATTGTGCTCCAGCCAGCCACGAATATCTGGATGAAGTCTTTCGCAGTGGTACCAATGTTTCGCTTTGATTTCTTGTGATGTCGTTGCTTCTTGAGTTGCTATTGGCGTTGAAAAATCCCAATGCCCAATCATAAACCCCATATTCTTTTCCTTATCATGAGATTACTTGCAGTCTATTGAATGAGTATGATTGCATTTTTAGCGAAAAGTCTACGAAAAATTTCCGAAAGCGCTAAAACAACAAAGCCTGCACGAAGCAGGCTTGGTCACGGGATTGGAGTCATTAGCCCACTTGTGAGAGGTTCACGACTTTCTGTTGTAACTTTTCTTTTAAGTATTCTGCAAGAGATAGCTTTTCTTCGTCGCTCATGTAGAGCCCGAGCTTGGTACGACGCCATAAAATGTCTTCGTCAGTCAGGGCCATTTCATGGTTCATCAAGTAGTCAATTTCACGCTGATATACGCCACCGGCTTGTGTAGAGAAGGCTTGGCCTAAATCGGCTTCACTTGTCGCTCCCTTCATTAGCTCCCACGTTTGTGTTCCAAACTGAGTGACGTAACGCAGAATTAGCGCTTTTGGTGCCCAGGCGTACTTGGCGTGGATCTGTTTCGCCAGTTGTTCGCGACTACAGCTGAAGTTACCGCCCGGCAGAGCTTGGTTTGCTGTCCAGTTACCGCCCATTTGTGGCAGGAATGGCGCCAGCTTTTTCATCGCAGCTTCACCCAGTTTTCGGTAAGTCGTTAGTTTACCGCCGAAAACCGAAAGTAATGGAGCCTGATCGAATTCCGCATCAAGTTCCAGTGTGTAGTCTCGCGTGATCGCCTGTGGCGAGTCTGACTCATCATCGCACAGTGGGCGCACACCGCTGTATGTCCACACCACATCTTCGCGCGATAGCTGGTGGACAAAGTGCTGATTGACAATGTCGATCAGATAATCGACTTCGTCATCAGAGATAGCAACTTCTCGTGGGTCGCCTTTGTATTCGACATCTGTGGTACCGACGATCGAGAACTTATCCAAATACGGGATCATAAACACGATGCGGTTATCTTTGTTTTGCAGAATATAAGCCTGAGGCTCGTTGTGGATACGAGGAACAACAATGTGCGAACCTTTGATCAAACGAATATTACGTGGAGAAGCTTGCTCTAGTCCTTCATCAAAGAACTGTTTTACCCATGGTCCCGCAGCGTTAACCAGTGCTTTCGCTTTACGTTCAAAACGTTGATCTGTCATTGTGTCGTGGATCGTGACATGCCAGATGCCGTTTTCGCGATGCGCTTTTTCTACTCGGCAGTAGTTACGAACTTCTGCATGGTTTTCACGTGCTGCGAGAACGTTAAGTAGAACTAAGCGAGCATCATCTACCCAGCAGTCGGAGTATTCGAAACCTGTTTTTATCTCTGGTTTTAATAAGCCAGACTTTGCCAGATTAACGGTCTTGCTGCCTGGGAGCGTAGTGCGTTTACCTAAGTTATCGTAAAGGAACAAACCACAGCGGATCATCCACGCTGGACGTAAAAATGGACGATGAGGTAAACGGAAACGCATAGGTAACGCAACATGAGGTGCTTTGCGAAGGATTACTTCACGTTCTGCGAGCGCTTCCGAAACTAAACGAAACTCGTAGTGTTCAAGGTAGCGTAATCCACCATGAATAAGTTTGGAGCTTGCTGAAGAGGTTGCAGATGCAAAGTCGTTAGCTTCATACAAACCAACACTTAATCCACGGCCTGCAGCATCAGCAGCGATACCAGCCCCGTTAATGCCGCCACCGATAATGATCAAGTCTAAAGGAGTGGATGAGTCAGTTGTGGAAGCATTTTTTTGTATACTCATAAATTTGACCTCTTTGGTGAGCGAACGAGCATTTTAGAACATGGTTTAATCCTAACTTAGGTTTCGTTTGCGGTCATCTGTTATTTTCGTTTTTGAGCGTTTTGTGTGATTTGGGCACAAAAAAACCTCTGTCTAAGTAAGGCAGAGGTCATTTAAAGGTTCAAGTTTGAGCGAATTATTTATTTTCTTCGTCTGTCGCCCCGTTTGCGTCGACAACTTCAAGAGGGATGGAGGCTTCTTTTAAAATAGACAGAATTTCTTCAGGTGGCTGCTTATTGGTAAATATCATGTTTAACTGAGCGATATTGCCCAGTTTCACCATCGCATTGCGGCCAAACTTAGTGTGGTCTACGGCCAGAAATACGCTGCGACTGTTATCGATGATAACCTGCTTTACTCGTACTTCATGGTAATCGAAGTCCAGCAGTGAACCATCGAAATCAATACCACTGATTCCGAGAATACCGAAATCGAGGCGGAATTGTTTTACGAAGTCCAGAGTGGCTTCACCGACAATACCACCATCGCGGTTACGAACTTCGCCGCCAGCCAGTATCACTTTGATTTCTGGATTAGGGTAAAGAATGGTCGCAACGTTGATGTTGTTAGTGACCACTCGAAGTTGTTTGTGGTTTTTATTGAGTGCACGTGCAACGGCTTCCGGCGTCGTTCCGATATCGATAAAGAGCGTCGCGCCATCAGGTATGTGTTTGACCACCTCTTCTGCAATCACATCTTTTTCGTTGAAGTTAAGTGCTTTACGCGTGTTGTAAGAGGTATTTTCCGAGCTGAGAGGGATGGTGGCGCCACCGTGATAGCGACGAATTCTGTTATCGTCGGCGAGTTCATTGAGATCGCGTCGGATGGTTTGTGGGCTGACATTGAATCGTTCGACCAACTCATCCGTGCTGACATAGCCTTGTTTTTTCACCAACTCGACAATCTGCTGGTGTCTAGGTATTTGCTTCACTTACGACTCCATTGTGCACGGGTAGCTAGCTCCCAATGCTTAACATTCGAAATATATTGAGTAATTTGGAGATATTGTGCTCGAATTTGCGCGTTGTGAGAAGTAAAGCGATCAAGGAATCGGGGATAAGACGCAAAAAGAGCGCTCGAATGGCGCTCTTTGTTCGTGTTGCTAGAGGATTAATCGTCTTCGTCGTGAAGTTCTGACCAGGTTTGAGCACATTTCACTGCACGCTTCCAGCCTTTGTAGCGACGATTACGTTTCTCTTCATCATCATGAGGTTCAAATGTACGATCAATTACCGCTTTACCTTGCAGTTCATCGAGGCTATCCCAATATCCTACCGCCAAGCCTGCCAGGTAAGCTGCACCCAGAGCGGTTACTTCAGTGACTTCAGGGCGAAGTACTTGCGTATTTAGCACGTCAGACTGGAATTGCATCAAGAAGTTGTTTGCTACTGCGCCGCCGTCAACTCTTAGGTTAGCCAACTGGATTCCAGAGTCGGCTTGCATTGCATCCAATACGTCACGGGTTTGGTAAGCGATGCCTTCCAAAGTTGCACGAATAATATGGTTTGAGTTAACGCCTCGAGTTAAGCCAACAATGGTTCCTCGTGCGTACGCATCCCAGTATGGTGCGCCAAGGCCAGTAAAGGCTGGTACGACGTACACACCATTGGATGTGTCTACTTTTGTTGCGAAGTATTCAGAGTCTTCTGCGCCATTAAGAATCTTAAGCTCGTCACGTAGCCACTGAATAGACGCTCCGCCCATGAACACCGCGCCTTCGAGTGCGTATGCCGGTTCACCTTTCGGGCCACATGCCAGTGTTGTCAGCAGGCCGTGTGTAGAGGTCACTTTTTCCTGACCAGTATTCATCAACAAGAAGCAACCTGTACCGTAGGTGTTCTTTGCCTGACCCGCTTCAACACACATCTGGCCGTATAGCGCAGCTTGTTGGTCACCAGCAATACCAGCAATAGGAATACGCGTACCACCTTTACCACCAATGTTGGTTTTGCCATAGATTTCAGATGAACGTTTTACTTCAGGCATCATTGACGCAGGAATACCCAACTCATCCAACAGCTTTTGGTCCCAGCATAGGTCATTGATATTAAATAGCATCGTACGTGAAGCGTTGGTGTAATCAGTTACGTGTACGCGGCCTTGTGTCATTTTCCACACCAGCCAGGTATCAACCGTACCAAATAACAGTTTTCCTGCTTCGGCATCTTCGCGGGCACCTTCGACGTTATCAAGAATCCACTTCACTTTGGTACCAGAGAAGTAAGGGTCAAGCACTAAGCCTGTGTTATCACGTACGTAGTCTTCTAAGCCGCGGCGTTTTAAGTCTTCGCAAATTTCTGCGGTGCGTCGACATTGCCAGACGATAGCGTTGTAAACCGGTTTGCCTGTTTCTTTGTTCCAGACGATCGTTGTTTCACGTTGGTTTGTGATGCCAATAGCCGCTAATTGATCGCTTCGGATGCCTGACTTAGCTAAAGCTTCAACTAAGGTTGAACTTTGTGTTGCCCAGATTTCCATTGGATCGTGCTCAACCCAACCTGCTTGCGGATAAATCTGAGTAAATTCGCGCTGAGCGACGCTGACGATATTCGCGTCGTGATCAAGAATTACTGCGCGAGAGCTTGTCGTACCTTGGTCTAGGGCAACAATGTATTTTTGCTCAGTCATGGTAAGAATCCTTTTATTTCGTTATTTATATTTTAGTAAATGTTCGGGTTAAGTCGGTTTTAAGCGCGAGCTTGTTCTGTTTCTTCTGTGTCACACTGATTCGGGATCGTACAGCCGTGACCTTGTTGTGGAAGATAAGCTGCAATCGCTTTTGGATATAGCCAACCACCAAAGCAAGCACCTGCGATTGGGGCGAGAATTGGGACAATAAAGTAAGGGATATCTTTCGCGCCAGTCAGTGCATAATCCCAGCCAGCAAAGTAGGCGAACAGTTTTGGTCCAAAGTCACGAGCTGGGTTCATCGCAAAGCCGGTTAGTGGGCCAAGTGAACCACCAATAACAGCAATAAGAATACCAATCAATAGTGGGTTCATTGCGCCGCGAGACGCACCGTTGCTTTCATCACCCAGAGCAAGAATCGCAAACATTAATACCGCAGTAATAACGAATTCGACAGCAAAAGCTCCCATGAAAGAAAGAGAAGCATTTGGGTAGGTAGAGAAAATTCCCGCTGTTGCTAAGGCCTCTTGGCTACTACGAACGAAATTGTGTGCGATTTCATAATCAGTAAAGAGGTTGGCGTACAAGCTGTAGACCAAAGCTGCGGAACAAAACGCGCCAAGTAATTGAGCGATGATGTATGGCAATACTTTTGCTTTATCGAAGCCATGGAACATGGCAAGAGCAATGGTCACCGCTGGGTTAATGTGAGCACCTGAAACGCCGGCTGTACAGTAAATAGCGATGGTCACACCTAAGCCCCATACTATGCTGATTTCCCACTGTCCAAAAGATGCGCCAGTTAACACTAGGGCTGCGACGCAGCCAACGCCGAAGAATATAAGTAATCCTGTACCGATAAATTCGGCCAAACATTCTCCGAACAGAGAAGGGTGTTTGTTGGTTGTCATGGTAAGAGTCCTTTAGTTAATTTTGCTTATCTAGCACGGTAGTATTGTGCATATAAACAATCTTTCGAAAACAAACGAGCGTTGAATTTGAGCGTTTGAGCATAAAAATGTTAATCAAACTCTTAATTTTTGTTAAATAGCGCATCTTTTAATCATAAAAGAAACTTACCGATCATCATTTTTTGAAGTTTAAGGTGTGATGCTTCATTCATGTTACCGATGCGTACAGGAATGGGAAACTGGTAAGAGGAGTTTTGTGAGGCTGCTGCGTGAAAGGTGATTTGTTGCACTGGTTTAGCATAATAAGTAACCCTAAATAGTTAGATCTTATAAGGAGTTATACGGGCTCTATTAAAGGGGGGGGAGTAAGTGACATTCCCGTTTTAGACCGGGATACGTGCTCGCACAAGCCCTGTTTTGTCTAAACTCGCGTCTAATTTATGCTGCGCCATTGGGGAGGTGCTATCACGTTAGTCACTTTGTGTTCGTCGGATAAGTTTCGCGATTTGGTGAGAGAATGCTCTTTTTCAAACATCCACAACATTAACGAAATATGCGTAAAGTTGAACGAAGTTCTAACTAATGAATTCTAATTAACTGTATTTACTGCAATTTAATTCTTATGCAACATTTGTCACAGAAATAGAGTTTTAACTTCATACAATGCGATGAGTTTCGAACGAATGTTTGTTTTGTTTCGTTTTTGTTTTTGGGTTTCTTACCATCGCATTATAAATAATGAGGTTCCTATGTTTGGAATATTCAAACCTAAGGCGCACATCGATCGTCTATCCCCGGACAGTATTGATAGCACCTACTCTCGTCTACGTTGGCAACTTTTCATTGGTATTTTTGTCGGCTATGCGGGCTATTATCTGGTCCGAAAAAACTTTAGTTTGGCGATGCCGTACCTAATTGAACAGGGCTTTAGCCGTGGTGATCTCGGGGTTGCGCTTGCGGCCGTATCTATCGCATATGGACTGTCTAAGTTCCTGATGGGCAGTGTTTCTGACCGTTCTAACCCTCGTTACTTCCTCAGTGGCGGTTTGTTGATGTCTGCGCTTGTCATGTTCTGCTTTGGTTTTATGCCGTGGGCGACGGGCAGTGTAACCGCGATGTTTATTCTGCTGTTTTTAAACGGTTGGTTCCAAGGTATGGGATGGCCAGCTTGTGGGCGAACCATGGTTCACTGGTGGTCACGCAAAGAGCGTGGTGAGATTGTTTCGGTTTGGAACGTTGCCCATAACGTGGGTGGCGGTTTGATCGGGCCACTATTTATCCTTGGTCTTTGGGCTTTTAACGACGACTGGCGTACCGCATTTTACGTTCCTGCTTTTTTTGCCACGTTGGTCGCGGTCTTTATCTGGATGACGGTTCGAGATACTCCTCAATCTTGTGGTCTTCCTTCGATTGAAGAGTACAAAGATGACTACCCTGATGATTACGATAAATCTCACGAACAGGAAATGACGGCGAAGGAAATATTCTTCAAGTATGTGTTCAACAACAAGCTGTTATGGTCGATTGCGATTGCCAACGCGTTTGTTTATTTGATTCGCTACGGCGTGTTGGACTGGGCACCGGTATACCTAAAAGAAGCGAAGGATTTCTCGGTCGATAAATCGTCGTGGGCTTACTTCCTGTATGAGTGGGCGGGTATCCCTGGCACGCTATTGTGTGGTTGGATTTCTGACAAGATATTCAAAGGTCGTCGTGCTCCTGCGGGTATTCTGTTTATGGCTCTTGTGACTGTTGCGGTTCTGGTTTACTGGTTTAATCCAGCAGGCAATCCGACGGTAGACATGCTGGCTCTGATTGCGATTGGCTTCTTGATTTATGGCCCTGTCATGTTGATTGGTTTGTACGCTCTTGAGTTAGCGCCGAAGAAAGCAGCAGGCACAGCGGCGGGTCTGACAGGATTGTTCGGTTACTTAGGTGGTGCCGTGGCAGCAAACGCCATTCTTGGTTACACGGTTGACCACTTTGGTTGGGATGGCGGTTTTATCATCCTAATCGGCTCATGTATCACTTCTATTGTGTGTTTGACCTATGCATTTTTAGGCGAACGAGCACATCACGATCAGAAAGCGCGCGAAAAGGAAGCAGTAGCGTAATATTTATTTAAAGAGGCAGTGGAATACTGCCTCTTCGCTTTATCAAGGAAATATCAATGAAAACAACGTCAGTATGTCTAACATTCTTAGCTCTGAGCTTATCAGCCGGAGCGATTGCCAAACCACTAGTTATTGCTCACCGAGGCGCCTCCGGTTATCTACCAGAGCATACGTTAGAAGCCAAAGCGCTTGCTTATGCCATGAAACCAGATTACATCGAACAAGATGTCGTGATGACCAAAGATGATCAGTTGGTGGTATTGCATGACCATTACCTAGACCGAGTTACCGATGTTGCAGAGCGTTTTCCCGATCGCGCACGTAAAGATGGCCGTTACTACGCGATTGACTTTACTCTGGCAGAAATAAAATCGTTGCGAGTGACAGAAGGGTTCAATATCGATGACAACGGTAATAAGGTTGCAGGGTATCCAACTCGATTCCCTATGTGGAAATCTGATTTTACTGTCCCTACGTTTGCTGAAGAAATCGAGTTAATTCAGGGGCTAAATAAAACTCTGGGTTACGATATCGGTATCTACCCGGAAATCAAAGCACCTTGGTTCCACCGTCATGAAGGGAAAGACATTTCAAAAGCGGTTCTGAAAGTATTGAAACAGTATGGCTATGATTCGCAAGACGACAGCGTGTATCTGCAGTGTTTTGACGCCAACGAACTTCAACGTATCAACAGCGAGTTGATGCCAGAAATGGGCATGGATCTAAAGCTTGTTCAGTTGATGGCTTACACCGACTGGAATGAAACTATGGTCTACAAGGGCGATACTGCAACACCATATGACTACGATTGGATGTTCGAGGTGGGTGGTATGAAGAAAGTCGCCGATTATGCAGAGGGGATTGGCCCTTGGAAACCGATGCTGGTGGATGATAAATCAACCCAAGATAACATCATTATCAAACCACTGATGAAAGCAGCAAAAGATGCCGGTTTACAGGTGCACCCTTATACTTTCCGTGCCGATCCGGGTCGTATTCCTGCTTACACCGATAGCTTCGAAGGCATGATGGATGTCTTCTACAGTCAGGTGAAAGTCGATGGTTTGTTTACAGATTTCCCAGACAAAGCGGTAAGTTTCTTGAATAAGTAACGGATATCGCAAAGTAACAGAAACAAAAATCCCCCAACTGTTTCCAGCTGGGGGATTTTTTATTCTAATTCAAAAAAATTAGTTGTTTGAGTGCAGTTCGCTGTTCAGTTCAACCGCGCTCTTGTTCGCAAGGCACTCAACCTGACCTGTTTGAGAGTTACGACGGAATAGCAAGTCAGATACGCCAGCAAGGTCGCGAGCTTTAACGATTTCTACTTCGTTGCCTTCTTTATCCAGCATACGAACTTTAGTACCAGCAGTTACGTACAGGCCTGACTCAAGAGTACAACGGTCGCCCAGTGGGAAGCCAAGACCCGCGTTCGCGCCTAGTAGTGAGTTTTCACCGATAGAAACAACCACAGTACCGCCACCTGATAGTGTACCCATGATAGAAGCACCACCACCGATATCTGAACCGTTACCAACCACAACACCAGCAGAAATACGGCCTTCAACCATGCTCACACCTGTTGTACCTGCGTTGAAGTTGATGAAACCTTCGTGCATAACCGTTGTACCTTCGCCCACGTGTGCGCCAAGACGTACACGAGATGTGTCAGCGATACGAATACCAGTTGGTACCACGTAGTCGACCATTTTAGGGAACTTGTCGACACAGTCTACGCTTAGCGTGCGGCCAGCCAGACGAGCATCGATTTGACGATCTGCCAGTTCAGGCAGGTCGATTGGGCCTTCGTTTGTCCATGCGATGTTGTGTAGCAGACCGAAGATGCCATCCAGAACGGTGCCGTGTGGCTTAACCAGACGGTTAGAGATAAGTTGTAGCTTTAGGAAACCTTCAGCAACAGATTGTGGCTGCTCGTCAGAAGCTAGGATAACCAAAACAAGTGGTTGTGCAGATTCTGCTGCTTTAGTTGCGAAAGATGCGTTTGCAGCATCGCCGTTTGCTTCGAAAGCTGCTGCAAGTTCTGCGCTTTGTGCTGCAGAGATCTCGATAGCTTGGTTGCCTTGCTCGTATCCTGCTACTGCCGCTAGCGCGTTTACTAGCTCGTCGCTTGGGTTAAGAACTGGGTTAGGAAAAAACGCTTCGATGATTTTACCGTCACGGTTTTTAGTTGCCGTACCAAAGGCTAGAGAAAAGAAAGCCATAGTTAATCTCCATCTGTTGAGTCTTGGTCTCGCCTGTTCACTGACAAGAATCTAAATAAGTTGATAGTCATCATAAAGACACTGTTGGGGAGTTTAAAGAGGTGAAATACAGAAAGTCCGTAGATGGATACCTTTTGTCTTTTAAGAGATATGTCTGTCTGATGAGAAATGTGACCTAAACCCAGCATGTCGCTTGAACAATAAGAAGTCCAAGGCTCTGAAATGAAACAAGCCAAGTCAAAAAGACTTGGCTTCGTGAACTAACAAATTACTCGGATATTATCCATCCAGAAGATGGGAATTACTTAACCCTGACCAGTTCAGGTTGCGCATATTCCCAACTAGTCGTGTAGTCATTCAGTGATTTAATCATGTAGATTTCTCCGCCATCAGCGACAAAGGCAAACTGAATATGCTCTTCACCTGTCCCCCATGAACCTTCACGATTGGTTGCCGCAAAACTTTTTGAGACGGTGCTGCTAACTTTGTCAATCACACGGAGCTGGCGACTTTGCTCGCCTTCAGCAATCACATACTCACTGCCAGTATCAATAAATGCAGTGATTGATGGTTTGTAAGTGTCACTCCAGTTAGATAGGGGAAGTCGACCTGCCCACTGCAAATCTAAGCGGTTGCCATCCTTTAGCGTATAGTAGTTGCCGTCGCCATCGATATAATGGTCACCTGCTTTATCAAACCAGAATACCCCTCCGTGTGAATAGTTTCCATGATACTCATCTTCGGTATTCTGCAAGTTCCATTGCCCTGACTCAACGAATACGCCAGTAAAACTTTGTGGCGAGAGGTTAGCCACCAATCCTAACAATACGTCCCCGTTACTACCCAGTTTAATATCGGGGGAATACCAATCGACTCCTTCAGATATCTCACTGACTTTCGTAGAAATATCGATTTTCTCGAGGTTTGAACCCGCAGCAAATAGATCATCACGACGCACTGCAATGCTTGGAGAATTATAACTCGTAGAGATCTGTTGGCGGGTTGGTGTCGCTAGATCCGCTGAATTAAAATCAAATACTTCAGCTTGATATTCTGTCGCGACAACAACGCGACCTTGCTTGGCAAGAGTATCAACAGTTAGAGAAACAGGCTGGTTAGAAAGGCTAAAGCTGTGTGTCTTTCCCGTTGCTAAATCATATACATGCAGCTGACTAGCTGGTGATTTTGAAGTCATTACTAACAGATTTAAGCCTGGAACGTAAGCCGCTTGTAACACTTCATACCCGAACTTCAAGCGTTCGTTTACCGCTAGCGCGTTACTTAAGGCTTGTGTTGGTGCTTCAATCACAAAGTCCATTGGCACCTGAAGTGGGCTACCTGATACAGGGTAGTCACACTGCTCGTCGTAACATACATTGAGTTCTAAATCGCCACTATAATCGCCAACAGCGAGGTTATGTGGCAACTTTAAGTCAATTAAAGCAGCGTATTCATCATAGGATTTTGGTGTCAGAGATAGCTGGTTGACCCGCACTTCACCGTCTGAACGTGATAGCTTGAGCTGATCACCATGGTTACCGCGAAGACGGATGGTGCGCTGCTTGAGATTATTATCCACGAGAGAGTTGGTTGCCGCGTGATAGTAGATCGTCTCGTTTTCTAACAGGATCGCTTGTTCGTTAAGCTCGACACTATAGTTAATCGTTGCGTTAATTGGTGAGCCAGGAACGTGCTCATTACAATACTCATCAAAGCAGGCCAGCATAGAAATCTGATGTTGGGTTGTGCCATTACCTGCTTTGTAGCCAGGCTCTAAGTCAATCTTTAGTATCCCGCCAGTTTCAGAAGTAAACACAATCTCAGCGTTTTTCACCAGAGGACTTTCTGAAGCAACACCCACATGGATCTGTTGTGCGGTCACTCCTTTTGAATCAAATGCGATATGTGCGGTTAATGGCAACATCGTATGACCGACAATATCGACCGTCGGCTGTGGGCTGAACACGCGAATATTACCGCTGCTATCACCACCACTGCCACCACCTCCGCAGCCGACCAAAAATAACGCAATAACCAAAGAATTAAATTTGTACATAATTTCACCTCTCTGAAAAGTGCCGATATTTTGTATCGCTAATTAATTAGCAACAACAATTACTTATCGCCATTGGAGGTTGTGGGTGCGAATTTCGAGTCATATCAATAAATGGGCAGGATGTCACAATTTTGGAGTGCAGTTACTCAACTAAAAGGGATGATTTCAGCCTAGGAAAGAAGTTTTAGGTGGTTTTTTACTAAACTAAATGCGTATTGAATATTTTAATTTAGAGCAAGTGAGATCTTGTTTAAATATTTTATCTGTGATCAGAAGGCATAAAAAAACGCCACAATATGCAGCGTTTTTTGAAAAGCTTGGCAATCTTATGCGGCGTCTTCGTTTTTGTCTTCTTCAACAGCTTCAAGTTTCTTCGCTTTCTTTGGTGCAGGTCTACGTTTTGCACCTAAAGCATAAAGCACTTCTTCTTTGTTTTGCGCAAGGAACATGGCAAGATCTTCCTGCTTATCTTCCTCTTCAAGAAGTTCACTCTTACCTAGCAGAGAGAATAGCTCGTCCGCCATATCCAGCATTTTGTCATATGCGTCAGCTTCCGCTTTAGAGGTAAAAGTCATTTTCTCTTCTCCATTGCGTTCTACCACGTACTTGACTATTACAGCCATGGTTAGTCCCCTAATTTGGTGAATTGATACTGGCTTTTTATACAGTTTTTAACCAGCTAAGTCTAGAGCAGTAAAGCCTGGTGAGTTAAGAATGCGAAGCGAGTAGAGCTAACTGACCAGCTATTGAACTATTTATTATTTACGGGAGACTGCCAACTCTGGCAAAACTCGATAAAGGTTTTTAGCAGGGGACTTTGATATTTTTCTTTGTGCACTAATAGCCAGAACCGACGTTTCATATCCAGCGGCATTTCAAGAACCTTTACGCGGCCTTCGCGAATTGCCGGATCGGCTGATAAACGTGACAAACAGCCAAGCCCTAAACCTGCAGATACGGAGTTGATGAGTGCTTCAGTGGTATTGAGCTGAAATGCCTCGTGCCAGTGCTCTAGACGAGGTGCGATGACACGCAAAAAGAACTCACGTGACCCAGAACCTGCCTCGCGCAATATCCATTCGCTGTTTTCCAGCTCAGCCAGATTCATCATACCCTCGTGCGCTGCGGGATATTCTGGCGAGCAGATCACGCACATCTCATCTTCACTAAATTGTGACGACTGAAGCTCGGGGTGCAGTGTTTTGCCTTCGATCAGGGCGATATCCAGCTCGTAGTCGGTCAATTTGTCACATATTTGCGCCGAGTTTGAGATAAACAGGCTTTGAGAACGGTGGTTGGTGTGCTGACGAAATGCGCTTAAGAGAAAAGGAGCGACTTGATTGCCGATGGTATCACTCGCTCCAATTCGTAACTGCCCGGTTAGGGCGTGATCACCTTCAAAAATGCTCTCAATATCTTTGGCACGGTTTAATAACTCATCCGCTAAGGGCAGCAACTTTTGCCCTTCTTGATTGAGAATCAATCGGTTATTGACCCGATCAAACAGGTGATGACCGATCTGCTTTTCCAGTTCAGACAGCGCCATACTTACCGCCGCTTTAGAAAGGAAGAGGCTTTCAGAGGCGGACGTCAGCGTTTTGTGCTGAGTGATGGTGGTAAATACCTTGAGCTGTTTAAGAGAAATATGACTTGCCATAGAGTTATGTTTAGTAAACCTGAACGTATGTTCTAAATAATTAGATAGTTTGGAACGAAGTGCAAGCGTATTATTAGCCACATCGAGACTGGCTCTGATAGAGATTGTGATGATTCAGAAAACAAAAGCAAAACTAATCGACGCACCGACTCCGATGGCGGGGTTAGCACTTGGTATTGCGAGTTTGGGTTGGAGTTGGGAAAACTTCGCTGAATTACATGGCTATGGACAGTGGGTGAGTGCAGGCATTGCCAGTGTATTGCTGACCATTTTGGCGATTAAATTCATTCTACATCATCAATTGTTAAGGCAGGACCTTGCGCACCCAGTCGTGGGAAGCGTTGTACCAACATTTGCAATGGGAACGATGGTGGTTTCTAACTCATTAGGTCAGTGGTTACCGCTTGCGGGTGACGCACTCTGGCTGGTCGCGGTTGTTCTGCACATCGTGTTTTTAGTGAGTTTTGTTTACCATCGAGCAAAAGAGTTTGAATTGCACCACATGGTTCCAAGCTGGTTTGTACCACCTGTAGGCATCATCGTTGCAGATGTGTCGTTCTCGGGTAATCCGGTTTTAGCACCAGTGGCTCAAGGCGCGTTGATGTTTGGCATGGTAGCGTATGCGATCATGTTACCGATGATGATTTACCGTTTCATGTTTACCCATGAAATTCCAGATGCAGCGAAACCAACGATGGCAATCATGGCTGCGCCAGCGAGCCTGTCTTTGGCGGGTTACCTAACCGTCACTGCGACGCCATCGCCAGTGATCATCGCTATGCTATTTGGTATCGCGGTATTGATGACAGCGATCATCTACCTAGCATTCTTTAAATTACTCAGACTGCCATTTAGTCCAGGCTATGCAGCGTTCACTTTCCCAATGGTGATAGGTGCGACAGCACTGTTTAAAATGGCGAACTGGATGGAGGCACAAGGTTTAGCATCGGATTATGTTCAACAAGTGCGAGGCTTAGCGGGTCTTGAACTGATTGTGGCGACATTTGTTGTCTCTTATGTGGCATTACAATATATCAACAACTTGTTGATTCAGCCTCGCTTAATACATGCGCATCACGCCTAATTAGCAAGATATGAAAAAGCCTCTTGGTGTTACCGCCTAGAGGCTTTTTTACTTTTAAGGGGAAGCGAATATGGACTCAGCCTTTTTTATAAAAACGCGACATCTCGTCGAGAAAATGACGAATAATATTAACCGGAATATTGTGTTCTTTTTCGACGTTTAACTGGTTGTCCAGTTGCAGAGAATGACCGCCTGGATTTACCACCAGCATCAAATCTTTTCCAACCAAAGCATAGTTATAGTAGCTGCCCGCGATGTACCAATCACGAGGGGCAGAGCTATCCAGTAAGTTGTGGCCCACGCTGTAGGCGCTTGTTTTACCCTGTACATCAAACAGCATATTCATCAAGGTTGGTACGACGTCAAAATGCGTAGTACGGTAATCAATTTTCTCAGGTTGATGATTGGGTATGGATACGTAAAGAGGAACATGCACCTGAACGTCACTGTAGTTCCCCGTATGGCCCCAGTAGTTTATCTTGTGATCGTTAAACTCCTCGCCATGGTCAGAAGAAAGCACCACGATAGTGTTGTCTAAATCGACGCTCTTCAGTACTTCACCAATCAAACTATCAATGTAATACAACGAGTTTTTGTAGCGGTTGTGATAAAGCGAAGCATCAAAATCGTTGTTTAAAAGAATGTGATCGACGCGTTCCCAGTATGGTTTGAATTTAGCGAACTCAGGTTCTGGGAACAATGTGCCGTGGGCAGAATCATAGAACAGAAACCCAAAGTATGGCTGTTCACTGTCCTGCTTTTGGAACTCGATGAACTTATCCGTGATCTGTTGATCTCGTTCTACTGCCGTTTCACCTGTCTGTTTCAGGGTTAAGTCGGGTACTTTTTTGAATACCGTGCGAGAAAGCGGTGGGCTGGTCAATGGCGCAGAGCCAAAAATACCCATGCGGTAGCCTTCTTGTTGCAGTGTATCCATAAATAGTGGGGAGCGTTGGCTCGCGTAAAAGCTTTCCCAATAGGTGGCAGGTAAACTATAAAATAGGCTAAAGATGCCAGCTTGAGTCGAGTTACCACCGCTCATATGTTGAGTAAAACTCACTGATTGTTTAGCGAACTCACTGACGTTTGGCATGACTTCAGGGGTTGCATCACTGTAGCGCCAAGCATCCACCAAAATAAACAAAACGTTTGGGAGTGTCTTTTTACTTTGTACTTGAACAGGTTCAAGCGGGTAGTTTAGAGAGCTACTTTCAACATTGGATAACTCCACCCGGTTCTTCGACGCGATACTTTCATCAACAAGGTTGTGTTTGTAGATAAATTTACGAGCAGTAAGCGGATAGTAAAGCGGCCAGTTGTTCGAATACTGACTGACTTCATCATCGTAAAGTGCGTTTTTGTACGCATGGATCATTTGTGTGCTAAGCAACATGGCAAACCACACACTGATCAACAAGAACTTTGCTCGGCTTTCTGCGAGCTTATTACTCAGCCAAACGGTACATGCAAGTCCTAGTACTAGCACGGTGACTTCACTGCCGAAAATGAGCCAGCTCATCCAGGAAATATCAAACACATCGCTACCACCCTCAAAAAACATGCGAATTAATAGAGCATTGATGTGAAATTTATATTGTTGAAAAACGAGGATATCGACTTTGAATATGATCAGGAGGCAGATAGAGATAGCGATAACGATGCCTTTGAACAAACGAGTCGGTAGAAAAGAGAGCAATAAACTCAACAACATAAATGGAAGAACAATCAAACCTAGCCACCCAAATTGAGTAGAAGCTAAGTAATAACCTTGCAATAAGGTTAGCGGTTCATTCTGATTGCTAGACAACACGAACGGATAGCAAGTGAAAGACAGATACACTGCAAAGCAAGCAAAAAAAGCAATCAGCCAAGCGCTGTTGGACGACGGTTTGCGAATCATATTTTTCATATTTATAAATTATAGGTGGTTAGATTATAAAACAGTGTTTTTTATTTTGGAATGGATGTGAAGAATGTCACGTTATGTGTGGGTTTAATCGGAGCTTATTACGTCATTGAAAAGTGGTGTTTTATGCTCAAACTGCGCGATATCTAGCCTTTTGTTATTCCAAGCAAAGAGAACACTGCGGGTTTAAATAGCGCTGTGCTAAGCTAGCTAACAGTTTCAATCGGCACTCGGTGTTCCCAATTTGTTTACTGTTTATCACTCCAACCAAGTTGACGTTCTCAAATCACTTCTAGTTGAACTGATTCGCATCAGTCCGCTGGAAAACCCGTTCGAAAAAGAACAAATACTAGTTCAAAGCCCCGGTATGTCTCAGTGGTTAAAAATGGAACTGGCCAAAGAGTTTGGAGTGGCGGCGAACATCGATTTTCCGCTCCCTGCGACCTTCATTTGGGAAATGTTCACTCAGGTATTGCCTGATGTGCCAAAACGTAGTGCATTTAACAAAGAAGCCATGACGTGGAAGTTGATGCACCTGTTGCCAGGGCTTCTAAACCAAGAGACGTTTTCACCGCTGGCGCAATATCTCAAAGACGACAGTGATAACTCCAAGCTGTATCAGCTGGCAGAAAAAATTGCCGATATATTTGATGGCTACCTGGTATACCGTCCGGAATGGATCGCAAACTGGGAAGCGGGTCAGAGTGTGCCTGAGCTGGAAGACGAACATCCGTGGCAGCCAATTTTATGGCAAGCATTGTACGATCACACGGTCTCGCTGGGGCAATCTCCTTATCATCGTGCCAACCTTTATGAGCACTTTATCGACACGTTAGAGAACTTTAACGGCAACTTCGACCATTTGCCCAAGCGTTTGTTTGTTTTTGGTATCTCCTCTTTACCACCACGTTACATGGATGCGCTAAAAGCGATTGGCGAACACATCGATGTGCATTTGATGTTCACCAATCCATGTCGTTATTACTGGGGCGAGGTTCGAGATCGCAAGTACCTGGCTCGCTTGGCAGCGAAACATCGTCAGCATGTAGTTTGGCAGGATGATCACTCTGAAGTGCAAGGTGAAACCGAGCAGTTGAAAGGGTCTGTAGAAGACAATGTGCTCGACGAACTGCACACTGATGTGGTCGGAAACAGTCTATTGGCTTCGATGGGGAAACTTGGCCGCGATAACATGTATCTGCTATCTCAGCTGGAGTCCCATGAGATTGAAGCGTTTGTTGATGTCGAGCGTGATAGTCTGCTCCATCAACTGCAAGCAGATATTTTAAACCTTGAAGAACACCAGGACGACCAGCAGATTGAGCATAGTGGCCACAAGCAAGTGGTTAGTCTGGGCGACAAATCGCTAAGTCTACACGCTTGTCACAGTCCAATGCGTGAAGTCGAAGTGCTTCATGATCAACTTCTGGCGATGTTCGATGCTGACCCAACGTTAAAACCGCGCGATATTATCGTCATGGTCGCGGACATCAATGCCTACAGTCCCGCAATTCAAGCAGTATTTGGTAATGCGCCGGGTGAGCGTTTTATTCCATATTCGATTTCAGACCGAACGGCGGATCAGGAGAGCCCGATTCTTGCGGCATTTATGCAGTTGGTAAACCTACCGAACACGCGCTGCTTGGCATCGGAATTACTTGAACTGCTGGAAACGCCGGCGATCTTAAAGCGTTTTGAGCTCAGTGAAGACGATTTCTTACAAGCCAAACAGTGGGTTGAAGCATCGGGTATTCGTTGGGGATTGGATGCCAATACCGGACGCGAGTTTGAGCTGCCGGAAACGCGTCAAAACACTTGGCAGTTTGGCATTCAGCGAATGCTACTAGGTTATGCGATGCCAGAGTCGGCAGGTTTGTTTGAAACTGAGCAAGGCAGTTTATCTCCCTATAATGAAGTGCAAGGTATGGGCGCAGAGCTTGCGGGCAAGTTAGCGCACTTTATCCAACAAATCAGTACTTATCGCCGCAAACTCTCTCATGTTCAGACGATTGATGGCTGGCGAGAAACTTTAGTTATGCTGCTGGATGACTTCTTCTCAGTCGAGTTGGAAGGCGAAATGGCGCTCAAATCCATCCGCGATACGCTTAGCCAACTGAAAGAACAGCTCGCCGATGCCGCATTCGAAGAGACATTGTCACCAGCAATCATCAGCCAATATTTGCAAGATAAACTGTCCGGTACGCGAGTCAGCCAGCGTTTCCTTGCCGGGCAAGTGAACTTCTGTACCCTGATGCCAATGCGTTCCATTCCATTCAGAACCGTATGTCTGCTTGGAATGAATGATGGCGTGTATCCGCGTTCCATGCCGCCGGAAGGTTTTGACTTGATGACGGGCAGAACTAAGCCGGGTGACCGTTCTCGCCGAGATGATGACCGTTACCTGTTCTTAGAAGCAATGTTGTCCGCTCAGCAAACGCTGTACATCAGTTATGTCGGTCGTTCGATTCAAGACAACACCGAGCGCGTACCGTCAGTGCTGGTTTCTGAGTTGATGGAATACTGTCACCAAAATTACTGTTTAGGCGGTGATGAAGGTTTACCGGTTGATGAGTCTGGCGACAACTTATTGAAAGCGTTGGTCAATACGCACGCCATGGTGCCATTTAGCCCAAGTGCTTTTCAGGGGATGCATTCCAGCTACGCCAAAGAGTGGATTCCGGCGGCGTTAACCCAAAGTAGCCAATCTCAAGGCTACGTTCGTCATGACTTTAATCGCGCATTGGACGATTATCTGTTGGGAGCCACGTTCCCACTAGAGCTCGATTTAGTCGAGCTGCAACGTTTCTGGCGCTTACCAGTACAGTACTTTTTTAATCGCCGCTTAAAAGTGGTATTTGAGCCACCATTGCCAGTCATGGAAGATGATGAGCCATTTGTACTCGGTGGGCTGGAAAGCTATCAAATGCGTGATGAGCTGTTAGAAACCTTGCTCGAAACCACGTTGACACAGCCAGAGAAGAAAACAGATGTGCTTAAGCACTTTATGAGTCAACAACGTGCACAAGGTAAGTTACCAGTCGGTGCGTTTGGTGATATCGAGTTTGAAACTAACCGAGTTCAGGCTGAAGAGCTGGTGGACAAACTGGCGTTTCTATCTGGCGCACCGCAAGACGATTTAGAAATCGACCTGACCTTTGACTCGTTATTCGAAGGCAATGAAGGCGATGAGAAAAAAGTTCGCCTGACAGGCTGGCTTACTCAGTGTTACCAATCCGGGTTGATTCGCTACCGAAGTGGTAGAGTTCGTTCACAGGATTATCTGGCCGCTTGGATTGATCATCTTGCCATGTCAGCGTCTGGCCATGCCAAGAAAACCCATATTATTGGCTATGACCGTAAAGAAGGTGCGGTTCATTTAATCTACCCGGAAATTGCCGATGCATCGTATGCCAAGCAATTACTTACGGAATTGGTTCGTCTGTTTTTTGAAGGCATGACTAAGCCTTTGCCTTATTTCCCGCAAACGGCGTTAGCATGCGTTGAAGCTGGATTTACTCGTGGACACTGGGCTGACGACGAAGAAAAATCTTTGAAGAAAATGGCAGATACATTCAACGATGGCTACATGAGTTCAGGCGAAGGAAACAATGCGTATATTGCACGTATTTGGCCAGCTTGGAATGATGATTTGGCGAAAGAAGTACGCTTATTGACGGCGTTGGTGCTGCAAGGTGCGCGTTTAGCGGTTCAAGATGCGGACGATATAAAAGCGTAGCAAGGACAGTTAGATAGAGTAAAGGGAGAGTAGGGTGGCCGCCAGAAAATCATTATTTTTTGTAGGGCGTTCGCTGTACGGCCACAAGGTCAGAGGGACCATGATACTTTTGCTTAATTCATTTGAGTGTTGCCGCCTGAAAGGCTTGGCTTATCTCGTGAGGCGCATACTAACGGTGCAACAGATGGATAACCGTGAGAAAGATCCCACAAAGCCCTAAATTATCCAACTTGGTAAACATATAAATAGAATTTTTAACGATAGATCACACTTCTATCAGTTGATAATCCGGAGAGATTCAGCGTTATGGATCAAATGTCAGGTGCAGAGCTACCTAACCATGATTTAGAAGCCACTGGGCAACCGCAGCCAACCCCACTAGAAGCGATGACGTTTCCTTTACATGGTGCGAGGTTAATTGAGGCATCCGCGGGTACGGGCAAAACCTTCACTATTGCGGGTTTATACCTGCGCCTTTTGCTTGGTCACGGCAGTGCAGAGACCAAACATCGCGTCCCGCTTACCGTTGATCAAATTCTGGTTGTGACCTTTACCGAAGCGGCGACAGCGGAGTTGCGCGATCGTATCAGGGCGCGAATCCATGATGCGCGTATCGCTTTTGCTCGCGGACACAGCTTCGATCCAGTCATCCAGCCTTTGCTAAACGAGTTCGACGATCACAAGCAAGCGGCGGAAATTCTTCTCCAGGCGGAGCGTCAAATGGATGAGGCTGCGGTCTACACCATTCACGGTTTTTGCCAGCGCATGCTGACACAAAATGCTTTTGAATCCGGCAGCCGATTTAATAACGAGTTCGTGACGGACGAAAGCCACCTCAAAGCTCAGGTGGTCGCCGACTACTGGCGTCGTAACTTCTACCCATTGCCGTTTACTTTGGCGGGAGAGGTTCGTCAGTTGTGGGGTTCTCCATCTGCACTGTTGTCTGACATCAGCAATTACTTAACAGGCGCACCGTTAAGCCTTTCTGTACCTGCGATGAAAGGCAGTTTGGCCGATGTTCATACTGAGAATCTGAAAAAAATCGATGAGCTGAAAGCACAATGGCGAGGTAGCCAGGATGACTTTTTAGCGCTGATTTCGGATTCAGACATCAACAAACGCAGCTACACCAAAAAGTCTCTGCCGACCTGGTTAGAGGCAGTGAATGCTTGGGCAGCAACAGAAACCACAGGTTATGACTATCCTGACAAGCTGGAGAAGTTTGCGCAAAATATCCTGTCGGAAAAAACACCTAAAGGTAGTGCGCCGCAGCACGCCGTTTTTGAAGCGATTGAGGCTTTTCTTGCCAATCCTATTAGCTTAAAAGCGCCACTGCTTGCCCATGCGATTGAACACTGTCGCGTGATGTTAGCCAGCGCGAAAAATCAGAAGCAATGGCTATCTTTCGACGATTTACTGACTCAACTTTCTGCTTCTATCGATACCGATGAAAGCGAGCTACTGGCTGAGCGAATTCGCACTTTGTATCCGGTCGCGATGATTGATGAATTCCAAGATACCGACCCGTTGCAATACAGTATTTTTAGTCGTATCTATCTGAACAATCCAGAATGCGGTTTGTTTATGATCGGTGACCCGAAACAGGCGATTTATGGTTTCCGTGGCGCAGACATTTTCACTTATATTAAAGCTCGTAACCAAGTAAGTGCCCACTACACGCTAGGAACGAACTGGCGTTCAAGTGCGGATATGGTGCAGGCAGTTAACCAAGTGTTTGCCTTGCCAGACAGCCCATTTATCTATGATTCGGACATTCCTTTCTTACCCGTAAACTACAGTCCAAATGCCGATAAACGCATTTGGATTATGGGTGGTCAAAAGCAACCAGCACTGACTTATTGGTTGCAAAACGCTGAAGAAAAACCGCTGCCAAAAGGCGAATATTTAACTCGAATGGCGGAGGCAACCGCGAGCCAAATCCAAACGATTTTGACTCAGGCTCAGCTGGGGCAAGCGTGTCTGGTGAACGGTGAAAAAGAGAAAACCGTTCAAGCTGGCGATATCGCAGTACTGGTTCGTACTGGTAGCGAAGGCCGAATGATTAAACAGGCGTTGGCAGATCAAGGCATTGCCAGCGTATATCTGTCTAACCGAGACAGTGTGTTTACCAGCTCGGTTGCTCAAGATCTGCAGCGTCTTCTGCAAGCGGTACTGACACCGGAAAATGACAGAGCGCTGCGTGCGAGTCTCGCCTCTGAACTGTTTGCATTGGACGCCGCCAGCTTGGACGCACTCAATAACGATGAAATCGTGTGGGAAAATGCAGTTAATGAATTCAAAGAATATCGCAAACTTTGGATTCAACGTGGGGTATTACCCATGCTGCGCGCGGTGATCAGCAAGCGCCATATTGCCGAACGATTGTTAGAAGAAGGCGCAAGCTCACAAGGAGAAAATGGTGAGCGAGTACTTACCGATTTAATGCACATTGGTGAACTCCTTCAGCAAGCCAGCAACGAATTAGATAGTGATCATGGGCTGCTGCGCTGGTTAGCTCAGTCTATCAGTGATGCGGAAAATGGGTTGGGTGGCAGTGATGACCAAATCCAACGTTTGGAATCTGAGCGTAATTTGGTACAGATCGTCACTATTCACAAATCAAAAGGTCTGGAATATGAGCTTGTGTTTCTGCCATTTTTGTTCAGCTATCGAGAAGCCAGCGAGGCCAAATACTACGACGCCGCCAATGATCGCACTGTTCTGGATATCACCGGTAACGATGCATCAATGCAGCAAGCGGACAAAGAGCGTTTAGCGGAAGACCTGCGTCTGATATACGTAGCGTTAACGCGCGCCGTGTATGCTTGCTTTATTGGTGCTTCGCCTTTGCGTAACGGACGCTCAACCAAAGAACCAACTGGTGTTCACTGCAGCGCAATCGGCTATTTAGTGCAAAATGGCCAAGAAGGCGGAATCAACGATTTGTACCAAGGTTTAAAACAGCAGCAAGATAAGCTTGATTGCGTCGCTTTAGGTGAGCCGCCACAGCAGCTCGAAGAGATGTATGTAGCGCCACAAGAAGAAGTGTGTGACCTCACAGCTAAAGAACTACAAAATCCTATCGACAGAAACTGGCGTATCACCAGTTATTCTGGTTTGGTCAAGCAGGGCTCTCATCAGACTGAACACGACGCCACCATTGAGATTACTGGCTTTGATATTGACTCTTCTGACGAGCAAGACGAAGAGGATTTGGTTGAGCCTGAGCGTTCTATTTTCACCTTCCCAAGAGGCGCGCGTCCGGGGACGTTCCTTCACAGCTTATTCGAGGAAATTGAGTTTACTCAGCCAGCCACGACGGAAGAGAATACCCAAATCATTCTCGGTTTGATGGAAAGTGAGCAGTTGGATGAAGAGTGGTTGCCCATTTTACAACAGCTGATTGATACTGTGCTTGCCACACCATTAGACGGAAAGTCATTGCTGCTTAATCAAAAAGCGCCATCGCAGCGTTTGGTGGAGATGGAGTTTCTTCTGCCAATTGAAGTGTTGTCCGCTCCGGCGCTGAACCGTGTGATTCAACGACATGACCCATTGTCTGCCAAAGCGGGAGATTTAGGTTTCCAAACGGTTCAAGGCATGCTCAAAGGCTTTATCGACTTGGTGTTTGAGCATCAAGGCAAGTACTACGTGCTGGACTGGAAATCGAATCACCTTGGCGACGAGGTGACTCACTACCATGGTGAAGCACTAAAATCTGCGATGGCGGATCACCGTTACGATTTGCAGTATCAGATTTATGCTTTAGCACTGCATCGCTTTTTGCGTAGTCGGCTGGCTAATTATCAATACGATCAGCATTTTGGTGGAGTGTATTATTTGTTCCTACGCGGCATGGATGGGCAAAGTGATCACGGTATTTTTGCCGCCAAGCCAACGTTAGAATTTTTACAAGAGATGGATCGTTTGATTGATGGTCAAACACTGGAAACACGATCGACTCAGGCTGGGCAGATGGAGCTACTGTAATGACGACCAATAACAATCTTCCATCGCACCAAGAGAGCCTGCTGGCAACACTTGAACGGTTAGCACACAAAGGTGCGATTCGTCAGCTCGACTACCAATTCGCACGTTTTCTTTACGCTCAAACTGATGATGCGCAGAGTGAATCACAATCAGACGGTCAGGCACTGGCGTTTATCGCTGGTGTCGTCAGTAGTGAGCTTGGTAAAGGACATATCTGTTTGCCTCTCTTCGATGCGCAAGGTCAGCCGACTGATTTGGCCAGTAAGTTGGGGCTGTTTGGTGAGGCAGCGTTAACGCTCAATACTCAACTGCAAGGTATTAATTGGCAACAATTATTGGAAAATTCCAGTTTAGTTGGCGCACAGGGAGAAGCGCTGCCGCTAATGTTCGATGGTGAGCGTTTGTATTTACATCGTTACTGGTACTATGAAGTGACACTGGCGGAAAAGCTCAATCAACTGGGCGCGGCGGTTAGTTTGCAGCCGCAAGAGTTTACGCGATTATCTGAGCTGCTTAACCATCTGTTTGCGCGTCAATATCACTTTCTTTTTAACACGATTGCCAAAGCCACTGAAGCTGGGAGTAGCACCCAAGTTCTGCGTCAGCAATTGGTGTGTGACCACCTTGATGTGGTCGCAAGCGATGCATTGGATTGGCCTGCGATTGATGCACTTTTAAGCCACGCCAATAAAGTTCAGGACTTACAACCTCTGGATGGCCTCGTGCCACTTTCTGCTTGTGTAAACTGGCAAAAAGTCGCGGCCGCAGTCGCGCTAACCCGTCGCTTTGCGGTGATTTCTGGTGGACCGGGAACCGGTAAAACGACTACGGTAACCAAATTGCTTGCCGCGCTGATAGAGCAGGCCGCACAAGAGAAGAATCTAACCATCAAGCTGGTGGCTCCGACGGGTAAAGCAGCTGCACGATTAACCGAGTCAATTGGCAAAGCAGTGCAAGAGTTACCGGTTTCTCCTGAGTTAAAAGCCAAAATCCCGACTGAATCGAGCACCTTGCACCGTTTGTTGGGCGCGATCCCTAATAGCGCAGAGTTCCGTCATAACAAACAGAATCCGCTGCATCTGGATATCTTAGTCATTGATGAAGCGTCGATGGTCGATTTACCCATGATGTACAAAGTGGTCGATGCATTGCCTAAGCATGCACGACTGATCCTGCTTGGTGATAAAGATCAGCTCGCCTCGGTAGAAGCGGGGGCAGTGCTGGGTGATATTTGCTCGTTCCATGCTTTGGGTTATGGCAAAGAGCAGGCTTCGGCCATCGCAAAGCTGACCGGTTTTGACACCTTGGCTCACAGTAGCAATAGTGCATCCAGCATTGCTGATAGTTTGTGTATGCTGCAAAAGAGTTACCGATTTGATGCTCGCTCGGGGATTGGCCAATTAGCGAAAGCGGTGAACTTAGGTTCTGCGGCCAGTGTGGACAATGTCTGGGCGCGAGACTTTTCAGATATCGAACATTTTGCTCTGAGTAGCCAAAACTACAATCAGATGATGCAGACGTTAGTACAAGAATACGGTCGTTATCTGAAGCGTATTGGGCAGCAAGAGCAGGATCCAAATACTGGAGAACCTGAAACGTTAACCCGAAAAGCCAAAGCGGTGTTAGACACATTTAACCAGTGCAGACTGCTTTGTGCGATCCGCGAAGGTGACTTTGGTGTGGCTGGGTTAAACCAGCGCATAGAGAAAGCACTTGCAGCGCGTAAGCTGATTAAGGTGCAGGATGAGATTTGGTATCACGGCAGACCTGTGATGGTTACGCGCAATGATCACGGTTTAGGTTTGTATAACGGTGATATTGGTATTTGTATGCGGGATGACAGCGAAGAAGAGCAGCGTTTGAAAGTCTTTTTCGAACTCCCTGATGGTAGTGTTAAGTCGGTACTGCCAAGCCGAGTGCCAGAACATGAAACGGCCTACGCCATGACAATTCATAAATCGCAGGGCAGTGAGTTTGATTACACCTTAATGATTCTGCCGCCAGATTTTAGCCCGATATTAACCCGTGAGCTGATTTACACAGGCATCACCCGAGCGAAGAAACGTTTAGCGCTTTACGCGGAGCTGAATGTGCTTAAACGAGGAATAAAGGTGAAAACAACGCGAGCTAGTGGATTGGTGCAGCGACTAGCCAACTAGAAACTAAAAGACCGAGTATGCACTCGGTCTTTTTAATCTTTATAAATCCAAAGCTAAGATTTTTGATTTGCGCTGGAAGTTGTATAAACCTTGCTTTGCTCCCGGTAAATAATCCACGCCCACTTCGTAAAAGCCTTGCTCTCTGAACCAGTGCAGGCTGTGGGTCGTGAGCACAAAGATCTGATTAATGTTTTCTGACTTTGAGCGGTGCTTCATGTAATTCAGTAATAACAATCCACGGTTACCATCGCGGTAATCTGGATGAATCGCTACGCAAGCCATCTCCGCTTTGCGCTCTTCGGCGTATGGGTACAACGCAGCGCAACCAATGATGAGCCCATCTTTTTCGATGATGGTGAATTTGCCAATTTCTTGTTCCAATTGCTCGCGTGAGCGTCTTACCAATATACCTTGTTCCTCCAGAGGACGGATTAAGTCTAAAATACCGCCGATGTCGTCGATGTTGGCTTGACGGACTTGCTCAGCACTGGCCATGACCACTTGCGTACCAATACCATCGAAAGAGAACAGTTCCTGAATTAAGGCACCGTCGACTTTATAACTGATCAAATGGCTGCGTGGTACGCCCGCACGACAAGCGGCAATCGAGCCTTTCAAGAAACGTAGTGTACCGGTGTAGTAGTCTGAATCTGGTGAGCTTTTTTCTGTCAGGGTTTTGATAACATGCTCTGCCTCGATAGGAAGCAGCTCAGCGACCGCATTGCCGTTGTCATCAATGACACCTTGTTCTGAACAGAAACCGATCAGTTTGTCCGCGCCTAGTTTAATCGCAAGCTGGGTGGCGACCTCTTCAGAAAGTAAGTTGAAACACTCACCCGTGACGGAGCTGGCAATTGGACCAAGCAGAACAATCGAACCTTGGTCCAGAGTGCGATTAATCGCGTCAGTATCGATGCGGCGAATCCGTCCGCTGTGACAGTAGTCGACACCATCATCCACACCCAGAGGTTGAGCAATAATATAGTTCCCGGATACAACGCTTAGCTCTGTCCCAGCCATTGGTGTATTGTTCAGGCTCATGGATAGGCGTGCAGTTATCGCCAGCTGTAGTTGACCTGCGGCTTGCATAACTACTGATAAGGCTTCTTCATCAGTAATTCGGATGTCTTTATGGTATGGCGTAGTAAGGTTTTGTTTTACCAATAATTGGTTGATTTGCGGACGAGCGCCATAAACCACCACCACTTTAATGCCAAGGCTATGCATTAATGCAATGTCATTGATAATGTTTCCAAAGTTGTTGTGGGCGACCGCTTCTCCACCGAGCATGATCACCATGGTTTTGCCACGGTGTGCATTTACATAGGGGGTTGATTGGCGGAACCCTTTAACGAGTGCGGTACTACGAATTTTCACTACAGCCATTCCTTGTGTTTATTTATGCTTAAATAATGTCTTTTTATTCATCTAATGGCAAGGTGAATTTTTTGGAATAAAGGACAAATATATGAAGAGTGGTCCTTTGGGGAATAATAGGATGAAGGATAAAATGCCTCAATCTTTCCGCTATCAGTGGTCATCACATCTTCAGCCCCAGAGAGGAATGCTACGATTACTACTCAGCCCCAATCTGACTCATCCAAAAAATCCCAATTTCGAAAAGGCGTAGAGCGCTTTCTGATGCTTTTCGCAGTTGTTGGTACAATTATCGCTGGTATGCTGTACAGTGACTGGATTTCTCGTTATATCAACCCGCCTGTTGAAAAATCAATTATTTATGGCAAATGGGTAGAGCAAGAGGTCGCACCATACGCTCGTGAGGTTTTTGAGTTAAGCGAAAGAGGTGTCACAGTTAATGGTTCTACAGTTGCGACCGATTTTGACTTCGATGGGGAGGCTTTGTCTTATAAGTTTGGTTCGAGTGTTCGCCGGTTTAGGTTTATTGGCCAGCAACACACGGAAATGAAGTTAGACGCTAACGTGCATTATTTGCCAATTTTTCGTTTGGAGAGAAGTTTCGACAGCACCCTGCGCTGAACGTGATATTCATTCCCGTTCCATTTTGGACGGTTCAAATAACTTATATTCAAACACTTTCTGGACAATTGCGTATTCGTCCCCCTGCTATCATGTTGTTAATTCGAAACTAATTGGATGGAATTACAGCATATTTAACAGTTGACCTAGTTTTGAAACACTTTGACGCGGCTTTTCAATTGCGTTGCCTGTCTTTGTTTGCCATCCTTTTGCTATCTTTTATTACGGAATAATCACGTGCTAAAACAACTTCTTCCTATTGTTACTCTAGGCCTTCTGTTTGGTTGTGCTCAGAAAAACGATCTTGCCCATCAATACATCGATGGTGAGTTTCCTCAAATTCTCAATAAAGTGGACGTAGTTGAGTCGAACAAGCCTCGCGACTTTACCGAGTTCAACAAGCAAGTTGAGCAGGTTTTGATTAAATCTCCCTCTATGGCGAAGATGTATCAACCGCTGTATCACAGATTGAGTGAGTGGGCTCAGCAAAGTGGCGACACCAGTGTGCTTAGCGCTTACGGTATTCAAGCGGCGCAACTAGGTGGGGGCGATAAGAAAGGCAATGTGTTGTTTACGGGATATTTCTCTCCGGTGATGGAGTTGCGTCATCAGCCAAATAACATCTTTAGATACCCAGTCTATGGTAAGCCGAATTGTGCATCTGATTGCCCGACGCGTGCCGAGATTTACGATGGTGCCTTAGACGGTAAAGGTCTGGTGCTTGGCTATGCCCCAAACCGAATTGATCCTTTCATGATGGAAGTACAGGGCAGTGGCTATGTGCATTTCGAAGACGATGACACGTTGGAGTACTTTGCCTATGCAGGAAAGAACAACAAAGCCTACGTCAGTATCGGGCGAATTTTGATTGAGCGCGGTGAAGTACCGCGTGAAGAAATGTCGATGAAAGCGATTAAAGATTGGGTGATGGCTAATGATGAAGCGACCGTTCGTGAGCTGCTTGAGCAGAACCCATCTTACGTGTTCTTTGCCCCTAAGTCAGAAGCGCCAGTGACCGGAGCCGCGGGCATTCCACTGTTACCAATGGCAGCAGTAGCGGGTGACCGTTCAATCTTGCCAATGGGGACGCCAGTTCTGGCAGAAGTACCATTACTTAATGCGGATGGAACATGGAGCGGAGCACATCAATTACGCATTCTGCTTGTACTCGACACAGGTGGTGCAGTGAAACGTAACCACTTGGATCTTTATCATGGTATTGGTGCAAGAGCGGGAATCGAAGCGGGTCATTACAAACACTTTGGTCGTGTTTGGAAACTTGGCTTAGAGAACACGCCAACGCAAGCGCCTTGGGCTTTATCACCAGAAAAGATACAATAGTGGATTGATAAGCGAGAGGAACGTCCTCTTGTCTAGACATTTTCTCAAAGAGTGCGTATAAATCGCACTCTTTGTTTTTCTATCGATCATCTGGATTTCAATATGCGCGAACTCGATACTCCGGCATCTGACAACTACAATCAACGTTTTGGCGGCACTCGTCGTCTTTATGGTAACAGCGAAGTCGAAATTCTTCGTGCTGCGCATGTGTGTGTGATTGGTATCGGTGGCGTTGGTTCCTGGGCGGTAGAAGCGCTGGCGAGAACTGGAATTGGCGAGCTGACGCTGATTGATATGGATGATGTGTGTGTAACGAACATTAACCGTCAAATCCATGCTATGTCTGGAACGGTTGGCCAAAGCAAAATTGAAGTGATGGCCGAGCGCGTTAAGTTGATTAACCCGGAATGTAAGGTGAATCTGATTGATGATTTCATCACGCCAGACAATCAGCATGAATACTTGAGCAAAGAGTTCGATTACGTGTTGGACGCGATCGACAGTGTGAAAGCAAAAGCGTCTCTATTGGCTTACTGCCGTAGTAACAAGATTAAAGTGATCACGACGGGTGGCGCTGGTGGTCAGGTCGACCCAACACAAATTATGGTGGCGGATCTGACCAAGACGATTCAGGATCCACTGGCCAAAAAAATTAAAGACACCTTACGTCGTCATCATAACTTTCCGAAGAATCCTGCGCGTAAATTTGGCATTGACTGCGTGTTCTCTACCGAGCAGCTAAAATACCCACAAGCGGACGGTTCGGTATGTGGCGTGAAGTCTACGGCAGAAGGACCTAAGCGAATGGACTGCGCAAGCGGATTTGGCGCGGCAACCGTTGTGACAGCAACGTTTGGCTTTGTTGCGGTTTCACGCATAGTAGAAAAGCTGATTCAAAAGTATAAGAAGTAATAACAAAGAGAAGTACACATCATGACTGATTTCCCAGTTTCACCATTTGGTTCTGAGATAACAAGTGACGATATTGTCGCGACGATGCAGCAGTTTAAAGGCTGGGAAGATCGCTACCGCCAAGTTATCCAGTGGGGAAAGAAATTACCTCAAATGCCCGAAGCGCTGAAATCAGAACAAGTCACGGTGTCAGGCTGTGAAAGCTTAGTTTGGTTGGTTAGTCAGGAGCAGGGTGGTGTTTGGCATTTCTGTGCGGATTCTGATGCGCGTATTGTCCGTGGCTTGATCGCCCTGGTGATGGCCGCGTTTGACGGAAAAACAGCTGAGCAGATCCAAGCGTTCGACATTGATGCGTATTTTGAGCAGCTTGGTTTGATTGCACACTTAAGTCCATCTCGTGGGAACGGCCTGAAAGCGATTGTTGAGCAGATCAAACAAACCGCTAAATAACAGTTTCGTTGGTTCTGAAAAGCGCTGAGTAGCGAAGTTACTCGGCGCTTTTTTATTTGGGCGAAGGGGATGGAAGAAGGACTTAAAACCATTCGACTACATCGGCTATTTTGGCTTGAGTTATTGTTCGTTATTGATCTCATTTCTCAGCGCACAGTCCGGTTTTACACCAATATTTGTAGTTACAATTTGTCTGCATTAGATGATAGATATATTCTTAAAGAGGTTTTTATTTTCCCGTTGTAGAAGGTTTATAGGCAATTGGGTTAGTTAGTACAAATACTAGGAACCTCTCTTTTATGCGATTCTCCTTGGAACATGCGCAAGACGTGTTATCCGGAATGCCAGACCCCACTTTTATACTGAGTGAAGATGGTCTCTATATTGATGTTTTTGGTGGTATAGATAGAAACGCCTATCATGATGGCAGTAGTTTGATTGGTGAAACTCTGCATAGTGTGCTTGAAAAAGAACAAGCAGACTGGTTTATTAAGCAGATTAATCGCTGTCTGACGGAAGACAGTATTATCACCATAGAATACAAGATGTCCGCCGACAACGTTCAGGGTATTGATCCCACCACAGGACCAAACGGATTACTCTATTATGAAGGGAAAGTATGTCCTCTTGGTATAACGTACCAAGGTCGCAGAGTTGTTCTTATCCTTACCCGAAATATTTCTAACCGTCATCAAGTTGAAACTCTTCTGCGTCACCAAAGCCAAATCGACGCTTTAACAAACATCTATAATCGCCGTGTTTTCTTCGAAAAAGTGTCCGAAGAAATCACCAAGTGCGAAGCTCAAAGTTATCAAGCCGCCTTACTGTTTTTCGATCTCGATTTCTTCAAATCTATTAATGATGAGCGAGGTCACGATGCCGGTGACTACGTCTTAGAAACGTTGGCTGAGTTAGTTTCTAGTCTTTTAACAAAAGATGAAACCTTCTCGAGAGTGGGAGGGGAAGAGTTTGCGATTATCCTGCCTGATGTATCATTGTCTTCGGCAACAGAGATCGGCGAGGAAATTCGTTCAAATATTGAAAAAAATCAGTTTGAGTTTGAAAACGTTCAAATCCCTGTGACAGTCAGTGTTGGCGTGGTGAATATCATCGGTTATGAATCGACAAAGCGATTGTATGCAAGGGCAGACAAAGCACTCTATGCGGCAAAACGTAATGGTCGAAACTGTGTGATAACGATAGAGAGCGAATCGTAGCAACCAAATCGGTTACTACGATTTCGTGGTTTGGTTAGAGCATATCGACGGCTTTTTCTACCGCGGCGATCAGCCTGTCAACGTCTTCTAAGGTGTTGTAAATTCCAAACGAGACACGCACTGTTCCTTTAACCTTCAGTGCATCCATTAGCGGGTGGGCACAATGGTGTCCGGCGCGTACTGCAATACCTTGCTGGTCGAGTAGTGTCGCAATGTCTTGGTGATGAACGCCGTCCATAACAAATGTCAGCACCGATGCATTAGGCTGGTAACCAAGAATGTGAATATCATCCAGCTGACTAAGCGCTTGATAGGCTTTGTTTTGTAAAGTGTGCAGGTGCGCTTCCACTTCGTGATGATCAAAACCCTGATACCAATCAATGGCTTTTGCGAGTGCGATAGCCCCAGCGACATTTGGTGTGCCTGCTTCGAACTTACCGGGTAACGCAGAAAAGGTGGTTTTTTCAAACGATACTTTCTCAACCATTTTTCCGCCACCATGCCATGGAGGCATCGCTTCTAGTAGAGCTAACTTGCCATAAAGCACGCCAATCCCAGCAGGGGCATAGAGCTTATGTCCTGAGAATACGTAAAAATCGATATCCAACTCAGCAAGGTTTAACGGCTCATGCACGATACCTTGAGCACCATCCACCACGACAATGGCGCCAAACTGATGCGCCAGGGTGATAATTTCTTCGATGGGCTGACGTGAACCGGTGACGTTAGTGATTTGTGCGCACGCCACAATCTTACAGCGTTCAGACAACAGCGACTTAAATGCTTCCAAATCAAACTGACAGTTGGAAGTCATTGGCACTTTTACAACTTTTGCTCCGGTCTGCTCAGCAACAATTTGCCATGGCACGATGTTGGCGTGATGCTCCATCTCGCTGATCAATATCTCATCGCCTGCTTGTAAGTTGCTACGAGCATAGGTCTGAGCGATCAAATTGAGCGCTTCTGTCGCTCCACGTGTCCAGATGATTTCTTTTGAGCTGGCCGCGCCGATAAAACGGGTGACGGTTTCTCGAGCCGCTTCGAACTGGCTGGTGGCATTGGCGGTTAAGCTGTGACTGCCACGATGCACGTTAGCATTTTGAGCACTGTAATAATGACTGATAACGTCAATCACACATTGAGGCTTTTGCGTGGTTGCAGCACTATCAAGGTAGACCAAAGGCGTGTCATTAATTGACTGATTTAAAGCGGGAAACTGCTTACGAACCGCATTGACGTCAAACATTACTCTTCACCAATTTTGTGATAGTGCAAAGTCGGAATAGTCACCATAGGTTCGGCGATAGTCCACGCATGTTTTTTGCCAGAGAGTTTGATGATCACTTCCATTGCAAATTCTAACGCAGTTCCCGGCCCCTGACTGGTGATCAGATTATGGTTAATATCGATAGTCACGCGTTTGCTACGCCAGTTTGCTTCAGGAATGTGTGACTGGAAACTTGGGTGACAGGTCATTAGGGCGTTAGGGAATAGATCATGATGTTGTAGCACCAACGCTGGGGCTGCACAGATAGCCGCAACCAGTTTTCCTTCGTAAATATGTTGTTTGAGGATTTCTATCATGACTGTGCTGTCGCGAAACACTTCCGAACCACCGACACCACCCGGCAGTGCAATGACATCAAACTCGTCATCGGCGATATCGACCAGTTTGCAATCTGCGGTTAGCGTGACGCCACGAGAAGCTTTCATCGTTAAAGCCCCATCGAATGCTGCACTGGCTACCGTCACGTCATATCCAGCTCGAACCATCATATCGATAATGGTCACGGCTTCCATTTCTTCGGTACCTGGAGCGATAGGTACTAAGATTTTTACACTCATTGTTCTGTCCAGCTTTTTTCTATCTGTTTAATGCGTTGGTAAAGACTGAGGTTCTCAGGCGTCTCGATATGGTGTTTCTCTGCAGTTTGCAATAAATAACCAGTAATAAAGTCGATTTCGGTGCGTCGCTGGTGGTAAACATCCTGTCTCATCGAAGAGTAATTCTCAGCGGTAGCATTGACGACTTGCATGATAACTCCGAACAAATTGTCGAACTCAGTATCGAGCCCTTCTTTATTCATTACCTCAATCAATTCGCGCGTAATGTTTCTCAGCGTATCCTGAAACTCCTGCTGTGCAAGCGCGCCATTTTTGCATTGATGGATAGCGGTTAATGGATTAATTGCACAGTTGATAGCGAGTTTAGTCCACAATGCTGCATTGATATTTGGGTTCCATCCCACTTCAGGTAGGGCGTGATGCATTACTTCTTGTAAAAACTGACACTGTTCGCCCAAATTATTGAAGCCGCCTAACTGCGTGTTGCCATGACCTGTATGCAACACTTTTTGTTTGCAAGGTTTATAGGCTCCGTGAGTCGTGGTCGCTAAAACGATAGGGTTGTTTTTAAGCGATTCTGAAACGCGTTGTGCGGTTCCCATGCCGTTATGCATCAGCATCACGATTGTGTCGGGGTGGATATGTCCAAGCAGAGGAGAAATGGCTTCTTCGACTTGCCACGCCTTGACGGTCACCACAATCAAGTCAGCACTTTTTACAGAAAGCAGGTGATTATTTAAGAAAGTGTCACCGACTGAGTCATCAAGTTGCAACGAAAGCTGAGTTTCTGAACTTCTGCTCCAAAGAGACACATGATGCCCTGCTTGCTTTAATTTTATTGCCCAGAGTGAGCCGATAGCTCCGGGACCTAAGATGACAATATTCACCAAACGCTCTCATTGAAAAGGTTTGCTGCAAGGATAATGAGGGGAAAAAGGAAAGCAAATAAAAAATGGCGCCAATGGGCGCCATTTCTGAAGAAACTTATTGGTTATATTAGAACTTGTAAGTTACCGCTACGTAGTGACCAAAACCAGTAGAGTCTACGCCACTGCCGTCTTTGATACCGTAGATGTTTTTGAAACCTTTCAGGCCGTAACCAACTGCAAAGCGGTCTGAGTGCCAGTATAGGCCGTTGAACATTGCGCCGCCGTAGCTAGAGCTTGCGTACTCATCTTTCATACCAAATTGCCAGTCGATGTAACCTTGGTAAGAGATGAATGAACCGTTCTCGAAGAAGTAGAATGGTTTGAACCAGTTGGTTGCAAAGTGGTAACCGTTCCAGTCTTTATCGTTGCCGCTGTAGGTTCCGTATAGGTTTACACCTACTTTGCCAAGCCATGGAACCATAACGTCAGAACCTAGACCGATTTTCTGATTGTTTACACCAGAGTTACCGCCCCACTCGATAAGAGATGCAACGTATAGCTCTTGAACTGGGCCGAAAGAAAGATCTTTACCAGTTAGTGCGTCCAGAGACATACGTGGCGCGAACTTCATGAACATTTTTTCTGCGCCAGCTTTATCACTGCCTGGATCTGAAGTTAGGTTGAATACGTCAACGTAACCGTAAAGATCGAAAATACCAGAGCGACCGCCAAATTCCATTTCTAGGTAGTCATGGTTTGAGCCATCAGGGAAACCTGGAAGTTCGTTAAATGCACCCATCAGGTTGAACTGCATCCACTTGTAATCGTTTTTGTGGATATCGCCGTCAGAATAATCAGCCGCCATAACTGGAGCTGAAGTAGCCGCTAGAAGGCCAAGAGCTAAAAGTGATTTACGCATAAGGGGACTCTCTATGTTTGTAATATTTCAGAATAAGCAATCTATGCTGCGTTTTCCTAGTGGCGGGAATAATAGCGATAATAATCCCAAAAGAAAGTGATAAAAGGTGCAAAACAAAACCTTTTTAGTGATCAAAGTCACAAAGGTATCTTTATTTACGGAACTTTTTATTTATTGCATTTTATTACAATAAATATGTGATTTAGATCGTTTGCGTGGCGATTTTCGTGACTTTTTAAGCCAGTCGATTAACCAACAAAAACCGTTAGTGATCGGAGTGAACAGAGTTTCGTACTAGACGATGAACGAAAGAGGACTTATTGATGAACGAAGTTATGTTATTTCCACTTACTTCAGTTGTACTCCCTGAAGGAAAGATGAATCTGCGTATTTTTGAGCCTCGTTACATACGTATGGTGAAAGAGTGCAGTTCGAAAAATATGGGTTTTGGCGTCTGTCTGGTAGGTAACGACGGCGATCCGAAAGAAGTTGGAAACGTTTCTTCGATAGGTTCGTTAGTCCGGATTGTTGATTTTGAAACATTAAGTGATGGGCTTCTTGGAATCACAGTGGTTGGTGAAAAACGCTTTAAGGTACTGCGCGTTAGAGCAGACTCCGATGGTTTAAGGCATGCCGAGGTTGAGTGGATGGACAACTGGGCTGTTCCGAAAGGGCTGTACAGCTTTGATTACTTAAGTCAACAGCTGGCTTACGTTTATGAGGAGTTCCCTCAGCTTGGGTCACTTTATGAGCACCGCTTTTATGACGACCCATCTTGGGTCACACAGCGTTGGCTTGAGCTACTGCCGTTGGAATGTCACCTGTTCGATAGGTTGGCAGGAGCAGAGGATTGTCTTCCAGCTTTGCATTTTCTACACCAAGCACTTGAAGCCCCTAAAAACAAAGAGGCACGGTTATGAAACTAACAAGTAAAGCGTTTCTGGTTTTAATGGGATCTCTGGGATTGGCTGCGTGTGGTTCAGACAGCGATACAATAGAGTTCTCCAATGTTCAGGCAGTGCATGCATCAGCAGATGCACCACTGGCGAATGTATGGATTAACGACAAAGCTACGCTAACTGGCGTCGATTATGGTGTTGGATCAGGGTACATGATGGTTCGTGAGGGCAGTAACGCAGTTCAGGTCGATGTGCAGTTGCCAGGCAGTGAGGTGGCAACAGTAGTGCCAAGAACGTTGCTCGATCTCGATTCAGACCTCAAGTACACCGTGTTTGTGGTCGGTGATGCCGACGGTAACCCAAATCCTGTCGAGCCACTAATCGTGACACGCCACGCGGAGTCGATGGCGGATGAAAGCTCTCTGGATGTACAAGTTGTGCACGCTGCTTCAGGCGTTCCAGCTGTGGATGTGTACGTGACAGATCCAGGGGCTGATTTATCGACAGTCATGCCTTTAACTAATCTTGCTTATAAAGCGGTGACAGACACGCTCAATATCCAGGCTGGTGATTATCAAGTCAGATTGGCGGTTGGGGATGATGTCGTGTTTGATTCTGGAACGCTTTCATTGGCGGGAAATGCTAACTTAACTATCGCTGCCATTAAAACCGGCGACTCCAGCAGCTCTTCTCCCGTTAAGTTGTTGGTTTTAGATGGTTCGGGATCTTCTATAATTCAGGATATGGGCAGCCAAGCTGAAGTTCGGGTTGGGCATGTCGTGGATGGTGCACCAGCTGTAGACGTGAATGTAAATGATGCTCCATTCGCTCCACTTGCTGATTTAGCCTTCAAAGAAATTCGTGGCTATTTGGATCTTGATCCTCATTCTTATGACATCGATGTTTTCGTTGATGGTACTACCACAGACCCCATTTTCAGTATTGACGATTTATCTGTGGAAGCAGGGATGGATTACAGTATCTACGCTGTTGGCGTCGTGAGCCCTTCGGTCGCTGTGGAACCTTTGATTGTTGAGGACATGAGAAGAGCCGTGGCAACCAGTGCAACATTGAATATCACTCATGCAGCGGCAAATCCGGTTGCTGAGAACGTGGATATTTACCTCACTACTAGCGCTGGTATAGACGGTAGTGATCCAACCGTTTCTGATTTTACGTACAAAGAGAGTCTGAAAGGACTTTACGTTGAGGAAGGAACCTACTTTGTCACTGTCACTGCAGCAGGCGAGCCTAATACTGTTGCAATAGATTCTGCTCCTGTGGGTTTGATGAACGGTGTGGTCTATCAAGTCGTAGCGATAGACGATGGCAATAGTGGTGGTTTCAACCTGTTAGTTAATGACATCACAGACTAGGACGGAGTGGGAGGGGGAGACTCCTCCCTACGATAAGGCCGATATGATGAGTGATAGCCAACAAAAACTGGGACGGCATGAATGGAACGCGTATATGGACAAAGTCAAAGCACGAGATCAAGACGCCTTTGCTTTTGTATTCCAATTTTATGCCCCCAAATTAAAACAGTTCGCTTATAAGCACGTAGGGAACGAGCAAGTCGCAATGGAAATGGTACAAGAAACCATGGCCACGGTTTGGCACAAAGCTCACTTGTACGATGGAAAGAAGAGTGCGTTATCTACTTGGATATACACCATCATCCGCAACTTGTGCTTTGACTTATTACGAAAGCAAAAGGGCAAAGAGCTACACATTCATGCGGATGACATCTGGCCTTCAGAATATTATCCACCAGATCTCGTCGATCACTACTCTCCCGAGCAAGACATGCTGAAAGAGCAGGTGGTGAAATTTTTAGATACATTGCCGAAAAATCAAAGAGACGTGTTGCAAGCGGTATATCTTGAAGAGTTGCCGCATCAGCAAGTGGCAGAACTGTTTGATATCCCACTTGGTACCGTTAAATCTCGTCTAAGACTTGCGGTAGAGAAATTAAGACATTCAATGCATACGGAGCAACTATGAACAATCATCCAGAGAACAAATTGCTAGAAGCTTATGCTTTGGGCAGCATTGATGCGGTTTCTGGTCTTGTGGTCGCGACGCACTTAGAAACATGCTCCAAGTGCCGAGACTACGTCAATCGGGTAGAAGCAGAGCAAGCGAATGTCGTCAGTGACGTTCCCTGTGTTTACGTGCCTGAATTTGATGACATGTTTAATGCCATTGTTACGGCCCCTCCCATGCGAGACAGTGTCATTATTAGAGACTCAGCAAAAGTGTCCGTGGCAGGCAAAAGCTTTGAGTTACCCAAAACTCTGAGCCGTTTCTCTGATTTGGTCGGCTCTTGGAGAAGTTATGGCGGCAAAGTATATAGTGCCCAAATTGATTTAGGTGAAGATGCCAGAGTAAACCTTATGTATATCAGTGAAGGTGTGCAGATTCCGCAACATACGCACAAAGGAATAGAGTCAACCTTGGTCTTACATGGCGGATTTAGCGATGAGGATGGTGAGTACGAAGAGGGCGACCTGATGATTCGTGATGCGTCTGTTAAGCACAGCCCGTATACGAAAGCCGGGGAAGATTGTTTGTGTCTTACTGTCTTAACTGAGCCAATGATATTTACTCAGGGTGTGGCAAGAATCTTCAATATGTTTGGTAAGGGGCTTTACCCTTAAACGTCAGCAGCTTCCCACAATGCTGTTTTTAAAAGAACCACCGTTTTGCGGTGGTTCTTTTGTTTCCAGTGATTTAGTGTTTATGGCGTGCTTTTTCTAGCAGGTCATCAAAGTAGTGGCGTAGTGAATACAGCATGATCAAACTTGGTATCACCATAACCGCTGTAAGAATGAAGAAGGTACTCCAGTCATTGAGGTAATCTACTAACTCGCCACTGAACGAGGCCAGTGTGGTTCGTCCAAAGTTACCTAAAGACGCCAGTAATGCGTATTGTGTTGCTGAAAACGCTTGTCCGGTCAATAACGTTAAGAAAGAGACAAACGCCACGGTTGAGAATGCTGTAGTAAAGTTATCGACAATGATAGTGGCTAAGTACAGGTGTTCATTAGGACCGACTGAAGCAATCCAAGCAAACATTAGATTACTTGCCGACATGGCAATGCCACCGATCATCAGGCCGCGAACCAGGCCAAACCTCACATTGAACATACTGCCTACTAAGGTAAAGAATATTGTCGCGCCCCAGCCGATTAGCTTGGAGTAGTAGCCAATTTGCTCATTACTAAAGCCGATATCTTTATAGAAGGCAATCGACATCCGGCCTAAGAAGGCTTCGCCAATTTTGAACAAGAATACGAAGAGCAATAAGGTTATCGCAACGCGCACCCCATTTCGGTTGAAGAAATCCAGGAAAGGCTCAACGACGGTTACTGTAAACCACGCAACTATTCTAGAACCAACCACTTCTTTGTGACGTTGTTCTGCTTCAGACTGTAACTGCTCACGTTGAGTTTTAGGTTCTCCGACTAAGAGTGTAAACACCATTAAAACAACAACAATAAATGCCATTCCGTAATAAACGCCATTCCAGCCGATGCTATCAGCATTAATAAACGCTAAATAGCCAGGCAGGGAGTAGCCAGTCCACCATCCGATGACAGCCATTGCCGACGCTTGTGGCAGTTTAGAGGCTTCAGATTTGGGGAAGGTATCAATACGAAAAGCGTCGATGGCGATATCTTGTGTTGCCGATGCCGTCGCAATACACAGGGCTAAAACTGACGCAAAAGCCAGATTTTGTGCCGGGTTTACATCTGCAATAAGGATGGTGGCGACAAGTACGATGCTTTGACAAAAGAAAATCCAGCTGCGTCGCTGCCCAAGAAGACGGTGCAACAGTGGGAGTTTTAGCCGGTCTACCAGTGGAGCCCAGAGGAAGTTAATCGCATACACGGCAAAGACGCTACCAAAATAACCAATCGCAGAAAGCGTTAAGCCTGCATCTTTAAGCCAGCCAGACATGTTAGAGCCGATCAATACCCATGGGAAGCCGCTTGAGCATCCCAGCATAAAGACCCATAACAAACGTTTATCGAGGTAACTTTTTACCGTTTCCAACCAGGTGATGGAAGGTAATGAAGACATAGATTAATCCAATAAAATGACGCCGTTGAAAGAGAAAACCCTTCGAATATTCAAAGGGTTTATGATGGCTATTTGAGTAATGTTGCTTTCGTGATGACGATTTGAGTTTCTGGTACGTCACGCATTCGGCCAGATGAAGATGTTGGCTGTTTTGCCATGTTTTGGATGACGTCAAAGCCTTCAGTTACCTGACCAAAGACTGCATAACCCGGTGGTCGAGCGCCGTAGTTAAGAAAATCGTTATCCACCAAATTAATGTAAAATTGGCGAGTAGCCGAGTCCGGCGCGTTGGTGCGAGCCATCGCGATAGTCGCCTGGTCGTTATTTAAGCCGTTATTACCTTCATTTTTGATAGGCTCGTACGTATCAACCATTTGCATCTCTTGGTTGAAACCGCCACCTTGCGCCATAAAACCCGGTATTACACGGTGGAAAATCGTGCCTTCGTAGCTGCCATCCTCAACATATTTAAGGAAGTTCGCCACCGTTATTGGTGCTTTCTCTTCATTTAACTCAACGGTAAATGAGCCCAGTGTTGTTTCAAACGAGACCTTAGGTCCGGCCCAAACGCTACAACTGAGTAGCGCCAAAGAAAGAATAGCTTTGCGTATCATTAGAATCGCTCCTGCATGTACTGACGAAGTTCTGGGTCGTTGGCGATTTCTTTCAGAGTTAGATCAACCACATCGTTTAATGTCTGTTCGATATCTGAGTCTGAAGCGCTGAACGTACCGGAGCGATTCGCACTACCCGTATACGTTTTGACTAATCGGCCTTGTGGGTTTTCCGCTGTGATTTCTAATACAACCTTAGCACTCATCTCTTTTTCCATGACCGAATGCTTTACGTTCACGAGCGCTTCCTGAACTTTAAGTTCAATCACATTATTACTGTTAAGGTCTGAGTGGAATCCTTGGGATGAGAACTGCTTCTCCAACGCTTGCTCTAGAGCAATACGTAAATTCTGCTTCGCGTGGAGAGGAAGAATGTTAGAACGTCCATTATCCACCAACGCAACGTATTGAGCGGCACGTACATCTTTACTGATCAAGCTGTATGTTTTGCCTTGTACAATAGGATTGGTGCTAAGTGTGCTTTCAGGCATCAGGTTCAGTTGTACCTGTTGTGGGGCTGAACATGCAGCCAGCAAGGCAACTGAAGCCGCGATTACCAATTTTTTCATTTGATTATTCCTTGTAAACATTCTTCTCAGTAAGGAGCTTTTTTATTTTGCGTTTAATTTAGCAGGATTTTTTGTTGCCTGTAAAATCAAGAACTTATTGTTAGACGCGACAAGATTCACATTGTTGGCACCAAACAGACGCTTGAGTTTAGCGTCGTAGCCAAGGTGTCGATTTCCTATGACAAGTAACCGACCGCCTTTGTTCAATACCTGCTTTGAATCACAGAACATTTGCCATGCGATATGGTCGGTGATGGCTTGCTGCTGATGGAAGGGTGGGTTGCACATGATAAGTGAGCAGCTATCGTGATCAAAACCATCTAAGCAGTTGTTCGCGATGCATTGTACTTCGCGCTCTTCGCCTAAGTTATCCAGTAAATTCTGCTTAGCCGACTCCAGCGCCATAAAGCTTTCATCAACACAAGTCAGGCGAGCATTTGGGTTTAACTGCCCCGCTTTCACTGAGAGTACGCCGTTACCGCATCCAAGGTCGACAATATGAGTGATGGAAGCATCTTGAGGAATATGCTGCAACATAAATCGGGCACCCAAGTCTAAACTTTCGCCTGAGTATACATTTGGCAGATTTTTGAGCTGAATATTTTCGCCATCCACACTCCACGCCGTAATCGGGTCGACTTCGACAATCGGCTGAGCATTGGCTTGGGAGAAAACCAGTCGGTGCTTCTTCCAGGCAAGGGACGTTTTCGTTTCACCTAAATGCTTTTCAAAGAGTTTGAGCGTCGAAGTGTGGATCTCTTTGACCTTATTAACGCCAATAACCGGGCATGACTCAGGGAGTGCTTTTCTGAGTTGGTTGAGTATCCAAGTCAGGTGGCGATTGCTTTTTGGAAGTTGCAGCAAAACCAAGTCAGCATCTGCTGGAATGTCATCCATCGTGCTAAGAAATGTCACCTCTTTACATTGATTCGCTTCAAGGTTTACTTGAGTACCTTTATGAGAAATAAAAGAGTCGCTCATAAACGTTACACGATGTTTTTCAGAAAACCAGCAAGCCAAAGCGCCAAAGCTGTCATTGATAACCACAATATGTTGATTGTCGTTTAGCGCCAGCTCTTCGACATGATTAATCAAATATTCATCACCAGCGTCCCAAGCCTGCAGTGTTTCGTTGGAGCGCTTAGGGAAGCGGTGAAGCGTTAGGCTTCTGCCGTGAAGGTTCAGTTCGGTTTTCATAAGTAAACGTAGGTTGATTCAATAAACTAGGGAATATTGTCGCAAATGATGGCAAGTGTAGATACAAAAAGCTGTTAAATTTTGAGTTTACTTGCTTTTACGTTATTCAGAGGCTCAGACATGACTCAACTCTGAGTTTTAAACTATTGCGTTGATTGAGGTTAGGATTTAATTTTTAGACTTATACTTCAACAGCGAGAGCTGGATACTGCAAGTTACCGTGAGTTGGGTATATACTTATGAAATTCGAATCGATGAGGAACGAATATGATCCAAGAAATCATAGAGAAAAAGCTGCATAGTGAGCTACAACCAAGCTACTTAAAAGTGATCAATGAAAGCTATATGCATAATGTACCACCAGGTTCAGAAAGCCACTTTAAAGTCATCGTAGTTAGCGACTCGTTTGCTGGACATAGACTGATTGGCAGACACCGACAGGTTCATCAAATTCTCGCAGATGAGTTGGATAATCACATTCACGCATTAGCGATTCATACTTACACCGATGAGGAATGGAAGAGCGAGCAAAATGGCGCGCCTGATAGCCCAATTTGTGTCGGTGGTGGTCGTTAACGCCATTAAAAATAGATTTTTGAAAGATGGTGGAAACCATCTTTTTTTTCGTTTTACCAAGCGTAACACCAAAGAATAGAGCTATCCCGGTTAAAGAAATTACGTTAACAGTGTTTCAACAAATGAATGAAAATCAAAGATTGTTTCAGCCGGTGAATGTTGCTTTACCATACGGTATGTGTGGAATATTGTATTTGTGCGATTGGTCAAAGTTATGAGTATTCTTTGACCTTTTAGACCTTATTCTACCTAAATATCCGCTCTATTCTTATGATTGGTCATGGCATCAAGTTCCTAAAAAATGCTAGAATATTGCACCTGAGAAATCTCGAGTATTTCTTGTAACGAGATTTTTAATAGGATGTTGCGATTTTAGTGTTTAAAACAACACTGAAACCGGACACTAATGTCGTGTCTAAAAGTTACGCAATCAAAAGAATCTTTTTCCCGATAAAAGTAGTGCAAGTGCGTATGATTACAATAAAGAAGGGCTTGGATCTTCCTATCGCAGGAACTCCATCCCAGGTGATTAATGATGGTAAGACCATCAAAAAAGTCGCCTTGCTTGGCGAAGAGTACGTTGGCATGCGTCCAACCATGCATGTCCGCGTTGGTGATGAAGTGAAAAAAGCGCAAGTTCTTTTTGAAGATAAGAAGAACCCAGGCGTGAAATTCACTGCACCGGCAGCCGGTAAAGTGATCGAAGTTAACCGTGGCGCTAAACGTGTCCTTCAATCAGTAGTGATTGAAGTGGCAGGTGAAGAGCAGGTGACATTCGATAAGTTCGAAGCCTCTCAACTTTCTGGTCTAGATCGTGAAGTGATCAAGACTCAATTGGTTGAATCTGGCCTATGGACCGCTTTACGTACTCGTCCGTTTAGCAAGGTTCCAGCAATCGAGTCTTCAACTAAGGCGATTTTTGTAACTGCAATGGATACTAATCCACTAGCGGCTAATCCTGAGTTGATAATTAACGAGCAACAAGAAGCATTCGTTGCTGGTCTAGACATTCTTTCAGCCCTGACAGAAGGCAAGGTTTACGTATGTAAATCTGGCACTAGCTTGCCACGCTCTTCACAGTCTAACATTGAAGAACACGTCTTCGATGGCCCTCACCCAGCAGGTCTTGCTGGCACCCACATGCATTTCCTATACCCAGTAAATGCTGAAAATGTGGCGTGGAGCATCAACTACCAAGACGTTATTGCGTTCGGTAAGTTGTTCCTAACTGGTGAACTTTACACTGACCGTGTTATCTCTCTGGCTGGTCCAGTAGTGAATAACCCTCGTCTAGTTCGTACGACGCTAGGTGCTAGCCTAGACGACGTGACAGACAACGAGTTAATGCCAGGTGAAGTTCGTGTGATTTCTGGTTCGGTACTAACAGGTACTCATGCAACTGGTCCTCACGCTTACCTAGGTCGTTACAACCTACAAGTGTCTGTTCTACGTGAAGGTTATGAAAAAGAGCTGTTCGGCTGGGCAATGCCTGGTAAGAACAAGTTCTCTGTAACTCGCTCATTCCTTGGTCACCTATTCAAAGGTCAGTTGTTCAACATGACAACCACGACTAATGGTAGTGACCGTTCAATGGTTCCAATTGGCAACTACGAACGCGTAATGCCACTAGATATGGAACCTACTCTGCTACTTCGTGATCTATGTGCAGGCGATACAGATAGTGCAGCAGCACTTGGCGCTCTGGAGCTAGACGAAGAAGACGTAGCATTGTGTACCTTTGTTTGTCCTGGTAAGTACGAGTACGGTCAGCTACTTCGTGAATGCCTAGATAAGATCGAGAAGGAAGGGTAATTTTCATGTCTCTTAAAAAATTTATTGAAGACATCGAGCATCACTTTGAGCCTGGTGGTAAACATGAGAAGTGGTTTGCCCTTTATGAAGCAGCAGCAACGCTGTTTTATACTCCGGGTCTTGTAACAAAGAGAAGCTCACACGTTCGTGATAGCGTTGACCTAAAACGTATCATGATCATGGTTTGGTTCGCGGTATTCCCAGCAATGTTCTGGGGTATGTACAACGCGGGTGGCCAAGCTATCGCAGCACTGACTCACATGCACGCTGGTGACCAACTAGCGACAGTAGTAGCAGGCAACTGGCATTACTGGCTAACCGAAATGTTTGGTGGAACCATCTCCGCTGATGCAGGGGTTGGCAGTAAGATGCTACTAGGTGCGACTTACTTCCTACCAATCTACGCAACAGTGTTTATTGTTGGTGGTTTCTGGGAAGTTCTGTTCTGTATGGTGCGTAAGCACGAAGTTAACGAAGGTTTCTTTGTAACTTCTATCCTGTTCGCACTTATCGTTCCGCCAACACTTCCTCTATGGCAAGCTGCACTAGGTATTACCTTCGGTGTTGTTGTTGCGAAAGAGATCTTCGGTGGTACAGGTCGTAACTTCCTAAACCCTGCACTAGCAGGCCGTGCATTCCTATTCTTCGCTTACCCTGCGCAAATCTCGGGTGACGTAGTGTGGACTGCTGCTGACGGTTTCTCTGGTGCGACTGCTCTTAGCCAATGGGCTCAAGGTGGTAACGGTGCTCTGGTAAACACAGTTTCTGGTGCTCCTATCACTTGGATGGATGCTTTCATCGGTAACATCCCTGGCTCAATTGGTGAAGTATCGACTCTTGCTCTGATGATCGGTGCAGCGATGATCGTGTACATGCGAATCGCTTCATGGCGCATTATTGCGGGTGTAATGATCGGTATGATCGCGACAGCAACGCTGTTCAACGTTATCGGTTCTGATACTAACCCTATGTTCAACATGCCATGGCACTGGCACCTAGTTCTGGGTGGTTTTGCATTCGGTATGTTCTTTATGGCGACAGACCCTGTATCTGCTTCATTTACCAACAAAGGTAAATGGTGGTACGGCGCTCTAATCGGTGTAATGTGTGTTCTTATCCGTGTAGTTAACCCAGCGTACCCAGAAGGTATGATGCTGGCGATTCTATTCGCGAACCTGTTTGCACCTCTGTTCGACCACTTAGTTATTGAGAAGAACATCAAGCGGAGACAAGCACGCTATGGCAAGTAATAACGACAGCATTAAAAAGACGCTGGGTGTTGTTGTCGGGTTGAGCCTTGTTTGTTCAATCATCGTATCAACAGCAGCAGTAGGTCTACGCGATAAGCAAAAAGCTAACGCTGTACTAGATAAGCAATCTAAGATCGTTGAAGTTGCGGGCATTGATGCTTCAGGTAAAAAAGTACCTGAGCTATTTGCACAATACATTGAACCACGTCTGGTTGACTTTAATACTGGTGACTTTGTAGAAGGTAACGCTGCAACTTACGATCAGCGTAAAGCTGCAAAAGATCCTGCTGAGTCTATCAAACTATCTGCTGAAGATGACAAAGCGAAGATCCTTCGTCGTGCTAACACAGGTGTTGTATACCTAGTGAAAGATGGCGACGCAGTATCTAAAGTTATCATTCCGGTTCACGGTAATGGTCTTTGGTCTATGATGTACGCATTTGTTGCTGTTGAAACAGATGGCAACACAGTATCTGGTATCACTTACTACGAGCAGGGTGAAACTCCTGGACTTGGTGGTGAAGTTGAGAACCCAAGCTGGCGCGCACAATTCGTAGGCAAGAAACTGTTTGACGAAAACCACAAACCAGCTATCAAGGTTGTTAAAGGTGGTGCGCCAGCAGGTTCTGAGCACGGTGTTGACGGCCTGTCAGGTGCGACACTAACTAGTAACGGTGTTCAACACACATTTGACTTCTGGTTAGGTGACATGGGCTTTGGTCCATTCCTAGCAAAAGTTCGTGACGGAGGTCTGAACTAATGTCTAGTGCACAAAATGTTAAAAAGAGCATTCTAGCGCCAGTATTGGACAACAACCCAATCGCGCTACAGGTTCTTGGTGTATGTTCTGCTCTGGCAGTAACAACTAAACTAGAAACTGCGTTTGTTATGACGCTGGCAGTAACGTTTGTAACTGCTTTGTCTAACTTCTCAGTGTCTCTAATCCGTAACCACATTCCTAACAGCGTACGTATCATCGTTCAGATGGCTATCATCGCATCGCTAGTAATCGTGGTAGACCAGGTGCTAAAAGCTTACCTTTACGATATCTCTAAACAGCTATCAGTATTCGTAGGTCTTATCATCACGAACTGTATCGTAATGGGTCGTGCTGAAGCATTCGCAATGAAATCTGCGCCAATCCCATCTCTTATCGATGGTATCGGTAACGGTCTTGGTTACGGTTTCGTTCTTATCACTGTTGGTTTCTTCCGTGAGCTATTCGGCTCGGGCAAACTATTTGGTATGGAAATCCTACCTCTAGTGAGCAACGGTGGTTGGTATCAGCCAAACGGCCTGATGCTTCTAGCGCCATCAGCATTCTTCCTAATCGGCTTCCTAATCTGGGCAATCCGTATTCTGAAACCAGAACAAGTAGAAGCGAAGGAGTAAGGACGTCATGGAACATTACATTAGTCTGTTAGTTAAATCGATTTTCATCGAAAACATGGCTTTGTCTTTCTTCTTAGGTATGTGTACGTTTCTTGCGGTATCTAAGAAAGTTAAGACCTCTTTTGGTCTAGGTGTTGCGGTTGTAGTAGTACTTACTATCGCTGTTCCAGTAAACAACCTTGTTTACAACCTAGTATTGAGAGAAAACGCTTTAGTTGAAGGTGTCGATCTTAGCTTCCTAAACTTCATCACCTTTATCGGTGTAATCGCTGCACTTGTACAGATCCTAGAAATGGTTCTAGACCGTTTCTTCCCACCTCTGTACAACGCGCTAGGCATCTTCCTACCGTTGATCACAGTAAACTGTGCGATCTTCGGTGGTGTATCTTTCATGGTACAACGTGACTACAACTTTGCTGAATCTGTTGTTTACGGTTTCGGTTCTGGTGTGGGCTGGATGCTAGCAATCGTTGCTCTTGCAGGTATCCGTGAGAAGATGAAGTACTCTGACGTACCTCCTGGTCTACGTGGTCTAGGTATCACGTTCATCACTGTAGGTCTAATGGCGTTAGGCTTTATGTCTTTCTCTGGTGTTCAACTGTAAGTCGGGTAAACCGCAACAATTAAGGAATAGTCAATGGACATTATTCTTGGTGTAGTGATGTTTACTCTGATCGTACTTGCTCTAGTACTAGTGATTCTTTTCGCTAAGTCTAAGCTTGTACCAACAGGTGACATTACAATTTCTGTGAACGACGACCCTAATCTGGCGATCGTTACACAACCAGGCGGTAAACTACTAGGCGCTCTTGCTGGCGCTGGTGTTTTCGTTTCTTCTGCCTGTGGTGGCGGTGGCTCATGTGGTCAGTGTCGCGTAAAAATTAAATCTGGTGGTGGTGATATCCTTCCTACCGAGCTTGACCACATTACTAAAGGTGAAGCACGTGAAGGTGAGCGTCTAGCATGTCAAGTTGCAATGAAAACAGACATGGACATCGAACTTCCAGAAGAAATCTTCGGCGTTAAGAAGTGGGAATGTACGGTTATCTCTAACGATAACAAAGCGACATTCATCAAAGAGCTTAAGCTACAAATTCCAGATGGCGAATCAGTACCTTTCCGTGCTGGTGGTTACATCCAGATTGAAGCGCCTGCTCACCACGTGAAATACGCTGACTTCGACGTACCAGATGAGTACCGTGAAGATTGGGACAAATTTAACCTGTTCCGCTACGAGTCTAAAGTAAACGAAGAGACAATCCGCGCTTACTCAATGGCTAACTACCCAGAAGAAGAAGGCATTATTATGCTAAACGTGCGTATCGCTACGCCGCCGCCTAATAATCCTGACGTACCACCTGGTATCATGTCTTCATACATTTGGTCTCTTAAAGCAGGTGACAAGTGTACGATTTCTGGTCCATTTGGTGAGTTCTTCGCGAAAGACACTGATGCTGAAATGGTATTCATTGGTGGTGGTGCTGGTATGGCTCCGATGCGTTCGCACATCTTTGACCAACTTAAGCGTCTGAACTCTACGCGTAAGATGTCTTTCTGGTACGGTGCACGTTCTAAGCGTGAAATGTTCTACGTAGAAGATTTCGACGGCCTACAAGCAGAAAACGACAACTTCGTATGGCACTGTGCTCTATCTGATCCAATGCCAGAAGATAACTGGGATGGTTACACTGGTTTCATCCACAACGTACTGTACGAAAACTACCTGAAGGATCACGAAGCTCCTGAAGATTGTGAATACTACATGTGTGGTCCACCGATGATGAACGCGGCTGTTATCGGCATGCTTAAAGATCTCGGTGTAGAAGATGAAAACATCCTTCTAGATGACTTCGGTGGTTAATCCATCTAAGTAATTGAAATTTGTGGCTGACTCTTACGGGTCAGCCATTGTTTTTTCTGAATATTAATTGATATAGAAAATCGGTTTATATCGACACAACTTATTCTCTATATCCATTTCAATTTTCCATAGGAGTTAAACAAGTGAAAAAGTGGCTTGTTGCTTTTGCTTCTCTTTTAGTTCTTGCAGGTTGTGAACAGCCAGCAGAGCAAGTACATCTAACTGGCCCTACAATGGGGACGACTTACAACATTAAATACATTGCAGCGGAAGGTATTCCAGCTGCGGCTGAACTACAAAAAGAAGTCGACCGTTTACTCGAAGAAGTGAACGATCAAATGTCGACTTACCGTAAAGATTCAGAGCTAAGTCGTTTCAACCAGTACACCGAATCTGATGCATTTGAAGTATCACCTCAAACAGCGACAGTTGTAAAAGAAGCGATTCGATTGAACAAACTAACGATGGGTGCACTGGATGTGACCGTAGGGCCTCTGGTTAACTTATGGGGCTTTGGCCCGGAAGCTCGCCCTGAAGTCGTGCCGAGTGATGAAGAGCTGGCGACGCGTCGCGCTATGACAGGTATCGAACACCTAGAAGTTGCAGGCAACACACTGAAGAAAGACATTCCAAACCTATACGTAGACTTGTCTACCATCGCGAAAGGATGGGGCGTTGACGTTGTGGCAGATTACATCCAATCTCAAGGCATCATGAACTACATGGTGGAAGTCGGTGGTGAGATGCGCGTGAAAGGTATTAACCGTGAAGGTGTATCTTGGCGTATAGCGATTGAGAAGCCGTCTGTTGAAGAGCGAGCTATCCAAGAGATCATCGAGCCGGGTGAGATGGCTATTGCGACCTCTGGCGATTACCGTAACTATTTTGAACGTGATGGTATTCGTTACTCACACATCATTAATCCAGAAACAGGGAAACCGATCAACCACAAAGTGGTATCAGTAACGGTACTGGACAAATCGTCGATGACTGCAGACGGTCTAGCGACTGGCCTGATGGTGATGGGCGAAGTAAAAGGGATGCAAGTAGCACAAGAAAACAATATTCCGGTGCTAATGATTGTTAAGACCGAAGATGGCTTTAAAGAGCTGGCATCTGATGCCTACAAGCCATACGTAAGCCAATAATTACATAAGTGAGCATGTCTTTATGAGTACATTTCTAATTACATTTGCCGTGTTTGTCGCTGTGATTGCGGCAATGTCGATCGGCTATATCATCCAGAAAAAAGTCGTAAAAGGTAGCTGCGGCGGCCTCGGTGCTGTAGGCATTGAAAAAGTATGTAACTGTCCGGAGCCTTGTGACGCTCGTAAAAAGCGCGAAGCTCGTGAAGCTGCCCGCGCAGAGAAGCTGGCGGCTTGGGAAAAAGACCGAATCGCATAACTCTGTAAAGAGTAATTATCAGACATTAATAACCCAGCTATATGCTGGGTTATTTTTTATCGTCTGCCTGACAGGGTATATACTCTTGGTTAGTGATCCTGTTTGAGGAGGTAGATATGGAAATGCATCAACACGGAATGACCGAATTGTTTGAGCAGCTCGGTTTAGGTAGTTCACCAAGGGAAATTAAAGACTTTGTGAATAACCATCGACATAAACGTGATTCTGCGCCGATATATGAAGCGAGCTTTTGGACACGCTCACAGTCAGCTTTCTTGAAGCAGGCTATTGAGCAAGATGCGGATTGGGCTGAGTTGGTCGATCAACTGGACGTTATGTTGCGGGACTAACAGATGCAATAACGGCTCTGTCAATGACTTACCAAGCGTAGTGAGTTTGACGGTTAATTCGCCCGTTAAACTTTCATTTTCTTCGGCTATGAAATTATCTATACTGTATTTTTAAACAGTGTAATGTGGTTTATGTCAGAGCGAATCAGAAAAATCATTCATGTCGATATGGATTGTTTTTATGCTGCCGTAGAGATGAGAGATAACCCAAATTACCGAAACGTCGCACTGGCTGTCGGTGGCCATGAGAAACAGCGTGGGGTGATTAGCACCTGTAACTATGAAGCACGTAAGTATGGCGTGCGCAGTGCGATGCCGACTGCTCGGGCGTTACAGTTGTGTCCCAATCTGGTTGTTGTGCCGGGACGCATGCATGTTTACAAGCAGGTTTCTCAGCAAATTAGAGCTATTTTTGAACGTTATACCCCCATTATTGAACCCCTATCTTTAGATGAAGCCTATTTGGACGTGACTGATGCCACAGCATGTCACGGTTCCGCGACACTTATCGCTGAAGCTATTCGAAAAGATATCTGGAATGAGCTTAGTTTGACGGCTTCTGCAGGGGTCGCACCAATCAAGTTTCTCGCCAAAGTCGCGTCAGATATGAACAAGCCCAACGGTCAGTTTGTGATTCCTCCAGACAAAGTTCAGCAAGTCGTGGACAAATTACCATTGGAGAAAATTCCGGGTGTGGGCAAAGTCAGCTTGGAAAAACTGCATCAAGCGGGTTTCTACCTTTGTGAAGACATTAAAAACAGTGATTACCGAGAGTTGCTGCGTCAGTTTGGCCGCCAAGGTGCGTCATTATGGAAACGGAGTCAGGGAATTGATGACAGAGAAGTGGTCGTTGAACGAGAGAGAAAGTCTGTCGGTGTAGAGCGTACGTTTAGCCAGAATATCTCCACTTACGACGAATGTTGGCAGGTAATAGAAAGTAAACTTTATCCCGAGCTTGAGAAACGATTAGAGCGCGCTAGCCCTGATAAGTCGATCATCAAGCAAGGCATAAAAGTGAAGTTCGCCGATTTTCAGCTCACAACGATTGAGCACATCCATCCACAGCTTGAGTTAAATGACTTCAAAACTCTGCTTAAAGATATTCTCAAGCGTCAGCAGGGACGAGAAATCCGCCTCTTAGGCCTGAGTGTGATGCTCAAGCCGGAAACGCAAGCTCGCCAGCTCAGTTTCTTCTAAGCGCGGTTTTTATTAACAACAGGGTCCTTTAAGCACGGGCTTCATTCACCAGCTCGATGACTTTATCGAAGGATACATTGGCCATCGCGCCATATCCGGATTTTTTTGTCGCTTTAAGTTGGCTGATAAGCGGTGTGCTAATCCCACATAGGAACCGGGCAACTGCCTCATTGCTGATGGTGGTCGGAGACAATTGTACAAACTCCCTCACCCAGGATACGACCTGTTCATGTTCTGGTGGTTCATTTGACTGAGCCGGAAACACCGCGACTTGGCCACGGCAAACAGAGCAATGACCGCACTCTGTAGGCGCGTTGTGATCAGCAAAGTAGTGTGCCAGTTGATAGCTTAAGCACTTTGACGACTGGAACAAGTTCAGCATGGTATGAATACGCTCTATATCTTTGCGCTCTTTAGATTGAAACAGGTCGTAAAGATGTTGTTCCAGCGTCTCCGAGCGTTGTTGAGTCGGAAGAACCGCGTACACATCGGTTAACTGTTTGCTCTCCAGTTCAATCCATCCGTTTTGATGAAAGTAATCCAGTGCTGCAACCACACGGCTTCGCTCTGATTGATAGTGCATCCAGAGTGCGTCTAAATCTACCTGACACCATACTTTGGCTTTTGTTGAGCAAGTGAAAATGGCTTCTACAAACTGGCGCCGTTCCCCTTGAAACTGATTAAGAATAAATTGCTGATCTTGGAGAAACTTGAAGCGATATTCAGCAAAGTAGCTGTATTTGGCCTCGATAACTTTTTCTAACTCCAGATACACCAAGAGTGTTTTTAGCGGTAACTGGCGTATATTGCTGTCGCGAGACAGGCGCAGTGGCACGACTTCCCACTGAGGAGTGTGTTCACGCGCTTGCTCTAATACATAGCTGATGGAGGTACGTTCTGGGGTGTCACCATAGACAAAGTTCTCCAGTACCGTCAGACCAGATGTGTTGCCAAGTAAAATACATTCAGAGCGTTGACCATCACGTCCGGCTCGACCAATTTCCTGTGCGTAGTTCTCAATTGATTTCGGCAGGTCGAAGTGAATCACACGGCGAATATCCGATTTGTCCACGCCCATACCAAAGGCAATCGTTGCGACAATACAGTCGATTTGGCTATCCATAAACTGCTGCTGAATTTTTTCCCGGACGTCACTCTTCATTCCAGCATGATAAGCATGGGCGTTAATGCCGATGTGAATTAGCGATTTTGCCACCTGCTCAGCTGTTTGCTGTTGAGTCACATACACAATGGTTGGCAAAGTAGGCTGGGTGGCCACGATAGTATTTAGCTGAGTCTGTTTTTCTGATTCATGGCATGGCACCACTGAAATATCCAGGTTGGGACGATAGAAGCCCGTAACGGTAATATGTTCACTGGCGATATTGAATTTCTGCTGCATATCGTCAATAACGGCGGGTGTTGCTGTAGCGGTAAGCAGCAAGGATTGGGAAATGTTCAGTTCTCGCTGATATTGCGGCAACTTGAGGTAATCAGGGCGAAAGTTATGCCCCCATTCGGAAATACAGTGTGCTTCATCTACCACCATTAAGGAAATGGGAATCTGACGAATAAACTCACGGAAGCGTTCATTCTTGAGTCGCTCCACTGAAATCATCAGAATTTTAATCTGGCCGTTTTTCACCCCCGCCATCACTTGCTGGGACTCTTCCCGACTTTGGCTGCTATCGATGGATGCTGCCGCAATGCCTCTACTTTGTAAAAAACTAAGTTGGTCTTTCATTAGGGCAAGTAGGGGCGAGATCACCAAAGTAAGGTTTGGCAGCTGAGTTGCGGGTAGCTGATAACAGAGTGATTTACCGGAACCTGTCGGAAAGATTGCCGCTGCTGAGTTACCATTCATCACTGCTTCAATGACAGGTTGTTGGCCTGAGCGTAATGAGTCAAAACCAAACACAGATTGAAGTGTTTGCTGCAACGGAATACTTTGCATAATAGGTAAACCTTCCTTTGATGATAAACTAGGGCACAATACCATAATCTTTGTGCTAAAAGTGCGTCTTAAAAGTATGAACAAAGCAGAGTTAGTCCAAATAATCATTCAAAAGCTGGAAGAAAAACTTCAGGTTGCACACGCTTCTACTCAGAGAGCTATTGATGCCGCGACGGATGAAGAAACGGTACCAGAACACAAGTACGACACTTTGGCGTTGGAGGCTTCCTATCTTGCTCATGGTCAGGCAATGCGAGTTCAGGAGAGTGAAGAAGAATTGCGCCAGTACCGTTCGCTAGTGGTTAAAGACTTTACAGACGCACCGATTGGCGTCGGAGCTGTCGTCTTACTGGAAGACGATGACTTGACTGAAAAGTGCTTTTTCATCGGCCCTTGCTCAGGTGGGTTAACCGTTGAGTGGCAAGGTAAACAAGTTTTTGTCTTAACGGCGAAGTCCCCGCTAGGTCGAGCACTCATGGGGAAAGAAGAGGGCGATGATGTCAATGTTAAAATTGCCAACAAAACAACTGGTTATGATGTTGTGACGGTTTTCTGACATCAGATATATAACCCAGTGTTATGTTTAACAGTAGTAAGGTTGAATTAAAGAGAAAGACATGAAGAAACTGCTTACATTTTCATTGCTGGTAGTGAGTGCTTCTGGCTACGCAGCGCAGTGTCGTGTGGACATCAATAATGAAGTTCGCCTGGATGGACAGAGTTTGGAAATTCATCAGACTACTGGTGATAGTGCAGTTGTCGATGAAGATAACAACCTGTTTATTAAAGGGGAGCAAGTCGAACTTGATTCCGACCAGAAAGCCGCGCTTGAAGGTTATCGAGAGAAAATGAACGCTTACATCCCTCAGGCTAAACAATTGGCGAGTGATGGTTTAGAGCTGGCGAATGCCATCATCGATGATGTCGCGGCGAGTCTGGATGCACCTGACGCTTTTGATAATGTAAAAGCATCGGTCAAAACATTTTTTGAAGACGTAGAATCGCGCTACTACAAAGATGGTGACTTTATTTTGCCTGCTGAAAGTTTTGAATCGATGACTCAAAGCTGGACGGACGATTTTGCTAAAGCTCAGGAAATCTTCAACAAAGAGTTTTTGGCAAGTGCGTTTGAAGCGTTGTCGAAAAAGATGCAAGAAGAAGACGGGCTTAATCTGACGGCGCTGTCTGAAAGTATGACGGAGTTGAGTGCAAAAGTTGAACAACGTATCAATGAGCACTCGCAAGGTATAGAGCAGAAAGCGGAAGAGTTGTGTGACTCACTCGATGATATGGCCGCTCAGGAGGACAACGTCCTGAAGAAAATCCCAGAGCTGAAAGATTACCGAGTCTTTACGATTTAATCTCTGAACATAACCAAAGAGAGCGCCATTGTGCGCTCTCTTGCTATATGGGCATTTAAACCACCGCATGAAGCTGACGTTTTATTGAACGTTCTGCTAGGTGATCTCTGATCATCAAATGCATCACTACGACAAACTTTGAGATGTACGTAATATTTTACAAACTGAATTTCTTTTGATCGTTCTTGTTGTCGAGTATTTAACCTACTTGCTCTTGCTGATTAGTTGATATTTCTATAATGTACTAGCCAACTAGTTCATTGATGTATTGTGTGAGTGGTATGACACAACAAAATTCTTCTCAGCCTCGTGAGCATTTTGGCTCTCGTCTCGGATTCATTTTAGCTGCAGCAGGTGCGGCCGTGGGTCTGGGCAATATTTGGGGCTTTCCAACGCAGGCTGCCAGCAATGGTGGTGGTGCATTCTTGTTAGTTTACTTGGTGATGATTCTAATCGTCGCTTTCCCGATGCTTGTGGTTGAAATGGCGATTGGTCGTCATGGTCAGGCAAACCCAGTCGATAGCATGCGTGCGTTGACTCATAACCCTGTCGCTAAGAAATTTGGTGGTCTGGTTGGTTGGATCGGTCTGAGTGTACCAAGCGCGGTATTAGCGTTTTACTCCATTGTTGGCGGTTGGTTGATCTGCTTTTTACTTGGTGCGATCACTGACATCATGGGCTTGGTAGAAGTGACTGCTTGGTTCAAAGGATTCAGTGTAGAGCGCAACCTGTTCGGTACGATTACTTTTTATGTTCTCACCGTTTTGATCGTACAGGGTGGCGTTAAAGAAGGTATCGAAAAATGGTCAACGCGTTTGATGCCTGCACTGTTTGTGCTGTTTGGCTTGCTGTTTGTGTACATCATGACACAAAACGGTGCAATGGAAGGCCTTAAGCATTACCTGGTACCGGACTTTGAAAAAGTTTGGGACAGAAAGCTTATCTTGGCTGCAATGGGGCAGGGTTTCTTCTCACTGACCATTGGTGGCTGTTCGATGCTGATTTACGGTTCTTACTTAAGCAAAAAAGAGAACCTGCCTAAAATGGCGATGAACGTGACTCTAGTAGATACCGCCGTAGCATTTATTGCTGGTCTGGTCGTCATGCCTGCGATGTTTGTAGCGATGCAGAAAGGCGTTCAGATCTACGCGGATGATGGCTCGTTGCTCAGCTCGGATACCCTGGTATTTACGGTATTACCGCTGATGTTTGATAGCCTGGGCCTCCTTGGCCAGTTATTCTCAATCGTGTTCTTCTTATTGCTGACAATTGCTGCGCTGACATCATCTATTTCTATGCTTGAGTGTCCGGTAGCGCTGGTAAGTGAACGCTTTAATACCAAACGCAGCGGAACCAGCTGGGTTCTTGGCGGCTTGATTGCTCTATTCAGTGTCGTGATTGTTTATAACTTCGGCGCTATGTTTGGCTTGGTGGCAACCGTGGCGACTCAGTACTTACAACCAACGGCCGCGCTACTGTTCTGTCTGTTTGGTGGCTGGGTATGGAGCCGTAACTCGAAGATTAAAGAGCTTGAACAAGGCTTCCCAGAGTTTACTCTAGGCTGGTTTGGTAAAGTATGGCCAGCTTACGTGAAGTTTGTTTGTCCGGTGCTTGTGGCTACCGTTATCTGGGCTTCATTCGGATAATCGACTGATTCAGGATAAAAGAAAAGGGCTTGATGATTGTTCATCAAGCCCTTTTTGTATTCTTTCGGTTAGCTAACGTATTAACGGAACTGACCAGCTTCCGGAAGGAAATCAAAACCTGCAGTTGCCAGCTTTGCTTCCAGCGCTGCACGGTCAATATCAAAGAAAGCCACTAGCTTATCCAAATCGCCGCCAAAGTCATCACGTAGCTTCATGTTGACGATGCTCATCAGCATCACAGGATCCATAGACTCAAAATTCTCTAGATTCATTACTTATCCTCAAAATCAGAAATCAGTAAGTTTGCCGCGGCAAATGCTGCAGCTTCACGAGTTTCTTGCGGTAATGACTCGTTTGCAGCAACGTCATTCAACGCTTTTAATGCACAAGAAATTGCTTGTGGCACATAAGCTTGATCGCCACTGCCGATTTGAGCGTAAAGCTCACGAACTAGTTCACAACAGCCGTATACTTGCATTGCATAATCCTTAAAAGTGATAACTGCTCTCAAATATACACATAGCCGATTTGAAACTCAAAGCAGAGACTTGTCTTGCCTCAATTAGTTGTTCGCATTGAGCATGGATTAATCAAAGGTGGTTCATGGGGGGCTATAGGTATAAAAAAGGGCTGACCGAAGCCAACCCTTTCTAACAACAAGATTTGTTTAGAACTTATTGTAGTTGGGCTTTAATGTGCTCAACAATATCAGCCATTGCTACGGCTGTTTTCTCACCACTACGACGATTCTTGTACTCGAAGTTGCCTTCTTTCATTGAACGATCGCCAATGATGATCGTGTGCGGTACGCCTAGTAGCTCCATATCAGAGAACATTACGCCCGGACGCTCTTTACGGTCATCAAACAGTACTTCTACACCCATAGCGGTCAGTTCTGCGTACAGCTTCTCAGCCGCTTCTTTAACTTCTTCTGACTTGTGCATGTTCATTGGTACGATTGCTACCTGGAACGGCGCAAGTGCGTCTGGCCAGATGATACCGTACTTATCGTGGTTCTGTTCAATAGCAGCAGCAACTACGCGAGTAACACCAATGCCGTAACAGCCCATCTCCAGAATAACGTTCTTACCATCTGGACCAAGCACGCCACAGTTCATCTTCTCAGAGTAGTTCTTGCCTAGCTGGAAGATGTGGCCAACTTCGATACCACGTTTAAGCTGTAGAGTACCTTTACCACATGGGCTTGGGTCGCCTTCAACCACGTTACGTAGATCTTCAACTTGGCCAAGCTCAACGTCACGACCCCAGTTAATACCGAAGTAGTGTTTATCGTCGATGTTAGCACCGCCAGCGAAGTCACTCATTACCGCGACGCTGCGATCAACGATGAATGGCAGTTTAAGGCCAACCGGACCAAGTGAACCTGGACCTGCGCCAACAAGAGCACGAATTTCTTCTTCTGTCGCCATTTCTAATGGAGCTGCAACTTGTGGAAGGTTTTCTGCTTTTACCTCGTTAAGTTCGTGGTCACCACGTACGAGTAGGGCAATGATTGGTGCATCAACTTCATCAGACGCTTTAACGAATAGTGTCTTGATGGTTTTTTCGATCGCAAGACCGTGTTGTTCTACCAGCTGTGCGATGGTTTTCGCATCTGGTGTGTCTACCAGTGTCATTTCTTGAGTTGGCGCTGGAGCTGAGTCCGCAGGTGCCAAAGCTTCTGCTTTTTCAAGGTTCGCTGCGTAGTCTGACTCAGTAGAGAAGGCGATAAGGTCTTCACCACTTTCAGCCAGTACGTGGAACTCTTGAGAGCCGCTACCACCAATTGCACCGCTATCTGCAAGTACAGGACGGTAATCCAGACCCATGCGGTCAAAGGCTTTACAGTAAGCATCGTGCATTGCGTCGTATGACTTTTGCAGACCTTCTTTGTCGATGTCGAAGCTGTAGGCATCCATCATAGAAAATTCACGAGAACGCATTACGCCAAAGCGTGGACGTCGTTCGTCACGGAATTTAGTTTGGATTTGGTACAGGTTCAGAGGAAGCTGCTTGTATGAGCTTACTTCGTTACGTACCAAGCTGGTGATCACTTCTTCAGCGGTCGGGCTAAGAACAAACGGACGTTCATGGCGGTCAGTAAAGCGAAGCAGTTCAGGACCCATTTTCTCGCTGCGGCCTGTCTCTTCCCAAAGTTCAAACGGCTGAACAACGGGCATCAAAGTTTCGATTGCACCTGCATTGTCGATTTCTTGACGAACGATGTTTTCGACTTTACGCATTACACGTAGACCAGTAGGTAGCCAGGTGTATAGACCTGAAGCCAGCTTACGGATCATACCTGCACGTAGCATGAGCTGGTGGCTCACTACTTCTGCGTCGTTTGGAGTCTCCTTCAGAGTAGAAAGAAGATAATTACTGGTACGCATTAAATTTATCCGTTTATTTAAGTTAATTACTCGTGTCAGTGCTGACGAGAGTATGGAAGTCCCACAATGGGAAATTTGTTAGCCGCCTATAATATCAGCCAATTGGCTTTGTCAAAAGCTTTCGATCGCGGTAACTGTTATTAAGTTGTCCTTAACCGTAAACTTGACGTTTAAATCGAACAAATTTACCGCATATTCTTTGCTGTCTGGCTTGTTTTTCTTGTACGCCGGACGAGGATCCTGCGCTAAGACTTGTTCGATCACTGACAGTACATTATCGCTATTGGATTGCTTTTTCACCATTGCTAACGCTTGTGATGAGAGAGCTTGCGAAGAAAAAGTAACAGGCAATTTTTCTGGTTCTTCTCCCGCATAACCACCTTGCACATCGGGAATTGAATCCGAGTAGGGGATATAGGGCTTAATGTCGATAATCGGTGTGCCATCAACTAAATCGACACTGCCAAGATCCAGGTAGATTTGGTCACCCTGCTTGATCACGCCTTTTACTTCCACGGCTGACATACCGATGCCATTTGGTCGAAAAGTCGATCGAGAAGCAAACACGCCTACTCTTTCGTTGCCGCCTAGACGTGGTGGTCTGACTGTCGGTTTCCAGCCTGCCTCTAAATTTTGATCGAAGAGAAACAGCAACCACACATGAGAAAACTGCTCCAATCCTCTGACCGCTTCTGGGCTATTTGCGTCGCCTAATAGTTTTACTCTTGCTTTTGCGGCGGGAACCAAACGTGGCTGGCGAGGAACCGCGAATTTTTCTTTATATGGAGTTTCAATGATGCCAATTGGCTCAATGGAATACATAGTGGACATCTTTAAGTATCTTCACGCAAAAACTATTAATGCAGAAAGTACCACAAATTTCTCTTGCATTTCTTTATGAGAATAGTTATTAATTAAAATGTTATAACATAACATTAAATCTCAAAAGGAAAACACGATGAAACCAGGTATCCACCCTGAATATCGCCCAGTGGTATTCCACGACACCAGCGTAGATAAATATTTTGTTGTTGGTTCAACCCTTAAAACTGACCGAACCATCGAATGGGAAGACGGTAAAACGTACCCGTACATGACTTTGGATGTGTCGTCAGCATCTCATCCGTATTACACGGGCAAACAGCGTGTGGTTCAGGCTGAAGGACGTATTGCTAACTTCAATCGTCGTTTTGGGCAATTTACTAAAGAATAAGGAGAAAGACATGAAAGTGGTTAAATCATTAAAGAGTGCGAAAAGCCGTCATCCTGACTGCCAGATAGTGAAGCGAAGAGGGCGTCTGTACGTTATTTGCAAAACGAACCCTAGATTCAAGGCCGTACAGAAGTAGCAATATATTATCTCGGTTGATTATGTTTTTTGTTTAATTGATAGTGTTGATTTATCTGTTTTATATGGATGAAATATCTGCATTTTTAATGTTAAGTGGTTAAATGTTTGTCTATTGGTTACACTTTGTAACGTTTTTGACTTTGAATTGACTCTTTACTCAAGTACCCTTCGCTCGCTTTTTGACAACTTTGTCACATTTGCATAGGAATAAAAACAAGGAGGGAACAGATGAGTTCATCTGCTTCAATTAAACAAAACACGCCTAAAAAGCCGCTGTTTACGCGCTTTTTGGATACTGTCGAATATTTGGGGAACCTTTTACCCCACCCGATTACACTATTTGCCATTTTCTGTTTAGCCATTTTGGTGATGTCGGGCATAGCTGGTTACTTCGAAGTTTCAGTTATGGACCCTCGTCCAGAGGGTGCAAGTGGTCGTTCCGCAGACGGTATGATTCACGTTGTCAGCTTACTTAACGCTGATGGTCTACAACTTATCGTTACTAACCTAGTGAAAAACTTTGTTGGTTTCGCACCGTTAGGTACAGTACTTGTAGCAATGCTTGGCGTTGCAATTGCAGAATACTCAGGCCTACTTTCAGCAGCGATGCGTGGTCTTGTAATGGGCGCTTCTCAGCGCATGGTTACAGTAACGGTCGTTTTTGCTGGTATCATTTCTAACACAGCATCAGAGCTTGGCTACGTGGTACTGATTCCACTGGCTGCAATGCTTTTCCACTCATTAGGTCGTCATCCTCTTGCTGGTCTTGCTGCTGCCTTTGCTGGTGTATCTGGTGGTTACTCTGCAAACCTACTTATCGGTACGGTCGATCCACTGCTTTCAGGTATCACTGAAACTGCAGCTCAAATGATCGATCCAAACTACACAGTAGGCCCAGAAGTAAACTGGTACTTCATGTTTGTCTCTACTTTCTTTATTGCAGGCATGGGTGCATTTGTTACTGAGAAAATCGTTGAGCCAAAACTTGGCAAATACAACGAAGAAGAAGCCTCAGAAGATCTGTCTAAAGACAAAATGGGTGGCCTGACAGACCTAGAAAAGAAAGGTCTGAAACTGGCAGGTATTGCAATTTTGGCAGTATCAGCACTATTGGCTTGGACAATCGTTCCAGAAGACGGCGTTCTACGCTCTGACGCAGGTACTATTGCTGGTTCACCATTCCTGAAAAGTATCGTTGCTTTCATCTTTGTATTCTTTGCTATCCCTGGCTTTGTATACGGTAAAGTTGTAGGCACGATGAAAACTGACCGCGATGTTATCGATGCGATGTCTAAATCTATGTCTTCTATGGGCATGTACATCGTACTGGTATTCTTTGCAGCGCAGTTTGTTGCTTTCTTTAAATGGACGAACTTTGGTCAGGTTTTCGCAGTTGCGGGTGCAGACTTCCTGCAAAGCATCGGTCTGACTGGTCCAATGTTGTTCTTCGCATTCATTCTAATGTGTGGCTTCATCAACCTGATGATCGGTTCTGCATCGGCACAGTGGGCTGTAACAGCGCCAATCTTCGTACCAATGCTTATGCTAGTGGGTTACGCACCTGAAACTATTCAGGCTGCTTACCGTATCGGTGACTCGACAACCAACATCATTACGCCAATGATGAGTTACTTTGGCTTGATTCTAGCGGTTGCAACTCGCTACATGAAGAATCTAGGTATCGGTACGTTAATCGCGACCATGCTACCTTACTCAATCTGCTTTATCGTAGGTTGGAGTGTGCTGTTCTACCTATGGGTATTCGTATTTGGTCTACCAGTAGGTCCAGGCGCGGCAACTTACTACACGCCGTAATAAAAAGCACCTCACACAGCTCCAAAAAAAGCCTGCGAACTTCGCAGGCTTTCTTCGTTTTGGACGTTTGGTTAACGCTTGGCGAGAATTCTATCTAAGTGATTGGCAAATTCTCGGCGTTCAGTTTGTGACAGTGAAGCGGGACCACCGGTTTGGATACCACTAGAACGCATGGTGTCCATAAAATCACGAATGTTGAGGCGTGCTTTAATGGTGTCTTTGGTGTAAAGCTCTCCACGAGAACTCAATGCCAGTGCGCCCTTGGTTATCACTTCATCGGCGAGTGGGATATCGGAGGTGATCACCAAATCATTGGCTTCCACTCGTCTCACAATTTCGTTGTCGGCAATATCAAAGCCGGCCGGTACTTGAAGCGAATGAATATTTGCTCTTTTCGGAACCGGAACAATGTGGTTAGCGACAAAAGTGCATTCAACGCCAGTGCGTTCTGCTGCGCGAACAATGGTCTCTCGAATGACCTTTGGGCAAGCATCTGCGTCTACCCAAAGCTTCATGATTTTTTCTCGCCTAGTTTGTTTTCTAGCGCTTCAATACGTGCCGTCAATTGTGCGATTGTATTTTCAAGCGTAGTCAGACGGTCTTCTTCCGATGTTTTTTGTGCGGCGATTTCAATTTTTGGAACACGATTAGCGCTCTTCCAGCTCTTAAGCGCAGTGATGAGTGCAGGCATAGGGACTGGCGTTTTCATTCGTGCTTTAACTAGAGCCACACTCGGTTCTTTGCCCTCTTGTTGGAGCTGTTCCATTACCGTTTCCAGTTCTTTAGTGACGTCTTGGGTTAACATTTTCAATCCTTAACAACGATATTGTTATCATCATACGTCGAGCGGCTACATTTAGCGAATGGCAATTTGGATCGCATCTTGTGAGAGATCTCTTACAAGCGGTGTGAGAGAAAACGATTTCTTTAGCAGATAAACAGAAAGACCTTGTTGTAATGCATTGATATATTTGATTTTAACTTTTATTTAACAATTGGATTCTGAAAAAATGTTAGTGGGCATGATTGTGATTGCAAAAGAAAAGAGTAAATTAAACCTTGTCAGCAGGATGCAGACACGGAACAGGAAAGCACCACGGATTGGTTGTCGTCAGGAAGACGATTTGGTCACTTGGGATGAGTGAACAAGCACGGAGCACTGGACATTGTACGGACACAATCATCAATAGGATGTTGATGACTAAGGATAGACAATGGACCCCTCATAGGATTGAGGTAGGACAGCATCAGGACGATGCAACGGACACCGCTCAAGGAACAAGTGAAGTGCGCTAACGGGGAATGTTGGCTATCAGGATCGATAAGGACACCGCTAGGACGGCGACGAAGGACAGGACTGATGGATTCAGTCACTATTATGGATGATGCATGGAGCATTATTTAGTAGCCGGACTGCTGCGAGTAAGATCATGACCCCGATACTTTTGTGTCGGGGTTTTTCTTATTTAAAGTAAATGCTTTAAATCTGGTCAGTATGACGTCATTGGTGAGAAGAGGCGATTAATTGCGCTCGAATGGCTGATACAACCAAAAATAAGGAAGTCGTTAAGAACTGACAACATTGTCAGACGATTCCTACATGGCATTTAGTGACTTTAATAAAATTATTATCATAAGATAAGAACAATATAATAATAAATTGCAATTCAACATGTTGTTAATTAAGCAATTATCGAATAGTGCCCATTCCAATCAGTTGGTTTACTTTTGGCTTTTCTACAAAGTTTTATGCCCCGCAGGTGATGAATCGTATCTTTAGAATACGCGATATGCGGGTATTTTTGGTTTGTTGTAATCAAGGAAATGATGTGGCCATAGTGACCAGAAGAATGCTTCTTCTACCCTACGATGAGTCGTTACAACTCGAGTTTGTAATGCTTAACTGCTGCGCAAAAAATCGCGCCGAAATGAACGGTCCGCATACTGTAGCGTCTGCTAAACAGCTATTTGAAAAAATACTGGATGATAAAAATATTTATAGTCTGGCTGTACTCGAAAGTTCCAACCGTGATTATATGGGGCATATCTTTATTTCTCAGCTCGACTCTGAGCCAGAGCTAGGATTTATCTTTGATAAAGCTTACTGGGGGAAAGGGTTAGCGACAGAAGCGCTGAAGGCTTTCTTCCCGAAAGCTTGTCGAGAGTTAGGCCTGCACAAAGTTACCGCAAATGTTAATAGTGGCCATCACGCTTCATTGGCTGTTTTGGAAAAACTTGGTTTTGTTGTCACCCGTGAAAGTAAGGACTTATACGGTCCTTACTTTGAAATGACTTTTACAAGCGATGAGGCGGTAGGTGAAAGCTCTGCGGCCTGAAACCAACCATAGTCAATTCCCCTAGGTAGCAGTCATCGCCAAGGGATGAAAACTCAAATTGATATACAGTATGCCAACGCCAGAGTCCATCTGGCGTTTTTAGTTTATGCGCACCAAAAGCGATGCTCACCAATTGGAGATCCAACTGATCACATTTCCTTGTTATTGCTGCTTTTGCCAGTTCAGATTGACGGCGCTGTTGCCAAAATAGAAAACAGAAAAAGCACAGTCCCAATATTGCCAGTAGATCTCCTATCATCCCTAATCCTTTATTAACCCTTTGTCGCTTGCTGTAAATTGACGAGCGCACGCGTCAACTCTTCGGATGGACTGGAATGCAGCAATGGCAGCAATACCATTCTCAGTTCTGGCAGCATAACTAAATCAGCAAAGAGTTGATTAAACAGGGTTTGATTGCCAGTTTGAGCAAGACGTAGTAAGAATTGTTCTGCGATTTCTGCGTCGGCTAGTAGATGCCAAGTACGGCCTGCAATGCCAATCAGTACTTCTTGGTGGCTGAGACGAGGGCTTTGCAGAATCGCTTTTAATACCGGAAGAGCGATGTTTTTAGGCGCTCCTGCTAATGCTCGAATGAGTGCAGACAGCAAGAATAGATCGGGTTCGTTACTCTCTATCTCTTTGTGTGCTTTTTCAGCGATACGCTCTGCAAGACGCTCTTGAAGGTCTACGTGTTCTAGTGCCCCTAACAGTGCATACAAAGGCTCGTTTGGTAGATGGTGAATGGCTTTGCGCTGGGCTACGGCATTTTGTTCTTTGCCTAAGCGAGCTGCCATGTCGGTAATGCCTTGCAAACCGACAGTCTGCCAGTTTTCCCAGCCAAGACCACCAGAGAAATAGTGCTGTGTATGTTCGTAATACTGGCTGGTGGGCAAATCCAAACTAGAGCGAATTAAGCTATGGAATACCGCCATTTTGTCTTCAGAAGGTTTAAAGGTATATGGGTTATTGGACAGCTTTTGTTGCTGCTCTTCAGACATATCGTCACTCAGACGCGTTCCCATGGCTTCAACCACGTATTTTATGAAGTTACCAATATCAGACTGCTTCAATAGGCCGCGTTCATCGAGCTCGAACTTAAGAAACCAAATCCAAGGTTGCTTTTGCTCATTCCAGTAAGCGATGGCCAGATGTGCTTTGCGCTGCATCGGGAAAGGGTACGGGCACTGTCCTTTTTCCACATCGGCAAAGACTTGTGGCTCAATGGCCTTGATGCGACGACCAAGGTCGAAGATTTGATAATCACAGTTGCTGTTGTGCAGCAATTGAGTGAGGGTCTGAATGTTTTCCATTAAATACGACGTCCTAACGTTCTTTTCACAAGAGATGGTATCATTCTCGGCTAATTCAAGGTTCGATATGTAAAAGTTAATGACTACAAGCACAAAATTGGCGGAATTACTTCACCAACTTGAAGGGCAACTGCACAAGCACCAACTTTGGCAACAAACGATGCCATCGCCACAAGCATTACAAAGTGTAGAGCCGTTTGCGATAGATACCCTTCATCCACATGAATGGTTACAGTGGATATTTATTGCCCGAATGCGCGTTTTGGTTGAAAGTAACCAGCCTTTGCCACGTGGTTTTTCAATTGAACCCTATTTTTCAGAGGTGTGGAAACAAGAGCCGCAATACGCTGAGCTATTGGTCACCATCCGAACTATCGACGAACTATGTAAGTAACCTCAATGTCAGAACAAGAAACATCACAAGCCGTTTCTCCAGTGGAATTGGAGATTGTTTATCAAGATGAATACTTTGTAGCGGTGAACAAGCCTGCCGGTATGCTGGTACATCGTAGTTGGTTAGACAAACACGAAACCCAGTTCGTCATGCAAACGTTGCGTGATCAAATTGGTCAGCACGTTTTTCCTCTGCACCGTTTAGATCGACCAACCTCTGGAGTACTAGTGTTCGCACTTTCCAGTGAGGTCGCATCTCAAGTGATGCCGATGTTTGCTGAGCATAAAATGGAAAAAACCTATCATGCCATCGTGCGCGGCTGGATTGAGGAAGAGGGTGTTTTAGATTACGCGCTTAAAGTCGAATTGGATAAAATTGCGGACAAGTTCGCTTCTCAGGAAAAAGAAGCGCAAGAAGCTGTCACGGCTTATAAACCTCTGGCAAAAGTTGAAGTGCCGTACTCTACCGGGAAGTTTCCAACCACGCGCTATTGTCTAGTGGAAATGAAACCCAAAACGGGACGTAAGCACCAGCTTCGTCGTCATATGGCCCACTTACGCCATCCGATAGTGGGTGACACTTCTCATGGTGATGGTAAGCACAACAAACTGTATCGAACTGAATTTGATTCTCACCGTTTGTTATTGCATGCATCAGAGCTTCGTTTTGTTCATCCTTTTACCAATGAAGAGATCGTGATGGAAGCGAATATCGATGAGACATGGCAGCAGCTATTTGCTCGATTTGAATGGGATGAAGGGCTTGTTAGTCCAAAGAGCTAACGGACTCGTTCATTCTTAAAAAACGAAAGAAAAAGGGGTTGGTGAACTTACCAACCCCTTTATTATTTTTATGTATTTAAATCGTTACTTGAGTTTTTCTAGATCCGCTTCGATCTCTGCGATCTTGCTTGATACGACTTTTTCTAAATGGCGAAGATCAGACAAGATTTTCTCTTTGACGTCGACTTCAGCCACTTTGGTTGGCTTAGTGATTTTATTTAGTTCGTCAATAACTAAAGTAAGGTTGCGATTGATTTCGGTGACTTCTTTGTATTGATGACTGCCACTGTCTACAAGTACATTTTTGATTTGGCGTGGGTATTTAAATTTGACACTTTTGGCGAAGAGCTCGCCTTTTTGTTTTTGGAAGTAGATTTTCAGCACATCTTTATGTGCCTCTTGACGAAGGGAATAACGTTCAATCTGTTTTGGGTCTTGAATGCCCAAACCAGTGAGGTGTGGAAACATAGGCTACCTCTATATACGGAAATGATACCAGTTTTACTTTAGCAGCCAATGTACGTGCTAGATAGCTGATAATTAGTTAAATTGCTCAACTTGTGGGCAAGATCGCTATCACTCTTGCCCACGTTATTCGAGTTCCTTTACTTAATCGGTGACCGCCTCAGAAAGTGTCTCAATGAGCTGCTCTCGCAACGCATTTTGTTGCTCTTCACTGAGTCTTCCGCCTGTACCGCTGGTGAGAATGAATAAGTCTTCCGCTCGTTCTCCGATAGTCGTAATTTTTGCGCCGTGAATATTAATATTCAAATCCGCAAAAGTACGCCCGACTTTGGCCAGTAAGCCCGGGGTATCTAACGCAACAAATTCCATTAAGGTGTGTTTCTTACCTCTGGTCGGCAAGAAATCCACTTTGGTTTTGACATTAAAGTGTTGGAGTTTATGCGGGGTGCGACGGGTTTTAATCTTTGTTGGCCTGCCGTCTTCTAACACATGAGTTAAGTGTTTGATCACCGCCGCATGGCGAGACTCATCGATTGCTTCACCGTGTTGGTCAAGAACAATGAAGGTATCGATGACATGACCGTCTTTACTCGTCATGATCTGCGCGTCATGCACGTTGAAGTTGCGTCTGTCCAGCTCTGCTACGACGGTCGCAAATAACGCTGGTTGGTCTTTGCTGTAAACGAAAACTTCAGTACCACCACGAGTGGCTTTTTTACTGATCAGCACCAATGGTTTGGTTAAATCGTCCATACGCAGTAAGTGCGCACAGTGCCACGCAATCTGAGTATGAGTGTGACGCAGGAAGTAATCGGCCTTGAAGCGTTGCCACAACACTTCTATCTCACGCGCTGAGAACCCTTCTTTGCGCAACATCGCTGATGCCATTTGTTGATTGTGACGAATGCGTTCACGCACATCAACCGGGTTTTCCAAGCCTCGACGCAGAGCACGCTGTGTAGAGTAAAATAGCTCCGCAAGTAGGGTACGTTTCCAGGCGTTCCAGAGTTCTGGATTGGTCGCACTGATGTCCGCGACTGTCAAACAAACCAAATATTCCAGTGACTCTTCATCACGAACCTTTTTGGCGAATTCAGTAATCACGTCCGGATCGTAGATGTCGCGTCGTTGAGCGGTAACGGACATCAGCAAGTGGTGTCTTACCAGCCAGCTGACGAGTTTCGCTTCTGGTTTCGATAGCCCATGCTCTATACAGAAATCATACGCTTCTCCCTCACCAATTACCGAGTGATCGCCACCCCGTCCTTTACCAATGTCATGGAAAATTGCTGCAATGATCAGCAGCTCTTTCTTTTGCATGCGAGGGTAGATATCGCAACAAATTGGATGCTTCTCGTGATTCGCTGGGTCGTTAAACGTATGAATGTGCTTCAATAAACGGATGCTGTGCTCGTCAACGGTATAAGCGTGGAAAAGGTCAAACTGCATCTGGCCAACAATTTGGCTCCACTGCGGCAGATAAGCGGCCATGACGCCAAGTCGGTGCATCAAACTAAACGCTTTGTGCAATGCATTTGGGTGGCGGCACAACGCGATGAACTTTTCACGCGCAGCGGGGATGGTATGCAGGAACTTATTCAAGCGGCGGCGAGCGGTTCGCAACTGACGTAAAGTAGGGGGGCTGACCCCTTCAATAGTGGAGTCATTCGCGATGTGCAAGAACATATCGAGTATGGTTTCTGGTCGAGCCTGAAACAAAGCTGGCTTGCGGGCTTCAATCAATGAGCCGCGTCGCTGAAAATCGCCATCTAATATTTCAGCATTTTCAGTGATGCCACCATTGATGATCGCTTGGTCAAACAGCTTGAGCAACATTTTGTTCAGCTCTGCCACGCGACGAAGGGTACGGTAAAACTCCTTCATCATCATTTCGACTCCACGATTGCCCTCGCCAACGTAGCCAAGGCTCTCTGCAACTTGAGCTTGATGAGCGAAAGTCAGACGGTTGTCGTAGCGGCGTAATTCTAAGTGCAAAGCGAAACGAACACGCCACAAGAAATCCTGACACTCGACCAGCTCGCGGTACTCAGCATCGGTTAAAAAGCCGTAACGACTCATCTCGAGCAAAGAGGTAGCACCAAAGTGTCGGCGAGCAACCCAGCTAAGCGTATGAATATCGCGCAGGCCACCAGGTGTTGACTTGATATCAGGCTCTAGGTTGTAAGTGGTGTCGTGATAACGAGCGTGACGCTCTCTCTGTTCTTGTATTTTGGCACGATAAAAGGTTTCACTTGGCCAAAACGAGTCGGATAACACAACTTTTTTTAGCGCCTGGAAGGTGTCTTCGCTGCCGCACAGCAGCCGAGCTTCCTGAAGGTTGGTGGCGACAGTAAGGTCATGGCGACCAATTTCCGCACACTCATTAACAGTTCGAACAGAATGACCAACTTCCAGCTTGAGGTCCCATAAAAGCGTAATGAACTCGCTGATTTTTGCTTCTAGTGAAGTCGGTAGTTTTTTATTCGAAAGAATCAGGATATCAATGTCAGATAATGGATGAAGCTCTCCGCGACCATAACCACCTACGGCAACCAAAGAGATATTGTAAATATCGTTGAAGCCAAAGTGTTGCCACAAACGCTTTAGAAGCAAATCCATGTATTCCGCTCGGGCGAGAACCAAGCTCGTAACAGGATGGTGATTAAGAAATTCTTGTTTTTGTTCTGAGCCAAATCTCTCTAGCTCTTGTTTTAGTTCCCCGATATTGATTTGTTCATCGGTAAACGTAAGAGGGGACTGAAGTGACATATTTGCTATCCGTGCAAGCTAAAACTATTAGCAATCTAACAAATTTGATGCAGATAAAAAATATCCCCGCGAGGGCGGGGATATGATTGAGTGAAATTATTACGCGTTTTTCATCAGGCGAGGAATGGTATCGTCGCTGCGAAGTGTCAGGACTTCACAACCTTCTTTCGTTACCACAATCGTGTGCTCGTATTGCGCTGAGTTTTTGCCATCACCTGTGTATACCGTCCAGTCGTCTTGTGCATCGACACTGCAACCAAACTTACCGGCGTTAATCATCGGCTCGATAGTGAAACACATACCTTCTTTCAGCACACGACGATCTTTGTTCTTGTAGTGAACCACTTGTGGCTCTTCATGGAACTCATCACCAATGCCGTGACCACAGAAATCCTTCACAATAGAGAACTTGTTGCGAGGGTTGTTCTTATTGTTTTCTTTAATGTACTTTTCGATGGCCGTACCGATATCACCAACCGTAGCACCTGGCTTAACCTGACGCATGCCCACGTAAAGCGCTTCTTGCGTTACCATGCACAGACGTTTATTAGCAGGCGATACTTCACCAACCAGGAACATCTTCGACGTGTCACCGTGGTACCCTTGAGGGCGAACGCTCAGGTCTGCGTTTTCATCGTTAGGAACGATAACCGTAATGTCGACGTTAATAATGTCGCCATCTTTTAGTACTGCAGGTTTAAGTTGCCCGTTGCTGCCAACCTCATCTTGCTCGGCTGGAATGCCGTGACAGACGATGTGGTTGATAGACGTACAAATCGATTTAGGGAATCCATGGTAATCAAGTGGTGCCGAGTACGCGCCTTTTTCTAGTGCGTATTCATGACAAATTTTGTTGAGTTCTTCTGTCGTCACGCCGACCTTAATGTGCGGTTCGATCATCTCTAGAACGTCAGCGGCAAGCTTGCCCGCAATGCGCATGCGTTCGATTTCTTCAGCAGTTTTAATCTTGATTGACATTGGCTTTCTCTACTTATTCGTAAGCACGTAAACGTGCGAATGGCCGCATTCTAACAGACATCGGGCGGTGAACCCAAGCCAGTTAAGAATATGAGTCATTCTTACTTGAAGTGTAGTAAGAGAATTAAGGCTGAGTAGGGAGGTATCGTGCCTAAAATGAAAAGTATAAGAAACAATTTTTACTAGCCATCTTGAGCTAAAATATGATATAAAGCGCGCCGGAATAGAGGTCTGTTCTCTTTGCTTAGTCAAAGCTAAAGCAACGAAGCTGGTTTCATCCGACAAACTTTTATCTTTAAATCACACACATTCCGTCACATATTCCGGGGTGCTGAGCAGAAGCTTGGTCGGAGTTATGGGGGATGTGGAGGCCTAACCCCATAGAGGATTTTAAAATGGCAACTGTATCAATGCGCGATATGCTGAAAGCTGGTGTTCACTTCGGTCACCAAACTCGTTACTGGAACCCAAAAATGAAGCCATTCATCTTTGGCGCTCGTAACCGCGTTCACATCATCAACCTAGAAAAAACTGTACCAATGTTCAACGACGCTCTAGCTGAAATCGCTAAAGTTGGCGAGAAAAAAGGTAAAGTTCTTTTCGTAGGTACTAAGCGCGCTGCATCTGAAGCTGTTAAAGAAGCTGCTATCGCAAGCAACCAGTACTACGTGAACAACCGTTGGTTGGGCGGTATGCTAACTAACTACAAAACTGTTCGTCAGTCTATCAAGCGTCTAAAAGACCTAGAGACTCAGTCTCAAGACGGTACTTTCGACAAGCTAACTAAGAAAGAAGCTCTAATGCGCACTCGTGAAATGGAGAAGCTAGAGAAATCTCTTGGTGGTATCAAAGATATGGGCGGCCTACCAGACGCTCTATTCGTAATCGACGCTGATCACGAGCACATTGCAATTAAAGAAGCTAACAACCTAGGTATTCCAGTATACGCTGTGGTAGATACTAACTCTAACCCAGACGGCGTTGACTACGTTATCCCAGGTAACGACGACGCGATCCGCGCAGTACAGCTATACCTAAACGCTGCTGCTTCAGCAGTAACTGAAGGTCGTAACAAAGACGTTGCTGTAGTTGCTGAAAAAGACGGTTTCGTAGAAGCTGAATAATAGCGGCTCTAGTCACACTTGGTCTATGTGAAACCTTTGTGTAGCATAAACTAAGTTATAGTTAGTAATGGGGGCCAACAATGTTAGGCCCCTGTTTTTTACCTTATTTCGAATCAAACGAGGAATACAGAATGGCAACTGTAACTGCTGCTCTAGTTAAAGAACTTCGCGAGCGCACAGGCGCTGGCATGATGGAATGTAAGAAAGCGCTTGTAGAAGCAAACGCAGACATCGAACTAGCAATTGAAAACATGCGTAAATCAGGCGCAGCGAAAGCAGCTAAGAAAGCTGGTAACGTTGCTGCTGAAGGCGCAATCATCATCAAAGAAGAAAACGGCGTTGCTGTTCTTCTTGAAGTTAACTGCCAAACTGACTTCGTTGCTAAAGACGGTAACTTCACTGCATTCGCAGACGAAGTTGCAGCTGCAGCTCTAGCTTCAAAAGCTACAGTTGAAGAACTACAAGCTCAATTCGAAGAAACTCGCGTAGCTCTAGTAGCTAAAATCGGTGAGAACATCAACATCCGTCGCGTACAGTACGTTGAAGGTGCTGCAATCGCTTCTTACCGTCACGGTGAGAAAATCGGTGTTGTTGTTGCTGGTGAAGGCGACGCAGAAACTCTTAAGCACGTTGCAATGCACGTTGCAGCTTCTAAGCCAGAGTACGTTAACCCAGAAGACGTACCAGCTGACGTAGTAGCTAAAGAGAAAGAAGTTCAAGTTGAAATCGCTATGAACGAAGGCAAGCCTGCTGAGATCGCAGAGAAGATGGTTGTTGGCCGCATGAAGAAATTCACTGGCGAAATCTCTCTAACTGGTCAAGCATTCATTATGGAACCTAAGAAAACTGTAGGTGAAATTCTGAAAGAAAAAGGCGCTTCAGTTGCTACATTCGTTCGCCTAGAAGTAGGTGAAGGTATCGAGAAAGCAGCAGAAATGAGCTTTGCTGAAGAAGTTGCTGCGGCTCAAAAAGGTTAATCCTTAGAGACTGCATAAAAATTAGACCGTAGCCTTGGCTGCGGTCTTTTTATGAGCAGTAGACGATTTGCCGTGATGAATAGCTATAAGCAAGCTTGTGGCTATCCATGAATGTTAATCAACAACTCTCTTTGGAAGGTAAACTCCATGACTACGAACCCTAAACCAGCGTATCAACGTATTCTATTAAAACTGAGTGGTGAAGCTCTTCAAGGTGAAGACGGTTTTGGTATTGATCCAGCGATCCTTGATCGTATGGCGCAAGAAGTTAAAGAACTTGTTGAACTAGGTGTTCAGGTTGGTGTAGTTATCGGTGGCGGTAACCTGTTCCGTGGTGCTGGTCTTGCAGAAGCTGGCATGAACCGTGTAGTGGGCGACCACATGGGTATGCTTGCTACAGTAATGAACGGCCTTGCAATGCGTGACGCTCTGCACCGTGCATACGTAAACGCGCGTGTAATGTCTGCAATTCCTCTTAAAGGCGTATGTGACGACTATAATTGGGCTGATGCGATTCGTGAACTTCGTCAAGGCCGTGTTGTTATCTTCTCTGCAGGTACAGGTAACCCATTCTTTACAACGGATTCAGCAGCGTGTTTACGTGGTATCGAAATCGAAGCAGACGTAGTTCTAAAAGCGACAAAAGTTGATGGTGTATTTACTGCTGACCCAGTAGCAAACCCAGACGCAGAGCTGTATGATAAGCTATCTTACGCAGAAGTTCTGGATAAAGAGCTTAAAGTAATGGATTTGGCTGCGTTCACACTTGCTCGTGACCACAAAATGCCTATCCGCGTATTTAACATGAACAAGCCAGGCGCACTACGTCGCGTGGTGATGGGTGAAGAAGAAGGCACGCTGATCAACTCTGACGCATAATTCTAGACGCCATCCAAGAAGTGTTGGATGGCGTATCGCTTTGCTCAACCCTTTTAAGCTTTCTTCAGGAAAGATGACATTTTTAAGGTGAAACCGTGATTAACGAAATCAAAAAAGACGCTCAAGAGCGCATGGACAAAAGCGTTGAAGCGCTAAAGAACAACCTTTCTAAAGTTCGTACTGGTCGTGCACACCCAAGCCTACTATCTGGTATCTCTGTTGAGTACTACGGTGCTGCTACTCCTCTTAACCAAATTGCGAACGTTGTAGCTGAAGACGCACGTACTCTAGCAATCACAGTTTTCGACAAAGAGCTAACTCAAAAAGTTGAAAAAGCGATCATGATGTCTGACCTTGGTCTAAACCCAATGTCTGCTGGTACTATCATTCGCGTTCCACTTCCACCGCTAACAGAAGAGCGTCGTAAAGACCTTGTTAAGATCGTTCGTGGTGAAGCTGAAGGTGGTCGTGTTGCAGTACGTAACATCCGTCGTGACGCAAACAACGATCTTAAAGCGCTTCTAAAAGACAAAGAAATCTCTGAAGACGAAGATCGTAAAGCACAAGACGAGATCCAAAAACTGACTGACGTAGCAGTTAAGAAGATCGACGAAGTTCTTGCTGCAAAAGAAAAAGAGTTGATGGAAGTTTAATACTCCCACCTACATCACTGTTGGAAAACGCTGTGCTCACAGCTCAGCGTTTTTTTATGTTAGTCTGTCCAACTGATGGAACTCAATTAACTCCTTATGCAAAATTCTCAAGCCTTCTCTGACTCCCTTCCTAAACATATTGCCATCATAATGGACGGTAATGGTCGTTGGGCTAAGTCCAAAGGAAAACCTCGTGTATTCGGCCACAAAAAAGGCGTAAGTGCGGTTCGTAAGACGGTCGCAGCGGCTTCTCGGCTTGGTATAAAATCCATGACGTTATTTGCTTTCAGCAGCGAAAACTGGCGTCGTCCCGAGGAAGAAGTTGGCCTATTGATGGAGCTGTTTATCTCAGTTCTGTCCAGTGAAGTAAAAAAATTACATAAAAACAACTTACAGTTGCGAGTGATCGGTGATACCAGCCGGTTTAGCGAGCGCCTGCAAAAGAAGATTATCGAAGCAGAAAAGCTAACGGCAGAAAACACTGGTATGGTGATCAACATTGCAGCCAATTATGGCGGCAAATGGGATATCACACAGGCAACCAAAGCGTTAGCACAAAAAGCACGTAATGGTGAAATACGTGTAGAGGATATAAATGAGCAATTAATCACCGAGCATTTGACCATGGCAGACTTACCTGAGGTGGATCTTCTTATCCGCACCAGTGGTGAGTGCCGCATTAGCAACTTCATGTTGTGGCAAATGGCATATGCTGAGATGTACTTTACACCAGAATACTGGCCAGAATTCGATGAAGACAGTCTGGTCGAAGCAGTAACCTGGTTTATTAACCGAGAGCGCCGTTTTGGCTGCACTGGTGAACAAGTAAAGGCATTGATGGCAGCTCAATAAGGACTAATTAGTTTGAAACAGAGAATAATAACGGCACTAATTTTAGCTCCCCTGGTTATTTTAGGCATTTTTAAGTTACCCCTGATGGGTTTTATCATCGCATTGACAGCGATAACCTTGTTAGGATTTTGGGAGTGGACCCAGTTTACAGGCAGTCGTTCTAGAATTGCAGCGCTTATTCCGGCAGCAATTGTTACCGGACTCAGTTTTTTTTACATCTCACCTGAGGCAAATAGTCTCAATCACTTATCAACGCCGCACTATGTGATGCTTGGACTTGGTTTCGTATGGTGGATTATTGCCAGCTTAATGGCGATCACCTACCCAAAAACCACTAAAACTTGGCAGAGTAGCCTTGTTCTAAGGCACATTTTTGGCTTCCTGACGTTAATTCCTTTTCTTTGGAGCGTCATTATCCTGAGAGCTTCCGATATCACGGTAGATCCATACCACGGCGCAAAGCTGGTTCTTTTCGTTTGTTTCTTGGTATGGGCTGCAGACAGCGGAGCTTACTTTGCTGGTAAAAGTATGGGTAAGCGCAAAATGGCGCCAAATGTTAGCCCGAATAAGACCATCGAGGGCTTAATTGGAGGCATCATTGCTGCTCTGCTCGTTGGTTGGTTATTCGCTGACTGGTTTGATATTCATTTCACGAGTTCAGTTCATATGGTGATCATCACGCTTATCACGGTTGTCATTTCCGTGCTTGGCGACTTGGTTGAAAGTATGTTCAAACGCGTCTCAGGCATTAAAGACAGCAGTAATATAATTCCAGGACACGGCGGCGTGCTTGATCGCATCGATAGCCTAACCGCTGCATTTCCCGTCTTTGCTCTTCTTTACTACGTATTCTAATTTATCGGGAGCGGCTTTACGCTCCTGAGTTTTTATAACGGTCTTACAACATGCAAAAGTTAACGATTCTTGGTGCAACAGGTTCAATAGGTGCAAGCACACTTAAAGTGGTCGAACAGAATCCAGAGCTATTTTCTGTCGTAGCACTTGCAGCCGGTACTAACGTTGAAAAGATGGTGGCACTTTGTCGTAAATGGCAGCCTAAATACGCTGTTATGGCGGATAAGTCTGCGGCCACTGCGCTTAAGTCTGAAATCGATTCTTTAGCTCCGGGTACAGAGGTGCTTGGTGGTGTTGACGCTCTTTGTCATGTTGCTTCATTAGATGAAGTCGATAGCGTAATGGCGGCGATTGTTGGAGCTGCTGGTTTATTGCCTACGATGGCCGCGGTAAAAGCAGGTAAACGAGTGCTACTGGCGAACAAAGAAGCATTGGTCATGTCAGGGCAGCTATTCATTGATGCGGTTGAGCAGTATGGCGCAGAGTTGTTGCCTGTCGATAGCGAGCACAATGCTATTTTCCAGTGTCTTCCAGAGCAAGTTCAAACCAGTTTAGGTCGATGTCATCTAGATGAGCATGGAATTTCTCATATTTTACTGACAGGCTCTGGTGGGCCATTCCGTTATACTGACATTGCTGAGTTAGAAAAAGTCACGCCAGCACAGGCTATTGCACACCCTAATTGGTCAATGGGGCCAAAAATCTCGGTTGACTCTGCGACAATGATGAACAAAGGCTTAGAGTACATCGAAGCGAAATGGCTATTTAACGCATCACGCGAGCAGTTAAAAGTAATTATTCATCCGCAGTCAGTGATTCATTCTATGGTGCAGTATCGCGATGGTTCTGTTTTGGCTCAAATGGGTGAGCCAGATATGGCAACGCCAATTGCACTGACCATGTCTTACCCGTCTCGCGTTCATGCAGGGGTTAAACCGCTGGATTTCACTCAGGTGGGTGAGCTGACATTTTTGCAGCCTGACTTTGCGCGATACCCATGTTTGAAACTGGCGATTGATGCGTGTTACGAAGGTCAACATGCGACGACGGCACTTAATGCAGCGAATGAAGTAGCTGTTGATGCATTTCTAAATAATCGCCTTGGTTTTACTGACATAGCTCGCATCAATGGGGCTGTGTTGAATAAAATCAGTGCAAGCTGCAAAGCTGAGAATGTGAATAGCTTGGAAAGCTTGTTAGAGCTAGATAGAATGGCTAGAACTATCGCCCTTGAATTGATACGCGAGCGTGGCTAATGACTGGTATTTTGTGGAATCTCGTTTCTTTTATCGTTGCACTTGGCATTCTTGTGGCTGTGCACGAGTTTGGTCACTTTTGGGTTGCGCGTCGTTGCGGCGTTAAAGTTGAAAAGTTTTCAATCGGTTTTGGTAAGTCAATCTGGAAAAAGATGGGCAAAGACGGAACCGAATACAGCATCTCTATGATCCCTCTTGGCGGCTATGTCAAAATGGTGGATAGCCGTGTTGATGACGTTCCTCAACATGAAAAGCACTTAGCTTTTGATCAAAAGCCGCTTTGGAAGCGCACCTCGATTGTGGCTGCTGGCCCCATCTTTAACTTCTTATTTGCTATCTTTGCTTATTGGCTGGTTTTCCTCATTGGTGTACCCGCAGTTAAGCCTGTAGTGGGTGATGTTACGCCCAATTCGATTGTTGCTGAGGCAGGAATTGAATCTGGGATGGAACTAAAAGCAATCTCTGGTATCAAAACTCCGGACTGGGAATCAGTAAATATGGGATTGATTTCTCATATTGGTGATGATTTGATGACAGTTACCGTGGAAGCAAATGATGAAATCGGCTCTGAGGTGACAAAGACGCTCGACCTTCGTGATTGGAAATTTGATCCGGAAACAGAGTCTGCGATGCACTCACTAGGTTTTGAACCGTATACTCCGGAGATTTATACGACGATCCAGCAAGTTACAGAAGGTGGTGCTGCGGAGCTAGCCGGAGTAATGCCAGGAGACGAAATTGTTTCGATTGCTGGTAAGACGGTGGCCGTTTGGGATGATGTGGTAGAAGCAGTTCGCTCTAACCCAAACACACCAATCGAGTTGACCGTTCTACGTGACGGTTATCATCAGACATTAACGTTGACCCCGGGCAGTCGTGAGCTGGCTAACAAAGACGTCATTGGCTTCGCGGGCATTGCCCCTGAAGTCGCAGAATGGCCCGAAAGTTATCGCTTCGATTTACAGTTTGGTGTATTCGAATCAATTGGCAAAGCGATTGATAAAACGGGTCAAGTTGTCGGGCTGACAGTCAGTATGCTTAAAAAACTGATTGTCGGCGACGTTGGCCTGAATAATCTGAGTGGCCCTATTTCGATTGCGAAGGGGGCAGGGGCGACGGCAGACTATGGTCTGGTCTATTTTTTAGGTTTTCTCGCTCTAATTAGTGTTAACCTAGGTATTATTAACCTCGTACCTTTACCAATGTTGGATGGCGGTCATTTGTTGTTTTTTGCAATTGAAGCGGTTATTCGACGCCCAGTTCCAGAAAGAATACAGGAAATGGGATACCGAATTGGTGGTGCGATCATCTTCTCGCTCATGGCGTTAGCGCTATTTAATGATTTTACTCGTCTGTGAGAGTTCAGAGACAAAGCAGTAGCAAGGAATAATTAGAACAAGTATGGCGATTAAGCGAATTCTATTTGCAAGTTTACTGGCGACCAGTGTGTCTGCAAATGGAGCAGAGAACTTCGTAGTTCAAGATATTGAAATCGATGGATTGCAGCGTGTTGCACTAGGTGCTGCGTTGCTGAAAATGCCTGTCCGCGTCGGTGATACCATTGGCCAAGGCGATGTTGCAGAAATTATCCGCGCACTGTACGCATCTGGTAACTTTGAAGATGTGAGAGTACTGCGTGATGGTGAGGTGCTTGTTGTTCAAGTAAAAGAGCGTCCGACCATTGCTAGCATCTCATTTTCAGGCAACAAAGCAATCAAGGACGAGCAGCTACAAGAAAACCTGAACGCATCAGGTATTCGTGAAGGCGAAGCGCTTGACCGTACAACGCTAAGCAATATCGAAAAAGGCTTGGAAGACTTTTACTACAGTGTGGGTAAATATAACGCGACAGTAAAAGCGGTCGTTACTCCATTGCCACGTAACCGTTCCGATCTGAAGTTTGTCTTCACCGAAGGTGTATCGGCAAAAATTCAGCAAATCAACTTTATTGGTAATGAAGTCTTTTCTGACGAAGAACTATTGTCCCGTTTCAACTTGAATGTTGACGTGCCTTGGTGGAACTTCCTAGCTGATGAAAAATACCAAAAGCAGGTACTTGCTGGTGATATCGAAGCGCTGAAGTCTTTCTATCTTGATCGTGGTTACCTGAAATTTAACGTTGATTCAACACAGGTAGCAATCTCTCCTGACAAGAAAGGGGTATACATTACTCTTGGCTTGGAAGAGGGAGAGGTATACACCGTTAAGGACGTAAAATTCCGCGGTGACCTTGTAGGCGAACAAGATGCATTCGAAAGCATGGTGCCATTTGAAAGCAACGAAACTTACAATGGTTCGCTTGTCACTTCGATGGAAGAAGGCGTTAAGCGCGTTCTAGGTGAGTCTGGTTATGCGTATCCGCAGGTAAATACCATTCCTGAATTTGATGATGAAAACAAAGAAGTTTCATTGGTCGTAAACGTTGACCCGGGTAACCGAATTTACGTTCGTGATATCCGCTTTACGGGTAACAACGCGACAAAAGATGAAGTGCTTCGTCGTGAGATGCGTCAGATGGAAGGCAGCTGGTTGAATTCTAAATCGATTGAAACGGGTAAAACTCGTCTTAACCGTCTTGGCTACTTTGAAAACGTTGAAGTACAAACCGTTCGTGTTCCAGGAAGTGATGATCAGGTAGATCTTGTTTACTCAGTGAAAGAAGCGAACTCAGGTAGTGTCAACTTTGGTGTTGGCTACGGTACTGAATCTGGTGTCAGCTTCCAGGTTGGTCTACAGCAGGACAACTTCTTAGGCAGTGGTAATCGCGTTGGTGTTAATGCCATGATGAACGATTACCAAAAGAACATCAGCTTAGATTACCGCGACCCATACTGGAACCTCGATGGGGTAAGTTTGGGCGGTAAGATCTTCTACGATGAGTTTGAAGCCTCTGAAGCGGGTATTGTTGACTACACCAACCAAAGTTACGGTGGTAGCCTGACATGGGGTTTCCCATTCGATGAGCTAAACCGCTTTGAGTTTGGTGTTGGCTACACGCACAACAAGATCGGTAACTTATCACCTTACTTACAGGTAGAGCAGTTCTTACGTGCGCAAGCGGACAATATTGATTCAGATGGTTCATTGAACACTAACGATTTTGACATCAATATCTCCTGGACACGCAATAACCTGAACCGTGGTTACTTCCCGACGGCAGGTAATCACCAACGCGCGTTTTACAAAATGACGGTACCTGGCTCTGACGTTCAGTACTTCAAAATGCAGTACGATGTTCGTCAATACATGCCTTTGACCGAAAAACACGAGTTCACGCTCTTGTTCCGTGGTCGCCTAGGTTATGGTAATGGCTACGGTGAAACGAATGGTAACGATAACTTGTTCCCATTCTACGAAAACTACTACGCAGGTGGCTTTACATCGCTACGTGGTTTCGGCTCCAACTCGGTTGGTCCTAAAGCGGTATACCGTGATTACTCGGGCTCAAACAATGGTGCTGATACGGCAACAGACGATGCTGTAGGTGGTAACGCCGTCGCATTGGCAAGCCTGGAACTTATCGTTCCAACGCCGTTCGCATCGGATGAAGTTCGTAATCAAATTCGTACCAGTATCTTCTTCGATATGGCAAGTGTCTGGGATACGGAATTTGACTACCGCGACTCTGGTGCGGAGTATGGTGATAAATACTATTACGACTACTCAGATCCAACCAATTACCGCTCATCTTATGGTGCGGCGTTGCAATGGATGTCTCCAATGGGGCCTCTAGTATTCTCACTAGCGAAACCAATTAAGAAATATGATGGCGATGATGAAGAATTCTTCACCTTCACTATCGGTCGAACCTTCTAAAGAGGAAAATATTTTGAATAAAATGATCAAAGCGGCTGGGATTGGCCTTCTTGTACTTAGCTCATCAATGTTTGCAAACGCGGCAGAAGCGGCACAAAAAATTGCATACGTGAATACCGCTCAAGTTTTTCAAGCACTTCCTCAGCGTGAAGTTGTTTTGCAAAAAATGCAGAAAGACTTTAAAGGTAAAGCCGACGAACTTAAGAAAATTCAATCTCAAGCAAAAACGAAGATTGAGAAACTACAGCGCGATGGCGAGCTTCTAGGTCAGGACGAAATTGAAAAGCTACGTATCGATATCGCAAAACTAGACAGTGAGTACAAAGTAAAAGCGCAAGCACTAGATAAAGCAAGTGCTCGTCGTGAAGCGGAAGAAAAAGCGAAGCTGTTTAAAACGATTCAAGATGCCGTGACAAAAGTTGCGAAGAACAAAGGTTACGATCTCGTTATTGATATCTCTGCACTTCAATACGGTAAGCCAGAATACAACATCTCTGAAGACGTAATTAAAGCTCTAAAATAAGAAGTTATGAAGACATTAACATTAGCCGAGTTGGCAACAATTACTGGTGGCGAATTATTTGGTGATGACACGCTTGTTGTTAGCCGTGTCGCTCCAATGGATAAAGCACAAGAAGGTGATGTAACCTTTTTGTCTAACCCAAAGTATGCAAAGCACTTATCTGAGTGCCAAGCAACGGTTGTGATGGTAAAAGCAGAGCATAAAGACAAATGTTCAGGTAATGCACTTGTTGTTGCGGATCCTTACGTTGCTTTTGCGCACGTTGTTCAGGCAATGGACACAACCCCACAACCTGCACAAGATATTGCACCAAGTGCCGTGATTGCATCTGACGTCAAGATGGGTGATAACGTTGCAATTGGGGCAAACGCTGTCATTGAAACGGGTGTAGAACTTGGCGACAACGTGATTGTTGGTGCAGGTTGCTTTATCGGTAAAAATGCCAAGCTGGGTAATAACACCAAGCTTTGGGCTAATGTGACTATCTATCATGAAGTTTCTCTGGGCGATGATTGTTTGGTTCAATCAGGCACAGTGATCGGCTCTGACGGTTTTGGTTATGCGAATGACAAAGGCGAGTGGATTAAAATCCCTCAACTTGGATCTGTGCGTATCGGAAACCGTGTTGAGATCGGCGCATGTACGACAATTGACCGTGGTGCATTAGAAGATACGGTTATTGAAGACAACGTGATTCTTGATAACCAGCTTCAAATCGCGCACAACGTTCACATCGGATATGGTACCGTGATGCCTGGTGGTACTATTGTGGCGGGCAGTACTACAATTGGTAAGTACTGTCAGATCGGCGGCGCGTCGGTTCTTAATGGCCACATCACCATTGCAGATGGTGTCGCTATCACCGGTATGAGCATGGTCATGCGCAGTATCGAAGAAAAAGGCCTTTATTCATCGGGTATTCCACTACAGACGAACAAAGAATGGCGTAAAACCGCAACTCGAGTTCACCGTATTGATGAAATGAATAAACGCTTGAAAGCCGTTGAGAAACTGCTAGAGCCAAAAGAAGAATCTTAGTTCCATATTCTGAGCAAAGACTCGCGAAATGCGAGTCTTTTTCTTCTATAATGACGCGCTATTAGTATATTGAATATCAATCACAGTAAGTAAGTGGTCAGAAATAGCGTATTAACAAGCTAGAATGAACAGCTGTTTACTACGATTGATATAACATCAAGCTGGTATACACTTTGCAGGCATTTTAATTTTTTGCGGCTATTGCCGCTGCCGTGCCATCTTGGTTATAGAGAATTTATATAGGAATACGACTTTGACTACTGAAAAGAAAACGATGAACATCTCTGAGATTCAAGAGCTTTTACCTCATCGCTACCCATTCTTATTGATCGACCGTGTGACTGACTTCCAAGAAGAGAAATACCTTCACGCGCTTAAAAATGTGTCGGTTAACGAACCTCAGTTCACAGGTCACTTTCCTCAACTACCCGTATTCCCAGGTGTTTTGATTCTTGAAGCGATGGCTCAGGCTACGGGTCTATTGGCATTTAAATCATTTGGTGCACCAACAGAGAATGAACTGTACTACTTTGCTAGTGTAGATGGCGCGAAATTCCGCAAACCAGTCGTTCCAGGTGACCAGTTGGTGATTGAAGTTGAATTTCTGAAAGAGCGCCGTGGTATTGCTGCATTTCGTGGTGTAGCGAAAGTAGACGGCGAAGTAGTATGTTCAGCTGAGCTGAAGTGTGCTCGTCGAGAGTTTTAATATGATTCATGAAACCGCTAAAATCCACCCGGCAGCGGTGGTAGAAGAAGGTGCCAAAATTGGCGCTAATGTGACCGTCGGGCCATTCACCTACATTACCTCAACGGTAGAAATTGGTGATGGCACAGAAGTCATGTCTCACGTTGTAATCAAAGGTCATACCAAAATTGGTAAAGATAACCGTATTTTCCCGCACGCTGTCATTGGTGAAGAAAACCAGGACAAGAAATACGGCGGCGAAGAGACAACAGTGGTTATCGGTGACCGAAATGTGATTCGCGAAGCGGTTCAGGTTCATCGTGGTACTGTTCAAGATAAAGCAACCACAGTGATCGGAGACGATAACCTTCTGTGTGTGAATGCTCATATTGCGCACGACGTTGTTGTAGGAAATCACACTCACATCGGTAACAACTCGATTCTGGGTGGCCACGTGACGGTAGATGATTACGCTGGCGTAATGGCGCTTTCTGCGATTCACCCATTCTGTACAGTCGGCGCGTATGCTTATGTTGGTGGTTGTTCTGCGGTTGTTCAGGACGTTCCAGCGTATGTGCTTGCGCAAGGTAACCACGCTACGCCATTTGGCTTGAACTTAGTTGGGCTAAAGCGTAACGGTTTCGAGAAGCCAGAAATTCGTGCTCTTCAAAAGGCGTACAAAGAAATTTACCGTTCAGGTAAAACGCTGGAAGAAGTGAAGCCAGTTTTGGCTGAAATGGCGCAAGAGTTTCCTGCAGTGAAGCGATTCTCTGACATTCTGGAAACCACGGAACGTGGTATCATTCGTTAATTCACGGATGTTCAAATAAATTGAAAAGATCGCGCCCCTAATTGGGCTGCGATCTTTTTGTGTTTTATGGATAGGGAATTACCTTATCCATAGTACATAGAGCGGGAACGATATGGAAAAACCATTACGTATTGGCATCATTGCCGGAGAACTTTCTGGTGACACTCTGGGCGAAGGCTTTATTAAAGCTGTGAAAGCGCAGTATCCAAACGCCGAGTTTGTCGGTATTGGTGGTCCTAAAATGATTGCCCAAGGCTGTGAATCCCTCTTCGATATGGAAGAGTTGGCTGTAATGGGTTTGGTTGAAGTCTTAGGTCGCTTGCCTCGCTTACTAAAAGTGAAAGCAGAATTAGTGAAGTACTTCACTGAAAATCCACCAGACGTCTTTATCGGTATTGATGCACCGGATTTCAACTTACGACTTGAGTTGGATCTGAAACAAGCGGGCATTAAAACGGTTCATTATGTCAGCCCTTCTGTTTGGGCCTGGCGTCAAAAGCGTATTTTTAAGATTGAAGCCGCGACGAATCTGGTTTTGGCCTTTCTTCCGTTCGAAAAAGCGTTTTACGATAAGTTTAATGTGCCATGTGAATTCATTGGTCACACGCTGGCCGACGCCATTCCGCTGCGCTCAGAGCAAGCACCGGCAAGAGAGTTACTTGGTTTAGATCAAGATAAAAAATGGTTGGCCGTATTGCCAGGTAGCCGTGGTAGTGAATTAAAAATGCTATCACAGCCGTTTATTGAAACCTGTAAATTACTGCATCAGAAATACCCGGATTTAGGGTTTGTGGTGGCTCTGGTCAACCAAAAACGTCGTGAGCAGTTTGAGCAAGCTTGGAAAGAGCATGCGCCTGAGCTGAATTTTACGCTGGTGGATGATACTGCGCGTAACGTGATAACCGCTTCAGATGCGGTTATGTTGGCATCAGGCACCGTTGCATTGGAGTGCATGCTTCTAAAACGTCCTATGGTGGTTGGTTATCGTGTTAATGCGTTAACAGCGTTTTTAGCTAAACGTCTGCTGAAGACCAAGTATGTGTCATTACCTAACATCCTTGCTGATGACGAACTGGTAAAAGAATATTTACAGGATGAATGCACGCCAGAGAACCTGTTCAAAGAAGTCTCTCGTCTATTGGAAAGCGATAATAGAGAAATGATCGACAAGTTTACTGAAATGCATCACTGGATCCGCAAAGATGCTGATCAACAAGCCGCAAGCGCGGTATTAGAACTGATTAAGAAATAGAGAACCACATGGTTGCGAAAGCTAAGTCTACCAAAACCAAGACGACAAAAACAAAGGTCGAATTACCACCGTTTGAAACACCACAAGGCTATCAGCTTATCGCTGGTGTCGACGAAGTAGGGCGTGGCCCTTTAGTCGGGGATGTCGTGACCGCCGCGGTTATTTTAGATCCGAGTAACCCGATCGAAGGGTTAAATGACTCCAAAAAGCTTAGCGAGAAAAAGCGCTTAGCTTTGCTTCCAGAAATCAAAGAAAAAGCGCTCGCTTGGGCGGTGGGTCGTTGTTCGCCACAAGAAATTGATGAGTTAAATATTCTTCAAGCGACCATGGTGGCAATGCAACGTGCGATTGCTGGCTTAAATGTTCAGCCAGATCTTGTGCTTATTGATGGCAACCGTTGTCCTGAGTTGCCAATGGATGCACAAGCGGTGGTCAAAGGTGACCTGCGAGTCGCTGAGATTAGCGCTGCGTCTATCATTGCTAAAGTCGTACGTGATACAGAAATGGAAGAGCTCGACAAACAATACCCTCAATTTGGCTTTGCAAAGCACAAAGGGTATCCAACAAAAGCGCACTTTGATGCAATAGAGCAACATGGTGTGATTGATGAACATCGCAAGAGCTTCAAGCCGGTAAAGAGAGCACTCGGCATAGAATGCTAAATTAATTGGATGGGTGTTATAAACCCGACTCCCTTTAGGTTAGAATCCCAAACAAAATAGAGTTACACGGTACCTGTTAATGTCAGATCCCAAGTTCATTCACCTTCGAGTTCACAGTGATTTTTCGATGGTGGATGGTATCAGCAAAGTTCCACCGATAGTTAAGAAAGTCGCCGAGCTTGGCATGCCTGCAATGGCATTGACCGATTTCACTAACCTGTGTGGTTTGGTGAAGTTTTACGGCACAGCACATGGCTGCGGTGTAAAACCGATCATCGGTGCAGATTTCAAAATGCAATCTGACGAGTTCGGCGAGGAGCTGACACAGCTAACAGTACTGGCAGCCGATAATGTCGGTTACAAAAACCTGACGCTGCTTATCTCCAAAGCGTATTTACGTGGTCATATCCAGCATCAGCCAGTGATTGATAAGTCTTGGTTAGCCGAGATGTCAGAAGGGTTAATCGTTCTTTCTGGCGGTAAAAATGGTGATATCGGCAAAGCGTTACTAAAAGGTAACCGCAACTTAGTCCAGAGCTGTGTAGAATTTTACAAACAGCACTTTCCAGATCGTTATTACCTAGAATTACTCCGCACTGGCCGTCCGGATGAAGAAACCTACTTGCACTTCGCCGTTGAACTGGCAGAGCAAGTGGATCTGCCTGTTGTTGCAACAAACGAAGTGGTCTTCCTTAGTTCTGATTTGTTTGATGCCCATGAGATTCGCGTAGCGATCCATGATGGCTACACATTAGAAGATCCTCGCAGACCAAAAAACTACAGCCCACAGCAATACCTCCGCAGTGAGGAGGAAATGTGTGAGCTGTTTGCGGATATTCCTGAAGCACTGGAAAACAGTGTTGAGATAGCCAAGCGTTGTAACGTCACCGTTCGTTTGGGTGAGTACTTCCTGCCTGCGTTCCCAACTGAGGGAATGAAAGAGACTGAATTCTTGGTAATGAAGTCTCGCGAAGGTCTGGAAGAGCGTCTGGAGTTCCTGTTTCCGGATGAAGAAGAACGCAAAAAGCGTCGTCCTGAATACGATGAACGTTTGCAAATCGAGCTGGATGTTATCAACCAGATGGGCTTCCCGGGATACTTCCTGATCGTAATGGAGTTCATCCAGTGGTCGAAAGACAATGATATTCCTGTAGGTCCAGGGCGTGGTTCGGGTGCGGGCTCTCTGGTGGCATACGCACTGAAAATCACAGACCTTGACCCACTAGAATATGATCTTCTCTTCGAACGTTTCTTGAACCCAGAACGTGTATCCATGCCCGATTTCGATGTCGACTTCTGTATGGATAAACGAGACCAGGTGATTGATCACGTAGCAGAAATGTACGGTCGCGATGCGGTATCTCAGATCATTACCTTTGGTACGATGGCTGCCAAAGCGGTAATTCGTGATGTGGGCCGTGTCCTAGGTCATCCGTTTGGTTTTGTCGACCGAATCTCGAAGCTTATCCCGCCAGATCCGGGTATGACGCTGGATAAAGCATTCAAAGCTGAGCCAGCACTTCCTGAGCTCTATGAGGCAGATGAAGAAGTTAAAGAACTCATCGACATGTGCCACATCTTGGAAGGTTGTACGCGAAACGCAGGTAAGCACGCGGGTGGTGTTGTTATTTCACCAACCACGATTACGGACTTCGCGCCAATTTATGCGGATTCAGAAGGTCATTTCCCGGTAACACAGTTTGATAAGAACGACGTTGAAACTGCGGGTTTGGTTAAGTTTGACTTCCTTGGTCTTCGTACACTGACCATTATTGACTGGGCGCTTGGGTTGATTAACCCGCGTTTAGAACGTGAAGGTAAAGCGCCGGTTCGTATAGAATCTATCCCGCTCGACGATCAGGCATCGTTCCGCTTGTTACAAAACTCAGAAACCACCGCCGTATTCCAGTTGGAATCGCGTGGGATGAAAGAGCTTATCAAGCGACTTCAGCCAGACTGTTTTGAAGACATTATCGCACTGGTGGCACTTTTCCGTCCGGGTCCATTGCAATCAGGCATGGTAGATAACTTTATTGACCGTAAACACGGTCGGGAAGCGATCTCTTACCCTGATGAAAAGTGGCAACACGAGTCATTAAAAGAGATTCTCGATCCGACTTACGGCATTATCCTGTATCAGGAACAGGTAATGCAGATCGCGCAGGTACTGTCTGGCTACACGCTTGGTGGCGCGGACATGCTTCGTCGTGCGATGGGTAAGAAGAAGCCGGAAGAGATGGCCAAGCAGCGTGCTACCTTCGAGGAAGGCGCGGTAAAGAATGGCGTCGACGGCGAGTTGGCGATGAAAATCTTCGACTTGGTAGAAAAGTTCGCTGGCTACGGCTTTAACAAATCGCACTCTGCCGCATACGCATTGGTTTCTTACCAAACGTTGTGGCTAAAAATGCATTATCCAGCAGAATTTATGGCTGCGGTAATGACAGCCGATATGGACAACACTGAGAAAGTGGTTGGTCTGGTCGACGAATGTTTCCGTATGAAGCTTACCGTACTGCCACCGGACATTAACTCAGGGCTGTATCGCTTTAATGTTGATGAAAACGGCGCTATTGTTTACGGTATCGGTGCGATAAAAGGCGTGGGTGAAGGTCCAATTGATGCGATTTTGGAAGCGAGAAACAAAGGTGGTCACTTTAAAGACCTGTTTGATTTCTGTGCTCGAATCGATCTGAAACGTGTGAACAAACGTGTCATTGAAAAATTGATTTATGCAGGTGCCTTAGACAGACTTGGTCCACATCGTGCTGCGATGATGGCATCACTCAATGATGCTGTTAAAGCCGCAAGCCAACACCATCAGGCAGAGGCATTTGGTCAGGCGGATATGTTTGGTGTACTGACTGATGCACCTGAAGAAGTGGAGCACAAATATACCCAGGTTCCGCCTTGGCCGGAAAAAGTTTGGCTAGAAGGTGAACGCGAAACTCTTGGTTTATATTTGACTGGGCACCCGATTAACGCGTATTTGAAGGAACTAAATAAATACACCAGTTGTCGACTAAAAGACGCGACACCAACACGTCGTGATCAATCAGTGACGGTAGCTGGTTTAGTCATAGCCGCTCGTGTGATGACAACCAAGCGTGGAACACGTATTGGTATCATGACATTGGATGACCGAAGTGGTCGAATGGAGGTAATGCTATTCTCCGATGCGCTTGATCGATATGCTGAACTTCTCGAAAAAGACAGAATTTTGGTCGTTTCAGGACAGGTCAGCTTTGATGACTTCAATGGTGGCCTTAAAATGTCGGCGCGTGAAGTTATGGATCTCGGCAGCGCGCGTGAAAAATACGCTCGTGGTCTGTCGGTATCGATTGATGCAAATCAGATCAATGATCAATTCTTTGAGCAGTTCAGTCGTATTTTAGAACCGCACAAAGCCGGAACCGTACCCGTCAATGTATACTACCAGCGTGCCGACGCCAGAGCGCGGTTAACATTGGGCACCGAGTGGCGAGTAACGCCAAGTGATACATTAATAGACGATTTAAAACAGTTACTTGGAACAAACCAGGTAGAACTTGAATTTAACTAAAAAATTCAGCGTATTATTTTAGACGCTGAGTAAACAAGGATTCATAGATGAGCCTAAACTTTCTTGAATTTGAAAAGCCAATTGCAGAACTTGAAGCAAAAATTGAAGCCCTGCGCGATGTATCTCGCCACGGTGGTGATGCTGCGGTTGACCTGGATAAAGAAATCGAACAGCTTGAGAAGAAAAGCCTGGAACTGAAGAAAAAAACATTCAGCAACTTAGGCGCTTGGGAAACAGCTCAACTGGCTCGTCACCCATTACGTCCATACACTTTGGACTACATTCAGCATGCATTTGAAGAGTTTGATGAACTAGCGGGTGACCGTGCTTTTGCGGATGACAAAGCGATTGTTGGTGGCATTGCTCGTCTGGAAGGTCGACCAGTGATGATCATCGGTCACCAAAAAGGCCGTGAGACCAAAGAAAAAGTGAAACGTAACTTTGGTATGCCAAAGCCTGAGGGTTACCGTAAAGCATTACGCTTAATGGAAATGGCAGAGCGTTTTAACATGCCAATCATCACATTCATCGATACCGCTGGCGCATACCCAGGTGTTGGTGCAGAAGAACGTGGTCAATCTGAAGCGATCGCGAAAAACCTGAAAGTGATGTCTGGTCTGAAAGTACCAGTAATCTGTAACGTTGTCGGTGAAGGCGGTTCAGGTGGTGCACTTGCGATTGGTGTGGGTGACTACGTGAACATGCTTCAGTACTCAACTTACTCAGTTATCTCTCCTGAAGGTTGTGCTTCTATCCTGTGGCGTGATTCAGATAAAGCTCCTCAGGCAGCAGAAGCAATGGGTCTGACAGCTCCGCGTCTTAAAGAGCTTGAGCTTATCGATGAGATCATCGAAGAGCCGCTAGGCGGCGCGCACCGTAACCACGTTGAAATGGCTGCAAACATGAAAGCAACACTGCTTCGTCAGTTGGAAGATCTAGAACAGCTTGACGAAGAGTCGCTACGTGAGCGTCGTTACCAGCGTCTGATGAGCTACGGTTACTGCTGATATCTGATTAGATAACGGATAAAATAGAAAGGGTTGGATGTGAGTCCAGCCCTTTTTTGTATCGATCGGATTGCTTATGGAATCGCTTTATCAGCACTTTACACAATTACTGACTGCCAATTACCAGCCTCAGACGAAAGTTGTCTTAGCGTTTAGCGGAGGTGTGGACTCACGTTTATTGTTGGCGCTACTGAGTCGCTATCAGCGCGATCACGCAATACCATGCCAAACGGTATACGTTCACCATGGATTAAGCAGTAATGCGGATGACTGGGCTAAAAAATGTAAAGCGTGGGCGAAGCAAGCGGGAGTATCGCATTCAACAGAGTATGTACACCTAGATATTAACAGTGGCGAAAGTATTGAATTACTTGCCCGCCAAGCGCGTTACCAAGCGTTAGCAAAATACATTGAGAGCGGCGACCTTCTTCTCACTGGGCAGCACGCCGATGACCAGCTTGAAACCTTTCTCCTAGCACTTAAACGTGGCAGTGGCCCTAAAGGGTTGTCGTGCATGGCAGAAAGCGCGCCTTTTTCTGCTGGCACTTTAATTCGACCATTACTGACGACTCGACGTGAACAGATTGAGCAAATTGCACACTCGTTAAATCTGGAATGGGTTGAAGATGAAAGTAATCAGGATACGCGCTACGACCGAAACTTTCTGCGTCACCACGTGGTGCCTGAATTGTCTCAACGCTGGCCGAGTATTCACCAGGCCGTACAACGCAGTGCGTCTCTCTGTGCTCAGCAAGAAACGTTATTAGACGAACTACTTCACGACGTTTTTTATCGTGCGTTGCAAGCAGATCTCAGTCTGGATATTGCGGAATTAGCCTCTCACAGTGAACTTGCCCGCGCTCGATTAATCCGTATGTGGTTAGCTAAGCAGAACGCTCAAATGCCAACTCAAGTACAGCTTAGCCTGATTTGGGAAGAAGTTGCGTTGGCCCAACAAGATGCCAACCCAAAGCTTAAGTTAAAACAAGGCGAAGTTCGTCGATTCCAGAATAAGCTCTACTGGGTGTGCGATAAAGCAGAGGTTTCCGGTTGGCAGGTTCACATTCAAGTTGATTGTGCGCTTATGCTTCCTGAAGGTTTGGGCGAGCTCATGTTAAGTACGACTACAGAACAAGCGACCATTGCTTTGCCGCCGCATCCGGAGTTGTTGAGCGTCACGTTTAATCCTGAAGGGTTAACTGCGCATCCAGTGACGCGTAATCACAGTCGTAAATTGAAAAAACTGTTTCAAGAGTACCATGTGCCGAGCTGGCTACGTCGCCAGATACCGATTCTTATGTATCAAGATCAGGTGGTTGCGGTAGCCGACTTGTTTGTTGATAAGGCATTTAGTGGTCAGGATTGTGAGCTGATTTGGCGTAAGCCTTTGTAATTCGTGACACAATATCGAACACAAATTGTACTTATAAATAAAAACGATTAGGTGAAGCAATGAAGAAAACAGTAATAGGCGCAGTAATGGCGTTAACTATGTTATCAGGGCAAGCATTCGCAGCGGGCGATGTCGCGGCTGGGCAGGCAAAATCGGCAGTGTGTGCTGCCTGTCATGGCGCGGATGGTATGGCAACCATTCCCGGATACCCAAACCTGAAAGGGCAGAATGCTCAATACATCATGAGCTCCATCAAAGCTTATAAAAACAAAGAGCGCACGGGTGGGCTTGCTCCAGTAATGCAGGCACAAGCGTCACTGCTGTCTGATGATGATATTGCCAACTTAGCGGCATACTACTCTAGCTTATAGTCGCTACCTAGCTCTCACTAAAAACAAAACCAGAGCAATGTTCTGGTTTTATAATTTTCGCTCTAATAAATTTCATCAAACTCAAGATTTTACGATACCAAAACGAGACAAAGATTGAATGTTGTAAGACGGTAAACGATAATATCCGCATACGATTAAAGCTTAAGGGATGAACATGAAGAAGATTGAAGCGATTATCAAGCCATTTAAACTGGATGATGTTCGAGAAGCGTTAGCTGAAGTTGGCATCACAGGGATGACCGTTTCTGAAGTCAAAGGTTTTGGTCGTCAGAAGGGTCACACGGAATTATACCGTGGTGCAGAATACATGGTGGACTTTCTACCTAAAGTGAAACTTGAAATCGTAGTTACTGAAGATGTCGCAGACAAATGCGTTGAGACCATCATCGAAACCGCTCAAACCGGTAAAATTGGCGATGGTAAAATTTTCGTCACTGATGTTGAGCGTGTAATCCGCATTCGTACTGGTGAAGAAGACGAAGACGCGATTTAACATTTCACTCTAAATTTATTTTTGATTAAGCTAAAAGGGAGCCTGATACGGCTCCTTTTTTATTCTGTAACCGTCAGTCAGGTTAAACACATTCAGGTACGCCTTTATGCTTAAGCGTTTCGTCCTTGCAGTAGTCTTTTTTTTCATGGCAGTTGTACTTGGCTTTCAAGTCATTTTCACGGTTCCTGACCATCCACAAATCATCACCCAAACCGGTGATGAAATTACTGAAGATATTCAATGCATCGAGTTCAATGATTCGCAAGTGTTAGATGAACAGGGGGAACTCAACGTATTGATTTGGAATATTTACAAGCAAAGCAAAGACAATTGGCAAAGTGCACTTAATGCGCTTTCAACGGACAAGCAATTGTTATTACTTCAAGAAGCCAGCATGACTGAGCCGTTCAAACAGTGGCTGGTGGACGGAAACTGGATGAGCAATCAAGTAAGTGCGTTTAAAGCTTTGGGCAGTGGTGCTGGTGTGATTAATATTGCGCAAAGGTTGCCTCAGAAAGCCTGTGCGTATACTTCCACAGAACCTTGGCTTCGTTTACCAAAATCCGCACTCTACAGTCAGTATCGTTTGAGTAATGGTAGTACGCTTGCGGTCGTAAATATACACGCGATTAATTTCACTGTTGGAACGGAAGAATACCACTCTCAAATAGCGGCTTTGGAGGCATTACTAACGCAACACTCCGGACCAATTCTGTTTGCTGGTGATTTTAACAGTTGGAATGAATATCGTCTCGAAGCCATGAAGCAGGCGTTACAGAAGGCAAACTTACAAGAAGTGTCGTTTTCACCGGATCATCGAACCCAGTTTATTACTGGTCAGCGTCTCGATCATGTGTTTTATCGAGGGCTTGTGCTCAAAAACGCGAAAGCGCCGCAGAGCGACGCTTCCGATCATAATCCATTACTGGTCTCGTTCACTTTGGACGACTAACTCACGACGATATAAAGCGCCCAAATGACGTAAAACATCACCCAAGGCAGGCTAGCGATAACCAAAGCTTGTCCGCGCTCAAATTCTGTCCATGTTAGAACAACACCGTAACCTAAAACGATGTACCAAGGTAACAGCAGTGGCAGTGAACTTGCGAAGTGAGACCACTCATTGGTTAGCGGCAGTTTCAACAAGCCGTTGAGGCTGTTGAGATCTGCAGCGTAAGTCATCACTTCGCCATGGTTGAGTATTAAGCTCGCGTAGCTTGCAACATCACCAAGTACCGCTGGGAATAATATTGCACAAGCGGCAGCGAACCACTTCCAATAACCGTATTGCTGTTTGCTGGCTTTCGTCGCAAGGAAGAACCAAAATGCGAGCAGAAGCAGGGTAGCAAATCGGTTAACCACATCATTGATGATCGCGCTCGCCATTAGCGTGTTTGGCTCCAACAAGTCGATCTGTTGAGGATTGATTTGTTGCAGCTGTGGGGTGAGCTGCTCACTCAACCAAGTAAAGTCTACGTTAGAGAAGTACGCTCCCCAGAACAGAAACGGGCTGATCATCAAAATAATAAAGAGTTGCCAACCCCAACCACCACGTTGGTATAACGCCAAAAAGCATGAAGTAGGTGAACGAAATACATCCAACAACATCACAAGCGGATTGCTTGATGGTTTCATACACTTACCTTAGTGACGTCAACGTACAGCTTAAGTTTTTGACCTGGTTGTAGGTATTTTTTCTGTTGGAGAGAATTCCATTTCACAATGTCAGTACTCTTCACTTTAAATTTGCTTGCGATACCACTGATCGTGTCGCCAGAACGAACATTGTAGAATACCGTACGAATGACTGAGTCATCGGCCGCTTTCTTCCAAATGACGATCTTTTGGCCTTTTCTTAATGTGTCTTTTGGTCCCATGCCATTCCATTTAGCAAGAGATTTGTACGACACGTTATTGTCACGAGCAATTGACCACAAGCTTTCACCAGACTGTACTACGTGCGTCAGTTTAAGCTGGCCGCGCGCTGTAGATTGCGTTTTGCTCAAACGGTTGCTCGCCGATAACGCGTATTTCGAGTCATCTTTCGTCGATGTTGGGATCAGCAGGTGTTGGCCAATACGGATATTATCATTCGACAAGCCATTAGCTCGGCGAATTACTTTCGTCGTTGTGCCATACTTACGTGCTAATACGCCCAGCGAGTCCCCCGATTTTACCTTGTAGCGAGCAACTTTAACGCCTTTGCCACGGTTCTCTGCTACCTGAGCAAGGAACGCATCCTTCTTTTCGATCGGGATCAGCAGTTTTTGTGGACCGTTTGGTGACGTAGACCACTGGTTGTAAGCTGGGTTGTAGCTTTGCAGCTCTTTGACACCGATGCCTGCGTAATCAGCTGCAATCGCGAGATCGAGTTGCTCTTTAGGATCTACGAGTGCTAATACCGGCTTGTTAGGGATAGCAGGAATATTAAGACCATACTTATCCTGATTTGCGACCACATCAGCAAGCGCTAAGAGTTTAGGCAAGTAGCTGCTGGTCTCTTTAGGTAAATCCAAAGAGAAAAAGTCAATCGGCTTACCAAGGCTCTTGTTTTTGCGAATAGCTCTGGATACTCGACCACCACCGCTGTTGTAGGCTGCGATAGCGTGTTCCCAGCTTCCATCAAATTGCTTGTTCAGTTGAACTAAGTAGTCTAATGCTGCTTCTGTCGAGGCCGCTACATCGCGACGTCCGTCATACCAGTAATTTTGTTCAAGGCCCATCATTTTTCCGGTACCCGGAACAAATTGCCAAAGGCCTGCTGCACTACCATGTGAGTAGGCAAAGGCATCGAACGAGCTTTCAACCACTGGCAACAAAGCCAGTTCCATTGGTAAATCTCGTTTTTCAATCTGTTCAGCGATCATGTACAGAAATGGTTCTGCACGTTGTGACACTGTTTTAAGATGATTTGGGTGTTTTAGATACCAGGTACGGTAGTAATCCACCTTTTTATTGTGTGGGATGTCCATTTCAAGCTGCATAGCAATACGTTGCCATACATCTTCTTGTTCCTGAGGAGAAAGCACCTTTGGCGTCTCTTTGACAGCATCTGTCAAAGATTGCTTACTTTTTGCTTGTTCCTTAGCTGCTTTTTGTTTAGCCGCTAGCTCTGATTTGTTGGTCTCTGGTGTTGACGTTGTTGAATCTGGAGAGGTCATCTGACAACCAGAAAGCAATAACGCCAAAGCCAAACTGTACTTCAAACGCATGGATTCAGCCTATTTAGGGCCTTTTTATCTTCTCCAGCCTGTCGCGTAGCAAGCGCTACGTGGCAATCGCAAGATAATAGACATATTTCTTTAAACACTAATAAATGAGGTTAAAACCTCTGAATATGCAATGGGTCGACATAAAATTAGATTTATATTCTACCCAAAACGCAGAGAAGCGCCGAAAGCGCCTCTCTGAAAAATCAATCCATGATAATACTGGGGTCTTGTAAACTTACAAGTAAAAATTGGTTAAAATTCGTTCTTCCACACTCTTAATGCCGTAAAAACAGAGCATGGATCGTCATTTTTTATGCGATTCGTCACAGACTTAATGACTTCTGGGTTATTAGTGCGCAAAAATGGATTGATCCATTTCTCTTGACGTAACGTGGTTGGAAGGGTAGGGATGTTCAGTGCACGTAGTCGATTTACATCATCGCGGTACTGGCGAAGCTTCTCATTGTCTGGCTCGACAGCAAGCGCGAACGCGACGTTGCTGGCAGTGTACTCATGCGCGCAATAGACTTGGGTTTCATCAGGAAGCGCAGCGATTTTGCTCAGTGAATCAAACATTTGTTCTGCTGTGCCTTCAAAAATACGACCGCACCCTGCAGAAAATAGCACATCACCGCAAAACAATTTGCCATCACCAACATAGCCTATATGACCTAGCGTGTGACCTGGTAAACCCATCACCATAAAGATTTCGCCGAACAGCTCTAGTTTGTCACCTTCTTCCATTGGCGCGGTTAGCGTTGGGATAGGCTCTGCTTTAGGGCCAACAACGGTAACATCAGGAAATGCACGGACTAAATCTGGAACACCACCAATGTGATCATTGTGGTGGTGCGTAATCATAATCGCTTCTAAAGTTAACTCGTTAGCTTGTAAGTATTCCAATACAGGCTTTGCATCACCCGGATCAACAACGGCACAACGTTTATCGCTATTTTGTATTAGCCAGATGTAATTATCATTAAATGCGGGTATGCTTTTGATCTCTAACACGATTCGTTCTCCGTCACCCATTATAGTTAGGTGGTTAATGAAACCAGCACTCAGCAACAAAACTATACCACACCCGTCGACTTGGTCCGATCTGAATAATGGACCTTGGGTGCTTGAGTCAATCCAAACTCGGTTTGATGAGTGGTGTCCGAAACTTTTCGGTTACCACATGCTCAAACTGGGCGGGTTGAGCTGTGAGCTAACCAGCAGTAATTGTAACATTCAACACCAAGTCAACGTAGATATCCAGAATCCGTTGCATAATGTCGTTGCGGATGGTTACGAATTACCCTTTTTGGAAAAAAGCTTTGATGTGGCAATTCTGGCTCATCAGCTAGACTACGCACGTGATCCTCACCGTCTATTAAGAGAAGTGGACAGAGTGATGATGGATGATGGCTACCTGATCATTACTGGTTTTAATCCATTTAGCTTTACTGGCTTGGCGAGTCTTTTCCCGTGGCGTAAAAACAATTTGCCTTGGAGTGGCCGAATGTTCTCATCGAATCGTGTTCAGGACTGGCTGGGGCTGCTTAACTATCAGGTGATTCATCGTGATCGCTATGCACTTTTCCCTATGACACGCTACCGCACAATGTGTACTTGGTTTGAAAACAGTTTAGGGGAATGGGCATCGCCAGCGGGCAGTCTGTATTATATCGTTGCCCGTAAACGAACATACCCTCTCAAGCCAATCAAGCCGCACTGGCGTTTAAAGAAAAAGCTCACACCACTTGGGGTTATGAATCGAGAGGGTGCTGGAGTGAAAAAGATGTCGAGCGATAAGCGTTAGGAAGCTTGATAGCCAGTGTCTTCTTCAGTCGGGTTTTCCGCTGCTGTTCGGGCTAATTCATCACAGATTTCGTTTTCTCTGTGGCCCGCATGACCTTTTACCCAATGCCATTCAACTTCATGGCGGGCGGTTTCTTTATCGAGCGCCTGCCATAAATCTGCGTTCTTCACTGGCTTTTTATCCGCTGTTTTCCAACCACGTTTTTTCCAGTTATGAATCCACTGAGTAATGCCTTGACGGACATATTGGCTGTCGGTTGTTAATGAGACTTTGCAAGGTTCTTTTAGCGTTTGCAGCGCAACAACTGCAGCGAGCATTTCCATACGGTTGTTGGTCGTTAGGGTGTAGCCTTTAGATAGTGTTTTTTCCACGTCTTTGTAGCGCAGAACGACGCCGTAACCACCCGGTCCAGGGTTACCTAAACAAGATCCGTCAGTGAAAATCTCAACGTGTTTGGTCATATTTTTTGGTACTATTAGCCGAAACATTTATTAAAGCATAGTCTGACACATATAAGCTTATGAATACCAGCAGCAATTCTGAATATAATCGCATTGTGGTTCTCGATACCGAAACCACGGGTATGAACCAAGAAGGCGGTCCTCACTACATGGGGCACCGTATTATTGAGATCGGAGCCGTGGAGATCATTAACCGCAAGTTGACCGGGCGTCACTTTCACGTTTATCTAAAGCCTGATCGTGAAATTCAGGCAGAAGCGGTTGGGGTTCACGGTATTACCGATGAATTCTTAGTTGATAAGCCTGAGTACGCCAGTGTGCACCAAGAGTTTATCGACTTCATCAAAGGTGCCGAGCTGGTTGCCCATAATGCGCCCTTCGATACCGGCTTTATGGACTACGAGTTTGAAATGCTCGATCCGAATATCGGTAAAACAGATGATTTCTGTAAGGTAACCGATACCCTTGCCATGGCGAAGAAGATCTTCCCGGGCAAGCGAAATAACCTCGATATCTTATGTGAACGTTACGGCATTGATAACTCGCACCGTACACTCCACGGGGCTTTGCTCGATGCGGAGATTCTGGCTGACGTTTACCTCTTGATGACTGGTGGACAAACAAGCCTTGAGTTTAACGCCAACAAGCAAGAAGGAGGCGTAGAAAGCGTTCGTCGGGTCGAGGGAAGAAAAGCGCTAAAGGTTTTGCGAGCAAGTGCCGATGAAATAGATGCGCACCAGAAAAGGTTAGAGCTGGTGAACGACAGTATTTGGCTTCAATAGGAGAAACTATGCTCAGGGCTTTGTCGGTTGCTATCATGGCAATCTGGAGTTGTCTTGCGAGTGCTGCGAGTGAATCTACGATGTCTCTGTTAGATAATCGCTTTCGTGTCGATCCTAGTATCGAGCAAATCACATTTCTGGTCCATCGTGAGCAAAGTTCTCAACCCGTTGTCTTAGTTCGTCCTGACGGTAAAAAATACTATGCTTGGGGCTCCTACGATAATATTCGTTGGTATCAGGAGCCTGCACTGGATATTGTCTCGATCGATCAGCCGATGCCGGGTCCATGGCAAGCGGTGGGTAAAGTCACGCCTAAGAACAACATTCGTTTAATTTCTCATTTGAAGTTAAGCACTGACGCTTTTCCGAATCATCTCTATCACGGTGAAGCACTCAAATTTACCTCACGACTGACTTCAGACGACAAGCCTCTGGTGTTAAGAGATTTTCTCGACCGAGTTAATTTACAGGTCACCTTTACCAAGTTTGTTGAAAACGAAGATGAGCTGATTAACGAGGAGCGACCAGTTCCATTAGTGATTGGTGATTTCCAGGATGACGGCCGAGATTTGGATGAGCAAGCTGGTGACGGTGTATTCACCGTTCAGCTGCCAATTGAAGTTCAACCGGGAAAATATCGTGCACGTATTGTCTCTGGGAATGGAGTCTTCTTGCGTGCTGAAGAGCAGGTAGTACTCGTATATCCTAATCCTATTTCGCGTACCTTTATTCAATCTCGTGAACAAAACCAACCTCATCAGCTGGTGGTCAGTGGCGAGCAAGGCATGATTGCGCCTGGTTCACTCCTGGTAAGTGTGGAAAAAAGTGCGCCCGATGGTTTTAAGAGTTATGGCCAAGGTCAAGTTTCTCAAGACGGTCTGAAAGCGACATTGAATTTGGATAATGACCCTGAGCTAGGTAAATACTCTTGGCAAGGCGTTATCTTTGCGACGGATTTTGCCACTCAACGTCCTCTGATTTTCCCAATTCAGGAGCAGACATTCAGTGTCGTTGATGACGTTGATTTGGAGGCCGCGCGTAAAGCCAAAGAAGCCGAACTTGCCGAGCAGCACCGAATCGAGACAGAAAAGCGCATCCTTGCTGAACGAGAAGCAGAACGTAAGCGCAGTCTACTAATGATCGCGGTAGGTAACGTCGTGATGTTAATTATCGGTATCCTAGTTTGGCTGATATGGCGCAAGCTAAAAGCTAAAAGAGAAGCCATTCCTGAAATGCAGCTGCAAATGCCAAAGAATTAGAATAAGCGGAACCGATTGGTTCCGCTTTTGGTTTGGTCATGGTCAGCATTGACGATATCAAGCTAATTGGGTTGAATTAATCACGCCAGTACTAAGCCACTTCGGGAATCGGCTTCGGAGTTTGTTCCAAATCGGGTTCTTTTTGCACAGCTGGAACTTGCCCTTCGCCAACAGCACTGATGTAGCATCCGCTGAGTTTAATGGCGAGATACATATCGGCACGCAGTAAGATCCCGCCATCGCTGGTGCTGATGCCCGTTAGATCACACCATTGGCGTAAGCGGCGTTTTCGACCAGCAAGAATCAATCGTATGCCGCGTTTTTTCAGCATTTCATGAAGATCTGACAGGGTTGCCATCACGCTTAAATCAAGGTGAGTAAAGCTGGATACGGCGTCTACCACCACGCAACTGACGTCTTTTGTATGTTCTGCTTGTTCCAATACCCGGCGTTTAAAATAAGGGGCGTTAAAATACGTCAGTGGCGAGTTAAACCGGTAAATCACCATCCCTGGTATCGGAGTGGCTTTACCTGTGCCATCGACAGTTCGTATTGTGCCTTTCTCATCCAAACCAAGGATTTGATCGCTCGGGCGCATGACAATCCGCAAAAATTGAAATAGCCCCAAAAGCACCGCTAGTGTAATCCCCGGAATCACCCCAATAACCAATACGGATACGAAGGTGATGCCTGCTAGGTTGAAGGCATCTTTGTCGCGCTGGCGTAATGTCCATATCGCTTTGAGGTCGAGTAACGATAATGAAGCGATGATCAATACTACGCCAAGTGAAGCGATAGGGATAAACTGTAAAGGCTCATAAATAAAGATCGCGATGACCGCGATAGTCAGTGCAGCAATAATAGAGACCAACTGTGATTTGCCGCCATTGGCATCGTTGACTGCCGTCCGAGAGTCTGCACCACTGATAGCAAAACCTTGCGAAAATGCCGAAGCGATATTGGCAAATCCTAATGCTCTGAATTCTTTATTTGCATCAATATCATAGCCATTTTTCGCTGCGAAGCTACGTGCGGTGAGCATCATGCTTACAAAGCTGACAATAGCAAGGTTCAATGCAGGGACCACCAGTTCACGAACTTCACCGAGTTCAAACTTTGGTGCTTGAAATTGAGGGAACCCACCCTGAGTAATGCCCACCACCGACACACCCATGTCTTGTAAATGGAGTAGCCAAACCGAGCCAGTTGTAACCAATATCGCGAGCATCGCTGCTGGCCAAGCGGGGCGAAAACGTTTGGTGACCAGATAAACGACGACAGTGGCAATACTTAACGAGACGGTAGGCCAGTGAACTTCGGTTAAGCGTTGAGGCGCTTCCCATAAACGTTCCAATAGGTAGCGCTGTTCGTATCTCCAGCCGACAACTTTAGCGAATTGGCTGACAATGATGGTCAGTGCAACACCGTTAAGTAATCCAAGCAGAATAGGGCGGGAGAGAAAATCCGCAAAAATCCCTAATTTAAATCGGCTCGCCACGACACACCAAATGCCCGTCATGGCTGTCATGGTCATCACTAACTGCCAGTGTTTGGTTGGGTCGCCAGCTGCAAGCGGAGTGACAACAGCAGCAATCACCGCACAGGTAGCGGCATCAGGGCCAACAATGAGTTGTCGAGAAGTCCCCATCAAGGCATAAACCAACATCGGCAACACACATGAATAGAGGCCGACAACAGCAGAAACACCCGTTAGTTGTGCATAAGCGATGGCGACAGGTAAGGCGACGGCAACGACAGAAAAAGCGGCTCGAAAGTCATTAGTGAACCATTCACGTTGATAATGCTTAAGCTGAACGAGGCCAGGGAACCACTGCGAGAATAATTTTTTGGCCACAGATGCACCCCCTAAAAAAATGGTTTATTTACAGTAAAGTATACATCGTTCTGTTATTGCGTCCGTGAGCTATTTATCACTCATCAGCGCACAAGCCGCATATCGCTATCAATCTAGGGCCAGAAAAAACAAAAAACCGAGAGCCATTTAGCTCTCGGTTTGCTTATTACTTTGGCGTTATTGTCTTAGGCGACGCTGTCCATGTGAGGATAATTCGGCTTTGCCGCCAATTGCTCTGGCTCAAAGTCATCGACATTGATGGTATCCAAACGGTGCTGCTCTGCTTCTCTGAGAAGTTCCGCTTCTTCCTGACTAATAATGCCTTGCGCTAGCCCTTCTTCCGCAATCATATCCAGACGTAAGAACGGGCGACGTTTGCCTTGTGCTTTACACACTTTGTCGAATACTGGCTCGGCTTGAAGAATCACAGACAATGCTAATTCAATCTTACCTGCCGGGTTATGTTCTGTTGGTGCCAGATACTGACCACGACCAATGCGCGAACGCGTTGCGCTAGGTGTTTGCAAAATACGTGCGACTTTGCTGTCGAGTTTGTCGCTTGGCGCTTTGCGTACACGACCAAACGGCATGATTAATACGCGCAGCGTGCGAGCAATGGCTTTGTTCGGAAAGTTAGCCAAAAACTCATCAACGGCGGTTTCTGCTTGCTTCAAGCTGTCTTGCAGAGCCCAGTGAACCAAAGGCAAATCTTCAACCGGACGGCCATCTTGTTCAAAGCGTTTTAGCGCTGCTGAACTTAAGTAAAGTTGGCTAAGGATGTCACCAAGACGAGCTGATAGACGCTCTTTACGTTTCAATGAGCCGCCAAGCACTGCCATCGAAATATCAGACAGAAGTGCTAAGTTAGCGCTGTAACGGTTAAGTTGTTGGTAGTAACGTTTGGTCGCGTCTTTGGTTGGCGCGGATGAACCCAAACCATCGCTCAAACCAAACCAAATGCTGCGTACAAGGTTACTCATGGTGAAGCTCACGTGACCTGCCAGTGCCTTATCAAACTTTTCGACGGCATCACTTGCATCAGAGTAGGCCGCGTTCATCTCTTCGAGAACGTATGGGTGACAACGAATGGCACCCTGACCGAAGATGATCATTGAACGAGTCAGAATATTTGCGCCTTCTACAGTCACGGCAATTGGTGAGCCTTGGTAGCCACGAGCGAGGAAGTTTGACGGGCCAATACAGATGCCTTTACCACCGACAATGTCCATGGCATCAATGATGCTCTGTTGACCACGGTGGGTACAGTGGTACTTCACGATGGCAGAAATAACAGACGGTTTCTCGCCAAGGTCGATACCCGCAACTGTTAAGTTGCTCGCAGCATCCATTACGTAGGCGTTACCACCAATACGTGCCAAAGGCTCTTCGATGCCTTCCATGTGGCCGATAGGCTGTTTGAACTGACGACGAATACGCGAGTAAGCGCCGGTTGCCAGTGCAGCTGTTTTAATGCCACCCGTTGAGTTTGAAGGAAGTGTGATACCACGACCAACCGACAGACACTCAACTAGCATTCGCCATCCTTGGCCTGCCATCTTCTCACCACCGATAATGAAATCGATAGGAACGAAGATATCTTTGCCGCGTGTTGGGCCATTCTGGAAAGGGACGTTAAGAGGGAAGTGACGATTTCCGATTTCAACGCCTTTAACATTGGTTGGAATGAGTGCACATGTGATACCCAAGTCTTCTTTATCACCTAGCAGACCTTGTGGATCGCGCAGTTTAAATGCAAGACCTAGCACAGTTGCCACAGGAGCAAGCGTGATGTAACGCTTATTCCAGGTCAGGCGCATGCCGAGTACTTCTTTGCCTTCCCATTGACCTTTACACACCACACCATAGTCTGGGATAGAGCCCGCATCGGAACCTGCTTCTGGGCTGGTTAAAGCAAAGCATGGGATCTCTTTACCTTCTGCCAGTCGAGGTAAGTAGTAATCTTTTTGCACTTCTGTACCGTAATGTTGCAGTAGCTCGCCCGGACCCAAAGAGTTAGGTACGCCAACGGTAGAAGAAAGCACGCCGGAAACACCGGTCAATTTTTGTAGTACTAACGACTGTGCGTAAGCAGAAAATTCCAGACCGCCGTATTTTTTCTTGATGATCATGGCAAAGAATTTGTGGTCTTTTAGGTATTGCCAGACTTCTGGTGGCAAATCTGCAAGCTCATGCGTTACCTGAAAGTCGTTGACCATGGCACAGACTTCATTAACAGGACCATCAAGGAAAGCTTGCTCTTCCGCACTCAGCTTAGGAGTCTGAATCGCATGCAGATTTTTCCATTCAGGTTTACCCTTAAATAATTCTGCTTCCCACCAGACCGTACCTGCATCTAAGGCTTCTTTCTCGGTTTGAGACATCGCCGGAAGGACTTTTTTGAAAACAGCTAAAGCCTTACGACTGATAAGAGATTGACGAATACCTGATACAGCAAATACGGCGATGGCAAGGATGTAAATAGCCCAGCCAATAAAGCCTGCGGAACCAGCGATGGTCAGCACTAACATGGCAGCAGTTAGAAGGCTGACGGATTTTACGAGTGACATTCGGTGATAGAGCGTAATGCCTAAGACGATTGTCATCGCAACGATTGAAAGCAAGATGTCCATATATGTTTTCCTTTTCAGACGTTATAAGTGTTGTGCGTCTGTATTCTGATAAGAGGTCTAACCAGTTCTTGTAATTGTAATCAGAATATTAACAAAATGTAAAACTTGGTTTTGGGTAAAAAGTGATCTAAGTAGAGTAAAAATTCTAAAAGTGCGATTTTGGTGCTGTTTTCTTGAGCAAGTTACTAAGTTTATTACTTCTACCAATCCAAATCTGTTGGTTCGCTATCGACACTAATTCTCGTTTGTGGGTAAACTCTCTGTAACGAAATGTCTGGTGTCAGATTGGCAACAGAACCATTTGCCAAGGTAATGTGATTGCATACCAAGGGCCGAAATAATAAAGAGAACGTCTTATGTACCAAGATCTGATTAAAAGTGAGTTAAACGAAGCTGCTGAAGTGCTCAACAAATTTTTAAGCGATGACCATAACATTGCTCAAATTGAAGCCGCTGCGAAATTGATTGCTGATTCTTTTAAACAAGAAGGCAAGGTGCTGTCATGTGGTAATGGTGGTTCACACTGTGATGCAATGCATTTCGCTGAAGAGTTGACAGGTCGTTACCGTGATAACCGTCCGGGTTATGCTGGTATTGCGATTTCTGACCCAAGCCACCTTTCTTGTGTAAGTAACGATTTTGGTTACGACTTTGTCTTTTCTCGCTATGTTGAAGCAGTCGGTCGTAAAGGCGATGTACTGTTTGGTTTATCGACATCTGGTAACTCAGGCAATATTCTTAAAGCCATTGAAGCCGCGAAAGCAAAAGGCATGAAGACCATTGCACTGACAGGTAAAGACGGTGGTAAAATGGCAGGTTTGGCAGACGTTGAAATCCGTGTGCCTCATTTTGGTTACGCTGATCGCATTCAGGAAGTACATATTAAAATTATTCACATCGTCATTCAGTTAATTGAAAAAGAGATGGAATAATTAGGACGGCAGTTCCTGTTTAAGGTTGGTATTTTAGGTAAGGAGTTCTTTAAACCATGTGTGAATTGCTCGGCATGAGCGCCAACGTTCCAACGGATATTTGTTTCAGTTTTACTGGGCTGATGCAGCGTGGAGGCCGAACTGGCCCGCACCGTGATGGGTGGGGAATCACTTTCTATGAAGGTAAAGGATTTCGGACGTTTAAAGATCCGAAGCCAAGCTGCGATTCAAAAATTGCGGAACTGGTTCAGAACTACCCAATCAAAAGCCGCGCTGTAGTCAGTCATATTCGACAGGCTAATCGTGGCGGAGTCAACCTGGAAAATACGCATCCATTTACGCGTGAGTTGTGGGGTAAGTATTGGACATTTGCTCACAATGGTCAGTTGTCAGATTATCAGGACTTACATACAGGTCGGCACCGTCCGGTAGGTCAAACTGACAGTGAACTGGCGTTTTGTTGGCTGTTAAAGCAGATGGAAGATCGATACCCAGAGCCTCCAGAGGATATGGCGTCGGTTTTTGTCTATGTTGCGAAGTGCTGTGATCAACTGAAAGAGAAGGGCGTATTTAACATGCTGCTGAGTGACGGTGAGTTTGTCATGACGTATTGCACCAATCACCTGTATTGGATTACGCGACGAGCTCCTTTTGGTAAAGCGGCATTACTGGATGAAGATGTTGAAATCAACTTCCAGGAAGAAACAACACCAAATGACGTTGTTTCTGTTATCGCGACTCAGCCACTGACCGGTAATGAAGCATGGCAGCGAATGAAGCCAGGCGAATATGGTCTGTTTCATTTAGGTGAGTTGGTTGATGGTAATGCAGCAGCGCTGAAAGACGTCGCATTCGCGCCAAAGAAAGTAGCCAGCCAGGCTCCGACGGAACCGTTAGAATAATCAATGCTTTCCAGCTATGAATAAAAAGGCAGTCATTACGACTGCCTTTTTTGATTTGGTTGAGTTTGTCTAAGAGCGTTACTCTTCTTCAGCGGCTGCATAGCCGTGAGCACCAAGCTCTTTGCCATCTAACCACGCTTTGCCGTCTTGCATTTTTAATCTGTCTTCAACCAGCCATTTGGTGACGATTGGATAGATAGTGTGCTCTTGAGTTTGAACTCGAGCTGCAAGGGTAGCTGCATCATCATCTTCAAATACAGGTACTTTTGCCTGCAGAACAACCGGACCACCGTCGAGCTCTTCCGTCACGAAGTGAACACTGGTGCCGTGCTCTTTATCTTTCGCGTCAATCGCACGTTGGTGAGTGTGCAGCCCAGGGTATTTTGGCAGCAGTGAAGGGTGAATATTGATCATCTTACCCATGTAGTGTTGCACAAATTCGCTGCTGAGAATGCGCATGTAACCAGCCAATACGATGACATCTGGTTGATACTGGTCGATTTGCTTCATCAATTCTGAATCAAATGCTTCACGAGACTCAAATGCTTTTGGGTCGACAAAATGGCCTTCAACATTAAATTGTTTCGCGCGCTCCAATCCGTAAGCGTCCGCTTTATTTGAGAAAACGGCAGCGACTTTCGCGTTAGGCATATTTGCTTCACACGCTTCCAATATCGCTTGTAGGTTACTGCCACTACCAGAAATTAGGACCACTATATTTTTCATGATGTTGAGACTGCCTTACTACTGTAGGTTTTTTAAATTATATCAATGCTAGCAAGAATGATTATCTCATTACGGAATTGATATCACCTACTATTGAAATGGTTTTCGAGTTCCAGATAGCAAAATGAGGACATAGCGTCCTCATTCTTTTTACTTTTTGAGCAAGAATCGCAAGTTATTTGATTTCAACTTGTTCTTCATTTGCTTCCGCTTGAGCGATTTCACCAATCACCCATGCGTTTTCGCCTTCTTCTTGCAGAAGTGCAACCGCTGCTTCTGCTTGATCTTTAGGAAGAGCAACGATTAGACCAACACCACAGTTAAATGTACGGTACATTTCGTGTGTTTCAACGTTACCTTTCTCTTGTAGCCATTGGAAAATCACTGGCCATTCCCAGCTGTTACCGTCGATCACTGCTTTAGTGCCTTCTGGTAGAACGCGTGGGATATTTTCCCAGAAACCACCACCTGTGATGTGAGAAATTGCATGAATGTCGTGCTTCTCAATCATTTTAAGTGCTGATTTGATGTAAATCTTAGTTGGTTCTAGAAGATGCTCACCGATAGTGCGACCTTCTAGCATTTCGTTTTTGTCTGCGCCAGATACTTCAAGGATCTTGCGAACCAAAGAGTAACCGTTTGAGTGAGGGCCGCTTGAACCTACTGCGATAAGAGCATCACCTGCCGCTACTTTCGTACCGTCGATGACTTCTTCTTTTTCTACCACACCTACACAGAAACCAGCAACGTCGTAGTCTTCACCTTCGTACATGCCTGGCATTTCAGCAGTTTCGCCACCGATTAGGGCACAACCTGCTTGCACACAGCCGTCTGCGATACCAGATACAACGTCAGCCGCTGTATCGACATCCAGCTTGCCTGTCGCGTAGTAATCTAGGAAGAACAATGGCTCTGCGCCTTGCACGATAAGATCGTTTACACACATCGCAACTAAGTCGATACCGATAGTGTCGTGCTTGTTCATATCCAGTGCGAGGCGAAGTTTTGTACCTACACCGTCAGTACCAGAAACCAATACAGGTTGTTTGTATTTCGTCGGCAATTCGCATAAAGCGCCAAAACCACCGATACCACCCATCACTTCAGGGCGACGAGTACGTTTTACCGCACCTTTAATACGATCTACAAGCGCGTTGCCTGCATCAATATCAACACCAGCGTCTTTATAGCTAAGAGAAGAGTTATTACCACTCACAGGGAAGTCCTCGGTATTTAAGTTGGATATGAAAACGGCGCTATTCTACCAGTGCTTAAATACAGATAGCAAACGTTTGCGCAGGTTTTTTTCTTCAGTGATATATCCTGATTTCCTAGCAGAAATCGTGTATAATCTGAAGGTTTGTTTAAATATTGCCTATTATAGCCGGAGATGGACATGAAAGTTGTTGAAGTAAAACACCCTCTAGTAAAACATAAAATTGGTCTAATGAGAGAAGGTGACATCAGCACAAAACGTTTTCGTGAGTTAGCGACCGAAGTCGGTAGCCTACTTACTTACGAAGCGACAGCAGACTTTGAGACAGAGAAAGTTACTATCGAAGGTTGGAACGGTCCGGTAGAAGTTGACCAGATTAAAGGTAAGAAAGTAACGGTTGTGCCAATCCTACGTGCTGGTCTAGGTATGATGGATGGTGTTCTTGAGCATATGCCAAGTGCACGTATCAGTGTGGTAGGTATCTACCGTGATGAAGAAACGCTTGAGCCAGTTCCATACTTTAACAAGCTTGCTTCTAACATTGATGAGCGTATCGCACTGGTTGTTGACCCAATGTTGGCAACTGGCGGTTCTATGATCGCGACGATCGATCTTCTGAAAGAGAAAGGTTGTAACCAAATTAAAGTTCTTGTTTTGGTAGCGGCACCGGAAGGTATCGAAGCGCTAGAAAAAGCACACCCAGATGTTGAGCTATACACAGCGGCAATCGACGAGAAACTAAACGACAAAGGTTACATCGTTCCTGGTCTAGGTGATGCGGGTGATAAGATTTTCGGTACTAAATAAGCGTCTAACATAACGCAGATTCAGTTCTGAACAAAAAAACAAAGGCTTGGTTATTACCAAGCCTTTTTTGTATGTGTCGAATTGAACCTACGAATTAGTTCGCTTTGTCTTCTTCGATCTGAGCGTTATCTACAACGTGGTTTTCGCCTAGGTCGTGTGGAAGAACCAGGTTCAGAATGATTGCCACGATACCGCACAAGCTAACGCCTTGTAGGCTGAATTCACCAATGCCGAAAGCCATGCCACCAATACCAAATACTAGCGTAACAGCAACGATAACCAGGTTACGAGACTTGTGTAGATCAACGTGGTTTTTGATCAGCGTGTTCAGGCCTACTGTAGCGATAGAACCAAACAGTAGAATCATGATGCCACCCATTACAGGAACAGGAATGGTCTGAAGGATAGCGCCTAGCTTGCCAACCAAAGCCAGTACAATAGCGGTCACTGCTGCCCATGTCATGATCTTCGGATTGAATGCTTTCGTCAGCATTACCGCGCCAGTTACTTCGCTGTAAGTCGTATTTGGTGGCGCGCCAACCATTGCCGCTGCCATCGTCGCTACCCCGTCACCGGCGATAGTACGGTGTAGACCTGGCTTTTTAAGGTAATCTTTGCCTGTCACGTTAGAAATAGCCAGCATATCACCTACGTGTTCTACAGCAGGAGCAATCGCAACCGGAATCATGAACAGAATCGCGTTGATATTGAATTCTGGTGTGGTGAAGTTTGGCAATGAAAGCCAAGCTGCTTGAGCGACAGGGGTAAAATCAACAACGCCATAGGCAAGAGACACGGAGTAGCCTGCCAAGATACCACCAACAATTGGTACTAGCTTTAAGAAGCCTTTCGCAAACACGCTCAGTGCAATAGTTGTTAATAGTGAAACGGCAGAGATCATGATCGCTGCATCACCATTGACTAGTTGAGCTGCGCCGTCACCAGTTTTACCAATCGCCATGTTAACGGCTGTTGGAGCCAAGCCCAGGCCGATAACCATGATCACTGGACCAACAACCACAGGTGGCAGAATCTTATGAATAAAGCCTACGCCACGAACTTTAATCGCTGCACCGAGGGCAATATAAACCATACCTGCTGCCATTAAGCCGCCCATAGTTGCACCGATACCCCAAGTTTGGATACCGAACATAATAGGAGCAATAAACGCAAAAGAAGAAGCAAGGAAAATTGGGACAGAACGTTTAGTGATTAATTGGAAGAGTAGGGTACCAACACCAGCGCCGAAGAGTGCTACGTTTGGATCGAGGCCAGTTAGAAGTGGCACGAGTACCAAAGCACCAAAAGCGACAAAGAGCATCTGAGCGCCTTGTAACGCATTTTTCATAATCATTTCCTATTTAAAGATACGCAGACAAATCCGGCGAATAGTACCATTCGGCAAACGTTTGCGACAATGATCAGATCAAACTTTTCGATGATTTTAAGTGGTTAAAATATGCTTTTAGAGCGGTTTTCTTACAAAAGTGCCTGTTTTACGAGCTAAAGTTCATATTTTGTTAGATGAATTGCAAAGAAAAAGATGTAATCGTCTGCTACTCACAAGGTCTGGCTTAATGTTGGTGATGGGGTTTTCTTCTATCTATTCCGCTCGGGGAACTCAGTTTTTGTATACGCATATAGATTGATAATAATAAGGATGACTCATTAATTGACACTGAATACTGCGCCGCAATTGACGTAAGTTGCTCAAATTTTAGGCTATTTTCTTGTGGCTCGCCTTGCTCAAGGTTTGATAGTTGCTTATTATGCTTTCTCTTATTTAGAGGAAAATGAAAACTATGCGCTATTTAGCTCTTTTACTGATAGGTTGGTTGTCTCTGCCCGTTTACGCATTAACGCAGGTAGATATCTATCGTGCTGAAGTGGTTATCGACAGTGAGCAAGATAACGGTGAGTCTTTGGCTCGTGAACAAGGTATGAAAGAGGTGATTGTTCGAGCAACTGGTTCTCAATCTTCTTTAAGTAATACCGTTATTCAAAAAGCGCTGAGCTCAAGCTCACGTTACATTTCTCAACTTGGTTACGGTCAAGTTGACGGCAAACCAAGTCTGGATATGCGCTTTAACAGTGGTCAGATTCATTCTCTTTTGACTCAAGCACAGTTGCCATCGTGGTCGCCTCATCGCGCTAATATTCTTGTCTGGGCGATTGAAGAGCAAGCTTATGAACGCACCATTGCTTGGGAGAATTCAGACTCAGCGCAGGTTTCTGCATTGCGCGTTGCAGCGGAAACACGAGGCCTGCCGATTACTGTCCCAGTGGGTGACTTTGATGATGTGACTGGCGTTGATGTCTCTGATCTATGGGGCGGATTTGTAGAACCCATCGCGAAGGCGAGTCAACGTTACCCCGTTGATGCGGTGATGGTACTTAAAGCTCAGGGCGATCAAATTCGCTGGACGTTATACGACCAATCACCATCGGCGATCCTTGTGTCGCAGCGTTCTCCTCGTAGTGGGTCGGCAGCAGGGGTGAATGCGATGGCAGAAGTGGTCGATGCTATTTCTGACTATTACGCAGGCAAGAGTGCCGTGGTTGTGTCGGGCGAGTCTTCTGATGGGATCACGATGAAAGTGGTTAACATCCATTCAGCGAAAGATTTTTTCCACTTAGAAAGCGCGTTAAAGAAACTTAACTCCGTTGCTGGCACTGAGGTTAAGCGAGTTCAGGGGAATGAACTGACACTTAAACTTCATCTATTGGCTTCTAAAGAGGCGTTTGAAAAGGAAGCGTCATCGATTTCGCAACTGGGTGACTACCAAGAGCCAGTAACGCCAGTGGAAGAAGCCGCGCCTTTACAACCTGTTCAAGAGCCAACTCAATCTGAATTGGCAACGGAAGAGGCACCATTGGCTTCAGATGTTGTGACCGCTGACGTCGCAGTTGAAGAAGTGAAAGAATCTGAGCCTGTTGTAATCCAGCCGGTGCAAGAGCAGTATGACGTTATTTATGAATGGACTTCTAGTCAACGTTCATAGAATGCTAACGTTCTGAAAATAACAAAAAAGAGTCGCAAGTCGCGACTCTTTTTTGTTTCATCGTTAGCCTTACTTGTTGAACTTTGCTTTTTCTTCTTTCTCTACTTGGGATAAGCGTTTGAGTTTGAGGCCCAACTCTTTGCCTCTTGCTCTCGCAAATAGAATATTGCCAAAAAAGCCTAGCGTCGTTAGCAGAAGCTCGACTGCTGCAAGCCAACGTTCTCCGCCATCAACATATAAGATGGTTAATGCATGAAGGAAATACAGCATTAACACAAAGTTTGCCCAAGCGTGAGTATAGGGTTTGCCCGCCAATATGCCCGGCAACGGAAGCAATAATGGAATACACCATGCAATCGCTAGCGTTGTACTACTCAAGTGAGGGTGAGGAGACAGCGCGAGTTGCCATATCGCTACCCAAGCCAGTAAAGCCAAGTTGCCAAACAAAGCCAAGTAACGATAGCTTTTCGTTTGTGCACTTAGTGCAGGTTGGTCAAAAGATTCAGACATCGATTTACTATCCTTGAATTTACTAGCTTCTCTTCAGCTTTAGTGCTGCTGTTGCTAGTCGTTTACCTAACTTCTGTGCCAGACGAGCCTCATCATTGGTTAGCGTTGGCTCTTTGCCGACACTGCTCGCGCCATACGGTGTACCACCTGACTGAGTTAAGTGCAGCTCTGGTTCTGCATAAGGAATTCCCAATACCATCATCCCGTGATGCAACAATGGAGTCATCATGCTTTGTAGTGTGGTTTCCTGACCACCATGCATCGAAGAGGATGAGGTAAATACACACGCTGGCTTATCGATTAAGTCTCCGCTTACCCACAAAGGTGTGGTTTGATCCCAGAAGTGCTTTAACGGCGCTGCCATGTTGCCAAACCAGACGGGACTACCAAATGCAAGACCATCGCATTTTTTCAGTTCTTCTAGAGTAACAATTGGATCGGAAGGGGTATGTGAGTGAGGTGACAATTCTTCAACTGTACGCAAAATTGCTTCGCAGTGAGGAGTCGATTCGACCCCTCTTGCTATCTGTCTTGCCAGTTGTTTTGTTGCGCCGTGACGGCTGAAGTACAAAATAAGGATCTGGCAATCCATTTATAGAATATCCAACACTTGCTCTGGTGGGCGACCGATTTTCGCTTTGCCGTTTGCGACAACAACAGGGCGCTCGAATAGTTTTGGATTTTGTGCCATTGCTTCGAACAGTTGTTCATCACTGACAGACGCCTCACCCAAGCCTAATTCTTTGTACTCGGCTTCTTTTGTACGCATCATGTCACGAACAGCTGAGAACCCTAGTTGAGCGTAGAGTGCTTTTAGTTCTTCCACGGTAAGTGGGTTATCCAAATATTTTACGACTTCAGGTGTAACACCATTTTGTTCCAGCAGCTCAAGAGTTTGACGGCTCTTTGAGCAACGAGGGTTGTGATAAATCACGACTGACATGGTTTTCTCCATTTCGTTATTGTAATGCCATGAATCGATCTCTTTGGATCATGAGCTGGTCAATTCGAGCATCGTATCGTGCTTGCTCTAAACTGCCCAACTTGGCCATTTTACTTGCTTCACTGTAATATTGAATCGCTTTATTCCAATTCGCTCGCAACGCCAAAATCTCGGCGCGTGCAGCCAACTCTTCATCGTTACGCCCTAACTCGTTGTAGGCCTTCGACAACAGTTGCCAACCATTGGTATCTTCAGGGTTGTCATGGGTGTATCGTTGAAGAATACGCACCGCTTGCTCATCTTTATTGTCTTCGAGCAGCGCATTCGCGTAGTTAATCGTCAAAACTTTATTTTGCGGATTACGTGCGAGTGCTTTACTCAACATATCGGCCGCCTTTTCGGGTTGTTTTTTCTCGATATACAGATCACTCATCGCATCAAGATAAAAGGGATTTCCCGGATCTTGCGCCAACAGTTTCTTCAATATTGGTTCGGCTTTCGATAACTGTTTGCTGTCCAAATGAACCAGCGCACGCCCATAATCAAATGCCGGCATGATATCGGCTGTGGCTTTCTTCTGCGTACGCTCAAACCAGCCTAGAGCGGCTTGTGAATCAATGCTTGCATAACGGGCTACGATACGCGCACGAGCGAGGTGATAGTCAATCGACGGAAGTATACGCAGCGGAGGATAAGCCTGCGCGCGTTGTCGACTGTCTGTGATTCGGTCTTCTGGAAGCGGGTGAGTAAGCAACATCGGAGGCGGCTTACTCGCATAGCGATATTCGTCGGCTAAGCGTCCGAAGAAGCGAGGCATGGCCTGAACGTCAAATCCTGCTTTCGCCAGTGTAGAGATGCCAAAACGGTCGGCTTCTTTCTCGTTTGCGCGCGTGTAGTTTATTTGGCTCTGCATGTTACCCGCCGTTGCCGCGGTAATAGCGGCAATCCCCGCTTCTGGTGCCGCAATTGAAAGTAGCAGAGCTCCCGCTAACGCCGCCAATGAGGCTGGTGAACGTCTTGCTTGCTCTTCCATACTACGAGCAAGGTGTCGCTGCGTAACGTGCGCGATTTCGTGCGCAACCACTGAGGCGAGTTCACTTTCACTGCGAGCGTGCAGAAACAGACCGGAGTGCAGAGCGACATAACCGCCAAAAAACGCAAAAGCGTTGATGTTGCGGTCACGAATCATGAAAAAATGGAACGGTGTCTTTACGTCATTTGCATTGGCCACTAAACGGTGGCCAAGAGAATCAATATACTCATTAATCACAGGATCGTTAACAAGCGGCTTGCTCGCTCTGAGCATGCGCATGTAGGCATCACCATAAATCAACTCTTGGTCTATCGATAGAGTGCTACCTGCGGCTGTCCCAATATCGGGTAAGTCGATACTATTGGCGTAGGTTGTTGGCGAACTAATTGCTGCAGCAATACATAAGCAAACTAGCGATCGAGTGCGTTTTAACATACGTTTTAAAGGTTCTCCCAAATACCTGAGCATGTGGTAGGAGGTCGCGAACCTCACAACGTCACCACTATACTGTACGGTCATCCTGTTATTAGTATGCCCAAATAACCTCGAGAAACTCGCGGTATCATGCACCTTGAAGTCATTTGGGTATATGCTAGCAATAAGACTGAGAATAAACGAATTGGTTTCGTAAATTGTTTATATCTGAGTGATTTCAGGATCTGGTTAAATCATGTCAGAAGTGCTAGCACCAACTTAAAAAGCCGTTACAATACAACCCTATCATAAGTGCAGAGCAATACAATGGAATCCATGCTACTTGATTTGCGCAAGCAACGCTGCCCCTTAGCGCTGTTACTTGCAAAGCGTCACACTGTTGAGGCATTTGAAGGAGAAAATCCGCAATATCAAAAGCTTGTCATTCAAGTTACGGATAACAGCTCTAAACAAGATATTGTGAAATACCTAAATGCTCAAGGGTACGTGGTTGATTGCCAACCAACATCAGATCACTACACATTGACTGTTTTCAATAAGGAATCCGCTTAGATGTTCGAAATGGTAAGTCGTTGGTATCAACGTCGATTTTCTGATCCACATGCAGTGAGCCTGGTAGCGATTTTGCTGTTTGGTTTTATCACTATTTACTTCTTCGGTCATCTCATTGCTCCACTATTGGTGGCGATTGTACTCGCTTACCTGCTGGAGTGGCCGGTAGTGCAAATGTGCCGTATGGGGGTGCCGCGTACACTCGCTGTCATCATTGTATTGCTTATCTTCATCAGTTTAATGTTGATTGCGTTGTTTGGTTTAGTGCCGACTATCTGGACTCAGGTTGGTAACTTAATCAACGATATCCCTAATATGTACAATGGATTACAGAAGTTCATTGTTACGCTTCCAGAGCGTCATCCTGAACTGGCGAACCTAGAAATTGTAGAAACTATCGTAACCAATGCGAAAAACCAGGCTTTAGGGCTTGGAGAGAGCGTCGTCAAAGGGTCTTTGGCTTCTCTAGTCAGCCTCGCGACGTTAGCGGTGTATTTAATTCTGGTGCCTTTGCTGATTTTCTTTTTGCTCAAAGACAAAGAGGAAATGCTTGGTATGGCCAGTGGTATTCTGCCTAAAAACCGCAGACTAGCGAACAAAGTTTGGCACGAGATGAATGAACAAATCTCAAACTATATTCGCGGTAAAGTGCTCGAAATCCTGATTGTCGGTGGAGTAAGTTATGTCACCTTCGCGATTCTGGATTTACGTTATTCTGCGTTGTTAGCCGTCGCGGTCGGTTTGTCCGTTCTTATCCCATATATTGGCGCAGCAGCGGTCACCGTCCCTGTAGCTATCGTCGGGCTGTTCCAGTGGGGGCTTACACCGCCATTCTATTGGCTACTGCTCGCGTACGGGATTATCCAGGCATTGGACGGGAACGTGTTGGTTCCGGTTCTGTTTTCTGAAGCAGTAAACCTTCATCCCGTTGCTATCATTATTGCTGTGCTGGTCTTTGGCGGACTGTGGGGTTTTTGGGGCGTCTTCTTTGCTATCCCATTGGCGACGCTAGTAAAAGCCGTTTGGAATGCGCTACCGAGTACAGAAGAGAGTGAACCTGCGGAGCAGGAATAGCGATACCAACCTTGTCTGCATTAAGAGAATCAATTCTCACTGTCTGAGAGAAAAAAGAAAGCCCAGCATGTACTGGGCTTTCTTGTATTTAGGAGTTCGGTTCAAGCCGACGGTTTACGCGTTTTCGTTGAGGTAATTTAAAACCACTTCATGGTGATCTTTGGTTTTAAACTTATTGAACACGTGCTCAATCACGCCTTCTTCGTTGATAAGAAAGCTGATGCGATGTAGACCATCGTAGATCTTACCCATGAATTTTTTTTCGCCCCAAACACCAAACTGGTCAGCAACCGCGTGGTCTTCGTCAGACAGTAGCGTGAAGTTAAGCTCATCGCGCTCGATAAACTTGCCCAGACGTTTTACCGGGTCAATGCTGACGCCAAGCACAACAACATTGTGCGCGTCGAGTTCTGCTTTAATGTCACGCAGGCCTTTTGCTTGCGTTGTACAGCCCGGAGTCATCGCTTTCGGGTAAAAGTAGAAAAGTACTTTCTTGCCTTTAAAATCACCAAGTGTCACTGTGTTGCCGTCTTGGTCGAGCAAAGAGAAGGCTGGCGCTGGCGAGCCTGCTGTCAGCGTATTCATTATGATTTCCTTTACTTTATAGTGTGTTTTTAATGAAATTCAGAGAACCTTGTACGTTGAGCGACTTACAAAGTTCATCGAAATCTTCTTGTAATTGCATCAGATTGCAATCGGCACTCACCGATGCAGTAATGGCGATGTGGAATTGATCAACATCGGCCTGAATCTTTGACTTGTTGATGGTTTGTGCGCTCAGTGAGTCCAGGCCGATCTGCTGGTCTGCAAAAAACTGAGTGAATTTCTCAGTGAGCCCAGGACGGTCTTCTGACTCGATAAACACTTCCATGGTGTAGCTGTTGTCGAGTAACTCGTGAGCAGCGGTACGCTTCATTATCGTGATCAGGTCGTGTTCTTGCCCCAGTAAAGGCATCTGTGTTTCGACGCGAGTGATATTACTGGTGCTACCTGTCAGCAGCATGATTAGGGTAAATTCATTGCCAAAAATAGCAATTCGGCTATCGACAATATTACAGCCAGCTTGCGTAACGAGCTTTACGACTTGGTTACAGATACCTGGACGATCCGTTCCAACTGCTGTAAGTACCAGATGTTGCTTCATAAATGAGCTTCTTGTCCTTTCTTCAATAGAAAGATGTTAGCACAGATACGCCAGAGAAAGATCGAGTCAGTCCGCTTTTGTTTACAACATGGTTTTTTTATTCACTCAAGTCTGACTTGATTCAGCGCGCCGAAGAGTATATTTCTGAGCATAGTAAAAATGAGGTCTTTCTTTTGCTCACGCCTTGTTCTCCAAAATTGAATCAGTTAACTAACGCTGTTATCCAGTTTTGTGGGAGTCAGGCCAAAGCGAGCATTTAATTTGCTAGATCTCTAACATCTGATAATTATTCACTCATTTGTACTTTGTAAGCGAGTTTACGCTCTTGTGTTTTTCAATCGCATTACAGTACCATGCAGAAAGAACTAAATAAGGGAGATAAACATGTTTTCAGGAAGTATCGTAGCGCTGATTACGCCATTCAAAGCGGATGGCGAAGTAGACTTTGATAGTCTGCAAAAGCTAGTGGAATACCATATCGAATCTGGTTCCGATGGTATTGTGGCAGTAGGCACAACCGGAGAGTCAGCGACACTGACGATTGAAGAGCATGTAAAGGTTGTTAATAAGACGGTAGAGTTTGCCAATGGTCGTATCCCGGTGATAGCTGGTACGGGTGCAAATGCTACCCACGAAGCCGTGACGTTCAGTAAACTACTGGCGGATTCTGGTATCGCTGGTTTCCTAAGTGTAACGCCTTACTACAATAAGCCGACACAAGAAGGTTTATACCTGCACTATAAAGCTATTTCAGAAGCGAGTGATGTACCGCTCATTCTTTACAACGTACCAGGTCGCACGGCGGTAGATATGAAGCCTGAGACAGTGGCACGTTTGTCAAAGCTTGATAATATAGTTGCTCTAAAAGATGCGACAGGCGATTTGGACAGAGTTGCAATTCACCGTGAACTTTGTGGCGAAGATTTTATCTTACTAAGTGGTGATGATGCGACGGGCTTAGATTTTGTTAAGCTTGGTGGCAATGGGGTTATCTCGGTAACCAACAACATCGCGGCAAAAGATATGGCAGACATGTTCCATTTGGCAAGTGAAGGTAAGTACGAAGAAGCAGAAGCGATTAACGAGCGTTTAATGACTCTGCATAAGAATCTATTCGTTGAAGCAAGCCCGATCCCAGTCAAATGGGCAGCAGAAAAGCTGGGTTTGATCGAGGATGGTAGCTTACGTCTTCCTCTAACCACGCTTTCTGAAAATCTGCAGCCTATCGTGGAACAGGCGTTAATCGACGCCCGTATTTATAAAGATTGAGCTACTAGGATTGACGTTCATACTGGGGGCCACTGAGCCCTCAGTGTTTTAGGAGTATAAATGAAGCTTTCAAGCCAGTTAGTGTTAAGTTCATTAGCTGTATTCGTATTGACTGCCTGTACAGGTGGTGCCACCCAACGTCGTCAGGCAAAGGACGATTTCGAGTATTTAAACACCCCAACGCTGGGTGAGTGGAATACGCCACAAGGCGTTCAGCCTCAGCTCTACCCAAACTACGAGATCCCTCAGGGTGCTTATGCTGGTGGCGTGGGTAAAGACGTTGATATTCGTCCACCACAGCAAGTGTTAGAACTTATTCCTGGCGCTCGCTTGGATCGCAGTCAAAATGGTGAAGTGACGTTGTGGTTGCTCCGTAAAGACGAGTTGGACAAGGTTTGGCAAACTGTACAAGGTATGGTTGAGGCCAGAAAAATTCCGGTTGAGAGTCAGACCGATTCACGTATTGAAACGGGTTGGGTAACTTGGGATTCTCCTGATGAAGACATGGAAATTGGCAGCCGATACGAGATCTTGCGTACACAGCAAGGCGGTCGTTATGGATTTAAAGTCGGTCTTATTGACTGGCGTGAAGGTGGCCAAGTAAAAGAAGTCACTCCGACAAACCGTGAGCGTTACAATGTGTTCATGACTAACCTGGTAACCGCTCGCTACGATCAGCAAGTCCGTGAAGATGCTCAGCGTAAAGCTCAGGAGCTGGTAAAACAGATTCCTGTTACGATGGGTACAGACCGAAGTGGACTTCCAGTCATCATCGCTCGTGCTCAATATGACGTATTGTGGCCGCGTCTGCCTGTGATTCTGCCTAAGATGGGTTTCACGGTTGAAGATCGTACTCAATCTCAGGGTACAGTAGAAGCGAGATACGCATCACCGGATGATGAGTTCTGGAATGATATTGGCGTTAAACCTGTTGACCTGAAGGCGGGTAAATACACCTTCCTATTTGGCGACTTGGGTAACCGTACGTCAATCAACATTACTGACTCTTCAGGTAAGCCTGTTGAAGAAGAATTCCTTAAATCACTAGCGCCAGTTCTGGCAGAAGTAGTGAAGCAGTAATTGTTCAGTGCATAAGTATTTGTACAGTGCATAGAGAAAAGGGACCGTTTGGTCCCTTTTTTAATGGCATTCATTAACGAGAACGATCGTCTTTGTTCTCTTTATCCCCGTAGCGTTCCTGGTCGAGCTCATTCAGTTTATCCAAGTCGTTTTTACGGCTTTTATCCATTTGATTAAACTTCATTTTGGCTGTGTATTTCAGGGCGGCAATATTACCGATGATGACACTTAACACGACAATAATGATAACCCAAGGGTTAGTGAGCAGCTCTATCATGGTGCCTCCGGCGGTGGTGCAATGTTACGAATAAACGTAGACATGATCTTATCTAGATTATTGAGTATTGAATCTATTCCCGCAATCTTGTGCTGCTCGTTTTGCTTAATCAGTTCACTTCTTAGCAACTCAGACGTTAGCTGTGAGCAACATTGCTGACCGACAATTTTGTGGCTAATGTGCCATGGTTCAATAGCGACGCCACCAAGATCGTCTTTGTATGGGAAGAAAAAGCCAAACTCATTGAGGTGCGTTTTCAGCCATAGATAGAACTCATACTGGTGGCCTTCTAGATACTCCCACGGTTCCAGTTGCAGATCTGTACCTTCAGGTAACAAGTTACGAGCATAGACATCAAAATCGCATCCCCAGTGGTGACGGCTTCCACCTGGCAGAGCTGACCACCGCAAAATCGCCATTAGCTTCTCTTCGTCACTCAACGCAGACTTATTCAGTGGCTTTGAGTCTGAATCAAGAATTGGCAACCCACCAGAAAACTTTCCGTTCCAGATTGAGCGCTGACGTGAAAAATCTCGAAAGCCGCTGGCAATCTCCATTTTAAAACCAGCATCCGTTGCAGCCTCAATCATTCTTAGCAGGTCATGAGCCACTTCTGGATGAAGCAAAAAGGCTTTTTGACCCACCATCGTTGATTGAAGGTGAGAATCGGTGGTTCCTGTAAGTTGCGATGGTGTCATGTTGTTCTCGTTAACTGGCTGTTAGCGGCCGATTACTTCGCCAATAAATGCTTAAGCGTATTTTGGTACATGTCTGTTAACTTTTCTAAGTCATCGACTTTCACGCACTCGTTCACTTTATGAATGGTTGCATTCACAGGACCGAGTTCTACGACTTGACCACCCATTCGAGCAATAAAACGGCCATCCGAAGTTCCGCCAGTTGTCAGTAGTGCTGGCTTGGTGTGGTTTACTTCATTTACTGCAGCAACTACGGCATCCAGCAACGCGCCAGTGTCGGTTAAGAATGGGTCACCGTTGAACGTCCAGTTCAGCTCATAGTCCAGGGCATGCTTGTCTAGCGTTTCTGTCACTCTTTGAACAATAGTGTCGTTGTTCAGCTCTGTGCTAAAACGCAGGTTGAATTGAACATTGAACTCGCCCGGAATGACGTTTGAAGCACCAGTACCTGCCGACACGTTCGGAATCTGGAAGCTGGTTGGCGGGAAGTAGTCGTTACCCTTATCCCATTCCGTTGTTGCTAACTCGTGAATGGCTAACAGAGAAGAGTGAACAGGGTTATTAGCCAGATGTGGGTAAGCCACGTGTCCCTGAGTACCTTTAACCGTTAGGTCACCAGTGATTGAACCACGGCGACCATTTTTCACGACATCACCAACGATCTCGGTACTTGAAGGTTCACCCACGATACACATATCAATGTTTTCACCACGTTCCATCAGCGCTTCTACCACGCGAACGGTACCGTTGATGAAAGGACCTTCTTCATCTGAAGTAATCAAAAAGCCGATAGAGCCTTTATGGTCAGGGTTCTCTGCAATAAAACGTTCCACAGCGACAATCATTGCCGCCAGAGAGCCTTTCATATCCGCCGCACCGCGACCGTGCAGGTAGCCATCGATTATTGTTGGCTCAAATGGATGCGTATCCCATTGTTCAAGCTTGCCCGCAGGCACTACGTCAGTGTGGCCAGCAAAGGCAAATAGCGGTGCTTCGGTACCACGGCGAGCCCAAAAGTTGGTTGTATCTTCAAACACCATGACTTCAATTTCAAAACCAAGCGCTTTTAGTCGCTCGATCATTAAGTCCTGGCAGCCCGCGTCTTCAGGCGTTACGGATTGTCTGCTGATTAGGTCTTTCGCAAGAGCCAGTACTGGACTGTCTGTCATCCTTGAGTGTTCCTTAATTTATGAGTTAAAAATCGTTGTGTATTGATCAGCTTTAAAACCAATATGGAGCTGATCATTCACTTTTAAAATTGGGCGCTTAATCATCGCTGGGTTTTCCACTAGCAGCTTGATAGCATTTTCTTCATTCAGAGAATCTTTCTGTTCCTGAGTTAACTGGCGGAAAGTGGTACCACGTTTGTTGAGCACGATTTCCCAGCCTAGAGCATCACAAAATTCTGTCACCAATGCTTCATCTACGCCTTGTTTGCGGTAGTCATGAAACTCATACGCGATATCTTCGGCTTCTAACCATTTCTTGGCTTTTTTAATTGTGTCGCAGTTTGGGATACCGAACATGGTAATCGTCATAATTGTTTCCTTTTATCTTTACTTTGTTTTTATGCACAGAGGCCGAGATTCTCTGGTGCTCAAGCAATTTTGGGCTGTGTACCGCATCCTACCAAGAAGCAATCAAACTGACAAAATGCGAAACAAAATAATTTATGACCTCGAAGCACGCCAAATTGCCGAGTTGGAAACGTTGATAACTTACAGAATGAGCGTAAATGGGAATTAACTTGTAGGAATTTGAGTAAAAAGACACCAAAAAAGGGTGGATAAGTCGAGTTATTGATCAAACGCAACATCTCTCTGTGCAAAAACGAAATAATGATTCAGCACAAGTTTAGGAGGTGTCAATGGAGTTGAGTCCTGTTTTTGCAAGGCGGTTATATTTGGCCTTGTTGGTCGAAAGCCTGGAAAGGCCAAATGTACCAAAATTAATCGAACAAACGGGTTGGCCTCGACGTACAATTCAAGATGTACTCAAGGCATTACCGGGTATCGGCATCGAGCTTATATTTGTTCAAGATGGTCGACGTCACAATGACGGCTATTACCAACTTTCGGATTGGGGACCTTTTGATAGTCAATGGGTTCTGGAGCGAGAGCGTGATATCGCTAGTAGCCTTGGATTTCGTGCATAAGCCAGCAATTGCTGGCTTTTTTTATCTGTCGAGGTAGGAGATAAATTCCCTGAATAGGCAACATGCATTACTTGCAGCGGTAGGCAACACCTAACAGGTTGAAAGACGTGACGAAATATTGAGGGGACACCATAAATACCGTATCGGCACCCATGACCATCGCGTTGTTTTTTAGGTCGTTAACCGCACCTTTGATCATGCCATCATTGCTGTAGAACAGGTAGCTATACCAATGCCCTTCATCGCCAGTTACTTCACCAAGGTACTCGCACTGAGCAGGGTCGAACTGGCCATCAATCCGCACTTCGACCTGTTGGCTTTTATCGTGAGGATTGAGAGGTGTCGATGAGCAGCCAAAGAGAGTAAAGATTGATATGGCGACAATGATTCGAAGCATATTATTTTCCCATGAAAATAGTGGCGGCGAAGCCAATCCAACTGAGAACAAGTAGCACCCATGGCAGCGCGGATGATTTTGCCGTTGAGGACTCTACTGCAGTTTGAGGTTCGTGTTGTGTTTGTTCTTCGGTCTCGCGTTGTTTTTCTCTTTGCTGTTTCTTTTTCGCTTTGTCTGCTTGGCGGCTTCGCTCTTTTTGTTGTTTTTTATACAACGCAATGCCTTTCTCGATGCCCTGAGCAATGAGTTTGGTTTGTTCCTTTGTTTGCCCTGGTTTCTGAGTCGCTCTGGCAATGTTCATTGCTTCGTTCTGAGTTTCTTGGGAAGGAACGGGAGCTGCTGTATTTTTCTTTTTCATGTTTTGATTTACTCGGCGCTAGGAGCCTGCGTTTGAAATTACTTAAGCCTAGTCTACTCGCCAAGTTGGTTGAAATGAACCTTAGAGCGCAAGTTCTCTGAACAAGCTTTCGCTTTTTGCGCGGGGTGTGAGGCTTTATTACTGGCGCGAGGTACTTGCGTTGCAGTTTCGCTGCGATCAGGTAAAGTGACCACAGTAAGTTATTAAAGAAGAAGATATTGTGCGCTACGCATTTGATCAATATGACGCTCATGGCTTTTTAAAAGCGCCTATTTTTGTTTGGTTAGGGTGGATGTTTCTTGCCCGATCTTGGGTGGTGTTTGCCATGGCCGGTGTGAGCCGGGAGAGTGGAAGTAAACTGCTGTCGATTGTTTATCCAGATTCGAGCACACTGTATTTGGGTTTGTTAGCCGGTGTTCCCAGCTTACTATTGATGTGGTTGATGGGTTTACGCCAGCCAGACCGAAAATGGGTGAACAAATTGATGAGCTACGGGCGAGAGGTGACCTTGATCTTGTGTAGTATTCAGCTTGCTCAGACCATGTATCATGTCTACCTGGAACATGGTGTATTCAATTGGGCAAACGCTCTTACCATCACCTTAATTACCTGGTTTATGATCTACCTTTTGAACGGAAGGTGGGTAAAAGACTGTTTTAATGTGCCACAATTTGAGCATAATAAAGAACAGCCTTCAAAGAATTAAAAATCAACAACTTCCCGCACAGGGGCAAAGTATAGAGGAAACCTCAATGTTACAAGCTCAAACGGCAATTGTGCCAGAAGCAGGACCATTTGCACTGTACACTCAACTGAAAGTAAACCAAAACCGTGAAAACGTATTGGCGAAGCTAAAAGCCCTTCCAGAGCTGGTTGAAGAGCTAAATAACAGCCAGCCAGGTGCTGACCTCACACTATCTATCGCATTCACAAAATCATTCTGGCAGCACTTAAATATCGATGCGCCTGAAGAGTTGATTGACTTCCCACAGTTAGGGGAAGGGGATGTTGTGGCGCCAGCAAGCGATGTTGATGTGCTCATTCACTGCCACTCAACTCGTCACGATTTACATTTTTATGTTCTGCGTAAATTCCTGGTCGACACGGCAGAAGATGTGACTGTCGTTGATGAAACGTATGGCTACCGTTACCTGGACGCTCGTGATATGACTGACTTTATCGATGGCACAGAGAACCCAGAAGGTGAAGCACGAGCTGAAGTTGCCTTGATAAAAGAAGGCCCATTTGCTGGAGGTAGCTACGTAATGGCTCAGCGTTTCGAACACAACCTTCCTGCATGGAATCGTTTGAACGTAAAAGCACAAGAGAAAGTGATTGGCCGTACTAAGCCAGATTCTGTTGAGTTGGATGATGTGCCGGCTGCGTCGCACGTTGGCCGTGTAGACATCAAAGAAGAAGGTAAAGGTCTGAAGATCGTTCGTCACAGTTTACCATATGGCACCGTGACGGGGGCTCATGGCCTGTTGTTCATCTGCTACTGTCATACACTGCATAACATTAAAGTGATGCTTGAGAGCATGTACGGTGTGACGGATGGCAAAACCGACCAGCTTCTGCGCTTTACTAAAGCCGTCACTGGTGCGTACTTCTTTGCGCCATCTCAGGCTATGCTGGCGGAACTTGCGATTAAGTAATTCTAATCCTGTAATTTTGAAGCTCTCCAATCGGAGAGCTTTTTATTTTCTGTATCTTTCCCTCTTCCTTTCTTTTGCTCGTCACCCTATTGCTAAAAGCACTAAACCTTCCAAGAATCCGGCCGATAAATATCCAATACCTTCATCTTATTGGAGCACATATTTGTGGCTATCACCGTTAATACCAATATTTCAGCTCTGGTGGCACAGCGTCATTTAACTAACGCAACGGATATGTTGAACCAATCTATGGAGCGTTTGTCTTCAGGGAAGCGCATTAACAGCGCTAAGGATGATGCCGCAGGTTTGCAGATTTCTAATCGCTTGCAAGCTCAAATGCGTGGTCTGGATGTCGCAGTTCGCAATGCAAATGATGGTATTTCAATCATGCAGACCGCTGAAGGCGCAATGAATGAAGTCACCAATATTATGCAGCGTATGCGAGATCTCTCCTTACAGTCGGCAAATGGTTCAAACAGCAATGCAGAACGTATGGCATTGCAAGAAGAAGTCAGCGCATTGAATGATGAGCTGAATCGTATCGCGGAAACCACTTCGTTTGGTGGACGCAGATTGCTCAATGGCAGCTTCGGTAAATCAGCGTTTCAGATTGGCGCGGCTTCAGGAGAAGCGGTACAAGTTGAATTAAAGTCAATGCGTACTGATGGGCTAGATATGGGGGGATTCAGTTACATTTCGCGGGGCAGAGCAGGGTCTGATTGGAAAGTGAAGAGTGACTCAAATGAGCTTACTATGTCCTTTGTTAACCGCTTGGGTGAAACAGAACAAGTCCATATTAGCGCGCAAGTCGGTGACGACATTGAAACGTTAGCCACTTACATAAATGGTCAAACCGACAAAGTGTCAGCGTCAGTGAATGAGGATGGGCAATTACAGATCTTTATGGCCGGCAAAGAAACGTCTGGCACGATTTCATTTTCCGGCGATTTGGCGAACGAGTTGGGTTTGGAGCTAAAAGGTTATCAAGCGGTTGATGGCATTGACGTCACCAGCGTAGGTGGCGCACAACAAGCCATGGCGGTTCTGGATACGGCAATGAAGTATGTGGATAGTCACCGAGCTGAGCTCGGTGCCTATCAAAACCGTTTTAATCATGCGATAAACAACTTAGATAACATTCATGAGAATGTGGCAGCTTCTAATAGTCGAATTTTAGACACCGACTATGCCAAAGAAACCACACAAATGGTCAAACAGCAGATTTTACAACAGGTCAGTACTTCTATTCTTGCTCAAGCGAAACAAGCGCCAAATCTGGTTTTGTCTTTACTGGGGTAATGTCATTCCGTTTAAAATTTAGAAAAAAAACTGCCTGTATCGACAGGTGAAAAAGAAGCTTTAGTGAAAATTTAACGTTTTTTGTCTTTTTTACCTATTTCGTCACGATCCCGCCTAAATATGAACTTTTTCTAAAAAAATCGAACATTTTTCCTAAAGAAATCAGATTGTGCGTCGTTAATAAAAGTAACTTTGAGAGAACTACTTGGTTTTCCGAGACGTCGGAAACCGCTACACCGGAAAATCAATTGGAGAAATCACCATGGCAGTGACTGTAAACACAAACGTATCAGCGATGACCGCTCAGCGTTACCTTAACAATGCAAACTCAGCTCAACAAACGTCGATGGAGCGTCTGTCTACAGGCTTTAAAATCAACAGCGCAAAAGATGATGCAGCTGGCCTTCAAATCTCGAACCGTTTGAATGTGCAAAGCCGTGGTCTTGATGTGGCTGTTCGCAACGCGAATGATGGTATCTCTGTTGCACAAACTGCTGAAGGTGCAATGAACGAGACAACCAACATACTGCAACGTATGCGTGACCTGTCACTTCAATCTGCAAACGGTTCTAACTCAAAAGCAGAACGTGTTGCGATTCAGGAAGAAGTAACTGCACTGAACGACGAGCTTAATCGTATCGCGGAAACCACTTCATTTGGTGGTAATAAACTTCTTAACGGCACATACGGCACCAAATCTTTCCAAATCGGCGCAGACAATGGTGAAGCCGTCATGCTTGAGCTGAAAGATATGCGTTCTGACAACCAAATGATGGGCGGTCTTAGCTACCAAGCTGAAAATGGCAAAGGTAAAGACTGGAATGTTTCTGCGGATAAATCAGACCTGAAAATCAGTCTGACAGACAGCTTTGGTCAAGAGCAAGAAATCTCGGTTAATGCGAAAGCAGGCGACGATATTGAAGAGCTGGCAACGTACATCAACGGTCAGACTGACTTGGTAAAAGCTTCAGTGAATGAAGATGGCCAATTGCAAGTCTTTGCGGGTAACAACAAAGTGGAAGGCGAACTGTCATTCTCTGGTGGTCTATCTGGCGAATTAGGTCTGGATAAAGGCAACAGCGTCACGGTTGATTCTATTGATGTTACCTCTGTGGGCGGCGCACAAGAATCAGTAGCAATTATTGATGCTGCTCTGAAGTACGTAGACAGCCACCGCGCGGAACTAGGTGCATTCCAAAACCGTTTCAACCATGCAATCAACAACTTGGATAACATTAACGAGAACGTGAGTGCATCGAAGAGCCGTATTAAAGATACCGACTTCGCAAAAGAAACGACAGAAATGACCAAGTCACAAATTCTATCGCAGGCGTCAAGCTCAATCCTTGCGCAAGCGAAACAAGCGCCGAACTCAGCGCTAAGTCTGCTAGGTTAAGGGTTATACCCAGATTAACCCCAGACGAGAACCTCATTGGCTCGTGGTGAGAGATGAGCGAGTAAACCCAGCTTCGGCTGGGTTTTTTTATCTGCAGAAAGCACGCTGACGAGTTAATTTGGTCACAGTTGATACCGGTCACACTTCTCTAAGTAGAGGATACTAATCGCAAAAAAATGGGAAATTCTCCTAAAGGATATGTATTGATCGCCGTTAAAGGGATTGAGAGAAATGAGATGTACCCAAGTGAGGTGAGAGACACGAAGGTACATTCACAAAAGCCTTAAGGAGAACAACTATGGCGATTAACGTTAATACTAACGTTTCTGCAATGACCGCACAGCGTTACCTGAATCAGGCCGCAGAAGGTCAACAAAAATCAATGGAGCGTTTGTCTTCGGGCTATAAAATTAATAGCGCGAAAGACGATGCTGCAGGTCTACAGATTTCAAACCGCTTGAACGCGCAAAGCCGTGGCTTGGACATGGCAGTGAAAAACGCCAACGACGGTATTTCTGTTGCACAGGTTGCTGAAGGTGCAATGAATGAATCTACCAATATTCTACAGCGTATGCGTGACCTTTCGCTTCAGTCTGCGAACGGTTCTAACTCAAAAGCAGAACGTGTCGCGATTCAGGAAGAAGTAACAGCCCTAAACGATGAGTTAAACCGTATTGCGGAAACGACATCTTTTGGTGGTAACAAGCTTCTTAATGGTACTTACGGTACACAGTCTTTCCAAATCGGTGCTGATTCAGGTGAAGCAGTAATGCTTTCTTTGGATAGCCTACGTTCTGATACTTCTGCTATGGGCGGTAAGAGCTACGCTCCAGAAGAAGGTAAAGATGCATCTTGGGCGGTTGGTGAAAAAACTAAGCTTGAAATGAGCTACACCAATACACAAGGTGAAGAGCAAAAGCTGACTATCAACGCGAAGCAAGGCGATGATCTTGAGCAGTTAGCGACTTACATCAACGGTCAGAGCGATGACGTGAAAGCGTCAGTAGGTGAAGACGGTAAGTTGCAAGTATTTGCTTCTTCTCAGAAAGTAAATGGTGAAGTTGAATTCTCAGGCAACCTGGCTGGCGAAATTGGTTTCGGTGATGCTAAAGACGTCACGGTTAAAGACATCGACGTTACATCGGTAGCTGGCTCTCAAGAAGCTGTGGCTGTTATCGACGGTGCACTTAAGTCAGTAGACAGCCAGCGTGCGTCTCTCGGTGCTTTCCAAAACCGATTCAACCACGCGATCAATAACTTAGATAACATTAATGAAAACGTTAATGCGTCTAAGAGCCGTATTCAAGATACTGACTACGCGAAGGAAACAACGGCAATGACTAAGTCGCAAATCCTTCAGCAAGCGAGTACTTCGATCCTGGCACAAGCGAAGCAGTCACCATCTGCAGCGCTAAGCTTGTTGGGCTAATTAGGCTGGATTAGTCAAGCGATAGACCCTATCGTTAGCTCATAAGTTGGAAGGGAGATTGTAATGGAAATAGCCTCCTACACATCGAACATCCAGTCTTACGGTGCAGAGGATGGCACCAAAGTTGCTAGTAAAAATGGCTATGGCATAGGCGTGCCGGACCCAGCAAGTTCAGTCGGTGATATTTCTCTGTCAAAAGTGAAAGACACCGAGCGTGATTTCTCTGTTCAAGCTGCAATCAAAATGGCGGAAAGCCGTCAGGAGCTGAACAGAGAAGAACGTGAAAAAATGGTCGCACAAATGAATGAATTTGTGACATCCATAAATAAGGGAGTGGCGTTTCGCGTGGATGAAGAATCTGGCCGAGACGTTGTGACGATTTACGAAGCCAAAACGGGCGACGTGATTCGTCAAATTCCTGATGAAGACATGCTGGTCGTTTTACGTCGCCTAGCTGAGCACACAGCTAACAGCGGTTTGTTAGTTGAAAAAGTTTAATACCAATCGTAGTAAATAACTGGTCATTCTAGCTTGTTAAAATACTCGATAACGACGTTAAAATTTTTGATTGTAGAATAACTACTTATCGAAAAATTTTGACTTGTTCTCAAGCATTTTTCCTACGCTATTTCTGATCACTTACTTACTGTGATTGGTATAAGCCGTTTTTAGAGGTGATTTAATGAGTTTAGGCCCGTTGGGGATGTCTGGTGGCATGGATATTAATGCCATGGTCAGCAAAATTGTCGATGCCGAGCGTGTACCAAAGCAGCAGAGCATTAACAATGAACGCACGACGATAGATGCCAGCATCAGTGCTTATGGGCGACTCAGAGAATCGTTGGATACGATGAAAAACCTCATGGTGAACTTCCGTCAGGAAAAAGCTTTTGCTGCCCGGACGGTTGATACCACGGACGATAAAATCGTATCTGCCACTGCAACTACCGATGCTATAGCTGGTAAGTATGCTATCGATGTGTTGCAGCTTGCACAAAGCCATAAAGTTGCGTCTGATGTGTTACCAGAAGACGCAAAGCTTGGTCCGGGTAAGCTGCATATTTCGCTTGGTGACGACAGCTTTAACATCAATGTCCGTTCAAGATCTAAGCTCGTAGATGTGGTACGTAGCATCAACGGTGCGAAAGACAACATCGGCGTTCGTGCTTCGCTTATCAACGATGCCGAAGGCCCCCGCCTTATCCTTGCCTCAAACCAATCTGGTAAGGATCACCAAATTACCGTCACAGTGGACGCCGAACAAGGCAATCCACTTAAAAAATTCGCATATCAAACACTTGAAGAGCGAGTACGAGCTTTGGAAGAAGCACGTGCTGCCGCTGAAGAGGTGTTAGGTCCTTTGCAAGATCCTCAATCAGCCGAACCTGTTTTACTGGATGAAAGCGGCAACCCTCTACCTCCCGAAATGCAATCCTCGCAAGAGGAACTAGCAACTCAACAGGGGAGTGCAGTTGGTGAGCCTGTTTCTGCTGCCGGCACAGATGCTGCCAAAGCGGGACAAGATGCACTCAATAAAGCGCAAGAACGCGCAAGTTGGCGTCCAGAGGATCGCATTCCTGGCTGGACGGAAACGGCCTCAGGCACCTTACTGGATTCATACCAAGAGCCCGAGCTGGAGCTGGACGAAAAGGCGATTGAAAAAGCGCCTGATGTTCCGGGTTGGAGCAATGCTGCATCTGGTACGCTGACCGACTCTTATGTCACCACCAAAGAAGCAAAGCAGCGGCTTGATCAAGAAAAAGCAGAAATTGAGCAGAGCATTGCTGATGAAAAACAGGAGCTTGATGCGAAAGTAAAACGTGGTGAATTGACGCAAGAGCAAGCGAAGCAAATCCATCGCGCTCAGCTTTCACCTGAAGAGCGCGAGCGACTCGAAAAAATAGACGCTGCCGAAGCCAAAATTGCTCAGGCCGAATCTATGTTCGAAGGTTATAGCGGCATGACCGAAGTTCAGGCCGGCCAAGACTCGGTCGTGTTACTCGATGGCGTTGCGAAACTCTCGAGTCACAACAACGTGATTGAAGATGCGATAGAAGGCGTAGACCTCACATTGAAAGGGAAGTCTGAACCTAATCAAGCACCGGCGGAAATAGGCGTTGAATATGATCGTCAGGGCGTTCGCAGCGATATAGAAAACTTTGTTGCGGCTTATAATTCGTTTTATCAAACCTCTCGGGCGCTCTCGAGCGTTGATCCTCTTACCGGACAAAAAGGCCCTTTATCGGGCGACAGCACCGTACGAAGTGCTGATGCCAGACTTAAATCGGTCTTTTCCGCCCAAATTGACAAAGCGCCAGAAAACCTCAAATCACTCACTGAGTTTGGTATCACCACGACTCGCCAGGGAACGCTCGAAATTAACTACGACATGCTCGATCGTCAGTTAAATAACAACTTCAATGAACTGGAAAGTTTCTTTGGTGGTAACACTGGTTTCGCAAAGCGCATTGAAGATGCCATTCATGGCATTACCGGAGTTACTGGCAGCATTCGTACCCGCGAAAAAAGTCTTACAGAACAGAATTACCGTTTAAATGATGATCAAACGGCCCTCGATCGCCGCATGGCGAGCTTAGAAGAGCGTACCCATGCAAAATTCTCTGCCATGCAAGATGCAACAGGCAAAATGCAAGGACAGCTAGGCGCATTAATGAGTGCACTGGGTTAATCAATGCAAAACGAACTTATTGAAATTAACGATTTGGATCAACGCATTAGCCAAGAGCTGCAAAAAGTCGATATTAATACTGAAGAAATTCTTCGTTTGGTCGATATCAGAGAAAGCTTATTGCAAAACTTGCTGTCAGTGGTTCAGAAAAACCCATTGGTTAAGCAAGACGTCGAGTGGCAAGACTTGCTTGCTCGTACCCAAAGTATTGTTGAACTGATGCAATCAGAGACGTCAAAAGTTGGAAAAGAGTTGCATAAATTGCGCTATGGCCAACGTTCGCTTCAGCAGTACAAAAAGTTTATTTAGAAAGAGGATTACTATGCGCGGATCTTTGCAAGCATACAAAAAGGTATCAGTCGACAGCCAGCTAAGCGCGGCTTCTCCGCACAAAGTCATTCAAATGCTAATGGCGGGAGCAATTGAGCGTCTTATTCAAGGTAAAGCAGCGATGCAAGCTGGCAACATACCAGTAAAAGGTGAGCGTTTGGGTAAGGCATTAGACATTATCATTGCGCTGAGAAGTTGTTTGTCAATGGATGATGGTGGCGAGATTGCCTCAAACTTAGATTCACTTTATGAATTCATGATTACGCAGATTTCTGCGGCAAATCACCAAAATGATCCGCAACTTATTGATGACGTTATCGATATTATTCGAGAGATAAAATCAGCGTGGGATCAAATTCCGGCAGAGTTCCACAACCTAACGGCCGAAGAGGTCGGTATTTAATAAATAAAACAAATCGTTATATTGACTTGAATATATATTGAGCGCCTAAGCAACAAGTTGTGCAGCAAGGTCACAATCACGCTTAGAGCTCTCGATTGCTTGGTTGCCTTATTTTTATATTCAAATAAAATAAGCGCCATTAGTAGCCCTAATGGCTTTTTTTGTTGCTGATTTCCCCTTTGTCTCTCGTGCATTGAGTGTGGCGTTCCCGCCTTTCTGAACACTCATTTGAGCTAATCAAGGTTTGGCCGCAACACATCCAAAAATAAAGGCAATCATTCTTAGTTATGCAAGGTTTGGCAAAACTGCTTGTAATTGATGACGATGCTTCAAGTCGTTTAAATTTAAGCAATATATTGGAATTTGTTGGAGAAAGTTGCGAAGCGGTCAGTTCTGATCAGCTAGGTGATGTTGATTGGTCTGAACTCTGGTCTGGTTGCATTATCGGCAATATTTCTTCAGCTTCAGCAGCGACAACAGTCATGGCGCATCTTAGCGATGCTTACCACATTCCATTGCTCGTAATGGGGCGCTTATCGCTACCTGTTGATGACTTGCCAAGTTACGTTGGTGAGTTGGAACTGCCTTTAAACTACCCTCAACTTAGTAACGCCTTGCGTCATTGCAAAGACTTCCTGGGGCGAAAAGGTGTGAACGTGATCGCAAGTGAGCGCAAAAATACACTTTTCCGCAGTTTAGTGGGTCAGAGTCGTGGCATTCAGGAGGTTCGTCACCTTATTGAGCAAGTCGCCAAAACCGAAGCTAACGTTTTAATTCTTGGTGAGTCGGGTACGGGTAAAGAAGTGGTTGCGCGTAATATCCACTACCATTCCACGTACTCGAGTGGACCATTTGTGCCGATTAACTGTGGTGCGATTCCTCCTGAACTTTTAGAGAGTGAGCTGTTTGGTCATGAAAAAGGTGCTTTTACCGGGGCGTTAACCTCGCGTAAAGGTCGTTTTGAATTGGCTGATGGCGGAACCTTATTCCTTGATGAAATTGGTGATATGCCAATGCCAATGCAGGTGAAGCTACTTCGTGTGCTTCAAGAGCGTTGTTTTGAGCGAGTGGGTGGTAACAATACGATTAAAGTGAACGTTCGCATCGTAGCTGCGACGCATCGCAACCTCGAGAGCATGATCGAAGAAGATACCTTCCGAGAAGACTTGTTCTATCGCCTCAACGTATTCCCAATTGAAATGCCTGCGCTGAAAGAACGTAAGCGTGACATTCCTCTGTTGCTGCAAGAATTGATGGCTCGTCTGGAAGCCGAAGGTGGACAGCCTATCTGCTTTACTTCGCGCGCGATTAACTCTTTGATGGAACACGACTGGCCGGGGAACGTGCGTGAGCTGGCAAACCTGATCGAGCGCATGGTGATTCTTTACCCGAACAGCCTGATCGATGTGAATCACTTGCCGACGAAATACCGTTACAGTGATATCCCGGAATTCCAGCCTGAAGGGAATCCTTTTGTCTCAGTCGAAGAGCAAGAGCGTGATGTCTTTCAGGATATTTTCTCGGGAGATTTCAGTTTTGATGAACTCAATGAGTTAGAGAGCAACGCAAATGCGCCGCAGGAGCTTCCTCCTGAAGGCGTAAACCTAAAAGAGCTATTGGCAGATCTGGAAATCAACATGATCAGCCAAGCACTTGAAGCCCAAGGTGGTGTTGTCGCTCGAGCAGCCGATATGCTGGGAATGCGCCGCACGACTTTGGTTGAGAAAATGCGTAAGTACAACTTGCAACGCTAACTCTGCACGCCCAATGAGTGGTTTTCTCCAAAATAAAACCGCTCATATTCTTATGTCAACTTAGTGTCAATTTATTGTCTGTTAAATAAATTTCTGATAAATAAGGTAAAACACCCTGGTACGCTAATTGCTTACTATGCTGTTTTACTATTTAGTGGCGATATTTCGACAGGCAGTTAATGGAAGATAACACCAACCAATCCCATTTAGACTCAGTAGAAAACCAGGTCGAACGTTATAAACAGGTTCTGGATGTGATGCCTGCGGGAGTCATCTTGCTCGATACGTTCGGTGTTGTGCGCGAAGCGAACCCGGAAGCACACCGCATTCTTGAAATACCCTTGGTCAGCGAAAAGTGGTTTAACGTCATTCAGGCAGCATTTGACCCGCGTGAAGATGACGGCCATGAGGTCTCTCTGCGCAATGGCCGCAAAGTGCGTTTGGCGATTTCTGCTTCTGAAACGGGTCAGCTCATCCTTATTACTGACTTGACCGAAACGCGCTTACTTCAATCCCGAGTGAGTGACTTGCAGCGCTTATCGTCTTTAGGGCGAATGGTGGCTTCTCTTGCTCATCAAGTCAGAACGCCTTTATCCAGCGCAATGCTGTATGCGTCAAACCTGGCTGCGCCGAATCTTCCTGCCAATACGAGAGATCGATTTCAAAGTAAATTGATGGATCGACTGCACGATTTGGAAAAGCAGGTTAACGATATGCTGCTCTTTGCCAAAGGTGGCGATAATAAAGTCATTAAGCCATTTACGATTGCTCAGTTGGTTACGGAATATCAACCAATGGTTGAAGCTGCCTTAAAAAACAACAACATTGACTACTTTCTTGAAGTAGAGGAAGAGCAAACTGACCTGCTTGGAAATGCTAATGCGATTGCATCTGCCTTGAGTAACTTAGTCATGAATGCGATTCAGATGTCAGGTAAAGAATCGCAAATTGATATTTTCTTCCGCCCGGTCAACGGTGAGCTGCGCATTTCTGTGCAGGACAACGGACCGGGTGTACCTAAAGAGCTACAAAGCAAAATCTTAGAGCCATTTTTTACCACCCGTTCTCAAGGAACAGGGTTAGGTCTTGCGGTAGTTCAAATGGTTTGCCGTGCCCATGACGGTCGATTAGAGCTTATTTCTGAGCAGGGTGATGGAGCCTGCTTCACCATGTGCATTCCGCTAGAGCGAGTGCAAGCAGAAGTGCAATAGTCGCTTCTGCCAATTAGGAGAATCAAAATGGCGCAAAGCAAAGTGCTGATCGTAGAAGATGACGAAGGTCTTCGTGAGGCCCTGGTAGATACTCTGGCTCTGGCAGGCTATGAGTGGTTAGAAGCGGGCTGTGCAGAAGAAGCTCTGGTTAAGCTGAAATCAAACACAGTAGACATTGTCGTCTCTGATGTGCAAATGGCTGGCATGGGCGGTTTGGCCTTGCTAAAAAACATCAAACAGAACTGGCCCAATCTTCCTGTTCTGCTGATGACGGCGTACGCGAATATTGAAGATGCGGTCTCAGCAATGAAAGACGGTGCGATAGACTACATGGCGAAGCCATTCGCACCTGAAGTGTTACTTAATATGGTCAGTCGTTACGCGCCTATCAAAAGTGACGATAGTGGCGATGCGGTGGTTGCAGACGAAAAAAGCCTGCGACTGCTAGCGCTGGCCGAACGAGTGGCGCGTACTGACGCCAACGTAATGATCCTAGGCCCAAGCGGCTCAGGTAAAGAAGTTATGTCGCGTTACATCCATAATGCTTCAAGCCGTAAAGATGGTCCTTTTGTCGCGATAAACTGTGCTGCCATTCCAGATAACATGCTTGAAGCCACGCTATTTGGCTACGAAAAAGGCGCTTTTACCGGTGCTGTTCAAGCGTGTCCGGGTAAATTCGAACAAGCGCAAGGCGGGACGATTTTGCTGGATGAGATCAGCGAAATGGACCTCAACCTTCAGGCCAAGCTGCTGCGTGTACTACAAGAACGTGAAGTCGAACGTTTAGGCAGTCGCAAGAGCATTAAACTGGATGTTCGAGTCTTGGCAACCAGTAACCGCGATCTTAAACAATATGTGTCGGAAGGTAACTTCCGTGAAGATTTATATTACCGCCTCAACGTTTTCCCAATTGCATGGCCAGCTCTGTGTGAGCGTAAAGGCGATATTGAGCCATTAGCCAAACATCTGGCGGAACGTCATTGTGGCAAGATGGGTATGCCTGTACCTAAAATCTCGGCATCTGCGGTAGATAAACTGCTCAACTATCCTTGGCCGGGTAACGTGCGTGAACTCGATAACGTCGTTCAGCGTGCTCTGATTCTGAGTGAAAATGGCGACATTGATGGCGAACATATTTTGCTCGAAGGTGTCGACTGGCAAGATGCGAACAGCCTGCAACGTGTGGTGCAAAATGCACAAACTTTGGTACCAGACGTCAAGCCCGTTGCTCAGGTAGAAAGCGTGAGTCGTATTGTATCTGGTGGTGAAGGGCTAGGCAGCGAGCTACGTGACCAAGAGTATGCCATCATCCTTGATACCCTGGTTGAGTGTAACGGTCGTCGAAAAGACATGGCGGATAAACTTGGTATCAGTCCACGCACACTGCGCTACAAACTGGCTAAGATGCGTGATGCGGGTATCGACATTCCCAATTAGTTCTGCTGAGTTTAGCGGAGCCTTTTGCGTATAGAGTCACAATGCTTGGGCAAAACCAAACAAATCATTACCGCCTTATGGCACGTTAATTGCTTTGATAATGAACAATTTTATTAATAGTCAAAGATTTGGCTCCGGGGTGGTAATGAAAATTGATGGTATTCAAGCAGATATGCGCGCCATGATGGTAGAGGCAACGAACACGGCGCCTGTGGCAACAGGTGCCAAAGTTGGTGCCGATTTTGGTGATCTCCTCACATCCGCTATCAATAACGTAAATTCACTTCAAAAAGCCTCGGGTGATCTTCAAACCCGCTTTGACCGTGGCGACGCCGATGTTTCCCTTTCAGACGTGATGATTGCCCGAAACAAATCCAGTGTGGCGTTTGATGCCACAGTCCAAATCCGCAATAAGCTCGTCGAGGCCTACAAAGACCTCATGAATATGCCAGTGTAATTTAGGTAATCAGTGTGGCAGACAAGTCTACAGATTTAACCGTCACTGATGGCGGTGCAGATGGTGCGCTTATCGCGAATTCTGAACTGGATGTGGAAAGTCAAAATCCAGATTTGGAAGAGCGCAGCGCGTCAAAACTAGATATGGCCGTAGGCGATCTTGACTTACTTCGTCAGGTCGTACTGGTGTTGTCCATTTCCATCTGTGTTGCGTTGATCGTGATGCTATTTTTCTGGGTGAAAGAGCCAGAAATGCGTCCGCTTGGCGCGTACCAGACCGAAGAACTGATCCCGGTTCTGGACTATCTTGATCAGCAAAAAATTGACTACAAACTGGATGGTAATACCGTTTCGGTTGAGGCGAATGACTACAACTCGATCAAACTTGGTATGGTGCGAGCGGGGGTCAATCAGGCTACAGAAGCTGGCGATGACATTTTGCTGCAAGACATGGGTTTTGGGGTTTCTCAGCGCTTAGAGCAAGAGCGTCTGAAACTCAGTCGTGAGCGACAACTTGCTCAAGCGATTGAAGAAATGAAGCAGGTTCGCAAAGCTCGGGTGTTACTGGCATTGCCTAAACACAGTGTTTTTGTTCGCCATAATCAAGACGCTTCGGCCTCCGTTTTTCTGACTTTATCGACTGGGGCTAACCTCAAGCAGCAGGAAGTCAATTCTATCGTCGACATGGTCGCCAGCGCGGTTCCGGGAATGAAAACCTCGCGTATCACCGTAACGGATCAGCATGGTCGTTTGCTGAGTTCAGGCTCTGAAGATCCGGCGTCGGCTGCTCGTCGAAAAGAGCAAGAGTTGGAGCGAAATCAAGAACAAGCGCTACGTGAAAAAATTGATTCCGTGTTACTGCCAATTTTGGGTATCGGCAATTACACCGCGCAGGTTGATATCAAAATGGACTTTAGTGCGGTAGAACAAACCCGAAAACGTTTTGATCCAAACACACCAGCGACACGCAGTGAATATGCACTGGAAGATTACAACAACAGCAACACGGTGGCTGGCATTCCTGGCGCTCTGAGTAACCAACCGCCAGCCGATGCGTCGATTCCACAAGATATTGCTCAGATGAAAGATGGGTCGTTATCAGGGCGAGGTTCCGTGCGTAAAGAATCGACACGTAACTTTGAATTGGACACCACCATCAGTCATGAACGTAAACAGACTGGTACCGTTGCGCGTCAAACGGTTTCTGTGGCAATCAAAGACCGCCGGGAAGTCAACCCAGACACCGGTGAAGTCACTTACACGCCAATGTCTGAACCCGAAATTAATGCGATTCGTCAGGTGTTAATTGGCACCGTCGGTTTTGATCAGTCGCGTGGTGATTTACTCAATGTATTGAGTGTCAAGTTTGCTGAGCCAGAAGCGGAGCTGCTTGTCGACCAACCAATTTGGGAACATCCAAACTTTAATGATTGGGTTCGTTGGTTTGCCAGCGCCTTGGTTATCATCGTAGTGGTGTTGGTTCTGGTTCGTCCTGCAATGAAGAAACTGCTTAACCCAACCAGCGACAACGAAAATGAAATGTACGGCCCGGATGGCATGCCTATTGGTGCGGACGGTGAAACCAGCCTGATTGGCAGTGACATTGAGAGTAGCGAGCTGTTTGAGTTTGGTTCAAGTATCGACTTGCCGAATTTACACAAAGATGAAGACGTACTGAAAGCGGTTCGTGCGCTGGTGGCAAACGAACCAGAACTGGCAGCTCAGGTTGTGAAAAACTGGATGAATGAAAATGGCTAACGATATCGTACCTCAAGGTGAAAATGGCGCAGGCATGCCAGTGGAGTTTGATGCTTCAACCATCAGCGGTGAAGATAAAGCCGCCATTTTGTTGTTGAGCCTCAATGAGCAGGATGCGGCGGGCATCATTCGCCACCTGGAACCAAAACAGGTACAGCGTGTTGGTGGTGCGATGGCTCGAGCGAAAGATCTGAGCCAGGAAAAAGTGTCTTCTGTACACCGTGCTTTTTTGGAAGATATCCAGAAATACACCAATATCGGTATGGGCAGTGAAGATTTCATGCGTAATGCGTTGGTAGCCGCTCTGGGTGAAGACAAGGCGAATAACCTGGTTGACCAGATTCTGCTTGGTACGGGTTCAAAAGGTCTGGATTCCTTGAAATGGATGGATCCACGTCAAGTCGCAAGCATCATTGTCAATGAGCACCCACAAATCCAAACCATTGTTTTGTCGTATTTAGAAGCAGATCAGTCGGCAGAAATTCTGTCACAGTTCCCGGAACGTGTGCGTCTGGACTTGATGATGCGTATTGCCAACCTAGAAGAAGTTCAGCCATCGGCGTTGGCGGAGCTGAACGAAATCATGGAGAAGCAGTTTGCTGGTCAGGCTGGCGCGCAGGCTGCCAAGATTGGTGGCCTGAAGGCAGCAGCCGAAATCATGAACTACCTCGACAACAATGTCGAAGGCATCTTGATGGACCAAATCCGAGATCAGGACGAAGACATGGCCACGCAAATTCAGGACCTGATGTTCGTGTTCGAGAACCTGGCGGAAGTCGACGATCAGGGTATTCAGAAATTGCTGCGTGACGTTCCACAAGATGTACTGCAGAGAGCACTGAAAGGTGCCGACGATTCTCTGCGTGAGAAAGTATTTAAGAACATGTCAAAACGTGCGGCTGAGATGATGCGTGACGACATTGAAGCGATGCCGCCAGTGCGTGTTGCTGATGTGGAATCAGCGCAGAAAGAAATTCTTGCGATTGCACGTCGTATGGCGGATGCGGGCGAGCTCATGCTCTCTGGTGGCGCAGACGAATTCTTGTAATCTCTCTTGCCCTGCTATTTTGCTACTGCAGGGCAACTTCAACACAAATCAAATATGCATAGGTAACCCATGGTTGGCGATAGAAAACGTGGATTTATTCGTCCTGATGAAGATGATGCGATGATCGAACCGCAACGCTGGGGGCTGCCTGACTACGGCGAGCCAAAAGCCAAACAAGCCAGACAAACTGCGCTGAATTATGATCCGGGCTGGACTCCAAACTTTGATGAGCCAGAAGAAGAGCAAGTTTTTGAACTGACCGAAGAGCAGATTGAGCTGATCAAGCAAGGTGCTTATCAGGAAGGATTGCACCAAGGTCAGGAGGCGGGCTTTAAACAAGGTTACGATAAAGGCAAAGAAGAAGGTTTGCAGGCGGGTCATGCTGAAGGTTTAGAACTCGGTAAAGCAGAAGGTGTGAGTGCCGGACAAGAGTTTATTCAGCAGCAGGTGGAAGTATTCATGAATCTGGCTAATCAGTTTGCTCAACCTCTGGAGCTGATGAATGCTCAGGTTGAAAAACAGCTGGTGGACATGGTGCTTTGCCTCGTTAAAGAAGTGGTTCACATCGAGGTTCAGACCAATCCTCAAATTATTCTCGATACGGTCAAGCAGTCGGTTGAAGCACTGCCTATCTCCGGTCATCCCATTACGTTACACCTAAATCCGGAAGACGTGTCCATCATTCGCTCTGCATACGGTGAGCAGGAATTAGATTGTCGTAACTGGACGCTGGTCGCTGAGCCTTCACTCAATCGTGGTGATGTGCAGATCGCAGCAGGTGAATCGAGCATTAATTATCGTATGGAAGAGCGGATTAAAAATGTACTGCAGAGTTTTTGTGGCGCAAACCGTCACCAAGAGGGTGAGTAACCCATGTTAGCGCTGGCAGACCGTCTCAAAAATTACAAAGTCGAAGGGTTGACCACAAGACCGGTGGCATCTGGCAAGCTTGTTCGTGTGGTCGGTTTGACCTTAGAAGCGACAGGATGCCGGGCTCCGATTGGCAGTTTATGTCTGGTCGAGACCATGTCTGGGCACATGGAAGCTGAAGTGGTGGGCTTTTCTGGCGACAACCTGTTTTTGATGCCGAGTGAACAAATCACCGGTATTTTGCCTGGCGCAAAAGTAACGCCATTGACCAGTGACGCAGGCTTACCGGTAGGAATGGAGCTACTTGGGCGTGTTATTGACGGTGTGGGTAATCCACTCGATGGACTCGGCCCTATCTATACCGATCACCGTGCTTCATTTAATGCGGAGCCCATCAACCCACTGGCGCGCAAACCGATTTCAGAACCTCTCGATGTGGGATTAAAAGCGATTAACGGATTACTGACGGTTGGTAAAGGTCAGCGTATTGGTTTGTTCGCCGGCTCTGGTGTGGGTAAATCGGTCACGCTGGGCATGATGACCAGAGGCACTACGGCGCAAGTTGTGGTTGTAGGGCTGATTGGTGAACGTGGACGAGAAGTTAAAGAGTTCATCGAAGAGATCTTGGGTGAAGAAGGGCGTCGTCGATCGGTTGTGGTCGCAGCGCCTGCCGATGCTTCTCCACTGATGCGTTTAAAAGGCTGTCAAACCGCGCTGACCATAGCAGAGTACTTCCGCGATCAAGGATTGGACGTGCTGTTGCTTATGGACTCTTTGACCCGTTTTGCTCAGGCGCAGCGTGAAATCGCCTTATCTGTCGGTGAGCCACCTGCAACCAAAGGTTATCCGCCATCGGTGTTTGCCAAATTGCCGGCATTGGTCGAGCGGGCGGGTAACGGCGGCGCAGATCAGGGCTCAATCACTGCATTTTTTACCGTTCTAACCGAAGGTGACGACCTGCAAGACCCGATTGCCGATGCATCTCGTGCGATTCTTGACGGTCACATTGTACTGTCTCGTGAAATGGCGGATGCGGGACACTACCCGGCGATTGATGTCGAGAAATCCGTCAGCCGTGTGATGCCGCAAATCACAACCGAAGAGCACGTACTGATGTCGAAAGCCGTTCGTCAGGTGCTGTCGATTTGCCGCAAAAATCAGGACTTGGTTTCGATTGGTGCTTACAAACCGGGTACCGACCCTGCTATCGACAGTGCATTTACGCTTAAGCCGAAGTTAGACGAATACTTGCAACAGCGTATGAAAGAATCCGTCCCATACGACATGTGCGTCAACATGCTGAGAAGTATTTTAGGTGGGTAATCGCTATGAATAACGCCATGGAGTTTTTGTTTGATCAAGCAAAAGAGCGGGAAGAGCAAGCCGTATTGGCTTTGAATAAAGCGCGTGCTGAGTTAGAGGATTACTACCGTCAAGTTGAACAAATTGAAAAGTATCGACTCGATTACTGCCAGCAGTTAGTGGACCGGGGACAGGCTGGATTAACGGCAAGTCAGTATGGTCATTTGAATCGATTTCTTACTCAGCTGGATGAAACCTTGTCTAAGCAGAAGCAAGCGGAAAACCACTTTAGAGAGCAAGTCGAAAACGGCAAAGAGTACTGGCTGAAAATGCGTCAAGAGCGCATGTCTTATGAGTGGATGATTGAGAAGCGAGCTAAAGAGAAACAAGCCGCTGAAGCCAAGCGTGAGCAAAAGCAAATGGATGAGTTCTCGACGTTGCTCTACAGCCGTAGGGTCAAAATGTTCTGACCATTATTCAGAGAGCTTTTGCACGATCACTTTGACGTTCTTTCAGCGTCAGGAAAATTACGTTTTGTATTGGCGTGATTTTTGCAGATTCACCTTTTAATAATTCAACTTACCTCTGACATGTGATTTGGCTGAGCGAAGTCGTTCAATGCCAAAAACGAGAATGTTTATATGAATGTGAATTTGTCTAATGTTGCTGCGACCAATAAGACCTCGGTTTCTGAGATTGGCGTAAAAACGTCTACAGAAGGCTCAGAAAGCAAAGGTTTTATGGAAACCTTAGCTGGAGTATTCGCAGATTCACTCAAAGTTGAAGTGACTGATGAAAAATTGACGCCAGATGTACCTGAAGCTACAGAAACGAGTGATAACGCTCGTGCTTCTTCCGTGGAAACCTCTGAACCAGAAAGTGAAGTTGAAGAGGCCGTTGTATCTGAAGGACAAAGCGAAAATCAGTCAACAAAAGTATTGTTAGAACAAGACAACGGGCAGGCAGAGCCTGAAGAACAGGTAATGCCGTCGGTAACGCGCGATAGTGGAAGTCAGGAGATAGCCACGAGCAATCAGGTCGCACCTAAAAAACAAGCGCCGTCTGATCTTGAACAGGCAGTTGTGGAGACAGGCAAGCCTGAGCCGAAAATTGCCAAAACTGATGAAGTTGTCGACCTTGATGTCACTCGTTCTATGGACGAAGGGCAGCAACTGCTCGGACGAATTGAACAAGCGAATCAAGCCCTGAACTCTGTCAATCAAGAGCTAGAGCGTGGCAAGGTTTTGCCTCCCAAGACGACTGATATTTTGGATCACGTTGGCAGTAAGAACGCTAAACACCCAGAGGATTTAGAACTCGTTGAACCTTTTGAGCCTGTTGAAGGTGTCGAAAGTGTTAAAAAACTTGTTGCTGAAGATGAACTGAAGCCCGCTGTCATTGAAGCAAAAAATCATGTTTCTGATTTGGCTGGTGGGAAAGATGGTTCTCCTTTGAGCTCAGAGCCTGAAACAACACTGGAACCAAATGCCGTCAATATCGAGGCTATGGCGTACACAGCGAGTGCTATTAGCAACGATGAGCCAGGTGTCATGAGTGCGAATGCAGTTCAGCGCGTCTCGATTGAAAAACTTGAAGTTATCGACACCAAACTGGCTCAGGGTAAACCACTGACGAACCAAGAGTCTGACATTATTGACGGTTTGAAAACGGGTGCCGTTATCGCGGAGTTATCCGACGGTGAACTTTCTCAATTAGTGGCTTTTCCAAACGAAGTAAAACTCGCAATATCAGAGCCACAAACGGCGCAGCACAACGTAACGCGCCACCAGATGAACGCTTCGACTCCGACACCGCAAGTGGCGGCTCAAGAGTTGAAAGCCGCGGTTGGACAAGTACCAACGCAGGTGGCTGAAAAAGCCGATTTACCTGCCATGCCGGAAGGGCTAACGACGGCTACTGTCAATCCTGCGATTGGGCAGACGCTGGCAAATACAGAAGCCAGCCACAAAGCGATGAACTCAGTATTAGCGACCGGAATCCTCAAAGCTACGACGGATAAGCAGGATAAAACCGAGCCACAGCAGGGGGTAGCTGGTCAGTTGCAAGCCACTGTTAGTCAGCAAGGCGTTACCACGCCACAGCAAGCCCGAATCGATGCCGCACAGCAAGCACAATTACCATTACAGTTGACCAAGGAGTTGGCTAACGATCAGGTAGCAGAAAAAGTGCAAATGATGATGTCGAAAAACTTGAAGAACCTTGATATCCGCCTTGATCCGCCTGAGCTTGGCCGGATGCAGATTCGCATGACAATGAACAGCGATTTGGCCAATGTTCACTTTACGGTATCCAATCCGCAGGCGCGTGACATCATTGAACAAACTCTTCCTCGACTGCGAGAAATGCTTGCCCAGCAGGGTATTCAGTTGGCTGACTCTTCGGTTCAACAGCAAAATAGTGGCCAGCAGCAACGTGGATATTCTGCGGCGGAGCAAAATAAGCAAGGTGGCTTTGGGCGAGGTTTCTCAGGCCAGGGTGATGAAGACTTTGATGGCGGCGTGGAACTTAATGTGAATGTCACCTCGCCTCGTGATGGGATTAGTTTCTACGCGTAACATGATTGAATTTGGATGATGAGAACCAATATGGCCTCGTTATCCGCCAGATTACATAAAACAAAAATAAGAGAAAAGAATGGCTGAAGAACAGTTACAAGGGGTGGGCGCACCAAAAGGCAAAGGTAAGCTACTGATTATCATCGCAGTCGTGGTTCTTTTGTTGGGAGGCGGTGCAGCTGCGTTCTTTTTCATGGGATCGGATGATTCGGAGAAGTCGAATAATGCGGAACCGCAACAAGCTCAAGTAGCCGCAGCCGAAGTTCCCATTGCGTATGTAAATCTTCCCCAGCCGTTTGTTTTCAACGTGACCGGAGACAGCCGCGACAGACTGGTACAAATCAAAGCTCAGTTGATGGTACGCGGCTCAGAGAATGAACAACTGGCGCGTTATCATTCGCCACTGATTGAGAGCTCACTGCTGTCGACGTTCGCTTCGGCAACCGTAGAGCAGTTGCGCTCGCCAACGGGACGAGTGGAGTTACGCGATCGCGCGTCTGAAGATATTAAAGCAGCACTGAATGCCGCTGTCGGAAAGTCAGTGATTGAAAAAGTACTGTTTACAGATTTTGTTATTCAATAGGTAAAACGTGACCGATCTATTAAGCCAAGACGAAATTGATGCGCTATTGCATGGCGTTGACGATGTTGATGACGTTGACGATTCCATCGATGACGATCCCGGTGGTGCTGTCAGTTTTGACTTCTCATCTCAAGACCGAATAGTCCGTGGTCGCATGCCGACGCTCGAGCTTATCAACGAGCGTTTTGCCCGACATATGCGTATTAGCCTGTTCAATATGCTACGCAAAACGGCAGAAGTGTCGATTAACGGCGTTCAGATGATGAAATTCGGCGAGTACCAGAACACCTTGTATGTTCCAACCAGTTTAAACATGGTTCGCTTTCGACCGCTAAAAGGTACGGCGTTGATCACCATGGAAGCGCGCTTGGTATTTATTCTGGTAGAAAACTTTTTTGGTGGTGATGGTCGATTCCACGCCAAAATTGAAGGTCGCGAATTTACGCCGACTGAGCGACGCATTATCCAACTGCTGTTGAAAGTTGTCTTCGAAGATTACAAAGAAGCATGGTCGCCAGTCATGGGGGTGGAGTTTGAATACCTCGACTCGGAAGTCAACCCGAGCATGGCCAACATTGTCAGCCCAACAGAAGTGATTGTGGTCAGTTCTTTTCACATCGAAGTCGATGGTGGCGGCGGTGATTTCCACGTGGTCATGCCGTACTCTATGGTTGAACCGATCCGTGAACTGCTTGATGCCGGTGTGCAGTCAGACAAGATGGAAACTGACGTTCGCTGGAGCTCGGCTCTGCGCGAAGAAATCATGGACTGTCCGGTTAACTTCCGCGTAAACCTGCTGGAAAAGAACATTTCGCTGCGTGATCTGATGGAGTTGCAACCCGGAGATATCATCCCGATAGAAATGCCGGAGCATGCGACCATGTTTGTCGAAGACTTGCCGACCTATCGAGTAAAAATGGGACGGGCAGATGACAAGCTGGCGGTACAGATATCACAAGAGATTGAGCGACCCCACGTCGTGAAAACCGATTTAGCTTTCTTGAGTAAAGACATCATGTCTGAACTTGAGAAGGACAACCAAACAGAAGATTAAGACACCTTACAGGGCTCCTATGTTGAGGGGCAAGTAAGGAAAAGCACAGGATAGAAAAATGGAACCAAGTGACGATCAAAAGCTAGCGGACGAATGGGCGGCAGCTCTGGGCGAGGACCCGTCTGCACCGTCAATTGACGTAGATGAAGTATTGGCAGCACCTCTGGAGGAGCTGAAAGATACCTCAAGTCCAATATCTGATGATGAGCGTCGTAAACTCGACACTATCATGGATATTCCGGTAACGATTTCTATGGAAGTTGGCCGTTCGCAAATCAGCATCCGCAATCTATTGCAATTGAACCAAGGCTCCGTGGTGGAACTGGATCGTCTGGCGGGTGAATCACTGGATGTGTTGGTTAATGGCACTCTAATTGCGCACGGTGAAGTGGTTGTGGTCAACGACAAGTTCGGTATCCGTTTAACAGACGTGATCAGTCAGACTGAACGCATTAAGAAGCTTCGCTAATGAGCATTGGTTCAAAAAGATGGAAGCAAATAGCTGGCGCGCTGAGTTGCACACTAAGTGCGCCACTGGCTCGGGCTTCTTCTGCTTCGATGTCTGCGCCAAGCAGTTTTGATTTGCTGGCGACACTCGGTTCACTGGTGCTGGTTATCGGGGTGATATTGCTGCTTGCCTGGTTGTTGAAGCGCATGCAAGTGCCAGCATTCGGGCAACAAAAAGGCTTAAAAATCGTCAGCCAGTTACCTGTGGGAACCAAAGAGCGAATTGCCGTGATTCAGGTTGGTGAAGAGCAATTTTTAGTCGGCATCACTAGCCAATCTATCCAAACGCTTGCCAAGCTCGAGAAGCCTCTCAAAGAGGAAGAGTTGGCGAATACTGCTTTTGCCAATCAATTTAGTCAGCTGATAAAGAAAAATGACAAACGCTAACCCAATTCGTCTCATCATGAGCACCTTTATTTTGCTGGCGAGCGTACTGTTTTCTTCACTTTCGTTTGCTCAGGTGGAGGAGTCTTCACTGCCTGCTAATTTGGCAGAAGGGAACAGCGTAGCCGTTCAGGCGATGCAGAGTGAGACAGGCGCTAGCCGCACGATGTCGGTCACTAATAGCGGTGGAATACCAGCGTTTACCATGACCACCAATCCGGATGGTAGCGAAGATTATTCCATCACGCTGCAAATCCTCGCCTTAATGACCATGCTTGGCTTCTTGCCAGCAATGGTGATTTTGATGACGTCATTTACGCGCATTGTTGTGGTCATGTCGATTCTTCGTCAGGCGATGGGCCTGCAACAAACGCCTTCCAATCAGGTGATCATTGGTATCGCACTTTTCCTTACCTTCTTTGTGATGTCACCGGTGCTGAACGAGATAAACGATACCGCCATTCAACCTTATTTGAATGAGCAAGTGACTGCCAGAGAAGCGTTTGATGCCGCGCAGGTGCCAATGAAAGCCTTTATGCTCAAACAGACTCGAATTAAAGACCTAGAAACCTTCGTCAATATGTCGGGCGAGCAGGTGACAAACCCAGAAGACGTTTCCATGGCTGTACTGATTCCGGCGTTTATTACCTCTGAGCTGAAAACCGCTTTCCAAATTGGCTTTATGTTGTTCTTGCCGTTTTTGATCATCGACCTTGTCGTCGCTTCAGTACTTATGGCGATGGGTATGATGATGTTGTCACCGATGATTGTATCGTTGCCGTTTAAGCTGATGCTATTCGTGCTGGTGGATGGCTGGAATTTGATACTGTCGACGCTCGCCGGCAGTTTTGCCCTGTGATTGGCGCGGAGTAGAGGATAAGACATGACTCCAGAAATGTTTGTCGAGCTGTTCCGCGAAGCACTGTGGATGGTGCTGATCATGGTCTGCGCCATTATCATACCAAGCCTGCTTGTGGGTCTGATCGTGGCCGTTTTTCAGGCGGCAACTTCAATTAACGAACAGACCTTAAGCTTTTTGCCTCGTTTGATCATCACTTTGCTCGCTCTGATGCTCTTTGGACACTGGATGACACAAATGTTGATGGAGTACTTCTACGGCTTGATTGAGCGCCTGCCTCAAGTGCTGTACTAGGGACGCGCATGGAATACCCGTCTGGTATCATTTTGGAGTGGATTGCCAACTATTTTTGGCCGTATGTCCGTATCTCTTCCATGTTGATGGTGATGACCGTTACCGGGGCACGTTTTGTGTCGCCTCGAATTCGTCTCTACCTGGGGCTCGCCATTACGTTTGCGGTGATGCCTGCGATACCGACTGTTCCACAAGATATTGAGCTGGTCTCATTTCGCGGTTTTATGACCATTGCCGAGCAGATGATTATCGGCATTGCGATGGGCATGGTGACTCAATTCATGATTCAGACCTTTGTCTTGTTAGGTCAAATTCTCGGCATGCAATCCAGTTTGGGCTTTGCTTCGATGGTTGATCCGGCTAACGGACAAAATACCCCGTTGCTCGGTCAGCTGTTTATGTTTTTAACCACCATGTTCTTTCTTGCCACAGACGGGCATTTAAAAATGTTGCAGCTGGTGGTTTTCAGCTTTAAAACACTACCAATCGGCTCTGGCACTCTAACGGCAGTGGATTTCCGTGAGTTGGCGGGGTGGCTGGGCATCATGTTCAAAACGGCATTAAGTATGTCGCTATCAGGTATTATTGCTCTGTTGACCATCAACTTATCATTCGGTGTGATGACGCGTGCAGCACCGCAGTTAAATATATTTTCACTCGGCTTCGCGTTTGCCTTGATGGTCGGTTTGTTAATTTGTTGGTACATCTTGGCTGGCTTGTACAGCCATTACGAGTTGTACTGGGCTGTGGGTGAGGAGCAGATTTGTCGCCTCATTCGCTTGGAGTGCTAGTTTGGCAGAGTCAGACGGTCAGGAACGCACCGAAGAAGCCACGCCCCGACGGTTACAACAAGCCAGAGAAAAGGGGCAGGTTGCTCGGTCTAAAGAGCTTGCGTCAGCGTCGGTATTGATAGTTGGGGCCATTTCGCTGATGTGGTTTGGTGAGACATTAGCACGCGCGTTATTTTCCATAATGAGTCGCCTGTTCAATCTGACCCGTGATGAAATTTTTGATACCGCTAAGTTGTTCGATATCGCGTTAGGCGCGATGACGGAACTGTTTTTCCCACTCTTCCTGATTCTGGCCACCTTATTTGTCGCCGCGATGATAGGTGCAGCGGGTGTTGGTGGTATCAGTTTTTCTGCCCAGGCGGCCATGCCTAAGCTGTCAAAAATGAACCCGCTTAGTGGCCTTAAACGTATGGTTGGCATGCAAAGTTGGGTGGAGCTGATCAAATCGATCTTAAAAGTCGTACTGGTGACCGGATTCGCTATGTATTTGATTCAGGCGTCGCAAGCGGACTTGATTCAACTGAGCATGGACGTTTATCCGCAGAATATTCTCCATGCCCTCGATATCTTGCTGAACTTTATCTTACTGATCAGTTGCTCGTTACTGATAGTAGTTGCTATCGACATTCCCTTTCAGATTTGGCAACACTCCGATCAATTGAAAATGACCAAGCAAGAGGTCAAAGATGAATACAAAGAGACAGAAGGTAAGCCTGAGGTTAAAGGGCGAATCCGTATGTTGCAGCGGGAAGCAGCACAGCGCCGAATGATGGCTGACGTACCTCAAGCGGATGTTATCATAACCAACCCTGAGCACTTCTCGGTCGCGCTGCGCTATAAGCAGAAAACGGATCGTGCCCCTGTGGTTATCGCCAAAGGCACCGACCATATGGCAATGAAAATCCGTGAGGTGGCTCGTGAGCATGACATTACCATTGTCCCTGCGCCACCATTAGCTCGTGCGCTCTACCACAGTACGGAACTGGAGCAGGAGATCCCGGATGGTCTGTTTACCGCAGTGGCGCAAGTACTCGCATTTGTCTTCCAGTTAAAACAGTACCGCAAGCGTGGTGGTCAGAGACCTAAGCTTCAGGACTATGACTTGCCTATCCCACCGGAACATCGTCACTAGACGGAATAGTGCGTCAAATAAAAGTTCTTTGATTCAATGATTTGTGACCTGTTGAGCCTTTAGTCATTATTTTGGCGTAAATCATGGTACGCAGATTGCTAAGAATGATGTAACTATCAACAATTCCTAAACTTTTAGGCTAAAGCCGTCGCGCATAATCTCGTTACCAACGCGATGCTTTCACTCGATTGAGATACCTTGCAGTATGAAGTTAAACCTGCCATTTGCAGATAAATTGCCACGAATTCCTCAGCGTGAAATGCCAGCCATTGGCGCACCTGTTATGGTCTTGGCCACCCTTGCAATGGTGGTGTTGCCGATACCTGCATTCCTGCTGGATATGTTTTTCACCTTCAATATCGCGCTATCTATGGTGGTGTTGTTGGTGACGGTTTACACCCGGCGTCCGCTCGACTTTGCGGCATTTCCTACTGTCCTGCTTATTGCAACACTACTGCGTCTGGCACTAAACGTCGCGTCGACACGTGTCGTATTGCTGCACGGTCATGAAGGCGGAGATGCGGCAGGTAACGTTATCGAGGCGTTTGGTAACGTGGTAATTGGCGGCAACTACGCAGTTGGTTTGGTTGTTTTCCTCATCTTGATGATCATTAACTTTATGGTGGTCACCAAAGGTGCCGGTCGTATTTCAGAGGTAAGCGCTCGCTTTACTTTGGATGCTCTTCCGGGCAAGCAGATGGCGATCGATGCTGACTTGAATGCGGGTCTAATCGATCAGGAACAAGCGCGCGTGCGCCGTTTTGAAGTGACCAAAGAGGCGGATTTTTACGGCTCAATGGACGGTGCATCGAAGTTTGTGAAAGGGGATGCGATTGCTGGCATCCTGATTCTGTTTATTAATATTATCGGTGGTCTTTCCATCGGTATGGCGCAATACGGTTTAGGCTTTGGTGATGCGATTGAAATCTACACGCTGTTGACCATTGGTGACGGCTTGGTCGCACAGATCCCGTCACTATTGCTGTCGATTGCCGCTGCAATGATGGTGACGCGTCAGAACACGGATGAAGACATGGGCGAGCAGTTGGTGTTCCAAATGTTCGATAATCCCAAAGCGTTGATGATCACTGCAGCGATTCTTGGTGTGATGGGCATCGTCCCGGGCATGCCACACTTTGCGTTTTTATCGTTAGCCGTTGTGGCAGGAGCGGGCGCTTACTTTATCGATAAGCGTCAAAAGCAGAAAGCCAAAGAGCCAGCTTTACCCGCGACAGCCGATGAGGGTAATGAGCCATCTTCACAACGTGAGCTTTCGTGGGATGACGTTCAACCCGTTGATATTATTGGATTAGAAGTCGGCTATCGTCTGATTCCGCTTGTTGACCGTGATCAGGGTGGTGAACTGTTGGAGCGCGTTAAAGGTGTGCGTAAAAAGTTATCTCAGGACTTCGGCTTTCTCATCCCCGCCGTCCATATCCGAGACAATCTGGAACTGACCCCAAATAGCTACCGTATTACCTTGATGGGCGTCGCGGTAGGTGAAGCAGAAATCCGTCCGGACCAAGAACTCGCGATTAACCCCGGGCAGGTTTACGGCATGATTGATGGGGAACCAACCATTGATCCGGCATTTGGGCTTGAAGCCGTATGGATCCGTGAGGAGCAGCGCGAGCATGCTCAGGCGCTGGGTTACACAGTGGTGGATTCGTCCACGGTACTAGCAACGCACCTCAGTCAACAGCTGACCAACAATGCCTCGCAATTGATTGGTCATGAAGAAGTTCAGAACCTGATGGAAATGCTGGGTCGAAGTGCACCTAAGCTGGTGGAGAGTTTTATACCCGATCAGCTACCGCTGGGTGTGGTGGTGAAAGTACTGCAAAACCTGCTTAACGAAGCGATTCCAATTCGAGATATCCGTACCATCGTGCAAACCTTGGCGGAGTACTCCAGTAAGAGTCAAGAACCTGACATTTTAACGGCGGCCGTTCGTATCAGTCTGAAACGTTTAATTGTTCAGGAAATCAATGGTATAGAGCCTGAATTGCCAGTGATTACGCTGATTCCTGAACTGGAACAGATATTGCATCAAACAATGCAGGCGTCGGGCGGCGAATCTGCAGGTATTGAACCTGGGCTTGCCGAACGATTGCAGTCTTCACTGAGCCAGGCAACGCAAGAACAAGAATTGAAAGGCGAACCTTCTGTTCTGCTAACTTCTGGCGTTCTGCGCTCCACGTTGGCTAGATTTGTGAAGAACACAATCCCTAATCTTCGGGTACTTTCCTATCAGGAAATACCTGATGAGAAACAGATCAGAATTGTGCAAGCCGTGGGTAATTGATTCTCACGCCTTTTTAATGGATTGATAGTTTGAAAATAAAGCGATTTTTTGCCAAAGACATGCGAACAGCGCTGCTCCAAGTAAAAGAGGAGTTGGGTGCGGAAGCGGTAATCATGTCGAATAAGAAAGTGGCTGGCGGGGTAGCTATCGTGGCTGCCATCGATAGTGAATCAAACTCGTCTTCACCACAGGCTTCTGCGCAACTTAATCGCGCTACCTCTCTACCTAATCGCTACAACGAACATCGTCAAATGTCCTCTTCAGCGGCTGAGCGCTTTCAGGAACGCAGCTTAGAAGAAGATAAAATCAGCCTGCGTAGCAATAAAACGGATTCTCACGAAAAATCAGGCTCAATGACGCAGCGTTTTGCGAGCATGCTTAAGCATTACAGTGGTGGTGCAGAGGACCCGGATGAGTACGTTGCTGAAAATGAAGATTCACTGTCAGCACTCTTAAAGCGCCAAAATAAGCAACGTGACGAATACAGCCAAGAAAGAGCTGCGCCTTATCAGCCCGATTCTCCGTTGGCGAAGCTGATCGCTCAAGACGATCGCTTTGAACGTCCAAAGCCAAAACTCGACCCAACACGTTACGATCGCCGTAGACCTTCAGATGCCCGTGATGACTCACCGACAGAGCTGGAAAACATGCGCGAAGAGATGACATCAATTCGACGTCTTTTGGAGCATCAGGTTTCTGGTTTGATGTGGCAGGAAGTAGAGCGCCGCGAGCCGTTAAGAGCCATGCTCATCAAACGATTAGAAAGGATGGGCGTGTCTCCTGAGCTGGCGGATCAAATGGCGTGTTATATCCCAGAAGATACCAAACCAGCACGAGCATGGAAGGCGCTACTTTCTCTCGTCGCGGACCAAATCCATATTCCAAAGCAAGATATTTTAAAGCGCGGTGGTGTGGTTGCATTGCTTGGACCAACAGGCGTCGGTAAAACCACAACCGTAGCAAAGCTAGCGGCCAGGGCTGCGATGGAATACGGTGCCGACAACGTGGCACTGGTGACTACAGATACTTATCGTATCGGTGCCCATGAGCAGCTCTCAATTTATGGAAGAATTATGGGTTGTCCCGTAAGAGTTGCTAAAGATTCTAAAGAGTTAGCCGATGTAATATATCAGCTACGAAACAGAAGATTGATTTTGGTTGATACGGCAGGGATGGGCCAACGAGATGTGAGGCTGACCGAGCAACTCGACACCCTGATGCAAGAGAGCGGGGAAGTGATTCACAGCTACCTTGTTTTGCCCGCTACCGCACAACGCCGCGTTCTGCAAGAAACACTGGAACACTTCAGACGCATCCCACTGTCAGGTTGTATAATGACTAAACTTGATGAATCCCTGAGTCTAGGGGAGTTCATCAGTGTGGTGATTCAAAATGCACTGCCAGTGGCTTACATCGCTAATGGTCAGCGCGTGCCAGAAGACATTGTGATAGCACAACCAAAATACATGCTTGCGAAAGCAAATGAACTGTTAGAGAAGTCGATAGAGAATGAACCTCACTTTTGGAACAGTGAAAGTGAAGGACTCTAGGGCGACGGATTACTATGACTGAGAATATGATACACGATCAAGCAAGCGGCCTCCGTCGCTTAACACAGCCATCATTAACCAAAGTAATTGCTGTTACTGGTGGTAAAGGTGGTGTGGGTAAATCAAACGTAACACTGGGTCTTGCGATCTCTATGGCTCGTCAAGGCAAGAAAGTAATGGTTCTTGACGCTGACCTAGGCCTGGCTAATGTTGACGTAATGCTCGGGATTCGTTCAAAGCGCAACTTAGGACATGTCCTGGCTGGGGAGTGTGAGTTAAAAGATGCGATTGTTGAAGGACCTTATGGCATTAAGATAATTCCGGCAACATCTGGCTCACAGAGCATGACTGAGCTTTCTCATTCACAGCATGCTGGGCTTATTCGTGCATTTGGCAGTCTTGAAGATGAAATGGATGTCCTACTGGTTGATACCGCTGCAGGTATCTCAGACATGGTGATCAGTTTCTCACGAGCCGCCCAAGATGTGGTTGTCGTTGTGTGCGATGAGCCGACGTCGATCACTGACGCCTACGCACTAATCAAACTGTTGAGTAAAGAGCATCAGGTTCAACGCTTTAAAATCGTCGCGAACATGGTTCGAAGCTATCGTGAAGGGCGAGAACTGTTTGCAAAACTGACACTTGTCACTGAACGATTCCTGAATGTAAGCCTTGAACTTGTCGCCTGCATTCCTTTAGATGATAAAGTCCGTCAGGCAGTTAAACGCCAGAAAATTGTCGTAGATGCGTTCCCTCGCTCTCCTGCAGCGTTAGCGATCAGTTCTTTAGCGAATAAAGCATTAACGTGGCCAATACCAAAAACGCCAAGTGGACACTTGGAGTTTTTTGTCGAAAGGCTGCTAAATCGTAGTGAATTCACAGAGGACCCATTTGGTGAATAATGCAGTAACCTACGATCAACGCGGGAAAGTAAACAGTCAACAGGCGTTCATAGAGCGTTATTCTGTGTTGGTTAAGCGTATTGCTCATCACCTTTTAGGCCGCTTACCGCCGAGTGTTCAGGTAGAGGATTTAATCCAGGCCGGCATGATCGGCCTTATCGAAGCTCAGCAGAATTATGACGGCACGAAAGGTGCGAGCTTTGAAACCTATGCTGGTATCCGTATTCGCGGCGCCATGTTAGACGACATGCGCAAAGGGGATTGGGTTCCGCGTTCGGTTCATAAAAACAATCGTGAAATTAATCAAGCTATTGCAGAGCTCGAAGGCATTCTCAACCGTGACCCGACAGACTCTGAAGTGGCGGCACATCTCGAAATGACGTTGGATCAATATCATAGTGCGCTAACTGATATAAACTGCTCAAAGTTAGTCGGTATTGAGGATTTAGGCGTTTCAGATGATGTCATTTCTCCGTCAGATGAAAGTGATAACAGCAACCCGTTTAAAGGTGTGGCTGACGAATCTTTTCGTAAAGCACTGATTGAATCAATAAAACAGCTTCCAGAGCGTGAAGCATTGGTACTTTCGCTTTATTATGACGAAGAACTTAACTTAAAAGAAATTGGCGATGTTTTGGGCGTAAGCGAATCTCGCGTAAGTCAAATTCTGAGTCAATCGATGCAACGTTTACGCACCAAGCTGAGTGCGTGGACACAAAATAATTAGAAAACACTGACTTTATGATTCAGTGGAGGCAATTTTGAATAAAAACATGAAGATCCTTATTGTTGATGATTTCTCAACAATGCGCCGTATTGTTAAAAACCTGCTTCGTGACTTGGGTTTCAATAACACTCAAGAAGCGGATGACGGTTTAACTGCATTACCAATGCTGAAAAAAGGTGACTTCGATTTTGTGGTAACTGACTGGAACATGCCAGGTATGCAAGGTATCGATTTGCTAAGACATATCCGCGCGGATGCTGAACTAAAGCACCTTCCTGTTCTTATGATTACAGCTGAAGCGAAACGTGAGCAGATCATCGAAGCGGCTCAAGCTGGCGTTAATGGTTACATTGTTAAGCCATTTACCGCTGCAACACTAAAAGAAAAACTAGAGAAAATTTTCGAGCGTTTATAACTCTTTTATTCTTTGTTAGTCGAGTCATTCATACCAAATAAAAAAACCTCAACAATGACTCGATTAGTGTTTCCCAAAGCGATAAGAAGAACTAAACGTAAAAGGTCTATTCAGAATGATCTCACTAGAGCAGGCGAAGTCGCTCGTTCAAATGTTAGAGAACGGGCAACAAGAGCAAGCCAATATGCTCGTTGCCTCGTTATATGAAGGCGTTGAGAATCCAATGCTTCAAGAAATTGGAGCCTTAACTCGCGATCTTCACGATTCACTCAAGCAGTTCAACTTCGATCAGCGCATGACCGAAATAGCTCAGGATGAAATCCCGGATGCACGGGATCGTCTTAACTATGTGATTGAGAAAACGGAGCTGGCAGCCAACAAAACGATGGATGCAGTAGATTGCTGCCTTCCCATCGCAGATAACTTGCATGAAGGTCTTCTGCAAGTCCGTCCTCAGTGGAATGAACTGATGCGCGGTCGTATTGAGTTAAGTGAATTTAAAGCACTTTGCCATCGTATCGACAAGCTTTTGGTTCAGGTAGAAGGCGACAGCACCGAATTGCGCGGTCAATTGACCGAAATTCTCATGGCACAAGACTTCCAAGACTTAACAGGCCAAATCATTCGACGAGTGATCACACTGGTGAATGAAGTGGAAGGCCGTTTGGTAGACATCCTCACCGTATTCTCTGGTAACAAACCAGAAGAACAGACTCAAGTTTTGACAACATCGGCAGATAAAAAGAATAAACCATCAAGTGAAGCCGAGGGTCCGATTCTTCACCCTGAACTGAGAGAAGATGCGGTTTCATCGCAGGACGAAGTCGATGACTTGTTGTCCAGTCTTGGATTTTAAAGGTAACGTATGAGCTACGATTTAGACGAAGATATTCTGCACGACTTTCTCATTGAAGCGGGCGAAATTCTAGAGCTGCTTTCCGAGCAATTAGTAGAACTGGAAAACAACCCGGAAGACAAAGACTTACTCAATGCTATTTTCCGCGGTTTCCATACTGTAAAAGGAGGCGCTGGCTTCCTTTCATTAGCTGAGCTAGTGGATACATGCCATGGTGCGGAGAACGTTTTCGACGTATTGCGTAATGGTCAACGCTCAGTAACGCCAAGCCTGATGGATACCATGCTTAAGGCGCTGGATACGGTCAACACTCAATTCCAGGCAGTACAAGCCCGTGAAGTGCCAGAAGTCGCAGAACCTGCACTCCTCGCAGAGCTACACCGTTTATGTAAGCCTGAATCCGAAGATGAGGCAGTGACAATCGCAGTTGAAGAGCCTGCGACTCCATCAGAGCCAGCCGCTCCGCAGCAAGAACTGTCGTTACCGACTGCTGGTTCAAGTATTGGTTCTGTAGACGAAATTACTCAAGACGAATTTGAAAAGCTGCTGGATGAATTGCATGGTAAAGGCAGCGCTCCGGGTGTCTCTAAATCTGAACCTACACCAACACAAGCAAACGCTTCTGTCGGTGATAGCGGTGATATAACCGACGACGAATTTGAACGTCTTCTGGATGAACTGCATGGTGTTGGTAAGAGCCCATCCTCGTCGACTTCTGCGCCAGTTGAGCCACCAAAATCGCCAGAACCAGCCGCTCCGGTTAGTTCTTCATCATTTTCGGATAACGACAGTGATCTGATGACGGATGAAGAGTTCGAGAAGTTACTCGATGAACTGCACGGTACGGGTAAAGGACCATCGGTTGAAGAGCTCGACATGGCGACTAAGCCCGCCTCTACAAACCCAGCTCCAGTAGCACCGAAAGCGACAGCAGCACCTGCACCACAGCCAACTGCCAAGCCAGTCGCGGTGAAGGAAGAAACCAAAGCTTCGGCACCCGCGGTCAAGAAACCACAGGCGGAGGCAACAGTACGTGTTGATACCTCCACGCTTGATACCATTATGAATATGGTTGGTGAGCTGGTATTGGTTCGTAACCGTCTATTAAGTCTTGGGCTTAACAGCAATGACGAAGAAATGTCGAAAGCAGTGGCGAACTTAGATGTTGTCACAGCCGATCTGCAAGGTGCAGTCATGAAAACGCGCATGCAGCCAATCAAAAAAGTGTTTGGTCGTTTCCCGCGTGTTGTTCGCGATCTGGCGCGTAACCTGAATAAAGACATCGTGCTGGAAATGCGCGGTGAAGAAACGGATCTGGATAAAAACCTGGTGGAAGCCTTGGCCGATCCATTGATCCACTTAGTGCGGAACTCGGTCGATCATGGCATTGAAATGCCAGATGATCGCGTAAAAGCGGGCAAATCACGCACTGGTAAAGTAATTCTTTCTGCGTCTCAGGAAGGGGATCATATTGAACTGGCGATCGTCGATGACGGTGGCGGTATGGACCCGAACAAACTTCGTGGTATCGCCGTCAAACGTGGCATGATGGACGAAGATGCCGCTGCTCGCTTAACCGATAAAGAATGCTTCAACTTGATCTTTGCTCCTGGTTTCTCAAGTAAAGAAAAGATCTCTGATATCTCAGGTCGCGGCGTTGGTATGGATGTCGTAAAAACCGCCATCAATACCCTCAATGGTTCAATCGATATTGATTCTGAGCTAGGTAAAGGCACCAAGATTACCATCAAAGTGCCGTTGACACTGGCTATCTTACCAACACTGATGGTTGGTGTTGGTGGTCATCCGTTCGCGTTACCTTTGGCGTCTGTGAATGAAATCTTCCATTTAGATTTAAGCCGCACGAACGTCGTCGATGGTCAGCTGACGATTATTGTCCGTGATAAATCAATCCCGTTGTTCTATCTGCAAAACTGGCTGGCGACTAAGTCCCCACGAGTTCAGGAGCGCACTGGTCATGGTCATGTTGTCATCGTGCAAATAGGCAGCCAACGTGTTGGTTTTGTCGTTGATACGCTGATTGGACAGGAAGAAGTGGTGATCAAACCGCTGGATAAGTTATTGCAAGGTACCCCGGGTATGGCGGGAGCAACAATCACCAGTGATGGTCACATCGCATTGATTCTTGATGTGCCTGATTTACTGACGCGATACGCATCGGGTTCACGTATTTAACCGAAGCGGTCGTTTAGAAAAGGAATAAAATGGCGATTAAAGTACTAGTCGTTGATGATTCGAGTTTTTTCCGTCGTCGCGTTAGCGAAATCATCAACTCAGAATCGCGCCTTGAGGTGATTGACGTTGCTGTTAACGGCAGAGAAGCGGTAGAAAAAGCCAAATCTCTTAAGCCTGACGTCATTACCATGGACATTGAAATGCCCGTGATGGATGGTATCACGGCGGTTCGTGAAATCATGGCTGCGTCACCGACGCCAATCCTGATGTTTTCGTCACTGACTCATGATGGAGCGAAAGCAACGCTGGATGCGCTGGAAGCGGGTGCACTGGATTTCTTACCGAAAAAATTTGAAGACATCGCGCGCAACCGTGATGAGGCGGTATCGCTACTTCAGCAGCGCATCATTCAGATTGCGCCTAAGCGTGCTTTCTTACGTCGTCCTGTTGCCCGCACATCTCCAACGGCAACCACGTCACTGACTCGACCGCTTGCTACGCGCGATCCGATCCCGGCTGCACCAAAGCCTCGCTCTTCAGTGGCGAAGTATCGAGCATCCGGAAAACGATATCAGCTCACGGCCATCGGCACGTCGACAGGTGGCCCTGTGGCACTGCAAAAGATTTTGACGCGTTTGCCTGTGAATTATCCGCATCCGATCGTGCTTATTCAGCACATGCCGGCAACTTTTACCGCCGCTTTCGCCAGTCGCCTGAATACGCTGTGCAAAATTCAAGTGAAAGAAGCGCAGGATGGCGATGCATTGCAAGCTGGCGTGGCGTATCTCGCTCCGGGTGGTAAACAGATGATGGTCGATGGCCGCGCAGGTGTAGCGAGACTACGCATTATTGATGGCGGCGATCGAATGAACTATAAACCGTGTGTCGATGTGACCTTTGGCTCAGCTGCGAAAGTGTACGGTGATAAAGTGCTCTCGTTAGTGCTCACCGGAATGGGTGCTGATGGCCGGGAAGGCGCGCGCATGTTGAAATCGGCAGGTTCAACCATTTGGGCGCAAGACGAAGATAGCTGTGTGGTTTACGGTATGCCTCAGGCCGTCGCGAAAGCGGGGATTTCGTCTGAAGATTTACCCCTGGACCGCATTGCTGAGCGCATTCTGGTCGAAGTGGGGTTAGCGTAGGATAAAGCATGATCGTTTGGAGTGTAGCTAACCAAAAAGGTGGGGTAGGCAAAACCACCACCACAGTGACATTAGCCGGTCTTTTAAGTCAAAAAGGTCATCGCGTGCTTATGGTCGATACCGATCCGCATGGTTCACTTACGACTTATCTCGGTTATGACGCTGATAACGTGGCATCAAGCTTGTTTGATCTTTTTCAGCTTAAGACCTTCACGCATGAAACCGTAAAGCCGTTGATTATTAAAACGGAACTGGACGGTATGGACATCATTCCTGCCCACATGTCTCTTGCGACGCTGGATAGGGTGATGGGCAATCGCAGTGGTATGGGGCTTATCCTGAAGCGAGCGCTCAAAGCGGTTTCCCTAGATTATGATTACGTGCTGATTGACTGTCCGCCGATTCTTGGTGTGATGATGGTGAATGCGCTTGCCGCCAGTGACCGTATTTTGATTCCGGTGCAGACAGAGTTTTTGGCGATGAAGGGGCTTGAGCGCATGATGCGCACCCTGAGTATCATGAAAAAATCACGTCCGAATGGCTTTAACGTCACGATAGTGCCAACCATGTACGACAAGCGCACGCGAGCTTCATTGCAGACCCTGACCCAACTGAAGCAGGACTACCCAAATCAGGTGTGGTCATCGGCCGTGCCGATTGATACTAAGTTTCGCGATGCGAGCCTGAAGCATCTGCCTGTTTCGCACTTTGCATCTGGCAGTCGCGGTGTCTTTGCGTATAAGCAGTTACTGATTTATCTGGAGAGGTTAGCGCTCGATGAGTAATCATGATGTCATATCCAGTGAACAGGCACTTGATGATTACTTCTGCGCATTGCTAGACGAAGACACTGAGCTTGAAGAGCTGGATGAAGAATTTGACTTACTTGCTCAAGAACTCGCATCTTCAGAGCCAGAGCCAGAGCCAGAGCCAAAGCCAGAATTGCAGTTGCAACCTCTTCAAGAGGAGTCTTCCGCATTTCGAGAATCTTATTCCTCAGAGCTGGAAGCCCCGAACTTAGAAGACGTAGAGCGTTTATTAAGTCAGCTTGAGTCGACCAATGTGGTTGATGAACTGGATATCGAAGAGATTCTGGCTCAGAACACTATGGCGATTGCTCAGCAAGCTAAGCCGAGTTCAGTGGCGGTGTCGCAACCTGTTGAGGACGAGGAAGAAGTTCAGGAATGGGTTACCGAAGTGCCAGTTATCGAAGTAAACCAGCCTGAAATAATCTCGGTTCAACCAGAACTCGAACAAGTTATCGAACCTGAGCCAGAACTGGCAGTGGCTTCTGAGTCCAAAGTTTTAGCAAGCTCATGGGAAACGACTCATCGAAGTGAAGATTTTCAGGTGCTTTACTTCGATGTGAACGAAGTGATGTTTGCGGTTGCTCTCGATGAGCTAGGTGGCATTCATCGTATCACTGAACTGAATCATTTGATTGGTAAACCCGAATGGTATTTGGGGCTACAGACCAGTCGAGAGCAAAAGTTTGATGTGGTTGATACCGCAAAGTGGGTGATGGCCGACAAGCTTTGCGGGGAAGAATACAAAGATAACTACCAATATGTCGTCATGCTTGGTGAGAGCATGTGGGGGTTAGCCAGTAACCAGTTGATGGGAACTGAGACACTCAATGTCGACAACGTTCGCTGGCGTGAAAAGGCGGGAAAACGCCCATGGTTAGCGGGCATGGTGAAAGAAAAAATGTGTGCTTTAATTCACGTCCAAGCACTCATTGACATGCTAAACGCGGGTTTAGATGTCAAATCAATGAATTAGAATGAAGTCGGGAACGACATTAACGAGGATTAACTATGTCTCAAGCTTTTGAAGTTGAAGTGAAGAAAGATGCCACAAATGACGAAGTGCTTCAGTGGGTGACGTTCCAGCTAGAAGAAGAAACGTACGGCATTAACGTTATGCAAGTACGTGAAGTTCTTCGTTATACAGAAATTGCACCTGTACCTGGTGCGCCAGATTACGTGCTGGGTATTATTAATCTGCGTGGTAACGTGGTTACTGTTATCGATACGCGTTCACGCTTTGGCTTAATTGAAGGCGAAGTGACGGATAATACACGTATCATCGTTATCGAATCTGAGCGTCAGGTGATTGGTATTCTGGTCGACAGTGTTGCTGAAGTGGTTTACCTGCGTTCTTCTGAGATCGACACCACACCTTCTGTGGGTACTGACGAGAGTGCGAAGTTCATTCAAGGCGTTAGTAATCGCGATGGCAAGCTTCTTATCCTGGTTGATTTGAACAAGCTATTGACTGAAGACGAATGGGATGACATGGCTCATCTGTAATTGGCTGAATGATCATGGCTGAAGTGAATTTTTTATCTATCCCCGTCATTGCTGGTGGTGTCGCTTTTGTAGTGCTCGTACTGCTGGTTTTGCAACTGCGTATTCGCTCCGGTTTGCAAAGAAAAATCGAACAGCAAAGAGCCCAAACTCGACACACTGAGAAAGAAGTACAGAAACTGAGCAAGCAGCTACTGGAAGTTCGATCTGTGGTTGTTGGCTTAGGGCAAAAGGTTACCGAGCAACAAGATATTATCCAGCACCTCAACGAGCGTATTCGCGAGCTGGAACATGCCGATACAGACGGGCGCTTGTATAGCCGAGCCTCCAAAATGGTTCAACTCGGCGCGGATATTAACGAGTTGATTGAAGAGTGCGAATTACCTAAAGCTGAAGCTGAGCTAATGTTATCGCTACAGAAAAAGCTGGCCGGGAAAGAGAAAATTCCGCCACTCAGTAGCCGTCCTTCAGAGATGTCGAGGCATCCATCGTCAGGTATGCGACGTTAGTTATAAAAGAAGCTTCGGCTTCTTTTTTTAATCTACCGCCCAAAACGGTAGGTTTTCTCCCTTATGAAATTAAGGCCTCATCCTCATTAATCTTTATAACCATTTATGGTTATATTTATCGAATTGTGTAAGTAAGTTAACAAAAATTCATGAACTTACTTACATCTCTTGGCTCTTGTTCTGTTTCGTCTTATCTAAGCTGTGCTAATATAGCCGCTCGTTCATTATTTAGTTGAAGCCCTATGTTAGAAGTGTCTAACCTTACTGCGATCCGTGACGAAAGGGTCCTGTTTGAAAACCTGAAATTTACGATAAAACCAGGCGAACTAGTCCAGATTGAAGGGCGAAACGGAACGGGCAAAACGACGTTATTACGCATTGTTACAGGGTTAGGCGACAGAGAAGACGGTATTATCAAATGGAAGGGAGAAGAGGTTGAAAAGTCTCGTGACATCTTTCACCGGGATCTACTGTTTCTGGGACACCAAACGGGCGTAAAACGTGAACTTACCGCATTAGAAAACTTACGTTTTTACCAGTCTATTCATAACAACCAAATCTCCGATGAAGAAATCTTTACTGCGTTAACTCAAGTTGGGTTAGCAGGAAGAGAAGATATTCCCGTCGCTCAACTTTCAGCTGGTCAGCAACGCCGCGTAGCGCTGGCGAGGCTTTGGCTAAGCAAGCAAATCTTGTGGATTCTGGATGAACCACTTACGGCGATAGATAAGCAAGGTGTCAAAGTGTTAGAGGCTTTGTTTGCTAATCATGCTGATAATGGTGGAATTGTGATTTTGACCACACACCAAGATATGTTTTCTGATAGCCCGAAACTTAGAAAAATAAAACTGGGTGATTAATATGATATCGGCCATGACTACTATTATCCGTCGTGAACTCTTGATTGCGTATCGCCGTCAAGCCGACATTCTGAACCCACTTTGGTTCTTTATTATTGTTATCACATTGTTTCCTCTGAGTATTGGCCCCGAGCCTAATTTGTTAGCACGTATTTCAGCAGGCATTGTTTGGGTTGCTGCATTGTTGTCTGCATTATTATCATTGGAGCGGCTGTTTCGTGACGACTTTCAGGATGGTGCATTAGAGCAAATGATGCTTATGCCTATTCCATTGCAACTTGTGGTGATTTCGAAAGTCATAGCACATTGGCTGTTAACAGGATTGCCTCTGATTTTGATAAGTCCTCTGTTGGCGGTTTTACTTTCTCTGGATTTCGATACTTGGCTGGCGGTTGTACTTACGTTATGTATCGGGACACCGGCGTTAAGTTTTATTGGTGCCATTGGGGTGGCACTGACGGTTGGGCTACAAAAGGGTGGGGTACTTTTAAGTTTACTCGTTCTTCCGCTCTATATCCCGATTCTGATTTTTGCAACGTCTGCCATTGATGCCGCAGCGCTTGGTGTAGCGTATAACGGCCAACTGGCGGTGCTAGGCGCGATGCTGATGGGGGCGATGACCCTCACACCATTTGCAATAAGTGCAGCGTTGCGAGTTAGTGTTAACTAACATTAACCAAATAGTCCTTTACTACGATTGGTATTAATAGGACTTAAATAATGATTAAAGCACAGCGATGGCTTCGGCCTCAGAGATTGTGCCCCTATAAAGCAAAAGTGAGATTGAAATATGTGGAAATGGCTACATCCTTATGCCAAGCCTGAAGCAGCGTACCGCCTTAGTGGTAAGTTTCTGCCTTGGTTTTCTGTATTGGCCCTCGTATTTTTAACGGCAGGTACCATTTGGGGGCTGGCATTTGCGCCTTCAGATTACCAACAGGGTGATAGTTTCCGAATCATTTATATCCATGTCCCGTCTGCAATGTGGTCTATGGGGGCTTACCTGTCGATGGCAATTGCTGCTTTCATCGGTTTGGTATGGCAAGTTCGACTTTCAGATATGGCGGCGTTAGCAATGGCCCCTATCGGAGCGGTATACACCTTTATCGCACTTGTGACCGGTGCTGTATGGGGTAAGCCGATGTGGGGGACTTGGTGGGTGTGGGATGCTCGCCTCACTTCTGAGCTCATTCTTCTCTTTTTATATCTGGGTGTTATTGCGCTTTATCATGCTTTTGACGACCAGAAGACCGCAGCAAAAGCAGCAGGTATTCTAGCGATCGTTGGTGTTGTGAACTTACCGATCATTCACTTTTCTGTGGAATGGTGGAATACGCTACACCAAGGCGCAACCATCACAAAATTCGAACAACCATCCATCTCAGCTGACATGCTCTGGCCGCTGCTGCTGAATATCTTTGGTTTTGCGTTCTTCTTTGGCGCTGTGACGATGGTGCGTTTCAGAAATGAAATCATCAGCAAAGAGAGTCACCGCCCTTGGGTACGTCAAATTGCAACAGAAAAAACTCAGTGAGGTAGTGAATTATGTATTTTGAATCTCTGAGCGACTTTTTTGCCATGGGTGGCTACGCATCATACGTATGGAGCTCATTTGGCATCACTTTTCTATCGATGCTGATTCTCTTAATCACCAGCCTTCGTCGCGGTGATGCATTATTGAATGAAGTGAAAGCAAAAATAGACCGTCAAGCTCGAATTGACGCAGCGAAGAATATGGAGAACACCTTATGAACCCGAGACGTAAAAAGAGGCTAGGTATTGTACTGGCTATCTTTGTCGGTATTAGTGCCACCATTGGTTTGATGCTTTACGCGCTCAACCAGAATATGGACCTTTTCTACACGCCTACGGAATTGGTCAATGGTAAGCCGGATGGTACTAAACCTGAAGTTGGTCAACGTCTACGTATCGGTGGCATGGTAGTAAACGGCTCAGTTCGTCGTGATCCTGACTCTTTGAAAGTCAGTTTTGACCTACACGATATCGGCCCGAAAGTGACCGTAGTTTATGAAGGTATTCTTCCGGATTTGTTCCGTGAGGGGCAGGGTATTGTTGCACAAGGTGTTTTGCGTGATGCGACCACTATTGAAGCATTTGAAGTACTAGCAAAACACGATGAAGATTACATGCCGCCAGAAATCGCCGCAGCGATGGAAAAGACGCATGAACCAATGAAGTACAGCTCTGAGCAGACACAAGGAAGCGGCCAATGATTGCAGAAATCGGTCACTTTGCCCTCATACTATCGCTTGCGATGGCAGTGCTGCTGAGCATACTGCCACTCTGGGGGGCATCAAATAACAACACCATGCTGATGAACACCGCTCGTCCTCTGTCGTGGTCGATGTTTCTCATGTTGTTGTTCTCGTTCATTATTTTATGTTGGGGCTTTTATACCAACGATTTTACCCTGCAATATGTGGCAAGTAACTCAAACAGCCAGCTACCTTGGTACTACCGATTAACCGCGGTGTGGGGTGCGCACGAAGGCTCACTACTTCTTTGGGTGTTGATTCAGGCGGCTTGGACAGTTGCTGTCGCGACATTCAGCCGCGGTATGCCACAAGAATCTGTCGCGCGCGTACTGGCAGTAATGGGGATGATTTCGGTCGGCTTCCTGATGTTTATTATTTTCACATCAAGCCCATTTCTGCGTACTTTGCCATTCTTCCCTATTGATGGTCGTGACTTGAACCCACTTCTACAAGACCCGGGGCTGATTGTTCACCCTCCGATGCTTTATATGGGGTATGTAGGTTTCTCGGTTGCGTTCTCATTTGCTATTGCTTCTTTGATGACGGGCCGTTTAGATACCGCCTGGGCTCGCTGGTCTCGTCCTTGGACAACAGCGGCGTGGGTATTTCTAACTCTAGGTATCGCGCTAGGTTCATGGTGGGCATATTACGAACTCGGCTGGGGTGGCTGGTGGTTCTGGGATCCAGTAGAGAACGCGTCCTTTATGCCTTGGTTGGCTGGTACCGCATTGATGCACTCTTTGGCCGTCACTGAAAAACGCGGCACCTTTAAAGCGTGGACAGTACTGCTTGCTATCTCTGCATTCTCATTGAGTCTGCTGGGGACGTTCCTGGTGCGTTCAGGTATTTTGGTTTCAGTGCACGCGTTTGCTTCTGATCCGGCCCGCGGCATGTTTATTCTTGCTTTCCTTGTATTTGTTATCGGCGGATCGCTGCTACTGTTCGCGGTAAAAGGCGCATCGGTTCGTGTCCGTGGTAACTTCGATTTGGTATCGCGAGAGAACGTTTTACTTGGCAACAACGTACTGTTGATCGCAGCACTGGTTGTTGTTTTAGTCGGTACATTGTTACCGCTGGTGCACAAGCAAATTGGTCTTGGCTCTGTCTCAATTGGCGCGCCATTCTTCGACATGCTGTTTGCATGGCTGATGATGCCATTTGCCTTCTTATTGGGTATTGGTCCGCTTATTCGCTGGAAACGAGATCAATTGTCATCAATCGTTAAGCCGATGATGATCTCTGGCGTGACCGCTCTGGTACTGGCAGCGGTTTGCGTATACCTATTCGCAGACTTCTTCCAAATTATGGCTTACATCGGTTGGGTAATGGCGATTTGGATCATCGTCATGCACGGCTTCGAGCTTCACGAGCGTGCGACTCACCGACATAGCTTCGTCGAAGGCGTAGGTAAGTTGCAGCGCAGTCACTGGGCAATGATGTTAGGTCACATTGGTTTGGCGGTAACCGTTATCGGTATCGCGATGGTGCAGAACTACAGCATTGAGCGTGATGTGCGTTTGGCTCCGGGAGAACACTTCCAAATCCAGGGTTATGACTTCTATTTCTCTGGCTTGCGAGACAAAGATGGCCCTAACTACGATGGTTATATCGCGGATTTTGAAGTTACGCATAACGGTAACTACGTCAATACGCTGCATGCAGAGAAGCGTTTCTACCGTACTGCTAAGTCTATGATGACAGAAGCAGCGATTGATCGTGGCGTAACGCGAGATCTTTACATTGCGATGGGTGAGCGTTTAGAAGACAACCGCTCATGGGCTGTACGTATTTACTACAAACCGTTCGTTCGTTGGATTTGGGCTGGTGCTTTGATCATGGCAATTGGTGGTGGTCTGGCTATTTCAGACAAGCGTTACCGCTTCCGTAAGTCATCTAAGAAGAGTGCTAAGGCAAAGGAGCAGGTCGCACAATATGAATAAGAAAGTCTTGTTTATCCCGTTAGTCGCTTTTATGGTCCTAGCGGGGATCTTTGCAACCCAGTTGATGCGTAACCAAGAGGGTGATGACCCGACAAAACTTGAGTCGGTATTGGTGGGTAAACCTGTACCAGCCTTTCACCTTGAAGATTTGGCAGAGCCGGGTAAAGAATACGATCAATCTATTTTCAAAGGCGAACCTTTACTGCTCAACGTTTGGGCTACCTGGTGTCCAACCTGTTATGCAGAGCATAAGTATCTGAATGAACTGGCTGGTAAAGGTGTCAAGATCATCGGTATGAACTACAAAGATGATCGCACTAAAGCAGTAGGTTGGTTGAATGATTTGGGTAATCCTTACCTGATCAGTTTGTTTGACGGCAGCGGTATGCTTGGTCTGGACTTAGGCGTTTACGGAGCACCGGAAACTTTCATTATCGATGCTAATGGTGTTGTTCGTTATCGCCATGTTGGGGATGTCAATCCACGCAATTGGGCTGATACATTAGAACCGCTTTACAATCAGTTGGTTGAGGAGGCGAAGCTATGAAAAAGGTGATTTTAGCCATATTTGCAGCATTGACGTTCTCGTTAGCGGCTCAAGCTGCCATTGAAGTGTACGAGTTTGACAACCTCAAACAAGAACAGCAGTTCAAAGAGTTAAGTCACACCCTGCGTTGCCCTAAATGTCAGAACAACACGATCTCTGATTCTAATGCCGAGCTTGCTCAAGACTTACGCCATAAAGTGTATGAAATGACCAAAGAAGGCAAGTCTAAGGAAGAGATCGTTGATTACATGGTGGCGCGTTACGGTAACTTTGTGACTTACAATCCGCCATTCACCATTGCGACGGCTATCTTATGGCTGGGGCCGCTTTCTGTTGTACTGGGTGGCTTTGCTTTGATCGTATTACGTAGTCGCAAAATAAAAGCAAAAGTCGTCGCAAATAGTGATGAAAAGTGGGACGAACAAAAAGAAGCTCGCCTCAAAGCACTGCTTGAAGAAGAGAACGACGGAGATAAGAAGTAATGACACTATTTTGGATATCTACTGTTGTTCTTACGCTGATCGCTTGTGCTCTAGTAGCCATGCCGTTACTAAAACAAAAAGCGAACAACGATGAAGTACTACGCGATGAACTTAATAAAGCGTTTTACAAAGATCGTTTATCAGAGCTTCAAGAAGAGACCGAAGAAGGTTTGGTTGAAAGCCAGGAAGACCTGATTTCGGATCTTAAACAATCATTGCTAGATGATATTCCAGGCGATAAAGGGCACAAAGAAACAAAAATTTCTCCTATCGCGGTATTGGTTCCTTCTGTGGTGCTGACTGTTGTCTTGAGTTACGGTTTGTATTACCAATTTGGCGCATCTCAAGAAGTGGTTAGGTGGCAAGAAGTGTCGGCAAACTTACCTGAGTTGTCGAAAAAGCTGATGTCGTCTTCATCTGAACCTCTAAGTGATCAAGAGATGGAAGATTTAACCTTAGCATTGCGTACTCGTCTGCATTATCAACCGGAAGATTCAACCGGTTGGTTGTTGCTGGGACGTATTGCTTTGGCGAATCGTGATGTGACCACTGCGATCGATTCCATGGAAAAGTCGTACAACCTTGAGCCTCAAGACCCGGATATTATGCTGGGGTATGCGCAAGCTCTGATGCTTTCTCAGGAAGAATTGGATCAGAATACCGCGCGCTCTCTTTTGGGCCAGCTGGTTCAGCAGGATAGAGTCGATCTGCGTGTCTTCTCGCTGCTTGCATTCGATGCGTTTGAACGTCAAGACTATCCAGCAGCGATCAAATACTGGGGCGTAATGCAACAGATGATCGGTCCTGAAGATAGCCGCTATGAGATGCTTTCTCGCAGTATTGATAGTGCGCGTAAACAAATGGGCGAAGCGGTTTCTCCGGATAAAAGCGTGGCGGTTACCATCAGTCTTGCTCCTGAAGCTCAGGTCGATCCTAACGGAGTACTTATCGTATCTGTCCACCGTGCTGATGGCTCTCCAATGCCAGTAGCTGCGGCTCGTTACCCGTTAGCATCATTCCCGCGAACAGTGGTACTGGATGATGGCAATGCCATGATGCAAGGTTCAAAGTTGTCTTCATTGGATAAGCTTTTGGTGCGTGTACGCGTTGATTCTGATGGTAACGTGGCAACCCGTGATCATGACTGGCACGGTGAGAGTGGTGTCGTAGAGTTCGGGCAACCTGTTGAAGTTATTATCAATAAGCAATTTTAAAAGTTGCGAGTCATATCCGTATAGTGGTATGGCTCTAAACTATCGAGTAGAATGACAAAGGCCAGCTTATGCTGGCCTTGTTTTTATACTTAAGTGACTTCTAAACTGTATCTGAGTCATGAATTTTATAGCAAGGTTGCTTAAGTATATTAATAGTCGTTATGGAACATAGAATGTATAACAAGGGTAAATCCATCTTCTTGATGCTGTTAGCAATTGGACTGGTTGGCTGTTCAAGTGCGCCTGAGGAGGCAGCAACAGAAGAAACAAATCAAACGACTTCTGATGCGTACGATCCGTTGGAAGGCTTTAACCGTGCCATGTGGGACATTAACTACGATTACTTGGATCCGTATTTAGTACGTCCGGTGTCATTAGCCTATGTGGAATACACGCCTACACCTATCCGTTATGGTATTGCTAACTTTCTGGCGAACTTAGACGAGCCAGCAAGTATGGTGAACAATCTGCTGATGGGTAATGGTGGTAAAGCCGTCGATCACTTTAATCGATTCTGGCTTAACTCCACGTTTGGTCTCCTTGGTCTGGTGGATGTCGCCACCGCCGCGGGAATTACCAAATACGATGAAAAAGTTTTCAGTGATGCCGTCGGTCACTACGGTGTAGGCAACGGACCTTACTTTATGGTTCCGGGATACGGCCCTTACACGCTGCGTGAAGTCACCGATACAGTAGACAGTATGTATGTCCCTCTGACCTACCTAAACTTCTGGGCAAGCCTTGGTAAATGGGCTTTCGAAGGCATGGAAAAACGTGCGTTGCTTGTTTCTCAGGAAGCGCAGCTGGACAACTCACCAGATCCTTATGTTTTGACTCGTGATATTTATATCCAGCGCCAAAACTTTAAAGCAGAAGTGGAGACTGTCAAAGAAGTCGACGCAGAAGAAGAAGCTTATCTGGACGAATATTTAGACGAGTTTTAAACCGCTTCAGTTAAAAAAACGTTATATGAAAAAGGCTTAGCAGTTGCTAAGCCTTTTTTCTTCAATGGTGTCTTCGATTAGAAACGGTAGTTCGCCTGAAGACCAATCAACCAAACGTTACCCGTTGTTTCACCTACAAACTGACCACCAACTTGCTCTGCTGTGTTGTCCGAATCATAACCGCGTGACTCTGTAATTGAGGCATCTTTCGCGATGATGTAAGTGAAACCTGCATCTAAGCTGAAATCTTTTGTCCAGTCGTATGTTGCGCCAATACTTAGCCAGGTACGATCGGTTTCTGGAATAGTGATAGTACGGTTTTTATCGCTAACGGCTGATGTGTCGTACGCAATACCTGTTCTTAACGCCAGTTGCGGCTGAAGCTGGTAGGTCGCACCTAACGCAAAACGGTAGTTATCTTCCCAGTTTTCAACTTTAACCATGTGCGTACCTGCGGTATCAAGGTGGGCTTCCAGTTTTTCGAATGAGCTCCAGTCAGTCCAGTTAAAACTCGCGTGCAGGGCAAGTTGTTCAGTAATCTGGTGGTAGCTTGCCAGCTCCGCAGTCGCTGGTAGCGTCAGGTACATGTAACCATTGTCGCGGGTTTGTGGCAGTTGGGTACCAAAGCCAAAACCAAGACCTTCAGCATGACCCTTCAACTTCAGTTCTACTTCTGATTTGTATGCGAAGCCGATGCGGTTATTGTCGTTGATCTGCCATGCCGTACCGACTTGCCAACCCCAAGCGGTATCATCACCTTCCATGTACTTCAGCGTAGTATCTTGAGGAAGACCCAATGCATTTGTGGCAGGTGTTGTTGCGCCAAAGCTACCTTCACCAAGGATATAGCGAACGCCCCCGCCGATACTTACAGCGTTGTTAATCTTGTAGGCTGCATTCAGGTTGACTTCCATTGTGGTCACGCTGGCTTCGTTGCCGAAGTGTGACGCCGCAAAACCAGTACCAAGATCCGTTTCCATACCGTAGTTGGTTCCCAACGCTAAGCCGACAACGAACTCGTCGTTGTACTGATGCGATAGGTAGAAGTTAGGGATGATTGCATCGTGAGCGAAGTCATCAGAAGACGCTGGAATGTTATTGCCGTAGAAATCGACGTCACCGTCTACATCAAGATTTGGATTCACATAGATAGCACCAACAGATACTTGTGTGCCTTCTAAGTAAGTGAGCATCGCCGGGTTTCGCCATTGTGCACTTGCATTATCTGCCATTGCTGCTTCACCTGCGTATGCGCGGCCTAAGCCTGTTGCAGAGAACTCCGCAAGTTGGAAACCGGCTGCATGAGTCGCGCTTGCTGTGCCCAGCAGACTTAGTGCTACTGTCATAGAAAGAAGGGTCTTGTTGGTTTTCATTTTGTGTTCGCTGAATTATTTTAAACGTGGGGTAAAATTTTAAAGATAGAGCTTTTACTTTAGAAATGAAAATCCAGAAAGGACACGTTTTTAGTATTAAATTCTGACCAATTATCTTATAGAAGACTAAAAGCCTAGCTGTAAAGGAGTTGTGAAAGATATTCAGCGAACAGTTGTGAGTCCTAATGGAGGTATTTAGATACACGTGTTCACTGAAATCGAGCGTAGAATAACTCGCAGATAAGAAAAAAGGCTGGAAATCCAGCCTTTTATATACAAAGTTTTTGCAATAGCGACTAATACGTCAATTAGAAGCTACGGCTGTACTGTAAGCCAACTAGAATCGCGTCTGCGTGAGTTGTTGCACTTACGCCAGTAGACAGCATGCCAGGGATAATAGTCGTGCTCTCGTTAACTTTAATGTCATCACCCATTAGGTATGTGAAACCAAAGTCGATGTTAGCTTTGCTGTCAAGATGGTAAGTGAAACCAGTTGAGAACCACTGACGGTCTGAATCTGGTACAGAAATAGACGTTACATTGTCTTGTGCACTAGTGTCGTACATGTAACCAGCGCGAAGCGTCCAGTCATTGTTTAGGAAGTAAGTACCACCAATCGCGTAGTGCCAGCCGTCTTGCCATTGATATTGTTTAGCGTAGCTGCCAGTTAGCATACCTTGATCTAGGTTTTCAAAATCAATCTGGTCAAAGTCTTTCCAGCCAATGTATTGTACGCTGTAGTGTACCGCGAACTTGGTGTCCTTGATTTTGTGGTAGCCAGAGAACTCAGCCATGTCTGGCAGAGGTAGCGTGATCTTTTGGCCTTCGTCGTCTTTTGCTTCAAATTCTGGGCTGTAGTGGTATGCAAAACCAAAACGGTTATTTTCGTCTAGCTCAAATACGGTACCTACGTTAAAACCTACGGCCCAACCGTCAGCAGAATCAACATCAAGAAGCGTTGCACCACCTAGAGCAGGGTTTACAGCAGCAAGAGCAGAGCTCGTTACGCGTTTCATTGTGCCTTTACCGTAAATCACATCAAGGCCAGCACCAAAGCTCCATTGGTCGTTCAGACGGTAAGAACCCGCCAGACCAAAGTTAGCGCTTTTCACGTCGGTCAGGCCGCCGTATTCAGCCGCTACGTAGCTGTCAGAGAATTCAGTCTTTGTACCGAAGTTAGAGTAGGCATTCACACCCCAGGCAAACTTGTCGTTTACCGGTACAATTAGGTGAATGTTTGGCGCAAGAGCAGTGTCACCTACATCGTCAACGTCTCCAACAGGGATGTTGTTGCCGTTAATGTTGTAAGTGGCATTTTTCACTTCAATAAGTGAAGTAATGGTTTCAAAACCAACAGACAGTTCCATTTTGTCAAACAGCGCCATTGCTGCTGGGTTACGCGCCATTACTGAAGCGTTGTCTGCGATAACTGCATCACCAGCAAAGGCACGGCCAAGGCCAGTCGCTGATTGGGCATTAATTTGGAAACCTGCTGCCATCGTTTGACCTGAGGCAAAAGCTACCGTTACTGCTAAGAGAGTCTTTTTGAACAGACGCTTATTATAAGTCATGTGTTTTTCCTTATTAGATTCGTCTCTTTGGACGATAATTCGAGCTTTTGCTCAGTGGCGCAGATAGTAGTCACAAGAATGTTATTAACAAATCCGACCATTGGATAAAATTTAGGAAAAATTATAAAAATGATGCTAAATGCAGGGAAATGACATCTAAATTGCAATATTTAGAGTTAATACTCTAATGGCGCTGCGACGGGTTGTAGGCGGTAAACGTTTGCGTCCTACAAATACACAACTGCCGCATAGAGGTCACACTAGGCGGCAGCTAATGGGTTTTACACTAATTATGTTTCAACTTATTACATAGGTTGGATTAGAGGGGTCAGTTTACTGGCGATCACATTGATATCCTCGCCTTGTTGACCGACCAAGATCATACTTGCGCTACCTATAGGTTGAACGACGCCACTCATGCCTTCTTTGTTGAAGTCGACAGCTTGCTCACTTGGGATTCTGGTAATGAACATGGTGACTTTGCCTTTTAAACCCTGAAAAACCATATGCACGGCATTAGACTCTCCGAATCCACAGTGATTTAAGTAATAGACGTGGTAAGGAAAGTTCTGGTTAAACTTAAAATTCAGCGGAGACATTTTGGCGTTGATGAATGTGCTTGGCACATCTTCGTCCAAGTGACGGACAAAAGGCTCTTCGTCTATTACATGTTTGATTGCTGTATCCGCCAATGTAGCATGTGCCGGTGAGACGAGAATATTGCTCCAGTTGACCTGACCAACTAACAAGCCAGCTGTAAATGCTAACGATGCAGCCAAAGCCATTGCCTTCTTAGCAAAAGTAGGGCGGACAACGTTTTGTTCAAGAGAGCTCGAACTTTGGCTGAACAAAATTTTGTCAGCAAGATCTTCAGGCACATCGACATTCATAGCCTGTTTGATTTTTTCATCGAGATCCAAAACGTCTTCAACAAACTTATGGTTAGCACTGTTGTCAGCCAAAGCTTGCAGTATCTCTTCATCCTTCTGTTTTGGATCCGACAAAATACGACGACGAAATTCTAAATCATCCATTTTTTTGTCCTCTCTTTGTATCTTGAGAATCCAACATCTCTTTAAGTTGATTACGAGCACGAAATAGTCGAGTCATCACAGTGTTTTTGTTCAGTTCCAGTATGTCGCCGATCTCTTCTCCACTGAAACCGCCTACGACTTGCAGAAATAAAGGTTCACGATATTCGACGTCTAATTTCATGATCTGTGCCTGAAGCCACTCTTGCTGGTGATGAGGGTCGTCGCTGACCTTTGCATCATTGCCATAGTCATCGATATCAACTAAATCAAATTGTTTGCGTTCGAACCGGCGTGCATTTTCTCGTCTTAATATGGTAATAAGCCAAGACTTTGCCGCTTTTTCGTCCAGCAAGCTATCTAGAGATTTCCATGCGCGAAGACAGGTTTCTTGCACCAAATCTTCGGCAACCGCTTTATCTTTACATAGCCAGTAAGCATAGCGATATAAATCACGATGATAGCCCCGAACGAGCGATTCATATTTTCTTTGTTTGTCCATATCAGAGTTGACCGGACTGTTGGAATTTTTCTTTCCAAACATTTTTAACATGGCTGCAAGAGCCCCCATTTGTTATTTAACCAGTACTGTGTGGTCATTCGGATAGACATACAGAGTTTAGCAGTATCAACTGTTTTGTCTCACAGTAGTCAGGTCCAGGTTTCATTATTACGACTCAGATAGAAAACCAGTAGCCATGCATTTATTTGGAAGATTGAAAAAATAGATCGCTTGATAAGCGCTAAATCAATATAAAATTGATCTATTTCAAAAACTCGATCAGTGAAGCGGTTATAGTTACTCCTGTCATCTCGTTAGTCCTTGTGACTAACATGTTGAGCAAGATGACACTTCCTTTTGAAGGCTGACTTTACTTTCTCCTAATCAGGAAACTGATTAATGTTCAATTGGCGTAAGTTAATTGTTTTTATAGATATTCCGACCACACAGTTCTGTGTGGTTTTTTTTTACCTAAATTTCGCTTTCTAACCCAGTTCTTATTCAACTATCTTCATTGTTCATAGTCGGTTAATCGCGCCGTCAGCATAATGTATTTCATATCAATCAAAGCCAAAAGCTAGTATTTATCTAGGCATCCGGTTTGTGATCAATCTTTATTACACTTGGCGAAAAGTTTACTTAAATCCAGATATTAGGTGACTTATAGCCATTGTAACGTTTTAAAATCGCTATTGGCGGTGCTTTAGAGTAATTGATCTACTTGCTTCACGTTTATCTAAACGCACCTTTGATAAATTTAACAAGTTGATTACAATGCATCAGGTCAGACCTCTTGTTAATTAAGGAGAAACAATGGGCAAGCAGGAAGTAAAGACGCGTCATGGTGAACGCGTTGCTATTGTCGCGGGGCTTCGAACTCCCTTTGCTCGTCAAAGCACGGAATTTAGCCAAGTGCCAGCAGTCGATTTAGGGAAGATGGTAGTAAGTGAAATGCTTGCTCGAACCGATCTTGATCCGAAATTAATAGAACAAGTGGTATTTGGACAGGTTGTACAAATGCCAGAGGCACCAAATATTGCACGTGAAATCGTATTGGGGACGGGAATGAACGTCCATACCGATGCTTACAGTGTGACTCGTGCATGTGCCACGAGTTTTCAAGCCGCCGTTAATGTTACAGAAAGCATCATGGCAGGCACGATTGATATCGGTATCGCGGGTGGCGCTGATTCCTCATCGGTACTACCGATTGGCGTATCCAAAAAGCTTGCAGCCAACCTGCTGGCTCTTAGCAAGACCAAAACGCTCGGCCAAAAGCTCAATGTGCTTAGAAACCTTAGCTTTAAAGATTTAATGCCAGTTCCTCCTGCGGTTGCTGAGTACTCGACGGGTTTGTCGATGGGGCAAACGGCAGAGCAGATGGCGAAAACACACGGTATTTCTCGTGCAGAGCAAGATGCTCTGGCACACCGTTCTCATACTCTGGCGTCGCAAGCGTGGAAAGAGGGCAAGATTCAAGGTGAAGTCATGACCGCTTTCCCTGAACCGTACAAAAAGTGGATTTCAGAAGACAATAATGTTCGTCATGACTCTACGTTAGAGGGATACGCAAAACTTCGCCCGGCATTTGACCGTCAATATGGCAGCGTAACCGCAGCAAATAGCACGCCTCTGACTGATGGTGGTGCTGCTGTGATGCTCATGCGCGAAGGTAAAGCGAAAGAGCTTGGTATGGAAATCCTTGGCTACATTCGCGGCTACGCTTTCTCTGCTATTGGCGTAGAGACCGACATGTTAATGGGCCCTTCTTACGCGACGGCGAAGGTATTGGAGAATACAGGGCTGGAATTGTCGGATCTGACTCTGATTGATATGCATGAAGCCTTTGCGGCTCAAGCGCTGGCTAACGTGAAAATGTTTGCCTCTGATAAGTTTGCTCAAGAAAACCTTGGCCGTTCAAAAGCCATTGGTGAAATCGACATGGATAAATTCAACGTACTTGGTGGTTCGATTGCTTATGGACATCCGTTTGCAGCAACGGGCGCACGCATGATGACGCAAACACTGCGCGAGCTAAAACGTCGAGGTGGTGGTATTGCATTGAACACCGCATGTGCGGCGGGTGGTCTTGGTGCGGCAATGATTCTGGAGGTTGAGTAATGAGCGAGCAAAAAGCATTTAGTCTAAAGATTGACGAGCAGAATATCGCCTGGTTGGCCATTGATGTGCCTAATGAAAAGATGAACACGCTACAGGCGGCTTTTGTTGAAGAAATGCAGGAAATCTTCGCGCAGCTAAAAGACTCAACTGGAGTCAAAGGGGTGATTATTCATTCCCTGAAGCCAGATAACTTTGTTGCGGGTGCCGATGTACGCATGCTTGACGCATGTACCACCGCAAGCGAAGCGGAAGCATTGGCAAAACAAGGACAAGAACTCTTCCAACAATTGTCTGACCTGCCTTATCCGGTCGTTGCTGCTATTCATGGCCCTTGTCTCGGAGGTGGCTTAGAGCTTGCTCTGGCGTGTGACTATCGCGTTTGTACGGAATCCGACATCACTCGTTTAGGTCTGCCAGAAGTACAGTTAGGCTTGCTACCAGGCTCTGGTGGTACACAGCGACTTCCTCGACTAATTGGTCTGCTACCTTCACTTGATTTAATCCTGACGGGTAAACAGCTCCGCGCTAAAAAAGCGAAAAAGCTTGGAGTAGTAGATGCCTGTGTACCAGAGACTATTTTGCTTGATGTCGCTAAGCAATTTATCGACAAAGGCAAAAGCAAAGGTAAGAAAAAGCAGTCGACCAAAGAAAAGCTGATGTCGGGCAGCGGGTTAGGGCGAAAGTTTGTATTTGAGCAAGCCGCGAAGAAAACCAACGAAAAAACCCGAGGCAATTATCCTGCTACAGTGGCGATTTTGGAAGTGATCCAGCATGGTTTGGAGAAAGGGTTCGTTAAAGGCCAGGAGCTTGAAGCGAAGCGCTTCGGCGAACTGGTTATGAGCTCAGAATCGAAAGCGCTGCGTTCCATCTTCTTTGCTACCACAGAGATGAAGAAAGAACACGGCACGGATGCTAAGCCTGCAGCCGTGAAAAAAGTCGGTGTACTTGGTGGTGGTTTGATGGGCGCTGGCATTAGTCATGTCTCCGTTGCGAAAGCTAAAGTGCCGGTTCGCATTAAAGATGTGAGCAATGACGGGGTCTTAAATGCGCTGAACTACAACTACAAGTTGTTCGACAAGCAACGTAAGCGTCGCATTCTCTCTAAAGCGGATCTCCAAGCAAAAATGATGCAGCTTTCGGGTGGCGTAGACTTCACCAGTTTCAACCAGATTGATGTAGTTATTGAGGCGGTGTTTGAAGACCTTGATTTGAAACAGCAAATGGTCGCGGATATTGAAGCAAACGCGAAGCCAGATACCATTTTTGCGACCAACACATCGTCACTGCCAATCCATAAAATTGCAGAAAAAGCTAAACGTCCAGAGAATATTGTCGGTCTGCACTATTTCAGTCCGGTAGAGAAAATGCCGCTGGTGGAGGTTATCCCGCATGAAACCACATCAGACGAAACCATTTCTACGGTTGTTGCGTTAGCCAAGAAACAGGGCAAAACGCCAATCGTAGTCAAGGACAAAGCTGGCTTCTACGTAAACCGCATTCTTGCACCTTACATGAACGAAGCTGCGCATATCTTGCTGGCAAACGAGCCGATAGAAAAGATAGATAACGCGTTACTGGATTTTGGCTTCCCGGTTGGGCCAATCACACTGCTTGATGAAGTAGGCGTGGATATTGGCGCTAAAATCATGCCGATTCTGGTCAATGAATTGGGCGAGCGTTTCAAAGGTCCGGATGTATTCGATACTTTGCTTAACGACGGTCGTAAAGGCCGTAAGAGTGGCAAAGGCTTTTACACCTACAAAGGTAAGAAGAAAGAAGTCGATAAGTCTGTCTATAAGCTATTGAAACTTGAGCCTGAGTCTAAGCTCAGCGACAACGATATTGCCCTGCGCTGTGTGCTGCCAATGTTGAATGAAGCGGTACGCTGTTTAGATGACGGTATTATTCGTTCGCCACGCGATGGTGATATTGGTGCGATTTTCGGTATTGGCTTCCCACCTTTCTTGGGTGGTCCTTTCCGTTATATGGATCAGTATGGCTTGAAAGAGCTGGTCGAGAAAATGAATGAATTTGCATCGAAATACGGTGACCGATTTGCACCTTGTGACGGCTTACTCACCCGAGCGGGTGAAGAACGTACGTTTTATTAATTCTCAGCGCTGAACAACGTTAAAAACAAAAAGGCTTGCATCTCGCAAGCCTTTCTTTATTGGGCAGAAGAGCTTATTTCTTCTTGTCTTTTTTATCTTTGTGACCCTGACCTGGGTTGTCATCACCGTGAACGCTCGCATTACCCTTCTTGTCTTTATCCCAATTTTTAGAAGTACAGTCATCTGACTTCACAGAGATATTGTCACCGCTCAAGCGAACACAGTCTTTGCTTAGCTCAAAGTCATCACCTTTCACTGTGATTTCTGCATGAGCTGATGCGAATGGAAGTAGAACTGCAGCAATTAATAGGAATTTTTTCATAGGTGCCTCATATGCAAGTTGTTGTAATTTGAGTATAAGCCAATTGGAGCATAAGCTAATTAGAGCATAAGCTGCAATTGCGTTATTTCAAATTTCTGCCAATTTTATTCGATACCAAAATCTTTTATCCCAGTCCGCAATCTTTTGGTCGTAGCTGAAACTCTTCTATTGAGCCAATTTCCTGACCTAAGTGAATGCGCGGTTCATCGATGTGAGCCAGACCTTGAGAATGCATAACCAAACGGTTTGCTGTTCTAGGTTTTAGCTCATTTACAACGAAACGGATCATATCTGCACGAGTCAGCTTTTTAAGCTCTGCCAGTACTTTCTCTCGCTGATTAAATTCCGTGTCTTTATTACCTATTGCTACCCAAAGGCGTTGAGCGCGACCACGCAGTGTGGTGTCTGGTGTGGCAATTTGATTCCATAAGCCGCGTTTACTGGTATGCCACTGATAATCATTGAGCTCTAACAGCACCATGTAAAAGGCATTTAAGAATTCATCAATAGAGGTGACGAGTTCTGCAGGCGCTGCATTGGGAGACTGAACATAAAGCACGATGCCAGGGTGTCGGTTAAGCGGCATGTTCCCTGTACCGACCATGTAGCCTAATTGCTGCTTGGTGCGGATTTCGTGAAAAAACGTCGCTGACATCAAATGGTTTGCCAGTGAATAAAGCGCGATATTACGTGGCTCAATATCCTCGCACTGATGATAAATCACGACAGCCGAGTCCTGCTGGTCACAGTGCACTTCACGCTGAAAACTGCCGTTTTGACCCAGCATCACTAATGGTCGAAGTGCTTCTTCATAGCGCTGCTCTTTAACTCGCAGTGCATCTTTTAATGTGGTGGCCATGTCATGCGCTTGCTGGCGTTGCCAGTCGCCATAGACAAACATCTCTACGTGCAATTCTGCGAGAATCGACTCTACGAACACCGACAACTCATCGACTTCAATTTGCTCAAGTGCTTCAGCAAGCGTCGCAAATGGTGGATTGTTAGGCTGTAATAATCCCGTTAACGAGTTGAACAGTTGCGAAATAGGGCGATCTTGCGCTGAGTTTCGCCAGTTCCTGAGTAGCTGTTGTTTGATTGTGTCAAATCGAGCCTGGCTGAACTCACGAGCAGCAAAGCGGCGCAAAATCATTTCTAATAGCTGGGGAAGTTTTTGGCTAAAGCCGGACAAAGTCAGCGTCACGCCACCCTGGTGGGCATACATGTTGTAGCCCATGCCGGCAATTTCCGCCTGATAAGTTTCTTGCGCGAGTGAGTCGAGAAACATCTCAACGCAGAGACGAGTCTTGACGATGTTTTTAGGTGAAGCGACGGCATGCGAACTGTCTATCGCTACATAGAGCACGCCCTTAGGCACGCGGAATTCATCATCTTGTAAATGCCATAGGCGGAAACCTTCCAAGTCTTCAATTAACTCGGGGAGGGAGTTGCCGTGTTCCAGAGGCATAGGATCAAGGTTGTAGCATATATACGGGTTCTTCTCGGGCAGTACAAATTGCCAACGTGGGTCAATTTGATGGAAGAAACGTTTTTGCTCGCTGGAAAATGGCGTCACTGAGTACGGAGTAAAATACCATTCTGCGGTACGATCGTAGTCTAACCCTTTGGCAATCAGCGTTACTCTTACATTGTCGATGCTCAAGTAATTCAACAAATCACGTTGCAGCGCTTCGTCGTAACCTGCCATTTTGTAATCGCCGTAGATGGTATCGTCCGGCTGATAGTGCTGCATATTGACGACAAGGTGGCTAACAAAATCAAGCGGCCTTGATGGTTCCTGAAAACGAAATGCAGATTCGAGCACTGCCTGTTTCTCCAGGTAGCGCCATTCGTCCATGCCTTCTTGACGAATCAAGGTTAAATATTGGAATACTGCCTGAACGATATCATCGACGTGGTCGAGGCCTGTTGGTGTAAGCGTACAACTCACGGTAAAGTCACGGTAATTGCTGCCGCTTGCACCGCCTCCAGCAGAAAGAGAAGTAATCCATCCTTTACTCTTAAGCTGAATCATTAAGCTGCCTTCCCCTTCATAGCCCAGTAAATGAGCAAAATAGGAGAGGGGTTTTGTGCCGTAATACTCGTCCATTCCCGGCATGGGAAAAGTCAAAATTAACTTGCGAAATTCCTTAATGGGCTCAATCTGGACAAAGATTCCTGTGCTGTTTTCCGTGCCAATAGGTACATCAATCGATTTACCTTTCAATTGATGATTAGGGATGGCCGCGAACATGCGCTCTACCCACGCTTGCTGCACATCAAGGGATTGGGGGCCAAATAGGGTTAGCGTCATTAAATCAGCAGAGTATTGAGAGTGATGGAACTCGACGATTTCGTCACGAATAGACTTACCATTTCTGTCGCCGAGCGTATCAATATTCCCTACGGAAAACTTTGAAAATGGATGCTCTGGATTGATGACTTCTTTATTAACCTGATACAAACGACGAGAATCGTCATTCAGTTTTAGCTTGTATTCTGAATCGACCGCCTGACGCTCTTTGTCTAATGCTTCCTCGTTAAATAAAGGTGCGGTAAAGAATTGACTGAAGCGATCTAGCGAGTTTTCAAAGGCATTTGGAGTGACATCGAAAAAGAAACACGTGTGCTCTGTTCCTGTCCAAGCGTTGTTTGTACCACCATGTTGGCTAATATAGCTTTGAAATTCGCCTACTTTAGGGTATTTTTCCGTACCCAAAAAAAGCATGTGTTCTAAATAGTGCGCTAAACCTTGGCGATCATCAGGATCGTCAAAGTGTCCGACGTTCACTGCTAGAGCGGCTGCAGACTGTTGAGCTGTATCGGAATGAATCATCAACACGCGCAAATCATTACTCAGCGTAATGTAGCGGTATTGATTTGAATCGTTAGGACTTAGGTGCACGATGCGTCTCCAGATTTCGCATTACAGTAATTATGAACCCTGAGTGGGGCAGCGCAAATGTTGTGCGTCGACAAATACTGCTCCCTGCGTTTTTGTTTTTCGTAAGACTACTGCATAGGCCCATCGCTTTTGCGTATGGGTAGGGCTGTTTGAAGGAATGCACTGAGTTCATGGCATAGCCAAAGCGGTGATGAACTGAGTATATTCTTTTTTAATAGATTGTTAAGAAAGTCGCTATCTTTGGCAAGCTAATTGGTATAATGAACAGACAATTATATCAGTATTTATGTATCGACATTATTAAAATTAGCCCCGAATATCTTATAAAGATAGCAGTCAACCTTTTGGTAGCGTTAGCTATCCATAGGAAATAACATGAAAATATTCATTATGCGTCATGGCGAAGCCGAACACTTTGCGGATTCTGACGCAGCTAGGCAACTGACCCAAAGAGGCAGAGATGAGTCACAAGCTGTCGCCCGAGCGTGCAAAGAACAAGGTTGTGCTCAATTCGACAAAGTACTCGTGAGCCCGTACATCCGTGCTCAACAAACCTGGCAAGAAGTCAGCGAACACTTTTCGGCCCAAAGTATTGAAACGTTTGAAGATATCACGCCTTACGGACAATCTGAATGCGTATACGACTATGCTAATGCCCTCATTGAAGTTGAAAAGCTTGAGTCGTTGCTGTTTGTTTCGCATTTACCGCTAGTCGGATATTTAACGGCAGAGTTTGTGAGAGACATGGCTCCACCAATGTTCCCGACATCCGGATTGGTTTGTGTCGAATACGATCCTCAAACCCAGCAGGGTGAGGTGTTGTGGCATATCACGCCATAAGCGTTGAACCAAATTTAATCAAAAGGCAGGAATATCCTGCCTTTATTGTTATGGAAAACAGATTGTTATTGAACGAATTTTTACTTCTCTGGAATCGAGAGAAGGACGAGCAGCGCACCGTCACCCCCAAACTCTAAAGGCGCTTGGTGAAAGGCCATCACATCAGGGTGTTGAGCCAGCCATAGTGGCGTTTTTTGTTTGAGGATATGCTTGCCAATCCCGTGCTGAACGCAAGCACAGTGAATTTCGTTCTTTACGCAGTACGCGATCATCGCGCCTAATTCGCGCTTTGCTTCCTGCTGAGTCATACCATGCATGTCGAGGAACACGTCGGGCACATAAACACCGCGACGCAGACGTTTTACCTCATAGGTGGAAACGTCGTCACGTGCATAGCGAGTCGGCCCTTCTTCATTGAGAAGAGGGACAAACTCATCAGAAAAGTAAAATTCTGAATCACTCGCTTCACGGTTTGAGCGTTTGATTTCTTTTTGCTTAGTATTTTTTTTTGGTTGCTGGATTATGGTATCCTGTCGCAACTTTTTTACGCCCTGTACTGCTTCCTGAAACAAGGCGAAATCGTCATCGTGTTCGGTGTCTTTTTTGCTCATTAGGTAAACAAATTCATTAATAAATTTTATTAGCAGTATTGTAGCGCTTTTCGGAGGCAATTTTGGATAAGATTTTTGTAGAAGAAGCGGTATCTGAGCTACATACCCTTCAAGATATGATTCGTTGGACGGTCAGCCGCTTTAATGCTGCGAACCTGTTTTACGGTCACGGTACTGATAACGCGTGGGATGAAGCCGTGCAGCTTATCCTGCCAACGTTATACTTGCCGATCGATGTGCCTCCACACGTATTGAGCTCTCGCCTGACAACCAGCGAGCGCATGCGCATTGTTGAGCGTGTAGTAAAACGCATCAACGATCGCACACCTACCGCATACCTGACTAACAAAGCGTGGTTCTGCGGTCTTGAGTTCTTCGTGGATGAACGTGTGCTTGTACCGCGTTCTCCAATTGGTGAACTGATCCAAGCAGAATTCCAACCTTGGTTAGTGGAAGAGCCTGTTCGTATCATGGATATGTGTACGGGTAGTGGCTGTATTGCGATTGCTTGTGCGCACGCATTCCCAGAAGCAGAAGTTGATGCTATTGATATCTCGACGGATGCACTGCAAGTGGCTGAGCAAAACGTTCAGGATCACGGCATGGAACAGCAAGTATTCCCAATGCGTTCGGATTTGTTCCGTGACTTACCAAAAGAGAAATACAACCTGATCGTGTCAAATCCACCGTACGTGGACGAAGAAGACATGGACAGCCTGCCAGACGAGTTCACGCATGAGCCAGAGCTTGGCTTGGCTGCGGGTACGGATGGCCTGAAACTGGTTCGTCGTATTTTGGCTAATGCACCTGACTACCTAACGGATAACGGCATCCTGATTTGTGAAGTGGGTAACTCTATGATTCATATGATGGATCAATACCCACAGATTCCATTTACCTGGATTGAATTTGAAAATGGCGGCCACGGTGTATTCATGCTGACTCGTGATCAACTAGTGGAATGTGCAGAAGAGTTCAAACTGTACAAAGACTAATAGCCATACCCATCATTTTCTAAAACACCGAGCCTAGTGCTCGGTGTTTTTTTATGCGGAATTCATCAAGATTAAGTGAATATTTACTCTTTACATCAAAACGTAATAGAGCCACTATGAATCCACGAAGAATTGATAAGCAGTTGCGCCTCGATTTGAGAAGGCGTGGCGACAATAACTTGAGGAAGTAATGGCAGGAAACAGTATCGGACAACATTTCCGAGTGACGACATTCGGGGAAAGTCACGGTATCGCACTGGGATGTATCGTAGACGGGTGCCCGCCGGGGTTAGAAATTACAGAAGCAGATCTGCAAGTCGATCTGGACCGTCGTCGTCCTGGCACATCACGTTACACTACACAGCGTCGTGAGCCGGATGAAGTTAAAATTCTATCAGGTGTGTTCGAAGGTAAAACAACGGGTACATCAATCGGTCTGTTGATTGAGAACACCGATCAACGCTCGAAAGATTATTCTGAGATCAAAGATAAATTCCGTCCTGGGCACGCAGATTACACTTACCATCAAAAATACGGCATTCGTGATTATCGTGGTGGCGGCCGTTCGTCAGCTCGTGAAACGGCAATGCGTGTTGCGGCAGGTGCGATTGCGAAAAAATACCTGAAGGACGAATTCGGCGTAGAAATCCGCGCTTACCTATCACAAATGGGTGATGTGTCTATCGACAAAGTGGATTGGGATGAAATTGAAAACAACGCATTCTTCTGTCCGGATGTTGATAAAGTTGAAGCGTTTGATCAGCTTATCCGTGACCTGAAAAAAGAAGGCGACTCAATTGGTGCGAAGATTCAGGTTGTCGCAACCAATGTGCCTGTTGGTCTTGGTGAGCCAGTCTTTGATCGTTTAGATGCAGATATTGCGCATGCGCTGATGAGCATTAATGCGGTGAAAGGTGTTGAAGTGGGTGATGGTTTTGATGTTGTGAACCAACGCGGCAGCCAGCACCGTGATACGCTTTCTCCACAAGGTTTTGGCAGTAACCATGCTGGCGGTATTCTTGGTGGTATTTCTACTGGCCAGGATATTGTGGCAAATATTGCGCTTAAGCCAACCTCAAGCATCACGGTTCCGGGTGACACTATCACCAAAGAAGGTGAGCCGACTCAGCTGATCACTAAAGGTCGTCATGACCCATGTGTTGGTATCCGCGCGGTACCTATTGCTGAAGCAATGCTGGCGATTGTTGTGATGGATCACTTGCTTCGTCACCGTGGTCAGAACTTTGGTGTGACGACAGAGACGCCAAAGATTTAACCATTATTTTGAATACAAAAAAGGTTGCCTTACTGGCAACCTTTTTTTGTTTTGCATGTTTAATGAAGTGAGCTTTCGGTTTCCAAATGGAAAGATGGCAAACGCCATTTAAATCGAACCGCTGCCATACGTAACACATAGCCAACCACCAGCGTTACGATAGTGGCCGTGACGTCCGGCACGTTAAATTCTAATAATGCTAAGTACAGCCCAGAAGCGATTAAGGCTACGGATGCGTAGAGCTCTTCATGCAGTACTAATGGAGTCTGACGACAAATCAGATCACGAAGTAGTCCGCCAAATACACCAGTCACTAATGCAGACACCATACAGATACCAGGGTGAAGCCCCATATCCAGTGCGATTTTAGTGCCGATGATACTAAAGACGATCAAGCCTAGCGCATCGAGACGAATAAACAGACCTTTTAATTTGATCACCCATTTCGCCAGCCCTGTTGTTAAAATCCCTGCAAGGCAAGTGATGGCGAGAAACTCCGGGTTTTTTACCCAGCCGAGCGGATAGTGCCCTAATAAGATATCACGGACGGTGCCGCCACCGATGGCCGTGGCACTCGCGACCAACATAACTCCAAACCAGTCCATTTTTCTTCGTCCGGCACTTAACGCACCAGTCATGGCTTCAGCCGTGATACCAATGACATACAACACACTTAGCAGCATAAGGGACACTCAACATCAAATACAACCAGGCTTGAAGCGATGGGAAAGTGCCTCAAACCTATCAATACGCTCTACTCATCTGAGAGCATAAAATATTGCGAGAGTGTAGTGGGAAATGTGATCTGTGACGAATGAGAAATTGTATCGAGAAGTAAGGTTTCAGATTAATCCAGCTAATAACCAAACCTGTTGTGTGGCTTTACGAGCTGGATAAAAACAGCGACAATGCGCAGCGTAAGTCCGTATGAAATACAGAATCGATGATGACCCACGACTATCAAGACCTTATCACCCTATTTAACGACACATTTCTAGAACCTTTTAACACGAAACTAGAGTTGGGTGGAGATGAACCTATCTACCTTCCTGCTGATGAAGAGCAACCTCACCACCGGATTATTTTTGCTCGTGGTTTCTATGCGTCTGCACTTCATGAAATCTCGCATTGGTGTGTGGCTGGCCCTGAGCGTCGTTTGTTGGAGGATTTTGGTTATTGGTACGAGCCGGATGGCCGAACGGCTGAGGTTCAGGCTGAGTTTGAGAAAGTAGAAGTTCGCCCTCAGGCATACGAGTGGATACTGTCTAAAAGTGCTGGCTTCCCTTTTACTGTCAGTTGTGACAATCTACACGGCGATTTTGAACCAGATAGGCTTGGTTTTATGCGTAAATTGCATAACGAAGTGTTAGGTATTCTGGAGACGGGATTGCCACAACGAGTGAAAATGCTGTCTGAAGCGCTACGCTCTTTTTACCAAACTAAGCCGCTGGAAGCGTCTGACTTTATCGTTAAATAACCTCAGAGATACTCCATGATTATTGAATTTGAAGAAAAACTACTGGAACTGATTGATGCTCGAATTGAAACAGCATCAGATGACGAGCTGTTTGCTGGTGGTTATCTGCGTGGTCACATCTCTTTATCTGCTGCATCGTGTGAAGACGAAGGCATCAATGATATTGAAGAGCTGAAAGCTCGCATCGCCAACAGTTTAGATGAAGCTCGTACAGAGCTAAGTCCATCCGATCGCATTATTGTTAGCGATCTATGGCAAGAGCTACAGGCTCAAGCTTAATTATTCCTACCCTATTTCTAATTGTTTCGAAGTAGGCCTACGTACTACTTCGAAAAATTTGAATCTCTCCGTAAAATTTTTGTGGTTGTTGGCAAACTGTTTAACTTTTATTCTGATGGCATAAAGAGTGAACAAAAGGATATAACCATGAAAATTGTCGCATTTGCTGCTTCTACCAGCTCAACATCAATCAACAAAGTACTTGCTACTTACGCAGCCAATCAAGTTGAAGGCGCGCAAGTGAATGTATTGGACCTAAACAACTATCAAGTTCCAATGTTTAGTGAAGATACAGAGAAAGAGATCGGCCAGGCAGAGGGTGCGATTGCCTTCTTAAGAGAGCTAGAACAAGCGGATGCAATCGTGGTTTCTTTTGCTGAACACAACGGTTCTTACGCTGCAGCGTACAAAAACTTGTTTGACTGGGCGACGCGTATTGAACGTAATGTATTCCAAAACAAGCCAGTTGTTTATCTCGCAACCTCTCCAGGTCCTGGTGGCGCACAAAGCGTATTGGCAGCGGCAACAGGTTCTGCTCAGTTCTTTGGTGCAGATGTTAAGGCGTCTGTGTCAGTGCCAAACTTCTACGAGAATTTTGACGTAGAAACCGGTGCAAGTCTAAATGCAGAAATCGCTGAGCAAGTACAACAAGCAGTCGCTCAATTGGCGTAACCCAGCCAGGATTTACTTCCACAGTTATTATTTCTCGGGAATGATACTCGTGTTTAGTGAATGGTAAGAGCCCCCACCTATCTCTAAGCACAGTCATTCCTTTGAGTTTAGTGTGGTCTGGATGCCTCTAATAACGCATCGTTGTTACAAGCTCCCTGACCACGCTTTTTGTTTCTGCCAAAACTTAACTAAAGTTCAGTAATCGCCTTACCTTTGCGCAGCTTACGAACCCACATCCGACTTGGATGCAATTCAGCTAACACTTCTACAGGCAGTGGCAGAGGGTCGCCACAAATTTGTGAAGCCAGCAGTTCAGCCATCAGTGGTGCAGAGCTCAATCCACGAGAACCCAGACCTAAAAAGCAGAATAGGTTAGGGAACTGATGAATTGCTTCAACTTCCTCTTCCTTCTGGTTTTGCAAGTTTGCGTATTGTGTTTTAACTGACTCAAAATCACTTACATTACCAATAAATGGCAAGTGGTCGCGACTCACACAGCGAATTCCTTGGCGTGATAAGTTTCCTGTTATGTCGACCTCGTTGGTCCATGTCTGATTTGGCACACACTTGACAAGCTTGTCAGCATTGTCGCGTTGCGCTTCGGCATCAAACTCGTAATCCAAGTGGCTGCGATCGTAACTTGCGCCAATGCAGAGCTGATTATTCTTTGGGTTAACAGGCGTCATGTAGCCATCGTAGCAAAGCACCGATTTCAGCTTAGACAGCGTTTCTGTCGCTGGTGCGTGGCTGACCTGACCTTTCACTTGGCCCATAGGCAGATCGGCTGTTTGGCTCAGCGTTTGGAACTCATGGCCATTGGCAATCACGACAGTAGAATGCTCAAAGGTTTGGCCATTCGATGTTAGTGCCCAGCTTTGACTTTCTTCATTCCAAGTGAGCGCGTCGATTTTGTGTTCAAACTTGGCTTCGAAATTGTCATTTTTTTCAAGCTGAGCGATCAGCCCACGAGTTAACTCCGCAGGACAAAGCCAACCACCCAAAGGGTAGTGCACTGAAGGCATATCGATAGGCAAGCCAATAGCTTCAGCCGTTTCTTCTGCTGAAAGTTTCTGAATGAGCTCGGGCGTGAAGTTGCCTTCTAATATCCTTTCTAACTTAGCTGTGGACTTTTCATCCCACATCAATTGGGTGACGCCACACCATTCATGGTCAAAACTGATTTCTTCCGCCGTTTGCTCAATAAACTGACGAGCGAATAAAAAGGCAGGAGCAAACACACGCGACACACCAGTGTGAGGGCCATTAAGTAGTGGATAAACGGCGCCTTGTCGGTTACCCGATGCCCCTTCTGCTGGTCGAACATCTTTACAATACAGTGTGACGTTTTGACCACGACGGCTTAATGTTTTTGCCAGGGTTGCGCTTGCTATGCCACCACCAATGATGGCTATTGAGTCAGAATGGCTTGCCGCTGTTCGGTTAAACCAGGGTAAGTGATTGGTGTGGGTTTGACGCTGTTCCATTGTGCCAGCGATCATTTCACGTTTGGTACCAAAGCCTTTTACTTTTGTCATGGTAAAGCCTGCTTCAATCAAGCCACGACGCACAAAGCCTGCAGCAGTAAATGTCGCGACAGTACAATCTTGCTTGGCCAGTTTTGCCATACCGTTGAACAGATTCTGATTCCACATCTCTGGGTTTTTACTAGGTGCAAAACCATCCAGGAACCAAGCGTCGATCAAGCCTGATTCACCATAAGGTACTTGTGGCATGCAGTCTTTGATATCACCAAACCACAGGTCGAGGGTGATTGCGCCATCTTCTAATACGATTCGATGGCACTCTGGTACTGCTGCTGGGTAGTGCTTTTGAAGTTTCGCGGCATACTCTGCTAGTTCTGGCCACGCTTGATGGGCTTTTATTAGATCCGTTTGACTCAGAGGGTACTTTTCGAAACTGACAAAATGCAGCTCTTTTAACGCTGCATCAGGGTTTTCACGACGAAATTCGTTAAACCACTGCCATACCGCTAGGAAGTTTAATCCAGTGCCAAATCCGGTTTCACCAATGACAAAGCGTCTTTGGTCAAACTCCTGCCATCTTTCTGGGAGATGATTTTTTTTGAGGAAAACGTAGCGTGTCTCTTCAAGACCGTTTACGTTAGAGAAGTAAACATCATCAAATTGGTCAGAAACTGGCGTACCAGATTCGTTCCAACCCAGTTCTGCGTTTTTTATTGAAGTCATATTGGTCGTAATTATGTGATTTGGCACGGTAACAATAGGACGATTGTACGAATTTATAGGAAAGCTGACCACTTTTGTTGACTATCTTAGTTATTATCTAGCGGATTTTTGAATTATAGGAATGTCATAATGAAACGAGTCGTAATCACCGGTATGGGTATTGTTTCAAGTATCGGTAACAACGTCGAAGAAGTTCTAGCGTCTCTTAAAGCGGGCAAATCTGGCATCACTGCATCTGAGCAGTTCAAAGAACACGGTCTTCGTTCGCAAGTATGGGGTGATCTGAAAATTAACCCAGCAGAACACATCGACCGTAAACAGATGCGCTTTATGGGTGATGCGGCTGCTTATGCATACCTATCAATGCAGCAGGCAATTGAAGACGCTGGCCTATCTGACGATCAAGTTTCAAACGATCGTACTGGTATTGTTGCTGGTTCTGGTGGTGCTTCTGCGTTAAACCAAACACTAGCGACAGATACGATGCGTGAGAAAGGCGTGAAGCGTATTGGTCCATACATGGTTCCACGTACCATGTCATCTACTGTTTCTGCGTGTCTTGCTACACCGTTTAAAATTCGCGGTGTGAACTACACAATGAGTTCAGCTTGTGCAACGTCTGCACACTGTATCGGCCACGCTATGGAGCTAATCCAGCTTGGTAAACAGGACATCGTATTTGCGGGTGGTGGTGAAGAGCTAGATTGGTCTCAAACTATGATGTTTGATGCGATGGGCGCACTTTCTACCAAGTACAACGACACTCCAGAAAAAGCATCTCGTACGTACGATGCTGACCGTGACGGTTTCGTTATCTCTGGTGGTGGCGGTATGCTGGTTATCGAAGAATTAGAGCATGCACTAGCACGTGGCGCGAAAATCTATGGTGAGATCGTAGGTTACGGTGCGACTTCTGATGGCTACGACATGGTAGCGCCATCAGGTGAAGGTGCTGTTCGTTGTATGAAGATGGCAATGCAAGGCGTTGACCACATCGATTACATCAACACACACGGTACTTCTACGCCTGTAGGTGATGTGAAAGAGCTAGGCGCGATTCAAGAGCTATTTGGTGAAAACAGCCCTGCAATCTCTGCGACAAAAGCGATGACTGGTCACGCACTAGGTGCGGCTGGTGTTCACGAAGCAATCTACTCGACGCTAATGCTAGACAACAACTTCATTGCTCCAAGCATCAACATTGAAAACTTGGATGAAGCAGCGAAAGGTCTGGATATCGTAACTGAAGCTCGTGATGCTGAGATCGATACGGTAATGTCAAACAGCTTTGGCTTTGGCGGTACTAACGCAACGCTAGTTATCAAGAAATACCAAGGTTAGTCAGTACACCGCTAATCGAAATTGTTGGGGCCTTTCGTCAGACGAAGAAGTGTCCCAACAAACCAGTTTCCAGAGCTTGATCAGTTTAACTGGTCGAACAGACGCAGACTTTATCCCAAGGAGAGCGGGATAAGATCCTTTTGTTCTGGAACTTTGCCCGGCTTAATGCCGGGCTTTTTATTTTGTGTAATAAGAGTCACACCTCACCGAGTTATCAGCAAATTTCAGGCTCACGCCAAGCGGGGGCCCAACTGCAGATATTCAAGATTAATGTAATCCTGACCATATTTTTCAGACTGATCGATAGCCAGCGGCAACTCGCTTATCTCCAGTGTATATTCACCGGCTTGGGGAAAATGCAGCTCGCCCAAGCGACTGTGAACGTTCTTCCACGGTACCTGGGCATCGTTGGCGTCTGTTTTGTCGAGGTTTAGCTCAAACTCCCAAGACTGATCTGCACAACTTATGCGACCGGTTTTACCGTTGTGTACCCATTGAGGGTCTTTATGATGCATGGTTTCCAAAGAAACCAGATCTAAGGCGAACCGGCCCGGGCGCTCAACTTGGAAGGTCCAGCGGTAAGTGAGTTTTTCAGGATCAAAGTGAGCGATATTGAGCGTGTCCAGGCGCACTTTGGCCAGTCGGTCCTGATGGACGATAGGATTGATGTCCAGCTCACCGTCATATTCCAGCTCGATCACCAGAGGCATCCGATCATAATTGTGCCCGAGTTGCAGGTTGAGGGTGCTGGCCGTGATGCCCGTATCCGTATGTGTTTTCTGCAAATAGGAAACATGGCCGTTGATTTGATTATCAAGCAATCGCACCTGTTTGATTCGATTGTTGAGACTATGTAAGCAGATAACGTTTTGCTCTGGCTGACGCTGCACATGCAGATACAGCTTATTGGTGGCTGGTCTATGTGTTACCACGCCCCAATTGAAGCCGGTCTGCAGCGGGGTAGCTTCTGTATCGATCACCGCTTCCTGATTTACCTGCATCCATTGGCCTATCTCGCTCAGTAATCGCACAAGGGACTGTGGAATACGCCCGTTATGATCCAGAGTTATATTGAGCAGAAAGTTTCCGCCCCGGCTGACTACAGAACACAGCTGGTTTATCAGATCCTTACTGGATTTGGTATTGTTGTCGTTGCGGCTATAACCCCAGTTGTCATTACTGGTAGCAATGCCTTCCCAGTAATATGGCTTGATATAAAGTGGCTCCATGTAGTTATCATGGCCGGTTTTAATATCCCAATCCAACTGGTACTCACATTCCGGTGCCGTAACTCGGCTATTAACCACCGCATCAGGCTGTTTTTTCCGGATTAATGCCATCAGTTCGCCGATCCGACGTACGTGGTCAGCTTCTTCTTGTTCATCAAAGCCCCCCATATCAAACCACAGCGAACATAGATCTCCGTACTGCTCAAGCAATTCATTAACCTGAGGCACGCACTTGTTATTCCAGTATTCCTGATAATTGGCTTGGTCTGGGTTGAAGTCCCAGTCATTGGGGGCTTTTGACACCGCGTTTTCGTCCTCCCAGTCGATCACATGCGAATAATAGAGTCCAAAATCCAAGTCCTTATGACGACAGCTTTGACTGAGTTCCGCGACTGGATCGCGTTGAAACGGTGTGGCGTCTGTGATGTTGAAAGGATGTGATGGGCTGTGATACATGGCAAACCCGTCGTGATGCTTAGCTGTGACCACCATGTAATTCATCCCGGCTGTTTTGGCCAACGCCGTTACCTGGTCAGCATCAAATTCGCTAGGGTTAAAGTCAGAAGCGTATTCTTTGTAGTCCCGCATAGGAATACGGGCAAAGTGGGGCAGCCATTCGCTAATGATGTCGTAGTATTGTCCCTGATAATACCCGGCCAGATCCCGGTGGCAATAAAGCCCCCAGTGGATAAACATGCCAAAGGTATTTTTTTTCCAGCGGTTCAGCCCTTGCTTACTGACGCCAGTAAAGGCATTGCGATTGTCCAACTGGCTTGTAGCCTGGCTGCTTGTTCCTGTCAGCTCACCTGCTGTGGGCTTGGTCATGATACACCTGTCTAATTTATGAAATGCCTTTTCATAATAATTATTTTGTTTGATTCAATAGAGTCAGGTGCAGTTAGATGCGAGCTTTCTCACGCTATCTTTGGTTTGTTGATGTAAATACGGTCTTACCTAATGAACGTTAATGCCCGTTTCAACCGTTACCATTTTAAATCAGTCATCAACTCATGGTGATCCTTCAACCAAAACGCCCACTTTGCCCGGACTTGCGTGATATTAATCGCACAAACAGTTTGAACGGGTGCAGTGCCTACAATTTTCAACTTAACATCCATTTAATTAAAGTGACGTTTCATTAAGTGATGTTTAGAGAATGAACAACAGACAAAATCACATTGTTGATCAAGTCCGAAAGCAAGGTGAGGTTAAGGTTGAGGAGTTAGCTGTCGATTATGGCGTCTCTGTTGAGACCATACGCCGCGATCTGAATACATTAGCAAAACACAGCCTGTTATGTCGTACTCATGGTGGTGCAGTCAGCCTGCAGACTCGTGACATAGGCCAGACATTCTCCTCACGACAAAAGTTAAACGCACAAGCTAAGCATGTAATGGCAAAACATGCACAGCACTACCTTATCGAGCGAAGCGTCATTGGAATGGATGCCAGCTCTACCTGTCTGCACGTTGCCCGACAGATGCCGGATATGGCTTGCACTTTGGTAACCAATTCCACTGGCATAATGCAATGTATAGCATCAAAAGAACAGGTGTCAGTCATTGTCACTGGGGGCAGTTTTTCCGTCAAATACTCTGCCTTTCACGGCCCTATTGCCGAACAGGCGTTGTCCCGTCTGAATCTGGATGTGGTTTTACTGTCCTGCAGTGGGGTCGATGAAAACGGAGCCGTTTGGGAGTCGAACGAACTGAATGCCTCGATCAAGCGCCGCATGCTGAGCTGTGCGGCTCAGGTGGTACTGCTTGCCGATACGAGCAAAATAGGCAAAAAGGGGCTGATCAAGATTTGTGACGCCACAGAGATAGATATCTTTATCAGTGACAGCCGAGTAAACAGTAAGTTAAGGCAGTGCCTTAAGAAAAGCCAGGTTCTGGTTATTGATGGATAAGCTCGCTGACAACTGCGGTAACGATATTCCTTACATCACTTACGCAACGTTCGGGTTGTCAAGCTATCTGAGTGCTGAGGCATCGCCAAGCACAAGGCTATCCTGCTGCTGCATTAAGGCCTGATCGCCGCTGATGAGAACCTACGCGGTTAACTTCAATTCACGTCGTATCGTGTCGATCTCTTCTTTTATCCTCCCTCCAATTTAATACAGATAGTTTGCGTCAGAGAATTAATGTTGGGTGTGCTTGCCTGTGCGCCAAAGTAATTCTGAAGACGGACAATCGGTTCGGTTAGTGAGAAACGGGCATAGCGTCGACTTTACGATACGCTTTGGGGCATACATTTGTTTTGCGCATAAAAAAGCCGGCATGGCCGGCTTTTTCACTCTTAAGTTATATTATTGTGACTCTTTCCACAGCTGCGAAGTACGCATTGGACCTGGAGAAGCAATGGAATAAGAATCCGGTACTTGCGTATCGGTATTGTGTACGCCATTTTTGATTACAACACCTTCATCCAAAGAAGACACTGTACCGATGGTGTAGAAGTTTTCTTTGGAGATCTGGAGGATTTCTTTCATCAGTTTGTTTTGCTCTTCCTGAGATGCAGTTTCTCCCATTTTGCGATACAGTTCGATTTGCTTTTTCACATGCGCCGGCGGCTCAACTGCTGTGGCATGGTTTTTATCAGACATCCAGTAGTAGTAACCAATGCCCCAGGTAGAGGCAGGGTTCTGCACTGCATAGTTCGCGAACGAGTCCAATACACCGATACCACCATCGCCTGGAGGCGGCAGTAAATCGAAGTTGTTGTCGAGGCGCTGTGTCTGCATAAATGAACCTTCAACAATGCGAATATCTAAAAATATACCCACTTCTCGCCAGTCATTTTTAACTAACTCAAGGATGTCGGTGCGCTCGCCTACGTGAGATTGATCCATCAAGGCTTCAATACGCAGACGTTCACCAGTTTTATCCAAACGATAGCCTTGTTCGTCACGTTTGTTCAAACCGATAGCGTCCAGCATCTTATTGGCTTTATCTGGGTCATACTTGGTAAATTGCGTGGCGAACTCTTCATCATAGAAAGCAGAGCCTTCGGCTGGTGCCGCCTGATAAGCCTTTACTACACCGGAGTAAATGGTTTCACTGATCCCATCACGATCGATGGCATGAGACAGAGCAATACGGAAATCTTTATTGCTAAATAGCTCTTGTTTAACCGGATCTCTATGCGTTTGGTTAAACGGTAAGACTAAAGCGTTCATCCTAGTGCTAGGGCGGAAGTCGTATTTGTAGCCACCTTTTTCTTGATTATCCATCAACATAGGGCGATAGGTGCTCAGGCCGATATGGCGGGTTTGGAAATCAGTCTCACCTGCAGCAGCGCGCAACACCATTTCTTCTTTATTCTCAGAATAGGAGAAATAAATACTATCCAAATAAGGCAGTTGGTTGCCCGCTGTATCTACCATCCAGTAGTAAGGATTTCGCTCCCATACGGCATACTGTGTTTTTGGACCTGGCGGAACTTTCACTTTCCAGGCGTTAACGGTTGGGCGCTCAGGGTTGGTGTAGTGCTCAAAGAAGTAGTGAGCGCGGCACTTGGTCTGGAAGTACTGCTGCCAGCTATCAAATCCTGCTGCCTTGGCGTTTGCTTCGGCGTTATTGTTGAATTCAGGCAGGAACTGTTGGCAATAATGTTTAGGGAACTGAACGATGTTGGAGCCGTCGGTGTTGGCCAGCTTACGGATGAACATACCGTCTGGTTTAGACAGAGTGAACTTAATCGTGTTGGTGTTGATCACTTCTGCTTTGGCGTCGCCTACATTACGGGCAAAAAACGGACGGTTACCAGACCAGTCGTCACGGTTCATCAGATCGATATAAAATGCGATGTCTTCAGCGGTAAATGGGTGACCGTCAGACCACTTCATACCTTTGCGCAGGGTAATGGTGTATTCGGTCAAATCTTTGTTGACCGTGTAGCCAGTGGCTAAGTTTGGCTCAATGCCGGTGTAAGTGCGGTTGAAGTTGAACAGGTTGTCGTATTTAAGCATACGCATACGATGGCCATTGTCTTTCTTCAGACCCAGCAGTCGTAACTCTCCACCGTATTGGCCAATAGATTCAATCGGTTCAACCACCAACGGGTTTTCCGGTAGGCGTTTTTCTACTGCGGGCAGCGTTCCGTTATTAACTAATTCAGCTAATTGTGGCGCTTCATTATATGTGGCCGCTTGACTGGAAAAGGAGATTGCGAGCGCAACACTTGCTGCAACTTGGGTAACAAAAAGGGGTAAGGCAGTATTTTTCACAGGGCACCTTTATTATTTATTTCACGTCGAAAGAACAGTCACGGGTTATCCGTGTTCGCCAAGGAACGGGTTAGCAACGATGCTTAAACAAACATTCCGAAACGATGTTTCAACTAATTTATTCGAGTCTGATTAATATGTGGTGGAACGACAGATGTTCTGCGAGTACTCTCTCAAAAAAAGTCAGATAGGCCCATCTGCTATTGCCCATCATTATTTATTTTTGCCCGTTTATCGGGGAGTTAAGTTTGTTCGGGCAATGGTAAGTAAGACCACGGATGGTCAATAGCGATACACAAATACTCAACCTGATTCCTATAAATGTTGATGATAATGCTCAACCTAGTTAGAGGTATTTGCGAGACTGAAACGTTTCTATGCAAAAATGTTTTACCGCGTAACTATCCATTGATGAGCTGCGACAAACTCACACTCTCCTTCGACAGGGGCTGGAAGTCATTTGGGTATATTTCTTGAGATTTCTCGGGAAAAAGGCACAATCACTGCAATTTTTAAAAATGGACCTTAAAACGCTGGCGCTATGAAAATTATTGTTGATGAAAATATGCCGTACGCTGAAGAACTATTCAGCCAAATCGGTGAAGTGATTCTAAAACCGGGCCGTTCACTAACGGCTGATGATCTGATTGATGTTGATGCACTTATGATTCGCTCTGTTACCAAGGTCAATGCGGAGCTGATCAGTAAAGCAAACAAACTTAAATTTGTTGGTACCGCGACTGCAGGTATGGATCATGTTGATCAATCACTTCTAAAAGAAAAAGGTATTTTCTTTACGGCAGCGCCGGGCTGTAACAAAGTTGGTGTTGCAGAATATGCGTTCAGCGTAATGATGGTATTGGCGCAGCAACAAGGCTTCTCTGTCTTTGATAAAACCGTCGGGATTATCGGCGCTGGGCAGGTTGGCAGCTACTTGGAAAAATGCTTAAAAGGCATGGGCATCAAAGTGATGCTTAACGACCCGTTCAAGCAGGAAGAGGGTGACCCGCGTAGCTTTACGCCGCTTGAAGAGCTGATTGAAACATCAGACATCATCACCGTGCATACGCCAATTACCAAAGCAGGCAAGTACCCAACCCATCATATGTTTGATGAAGCGGTATTAAACGGTCTACGTGCAGATCAAATTCTTATCAATGCCGCGCGAGGTCCAATTGTTGACAACAGCGCATTAAAGCGTCGATTACAGAAAAATGATGGCTTCACTGCGGCTCTGGATGTATTTGAATTTGAGCCAGAGGTTGATATGGAGCTTCTGCCTCTGCTAGCATTCGCCACCCCTCACGTTGCAGGCTATGGTCTGGAAGGGAAAGCTCGCGGTACAACAATGATTTTCAATAGCTACTGTGAGTTCTTAAATAACGAATTACGTGCGCATGCCAGCGATTTATTGCCAACCGCGCCAGTGCCAACCATGATGTTGGACAGAGCATGGGATGAAGCAACACTGCATAACATCACGCAGTTAATCTATGATGTGCGTAAAGATGACGCTCTTTTCCGTCGCGAAATCGGTAAGCCAGGTGCTTTTGACCTGATGCGTAAAAATTACTGGGATCGCCGTGAATACAGCGCTGTCACTCTAATGGGTAATGAATCTTGCAATCTTGCACCATTAGCAGAACTAGGTTTTCAGATTGAGGTAAGTCAATGAGCCAACAATATAATGTTGCCATTTTAGGCGCGACCGGTGCGGTCGGTGAAACAATTTTAGAAGTGCTTCAAGAACGCAAATTCCCAGTAGGTGAACTGTACCTTTTGGCGAGTGAGCGCAGTGAAGGCAAGACTTACCGCTTTAATGGTAAAACCATACGCGTACAAAACGTAGAAGAGTTTGACTGGTCACAAGCACACATCGGTTTATTCTCTGCTGGTGGCGATCTGTCAGCAAAGTGGGCGCCAATTGCCGCTGATGAAGGTGTGATTGTTATCGATAACACGTCACACTTCCGTTACGAGTACGACATTCCATTAGTGGTTCCAGAAGTAAACCCGGAAGCCATTGCAGAGTTCCGTAACCGTAACATCATCGCAAACCCTAACTGCTCTACCATCCAAATGTTGGTAGCACTAAAACCAATCCATGACGCAGTAGGTATTGAGCGCATCAACGTTTCAACTTACCAATCTGTTTCTGGCGCAGGTAAAGCGGGTATTGATGAATTAGCAGGTCAAACAGCCAAGTTGCTTAATGGTCTGCCAGCGGAAACAAAACAGTTTTCACAGCAGATCGCGTTTAACTGTATTCCACAAATCGATCAGATGATGGAAAACGGCTACACCAAAGAAGAAATGAAAATGGTGTGGGAAACGCAAAAAATCTTCAATGACCCAAGTATCACGGTAAACCCAACTTGTGTGCGTGTTCCTGTGTTTTACGGTCACGCAGAAGCCGTTCACGTTGAAACTCGTTCGCCAATCGATGCGCAAGAAGTGATTAACCTCCTTGAGCAAACTGAGGGTGTTGAAGTGTTCCACGGCGAAGACTTCCCAACTCAAGTTCGTGATGCGGGCGGCAAGGACCACGTTATGGTTGGTCGAATCCGTAACGATATCAGCCATCACAGTGGCATTAACTTGTGGGTAGTTGCAGACAACGTACGCAAAGGCGCGGCAACGAACGCCGTACAAATTGCAGAAGTGCTTATTCGCGATTACTACTAAGCTCTTAGAGTTATTGAAACCAAGGCCTCGCATCATGCGGGGCTTTTTTTTGTTCTATCCACGCGTAATTGTGTGAGATTAGTACGAATATGGTTAATGTCACACATTTTTTACACCTAAAGCTATAGTTTTGCTTGATATATCCGATATATTTAACTGATCACCATTTCAAATTGTATCAAGCACAAAACTGAGCCTTCTATGCGCCAAATTTATAAGCGTTTGTTAACAACCTTAGTGTTAATAAGCGCGACTCAGACATCGTCAGTGGTTCAAGCCGAAGGAATTCGTCTTGTTGGACCTTCAGGTGAAGTGCAATCGTCTCCTAGCTATGCTGAAGAGATTGAACGAGCATTACCCGCTCCTCCTGCAAATTCTCAGCCTTCTCGTTTTATCGGGCCTACGGGTGAAAATCAGACGCTATGGTCGATCGCGTCTCAAGTGCGGCCATCTCGCAGCGTCACAGTTCAACAAACGTTGCTTGCTATCTATCGAATCAACCCTCAAGCGTTCGAAAATCAAAATATCCACGAACTGATCCCGGGAAGCAGACTGCGTCTTCCTTCCTTGGAGCAAGTGCAAAGTGCGAGCACAGAGCAAGCCGTCGCAATCATGAAGGCGCATGAGGCGAAACTCAAACAGACTAAGCCTGTCACTAAACCAAAAGTGGTTAAGCGCACAGAGCCACAGCCAACAGCACCGCAAGTCAAGCAAGAACCCGTTTCCCCTCAACCAGTGTCTCCTCAACCAGAGTCGGTTACGCCTGTTAACGCTGAACCGGTTAAGGCCGATGAACCTATTGCTGCCGTTCCGCCAGTCAATACGTCTGCAAAAGGTGAGCAGCAAGTCACTGAGCTAAAAGCGAAACTGCAAGGTTCACAGAGCGAGCTCAGTTCTCTGGAAGAAAAAAATCATCGTTTACGCCTGATGCTGTCAGAAGTGCAGAGTGAAGTTCAGACACTGAAAAATGAACTTAACGATGAAGAGCGTATCCGCTCAGAAGTTGAAAAACTGTTGGCAGAAGAGCGCCAGCGTGCTGATGAGCAGCAGCGCATGCAGCCAACCGCATTAGACAAATTCTTATCTAATGGCTGGCTTGTGGGACTGGCGGCGCTTATTCCAGGCGCGTTACTTGCGTTCTTAGTCGTCATGCTACTCGGTCGTCGCAGCAAAGAAGAAGAGCCAGCTCCAGCTTCGCAGCAGCAATCTCCAGCGGTTGATCCACTAGCGGCCCCAATTGGTTTGGCTGCAGCGGATGAGCTCGAAGAAGAATTGAATCTGGATGACGATCTCTTCGCCGATGAAGAGAACGAGATTTTATCTGAGCAGGCGAGCACTCCTGAGTTAGAGGATGATGTTTTTGCTGGTCTTGAGGATGAAGAGCTTGATTTCAATCTAGAAGGTGATGATGGCGAAGATCCTTTCGCTGGTATCGGTGACGATGGTGACCTTGATGTCGGCTTTGACGAGTTTGAATCCTCAACGAACGGAATCAAAGTCAATGGTGAAGAGAAAGCGCTTGGCCTTGAAGAAATGGAACGAGCGTTAGACGAGGCCTCGCCGGAACTCGAAGTCCTTGATGAACCAGACTTTGACCTGTCGGAAGGTGAGGGTGAAGAGTTTGAAAAAGAAGATCTCTTCGCAGAACTATTAGCCGACGACACACCGGAAGACGAAGAAGTTAGTGCGCAAATAGACCAAGCGACGTTGGACGAATTGTTAGCTGAACTTGATGATACTACTGGTGACTTGGATGAAGATTCATCAACCGTTTCAGAGCATTCGTTTACTGCCGGCGAAGCATCAGATGATGAAATTGACAATCTTCTGGCTCAGTATGAGCAGTCTGAAGTGCAAACGCCTGCTAGTGGAGTGGAGCCTTCGCTTGATTCCAATGAACAAGAGGGCGTGACGAAAACCGATAAGATCAGTGCTTCAGAGTTGGAAGACAGCCTTTTCGACTTATCCGATAGTAATGACAATATCGATGAGAACAGCACGGACTTATTGGATGAACTTATCGAATTTGATGGCGATGAGTCCGACGACGAATTTGATCCGCTTGACGAACTAGAATCATTGTCAGGCTTTGGCAGTGAGGAATTCGAAGAGCTGGATGCAGACAGTGTCGATTTGCTTGATGAGTTGCTTGATGATGACATTAATCATTCGTTAGAAGATGAGGTCTCTAGTGATCCGTTTGATGATCTTATCCGTGAGGATGATACGCCAGAAAGCGAGCTTAACCAGCGAGAGCAGAGTGCTCCTAAATCAGAAAGTACGCAGGATTTCCCATTAGAAGAAGCCCAAGCGAGTCAAATAGAGCCAGTTCATTCTGCTAAGGATAATCTAGAGCTTGAGTCGGACTTAGATATTGATGCGCTTCTTAATGAGCATCAGCCTGAGCTGTTGCAACAGCCTGAGAACCAAGAACCTGAAAAGCAAGCGAGTGAAACGGCTGTTAGTGATGAATTCTTGGAAGATATTGAGGATATCTCACTCGAATACGATCCTTTGATGCGTGAGTTGGATGAGCTCTTTGAATCAAGTCACGATGACGCAAGTTCTGAAGAGCAAGACAACAAAGAGGAGCCTTCTGAGCTGGGTTCGTTGTCTGATGAGCAAGAAGAATCTCTAAAAACAGAAGAAAAGGAATCTGAGCCTGAATTTACACCAACGCCGAATGCCGTTGAAAATGAATTTGGCATGCCGCTCGAAGAGGACTGGTTACTGGATGAATCTGAACCAGAGTCCGAACCAAAACAGGAACTAGAGCCTACTGCTACAACGTCCGAAGAGAGTGACGAAGACGAATTTGCTTTTGATGAGTTAGAACTACCAGAGTTCAGCGAAGAAGATGCCTTGGCCTCCATGGCGGATGAGCCGGAGCTCGCAGAATCGGAAAGTGAACTATCAGAAGCTAGTTCAGAAGCGGACGATGAGTTTGAATTTGATGAGTTAGAGCTACCAGAATTCAGCGAAGAAGACGCCTTGGCCTCCATGGCGGATGAGCCAGAGTTAGCCGAATCGGAAAATGAACGACCTGAAGCCGTCTCAGAAGCGGACGATGAGTTTGAATTTGATGAGTTAGAACTACCAGAGTTCAGCGAAGAAGACGCCTTGGCCTCCATGGCGGATGAGCCAGAGTTAGCCGAATCGGAAAATGAACGACCTGAAGCCGTCTCAGAAGCGGACGATGAGTTTGAATTTGATGAGTTAGAACTACCAGAGTTCAGCGAAGAAGACGCCTTGGCATCCATGGCGGATGAGCCAGAGTTAGCCGAATCGGAAAGTGAACGACCTGAAGCCGTTTCAGAAGCGGACGACGAGTTTGAAATTGATGAACTAGAACTGCCAGAATTCACAGAAGATGACGCGCTTGCGTCTATGTCTGATAGGACGGCACCAGATTCAGAAGCACCCGTCAGCCCTAAAATTACGCTGAAAGCAGACAACGATCATGATGCACTGTTCGAACTGTTTGCTCAGCAGCAGAATGGCCTAGATGCAGAGCCAGAACCGACTCAAACCACTCAAGAACCAAATATTGCTGGTTTAGCTGAGTCTGATATGGAAAGTCTGTTATCTGAAAAAGGCGAATCTGAAGCTTTTGAAGGCCAGTTAGATCGCGACACGATAGACAGCGCAGGCATGGACTTCGAGACCATGTTTGATATCGGTGACGATTGGGAAGGTTTTAAAACACCGAATGATAATAGCGCGTCGGAAGCTGAGGATGTACCTGAAGATCAGCGAGACATCTGGAACTCAGAAGAGTCTCTGAGCGAACCAGAAATTGCTGAAGAAAACTGGGAACAGCAAACGGCCCTGGACGATTTTGATCCTAAGAAAAGTCAATTCATGACTATTGATGAATTGATGGCACAGGTTGATAACGAGAGTGGCGAGTTTGAAGAACAAGACTTGAAGCTGGATGTTGGGTTAAATGAGTTTCCGGATGTCATTGGTGACATCGCTGATGTGGACGTCGATTCCGATGCAGAAGGCGCAGGTAAGCTGGATTTGGCTAAGATATACCTGGAAATGAACGATCCGAAAGGGGCGATCAAACTGCTGGAAGAAGCCATTGTATTCGGTGAAGATGACGTTCGCCGTGAAGCGAAAAACCTCATCGACTCCATTAATGGTAGATAAATCAATAGGGGTGGCGTAAGCCGCCCTTTTTGTCTCTGCAAGCAAAGTCATTCTCGCTGAAACTGGCAACTAGAGGTGAGTTGGGTATATACTTCCCGCCCCATTTTAGAGTTCGAAGGTTAAGATGAGAATCGCATTAGGTATCGAGTATAACGGTACAAACTACTTTGGTTGGCAACGCCAGAGAGACGTAAAAAGCGTCCAGGAAGAGCTGGAAAAAGCATTGTCTATCGTTGCAAACCACCCTGTAGAAGTGCAATGTGCAGGTCGTACTGATGCTGGTGTGCACGGCACCGGACAAGTTGTTCACTTTGATACCAACGTAGATCGAAAAATGGTGGCTTGGACGATGGGCGCAAATGCGAACATGCCAGGTGATATCGCTGTTCGCTGGGCAAAGGAAGTATCAGAAGATTTCCATGCTCGATTCTCAGCAACAGCGCGCCGTTACCGCTACATCATTTTCAATCACGCTTTACGTCCGGGGATCTTAAGTTCGGGTGTCAGTCACTATCATGGTGATCTGGATGAGAAAAAAATGCATCAAGCAGGTCAGTATTTGTTGGGAGAAAATGACTTTTCATCATTTCGAGCAGCTCACTGTCAGTCTCTGAGTCCATGTCGCAACATGATGCACCTGAACGTGACTCGTCATGGTGATTATGTTGTCATTGATATTAAAGCGAACGCCTTTGTTCATCATATGGTGCGCAATATTACAGGCAGCCTGATAAAAGTTGGACGTGGCGAAGAAAATCCTGAATGGATTAAGTGGCTGTTAGAGGCAAAAGACCGCAAACTTGCCGGAGCGACAGCAAAAGCAGAAGGCCTATATTTGGTCGATGTAGATTATCCGCAAGAGTTTGATTTACCACGCGTACCGATCGGCCCGTTATTTTTACCAGATAATTTGAACTAAATTTACAAACTTGCTTCAAAATATCGGTAGCTTACACTGAATGTGTACGGAAACTATGCGCTATTTATGATAACAAAAATAGGTACAACCAGTTTTTTATCTACAGTAGCGGCAAGATATGGTTTAATCCGTCGGTGTTATTTCGAATTACTATCTTTCGCAATGAAGCGGAAGAGTTGAGAGAAAAGGTCTTCCATGAGTTGGCTTGAAAAGATTTTAGAAAAAAGCAATCTTGTAAGTTCACGTAAAGCTTCTATACCAGAAGGTGTGTGGACGAAATGTACCTCTTGTGAGCAGGTTCTGTACCATGCTGAACTAGAGCGTAACCTAGAAGTATGTCCTAAGTGTAACCATCACATGCGTATGAAAGCGCGTCGTCGTTTGGAAACATTCCTGGACGAAGGTAACCGTGTTGAACTGGGTTCTGATCTTGAGCCTCAAGACAAACTGAAGTTTAAGGACTCTAAGCGTTACAAAGAGCGTATCTCAGCGGCGCAAAAGAGCAGCGGTGAGAAAGACGCATTAGTTGTTATGCAGGGTGAACTACTTGGCATGCCTCTAGTGGCTTGTGCGTTTGAGTTCTCTTTCATGGGCGGCTCAATGGGTTCTGTCGTTGGTGCTCGCTTTGTTAAAGCGGTAGAAGCTGCAATCGAGAACAACTGTGCACTTGTTTGTTTCTCTGCAAGTGGTGGCGCACGTATGCAAGAGGCATTGATGTCTCTAATGCAAATGGCAAAAACCAGTGCAGCACTTGAACGTCTGTCTGAAAAAGGTCTGCCGTTCTTCTCAATCCTGACTGACCCAACCATGGGTGGCGTATCAGCAAGTTTGGCAATGTTAGGCGACATCAACATCGGCGAACCTAAAGCGTTGATTGGTTTCGCGGGTCGTCGCGTAATTGAGCAGACGGTACGTGAAGATCTTCCAGAAGGCTTCCAGCGCAGTGAGTTCCTGCTTGACCACGGTGCTATCGATATGATCGTTGATCGTCGTGAAATGCGTCAACGCGTGGGTGGTCTTATTGCTAAGATGACTAACCACAAGTCTCCTTTGGTGGTTTCGGTTAACGAATCTCCAAATGAAGAGCCATATTCTGTACCAGAAGTGGACGAAAAAGGGTAAAGTAACAGCTAACATAAAGCCAAAGAAATTAATGGTTAAAGTTAGATGACCCAAAACTCAATTCCTCAAGCCACATCCTCTCTAGAGATGTGGCTTGATTATTTAGCAAATATTCATTCCTCAGCAATCGACCTTGGCTTAGACCGTGTTCAAGCGGTAGCAAGTAAAGCCAACCTCACAAAACCAGCTCCGACGGTTATCACTGTTGCCGGTACCAATGGTAAAGGCTCAACGTGTGCGTTAATGGAAGCGATTTTATTGGACGCCGGCTATTCAGTAGGTGTTTACAGTTCACCCCACCTGATTCGTTATAACGAGCGTGTACGCATTAATGGCGTAGACGTAGAAGACGCGAAACATTGCCAAGCGTTCGACTTTGTAGAAAAGCAGCGTGGTGATATCACGTTAAGTTTGTTTGAATTTGGAACCCTTGCCGCATTACGAATCTTTCAGACAGAAAAAGTAGATGTTGTCCTGCTCGAAGTGGGTTTAGGCGGCCGTTTGGATGCCACCAACGTCGTTGATCACGATGTCTCTGTCATTACCAGCTTAGCTGTTGACCATGTGGATTGGCTTGGTGATGACATCAATGTTATCGGATTTGAAAAAGCGGGCATCTACCGCTCAGGTAAGCCTGCCATCTGTGGTCAGCCTTTACCTCCTGCAACTGTGGCCGCGCACGCGGACGATATCGGTGCAGAGTTTTTCCAGGTTGGCATCCAGTTTGACTATAAACTGACCGACAAAGGTTGGAGTTGGACAAGTGGTGCGTTCGATCTTGAAGACTTACCTGTCCCGTCACTTCCGTTGCCAAACGCGGCGACAGCACTTATGGCGCTTGGTGCGTCAGAATTGCAAATCACTGACATAAACCTCGTCAATGGCTTGAATAATGCTCGACTCGCAGGTCGAATGCAGGTGTTACAGAGCGAGCCAGAAATCGTACTTGATGTTGCTCACAATCCACACTCTGCTGAATATTTAGTGGAAAAGGTGAAGCATCAGTATGCGGATAAGCACATTCATGTTGTGATCGCTATGCTGCACGATAAGGACATAAAAGCTACCGTTGAAGCACTGGCACCTATTGCCACTCAATGGTATCCAGCATCGCTTACAGGCCCTCGTGCTGCGACTGCAGAGGAGTTGTGTCAATACTTACCTCAGGGGCAAGTTCAGTTCCAGACACCCGTAGAAGCGTTTGAAAGTGCGAAAACAAGCGCACAACAAGACGATGTTATTTTGGTGGTTGGTTCTTTCCATACCGTGGGTGAGGTGTTGGAGCATTGGCAAGCAAGTAATAAATAACCAAAGGTAATTTGATGGCAAGTAAATTTCAGAGTCGTTTAGTCGGCACTATCATTCTGGTGGCAGTGGGAGTGATTGTGCTCCCAGATGTACTAGATGGTAAAAAACTTCACTACAAAGAAGAATTTGCCAGCATTCCTATCAAACCTGAGCTTGATAGTGATGTGGAAAACTTCGAAATACTAGAGCCTGTCGAAGATGACATTGCATTGCCTGACTCTCCAGTAGAGGCAGTGGTGCAGGAGTCAGAAGAGCCTCAGGTTGCCGTTTCAAAACCGCAACCTGAACCTGAACCGGTAGCTCAGCAAGAAGAGACTAAACAACCAGAGCAAGTTGAAGTCTCTGCTCGTCCGGTTGTTGAGAAAAATCAATATGAAGATTCTGCATGGATTATTCAGTTGATGGCGCTGAAGAATCATGACAATGCGGTCGCATTAGTTGCCGATTTGCAAAAGCGTGGTTATCAGGCTCACACCAAACAAGAAAATGAATTTACGCGTGTCATTGTTGGCCCAGATGTGTCAAAAAGTAAACTTGAACGACAAGTTCAAGAATTACAAAAAATTACTGGCTCAAAAGGTCAATTGCTTAAATTTAAGCCGTTAAATCCATAAGAAAACGTTTGCGTCAGCATTTTTTCTGTTAAAATGCGCGCCAACTTAAGATGAAGAAAATATGAATTGGTTAGATTTTGTCATTTTAGGGGTGATCGGGTTTTCAGCTTTGATCAGTTTAGTTCGTGGTTTTGCTAAAGAAGCGTTGTCTTTGGTGATTTGGTTTGGAGCGTTTTTTATCTCCAGTAACTACTACACCAAATTGGCGGTATATTTCTCCAATATCGAAGACGACATGTTCCGAAACGGAGCTGCGATAGCGGCATTATTTGTCGCAACACTAATTGTTGGTGCAGTGGTGAATTATGTCATTGGCCAACTAGTACAAAAAACAGGGCTATCAGGTACTGACCGACTTCTTGGTATGGTCTTTGGTGGTTTACGCGGAGTTTTAATTGTTTCTGCGGTACTGTTTTTTATGGATGCGTTTACCGCATTCCCAAGCTCGGATTGGTGGAAAGCGTCACAGTTAGTCCCTGAGTTCAAACGTGTGATCGCTCCCTTCTTTGAGCATTTACAAGCAACGTCAAGTTTTCTTTCTGGCACTATCTAGTAGTGCCAGCTACTGTCGCAAATCGAGGATTAGGACATGTGTGGTATTGTTGGAATCGTGGGCACAACCCCTGTAAACCAGTCTATTTATGACGCGTTAACGGTGTTACAGCATCGTGGCCAAGATGCAGCGGGTATTTGTACCATAGAAAGCAATCGTTTTCGTCTGCGTAAGGCGAACGGTTTAGTCAAGGATGTGTTCGAAGCAAAACATATGCAACGCTTGCAAGGTGAAGTTGGTATCGGTCATGTACGCTACCCAACTGCTGGTAGTTCAAGTGCTTCAGAAGCTCAGCCTTTCTACGTAAACTCTCCTTTCGGTATTACACTTGCCCACAATGGTAACTTAACCAACGCTCACGAAGTTCGCCAAAAGCTGTTTGAAAAAGACCGTCGCCACATCAACACGACGTCAGATTCAGAAGTGTTGCTGAACGTGCTTGCTCACGAAATCGATTCTGTGAAAGGCAATGTAACGACAGAAGACGTCTTCCGCGCGGTGACTAACGTCCATCGTACAATTCGCGGCGCATACGCAGTAACTGCAATGATCATTGGCCACGGTATGATTGCGTTCCGTGACCCGAATGGCATTCGTCCTCTTTGTTTGGGTAAACGCGAAGAAAAGGGTCGTACTGAATACATGGTGGCATCTGAGTCTGTTGCTCTTGATGCAGTAGGTTTTGACTTTGTTCGAGACGTGGCACCAGGTGAAGCGGTTTACGCAACTTTCGATGGTGAGCTATACACTAAACAATGTGCAGATAATCCAAAGCTAAACCCATGTATCTTTGAGTTTGTTTACTTTGCTCGTCCTGACTCATTCATTGATAAAATTTCTGTTTACAGCGCTCGCGTTGAAATGGGTAAAAAGCTAGGTGAACGTATCAGTGAAGACTACGCTGATCTTGATATCGACGTTGTTATCCCAATTCCAGAAACCTCGTGTGATATTGCTCTGCAAATTGCACAAGCTATCGACAAACCATACCGTCAAGGCTTTGTGAAAAACCGCTATGTAGGCCGTACGTTCATCATGCCGGGTCAACAACAGCGTAAGAAGTCTGTACGCCGTAAACTGAATGCGATTCGTTCTGAATTTAAAGACAAGAATGTGCTTTTGGTTGATGACTCTATCGTTCGTGGTACGACGTCAGAGCAGATCATTGAGATGGCTCGTGACTCTGGTGCGAAGCGTGTATACATGGTCTCAGCTGCTCCAGAAGTTCGTTTCCCGAACGTTTACGGTATCGACATGCCAAGTGCTACCGAGCTAATCGCTCATGGTCGTGACAACGAGACTATCTGTAAGCATATTGGCGCAGATGCATTGATCTACCAAAAGCTTGAGGATTTAGTTCAAGCCGTTGGCCTTGGTAACCAAGACATCACCCAGTTTGATACATCGGTATTTAACGGTGAGTATGTGACGGGTGACATTGATCAGCAGTACCTAGACTTCCTAGATGGCTTGCGTAACGATGATGCAAAAACTCAACGTGAGATTCAGCAAGATTTAGCGAACCTAGAGCTTCATAACGAAGGCGCGTAATTTTCGCTTCCTTATGAACTAAAAAACCAGAGCTTAATGCTCTGGTTTTTTGTTTTAGGTCGCTATATCTTACTTCAGCGGGGGAGTCTACTCCGCTCTCATGAGAGTGACTTAGTGAATGTTATAAGCAATCACGTAGTCGATGAAGAGGCGTACTTTTTCTGGCAAATGATCTTTATGGTTATAAAGCATATAGATATCGCGAGGGTTAGCGCTCCAGTCTGGCAGAATACGAATTAAGTCACCACGTTCGATGTATTCTTTGACCATAACATTCGGCATCAAAGTGATGCCCAAGCCTTCAGAGCAGGTGCTGCGAACCACATTCAGTGCATTAGCCTGAAAGCGTGCACGATCGGTGTTTACGACCGACTCTCCCTTACTGTTTTTCAGTGTCCACTTGATTAAAGGGTAGCCTTTAAGCAGAGAATGATTAGAAAGCTCCTCAGCATGTTCTGGTGCTGGGTTGGCCGTAAGGTAGTCAGGGCTCGCAACCAAAATGTCTTTTACTTCGCCCACTTTACGAGCAATCAGGCTGGAGTCACGCTGTGGACCAACACGGAAGATGACATCCCATTCTGTTGGATCGAGTTTATCCGCATTATTCTCTGTTGTTAGCTCAATATTTATATCGGGGTACTGCTTCATAAAGCCATTGAACATCGGCATCATCATACGTTTTGTTAGATTGTACGGAGCCGATATTTTGATTCGCCCGGATGCGCCACGACAGTCGTCTGTAATTTCCTCGGCGGTAGAAGTTAGGCTTTGCAGTAGTGGTGAACATTCTTTGTAAAAGCGTTCACCAGCTTCGGTAAGAGAAAGCTTACGAGCATGACGGTTCAGTAGTCGAAGATTAACAGAGTCTTCTAGCGCTTGAATGCGTCGGGTGATGGTCGCAACCGGAATCATAGTTTTTCGCGAAGTTGCTGTATAGCTCCCATTTTCGACAACCAATCGAAATAGGTTTAAATCATCTAATTTCATATTTCCAGACACATTAAGTTACTAATTGACGCTAATTTATAATTAACTTTGCTATGAAAGATTGCTTTAAGTCAACATGTTGCACTATTTGACCACACCAGGCCGCTACGAGCAAACATTGATATAGCTATGCTATTCCAATGAATATTTGTATAAACGCCTTTTTCAGACTACGTTTTATAACGAGGTGAGACCACCTAAGCCTTTAAATGGCGGGGGATTCATCGATAAAAGTACAACAATAATAAAGACTTAATAAAAACTTGTTTTTGACTGACCTATGTGAGGTGTAAAGGTATGTTTAAGGCTCACAGTCATACGGCAATGGTCTCGGCGCAGGAAGCGGTTCATCATAAACTCATTATGTTAGTGGATGATGATGCCATTTTTCGCAATGTAACTAATGCCTATTTAGAAAGTCAGGGTTTTGAGGTAGTAGAAGCTGAAAATGGCTTAGACGCACTTCAACAACTTAGGGAATGCCAACCCGATCTTGTCTTATGTGATTTATCTATGCCGTTGTTGGATGGTATAGAGTTCGTCGAAGAAGTCAGCCTGGAATATCCATCGTTGCCGCTTATAGTGGTGTCTGGCACGGATGAAATGTCAGATGTTGCAAAGGCGTTGCGTTTTGGTATTAAAGACTTTCTTCCCAAACCGATAGGTAACTATAAACATTTAACACAAGCCATCGATAATACGCTTGAGGATTGTGACTGTCATTTTTCTGAACAACGTGACTTTTCAAGTCAATGGTTCAGGGTTGATGATGGTGGAGAAATACCAGATGAACAAGAGCTTCACTGGCATTTAGAGTACTTGCAAGAAAACCCGAATGCGGCAAGAGATTTGCTTCATGCATTATTACCGGATAAGGATGCTTCTCAAGGAGACTGGCGTTGTTCATACCGGCTACTTCAATCGACAGACGTAATGCCGTTGGTGTTCGATTATCGTTGGCTGATGAACGGACAATTTGCTTTCTACTTGGTGGACTCTGCTTCCCAAACTAACAGCGGAGTAGGGACCACTTTACTCATACGCGCATTATTTGATGATTACCTACGCAACTTAAAGAACTTTAGTGCTGATCTTAAAGACATGGTGGGAATCATTGAGAAGGGTATTGAATGCTCGGAATGTGCAGGGCCAATTAATGCTGTGTTTGGTGTTGCAGATTTGGCGTCATCTACGGTCTCGATTTTACCTGCGGGTTTAGATAGCCAGTGGTCAAATGGTGATTCGAACCAGCATATCGCAGCAGGAAATAGCTTGGGTGGTGGCAGCTTGAAAAACTTCATCACCAGGGACTTACCGTTAAATACCGCTGGGCAGTTGTCTATCGGATGTCTGGGCTCTTCAAGTTTTAGCCTAAATATCACTCGCCACGAATAATTCACTAGATACGAATCTGATAAACGAAAAGCAGCAATAATGCTGCTTTTTTTATATCGTTTTCGAGCCATTCAAACGTATTGATAGATTAATAACCTTACTTTTTGTTTGTGTTTATCACCGCCTGTATAAGGTATAGTCAGCGCCTAAACAATAATGACCCATTTGTGTAACGTGCGCTTAACGTTGCGGCATGGGAGAAGCAAAGTCAAATAGTGAGAAGAAACATCATGGCAGACAAAGAGTTTAAAGAGCCTTATAATATTTTGTACTTTTTAGGTTTCATTGCAGTACTTATGATCCCAACATTACCTGCAACGTTAACCTGGCTGCGTGTATTCAACGGCTACGCGGGCTAACAAACTAGTTATCGTTTCTGGAGTTCACCATCCGTATTAAGCGTTACTTATTCAATATCGTTGGTGGACTCTGCATTTTGCTCGGCATAGCCGGAATTGTCCTTCCTCTACTACCAACTACTCCATTTATCTTGCTCGCCAGTGCGTGTTTTATGCGAGGCAGCCCAGCATTCCATTATTGGTTACATAATCACAATACGTTTGGCCCTATTTTGTATAACTGGCATCAAAATAAAGCCGTTGAGCCTAAAGTAAAACAACGTGGCGCGATTTTTATTGTGATCAGCTTTACGATTTCAATTGTTGTTGTCCCTGTCGTTTGGGTGAAAATTGCACTTTTAGGAATGGCAATCGTTTTACTTAGCTGGTTTATGCGGCTACCTGTGATTGAGCCAGTTGCTGACCGAGAAGAAAATCACTAATATTGTAGGGAATAGTGTGCCCGCTCTTCGAGTGGGCGTTTGTATTTTCAGAACCTGTGAGTTTACGAATATAAACACATAGCGATGAAAACCTATTGTTCGTTGCCCTCGTGATACTGAGATAGCGAGAGGGTGATGAGCCAATCTAAGTAAATCGGTATTATGACTACAGAAACAATTTCACTGATCAAATCTAGCATCAAAAGCATCCAAGATTACCCAAAACCAGGCATCCTTTTCCGTGACGTGACCAGTCTGCTAGAAGACGCGAAAGCGTACCAGGCGACTATTGGCCTATTGGTTGAACGTTACAAAGCGATGGGATTTACAAAAGTTGTGGGTACAGAAGCGCGCGGCTTCCTGTTTGGTGCGCCACTAGCGCTTGAGCTAGGTGTGGGTTTTGTTCCAGTACGTAAGCCAGGAAAACTGCCACGTCCAACGATTGCTCAGTCATATGAGTTAGAGTACGGCATGGATACATTAGAAATCCATACTGACGCGATCGTAGAAGGTGACAAAGTACTTGTTGTCGACGATTTGCTAGCAACTGGCGGTACTATCGAAGCAACAACGAAACTGATTCGCCAATTAGGTGGGGAAGTTGAGCATGCTGCATTCGTTATCAATCTACCTGAAATCGGTGGTGATAAGCGTTTAGAAGCGTTAGGTCTAAATGTGTACAGCATCTGCGATTTCGAAGGACATTAATACATTCAATGAGTTATTTAGCTTTAGCGCGAAAATGGCGTCCTAATAAGTTTGACCAGGTCGTGGGGCAGAAACATGTCCTGACGGCATTGGAGAATGCGTTAGCGCAAAATCGCCTCCATCATGCGTACTTGTTTAGTGGTACTCGTGGTGTTGGTAAGACGAGTATCGGCCGTTTGTTTGCCAAAGGGCTGAACTGTGAAACCGGTATTACCGCAACCCCTTGTGGTCAATGTGATACTTGCCGCGAAATCGATGAGGGTCGATTTGTTGACCTGCTAGAAATCGATGCGGCCTCACGTACTAAAGTTGAAGACACTCGTGAACTGTTAGACAACGTTCAATACAAGCCTGCTCGTGGACGCTTTAAGGTGTACCTCATCGATGAAGTACACATGTTGTCGCGTCACTCTTTCAATGCACTGTTGAAAACACTGGAAGAGCCGCCGGAATACGTTAAGTTCTTACTGGCGACAACCGATCCGCAAAAGTTGCCTGTGACGATTTTGTCTCGTTGTCTGCAGTTCCATCTGAAGCCAATCAGTGTTGATGAAATTCACCAGCAGCTTGATTATATCCTTGAGCAAGAGCAGGTCTCAGCAGAGTCTAAAGCTTTGGGTATGATTTCCCATGCGGCTGATGGCAGTATGCGTGATGCACTGAGTCTGACTGATCAAGCGATAGCTTTAGGCAATGGTGTGGTACAAGTGGATACCGTTAGCCATATGCTAGGCACGATCGACACCGATCAGGCGATTCATCTACTTGAGTCGATCAGTAGCAAGCAGCCTCAGCAAGCCATAGAGAAAATCCAACAACTGGCGTCCAATGGCGTTGAGTGGGACGGCCTGTTGCAACAGTTGGCTTCTCAATTACATCGAATTGCTATGTATCAAGCTTTGCCATCTACATTAGATCAAGCTCAGCCAGATGCAGAAAAAATAGAATTATTAAGTAAAGCGCTCAGTCCACAAGATGTGCAGCTTTATTATCAGGTAGCGATAAAAGGTCGTGAAGACCTCTCATTGTCACCAAACGGCCGTGTTGGCATGGAAATGATCGTATTGCGCATGATGGCATTTCGTCCGTCGGCAAATAACGTTGCTAACACTATTTCTACTGCGGCTCCAACGCAACAAACAGCGCCGGCAGCTCGATCGAGCCAGGGTAATGCTACGCCAAATCAACAAGCGTCGGTTCAACCCCCGCAGTCGCGCCCGTCGCGAGTGTCGTCACCACAACCAGTTAATCAGCCAGTAAGCCAGCCTGTAGTCAATAATCAGGCTCCAATGCAGGAAGCGCCTCAATTCCAGCCTGAGTATCAACCGGCTGAGTACGAAGTGCCACCTGCTCAATATGACATGGCGCCACCAATGAGTGAGAACCCTGCGCCTCAGCATCAGGCTCAACCTCAACAAGCTTCAGAGCGTGTGCCAGCAGCACCGTCTCGTGGTGGCTTAAGTGGTTTGCGTCACCAACTTCGCTCTCAGCGTCAGGGTTTACAACAAAGTGCCCCGCAGCAAAGTGGTGGTCCAAAAAAGCCTAAAGCGACATCTGCTAAACCAGAGTCGGTTCTTGATCGTGTCGCACAAAGACACGGCAGTTCCGCGCAGGTGTCGCCAAGCTCAATGCCTCAAGCGGAAGAGCAAGTCGTTGAAGAAGCGTATCGCTGGCGTCCAAGCAAACCTGCTGAGACGAAAGTTAATACGAAACTGACACCTACGCAGCTCAAGCAAGCGCTTGAGCATGAAAAAACACCTGAAATGGCGCAAAAGCTGGTTGATGAGTCTCTAGAGCAAAATGAGTGGGCAAAACTCATCAGTCTGATGAACATGCCTAAGCTGGTGGAGCAACTTGCGCTAAACTCACATTATAGTAAAGAAGGTTCCACCGTTTCTTTGCAGCTGAGAAGTGCTCAGGCACACTTAAATACAGATAGAGCACAAGGTGAATTGCTCAAAGCTCTAAATACGCTTTTGGGTGAAGATTGCCATTTAACAGTGGAAATTAGTGATGCTGGTGAGACACCGTTAGAATTGCGAGATCGACTCTATCAAGAAAAATTACAACAAGCGCTGAATAGCCTAGAAAACGATCCAAACGTTCATTTTATTGAACGTCGATTTGCTGCAGAGCTTGTGAAAGATAGCGTGCGCCCTATCTAATAATCGAACGGAGTGGGGTTGAAAACGTTAAGTCATAACCCCATTAATTGATGCAACACCTCATAGCAATCACAGTAAATAAGTGAGCAGAAATAGCGCAGGAAAAATGCTCGAGGACAAGGCGCAATTTTTCGATAAGTAGTTATTCTACGATGAAAAATTGCAACGATGTTATCGAGTATTTTAACAAGCTAGAATGACCAGTTATTTACTACGATTGGTATCACAAACCAGAGAGATAAACATGTTTGGTAAAGGCGGTATGGGCAACCTTATGAAGCAAGCCCAGCAAATGCAAGATCGCATGCAAAAGCTTCAAGAAGAAATCGCGAATATGGAAGTAACTGGCGAGTCTGGTGCTGGTCTAGTTAAAGTTACAATCACTGGTAGCCACAATGTACGTCGTGTTGACATCGATGAAAGTTTGATGGAAGACGACAAAGAAATGCTGGAAGATTTGATTGCGGCTGCATTCAACGATGCGGCTCGTCGCGTTGAAGAAACTCAAAAAGAGAAAATGGCTTCTGTAACTGGCGGTATGCAACTACCACCAGGTATGAAAATGCCATTCTAATCTGCTGAAATCTAATTAAGCGGATTTTCAATGCGTACCAGTCATATGCTGGAACAATTGATGGAGGCCTTACGTTGTCTACCTGGGGTTGGTCCCAAGTCGGCGCAGCGTATGGCCTTTCATTTGTTACAGCGAGATAGAAAAGGCGGCTTACAGCTCGCCGATGCTCTTAGTCAGGCAATGACGGAAATTGGCCATTGCTCAGAGTGCCGTACTTTTACTGAAGAAGACATCTGCCATATTTGTACCAATCCTAAAAGACAGGAAAACGGTCAGATCTGTGTGGTGGAAAGCCCGGCAGACATCGCAGCCGTAGAGGCGACAGGACAATACTCCGGACGATACTTTGTTTTGATGGGGCATTTATCTCCGCTTGATGGTATCGGTCCAAGTGATATTGGCTTAGATGTGCTCGATTATCGTCTTCGCCGAGGTGATATTACTGAAGTGATTCTGGCTACCAATCCAACGGTAGAAGGTGAAGCTACGGCACATTACATCGCAGAGCTGTGCAGAGAGCATCAAGTCGAGGCAAGCCGAATTGCACATGGTGTTCCTGTTGGCGGTGAACTTGAACTTGTTGATGGCACCACCTTGTCACACTCACTGTTAGGTCGACACAAATTATAATAAAAGCCGCTGAATTCAGCGGCTTTTTTCTGTCTGTTTATCGAGTGATATTGTTTTCTTATTGATGGTTTATAGGAAGGTTAATTGCCTGAATCTGAAGCCAGTAGGTTTTTATAGATAATCGCACCCACAACACCCCCAATGATTGGCGCAATCCAGAACAGCCATAATTGAGAGATGGTCCAGTCACCGAGATAAATAGCCACAGCGGTACTCCGTGCAGGGTTCACCGAAGTGTTTGTCACAGGAATACTGATTAAATGAATAAGCGTGAGGCACAAGCCGATAGCTATTGGCCCAAACCCTTCCGGTGCTCGTTTGTCTGTTGCACCCATAATGACAATCAAGAACATCATGGTCATGACGATTTCTGTCACTAAAGCGGCTAACATCGAGTATTGGCCGGGTGAGTGCTCACCGTAACCGTTAGCTGCAAATCCTGATGCGACAATATCAAAGCCAATTTGACCCGATGCAATCACATAAAGGGCTCCACCCGCGATGATACCGCCAATGACCTGAGCGATGATGTAAGGTAAAACCTCTTTGTTCTCAAAACGACCACCAGCCCAAAGGCCAATTGTCACGGCAGGGTTCAAGTGGCAGCCGGAAATATGGCCAATAGCAAATGCCATGGTGAGAACGGTTAAACCAAATGCCAGCGCTACGCCTAACAGCCCTATGCCGACTTCGGGAAATCCAGCGGCCAATACCGCACTACCACAACCACCCAGCACCAACCAGAACGTACCAAAAGCCTCAGCCAAATATTTATTCATGCAATTTCCTATTTCTTATTCGATAACTTGCTGAACATAGTTGAGAATTGTCAGTTAAGTGTGAGGCAAAACACGAAAAGAAAAGAATAGGAATGGTATGTACGACAGTGTCTCAGAGATGAAACCAAAAGAACGAAGATAGTGCAACGGTGAAGTGGGGAGAAAAGATAGGGTAAGGCCTACGTTAACTGTTCTAATTCAGTAATATTCGTCAGCGCTTCTTGGTTGGTCTTTCCGCACACAACGGGACAAGGTTTGAAATCATGGCAGACTTTTGGTCGCTCAGGCTGACCAAATAGCTTACAAAGGTTGTCATCGTTAAGTTGTACGCAACGAACACCAGCGGGCTTCCCGTTTGGCATGCCGGGAATCGGTGAAGAGATACTTGGGGCGATACAACACGCGCCACAGCCTAAGCGACAATCCATAATGTAAACCTCTTAAAAATTGAGGTGGCAATTATGGTCATTTTGACGTGGATTGGAAGGGGAACTGCATAAAAAAGTACAAGTAGTGTTGCAATACTTGTACTCTTCTAGATTGTTCGAATGGTCACTTAAGAAAACGGTTATAGACAAATAAGATCACAAACGCCCCTAAAGTCGCCGTAATAATACTGCCGACGTTGATACCGGTAGCGCCACCTTGCCCCAGAAAACTTCCTAAAAAGCCACCAACAAACGCACCAGCAATCCCCAAAAACATTGTGGCAATCCAGCCCCCCCCGTCATTACCAGGCATTAACCACTTTGCTAATGCTCCTGCGATCAAACCTAAGATTATCCAAGATATGATGCCCATAAGTGACTCTCCCTCTTATCAATATTTAAACCAACTTACACTGGTTTAAGGATAGAGCATGCCAACAGAAAATCTCTGATCGCCGTAAACGGATAAATGCGCTTTGATGATAATTGCTGAATACTTGAACTTTTGTGGTGAGAAAGGTATAAATCGCCCCTAATTCCCTTGGCGAGACCGAAAGTATGAGCACTCCATTTTGGCAAAGTAAAACGTTGGAACAGATGACCGAAGAGGAGTGGGAGTCTCTGTGTGATGGCTGTGGTAAGTGCTGCCTTCACAAGCTCATGGATGAAGATTCTGATGACGTGTATTACACCAATGTCGCTTGTAGCTGGTTAAACAGTAAGACATGCTCGTGTAAAGATTATCCTAATCGATTTTCTTCAGGAGAAGAGTGCCTGAAGCTTACGCGCGAGAAAATCCCGGAGTTTAACTGGTTGCCTTTAACTTGCGCTTATCGTCTTTTGGCTCAAAATAAGCCGCTACCGGAATGGCACCCACTGATTACTGGGTCTAAATCAGCGATGCACGCAGCCGGTGAGAGTGTGCGTAATCGTGTTGTTTATGAAATTGATGTTGTTGACTGGGAAGATCACATCATCGAACTACCTAACGAGTAATATCTTGAGCAATATGAGTGTCGCTCAAATTTAAAATTACCGTTCTAAGAGGTTTGACACACTTTTGCTGTGTGCCTTACCTCACTTTTACATCTAATACCTTCTTTTGACCTGTTCTTGTCTTCACGTGATGTAAAATAAACACAGGTGATGTTCTCGCCTGTTCCAGCTCTGATCGATTTTGAGATTCCAGTTTTTTACGAGGTAAAAATGACGTTTTGTTTCCCGCAGAAAAATCGCCTGACACCTTGGGTTGCGTTACTTTCTCTCTTCATCGCGATGATGAATCCTTTCTTTGCAAACGCGGCAGAGAAAACAGAAGCGCCTGTTGTATCGGAGGCCGAAGCATCCATCGATAATCTGAACATCGATATTATCGACTTAACGCAGAGTTTAGCCCAGACAAATGGTGACGAGCGTGATGCCCTCCAGTTGCAGCTTTTTCAGAAAAACCAACAACTACGCGCTCAATTGGCGACTGCGATTGAAAAAGAATCTATCCCGCACAAAAAACTGGTTCAATTAGTTAAAACGCAAGAAAAATACACTAACGATGCGACAGCCTATCTGGCATCGAAAACGAAGTCAGTGACAGAAAAACTGAATGCGGCTAAGGATGAGGAAAAGCTGTCGATCATTAATGACTATCGTGAAATTCAGCACTATCTAGACGTGATTTTTGAGGCAAGTTGGCAAAACTTAGTTTGGTTAGAACGACTGGGTGAACAGAATAAGCGTGCTGAAACTAAATTTAAAGAAACGGTAGATAAGCGTATTCGCTTGCTGTCGGCGTCCGTGCAGTACTTAAGTCAGCAGAGCGAAATCATTGGCGGACAGCTGTCTTCTAGCCCTGAATCGGAAAAAGCCTCGCAGCAATTGAGCCAGATGCTCGTTAAGCACAGGTTGGAGATTGCAACTGAGAGTCTGCGTAACTTGATGTCTATTGGTGACAAGATTGGCATCGAAACTTCTGAGTACAAGCGCCAAATATTTGAAGTCACTGGCAGCATTACTCACGATTTACTTAACAGCAAAGTTGTCTGGTCAATCGTCAGTCACTGGTCAAACTCTGCAGTGGACTGGTTAGCTGGAAATGCACCACAGCACCTATTTCAACTGTTTATTTTCGTATTAATTTTGGTTATTGCTCGCGCATTAGCGAAAATAACCCGCAAAGTGATGAGTAAAGCGGTTGCGTCTAAAAACTTAAAACTCTCCCACTTGATGCAGGATTTCTTTATTTCGATGTCCGGCAAGTTCGTATGGGTGATCGGTATTATGGTTGGTCTATCGCAGATTGGCCTGAACCTTGCGCCTATCCTGACGGGTTTCGGTATTGCCGGTGTGATCATTGGTTTCGCGTTGCAAGATACGTTATCTAACTTTGCGGCAGGTATGATGCTTCTGATTTATCGTCCGTTTGATGTTGGCGACTTCGTTTATGCTGGTGGTGTGGATGGTAAAGTAAGCCATATGAGCTTGGTCAATACCACAATTCGCACCTTCGACAACCAGATCATTATTGTACCGAATAGCAAAATCTGGGGTGATGTAATTAAAAACGTAACCCATGAGCGCATTCGTCGTGTGGATATGGTTTTTGGTATTGGCTACGCGGATGACTTGTTGAAAGCGGAATCGGTGCTAACGGATATCATCACTTCTCACCCAGCCGTTCTGCGTACGCCTGAGCCAAATATTAAAGTGCATACGCTTAATACCTCGTCGGTGGACTTTATTGTTCGTCCTTGGGTGAAAACAGACGATTACTGGGACGTTTACTGGGATGTGACCAAGGAAGTGAAGCTTCGCTTTGACCGTGAAGGCATTTCTATTCCGTTCCCTCAACAGGATGTACATTTGCATATGGTTGAGAAGAAAGACGCTTAGTTGCTCGTCCTCTATTTGGAAAAGCACTCACATTGTTGAGTGCTTTTTTGTTTCTATCGGGTAGAGAGGTTCAAGTATTGAGTTGAAGATGATTAGCCGAAGTATTGCAAAACAATCAGCGGCACAGGTTTGCGTGACCTCAGTTTTCACCCATAAAAAAACGCTCTCGTGGGAGAGCGTCTGAAAAACCACAAAGTGGTAAAGTAAGTGCAAAGTGATTATTTGATTTGCTGCTTTAGGAATTCGCCCAGCTCAGAGTGATGCATGATCTTAGATACAGGGAGAATTTTCTCAGCAGGTCCCCAAGCGAATACATTTACAGGAGTATGCGTGTGGGTACCTGTGCCCCATACCGTATTTTGGCCAGTCGCATGCTCACGCGCAATCAAGTTTGTGCGGTCGTTATATGGGAAGAACGCATCAAAATCGTGAATAGCAGGTACTTGCTCTTGTGCCAGGTAGCTATGACCGTCTACATGATATGGGTTTGGCTTATCTTGCATAATGTGCGCAGCTTGATCTGCCGTGATAGGGAAGTCGCTATTCTCGTTGATGATCTTAGCTAAGTTTTCCGCTGTTCTATCTGCTTCAGGTAATGCTGCGAATTTATCCAACATGCCGTAGTAACTGGTTTTTTGGTTGTACAAGCCATCAAGGATAGAGAAATCACCGAAATTAAAGTTAGGCGCGTAGTCTCTGTTTTTGAACGCTTCGCCGCTGCGCTTCTCTGGTTTTGGCAGATTCGCTGATGAATAGCTGAAGCCAAAAGAGCCAGTTTCATGGTCAGCCGTCACGACGATAAGTGTGTCATCGCGTCCTTTCGCCCATTCGTAAACAGAGTTCACCGCTTCATCAAACTTAATCATTTCGTGAAGCATGGTGCCCGCATCGTTGCTGTGTCCAGCCCAGTCGATTTGTCCGCCTTCAACCATTAGGAAAAAGCCGTCTTCATCTTTGGATAGAACATCCAATGCTTTTACGGTCATCTCTTTAAGGGAAGGTTGTGTACGTTTTGGATCGTTTTTACTTTGGCTGTACGCGATGCCATCGGCCATGCCCGAGTTAGCAAAAAGACCAAGTAATTTGTCACCTTTTGCTTCAGCCAGCATATCGCGGCTGAATGCCAGGCTATAGCCTTCTTCTTGAGCTTCAGTCAGCAAGTTGCGCTCGTCTTTACGTTTAGATTTGAGAGCAACGTTACCTTGAGTGAGTTTCTCAAGCTGCTTGTAAGTGTCGCCTTTGTCATTCGCTGAACCTGGAATCCAGTGACGAAGACCACCAGAAAGCAGAACATCTACTTCTGTTTCTAACATGTCGACAGCAATGTCGTTTTCTAAAGAACGGTGAGGTTGATGAGCGGCAAAGGCTGCTGGTGTAGCGTGCGTCATGCGCGTATCAGACACCAAGCCCGTTGCTTTACCTTTGCTTTTGGCTTTTTCCAAAATGGTTTCAACGTGGTTGCCCTGGCTATCAATACCAATTACTTCTGAAGCGGTTGGCATCCCAGTCGCTAGCATCGTCGCAGAGCAGGCAGAGTCGACTACGATAGCATCTTCAGGGTTAGTCAAAGAAGATCCAATCACACCTTCTTGTGCCAATTTGTAAAGGGCTGTGGTTTCGCCTTTATAAATTGAGTGCGGGGCGTGGTTTGCGTAGGTTTCAAGTAGGCCTACTTGCTGAGGGCCCATGCCATCACCAATCATCAAAATGACGTTTTTGATCTCTGCTGAAAGGGCATTGAAAGAGAGTGTTGAGGCAGCAAGAGCGGTAACTACAGGGTATGCTAAGCGCTTCATTGTATTTTCCTTGTCTATTAAAAGCGCAGGCATTAAAACAATAAATCATGACACTTTTGTGTAAGTCACAAAAGCTTAACCAGATTGTCATTTTCATTGACTAGCAAATTGCCCATCGAGCCAATAGGTCGTGACCGACTGGGCAATGTTTTGGGCGATTATGCAAGCGCGAGAATAATGCCACCCACACTTAAAGCGGCAGAGAGATATTGTCCGGCAGAATAGGAGCTGTCTCCCTCTTCCTCGATTTTATCAGGGCGATCCATTCCCAAAGCGCCATGCGTAAATGATTCGACCTTCTCACCAACAGTCTTATTTTCCGCTTCCACTTTTTTGCTTTCGTGGTCGATTTCTTGCAGAGCGGTAAGAAGCGCTTTGCCTTCAGGAGAAAGTGTCACTTTGTTCTGTTCCACTTTTATTGGTGACGCGTTGACTTCTCCTACGGTTTTCTCTGTCGACGACAGAGTGGGCTGCAGATTTGCGTAAGTATTAACTTGATTGCTTCCTACTGGATTCATCGAATACTCCTTGAAAATCGACACTCGCTCATTGAGTGTGGGTAAAAAGCAGTTATGGACTTTATCGGCAACATTTGGCAATTCTTAAATTGTTTAAATAAAAAACAGGCCTGTTCTTGCCGCCTCTTGTGATTACGTAGAGACCAAAGCAAAAAGCAGACCGATATAATTCAATTCACGTTCTGGATAGACTGGATTTACCGCAATGAAATGGCGATTTGTGATCTTAATTCGGGCGTAGTTTATTCACACTCAAGGTCAGTATTACGCGTGATCAGGTGACTAAAGGCTTTCATACGATTGCTATCGTTCACATAGCGAACCGGTGGCGATAACACTTCAAGCTGATAATCCGAACTGTCTGAAGTGATGTCGGTGACAGGGGTTATTACAACAACGTTTAAGCGTGGATCGCGGTTCAGAATCGATGTGGCTGTGCCTAATCCACCCTCGGTATGGAACTTCCCAGCCACATGTACCATTTGAGTTCCCGGATGCTTAGTGAGGTAATCGACAATGGACTCGGCCATGGTCTCGTCCCAGGTCATTTGAGCGGCGTATTGTTTTTCTGTTTGCTCTGGCTTGCCGTGATGCATGGAAGCCATAAACTTGTCTTTGTACTGGCTGTCATCGGTATTGATGGTCGCAGCGACAAAAACACGCTGTTTGCTATCGAGTTTATCCAGATAGCCGACACCTTTGCGTCCAATGCAGTGCACAATTTTTCTCGGCGCGTTAGCCGCGATTACTGCAATATCTGCATGCTTTGCAAACTCGACAAGGGGACGATAGTCACTTTCATAGTTTGGCCAGGCGTTACTTTGCTGGATGAAGGTTTGCTCACCAATCAGGCCATCTAAATACTCGTCCAATATATCTTGCTTATCGCGACTGAATTGTTCCATTGAAAGGGCAATGGGGCGTTTTCCACTCGATAATTGTTTCAGCATATCTGTCTGGAAACGGTGGATACCGGCATGAGTGTGCCATTCACCGATCATGATTACGTCAGCTTGCAGTAAATCAGGATTCAGGTCAGTCAGGGACACAGGAGTGCCTGACGGGGTGTGCAACTTGTAATCGTAAAAGCTGATCACATCAGGGGAATTGGGAGTGGATATCGTTGCTGGTGTTGAGACACAACCAGTCAACACAATGGCAAACGCAAGACCTAAAATAGAAAAGCGCATGAGAAGCCTCCAAAAATGTCTAAGAGATATTTGTGGAGGCGACAGAATTAAAGTGAACGAGAGCCATGTTCACCTGCGTTGAGCTAGAGCAGTATTAATGCGCGGATTTACGATAGACACGCAACATAAAATCGGCCTCACATTGGAAAAGTGTAGCGGATTTTAGCTCTTCTCGGAGTTCGTCAGTCGCTTTCCAGGCGAATGGTGTCATTTGCAGCAGGTCAAATGCGTCGCCGTCTTTCAAGTCCATCACATAGTTCAACTGGTGTTGTTGCTCGAGTTCGTAGCCATCGATGGTTTCAGGGGTTTCATCGTGCAGACGAACGTCTTGGTAAATTCGTTCACGAAGCTGGTAAAGATGTCTGCCTGCTGGCGTAACGGTAATCACGACACCATTATCTTTGATTACACGCTTGAGCTCTTCTGCTTTACATGGCGCATAGATTCGCAGGATTGCATCCAAAGATTGATCCGCGAATGGAAGTCTATGGCTTGATGCGACACTAAAATAACAATCTGGGTAGCGTTTGGCTGCATAGCGAATGGCTATTTTAGAGATATCTAAACCAAACGTGGCGGCTTGCTCATCTTGGGCGAGCAATGATTTTTGTACCAGATCGGTGTAGTAGCCTTCACCGCAGCCGATATCTAACAGCTGGTGAGTCGTTCCTTTGGTGTACTCAGTGCAAAGGCGGGCGACTTCCTGGCGCATCGGATCGTAATACTTTCCTTCCAGAAAGCGACGACGCGCTTGCATCATTTCCTTGTTATCGCCGGGATCTTTAGAACGCTTATGATGCGCCGGCATCAGGTTCACGTAGCCTTCTTTTGCCATGTCGAATTGATGGTTATTTTCACACTTAAACGTTTTTACGCTTAATGTAAGAGGTTGGTGACATAGAGGGCATTGATAGTTCATGACGATCTCGAGCTAAAAGTAGGGCGACAAATTCTATCAAAAAGCACGACTTTAAGTGAAACAAAACCGTGAAATAGCCGTGGTTAGCGAGTGCTTTTACAGATTTATAACGACCAGAAATAAAATTTTTAATGAGAATAGGCAAGAGAAGGGTGACGTTGAACTGCTAGCAATAAAAAAGCCGGCGTAAACCGGCTGTGATGACGTTATTGTGCGGAAATAACGGTAACCAGCTCGTAGCTTTCACCTGGTTGCAAGGCTTTGCCTTGATCAATGCTGGCAGCATGCACAGCGGATTCGACGCATAGCATGGTTTCGTAACCATTATCAGCCATGTCTCCCATTGACTGAGCTCCTTCTGCCCAAGGGTTCCATAGTACTGCTGAGTTGTGGCCATGGTTTTCTACGCTCAGAGTGCGTCCTAAGACAGGGTCTTTGACTAAGATCTGCGCTTCAGGCTGCGTGTATACGCGGTCTATGGTGTCGGTCAGTTGTAGGACTTCACCACCTTGACATACCTCGTTGCCTTTCAAGCTGTCGATGTACTCGCTACCCATGCCTGAAGTTTGAGCTTGTAAAACATCGCCAACGTTAAGGTAAGTATGCAATGCACCAGAGAATGTCCATGCCTCGTCATCGATATTCAGCACTTTCAGTGTCACTTTCAGCTCATCGCCGACTTCTACCAAAAGGCGAGCTTCAAACATATGAGGCCAAATTTGGTGTGTCTCTTCGCTTGGGAACAACGCAAGTTCGACAATCACACCATTTTCATTTTCACGGTGTTCTATCAGCTCCCATTCTGTAGTACGTGCAAAACCATGAGCCGGTGCAGCAATGCGACCAAACCATGGCCAGCACACAGGAATACCACCACGTAAAGCGGCTTTGCCATCGAATACGGCTTTTTCGCTCATCCAAATTAGATCTTCCTGACCTTGTGGTTTGTATGACACCACATGACCACCGTGCAAAGCGATACCAGCGGTTGCTTTATCGTGAATGATACGAACAACTTTGACCTGATCGATTTCTACTACGGTGACATTGTCAGAAAGGACGGTTAGTGCAGGAAGGGTGTTTAAATCCATCTGATTATTTTCCTATCGCTGGGAGAGGTTGCGAGCGCTTGAAGCCCAAATACACCCCTCAAATTCCAGATACAAAAAAGGCGACTATAAAGCCGCCTCTTTTTCAACTCAGTTAAGAGCTAATCACTGTTTCTAATTACTTAGAGATGTGTGCGATTAGGTCTAGAACTTTGTTTGAGTAACCGATTTCGTTGTCGTACCAAGATACAACTTTAACGAATTTGTCAGTTAGAGCGATACCAGCTTTAGCATCGAATACTGAAGTGCAAACTTCACCGATGAAGTCTTGAGATACTACTGCATCTTCAGTGTAACCTAGAACGCCTTTTAGTTCGCCTTCAGAAGCTTCTTTCATTGCTGCACAGATAGCTTCGTAAGATGCGCCGTTTACTAGGTTAACAGTTAGGTCAACTACAGAAACGTTAGCAGTTGGTACGCGGAAAGCCATACCAGTTAGTTTGCCGTTTACTTCTGGAAGTACAACGCCTACAGCTTTAGCAGCACCAGTTGAAGATGGGATGATGTTCTGAGAAGCACCACGACCACCGCGCCAGTCTTTAGCAGAAGGACCGTCAACAGTTTTTTGAGTTGCTGTTGTAGCGTGAACTGTAGTCATAAGACCAGATTCGATACCGAACTTGTCGTTAAGAACTTTAGCGATAGGTGCTAGACAGTTAGTAGTACAAGAAGCGTTAGAAACGATGTCTTGACCAGCGTAAGTGTCGAAGTTTACGCCGTTAACGAACATTGGAGTTGCGTCTTTAGAAGGACCAGTTAGTACAACTTTTTTCGCGCCAGCAGTGATGTGCTTACGTGCTGTCTCGTCAGTTAGGAAAAGACCAGTTGCTTCAGCAACAACGTCAACACCGATTTCGTCCCATTTTAGGTCTTCAGGGTTGCGCTCTGCAGTTACACGTACAGTTTTGCCGTTAACGATTAGGTTACCGCCTTCAACTTCAACAGTACCGTTGAAACGGCCGTGAGTTGAGTCGTACTTAAGCATGTATGCCATGTAATCTACGTCGATAAGGTCGTTGATACCTACAACTTCGATGTCGTTACGCTCTTGCGCTGCACGGAAAACGAAACGGCCGATACGGCCAAAACCGTTAATACCTACTTTGATAGTCATTATAGTTGCTCCACAACTTAATTTCTGATTAAAGATAACTGGTAGTAAAATTACAGAATCCAGTAAACATCTGCAACAGATAATCGGACTTAACTTGTTTAAAGTCAAAAAAAAGCGACGCTTTTTTTAACAATTCTTCGCAAATGTTCGTTTTTTAAACTTTTTACTGCTTTTACTCTAGCTCAGTTGGCGTAATATAACCTGCGAGATGAGTGCTCGTATCAAATTAATTACACATGGTGTCCTGGTGAGAAAGTATGTGCTACAACTGTTACGAGAATCAAGTTTTTTGCTAAAAAAGTCATTGCGAAAAACAGGAAATAAGGATCTAAAATTAGTGGAACAAAGCGGAGGAAAAGTGACGAAGTCCGATGAATATTGGCGTGAGCGTCTATCTGATGAAGAGTTTCGTGTTTGTAGAGAGCAGGGAACTGAGCCACCGTTCAGTGGTAAGTTATTGCATAATAAGGAAACTGGTATATATAGCTGTACCTGCTGTAATGCCCCTCTTTTTGTCTCTGATAACAAGTACGATTCAGGATGTGGATGGCCGAGTTTTGATGCGCCAGTTAATGACCAAGCGATACGCTATTTAGATGATCTGAGTCACGGAATGGTACGTACTGAAATTCGCTGTGCGACATGTGATAGTCATCTGGGGCACGTTTTTGAAGACGGACCACAAACAACAGGCGAGCGTTACTGTGTTAATTCAGTGTCGTTAATTTTCAACAAATCTGAAGATTAGTAACAAAATTGCAGTTAAGAGTGTTTCATCCTTTCAGAACTGTATCGGTCAACATATAAACACTGAAAACTTGAATGAATAAAAAACTCCCGACTAGCGGGAGTTTTTTTATATATTTTCGGGAATTAAATCGGGGGAATAACTTCCCTCTTCAATATTATTTGCGATCGACTTGGCCAGGTCGTCCAGTTTTTGATATTGGTTTGGATCATTGAAATCGAACATTCTCTGCAGCTGCTTTTCATCGGCTACTGACACACCAAATCTTTTGGCTACCATTGCCCAGAGGTAAGCGCGTTTTTTCTCCCCTTGTCCCTGATGAATACTCGCCAATGATTTGAGTATGGCAGGGTTTAGGTTGTCTTCATTTGACAAACTTAACGCATTATTTAACAAGATAAGCGTTTTAGGGGTGTCTCTGTTGACGTAGAAGGTGGCTAAGGCGTACTGCATTTCCGCAGTGTTTAGTTTCGGTGAGCCTTCCATCTGTAAAAATCGGTGCTGAGCCTGTGTGTCTCCGGTCTGTGACCAAAGGAAATATAAGGTCTCTGGCTTTTCCGATACCTTTAACTCGCTAACGATGCGTTCAAGCTCGTCGATACTGTGCACCAACGCATTAAAGCGTTGTGCTTTTAGCTCGCTTTGGTCAATCGGAGCGATCTGAGAAGCTAACTCCAAGCACTTTCTGTATTCAGCGACGACGCCGTATTCTTCTATCTGTTTTTCTTCGCTTGGGTGTTTGAACTGCTCATAACGATGCCAAATTAAGTTGGTACGCGGGATGCGGCATTGTCCATCGTCGATGTTGAGCTTTTCGCAGCGCAGTTCTGGGTTATTTTCACACAGTTGTTCAGTAGATATGTTGCGTTCAAAGCAACCTGTGATGGATAGAGTGGCGAGGCTTGCCAGCAACCAGTATGTTGTTTTCATGGTTTTGCCTGTGATCCGTTACACCAATTCATTTTCGTGTTCTTGACTCCATTTCTTAACCCGCTATGTTCTGAACAGAATGTAATAAGAAGGTACATTATGGACACAGAACAATTATTAAAAGCGATGACACCAGAAGTTTACGATCGCTTGGTATATGCAGTAGAGACGGGAAGATGGCCAGAGGGTACAACACTTTCTAGAGAGCAGCGAGATTCGTGTATGCAAGCTGTGATGTTGTATCAATCAAAACATAATACAGACGCTCAACATATGACCGTTGCTGCCGGTGGTGAAATCAGTTTTAAGTCTAAGCAAGAATTGAAAAAGCAATTCAGTGGCGATGAGAGCGATATCGTTCGAGTAAATCCAAACTTCGATTGATACGTTTAACGCGTAAAAAGCCCAATGTAGTCATTGGGCTTTTTAGGTTTTAAGTGCTGAGTATTGAGTTTTACAGGCTCATTTCACCACGTAATACTTGCTGCATTTTGTCTTTTACTTCTTCGTAAGACAGGTTTTGGCTTAGAAGATAATGCAGTTTGGCTAGTGCAGCTTCAGGCGTCATGTCAAATCCACTGATCACTCCAGCATCAGCCAACGCACAGCCTGTAGCGTAACCACCCATGTTAACTTTACCAGCTAAGCACTGCGTTAAGTTCACCACGATAACACCACGTTCAGATGCTTCTTTCAGATGACCAAGCAGTTCTGGGTTTTGTGGTGCATTACCTACGCCAAACGTTAGCAGAATCATCGCGTTAACTGGCTGAAGTAACGTGTTGCGAATCACTTCATGAGAAATGCCAGGGTACATGGTGATCACACCAATCGGCTGAGGTGTAATGTTGTGCACTTTAAATTCGCCTTCAGGCTGAGCACCAACTGTCACGCTATTGCTAATCTGAATATTGATTCCCGCTTCCAGCAAAGGAGCAAGGTTTGGCGAAGTGAAGGCATTGAAGCCGTCAGCATGTGATTTCGTGCTACGGTTACCACGCATCAACTGATTGTTGAAGAACAGCGTTACCTCGTTGATCGGGAAATTAGCCGCGATATGCAGTGCGTTCAGCAGGTTTGCCTGACCATCAGAGCGCAGCTCTGCCAATGGGATTTGAGAACCAGTCACAATAACTGGCTTGCCAAGGTTTTCCAGCATGAAAGACAGGGCAGACGCAGTGTAAGCCATCGTGTCTGTACCATGCAGAATAACGAAACCATCGTACTTATCGTAGTTATCACGAATATCATCAGCAATTTGTTGCCAATCGGCAGGAGTCATGTCTGATGAATCGATCAGCGGATCGTATTCATGGATGGTGTAATCCGGCATCTCTGGACGATGAAATTCTGGCATTGCTGCTAATTGCTTCTCCATAAAGCCAGCGATAGGCACATAACCGTGATCTGACTTTTGCATACCGATGGTGCCACCGGTATAAGCGATATAGATGTGTTTTCTAGTCATCGTTCTATTTACTTTCATGTAGGGAGCTGTGCGCGGATTATAACGAATTGATGGGTAATAAAAAGGGGCATATCACTAAGATATGCCCCTTTTTTGACTAGTTAAGCACGGCTATTGAACTTGGCAATTCAAACAGAAGGCGTATTGACCTCTTGGGTCATTAAAGCTCTGTAGCACGCTCGCATCCTGTTTAAGCTGCTGAGCTACAGGTTGCAAGCTCTGCGGCAACATGCTTGTGACATCAATACCAAGGGAAACTTTGACGTTATTCATGAATTCGTCGAGGAATATCTCCGCTGGTGAAAGGGGTTCTTCAACCCAGTACAGGTTGTAGTCCGTGATGTTAGCCAGTTTCGCTGCTAAATCGACCGCATCGTCAAAGTCACCCATTTGGTCTACCAAGCCATATGACATGGCATCCTGACCTGTCCATACGCGACCCTGTGCTACGTTATCTACTTCTTCAACAGGCATCCCACGGTTATCACCGACCAAAGAAATAAAGCGCTGGTAGCCGTGTTCAATTGACATTTGGATAGCTTGCGATGCGCCTTCTGACAGACCAGTTGAAAGCCCGTCACCTGAGAATGGCGATGTACCAACGCCGTCAGTATGGATACCAAGCTTATTGAAACCTTTTTCAAAGGTAGTAATCACACTGAAAATGCCGATAGAACCCGTTAGTGTGGTTGGCTGAGCAACAATTTTATCTGCACTCATTGAAATCCAGTAACCGCCTGAAGCCGCTAAGCTCGACATGGACACCACCACAGGTTTACCTGCTTGCTTTAACGCGGAGACTTCGTTACGAATCACTTCCGATGCAAAGGCGCTGCCACCCGGGCTATTCACACGAAGAACAACCGCTTTAACGTTTTTATCGTTACGTGCCTGACGAAGAAGGCTCGCCACCGTGTCACCGCCTACAGTGCCTCTCGGTTGCTGACCATCCATTATTGCGCCACTCGCAACAACCACTGCAATATCATCTTCAGATGAACTGTAGTCAGGGTGCATCGTTGCTTGGTAGTCGTAATAGCTGATCGCGTTGTAGCTGTCTTTACCGTCGCTACCAAACTCTTTGGCAAACAGGGTACGAATGTCTTGGCGAGTAGCCAGTTCATCCACCAAACCCAGTTTGAGTGACAGTTTTGCTATATCGCCATTAACAGAGCGCATTTCCGCTAACAATTCGTCCATGGTTGGATTGAGAACTTTGGCATCAATGTTTCGATTGGTTGCCACATCATCGACAAATGCACTCCATAGCTGAGTGATCCAACGTGTCGCTGACTCTTCTGCAGCATCGGACATGTCGTTGCGCGTAAATGGTTCTATCGCCGACTTATAAGTACCGACACGGAACACGTGCGTCGACACATCTAATTTTTCTAACAGCGATTTATAGTACATCGAGTAAGCGCTGTAGCCTTTAATCAGTACTCCGCCGTCTGGCCCCAGGTACACTTTGTCGGCGTAGCTTGCGAGGTAATATTGACTTTGATTGTAGAAATCGCTGACCGCATAAATCGGCTTACCAGATGTTTTGAACTCGTTCAGCGCTTTTGCGATATAGCGTAACTTGGTTAAGTTTGTTTCTGGCATCTCACGCAGAGATAAAACTAAACCGGTAATTTTAGGGTCATCTTTGGCGTAGCGGATGGTATCAACGATATCAAACAATACGTTTTCTTTTGGTATCTCTTTGCCAAGTAGTGAACCTGTAAAGGAGTCCATCGGGTTGGTGTAGCGTCTTTGTTCGACGATGGGACCAGATAAATTCATCACCAGTGCAGACTCTTTCTCTATCACTGGTCGACCTTCTCCGGTGTAGGTAAACGCAAAGTAAAAAACGGCAAGCATCAGAAGGAACAGCAGATTTGCCAAAGCAAGCCTGACAAAGGTGATGCCTTTCCATATTCCTTTAAATATCAGACCAATAAATTTGAAGAGTTTTTTCATCATGTCTCCATCACGAGATAATCAATTCGTAATTTTACAAATTATGGGTTCTTATCTCTAAGATCTCAAAAGATAACGTGTTTTTAGCTTATCACGCTCCTTCAACAATTGGCATATTTTAACGCTAGATTGATCGGTGTTACAAAAATGTAAACACCTGTTTGATTTTTTGGTTCGCAGAACGTAATGTCACTTCACAAGATAATAAAAATGGATGTTTAGTAATGTCTGCACTGTACCCAAACCTATTAAAACCACTGGATCTCGGTTTCACTCAATTACGTAACAGAGTGCTGATGGGATCAATGCATACCGGCTTAGAAGAAGACAAGGAAGGCTTGCAAAAGCTGGCTGCGTTTTATGAAGAACGCGCGAAAGGTGGCGTTGGTCTGATTGTAACAGGAGGTTTCTCTCCAAACCTTCGTGGTCGACTCCACCCTCTGAGCGCAGAGTTCAGCAAGCCTAAACATGCAGAGGCGCATAAAGTTGTCACTGAAGCCGTTCACAAACACGGCAGCAAAATTGCACTGCAAATTCTGCATGCAGGGCGTTATGCCATGCACCCTTTAGCGCAAAGTGCGTCGGGTATTAAAGCGCCGATTTCTAAGTTTGCTCCAAGTGAAATGAGCGAGCGTCAAATCAAGAGCACGATTGAAGATTTTGCTAAAAGTGCCGAGCTGGCTCAGACCGCTGGCTATGACGGTGTAGAGCTGATGGGCTCTGAAGGTTATTTGATTAACCAGTTCCTGTGTAAACGCACCAATATGCGTTACGACGATTGGGGCGGCAGCTATAAAAAACGTATGCGTTTCCCTCTGGAGATCGTTAAAGCGGTACGTGAAGCGGTGGGTGATAAGTTCATCATCATTTTCCGTCTTTCTATGCTGGATCTCGTCGAACAAGGCAGCACGTTTGAAGATGTCATTGAGCTGGCAAAAGCACTTGAAGAATCGGGTGTTACCATCATCAACACCGGTATTGGCTGGCACGAAGCGCGCGTTCCGACTATCGCGACACAAGTTCCGCGTGGCGCGTTTACTTGGGTAACTGAGAAAGTGAAGCCGCACGTTTCTGTACCGATCATCACCTGTAACCGTATTAATACCCCAGAAGAAGCAGAGCGTATTCTTTCGTCTGGACATGCAGATATGGTCTCTATGGCTCGCCCATTCTTGGCAGACCCATATTTTGTGGCGAAAGCAGAGCAGGAGAAAGCGCAGTTCATCAATACCTGTATTGGCTGTAACCAAGCCTGTCTGGACAACGTATTTAAGGGTAAGCGTGCGAGCTGTTTGGTTAACCCATTAGCGTGTTATGAAACCGAAATCGTTGTTGAGCCAGCACTGAAGAAAAAGAACATCGCCGTAGTAGGTGCGGGCCCTGCTGGACTTGCATGTGCGACGACATTGGCAGAGCGTGGCCATAAAGTTGACTTGTTCGAGAAGAATGATCGTATTGGTGGACAATTCCGCCTGGCGATGCAGATCCCGGGTAAAGAAGAATTCCGTGAAACCATTCGCTACTTTGCCAACCGTCTTGATGAGACAGGGGTCAATCTCCATCTTTCAACTGAAGCGAACTTCGATTTACTCACCGAGTACGATGAAATCGTGATGGCCTCTGGTGTAGAGCCTCGCAAAGTGAAGATTGAAGGTATTGATAACCCAGAGAAAGTTGTGGATTACCAGACCTTGATTCGTGAAAAGACACCGGTTGGTGAGAAAGTTGCAATCGTTGGTGCTGGTGGTATCGGTGTTGATATTGCGACCATGATTACTGAGCCTGTCGATCATACGTTGGATGACTGGCTACACGAGTGGGGGATTGATAAAGAAATTTCCCAGCCGGGTGGTTTGTATCCTTTCCCTGATTCAGTGAGTGATAAAGAGGTGTGGGTATTACAACGTCGTCAAGGGCAAGTTGGTAAAGGTCCGGGTAAAACAACGGGCTGGATCCATAAACGTACCCTGGAAAAACGCGGAGTTCATCTTCTGGGTGGCGTTTCTTACGAAAAAATTGATGATCGTGGATTACACATTCAGGTTGATGGTAAATCACAAGTGCTGAATGCAGATAAAGTCGTTATCTGTGCGGGTCAGGAATCGGTTCGACCGTTTGAAGATAAATGGTCTCAGCTAGGTGATAAGCTGCACATTATCGGTGGTGCTGACCACGCTGGTGAGCTGGATGCCGTAAGAGCAATCCGTCAGGGTGTGAAGCTCGCCGTGAAGCTATAAAAAGCATTCACAAATACTTATGAAAAGCTGCGCATTTTGCGCGGCTTTTTTCGTTTCTAGCCGACTGGAATAGGCATTTTGTGGGTTAGGTATAATCCCCAAAAAACAGGTTGTTATTCAGTGGGCTAGATTGTGCTAAAGTGACCAGCAGATAAAATACAAGTTAGATTTAATAAGGACCAGTTCATGGAAGCTCTCGATCTCTTGCTTAACCGCCGTTCTGTCGGCAAGTTATCCGCGCCAGCACCAGAAGGTAAAGTGTTGGAAAATATCATACGTGCGGGCCTGCGCGCGCCCGACCATGCTGGTTTAACGCCTTGGCGCTTTGTGATTTCACAGGGTAAAGGTCTAAACAAACTGTCTGATATTTTGGTTAAAGCTGCATTGGCGGATAACAGCGAGGAATCGGTGGTTGAAAAGCTGAAAAATGCTCCATTCCGAGCACCAATGGTTATCACCGTTATTGCAAAAGTGACGCCGCATGAAAAAGTGCCTGCATTGGAACAGTACCTGTCGGCAGGCTGTGCCGTTCAAGCAATGCAAATGGCCGCCGTTGCGCAGGGCTTTCAGGGCTTCTGGCGCTCAGGACCATGGATGTTCCACCCTGAAGTGCATAAAGCGTTTGGCCTGGAAGGGGAAGATGAAATCGTTGGTTTCCTTTACTTGGGCACCCCAGATGGCACACCAATGAAAGTGCCAGAGCGTGACTTGACGAAGTTTGTTGAGTTTCAATAAACGCTAACCACATTCTTACTGTCTATCTATACAGTTTTTCTTGATTTATTAGGGCTACATTCGATAATGTGGCCCTAATTATTATTACTTTCCCAAGCTTATGTCTCGTCTGTTTATTGCTGAAAAACCAAGTTTAGGCCGCGCGATCGCTGCCGCACTACCTAACCCTCAAAAGAAAGACCAAGGCTTTATTCGCTGTGGTAATGGAGATGTAGTGACCTGGTGTATTGGACACTTGCTGGAACAAGTGGAGCCAGATGCTTATGACGAACGCTACAAAAAATGGAACATGGCGGATTTGCCGATTGTGCCGGAGCAGTGGCAGCTAAGGCCAAGAAAAACTTCGAGTAAGCAATTGACTGTGATTCGTAAATTGTTAAAAGAAGCGACGGAAGTCATTCATGCAGGAGACCCAGACCGAGAAGGCCAACTCTTGGTGGATGAAGTGCTCGATTACTGCAAACTGTCTAAAACTAAGAAGCAAGCAACTCAACGTTTGCTGATTTCAGATTTGAACTTACCAGCAGTAAAACGAGCTTTGAGTTCAATGCGCAGCAACCGTGACTTTATCCCGCTTTCTGTTTCTGCGCTCGCTCGCTCCAGAGCGGATTGGCTCTATGGCATGAATATGTCTCGCGCCTACACCTTGCTAGGGCAGAAAGCCGGCTATCAAGGTGTATTATCGGTCGGGCGAGTGCAAACGCCAGTGCTTGGGTTGGTGGTACGTCGCGATGAAGAAATCGAAAACTTTATCCCTAAAGACTACTTCACCCTGCATGCGTTAATCCCATACCAAGATCAAAACGGCGCATTTGATATTCGTGCGAGGTGGAAACCAAGCGAAGCGTGTAAACCTTGGCAAGATGAGGAAGGGCGAGTTCTCAACCGAAAGCTGGTGGAGAATGTTGCTGCTCGTATCAAGAACCAACCCGCCACGGTGAAAGAGTCCGAGCAAAAACAAACCAAGCAATCTGCCCCTTTACCTTATTCTTTGTCTGCATTGCAGATTGATGCGGCAAAACGTTATGGCATGAGTGCCCAGCAAGTCTTGGATACCTGTCAGGCATTGTATGAAAAGCATAAGCTGATCACTTACCCACGTTCGGATTGCCGTTACCTGCCGATGGAGCACTATGCACAAGCGGGTTCAGTCACTTCTGCAATTGCCAACAATGCCAAAGAGCTACAAAGCGCGGTTCAGGGCGCGGATTTGTCGATTAAATCGAAAGCATGGAACGACAAAAAAGTGGATGCTCACCACGCGATCATTCCTACGCCTAAGCAAGCTAATGTGAATGCGTTATCGGGCAATGAGATGAAGGTGTATCAACTCATTGCCCGACAGTACCTAATGCAGTTTTATCCTGCGGCCATTTACGCTGAAGCGAAGCTGGTATTTGATATTGCTGGAGGTACTTTTATTGCTAAAGGTCGTCAGCTTGTTTCTCCGGGCTGGAAAGCCTTAATGGGCAAAACCGATAAAGAAGACGACGGGATTGATGCGGTGCCACCTTTAGCAGAAGGCACGGTGCTCACTTGCCGGGAAGGGGAAATAAAAGATCGCAAGACTGAGCCGCCAAAACACTTCACCGAAGCGACCCTGTTGCAGGCCATGACGGGGATTGCCCGCTATGTTGCTGATAAAGAGTTGAAGAAGATCCTACGTGATACGGATGGCCTTGGAACCGAAGCTACGCGTGCGGGAATTCTCGATACACTCTTCAAGCGTCAGCTTTTGACTCGCCAGGGTAAATCGATTTTAAGCTCACCAGCTGGCCGAGGGTTGGTTCATGCGCTTCCCCAAGATGCGACTTATCCGGATATGACGGCGCACTGGGAGTTCCAATTGCAGGGAATGGCTGAGAAAAATCAAGCTTATCAGCCGTTTATGCAAGCGTTGGAGCACAGAATAGATAGCCTGATGGGAGAGGTTAAGTCAGGCCCGATTCCTGAGTCTTTACGTCACTTACCTAAAGTCGAGCGTCCGGCGTTTAAGCGTAAGAAACGCAGCTATTCGAAGGGCAGTGCCTCTAAATCTGGCGCACCAAAACGTAAGTCATCTTAAAAACAAAGCGGCACTGAAACTTGCCGCTTTAGTCTTAAACTTTACTACTCAAACAAGTTGCCATTCTTCTCAATCGAGCCTTTGACATCATCTTGAGTCAGGACACGCCTACCAGGGGAGTTCGGTACCATCGTAATTGATAAATTGGCCGGAATTCTTCTGTGTGCTTTTTTCAATCACGTTAGCAAGCCCTGCAGCCGAGAATTCTGCTTCAATTAATGCATTCGGCCCGCCCATGTCTGTGCGAACCCAGCCGGGATGAAGGGCAAGGACCGTGAACCCTTGGTCGGATAAGTCGTTGCTTAAACTTTTTACAACCGAGTTAAGCGCAGCTTTGGAAGAACGGTAGATGTAACCACCACCTGAGGTATTCTCCGTCATGCTGCCGACTTTAGAAGAGATGCAGGCGATTTTCTTCATTTGGCCCTGTTGCAGCAATGGGTAGAATGTTTCGACTAATTTGAGTGGTGCAATGGTGTTGATTTCAAGAACTTTACGCCACTCATCCACATCGGTATTTCCAAACCCATAACCTTTAGGACCGTAGTAACCCGCGTTGTTTATTAATAGGTCGATAGCAGGCAGGTTCTTCGCGAGTTGCTCTACCTGCTTGTAGTTGGTGACATCTAGTTCATGAAGCGTTAAAGAGAAGTGCTGGTCGCTTAAACTGACTAATTCGTCGCTGTTCGCTAAGTTCCGAGTAGTCGCATGTACTTGCCAGCCATTGTCGAGATAGAGCTTAGTTAAACTCAGGCCGATACCGCGATTTGCACCAGTAATAAAGACGGTAGAACTCATCTGATTCCCTTATCCCTATTTGTTATCGAGTTATTGTTTTAGCTCTTCAAACCTTAGCAGTGAAATGGCATTTTATTCAATGGTTGAACTTGGTACTATTTCGCCACTATTGTTAAAAAGAACCTTCCATGCTGCCACTTATTTATCACCCGATATATTCAAAACTTGTTTTGCCTGAAGGGCATCGTTATCCGATCATGAAGTATCAATATCTTTATGAAGCAGTACAAGAAAAGCTAGAGAACGAAAACAGCCAATCGAGAGTTCAGTTTTTTGAGCCTACGGCGCTTTCTGTAGCAGATATTAAGCGAGTGCATGAGTCCGAATATGTGGATTTATTGGTTAGCGGTTCGATGCCGGCGGCTAAAATGCGCCGTATTGGGTTTCCCTGGAGTGAGGCACTGATCACCAGAACACTCACTTCTGCGGCTGGCACGGTTTTGACGGCGGAGAAAGCGTTGGAACACGGCGTGGCTTTGCATTTGAGTGGTGGATATCATCATGCTCACAGAGACTTCGGCAGTGGTTTCTGTTTGTTTAACGATCTTGTGATAGCCGCAAAGCATATGTTGGATCACGACGATGTCGATAAAGTCTTAATCATTGATAGTGATGTACACCACGGTGATGGTACGGCAACCTTGTGTCAGGCGGAGCCGGATATTGTCACGCTCTCTTTCCACTGTGATAAAAACTTCCCGGCAAGAAAGCCTGAGTCTGATCTCGATGTCCCTTTGGTGAGGGGCACCGACGACGAAACGTTTTTGATGACGTTTAAAGAAGTGGTGCAAATGGCGCTCAATCTGCATCGTCCTGACATGGTGATTTATGATGCTGGCGTTGATATACACACTGACGACGAGCTTGGGTATTTTGATGTGTCTACGCAAGGCATACTAGAGCGTGATCGCTTTTTGATGCAGTTAATGAAAGAGCGCGGTGTTCCAGTTGCGGCGGTTGTCGGTGGTGGTTACCGAAGTAATCATGAAGATCTTGTCCCGATTCATATGAATTTAATTCAGGCTAGTTTGGAAGTTTTTGGCTAAAAAGCACCGTTAAAGAAAAAACCGAGCTTTAGAAGCTCGGTATTCATTTCACAAATACAGTTACAGCACTTTTGCCAAGAACTGCTGCAGACGAGGATGAGTTGGGTCATCAAATACCGCTTGAGGGCTGTCATCTACCAACAATTTACCGTCTTCCATAAACAACACACGGTCGGCCACTTCTCGGGCAAAGCCCATTTCGTGAGTTACGATAACCATGGTCATCCCTTCTTTTGCTAATGACTTAATAACATCCAGTACTTCACCTACCATTTCAGGGTCGAGTGCTGAAGTTGGCTCATCAAAAAGCATTAGATCGGGCTTCATTGCGAGTGCTCGGGCAATCGCAACACGCTGTTGCTGACCACCGGATAAATGCGTTGGGTAGTTGTTCATACGATCTTCTAAACCAACACGTTTGATCAACACTTTCGCCTCGCCTTCCACTTCATGCTTCGGGCGCTTAGCCACTTTCAATGGCGCGATCATTACGTTTTCCAACGCGGTCATGTGTGGAAAGAGGTTAAAGCTTTGGAATACCATTCCAACGTTTTGACGCAAAACGTTGATGTCGGTGCTTCGCGCATACATGTCGAAACCATCAACAATGATAGTCCCAGTGCTTATCTCTTCTAACTGGTTCAATGTACGTAAGAACGTTGATTTACCTGAACCTGAAGGCCCGATAATCACCACCACTTCACCACGTTTTACTGTCGTTGAAACTGATTTTAAAGCGTGGCAGCCATTAGGGTAATACTTGTCTACATTGTTGGCGTAAACCATATCTTCGCCGTTGTATTCACTAGTCACTGGCTGATAACCTCTTCTCTAAACGTTGAATTGCCCAAGACAGAGTCCCGGTTACTAGTAGGTAAAGTGCCGCGACAGTGAACCACACCTCGAAAGGTGCAAAGCTGCCACTCACAACTTCACGACCCGCTTTAGTTAAGTCGGTAATAGAGATAACTGAAACAAGCGAAGAGTCTTTAATCAGGTTAATAAACTGACCAGCCAAAGGTGGCAGTGTACGCTTTAGTGCTTGTGGCAGAATGATGTAGCGCATTGCTTTTGGGTAGGTCATACCCAGTGAGCGCGCCGCTTCCATTTGGCCTGTAGGAATTGCCTGAATACCTGCACGAACAATTTCTGCAACGTAAGCGCCTGTAAATACAGATAATGCTACTACTCCTGCGGTGAATCGATCAAAATCGAGTACGGTTCCGATAAAGAAATAAACGATAAAAATTTGCACCAGAAGCGGTGTACCGCGAATCAATTCAACATAGGTAACAGCTAAATTTCTCGCTGTTTGGTTCTTCGCAACCCGCATGAGGCCGAATATCAGGCCAAGTAAGACGGCAAAAATGAGGGAGATAAAGGATATTTTTACCGTCACCCATAAACCGTGAGCAATCGGTCCGAATTTCCATTCGTTAAGCTGGGCAACAGTGTCACCTTGGAATACCAAGTCACCGTTTCCAACTAAAAGTGTTGTGTAATGATCGATGACTTGAGACTGACTAGAGTCATCAAACTCAATCGTTAACTGACCAGCGTTAACCACGGCAGTACCGTCACCGTTTGCTCGGAGCTGTTGCATTTCGGTGTTGACGACATACGGCCAGAGGCGATCCCAATGCCAGTTATAGTTAATACTCTTGCCAGAGAAATAGACCGCGCCAATCAGCATGGCCATTATTAGGACATAAATTCCATGTCCTATCCATTTTGAGGATTTAGACTGCATCACTCAGATTCTCTTTTTTCTTTTTAATGAACTGGGCAACTTACGCTACCCAGTTGACTTAGTTTTAGTTCGCTAGGCTTAAAGCTAATTATTGAACTTCTTTTAACCAGTCGTCAGACTTGAACCACTTGTCATACATACGATCGTACGTGCCATCGCCTTTGATTTGACGTAAGTAGTTATTCAAGAAATTTAAGAAGTTAGGGTCATCTTGACGAATCGCCCAACCTAGAGGCTCGTAAGTGAAAGGTTCAGCTAGGTGACCAACTTTGCCTTTGTTTTGAGCTGCGTAGATCGAGTTGTATGGAAAGTCATAAACGAAAGCATCTGCTTTACCGTTAACAACTTGTAGAACTGCATCAACCTCAGTGTCGTAAAGGTCAATTTTTGCGTTGAATAGACGTTTCTTCGCCGCTTCTACACCAGTTGTGCCTAGCTTAGTGGAAATGGTGTATTTAGGATCATTTAGATCTGTGTAGCTGTTAATCTTACCTTCAAGAGCTGGAGATAGGATAATAGACTGACCGATAACGATGTACGGGTCAGCAAAATTAACTTTCAAGTTACGCTCAGGAGTGATTGTCATACCACCCATGATGATGTCACATTTGCTAGTTTGTAGCGCAGGGATAATGCCATCCCAAGCTGTGTTCACAGGAGTGAATTTAACCCCCATAGAACGAGCCATGTGCTTACCTAAATCGACATCAAAACCAATGAAACGGCCATCTTTGGTTTTCATTTCGAAAGGCATATAGCCAGCATCAAAACATACTTTTAGTTCACCTGAACTAATAACACCTTCTAGGTCAGACTTTGCCATGGCTTGATTAGCACCAAGCAGGGAGCAAGCAAACACAAGTCCAGCTGCTGAAGATTTAATATATTTTTTCATAATATCCCTTATAAAAATTTTGTTATTTTTTTGTTCGTCCAATGACAGATACGATGTTGTATTGAGTGTCACGCAAACGCGAACTTACATCAAAAACGACAAGATAATGCAACACAATCTAGTAACGTTTCAATAACATTCCGAATTTAAAACCAATAAATTGCCATACAAATTCAATTTTCATCTAAGAAGGTGACTCAAGTCCCGAATTAAATCGACCGTAGACTCAAGACCGATTGAAAGCCGCACGACTCCCTTACTCGCGTCGCGGCAAAAGTTCGCTTTTTGTTCTGGGCTAAATCGATAAGTAGACTTGTCCAAATCATCGGTTTTCAACACCACCGCTAAGCTTCGCTGATGTCCAATTGAATATGCGTAATAAAACATCTTCGACTCATGCGCAAATCGTTGCTCAATCAGTTCGATGTCCTCTACTTGGAATGCAATAATGCCGCCAAAAAATGCCATTTGCCGTTTAGCTAGTGAAAATTGTTGGTGTGACTCAAGACCGGGATATAAAACCCTTTGTACATTTGGGTTGTTTTCTAACCAACTCGCAATGGCGTGAGCCGACTCACACAGTGTTTTCATACGTGGATAAATAGTCTCCATTCCCCGCATAATTAACCACGCACTTTGTGGGCTCAAAGATGCACCAAAATAGACGCCAGCAACGCTTCTAAGCCTGCTAATTAAGGCTTTCGAGCCTAAAACGCACCCGCCGAGAACATCGCCATGGCCGTTAATGAATTTGGTTAAAGAGTGAACGACCAAATCTGCTCCAAGATCAAGTGGTCGGGTAATAACCGGTGTTGAAAACGTCGAATCTGCACTCAGTAAGATCCCTCGGCTTTTAAGCAATGAAGAGAGCGCTTTTATATCAGAGAGCCTTAATAGAGGGTTACATGGTGTCTCTATATGCACCAACTTGGTGTTTTCGCGTAGAGCCTTTTGCACATTAGTAGTGCATGTAGTGTCAACTGCAGAAACCTCAATTCCAAACTGAGGCAAAACTTGGGTAGCGAACTCAAAAACGGCGGCATAGCAAACATCGCTGATAACAAGATGATCTCCTGCTTTCAGTAGTGACATGAAGACCGCTGTGATAGCTGCCATACCGCTTGCTGTCGCGAGTCCATCTTCTGCCTGTTCTAAAATAGCCAAACGTTCTTCGAGTAAACGAACCGTTGGGTTTGTCCAACCTGCGTACAGAAAAGGTGCGTCGGCGAGGTCTTGCATACCTTGTGCGGAAAAAGCCCCGTCATTGGGTAAAAAGCTGTGATTTACCGACATCACGATATTCGGTGCGATGGCTTTTGTTTGAGGGTCAGGTTGAATAGCTGCATGAACCGCCAAGGTTTCAGGAGCTAGGGTTTCAGTAGCTAAGGTTTCAGTAGCCAATGTTTGAGAGTCAATAGACTCTGGAGGCAATCCAAATTTGAAATCATCGTTATGCATTATTGTTTAATCCAGTCGTTGTCATTAGCCATGAGTCTGTTTGGCTGAAATCAGTTTTTAGTTCTACTCGAACGAATGGTTTAATTGTGGATTCCAATTGGTGAGTAAAATCCGCTATTCTTGGCTCGACACGGAAGATTTCCCGCATTTAAACCCCAATAATGCGGAATAACAGTAAGAGGAAAACCATGGGTGACGTTTCCACTCTGGATAGTTTTGATAAAAAGATTCTGGAACTGATGCAAAGCAACTGTCGTTTGGCGAGCGAGGTCATTGCCGAGCAAGTAGGGCTGTCTGCTTCTGCTGTACAGAGAAGATTAAAGCGGCTGCGGGAAGAGGGCGCAATCCAAGCCGAAATAGCTGTCGTTAAATCAGAGCTTTCTACGCACCCAATGACGTTTATTGTGGGTATTGAAATCGAAAGAGATAACTACTCAGTACTCAATAAATTCAAACGCTGGGCAGAGTCTCAACCTTCTATACAGCAGGTATTTTATGTTACAGGTAATGTCGATTTGATGGTTGTGATTACAGCGGAGAATACAAAAAGCTACGACGGGTTTATTGAGCAGATAATGGAGCAGTTCCCACAGATTCGCCGCGTCATGACCAACGTGGTACTAGATACACCAAAACAAAGTCTTTATCTGCCTCTTGAATAGACTACGTGGCGAGCGGGGCCTATAAAACCCCGAGAGAATGTCTCTTATCAGGGTTCTATTACTTAGTGGGCAATGCACATCGGGGTATTAGCGACAGGATCCTGAATGACTCGCGCATCGAGTGAAAATACGTCCTTAAGAAGGGTTTCAGTGAAAACGTCATCCGGCGAACCTTGAGCAATCAGCTGGCCTTTTTTGAGTACAACTAAGTGATCACAGTAGCGACATGCCTGATTCAAGTCGTGCAATACAACGATCACCGTTTTTCCTTTGTTGTTCATCTCACGCATGATCTTCATCAGCTCAATCTGGTGCGAAAGATCCAGGTAGGTAGTGGGCTCATCAAGCATCACAATATTGGTGTCTTGCGCCAGAATCATGGCTATCCAGGCCCTTTGTCTTTGTCCTCCGGATAACGATTCAACCGTTTGTTCCGCCAAGTCATCTACGCCTGTTTCTCGCATTGCACTCGCGACCATGTTGTTGTCATGCTCACCTAATTTACCCCAGTGAGAAAGGTAAGGTGAGCGACCGTATTCAACCAGGCGTTTTACTGTGATTCCCTCTGGCGTTTCTAACACCTGAGGCAATAAAGACATTTCTTGTGCCAGGTGTTTGTCACGGTATGATTTCAATGCCTTTCCATTAAGCAAAACCTCACCTTTGGTTGGCATATTAATTCGAGCCAGGGTTTTTAATAAGGTCGATTTACCACATCCATTGGGACCGATAAGCGCGGTGATTTTGCCTTTAGGCAGCGTGAGATTGAGCGCTTCAATAATGATTTTGTCACCATAAGAAACGTTTAAATTATTTGCAGCTATCATCACCACCCCTTGTAGCGTTGCAGTAAGAAAATAAAATATGGTGCGCCAATTAAAGACGTTAATACGCCGGCTGGAAGTTCCAAAGGAGGGTGTATTCCCCTTGCTAACGTGTCGGATACCAATACCATTAGTGCGCCAAGTAAGGCAGCGCTTGGCACAAGCAATTTATGATTATGACCAAATAGCATTCTTGCTAAATGCGGAGCCAGTAATCCAACAAAGCTAATCGTGCCACATACCGACACGCTGACGCTGGCAAGAACAACGGCACTAATCAGTGAGAGTAATTTGATGCGCTGCGGTTTAATACCAAGTGAGGTCGCGCTATCTTCTCCCAGCCCCATTACATCCAATCGCCAGGCTAACCAGCAGGAAAACGGAACCATGATAGCGAGCGTTATCCATATAAAAGGGACTTGCTCCCAGTTTCTTCCCCACAAGCTACCCGTCAACCAAACCATGGCTGTGTTGATCTCTATCGGGTGTACCACCATCAAAAAATCAATAAAGCTGGATAGAAACGCGCTGATCGCGATACCGATTAACGCCAGTCTTGCCGCAGTTGGCTGTATTTTGTAGCTGACGAGCAGAATCATTCCGGCGGCAGTGAAACCACCGACTAGAGCGGCCAGAGGTAAGTAGTGTGTCGGGGCTTGCGGAAACATCACCAACAAGGTCGTTGCTGCTAACCCTGCGCCGGCACTTATCCCCATTAAATCTGGTGATGCGAGCGGATTTCGGATCACGCCTTGTACCAACATACCGGATAAACCCAGACCAGCTCCAACGCCTATAGCGAGCACGATACGTGGTAAACGATATTGATTAATAGTGAAGTCAAACTCTCCACCGCTGAGTAGGGTCGTAGAGATCTGACTTATAGAAATATCAGACGCTCCCACAATCAGGCTTAGACTCGCGATAATCAGGAGTGACGAAGAGAGCAGAGTGAGTCTTATGTTGTTCATGAAGATTGACTTCTCATGGCTAAAAACACAAAGCAAGGCGTTCCGATAAGGGCTGTAATTACGCCAACCGGAGTTTCGGCAGGAAAAGCAATTGCTCGCGACAAAGCATCAGCCCAAACAATCAATGCAGCACCAAGTAACGCACTCGCTGGAATGAGGGTTATAAAGTCGTTACCGACGAACCTTTTTGCAATATGAGGGACGAGCATACCAACGAAGCCAATTGGCCCCGCGACTGCGACGCTGGAGGCGGTAAGTAAAACGACGGCGAGATAAGTCAGTGCCCTGGTAAGTCTAATATTTATTCCCAGGCTGGTGGCAACGTCTGAACCCAGCGCAAGGAGATTCAGCTGTCTCGCGACAAAAAGAGACACAATCAATCCTAATACGCTGGTTGGCCATAATGTATTCCATTGTTGCCATTCGACAGAAGAAAGAGACCCAGCCAGCCAACTGATGATGGAATACGCTTTATCATCGGCCAGGATCACCGCCGCTCTGGTCACACCGACTAGAAGTGCATTGATGGCAATCCCTGCTAGCACAAGCTTGAGAGGGTGGGGCTTTGCAGAAAAGAAGCCACCCAGTGTTAATACAACTGCGCCGCTGAGAACGCCACCAATTGAGGCTATTAATACACCCGGCATAGTTTCTAAAAAGGGAACGCCGATACTTGCCAGTGCCATTAAACAGGCTGCGCCTGCATTGATCCCTAAAATGGAAGGGGAAGCGAGTGGGTTTCTGGTCAACCCCTGCATCATTAATCCTGCGACGGCTAGGTTTGCGCCAATCAAAAGACCAGCCAGCACTCTGGGCATACGAATCGAAGCAATGATTTGTTGCTCCATACTCATAGGATCAAATTCAAACAGATACTGGTATATGTGAGAGACCGATAGCGGAAAACTAGACCAGGCGGTAAGAGAATAACAAGATCCTACAAGTGATAATAAAATCAATGGTATCCAGAGATAAAGAGTGGAGGAAAAAATTCGCATCGATTACTACGTATGAACGCTCAGGCTAAAAATGGTTACAAGCCACAAGGAATAAAAGTTCATCGAGTGTAACCTTTGTGATAATCGTAATCAATTGCACTTATTCATTTGCTGACCGCTTGTTTTTATTATGCATTGTGGATTGTGGTAATAATTTCAAGCGGTAGATGGCGGCTTCAAACACAAACAGACTCATTAAGTTAAGTTTAACTTGAATTGATAATGATAATAATTATTATATCCAGCTTCATTTTGTATCCAATTATGTACAAATGAAACAAAATAATAATGAATTTATATGCAATAAAGTTAACTTAATTGAGCCGTTTTATGAGATTTGCTGTAAACACAATCACCCAGAGTTTATTAATTACAATGGGGCTTAGCTCCGTTGTTTTCGCCGGAGAAAATACTACCGCAGAGGTAGCAAGTGTGGATGAGAGTATGGTGGTTTTTGGCCAGCAAAACTCGTACTTGAACCCTAGAGTAACGACCGCAACCAAAACGGATATTGACCCGTTAGACACGCCACAAACGGTTAACGTCATCAACCAGCAGTTCTTGCAGGATATCCGAGCGACGACATTGGATGATGCCTATGGATACACCACGGGTTTAACCCGCTCTAATGTAGATGCCGACGGCTTTACGCTGCGTGGTATGCCAGCCGATCTTAATACCATTCAAGTTAACGGCCTTCCGGGTCTCGCATCTCGATTTGGATCGCCGACAACAGCAAATGTAGAAAGAGTAGAAGTTCTCAAAGGTCCTGCTTCTATCATGTATGGTCAAATCCAGCCCGGTGGTATGGTCAATATTATTACTAAGAAGCCGCAAGATACCGCCTCGTTTAGCTATGATGTGTCGGCAACAACATACGCGACCGACGTGAGTGATTTCGGCGACGATAACGGGTTTACCGGGACAATTGACGCTACCGGGCCGTTAAATGCAAGCAAAACCTGGATGTATCGCCTGATTATCAGTGGCGAAAACGCAGACTCATACCGTGACGATGTTGACCAACAAAATTACTACTTATTCCCGACACTGACTTATCGTCCATCGGAATTAACTGAACTCACCTTTGGTCTGGAACTGCAGTCAGAACATCGTGTTGCTGACGACGGGCTGGTGGCACTGAACAATGATATCGACCAGGTGGCTTCCATTGATACGCACTACCAGTCGTCTGATGATACGGACGAAGATGAAGGGCTGGTTGCGTTTGCCAGTTACAACACCATGCTGATTAATGGTTTCGACCTGACTGTCGATTGGCGTAGTGTGTGGCATGAGGACACTCGTGACTTACATGAAACCAGAGATGTGGTTGACTCGACCAGCTTGGTTAAAGTACGCGACCGAGATCAAGTCAATAAGCGTGAATATCACTTCGTCGATGTTCGCACTACCGGCAGCCTCTGGACTGGTGACGTTGAACATCAGCTCCTTTTGGGTGGAAATATCGGCCTAGAAAAGCGAGATTTCCTGCGTGAAACTTATGCGACCACAACGGTAGATTTTACCAACCCACAAGACGTGACCGGACGAGATCAAAGCGCGTATAAAGTGGATCACCGTATTACTGATTACACAAACTATGGTTTATACCTGCAAGATACGGTGTACCTAACTGAGAAATGGACCGTGATGGGCGGACTACGCTACATGCGTCAAGATGTCGATTTCGACTATGTCAGCAAGTCGACGGATGACACTCAATCTACTGATGCCTTCGTTTCTCAGGCAGGTATCGTTTATAAAATTATCGATGGGACTTCTCTGTACACCAGTTATGGCGAAAGCTTCAATCCAAACAGCGTAGAGAAGAAAAATGTCAACGATGATGCTTTCGACCCAGAGGAAGGGCGTCAATACGAAGTCGGGGTGAAAACCGATTTGTTGAGCAACAACAGTAATTTAACCATCGCCTATTTTGATATCGAAAAATCCAATGTAGTAGAGAAAAACAGCAGTGGTGATTACGAATTGCTTGGTGAAGTGCGCAGTAAAGGTGTGGAAACCGAGCTACTGATGAAGCCGCTAGAGAACTGGCAGGTTAAGCTGGGGTATGCTTATGTAGACTCTGAAATCTCAGAGAATCCAGACGCGAGTATTCAAGGGAGCAGAACCCCTATGACGGCCTACCATGATGCTTACTTCTGGACGAAATATAACTTCCCTTACCAAATTGCTGGTGGTGTAGTGGGTACAACCCTGGGGGCCAACTATGAAGGTGCGCGTTACACCAGTGAGGACCCGTCTGATCGAGTTGAGCTTCCAGCTTACATGACCGTTGATGTCGGTGTTCACTATGAAGTAAAAGACTACCGTCTATCGCTGAATGTGGCTAACCTGCTTGATGAAGAGTATTACGTAGGCGGAACGGACAGCCATCGATTGTACCTGGGCGACCCGCGTAACGTTACCTTGAGTGTGTCAGGTAAATTTTAATGGCGCTCATACGCTTATTAACTAGTTTGCTTGTACTGTACGCTTGCACGGTACAAGCCGCCTCTACGCCCAAAGATACTGCACCTAAAAGAATAGTCGTGTTGGAGTACTCTTTTGTTGATGCGTTGGCAGTTATTGGCATTTCACCTGTTGGCGTGGCTGACGACAAAGACCCGACCAGAATAATTCCACAGGTGAGGGATCTCATTGAGCCTTGGACTTCAGTCGGTATGCGTTCCCAGCCAAACTTGGAAGTCATCGCTCAGCTTAAGCCAGATTTAATTATTGCTGACAGCTATCGTCATAAAATTAGTCTGCATGATTTGTCTCAAATCGCTCCGACAATTTTGCTCAAAAGCAGAGGAGAAACCTATCAAGAAGGACTTGAGTCTGCCTTAGCGATTGGTAAAGCCGTCGGTAAAGAGCAGGAAATGAAAGCGCGTTTGGCCAAGCATCGTGAGCTTATGGCGTCTTACAAAGGCAAGTTTAAAGCTAACGGAACGGTACAGTTTGCCAACGTTAATGAAAGGGGCATGTGGATGCATGGCCCACTGTCTTATACCGGAAGTTTATTAAGTTACCTCGGCCTTCAGCCCGCGCTACCCGATCTCAAACAGAGCCATTTAATGGAAGCAAACCTAGAAGTTCTGCTGAAAGTAAATCCAGATTGGCTCTTTTACAGTAAAAGGGCGGGCTATGCGGTGTTAGATAATTGGCATAAGAGTCCGCTTTTTAAACTGTTAAAAATCAATAAAACTGGGCAAGAGATACAGGTGTCACCTGAGCTTTGGTCACTTAACAGAGGCATACTCGCCGCAGAGTCAATTGCTAAAGAGCTCGATACAATAATCGAAAAGACTTCGACTTAGCTGCGAGTGGGGCTGGGGTTACATCCAACTGAGGGTTGAGGACAAATTTCTTTAAAACGGTAGAAACGAAAAAGGCCGCTAACTTCTTAGCGGCCTTTTTTCTAAATGTGGCTGAGTTCGGGGACGCCTAGTTCGGGGTTGCGCTCAACTAGGGATTTAGAAATCCCGTAAAATTTTCACATAGGCTAAAACGACGAAAGCCTGCAAATTTCTTTGCAGGCTTTCTAAATGTGGCGGAGTGCTGGGGTTGCATCCAACTAGGGATTTAGTACAAATCCCTTTAAAACTGTGGAAACGAAAAAGGCCGCTAACTTCTTAGCGGCCTTTTTACTAAATGTGGCGGAGAGATAGGGATTTGAACCCTAGATACGCTATTAACGTATGCCGGTTTTCAAGACCGGTGCTTTCAACCACTCAGCCATCTCTCCGTTGTTGACGCGAATAATATAAGGCTTTGAAAAACTTGTAAACCCTAAATCGATCTGTTTGGCTGTTTACTGATCAATTTTGTGTTGTTTGTTGCTTTAGTAAACAAAAAGCCCTCATTAGAGGGCTTTTTTGAATGAAACGCGTAAAAACAGTATTAATTGCTCTTGGTATAAAAGCGCTGTAACTCCGTTAAACCCTGCATTAGCACCGGCATTTTAGGGCTGTCATCACGCAGACGCTTGTAGTCTTTGTCGTACAGCTTGTAGTTACCAAACTTATCGATAACCGTGGTTTGCGTATTGGTGATTAACGCTAATTCTCTTGAGTCTCCGGCCAATATCCAGCGTCGACGACTTTCATCGAATAAGTTGCGGCCACTACTGTAATCATAAGGGTTCGATGAAACCCCAAGCATGTCTTGAAGCAACGTGACCGAAAGATCCAAGTGGCTGGTGCTATGAGTAAAATCACCTGCTAGTCTGCCTGGCCAATGAATCACCATTGGTACCTGCAGCTGATAACGGCTGTAGTTACTGTTCGCACCCCAACTATTGGTGTTGGTTTCGTTGAACTCACTGCCGTGATTTGAAGTGATGATAACCACGGTGTTTGTGAGTAAGTGCGTTTCTTTTAATTCGTTAATAATGCTGGCAACGGTATTATCCGCTGATTTAACCGCAAACTCGTACGCTTTTTTGAATCGTTCGCTGGCTGGCATTTCTTCATCTGTATTTGAAGGAATCGATTCAAAGTTATCAACTGCGGTAACTTCGATGTAGCTAAACCAAGGCTGTTGTGCGTTCTCTACCAGCCATGTGTTCCAATCTGAGATGGACTGTTTGTCAGTGTGCGTTTGTTGTCCGTCTAGTTTCTCAGCCAAGTTCAAGTTTCTGAAAATGATCTCTGAATAAAGATCATCTTCAAAGCCATTGCCACTGAATAAACCAAAGCTGTAACCCTGTTCTTTCAGGACATCAAGCATGACAGGTGAAGAGCCTTGTGCCTGAATGCTTGAAGCGTAACTGGTTGGCAGACCATAGAACAAACCGAATGCACCATAGGTGTCATTGCTTGAACTATAGTGGTTGCGGAAATTCTGATTTTCCTGCGCAAACCCATAAAGGTTTGGCATCTCTTGTTCATTTAATGCATCCGCTCTCAAATTATTCACGCTGATCATCAAAACGTTAAGTTTGTTTACGCGGCGATTGAACTCTAATTTTTCAAGCGGGTAGTTAACCAGTTCTACATTACCTTGGTTTTCAGCTAAGCGTTTTAGGTACTCTTCACGATCCAATAAGCCGTGTTTTTCCATAAAGCTTTTCGCTGTCATTGGGTATGAAAGCGGGAAGTTAGCGCGTTGACTGGTAATTGGGTTGTAGAAATAAGCATCCGCCCAGATGTAAACCAAATGACTGGTCATAAAACTCAAGAAGAACAGTATAGCCAGCGGGCGGCCAACGTGTTTATGAGAAAGTTTACGTTGTTTTCGCCACACCCACTCTGAAAGCGCAAGCTGGATCAGGAAGATGAATGGCATCACAACAAACAGGTGTTGCAGATCTGAGCTTAAAACGCTTTTATCATCACTAAATAAAAGCTCCCAAACCACGGGGGTCAGGTGTAAGTTGATCGACTGATAGGCTTGGGTGTCGATCAATAAAATAGTCTGACCGACCGTAGCAAATATCACTGCCACCAAGCGGAATAGTTTCCGAGATGGCAGGACAAACGTCAACGGGAATAGAACCAGCAAGTAAAGAGCGAAAACAAGGAAGCCAAAATGGCCAACCCAAGAGATTGCCAGGTAAAACTGACCGAGCAAGGTCTCAGGCCAAGGCGATTGAGTAATATAGCGTGTGCCTATCAACATTGAAGCAACAATGTTGAAGAATGCAAACCAATGTCCCCAACCTACCAGTCGAGATACACGTTCGCCGTATGAGTTTCCGCTGTCTACCATGTATGTGTCTAATTATCCGTTATTAATGTGTTTTTGGTGTTTCTAATGAAGACATCAGTGCCTGAGCAAATTTTTCAGCAATCGCTTTACGTTGTGAAGCGGCAACTCGTTGATTTAAGACATTGGTTGCGATATTTCCGGCAATCATTAGTGTTAACTCAGGTGAAGCTGCATGTTTTTCAAGAACTAACGCGACTTCCGCAAGAATGTTCTCTACTTGTTCGTCAGTATATTTAGATGTAATCGGCATAAAGACTCTAATAATGATAGTAAAAGCGGCTTATGATAACCTACAATGCCCATCAACTAAAACCTTGTAGCAAGATAAAATCACTATGAGCCTTCATCTTTCAAACGTTATTCTGCATCAATTATGCAAAAACGATCAGGACGAACTGGTTGTTAAACTTCGTCCCGCATCACTAGAAAATGATTCGTCGACTGAAAACCTTGTCGCGGAACTTCATCGAGTGTTCCATTCTAAAGCTGGTAAAGGTTTTGGTTCTTTCCAGTCAGACAGCGAATTTCAGTTTTGGCTTCAAGAAATGCGCAAAGGTGAGCGAGATTTTTATGATTTCTCACAAATTAGTGCAAATCGACTGAAAGAAGAGTTAATTAAGTACCCATTCGCAGACGAAGGCATTTTGGTTTTCGCCGAGTATCAGAGCCTTGCGACGGATTATTTGTTTATTGGTATTTTGCCAATGAATCAAAGTCTGAAAGTAACTGAAGGCCTGGACATTAGTGCGACCGACTACTTAGACATTACGAAAATGGATATCGCGGCACGAATTGATTTGTCGAGCTACGACACTGACAAAGAGTCCAACCGTTATCTGTCGTACATTAAAGGTCGGGTAGGGCGTAAAGTAGCAGACTTTTTCCTCGACTTCCTTCAGGCAGATATTGGGTTAGATACAAAGCAACAAAACTTGGTATTGATGCAAGCCGTTGATGATTTTTGTGCTGATTCAAAGTTAGAAAAGCAGGAAGTAAACGAGTACAAAAAACAAGTTTACGATTACTGTAACGAGCAGATCAAATCCGGCGAAGAAGTGCAAGTCTCTGAGCTTTCTGGTGAATTACCACCTAGTCAGGATGGCACCAGCTTTATGGACTTCACTAAAGAGCAAGGTTACGAACTTGAAGAGTCATTCCCTGGTGATCGTGCAACGGTTCGTAAGTTAACCAAGTACGTTGGAGCGGGCGGTGGTTTAAACATCAGCTTTGACAGCTTACTTCTTGGTGAGCGTATTTTTTATGATCCAGAGACCGATACATTAACGATCAAAGGAACGCCACCGAACTTAAAAGATCAGTTGAGTCGCAGTTAATCGAAACGACGAGTGACAATTCAAATCAGAGAGCCTTAGGCTCTCTTTTTTTTATGTGCGTCAAATATCGCGAATGGTATTTGCCCACAATGAATGAAACCTTGCCATTGCGTAGCGTTTTTTCTTGAGCTTACGCCCGTGTCAACGCTAAGAACCCTGTATCTTGAAAGATAATGATATATCCTTGTTATTAATGGAAATATGCGAGGGTTAGGTGTTGCAGCAATTAAAGGCAAGTTTAAGACGTTATGTTTGGCTTCTATTCATTTTATGGTGTGTATTAGCGGTTGGCTTTTGGCAGCAATCGAAGCAAACCATTCAAATGCTTTCAACCGTTAATGAGTTGGGAAGTAAAATAGAGGAAGTTCGTAATTTTTTTAATTTCGAACTGACCAATCGCGTGCAGCACGTAGACCCAACTGCTCTGAAACTCCAGCTTGTTTATGCCGTTCGCCTTCAACTTGAGCATGAATCTTCGGGCGGTATATTTCCCCCGGACTTAACCCAGTTATTCTATGCTACGGATCGTTTTCTTGAAAATGCGCATGCTTTTATTGGCAGTGATCATGAATTGGTTTCACTCGCAGAGCAGTTGCGAAACAGTCGTGCCAGAGGCAACAACTCAGAAAAAGTTCACTCAATGTATTATCGCTTGGGGGCGCTGGTATTAGAGTCAATTTTCAGTGATTCAACCACAAGTGCAGACACTTACCGCGAGCTCGATTCTCTCTTCATTGAATCGGATTCATTAATTGTCGAAGAGCGCTCGGCGTTTCAACGCCGACTCGCGCAAACCTCAAATGTACTCGCCGCGAACGCGCAAGGACGTTATTTAGCTAAGCAGCTACTCAAACCTGACTTAGCGAATCAGCTAGCAACGACGAATATGACCCTAGAGCGAGCACTCACGCAGCTAATCGTATTGTTTGGCGGAGTAAGCGGACTATTTTTATGGGTCGTCACCTGGACTGCTTTCGGCAAAAAAGAGCCTAATAACCTGAACAGAATAAAGGTAACGGATACCAGTGCGGATCTTCTTCAGACAGATAAGCCTAACATTAGCATCGATGAAGGATCATCGAAGAAAAATGAACAACAAGTAACAGTTACCCATTCATCTTCAGAAAAAACGCCTGCGTTGGTTGACGTTCCCTATATTGACATTAACAAGATGCTTGAATCTTTGTCTGGCGACGAAGAAGCCGTTCATATGTTGTTAGAAGTGTTTATTCAGGACCATTCCAACGACGGCGTGAAGTTATGTCAATTGTTGAACGCCGATAAAGAACAAGCTCAAAGAGTCGTACATAGTCTGAAAGGCGTTTCAGGCAGTCTGGGAGCGATGCCTTTAAGTTCCATATCGGGTGATATTGAGCTATTGATTAAAGAAAAACAAAACGTACCGGAAAGTAAGCTCAATAAGTTGAAGGATATATTGGAGCAAACCATACTTTTTGCAAAGCGTGTTCTCAAAAGTGAAAAGATACAAAAAACGCTAACAGATTGATATTACTCTGACTTAAACCGTTAGAGGTTGAGGTATTCAAGGGCGCACTGAACTGTTTCTCAGTTCGTCTTGATTCCTGTTCTACACCAATTTATTAAAGGTAATACCATGTCTGCTCATCGAATATTTTCAATGATGGTTATGTGGGTGGCTATGACAATCTCTGGATGTTCACTTTTATCAGTGAAAATTGATAGCCAAACCGTACCGCTTACCAAGCAAGAGCTCAATATGCGTATATTGACGAGAGAATATGCGTTGCAATATTTTGCTCAGGTAGAGCAAGCTGCTGATTCTTTAGAAGCGAAGTATGACCCCAACGACCAAATTAACCAATCTTACCTCCTGTTATGGAAAATAAACGCGGAAGAAGGCTTACAGGCTTCGGCTTATCAGGTCACCCCTATGGCTGGCTTGATTGATACGTGGGTATTCGCGCATCAAGTCGACGAGTTTTTTGCTACAGGAGCAGGCAGCAATCTGTTTGCCACGGATGAAGCCAAAAACGTCTCTGAGCATTTGGCGAATGAAGTCGACAAGCTCGCTCAATCCATATTGAAAAAAGAAGTGTATGACAATACAAAACCGTTTGTGGCTAATTTCGTCAAGCAACATCCCTTTGCTGACCTGAGTATGATCAGAACGCCAGCCTACCGGGCATGGTTGGAATTTTCTCAAATTAGTGAGGAAGAAGCCGTAATGACGTTAGGAACAATGCCAGAAGCTCTGGGGGATGTGTCTGATCGGTTAAGTTTAGCGTCTAAACAAGCACCAAAGATCATGACATGGAAGGCACAATTACTGGCATTAAACAGCTCAGCCAGCATTGAAAAAGTCAACGCGGCGCTAAATAGCCTGCAAGTGACAGCCGATTCGATGAGAGACTTTATCGATAATAACCCAGAATATATGCGTTATTTGGCTGAGCAAATGGCACTTGAACTTCAGCCTCTGGTTGACGATATCGATATGAAAACCGAAGCCCGTCTATCTCAGTTAGGTGAAGAGCGTCAGGCGCTAGAAGAAATGGTGGCGAGAGAGCGCCAGGAGATTGCGTTGATTATTACTCATGAAAGAGAAAAATTTGCACAAGACATCGATCGCGTCTCTCAACAGGTTGTCGATTTGGCAATGACAAAATTGATTGAGCTTGTCAGAAGCACCATTATTTATTTCATTCTGTTCGTTATCGCGATCTTCTTTGCTCCGCTAGGTCTTGGCTATGTACTGGGCAAGCGGGCATCCGTCAAAGCAAACATAAAAGAAAGCTAGTTTGACTGCATTTACCTGAATTCAGCATAAATAAAAAGAGCGCCTTGGCGCTCTTTTGTTTTTGATATCAGTAAACGGTATTAAGCCGTTTGTTGTTGTAATTCCGTTTCTTCTTGTGCGGTAGACTCTGCCACTGGCTCGCACTTATCAACGAACCATCCCATGTAAGAGCTAATGATTGTCACAATGATACAGACAAAGCTAAGCCACATGAACGGTGCGTAAGACAGGGTCGCGACACCTAGGATACTTGCCATGTAGATGCCGTTGTCACTCCAAGGAACCATACCAGAGGTTAAGGTGCCACCGAACTCTGCGTTACGAGATAAGTTTTTGCGTTTGTAACCAAGACGGTCGTAGTTTTTAGCACAGATTTTTGGCGTCAGGATGAGAGACACGTACATTGCTGAACCAAATACGTTACCCATAAATGCGGTACCAATGGTGCTGGTTGCCAATGAACCAGAGCTCTGGACACGTTTTTCAAATAGCTTCGCAATGGTTTCTAACACGCCAACTTTATCCAGCAAGCCACCAAAGCCCAAACCAAATACGATCACGGCAACGGAGCCTAGCATAGACGACATACCGCCTCGGTTTAGAATAGAGTCGATGAAATCAACACCAGACGAAATCGCAAATGGCGCCCACGCTGTATTGAATGCCGTCAGAAAATCTACATCCTGAATCATGACTGCCCAGATGATACCCAGTAACGAGCCAAAGCTGATAACGGGGAAAGAAGGCATGCGCATCGCCAGTAGGCCAAGCACGATTATCACTGGCACAAACGAGTAAGGTGTGATGTAGAACTGTTGCTCCATCGCTTTGATCACAGAGTCTACCTGGCTCATATCGACTTGGCCTGCATAGTGAAAGCCAAATGCGGTGAACATGATGCCAGTGATGATGTAGCTGATCAGAGCAATAGGTAACATACCTTTGATATGCTCCATCACTTCGACGTTAGACATGGAAGAAGCAAGGATTACAGAATCAGACAACGGCGACATTTTATCTCCGAAGTAACATCCAGAGAGAACCGCACCCGCTGTAATTGGAGCAGGAACACCAAGACCCTGACCAATTCCCATCATGGCAATACCCGCAGTACCAGCCGCACCCCAAGATGTACCCGTTGCCAATGCTGTTAAAGAACAGATGATCATCGTAGCGAGCAAAAAGATGGATGGATGAATAGCTTGTAGCCCGTAGTAAATGATGGTCGGAACAATGCCACCGGAGATCCAGGTGCCAACAAGTGCACCTACGGCAAGGAGGATTAAAACCGCACCCAAGCCATTAGAAATACCATTTAATGCTGCTTTTTCAAGGTCTTTATACTGATGACCCAGCTTTATGCCCAATAGCATAATAATGAACCAACCAATGTACAGCGCCAGTTGGATTGGAAGATCGAGTTTAGCAGTGAACGAAAATGCCAAAAGAAGGAATAAACCTAACGAGATAAATACCTGAATCAGGTTAGGAAGGCGTGTTGTAACTTGCTTCATACGTGCCTCTGTATATCGTGGAGCAATAGAAGAAGACGCTCCTTGTTGTAATAGCGGCATAACATACAGTAACCAGCATTATATTTCGAATCTTTGGTGTTTTATGTTGATCTAGGGCGAGTTAAACGTTTGCATGTGAAGTTATTTTCTAGATATGTTTAATAAAATTGGTGTTAAATGTTTTGTGGTGTGAAAATAATGTGCTTCAAATGTTACAGATAAAAGAGTGGTAAGACCAATGCGGGTAAAAAATAACTTTTCCTACTTATAAATGACGATTCCACGGAGTTCAAATGCTCAAAAATTACTTCTAAAGCAATTTTTCGGTAGAAAACGTTAAAAATTGCGCTCATTTACAAATTAGGGCTTGAGATTTTGCTGCGAAAATTGAACTATGGGAGAAGGTTTTTAATACATGGAGAGTTAAGGCGATGAGAGTTGGTTTAGTTGGTTGGCGCGGTATGGTAGGTTCAGTCCTGATGCAGCGCATGGTTGAAGAAAAAGACTTCGATCTAATCGAACCAGTATTCTACAGTACTTCTCAAATTGGTATTCCTGCTCCTAACTTAGGAAAAGACGCAGGCTTACTACAAGACGCGTTTGATATTGAAAGTTTAAAACAGCTTGATGCGGTGATTACGTGTCAAGGTGGTGGTTACACTGAAAAAGTGTACCCAGCACTTCGTCAAGCTGGTTGGAAAGGTTACTGGATTGATGCTGCTTCTACTCTGCGTATGGCAGAAGATTCAATCATCACACTGGATCCTGTAAACCTGAAGCAAATCCAGCAAGGCATCCACGGTGGCACTAACACGTTTGTTGGTGGTAACTGTACAGTAAGTTTGATGCTAATGGGTCTTGGCGGCCTGTTCGAGAAAGGCTTAGTTGAGTGGACAAGCGCGATGACGTACCAGGCGGCTTCTGGCGCAGGTGCACAAAACATGCGTGAGCTGATCTCTCAAATGGGCGTGATCAATGATTCAGTGAGCTCAGAACTTGCCAACCCAGCAAGCTCTATCCTGGATATCGATAAGAAAGTTGCAGAGACGATGCGCAGCGCTTCTTTCCCAACTGACAAATTTGGTGTGCCACTAGCTGGTTCGCTTATCCCGTGGATAGATGTGAAACGTGATAATGGTCAGAGCAAAGAAGAGTGGAAAGCGGGCGTAGAAGCAAACAAGATTCTTGGTTCTCAAAGCTCACCAGTTCCTATTGATGGTACTTGTGTACGTATCGGTGCGATGCGCTGTCACTCACAAGCATTGACTATCAAACTGAAGCAAAATGTGCCAATGGATGAAATCGAAGAGATCATTGCTACTCACAACGATTGGGTAAAAGTGATTCCAAACGAGCGAGACATCACGGCGCAAGAGCTATCACCAGCAAAAGTTACTGGCACGATGTCTGTACCAGTTGGTCGTTTACGTAAAATGGCGATGGGTGATGACTTCCTGAACGCGTTTACAGTTGGTGACCAATTGCTATGGGGCGCAGCTGAGCCTCTACGTCGTACACTAAGAATTATCCTTCAAGAGAAAGCATAACGTTTCTCTATTTTTGATGAAAAGAGCTCCTCATTAGGAGCTCTTTTTTTTGCTTTCGCCCCGAACGACACGTTTGTCCGGATCGGCAAGTTCACTACCACAGTGCTTGCAGTAGATGGCGTCTGGATCATGGCCTGCTTGCGAACAGTTTGGGCATTTGACCAATTCTTTATGTGATTGAATTTCTTGGTGCAACTCTGCGGTAAAGATTCCTGTCGGCACGGCGATTATCGAATAACCCAGCAACATCGTTATTGAAGCCAGTGCTTTTCCTAGGTTGGTTTGGGGAACCAAATCACCGTACCCAACCGTGGTAATGGTCACGATGGCCCAGTAAATGCTTTTTGGGATACTGGTGAAACCATTTTCTGGCCCCTCAACGATATATATCAGTGACCCAAATATGGTTACTAGAATGGCAACTGCACTGAAAAAGATGAAGATTTTTCTGCGAGCCATGAGTAATGACCGAAGCAGAACATTAGAATCTTGAAGATAGCGTACTAACTTTAAAATTCGGAAAATACGCAACACACGCAGTGCTCTAATCACGCCCATAAATGACGCTGATGGGAAGAATAGCACTAAGTAGGTTGGCAGAATCGCCAGTAAATCAACAATCCCGTAGAAGCTTTTTGCATAAGCGGCGGGTTTAGGTGAGCAATATAGGCGAAGAAGGTACTCGATGGTAAACAGGCCGGTAAAGGTGTACTCCAGGTACTTTAACTCCTTTGCCCATTCAGCTTGCACCGCAGGAATAGAGTCGAGTACCAGAACAGCCAGTGAGCTTAATATCGCAATAATTAATACGATATCAAACGTTCGACCAGCCTTGGTATGCGTACCAAAAATGGTAACGTAGAGTGTATTTTTCAGAGAGTGAGTCTTCATGACAAAGCGATCCATGGTTGAATCGCTCTATCATACAAGCTTATGGAATATCAGGCTAATCCGGGAAATAGGTTACGTAACCCATTAGCGATGAACTCAATGCCAAGTGCGCCAAGGATCAGGCCCATAATACGGGTGATTACGTTGATCCCTGTTTGGCCTAAAAAGCGAACGATCAATGGAGCAGAGCGGAACAGCAACCATGAGCAAAAACAGAACACCCCAATAGTAATACTAATGCCTACCGTATCTAGCATACTTGGGTAGCGAGCTCCGTAAACAATAGTCGAGCTGATTGCACCCGGTCCCGCCATTAGAGGCATTGCTAAAGGAACAACCCCGATCTGTTCACGACTGACGTATTCAGATTTCTCTTGTTTATTTTGTTTATCCTCACCCAGCTTACCACTCATCATTGAGAATGCGATGCTTAGCAGCAGCAATCCGCCAGCAACTCGAAATGAATCCAGAGAAATGCTGAACATGTCCAGCAGGAGCTGACCTGCGAGTAGCGAGATACAAAGGATTATTGCAACGGCGATGTTTGCGGTTGTGGCTGTTTTACTCTTTTCTTCAGGTGTCATGTGGCCTGTCAGAGAGACGAACACTGGCATGATACCAACTGGGTTAACGGCAGCAACCAGACCTAAAAAAAACTGTAAGAAAATAGCGAGCTCAAAAGTTTGCATAGTGCATTCTCATAAACATTCACATAAGTGAAAAATGGAGAGAGTAGGTTATCTAAATCGTTTGAAGTTAAAGACACTCTATTCAGACGATATGACGTTGGACGCTAAATGTAAGTGAAAACACCACCCAGTAGAAATGAAAAAAACTAACGTATTTCCCATACTATTTGTGAGAAAAACTAATTTTTTAAAAATCTGTATCTAATCTGCAAATCAAATGTTGCATGGAGTGCTATTGTTTAACAGTTGTGTTTTACACAAACATTCACAATGGTGCACTTTTGATTAAAAACAAAGGGCGATTGCAGAGAGGTGAGGTAATTCTATATACTATTAGTAGCACATTAAATTAGGCGTACATGTAATTTTTATGTCTAAAAATGAAACTTTTTTACAGTCTGGTGTAGTTAATTTAATTTTTTTGTCTGTTTGCTGCTTTTTTGTTCTATGGTTTGTAAGGTCTAAAGTTGTTTATTATCAGTTGGTTATAATTATACCTGTCGCTTATACTACACTTTGGTGGTATTTCGAGGATGAGAACTGATCCAAGTCAATTATTTTCATGCTTTGAAACATTATACTCAGCCATGAAAGCAATTTACTAAGTCGTTTGTTTGTTAAGTGGCTGATAAGCAGCAAAAAGAGATAAGCAATAGCCTTACTAAAAAGTTTTTAATATTTGTTAATTTTAGGAGAATCCCTATGCCTGTAACTAATATGGCTGAACTAGATGCAATGGTTGCCCGCGTTAAGAAAGCGCAAGAAGAGTTCTCTACTTACTCTCAAGAGCAAGTAGACAAAATCTTCCGTGCCGCTTCTCTTGCAGCTAACCAAGCTCGTATCCCTCTAGCGCAGCAAGCGGTTGAAGAATCTGGTATGGGTATTGTTGAAGATAAAGTAATCAAGAACCACTTCGCTTCTGAGTTTATCTACAACAAATACAAAGACGAACAGACTTGTGGCATCTTGGAAGAGGATGACAACCTAGGTACGATGACTATCGCTGAGCCTGTAGGCATCATCTGCGGTATCGTACCAACCACTAACCCAACTTCGACTGCGATCTTCAAATCTCTAATCTCTCTGAAGACTCGTAACGGTATCATCTTCTCGCCACACCCACGTGCGAAAAACTCTACTAACGATGCAGCGAAACTAGTTCTGGATGCAGCAGTAGCAGCGGGTGCGCCAAAAGACATCATTGGTTGGATCGACCAGCCTTCAGTTGAGCTTTCAAACGCTCTAATGAAACACGATGACATCGCACTTATCCTTGCAACTGGTGGTCCAGGCATGGTTAAAGCCGCATACTCTTCTGGTAAGCCAGCAATCGGTGTAGGTGCAGGTAACGTTCCAGTTGTTATCGATGAAACGGCTGACATCAAACGTGCAGTGGCTTCTATCCTAATGTCTAAAACATTCGATAACGGCGTAGTGTGTGCTTCTGAGCAGGCTGCAATCGTGGTTGACGAAGTATACGACGAAGTGAAAGAGCGTTTCGCAACGCACAAAGCTTACGTACTAAGCAAAGCTGAAGCAGAGAAAGTTCGTAAAGTTCTGCTTATCGACGGCGCACTAAACGCGAAAATCGTTGGCCAACCAGCAGCGGCTATCGCTGAAATGGCAGGCGTTAAAGTGCCTGCGGACACTAAAGTTCTAGTAGGTGAAGGTCTGGGTAAAGTTTCTTACGACGACGCATTCGCTCACGAGAAACTGTCTCCAACGCTAGGTCTATTCCGTGCTGACAACTTCGAAGACGCGGTTGCTCAAGCGGTAACAATGGTTGAAATCGGCGGTATCGGCCACACTTCTGGTCTGTACACTAACCAAGACGTTAACGCAGACCGTATCCGTTACTTCGGTGACAAGATGAAGACGGCTCGTATCCTAATCAACATCCCGACTACTCACGGTGGTATCGGTGACTTGTACAACTTCAACGTTGCTCCTTCTCTAACGCTAGGTTGTGGTTCATGGGGTGGTAACTCTATCTCTGAGAACGTAGGTCCTAAACACCTAATCAACAAGAAAACTGTTGCGAAGCGAGCTGAAAACATGTTGTGGCATAAACTACCTAAGTCAATCTACTTCCGTCGCGGTAGCCTTCCAATCGCGCTTGGCGACCTAGAAGGTAAGAAACGCGCATTCCTGGTAACTGACCGTTTCCTATTCAACAACGGTTACGCAGATGACGTAGTGAAACTACTGAAAGCACAAGGCATGGAAGTTCAAACGTTCTTCGACGTTGAAGCTGACCCAACACTGTCTGTAGTAGAGAAAGGTGCTGCTCAAATGGCAAGCTACCAACCAGACGTGATCCTAGCGCTAGGTGGTGGTTCACCAATGGATGCTGCGAAAATCATGTGGGTAATGTACGAGCACCCAGAAACGCACTTCGAAGAGCTTGCAATGCGCTTTATGGACATCCGTAAACGTATCTACAAGTTCCCTAAAATGGGTCAAAAAGCTGAGCTTGTTTGTATCACAACAACTTCAGGTACGGGCTCAGAAGTTACTCCATTTGCGGTTGTTACTGACGACAAGACTGGCGCTAAATACCCACTAGCGGACTACGAGCTAACTCCTAACATGGCTATCGTTGATGCGAACCTTGTTATGAACATGCCTAAGTCGCTAACCGCATTCGGTGGTTACGATGCAGTAACTCACGCTCTGGAAGCTTACGTATCTGTTCTAGCGAACGAATACTCAGATGGCCAAGCTCTTCAAGCACTTAAGATGCTAAAAGAGTACCTACCATCTAGCTACGCGAACGGTGCAAACGACCCAATCGCTCGTGAGAAAGTACACAACGCAGCAACTATCGCTGGTGTGGCATTTGCGAACGCATTCCTAGGTGTATGTCACTCAATGGCGCACAAACTAGGTGCTGAGTTCCACGTACCACACGGTTTGGCTAACGCACTGCTTATCTCTAACGTTGTACGTTACAACGCGAACGATAACCCAACTAAGCAAACTGCGTTCTCTCAATACGACCGTCCACAAGCACGTCGTCGTTACGCTGAAGTTGCTGACCACCTAGGCCTAAGCCAAGCTGGTGACCGCACTGCTCAGAAGATTGAACGTCTACTAGCATGGATGGATGAGCTAAAAGCTAACCTGGACATCCCAATGTCTATTCAGGCGGCTGGTGTTGCTGAAGCTGACTTCTTCGCGAAACTGGATGAGCTAGCGGTTGAAGCGTTCGATGACCAATGTACTGGTGCGAACCCTCGCTACCCACTAATCAGCGAGTTGAAAGAAGTTCTGACTGCTTCTTACTACGGTAAAGCTTTCGTTGAAGGTGAAACTTTCGAAGGTACTACTGTAATCAAGAAGAAAGCAGACCAAGAAGCAGCGAAACCTGCTCCTAAAGCTAAAAAAGAAAAAGCAGACGCGTAAGTAAGCGTTGTTTGAACAAGGTTTTCGCTAGCACGAAACCTTAATCGGGAAAAGTTAAAAGCCCCAGTCAAATGACTGGGGCTTTTTTTATCTTCTTTGTTCAACCTTCAAGCGCATTCCTGTATTGATGACGAATCAAACAGATACCATTTTTTAGACTTCGGTAGATACGACTCTACCGCTAAAGTACTCATTCGCGACGATGTACTCAGTATTACGTACGAGCTCGTCCTGGATTTCCGCCCAATGGATCGCGTCTAAATCTTCTTTGGTATGAGAGACCGATGGGATTACACCGCCGACTCTGATATTGAAAGGAGTCAGCTCTTTTGCCCAGCTATGAGTGAACCCAGATACCAACGCCGCCAAACTTTCTACGCCAGTCAGATCTTCGTGGTTATCATGCGAAATCACATTAACAATAACGCCTTTCTTATTCCGGCTACGGAAACGATCTGCGGCAACTTGCCCATAGGTATAAAGAAAACGAGCAGCAGAAGAAAGATGGTCGATATATATACTCATTGGTTCTGGCGCCATTAAGCTCGGCATTGGGGAGCTGGTCCAGCAATTGACCACCACATCTGGTGTTGCGCCAAGTTCGGATTCTATTTGGTCAAATAACAAGTTGATCGAAGTTGTGTCGTCACTGCATACGTGCATGGCGAAAACCTTATTGGTAAACGCGCTAATTTGCTCGTAACTTTCCTTAAGCGAGTCGGCATTTTGATCACATAGAATCAACGTGGCGCCGAGGTGGGCAAAGTGGCTAGAGCATGTTCTGCCAATGACTGAACCTGCTGATGTGACGAGTATAATTGATTCTTTGATATCCATATAACACCTACACAGCTCCGTATAAACCAGTGGTTTGTGCTATCAGCATGGATTAATTTCAAACGGCTCAGTGTGAAAAGCTTCAAACTAACGCTTTTGGGGGAAGACTATTGTGTGGGAATTAGTAAGTCGTCACATTTCGTATGTGTTACAAGTGTAATCAGGTAGTGAAAAGTTGAATACTAAGCCCGAGTTTGAATTTGGTATTGGCGCTGAGCGGTAACCAGTTGGTTATATAGCCCGGCATCAGCAATAAGAGTCTGATTTCTCGAACCTAAACGACGTCGCTCATGGCCTGATAGGTTATGGTAGACCTCTTCTGGAAGGTTAAAGGTGTCTTGGGGCATATAAGTTAGCGCATCTGGCTTGAGGTAGTGGCTAAGCTTTGCGGAAGGTAAGCCTGCATTATGAAACTGTTTCGCTTGTTCGGCAGCGAGTTCATAACTGCTGCTGTCTGAACGCAAATTTTGTGGTTGAGAAAGGCCAAATTGCTGACGTAGAACGTCGTCACTTGCCTTTACTTCGCTGACTTCTTCTACAGGAACCACATCGCGCACATCGTTCGAAAACATAGATAGAATCAAAGCAAAATCGGCACGACGACCTTCGTGTACGGCACTATTAATACCATAACCGAATTGTAGTTCGTTAATAATTGCTGCTTTGTCTAAAGTATGAATTTGCATGATGCTCCTCGTAAGATGCTTTTATAGCGGCATGAAAGAGAAGAACTTTAGAAAAAAGAAAGCACTAAGAGGGTATTGAAGGGGGCTGTAATAAAAAAGCCCGCTGTAATAGCGAGCTTTTGAATAAGACTAAATTGAACTAGGGGGAAGTAAATTACTTCGCTAGGTTCTCTGCTACGAAATCCCAGTTTACAAGAGCCCAGAAGCCGTTCATGTAATCAGGACGTACGTTGCGGTAATCGATGTAGTACGCGTGTTCCCATAGGTCAACAGTTAGAAGTGGAGTTACACCTTCTTCTGTTAGAGGAGTTGCTGCGTTAGAAGTGTTAACGATGTCTAGAGAACCGTCAGCCTTCTTAACTAGCCAAGTCCATGAAGAACCGAAGTTGTTGATTGCTGCATCAGTGAACTTCGCTTTGAATTCTTCGAAAGAACCGAATGCTGCGTTGATTGCATCAGCAACTGCGCCAGTTGGCTCGCCGCCCGCGTTTGGAGCTAGACAGTGCCAGTAGAACGTGTGGTTCCAGATTTGAGCAGCGTTGTTGAATACGCCACCAGTAGAAGTCTTGATGATCTCTTCTAGAGTTTTGCCTTCGAACTCAGTACCAGGAATAAGACCGTTTAGCTTAACTACGTAAGTGTTGTGGTGCTTACCGTGGTGGTAATCTAGAGTCTCTGCTGAGATGTGTGGTTCTAGTGCGTCTTTCGCGTAAGGAAGAGCTGGTAGTTCAAATGCCATTACTCGATTCTCCATTGATATGAAAGGGTAACCTTTCGATTGCTTCCAGTGTTTTTATTCGTTCTGAGTCGATACGACTGACTTGCTAGGTATTTTAGCAAGTTTTTACTTTATTAAAACCCCGATATGAAAATATTTTAAGATGTTAGCTGTGACGAAGTGATGAATCTTGCGTCATCAAACAAGCTTAGTTTAAACCATATCAATTATATGGTTTTTATTCTGCCGTTATTGAGTAGAATGTGGCAGATAAACAAAGTTAAAACCTATGAATGAGGAAGCGATGGAAACTATCGACAAAATCAAACAGCAGATTTCAGAAAACTCTATCCTGCTGTACATGAAAGGATCACCGAAACTGCCAAGCTGTGGTTTCTCTTCTCAAGCGTCACAAGCACTAATGGCATGTGGTGAGAAGTTCGCTTACGTAGACATTCTACAAAACCCAGACATCCGTGCTGAGTTACCAAAATACGCGCAATGGCCAACGTTCCCACAACTGTGGATTGAAGGTGAGCTAATTGGTGGTTGTGACATCATCCTGGAAATGTTCCAGAAAGGTGAACTTCAGCCGCTGATCAAAGAAGCTGCAGCACGCGCTGAAGGTGAAGCTGAGTAATTCGTAAATACTCACATTTAGCGATAGAATACGAGGGAGCCGCACTGGCTCCTTTTTTCTTTTTTAAGGTAGTGGAATGAACATAAAGCTTTACTACGTGCATGATCCTATGTGCAGTTGGTGTTGGGGATACAAACCAACCATCGATAAACTGAAGCAGCAACTGCCGGGTGTGATTCAATTTGAGTATGTGGTGGGTGGGCTTGCACCAGATACAAATTTACCAATGCCACCAGAGATGCAACAAAAGCTCGAAGGGATTTGGCAGCAGATTGAGCGTCAGTTAGGAACTAAGTTCAACTACGACTTTTGGAAATTGTGTACGCCAGTAAGAAGTACTTACCAGTCTTGCCGAGCTGTGATTGCTGCGGGTTTTCAGGACAGCTATGAACAGATGTTGGAAGCGATTCAGCATGCTTATTATCTGCGAGCGTTACCACCTCATGAGGAAGCGACGCATTTACAGCTAGCAAAAGAGATTGGCTTGAATGTCCAGCAGTTCAAAAACGATATGGATGGCACCCTTTTAGAGGGCGTATTCCAAGATCAGCTGAGTTTAGCCAGAAGCCTTGGAGTGAACTCTTATCCGAGTTTGGTTCTGCAAATCAACGATGCCTATTTCCCGATTGAAGTTGATTATTTGTCGACGGAAACAACGCTAAAGCTAATTCGTGAACGCATCATCGATAATATGCCTGCACAGTAATGTAGATTTTAGATAAGAACAAGCCGCTCATTGAGCGGCTTTTTCGTAACTAAGTGTATCAACGAATTCTATTAAAGAACGGATACTAAAGCACCATTGCAGCAATCCAACCGAAGATGATCAGTGGGATATTGTAGTGGATAAAAGTCGGTACTACGGTTTCCCAAATGTGCTCATGTTGGCCATCGGCATTCAGACCCGACGTTGGACCTAATGTTGAGTCAGAAGCTGGAGAACCTGCGTCACCGAGTGCTGCTGCGGTACCAACTAGTGCAATTGTTGCCATCGGTGAGAAGCCAAACGCTAATGAAAGAGGTACATAAATGGTCGCAATAATTGGGATCGTTGAGAACGATGAGCCAATACCCATAGTTACCAGCAAGCCCACAACCAACATCAGCAATGCAGCCAGTGGTTTGTTATCGCCGATACTTGTTGAAAGTGATTGAACCAAGGTTTCTACGCCACCAGTTTGCTTCATTACTGCGGCAAAACCTGCTGCAGCGATCATTATAAAGCCAATCATAGCCATCATGTGAACGCCTTTAGTGAATACGTCGTGCGTTTCTTTCCACGCAATCACGCCACCAAAGGTAAAGACCATGAAACCAGCCAGTGCACCAATGATCATTGAACCCGTGTATAACTGAACACTCAACGCAGCAACAATGCCGATCGCAGCGACAAGGATGTGCTGTTTGTTGATCACATGATTTGTTTCATGGACAACGGTTAACTCGGTTTCTTCATAGATACGAGGCTTACGGTAGCTGACAAAAATCGCGATCAATAAGCCAAAAATCATACCTGCGCCAGGAAGCAACATCGCCGTTGGAACTTGGCTTGCCACAACGTTTTCTAGGCCGTTGTCATGTAAGTTCTTTAATAGGATGTTGTTTAAGAAGATGCCACCAAAACCTACAGGTAACACCATGTATGGCGTGATTAGGCCAAAAGTCAGAACACAGGCAATCAGACGGCGATCCAATTTAAGCTTCGCAAATACGCCCAAAAGAGGTGGAATCAAAATTGGAATAAAGGCGATATGGACAGGAATCACGTTCTGAGAAGACATGGTAACTAAGATCAATGCTACCAATACCGCGTATTTTAAACCGGTCGTTGATGCAGAACTTTCTTTACCATTGATGCGTTTAATCACATCTTTAGCTAAAAGATCAGTAATACCAGACTTAGAGATTGCAACGGCAAATGTACCGAGCATCGCGTAGCTTAAAGCAATAGTAGCACCGCCACCGAGACCGCTTTCAAAAGCAGCAACGGTATCGCCTAGGCTCATGCCAGCGACAAGACCACCGACAATGGCACTGAACGTGAGGGCGACCACCACGTTTACCCGCATCAACGCTAACACGAGCATGACGCAAACAGAAATAACGACAGGATTCATACTTTTTCCAATATATTGTGTTTACTTATTATTTTCGTCAACAAGCGGCCAACCACCCAGGGCCTTCCATTTGTTAACAATGCCACAGAATAACTCTGCAGTTTGTTGTGTATCGTAAAGTGCCGAATGCGCTTCACGATTGTCGAATTCCATACCCGCCGTTTTACATGCTTTAGCAAGAACGGTTTGGCCGTAAGCAAGACCACTTAGTGCAGCTGTGTCAAAAGTGGCAAACGGATGGAAAGGGACTCGTTTTAGTTTGCAACGTTCGTTCGCTGCGTTAACAAAACCTAGGTCGAAAGCGGCATTATGCGCAACCATGATCGCTCGTGAACAGTCTGCGGCTTTTTGCTCTTTACGGATGAGCTTATAAATTTCTTTTAACGCTTCTTGTTCAGAAACTGCGCCACGTAGTGGGCTAAAAGGGTCACGAATGCCATTGAATTCTAACGCTTCTTTCTCCAAGTTCGCACCTTCAAACGGCTCAACATGAAAATGAATGGTAGAGGCTGGATGCAGGACACCGTCTTCATCCATGCGAAGGGTAACGGCACATATTTCTAAAAGTGCATCAGTTTGAGCATTGAAACCCGCGGTCTCAACGTCAACTACCACAGGGAAATAACCACGAAAACGCTTTTTCAGGGTTAGAGCTTCATTTTCTATTGTCATGTTGGCTTATTTTTGTGTGACGAGGGCGGCATTATTACAGATTCTTACGATGAGAAAAACCGCAATATCAGATAAAAATACAATTCTGCTTTTTAGATACTCAATTCGTCACAGTGGTGCGAAATCCGTAGGTAACAGCCACTGAAACGCTACTTTTATTTTGTCGCCGTCCATTAATCTGACCGCAAATATTGATTGCTAGCAGGTATAAAACAGGATTGGTTTAGTTATTGGCGGGATTATTGCATTAGAAGTGATTGTTTTTGAATTGATGCAGATTGGCGGCAAAAGACTGCCATTTAAGAGAATGATCGCAGATGAATAAATGGCTGATAACCAGTGGTGTTATGTTTTCATTGTTTAGCGCTAGCAGTCACGCGGAGTTGAGCAAGCGCTATGTCGCAACGCCGCAGCAGTCTCAATGGGAGATGATTGTTAACACACCACTCGAATGTCAACTTGTACATCCCATCCCAAGTTTCGGTGACGCGGTATTTTCGTCACATGCGAGTAAAAAGATCAATTTAGACTTCGAGTTAAAGATGCGTCGCCCAATGGGGGAGACTCGCAGTGTGAGCCTGATATCGATGCCTCCACCATGGCGTCCGGGTGAGCATGCGGATCGCATTACTAACCTAAAATTCTTCAAGCAGTTTGACGGCTACGTGGGTGGTCAAACCGCGTGGGGTATTTTGTCTGAGTTAGAGAAAGGCCGTTATCCAACCTTTAGTTATCAGGACTGGCAAAGTGGTGATCAAAGAATCGAAGTTGCACTGTCATCGGTGTTGTTTCAAAGTAAATACGACGCCTTCAGCGATTGTATTGCCAATTTATTGAAGTACAGTTTTGAAGATATTGCGTTTACGATTTTGCATTACCAGCGTCTGGGCGATCAACTGACCAAAGCATCTAAAAAGCGATTGTCGCAAATAGCGGATTATGTCCGCCATAATCAAGACATTGATTTAGTGCTGGTCGCCACTTATACCGACTCGACCGATGGCAAAAGTGCCAGCCAGGATTTATCGGAAAGACGTGCAGAATCGCTACGAAACTATTTCAAATCCTTAGGTCTACCAGAAGATCGTATTCAGGTGCAAGGCTATGGTAAGCGTCGACCAATTGCTGACAATAACTCGCCAATTGGTAAAGATAAAAACCGCCGCGTTGTGATTTCTTTGGGGCGAACACAAGTCTAGTGTTCGCGTCACTTTAGATTGCTGTTGGTGAGAGTGATTTGATAGAACCTGTATTAAAACGGACTTGAGCCGTTTCCTCTAGTTCAGGCGAAACTTGGCAATGATTTCACAGTTAGTGGCGGTGTCGATTTTTTCAACTTGTTTAGCAATCACAGGGTTAGGATGACGTTTCATAAAATCAATCAGTGCTTTTGTGCAGCAACCAATGGATTCCATAAAGCTTGCGCAGTCCTTATTTGGGCATTGAGGAATGAGAGTCAGGACTCTTTCAGACGCCAGTTGAAGGTATCGGAGCTCATATTCTGTGTCACCTGCCCAGCGCCAGAATTGTGCTAGGTTATGACAGGAAATAACTGAGATTAACAGGCGTTCGTCAGCTTCAATCTCCACACATTCACTGATGTCTTCACTTAACCTAAGCGCCTGTTGATAATGAAGAATACTACGTATAGGGTCATCTAATTGAAGGGCGGTATCGGCCAGAAGTGTGTGTTTTTCCCATTCACTGATCATTATCGTTATCCCACATATCGAAGTTGGACTTAAATCTAAACGATAATTATTATCAAGTAAAGTGTTTTGTTTACAAATAAAAAGGCAGGTCTCACACCTGCCTTTCGTTCATGCTTGTAACTACCGTTCACTAGAGAAGTATTAGCCTTCTAAGCCTGCCGTTGCTTGTTTGTTTTGGATCAGCTCGATCATGTAGCCATCTGGATCTTTTACGAAAGCGATGTGAGTCGTACCACCTTTAACCGGACCTGGTTCACGCGTTACATTACCGCCAACCGCTTTAATAGCGTCACAAGTCGTGTAGATGTCATCTACGCCGATTGCGATATGACCATAAGCATTGCCCAGGTCATACTCGGTTGTACCCCAGTTGTAAGTCAGCTCAATAACCGCACCTTCTGACTCATCGCCGAAGCCTAGGAAGGCAAGTGTGTACTCGTACTCTTTGTTTTCATTGGTACGAAGCAGCTTCATACCCATAACGTCAGTGTAAAACTTGATTGATTTGTCTAGATCACCAACGCGTAGCATAGTGTGTAGAATTCGACCGTTTGACATTTTTAACTCCTAGCTTTCATTTTCAAATGGCATTAACTATCTGGATATACTTTCTCTTTATATTCGCACAAATCTTCAATGATGCAGCTACCGCAGCGTGGTTTTCTCGCCAAACAAGTATAGCGTCCATGAAGAATGAGCCAGTGGTGAACATCGAGTTTAAACTCTTTAGGTACCACTTTTAATAGTTTGTGCTCGACATCATCGACCGTTTTGCCCATCGCAAATTTCGTGCGATTAGAGACACGATAAATATGCGTATCGACGGCAATGGTGGGCCAGCCAAAAGCGGTGTTGAGCACAACGTTTGCCGTTTTTCTTCCTACGCCCGGCAGAGCCTCAAGTGCTGCACGATCTTCCGGAACTTCACCATTGTGCTTTTCCAGCAAGATCTTACAGGTTTTGATGGTGTTTTCTGCCTTCGAATTAAACAGGCCAATGGTCTTGATGTATTCTTTTAAGCCATCAACACCTAAATCAAACATGCTCTGTGGCGTATTTGCAACAGGGAAGAGCTTGTCAGTGGCTTTGTTTACGCTCACATCCGTCGCTTGTGCTGAGAGCAATACAGCGATAAGCAGTTCAAAGGGAGAGTTCCAGTTTAGCTCGGTCTGAGGGTTTGGGTTGTTTTCCCTTAATCGTTCTAAAATTTCAATTCTTTTGACTTTGTTCATTGCGGATTTCCAGTACCGTCTTGGCGGATTAAAAAGGCCCTACGAATGGTAGAGCCTAATTTTTTATTCTGCGTACTAAGCGTTGGTGACGCGGGCACGTTCAATGGTCGGTTTTTCTTCTTTTGGTTGTCGTGCCTGAATCGAGTTATCGATAATATTTTTTAAGGCGATCAGCAAGCCAACACCAATGAAAGCGCCTGGCGGTAGTAGAGCCAGAAGAAAGCTGCTATCAAAGTGGAACACTTCAATTCTAAGTGAAGCTGCCCAATCGCCTAGTAGTAAATCTGCACCGTCGAATAACGTGCCGTTACCAATGAGCTCACGCATTGCACCTAGTACAACTAGTACACTGGTCATGCCCAGACCCATCCATAAACCGTCTAACGCTGAAGGCAGTACATCGTTTTTCGACGCGTAAGCTTCTGCGCGGCCGATAATAATACAGTTGGTTACGATCAGCGGGATAAAAATACCGAGTGAAAGATACAAACCGTACGCGTAAGCATTCATTAACAGCTGTACACAGGTAACCAGTGAAGCAATGATCATTACGAAGACCGGAATACGGACCTCTTTTGGCACGTAGTTACGGATAAGAGAGACCGTCACGTTTGAGCCGACCAGCACCAATAGCGTAGCAATGCCAAGGCCAAGTGCGTTTGTGATCGTAGATGACACAGCCAGCAGAGGACAAAGACCAAGCAATTGAACTAATGCCGGGTTGTTGTTCCACATGCCGTTTTTCATCAGCAGTTTGTTTTCACTCATTGGTTGCCTCCTGCGCAGTCTAGGGGCTGACTAAGAATCTCGTCACGGGTGTTATTGACATAGTTTACGGTGTTTCTCACCACTTTGACCACTGCTCTTGGCGTAATTGTCGCGCCAGTAAACTGATCAAAATCACCGCCGTCTTTACGAACTCGCCAAGAGTTCCAGTTTGCTTCTGTGACTTCTTTTCCGGTAAAACTCAGGATCCAATCTGATACACGAAGGTCGATTTTATCGCCTAACCCTGGTGTTTCTTTTTGGCTAAGGACGCGAGTTCCCAGAATTTTCCCTTCACTATCAATACCTGTGATGACTTTTATCTCACCGTTGTAACCGTCTGGGGCGATAGACTCAATCGCGATCGCGGTTGGTTCGCCATCTTTCGTCGCAATATAAGCGGGCATCGCATATGCTCCTAGCTCAGGTGAGCTGACCATGGTGCAGGCCTGCGTTAACGCGTTGTCATGCATGGTCTCAGGAATGACCTGATTAAGCACCGACAACAACTGTTTGCGTTCTTGTTGTTTGATTTGATCTTCGGTTAAGTACTGAGTCAATGCCACCAGACCTGTTGTGGCACAAGCAAAGATAGCGAGTGTCAGACCATTTTTTCTAATTGCGGTTAACATGTTTACCTCAGTGACCGTAAGTTCTAGGTTTGGTGTAGTAGTCAATCAGTGGCACGCACATATTGGCTAGCAGAACGGCGAATGCAACGCCATCAGGGAATCCACCCCAACTGCGAATGATAAAGACGAGTGCACCAATTAAAGCGCCAAAGATTAGGCGACCTTTTACCGTAGTTGAAGCAGAGACTGGATCCGTAGCGATAAAGAAAGCACCCAGCATGGTCGCGCCCGATAGCAAGTGGAAGATCGGGGACGCTGTTTCTCCCGGAGTGATTAGCGAGAATACCAGACTAAACAAGGTCAGGCTCGCTAAGAAGCCCACCGGAATGTACCACTGGATGAGACGCTTTTTGATCATCACCAGGCCACCAATAAAGTAAGCAATATTGACCCATTGCCAACCAACACCCGCTAAACCAGAAAAAATAGGCTGTGACAGGATTTCACCTGGAGTTGCACCAGTATGCAGCCCAGTTTTAAAAGCATCGAGTGGTGTTGCCATTGTCACGCCATCTACGCCTGCACGAACTTGCTGAAGTGATAGGCCATCACCATCAAACCCAGTAAAAATCAGCGACAGGACGTCGGCAAAATTCACGTGATCCGGAATCAGAGATGTCGGAACACTCCAGCTCGTCATTTGAACAGGGAAGGAGATAAGCAGCACAACATAAGCCACCATCGCAGGGTTAAACAGATTCTGCCCAAGGCCACCATAGAGATGTTTGGCTATGACAATCGCAAACACTAAGCCGATCACAGTCAGCCACCAAGGAGACCAAGGCGGAATAGCAACAGCCAGCAGCCAAGCGGTAACGATGGCACTGTTATCTCGAAGAGCTCGAACTGGAGAGCGCTTGCGAGCGATCATCACTAATGCTTCCAGAGATATCGCAACAGCAATGGCAAAAATAAGCTGGATCAGTGTTCCCCAGCCAAAAAAGTAAGTTTGAGCCGCTAAACCAGGGATCGCACACAGTGCCACCCATTTCATCAAATCAGGCGTGCTACGACGACTGTGGGTATGCGGTGAGCTGGCTATAAAAAACGACATTACTCGTTCTCCTCGGTATTATTTTTATCTGCTTCCTGCTGAGCTTTACGTGCTTTCGCGCGAGCAATGGCAGCAGCGACAGCGGCTTTCTTCGGGTCTTCAGTTTGCTCAGCTGGCGTTTCATCTTCAGCAGGTTTTGCTTCTGATTCTTGCTGTGCTTTACGAGCTTTCGCACGAGCAATGGCAGCGGCGACAGCGGCTTTCTTCGGATCGTCGGTTTGTTCAGTCGGCGCTTCATCTTCAGCAGGTTTTGCTTCTGATTCTTGCTGAGCTTTACGAGCTTTGGCACGTGCAATAGCCGCAGCGACAGCGGCTTTCTTCGGATCGTCTGTTTGTTCAGCCGGCGCTGCATCTTCAGCAGGTTTTACTTCTGTTTCTTGCTGAGCTTTACGAGCTTTGGCACGTGCAATAGCCGCAGCGACAGCGGCTTTCTTCGGATCGTCGGGTTGTTCAGCCGACGCTTCATCTTCAGACGGTTTTGCTTCTGATTCTTGCTGAGCTTTACGAGCTTTCGCACGAGCAATGGCAGCAGCTACGGCGGCTTTCTTCGGATCGTCGGTTTGTTCGGCTGGCGCTGCATCTTCAGCAGGTTTTGCTTCTGCTTCTTGCCCTGCCTTGCGTGCTTTAGCACGGGCAATAGCTGCCGCGACAGCGGCTTTCTTCGGATCGTCTGCTTGTTCAGCCGGAGCCTTTTCTTCAGCAGGTTTTGCTTCTGCTTCTTGTCCTGCCTTGCGTGCTTTAGCACGAGCTATAGCCGCAGCAACCGCTGCTTTTTTATCTTCCGGTTCAGCAGAGGTGCTGGTGTCTTCTTGCTGTGCCTTTTTCGCTTTGGCGCGAGCAATAGCAGCGGCCACGGCTGACTTTTTATCATCAGTATCGGCTGAACCTTCACTTTGCTCTTTTTCTGCTTTGCGTTCTCTAGCCAGGCGCTTGCGCTCTTCACGCAGCTTGGCCATCTCGGTGTTATCCGGTTCTGCAGCGCCTGCTTCCGCGGCAGCGGCTTGTTTGGCTTTTGCTTTTGCTATCGCAGCAGCCACCGCTGGTTTCACGGCAGGTTCTGCTTTCTCTTCTGCATTAGCTTTTTGAGCTTTCACACGCGCAATCGCAGCGGCTATCGCATCGTCGCCACCTTTAGACTTCATATCTTTGCGGCGTTCATCAGCTGCTTTCTTAAAGCGGTTTTCTCGCTCTTCTTTTTCGCGTTCCATACGCGCTTTTTTCTCTTCAAAGCGCTGTTTTGCTCGCTCAGCTGCTTCTGCTTCTTGCGCTCGGGTGCGAATTTCGGCTTTTGCCTGGCGATAGTATTGCACCAGTGGAATTTCACTTGGGCAAACAAATGCACAAGCACCACACTCAATACAGTCTTTGAGGTTTAACTCTTCAAGCTTTTCATACTCTTCCGCTTTGGAGTGCCAAAGTAGTTGCTGAGGAAGCAGTGACGCCGGGCAAGCTTCAGCACATTGACCACAGCGGATACATTCCATTTCGTATTGACTGGCTGAGATCTCAAAGCGAGTTGGCGCAAGAATACAGTTGGCCGTCTTGGTAATCGGAACATGGGAGTGGGGCAGTGTGAATCCCATCATTGGGCCGCCCATGATCAAACGTTGGAGCTTTTTATCGGCCTTGTAGCCAAATTCATCAAGCAACGCTTGAACAGGTGTTCCCAAAAGAGCCCATACGTTGCGTGGCGTCTTAAAGGTTTTACCTGTCAGAGTGACAACGCGTTCAATCATTGGCTCGCCATCAATGACGGCACGTTTGATTGAATACAAAGAACCTACGTTTTGAACCAGAATGCCGATATCAGCAGGGATCGCACCGCTCGGTACTTCTTTGTTGGTCAGAATTTTGATCAGTTGCTTTTCGCCACCTGAAGGGTATTTCGTTGGAATGACGCGGATAACAATGTCTTTGTTTAAAGCTGCATTCTCCAATGCTTTGATCGCATCTGGCTTGTTATCTTCGATACCAATGATCGTCAGTTTTGGTTTTAGGATATGTTCGACAATCTCAATGCCCTGAATCAGTTCATCGGCATGTTCCTGAATAAGTTTGTCGTCGGCTGTAATATATGGCTCACATTCCGCTGCGTTGACAATCAGGATTTCCGTTCGAGCAACACCAGATTGAATTTTCTTCGCGGTTGGGAAACCTGCGCCACCCATACCCGAAATACCCGCAAGACGAATAACGTCTATTAGCGCATCTGCAGATTCTTGTGTGTAATCGACAACAGGGGTTTTCTCACACCACGTATCTTTACCGTCAGGCGTGATAACCGCGCACAGTTCACTTAGCCCTGATGGGTGAGCGACCGTTCTAGGCTCGATCGCGGTGATTTTACCTGATGTTGGCGCATGAACAGGTACCGTAAAACCGGTTTCGGATTGTGTTAAAGGCTGGCCTTTTAGTACATTGTCACCTGCGGCAACAAGTAGGTTACCTGCTTTACCAATATGCTGTTTCAATGGCAGAACGATCTCTGCCGGAATTGCTGCGCGTAGTAATTCTGCTTTATTGGATTGTTTTTTATTTTCTGCCGGATGCACACCGCCTGGGAAATCCCAAAGCGACCCAGTACGAATTTGTTCAATCAAAGACAACATACGAAACCTTAATTAATTGAATCTTACACGTTCGCTGCATCTTTGGCAGCATCCGTAATATCCACAACTGGAATGGTATTAAGTTTCCACTTCCAGCTGTCTGTGGTGGTTGCCACAGGAATCATTTCAATACAGTCAGTCGGACATGGCGCTACGCACAAGTCACAACCAGTACATTCTTCTTTGATAACGGTATGAAGGGCCTTGGTGCCACCAACAATGGCATCGACAGGACAAGCCTGAATGCATTTGGTACAGCCAATGCACATGTCTTCATGAATGAACGCGACCGTAGGAACTTTATTATCAAGATCGTGTGCCGACTCTTCTGGCTCTACGCCCATGAGATCGGCCAGCTTTTCTATTGTTGCCTGACCGCCAGGAGGACATTTGTTGATATGGTCACCATTGGCAATCGCTTCAGCATAAGGGCGACAGCCTGGATAGCCACATTGGCCACACTGGGTTTGAGGCAAAATAGCATCGATCTGATCGACGATAGGGTCCGCCTCAACTTTGAAGCGAATAGAAGCAAATCCGAGGATGGCTCCGAAAATCGCAGCAAGCACAGCGAGTGCGATGATCGCAATTAGAATCGTACTCATCGTTTACTTCACCAAACCAGTAAAGCCCATAAAGGCAAGCGACATCAAACCAGCAGTGATCATAGCGATAGAGGCCCCTTTAAAAGGAAGCGGTACATCTGCGGCAGCAATTCGCTCACGCATAGAGGCAAATAGAATTAATACCATAGAAAAACCGACTGCTGCACCAAAGCCATAAATGATAGATTCGATGAAGTTATGGTTCTCATTGATATTGAGCAGCGCAACACCAAGTACCGCACAGTTAGTGGTAATGAGCGGTAAGAAGATGCCGAGTAGGCGATAGAGTGTCGGGCTGGTTTTGTGCACAACCATCTCTGTGAACTGAACCACAACAGCGATAACCAAGATGAAATTCATGGTTCTTAGATATTCGATACCTAATGGGCGAAGGATGTAGCTTTCTACTAAATATGAACACACCGACGCGAGCGTTAGCACGAAAGTGGTTGCTAAGCCCATACCTATTGCTGTTTCCAGTTTTTTGGACACGCCCATAAACGGACAGAGGCCCAAAAATTTTACCAGTACAAAGTTGTTTACCAGCACAGTGCCGACTAACAACAAAACATATTCGGTCATAGTTTTTACGTTCTTAAAATCCGATCCCAATATTATCGTGTTTTGTGACACCAATAACAACCAGTGAACGATGTGGTTTTATATACACGGTGGAAAAATAGCCGTCTATGTGATTCAGATAGATGAATTTTTATCGAAATAAGAGATTTGGTGAATGATTTGTAAGACAAAAGAGGAGAAGAGGATTGTTGCTTAAGCAGATTTTGACGCATCTTGTCGGAAAGTGACTCGGGTGGCTAAGTGGCCCAAAATTTCGGTCTGAGACATTCACTTGGAACAAATCATTCGCAGCTTGGAAACGAAAAAGCCGCGTTTTATGACACGGACCTTTCTAGAAATTGCCTCCCCTTGTCGGGACTCAACGCGGGCGGCCAGCTTTGAGACATTTACTTGGAACAAGTAAGTCGCAGCTTAGATACGAAAAAGCCGCGTCTTGCGACACGGCTTTTTCTGAAATTTGGCTCCCCCTGCGGGACTCGAACCTGCGACATACGGATTAACAGTCCGCCGTTCTACCAACTGAACTAAGGGGGAATTGCTTTGCTTGAAAGCGGGGCAAATCTTACCGACCCCAAAATCCACTGTCAACAGGAATAAAATACATTTTTTTGAAAAAATATCACGGTTGGCTCTTTACTTTTTTGTATGGCTTACCAGTAAAGGGCTAGGGTTACTTATCCACTAAATTTGTGGATAAGTGTGTTGATGAAATCTGAGTAAAGTTAATTGATATGCAACACGGTTTATTTTTTCTGCATTTATAAGCAGGATTATGCACTAATTAGGCAGATAATACAGAGGTTTATTGGTAATCGAGTAGAAATAGTCAAAGTGGATAAAAATTAGACTTTAGGGGATAAGCTTACTTTGTACTGCTTTTTGGGGAAAAGTTGTGGAAATAAGTTAAATGATATTTGAGAATAATCATTGACTAGGGCGACGTACTATATCAGAGCATCTCAGGTAAGGCTATAGCGAGTTGTACAAAGGCACAAATTTAATAGTAATGGTCGATAATACACCGACAGGCATAGATTTCATTGACTAAGGTGTATATATAGTGTGTATATATACAGTTAGTCCGTAGTAGAGTTAAGGAACGGTATGAGCAAAGTTTATGAGCTGGTTTCTAGTTATCAGCCATCAGGAGATCAACCCGATGCAATTAAGCAATTACTTGATGGGTTAGACTCGGGTTTAGCACATCAGACACTGTTAGGTGTGACAGGTTCAGGTAAGACATTCACATTAGCGAATGTGATCGCTCAAGCGCAACGTCCTGCAATTTTGCTCGCACCTAACAAAACTCTGGCCGCGCAGCTTTATGGAGAGATGAAGTCATTTTTCCCGAATAATGCGGTTGAGTATTTCGTTTCTTACTACGATTACTACCAGCCAGAAGCTTATGTGCCAACCACCGATACGTTTATCGAAAAAGACGCATCTGTTAACGCTCACATTGAACAGATGCGATTATCCGCGACCAAAGCGTTATTAGAGCGTAAAGATGCCATTATCGTCGCGTCGGTCTCTGCCATTTACGGTTTGGGTGATCCTGAGTCTTATCTGCAAATGATGTTGCATTTACGTCGTGGCGACGTGATCGACCAACGTGACATGCTTCGTCGCTTGGCTGAGCTGCAATACTCACGTAACGATGTAGCCTTTGAGCGAGGCCAGTTTCGCGTTCGTGGTGAAGTGATTGATATCTTTCCTGCTGAATCCGATCAAGATGCAGTTCGAGTTGAAATGTTTGATGACGAAGTCGACTGCATCAGCGTGTTTGACCCACTTACCGGAGTTGTGAAACAGCGCGATTTACCGCGTTATACCATCTATCCGAAAACGCATTACGTTACGCCTCGCGATCGCGTCCTAGAAGCGATAGAGAATATCAAAGTGGAACTCGAAGTACGTAAAAAGCAGTTATTGGACAACAATAAGCTGTTGGAAGAACAACGTATCAGTCAGCGCACACAGTTCGATATCGAGATGATGAATGAGCTTGGATTCTGCTCGGGAATCGAAAACTACTCTCGTTACCTCAGTGGTCGCGCTGAGGGAGAGCCGCCACCGACACTTTTTGATTATCTACCACATGATGGTTTATTGATTATTGACGAGTCACACGTAACCGTCCCACAAATTGGCGCCATGTATAAAGGTGACCGTTCTCGTAAAGAAACGTTGGTGGAATTCGGGTTTCGTTTACCTTCAGCACTGGATAACCGCCCGCTTAAATTTGAAGAGTTTGAATCGCTTGCGCCGCAGACTATTTTTGTTTCTGCGACACCGGGTAACTATGAGCTCGAAAAATCCGATGGCGATATTGCTGATCAAGTTGTTCGCCCTACGGGATTACTTGATCCTATACTGGAAGTTCGTCCCGTCGCGACGCAGGTCGATGATCTGCTTTCCGAGATTCGTATTCGTGCGGTGAAAGATGAACGAGTCCTCGTTACAACGTTGACCAAACGTATGGCAGAAGATTTGACCGAATATCTGCATGAACACGATGTGCGTGTCCGTTATCTTCACTCCGATATTGATACCGTAGAGCGTGTCGAGATTATTCGAGATCTTCGACTAGGCGAATTTGACGTGCTTGTCGGTATCAACTTATTACGAGAAGGTTTGGATATGCCGGAAGTGTCGCTGGTGGCGATATTGGATGCTGATAAAGAAGGCTTCTTGCGCTCGGAACGCTCACTGATCCAGACTATCGGCCGTGCTGCTCGAAACATCGAAGGTAAGGCCATTTTGTATGCCGACTCCATCACCAAGTCGATGAAGAAAGCGATGGATGAAACCAACCGTCGTCGTGAGAAGCAGCAAGCGTACAATGAAGAAATGGGGATTGTACCGCAGGCATTGACGCGCAATATCAAAGACATCATGGAGCTAGGTGATATCACTAAGTCCAAACGTCAGCGCACTGGCAAACAGGTTCCATTATCGAAAGTCGCGGAGCCGTCTCAGTCTTATGAAGTCATGTCGCCACAACAGTTGGAAAAAGAAATCAGCAGACTGGAAGCAGCGATGTACCAGCATGCTCAAGACCTTGAGTTTGAGCTGGCGGCTGAAAAACGTGATGAGATTGAAAAACTGCGTGCTCAGTTTATCGCTAATAGCTGATCTTGACGCTAATCACTGATTAACCTGATATTGCAGGCAAAAAAGAAGCCAATAGGCAGTCGTTTCTATTGGCTTTATTTGCGAACATAATGTTCACTAACAACGTCAGTTGGCTAGGTGACCCGAGGGGTCATAGTTAATCGAGCATGATTTATGCCAAATTCTTAACTTATTGATCTCTGTTTTTATTGATCTAAATTGCCCCTGATTTATGTATTGTTATTTGCATAATGCAAAGCGTAATGCGATTATTGTTTAAAAGATTACAAAAAAGCTAGCTAGGTTATGCAACAACAAACTACCAAAGATCCAAAGGCTCGTTATCTGCTAATGGTCGAGGATACTGCGTCGGTTGCGGCGTTGTATCGCTCTTACCTGACGCCACTAGGTATTGACATCAATATTGTCGGTACCGGGCGTGATGCGATCGAAAGCCTGAAACATCGTATCCCCGATCTTATTCTGCTTGATCTTCGTCTGCCTGACATGACGGGTATGGACGTTCTGCATGCAGTGAAACAAAGTCACCCAGACGTTCCTATCATCTTTATGACTGCACACGGCTCTATTGATACTGCGGTAGAAGCGATGCGTCATGGCTCTCAAGACTTTTTGATTAAACCGTGTGAAGCCGACCGATTACGTGTCACGGTGAACAATGCGATACGAAAAGCGACCAAGTTAAAAAACGAAGCGGATAATCCCGGAAACCAGAATTATCAGGGTTTCATCGGTAGTAGCCAAACCATGCAGCAGGTTTACCGCACCATTGACTCAGCCGCGAGCAGTAAGGCGAGTATTTTCATTACTGGTGAAAGTGGTACGGGTAAAGAGGTGTGTGCCGAAGCTATCCATGCCGCAAGTAAACGAGGTGATAAACCATTTATTGCGATTAACTGTGCAGCGATCCCGAAAGATCTGATTGAAAGTGAATTGTTTGGTCACGTAAAAGGCGCGTTTACTGGTGCGGCGAATGATCGTCAAGGTGCGGCAGAATTAGCGGATGGCGGCACGCTTTTCCTTGATGAATTGTGTGAAATGGATTTGGACTTACAGACCAAGTTGTTGCGATTTATCCAGACTGGTACCTTCCAGAAAGTCGGCTCCTCAAAAATGAAAAGCGTGGATGTGCGCTTTGTGTGCGCCACCAACCGTGACCCTTGGAAAGAGGTTCAGGAAGGGCGCTTTCGTGAAGACCTATATTACCGCTTATACGTAATACCATTGCATCTTCCACCTTTGCGTGAGCGTGGCGAAGACGTTGTCGAAATTGCTTATTCTTTATTGGGTTATATGTCTCATGAAGAGGGGAAAGGCTTTGTACGCTTTTCTCAAGAAGTGATAGATCGATTTAATAACTATGAATGGCCCGGTAACGTACGTCAGTTACAAAACGTGCTTCGCAATATCGTGGTGTTAAATCACGGTAAAGAAATTACTTTGGATATGCTTCCGCCTCCATTGAATCAACCTTTGGAGCGTAAGACATCAAGCGCCACAGTTGAGTCTCAAGTGATGACAGCCTCGGACATTGTGCCACTGTGGATTACGGAAAAAACGGCTATTGAACGCGCAATTGAAGCGTGTGACGGTAATATTCCTCGAGCAGCAGGGTATCTAGATGTCAGCCCATCGACGATTTACCGTAAGCTACAAGCATGGAACAGCAAGGATGAGCGGCAAAAGGTATGAGCATGAATATACTTAACCAAAAGAAAATAGACGATCTGTCCATGGAGATTGGCAGCGACAATGTACCAGTGTTGCTTGATATTTTTTTAGGTGAAATAGACACTTATATTAGAAACTTGTCTCAGTTCGATGACGCCGATCAACTGGTATATTTGAAAGAAATCAGCCATGCGTTAAAAAGCAGTGCTGCCAGTTTTGGTGCTGATCGTTTGTGTGACTTAGCAATCTCTATTGATAAGAAAGCGAAAGCGGGAGAGTTGGCGGTAGAAGGAGAAGAAGCCACTACCATGATCGACGTTCTGCGCGATACACAAGAGGTTTACCGCTCCTGGAGCCTATAACCGACAAGAAGTGACAGTGAAGTTTAAAAGTAAAGCCCCTCACATTCAGTGAAGGGCTTTACTTTTTCTGGATAAGATTAACTCTAGCTAACAAGTTGATCTTCGATGGCTTTCTTGAGTTTATTACGGTCATGACGCCAGTCGCGATTGCTTGAAGCCAGTGACTCGGTGACCACATTCCATCTATCGAGCACTTCTTGTTCTGCTTTTTCAGCAAGAACGACATCGATTTTTCTGCCTTGCAATGCGCGCTCACACCATTCTAATTTTTGCTCCATGCTCATACGGCCGGCAGGACCATATTCCGGACTCAAGTTCGCGACAAAAATGACTTTGGCGTTTTTATTGTTGGCGATCGCTTTACCTAGCTCTGGCAATAACAGTGGTGGCATGATGCTGGTCAGAAAGCTTCCCGGCCCCAGAACAATGGCATTAGCCTCTGATAATGCTGCTATTGCTTCTTTTGTTGCGGGTACTTCAGGAGAAAGGTCTAAACGGCGAAGGTCAGCCTCCATGTGGTCGACATTGGTTTCTCCGGTGACCCATTTGCCATCGACAGATAGGGCAGACAGATCGGATGGGTGCTCTGACATAGGTAGAATATTCACATCGACTTTAAGCATATTGCGGATGAGATTGATCGCATCCAATGGACGGACCGAAAGGTTGTCCAGAGCGGTGAGCATTAAATTACCTAAATTGTGACCATCAAGTTCGCCACTGCCCTTGAAGCGATACTCGAACATCATTGAACTGATTGATGGTTCAGTGATCAACTGGTTGATGCAGTTGCGCATATCACCCCAAGCGATACCACCCTGACAATGACGAATTCGGCCAGTGGAGCCGCCATTATCCGTGGTAGCGACGATGCCCGTCGCGTTGCCACGAAAATCGCTCAGTGCTGCTAACATTCTACCTAAACCATGGCCACCGCCAACTGCGACTACTTTGTTATCCGTATAGATATTCATACGTTACATTCTTCTAATAAAATTCGTAAAAACGGCTACAATTTAACGTAATGAGTGCACTAACGGTACTCACTTAGCGGTAAATTGTGTGACTTGAGATATTTTTTAGTGCTCAAGTCTGGATTCCCTTATAAATATTCAGTATTTTACACAGCAAAGCTATCAGAGTTTTACTTTCTCTGGTTGCCATAACTCCGAGCTCACAACACTAAGTTCGATTAAGGATAGGTGTTCTGAGCCAGTGGCATACTGCCACAAGGGCTTGGTTGGAAATGACCACGCCTCCCGTGTTTGGAAAGGTGTTCCGTGGCGCAACAATTCGAAGACAAATTTCATCGTAAATTCTATTACTTACGTCTGTCTGTAACTGACGTTTGTAATTTCAAATGTACCTATTGCCTGCCTGATGGTTATAAACCTTCGGGCAAAAAAAACTCGTCTTTTTTATCGCTACCTGAAATTAAGCGGGTAGTCACCGCGTTTGCAGATTGTGGTACTTCAAAAGTCCGCATTACTGGCGGTGAGCCAAGTTTACGTAAGGACTTTACTGACATCATCCATGCTGTCGCAACGACACCTGGTATTGAGAAAGTCGCGACAACGACAAATGGCTATCGCATGGCCAAACAGGTTGCAGACTGGCGCGAAGCTGGCCTCACGCACATCAATGTGAGTGTGGATAGTCTGGACCCACGCATGTTCCATCAAATCACAGGTGAGAATAAGTTCACCGAAGTGATGAATGGTATCGAGCGTGCGTTTGAAGTCGGCTATGAACAAGTGAAAGTGAACGTGGTGTTGATGAAAGATCTCAACCATCACGAGCTGCCTGCCTTCCTCAACTGGATCAAAGATAGACCAATTCAATTGCGTTTTATTGAACTGATGCAGACGGGTGAAATGGATGACTTGTTTAATAAGCATCACGTTTCTGGTGTTGCGATCCGTAATCAGCTCATTGCTAATGGATGGCTACTGAAAGTCCGTTCTCACAATGATGGCCCTGCTCAGGTATTTGTTCATCCGGATTACAAGGGTGAAATTGGGCTAATTATGCCTTATGAGAAGGACTTTTGTGAGAGCTGTAACCGGCTGCGTGTTTCTGCCATGGGTAAGCTGCATCTATGTTTGTTTGGCGAGCATGGCATTGACTTACGTGACCTTCTGCAAGGTGATGAACAAGAGAATGAGTTAATTGAGCGTATTCAAGCTCAGCTGCAGACTAAGTCTGTCAGTCACTTCTTGCATGATGGCAACACTGGGATGACGCCTCATCTCGCGTCCATTGGCGGCTAACATCACACAACTTTTATAGAGGAAGCTCGCGGGCTTTCTCGATGATATTTCCTGAATCGATATAACGAATCCAAGCTAACTTTAGAGAATAGGTGAACTAATGGGTCACGCTGAAAGCAAATTTCAACCTGCAAATATTGCCGTTCTAACGGTATCTGACACTCGTACTGAAGAAAATGACACATCAGGTCGCTACCTTGTAGAACACGCCCAGGAAGCCGGCCACAATGTCGTTGATAAGCAAATCGTCATTGATGATATGTATAAGATTCGAGCAATTGTTTCTCAGTGGATTGCCGACGAAAACGTACAAGCGGTCATGATCACCGGTGGTACAGGTTTTACTTCTCGTGACAGCACTCCAGAAGCACTTAAGCCGCTTTTTGATAAAGAAGTGGAAGGCTTTGGCGAGTTATTCCGTATGGTTTCTTATGAAGAGATTGGCACATCGACTATCCAGTCACGTGCAATTGCTGGTTTTGCTAACCATACCGTCATCTTTGCTATGCCAGGGTCTACAGGTGCATGCCGCACTGGTTGGACGAAAATAATCAAGCAACAGATGGACGCAAGTCACCGCCCTTGTAACTTTATGCCACACCTATCTGTATAACCTTTTCTACTAAGTGAAGGAAAAGCAATGACCCAATTTACACACATTAATGCATCCGGCGAAGCTAACATGGTCGATGTTTCAGCGAAATCGGAAACGGTCCGTGAAGCAAGAGCAGAAGCATTTGTGCACATGGCACCAGAAACACTCGAGTTGATTGTCTCTGGCCAACATCATAAAGGCGATGTGTTTGCTACCGCACGTATAGCAGGTATTCAAGCCGCGAAAAAAACCTGGGATCTGATTCCGCTTTGTCATCCGCTTTTACTGTCTAAAGTTGAAGTTCAGTTAGAAGCAATTGAATCGGAGAGCAAGGTTCGTATCGAGTCTGTTTGTAAACTTGCAGGTAAAACAGGCGTAGAGATGGAAGCGTTAACGGCGGCTTCTGTCGCAGCGTTGACTATTTATGACATGTGTAAAGCGGTGCAAAAAGATATGGTCATTGGTCAGGTTCGTCTTCTTGAGAAGACGGGCGGAAAATCAGGACACTTCAAGGCAGAATCATGATTAAAGTACTTTTCTTCGCCCAGACACGTGAGTTGGTGGGAATCGACAGTGTTGATTTAGAAGGGCAATTTGAAACGGTAGAAGCGGTTCGTGCTCATTTGGTCGAAAAGGGCACGGAAAAAGACGGCAAGTGGGACTTAGCTCTCGAGCCCGGAAAGCTACTTGCAGCAGTTAACCAATCTATTGTGCCGTTAGATACTGAAGTGAAAGCGGGAGACGAAGTGGCATTCTTCCCGCCAGTGACTGGAGGTTAAGATGGATCCTCGTGTTTCTGTACAGGCTGAAGATTTTTCTGTCGATCAAGAATACCAAGGTTTGTCCGAAGGAACGTCTTCTGGTGCCGTCGTGACATTTATCGGTAAAGTGCGCGATATGAACTTAGGCGATAACGTTGTTGGTCTGCATCTAGAACATTATCCTGGTATGACAGAAAAGAGCCTTATCGACATTTGTAATCAAGCTGAAGATCGTTGGCCATTACTTGGTGTGCGTGTTATCCACCGTATTGGTGATTTGGATATCGGTGATCAAATTGTTTTTGTTGGTGTTTCTAGCGCTCATCGAGGTGCGGCATTTGAAGCGTGCGAATTCATTATGGATTATCTAAAAACGAAAGCACCATTTTGGAAAAAAGAACGCACAACGACTGAAAATCGCTGGATCGAATCAAGAGACACTGATCACAAAGCTGCACAGCGTTGGCAAAAGTAGAGTAGAAAGTATTTCTCGCACAATGAAAGTTAAAAGCTAAGCATTACAGGTGCTTAGCTTTTTTTATATTTACCTTTTTATATATAAAGGTTGTACATTTATTGCCCACATAAAACGCAAGCTATTCGTCTCTATTACTCCATAAATTTGCACAATATTGGATCGCTCTAAACAATACATAAGCAAACGTTTGCTAAGTTCTTTGTGTCAGAAGTGTTAAGTTTGTGCATATGCTTAGTATATGATGCTGCTAATTGGTTTAAATTTAGATTAATCGAAACTTTAATCTGTTGAGGAGAGATTGAGCTAGCCATTGGACTAGCAAAATGTTTTTAATCAGCTTTTTTTGCTGGATTTGTGCGACAGATACAGGATTATCGGTCTTTTTGCTACATTTTTATGGCAAATAACTTCAATGATTGCTAATGTGTGCCGCAGTCTTTGTATGGTTTTAGGTTCTTGGTGCTTAGTTTTGGCGCTAAAAAGATCTAAATCACAGCCCGTTTTTGTGAACCTACAAAGAGGTCATGGATGCTAACAAAAAAATTTGGAGTTTTACGCATGTATAAGAATAAAATCACGCGCGCTTTATTCATTGGCGCTGGTCTTTCTCTAGCTCTTGCTGGTTGTGGTGGTGATAAGCCAGAAGAGAAGCAAGCAGCTCAGCCTGCTCCTGCACCAGCCCCTGCCTCTGAAGCGAAATCTGATTCTTCGGAGCCAAAACTTGCTGCGGTTCAAGAATTAGTGCGTGGTAACGGTACAGAAGTAGCGACAATCGACCCACACAAATCACAAGGTGTTCCTGAATCTCACGTGATTCGCGATCTACTTGAAGGCCTTGTAAACCAAGATGCAGATGGTAATACCATCCCTGGTGTTGCTGAATCTTGGGAAACTGCAGACAACAAAACATTCACTTTCCACCTACGCAAAGACGCAAAATGGTCTAACGGCGATCCTGTTACGGCCGGCGATTTCGTCTACAGCTTCCAGCGTGCAGTCGATCCTGCAACCGCTTCTCCATACGCTTGGTACATGGAATACACCAAGATGAAGAATGCGAAAGACATCGTTGCTGGTAAAAAAGATAAAAGCGAGCTAGGCGTGAAAGCGGTTGACGACCAGACGTTGGTTGTTGAGCTTGATACTGCAGTACCGTACTTCGTAATGATGATGGGCCACACAACGGTTAAGCCAGTTCACCAAGCTACTGTTGAAAAATTCGGTGATCAGTGGACCAAACCAGAGAACTTTGTAGGTAACGGCGCATATGTTGTTGATAACTGGGTTGTGAACGAGCGCTTGGTATTGAAGCGTAACGAGCAATACTGGGACAACGAACACACGACTTTGGATAAAGTTACGTTCCTACCTATCGAAAACCAGGTAGCGGAAATGAACCGTTTCCTCGCGGGTGAAATTAACATCAGTTACGATGTGCCTGTAGAACACTTCAAACGTCTGCAAAAAGAACATCCAGAATCACTATCAGTAGTGGGTAACTTGTGTACTTACTACTACCTGTTCAACACCAAGAAAGCACCGTTTGATGATGTACGTGTACGTAAAGCGATCTCTTACGCGATCGACCGTGACATTGTCAGTAACGCAATAATGGGCCAAGGCCAAAAGCCAGCTTACTTCCTAACGCCTGAAATCACAGCAGGCTTCAACCCTGAAACTCCAGCTTACGGTAAGATGACTCAGGAAGAGCGTAACGCCGAAGCAGCACGTCTTCTGGAAGAAGCAGGCTACGGTAAAGATAACCCACTGAAATTCAACCTTCTTTACAACACTTCAGAGAACCACAAGAAAGTGGCGGTTGCTCTAGGTTCTATGTGGAAGAAGACTCTGGGTCTAGATGTCACTCTAGAAAACCAAGAGTGGAAAACCTACCTATCAACTAAAGACTCAGGTAACTTCGAAGTGGCTCGTGCAGGTTGGTGTGGTGACTACAACGAAGCTTCGTCATTCCTAACGCTAATGATGAGCAACAACACCACTGGTGGTATTCACTACGATAGCAAAGAATACGACGAGATCATGAACAAAGCATTTGCTTCTACATCAGACGAACAGCGCCAAGCACTATACTTGGAAGCAGAGAAACTGATGGCGAAGGATATGCCAATTGCACCTATCTACCAGTACGTGAAATCACGTTTACTGTCTCCTAAAGTTGGTGGCTTCCCAGCTAACAACGCAGAAGAAAAGATCTACTCAAAAGACCTATACATCACCGAGTAAATCTTAATCAGATAGAATTATAAAAAATTAGGCACTGCATGTGAGAGATCGCATGCAGCGCCTATGTTGTGTCCAAAATTAGGACATTTGGTTTTCATTTACACTGTCACAGACTGAAAGAGTGAGTTTATGCTTAAATTCATCGCAAAAAGGATATTTGAGGCGATCCCAACAATGTTGGTTTTGATCACCGTATCTTTCTTTCTCATGCGTTTTGCTCCGGGAAATCCATTCTCGACAGAACGTCCACTACCACCAGAAGTTATGGCTAACATCGAAGCTAAATATGGCCTAGATAAGCCAGTATTCGAGCAATACACGACTTACTTGTTTAACGTTATCCAAGGTGACTTCGGACCGTCATTTAAGTACCTGGATTACTCAGTTAATGAACTGATTTCTGTTGCGTTACCTGTATCTGCAAAAGTGGGTTTCATTGCCTTCATTTTCACTCTGATAATGGGGGTGACGGTTGGCACAATAGCCGCTTTAAAACAGAATACCTGGGTTGATTACACGATTATGTCAACGGCGATGATAGGCGTTGTCATGCCATCATTCGTATTGGCTCCGGCACTGATCTACCTATTCTCTCTTCACTGGCATCTTTTCCCTGCGGGTGGCTGGCAAGATGGTGGCTTGAAGTACCTCGTACTTCCAGTGATTGGTATGTCATTGCTTTACGTTGCAACATTCGCACGTATTACTCGTGGCTCGATGATTGAAACATTAAACAGTAACTTTATTCGTACCGCACGCGCGAAAGGTCTAAGTTACCGTTACATCATCCTTAAGCACGCACTTAAGCCAGCACTACTCCCTGTCGTTTCATACATGGGTCCTGCTTTCGTAGGTATCATTACCGGTTCTGTTGTTATCGAAACCATCTTTGGTCTACCAGGCATTGGTAAGCTTTTCGTTAACGCTGCATTTAACCGTGACTACTCGCTAGTAATGGGTGTAACCATTCTGATTGGTTTCCTATTTATCTTATTCAACGCGATTGTCGATATCCTACTAGCAATGATTGACCCGAAAATTCGCTACTAACAGGGAAGTTTGGTTATGTTAACGAAAAAAGAAAACCTAGAAGCGATTGAAAAATTCTCTGAGAACTTAGAGATTGAAGGTCGCAGTCTTTGGCAGGATGCTCGAATTCGCTTTATGCGTAACAAAGCAGCAATGGTGAGTCTATTTATCCTGACCATAATGACGTTGGCGGTGATTGTTCTGCCAATGATCGCACCTTATGCATTTGATGATACAGATTGGTACGCAATGCACGTTTCACCTAATGCTGACCACTGGTTTGGTACTGACAGCTTAGGTCGCGACTTGTACGTTCGTACGCTGATTGGTGGCCGCATCTCCCTAATGGTAGGGGTGATGGGTGCATTCGTAGCAGTATTGATTGGTACGCTTTACGGCGCAGCATCTGGCTTCATTGGCGGTAAAGTTGACCGTATCATGATGCGTATCCTTGAGATCCTATACGCGGTACCGTTTATGTTCCTAGTTATCGTACTAGTAACCTTCTTCGGCCGTAACATTATTCTTATCTTCGTAGCGATCGGTGCAATCGCATGGCTGGATATGGCACGTATCGTACGTGGTCAAACGCTTAGCCTACGTAGTAAAGAGTTCATCGAAGCGGCACACGTTTGTGGTGTAAGTAACTGGAAGATCATTACTCGCCATATCGTACCGAACGTACTTGGTATCGTAGCAGTTTACTCAACGCTGCTTATCCCTAGCATGATTCTGACTGAATCATTCCTATCGTTCCTTGGTCTTGGTGTTCAGGAACCAATGACAAGTTGGGGCGCACTTCTACAAGAAGGTGCACAGACAATGGAAGTAGCAATCTGGCAGCTGGCATTCCCAGCCGCGTTCATGGTTGTGACTCTGTTCTGCTTCAACTACGTTGGTGACGGTCTGCGCGATGCGCTGGATCCTAAAGACAGATAATTACAGATAGATTAAGGAAGCAACGATGAGCTTATTAGATGTCAAAGATCTGCGCGTCGAGTTTACCACTCAAGATGGTATCGTAACCGCAGTAAACGATTTGAACTTTTCTCTTAACCAAGGTGAAACCTTAGGTATCGTAGGTGAGTCGGGTTCAGGTAAATCTCAGACCGTATTCGCAATCATGGGTCTGCTGGCTAAAAACGGTATCATTTCTGGTAGCGCAAAGTTTGAAGGCAAAGAGATCCTGAACCTGCCTGAAAAAGAACTTAACAAAGTTCGAGCAGAGCAGATCGCGATGATCTTCCAAGACCCAATGACGTCACTAAACCCTTATATGAAGGTGAGTGATCAGCTGATGGAAGTATTGATGCTTCACAAAGGCATGGGTAAAGCGGAAGCATTTGAAGAATCGGTACGTATGCTTGAAGCGGTGAAAATTCCAGAAGCCCGCAAGCGTATTACCATGTATCCGCACGAGTTTTCAGGCGGTATGCGTCAGCGTGTAATGATCGCAATGGCGCTGTTATGTCGTCCTAAACTGTTGATTGCTGATGAACCGACAACGGCACTAGACGTAACCGTTCAGGCGCAGATCATGGATCTGCTTAACGAACTGAAAGACGAGTTTAATACCGCAATCATCATGATCACGCACGACCTGGGTGTTGTTGCGGGTTCTTGTGACAAAGTATTGGTAATGTACGCTGGCCGTACAATGGAATACGGAACGGTTGATGAAATCTTCTACAATCCGAGCCACCCATACGCAGAAGGCCTGCTGAAGGCGATTCCTCGTTTAGATACTGAAGGTGAGATCCTGCCAACTATTCCGGGCAACCCACCAAACTTACTTCGCCTACCACCTGGCTGTCCTTATCAGGAACGTTGCCACCGTGTAATGGACCGTTGTAAGCAAGAAGCGCCAATTCTGACACCGTTTGGTGATGGTCGTCAGCGCGCATGTTTTTCGCAGTGGGAGGCTTGGAAAAAATGAGTGTAGATAAATCATTACTACTCGATGTTAAAGAACTTAAAGTTCACTTTAGCATTGCAGCAAAATCAGCATGGCCTTGGTCTAAGCCTTCGAACCTAAAAGCAGTCGATGGTGTTAATGTCCGTCTGTACGAAGGTGAAACTCTGGGCGTTGTAGGTGAATCAGGTTGTGGTAAGTCGACGTTTGCGCGCGCTATCATTGGCTTGGTAGAAGCGACTGACGGCGAAGTGGTGTGGTTAGGTCAAGACCTGACTAAGATGAAAGATGTTCAGCGTCGTGAAACGCGTAAAGAAATCCAAATGATTTTCCAGGATCCTTTGGCTTCTCTGAACCCGCGTATGACGGTTGGTGACATCATTGCTGAGCCGCTAGAAACCTTTTATCCAGATCTTTCAAAGCAAGAGATCAAAGATCGTGTTAAAGAGATGATGGCGAAAGTAGGTCTGCTACCAAACGTGATCAACCGCTATCCGCACGAGTTCTCTGGTGGCCAGTGTCAGCGTATTGGTATCGCACGTGCACTTATCCTTAAGCCAAAAATGATCATCTGTGACGAACCGGTATCAGCATTGGATGTATCGATTCAGGCTCAGGTTGTGAACTTGCTTAAAGAGCTTCAGAAAGAGCTTGGTCTATCTTTGGTATTCATTGCACACGATCTGTCTGTGGTAAAACACATCTCTGACCGTGTTCTGGTTATGTATTTGGGTAACGCCGTAGAGCTTGGTGAAGCTGACGCACTATTTGCTGATCCTAAACACCCATACACGCGTGCATTGATGTCGGCTGTACCAATTCCAGATCCGAATATCGAACGTCAAAAGAAAATCCAAATGCTGGAAGGTGATCTTCCTTCGCCAATCAACCCACCATCGGGTTGTGTCTTCCGTACTCGTTGCCCACAGGCCACGGAAGAATGTGCGAAGACAAAACCGACGATTCAAGGTAACGATGTTCATGCGGTATCTTGTTTACATGTTCAAGTGTAAGTCATTCAGCCTGTGACGGGCTTAAGCGCGGCTCTTTAATTAGGGGCGCGCTTTTTTTATGCCTAACCGAGCACTCATTCAAATTTCTTGAACGTCATGTCCGAAGCCCGGTTGTTTTCTGTTCGTCACGAATCGCTAATATAGAGGAAAATAGAACGAGAGGAGAACGAAGATGGGTAAATTGGTCGAAGGTGTTTGGCACGACGTCTGGTACGATACGAAATCAAGCGGCGGTAAATTTGTCCGCGAAGACGCAGGTTTTCGTAATTGGATCAAGAATGAGCCGGATGCAGAATTCCAGCCAGAATCTGGTCGTTACCATTTGTATGTTTCTCTTGCTTGCCCCTGGGCGCACCGAACTCTTATTTTCCGAAAACTCAAAGGGCTAGAACAGCATATTGATGTCACGGTTGTTTGTCCTGACATGCTTAGCCAAGGCTGGCAGATGGGCTTACCTGAGCCATTGTTTGGCCATACGCGTATGCATCAAATTTATACCCAAGCTAAGCCAGACTATAGTGGGCGTGTGACCGTTCCTGTCTTATGGGATAAACAAACCAATACGATCGTATCCAATGAATCTTCTGAGATTATCCGTATGTTCAACTCAGCATTTAATGAGTTAACGGGTAACGAAGACGATTACTACCCTGAACATTTGCAAGCCTCTATTGATGAGTGGAATGATTTTATCTATCCGAATGTGAATAATGGTGTGTATCGTTGTGGTTTTGCGACAACTCAGGAAGCGTATGAAGAAGCTTTTGATTCACTGTTTTCTGCGTTAGATAAAATTGATACGCATCTGGCGACACATCGTTATTTAACAGGCAATCAGATCACCGAGGCTGACTGGCGTCTGTTTACTACATTAGTACGTTTTGATGCTGTGTATGTTGGCCACTTTAAATGTAATAAAAAGCGCATTGCGGATTACACCAATATTCAGGGCTACTTAAAAGAACTCTATCAAGTCGATGGTGTGGCAGAGACAACGGATTTCTACCACATTAAACGTCATTACTATTTCAGTCATACAGGAATCAACCCAACACAGGTAGTACCAAAAGGCCCGGACTTAGATTTAGAGTCGCCTCACGGTCGTGAACCACTTTCAAACTAGTTCTTCTGATAAAGCGTCATTTTCTATGGCGCTTTGTTATCTCCTTACTAAAGCGATATGCATTTATACGCTGTTTTATCGGTTATTTCCCCAAGCATCACAGATTATTCCAGTACATGACATAAACTAATGATATAGAACCGATCTTTTAGCGAGGTGAGGTATGCATATCAACGAGTTTGCATCTGGCGAGCATCAAATCTGGAATTTGCTGATTGCTCTTCTGTTAGGGTCGATAATTGGCATTCAGCGCGGATGGGTGAAGCGCAATAGTGTTGAAGGCAGCCGGGTCGCAGGTATTCGTACTTATTCTTTGGTCGGCTTGCTTGGTGGTCTGGTTGCAATTCTCGCTTCCCACTATTCCCCGTTACTGCTTGGCTTTGCTCTGATCGCGCTGGTGATTTTGGCTTGCATCGCGTTTTTTGTTAAGCAAAAGAACAGCGGTGATGTCAGTATCACTGGCTTAGTAAGTCTGCTGGTGACGTTCGTTTTAGGCAGTTTAGCGGTGGCTGGCGAAGCGGTACTTGCTGCATCCGCGGCCGTGATAACCGCTCTGGTTCTGGATAATAAGAGAGAGCTCCACGAGGCGTTGCAAAAGTTACAAGAGTACGAATTAGATGCAGCTCTGCGCTTACTTCTCATTTCTATTGTTTTACTTCCACTCTTACCTGACAAAACTTATGGGCCATGGAAAGCTTTAAACCCTTACGAGATATGGTGGATGGTCGTGTTGATCGCCAGTATTTCTTTTGTTGGCTACTTTGCGATTAAAATTGGCGGCGCGAAGCGGGGGATTTTATTTACGTCCGTTTTTGCTGGCCTCAGTTCTTCAACGGCATTGACCCTACAGTTTTCCCATCTGTCTCGTGAACAGCCTGCAATTAGCCCGCTGCTGGCAAGTGGCATCTTAATAAGTTGTGGAACCATGTTCCCACGGCTCTTGTTTATACTTTCTGTCATTAATCCTCCATTAGTGAAAATGCTTTGGCCAATCGTACTCGCGATGATGGTTGCACTTTACTTACCGGCTTGGTGGATATGGAGACGGTGTGAAATGGAAAAGGTGGAGCAATCAAATAAGCAAACTAATCCTCTTGCTTTGCAGTCCGCTCTCTTTTTTGGTGTTGTACTGGCGGTGATCATGTTGCTCTCACATGCACTCTCAGATTGGTTTGGCGATGCGGGGGTTTTGATGCTCTCAGCGGTGTCAGGTATCACTGATGTGGATGCAATTTCATTGGCTCTTGGTCGGCAAAGTGTCCTGCACTTGAGTGTAACCACCGCGGCGCTGGGTATCCTCATTGCCGCTTCGGTAAATACCATAGTGAAAATGGGAATGGTGGTGGCTTTAGGCGAAAGGAGGTTATGGCACCGAGTCGCGCCAGTGATGATCGGGTGTGTGATTGTCGGTGGGGTGATGTTCTTAGCTATTTCGTAACCAGCTCAGTAAACTCGCAACAAAAAAGCCCTCGACGAATCGAGGGCTTTGAATATTCAATCAAGCAGAGAAAAGAATTACTTCTGTTCTTGAGTTGCTTGGATTGCTGTTAGAGCGATTGTGTACACGATGTCGTCTACTAGCGCGCCACGAGACAGGTCGTTTACAGGCTTGCGCATACCTTGCAGCATTGGACCGATAGATACTAGATCTGCTGAACGCTGTACTGCTTTGTAAGTCGTGTTACCAGTGTTTAGGTCTGGGAATACGAATACTGTCGCTTTACCTGCTACTGGAGAGTTTGGCGCTTTAGAAGCCGCAACGTTTTCCATGATAGCCGCGTCGTACTGTAGAGGACCGTCGATGATAAGATCAGGACGTTTCTCTTGAGCTAGTTTCGTCGCTTCACGTACTTTATCAACGTCTGCACCCTTACCAGATTCACCAGTAGAGTAAGAAATCATTGCAACGCGTGGGTCGATACCGAATGCAGCAGCAGAATCTGCTGATTGGATAGCGATTTCAGCAAGCTGTTCAGCCGTTGGATCTGGGTTGATTGCACAGTCACCGTAAACCAGTACTTGATCAGGCAGAAGCATGAAGAATACTGAAGAAACGATAGACGCATTAGGTGCAGTCTTGATGATTTGGAACGGAGGAACGATAGTGTTCGCCGTAGTGTGAACAGCACCAGAAACCAGGCCATCAACTTCGTTGTTCTCAAGCATCATTGTGCCCAGGAATACTGAGTCTTGTAGTTTCTCACGAGCTACAACTTCAGTCATACCTTTCGCACCACGTAGCTCAACCAGGCGAGCAACGTAGTTTTCACGGATAGCATCAGCGTCGATGATTTGAACGCCAGCGCCTAGCTCAACACCTTGTTGTGCAGCTACGCGACGGATTTCTGCTGGGTTACCCAGAAGCACACATTCTGCAATGCCGCGCTCAGCACAGATAGCAGCAGCTTTCACGGTACGTGGCTCATCACCTTCTGGAAGAACGATGCGCTTGCCGGCTCTACGAGCAAGTTCAGTTAGCTGGTAACGGAATGCTGGTGGGCTTAGACGACGAGACTTCTGAGTACCTTCAGTCATTGACTCGATCCAGTTACCGTCGATGTGACCAGCAACGTGCTCGTTAATGAATTCGATACGCTCTTTGTCGTCTGCAGGTACTTCAATGCTGAAGCTCTGTAGATTTAGAGAAGTCTGCCAAGTGTTGCCTTGAGCTTTGAAGATAGGTAGACCAGTTTCGAATGCTGGCTTACATAGACCTTCAATTTCGCGAGGGATGTCGTAACCGCCGGTTAGCAGTACAGCACCGATGTCAACACCGTTCATTGCCGCTAGAGAAGCCGCAACGATTACGTCTGGACGGTCTGCAGAAGTAACAAGTAGAGAACCTGGTTTGAAGTGCTCAATCATGTTTGGCAGAGAACGCGCACAGAACGTGATGCTCTTGATGCGACGAGTGTTGATGTCACCTTTGTTGATGATATCAGCATTCAGGTGTTTCGCCATGTCGATAGCACGAGTTGCAATCAGGTCGATGCTCCATGGCACGCAACCTAGTACACGAATTGGAGAAGTGTTGAAGATCTCCATCACTTTCATTTCGTTTTGCTTCGCGCTGTCTGCATCGTCAAAGATCTCAGACAGGTCAGGGCGAGTACGGCCAGCTTCATCAACAGGTGCGTTTAGCTTGTTGATGATAACACCAGAGATGTTTTTGTTCTTAGTACCGCCGAAGTTAGAACATGCTACTTCGATGCGCTCTTTAAGCTGAGCTGGGTTATCCGTGCCAGGCGTTGCCACTAGAACAATTTCAGCACCAAGTGTTGCTGCGATTTCCGCGTTCACTTGGTTAGCGAATGGGTGCTTACGAGTTGGTACCAGACCTTCGATTAGAGTTACATCTGCATCTTTATTGATTTGGTTGTAACGCTCAACGATGGTTTCTAGCAGCTCATCCATGTTGTCGTTACCGATCAGGCTTTCAGCAACAGACATCGCCATAGGTTCGCCGATCTTCATATCGCTGTTGTGGCCAACGATAGTTGAAGTTAGATCCGGCTGATCGCCGCCACTGCGTGGCTGACAAATAGGTTTGTAGAAAGAAACTTTAACGCCTTTGCGCTCCATAGCGCGAAGAACACCCATGCTTACGCTAGTTAAACCAACACCAGCACTTGCAGGGATAAGCATAATAGTACGAGACATTCGTAGAGTACCTTTGCTATTGGGAGAGATAAAAGCTCAATTCTTATTCCATGATCTTCAAAGAATAGGAGCTGAGCCCCTAAAGAAAGCTCTTTGGAAGAAAAACTGGCTAGCCAATTGGCTAGCCAGTTTATGCATTAAAGACCTGCTAGGCGTGCAGTGTCTTCAGCAATAACAAGCTCTTCGTTAGTAGAGATTACCATTGCTGGGATACGGCTGTTCGCAGTAGTGATAGTGCCTTCGCCGCCGAAACGTGCTTTAAGGTTTGCTTCACTGTCTACTTCGATACCGAAGATACCTAGACGGTTTAGAACCATTTCACGGATAGGGCCAGAGTTCTCGCCGATACCGCCAGTGAAAGTGATCGCATCTAGACGGCCGTCCATTGATGCAGTGTAACCCGCTACGTATTTAGCTAGACGGTGACAGAACACGTCCATTGCACGCGTTGCTTCTTCTTTCTCACCGTAGTTGTCTTCAACGAAACGACAGTCAGAAGTCACTTCAGTCAGACCAAGTAGGCCAGACTCTTTAGTTAGCATCGTGTTGATTTTCTCAACAGAGTAGCCTAGTGCGTCGTGTAGGTGGAAGATGATCGCAGGATCGATGTCACCACAACGAGTACCCATTACCAGACCTTCTAGAGGAGTCAGACCCATAGAAGTATCTACTGATTTACCGTTTTTAACTGCACATACAGACGCGCCGTTACCTAGGTGACAGTTGATGATGTTTACTTCTTCAACTGGCTTGTTCAGTAGACCTGCAACTTCACGAGTGATGAATAGGTGTGAAGTACCGTGCATACCGTAGCGACGGATGCCGTGCTCTTTGTACAGGTTGTATGGAAGAGCGTATAGGTAAGACTCTTCTGGCATTGTTTGGTGGAATGCAGTGTCGAACACAGCAACGTTTTTCAGTGCTGGGAAAGATTTTTGAGCTGCTTTGATACCGATGATGTGTGCTGGGTTATGAAGTGGTGCTAGTGTTGCACAGTCTTCGATACCTTTCAGTACGTCATCAGTGATAAGAGCAGACTGAGTGAACTTCTCGCCGCCGTGTACTACACGGTGACCGATAGCTGCTAGGTTTTCAGAAAGCTCTGGCTTAGAAGCAAGAATAGTTTCTACCATGAACGCTAGTGCTTCTTCGTGAGCTGCACCGTTACCTAGTTGAGCTTCGTGCTTGCCATCAAGTTTCCACTTGATACGAGCTTCAGGAAGGTGAAGACACTCAGCAAGACCTGATAAGTGCTCGTCGCCGTTCTCGGCATCAACTACGGCAAATTTAAGAGAAGAACTACCGCAGTTTAAAACTAAAACTAGCTTAGACATGTATGACTACCTGTTATTCGTCTGATCAAAATCAGTTAAAGAATGAAAAATTAATCACAAGAATAGTCGATACCAGCAAGGGTGCGTACTAATCTTGGTCAAAAATTGTTCTAATTCCATATAAAGATATAGTGATGAGCCCACTCATCACGATGACGCGTTCCTTGCAGATAGTGACCTCAGAGTTGCTTAAATTGTAAATAACGGCAACAATGAGGTTGAGGGCCTGCAAAGGATAGCGATAATGGGCAATGATAACAAAAAAAATTTGAAATAATATTAATTTTCATCAATTTTTTGCACCTTCAGTTGAAACGTTCAACTATTTTTTAGTGAGAGAGTGGTATGAGTAATAAAGTCGGATTGATCCATAGCCTGAAAGATGGCCAAAATTACATGGAGATCTGGCCGGTTCGTAAAGAGCTGAATGCCGTATTTCCAGAGCAGCGAATCATTAAAGCAACGCGATTTGGCATTAAAGTCATGCCCGCGGTGGCTGCGATCAGCGTCCTCACTCAAATGGCGTTTAACAACTATAGTGCGCTGCCTCAGTCGATCATTGTTGCCTTGTTCGCTATTAGTTTGCCGTTGCAGGGGATTTGGTGGTTAGGAGCCCGTTCAAATACTAAATTGCCTCCTTCTCTGGCTACCTGGTATAGAGAGCTGCACCATAAAATAGTTGAGAGTGGTTTCGCGTTAGAACCAGTCAAGACAAAGCCTCGTTACAAAGAACTGGCGTTAATCTTAAATCGTGCTTTTAGGCAGTTAGATAAATCCTCGTTAGAGCGTTGGTTCTAAACAAGCCAACATCGTGAAATTTAGAAAAATGGAGTGCGTACAAGCCACTCCATTTTTTGTGCTTCGTCCTGTGCAATAATCCTATCGATCCACTTCTTTTTGTCGCTTTTCGTTCACCCTGACAAAGATTTCCCTCTTTCTCGTTGATTTTGCGCGACTCGATTACTACTCCGCGATCACAATTGTTGTTTTACTGTTAAATGTTTCTTTTCTTTACTGAGACTTAGTAGTAATAATAAAAATAAGATGCACAAGAAGTGCACAGCTAAATTTATTACAAACACAACAAAAAAACGCCTTCCCATTTTGGGGCTTGCGAGCGTACACCAAAAGGTGAATGTTCGCAGAACAAGGACGAAGACACATCAAGGAGTTATGATGATAACGAAACGTTTACTTGCCACAGCAATTTTATCTGCGACTGCCGTTCTTTCTTCAGCTGGTGCTATTGCTAATACAGCGACTGTTGCGGTTTCACAAATTGTGGAACATCCAGCATTAGATGCTGCCCGTCAGGGCCTCTTAGACGGCTTGAAGGCGAAAGGGTATGAACAAGGTAAAAACCTAGAGTTTGACTACAAAACGGCACAAGGTAACCCTGCTATCGCGGTTCAGATTGCTCGCCAGTTTGTCGGTGAAAGCCCAGATGTTTTAGTCGGTATCGCGACGCCATCTGCACAAGCTCTCGTCTCCGCAACGCGCTCAATCCCAGTTGTTTTTACTGCGGTAACGGACCCAGTTGGTGCAAAACTGGTTAAAACCATGGAACAGCCTGGTCAGAATGTGACTGGACTTTCTGACTTGTCGCCAGTTGCCCAGCATGTTGAGCTTATCTAAGAGATCCTGCCTCAAGTGAAAAGTATCGGTGTTGTCTTCAATCCAGGTGAAGCCAATGCGGTAACCCTGGTCGAACTTCTAAAAGTGAGCGCAGCAGCGAAAGGGATTGAAGTTGTAGAAGCAACGGCTCTGAAAAGTGCCGACGTGCAATCTGCGACTCAGGCCATTTCTGCAAAATCTGACATTATTTACGCACCGACAGACAACACAGTGGCAAGTGCAATCGAAGGTATGATCGTTGCTGCGAATCAGTCTAAGACGCCAGTATTTGGTGGTGCCACATCTTATGTTGAAAAAGGCGCGATCGCTGGCCTTGGTTTTGACTACTACCAAGTGGGTGTTCAAACCGCGGATTATGTCGCGGCGATTCTTGATGGTCAGGAGCCGGGCAAATTAGACGTAAAAGTCGCAACAGGTTCTGACTTGGTGATCAATCAAGAGGCTGCTTCTAAGCTAGGTATCCAAATACCGAGTTCAGTCGTAGAACGTGCAACAAGCATGCAATAAGTCGCTTTTTTGGGGCGTATTCAACTCATTCGAGCAAGTTAACCGCATTGGCGAAAGTAATAAGTCATGTCATTGGCTTATTACTTCTCCCAAGAATGTTTAAACCTCCGAGTGATGATAATCCTTGTTCGAATAAACTTGAGTTTGAGTTGATAAGTTCGTCCTGACTGAAGTGAGAAGTCTTACTTTCAGATCCCGATATTGATCTGAACATGCAGAAAGGAGCCGTTTTATGTCTGCATTTGCATTTTTTGGCGCTCTTGAGATTGGCTTGATTTATGGGCTGGTCGCTTTGGGCGTATACCTCACGTTTCGTGTACTCGATTTTCCCGACCTAAGTGTTGATGGCAGTTTCCCTATGGGAGCTGCAGTTGCCGCGACAGCAATTGTTGCTGGTATTAATCCTTGGGTCGCCACAGGTATGGCGATTATAGCCGGTGCTATGACGGGCTGGGTTACCGCGTTTTTGGCTGTCCGCTGCGGTATTTTGCACCTTTTGGCCTCAATTCTTACCATGATCGCCGCCTTTTCCATCAATATTCGTATTATGGGTAAGCCCAATATGGCGCTACTCGGCGAAGATACGATCCTGACACCGTTTGAAGCGATGGGCGACTCAATGTTCGTGCGTCCACTTGTGGTTGGGGTGCTAGTTTTATTATCAGCATTTTTTGTGGTTCGTTTGCTCAACAGTGACTTTGGCCTTGGTCTAAGAGCAACTGGCGTCAACGCCCGAATGGTTTCTGCTCAAGGTGCCAGCACAGGTTTTTACACCTTCTTTGGTTTGGCTTTATCCAATGGTTTCGTTGGCTTTGCCGGCGCACTGTTTGCACAGACTAACAGCTTTGCCGACGTAACATCTGGGGTCGGTACCATTGTTGTCGGCCTAGCTGCGGTGATTTTAGGTCAGACCTTGATCCCTGGCCGCAAGATTTGGGTGGCAGTGTTAGCCGTTATCGTTGGTTCGGTCCTTTACCGTCTTGCCGTCGCGTTTGCTTTGAGTTCTGGAATGTTTGGCTTGCAGGCATCCGATCTAAACCTTGTTACTGCTGTGCTGGTTGCGGTCGCATTGATAGCACCAAAACTAAAACAGCGCATGAAAGCGAAACAACGAGTTTCAGATGCTAAACAGGCAGCATCTAAAAAAGGTTCAGGGGAGACATTATGATTGAACTCAATAATATCCAAGTGACGTTCAACCCTGGAACTATTCTGGAGAACCGAGCGTTAAAAGGGGTATCTCTAGAGGTGCCTGAACATCAGTTTCTTACTGTAATTGGCTCTAATGGTGCTGGTAAATCGACGTTACTTGGTGCTACGACTGGTGAAACCCCGATGATTGGCGGGCAAGTGATTATCGATGGTAAAGACGTGACCCGACAAACCGTGGCTCAGCGTGCGACTCAATGTGCGCGGGTCTTTCAGGACCCATTGGCTGGTACTTGTGGCGAATTAACCATTGAAGAAAACATGGCACTGGCTTACATGCGTGGCAAAAAGCGTGGTTGGGGACTAGCACTCTCATCCCAGCGCCGAAAGTTGTTCCAAGACCGAATCAGTATTCTTGGTTTGGGGTTAGAAGATAGGCTGGGGGATAGCATTGGCTTGTTGTCCGGTGGTCAACGACAAGCGGTGAGTTTGGTAATGGCAACCTTGTCGGAAAGTAAGCTGCTGCTACTCGATGAACACACGGCGGCGCTTGACCCGCGTATGGCTGCTTTTGTTATTGATCTGACCAAACGTATCGTGAACGAGTTTAATTTAACCGTGATGATGGTTACCCACTCAATGAAAGATGCATTAGCTTGTGGTGACAGAACCGTGATGCTTCATCAGGGGGAAATTGTGCTGGATGTAGCAGGCGAACAAAGAGCAAATATGCAGGTACCAGATTTGCTGGAAATGTTCTCGAAAGTACGTGGTGAAGAACTGTCCGACGATAGTTTGTTACTCAATTAGTTAGTCAGTACAGTACGTTACCTGACTTCGGTTATGGTTAATGATACCTACCGAACGTGATCCTCCTTGAGAAACGCGACTAACGGACCGTTTCACAAGGAGGATTTTTATTCTTGCTATAGTAAAGTCATCGCATATGCCCGCTACAGGAATATTTGCTATGACCCTTCCTTTCATTTTCCACAGTCAGACGTTGGATGGTCTTTCTTTCAACGAAGAAGCTATAACGGTCACGCTTAAGACGGCGAGCCTGGATTTTGATCGTGTCTATGTTCGCTCCGAGCCTGATAACGAAGAATATCTGACTGAAATGCATCCGGCGGGAACTTCAGGAGAACTAAAACTCTGGAAAGCAACCTTTGCCCCTAATAAAGACCGAGATGTCTCTCACTACGTATTTAAACTCGTTCTGGGCGAGCAGCAGTTTTGGCTAGATGGAAGGGGCGTACAGTCGCGTATTCCATCAAAAGAGTTTCACTTTAAATTGAATGTGAATAACCAGCCACCTTCATGGGTACAACAGCAGATCTTCTACCAAATTTTTCCAGACCGTTTTGCTCCAAGTAAGGATGAAAAATCGATTCGGCACGCCTACGGCGAATACAATCCTGAAGCGATAGTAAAGTCATGGGGGGAAGCGGTTGGGGAGCACCAGAATACCGGAGCCAAAGAGTTTTTTGGTGGCGACCTGAACGGCGTTGAGCAGAAACTGGATTATCTTGAAAATCTGGGCGTGACAGCTTTGTATTTCAATCCGGTCTTCCGCTCTCCGAGTAACCATAAATACGACACCACTGACTATTTCAACATAGACCCAATGTTTGGAAGCAATGAGCAGTTTGCTCAGTTGTGCAACAAGATACGTTCTAAGCAAATGAAAATTGTTTTGGATGCAGTATTTAATCACACTTCAGTTCACCATCCTTGGTTTGATGTGAAAATGGAAGGTGATGGGGCGTATGGCCATCCTGCTTCGAAGTATCGCAATTACTATTTCTTTGACGATGACAGCAATCATTACATCGGCTGGAAAGGTATCAGTAGTTTACCTGTGTTGAACTTCGAGAATAAAGAGGTGCGGGATTACATTTATCAAGGCAAACATGCGGTGATCAAACACTGGCTAAAAGCCCCTTACTCAGTTGATGGCTGGCGCTTTGATGTGATTCATATGCTCGGAGAGGGAGTAGGGGCGAAAAATAACGCTCATTACGTTGAAGCGTTCCGTAAAGCAACAAAGTCGGTGAACCCGAATGCCTATGTCCTTGGAGAACATTTTTTTGAGGCAACTCAGTGGCTACAGGGTGATCAAGAAGATGGAGCAATGAATTATTACGGCTTTGCTCATCCCGTAAGAGCATTTATTGCCAAGCAAGATATCATGTACGATCCTATCCAGATCAATGCATTAGAGTTCAAAGAGTGGTTAGATGAAGCAAGAACGAAGATTCCATTTGCGAACCAGCTATCCCAACTCAATCAACTTGATAGCCATGATACGGCGCGGTTCATCACTCTTGTAAGCCGTAGCGAAGACAAAATGCACATCGCGCTGACTTTGTTAATGACTTATGTCGGTACACCTTGCCTTTATTACGGCAGCGAAGTTGGGCTGGAAGGCGGATTAGATCCTGATAACCGACGTTGTTTCCCTTGGCATGAAGTGGCGAACTCTGAATGGTTGGGTATTTATCGACGCTGGATAGAGATTCGTAAAAAGTTCAAATGCCTACAATCCGGCAGTATTCAATGGCTTTATTGCCATAATGACGCGTTGGTATATGCGAGACAGTTGAAAGATGAAGCGGTCATTGTTGCAATCAACACCAGTGAAAAAGCAGTGAGTATTGAACTACCACTATGGCAGTTAGGTCTGAGTGCGAAAAGCTTGCACAACATATTGGATGACCGTGAAGTCATTGATTATAAGAATAGCCTTAGCATTAATCTTCCTGCGGAGAGCGGTAAAATATGGCGGCTAAAGTGACACTGTTGTCTACCTTTATTAAAGTAGTTGAATATGTTCGTTCACTTCAACATCCATCCTCTTACTTATGGTACTGAATGTTTAATAAAAGACGTTTTAGCAACTCATTTGTTATTTTTTTCCCGCTTACTTTATTTGTGGTGGTGTTACTTGTCAGTGCCAAAAACTATTACGACGCGGTTAACCGCAACTTAGATAGCGAGTATGCGCGGATTGAGCGTGCGATCGTTCGCGGTATGAAGGTCCTCACTGCACTTGATTACAGTTTCAGTAACTTTACCAATAAAGAGAACCCATTATCTGGCGGTCATAGTTACTTAGTGAAAGACGGCTTTTGCTACATTTGGCCCATTCAAATGTCAAGGGCACAAGATGTCGATGAAAGTAACCCGCCGTCAGAGCTTGAGTACATGCTAGTGGGTATTAAGAACTTATGCGAAAAAGGCTCTGAAATTAACAAATTAGCGGAGCAAAAAGCGGGCTTCGCACCATCGCTGTCTTTTCTTCATGATATAGAGCCTCACATCGTTGGGATTCATTACATTGATAAGCGCGGATACATTATTTCGTCGCCTGACACCTACGCGAAGAACGTCACAAAAGAGCTTTTACTAACATTGAAGGCACGTCCGTTCTGGCAAAAAACTGCTCAGGACAAGGTTAATATTACTTTAGCTGGGCCGGGACCCGTCCTAGATTCGATGCAAGGGAAAGTCATTACATTGGCAGTGCCTTACTATGAGAACGGTGTTCATCAAGGCGCGTTGTCTATCGACTTTAATTTGGATTTACTGCTTAACAGCACGGCGCGTTTTGCGGGCAAGTTGCATTTAGTTTCGAACATTGAAGCGCTTCCTAAAAATGCCGTTCGAATTGAAACCATTGATCTAGAGCGTTTGAGCGCCAACCACCGCCTTTATTATGAGTACAATTTGTGGAGCGAGATTAAAAACTTAGTCGTGTTCCAAAAGTACAGCATTATTGTCGCGCTGTTTATTTATGTTCTCTGCACTATCGTGATTTTTTACGTCAATATGCACACTGAACGACGTTATTTTAAAGATCTTGCTGCAAAAGACCCGATGACCGGGTTATTGAACCGTCGAGGGATGGAAGCGGTTTGGCGCAATAAAATGACCAAACAGAAGGTTGCATTAGCGGTTTTTGATATCGATAACTTCAAAGCAATTAATGACAATTACGGTCACGATGTGGGTGATATTGCCATTCAACTTGTCGCTAAGTGTATACGTGAGAATATACGCCATACCGATGTGGCCTCTCGTTTTGGAGGCGAAGAGTTTGTGTTAGCGATATATGGCGAAGACAGTGAGTCGATGATGAGGATACTCGAACGAGTAAGAAAAACCATCGTAGAGCGCTCGACACGTGTCACTAGCAGTGGATTCACCGTATCAGGAGGCGTTGTTTTCTGTTCAGAAGGCGGAGATAAAAGCTTTGATGAGTTATTTAAAGCGGCGGATGAAAAGTTGTATCAGGCAAAGCATAGCGGAAAAAATCAAATTTGTTATGCGTGCTGAAATGGATGTAAAAAAGGGCGAATTGTCGCCCTTTTGAATGTTTAAAGACTTAAGCCACTTTTGATGTCGCTTGCACCAATTCATCGCGATATCGTTGAATATGTTCAACGATGGGCGCGGCTTTATTAAAGGTGCGGATTTCACGGAACAAATCTTGAGCTTCTGGGTAAGATTGACGCAAATAAGCGAACCATTGTTTAACTCGGTTCGGGTAGTACAGCCCTTTGTCGCCTTTCATTTCGAACTTAGAGTAGTAAATCAGCAATTCAACTACTTCTGGCCAGGACATAGGCTGGTGGTTGTGTTTAACCATATTGCCTAAATTTGGAATGTTAAATGCGCCTCGGCAAACCATGAGGGAATCAACACCTGTGGTTTCAATGCAGCGTTGACCATCTTCGTGGTTCCAGATTTCCCCATTAGCAATTAATGGAATAGAGAATCGCTCGCGGATCTTCGTAATGTATTCCCATTTGATCTCCGATGCTTTATAGCCGCCTTGCTTTGTGCGAGCGTGGACCGTTAGTTCATTTGCACCGGCCGACTGGATCGCATCGACAATCTCAAAGCAATCTTCAGGGTTTTCCCAACCCAGGCGGATTTTCGCGCTAACCGGGATGTTTTCAGGAACCGCTTCACGGCATGCTTTTACGACTTGGTGAATCAACTCTGGATGTTGAAGAAGTGCTGCGCCACCTTTACTTTTGTTCACCATTTTTGCTGGGCAGCCAAAGTTGATATCGATACCACGAGCGCCAAGCTCAGCCGCTTTGATAGCGTTCTCGGCCATCCAGTTTGGTTCTTGACCTAACAATTGAACATGTACTGGTACACCAGATGCAGTTTGAGATCCTTGCAGAAGCTCCGGACACAAACGATGGAATACGTGATCCGGTAATAACTGATCGATAACTCGAACGAATTCAGTAACGCAGAGATCATAGTCGTTTATTTCGGTCAAAATTTGGCGCATCAAATGGTCTAAAACGCCTTCCATTGGGCCTAATACAACTCGCATAGTTTGCCTAGTACAGTTTGGTGATAAAAGGAGGGCGATTGTAGCGATGTAAGCCTAGTTTGTCATTAAAAGACTCGAAGCGCGCAAATTTATCAAACCGGTATGCCGAGGTTACTTGAGTTAAAGCTCTGGGGTATAATGCCGGCAAATTTATGGGAAACCAGATGTCATGCAATATACATTGATTGAAAAGGGTGAGGTTCAACTAGATGAATCTTCACTGTTTATTGAAGGGGCTGTGTTAGCTGCAAACCTGACCACTAAGCCCTTGGCACCAGAGACTTGGTTAGAGCCGCTACTAGGCGCTGATTTTAAAGCCATTCAACCCGTGGTTGAAGAGCAGATTCACAAGCAGCACAACCGCATTCTGCGTAACGAGTATTCAGTACTTGCTCTTACAGACAATAATTCCGAGCAACTGGCTGATTTCGCTGAAGGATTCATGTCGGTTTGGCCGATGATTGAAGAACAGTGGCAAGGTACCGAGCTCAATGACGGTTTACAGCGCATGCTGCAAGCTTTGCTCACGACGATGATGCTAGCGATCGATGAATCTACGACTCAACAACAGATGCGTGATGCAGGTATTGAAAATCCACCGGCACTGAGTGATTTGATTGATCAACTTGACTTGATGATCAGTGAGGCGGCATTGGGTGCAGACGAGCTCATGGTTGGGAACAAAGCAAAGAGTCTCAATCCATTTAAAGGTGTGGGTCGTAACGATCCTTGCCCATGTGAGAGTGGCAAAAAATTCAAGCAGTGTTGTGGTAAGTAATCAGGTTGTTCTGATTTAATACCTAAGATTAATAAAGCCGACCACGAGGTCGGCTTTATCGTTATTTGGGTTTATGTTTTAAAGAATTGGGTTCTTACGTCTTGCTGGGAAAAACTGGGCAATCACGACCAGAGCGAGAAAGACCAGATTACCTGCAAAAATAACTGCTAACCACTGTGGCATGGATAGCGTTAAGAACTGCCACACAATCTCAGAACAATCGCCATAGGCTTCAAACATCCAAGGTGCCCACTGGTTCAGCGGTGCCCAGCTTGGGAAAGTCACGAATACGTCACAGGTAGCAAATGGCGATGGATTGAACTGATAATCGACGTGCTGTAGCGCGAGCAACAAGCCTTTGTAGGCACTAAGTCCCCATGCGATCAAACCTAGCCATCGGAAGAGTGGGTTACTCGGTGAAATAAACCCGATAATTGCAGCTCCGCCAATGCCCAGCATAGCCACTCGCTCGTAAATACACATTACACACGGTGCCAACATCATGACATGCTGAAAGTAGAGGGCACATGCTTCAAAGAAAATGATAAACAAGAGAAGAAGCATCCAAGATAAGCGCCCCTTGGAAAACTGGTTTAGTGATCTAAAAATATTCACGGTTTCAATCCTGTCTGAAAATAAAAAGCTCTGATTACTCAGAGCTTTTTATCGTGTATAAGTTTCTTAATCAACTTAAATATTAATGTCCGCCAGATACTGCTGGAGTTAAATCAACATTGTGCAGAGTTATCCAGCCCGCTTCGTAGAAAGACGCGGTTGCTGGTTCTAAGAAGAACATAATCCCCATCAGACCTACAATTGCCAACACTACGGTATAAGGCAATGCCATGATAACCATTCGACCATAAGAAAGGCGAATAAGTGGTGCAAGTGCTGAAGTCAGCAAGAATAGGAACGCTGCTTGTCCGTTTGGCGTTGCAACTGAAGGCAGGTTAGTACCTGTGTTGATAGCCACAGCCAGCAAATCGAACTGCTCACGAGTAATCAAGCCTTCAACAAGAGCGGTTTTCACTTCGTTAATGTAAACCGTACCAACAAACACGTTGTCCGAAACCATGGATAGTAAGCCGTTGGCGACATAGAACAGAGCGAGCTGTGTCCCTTTGTCTTCTACAGCAAGTACGGCATCAATAACGGGTTTAAATAGCTGTTGGTCGATGATGACGGCAACGATAGAGAAGAACACCGCAAGTAGGGAGGTGAAAGGTAGAGCTTCTTCAAACGCTTTACCCATCGAGTGCTCATCAATAACACCAGTAAACGAGGTCGCAAGAATAATCACCGACAGACCAATCAGACCAACTGCCGCTAAGTGTAGTGCGAGAGCCACAATTAGCCATACTGCGATAAAGCCCTGCACCCATAGCTTCGCCACATCTTGTTTGGTACGAGTTTTACGCTCTTCGCGGTCGTAGTCCACGAGAATCTGGCGAACATTGTTTGGCAGTTTTGAGCCATATCCAAAGACTTTTAGTTTTTCTACGAGCGCACAAGTAATGAGGCCACAGAAGAGTACGGGTAAAGTAACTGGCGACATACGAATCAGGAATTCGCCAAAAAACCAACCTGCTTGGTCGGCAATAATCAGGTTCTGAGGTTCACCAACCATAGTGGTTACACCACCAAGTGCGGTACCCACACCTGCGTGCATTAGCAATGAACGTAAAAATGCGCGGTAGTTTTCTAAGTCATCACGAGTCAGCTCGGTGATGGTGTCATCTTGTGTATGGTCATGGTCACCAATAGGGTTTCCTGAAGCCACTTTGTGGTAAATCGAGTAGAAGCCCACTGCTACGCTGATAACAACGGCGATAACGGTCAGTGCATCCAAGAACGCGGACAAAAATGCCGCAGCAAAACAGAATGCGAGTGACAGTAGCGTTTTTGAGCGAATGCCAAGTAATATTTTGGTAAAAATAAACAGCAGAAGGTGTTTCATGAAGTAAATGCCAGCAACCATGAATATTAGAAGTAGTAACACTTCAATATTCGCTACCAATTCATGCTTCACTTGTGCAGGGCTAGTCATCCCAATTGCTATGGCTTCTATTGCTAGTAAACCACCCGGTTGTAGTGGATAGCATTTTAATGCCATTGCTAGCGTGAAAATAAATTCAGCGACCAGCAACCAACCTGCAATAAATGGACTGACAAAAAAGAAAACAAGAGGGTTAATTATTAAGAAGGCTATAATGGCAACTTTGTACCAATCAGGCGCTTTACCTAGAAAGTTCTTGATAAAAGCGTTTCCGAGCGATATCGGCATGATAAATCTCTTTATAATAAATTTATGAATAGACACTACGAAATAGTGCATAAGTACTTGTTTGTTAGACTTATTAGCTAGTCTTTTAAAACAGTAACTTAGTAAAACAACAATCCTTTGTTTTATTGTAGTCTTGCCAAGTTACTTCCTTTGAACTTAAGCACCGCTCACTTTCGATCGCAAACTCTACACGCAGGTTTTTATTAGTCAATAACAAAGCTTAAGGCTTCTGACTTAAACAACTTTTTTAATGTAAGAGCGCGAGCGAACGTGCATTATTATATCATGAAAGTTTTAGAAAACTCCTTTTGGGATTCTAAATGATGACTAGATACGAAAAAATATAATTTAACTGAGAAATTTATTGAGTGGATACAAATTAATTTTTCATATTCTGAATATAAAAATGTGACGAAAGTTTCGTTACTTTCAGGGAAATTATGACTAGTACTTTTTAAGTAAAATGTTGGTTTTACTTGTTATAGGTACGTTAACGATGATTCACTATTGAGACTACTTGTAGAGTTTTTGCTCTACTTGTGGGGTGTTTCAAATATTCTTCGTTAGTTTTCTCAAACCGTTAACTAGTGGTATGATGAGTAGTATCGACCCTCAAAAATCAATATTGGATAAAACGTAGAATGGTCATAAAGGCGAAAAGCCCTGCTGGATTTGCAGAAAAGTACATTATCGAGAGCATTTGGAACGGCCGTTTTCCTCCGGGCTCAATTTTACCTGCTGAGCGTGAGCTGTCTGAACTGATCGGTGTTACGCGCACGACGTTGCGAGAGGTTCTTCAACGATTAGCACGTGATGGATGGTTGACCATCCAGCATGGCAAACCAACAAAAGTAAACCAATTCATGGAGACGTCAGGTCTGCATATTTTGGATACGTTGATGACCCTGGATGTCGATAACGCAACGAATATTGTAGAAGACCTGCTTGCAGCACGCACTAACATCAGCCCAATCTTCATGCGTTACGCGTTCAAGATGAATAAAGAAAGCTCTGAGCGTACGATCAAGAACGTGATTGAGTCTTGTGAAGCGCTTATGAATGCCCCGTCTTGGGATGAATTTATCGCCTCTTCTCCGTATGCAGACAAGGTGCTGCAGAACGTTAAAGAAGAGAACGAAAAAGACGAGGCGAAGCGACAAGAGATCCTTATCGCTAAAACGTTCAACTTCTACGACTATATGTTGTTCCAGCGTTTAGCATTCCATTCTGGCAACCAGATTTACGGTCTTATCTTTAACGGATTGAAAAAGCTGTATGACCGTGTCGGCAGCTACTACTTCTCAAATCCGGCTTCACGCGAGTTGGCGTTGAAATTCTACCGTCAGCTTCTGGAAACGTGTGAAAATGCGGAGCGTGATCAGCTTCCTGTTGTTATTCGCCACTACGGTATAGAAAGCGCTTTGATCTGGAACGAAATGAAGAAGCAGTTACCAACTAGCTTTACTGAAGATGATAGCTAAGTTTTAATACTTACTCATGGTTCTGAAAAGCCGCAGACTTAGTCTGCGGTTTTTTATTGTCTTCTTTTCAGTGGTGTTGATTACGCTAGTGTGAGTCTGGGAAGAGGTAAGTAAAGTTCTTCAACTATCGTTGAAAGTACATGGTCGTACGTATTAAAAATCGTCAACGATAAATCCGAGGTAATATTGTATAGCTCCTCTTCGGTCAGCCCTGTGACTCTATCTTCAACATAGTCGTGGAGAGCCTGTATAGAACGTACTGCGACTGGTGACGCTATACTGAGTGGGGCGATTACGGCTAATTGATTGAGCTTACGAAGCATAATAGCGGCCGTATTCTTTAAACGCTCCTGATCGGACACATCATCAAAATCTCTGATACAAATTCGTAACTGAGTGAGTGTTTCGAGATTATCAATGATGGCCTGCCAGCTAATATGGTACTCGTCATGGAGTTCGTCTCTTTGCTCAATAGCTAGCCAAGCTATGGTGACTTCATCCATTAAGAACAGGCAGTGACGGATTAGCTTACCATGTTCCATCTGATTACGAGCCACACTGTTGTCTTGCCACTGCTCAAGCATTTTGTTTACGTTTATCTGCAAGACTCGATACATAGGCTTGTTTTCTGAGCGAGATGATTCCACAAGAAGATACAGTTTCTGAGTCAAAGCCTGATTAAGATCCTCTATTTCCTGTTCTTTATTTTTGTTGAATTGAATAGAGTAGTGTGTCGCGGCACGGTGACGACGAAGTAGGTGCACTACATCACGTAGTAGTGTTAGTAACTGATATTTACTTGCATGTTGCTGCTCTCGTTTAGATGAGAGGTGGTAAATACCAGCGAGAATTACTATAGACAGTAATGTCGAAATCAAAACAAACATGACTAACTCCTTGTTAGTTCTTAAGACCTAGCTAAGGTAGTCATGCAAAAATTATTCCCAACCAATGGTGCATATAAACAGGGCCAGATAGACCTATATTGTTATTTTTGCTCGTTTTTGGTGCGATAAATGCACAGTATTGTGAAATTGATCAAAAAATCCCCACCAGTTTGGCGGGGATTTATCAAGGTCGTTAGCTTTAACGCGTTAATGATTACATTACGCGCATGCCAGGTTGAGCGCCTTCGTGTGGCTCAAGGATCCATAGGTCGCTGCCACCAGGGCCCGCTGCTAGGATCATGCCTTCTGACATACCAAACTTCATCTTACGAGGTTTGAGATTTGCTACCATTACCGTTAGCTTGCCTTCTAGCTCTTCAGGTTTGTACGCTGACTTGATGCCAGAGAACACTTGGCGAGTTTCACCACCGATATCTAGCTGGAATTTAAGCAGTTTGTTTGCTTTTGGCACTTCTTCACAAGAGATGATTCGAGCGATACGCATATCCACTGCAGCAAAAGCGTCGAACTCAATCTCTTCTGCGATTGGATCTTTGTCTAGTTCAGTTTGGCTAGCCTTGTTCTTTTCTGCTTCGGCTTTCTCTTTCGCCGCCATTTCTGCCGCCGCATCTTCTTTTGACGCTTCGATCATCGCTTCGATGTTCTTAGGATCAATACGGTTGAACAGTGCTTTGAACTTAGTGATTTCGTGACCTGTTAGCGGCGCAGCGATGTTTTCCCAAGTCAGTTCTTGGTTTAGGAACGCTTCAGTACGTGCAGCAAGTGCTGGCATTACTGGTTTTAGGTAAGTCATTAGCACGCGGAACAGGTTGATACCCACAGAACAGATTTCTTGTAGTTCCTGATCTTTGCCTTCTTCCTTCGCTACAACCCATGGTGCTTTTTCGTCAACATATTGGTTTGCTTTGTCTGCTAGCGCAGTGATTTCACGGATTGCACGACCAAATTCACGCGTTTCGTAAAGCTCAGCGATACGGTCAGCCGCAGCAACGAACTCGTTGTACAGCTCAGGCTCTGCAAAGTTGTCAGATAACTTGCCTTCAAAACGTTTTGCAATGAAGCCAGCGTTACGTGATGCCAGGTTAACGATCTTGTTTACAACGTCAGCGTTTACGCGCTGAGTGAAGTCTTCAAGGTTAAGGTCCAGGTCATCGATACGGCTGTTTAGCTTCGCAGCGTAGTAGTAACGCAGACATTCTGGGTCTAGGTGCTCTAGGTAAGTGCTCGCTTTGACGAAGGTACCTTTAGACTTAGACATTTTCGCACCGTTGACGGTTACGTAACCGTGTACGAATACGTTGTTCGGCTTGCGGAAGCCAGAACCGTCTAGCATTGCTGGCCAGAATAGGCTGTGGAAGTAAACAATGTCTTTACCGATGAAGTGGTACAGTTCAGCTGAGCTGTCTTTATTCCAGTACTCGTCGAAGTCTAGATCGTCGCGCTTGTCACATAGGTTTTTGAAAGAACCCATGTAGCCGATAGGTGCGTCTAGCCATACGTAGAAGAACTTGTTTTTCTCACCTGGGATCTCGAAACCAAAGTAAGGCGCATCACGCGAGATGTCCCATTGTTGCAGGCCAGATTCAAACCACTCTTGCATCTTGTTTGCGGTTTCAGATTGCAGAGAGCCAGAGCGAGTCCACTCTTTTAGCATGCTTTCAAACTGAGGCAGGTCGAAGAAGAAGTGCTCAGAATCTTTCATTACTGGAGTTGCACCAGAAACGGCAGATTTAGGATTGATCAGTTCTGTCGGGCTGTAGGTCTCACCACAGTTGTCACAGTTGTCACCGTACTGGTCTTCAGACTTACATTTAGGGCACGTACCTTTTACAAAACGGTCCGGTAGGAACATTTCTTTTTCTGGATCGAATAGCTGAGAAATAGTGCGGCTAGAGATAAAGCCGTTTTTCTTCAGCTCAAGGTAGATATGCGAAGCCAGCTCGCGGTTCTCTTCTGAGTGCGTGCTGTGGTAGTTATCAAAGCTGATATCAAAGCCAGCAAAGTCTTTTTGATGCTCTTCGCTAACTGCGGCAATCATCTCTTCAGGAGTAATACCCATCTGTTGCGCTTTAAGCATGATTGGCGTGCCGTGAGCATCGTCAGCACAGATGAAGTTTACAGTGTTGCCGCGTAGGCGTTGGTAACGAACCCAAATGTCCGCTTGGATATGCTCAAGCATGTGGCCAAGGTGGATCGAACCGTTAGCGTACGGAAGGGCACAAGTTACCAGCATTTTTCTTGAAGAAAGAGGTCTTGGATCGTTTGCCATACTTAATATTCGCTTTTCTTGATAGGTATAAAGATTTTTGATGGATAATACTACCGCATGAGCTCACTAACTCCAAGGTGTCAAACTGCGGAATGCCTTAGTTTTTTTGGGGTTCTGATTACGATAGGTCGGTGGTAGCATGGGACTCAAAAGGAGGGCGTATGCATCAGTTCACTTCAAAACAAGATTTTTGTGATTGGTTTAATCAATTTCAACACCCATTGTTGGTGGAAAATTGGTCAGATATTAATGGTGTCGTAACGATAACAGCACAAGGTGGTGTTGATATTACTTTGCCATTTGCAAGTAATGAGCTTAAAACTTCGCTACACCAATGGGTTACGCAGCAGCAAAGCTCCGGGGCTGTGCCTGAGTTTGCGTTTCAAATTGAATTGAGTGTTAAAGCGCTGGAAACCCACGTGACCAATAGCGTTAAAGGCGTAAAAAATATCATTGCGGTCAGTTCGGCCAAAGGTGGCGTAGGTAAATCAACCACAGCAGTAAACTTAGCGTTGGCGATTGCTCAATCCGGTGCAAAAGTTGGTCTGCTGGATGCTGACATCTATGGTCCTTCGGTCCCTATGATGCTTGGTCAAGAAGATGCCAAACCAGAAGTTCGTGATTCAAAATGGATGGAGCCTATTTTGGCTCATGGGATCTATACTCATTCTATTGGTTATCTCGTGGACAAGTCTGAAGCGGCGATTTGGCGTGGTCCTATGGCCTCGAAAGCATTGTCTCAATTGCTTACCGAGACCGACTGGCCTGAGTTGGACTACTTGGTTATCGACATGCCGCCAGGTACCGGGGATATACAGCTTACGTTGTCACAGCAAATTCCAGTAACAGGAACAGTATTGGTGACGACACCACAAGACCTGGCATTGGCTGATGCACGTAAAGGTGCAGCAATGTTTAACAAAGTGAATGTGCCTGTTGTGGGTGTGGTTGAAAATATGAGCTACCACATCTGTAGCCAATGTGGAGCAACTGAGCATATCTTTGGTATGGGTGGTGCTGAGAAAATGTGTCAGGAGTTTGGTTTAGCGCTGTTAGGCCAAATCCCATTGCATATCTCGATGCGAGAAGACATTGATGCTGGGGTCCCAACGGTTGCGAGAAGACCAGACAGTGAGCATGCAGGCTATTATAAACAGCTAGCAGATCGTGTATGCAGCACGATGTATTGGCAAGGCAAAGCCAAGCCAGATGCAATCAGTTTTACAATGGTGAATTAATTCTTAACTAAGTTTGTTAAGTTTTGTGGTTGAAAGTTGCGCATTTTAACGTTTGCCCGGAGGTTAATCCTTCAGGTCGTTAGAAACTTACAACTAAACTCCAATTCCAGCTAGTAACTAAGAGGTGAACTCCCTATAATCACGCGGTTTACCTTTTTATGTCACTAGAAATCATCATCGGGTGCAAATTAATGTCTGATAATAATCATTGCGTCATCGTAGGTATTGCTGGCGCTTCTGCTTCTGGAAAAAGTCTGATCGCGAGCACCATTTACAATGAGCTTCGCGAAAAAGTAGGCGATCATCAAATCGGTGTCATCACGGAAGATTGCTACTACAACGACCAAAGCCACCTAAGCATGGAAGATCGAGTAAAGACTAACTACGACCACCCGAGTGCGTTAGACCACGATCTGCTGTGTGAGCACCTTGAGAAGTTGGTTCGCGGTGAAGCAGTAGAAGTACCTGAGTACAGCTACACTGAGCACACCAGAACAAGTCACACCACTACATTGACGCCTAAAAAGGTCATTATTCTAGAAGGCATTCTTCTTCTTACTGATCCTCGCTTACGTGACCTAATGCACGCGACAGTATTTATGGATACGCCGTTAGATATCTGTCTGCTTCGTCGTGTTAAGCGCGATGTTGAAGAGCGTGGCCGAACAATGGAATCCGTTCTAAAGCAATATCAACAGACAGTGCGTCCGATGTTCATGCAGTTTATCGAACCTTCTAAGCAATATGCGGATATCATTGTTCCTCGTGGTGGTAAAAACCGCATCGCGATTGACGTACTTAAAGCTCATATTGCAAGACTTTTGAAAGCATAAGCCTCTAAACAGCTATATCGCTTTATTTTTGTAAAAAGAAGTGGCACCTTAGGTGTTACTTCTTTTTTTTGTTTTTAAATTAATCAGTTGCACTACAATAAAGGATAAATTAACGCTTTCACGGAACTGTCAGCGATAGAACAATTCAACTATTATGAATTTAAAAACACACGAGCAAGGATAAACAAATGAAGAAACTGCTCTTAATTATTGCAATACCAGTTGTGCTAGTTGTTGGGGCGATTCTCGCTTTAACTATTTTTGTAAACCCTAATCAATTTAAGCCCCTTATCGTTGAACAAGCCCAAAAACAAACGGGATTGGAGTTAGTTATAGAAGGGGATCTAAGCTGGCAATTTTTCCCGTCCATTGGTCTTGAGCTAGGTCGTACGGAGCTAAGAAACCCACAAGGGTTCAGTCAGCCAAATCTGTTCAAAGTGGATACCGTGAGCGTAGATGTGTCGGTTACTCCGTTGTTCAGCAAGCAGTTGGAAATTGGCAATGTCACACTTGATGGTGCCGAGTTTTATCTTGAAACCAAGCAGGATGGCAGCAAAAACATTGATGCTCTGACAAAAGCACAACAGTCGCAACAAACGGATAGTGCTGCATCGGAACAGAGCACAGAAACTCAGCAGTCAGATTCTGATTGGGCGATCAACCTTGCTGGTGTCACCGTATCTAATGGTTCTTTAGAGATTCAGGACAAGCAAGCTGACAGCTACACTAAGCTGTATGATATTTCTCTCAACCTTTCTGAATTTGCTTTTGACAATTGGACGACAGCAGATTTCGGTATAAAAGGTGAGATGAATGACCAGAAGTTCACCGCGCAAGGTCAGGCAGACTTTAAATTAGCTAAAGGTCTTGCAAGTTACGAGCTGAAGAACATCAAGTTTGATGCCACTTACGCTGATCCAAGCAACAATATCGAAACGGCTAACATCACTTTGGATACTTTTGCATTTGATACCGTTAATAACCTTAGCTATGCCCTGAAAGGCAGTGCTGCGGATATGAAGTTTGACATGCAAGGCGCCGCTCAGCTCAGTATCGACAACGCGGTCAGCAAAGTACAATTAGACAAGTTATCACTTAAATCGACTTTTGAAGGTGAGACTTTGCCTCAATCACCAATGAAGGTGGATATGTTGTCTGATTTGTCTTTTGATCTGAACAAAAGCCACTTGAGTTTTGTGTTGGAGAAGCTCACAGCAAATTCTGTCGAGCTAGACGGCAAAGCGGATGTGACGTTGAACGATATCCCGAAAGTTCGTTTTGCGCTGCATAGTCCAAATATTGATTTGGATGAATTCCTGGGCCTCAACCAACAATCTGGTGACAAATCGGCATCAACTAGCGAAGCCAGCCAAACTGGCCCTGAAGTAGAGCCTGATTTGTCAGCACTGAAGACGCTGGATGTTAAAGGTGACATCTCGATAGACAAATTCAAAGCGGCAAACGCAAAAATGGAGGCCGTGAAGGCAAGCTTTACGGTCAACCGTGGCGTAGCTGAACTCACTTCATTCAGCTCGAAACTTTATCAAGGCACGATTAACGCGAAAGCTCAGTTGGATGCTCGTAAAACGCCAGCGACATACATTGCGACTAGTACGATTAAAGGTGTGAAAGTACAGCCGTTATTAGTGGATGTTGCAGACAATGATAAGTTGGAAGGTACCGGTAATATAGACGTCAATGTCAAAGGTAGCAGCCTGACACCGACGGGTATTAAACAGAACCTAGTGGGCACAGTGGCGATTAACTTTGCTGATGGTGCTGTTCATGGCATTAACGTGGCACAGTTAATTCGAGAAAACTACGCAAAATTCAAAGGTCAGTCCGTTGAAAGCACGAAGGAAGTGAAGAAAACGGACTTCAGTGCAATGACCGCGACGTTGAAGCTAAACAAAGGCGTGGTATCCACGGATGATATGAAGGCGCAGTCACCACTGCTTCGTGTGCGTGGTAATGGTAAGGCAAATTACCTGAACGAAACCGTCGATTTCACTATCAGCACTTCTATTGTTGGTACGTTAGAAGGGCAAGGTGGTAAGAATATCGATGAGCTGAAAGACATTACGATACCAATCAATGTGTCTGGTAAGTGGGCAGACCCTAAATTCAAACTGGTATTTGATGATGTGCTGAAACAAAAAGCACAAAAAGAGATTGACCGTGGTGTAGAGAAACTGACGGACAAGATCAAAGACGAAAAGACTAAAGAAGCGGTTGATGGTTTATTGAAAAACTTGTTTAACTAACTTCATTCAATACGTAAAGGGTTGGCATATCGCCAACCCTTTTTATTTTTATGGCTAGTCGTCAAACTACCAATCGACACCTTTCAAGGCTTTTACGCCGGACTCGAAAGCGTGTTTTACGTTTTTTACTTCAGATACGGTGTCGGCCATTTCAATCAATGTACGATGCGCGCCACGTCCTGTGATGACAACGGACTGCATTTTAGGGCGATTGTTGAGTGCTTCTACAACCTCGTCTAAATCTATGTAGCCGTAACTCACCATGTAAGTCAGTTCGTCAAACAGAACGACATCGAGCGATTCGTCTTGTAGCATGCGCTTACACTCTTGCCAGACCAATTGCGCAGCTTCAGTGTCTGCCGCTTTGTTTTGCGTTTCCCAGGTAAAGCCTGTCGCCATAACTTGAAACTCAACACCTAATTTCTCAAGCAGGTTACGTTCACCGTTATCCCAAGTACCTTTAATAAATTGAGCTACAGCACAATTCAAACCATGTCCTACAGCACGGGCAATCGTACCAAAGCCTGACGTCGATTTACCTTTACCATTTCCTGTAATAATCAGGAGCAAGCCCTTTTCTTCCTGGGCGGCCGCGATTTTAGCGTCTACCTGTTCTTTCACTTTCTGTTGGCGAGCCTTGTGACGGGCTTCTTTATTTTCTTCGATAGACATATCAGTACCTCAATTCCTTTTATTACACCCAAGGTTCGGTGTTAACTTGGGCTAGTCGTATTATGTCGCTATGATAGATCAACAAGTGATTCAGAAAAACCACCGATAATTCAGGGAATAAAATGAAGAGAATACTCGTTGTTTGTATGGGAAATATTTGTCGTTCACCGACCGGAGAGGCGGTAATGAGAGCGAAAGCAAAAGAGCTTGGTGTTACGGTAGAGGTTGATTCCGCAGGGACAATTGGTTATCACGCAGGAAATTCACCAGACACGCGCGCGATGGCGGCAGGTAAACTGCGAGGCTACTCTTTTAAAGGCATGAAAGCACGTCAGGTCAAAAGTGAAGACTTCGAGTACTTTGATATGGTATTGGCGGCGGACAAAGCCAATTTAGCTGATCTTTTGGATAGTTGTCCTGTTGAACACCGTCATAAACTCTCGTTGTTTCTCAGCCACTCTGATTCCAGCTATGACGAAATTCCTGACCCATACTACGGTGGAGACGATGGCTTCGAGTTGGTGTTGGATTTAATTGAAGAGGCATCAGAAGTCATTTTGAAGAAGTTGTAACTTCTAATATCAATCACAGTAAGTAAGTGATCAGAAGTAGTGTAGGAAAAATGCTTGAGAACAAGGCAGAATTTTTCGACAAGTAGCTATTCTACAATCAAAAATGATAACGCAGTTATCGAGTGTTTTAACAAGCTAGAATGACCAGGTATTTACTACGATTGGTATAATATCCAACCAAATAAAAAAGGGATGAGTTCGACTCATCCCTTTTGCTATTTATTTTTCAATGCTATTAGCCGGCTAACAAGTCGGTTGCAACTTTGTAGCTAGGGTCTTCTTTAACATTGATTTCTACCAGACTGCCCGCTTTATCGAGAAGTTTACGGCAATCCGGGCTTAAGTGGCGTAGATGAAGTGTCTTGCCAAGCACCGCGTAGCGTTCTGCCAGCGTTTCAATCGCTTCTATCGCCGAGTGGTCAGTCACTCGTGAGTCAGCAAAGTCGACAATAATATCTTTCGGGTCGTCTTGCGCGTTGAACAGTTCAAGGAAGTTCGCTGCAGAACCAAAGAAGATAGGGCCATGGATTTTGTATTCTTTTGAACCTTCTTCGTTCAGGCATGTGTCAGCGTAGATGTGCTTAGCATGCTGCCAGGCAAACATAAGCGCAGAAGCGATAACACCGACGCCTACAGCAACAGCCAGGTCGGTAAGTACGGTCACAACAGTAACCAGTACGATAACGAAGAAGTCCTGTTTTGGTACGCGGCGCGCCAGTTTAAATGTCGCCCATTCGAATGTACCTATGACAACCATAAACATTACACCAACAAGTGCAGCGAGAGGAATCATCTCGATCAACGACGATGCGAACAGAATAAACATCAACAACGCAACTGCGGCAACGATACCAGAAAGACGACCACGGCCACCTGAGTTTACGTTGATCATCGATTGACCAATCATCGCACAACCACCCATCGCACCGAATACGGAACAAGTCATGTTAGCCATGCCTTGGCCAATACATTCACGGTTAGATTGGCCGCGTGTGTTTGTCATTTCATCCAATACTGTCAGCGTCAATAGTGACTCGATCAGACCGATTGCAGCCAAAATAATCGCGTAAGGCAAGATGATTTGCAGAGTTTCAAGCGTGAATGGCACCATTGGAATAGAGAATGTTGGCAGAGAGCCCGCTAGGGTTGCTGCTTCATCACCAGACATTGTGCGCAAGAAGTCAACGACGGTACGGGTTTCAAGATCCAAACCAACCACTAGCGCGGTAACCGTTACGATAGCGACCAGCGAAGATGGTACTGCTGTTGTGATTTTAGGTAAGAAATGAATGATTGCCATTGTCAGTGCAACCAAACCAAGCATTAGCATCATCTGGTCTTGTGGTAACCAAGTCAAAATGCCGTTGATGTCAGGCGCTTTAAATTGGCCAAGTTGAGCCAGGAAGATAACGATAGCTAAGCCGTTTACGAAGCCGATCATCACTGGGTGAGGAACGATTCGGATAAACTTACCTAACTTGAACAGACCAGCGGCAACCTGAAGAATACCCGCGAGCATAATTGCTGCGAATAGGTATTGGACACCGTGGCTGGCAACAAGAGATACCATTACAACGGCCATTGCGCCTGTTGCACCGGAAATCATGCCTGGGCGACCACCAAAGATAGAAGTGATCAAGCCAACGATAAATGCAGCGTAAAGACCAACCATTGGGTCTACACCAGCAACGAATGCGAATGCGACTGCTTCAGGAACCAATGCTAACGCTACGGTCAAACCTGAGAGCACATCATTTTTTACAGAGTGCTTTGAAAATTGCGGAAATTCGAACATGTTTGTTTTAAGTTCTCGTTGAGATGAGTTTATCCCGACACATATTCTTATTTGCACAAGCCACTGAGAGGTGGGTTTGTCATCCGCTCACTCAGTGTAAATCGGAGTAGTAAAGGAGTGGCACTAGAATGGTGTCGAAAACTTTAGTCGGCGAATGCTACCGAAAAGTGTGATTAAGTTCAAGAATGACACGTATATTGACCCACAATTGTGATCGGTCATTGATATTAAATTGAACAATGAAAGTTGATTCAGCGGAAAGTAAAAAAGGCTGCCATTTGGCAGCCTTTTTAGTTGCTTTTCAGCTAATTACTAACTCAAACTAGTTGAAGTTTGGTTTAGTCATCGCTGCAGAAGCTCGGTTTTTCGCTACTTGACTACCAGCGCCTTTAGGCTGGTAGCGGTCAGCTTTAAATGGTGCCGCAGCAACTTCAATTTCGCGCAGCTCTTGAGGACCAGGAGCTTTTGTCATTGGTGCACTTGCGTTTGGCTTAGCGACCGCTTTGGTCACATCCAGGACAATCTCTTGAACTTCAGCAGGAGCTGGTGCTTTCACCTCTTCTACTTCTACCGTTTCAGTGGTTTCTGCAACAGCTTCAACTACTGGTTCTACAGGTTGCTCTGTTGTCGTTTCTGTCACTGGTTCAGTTACTTCAACAACAGGTGCCTTTGCTTCAACGATTGGTGTCACAGGTGCTTGCTCAACAACAGCAGGTTCAGTAACCACTGGTTCAACAACAGGCGCTTCAACTTTAACCGGTTCTTGAGCTTTAGGTTCTGCAACGACTGGCAGTTCGCGGCGGATAATCACTTTACCCATTGCCATTTCAGGACAAGCGAAACCACCTTGCATTGCCGGTACTGCAGCGACTACTGCTTCTTCCTTAACTTGCTCTTCCTTCTTAGGCGCTGGTTTTGGAATGTAACGTGGCATCACTTTACCCATTGCCATCTCTGGAGAGGCAACACCACCTTTGCGTAGGCGGAATGGGTTAGGACGACGATCGCGACCACGACGACGGCGTTGACCACTTGCACGAAGGTGACGCGGTGAACGACGATTACGACGTTGTTTAGACTCGGCTTGCTTGTTTTCTTGCTGAGTTTCTACTGCTTCTACTACTGGTTTCTCTACTGGTGCTTCAACAGATTCAGTAGCTTTAACTAGTGTTTCTTCAGCTTGCTCAGCAGCCTGCTGATCTTTAACGCGAACAGATTTGTTTAGTTTACGACGTTGGCGACGTTCTTTAACTTTTTCTGCTTTAGCATTAGCGTTAGCGTTTGGTTTCGCTTTGCTGCTTTCAGGTTTTGTTTCAGAACGAGCTTCGGCTGCAAGTTGAAGGCCTTTTTCCGCTACTTTTGCATTCGCTTTTTGTTCTTGAGCATTTTCTGCTTGTTGAGCTTTAGGCTTACGCTTCTGGTTACGGTTTTGCGGTTTATTGCCGGTTGCTTGGCCAGCTGCTTGTTGCTGCTGAGTATCATTCTGCTCAGTAGCTTGCTCGTCGCGAGGCTTACGGCGGCGACGGTTATCGCGGTTATCTCGATTATCGCGGTTATCACGTTGATTACCACGACGGCGATCGTTGCGATCTCGCTTGTTACGCTTGTTGTCGCGACTAGGCTTTTTCTCTTCTTGTTGCTTAGGCTCTTCTTTTACTTCTTGAGAACCGCCGAATAAGAAGCTACCAAGCGCTTTGAATAAACGGCTAAACAGACCAGGCGAAGCTTCTTTCTTCACTTCATCGCTTTCCTTCTTCTTCGCCACTGGTGCTGGCTTAGAAGCTGGAGCAGGTGCAGATTGTGAAGGTGCAGCAAAGCCCTTAAGTACTGGTTCTTCTAGTCGTTTAGGTTTGATGTCCGTTTCTACAGGATCTTTACCTTCTGCTTCTTTCAACGCTTCCAGTTTCTTAGGAAGTAGGTAAGAAATCAGATCAAATTCTTCGCCTTCACGGACACGAATCACTTCGAAGTGCGGTGTTTCCATATCAGAGTTAGGAACAACCGTGATTTTCACTTCTTGAATGCGTTCGATGTGGTTAACCGAACGACGTTTTTCGTTCAATAGGTAAGAGGCGATTGGCACTGGGACGACAGCCAATACTTGCGCAGTATTGTCTTTTAGTGCTTCCTCTTCGATTAGACGAAGAACAGAAAGCGCTAGAGATTCGTTGTCACGAACAACACCCGTACCACTACAACGTGGACAAATGTGGTGGCTCGCTTCTGCAAGAGAAGGGCTCAAACGTTGACGAGACATCTCCAACAAACCGAAACGAGAGATACGACCAATTTGTACGCGAGCACGGTCTAAACGAACAGCTTCACGTAGACGGTTTTCTACTTCACGCTGGTGGCGAACAGGTGTCATGTCGATAAAGTCGATAACAACCAGACCACCTAGGTCACGTAGACGTAGCTGACGAGCGATCTCATCGGCTGCTTCTAAGTTAGTGTTCAGTGCTGTCTCTTCGATATCTCCGCCTTTAGTTGCGCGAGCAGAGTTGATATCGATAGAAGTCAATGCTTCTGTTGGGTCGATAACAATTGAACCACCAGATGGCAGGCGCACTTCACGTTGGAAAGCAGATTCAATCTGGCTTTCGATTTGGTAGTGGCTGAACAGTGGCACTTCGCCGTCGTATTTCTTAACTCGGTTAATAAAATCTGGGCGAACCAATTGAATGTGCGCTTTTGCACGCTCATAAATGGTGTTGCTATCGATGAGGATTTCACCAATATCACGACGTAGATAGTCACGAATTGCGCGAACAATAACGTTACTTTCCTGGTGGATCAGGAATGGAGCAGGGTTAGAGTCTGATGCATCTTTGATCGCACCCCAGTGGTTTAGTAGTACGTTCAAATCCCATTCAAGTTCTTCTGCACTCTTACCAACACCTGCGGTACGCACGATCAGACCCATGCCTTGTGGCAGTTCTAATGTGCTTAATGCAGCTTTTAGTTGAGTACGCTCGTCACCTTCGATACGGCGAGAGATACCGCCAGCACGAGGGTTATTAGGCATAAGAACAAGGTAGCTACCTGCTAGAGAAATGAAAGTAGTCAGAGCTGCGCCCTTGCTACCACGTTCCTCTTTTTCCACTTGTACAATTACTTCCTGGCCTTCTGTCAGCACTTCTTTAATGCTTGGACGGCCTTGGTAGGTGTAACCTTCTGGAAAATATTCGCGGGCAATTTCTTTGAGAGGGAGGAAACCGTGACGCTCAGCACCGTAATCGACGAATGCGGCCTCTAAGCTTGGTTCAATACGTGTGATACGTCCTTTGTAGATATTCGCTTTTTTTGATTCATGTCCTGGACTCTCGATATCAAGATCGAAAAGTCGCTGGCCATCAACCAGAGCGACACGCAACTCTTCTTTTTGAGTTGCGTTAATTAACATTCTTTTCATTGAAAATTCTCGTTGTCTTTTCTTTTATATCTTTCTTGTCGACTTGCCACTGTTTGGTCGCTTTTCCACGGTGCCTGATCCCATGACTTATATTTTGCAGCCTCCCGGCTGGAAGGGGATGCTCTAGGGCACTTCAGTTATCACAAATCTCTTTAGGTTTCTGTCGGAAACGCAGACTTGTGACCCGCTATTAGGGCGGTAGGTACTCAACGTGAATATGCGAGGAGTAGGGTGGCAAGTGTGTTGAATTCAACGTGTCTTACGCCAATTGCAGCACCTGACTTTCAACGTTCTACTCACACTGCTTGAGGAGTAATGAATGGTAGTGAATAAAATGTAACCAAACCTTCCTTAGCAGCTGTGAACTATAGCAGTGCACGTCGCTATCAGCAATCTGCTTTGGTGCAAACGATAGAAAAATTGCCACAAAATTCAAATTTTGTAATTTATAACTGGCTGTTTCCTAAACAATTGAATCGTGTAAAGTGATGAAGACACAAAACAAACCTAAATCTTGACAGAGAGTTTTAATAATTTAAACAAAAGCTTGGGCGATTTCAGACCAGTCTGCGCTGGCAAGTGTTTCTTTTGCAGAAAGAATAATGTGAAGTCACGAGTATTTGCGTTTACAATAGCGCGCATGAGCGAAATAAGAACTAAAGTCCAGTTTGTCGACATCGATGAAGACATGGCGGGTCAGCGCATTGATAACTTTTTGCGCAACCAATTAAAAGACATTCCGAAAAGCATGATTTATAGAATCGTGCGAAAGGGAGAGGTACGCGTTAATAAAAAGCGTATTAAAGCAGAGTACAAACTAAAAGCGGGCGATCTGGTTCGTATTCCTCCGGTTACTATGGAGAAGAAAGAAGACGACGTAGCGCCGAGCACGAAACTTAATCGCGTTGCTGAGCTTGAAGATATGATCATTTTTGAAGATGACCATATGCTTATTCTCAACAAACCATCCGGGACCGCGGTTCATGGCGGTAGTGGTTTGAAGTTTGGTGCGATAGAAGCACTGCGTGCTTTACGTCCTGACGCACGTTTTCTTGAGCTTGTACATCGTATTGACCGTGATACCTCTGGTATTTTACTTGTGGCTAAAAAGCGTTCAGCGCTTCGCCACCTACAAGCCCAGTTCCGAGCAAAAACAGTGAAGAAGTTTTACTTTGCACTGGTGATGGGGCAGTGGAAAAGCAGTTGTAAAGTGGTTAACGCGCCATTGTTGAAAAATGAAGTAAACAGCATCGTTCGTGTTAATCCAAACGGTAAGCCATCTGAGACACGCTTTAAGATCTTGGAGAAGTTTGAACAGGCGACCTTGATTCAAGCGAGCCCGATCACCGGGCGTACACACCAAATTCGTGTCCATACACAGTACGCCGGGCACCCAATCGCTTGGGATGACCGTTATGGTGACCGCCGTTTTGATGCTTACACAGGTCAGTATGGTTTGGATCGGTTGTTCCTTCATGCGGCGAATATTAAGTTCCAGCACCCTTCAAATGATGAATGGATGGAAATTAACGCGAAGATGGAACCTAAGTTAGAGAAAGTGCTGGCTGGTTTAAGAAAAGCTTAACGGTATTTTTCTAGTTTAAACTAAGGGAGCCATTGGCTCCCTTAGTTCTATTTGAGTTAAAGGACATCAAACCCTTGAACACGCAACATATCAATCAAGTCAATGAGTGGTAGCCCGACAAGCGTGTTCGGGTCTTTTCCTACAAGCTTGTTGAACAAGCAAATCCCCATTCCTTCACTTTTGAAACTGCCTGCGCAGTAAAATGGCTCTTCTCTGTCTACATATCGTTCGATTTGTTCACGAGTTAAATCCCGGAAGTGAACTTCGAAAGTATCGTAACCAACCTCGGTATGGTTAGTCGCAGTATTATGTATGGCAAGGCCAGTATAAAAAGTAATCACGTTTCCACTTTGCGCAAGTAACTGCTCGATGGCATTTTCACGATTGAGTGGTTTCCCAACGATCTTTTCGTTAATCACACAAACTTGATCGCTACCGACGATTAGGCTTGGTTGATCTGTTGTACAAGACGTCGCTTTATTAGCGGCCAACCGCATCACAAGTTCTACAGGTTTTTCGTCGTCTAACGGAGTTTCATCGCAATCAGGTGACAGGCAAATAAACGGTACTGAGAGTTTTTCCATCAGTTGTCGGCGAAAAGGGGAAGTTGAGGCTAAAACCAGTTGGTAATTTTTCATTTTGAATTACAATTTGCAGGAGCATTTCCGATAGGATAATCGATCAAAAATGATTCTGGCTAATGCTCTGTATGTTAAGCGTAAAAAAGTACAACTTTTTTGCCTTTTTCTTTGACTAATTTTGATTTGGAAGATAAGATTCGCGCCCTATGCAAAAGGTAAAAATACCGCGAACGGTTGATCCGGCGAAGGCGGCACAGAAACGATTGGATTACGATGGCATCATCCAAGCTAGTCTTTTCAAACGCTTAGCGGAAGCAACTGAAGGCGTAAAACGCGACGCAGAAGTCTCATTGTCATTTGAGATAGATGAACAGCGACTTGTTGTTATCTCTGGTAAAGCTAACATCGAAGTCGAATTAGAGTGTCAGCGTTGTAATGAGGTATTCACACATCAGTGTGAAGTTGAATTCCTTTACACTCCTTACTACGGTGAGAAGACAGAAGAGGAAGCACCGGAAATTTATGATTTGGTAGATCTAAATGAGTACGGTGAATTAGACCTTATACAACTGGTTGAAGACGAGTTCATCTTAGCATTACCTCAAATTGCGATGCACGATGAAGCGGATTGTAGCGTTGATTCAAATAACATGGTTTTTGGTGAGCTTCCTGAAGAAATTGAGGAAAAGAAACCGAATCCATTCGACGTTTTGAAAAGTCTGAAAAAGTAATAGGTGTGGTAGCCGATTCATCTTCAGGTTTTTAACCCAATAGTATAGGAGTAGGGTCAATGGCCGTACAGAAAAACCGTAAAACTCGTTCTAAGCGCGGTATGCGTCGTTCACACGATGCGCTAACTACAGCTGCTCTATCTGTAGACGCGACTTCTGGTGAAACTCACCTACGCCACAACGTAACTGCTGAAGGTTACTACCGTGGCAAGAAGGTTATCAACAAGTAAGGTTGAACCTTTGCAAACTATTACCGTTGCACTTGATGCAATGGGCGGGGATTTCGGTCCTCGCGTAACAGTGCCTGCCGCCGTGCAGGCACTGTCTCATTTCCCAGAGCTAAAAGTGATCCTTATTGGTGATCAATCCTTGATCACGTCTGAATTATCTCAATTAGGTGCTTCTACCCAATCTCGTTTGACTATTCTCCATACGGAGAAAGTAATTTCTAACTCAGAAAAGCCCTCTTTAGCACTACGCAATAGCCAAAATAGCTCGATGCGTAAAGCCATCGATCTTGTTTCCGAGCAAAAAGCCGATGCTTGTGTCAGTGGTGGTAACACTGGTGCATTGATGGCGCTGTCACGTTTTATTCTCAAATTGTTACCTGGCATTGATCGTCCTGCTTTAGTGTCTGCATTGCCAACAATCAGCGGAAAGCGCACTTGGATGTTGGATCTGGGGGCGAATGTATCTTGCGATGCCGATAGCCTGTTCCAGTTTGCCGTGATGGGCAGCGCGTTGGCTGAACAGCACCTGGGTCATCCCGCTCGCGTAGCGGTTCTCAATATCGGTGCAGAAGAGATAAAAGGGAATGATCTCGTTAAGCGCTGTGCAGAAATGCTTTCTCAAACCGACGCAATTAATTTTGTTGGTTATATTGAAGGTAATCAAATATTGCATGACGTTGCCGATGTCATCGTTTGTGATGGATTTGTTGGTAACGTATGCTTAAAGGCCAGCGAGGGAACAGCACAACTTTTTATCGAAAAAATTAAAACCAGTATGATGGCGTCTACGATAAAGGGTTGGATTGCTAGAAAGTTGTTTTCTCGGCTATTTAATGAACTAAAAACACTGAACCCCGACCAGTATAACGGCGCAAGTTTGCTAGGATTGCGCGGCATTGTCATTAAAAGCCATGGAAGTGCTGATGTATCTGCAATTGTCAATGCACTTGGAGAGGCAGTACACGAGGTCAAACGACAAGTACCAGGCCGTATTAGCGATCGTTTGGAAGCGGTTTTACTCGAGAGGCATTATTAGTCTTCATGTATAGCAAAATTTTAGGTACTGGCAGCTACCTGCCATCTCAGGTGCGTACTAACGCAGATCTAGAGAAAATGGTAGATACAAGTGATGAGTGGATTGTTGCTCGCACGGGTATTAAAGAGCGTCGAATCGCAGCAGAAGATGAAACTGTCGCTGACATGGCATTCTACGCAGCTGAAAACGCTATCGATATGGCAGGTATAGATAAGAACGACATCGATCTTATCATTGTAGCTACTACCAGCAGTAGCCATACTTTCCCTTCATCTGCGTGTCAGGTGCAGGGAAAGCTTGGCATTACAGGATGTCCGGCTTTTGACTTAGCCGCTGCTTGTTCTGGCTTTGTTTATGCTCTATCTGTAGCTGACCAGCACATCAAAACAGGTATGTGTAAAAACGTATTGGTGATTGGTGCAGACGCATTGTCAAAAACATGTGACCCGACTGACCGTTCTACCATTATTCTGTTTGGTGACGGCGCGGGTGCCGTTGTTGTTGGAGCAAGTGAAGAACCTGGCATCATCTCTACTCACATATACTCGGATGGTCAATTCGGTGAGCTTTTGAGTTTACCAGTACCTGAGCGTGGTAAAGATGCTGACAAATGGCTTCACATGGCTGGCAACGAAGTATTCAAGGTTGCAGTAACTCAATTGTCTAAATTGGTTAAAGACACACTTGAAGCCAACAACATGCACAAGTCTGAGCTAGACTGGCTAGTACCGCACCAAGCGAACTACCGAATTATCTCAGCGACAGCTAAGAAACTATCAATGTCTTTGGATCAAGTGGTATTGACCTTAGACAAGCATGGTAATACATCGGCAGCGACCGTTCCGACAGCGTTGGATGAAGCGGTGCGCGATGGCCGCATCAAGCGTGGACAAACTTTGCTACTAGAGGCATTTGGTGGCGGTTTCACTTGGGGCTCTGCTCTGGTGAAGTTCTAAGTTTCACGAGTATTCAAAATTTAAGGTGCACTTAAGTGCATCTTATTTCTTTTTACATTGCTTAAAGGAAAACAACATGAGCAAGTTTGCTATCGTATTTCCAGGCCAAGGTTCTCAAGCAGTAGGTATGCTGGCTGAGCTTGGCGAACAATATGACGTAGTAAAACAAACATTTGCAGAAGCATCTGACGCACTAGGTTACGATCTATGGGCGCTTGTTCAAAATGGCCCTGCTGAAGATCTCAACCAAACGTTCCGTACACAGCCTGCATTGTTAGCGTCGTCTGTGGCTATTTGGCGTGTATGGCAAGAACTTGGTCTTGAGCAACCTGCAAACCTAGCAGGTCACAGCTTGGGTGAGTATTCAGCACTAGTATGTGCAGGTGTGATTGACTTTAAAGAAGCAATCAAACTGGTTGAGCTTCGTGGTCAGCTAATGCAAGAAGCTGTACCAGCAGGCACTGGCGCAATGTACGCAATCATTGGCCTAGATGATGAATCTATCGCAAAAGCGTGTGAAGAAGCAGCACAAGGCGAAGTGGTATCTCCGGTTAACTTCAACTCTCCTGGTCAAGTTGTTATCGCTGGTAGCAAAGATGCAGTAGAGCGTGCTGGTGCATTATGTAAAGAAGCTGGTGCGAAGCGTGCGCTTCCTCTTCCTGTTTCAGTGCCTTCTCACTGTGCTCTAATGAAACCTGCGGCAGAAAAACTGGCTGTTGCTCTAGAGTCTATTGAGTTTAATGCGCCACAACTTCCAGTGATCAACAACGTTGATGTGGCGGCTGAAACTGATCCGGCAAAAATTAAAGACGCGCTTGTTCGCCAGCTACATAGCCCAGTTCGTTGGACTGAGAGCGTACAGTTGATGAGTGAGCAAGGCGTAGAGAATCTTCTTGAGCTTGGTCCTGGCAAAGTGTTGACAGGTCTAACAAAACGTATCGTGAAGACACTAAGTGCAGCGGCTGTTAACGACGTAGCGTCGTTAGAAGCGGCTAAATAATTTAGCGTTAAGACACGATAACAAAAGGAAAACACAACATGATGAATCTAGAAGGTAAGATCGCTCTAGTGACTGGCGCAAGCCGTGGCATTGGCCGTGCGATTGCTGAACTTCTTGTTGAACGTGGTGCAACAGTTATTGGTACTGCGACATCTGAAAGTGGCGCAGCTGCTATCAGCGAATACCTAGGCGAAAACGGCAAAGGTTTGACACTTAACGTTACTGACGTTGAGTCTATCGAAGCGACACTAAAAACTATCAATGATGAGTTTGGTGTGATCGATATTCTAGTAAACAACGCAGGTATCACTCGTGATAACCTACTAATGCGTATGAAAGATGATGAGTGGAATGACATCATCGATACTAACCTAACACCAATTTTCCGTATGTCTAAAGCGGTATTGCGTGGCATGATGAAAAAGCGTGCAGGTCGTATCATCAACGTAGGCTCTGTAGTGGGTACTATGGGTAATGCAGGCCAAGCAAACTACGCAGCAGCAAAAGCAGGTGTGATCGGTTTCACTAAATCGATGGCTCGTGAAGTTGCTTCTCGTGGTGTAACAGTAAACACTGTTGCTCCAGGTTTCATCGAAACTGACATGACTAAGGCATTAAATGACGAGCAACGTGCGGCAACTTTGTCTAACGTTCCTGCAGGTCGTTTGGGTGATCCTCGCGAAATTGCATCAGCAGTAGCTTTCCTTGCTTCACCTGAAGCAGCGTACATTACTGGTGAAACTTTGCATGTAAATGGTGGCATGTACATGGTTTAATACGACAGTTTCGGCAAAATAAGCTATTTTACATTGTGAAGAATAGCTTATAGTTGCACTTTACTGTCATGAACTTGTCATGCTTATGCGCAAGATTTGTGCATGATTTAAGTCAAAAATGTATTGAAATTCGGTTAAATTCGCTAATTTTGTGGTTTGACCAGCAAGGACCCCCTTGCAACTTTCAATAGTTCGAATAAACTACGGAATCATCGCATTAGGCGAAATCTGTAAAGGAAAAGAAAAAATGAGCAACATCGAAGAACGCGTAAAGAAAATCATTGTTGAACAGCTAGGTGTAGACGAAGCAGAAGTTAAAAACGAAGCTTCTTTCGTTGACGATCTAGGTGCTGATTCTCTAGACACTGTAGAACTAGTTATGGCTCTAGAAGAGGAATTCGACACTGAGATTCCTGACGAAGAAGCTGAGAAGATCACTACTGTTCAAGCTGCAATCGACTACGTAAACAGCGCTCAGTAATTATCTCTCCCAGGCGGTCTCCTAGACCGCCTGTGTTCTTTCTAACTTCTTCTATCCTCTCATAGAAATATTCAATTCCCGGAGAATTATATCGTGTCCAAGCGTCGTGTAGTTGTCACTGGCATGGGTATGTTGTCACCGGTAGGCAACACAGTAGAATCATCTTGGAAAGCCCTGCTAGAAGGTCAAAGTGGTATTGTGAATATCGAGCACTTTGATGCTACGAACTTCTCAACTCGTTTTGCAGGTCTTGTGAAAGATTTCGATTGCACAGAGTACATGTCTAAGAAAGATGCTCGTAAAATGGATTTGTTTATCCAGTACGGCGTCGCAGCAGGTATGCAAGCAATTGATGACTCTGGCTTACAAATTACCGAAGAAAACGCGGCTCGAGTTGGTGTTGCCATCGGCTCAGGTATTGGTGGTCTGGAACTGATTGAATCAGGTCACACTGCGTTAGTAGACAAAGGCCCTCGCAAAGTTAGCCCATTTTTTGTTCCTTCGACCATCGTAAACATGGTTGCAGGTAACCTATCTATCATGCGTGGTCTTCGTGGTCCAAACATCGCGATTTCTACTGCATGTACTACTGGTCTGCATAACATCGGCCATGCTGCTCGCATGATCGCTTATGGCGATGCTGATGCTATGGTTGCTGGTGGTTCTGAAAAAGCGTCAACACCGTTAGGTATGGCAGGCTTTGGTGCTGCTAAAGCGCTATCTACTCGTAACGACGAACCTCAAAAAGCTTCTCGTCCATGGGACAAAGGCCGTGATGGTTTCGTACTTGGTGACGGCGCTGGCATTATGGTACTTGAAGAGTACGAACATGCTAAGGCTCGCGGTGCTAAGATCTACGCAGAGCTAGTTGGCTTTGGTATGTCGGGCGATGCTTACCACATGACCTCTCCAAGTGAAGATGGTTCAGGTGGTGCATTGGCGATGGAAGCTGCAATGCGCGATGCTAAAATCGAAGGTACACAGGTGGGTTACGTAAACGCACATGGTACTTCGACTCCGGCTGGTGATGTGGCTGAAATCAAGGGTGTCAAACGCGCTCTTGGTGAAGAAGGCGCTAAGCAAGTTCTAGTCTCTTCGACGAAGTCTATGACAGGTCACCTACTGGGTGCTGCTGGCTCTGTAGAAGCAATCATCACGGTTATGTCTTTGGTTGATCAAATTGTTCCGCCAACCATTAACCTGGATGATCCTGAAGAAGGCCTGGATATCGACCTTGTGCCGCATACAGCGCGCAAAGTTGAAGGTATGGAATACGCAATCTGTAACTCGTTTGGCTTCGGCGGTACAAACGGTTCTTTGGTATTCAAAAAGTTCGCTGAGTAACATTTGTTTTCAGAGTAACACTGTCTAACTCAATTTAGATAAGTGGAACTTGTATTCTAACGGCTCGATGCTTAGCATTGAGCCGTTTTGTTTTATTTGATAGTCACAAATTTTAAGGTAGCCGAATGTTTTGGGTAAATGGAATTCCACAAACACATGTCTCATTGAGCGATCGTTCCTTTCAATATGGTGATGGGTGCTTCTCGACAATCCTGACTAAGAAGGGGCAGTTGGTATATTGGCCTGAGCATGTTGCGAGGATGGAAGCCTGTCTCAAAGCGTTACACATTCCTTTCCCCGATTGGCAAGTCGTTTTTGAATGGGCCACTAATGCGGCTTTGTCAGATGATGATGCGGGTGTGAAAATTCATATCAGTCGTGGCGCAGGTGGGCGCGGATACAGCCCGTATGGCATTGAAGGGCCAACCGTGACCATTTCTAATTTTCCTTTCCCTAGTCATTACGCTGCCTGGCAATCAAATGGTGTAAGCCTTGGCGTGTGTGAAACTCGCTTAGGTATTCAGCCGCTACTTGCTGGTCACAAGCATAATAACCGCTTAGAACAGGTGCTCGCGAAATCTGAAATTGACGGGACCGAGTTTGCCGATGCAGTAACGTTAAATGTGCAAAATCATGTCATTGAAACTACAATGGCCAACCTTTTTTGGGTTAAAGATAATTATGTTTACACACCTGATTTAAGTTTGTCTGGTGTTGCCGGTGTCATGCGTCGTAAGGTGCTTGAATTTTGCTCGGCGAATAGCATCAATGTGAAGCTAGACGCCTTCTATCTTTCTGATGTGCTCAATGCCGACGAAGTCTGGATGTGTAACTCATTATTAGGTGTGGCTCCTGTAACGAGCATTACAACACAAAATAAGAAAAACGTATTTCCGATTGGAAAACTGACTCAACGACTGCAAGGGAAGTTAACTACGTGATTAAAAAACTATTGGCTGTTGTTGTACTGATTGCTTTGATTGGTGCAGCAGGTGTTTTTTACGTTGTTTCACAGGCGAAGCAATACGTAAATAAGCCAATTCTACTTGAGCAACCACAGCTATTTACGGTAGAAAATGGTACAAGCTTTAACCAAATAATACGTAACTTGGTGAAAGCAGAAGTTATCGAGTCTTCTGAATATACTCGTTTTATTCCGCGTCTTTATCCGGAACTGTTGCAAGTTAGGGCAGGGACGTATCAACTCGAGCCTAACATGTCGCTTTATCAAGCGTTAGAGCACCTCAACACAGGCAAAGAATATCAGTTCGCGATTACTTTTGTAGAAGGCAGCCGTTTTTCTGAATGGTTGGCCTTGCTAAAAGAAGCACCTTACGTACAGCATGATTTGACGGCACTCTCTGAAAAGGAGATGGCGTCTAAGCTGGGTATTGAACGTGAAAAGCTAGAAGGGCTCTTCCTAGCAGAAACATACCATTACACTGCTGGTACCACAGAAAGCCAGCTACTAAAGCGTGCGCATCAGAAATTAAATAGCATACTTGATGCTCAATGGGCGTCTCGTCAGGAAAAACTGCCTCTTGAAGATAAATACCAAGCTTTGATTTTGGCTTCAATTATCGAAAAAGAGACCGCGATTGATTCAGAGCGTGAGCGTGTTGCATCGGTGTTTGTTAACCGTTTGAACAAGCGTATGCGTTTGCAAACGGATCCGACAGTGATTTACGGAATGGGCGATGAGTATGACGGCAATATTCGTAAAAAAGATCTGCGCACGCCTACTCCATACAATACGTATGTCATTAGTGGGTTGCCGCCAACGCCAATTGCCATGGCGGGAGAAGCGTCAATCGTTGCGGCGTTGAACCCTGAAGAGAGCGCATACTTATACTTTGTCGCAAGCGGAAAGGGCGGACATGTGTTCAGCAAATCCCTTGCTGAGCATAATCGTGCCGTAAGAGCCTATTTAAGAGAACTAAGAAAGAATAAATGATGAAAGCGAATTTTATTGTCATAGAGGGCCTGGAAGGCGCGGGTAAAAGTACTGCGATTCAAACTGTGTTAGATACTCTTAAAACTGCAGGTATCGAAAATATTGTTAATACTCGTGAACCCGGTGGTACACCTCTAGCAGAGAAGATGCGCGCGCTAGTCAAAGAAGAACACGAGGGTGAAGAGCTTCAGGATATGACTGAATTGCTGCTGCTTTACGCCGCACGTGTTCAGCTTGTAGAGAACGTCATCAAGCCAGCGTTAGCTAACGGGCAGTGGGTCGTGGGTGACCGTCATGATATGTCTTCTCAGGCTTATCAGGGTGGTGGTCGTCAGATCGATGCATCACTTATGAAAAACCTGCGTGACACGACTCTTGGTGATTTTAAACCGGCTCTGACGCTTTATATGGATATCGACCCTCGAATTGGTCTGGAACGTGCTCGTGGTCGCGGTGAGCTTGACCGTATTGAGAAGATGGACATCAGCTTCTTTGAGCGCACACGTGAACGTTACTTGGATATTGCCAATAGTGATCCATCGGTGGTCGTGATCAATGCTGAGCAGTCGATTGAGAAAGTGTCTCATGATATTCAAGAGGCGTTGAATGAGTGGTTATCGCGTCAATAAGCGCGAACGAGGATTTAAATGACTCATGTTTAATGATTTTCCATGGCTCAACCCTATTTGGGATAATCTAAAAGCGGGTTTAGACTCAGACCGAATTCCCGGCGCTTTGTTGATACAAAGTGAGCCTGGTTTGGCCGTTGAACAACTCGTTGAGCGTTTTAGTCACGCACTTCTGTGTCAGAACTACAGTAGCGAAGCTTGTGGCTTTTGCCATAGCTGTCAGCTTGTTCAATCGCAAAGTCATCCAGACTTGCACTGGGTTAAACCAGAGAAAGAGGGCAAAGCAATAACGGTTGATCAGATCCGTGCTTGTAATCGCCTTGCGCATGAGTCATCACAGCTCAACGGTTATCGTTTATTTGTTATTGAACCTGCGGACATGATGAATGAGTCGGCGTCTAATGCGTTGTTAAAGACGCTTGAAGAGCCAGGAGAGAAGTGCTTGTTCTTGCTTGTCACGCATAATCAAGAGCGCTTACTTCCAACGATACGCAGCCGCTGTCAGCATTGGGTCGTTACCCCACCGTCGACTGAGCAAGCCATGCAGTGGCTAATAGAAAACGAAGCATCTGATCTTCCTGCTTATGCGTTGAAGCTTAATTTGGGGTCACCAATAAAAACGCTAGCAGCAAAAAGTAGTGGTGAATTGGATGAGTATTTGACATTCGAACACGACTTCATCGAAGCGATGACATCTGGTGTTGCAGACTTATCACGATGCGCGTCTTACATGATGAAGAATCCTGACAACGCCATAAACTGGGCCTGGTATTTGCTCACAGATGCACAAAAGCTTCAATTTGGTGTTTCCGAAAGCGATCTTTTACCGGGAGCTCACCAGCTTCAGCAAACAAACTACAACGGTTTATATTCATCAGCGAAGAAGTTGATGGAACTCAAGGCTCAACTGCAAGCATTTCCGGGCTTAAACGTTGAGCTATTATCTATGAATTGGTTAATTGAATCACGAGAGGCATTATGTTCGTAGATTCGCATTGTCATTTGGACAAACTGAATTACGACGATCTCCACACTAGTGTGGAAGACGTTATTAACAAAGCCAAACAGGCTAATGTGACAGAGTTACTCTCTGTAGGGGTGACTCTGGACTCGTTTCCTAACATGTTGGAAATGATTACGCCATACGAGAATGTTTACGCTTCATGCGGCGTTCACCCTCTGGATGTAGAAAGTGCATTTTCTCTGGATACACTTCATCAGCACGCTTCACACAATAAGGTGGTGGCGATTGGTGAAACGGGTCTCGATTATCACTACAAGCCAGAAACGGCGGCGTTACAAAAAGAACGTTTTGAGCAGCATGTTGAACTTGCGGTTGAACTTAATAAGCCACTGATTATCCACACGAGAAACGCTCGTGCAGATACATTAGATATTCTGCGCAACGGTGGAGCAGAGAAGTGTGGTGGAGTGATTCACTGCTTTACGGAAGATCTCGCTTTTGCTGAAGCCGCGTTAGATTTAGGCTTTTACATCTCTATTTCAGGGATCGTTACTTTCCGTCAAGCAACGGAACTCAAAGAAGTGGTGAAGACACTTCCTTTGGACAAGCTACTTATTGAAACTGACTCACCTTATTTAGCACCCGTTCCTCATCGAGGCAAAGAGAATCAACCAGCCTATGTTGTCGAGGTGGCAGCTTACATCGCGCAGCTTAAAGGGGCTTCTCTTTCAGAGGTTGCACAAAAAACTACCGAAAACTTCAGAAATCTTTTTTTACGATAGATATAAAGATTTTGATAAAAAAGGGGCCTTTGCCCCTTTTTTTATATCAAATTACCGTCTTATATATATAAACCCGATGAGTTAACTGATTTTGTTGATTTTGTGGTGTCAAATTAATCGGGCTTTATTTTGTGATAAAAAGTAACAATGATGGCTATTTTATTTACTCTTTAAAATTAATGTTGTTAATTAATAAATTCAAATAAATCAGCGTCTTATATTGGATGTAATGCATTGCTTAGCGGCTTTTGGACTGTGATCTGCATATTACTTTGAAACTAATCTCAAGCATCCGCTAGAAACCGGTACCAGTTACGAGATATATTTAGAGCCGGAAAATATATCGCGTCCGCGGTTATATATTCCATAGAGGCTAGCATTCAGGCTGCGGGGGTGTGCCGCTAGCCCTCTAACTATTCTAAAAATTCTATCAGGAGCAAAACTAATGAAAGGTTTCTTTAGTAAACTTTCGCAATCCATTATGCTGCCCATCGCTTTGCTACCAGCTGCGGGTATCATGTTGGGTATCGGGGGTAGTTTTACTAACCCAACAATGATCGAAGCGTACAATATCGATGTGCTTCAAGACGGAAGTCTGTTAAACAGCTTCCTACAAGTTATGACTGCTGCTGGCGGTATTGTATTTGCAAACCTTCCAGTAATGTTTGCTCTAGCGATTGCTGTTGGCTTCGCTCGTGCAGAAAAAGGTGCTGCAGCACTAGCGGCTCTTATCTCTTACTTGGTTATGAACGTAGCTATCGCTAAAACGCTAGTCGTTGCAAACATGATCAACGCTGACGCAAACACTGTTATCCTTATGGGTAGTGAATACGCGGGTGTCTTGGCTGATACGCTAGGTATTGCTAATACGCTAAGTATGGGTGTGTTTGGTGGTTTGATCGCTGGTGCAATCACTGTCGTTCTTCATAACAAATACCACGATGCAAAACTGCCTGATTACCTAGGTTTCTTCGGCGGTGCTCGCTTTGTTCCTATTATCAGTGCTTTCGCAGCGCTGTTCTACGGTATCGTTCTGACTTTCATCTGGCCATTCTTTGGTGCTGCGTTCGGCGCTATCGGTGCGGCACTAGGTGAAATGACAGCATCTGGCCACGGCTACATTGCTTCTTTCATCTTCGGTGTTATCGAGCGTTCTCTAATTCCTGTAGGTCTGCACCACGTATTCTACTTGCCACTTTGGCAGACAGAAATCGGCGCGACAGCAGAAGTTGCTGGTGAAGTGATCAAAGGTACACAAAACGTCTTCTTCGCATCTCTAGCGTCTGGCGATTTCTCTCAGTTTACTTCTACTAACTTTATGACTGGTAAGTTCCCGTTCATGATGTTTGGTTTACCAGCTGCAGCATACGCGATGTACACACTAGCGGATGACGAAAACAAGAAAGCAGCAGGTGGTCTACTGTTCTCTGTAGCTCTAACTGCATTCCTAACGGGTATCACAGAGCCAATCGAATTTACATTCCTATTCCTATCTCCAGCGCTTTACTACGCGATCCACGTGCCATTGGCTGGTGTATCGTTCATGCTGATGGATATGCTGAATGTTAAAGTAGGTATGACGTTCAGTGGTGGTTTCATTGACTTCTCACTATTCGGTATCCTTCCTGGTGTAACTGGTGTTGAAAACCACTGGTACTACATTCCTCTAGTGGGTATCGCATACGCGTTCGTTTACTTCTTTGTTTTCCGTTGGTTTATCGTTAAGTTCGACATTAAAACTCCGGGTCGCAAAGGCAGCGCAGTAGCGGTTGTATCTAAGAAAGACTACCACGCAGCGAAAGGCGGTGCTGGTGACAACCAAAAAGCAAAAGACATGATCGAAGCACTTGGTGGAGCTGAGAACATCGTTGACGTTGATGCTTGTATCACTCGTCTACGTATCACTGTGAAAAGTGGTGCTGACGTTAAAGATAACGATTACTGGACTCAAGAGCTTGGTGCTCGTGGTCTAGTGAAAGTTGGCGACACTGGTATTCAGGCTATTTACGGTGCTGAAGCTGCTGGTTACAAAGCTCAAATTAACTCGCTACTTGGTAAATAATGAGTATTGGTGACAAATTTCGTAGAACAGGCGCATTCGTTGTCGACCTGATGATAGCTAAGATGTTTACTCAGGTCGTCTTGTCTGTTCTCGCACTTCTCGTGTCTAGTTTATGGAGCGATAAGGTTTCGGGCTTATCACTAAACGATGATATGGCTCTGCCGGTTTTATTGGCAACGGTAGTGATTATGCTGTTGACCTATATCGGCATCTACCTAGGATACTGCGCGGTTTGTTTTAAAATGATAAACAAGTCGCTAGGTAAGTATCTGCTTCAAGTAGAGAACAGTCGCGGGATTGCGCAACTTGATTTGTCATCATATTTATCTCGTGAAAGAGAGAAGATTGTATATTTTCTTGCAACGCTAGGGCTTTATGCCGCGTACTCAGCGATACAGTTTTACATGTATGACAGAGAACCTTTGCATGAGGTCCACGCCCAGCAAGCTCAGAAGTAACATTTCTTTCTAGTAAAAGCCCGCGATAAGTCAGCGGGCTTTTTTATATTCTAAAAAGCCTAAACTCATCATCCCTTCATTTTTAATTTATTCTCGATTTCAGCATCCTAAGTGCTATTTATCGCCTATGCTTCTGATAGATTTTTTCGTCAATTTATAGATCTGGTGTTTATTGAACTCATAATTGACGCTGCGATTTTGTCTACTTTATTCTTTTAGTGATATTCGCCGTATTTATATTTAATAATAAGGTATTGATAGGTGGTATGAGTCGCATTTTTTAGAGTAATTTGCCAATCAATTTGTTGTTTTCGTGATCTTGAAAGGATTATTGTCATCGAACTTTGAGGGTTATCAATAATATATTTTGAGCCATAAAATATACTCAATTTGTGGTTACATCTTAATTGGGTGCTAACATTTAGGCTACGGGGGGTGGCCGTTAGTACCCAAATAATACTTATATACTTATCAGGAGCTTGAACATGTTCAAAAACCTTTTTGCTAACCTGCAAAAAGTCGGTAAATCACTGATGCTTCCAGTATCGGTATTGCCGGTTGCAGGTATTCTTCTGGGTGTTGGTGCTGCCCATCTGAGTTTCATTCCAGAGATTGTTTCTAACCTAATGGAACAAGCTGGTGGTTCTGTATTTGGCCAAATGGCCTTGCTATTTGCTGTCGGTGTTGCTCTAGGCTTCACAAATAACGATGGTGTTGCAGGTCTGGCTGCAATCGTTGGTTACGGTATTATGACAGCGACGCTTGGTGTAATGGCTGGCGTCATGGGTGTTGAAAAAATCGATACTGGTGTACTAGGCGGTATCTTAAGTGGTGGTTTGGCTGCCTGGGCATTCAACCGTTTCTTCAAGATTCAGTTACCAGAATACCTTGGCTTCTTCGCGGGTAAACGTGCAGTGCCAATCATCACTGGCTTTGGTGCGATCATTCTTGGTGTTATCCTTTCTGTAATCTGGCCACCAATTGGTAGCGGTATCAGCGCGTTCTCTCACTGGGCGGCGGATCAAAACCCACAGCTAGCATTTGGTATCTACGGTATTGTTGAGCGTTCACTGATTCCATTCGGTCTTCACCATGTATGGAACGTACCTTTCTTCTTCGAAGCAGGTAAATGTGTCAACGCTGCAGGCCAAGCTCAAAACGGCGTGTTAACTTGTTACCTTGTTGCTGATGAAGCATCACGTGCTGCTGGTAATGGCTTCGGTCAGCTAGCGGGTGGTTACATGTTCAAAATGTTCGGTCTACCAGCGGCAGCTATTGCTATTGCTCATTGTGCTAAGCCTGAAAACCGCGCGAAGGTAATGGGTATCATGGCGTCAGCTGCGTTAACATCATTCCTTACTGGTATTACTGAGCCAATCGAGTTCTCGTTCCTATTCGTTGCTCCGCTACTATACGGAATCCACGCGCTACTAGCTGGTTCTGCATACGTTGTTTCGAACACGCTAGGCTTTGTTCACGGTACTTCTTTCTCTCACGGTCTTATCGACTTCTTAGTGTTGTCTGGTAATGCTCAGAAGATGGTTCTGATGATTGGTGTAGGTCTGGTTTACGCGGTTATCTACTACGTTGTGTTCCGTGCAGTAATCACTGCTCTTGACCTAAAAACACCGGGCCGTGAAGATGAAGCTGAAGCAGCTGCAACAACTTCTGGCTCAGACATGGGCGGTGAACTCGTAGCAGCATTCGGTGGCAAAGCGAACATCACAGGTTTAGATGCATGTATTACTCGTCTGCGTGTTGCAGTAGCTGATACTGCAGCTGTCGACCAAGACAAACTAAAACAGCTAGGCGCAGCAGGTGTTGTTGTTGTAGCTGGTGGTGTTCAGGCTATCTTCGGTACTAAGTCTGATAATCTAAAAACAGAAATGGATGAGTGGATTCGTAACCACGGCTAATCTCAGTTATCCATTACTTATGTGAAAGGGGGCTTCGGCCTCCTTTTTAATGTCTGCGTGCTCTAACCTCATACGTGAATCACCTCATAGTTGTACAAACTTCCTATATCGACACTTCTTCCTTAAAGTGCTTTGCTGTATTCATGTGACAATAAACTCATCCTTACTTTTTTGAGCGTATCCCTACATCCTTCTTACCCTTCATTGACATTATAAAATCCAGTCGTGTTTGAATTATGCACGATGTTTTTTTAAGAATTGATAATGGTTATGAAGAAGAAACTAATAATACTGGCAGCAGGACTGACGTCTGGCGCTGCAATGGCGGCTAATGGAACATCTGATTTAGCTGTTGGTATGGCAGTCGATCAGCAATTGAGCGTTGTTGTTGAGATAGATAATACGTACCGTGGGATTATCGGTAACGACGGCATGGCTTTTGACTACATTGCTAAACGTGGTACGTTCGACCAAAACGTGCCAGTGACTTGGTATGTCGGTGTTGGTGGTTGGTATGAGTGGGACGATGAATTTGGTGTGCGCGTACCACTAGGTGTCAATTGGGACCTATCTCAGGGCTGGGATGTGTATGCACAGCTACATCCAGAGCTTGACCTGTACAAAGGTGTAGACTTACAGCTTGGTGGTGCAGTGGGCGTGAAATACAGCTTCTAATACCAATTTGATTAACGTCCAATAAAAAATGCCGGCTAAGTAAGCCGGCATTTTTATTGTTAACGTTACCGTTATTGTTTATTCATCGCTCGTTTGATACAAACGGCGGCACCACCCCAAGTAATACCTAAACCAAGAACCATCATGATGATTGCACTGATTGTCATTTTGTTTTCTCCTTGCGGTTTACTGCGTTAATTAATAGCCCGAAGATAAAGAGTGCTGCGATCAATGCCCAGCCCAATGTCAAATCGTAACCACCGTAGCCGTCGGTAAATAGAGCATAAAGCTTGGTCGCTAAGATTACAGCTAGCATAATTGGTGTTACGAAACGCAAGCAGATTTCAAACCATTGGCCGATTGAGAAGTCCGAACGCTCGTTAACGTAGCCACGAACTTCTGATACACGGTTTAGTAGCCATGCCATCAATACGATTTCTACTAAGCCACCGACCATGATACCGACGTTGTTTGCAAAATGATCGACCAGGTCGAGCAATAGCAGACCACCATTGGTTGCGAATGCCATGGATACAACGAAACCAGTACCGATAACCACGTTTGCGGCTTTCTTACGACTCCAGTTTAATTTGTCGATAATTGCTGAGGTTACTGCTTCCATGATTGAGATATGAGAGCTTAAGCCCGCTACAACTAGAGCAAAGAAGAACAGTGGACCAAGAATGTAAGGTGCTGGCAATAAGTTAATTGCCGCTGGTAACGTTACAAACGCAAGACCAACACCCGCAGAAACCACCTCTGTTAAAGGTTTACCTTGCTCCTGAGCCATGTAGCCCAATACCGAGAAGATCATGATGCCGGATAGGATAGAGAAACCACAGTTAATCAATACCGTCATGAACGCATTGTTTGTGATGTCTGATTTCTCTGGCAAGTAGCTAGAGTAGGCCAGCATGATGGCAAAACCAATACTTAGGGTAAAGAAGATCTGACCATAAGCGGCTGCCCATACTTTAACGTCCCAAATTTTGCTGAAGTCTGGTTCGAACATGTAGTTCACGCCGTTCAATGCACCTGGTAAGAACACCATGCGCCCGATAAGGAACAGCACCATCAAGAAAAGAATTGGCATCATGATTTTAGATGCACGCTCGATTCCTGACTTCACGCCGCTTGCAATCGCAACATAAGTAATGGCCCAAGCTATCACCATAGACAACGCAATCTTCCATTGGATACTACCTAGATTCGTTGGTGAATTATCACCTAACTTTAGGTATTCACTGAAGAAAAACGCGTTTGTATCTGCTCCCCAACCTTGGCTGAACGACAGACCAAAGTAAGAAATAGACCAGCCGATCACGGCTACATAGTAAACGGCGATGACTGCTGCGACACCCACCTGAAACCAACCAAGCCACTCAAATTTTGAATGAATCTTTGCTAGTGTCTTTGGTGCTGAGCCACGGTATTTTTGACCCATACTGAACTCTAGGATCATGAATGGAATACCTGCAGTGATCATGGCAAAAAGGTAAGGAATAAAAAATGCGCCGCCACCGTTTTCGTAGGCCATGTATGGGAAACGCCAAATGTTACCCAGACCGATCGCTGAACCTACTGCTGCTAAGATGAACCCCGCGCGGGATCCCCATTGTTCTCGCTTCATATTTGACTCCTGTACAACTCCCTAAGGAATGAAGCTCTTTCTGTAAAGCAGGGCAATTTATTAAAAGTTAGGGAAACTGCTATCCATCAGTTTTTATGGCCTAAATTCTAAGTACTTATTGATTTACCGTTTTTTATTCTGCTTCACATGAAAGAATTTAGAGTTTAACTCTTAAATTTATGATGTGTGTTTGATAAAACTGAAATATTTATCTGTTTTCGCTATTCAGACTAACTTCTAATAATTACAAGCGCAACAGATTCTAAATGTTAATAATAGTATTTTGTCTGGTTATAATATGGTTAATATTCGTTTTTCTGGAGTTTATTTGAGTTGTGTAAGCTTGATCTCAAAACAAATGACTGCAATGAGGTCGATTACATGGTTATAAGGACTATTTTGATTATTTAGGGTGTACGTCTAGCTTTTGTACACCATCTAGACGATGTTTCGTCATTGTGTTGCAGTTAAAAGCGAAAACTAATTCCGACATTAGATTGAAATTGGTTCATCCAATCGGTGTCATACTTGATGATGCAGTTGGAACCTTCAGACGGCAATGTGCATGAACCTGAAGTGTCATTGTCGACGACTGTGCCTAGCCAACGTAGTTGCGCCGTTAAAGCAATTGCTTGAGAGTATTCATATTCAATACCGGCAAACGCACTCGCAGAAAACCCCACTTTTTTATCCGCCCAGTTCACATCAGTATAAGAGCCGCCTAACCCCAATCCGGCGTATGTCTGCCAACCCTGTGCAATGGGATAGGCGAGGCTACTTTGAAACTGCAGGTAATGAATGTCTGCTGAGTTGGACAGTGATTTTAGTTCTGTCGGTTGATAGGAATAAAAAAGACCGACTCGCCCCTGAAGAAAAGGTGTTTCGATTGCCAACGCGTAACTCGTCGCTGCATCGATGTCGTAGGTATTGGCATTCGTGTCCTCCACTTTGCCGCCAGCGGTATATCCAATAAATGGTGTGACGATTACATGTGCTTGGACGTTGAAAGCAACGCTCATCAAAATAGTTCCAATCAAATAGCCGACGTTATTCTTCATGCCCTATCTCCTTATTATGCCTAAGCTAATTGTGATGGATGAGTCAAAACCGCGCGAACAAATTAAGCAAATCTTGAACATGTTTCACGCTGGTGTTATTAATTTGTTACAGTTCAAGGAGGTGTTTATGGAACACGATCTTAAATCCGCACTAATCATCGTTGCCGCTGTTTTCGCAGTTCTTTTGTCATACGGAATTATTGCGATTACTTCGGCTTAATCTAAGTTTAGCTTTATTAGAAGGCTTAAGCCGATGATACGTAACAGCGGTATAATCACCGATAGCCATACTGAACTCGATATCAATGTTTACGAACATTTCAGACATGGCAAAACTGCTCTTGTCACGCAAGGAGGAGGGCAGCGAGGAATTTTTACCGCTGGAGTGCTTGATGCATTTTTACTTTCCAACTTTGATCCCTTCGATGAATTCTATGGTACCTCAGCCGGTGCTCTAAACCTTTGCCCTTATTTATGCCGTCAGCATGGGATGGGCAAGGCGTTTATTACCGAATTGACCACCTCGCCTGAGTTTTTTAACCTTTTTCGTTACATTCGTAAGCAGCAATATTTGGGGCTGGAATGGGCGCTGGAAAGAATTCAGGATTTCCCCTACAAACTGGACCTCGACATGGGGCGCAAAGCACTGGGCACTAGAGGGGCTTTTGCTGCCGTGACTGATGTAGAGACGCTTTCCGATCAGTACCTTCCTATGCTGGGCGATTCCTGGTTCCAAACCATGTTGGCAACGTGCGCGATTCCCAAATTATACCTTGGGCCAGTCGATGTTGGCGGGCGTAAGTTTGTCGATGGTGGCGTTTCCGCCTCAATCCCTGCGCAGGAAGCGTGGAGACAGAATGCGCGCAATATTATTGTTATCCGAACGGAGCCTTACTCAGAAATCGACGCAAGAGTACAAAGTGAAGTCGGGGATAAGTCTGTCCAGTGGTATCGAGAGTCGATAAACTCTGTGCAGCAGTCTTGGCAACAGAAAGTGAGCCAGTGGAAGTCAGACTGGGCATCCTTTTTTCAGCAGAAGATTAACACGGCCCATCAATCTAAGCTGGCTGGCGAAATGCTTTTGAATGGCGGGCGATGGCTTTTTGGGGCGGATAACTTGTATCGATTGAGTCATCTTATCGGGGAAAACTTCGACTCCGGTTTGGCTGATATGTTGATGATCCATTATCAAACATTCGAGCTGACACAGGCGTTTCTCTCTACGCCACCAGATGATACTTTTATTCTACAGATTGCACCCAGAGAAGTGCTTCGGTCCTCTTCTTTGTTAAGCGACCCTGAAGATTTAGAACATGACTATCAGTTAGGTTTGCAGGCTGGCTATAACTTCGTTCAGCTTTATGACCAACTGAATATTGATCTTGACTTAGATGGGCGTGAAAGCGCGTAGTGTTTTCATTCGCTTCAGATGAAAGTAAAAAGGGCTCCGATTGGAGCCCTAGATTTTTGTACTGATATATTATGCAGGCATAATACGCATACAGTTGGTTGAACCAACGACATCCATTACGTCACCTTGAGTAATGATGACCAAATCTCCGTCGTTTAAAAATCCTTGTTCTTTTAAACAGCTAATCGCATCCTGCGCGGTTGGCAATCCTGCATCGCCTTTAGAATTAAAATAGACTGGTGTGACGCCTCGGTATAACGCAGCACGATTCAGTGTCGATTCATTTCTTGATAAGGCAAAAATAGGCAACCCTGAGCTCAGACGAGACATCATTAAAGCGGTTCTGCCAGACTCGGTTAAGGAGATCATTGCCTTAATACCTTCCATATGGTTGGCAGAATACATGGTTGCCATCGCAATGGTTTCTTCTGCGGTTTCGAAGGAGCGTTCAAGGCGATAGGTCGACAGACTGGCTTCAGACATTTTCTCTGCGCCCATACAGACTTCAGCCATCGATTTAACGGTTTCAACGGGGTATTCACCTGCCGCGGTTTCTCCTGACAGCATGACCGCATCGGTACCATCTAAAACAGCATTTGCCACGTCCATGACTTCAGCACGGGTAGGCATTGGGCTTGTAATCATCGATTCCATCATCTGGGTTGCCGTAATGACGATTCGGTTTAAGCTGCGTGCACGACGAATGAGCTTCTTCTGAACACCAATAAGCTCTGGGTCACCGATCTCTACCCCTAAGTCTCCGCGAGCGACCATGACCACATCAGAGGCCATAATGATATCGTCAATTGACTCACTACTCTCTACCGTTTCGGCGCGTTCTACTTTGGCGACCAATTTTGCTTCCAGGCCTGCATCTCGCGCTAAGCGTCGCGCATAGTGCATATCTTCGCCATTACGTGGGAAAGAAATCGCTAAATAATCGACTTTGATTTCTGCGGCAGTAAGAATGTCTGCCTTATCTTTTTCCGTTAAGGCTTCTGCGGATAACCCGCCGCCTTTTTTGTTAATGCCTTTGTTGTTCGACAGGGCACCACCAACCGTGACGCGAGTATGTACTTTATTGCCTTCTACGCTGGTGACTTGTAACTGAACGCGGCCATCGTCGAGTAACAGAACATCATTAGGTGCGACGTCTTGTGGCAATTCTTTGTAGTCTAAACCGACAGTTTCTTGGTTGCCTTCACCTTTTGGCAAGTCGCTATCTAAGGTGAATTTGTCACCGACTTTGAGCATCACTTTGCCATCTTTGAATGTAGATACGCGGATTTTCGGCCCCTGCAAGTCGCCTAAGATAGCAACCTGTCGTCCTAGTTTTGCGGCAATTGCACGGACTTTGTTTGCACGTTGAATATGATCTTCGCTGCTACCGTGTGAAAAGTTCAGCCGCACAACGTTAGCGCCAGCTTTGATGATCTCCTCAAGTACATTGTCTTTATCAGTTGAAGGCCCAAGTGTGGTAACGATTTTTGTTCTTCTCAATTTGGATGTCATAGATTCTCCGAAGAATGCTAGTGTGGGACAAGGTAACTCGAATTGTATTTAAGTATATGCACAGAATGCTTTGGTTAAGATGAACACGAGCAAAAAGTTCTCCATCTTTATAAAAAACCAACTGCATAGATTCGCTTGATGTTTTTAGTGATAGCCACTCGCGTGGAGTGGATGACTAATTTGGTCAAAAAATTAAGTTATTTTTTACACAATTTAACAGGTGTAAATTTTCCGTTATTTGACTAAATACACAAACAAACAGGTTTCTGCGTGATGCTTGTCACGGGGATCTATTAATTCACTTCACAATTAGTTCGCAAAGTAAAAAAATTGCCGTGTTATAGAATTTTGGAGTGCACAATGTACATGGCTCAACCGGGCCATATTGATCATATCAAACAGATCAATGCTGGTCGGGTATACAAACTAATTGACTTAAAGGGTCCAATATCTCGAATTGATTTGTCCAAGCAAAGTGAGCTTGCACCTGCAAGTATTACTAAAATCACTCGAGAATTAATTGAAGCACACTTGATTCATGAAACAACCGTTCAAGAGGCCACCAGTCGTGGTCGTCCCGCTGTCGGTTTGCAGGTTAATAATGAAGGTTGGCAGTTCCTGTCGATGCGTTTAGGCCGTGGTTATTTAACAATCGCGCTCCATGAGCTCGGCGGCGATGTATTAATTGATACTAAAATCGAAATTCATGAGCTGGACCAAGACGATGTGCTTGAGCGCCTGCTTTATGAAATTGATGAGTTTTTTCAAACCTATGCTGATCAGCTAGATCGTGTTACCAGTATCGCAATTACGCTGCCTGGCCTCGTTAACTCAGAGCAAGGCATCGTGTTACAAATGCCGCATTACAACGTAGAAAATTTAGCTCTGGGGCCTGAAATATATAAGGCAACCGGCTTACCCGTCTTTGTGGCTAATGACACGCGAGCTTGGGCATTAGCGGAGAAACTGTTTGGTCACTCTAAAGAGAATGAAAACTCAGTTCTGATTTCGATTCACCATGGTTTAGGTGCCGGTATTATTCTCGATGGTCGCGTGTTGTTAGGCCGTCACGGTAACATTGGTGAATTAGGTCATATTCAAATCGATCCAAATGGTAAACGCTGTCACTGTGGCAATATTGGATGTTTGGAAACGGTAGCAAGCTCACAGGCTATTCGTGAAGAAGTCGTCAGACGGATTGCTGATGGTGAGGCGTCCAGCCTTGCTGAGCAAGAAGAGATGAGTATCGAGAGCATCTGTGAAGCAGCCGCTAATGGTGATCCCCTAGCTGTGGATGTGATTGAAAAACTAGGCCGTTATCTAGGTTCTGCGATTGCGATTGTGATTAACCTGTTTAACCCAGAAAAGATCTTGATTGGTGGCGTCATCAACCAAGCGAAAGACATTCTTTACCCAGCTATTCGTCGTTGTATCGAAGAGCAAAGTTTGCCGGTTTATCACCAGGATCTGGAACTGGTAGAGTCTCGTTTCTACAAACAAGCGACAATGCCGGGTGCAGCACTGGTAAAACAAGCGTTGTATGACGGACAACTGTTGATGAAAGTGGTAGAGGGTTAATCTCTTTTACAGACTTTATTGCCGACCTATTAAAGGGATGAGACTTGGGTTCTCATCCCTTTTTGTTATTGACTGCGGTTGGTAAGCTTTCTAAACACTAGTGAAAGTCTCGTGATTTGCTTTGTAACGCCGCTAAGTGATGAGTGCAATCAATCAGTTTGCCTGCGATCACGTGTGTTACATCTCCCTCTCTCTCTAAAATTCCTTTTACCATCATCACTTTGGATGTGAGATAAGCTTGCTTTTGGGCTCGGGCCGTCGCACTCCAAACCACGACATTAATATTCCCGGTATCGTCTTCTAAAGTGATAAAGGTAACACCCGCAGCGGTACCGGGAGACTGACGTCCGGTGACGAGCCCGACAACGGTCACCAGTGATTTATGTTCTTTCTCGACTAACTGCTGCATGCGAGTAAAGCGAGGCAGCTTACCTGCTTGATCCAATAAAGTAATCGGATGACGATTGAGAGAAAGCCCGGTACTGGCATAATCTTCAATCAGGTTTTCGTACTCAGAAGGTTGGGTTTGATAGCCAGCAACAGGCTCTTGTACATCCTGAAACAGAGGTAGGTCTGATAGGGAGTCCATGGCTGCCCAACGAGCACTGTAGCGATTGCCAGATAATATCTGTAACGCATTCGCGGATGCCAACAGCTCGATATCACGGCGACTTCTCAACACCTGCTTTACCTCCTGAATAGAGCGATAGCCGTTTTGAGGGCGGCGCTTAAGGAGTTGGTTCGCGCTCTCTTCACTGAGCCCTTTGACTAAGCGAAATCCAAGCTGCACGCCCAACCGACCGTTAGGGCGCTGGATTAGGTGGTGCTGATAGTGTGAAAGATTGACGCAGACTGGCAAGACTTCGATGCCATGGCGGCGAGCATCCTGCACCAATTGAGAAGGGCTGTAAAAGCCCATAGGTTGACTGTTCAATAGCGCTGTATAAAACTCAGCAGGGTAATAGAATTTCAGCCAGGACGAACAATACGCCAGCACCGCAAATGAAGCCGAATGACTTTCCGGGAAGCCGTATTCGCCAAAACCACAAATTTGTTCGAAGATACGTTCCGCGAATGCTAAATCGTAGCCTCGCTCACGCATACCATCGATAAGCTTAGGTCTGAATTTTGCGAGATCGCCATTCTTTTTCCAGGCAGCCATCGCCCGGCGTAGTTGGTCGGCTTCACCGCCACTAAAGCCCGCAGCAACCATTGCGAGCTTGATGACCTGTTCCTGAAAAATAGGAACACCCATGGTTCGCTCTAAGACACTTTTCACGGCTTCTGAAGGGTAGCTGACGGGTTCTTCACCATTGCGTCTTTTCAGGAAGGGGTGAACCATATCACCCTGAATAGGACCCGGACGTACAATCGCTATTTGAATCACCAAGTCGTAATAACAGGCAGGCTTTAAGCGAGGGAGCATGCTCATTTGTGCCCTGGATTCGATCTGAAATACCCCGACGGTGTCTGCTTTCTGGATCATGCGATACACATTGGGATCATCCTGAAGTCGGGTGATCTCAGCAATGGTAAGTGATCGCTGGTGGTGCTTTTCGACCAGCTGAAAGCACTTTCTGATCGCATTCAGCATGCCTAATGCGAGCACATCGACCTTGAGCAGTTTTAAGCTTTCTAAATCATCTTTATCCCACTGTATGATAGTACGATCTTCCATCGCCGCGTTTTCCACCGGAACTAATTCGTATAACGGTCCGGAAGAAATCACAAAGCCACCGACGTGTTGAGACAAGTGGCGAGGAAAGCCGATGATCTCGTTCACCAGTTGAATAAATTGTTGCCCCTTGAGTGATTCCGGATGCAATCCGAGCTCGACAATCTGCGCTTGCCAGCCTTGGTTACGATCGCGGCGATTCACGTTCTTAATGAAAAAGTCGAGCTGGGTTTCTTCAATCCCCAGTGCTTTACCGACTTCTCTGGCTGCACTTTTGAAGCGATAGCTGATCACGGTTGCAGCCAGAGCTGCTCGCTCACGACCATATTTCTTATAGATGTATTGAATGACTTCTTCCCGGCGCTCGTGCTCAAAGTCGACATCAATATCTGGCGGCTCATCTCGTTCTTTGCTGATAAAACGTTCGAATAGTACCGCGATTTGCCTTGGATCCACGGAGGTGATTTCCAGGCAATAGCACACGACAGAGTTTGCCGCAGATCCGCGTCCCTGATAGAGAATGCCTTGGTTTTTTGCAAACATCACGATGTCGTGAATAGTTAAAAAGTAATAGTGGTATTTCAGCTCTTTGATTAATGCGAGCTCATTCTCGATCGTTTGCTGGATCGTTTCTGGAACACCTTCAGGAAAACGTCTTTTCTTGCCGCGTTCAACCAGCATACGTAGGTAAGAATCGGGTGTGTAACCGTCGGGTATGAGCTCAGCAGGGTATTCGTATTTCAGGTCACTCAGCTTAAATTCACACAAATTAGCGATGTGCTGGCTTTCTGCAAGCCATTTTGGTTTGTAGACTCGGGCTATTTTGCTTAGTGGGCGTAGTGCACGCTCTGCGTTGGATAGTCGTTCAAACCCTAGCTTATCGACGCTGCAACCGTGTTTCACTGCCGTAAGCACGTGCTGTAATGGCAGGCGTTCGACCGAGTGCATGAGTACACCACCACAAGCTGTGATAGGTAACTGAAGTTCATGGGCGAGCTTTTCACAATGGTTGGTATATGCCGAATCATCGCCACCAAGGTGACGCTGGATGGCAACCCATAAGCGGTTTGGATGATGTTGGTTTAACCAGCGTCCCCAGTAATGATCGCTGTTTTGGTGGGTTGGGAGCCATAAAACAAAACAGTTACGAATCGACATCAAATCCCATTCAGAGAGTTGATAGCTGCCTTTTTCACTGCGTCGTCTTGCGTTGGTGATGATTCGGCACAATTCTGCATAAGCTTTACGGCATGGACACAATAAGACCACTTGGCATTCATCATTGAGCCAAAACATGCTTCCTACGATTTGTTTGATATCGAGCTTATGTTGCTGGATCGTGGAATAGGCTTTTACAACACCTGCGACGGAACATTCATCGGTGATTGCAATGGCTTGATAGCGGTAAAAAGCAGCTTGCAGAACCAGCTCTTCTGCATGAGAAGCTCCGGTAAGAAAAGAGAAATTGGACTGACAAAACAGCTCTGCGTAATTCATAACGACTTAACAAAAAAATCCATGAAGAAACCAATGTTTGTATTGATCGCGGAACACCCATAACCAGCGACCTTGTTTGGTGTGTGCAATGTAGTAATCACGCATGATTTCATCGCCATCCCACCACCCTGAAACAATTCGTTCTGGTCCGTGTACCAGAGAGACCTGTTCTTGGAGCGGCACTGGTCTCGGTAACTGCATTGCCGGACGCAGCAACTGAGGAATCGAAGAAAGCGCGACATCGGGTTCATCGGCCGAACGGTATTGGCAGGCTTTTTCTGGCCTTGGGTCGTAAGCAATATCAGGCTTGAGTACGGAGTGTTTTCCCATTTTTGCTTGCAACAAAGAGAGCAGCTCTAACGGATGCATTTGGCCTTTCTGCCCTGCAAAGAGGTCGCAAGCGCTGCTGATTGGTTCGCCTTGGCGAATGACCTGCAAAGTCAGGCCAATCACAGGGCCATTGAGTGTCAGAGACTCCAGGCTCAAACTGGCGAGTTGCTGCCAGCGGTGGCATAAGTAATCGCCTTGTGCTGAGGTAAGCGGCACCGACTGTGTGTGTTTATCTCGCTGGTGGAGCGTTAAGCAAAGCTCAAAAGCAACTTTGTCTCTTAATTTTAGAAAGGTTTCGAGTTGCTTCAGCAGTTTGGCCAAGGGCTTCTCAATCCACTGAACATTTTCTAGCTCAAACAGCAACTCCAAATACACCCTGAATGATTCTGTTGGATGATAAAAATCGACAGGGTGTTTAAATTGGCCAGTCAGACGACCTACGTAGTTCACTAAATCAATATCAAAACGGCGAGCGATATCCTGCAGCGGTAACTCAAGCAGGTCTTGTAAAGTACTTACGCCAACACGCTGCAATTTATCCACCGTTACAGTGGATAAATCTGTCAGTGTGAGTGGCAAAGTGGAGAGTGATTGTTGAATAGACGCTTTGTCTTCAATCAACCGATTACTTCCAGACAGTGCCATGAGTTTGGCTGATAATGGAGAAAACCCACAGCCAAACTGCACACTCAGTTTTAGTGTGGCGAGGTGGGCTGAGACTTTGTGCCAGTAGTTTTGCAACCCATCATAGAGGCTGAGCATGGGGGTTGCGCGTAGCAGGATCCCCTGATTTGGCATCAGAACCACATCAGACGTGATCAGATATAGCCACTGGGCAACCTCCTGCAATTTCTTCAGTTCAGTTTGGGGATGGTGAGGGTGGACTTGTAAGTCTCGACATAAAGACGCAGCGCTGCCCAATCCCATATTTAGCTTGATGCCTTGCTGCTCAGCAACATCGTTGTATTGAATGATGCGACAACGCTGGCTTTCGACTATCACCACAGGCTGTTCTTGGTTGCCACTAAAAAGTGTATCCAATTGCAGACGAGGGAAGTGTAAGTAGATCCATAAAGACATGTTGTTATTACCCTTGATTTAACATCGGGAAATTCACGACTGTCGATGGAGTATGAGTCTTAAGCGGCATGACCAGTTGTGGGTAATGATGCTGGTAGTTAATCTCGACCTGGCCTTTGCTCCAGCCGCCTTTACGTTTTAATACCTCAACGCTTACGCCTTGCTCACTCCCTTGTACTTTGAGGCTGAGTGAGACAGGCAGGGATAGACGGTTTGCTCGGATTGGCTTCAACATAAACAGAGGGCAAGAGCCCTGCTCACTGGCGACCTGTAGACGTTTGACTTGATGGATCTCAAGCTCGTCTTGCCACAATAATATATTGCTACACACACTACTTTTTAGGCACTGCTCTGCAGCCCAGAGTGCATCACGCTGATGCTCCGGTGTAATAACCCAGACTTGATTGATATCCAAGCCGATACTGTGCAGAAAGAGTGGATTCATTAACGCTGGCGGTTGAATAAACGCAGTAACGCCTTTAGTTAGCGATGATTTCAAATAAGGCGCTAATAAACGCAATTCACCGACACTGCCCACAGACTCCATTTCGATCACGCCGTGAGGTGGAAAACCTCCGCCCAGTAGAGCGTCCAGCTCAGGAAAAGCAGAGCTGTTGAGGAACTGATGTGAGTCCGCTTTGGTTAAATTTGCCTGCCAAACAAGGTGTTGGCTTTTTAAGTGCTGAATAATATCTTGCATAACTAAATACCTGTATATATGTACAGTATATTTCTGTGGTGAAAAGTAGCAAGATTTTTGTGGCGAGAAAAATAAAAAAGGCAGCGTTGGCTGCCTTTTCAATCAGTTATGCGAAGGAGTGAGAACGGAATCACTTACGCTTTGGTTGCGCGTCGATACACTGGCCATTCACGTCAGTCACACTCGGATCCATCAGATGCAGGTACAGTGGCATCAGATCTTGTGGTGTTTTCAGTTTGTTAGAATCTTCACCCGGGTATGCTTTTTCACGCATGCGAGTACGTGTGGCACCTGGGTTGATGGCATTAACACGCATTGTTGTATCACTTAGCTCATCAGCCAGCGTTTGCATCATGCCTTCTACTGCGAACTTAGAGATCGCGTATGGACCCCAGAAAGCACGACCAGAGTGACCAACAGTAGAAGAGGTAAAGATAATACGACCCGCTTCAGATTTACGCATCACAGGTAGCAGCGCCTGAGTCATCAGAACTTCGGCTTTCACGTTAATTTGCATGATGTCGTCGAAGTCATCTTCCTTGATTTGTTCAAATGGACAAAGTGTGCTCAGAACGCCAGCGTTGTGCAACAGGCCGTCAAGGCGACCAAACTGGCCTTCGATTGTCTCTGCCATGTCGATGTAGTTCTGTTTTGTCGCCCCTTTTAAATCAAGAGGGATAATGGCAGCTTGCGGGTAACCAGCAGCTTCGATTTCATCGTAAATGGATTCAAGGTTTTGAACGTTTCTGCCCAATAAAATCACCGTTGCACCGTGCTTTGCATATGAAAGTGCGGCTTGACGGCCAATGCCATTACCTGCGCCGGTAACAAGAATGACTTTATCTTTTAAGGCATCTGCTGAAACGGAGTAGTCCACGGTGTTTAATCCTTATTATTGTAAGAGGGTCCATGATAGTTAATTGGCGCAAATTACGCCGCTTTCTTAATGGAAAATCTTGGTAATCGTGACAAGATGGTTACAATACACCAATTCATGTGTTATACCAATTCCAGCACGTTGGTTAGGTATGCTATCAATCAGAACAAGTGGTTACAAACCACGTTGCCTTCTCTCTGATTTTTCGGTGTAGCATAGCAACATATTCTCTGGAGTGAGATAAAGGAGCTCTCATTGGAATTTTTATTAGATTACGGTTTATTCTTGGCCAAGATTGTCACAGTCGTCGCTGCGATCATTGTCATTCTAATCCTGGTTAAATCGGTAGGTGGTAAATCAGGTGCTGCAAAAGGTGAACTTGAGATCACCAACCTTTCTGAGCAGCATAAACAGTCTGTTGAGCAATTAGAGCATCATTTACACGATGACGCTTTCCTCAAGGCTCGTGACAAAGCCATCAAGAAAGAAGAAAAAGAAAAGAACAAATCCCGCGAGAAAGAGATCAAACAAGCCAGTAAAGAAGGTGAGCTAGATAGCAAGCGCGAACCACACCTGTTTGTTCTTGACTTCAAAGGTAGCATTGATGCGAAAGAAGTGAATTCATTACGTGAAGAGATCACCGCCATTTTGGCTGTGGCTCGTGAAGGCGATGAAATCTTACTGCGTTTAGAGTCAGGTGGTGGCATGGTCCACGGCTACGGCTTGGCATCTTCTCAGCTTGATCGCATTAAAGCCGCTGGTTTGCCATTAACTATCGCCGTGGATAAAGTTGCGGCAAGTGGTGGTTATATGATGGCGTGTGTGGCAGATAAAATTGTCTCTGCACCATTTGCAATTGTTGGCTCAATTGGCGTGATCGCACAAATTCCAAACTTCAATAAGTTATTGAAGAAGCATGATATCGAGTACGAACAACTTACCGCAGGTGAGTACAAGCGTACCCTGACGATGTTTGGAGAAAACACCGACAAAGCTCGTGATAAATTCAAACAAGAGCTAGAAGAAACTCACGTACTGTTCAAAGACTTCATTCGTGAGCGCCGCCCAAGCTTAGAGCTAGAGAAAGTAGCGACTGGCGAACACTGGTTTGGTACTCAGGCAAAAGAGCGTGGGCTGGTCGACGAAATCTGCACGTCTGATGATCTCGTTGTTGCGGCATGCAAAGACAAGACAGTCTTAGCCGTTCACTACGTACCGAAGAAAAAACTGGCTGATAAGCTAGCGGGTGTTGCGAGCAAAGTGGCAGACAGTGTCATCTTAAAATTGGCTGAGCGTGGTCAAAAGCCAATCGTGTAATCACGAAAACTGATATCTAATTTGAACATGGCGAGGGTGAGAGCTCTCGCCATTTTTATTTGAGTTTTTAAATTTACTTATAAATCAGGCTGCTCATGCAGTGTGATGCATGGAATGACATTTTTCCTCGCCCGAAAGGGCAATTTCCCTTATAATGCGCGCCTCGAAAACCGAGCAATTTGCTAAAAGAAATAAAAGGTGGAGAAGAACATGTCCTCTCAAACTCCGGTTGTAACCGTAGATGGACCGAGTGGTGCAGGTAAAGGCACTTTGTGTATGTTGCTGGCGAAAAAGTTGGGTTTCCAACTCTTAGACTCTGGCGCGATTTATCGAGTACTTGCACTGGCTGCTATTCACCATGGTGTTGATACTGAGTCTGAGGACGCACTTGTCCCATTGGCTACACACCTAGATGTTCAATTTATCGCTGAAGGTGACTTGGTCAAGGTTATCTTAGAAGGCGAAGATGTCTCCGGTGAGCTTCGTAAAGAAGAAACGGGTATGGCTGCATCTAAAGTCGCTGCGCTACCACGTGTTCGTGAAGCATTATTGCGTCGTCAGCGTGCCTTTGAAACAGCACCAGGTTTGGTTGCTGATGGCCGTGATATGGGAACCGTTGTATTCCCACAAGCACAAGCAAAAATTTTCCTTGATGCGAGCGCAGAAGAGCGTGCAAATAGACGCCTTAAACAGTTGCAAGATAAAGGGTTAGATGTTAGATTTGCTGACCTTTTAAGCGAGATCCAAGAGCGTGACGATCGCGATCGTAACCGCCCAGTGGCGCCACTACGCCCTGCAGAGGATGCGCTTGTGCTAGATTCTACGTCGATGACTATCGACGAAGTGGTAGAAAAGGCACTACAATATATCGAATCGAAGCTAGTTGAGTAACGATACTCAACTAGGCTAAGAGCGTTGGTCGCAAGGATGATGACTGGCGAATTTAATAACCCCATGCGGTAGGATACCCGTGGACGTTTAATTTATTGAAGATTAAATAAATGACTGAATCTTTTGCTCAACTCTTTGAAGAGTTTCTAAACGAAACAGAATTCCAACAAGGCAGCATCGTTAAAGGTACTGTAGTAGCTATCGAGAACGGTTTCGTTCTTGTTGACGCTGGTCTTAAGTCTGAATCTGCTATCCCTGCTGAACAGTTCAAGAACGCTGCTGGCGAACTTGAAGTTGAAGTTGGCGCTGAAGTAGACGTAGCTCTAGACGCTGTTGAAGATGGTTTCGGTGAAACTCAACTTTCTCGTGAGAAAGCTAAGCGTCACGAAGCTTGGATCGTACTTGAGAAAGCTTACGAAGAAGCTGAAACTGTTGTTGGTATCATCAACGGTAAAGTTAAAGGCGGTTTCACTGTTGAACTAAACGGTATCCGTGCTTTCCTTCCTGGCTCACTAGTAGACGTACGTCCAATCCGCGACACTGCTCACCTAGAAAACAAAGAGCTAGAGTTCAAAGTTATCAAACTTGACCAAAAACGTAACAACGTAGTTGTTTCACGTCGTGCAGTTATCGAATCTGAGAACAGCGTTGAGCGTGACGAGCTTCTAGAAACTCTACAAGAAGGTTCTGAAGTTAAAGGTATCGTTAAGAACCTTACTGACTACGGTGCGTTCGTTGACCTAGGTGGCGTTGACGGTCTTCTACATATCACAGATATGGCTTGGAAGCGCGTTAAGCACCCATCTGAAATCGTTAACGTTGGTGACGAGATCCAAGTTAAAGTTCTTAAGTTCGACCGTGAGCGTACTCGCGTATCACTAGGTCTTAAGCAACTAGGCGAAGATCCATGGGTAGCAATCGCTAAGCGTTACCCAGAAGGTCACAAACTAACTGGTCGCGTAACTAACCTAACTGACTACGGCTGCTTCGTTGAAATCGAAGAAGGCGTTGAAGGTCTAGTTCACGTTTCAGAAATGGATTGGACTAACAAGAACATCCACCCATCTAAAGTTGTTAATGTTGGCGACGAAGTTGAGGTTATGGTTCTTGAAATCGACGAAGAGCGTCGTCGTATCTCTCTAGGTCTGAAACAGTGTAAAGCTAACCCATGGCAGTCATTCGCTGAAGCACAAGCTAAAGGCGACAAAGTTACTGGTAAGATCAAGTCTATCACTGACTTCGGTATCTTCATCGGTCTAGAAGGCGGCATCGACGGTCTAGTTCACCTATCTGACATTTCTTGGAATGTTGCTGGCGAAGAAGCTGTACGTGAGTACAAGAAAGGCGACGAGATCTCTGCAGTTGTTCTAGCAGTAGACGCAGAGCGTGAGCGTATCTCTCTAGGCGTTAAGCAAATGGAAAATGACCCATTCAATGCTTACGTTGCAGACAACAAGAAAGGTACTCTAGTTAACGCTACTGTAACTGCTGTTGACGCTAAAGGTGCTACTGTTGAAATCGCAGAAGGCGTTGAAGGTTACATCCGTGCTTCTGAAGTATCTCGCGATCGCGTAGAAGATGCTTCTCTAATCCTAAGCGCTGGTGATGTTGTTGAAGCTAAGTTCACAGGTGTAGACCGTAAGAACCGCGTAATCAACCTATCTATCAAAGCTAAAGACGAAGCTGAAGAGCAAGAAGCAATGGCATCTATCAACAAGCAAGATGACAATGCATTCGGTAACGCAATGGCTGACGCTTTCAAAGCAGCTAAAGGCGAATAATATACTCGCTTAAGCAAAAAAGGAGCCGCAAGGCTCCTTTTTTATATTTATTGCAATAAAAGTAGTAATACTAATATCGGTAAACTATCTTAATAAAAGACATTTCTTCAATGCATACTTTGCGTAAAAATTGTCTAGAATTACGAGCAAGTGTTTGTTGGAATTAGTATTACTTACTATAATGAGTGAGAAAGATACTCAAAGAGGGCAACTATGACTAAGTCTGAACTGATTGAAAGACTCTGCGCTGAGCAAACGCATTTATCAGCGAAAGAGGTAGAGGATGCTGTAAAAGATATTCTAGAGCACATGGCCTCTACATTAGAGAGTGGTGACCGTATCGAGATCCGCGGCTTTGGTAGTTTTTCTCTTCATTACCGTGAGCCTCGCGTAGGTCGCAACCCTAAAACTGGTGATAAAGTGGAACTAGACGGTAAATTCGTCCCACACTTCAAGCCAGGTAAAGAACTTCGTGAGCGCGTAAATATTGGCTAATGCTCTCTGATTAGTTTGAAAAAGCGGCATACTTTTGTGTATGCCGCTTTTTTATAATATGTCCAGTAAGACCAATTCCAGTCATTATCTCATCGTTATTGCTGGTTCAAATCGCTGGCAACTGCATAGAACTTTTGTCATTAACACCGCTGGTTACTGCAAGTTCTTCCTTGTTCTAAGCGATTTCTCCTACACAACTTTCTGATAATTAAATTATTGGTATTAGTGTCAATTATCTCAACTTGCCTTACTCTGGACGGTTTTATCGTGCCATAAGTTGAATGTTTATCTATCCAGATTGCTATTAACTTCGATTGTGTGTCTACAAACCGGGTTTCTTGAGGTTACTTGGGTATAGATTATTGCTAATATACGTGGTCTGAAGAAACATTTTACTGCATAATCTGACCTACTTACTCCTCTAAGGGTGATGTAATATGAAAATTATAAAAATCGTTGCTATTTTCGCTCTCTTTTTAATTGCACTAGCATTAGGCTCACAAAACCAAGAGGTTGTGACCTTTAACTATCTTTTAGCAAAAGGAGAGTTCCATCTATCAACGCTATTAGGCGTGGTATTTGTGGTTGGTTTTGGCTTGGCTTGGGTTATCTTCGCTAGCATCCAACTAAAGACTCAACTTCAAGTTCGACGTCTTAAGAAGAAACTGAAAAAGTACGAGCCAGCTAACGCAGAAACTGCTGCTAAGCCTGCTATCGACAAACAGGCATAAGGATAAGGCTTCACTTTAATGCTTGAACTACTCTTCTTGTTATTGCCTATAGCTGCTGCGTATGGCTGGTATATGGGGCATCGCAGCGCTCAACAAGACAAGCAGAAGCAATCACATCAAATTTCTCGTCAATATATGACGGGTCTGAACTTACTGCTTTCTGATCAATCAGATAAAGCAGTAGACCACTTTATTGAATTGCTCCAAGTAGATAACGAAACCATAGATACCCACCTTGCGTTGGGTAATCTTTTTCGTTCTCGTGGAGAAGTCGACCGCGCAATTCGTATTCACCAAAATCTTATTTCCCGCTCGGGTCTGACTCTTGACCAGAAAAATCTCGCCCTTCAGCAACTTGCTAAAGACTACATGGTTTCTGGTTTTCTGGATCGTGCGGAAAAGATATTTGAACAGTTAGTCGAAGAGCCAGAGCATCGAGAAGGTGCACTTCAACAGCTTGTGACCATTTACCAGCAAACGCGTGAATGGGAAAAAGCGATTCACTACGCTAACCAGCTAGCAAAAATGAGTAATAAGCGCTCTCGAATGCGAGCGAATATTGCTCACTATTGGTGTGAAATTGCCATGCTAGATCAAGCTGATGGCAATAAGAGCAAAGCGGTTCAGCATTTCAAAAAAGCACTCTCGGAAGACCCAAAATGTGTGCGTGCCAGTATTGCTTTGGGCCGTATGTATTTAGAGTCGGAAGATTACAAACAAACCATTAAATACTTAACTTCAATCCTGGAGCAAGACAAAGACTTTATTAGCGATGTTTTGCCTACGATTGCAGAGTGCTACCACCACTTAGGGCAAGAAGATGAGCTGGTGGAATTCCTTCGGGCTTGTATCGATAAGAAAGCCGGAGTGTCAGCAGAATTAATGCTGGCACAGCTGGTTGCGCATCACGAAAGTGTGGGCGCAGCACAGGAGCTGTTGACCAAGCAGCTACTGAAAAATCCGACCATGAAAGGTTTCTACCGTCTGATTGATTACCATATTGCAGAGGCGGAAGACGGTCGTGCAAAAGACAGTCTTTCAACCTTACAAGCCATGGTTGGTGAACAGCTAAAAGTGAAACCTCATTATCGATGCAGAAAATGTGGTTTTTCTACTCATTCCCTGTATTGGCATTGCCCGTCTTGTAAGGGATGGGGAACGATCAAGCCAATCCGTGGATTGGATGGTGAGTAATTTTAGTGCAGCTGGCAGGTTTTCTGTCCGCTGCATTTTTTTAGAAAAAAGAAAATTTTAGGAGATGAAATGATCGACCAAAAAGTTATTGTCGCACTGGATTATGATAACCAAGCTGATGCGCTTGCGTTTGTAGATCGCATTGATCCTGCGTCATGCCGTTTAAAAGTCGGCAAAGAGATGTTTACACTATTTGGTCCTGATTTCGTACGTGAGCTACACAAACGTGGTTTCTCTGTATTTTTGGATTTAAAATTTCACGATATCCCAAATACTTGTTCGAAAGCCGTGCGTGCGGCCGCGGAACTGGGTGTTTGGATGGTGAATGTTCATGCAAGCGGCGGTGAACGTATGATGACAGCATCTCGTGAGATTCTGGAACCATATGGAAAAGATCGCCCGTTGCTGATTGGTGTAACGGTACTAACCAGCATGGAACAGAGTGATTTGGCAGGTATAGGCTTGAATGTCGCTCCTCAAGAGCAAGTGATCCGCCTTGCGACACTAACGAAAAGCTCGGGTCTTGATGGCGTAGTATGTTCTGCGCAGGAAGCTTCAATGTTGAAAGGCGAGCTGGGCAAAGAGTTTAAGCTGGTGACACCTGGTATTCGTCCTGCTGGTTCTGAGCAAGGTGACCAGCGTCGTATCATGACACCAGTAGACGCGATTCAAGCGGGCTCTGACTACTTGGTTATTGGCCGTCCTATTACTCAGGCTAGTGATCCTGCTGCGGTATTGAAGTCAATCAATGACAGCTTAGCGAACATGTAATTACTAAACTCAATGATTGTATTATTGATTCCAAAGGTGGGGCAGTGATGTCCCACCTTTTTCTATTTACTCGATTGGTATTGGATCTGCTAGCCTAAGTTGGAGTGTTTAGGTTTAATGCTCTACGGTCAATCGACTTTGGACTAGGGCATAACACTATGTCGGTCACAATTTCATAACATAAAGCGCTGTGATAAACAGAAAATGCAAGCGGGTGTTATTGATGGGTTGCGTTACAAATAGGTTACTAATACTATGACGGAGATGCATTTACTGCGTTGTAAGGTCTAGGATGACCTGGTGAATCTCTTTGAAATTAATGCAGAAGTTGGCAGGACGTCGCTTCGTATTATACTTTTTTACTTTCCTGTCTGCGTAGGGCTATTCTCGCAGATCTTGTGAGCTTCACTCACGGTCTTCCTTGTATCTACCTTAGATCGCAAATCATAACAAGGAAGAAAAATGACCAAGAAACTGCCATTTTCAGTATTAGCAATACTAACGGCGACCAGTTTTCAGCTGAATGCGGCTGAATTGCCAGCCAATATTGAATGGACTTCAAACGACAATGAGCCTCTGTTCGCTTCAAAAGAAGCGGTTCATGGTGGCACTTATCGCACGTATATTCAAAGCTTCCCACAAACATTACGTAGTGTTGGCCCTGATGCAAACTCAGGCTTACGCCAATACCTGATGGATGGTACGCCAAAAATGGCGCAACGCCATCCAAATACGGGCAAATGGATTCCGCAACTGGCTAAGTCATGGGCGTTTGGTGAAGACAATAAAACGGTTTATTTTCAGCTAGATGAAACCGCAAAATGGTCTGATGGTGAGAAGATTACTGCCGACGATTACGTCTTTATGATGCAGTACTACACATCGAAAGACATCATTGACCCTTGGTACAATGACTTCTTTACCAACAGTATCGTGAGTGTCGAAAAGATTGATGATTACACCATCCGAGTGAACCTTGCTGTTGCTCAAAGCCATGACTCCCTGATGGTGATGATCAATATGCCTAGTAATGGCTTCCAGCCTCGTCCGAAACATTTCTTCGAAGGTGAAAAAGACGAAAATAACGATGGCATGCCAGACAACTTCGTACGCAAATACAACTTCAAAGCGGAACCAACCGCAGCCCCTTACTACTTGGATCAAATCAAAAAAGGTAAAAGCGTTACCTTTAAACATGTTGGTGAAGACTGGTGGGGTTACAACAACCGTTACTACAAGAACCGTTACAACGTAGACAAAGTACGCATTACCGTCATTCGTGACCCGGATATCGCGCTTAAGCACTTTGAAAAAGGCAATCTAGATTACTTTGAAATGGTGCTACCTAACTATTGGCACGATAAGACCAATACCGATGTTTATAAAAACGGTTATATCGAAAAATATTGGGGCTTCAACCAAGCACCACAAGGTGCTGGTGGTGTTTGGATGAACACAGCAATGCCATTGCTTGATAACCTTGAAGTGCGTAAAGGCATCATGGTTGCGACCGATTTTGACGGTATGATTGAGAATATCATGCGCGGTGACTACTCGCGTAAGCCACATGGCCTTGGTTTTGGCCATGGTGAGTATGACGATCCGAATAATGCACCACCGAAGTTTGATGTGGCTGCAGCCGTGAAACATTTTGAGAAAGCCGGGTTTGATACTGTTGGGGCGGATGGTATTCGTGTGAACGACAAGGGCCAGCGCCTGAGCTTTGCGATTACTTATGGCTACAACTCTTGGACGCCACGAATTGCTTACCTCAAGGAGCAAGCGAAGTTGGCAGGTCTTGAATTTACCTTAAACCTGGTAGACGGTTCATCTGCGTTTAAATATATTCTGGAGAAGAAACATCAACTGGCTTTCTTGAACATGGGGTCGGGTGAGATTCCAGCATACTGGGAATACCTCCACTCAGATAATGCGAACAAACCTCAGACGAACGCACACACTAACTTCAGCAGCCCAGAGCTGGATAAGTTGATTGAGGCGTATGACTCAGAGTTTGATCAGCAAAAACGTTATGAACTGTCCCACCAGATTCAAGACTATGTGACCAAAGCAAATATTATTGTCCCTGGTTACATGGTGCCTTATTCACGTGTGGCTCATTGGCGTTGGGTGAAAATTCCAAAAGATGGCATGACAAAAGCGACAGAATGGGTCCTTCATCCAATGGATATTGGTAACTTCTGGATTGATCCTGACGTGAAAAAAGAAACGGAAAAGGCGATGAACGACGGAAAAACATTCCCTGAAGTTAGCGTTGTTGATGACCGTTACAAGTTGTAGTTTTAGCTTCAACTAAAATGTAAGCCCTGTCTCAAAGAGATAGGGCTTGTTACTTTTTGCTAAGCGTCTTGTTATCTAACCAAATAAGAAGCTTCGAGAAGATAGGTTTTTACATCGCCTAAAGAAGAAAATGCTTGGTCGATGGCTTTGAAACGTTCATCGATAGAATCACTAGAGATGATGTTAACAAACGTTGTAATCGAGAAAGCTTCATTGGCTTTAAAAAAATGGTGCACATTTTCTAGCTGAACTTTATGAATATGCTCAACCTTATTTAGTGCATTGGTTAGGTCTGAGATTGTGATTGACATTGCTACTCTAATTCTTATTCGTGGTTGAACACCAACCCGTTGTTGGCGGTCTACATTTTCCGCTAGAGTAGCATCAGCATGCTGAAGATGGACTGACGAAGATCAATGTGTTCTGATCACCTCGGTGTATTTGGTTGGATAATGATATTTATTCTTATTCCGTATATTTGCTATTTAAATGAGTAAATAGACATTTAATCTATCTTTCATATTAATTCCAGTTACTAATGTCATCCCCATTTTTACTATATTTTTTCAACTCGATTTAATGTTGCGCCTGCATGACAAAAATATGAATCTTGGCAAGATTGTGGTCTTGGTTAGGATATTTCTACGTCACACATTTAATTTTGTTTTGTTACTAACTATTTCAGAATAACCTAGAGTAATATCACAACATAAAGTATTTAATCTGTCTCATAAGTTATATTTTGTTAATAAACTTTACATATCAATAGATTATGACTAATTTTTAAAGATGGATTTTTGGGTTTGATTTTATGAAGTACTTAGTTACTGGAGCCGCCGGTTTTATTGGTAGCGCAACGGTGAAAAAACTCAATGCTCAGGGACATGAAGTCGTCGGTATTGATAACATCAATGATTACTACGATGTAGAGCTAAAACACGCAAGGTTAAGTTTTATCAAGAATCCGTCATTTCGATTCTTACAAATTGATATTTCAAATAGGGCGGAAATGGAAGCTTTATTTGAGAAGGAGAACTTTGATCGGGTCATTCATCTTGCTGCACAGGCTGGCGTTAGATACTCACTTGAAAACCCTCACTGTTACGTTGAATCAAATGTAACCGGCTACCTAAATATACTTGAGGGTTGTCGTCAGAATAGTGTTCAGCACCTGGTGTACGCCTCTTCTAGCTCCGTTTATGGCTTGAATAGTAAAGTCCCTTTTGCAACGTCTGATAGTGTCGACCATCCCGTATCTCTATATGCCGCGACGAAAAAATCGAATGAGTTAATGGCGCATTGCTATTCTCATTTGTATCAAATTCCTACTACTGGATTACGATTTTTTACTGTCTATGGCTCTTGGGGACGTCCCGACATGGCGCCATTTATCTTCACCAAAAAGATACTTGAAGGGGAATCGATAGACATTAACAACAACGGTGAGTTGTGGAGAGACTTTACACATATTATCGACATCGTTGAAGGTATCGTTCGCATAGCCGATGTCATTCCTGTCCAAAATGCTCAATGGAAAGTAGAGACAGGCTCGCCAGCGAGTAGCTCTGCGCCGTTTGCGGTTTACAATATCGGTCACGGGTCACCTATCAACCTGATGGACTTTATATATGGGATAGAAAATGAACTCGGCATTGAAGCGAAAAAGAATTTTCGAGATATGCAGCCTGGTGATGTTTATCAAACGTACGCAGATACCGAAGATCTTTATGCAGTAACGGGGTACAGACCTGCGGTATCGATACAAGAAGGTATTGCAGAGTTTGTGTCCTGGTACCGAGAGTTTTATAACAAGTAAAAATAAAGTAAGGCTATAAGGCTTGTCTTTATAGCTTGCTATGACAAGGTTAGAGTGAATGTTGCCGAGTATATCTGTCGTTATTCCTGCTAAAAATGAACAAGGGAATATCGGGAAGTTAGTGAAAGAAATTCATGATAGCTTGAAGGCTTATCCAGAAGTAGAAATTGTGATTACTGACGACGGAAGCACAGATAACACAGTGCAGGAAGCCCTTGATGCTGCGCAGGAGTGTGGTTGTAACCTCCAAGTTGTTAGTCACGAGCAAAGTTGCGGACAAAGCACCGCAGTTTTGACGGCGGTTAAACACGCAAAAGGTGAGTGGATTATTACCTCTGACGCAGATGGTCAGAACGACCCGTCTGACATGCCAAGCATGTTAGAACTCGCAGCTAAAGTGACTAATCCGCATTTTTGTATTGCGGGTTACCGGGCGAAGCGCTTGGATACGGCTTGGGTTCGCTTTCAGTCCAAAGTCGCTAATAAAGTGCGTCATACTTTATTGGGTGATGGTGTGCCCGATTCCGGTTGTGGTCTCAAAGTTATTCCCAAAGCGACTTACTTACGTCTACCTTACTTTGATCATATGCATCGTTTTCTCCCTGCATTGATTAAGTCGCTTAATGGTGAAATTGTGGTTCATCAAGTCGCGCACCGAGACCGAGAAGCAGGGACGTCAAACTATAATGCCTGGAATAGAGCGTGGGTTGGTATCGTTGATTTGTTTGGTGTGATTTGGTTACAAAGACGCACTAAAAATCCACTGGTTAAAGCGGTGAGTGTTGCAGGTACAGAACAACAAGAATGAAGTGGTTGAAGCTTTTTTTATTAATTGCTGTCGGGGTTCTGATTGCGAATCAGCTTGATAATCCCGTCTTGGTGCATTTAACGGATAAAAACTGGCTAGTTGGTTATATCCAACAAAATGGTATGACGGGAGAGCTGGTGGTATTCACTTTCAGCGTTATATTTTTATCTTTAAGTGGGCCTAAGCAAGCAATCGCGCTCGTGTTTGGGTATTTATATAATATTAACCTAGGTGTGGTTTTGACATTATTAGCTTGTGTTGTCGGTGCCACTTTTAATTATTATTGCGCTAGGTTTATCTTCGCCAACTGGTTATATCGTCATTTCCCTAAGAAAATGATCAAATTCAATTCATTCGCCAGCCGAAAACCATTTTATAAAATCTTGCTGTTACGTTTATTCCCTATCGGAAATAATGTTGTCACTAACGTTTTATCGGGCAGTGTGCGAGTTCCTTTTTTTGCTTTTCTTTCTGCAAGTGTACTTGGCTATCTCCCACAAGTGATTATATTCGCACTAATGGGAGCAGGTATTCAGTCATCAAGTAATACAATGATATATCTCAGTATTTTCTTTGGTGTGATCAGTGCTTTACTGACTGGTTTTCTGTATAGAGATCATATTAAAAGCCGCGTTGAACTATTAAATATGGAAGAGGAACTATGAATCCTGTTGTTGCGAAGTCCAGGCAAGTTTGGCAAAACGAAGACTATTATCAAACGCTCTGCTTCTTATTGATCCTCGCTATTATCATCATTTTTTCTGGAATTGGCCTACGTGATCCTTGGCCTGCAGATGAACCTCGTTTTGTCGAAGTTGCTCGTGAAATGGTTCAATCAGGTAACTGGTTTTTTCCGATGCGAGGAGGAGAGCTCTACCCGGATAAACCGCCAGTATTTATGTGGTCAATGGCGGCCTTTTATTGGCTGACTGGCAGTATAAAAGCGACCTTCATGTTGCCCAATGCGATTGTTAGCCTGGTTGCATTAATTTGTTGTTACGACATTTCGGCAAAACTGTGGAATGTGAAAACCGCTCGGAGTGTCGGCTTTTTATTGCTGCTGGCTCCGCAATTTATTATCCAGTCTAAAGCGGCTCAGATTGATGCTATGGTCGCGGCTTGGATTACCATTGCGATGTATGGGTTGTTGCGACATTTCTTTGTAAAGACCAGTTGGGGATGGTACGGCGTTGCGTGGGTTTTCATGGGGTTGGGCATTATAACGAAAGGCGTTGGTTTCCTGCCTGCCTTATTCTTAGTGCCAGTTTTGTTGCTTCATTTTACAGGCAAACATCGATTCGATGATGCAGTCTCCTGGAAGCTGCTGCTTGGTCCCGTGTTTATGTTAGCAACCATTGCATGCTGGCTGTTACCTATGATTTCGATTGTTGAGATAAGCCATAACCCGGATTTTGCAGCATATAAAGACAATATCTTGTTTAAGCAAACGGGAGAGCGCTACGCAAATTCTTGGGGACATATTAAGCCTTGGCACTATTTCGTCGTCAGTGTCATTCCGGTTATGTGGTTCCCGCTTTACTTTATCTTCTTTAACAAGAACTTCTGGAAGCAGTTACGTTTGTCGCCTGCACTTATCAGTGTGCTTTCGTGGATTGTACTGGTTATCGTATTCTTTAGTATCAGCCCAGGGAAACGAGGTGTATACATCTTGCCAGCACTACCAATGATGGCGATTTTAGCTGGCTATGCCTTTAGCCATCAGTCTTGGCCTTCATGGGCAAGTAAAGTGCTAAAAGCTCTGACGCTAGTTCTTGGCGTGGTTCTTTTTGTGGGTGCAGTGCTGGTAGCGCTGGAGGTGAAAGCAATCACCAAACATTTAGACGATTACGATTCGGCATTACCTTTCGCGGCATTCTTTTTAGTCGCGGCAATAATATGGGTAACAGCTTTCTTCAAATCTCGTACGGTTCCTGCCATTGGCGCGTTTTGGGTAGCGCTGTCACTAACATGGGTTTGGTACAGCTTTGCGGGTTACATGCTGCTCAATCCAATCCGTACGCCAGCAAAAGAAATAATGGCGCAAGCTCATAAGGCGATTGGTGAGGATGGGGAGTTGGGGCTTACTGAGTTTAAAGAGCAGTTTCTACTATTCTCTCCAATATCATTAACGCACTTCAGTTATTTATCTGATCATATAGAGCAAGAGCGCAATGCATGGCTATGGATAAATGAAAAGCCAAATCGTTACATTCTTACCCATGATGGTCATGAGAAGCTTTGTTTTGATATCAATAAAGCGAAGTCACTTGGTAACGCACATCGTAAAGACTGGATGTTATTGAATGAAGAGAGTGCGCTGGACGATTGTGAGCCACCTAAAACCATCAAACGTTATGAGTTACATGTCGTCGAGCCTTACTCATGATAGGTAGTCGGTATATATAGGAAAGGGGAGCAATACGCTCCCCTTTTTGGTTTTAACTGAACTCTTACAGTTGTTGCGCGATGTTGTCTGTAAGGTTTTCCAGTCCGGCCGAAAGTGCACCAACCAGAGCATCGTAACCTTCATCCTGTAAAGGCATTAGGATTTTGACTGGCGAGCGATGTTGCACTTTGCCATTAGCATCAATCAACATCCATTCGCCTTCAAGCTCGGCGTTACCTTGGTAATTTCCATTGAACTTACTCAAACTTAGCTGGAGCTTATTTTCGCTACTTTGATCTATGAGGCTATGTACTTTAACTGGCCAATAATGGCTTTGCTTTTGGCGCAGGTCGTCAATGATTCGCTGAGTTATCTGCTCTGAAATGCTTTGCGCCCACTGGTTGTGTTTAGCCTGAATAATTTGTGATTCAGAAGTGCGATACACAATGCCACTATTATTGAGATAGCTGGCCAGCTCAACTGGGCGAACAATCAACAGAGGGCGTTCAGCCACTGCCGCGCTACTCAACGTTTGAGACTCTACTTTCGGTAACAGATACATCGAACTGGTTGGTTCTGGTGCGCTGCTACAACCTGCTAATAGTGCAGAAACTAAAAGAAATACACGCTTCATTATTTTTGCCCTCTGACAGGTACCGGATCACTGGTTTCTTCTTCTCCAAACACGAGTGAGTTTGGTTTTTCATTAAGTTGTTTGAGTACAGGTTTAAACTCGGTCATTACGCTTTCAAGTTCTTTGAGCGTAGATTCCATTTCGCTGTACATGGTTGAGTTAGGACCGTAACCATCGAGTGTTTTCTGTAGCTGTTGCAGACTCTGACGAATGTCCGCAGGGATCTGCTGAGTATCGTTCTGGCTTAACAATTTATCGATACTGTTTGCCACACGCTCCGCCGAAGCCAACGTACGTTCTGAAGTCTTCAGCGTTTCATTTAACGAGTTTAGCGTGTCTTCCATTGGTAACTTGTTGAGCTTATCCAGGAAATCATTCACTTGCTTTTGAACCTGGGCAAATCCGCCACGCATGGTAGGGAAAACCTCTAAGCCCAAAAACTCGTCTGGTACGTATTTCTCGGCATCTGGATAGAAGTCAGTATCAATGTATAGAGCTCCAGTAATTAAGCTACCCGTTTTCAACGTGCCACGAAGGCCTTTGGCAAACTCAAGTTTCAATTTCTCGCTGTAGTCAGACATCGAATCCGTGTGGAAGTGCTCGAACAGGCGGCCTAATTCGATACGCACCAATACCGGAATTCTTTTGACTGAAAAACTTTCTTCTTGAGTCGGGAAGCGCAGTGGTACTCTCATGACGGTGCCAATTCGCAGACCTCGGTACTCGACAGGTGCTTTCGCTTTTAGACCACGGACGGATTCATCAAACAACATAACAAATTCAATGTACTCGTCGTACATGCCTTCACGAAGCTGTTTAGCATCATCGTATAAGCGAAAACTTGCCATTTCTTCCGTGAGTGGCTCACCTGAGTCCATACCGGGAATGGAGTCGAAAGTTACGCCACCTGTCAGTAAGCTTTCAAGAGAGCCGAATTTTAATTCAAAGCCCTCGGTATTGAGTTGTAAATCGACGCCGGAATTGAGCCAAAACTTGGTGCGCGTACGAACTAGATTGTCATACGGCTTAAAGATAAAGAGTTGATAAAGCGCCTGACGGGAATCAACATCAAAACTGGTTTTCTCTACGCGCCCAACGGTAAAACCTTTAAAGATAACCGGATCGCCAACCCCCAGCTTTCCTGCTTCACGGTGAGTTAAGACCAGTCTCAATCCTTCAGCATCGGGAGCTGCAACGGGCGGAACATCTAGTACCGTGAACTTTTCTTTCTCTTCATCTGACTTACCAGGCTGTAGCTGAATGTAAGCGCCAGAAAGTAAGGTTTCTAGCCCAGAAACGCCTTCACGGCCAATGCGAGGTTTGACGACCCAAAACATGGTGTCGTCTCTCAGCATACGCGCCGCGTCTTTGTTCATCTGTGCTTTAGCGATGATGTGATCATAATCTTCGCTGAGTGTGACTTCGGTAATAACGCCCACTTTTACGTTAAGCGCTCTTATCTCCGTCTTGCCTGCTTCAATGCCATCGGCTGTCGGTAGCTGCAATGTGATTTGTGGGCCGGTACTGTTGATGTATTGAAACAGCATCCACGCCCCCATAACTAGCGCAAGGATTGGAACAATCCAAATAGCAGAAACCTGCTTTTGCGGTTTTATTTGAGCGGTTGTGTTGTTCTCATCACTCATATTTGGCTTTCTCTTTTAAGTCAGGCATCGGCTCTTGCACATCATTCTGTGGCGATTGCCACAATAAGCGTGAGTCAAAAATCATGGCAGAGAGCATGGTGAAAATAACCACTGCAGCAAATGACAACGCAGCAGGGCCGGGATAAATCGCCATCAGGTTTTGCAACTGAACCAGTGCAACCAAAATAGCGACGACAAAAATATCAATCATTGACCAGCGGCCAATAAATTCAGTTAAGCGATATATCTTTAAGCGTGAAATACTTTCTTCCGGTGGAAGGTATCGCGCTTTCTGAGCTTGAATGTACAACCACGCCAGAGCGAACATTTTCGCCATCGGAATGAAAACACTGGCAAAGAAAATTACCATAGCGATTGGGTAGGAGCCCAAGTGCCAGAGCAAAATTACCCCTTCCATAATGGTAGAGCCTTCTGAATGCCCAAGGCTAACGGTGTACATCATCGGGTAGAGGTTCGCTGGGATATAAAAAACTATCGACGCAAAAAGTAGAGCCCACGCTTTTTGTAAGTTGTCGGTAGGATTGTATCTGTGGAGCGGGCTTTTGCAGCGAATGCAGGCTTTATCTTCGATGCGGTTTATCTGATGACAAGTATGGCAGCCAATATGATTGTGATTGTGGTGGGTATCACCTTCTGCTACTCCAGGCACCTCTACGGCTGGAATAAAGTGACCCCATAGCCAGCTTCTATCGACCATCGAAATGCACTTGACGACTAAAACGGTGTAAACGCAGAAAGCCCAGAAAGAGGTTCCCATACCGATATCGGCGAGAGAAGCAATTTTGATCAAGCTAACCAGTACACCAATCAAAAAGACATCCACCATCAGCCAGGGCTCGACCTTAAACAGAATACGGCACAAGACTTTTGTCATCCTCTGCTGCTTTTTAGAGGGGGAGTGTTTGAGCGTTTTCAGTGCCTCAAGATGGAGGAAAAGAATTAAGCCCACGTAGATGGTTGGCAGAACAACAACAGTCGCCAACAGCAGTACGCCAAGTAGGACATTTTTGAATTCGGCCAGCATTTTGGCTGCGTGCAGTAACGTGATCTCTTGAGATAAGCCTTGCACACTGAAAGACATAAATGGAAACGAAACGCTGAGTACTAACATAATCAAACATGCCGACGAGATAGCAATGACACTTTGATACGGTTTCGCATTCACTTTAGTGAGTGAATGTGAACAGCGTGGGCACTGTGCTTTTTGCCCCTGTTCTATCTTAGGAATACGGACAACAAGACCACATTCTTCACATGCTATTAACTGACTTGAGTTTGGTTGAGTGCTCATGGAATAGGATTGTAAATCATTTGCCCGAAAGAATACTCTGTTTTACAGCAGATACTTATATAAGGCAAAGATTTTAACACAAATTCTACTTGCATTTTAGTGACTAATTGGTGTAGGTGATTTCTAGCATGGTAGTTATTTTGCGCGCAAATAAATTGAGCGCAAAATAGAGGATGTGTTCAAGGTTAACCTTTGTATGAAAGGGGTTACCTGTCGAATGGCTAACCCTATCTCAGTTGGTGGAATAGAAATCCTGCTCCCAATTAAGGAGCAGGTATTGTTACCTATTTAACAGTAGTGCTTTCAAACGCATTAGCGCCGATTTGCTTACCATTCAGCGTTTTACCGTAGTAGCCTTGGTGTTGGTGGTACTTTTCAGCGTTCGCGGCAACACTGCCTTTAAAGCGAGGATCTTGAGGGCGCTCGTGACTATTGACGTACGCGGCCACATCCCATGCTTCTTGCTCTGTCAACTGCACACTTTTGCCAAGCGGCATATTCTCGTAAATAAAGTAAGCCGCGGTGTTGATACGGTGCATACCAGCGCCCCAGTTGTACGCGTTTGCCCCCCAAAGAGGTGGGATGTAAGAGTGACCATCGCTGCCTTTGATGCCTGAGCCATCAACGCTGTGGCAGGTTTCACAGTTCTTTGCGTAAACCAATGCGCCTCGCTCTGGTGATGGGGTTTGCTCTGGTGCCGGTATTTTCGGGTAACCGCGTCCGGCAAGGTTGCCGCGTTCTTCCACAGGTAACGCCTGAGCAATGGCTTCTGGCAGTGGGAAATCTGGCGCCTTTCCGCCCGTTTGCAATGTTTTGGCGTCTATCTCAGGAATTGGTTCATCGCTCATGCCATACTGGTCCAGCAAGCCACCCATGGCTAGCCAGTAGGCGTAAGAACTCAGTGCGATAATCTCTGGTGAATCATAAGCGGGTGCTTTACCGTTCATGGAATATTCGAAGCAGCCTTGAATGCGGTCGGCGTAACTGTTGACGCGATCGTTTTTCTTACGATAAGCAGGGTAAGCCATGTAAGCTGCCCACAAAGGTGCCGCATTGGCTTTGCGTCCGGCTTCCATATGGCAGTTCACACAGTTTTGCTCATTGCCTACGTACGTTTCGCGCATCTGTTGCGAGTTCACAAACAACGAATAGCCACGTTTTACTTGCTCGCCAAACTCTGTGTTGGCAATGGTGCTGAGATCGCGTGGCTTGAGGTATTTATTGTGGCTTTCTTTTTCAACCGCTGGCAGTTCTTTTTGGCGATCGGGCAGTTGGTCGTTTGCTATCGCAGCAGCAGAAACCACAGGCAACACGAATAAAGAATAGAAAAGTTTCATGTTTGCTCCTAATAACGCAGTGAGGCAAAGTAGTAGGAAAGGTTTTCGATCTCTTTATCGGTGAGATTCTTCGCGATGGTGCTCATCATATTGAGCGGGTCACCACTGCGAGTTCCGTTTTTCCAAGCCATTAATTGTGCTTTTAAATAATCGGCGTGCTGACTGGCGAGACGAGGGAACTTATCGACCCCCATACCGCTGGCACCATGGCAAGTTGCACAGGCTGGAATGTTGCGGTCCCAGTCTCCCTGGAAAATTAACTTGCGATAAGGGCTGAGAATGTTGGCTTGGTCGCCGCGTTTCTCTGGGTTTGTGAACTCATAGCTTGGTAAGTTTGCGTAGTATTCGAGTACTTCTTTGCGAACGCTCGGATCGCTCACTTCTTGAGCCATACCTTGCATGACCGCATTTTGTCGCTCACCGCTAAGGAACAGCTCTATTTGAGAATTGAGGTAATTAGCATTTAAACCGGCAATCATTGGGGCGATATTGGCCTGGCCCATACCATCTTGACCATGGCAACCGCTACACACACCAGCTTTTTCAGGAATAGACGAGGCGCTTACGCTCATTGTGGTTGCCAGCAAACTGGCTGCGACCACTGATAGAACTTTTGACATGCTGACTCACTTTGTCTTTTTTAGAATCGCAATATTGTCTTCCTTGTCAATAAGTGGCGGTATTGTGGATTTCCACATATTTGACGCTGAGAACGTGCGAGGGCTGCCCAAAAAGGACAGCCCCGAAGGTTAAGCTTTGACTATCTTAGCTGGCAGGGATTGACGTGCCGCCGCGCCGACCACCCAATCCAATAACACGCCTTTTCCTTTCCGGGTTGGATCTATCAAGCCAATGTCATTGATGTTGACGCCATCCTGGCGGCGAGTTTTCACTGGCTGCTGCTTATCGCCAATCCAGTGCGCGCGTTGTCCTAACTCGGTATGACCAAATCCATGTTCAAAGCCGAGAGTTCCCGGACGAATGCCGCTAACTACCATCGCGAGCGCTTTGGTGCTTGCCGACGGGGTTTCGATAATAAACTCATCGCCGGTTTCAAGACCTGCTCGCTCGGCATCGATAGGGTGGATGTACACCGGGTTAACCCCTTTGATCGAGTTCAATCTTGGCGATAAATTTGACACTGCACTGTGAATGTTGGACTTAAAATTCGTCAGGCTAAAAGGCCACTCAGAACTCGGGTATTTTTCCTCCAAAGGCGTACCGTCCGCCAGTTTCTGCGGATGCCATGTCGGACATCCGGAATAGAAATCGCCCGTCATGGTGTTTCTTGCGCTACCAACACGCTCGTTCCATATCGCAACTGGACGCGTCCACTTATGTTTCATTTGCTCGTCTTGATAGGCTTCTGTCGTGTTTTCGAATCGGCCACCACGAGCAAAAATAAAGGCTACGCGTTTCATCTCCTCTGCGGTGAGTGTTTTTTGCATGGCTGGCATCAAACGCTCTAAGCCCGACCATGCAATATCCTCTGCCGACACTTCGGGAACGCCGCCTTTCACATAAGCCAAGTTTGCCGCAGAGCGTAGGTAGAAATCTTCTGCGCTATGGAGAGCGTGCCAGTTACCTTGAGCGTCCGGAATTGCTTTGTCACCAAATCCGCCCAGTTGCATTTTCTTAGCGACATCAATCAAAAAGTTCTCTAAGCAAATTGAGCGGCCGTCGGAAGTTTTATCGGTTCTTGCCTCCACAATCGGCCAGCGAGCAGTCACGGTTTTCACGGGTACGCCATGCCAAGGTGTTGCCATACCCCAGCTTTCATAGGTGACGGTGTCTGGCACAATGTAATCCGACAACGAGGTGGTTTCGTTGATGAACGCATCGACGGAGACAATTAAACCAAGCTGTTTTGGATCTTTTAACTTGTCTTCCAGCAATGCTTTTAAACCTGGGATGCCATACATTGGGTTCGCCATATGATTGACCCAGGCTTTTACTCGGTATGGGTAGCCATCGATGGCTGCCGACAAGTGCTCAGTAAGCAGTGGTGCCGCAAATGGATACCAAGGCGCGCGTGTTGGGTAAGGGGATTCACCAGCTTCAACACGACGCTTGTATTCGCTGGTCTTGTGATACGGGAATTTACTGCGAGAGAGAAAAACGCCCTTCGGACCGACTTTGCCTTGAAATTGGGTGAAGTCATAGCGTGGACCATTGGCGGAGGTTGGATAGCCACCCGCTTTCGCCATCGCGCCGCCTTTCATGTTGATATTACCAATCAGTGCGTTGAGCATCATGATGGTAAACGCATTGTAGAAACCATTAGTGTGCATGTTGCCACCGTGGGTATCGACGACTGCTTTTGTACCGTGACTGGTAAATCGCGTTGCTAATTCCACAATTTGTTCGACAGGGATTTCACACTGCTGACTGTAAAACTCCAGGTTGTATTTAAACGCTTCTTCTTTGAGTCTTTGCAGCGACGACTTTACCCGAACATCACCCGATGTGAGTGTCACGGTTTTATCGACAAACAGTTCTGCTTCATCGGACTGAGTATGAACACTCAATTCACCGCTCTGGGTATCGACAATGACATATGGGTCTGAGTCAGAAAGCACATCGCCATCGAATGGCAGGTTGAGATCGGACGCACGTAAAAACGTCCCGTTCCTAGGGTGCTGCTCATCGCTGATCACCAGATGAGTGGCATTACACCAGTGCGTGGTGCCTGCGCGTTTCATTGCGTTTGCGCCCGGCTGCGCTAAGAAGGTTTTATTGTAGCGTTGGTTTTCCAAGATCCACTGGATCATACCAAGCACAAGGGCAGAATCGGTTCCGGGTTTAATCGGAATCCAGTGGTTGTTGTCACCCGCCGCCAAGCTTGACGAACCCGCAGGCAAGCTTGGCGTGATGATGTTGTATTCCAGTTTGCCGTTGGTTCGCGCATTGGCGAGTTGCCGAGCCTGACGCTTAAATGGATTACCGGCTTGAGCGGGTGACATACCGATGAAGATAATGTATTCCGCGTTGTCAAAGTCTGGTTTCAAATGCGCGTACTTATCTAAATCATTCATGAATGCGCCGCTGCCAGCGCGAAATGCATAGCCGCAGTATGAACCGTGGTGACCGAAGTTACGCGTCCCAAAACTGTTAAAAGCGAAACGTTTAAAGATGTCGTCCCGGCCTTCGTTTCCGGCATTCGTCATTAATAGTTGGTTGGCTTTGGGGCCATATTCTGGATTATCAGGATCGACAGGTGTTTTTAAATCTCGAATTGCACGCAAGCCATCGACATGACCTTCTCCAAATAAATCACCGCCTTCGACGACTTCTTCAATCAACTGCTCGTAGCTAATCGGAGTCCATTTTCCTTCGCCTCGCTTTCCTGCTCGTTTGAGTGGCTGGGTTATACGGTACGGACTGTTACGAATCTCTAGCATGCCATTGCCACGAGCACATGCCGTCGAGCGACCTTCAAGACCTGCTTCTCCCGCCAAACTTAAATAGGCGTCTTTGACTGGCGTTTCGAAGGGAATATGTTGCTGTTGAGAGAGTGGGTGATATGGGTTGCCACTGATACGCAAAATTTCGTCAGTACGGTTGTCAATGCGCACGCGCAATCCACACAGTGACCAGCAGCCAAAACACATTGACGGTGCAACGCGCTGATTTGAATTCGGGATCAGATTGCCTTTGTTGCTGACTGTGTATTCAGGTTCCAGAGAGTTGCCGTGGTGACTATCGCGAGTCTTTTTACCCGCAGTGCCTTCAAGCGCACCTTCTACCATATGTTTAGTGGTGGTGGCATAACCTGCAGCGAATGCGCCAAGCCCACCAACGGCAAGCCCTGATTTCAAAAACTGACGGCGTTTGTTATCCATAATGAAATCCTCTTTGATTAGCGTTCGGTTAAGGTGAGTGAAGTCGTTTTGCTATGGGTGTTTTGTTTGGACTGAACCAGTTCTGAGCCGAGTAAGGCCAGCGCTAGCCACAACCCGAACATGCCAATAATGCCGAGCCAGCCATTTCCATTCATGGTCAATTGGTACGGATACAGACCGGCATCGAATTTGGCGATGGTCTGCACTTCCATGATGGTGAACCAGCGAACCAGCCACGCGCTTGCAAGTGAGGTTAATGACATGCAAGACAACCCAAAGATGCGGCGAAAGTGAGAAGATGTGGACGTTTTACTGTCTCTCAACGTAATGAACGCGAGTAACACACTGCCTAAAATTATCAAGGTGAGCAGGGCTATGTTTTGTACCCATTGGTCGCTTGAATAAAGTGAGAATGTCGAGTTATTGGATGCCCAAATTGGCATGAGAATCAGGGTTAAGCCTCCGCTCATTAGCACAGACTTTTTCATTAAATTGGTATCGCCTGAGGATAGGCTTTTTGAGTAGTTTGGTAGTAGTAGCCAGATCAGCAGAGCAAAACCAACTGCGCCCATAAATGCAGTGACGAACCAAAGAATAGGCGAAGCAGGTTGATGCCATAAAGAGCGTGACTGAACGACGGCGATTTCTGCACCCGTATAGAGTGCGATGGTTAAGCCAGAAAACACGGTGATCATAGATATCATCAGCATGGCTTTACGGGAGATTTGCCACTCACCAAACGATAACTTCGATAATAAAGGCAGTATTTTCCCCGGTTGCTCACGCAAATTGGTCAGATCCTGACGCAGGTACAGCCAGGCTGTCATCACGGCTAGACCAGAAAATACGGGCAGGAACAGCGAGCCTAAAGACATCCACGACCACGGGGTGAAATGCGCGTAAAAATGCCAAGCGCGCCCCGGCTGGTGTAGATCGCCCGTTAACGCCAATGGTCCCACGATAGCGCCTATGGCCAAGGTTAGTGCCAATGCAGCGCGCAGCCGGTGGCTGGTGTATTGTTCAAACAGTAAAGCAATCAAAAACAGAATGGCTGCCGCATAAGCAGAACCGATATAGAAGAAATACTGCACTGCCCACGGGAGCCAGGGCATCGCTTGAGGTTGGACTAACACTTCGGTGATGTTCATGCGTGTTCTCCTTGTGGGTCGTAAATCGCTGGTTGTCCGTCTATGTGGTCGGTGAAGCGTTCATCCATGCCGATATAAAAAACGTGCGGTTTGGTGCTTTGTTTGGGCTTGAGCACTTTGATGTCGTTTTGATGTTCTGCAATTAAGCGGCGGATTTCACTTGATGGGTCATTCAAATCTCCAATCACGCGAGCACCGCCCACACAGGTCTCCACGCAAGCTGGCAATAACCCTTTTTCTAATCGATGTGCGCAGAAGGTGCATTTGTCAGCAGTAAGTGTGTCTTCATTGATAAAACGAGCATCATAAGGGCAAGCTTGTACACAGTACGCACAGGCGACGCAGCGGTTGTTGTCCACCATAACGATTCCATCTTCGCGCTGAAAAGTAGCCTGAACGGGACACACTGCCACGCATGGCGGGTTGTCACAGTGATTACAAAGCCGAGGAAGCATAAAGGATTTAGACTCTTGAGTGGCGGTAGAACCATCATCGAGCGTCACCTCGTATTGTTTTACCGTGGTTCGGAACTGTCCGATAGGCGCTTGGTTTTCGATACTGCAACCTACAGTACAAGCTTGGCAGCCGATGCATTTGCGTAAATCAATCACCATAGCGTAACGTTTCCCGACCTGTCCTTTTCGGTCGGGGGAGTGGTTATTTCGAATGACATTACCCGCCGTGGCAGTGCCAATACCTGCAATTGGGATCAGCGCGGCACCGGCTGTGACAGCGCTGAGAAAGCGACGTTTGGTGGAATCCATAACTCACCTGCTTAGTTGAATTTGAACTGACTGATTCCATTGTGAGAAATGCGCTGCGAGGTCGATATAGTGGATTTCCACATACCCAGATCAAAGTTGATCTAAAACAAATGTGGTTTAGGGAATGTAGCTGTTATTCTTGTTCCATCATTTACTTAGGGAATATTCAACCTCATCATGAAAAAAACATCGCTGCTGTGTCAGGTTTGGATTCTTTTCTTGGCTGTATTCTCCTCTTTGGTTCAGGCAACGCCTTCGGTACAAATTGAGCAACAAAGCGTGAAACAGCCTGAACTGGAGCAGAATGAGGTTAAGCAGACAGTTGACGTCGGTGTTTTGGCAATACGTGGTCATCTCTATGCGGAGCAGAGGTGGCAACCGACTATTGATTGGTTAAATAAGCAAATTTCTGAAGTTCACTTTGTTCTTCATCCTCTGAACTTAGATGAAATGGGAGAAGCGGTGAAATTTCAGACCATGGATTTCATCGTAACCAATCCCGGACAAGCGGTTCGATTAGGCAGACAATACGCGCTTTCCTGGATGGCGACCTTGACCAGTCGCGCCCCACAAAACTCAAACTATGGCATTGGGTCAGCGCTGGTGGTGCGGGCAAACTCTCCGTATCAAACACTAAAAGCGGTGTCTGGGTTGCCAGTGGCCGCGGTGTCGGAAAAAGCTTTTGGTGGTTACTTAACTTTGCGCTACCAGATAGTTGAAATGGGGTTTGACCCGAACGACTTTTTTGCAGACGTTCGCTTTCTCGGCTTCCCTATTGACGCCAACCTCTATCAATTACGTGATGGCAATGTCGAAGCCGCTGTGGTGCCCGCCTGTTTATTGGAGAAGATGCAAGATGAAGGTCTGTTACAGCAAGGCGGTTTCAGAGTCTTAAATCAACAGCCGCATGAACACTCCTCCTGTGCGGTGTCGACTCCGCTTTATCCCAACTGGTCATTTGCCAAAACAGAGCGAGGCTCTTCTCTTGTGGCGAAAAAAGTCGCTCAGGTATTGCTTGCGATGCCGCCAGAACATCCAGCGATTATTGCTGCTGGCGCATCAGGATGGACGTCACCAGTGAGTTTGTTGAGCATTGATAAACTCTATCAAGCTTTAGATTTGCATCCCTTGCAGCAACCTTGGTGGCAGGAGGCACTGCGTTGGCTGCGTAACCATCAGGAATGGGCGTGGGCGCTGTTCATTTTTGTGATTGTGTTGAACGCTTACCACTTTTGGCTTGAATATCGTTTTAGTAAAAGCAAGCAGGCGTTGGAGCAGACTTCGCTGAGGCTGAAAGAGAAAAGTGAGCAGTTAGAGCATTCTCAGAGAGTTGCCATTGTCGGAGAAATCGGCAGCAGTCTCGCTCATGAATTAAATCAGCCATTGGCGGCGATTCGAAATTACAGTGAGGGCGGTTTGCTGCGTTTAGCTAAGAAGCGCCCTTACGAAGATATTGTTCCTGTTTTTGATAAGATACAGGGTCAAGTAGAGAGAGCCGACGCGATCATTCAACGTCTAAGAACCTTAATCCGCAAGCGTAGCGTTGATAAAGCGTCTTGTGATATTCAAGCGTTAATTGATGACACGGTTGAGTTGCTCCATTTCCGACTGCAAAAGCAAAATGTATCGGTTGTGACCAGTAGCGAAGGGGAGGTTCGCCACATTTTGGCCGATGCCGTGGGTGTTCAACAGGTTTTGGTTAATGTGATCAACAACGCGATTGATGCTTGCGCTTTGTTTCAGGGGAAATATCACTCGTCCGGTTATCAAGGTAAAATTGCCCTGCACAGTGACTATCAGACCCATCAGCTTTCTATTCGTGTATTGGATAACGGGACAGGGTTACAGCAAGAAAACCCTACTCAAGCATTTGTGAGCACAAAGGAAGAAGGACTTGGGTTAGGTTTGGCGATTTGTCGTGACGTGATGGAATTGCACGGTGGTGAGTTTCTTATTCAATCGACCACGCCACACGGTTGTCTGGTTGAGCTTGTGTTTCCATATCAAGACTAACCTGTACTAGGAGCATTCATGAGTAGTACTGAAAAACAGTTACCTGTTTATGTCGTTGACGATGATGAATCGGTGCGTGATTCGCTGGCTTTTATGTTGGAAGAGCATGACTTCAGTGTAACGACCTTCGCTGATGGGCAAGCCTTTCTCGATGCGGTAGACATTCATCAGGCGGGTTGTGTGATTCTCGATAGCCGAATGCCCAATCTTCGTGGTCAGCAAGTGCATCAAATTCTTAACGATGCCAATAGCCCACTTGCGGTGATTTATCTGACTGGTCATGGTGATGTGCCGATGGCGGTTGATGCATTGCAGGCTGGGGCGGTGAACTTCTTCCAAAAACCCGTCAAAGGTGATGCACTGGCGCAAGCTATTTTACAGGGGCAGGTACAGTCGGCAGCAAGTTTCGATATGGCTGGAGCAAAGTTGGCGTATGAGTCTCTAACGCCGCGAGAGAGGGATATTTTACGTTTAATCATCGAAGGTAAGCGCAATATCCGTATCGCAGATGAACTGTGTATTGCGATGAGAACCGTCGAGGTACATCGAGCCAGTTTGTTGAAAAAATTCTCCGCCAAAACGGTCGCAGAGCTGGCGTACATTTACGGTAAATTAGCGCTTGAGTAATCTGATTTTAAGAACTTCAGATTCATACTCTAGCTACATCGACTGAAACACTCAGGTTGTGAGTTTCACCACCATCAAACACGACTCCCTGCAAGGGTGGCACATCGGCGTAGTCGCGTCCCCAGCCAGTAACAATATGTTGATCGTTAGCGATGAGGTCGTTCGTCGGGTCAAATTCGACCCAGCCAAGATCCGGTACAAAAATCGCAAACCAGGCGTGAGAAGCATCAGCACCAACGAGCTTTTCCTGACCTGGAGGCGGCAGAGTCTCTATATAACCACTCATATAACGTGCTGCTAGGCCAACAGAGCGCAGGCAGCCTATCGCCAGTTGGGCATAATCCTGACACACGCCCCGTTTCTCTTTCAGAACCTGTTCGGTTGGCGTTGTTACGTCGGTTGCGGTTGGATCAAAAGTAAACTCGGTAAAGATTTTATGGGTAAATGCCAAGGCGGCTTTTAACACGGGCTGATTGTCACTAAACAATTCTTGCGCATATTGCCTTAAATTTTCGGAGCGTTTGATTTGTAGTGAGTCGAGGCAAAATTCCTGCGCTAACCTGATGTCCGCACTTTCAGCATTAGCCATGATACTCCGGAGTTCACCGCAGGTAAGCTGATGGTTCTCGATGATGTCGGCCCAGTTGTGAGGCTTTACCTCTAAAAAGCTGGTGACATCAATGGTGAGTTCCTTATGTGGCTCTTGAATAGAGAAGTAAAACGTTTCGTTACCAAAATAATCCTGGCCTTCGTTTTGGTACAACGGCCTTGGTGTCACTCTAATCTTTCGGTTAAAGCAGCGCTGATTTTCAGTATCCCTCGGCAACAGGTGAGCCATGTTGTAGCACAGGGTCACTGGAGAACTGTAGGAGTAGGTCGTTTTATGCTGGACTTTATATCTCATACATTCAATTTCCATTTGGGTTTTATCAACTGCTGCGGTCCAGCTGTGTGATCAAAGTATTTGTCGCTTATCAGTGAAGTAAATTGCTCTAATTGGCCGATTATCTTATCCATCAGAGCGCCAAACTCTTCTCTGGTTTGGTTATTTGGATTCGCCTTAGCGAGTTGTTCGAGATCCGTAAGTTGAATGTCGTTCAGCGTGAGTAGGATCAGCCTGGTTTCGCTGGTGAGTCCGCCGGGAATAAAGGCATGGTTATCCGGTAGCATATCCAGGAACTCTTTCAGCTTTTCGGTCTGGTAGACCAATGAGCGCGGGTTCGAAGGATCAACCATGAGCAGATCCAAGCCAAACGCTACACGAGCTCGGGTGCGATAGCGTCTTCTGAAAGAAATGAGCGCTTCCATGCTGAGGAGTACCGACTCCAGCACTTGTTGCTGCGACAAACTTTCTAGCTTGATACTTAGCGTTGACTGGAACAGTTTTGCGGTCTGAATTGCCCTTTCGGTACGCTGGCCAATCTGCTGAAATATCCAGTCTTCTCCTCTAAGCATGCTGTCGTTGCTCAATCCGGACAGTGCCAACAGCATGGTCATTAAATTATCCAGTGATTCTTCTGGCGCTTCAGGTAGGCCACTGGTGTAGGCTCTATCCAGCTCGTTAAGGTGGTCACGTAGCTTGTTCAGTACTATTCGGGTGTCGGCAGACAGGCGATCCCGCACATTATCACTGCAAGAAAGCATGGCCAGTAAGTTGGATTTTATACTGCCAATTCGTTTGCCATTCACCACCAAGTCGGCCAGTTCGGTATCTGGATTTTCCAGCAGTTCGGCATTCCCCTCAACAAATCCCGGCAGGCAATTTGTCTGTAGAGAGATCGCCTTTAAAAGGGTCGTCCTTGCTTGAGGTGAGAGCTCTTCGATACCATTCAGTTGCTTAAATAATACCCGCATAAGGCGAATGCTTAACTCAGCGCGTTCCGCATAGCGTCCAAACCAGAAGAAGTTTTCGACTACGCGGCTTGGTATATTCCCGTGCTGAGCAACGTGAAAACCAGGCTCGTCTAGCAGGGACTGATGAGTCAGATCAGGCTTGCTGGCTGTTACCCAGGTATCCTTACTGCGAGCACCCGATAAACTGGTAACGATGTAGTCGTCATCGGATTGAGTCACCCGACTTAATGCACCTGGCATCACGCAGTATCGATCACCGTCAGCGACAGTAAAGGCTTTCAACAGGCTATGTCGGTTTTTTATTTTTGAGCCGGAACAGACAGGCACCGTAGAGCCGGGGATATAAGTCTGCGCAACATACTGTTTTGGATTTGCCTTAATCATCTCCAGCGTTTTTATCTTTTCTTCCGCCGATAAGCAGTGGCCGTAAATTGTCTGGCTGCGAGCTTTTCGATATGAAGGCTTGATAATCAGGTTTTCGAGGTTTTGTTCAACAAACTCTATGGTTCCGTCAACACCGCACCAGTAAGTATCAACGCTATGGAGTTTTAAAGGCTCACCCAGCAAGTATTCACATATCTTCGGAAGAAACGCCATCAGTACTGGAGATTCAAGAACTGCGCTTCCCAGCGGGTTGGCTAATACCACATTGCCGCTGCGTGCCGCTTCTAACAGTCCAGGAATACCAAAAAGAGAGTCAGGTCGCAGCTCTGACTGGTCACAGTCGTTGTCGTCCGTACGGCGCAAAATTACATCAACTGGCGTTAAACCAGAGAGGGACTTGAGCCAAACTTTTCCGCCTCTTACCGTTAAATCGCCAGCTTGCACCAGCGGGTATCCTAAATAGTTGGCTAAATAGGTGTGTTCAAAATAGGTGCTACTTGATGATCCCGGTGTTAAAAGAACAACTCTAGGTTCGTCGGTTTTATGTGCAGCAAGTTGGTTAAGAGTGTTTCTCATGGTCTGGAAGAAACTGGAAAGACGTCTCACATTACTATGACGAAATACGGATGGCAGCACTCGTGAGATGACGGTTCGGTTTTCCAACGCATAGCCCGCTCCTGAAGGCGCTTGAGTTCTGTCACTGATGACCACGTAAGAGCCGTCTGAGTCGCGCACTAAATCGATGGAATGAAAGATAAGGTTTTTTAGCCCTGGAATGTCAATCCCAAAGCACTGGCGTAAAAAGCCAGGGTGAGAAAAAATAATCTCTGCCGGTATCACACCATCTTTGATAAGGCGTTGTTCGCCATAGATATCTTTTAATATCCGATCAAATAACTCTGAGCGTTGTGCCAGACCTTGTTCTGTATCTTTCCATTCGCTCTGAGCGATGATATTAGGCAGCACGTCCAGAGACCAAACTGTAGGCGAAAGTGGATCGTTTTTAAGATCATAAGTCGCACCGTCATCTCTCAGAATTCTCTGAGCACGCTTTTGTAAATCTTCCAGATTACCATTTTCCAGTTTCTCTAAATGCGTAAAGAGAGGCTGCCAGTGCAGTCTGGTTTGCTTGATGTCATCATACGCCTCATCGTAGGCCTTTTTGGATGCCTGATAAGGACCAATCAAGGGCGGGTTTTCTCCCGCCCCAGCGAAGTCTGAAACGAATTGACTCATACTATTTTTTGCTACTACCTTGTGAGTTATTGCCTAGTATATACCACTCGGAAAAGACAACCAGCTGAGTAGAGTTTATACGATTCAATTTTCGCGATGATCTCATCCAATACGTCGACTGCGTTTGCGAAGATCCAAAGTGTTTGGATATTCGTGGCAGATTTCCTCTTTGGGTGGTGCCATTGGGCGCGGCGCAGTCTTGTTTTCATAGAATTTGCGCAGAGCGTTGAACTCCGGTGGCGGGTTAAACGTTCCCTGAGTAAATCCGTGATCCCAGAAACGATTCACCCTCCGAGCCTCAGCTTCGTTTCCGTTGACTGGGAAGGTTTCATAGCTTCTTCCCCCGGGGTGGCTGACATGGTACGTACAGCCGCCAATCGAGACACCGTTCCAGCTGTCGATCAAATCGAACACCAGTGGAGAATCTATTCCCAGTGTTGGGTGTAGCGCAGAAGGCGGAGCCCAGGCTCTGTATCGCACGGCAGCCACGAATTCGCCTTGTCTGCCCGTCGGTCTCAATGGTATCCGACGGCCGTTACACGTTAGTACATAACGGCTTTCCGTCATTCCCGTCAGGCGAACTTGCAGACGCTCCACCGACGAGTCGACAAAGCGGCTGGTGCCAGTCTGCGTGACTTCCTCACCGAGAACATGCCAAGGCTCGATTGCCCAGCGCAGTTCGATTTCAATACCATCTATCTGTTGCCTTCCGTAATGAGGGAAGCGGAACTCTTCAAACGGTGCCAGCCACTCCAATTTAAACGGGAACCCGTGCTGTTGAAGATCGTCCACTACCTCTTTGATATCCTGCCAGACGTAGTAGGGCATCATGAACTTATCGTGCAGGGTAGTTCCCCAACGTATCAAAGGCTTGTGGTAAGGATCTTTCCAAAAGCGTGCAACTAAACAGCGCAATAATAGTGTTTGTACCAATGCCATTCTGGCGTGCGGTGGCATTTCAAAACCACGGAATTCCAGTAGTCCTTGTCTGCCGCTGCTGGTACCTGCCGCATATAACTTATCGATACAAAACTCGGATCGGTGGGTGTTCCCCGTCACGTCCACGAGAAGGTTTCTCATCAGTCTGTCGGCCAGCCAAGGCTGATCGACCAGTCCATCCGGGAAGTTCTGGAAGGCTATCTCCATTTCGTACAGGGCTTCGTCTCTTCCTTCATCCGGGCGTGGTGCCTGACTTGTCGGGCCAATAAACATGCCGGAGAAGAGGTAAGACAAACCTGGATGGTGTTGCCAGTAGTTAACCAGACTTCTCAACAGATCTGGTTTTCTCAATAGAGGGCTGTCCGCTGGTGTGAGGCCGCCAAGCGTAATGTGGTTGCCACCGCCAGTTCCGGTATGACGGCCATCCAGCATAAACTTCTCTGTCCCAAGTCGGCATTGGTGCGCTTGTTCATAGAGCGTTTCGGTATTCGCCACCAACTCTTGCCAGTTTTTTGCAGGGTGAATATTCACCTCGATCACGCCCGGATCGGGTGTGATAAGGAATTTCTGCAAACGGTAATCTTTCGGTGGCTCGTAACCTTCAATGACAACCGGAATGGAGAGCGCGCTTGCCGTCGCTTCTACTTGATAGATGAGCTCAACATAATGCTCGAGATGGGTCACTGGTGGTAGAAACAGATGTAGTCGGCCATCTCTCGGCTCGACACAAATTGAAGTACGGATAACATCAACCGTCTTTTTGCTACTTTCCTTGTCTTCGAGCGGAGATCGTTGAGATTGCTGACGTTGCGCGACATTCTCTGTCAACGAATAGACAGGCAATGCCTCTCTGGCTTCAAACGGGTCACGTTCCGGCGGGATTTCCTCTTCGCTGACCTGCGGCAGAGAGTCCAGCGGAAGTCGGTACCCCATTGGACTGTCTCCGGGGATAAGCGTGATCACGTCACTTCGCATTGGCCATAGCGAGCTCTGCCAGCCTTGTTCGTCAAATGAAACCGGAAGCACGTAGCCGCTGATGCTTTCTAGGCCTCGTCCTAGCAGCTTTGCCAGACGACGTCTTTCCAAATCATCGCTCAGCTTGGCTTTTTTCGGATTCGCTGACTCTGGCAAGGAACGTTCTAGCCAGAGATAGTAAAGCGAGTCTTCATAGGCCGGTTGCAAATATTGGTTATGGATGCCCAACCCATCACAAAGCAACTGCCCGAAACGCTCGGCATCCTCAATCGTATGTTGGTAATCTTTGTCCACACGTGCCAGCAAAGACGGATCGTGCCACAGTGCTTCACCATCGGTACGCCAAAAGCAGCCGAGCGCCCAACGTGGTAACTCTTCGCCGGGATACCACTTACCTTGACCGTAGTGCAACAGTGCGTGGGTGTTGAACTTGTCCTTCAGGCTGATGAGCAGATCTTTTGCCAGTTTGAGCTTATCCGCACCTAACGCTTTGGTGTTCCATTGCGCAGAGTCCATATCATCAATCGAGACAAAGGTTGGTTCACCACCCATAGTCAGGCGCACGTCCATCTCATCCAGATGCTCTTCCACCGCGCAACCGAGCGCTTTGATGTTTTCCCACTCATCATCCGTGTAAGGTTTGGTTACTCGCGGGTCTTCATGGATTCGAATCACCGTATTGCTGTATTCAAATTCACATTCGCATTCGTCGGTCGCACCAGTAATAGGGGCGGCCGAGACAGGATCAGCGGTACAGGCAAGGGGGATATGTCCTTCTCCGGCAAACAACCCGCTGGTTGGGTCAAGGCCAATCCAGCCAGCGCCAGGCAGGTAAACTTCACACCAGGCGTGCAGGTCAGTGAAGTCCTCTTCCGGCCCGGATGGCCCATCTAAAGATTTAATGTCAGAGGTCAACTGAACCAGATAACCAGAAGCAAAGCGTGCAGCCAGCCCAAGACTGCGAAGGATCTGAACCAGCAACCAAGAGGTATCACGGCAGGAGCCTTTTTTCAGGGTTAGCGTTTCCTGACAGGTTTGTACACCTGGTTCCATACGAATGCCGTACTCAATCTGTCCAGCCAACTTGCTGTTTAGCTCTACCAGAAAATCGACGATGCGCTTTTTGCTGCGGTCGACATCTGCCAGCCATTTTTCGAGTTCTTGACTCGATTCAGTCACCGATAGGTAAGGTGCAAGTTCCTCCTGTAGGAGATCGTCGTATTTGAACGGAAAGTTCTCAGCGTACTCTTCGATAAAGAAGTCGAATGGATTAATCACCGTCATATCGGCGATAACTTCGACCTCAAACTTCAGTTCGCGCATTTTCTCCGGGAAGACCAATCTGGCCTGATAGTTGCCAAACGGGTCCTGCTGCCAGTTAATAAAGTGCTCTTCCGGCTCTACTTTGAGTGAGTAACCATGGATATGAGTACGTGAGTGAGGGGCCGGTCTCAACCTCAATAGGTGAGGTGATACCTTCACGTCGCGGTCGAACTTATACGAGGTTTTGTGCTGAATAGCTACACGTATGGTCATGCCGCTTCTCCGTGATCAAAGTGGAACCAAGTTTCACCAATCTCTGCTTGCAGGCTAATCAATGCCAACTGAATATCGTTCAGGTAGTCACTGAACGCCTGACAGATACTTTCGTTGTGTTCAATGCTGTAGGTGGTATCCAACAACTGTTCTATGTGCAGGATGATCTCTTCGTGTCGTGGCAGATACATTGCCGCGCTTTTGATTTGCTTCAGACAGAATGCTTGCGAGCGAGGAAAATCTTCGTCAGTAAGTAAGAAGGTTGTGGTATTGACACCATCGATACCACAGCGCATGGTTCTCAGGTAGTTCTGATAAGCGCTTTGCGACTTGAGCACCTTCGGCCAGATAATCTGTTCTAGCAAGACCTCTTCTTCCGGTAGGGCTTTTATCTTTAAGCTGACAGCGGAATCCAGAATGCGCGTATTCATATCCGCCCGCTCGAGATAACGTCCCATAATAATAAAGCTCCATGCGGCATCTCGGCTCATGGCGTTGCTCAGCAAACCAATGATCTTTCGGCAGCCTTCAAGCACATTGTTTAGATAGTCATAGCGCTCACCCCGATTTATTCCCTTTTGTAGATTCTTGCGAGCATAGATGTCCAGCTCATTAATCAGCTCCCACATCTCTTCGGGAAGGACATCTCGGGTGGTACGGATATTTTCACGTACCATTTTCAGTGAAGATAACATCGAGCATGGGTTATCCTCACTGGCAAGAAGAAAGCGCACCACGTTTCTTTCGTTCTTATCTTTGTACTTTTTATTAAACTCCTGCGCACTGCCGCTTATCTCTATCAGGTTGTACCATGAAATACGTACATCCTTTGGTAAATCAAACAATAGCTCATCGTAAACACTGATCAGACGGACAATATTTTCAACGCGTTCCAGGTAACGGGCACTCCAGAACAGTCGTTCAGCAACTCTTGATAGCATCACTTATCTCCTTCTGTTTTTACGATCCAGGTATCTTTACTGCCACCACCCTGAGAGGAATTCACCACCAAAGAGCCTTTTTTCATCGCGACCCGGGTAAGGCCACCAGCGGTCACATAGGTTTTCTTGCTTTGAAGAATAAACGGACGTAGATCCAAGTGTCTCGGCTCCAGTTTTCCTTTTTCTATCAGTGTCGGCGCTGTGGAAAGCTTAAGAGTCGGCTGGGCGATATAGTTGCGAGGGTTGTTCTTAATAAGTTCGGCGAACACGGCCTGTTCTTTTTTGCTGGAATGAGGGCCGACTAACATGCCGTAGCCGCCAGATTCATTGGCAGGTTTTACTACGAGCTTATCTAAGTTTTTCAGCACGTATTCTCTGTCATCTTTATCTTCACATAAGAAGGTTTCGACATTAGGCAGGATTGGCTCTTCATCCAGATAGTATTTGATAAGTTGTGGCACATAGGCGTACACCACTTTATCATCTGCGACACCTGCACCTGGTGCGTTCGCTAGCGCAACGTTGCCTTGCTTCCATGCTCGCATCAGTCCAGGAACACCAAGCATAGAGTCTGGGTCGAATGCTTCAGGATCTAAAAACATGTCGTCGATGCGGCGATAGATCACATCCACGCGTTCAGGGCCGTAGATGGTTTTCATATAGACGCAGTCGTCTTTACCGACATAGAGGTCTCCGCCTTCGACTAACTCTGCGCCCATCTGCTGCGCGAGAAATGCGTGTTCAAAATAGGCTGAATTGTAGATGCCAGGGGTTAAAACGACGATTTCTGGTCGCGGGATATCTCTTGGTGAGAGCGCTTGTAGCGTATCCAGAAGCTGAGAAGGGTAGGAGTCCACTTTTCTGATATTGTCGTTTTCAAACAGCTCTGGTAACACCCTTTTCGTGACGGCTCGGTTTTCCAACATATAAGATACGCCTGAAGGAACTCGGAGGTTATCTTCCAGCACGTAAAACTGTCCATCATCGGCACGCACCAAATCGGTGCCACATATATGCGCCCACACACCAAAAGGGGGCGAGACACCGACACACTCAGGACGAAAATTTTTCGATTCTTTAATGATATGAGCAGGGATAATGCCGTCTTTAATACAGTTCTGGTCGTGATAAAGATCGTCGATAAAGCGGTTTAGTGCGGTAAGGCGCTGCTTGAGTCCTTTCTCTGCAGTTTCCCAGTCTTTTGCATCTATTGTTCTGGGAATAATATCAAACGGCCAAGCGCGATCGATGTTGCCTTCTTCGGTATAGACAGTAAAGCTGATACCCATTTCCTGAATTGTAGCTTCCGCCGCCAGCTTACGTTTATCAAGCTCTTCTGGGGGTAAGCTATCGATATAGCTCAGCAGTCTGCATGAAGAGTCTCTGTATTTACCTGAGCTGTCGATCAGCTCGTCAAAGTACTCTCCACTGTCGTACCCTTCGGTTAATTTACTCATAGCGGGGATCCATCCTCTTGCTTTTGAACTCACTTCCCGGCCGTACTTCACTTTTATCCCTAGCAGCAACTTTAGATGTTCAAAGAAAAAACCGGCGAGATTTGATGTTCCTGTTTTGATTAGTTTTATTCTTTATTTATTGCATAAGCATGCATCTATCTCATGACAGTAATAAGAATAAAAGCAAATAACAGACCGGAAATTACATAGTCATGGAAGATTAATAATTCTAAAGTGAGTTTAGTCGCTATGAGCAATCGCATGAATAAATCTGGTCATTGCTATCTTTTCTAAGAATATTCACTCGTTTGAGTATTCATTACAAAAATTAAGGTATTGATTCTTTTGTGTTTATCAGTTGCAGTGCTTGCCTTGAACGTTTAGATTACCCAAAACAGTATTAAAAAGCGTGGTTGAGAGTTGGCAGATGTGGGACAAATTGAATTTAAGAAAGTTAATCCTGATCCTATGTGTGTTCAGCGTTGTAGTCACATTACTTAATGCTTTTTACTCTATTTATCGAGTGCAACATAATCTGATTATCAGCAATACAATGGAATCCAACCGTGTTTACGCTGAGAAGATGGCGGAAATGACGGATGCTTTTATTGATTCTGCAATGTCTCAGCTTGAATACAGTGCAAATACCCTCCGCACGAAAATGGCTGATCCTGATGTCCTGGAAGAAGAAGTTAATCGCTTAAGAACCCAAACCGATTACTTTAACTCTGTGCTCATCGTCAATGCAGAAGGGGTTATCGTTTCTGTTTCGCCAGAAACCCTACAAATAAAAGGCATGCGTCTAAGCGGTAAGCGTTTCTTGCAATCCCTGCACTCGCAAGCGCCAAAAATTACAGACCCGTTTGTCTCTCCTGCAGGGAACTATCTAACCAGTATGTCATATCCTATTTTCTCTGAAAGTGGGGAATATCTGGGTTATGTCGCGGGCACCATCTATTTAGAACAAAAAAACATACTGAATACTTTATTGGGACAACATAGCTACAAAGATGGGTCTTACCTGTATGTTGTCGACCAAAATCACACGCTGATCTACCATCCAGACAAGCGCAGAATCGGACAAAAAATCGTCAACAATGATGCGATCAATGCGGTTGTTGAGGGCCAAAAAGGGCAGCAGGACATTGTAAATTCTCTGGGAATCGAAATGCTCGCCGGTTATGCGCCAGTAAATCAATCCGGGTGGGGCATCGTTGCACAGAAGCCTAAAAATCTCACCTTATCCGTACTCGATGACCAAATGTGGACCGTGTTTCTTGAGACACTGCCTATTGGCGCGCTCACACTGTTGCTTATTTGGGTATCTTCCGTTTTTATATCCAAGCCATTGTGGCAGTTAGCCAGTGCTGTAAAGAACTTCGAGAACCATACTTCGAGTGACAACGATTTTACACAGATTAAGCCATGGTATTTTGAAGCGAGTTATCTGAAACGCAGTTTTCTAAGTGCAATGAATATTGTATCTAACACCATTGATCAGCTTCATCTAGATACCTTAACGGATGCGATGACGGGGTTATTGAATCGTAGAGGATTAGACAAGGCGGTAGAAAGTCTGCGTGAGCAAAATACGCCATTTTCTGTTCTGGCTCTGGATGTTGATTACTTTAAAAAAGTAAATGATACCTTCGGCCATGATGCGGGAGATGCGTTATTAAAGAGTGTTGCGAGTTTGATTCAGGATCAAGCGAGAAAGGGGGACGTCGTGTGTCGCTCTGGCGGAGAAGAATTTATTGTCTTTTTGACCAAAACCGATCTGGATCAGGCATTTATGGTCGCAGAGCGAGTAAGAAAATCGATTGAATCTCACGAATTTGACACCGTTGGGAATGTAACGATTTCGGTTGGCATATCCCGTTGGGATGGAACGAATGAGCCAATCAACGCAGTGCTTAAAAATGCTGATGATGCACTGTATCAAGCTAAACACAATGGTCGCAATCAAACGGTGTTGAGATACTGACGATTTAGAGTTGCTAAATTAGAAAGCGTTCTTGCTGATTCAGAATCACCAGCCAGAACGCTTCTAGAGCGACTCCACACGTTCGACCTATGTGTTTAGCGTCTGCTGTCATTCCACTTTCTACTGTTTCTAACTCTCGAGCAATTCTTGAGCAAAGCTTGTTTGGTGCCGATGTCTTCTACACAGAAAGGCGCTTTAATAACGGCGAGTATTCAATATCGAAGTTTTTCTCCTTTTCCTTATTTTTAAAATAGTGAAATAGAGTGGTTTGCACTTAATTCTTTTAGGCGACTCGCATTTTTAATTTTGGTTTGCGTTTAGTGGCGGTTCATCTGGCTTCAGAGTTTGAAGTTTGGTGTTATATTTCAGCATCTTGGCGCGTCTCTAAGATTCCAGTGTACAGCATTGTCTTGATTCCCTACACGCGGCGTTTTTAGTGTGTCAGTTCTTCTCATGTATCCATTGGAAAGTCGTATCGAGCCCACCGCCAGACATGAAAAACGTTTTACTTTAAGAAATAATTTTAAAGCTAGGGAAAATAATGGAATTAAAAGTATTAGTTGATAACAACACAATAATTGATCGTTATTTTTTAGCCGAACCAGCCGTGTCTTATCTGATTACTGATGAGAATATAAAAATATTATTTGATGTAGGTTATTCAGACGTGTTTATTCAAAATGCAAAGAAAATGGCTGAGTCACTAATGGATATAGATTACGTTGTAATTTCACATGGGCACAATGATCATACCGGAGGTTTGGTTCCACTTGTTAAGCATTACTCTGAGGCGAAAGCTGAGGGGAAAAGCTACGTAAATCCAATAGTTGTCGCCCATCCAGATGCCTTTGCATATAAAGAGTATTCAGGCGATGACATCGGCTCTATCTTAGATGAAACGAGAATAGGTAGATATTTTGGTACTAAAATATCCAAAGAGCCATTCTGGATAACTGACAACATCGTTTTTTTAGGAGAAATCGAAAGAACGAATGACTTTGAGAATATCGACCCGGTAGGAAGGTGTGAACGAGATGGCTCTCTGGGCGATGACTATGTGAAAGATGACTCGGCGTTAGTATATAAATCGCCTGAAGGCTTAGTGATTATAACGGGCTGCTCCCATTCCGGTATTTGTAATATTATTGAGTATTCAAAAAAAGTTTGTGGCGATAATCGAATCATAGATGTTATCGGTGGCTTTCACTTGATTCAGCCAAGTCCAATACAATCGGAAGGGACTCTGGATTATTTTAAAAATCAGAAAATCAACGCTATACATCCATGCCATTGCACCAATCTGGAATACAAAATTAAGTTATCTAAATACTCTAGCGTAAAAGATGTGGGCGTTGGCTTATCACTTAATTTTCAATGATTTTTGTAAATAAATAGATCGGAATATCACGTAAGGGTAGTGATTGCGGTACATTTGGCATGAGATCTTCTAACTCAGGTTGATCTGCGACGTTGTATGCTCCTGTGGGTGGGCTATTGTTTATATAACCTTTTAAATTTGTACGTCGGTTATGCTGATTGTACACAGTCTTGGAAAGTTCAAAAGGTGTTTAACCATAGGTTTATTGGAGTCGACTTTAAATCATCAATTTCTACAAGAAGAAGGATGTAAAAGTGAAAATCGCTATTTTATCAAGGAATAAGAACCTTTACTCCACGCGCAGATTAAAAGAGGCAGGAGAGGCTCGCGGCCATGAAGTAGACGTTATTGACACGTTACACTGCTACATGGATATCACCAGCAGCAAACCTGCAGTGAGGTTCAAAGGTGAGCAATTACCGCATTACGACGCGATTATTCCACGAATTGGTGCGAGCATTTCGTTTTACGGAACATCAGTAGTCAGGCAGTTTGAGATGACGGGTAGTTTTAGTGTCAATGAATCCGTCGCTATCAGTCGTTCACGAGATAAATTACGCTCTATGCAGCTTCTCTCAAGAAAGGGTATTGGATTACCACGTACAGGGTTTGCTAACCGACCAGACAATGTGAAAGATTTAATCAGAAACGTTGGTGGCGCACCATGTGTGATTAAACTTTTAGAGGGGACGCAAGGTATTGGCGTTGTATTAGCGGATACCGCAAAATCTGCAGAGGCTATCGTTGAAGCATTCATGGGGCTAAAAGCCGATATCCTGATACAAGAATTTATCAAAGAAGCGGGTGGCGCTGATATTCGCTGTTTCGTTATCGGTGAGAGGGTTGTCGCTGCAATGAAACGACAAGGCGCAGAAGGTGAGTTTCGCTCAAATCTACACCGGGGTGGTTCAGCAACGTTAGTCAAACTGTCTAAAGAAGAACGTGCTACTGCGATCGCTGCGGCTAAAGTGATGGGGCTTAAAGTGTGTGGTGTCGATATTCTAAGAGCGGAACGCGGGCCTGTTGTGATGGAAGTTAACTCTTCACCAGGACTTGAAGGCATTGAAACGGCAACAAAAAAAGATGTCGCAGATTTAATTTTTCAGTTTATCGAAAAGAACGCGAAACCTTACAGAACGAGAACGTTAGGTAAAGGTTGATACTAAAAGTACATATCTGACTCACTTCACTAAGTGATACGGATGTCGGCGTTCTGTAGTCAAACCGGATCACACTGTGGTCGATGCAGCCGATGCAAAGTTGAGATTTATCTCATCGTATATAGAGCTGATTCGGTTTGACTTGAGCTTTCACCCGACTCGCGTATTATTCTCAGCGTTTCTTCTTTATTCGATTTTTTATGATCTTATTGGGTTCACGACATCGCGCGCCGCAGAAGCAGGCGAAGTGGCTCCTGGCTATCATTGGCTGGGTCATTGTCGTGTGCCTGATGCATAACTCCGGCTTTGTATCGTCGTGTTCCATGAACGGAGAGACGGTTGCGAGCGCTTCGGTCGCCGAAGAAAAGGTTCATGATACTAAGTCAAAAAGTGCCAACAAGTGTGAATTGTCTGATAAGCTCATTCAGTTTGCTAAACACCATCTCGGGCTGTTCATTGTTATTTTGTTTGTGGGCATTACATTGGTGGCGGTCTGTCGACGTGGTGTATTTGCACAGTTAAGGCAATGGACCGAACCAATACCTTATAAACATCGGGTTCATCTTACATTTTGTGTTTTCCGTGAATGACAAGTGACTTCTGGCTTATGTAGCCAGCGAACTTCTACACTTGTTTTTTATCAGGAATCACTATGAACCATATGACTAAAATGACTCGAGTCGCGTTGATATTCATGACAACGTTACTGTTAAGTTTGTTTTCTCTCCAACTTCCCGCTCAGACACCCGACACGCTTTGGATGAGCAACCCTCAACATCCACCGGTACAAACACGCTTTGTACTGACCGGCTTGCAAGATCCTCAAGCCAAAACGGTCACTGGCTATCTGGATGTAAAGCTATCGGGAGATTGGAAAACCTATTGGCGTTCACCGGGTGAAGGTGGGGTTGCTCCCTCTATTGACTGGCAAGCGTCGGAAAATTTGACCAAAGTCGATTGGCTTTGGCCCTACCCACAAAAGTTCGAACTACTGGGCATAGAGACGCAGGGCTACAAGGGCGACACTTTATTCCCGATCACACTGCACATCGAAGACATGAGCAAACCCGTTACTATTGATGCGGTATTAACGTTGTCTTCCTGCACCACGATTTGTGTTTTGACGGACTATCCAATTCAACTGACGTTTCTGCCTTCAGATTTACAGGTTGATGAAGAGGTGATGTTTCGTTATGCACAAGCACTGAGTAATGTTCCGCAACTTTCGCCATTTATTGAAGTCACGCAGGCAGATTGGGATGCCAATCAATCGACACTGCAGGTAAAGCTGACAAATACCCAAGGTTGGAATCATCCGCAGGTATTGGTAGATGGTGTTGATGACTCCACGCGAGATTACAGCTTCAAGTTAAAAGGAACTTATTTGGAAGGCAATGTCCTGACGGCTAGTTATAAAGTGAATACCTGGCTGGGAGAGGTTGACCTTAATAACCAGCCGCTGTTTGTTTCAATCAAGGACGATAACTTATTAGCGGAAGAGGTTAGCCAAGCGCAAGCTGCAGCGATCGTAGATGCGTTACCAGATACGTCTTTAACAAGCGTATTTGTTTTTGCTCTGCTTGGTGGTCTGATTCTTAATATCATGCCTTGTGTTCTTCCTGTGCTTGGGATGAAGCTGAGTAGTATCGTTACTGCTCACGGGGTCGAACGTCGTCAGATTCGCGCACAGTTCGTCGCTTCTTCATTGGGAATTTTGACGTCGTTCTGGATTCTGGCGGGTTTTATCACCGTGCTTAAAATGACAGGCAGTGCGATCGGGTGGGGTGTACAGTTCCAGAGTGTTTGGTTTCTTGGCTTGATGGTGCTGGTTACTGGGCTTTTTGGCGCCAATATGCTTGGGCTATTTCAAATTCGCCTTTCATCTGGCACGAATACGTGGCTGGCTTCCAAAGGCAATAACACTCTTATTGGCCACTATGTTCAGGGTATGTTTGCGACTTTACTTGCGACACCATGTTCTGCGCCATTTCTGGGTACGGCGGTGGCCTTCGCACTTGGGGCTGATGTGTTTACGTTGTTTGCCGTCTTTACTGCGTTGGCAATCGGTATGGCGTTGCCGTGGATTCTGGTCGCTGTCTTTCCGAGTATTGCGCTTAAATTGCCAAAACCAGGTAAGTGGATGAATGTGGTTAAAGTTGGTTTTGGTGTGATGATGCTGGCAACCAGTATTTGGTTGCTGACCTTGATTGCTAATCACTTACCGTTGTTCTGGGTCATTCTGGCTGGCTTGACCGGGTTTATTTTTATCATGGCGAGGGTCAAAACCGTTTACGGCGAAAAAATGCTGGCGATAACGGGTTCCGCCTCAGTATTTTTGATTGCTGGTGGGTTGCTTCTTGCTAGCTTCACTGCCAGCAAGTGGGCGACACCACTTCCACAAGACCTTGCATGGCAGAGGCTGTCAAACACAGCGATTGACTCTCATGTTGCAAATGGAAGAGTCGTATTTGTGGACGTTACTGCAGATTGGTGTATCACTTGTAAAGCGAACAAGATCGGGGTGATCTGGCAAGATCCGGTGTATTCGTTATTACAAAGTCCAAGTGTCGCGACATTGAAGGGGGACTGGACTCACCCTGAAAGTTCCGTAACGGATTTCCTACGTCTATATGGACGTTACGGCGTCCCTTTTAATATCGTCTATGGGCCAGCAGCACCCCAAGGCATCCCCTTGCCCGTCATTCTTACCGAGGATGTTGTCGTCAGTGCGATCAAACAAGCGAGTGGAGAAAACAGTTAATGAGCTCTAAAAGTCGTCGTAAATCATGGCAACATTGGCTAATCCAACTCCTACAAATTGTGATCATTGTTACCGTTGTTTCAGTTGGCATTGATTGGTACCGCACCAAAGATATACCCAAACAAAACGCGCCAGCGTTGAGCGCGTTCATGAGCAGTGGTCAATATGTTGATGTCATCGAGAAAAGTCACGAAGAACCTGTGGTTGTTTATTTTTGGGCGACATGGTGTCCGGCATGTAAATTTGTTAGCCCAAGTGTGAACTGGATAAGTGATCACTACTCGGTAATTGGGGTTTCTGGTTCTTCAGGCAATGAGGATCGGGTGAAACAGTTTATGATGTCTAAAGATTATCGATTCAATAATATCAATGATCCTAAAAGTAAAATTATGCAAGATTGGAAAGTCGTTGTTACCCCCACCATTTATGTTTTAAGAAATGGTGAGATAACCTCTATTACAACGGGTATTTCCACGCCGATGGGAATATTAGCAAGAATTTGGTTAGCTAGTTAATTTCCTAAAATAAATCCGATATTCCAACACTGGAATATCGGATTTTTTAATACGGCGCTATTTTCTAGCACCAACAGGAATCATAATATGAGCATATGGGGTTCCTTTCCACATGACATAGGGGCCACCATAATAGGGATCGGTTGGTAGTGAATCGAGTAGTGCCTGGTCCGGAGTAATAATCATCAAGTGAGGGCCTTCGACTATCCATTGATTGTCGTCGGTTTTTCCTTCTGCATAAGGGTCGGTATTACTGGCGCCACCATCACCGGCCAACATATAAGAAATACCCAATGCTTTTGCTTGGAATGGCTTTTTATTCATCCAGGCATCTGCCCATTCCATCCACGCTCCGTCCATACACATTGGTGCGGTGCCCTCTAGCTGAGGGGGAGTCGGGAAACAGGTATATTGACTTGACCCTTCTTGAAGGACGTTATTGTTCCAGTCCATCACCGTTACTTTGTCACGAATGGTTGGAGGGGCTGCACTCAATGCGTCATCCAATAAAGCTTGTGAATCATCTGCTGCGTACACACTAAAAGCGCAACTTACCGAAATAAGAGTTGAAATATAAAGAGCTGACTTCATAAATATGGCCTCAAGTTAATACAACATGAGAATGAGAGTGACTTAATTATAGATTAATATTAGCAATGGGTAATTTATTTTTACGGAATGCTCATAAGCAATAAGTTTATTATGTTAATTTGAATATTGTTTCTATATACATATGAAACATAGCTTTCACTAATAATGTTTTTACGCTTGTTAAAGCCAATTAAATATTAATGTTGGTAAACGTTTTTATATATCTATCTTTATATCTAAATTTTCATTTAGAGAGCACTATTATTTTATGCTCGTAATGTATTTATATAACAACGAATTAATATAGAAAAAAGCCGCATGATTGCGGCGATGTATAGAAAACCAGTCAGCAAATGGTGCTTTCTAATGCTGGGTGACGTTGTTTTGGAGCATTTCGGGGTGTTTCAATAACATGACTCGAATCCAGTGATGGACGACCCAGATCACCATTGCGGTAAGTAGCACTGCCACAAAAATGGAGCTGAAACGGTACAGGATTGAGAAAAAGGCATCCTTTTGCTCTGGAACCAATGAAGTTGTTAAGGGCACTGATAGCGCCGACATGGCGGAAAACGCAATCGCAGCTTTTATTTGCCCCTTGGTCAGCCAGAGGCAGAAAGGCCCCATCGCAATGGTAAATGCCAGCCAGAAAAGTAAGCCATGGCCATACCAACTGCCCAAGATTAATTGCACAGCCATCCCTGCGATGCAGCCTAACGCTGTTCCTATTATGCGGATTTTCGCCATGCCCATTGAACCGGCTAAAGTCATTGGCGTCAGGATGATCAATATGGACGCCTGTGCAGACAACGAATCATACAAATCAGCAACCTGGAAAACGATAAATGCAGCCATCGCGACTACCCAACCCATTGCGACCTGACTGATGTAGTCGATATCTCTTTTCACGGGGGTAGAGATTGCGATGTTTTCGGTTGGTGAATCAGGCTCTGGAAACAGCCAGTAGGCGAGTGCACAAACAAAAATATTACACAAGGTGATGACCCACATGTTGACGTTGAACTCTTCGATATCCATAAAATCGTAGCTGGCGAAGTTCAACACAATGGAGCCAACTAGCAGCCCCATGTAGCCGAACAAGAACGTTTTTGGATTCATCATCGCGATACACTTAAACAGCATCATGATGCCGACCGCTACAGTCATCAGCACCGGATGGAATTGTAAGTACTCCAACAGGAAAGTAGCCTGCAGCGTCGTCCAAACGGCAGAGAAAAACACCATCAGTAACGACGGGAGATCAAAACGGTCAATTCTTCCCAGAATAAACAGCGGTACCATGATGGCAAAGAATCCGTATGACCAGTTAAACAGCATGCTCAGTGCGAGACCTAAAGAGCAGCCGAACCAAATTCGTAAGGTTTTCATGTTGCCGCCTAGTAGATAAAGTGGAACCAACTCGCGAGGTAAATCTGAGCGTTAGCCATCATCTGCCAGAAAACACTATTGTCCGGATACAAAACGATGGTTGCACGAGAGCCGACGAATAGGGCGTTTGGTAATGCTTCGTCACTGGTGAGATTAACCCGTGTGCGCTGAGCATCACGTACCCAACGGTTATTCACTTCCACTTTTGTCAACGCACCATTTGGTGTTTGTTGCGCTGCGGCGACACCGTAATCTCTGCTGGATAGATCAAAGTCGTAAACCACCCCGGGATTTGCATCGAATGTGACTAAGGCATGATAGGTTTTGTCGACGCCAGCGACCGATTTTTCACGAAAGTCAGCAGCAACCCACATAGAACCCGTTGGTACGAACGTTAAAAGCGGCAAGTTACTATTCGCCATGGTTCCGGTTTCCAGTTGCAGGTTAGTTACCACACCATCACTTGGCGCGAGTATTTCGGTATTGGCTAAGTCTAACATCGCTTTGTCGATACCATTTTGAGCGATACGCACGGCGGAACTTTGACCTTTGTGATCACCAAGCTGGGCTTCAATGACTTTTAAGTTTTGTTTTTCCGCTTTTAATGCAGCATTAGATACCTGATTTTGTGCGAAAGCATCATCGAGTGCTGATTGGGAAATGACTTTCTTACTCGATAGCTTCTGCAAGCGCACGTATTCCCGATGTGCATTATCAAACGTCGCTTGCGCTCTGGCGATATTGGCAATCGCTGCCTCTCGCTGAGAATATAGGGTCGCCTCTTTTTCATATGCGGCTTGCAGCGACAACTTCGCTTGCTCAAGCGCGATTCTGTATTTGCGATCGTCAATCTTAAATAACACTTCGTCCTTGCGGACTTCCTGGTTATTGGAAATCAGAACGTCGGTGACTTTGCCAGACACCTCTGGAGCTAATTGAACAACATACCCCTGAACCCGACCTTCGGTGGTTAATGGAGCGTGACGGTCAGCAATGACGATGTATAAGAATAGAACGATAAACAGGACAATTAATGTGCGCATCCAGTGTCTGAATTGTTGGTCAGCAGTCATTGAAAGTTCCGGAGATAGATTAAAGAAAGCGATTATAGATAACTCACTAACAATTCAGTAGAATGATAACACCAACATAAGTGACCTAAAAATAGGACAATGAACGTAAGCTTAGATGATATTTATCTGTTCACCCAGACTGTTGTTCATGGTGGGATCAGTGTGGCGGCTGAGGCGAACCAATTACAACGCTCCAAAGTGAGCCGCAGATTACAGGAACTTGAAAAAGCGTTGGGTGTGCAATTGCTCATCCGTACTACCAGAAGTATTGAACTAACTGCGCACGGTAAACGCTTATTTGAGTTGGTCGGACAGTCGGTCGATCATATCCAGCAGGGTTTGAGTGCAATGCATGAGTACCAGCAAGAGCTTTCAGGGAAGGTGCGATTGGCAATACCATCCGCGTTAATGAGCTCGGCTGCGTTTAGTGCGATTATTTCAGAATATACTCAGCGTTACCCAGATATCTCTGTGGAGATCGAAAACCATCAAGAGAGTGTCGATCTTAAACGGCAGTCGTTTGATCTTCAGCTTTTGCCCAGCGTCGTTAAAGTGACCGATGACAGCTATATTCAATTTAGTCTGTTGCCGTATACCAGTCATTTTGTGGCATCAAAAGCGTACCTTGAGGCTCATCCTCCATTAGAGTCTTTGGACGATCTTAAGCATCATCGCTTGCTGACTAATCGCTATAACGCGAACCTGTTAGATCCTGCTCTGGATGTTGCATTAAAGTCTGATGACCTCAACCTGTTACGTTCAATGGCGATAGCAGGCAATGGTATTGCTTTTATTCCTCAGACACATTCAAAGCCCTCGTTGCAAGATGGCCTACTTGTCGAAGTGTTGCCCGAAATCGCTCACCCAAAGCAACATTTGACCCTTATTTATCCGTCTGCTTTGTTTCTGCCAAACAAAGTGGTTGCGTTAATTGAACTGTTTCGAGAAAAGTTTAAATAGCAAGAGGTATGGCGCACTCAAAATAGTGTGAGCGAGCCTTCTCTTTCCGTCGCAGGTTCTCCAACCCAAGTGGATATTAGGTCATTATCGATATTCAACTGGTTTTATTGGGTGTCAAGCACCACATAAAGGAGGTAAGTATGTTATCGAAAGACAACACTGGGTTGATTGTCGTGGATGTACAAGGCAAGCTCGCGACATTAGTGCATGAAAGTGACCAGCTGATTGAAAATGTCACCAAGTTGGTCAAAGGAGCTAAGGCGCTGAACTTGCCAATTCTCTGGCTGGAGCAGAACCCTGAAAGGCTAGGGCCAACCTCTGAGCTTATTCGAGTGGAGTTAGAGACAGCACATTTGCCGATTACCAAGTACACATTTGATGGCTGCAAAGAAGAACGTTTTAAGCTAGCGGTAGAAAATGCCAAAGTGGATACATGGTTGGTTTGTGGCATTGAGTCCCACATTTGTGTGTATCAAACTGCGCTTTCTTTGCGTCAATCGGGCTACCGTGTTGAACTTGTGACCGATTGTGTGTCGTCGCGTACGGCTGCGAACAAGGCGCTTGCTCTGGCGAAGTTAACCGCCAATGGTATCGTATTAACGGGCCTGGAAATGTGTCTTTACGAAATGGTGGAAGATTGTCGAGCGCCAGAGTTTAAAGAGATTCTGGCTTTGATCAAATAGATCTTCGAGTCGCGGTCTAGGGCTGCGCGTTTAGTCAAATTCTCGTTGATATCTTGGCAGCATTGACTCGTTGCCAAGTATCCCTCCTTGATGAACATAGATCAGTGTCTTGTCTGGGTTCTTTTTTCGCCACGAAGCCAGACATTGCCACATATAGGGGTCGTAAAGGAGATCAAACTCCAGATTCGTTTGTTCGTACAAGCTTTTCCATGTCTCGTAATCTTCTTTATACAGGCGTCCGAAATGGTGTTTTTTCCGTACCGATAAAACCTGCGGATGACTGGTTTCACCCAGCATATTGAACTGCTCAGTTAGATAGTTTTCATCCCCTACACACGGGCAGGTTAAGATTTCTATTCCATGAGGGTTGAGATACTTGTGTAGATATAATGCGGTGGTGCCAGTACCGGAAGGAAGCGCAACCGCAAACTGTTCTTTTGCTCTGAAGCGAGTCCAGTCGAGAATCTCGCGCGCAAGTTGTTTTACGCCACCTTCGGCAATTTGAGAGCGTCCGCCTTCAGGCATAAACAGCGTGGTTTCATCCAATCCACGTATATCCGAGATGTACTGGCTAGGGTGAAGCTCGCTGCCAACGTCTTTCATCGCTGTTATCTGCATCCCTAAATCGAGTGCGCCTCTATAATTACCAATAGGCGTGCTTTTTAACCACTCCGGGATATGACTGACATAAAACTCGAATGCCCACCCTTTAACTTTTGCGAGTGCAGCCAGAGAATACATCGCATTAGACTGGGCGGAGCCATAGCTAATCAGAGTCGTAACATTTGGATCCTGCTCTTCTAATAACATCATGAATTTACGTGCTTTGTTCCCGGAAAAGTGGGAATGCAGTAAATCATCGCGCTTTAGAAAGAATGTCTGACCGTTAAAGCTGTGTTGAGTGATTGGGCTTTCAGAGAGTTTCATGTGATGCCTGACGGAATAAACCGTGTCACCTGATCATTTTAAAAGGTGGCACAGTTTACCGTTATCGCTAAGAGAACAAAAGCGGCGAGGCTTAAAAATACCATTGATTTTTCAAGGTTATTCGTCGGTATGTTCAGATGCCAAATTGATCAACGCTTCACACCCGCCTGATGAGTGCGTATTGATCACAAACTGCCAGCCATAGCGGCGGCACAAGTCATCAACGATCATGAGCCCTAAACCGTGTCCGTCAGAGTCTGGAACGGAAGAAAAGCCTTCTCCTTCATCTCGGACAGACAAAGTATCGTCGCTCATTTCAACGTAGATTTTGCCTTTAGAGGTTGCGGCAATACTATTTCGAATCAGGTTACTCAGAACGATATTAAGCACAGCGGTTGTTGCTCTTGTATGTGGGCTGCCTGTTACCGTCACTTCAAACTCAAGAGACTTTTCATCAGCCTGTGCCTGACTAAGTGAAACAATGTGGTGTAGCTCCTGCTCAGAAATTCTCCGCACAGGGCTATCATCCGAATTTCGCTCATACCGAACTAATCCCAGCAATGCGTCGACCATGGTAGACATCTGCTGCGTTGCGTCCTGAATACGATTAACCTGTCGTTCCTGAAATGGTGTGCTGGAATTTCTGGCTAATAAGCTACTGGAGCCTTTCATTACTGTCAGTGGCGTTCTGAGCTCATGGCTGGCGTAGCGTGCAAAGGCTTGTTCTCGCTTAATGACCTGATTTACCTCGTTGCGATACTCGTTAAGTTGAGTAGCAAGGGCTTCGAACTCTTTCGCTGAACCTGGCGGCACAACAAACTTCTTCGTTGTATCGCCTTGGTGCTCATCCAATTGCGTTTTCAGAGTGTTAATCGGCTCAATTAATCGCTGAGACAAGCGGAGTAACAAACTGCCGAAGACAAAAATCAGTGCGAGTACCACCGCCAGCACCAACCCGATAACATAAGAGAACTCGCTCCATGTAATCTCGATTTCATCAATTAACGAAATCAAGATGATGGGATGCTCCTCACCATCCTGCATGTAGGTGCTCATGTAAATCATGCGTGTATAGGGTTCTTCGCCGGCTTCACCTAAAAAATAGTGTTTATCTTGCAAGAAAGGGCGGTAAAAATCGGGAACCAGGTTGATGTCATTGTATGCCGTTGTTAGAAGATCAAGCTTTATGACTCCCTCGGAAGGCGTCTGTTTAAAATGCTCAATGGCTTCTTTTTTGTCGATCATAATTCGGCGTTCACCGACGCGATCTTCTGACCAAAGCAGTGATCCACTTACTAACGCAAAGCAGAGCAATCCGATCACGACGGAAACCAGCAAGAAAAACAGTTCGAGTCGACCGGTCATACTTTTCGTATTACCGAGTAAGCGACGAATCATGCTCCCGGCTCCAAACGAAAGCCGACTTTAGGAATGGTTTTGAGCAAGTGCTCCTCGAAGGGTTTATCGAGTTGTCCGCGCAGCTGATAAATGTGGCTGCGAAGCACATCGTTATTTGGCTCGTTTTCTTGCCATAAACGAAAGGCTATGTCTTCTCGGGTTACGATTTCTGGTGCGCTTTGTACCAGCATTTCTAGAATGGTGTAAGTGGTTGGGTTTAGTGCCAACTGCTTGCCTTGGCGATACGCCTGGTGCGTTTTTTGGTCAATCGTTACTTCACCGTACTGGAGTTGGCTTGAGGCAACGGTACCACGATAGCGTTTTATTAGCGCAGTCATGCGAGCTTCGAGAATATCGAGGTCAAAAGGCTTAGTCAGGTAGTCATCCGCTCCATGGGCAAAGCCTTTCAGCATATCGTCGTGACTATCTAGAGCGGTCAGCATGAGTACAGGGGTATTATTTCCTGCGTCTCTTAACTTGTTACACAGCGTTAAACCATCCATACGCGGTAACATTAAATCGAGCAAAATAATGTCGAAAGAGTTACTTAGGGCAAGCTTAAGACCAAGCTCTCCGTTGTCAGCGTAATCAAGCTGCATGCCAGCACACTCGAAATAATCGAACAGCATTCCAGCGATTTCTCGATTATCTTCTACTAAAAGTACACGTTTCATTCATTCTTATCCAATCTCGGCAATGTCGGTTTGCCCTTGACGAACATTATTCTCTATAAGCGTGAAAAAGTTGTCAATGTTATAAACGATTCACCAGTATAAGTGACTGATTGAAAGCGTAACACGCAAAACAAAAGGGCTCCAGAATTGCTTCTGGAGCCCTTTATTAGATTCCGTTGTTTCGATGGTTATCGACGCTTAGGTTTGCGCTGACCGGCTGGTTTACCCTGAGCTTGAGGGTGACCCTGACCTTGTGGCTTACCGCCATTCGGGCGGTTTGAGTTAGAGCCTGCTCGCTGGCCGTTGTTATTACCACGACCTTGGCCACCTTGCGCTTTACCAGAGCCATTGCGGTTGCCAGAAGGCTTGCCGTCACGAGAACCACCCTCAGAGCGTTTCTCTAGGTGACCACCAAAACCAGGCTGGTTCTTGGTGTGCTTAGTCGCAAAGCGGTTTGCACCGTGGCGGCCGGATTTACGACGCTGTGCAGGTGTTTGCGCATCAATGTCTTCAGCCGGAACCAAACAAGTGGCTTTGTCACCAATCAGATGTTTTTTGCCCATGCTAACCAATGCTTCACGAATCATTGGCCAGTTTGCCGGATCGTGGTAACGCAGCAGAGCTTTATGCAGACGACGCTGACGCTCACCTTTAGCGACAGGAATGTCTTCACGCTGTTTGTACTTCACGCGTTTCAGAGGGTTAGTCTCTGAGTAGTACATTGATGTTGCGTTACACATTGGCGATGGGTAGAAGTTTTGTACCTGGTCACACTCAAAGTTGTTCTTCTTCAACCAAAGCGCAAGGTTCAGCATATCTTCATCTTCAGTGCCCGGGTGCGCAGAGATAAAGTAAGGGATCAGATACTGTTTCTTACCTGCTTCAGCACTGTACTTCTCGAACATTTCTTTGAAGCGGTCATACGTACCCATGCCTGGTTTCATCATCAGATCCAGAGGGCCTTTTTCAGTATGCTCAGGTGCGATCTTCAAGTAGCCGCCAACGTGGTGAGTGACCAACTCTTTCACGTATTCTGGTGACTCAATCGCAAGATCGTAACGTACGCCCGACGCTACCATTACCTTCTTAACGCCTTCAACCTTGCGCGCTTCGCGGTAAAGGTCGATGGTGTGTTTGTGGTCTGTGTTTAGCTTGTTACAGATACCTGGGAACACGCAAGAAGGGCGACGACAGTTCGCTTCCGCTTTCGGATCTTTACAACCCAGACGGTACATGTTCGCGGTAGGGCCACCAAGATCGGAAATCGTGCCAGTAAAGCCTGGAACTTTGTCGCGAATTTCTTCTATCTCGTTAATGATCGATTCTTTAGAACGGTTCTGGATGATTCGTCCTTCGTGCTCGGTAATCGAACAGAATGAACAACCACCAAAACAGCCGCGCATGATATTCACCGATGTTTTGATCATGTCATACGCAGGGATTTTCGCCTTACCATACATAGGGTGAGGGACACGTGCGTATGGTAAACCAAACACAAAGTCCATCTCTTCTGTGGTCAACGGAATCGGGGCTTGGTTAACCCAAAGTTCACGGTCGCCGTGGCGTTGAATCAACGCTCGTCCAGAGTATGGGTTAGTTTCCAGGTGCATCACACGGCTTGCGTGCGCGTACAGAATACGGTCGTTGTTAAGTTTTTCGAAGTTAGGTAAACGTACCGCTGTGGTTTTAGCATCATGACGTGACGGACGGATAGTGATTGGCTGCGCCGCAGCTGGTTCGTCTTTCTTGGTGTCGCACTGCGTTTCTACCTCGTATGGGTTCTTAGGTACGAACGCTTCTTTACGTGGTTTTTCAATACGAGACGAGTCGATGATGGTATAGCTGTCTGGTGCTGCAGGCAGGTTAACCGCTGTACCACGAATGTTCGTCATGTCAGAAATATTTTCGCCGTTTGCGATGCGGTGTGCCACTTCCACCAGTGCACGCTCAGCATTACCAAATAACAAAATGTCGGCTTTCGCATCAAGCAAAATCGAGCGACGAACTTTATCTGACCAGTAGTCATAGTGCGCAACGCGTCGTAGGCTGGCTTCAATACCACCTAGTACGATAGGCACTTCTTTATAGGCTTCACGACAACGCTGTGAATAAACTAAGGTCGCGCGGTCAGGACGTTTACCACCTTCGTTATTCGGTGTGTACGCATCATCGTGACGAAGTTTTTTATCTGCGGTGTAGCGGTTGATCATGGAGTCCATGTTACCCGCTGTGATCCCAAAGAACAGATTTGGCTGACCAAGCTGCATGAATGCGTCTTTGTTCTGCCATTCAGGTTGAGCAATGATACCAACTCTGAAGCCTTGCGCTTCTAGTAGACGGCCAATGATCGCCATACCAAAGCTTGGGTGATCCACGTAGGCATCCCCTGTCACAATGATAATGTCACAGCTATCCCATCCTAGGGCATCCATTTCTTTGCGGCTGGTCGGCAAGAAAGGTGCCGAACCAAAACACTCGGCCCAGTATTTTTTGTACTCATGAATAGGAGTGATGTTATTGGTCATATTTTGCTCTCTGTTCCAGGGAGCGCGAATTATAGCGATTTGATGATCAGGTATCTATACCAAACTTGTTTATTCAAGCTTAGTTCATCGAGTTTTATTTAGATTGTAAAAATTGGACGGAGTTAACGATGGATTTTTATCTAATATCACCTTGAATCCCTTGTGGTTATTAGGGTTGCGACTAATAGTGTCCCAATCTTAATACAAGAGATAAGCAACCGTGTTCTTATCTTTATTCCTGTATATAATCAGATTGTGCACAGCAATATAACGCGATTCAGGCGGTTATGTTTGTCACGCTAAGCCAGAGCAGTCGAAGTTAGGGTTTAAGAAGGAAAGGCTAGGTAATGAGGAATTCAGCAAAGATAGCACTAGGTCGAGTACAACCCGAACTCAATCATACAACAGTTATTGAGTGGTCTTACAATCATTGTACTCGCGAGTATGAGTGCGACCAGCGGAGCATGGACGAGGTTTTTGGTTTTCAAAGCTTTGAGGACATGCTTGATCAAATGTCTTCGGAGCAAAGGGAAAACTTCCAGCAGCAAATCAGCGAAGTGGATCTACTCGGCGGCGAGGGCCATTTTTCGTGTTGTTTAGCATCAAACGAAATCGATCTTGTTTGTGCCACGATGAACTTCGAGAAGGTAAATGGCTGCGTGGTGAAAGGTACCGTCACGCCTTTGATGAGCATTGTCGGTGGAGGGGAGCAGGCTAAAATATTGGAGACTCTGTTCGACCTACCAAATGTTGGTGTTTTAATCGCGGACGCTAACGCCAATATACTTGGGTGTAACCGAGCTTTCGAACTGCAAATGGGCTATAGAAATAGCGATCTCATCGGCCTCAAAACAGAAGTTTTTCGTTCCTCACATCATAGTCAATCCTTTTATGCTGAGATCTGGAACCGTATCGAGAAAGATGGTTACTGGAGTGGCAACCTTTTTTCCCGAACCGCGAGCGGTGGTCATCAAGCTCACCATCTCTACGCTTATCGGCTGAATTTTCAATCTGGGCGAGTATTGTTCCTCGGGTTCTCTACGGATATCTCTGCGTCCTTGGTATGGATGAAAAATCGCAGTGAGCAGGCTCGAGACTGGTTCTCGTTTTTGCCCACAAAAGACCAATTTGAAAACAAACTAGAGCACTTCGCCAGAGAGAGCGGCCATCAAGATCTCAATATCATCATGACGCTGAGGCCGAACTTTAGTCAGAAGCGCTTAGTGGAGCAGCAGCTAGGGTTTGCTGACTTTATCACGCGCAGCCGCTACACAAAGCTAGCCGGTCAGTTAACTCGGAACGTATTTGTCGTGTGCTTGCAAACACCGCGTTGCCAGTGGCTAAGCACCATCAAGCTAATCGAAGTGGCTATGAAGGGATTCTTCACGGAATTAAAAAGTGAGATGGGCACAATGGTTCATGACACGATTGTTGAAGGACAAACTGGCGTGTCCGTACTTGGCTACGATACGAGCAGTCCAAAAAAGGCGTTAGCTTTGGCGGTTCAAACGATGGTGTCGTCTAAAGTAGGTGAAGGTGGATACTTCAATTTCTATAACAGCACGCTGCATACCGAGCTGCTAAAACGCCAGCACTTAGAAGCCTTCCTTCAAAAGAAAATCGATGGTGAACTTGTAGATGTCTATTTTCAGCCGATTGTGGACACCTACTCGGGTAAAGTCATTAAATTTGAAGCGTTAGCGCGGTTTCACCATGAAAATAGTAGTTACACTACGCAAGAGATGATTTCGGTTATCGAAGATCTGGAATTAATCGCCGAGTTAGACGATATGGTTTGTCGAATCGCGCTGGAGCGCTGGTCTGAATTACAAGGCTTCTATGACGATAATGTAGGACTGTCTATTAACCGCTCTCTCAACACTAAGTTAGATGTATTACAGGTGTTGCAACGTTCATTAGATTTGATTAAATCCAGCAGCGTCAATCCTGAACTGGTGACATTAGAATTAACCGAATCGGCTTACTTTGAGCAAGATGAAGCGCATACTCAAGCCTTGAAGCAGATCAGGCAAGAAGGGATAAAAATCGCCATTGATGATTTTGGTACCGGCTACGCTTCTTTTTCTTATCTCGGAAAAGGACAGTTTGATCTACTCAAAATTGACCGTAAGTTCGTGGCGGATATTCATGAGGGCAGCAGTAATTATTACATTGTTAAAATGATCACAGAGCTGGCTCACCAATTGGGAGTAAAAGTGATTGCAGAAGGCGTCGAGCAAGTACAAGAGCGGCGTATTCTGGCCGACCTTGGGGTCGATTACCTTCAAGGGTATTTGTTTTCCCCGGCGGTGCCAGCCACGGATCTGAAGCAAACTAAATATTGCCAGAGTTTATTTAGCTTGGGTTCGGGGTAATGAAAGCCTCTGCCTTCAATACGTAATCAGAAAATGCTGTAGAAGTGAGTTCGAAAGGTGAGCAGAGCCGATGAATGGCCGTATAGGGTTTAGGTGGTTTGGCGATAGGTGATTTGTTATTATCGCCACCCCAAACGACTTTTGAGCTTGCTACATCATGATTCAACAATTGCTGGTTACTTTTCCTCCTATGTTATTTGGCGCACAAGCGCTACTGACTTTGCTTTTAATCAAGGGCGATATTTGTCCGGGTCAGCGAGGTCGTCTACACAAAATGTTACCTGCAATAGGAGTCATGTGGCTGGCAGTCGCATCATTGCGCATTGAGGCGTTTATGGTGGTGTTTGCGATCTTCTATTTCTATTCTCAGGTTCAGACCAAAAAAACGCGTGAGAAAGGGCCAATTTGGGCATTGCACCTGGCGAATGGTTTGGCGTTTGCCTATGTCAGCATTCAAGTATTTGAACAGGCTAACTGGCCAGCGGCGTTTGCAATGGCGCTCATGATCTTCTTTCTTGGGGCTTCATTCTCTCAACTGCTACTTACGATTGCGCGAAGCCGTTTACAAGCGTTTCATCGAATTTTACCAGTAACCGGTATTGTATCTGGCATGTTATTGGTGATTGCGACGCTGTTTTCCTCTTACCAGTTGGATGAGGCAGCATTGAGTGCCGCAACTCAACCAATACTCATTGCCTTGGCGATGTTGATCTCTTCTATCGTGGTTTGGTGTTGGCACATTTTCACCCATAAAAAACCTGAGAAAGTGCAGCTTAGTATCGCTTTCTTATTTGCTCTTGTTTCTATGACAAGCCTGCAAAGCTTGTTTTCAATGATCGCTTAATATCCCGTTTGTGAGCTCACGATCTAGAGTGGGCTCACTTTAAATTCGCCAGATTATGTCTACGCTGTATATATACCCGATCACTTGAGGTTATTTGGGGTATAAACCTTGTCGAAGAGGAGTGTCGCGATGGATTTAAGCAATGTAGGTAATCTGGATAGCATTATTCTGTTAGGTATCGTCAACGAAAAACTACGCTTAGAGTGTGACAGTTTTGACGAATTAGTATCGACTTATGAAATGGATACAGAGTCGGTAGTAGGCAAGCTGGATATGCTTGGCTACCAGTACGACCCTCTCACAAACCAATTCAAATCGTACGAACGCTAACAACGTTCAACATCTCCCATTCTTAAGCCATCTTGATGCCATCGAGGTGGCTTTTACATTGTTGTCTTGCGGTTGCGAAAAACGCCTGTAAATAGCGTTTGTCTTTCTCTGAGTTTCGAACAGCAGCAAACAGACGACGCCACAGCCCATTGCCAAATGGCTTACTGGTAATTAATCCTTGTCGAGAAAATTCTGAAATTGCCCAGTTAGGCAGCGCGGCAACCCCTAATCCAGCCGAAACCATTTGCACTAACATCAATGTGTTGTCTGCTTGCTTCCACTTAGCTGGCTCCACACCGGCAGGTTGTAAGAAGTGTTTAACCACATCAAGTCGCTGTTTTTGAACCGGATAAGAGAGCATGGTTTGATCGGCAAGATCTTGAGGTTCAATAATCGCTTTATCAGCCAGTGGGTGGCTGGTGGACGTGATTAGGCGCATTTCAAAGTCAAACAAAGGCTCGTAGTGCACCTCTGAACGCGGCTGAATATCCGAAGTAATAACCAGATCCAGCTCTCCGGCGAGTAAGGCAGGTAAAGGCTCGAATCCAAAGCCTGAAGAAAAATCCAGCGTCACACTAGGCCACGCCAACTGGTATTCCTTAAGGGCAGGCATCAGCCATTGAAAACAAGAATGACATTCGATAGCCATGTGCAATCGGCCATTAACGTCTTCTTTCAAACTTGCCAGTTCATTCTCTGCTCTAGCGAGTTTCGGTAAAATATCTTCTGCAAGGCGCAATAGAATTTCACCTTCTGAAGTGAATTTCACCGGGCGGGTTTTCCTAAGAAATAACTGGCCACCAATGCGAGACTCCAGATCCTTAATTTGGTGCGAAAGAGCTGATTGAGTCAAATGCAACGCAGTTGCCGTGGCCGTCAGCGAGCCCGTATCTCGAAGCGAGGTAATAGTACGCAAGTGTTTTAGCTCTATCATGAATCTCTTTCATCCTTTAATGCTCACCATGAACTTAATTAACTTAACTGCAAAACATAGAAATGTAAACGTCTAGACGTCTATTAATTAAAGGTATTGGTGCGTTTTACGATCGCATTATGAATTTTTTTAATAAACAAGTTGAATATTTAGACCTTGTCCAATTTTAGTCTGAGAGAGATAGTTTAGCCATCCAGACATCCTAACGGTTAAGCCAGAGATGTTCTGACCAAAATAAACTGAATAATAAGGACTAGGGAAATGGCGACAATCACACACATACTTGGCTACCCACGCATTGGTGAAAAACGTGAACTGAAATTTGCGCAGGAGAAATACTGGCGCGGAGAAATCGATCAAGCACAACTCCAGCAGGTTGGCGCACAGCTAAGAGCAAACAACTGGCAAGTACAAAGTGATGCGGGTTTGAGTTTCGCCACTGCCGGCGACTTTGCCTGGTATGATCACGTACTGACAACAACATTGTTACTGGGCCACGTACCAAAGCGTCATGCCGAGGGCACACCTAACCTTGATACTTTGTTCAAGGTTGGTCGAGGCCAGTCACAGGCCGGTTGTGGCTGTGCAGGTGCAGCTGCCTCTGACATGACTAAGTGGTTCAATACCAACTACCACTACATTGTGCCTGAATTTAGCAAAGACGATACTTTTGAGGTGAGCTGGCCGCAGCTATTTGAAGAGGTGAGTGAAGCCGTTAACGCGGGACACAAGGTTAAGCCTGTTCTACTTGGTCCATTAAGTTACTTGTACTTGGGTAAAGAAGTTGAAGAAGGCTTTGACCGCCTGTCACTGTTACCAAGATTGCTCACCGCGTATCAAGCAATTTTGGCTAAATTGGCTGCTTTGGGTGTGGAATGGGTACAAATTGATGAGCCTATTCTGTCTCTTGAGCTGGAAAGTCAATGGGCGGATTCATTCAAACTGGCGTATCAAATCATCCGCAGTGACGTAAAAGTGCTGCTAACGACTTACTTTGACGCTGTTACAGATACACTGGACAAAATTGTCGAGTTACCTGTTGATGGTTTGCACATTGACTTGTCGGCAGCGCCAGACCAGCTTGATGAAGTTGTGGAAAAACTACCACAAGGTTGGGTTTTATCGGCTGGCGTTATCAATGGACGCAATGTTTGGCGAGCGGATCTAAGTGCGCAACTGGCGAGATTACAACCGGTAAAAGAGAAGCTAGGCGATAAGTTGTGGGTTGCAAGCTCATGCTCATTACTGCACAGCCCGGTAGATCTAGAGCTTGAAACAGCGCTGAGTGAAGAAGTAAAAAGCTGGTTCGCCTTTGCGAAACAGAAAGTTACCGAGGTAGCCCTGCTAGGTAAAGCACTGGACGGCGATCAAAATGCGATTCTGGCATGTGATACTTACAGCCAGCCAATCAAAGCGCGTAAAACGGCGACACACGTGAATAAACCTCAGGTGCAGGCTCGTATCAATCGCATCACCGCGGAGCTAACACAACGCAGTGCTCCTTATCCTGAACGTGCGGCGCATCAGGCCGAAGTACTGGGTTTACCACTGTTGCCAACCACGACTATCGGTTCTTTCCCTCAAACCGGTGAAATTCGTGTTCAGCGCAGCGCGTATCGCTCTGGTCAACTTTCTGAATCAGATTATATTTCCGCACTTAAAGGGCATATTGCTGATGCGGTGAAACGTCAGGAAGCGCTGGATCTGGACGTGTTGGTGCACGGCGAAGCTGAGCGTAACGATATGGTTGAATACTTCGCAGAAAATCTGGCTGGTTTCCAAACAACCAAATTCGGTTGGGTTCAGAGTTACGGTTCTCGCTGCGTGAAGCCTGCTATTGTCGTTGCGGATATCGAGCGTGAAAAACCAATCACGGTTGAGTGGTCAACGTATGCACAATCTTTGACCAGCAAACAAATGAAAGGAATGCTGACCGGCCCTGTTACGATTCTGTGTTGGACATTCCCACGTGAAGATATTACGCGTAAGGAAATTACCCAACAGTTGGCGCTGGCGCTGCGAGATGAAGTTTCTGACTTACAAAATGCAGGCATTAATATCATCCAGATTGACGAGCCTGCGATTCGTGAAGGGTTACCGCTTAAGAAGCGTGATCATAAAGCTTACCTGGAATGGGCTGTGGATGCGTTTAAGATTTCTGCAGGTAGTGCGAAGCCGGAGACACAGATTCATACTCATATGTGTTACAGCGAGTTCAATGAAATCATTGATTCAGTTGCGGCACTGGATGCAGATGTGATTACCATTGAGACGTCACGTTCAAACATGGAATTGCTAAAAGCGTTTGAAGAGTTTAATTATCCAAATGAAATCGGCCCTGGTGTTTATGATATTCACTCACCAAACATTCCAAGTGAAGAGTGGATTGAAGGTCTGATCAAGAAAGCGGCAGAAAAAATTCCGGTACAACGTTTATGGGTGAATCCAGATTGTGGTCTAAAAACACGAAACTGGGCAGAGACAGAGGCAGCGTTGGCGAACTTAGTCTCAGCAGCGAAAAAGCTACGTACTGAGCTAGCATAAACAGCAGTTAAAGAAAAAGCAGGGGTGAGACCCTGCTTTTTTGTATCTTTTAACCAGCCATTCAAATGCGATGCTTGGACGGTATCCAATACTGAGCTCGCTCGGCAAATTACTGTGATTAATTGCTACAGCGTTGCTCTGAAATCAGTTCATCCGCCATCAATTGACCGCGCGTGTTACGCACTTTCACTCTATACATTAAACCCATATTGATATGATCTCGGATTTCTGGTTTGTGGCAGAATGTGTAGATACTCGAGTTAAGCATTTGTGCTAATGGTTTCGCTCCCATCGCGCCGTCGTTATAAATCATCATCATTTCAACGACATTCTTGTTAGAAGAAACCCGCATAATTTGCAGAGGTCCATATTCCATAGGTAGACCAGCAGAGAGAACACCGGCACGATTAGATGCCATCAGTTCCAGCTGACGCTCTTTATCCGCGGTAGACGTACAGCCTGCTAACGCACCAAGCGCCAGAAACAAACACAGTAATTTTTTCATAAATTAAAACACTTTTTTGAACGGTTTGACGATCACGTTTTCGTAAACGCCCGCCGCCACGTAAGGGTCTTTATCTGCCCAGGCTTTTGCGTCTTCCAAAGAATCAAACTCTGCTATGACGGTGGAACCGGTAAATCCCGCTTCTCCTGGGTTGTCAGAATCAATCGCTGGCATTGGGCCTGCGGTAAGAAGTCGTCCTTCGTCCTGAAGTTGTTGCAAACGTTCCAGGTGTTGAGGGCGAACACTCATACGCTTTTCTAATGAATTCTCGATGTCCTGAGAAAAGATGACATACCACATAGCATAGTTCCTTAATTGGTAGGTTGAAGTCCTAATTTAACGACTTTTTGGTGGCTCTCACAAGTTAACAATAGAAAATGTGAGAATTTTCCTTCTATTAGAACCGTTTCAAACCTATTTTGCGATAGGGCGAGGTTTACCTTCACTGTCGATCGCGACGTAATTAAAGGTTGCATCACACACCATAAAGCGATCTTCAATGCCGTCTACTTTCACCGGTTTTACCCACACTTCAAGGTCGACACTCATTGAAGTGCGGCCGATGTTTTTACATACACCGTAACAACAGACGACATCACCGACGCTCACTGGTTTTCTAAACGTAATGCTCGAAACAGAAACGGTGACGACGCGTCCGGAAGAAATTTCTTTCGCCAAAATAGCACCAGCTAAATCAAGCTGAGACATAATCCAGCCACCAAAGATATCGCCGTTCGCATTTGTATCAGCAGGCATTGCGAGGGTACGAAGCAGTAGTTGGCCTTTCGGAGAGTTAAATTCTTGGCTCATTGTGACATCCTAAATCATCGTCAGCGCTTAAATGGGACCAATCTCAGTAAGTAAAAGTTCCCAAGCATTTTAATCTGCCAGGATGTTCTGTTAGTTACTACGATGGATAACAAGCGCAAATATTAATTGGAACAGTAACAAAACAGCGACCCGAAGGTCGCTGTTAAAAATAATTTGCGCGGATTATAGCAAAGCTGAGCCGTTATTCATCAACCGAAACATCGGAGGAGCTATTTTTCTGCTCTTTTGGCATATGTTTGTAGATGTAAAAACCTGTAGCGATCATATAACTGAATGTCGCTATCAGCAGACCAAACACTTTAAAGTTAACCCAGACATCGAGTGGCAGTTCGTAGGCAACATAAATGTTTAAGCCTGCGCAGAAAGAGAAGAAGCCGACCCAAGCCCAGTTGATGCGTGTCCAAATGTTTTCAGGAAGAGAGATCTCTTTTCCTAGCATCCCTTTTATTGCTGATTTGCCCATCGCGTGACTGACCGCAAGACCAATAGCAAATACCATGTAAACAATGGTCACTTTCCATTTAATGAAGTTGTCATCGTGGAGAAATATGGTCATGCCACCAAATACAGCCACCATCACGAAAGTGATTAACTGCATTTTTTCCACTTTTTTGTAAAGCGCAAACGTCAGGACGATTTGAATAGCGGTCGCGACGATGAGTGCTCCGGTCGCAACGTAAATGTCGTACATCTTATACAAGGCAAAGAAGACAATGAGTGGAATAAAATCAAGAATTTGCTTCATGTTGCAGAAAACTACCTGGTTATTGAGTTGTTCACAGTCTAGCGGAATCTGACGCAATGTGAATAGCTCGAGACAATTGGATACAAAAATTGCCGCGACAATGGCGGCAATCCTTGTCTCTAATTTATAGTTTAGGCGACATTCTGGTATTGGGGGATACGCGTTTTGACATCTTCTAAATAGCCTTCACACAAAAGGTTATCTACTGTGGCAGCGAGTTCGTCATTGGTCATGATGCCGCATGATGACTTACCCGTCATTAGATTGAGGTATTGGTGATATTCATTTTCGGAATAGTGACCGATACGATCTAACAATAGTGCTTTAATACCATGATGAATCAAGCTGCGATATGTGTCTCTGCTGGGTAACATTGTCATCTCCCTTTAACATTTTTCTACCCGTGCCTAATGCTATGATTTAGGTAGCTCTACTTGTATAAGCATAAGCTATGCCAAGTAATTTAAAGTGAGTTTGACTCAGTGGGTTGGTTTTGAATGAGCCACGTCTGTATTACCTCTCGCAACGCATTTAAGGTTGTTGGCTTGTTCAAGCGGCCATCCATGAGTTTAGAAATCTGTGCGAGCTCTAAATCTCCAGATTCCCCTGATAACGCGATAACCTTGACGGAAGGAGAGATTGCTTTAATACGTTGGCTGGCATCAAAACCATTCATAACCGGCATTTGCACATCCATCAGAACCAAATCGACTTTGTGGGATTGAATCATCTCTATTGCAGTCGCGCCGTTATTTGCCTGCAAACATTGGACACCTAATTGTTTCAAGTACAGCTGAACTAATGTGCGTTGCACCTCTTTATCATCAACAATGAGCACTGTTGGTGCATGTTCGCCGACTTTTAACTCTTTCATTACATTAGACTTAGCTTCGTCTTTTGTAGTGCTTCCGTGTTCGGAGTTAACTCTAAACGTCTCTGCTTTTGGTGAGTTCGGTACGACAGGAAAGTAAAGATAGAACTCTGTGAACTCTCCCTTTACAGAGTGGCATTCTATTCGCCCGCCAAATGAACGCATTACTCGCTGACAATAACTTAGCCCCAGACCACTCCCACCGCTTTTTTGGTAGGAAAAGAAGTCGTCAAAGATCTTATGCACAATGGTGTTATCGATGCCAGGCCCGGTATCACGAAAGATTAATACGTTCTCATACGGTCCAGTTTGAGTACTCATTTCAATTTGACTTGCAGGATAAGAGTCAAAGTAATAAACCGCATTGCGGATCAAGTTAAAAATAACGAAGTTAAACAGGGTTTCATTTAACATCACCACAAAATCATCTTGTTGAGGCAGTTTTACTCGATCGAGACTCTTTTCGTTCTCAAAACCATAGCGAGTGATCGCCTGATTCACCGCGTTGTGAATAGAAGTTGCTACTTGTGGCTCTTGTTCGGGCGATGTGTCGCTGACCTCTCTTAATATGATATCAATCAGTTGCCGACCACGCTGAATTGCCGCTTGCCCCTTATTGATGTCGCCTTTTAGTGTTTCTGGTGGAAACTGGGATTCAATATGTTGAGTCAAAACCTCAAATTGCAATTGTACTTGCGTAAGAGGGTTACGCATTTCATGAGCAATGGAGTGGGCGAGTGCTCGGCTTTGACGAACTTTTCTATCTGCCTCAATCGTGCTTTGCACACGAGTCAGCAGCGTTTGTAAGGCGGAAATCTCTTCGTTAGAAAACAGCTTCTGATTTCGCTTATGGGAAGAAATCAACAGGTGAGAGACCGAGCGGCTATGGCCATAAATCGGCATGACCAGTGCCGTATCACTGGAACGCATTTTATTGTAGAGCTTTCTCAATGTACTGCTGTTGGCTGAGGTGTACTTTATCTCTTCAGACAGTTCATCAAGAAGCAGAACCGATTTATCAGAATGCAGATAGTCTTCATAGAACGTCTCAGAGCAGTGGCTGTTGACCAATTGCAGTTTGTCTTTGGGGATATCGAGCAGCACCCCAAGCTTTTCCATCGCATCATCAATGGAGCGCTTAAAGTCCTCTTCTAGAGCCAAAATTTGTTGCACCGGAGTTTGCTTTTTAAAATAGACAAAATAGGAGACCAAACGGCTCACTCGACGATAGAGCCAATGCCAGGTAACACCAATCAGTGCACAGATCGGAATGGAAATAAGCCATTGGTTGCCTTCGGTTATTGGCATCAATACCGCGCCTAACGGCAATACAAAAATACCGCACACCAACAACGTGCTGACGGCGATGTAGGCGAGATATTTCGCACTATAGAAGCGAGAGGTGAGTAAAGCGTAGCCAAAAAATAGCATTTCACTGATGGAGAGTGCTGGTGGCAACCATGTCAGTGAAAAGTCGCCAAGAAAATAGGTCATGCCGAGATGGATGGCCGTAGTTGACAGCATGAATACCAAGATTCCTGCGATCATGTAGTTGCTTTTAGCCAGTGTCAGTTTGCTACTGTTGACTCGCATACGAGCAAGGTTGATGAGTGTAAGCGTAATCAGTATCAGGATGGAATTAAAGAAGTAGGCGGTCTGAGAGCCAAATTCAATTACGAACTCACTGGGTCCCTGTATAGAGACATTCTCTACCGTTAAATCCGGACGTAAATTTATAAAAAGTGAATACCCTGACAGCACTACAAATATCAGTTGCTGCCATCTTTTTGTACCCCTGTTTTTTTGTTCGGCGATTAGCTGACAGGAAAAGTAATAAGCAAAGGCAAAAGAGAAGAAGGACGCGAGATTAGCCAGTTTCGCCATGAAAACGCCGCCTTCTGAGCCAAAGTTTACCAATAGGTCAGTATGAAAATAGGCATTGCTGCCAATCCAGATAATGATGCAGGCAGAGTATGCGATGTAGGGCGCATGATGGGTGCCTAAAACGCGCTCGCTGCGACTTTTCAGGCGATAGCAATAGTACAGCTGCCACAAGAGAACAGCGGCTATGGTGACATATAATGTAATGGCTTTTGGGTAGAGCAGACCTGCCAAACCAAAATCAAACATTCTGGTTCACCTGTGGAAGATGTTTGTTTTGTGGTTCGCAATACTTGCCACTGAATTCTAACAAGAAAGTTTGAGATTTCTCACGCCACGCTTTGATGAAAATACGGGCATAGCCTGTGAAGCCACGGCTAGGAAAACATAAGCTTAGTAGCAGGTGGCAGAACGCCGTACGATGAATGATTTCATGTACAACTATTTGATTTTTTTGAATAGACCAATCTGTATTGGAGATCAGGTCTAAAGACAACTTTAGACTCATGAGACAACCTAGCACTGATATTTTTTGTTTTATAGGTGCGTTATATCATGATAAATAATTTATGCTACCAGTTTCTGTTTGTATGGTTACCTAATGCAAAAGTTGGATAAAAAAAGCCGCTCAATTTGAGCGGCTTCTTAAAAGTTGAATTACGGAAAATTAAGCTTCTTGCTTACTCAGCTCAACTTCTTTATTTGCTTGTACTTCTTCTTCTACAAGTGCATCAACAATAACAGCACATGCTGCATCGCCCGTGATGTTCAGAGCAGTACGAATCATATCGAAGATACGGTCAAGAGCGAATAGTAGTGGCAGACCTTCAATTGGAATACCAGCCGCTAGTAGAACCGCAACAACCAAGAATGATGGACCCGGTACACCAGCCTGACCAACTGCACCAAGAGTAGACGTTACGATGATCGCGATGTAAGCGCCCATGCCTAGGTCGATGTTAAATAGCTGAGCAAAGAAGATTGCTACCAAGCCGTAGTAAATCGCGTTACCAGACATGTTGATCGTTGCGCCAAGAGGCAGAACGAACGAAGCGGTAGAGTTTCTAACGCCTAGGTCTTTTTCACAAGTATCCATCGTTACTGGCAGTGTCGCCATTGAAGATGCTGTTGATAGTGCAACTGCTTGTGGTTTCTTCATTGAAGAGATGAATTTCTTCGCAGAGGTCTTAGTGAAGATATGAACCATTGCAGGGTAGACTACGAAGCCAAAAATTAGGATAGCGGCCGTGTACACAACGAACAGTTTGAATACAACCATCAGTGCGCCGAAACCAAACGTACCCACAGCTTCAGCCATCAGGCCGAATACACCGATAGGAGCAATGATCATCACCTTGTTGATCATCCAAACCATCGCGTCAACAATGCAGTTAACACCGTTGATGATAGGATCACGGCGTTCTTTAGTTTGTTGAGAAATCGCAATACCAAAGAACATACAGAAAACTAGGATCTGTAGGATGTTCGCATCATTCAGGGACTGGAAAACGTTGGTTGGGATCATACCAGTGATGGTAGCCCAGAAAGTTGGCAGCTCACCTTTAGAAGCGTATTCAGCTGAGAACATGCCTTCAACGCCAGAAACGTCGATGCCGATGCCCGGTTGGAATACTTCACCCATAAATAGAGCAAGTGCTACTGCAAGAGCAGATGTTAGACCAAAGTAACCTAGTGTTACTAAGCCAACTTTACCTGCAGACTGGCTATTACCAAGACCAGCAGCACCAGAAATCAAAGCGACAGCAACCAATGGGATTACTAGCATTTTGATTAGGTTGATAAAGATAGCACCAAGTGGCGCGAAGACCGTAGCGTCGTGACCCATTAGAGCACCAGCGGCTGTACCCACGATCATTGCAATGACGACTTGCACGCCAATGTTGTTTAGCAAACTCTTTTCTTTTAACACTTCCATAACCTCTGTGCTAATAAAATGTAAAATCCTAAAATTACACACTGTTCACATATAAATAAACGGAGAATAATTTCGCCCTCGCTTTTTACACTTATCATTCACAATTGGCAATATGCTAAACAGGGTTATTGATGAAAAAATCGATATTTCATTGACGAATGCTAACTTTTTGCTCAAAAGCAAACGTTTGCTATTTGTTTATCAAATGCATTGCTGGTTGTTACATTAATTTGGTTAATGAGGTTAGCGATTGAGGATGAAATATTTGTTAACAACTTGTTTGCTGTTTTTGGGTTGAGGGAGGGCGTATTTATTGCCTGATATTTATGACAATAATTAGGACGCAAGCTCACACTTTAGTGATTTCACGGTTATAAATGTTAAATATTTTACATTCTTGGGATGTTAAGTCTTGTAAATATAATGTTAACAAGTGGTGGGTTGAAGATGCAATAACCGTAAAAAGCCACTCTATCGTTAACTTTTTGTTGTTGAATCCTTAAGAACAACGTGAATGCCAATAATCTAGAGGTGGAGTCATTATGATGAATCTTGCTGCTGCGCTGCAGCGAAATGCTGCCAGTAAGCCTGATAAGACAGCGTTGATATGCGGTGACTTGGAAATTTCTTATTCTCAATTTGATGCGATCGCGGGCAAAATTGCGACGTCTTTGATCAATAGTGGTGTCAAACCGGGTGACCGAGTCGCGTTGTCGTGTCCTAATCTGCCTTTCTTTGCGTTTATTTATTTCGCTGTTCAGAAAGCGGGCGCCGTTGCCGTACCACTCAACGTGTTGTTGAAAGCGAGAGAAATCAAATATCACCTGGAAGACTCAAACGCTAAGTTTTTCTTCTGTTTTGAAGGTACACCAGAGTTACCAATGGCCAGAGAAGGTGTGAAAGCCTTCAAGGAAGTTGAAACCTGCGAAAACATGATTGTCATGACCCAGTCGCAGGCTGATTTAGAGTGGGGTGGTGTACCAACTCTTAACGCTTTCATTCGTGATGTTGAACCGCTGGCTGATTACGTGCCTCGTAATGCGGATGACACTTGTGTTGTATTGTATACCTCAGGTACGACGGGAATGCCGAAAGGTGCGGAACTAACGCAACAAAACATCGTGATGAACGCGATTGTTGGGCAGAACATCATGGCTGCTCAAGGTGATGATGTACACTTAGTGACCTTGCCTCTATTCCACACATTTGGCCAAACCGTGCACTTGAACGCCAGTGTCTTGAGTGGTGCAACTTTGGTTCTTGTTCCTCGATTTGAACCTTCTCATGTTCTTGAATTGATCGAAAAACATAAAGTGACCATTTTTGCGGGTGTACCAACAATGTACATCGGTATGCTTCATGCGGATGCTGATTACGATATTTCGTCGCTGCGCGTGGCGGCAAGTGGTGGTTCATCGTTACCAACGGAAGTGTTCCGTGCGTTTGAAGAGAAGTTCAATGTGCCTATTCTGGAAGGCTACGGTTTATCTGAAACGAGTCCTATCGCCTGCTTTAACCATTTAGATCAAGAGCGAATTCCTGGTTCGGTTGGTCAACCTATCCAAGGTGTGGAGGTTAAGCTTGTTGACCTAGAGGGTAATCAAGTCCCTGTGGGTGAAGAGGGTGAAATCATCGTACGCGGTCACAATGTGATGAAAGGCTACTTGGGCCGCCCAGAAGTAACAGAGTCAGTACTGAAAAACGGTTGGTTCCACACGGGTGACGTTGGCCGTTTTGATGAAGCAGGTAACTTGTACATCGTGGATCGAATCAAAGATCTGATTATTCGTGGTGGCTTTAACGTTTACCCACGTGAAATTGAAGAAGTGTTCATGACGCACCCTGCTGTTGCGATGGTCGCGGTGATTGGTATTCCTCATCAAGAGTACGGAGAGGAAATCAAAGCTTACGTAGTTCTTAAGCCTGATCAGGACATTGAAGCGGCAGATCTTCAGGCTTGGGGACGTGAACATTTAGCGGCATTTAAATACCCTCGCTTTGTCGAGATTCGAGACCAGCTTCCGATGAGTGCAACGGGTAAGATTTTGAAACGCGAATTGAAATCTGAACTTAAAGTCGCTTAGACAAATGATGAAATGCAAAGCCAGCTAATGATTAGCTGGCTTTTTTGTTTTCTGATACTTTTTTATTTTCTGATACAGGGGATGATGCAGCGGCATGTGTTATTCAAGTTGTTTCAGATATTCTTCCATCTCCAGAGGATTGGGAATAGTGATGCTACCGTAACTCAGAGAGAGGATTCCCTCGCTTTCCATTTTTTTTAAGACTTTGTGTACGCTTTGTCTTGTCAGCCCCATCATATTTGCGATGTGTTCTCTTGTGACACGAACCATACATGGCTCTGCACTGATTGCCCGATTGGTTTGATAAGTCGCGAGTAAGAGCAGCCGGCGACCAATACGCTCTTCAATGCCTCGTATTGCATCGTCTTCTATAACGGATATTGCCGACCACAGCCTTCGACTCATCAGGTCCAGAATGACTGGGTAACTTTGCGGGTACTTAGCCAGCAATTGACGGAATTTATCCCCTTGTAGCTCCAGGAGTGTCACGTCTGAATGAGCCGTAGCTCCGAATATGCGCGGCATACCGGGTGAGAAAACATTGTCTCCGAACCAGCCGCCCGCATCAAAAATCATTAACGTGACTTCTTTGCCTTTTGTACTTATCGAGTTGACTCTTACTGCTCCTTTAGCAATCACCATCAGAGATGAATGCTTGTCTCCTTTGTTACAGATAAGCGCTTTTTCGTCGAAATGCCGGGTTCTTGCAATTTGTACCGCGTCATTGATGCCCTCTTCAGGTAATCCAGATAGTACGGGGCATTGAAGCAACAACTTTTTTAACTCTTCCATGTCGGTACCTTAATGCAGCACTGTTAACTGAGCTATTTTAACATTTTATAATTCGATGCACTTAGGGCGCTTGTCTCGGGAGAGGGTAATAATCTGAATTTGTGATGGGTCTCTATTTGAGTGGACATCATTTGTTTAGGAAGTGGTTGGTTTGAGAAACGGTTGATATGAAAAGTAAGTGGCTTAAATAGAGAATCGATTCGTTTATCCGCCAAACAAAAAACGCCCACTTATAGTTGTTAGCGGGCGTTTATTTACATCAAGAAGAGGGCTTATTTTTGAGTAGCGGCCTTCATGGCCGAAACAAACTCACCAAGCTTGTCCAGCATAATCTGTGGCTGCTCTGCGTGCGTCTCAATGATTTTAACCACGGCTGAACCAGAGATGGCGCCAGCGGCACCGGCCTCTATTGCCTGTTTCACTTGTTCTGGCTCAGAAATACCGAAGCCAAGTAACGCTGGAGGAGCATCGAATTGGTTCAGTCTCTCTAACAACTGTCCAACAGGCATATTTGCCTTCGTTTCTGTCCCTGTCACACCCGCTCGAGAAAGCAGGTAGGTATAACCGCCACTTAGCTCTGCCACTTGTTCGAGGGTTTCATCGCTGGCCGTTGGTGGCGCAATAAAAATCGGATGAATGCCGAACTTCTCAGCTGCTGCGACGAACTCTGCGCTTTCATTGGTTGGTACGTCGGCAATCAGAACAGAGTCGATACCGGCTTTGGCACAGTGTTCGTAAAAGTTTTCAATACCGCGAGAGTAAACCAAGTTCGCATACATCAATAGCCCGATTGGTAGATCTGGGTATTGGGCGCGAATCTTGCCGATTTGCTCAAAGCAGATACTTGGTGTTGCGCCAGACTCCAGAGCACGTTTATTTGCTCCCTGAATTGTCGGGCCATCTGCTAGTGGGTCAGAAAACGGAATGCCCAGCTCAAGTGCGTCAGCACCCGATTCAACAAGGGTTTCCATAATTTTGTATGATTGTTCTGCATTTGGATCACCTACCGTTACGAACGGTACAAACGCGCCTTGGTTCTTTTCATTCAGGCGAGCAAACATCTTCTCATAACGACTCATTAGATCACTCCTTTTTCTTCTAGGATGGCGTTTACGGTGAAGATGTCTTTGTCACCACGACCGGATAAGTTGACGACTAAAAGCTGCTCTTTTTCTGGATTTTCGCGAGCCATACGCAACGCGTGTGCAAGTGCGTGAGACGATTCGAGTGCCGCAATGATACCTTCACTACGCGCAATTTCCTGGAAAGCATCCAAGGCTTCATCATCGGTTACATTGGCGTATTCCGCGCGGCCAATGGAATTCAAGTAAGCGTGCTGAGGCCCGACAGATGGAAAATCAAGACCAGCAGAAACGGAGTAGGACTCTTCGATCTGTCCGTTTTCATCTTGCATGATTGGCGCTTTCATACCGAAATAAATGCCTGTCTTACCGTGTTTCAGCGGCGCACCGTGTTGGTCGGTATCGATACCTTTACCTGCAGGTTCTACACCAATAAGGCGAACACTTTCTTCTTCGATGAAATCAGCAAACATACCAATGGCGTTAGAGCCACCACCAACACAAGCGATCACTGCATCTGGAAGACGTCCTTCACGAGCCAGAATCTGGTTCTTGGTTTCTTCACCAATCATACGCTGGAACTCGCGAACGATAGTTGGGAACGGGTGAGGGCCCGCTGCCGTACCTAGTAAGTAGTGCGCGTCTTCGTACGTTGCTGACCAGTCACGCAGTGCTTCATTACACGCATCTTTAAGTGTTGCCGAACCAGAATGTACCGGAATGACTTCAGCGCCCATGAGTTTCATGCGGAACACGTTCGGGCTTTGACGCTCAACGTCTTTAGCACCCATATAAACGCGACATTTCAGACCAAGTAGCGCACATGCTAGTGCTGTTGCGACACCGTGTTGACCCGCACCAGTTTCAGCGATGATTTCTGTTTTGCCCATGCGCTTAGCCAGTAGAGCCTGACCTAGCACCTGGTTAGTTTTGTGTGCGCCGCCGTGGAGTAAGTCTTCACGCTTTAGGTACAATTTGGTTTTTGTACCTTTAGTTAAGTTGCGAGTAAGCGTTAGCGCCGTAGGGCGACCTGCATATTCCTGAAGAAGTGTCATAAATTCGCTACGGAACTCTGGATCTTCCTGTGCGTCAATAAACGCTTGCTCAAGTTGCTCCAATGCAGGAACGAGGATTTGCGGAACGTACTGACCGCCATATTCGCCAAAGTAGGCATTCAGTTTTGCCATCGTGATAGTCCTTCTCGTAATTTTTTTGCTACGAATAATTTTAGTAGTTGCGAATTGCGTTAAACGCGGCCTGCAACTTCTGTGCATCTTTTTTACCTGGCGCGCTTTCTACGCCAGAGTTTAAATCTAATCCCAAGCAACCTAATGACGCCGCTTGTTGAGCATTCTCAGGCGACAGTCCACCTGCTAACATGATTTGACTTGGGTCGCCGATAAGAGACCAGTCGAAAACTTGTCCGGTACCACCAGATTGATTCCCGACCTGCGCATCCAATAAATGGCGATCAACGTTTTCCGCAAGCAAAGTTGGCGCGCTCTCTTTGACGCCATACGCTTTCCAAATTTCAACGCCAGCAGGAAGTTCAGCTTTTAACTGGTTGACGTAGGTTTGATCTTCAGCGCCGTGCAGCTGAACCGCTTTTAAACCAAGCGATGTCACAATTGCGGCTACAAAATCAATCTCATGATTTTGGAACACGCCTACATATTTAAGTGGCGCGCCACTCATGGTGAGTCGAGCCGTTTCTAAATCCACCGCTCGTTTAGACTGTTCAACAAAAATCAGTCCGCCAAATACCGCTCCCGCTTTATAAGCTTTTGCTGCATCGTCAGGGTGGGTCAAACCACAAACCTTATTTTCACCCAATGTGACTTTACGAACTGCGAGCTCCAGATTGTCTTCGGACATAAGCGAACTGCCAATCAGGAACCCGTCTGCGTAAGCCGCTAAATCTCGAACCTGTTGGTGTGTGTAAATGCCTGACTCTGAAATCACGGTTGCTTTTGGCGCGAGTTTTCGAATCAACGGTGCTAACTCTTTAGTACGGTTAAGGTCAGTACTTAAGTCGCGTAGGTTACGGTTGTTGATACCGATAACAAGCGCACCCAAATCAACCGCACGATGCAGCTCTTCTTCGTTGCTGACTTCTGTGAGAATACCCATATTTAGGCTGTGTGCGACTTCAGCTAATGCTTTGTATTCTTCATCGTTAAGAACAGACAGCATCAATAAGATGGCGTCAGCCCCGTAGTGACGCGCTAGGTAAACTTGGTAAGCGTCTACCATGAAATCTTTACAAAGTACGGGCTGAGTGACCTGACTGCGGACTTGTGGAATAAAGTCGAAGTTGCCCTGAAAGTACTTCTCGTCGGTTAAGACAGAAATGGCATCTGCATGATTGTTGTAAACTGATGCGATGTAATCCAGGTCGAAGTCGTCTCTGATGAGCCCTTTAGACGGAGACGCTTTTTTACACTCAGTAATAAAAACCGTCTTATCGCCGCTGAGCGCATCGTAGAAGCTACGATCTGAAAGTTCTAAATCGGATTGAAATGTACTCAAATGCTGAGAAGCTTTGCGCTCTGCGACCCACTGATATTTGTCGCGAACGATCTTAGCGAGAACTTCCGCCATTTCCGCTTCTTTTTTTGACACGTGCTCAGAAAGGTTGTCAGCTTTTTGAGTGTTGAAATCCGTCATCTTGATTATTTCCTTAAGCGTGTGCGGCAAGTTGCTGAACTAACTGATAAGCTTTGCCTGAATTCATTGCCTCAATGGCTTGCTGCGCATTGGCTTTTAAATCTTCGTGACCGAACAGACGCATGAGCAATGCAACGTTCGCCGCGACAGCACCGAGCTGAGCGTCGGTTCCTTTTCCTGTGAGAATATTGGTGATGATTGCTTTATTCTCTTCTGGAGCGCCACCTTTAATCGCTTCTAGCGGGTGTGTTTCTAAACCGAAGTCTTGCGGAGTCAGTGTGTATTCAACAATTTGACCGTCTTTGATCTCTGCCACCGTGGTTGGTCCATGAATGGCCACTTCATCGAGCCCGCTGCCATGCACGACTGCGGCGCGCTTCATACCCATTTGTAGCATGGTTTCTGCAATAGGACGAACTAGTTCTTCGCTGTAAACACCCATTAATTCAATGTTAGGGTGAGCAGGGTTAATCAGTGGACCAAGAATATTGAAGATAGTGCGTGTTTTCATCGTTTGGCGCACTGGCATCGCATGGCGTACGCCACCGTGGTATTGGGGGGCAAACAGAAATGCAACACCAATTTCGTCCATCGCTTTACGCGTGTCTTCTGGGCTCATGGCAAGGTTGATGCCAAAAGAGTCCAGTAGATCAGAAGAGCCAGACTTACTGGATACACTGCGGTTGCCGTGTTTGGCGACTTTCAAGCCGCAAGCCGCTGCGACAAATGCTGCCGTGGTGGAAATGTTGATGGTATCGTGACCATCGCCACCAGTACCGACAATATCGGCAAAGTCATACTCAGGACGCGGGAACGGCTTTGCGTTGGCGAGCAGGGCTTTTGCTGCGCCGGAAATCTCGTCTGGAGTTTCGCCTTTAATCTTGAGTGCCGTTAGCGCTGATGCCATCAAAATTGGGTCGAGTTCACCACGAATAATGGTGTCGAACAGTTGCTGACTTTCTTCTTGAGTCAAAGCCTGTTGGTCATAAAGTTTGTTGATAATCGCTTCCATAATTCCTCTCCCTATTTCTTTATGCGTTGTTTTTCTCAAGCGCCCATTCGATAGCATTGGCTAATAGGGTTGCTCCATACGTGGTCATGATTGATTCCGGGTGGAACTGGAATCCGCAAACTTTATCTTGCTCGTGTACTACTGACATGGTTAATCCATCCACTTCAGCGGTAATGGTCAGCGTTTCTGGAACAGAGGTTGCGACCAATGAGTGATAACGGGCAATGGCCAGTGGTGATGGCAAATTGGCGTAAGTGGCGTGATTGTCATGCTCCATCATCGACACTTTGCCGTGAATGATCTCACCTGCGCCCGCAACCGTGCCGCCATAGGCTTCAACGATGGCCTGATGGCCAAGACAGATGCCTATCATTGGCACTTTGCCTTTCATGCGTTGAATTAAGTCTGGCATTGAGCCCGCTTCAGAAGGAGCGCCCGGACCTGGAGAGAGCAGAACAACTGGGTTTTCTAGCTCATTGACCGCGTGTTCTATGGTCTCGGCAGCAATGTTATTACGGTAAATGGTGACGGAATGACCAAGCGAACGAAATTGATCAACCAAGTTATAGGTAAAAGAGTCAAAGTTATCGATAAATACTATGTTAGCCATGCTCTGCTACTCCTCATGTGCTGCTTGAATAGCAGAAATAACGGCTTGTGCCTTACCGCGGGTTTCGTCCGCTTCCGCTTGTGGATCTGAATCGAAAACTACCCCTGCGCCTGCTTGTACTTGGGCAATACCGTTTTCAACATAGGCAGAGCGAATCACGATACAAGTATCTAGCGTGCCTTCTCCGGTTAGGTAACCAACTGCACCGCCATAGCTTCCGCGACGAACACCTTCCACGTCACGAATTAACTGCATAGCACGAATTTTTGGCGCGCCTGTCAGTGTGCCCATATTCATGCTTGCCTGATAAGCATGCAGGGCGTCTAAATCTTCGCGTAATTGACCGACGACGCGTGAAACTAAATGCATCACATGGCTGTAACGGTCTACCTTGAGTAAGTCAGCTACATAGCGAGTACCTGCCTCAGAGATACGTGCGACGTCGTTACGTGCCAGATCAACTAGCATCATGTGCTCTGCGTTTTCTTTCATGTCGGTACGCAGTTCAAGTTCGATACGGCTGTCGAGATCGAAATCGATTTCTCCATTCGGGCGCTTACCACGGCGGCGAGTGCCTGCGATTGGGTATATCTCAACCTGATTGGTGTCGGTTTCGTACTTCAAAGCACTTTCTGGCGAAGCGCCAAATAGAGTGAATAACTCATCTTGCATGTAGAACATGTATGGGCTCGGGTTACTCTTCTTCAGCTCTTTGTATGCCGCTAGTGGGGAAGGGCAAGGAAGCGTGAAACGGCGTGAAGGAACAACCTGGAAAATATCCCCTTTCACTACGTACTCTTTTAAATCACTGACAATCTGGCAGAAGTCTTCATCTGAGATGCTTGGTTGAGCTGTCACATCAGTAAGTTTAGCCGCACTAGGTAGATGCTTAGGCGCGCTACACTGTTCGCCGATCTCTGCAATGCGAGCTTCTAAAGTCGCTTGTTGCGAGTTATCGACAAATAGCGTTGCTTGCAAATGGCAAGACTCAGTTTGATGGTCAACGACGAGTAGTGTCTCGGCAACGTAAAAAACGTAATCAGGGCATTGATTGGTCGCATCTGCATGACCCAAAGGTTCGAAACTTGCCACTAAGTCGTAAGCGAATAAACCACCGAGGAAAATCGCGTGCTTATCTTTATCTTCTAGATCAAAACTGTGTTGAACTAAGCGCAGTGCATCGAATGAAGAAGCTTCACGTAAGCGAGAGTCTTCATCCAGAGTGTCGCATGGCTGGGAAAATTCAAGTGTGAGAGTCTCACCATCAAATTGAGAAGTGACGTCACTACGTACGTTCTTATTGATATGAGCAAGCAAGTTTTTACCATTGTCCGTTAATGCCTGCATGGTAACGGTATGGTCAAAACAAACAATGCGAACCGCAGAGTCAACGATCAAAAGTGACTTCAGGTCCTGTTTCGAATCAATTTCCGCAGATTCCAGAAGTAAGCTATCCGTCTTATTTTCACACAGGGTGTGAAACAAGCGGGTTGGGTCTTGAGTGTAAGGAACAGAAGCCGTTAGCACTTCCAGTTGTCCAAGATTCTTGATTTCAATGGCCTTGTTCACAAGACCTCCTTATAGCTATTTTAATCTTCCTGCCGAACATAGTGGCATAAACTAGGCGTTGGCCCAATTAAGAGTTTACGAGATCCGGTCAATGTTTAAGCAGTTAAACGTAAAAAGGGCGAAAAAACAAAAAGCCCGCTTTGGCAGCGGGCTTTTTAACGTTTGAATTTCTAAACTAGAAGTACACGTTTGCCCACCAAGAACTTGTCCAAGTGCGCCACCAAGCAACGTCTGCCGAGCTTGTCTTATTTAGACAAAGTGTAACTTTCGCTTTTTGGTTTTGCTTCAATTCTTGTAACATAGTGAGCCTTGAATAATGTGTTCTGTATTTGTGTACTAGTTAACTAGTGCGGAGATAAAAAGTCAACCCCAAAACAGCATTAAAACGATAAAAAATATGAGAATTGATTTACATAGCCATACCACAGCCTCTGATGGCCGACTGGAACCGAAAGATTTAGTGGATAGGGCACTGAGTTTTGATATCGAAGTTTTGGCGATTACAGACCATGATACCGTTGACGGTTTAGTGCCAGCGAAACAGTATGTAGAAGAGAATCAGTTGCCGATCAAAATTATTAACGGCATCGAAATCTCAACCGTTTGGCAAAATAAAGATATCCATATCGTGGGTTTGAATATTGACCCTGATAATCCAGCGTTGAAGACGCTTATTGAACAACAAAAACAGCATCGAATCACTCGTTCAGAGTTGATTGCATCGCGTCTGCAAAAAGCAACTCGTGAAGGCGTTCTGGAAGAGGTACAGCAGATTGCTGGTGACGCGCCAATTACACGTGCCCATTTCGCGAAATGGTTGGTGGACAATGGCTTCGCTAAAAATATGCAAATGGTGTTCAAAAAGTTCCTTACGCGTAACAACCCTGGTTATGTGCCACCGAATTGGTGTTCGATGAAAGATGCGATAGATGCCATTCACGCTGCTGGTGGCCACGCGGTGTTAGCCCATCCGGGTCGATATCAGTTGACAGCAAAGTGGATTAAGCGTCTTCTTGCGGCATTCGCGGAAGCAAATGGTGACGCGATGGAAGTCGCTCAGCCACAACAAGCACAACAAGAAAGACGCAATCTGGCGGATTATGCTATACAATACAAACTATTAGCGTCCCAAGGTAGCGACTTTCACTATCCGTCTCCTTGGATGGAGTTGGGTCGAAACCTCTGGTTGCCGTCAGGCGTAGAACCAGTTTGGAAAGATTGGGGCATTGACCCTTCGTTGGATCGCAACGAAGTCCACGCTCCATAAGGATATAGAGCCGAGAGGCTCGATAATGAGGAATTACAATGAGCCAGTTTTTTTACGTTCATCCAGAAAACCCACAGGCTCGCTTGATTAATCAAGCAGTAGCAATCATTCGTAACGGCGGTGTCGTGGTTTACCCAACCGATTCGGGTTACGCACTTGGCTGTCAACTGGAAAACAAACAGGCGTTAGAACGTATCTGTCAAATTCGTCGCTTGGACGATAAGCACAACTTCACGTTGTTATGTAGAGATTTATCCGAGATTTCGCTGTACGCACGCGTAGACAACGGCGCATTTCGATTACTGAAAAACAATACACCGGGGCCTTACACATTCATCTTCAAAGGTACAAAAGAAGTGCCTCGTCGTTTAATGAATGCAAAGCGTAAAACTATAGGTATCCGTGTTCCTGATAACCAAATCGCGCTTGATCTTTTGGAAGCATTGGGTGAGCCATTGATGTCTACGTCGTTGATTTTACCTAACAGTGACGTAGCTGAATCTGATCCAGAAGATATCCGTGACAAGTTAGAACATGCGGTTGACGTAATACTTAACGGCGGTTATTTGGGTGAACAACCGTCAACGGTTATCGACTTTAGTGAAGGTGACCCTGTCGTGGTTCGTCTTGGTTCGGGTGACCCTGCGCCATTTGAATAAGTGTGGTGTTAGCTTGATACAAAAAAGGAGGCTGAGATGCCTCCTTTTTTGTATCTGACGTATCGATTCGAAAACGAAGTAAATTCTTTAAGCGAACTCGAAAAGATCGATGCCTTTGTGATCCGCATAATCGATGTAACTCGATGTGACGCCATTAAGTGTCACTTCAACATTGTACTCATCACTGGAGAATACCGCCCAGCCACACTCATTGTATGAAAGGTCAAGATCTTCTGCTGAGTCAAGAAACGTATCGCGAATCCCATCCCCGTTGGTATCTCGTCCAAAATCGAAAACTAACTTATCCGAGAAAATACTGAAATCCAGTACTTCTGCTTTCACTTCGATGTCATTAGAAGAAACGGGTTGATCAGGAACACCAATCGCCATTCTGTTGGTGAACACGAATGAATCTGCGCCAAAGCCACCACTTAATACGGACTCACCATCACCGATAACAATGGTGTCATTGCCCCAACCGCCACTAATGAAATTATTACCTGAATAATCGAAAATGATGTCGTCTCCGAATCCGCCATACAGCGAGTCATTTCCCCGCCCGCCGAACAAGCTGTCTTCACCCCAGCCACCGAAAACATAATCGTTCCCGTCGAATCCGACGAAATTATCTTTACCGCCAAAACCGAAGAATATATCGGTTGTGTCGGTGCCTTTGGTGCCAGTCATATTGTCATCGTCGCTGGTGCCAAATATCCAATTGAGAGTAAGCGCTGTGTTTGACATTTCATTGTCCTTTTTATCTGATTATCTTAGCGGGCAAGTCAGTAAGTTGTTGTGGTAACAACCGTGATAATTTTATCAGCTGAAGTTGGAACGCAGCGGGCGAGAGAGTTCTAAATTAGTACGGTTCTTCGCCAGAATATTGATGGCCAGTAGGAAAAAAGTTGTATATCGGAGTTCAATCAGGTTACAAGCAGAAGGCGGAGAATAGAGAGGATTTCTCTTACATTAAACCAGAAAGTTACGTATAATGGCCGACTGAAAAAATCCCGTGAAGATGGGTAATTGCATAATACAGACCAATCCTGGTCTAGACGTCTGTGAAGACGACACATAGGTAGATAAATGAGCGAAAAGTTACAAAAAGTATTAGCACGTGCTGGTCACGGTTCTCGTCGTGAGATTGAATCGTTAATTAAATCTGGTCGCGTAAGCGTGAACGGTAATGTTGCTAAGCTTGGTGAAAGACTTGAAGATGAGAACAGCGTGGTTCGTATCGATGGTCACATTGTATCTGCGAAGATACAAGAAGAAGTGATCTGTCGTGTACTAGCGTACTACAAGCCTGAAGGTGAACTGTGTACTCGTCATGATCCGGAAGGTCGCCGTACTGTTTTTGATCGCCTGCCAAAGATTCGTGGCTCGCGTTGGATTTCGGTAGGTCGTCTGGACGCGAACACATCAGGTCTGTTGCTTTTCACTACGGATGGTGAATTGGCAAACCGCCTAATGCACCCAAGTCGCCAGGTTGAGCGTGAATATCTAGTACGTGTGTTCGGTGAAGTAACTGAACAAAAAGTTCGTAATCTAGTAAAAGGCGTAGAGCTGGAAGATGGTATGGCTCGCTTTGAAGACGTTGTTTACGCTGGTGGTGAAGGCATGAACCATACCTTCTATGTAGTAATCAACGAAGGTCGTAACCGAGAAGTCCGTCGTCTATGGGAATCTCAAGATTGTACGGTAAGCCGCCTGAAACGTGTTCGTTACGGTGATATCTTCCTGGACAAGAAACTGCCACGCGGCGGTTGGATGGAACTGGATCTGAAAGAAGTAAACTACCTGCGTGAGCTAGTAGAACTTCGTCCAGAGAAAGAAACCATGCTTGATCTGAACAAAGATAACACTTCACGTAAGCGTGAACGTGCACGTAGCCAAAAAATTCGTCGTGCAGTTAAGCGCCACGAAGAACGTGTAAATACGCCGAAAGGCCGCAGCAATAATCCTGCTCGTCGTAAGACAAAGAAAAGTGCGGGTGAGCAAGGCGTACGTAACAAACACCGTTAAGCATTATTAAAAAATCAGAAAGGCTTGCCCATTGGCAAGCCTTTTTCTTATCTGAACATCGAGAGATGGAAGCTTCTCTGGTAGATAAGAAGTTAGATAAAAAAACACCAGCATAAAGCTGGTGTTTTTATTCATGATAGGGGAAGCGTTAGTCGCGCTTCCAAAGCATATGACAGAACTTATGGTCTGGGTCTCGGCTGATTAGCATACGAGCAAATACGTCATCAAGTACGTCATTTTCCTCGTTTACTAGGCCGATACGCACTTCTGCATACACTTCTTTGTCGATCTCGAAGCCTACATGTTCAACCCAGTCTTCACCGGTTTCGACAAGTTCTGCGGCACCACGATCTTCAAACTGTGCAGTAAACAGAATGACATCAGCTGGCTCAAGGTTATCTGGAGCCATTTCAAGAAAAATGTCGTACGCAGCGTCGATAACGTCGTCGTAAGAAATCAAATCAGACATGCTTATGCTCGGCTCATGTATTTGCGTTCTGCAGTGTTAATCACTACTCGGTCACCCGTTGCGATGTATTCTGGAACTTGAACAGTAAGGCCAGAGGCAAAGCGGGCAGGTTTAGTACGTGCAGAAGCTGACGCACCTTTGATTGAAGGGTCAGTTTCTTCAATTACTAGCTCAACAGAAGATGGCAGTTCAAGGCCAACCGCTGAACCGTCTACCAAGATAACGTGAATACCTTGTGTGTCTTCGTTAATGAATAGCATCTCATCAGCTACGTCACTTTCTTTAAATGTGTATTGTGAGTAGTCTTCGTTATCCATAAAGATGTGTTCATCGCCATCTGCGTATGAGTACACAACGGCACGCTTGTTCATTTCTACCGTTTCAACAACATCATCAGACTTGTAACGCTCGTCTACACGTGCACCTGTTGTTAGATCTGTACAACGCATCTTGTAGATTTTCGCGCCGCCACGACCGCCTGGAGTCGTCACTTCGATGTCTTTAACTAGAAGAGTTTTACCATTAGACTCGATTGCGAAGCCTTTCTTGATTTCACTTGCCTTTGGCATTGTATTTTCCTATTGATACTTATTACGCAAAACTTGATGATTATAGCGTTAAGTTGTCTTGCTGGCATCAAAATTCATCGCTGAAATTGGCTTCATCTCTCATGAATAAACGCGTTATTAAGCTTGATCCAAATTCAGTGCTGGTAGATCATAATGTTCTTGAATCTTAAGCTTTAGATCGCGTTACTTTCAATGTCTCTTCCTGTTATCGACTCAAAACAACCTTTTCAAACCGAATTCGAACCTCTGATCAGAGAAGTTCTTACGTGCCTTAAAAGTGGGCTAGGGCAAAACTTACATAGTGTGTATGTCTATGGCAGTGTTGCGCGTAAAACGGCGGTGGCTGGTAAGTCGAACCTCGATTTAGTGGTTGTAACTAAAGCGGCATTTGAGTCTAACCGAGCCACGTTATTGAACACGATCAAGTGGCGTGCACAGCAAGGCTACCCGCAAGTAAACGGCGTTTCAGTCCGAACCGCACTGGTTAGTGATGTGGTGAACCTCGACAGTATTTTCACCTGGGGCTTTATGCTTAAACATTGCTGTGTCTGTATTTATGGTGATGATTTAGCGGACTGCTTTGGCGATTATGTTCCAAGCTGGGAGATTGCTAAACATTGGAACATGGATGTGGAAGAGTGGCTCTCCGTGTATCGTGCGAAAATTGCGCAGGCAAAAAGTGTCGAAGAGCAAACTCAAGCTCAAACGGTAATAGCCAAAAAGTTGTTGCGGGCGTCGTATTCTCTGATTATGTATCGCGATAAACGCTGGTTTGACGACCCTGTGGAGTGTGGTCAGGTATTTTTGACCTACCATCCAGAAATGCACTTGGAGATCGAACGTCTGGGCATATTGCTTGCAGGGCGGGCTATCCCTAAACGCTCGGTGATAGGCCTTTTGGATAGTTTTGGAGACTGGCTGGTCAAGCAGTATCAAAAAACAGAGTTTCGCATCGGTTAGCTAAAGCCGATTGTTAAAATAAGCCCATCTGCGGCGCGGACAGCGTCTCAAAATCAGTGCCGATAAAAGGTAGAATGGCATCAGCGACGGGCTTCAACTGCTTATCGATATAGTGTTGATAGTCAATTAAGCTACTGCGGTATTCATGTGGCTCTGGCCCATTAACGGTAATCACATACTCAATTCGACCTCGGTTTTGGTACTGTAATGGTCGACCAAGTTTGGCATTGATTTCGTCTGCCATTCGAGCGGCACGCACTTGGGGCGGAATGTTCTTTTGGTATTCGTGCAGTTTACGGCGCAGTCGCTTCTGATAAATCAATTGGTCATCGAATTCGCCGTTATTGGTTTTCTCAACCACTTCGCGCACATAGTCACTTGGATCTTCACCATGGAAGATCATGCCATAAAGTGTGTTTTGGAATCTTTGCGCCAGCGGTGTCCAGTCTGTGCGTGCGCTTTCTAGTCCTTTGAAAATAATCCGCTCATTTGCACCTTCACCAATTAATCCTGCGTATCGCTTCTTCGAGCCAGTTTCCGCCCCGCGGATGGTAGGCATCAAAAATTTACGATAGTGGGTCTCGTATTCGATTTCTAACATTGAAGTGAGGTTGTATTCTGAACGAAGATGATCCTGCCACCAGTTGTTAATGTGGTCGACTAATTGATTGCCGACTTTATCAGCCTCTGTCTGGCTGTAGGTGCGGTTTAACGACACAAAGGTGGAGTCCGTATCCCCATAAATGACCTGATAACCTTGTTCTTCAATCAGCACTTTGGTCTGCTTCATGATCTCGTGCCCGCGCATGGTGATACTGGATGCCAGTCGGGTATCAAAAAATCGGCAACCGGAGGAGCCTAATACGCCATAAAACGAGTTCATGATGATCTTAATCGCCTGAGAAAAGGCTTTTTCGTTGTTCTTCTTAGCAACATCACGTGCTGCCCAGAGCTTTTCAATCATCTCGGGCAAAAAGTGTTTTGTGCGATGGAATTGGCCACCACGAAATCCGGGTACCGCTTGATTGTCTTGTTTGCCGATCTCAAGTTGTAGCCCTTCAACAAGCCCCATAGGATCTATCAAGAAGGAACGAATGATGGACGGGTACAGGCTTTTAAAATCCAGCACTAAAACGGAGTCGTAAAGGTTCGGAATTGAATCCATTACGTACCCGCCAGGGCTGGCTATCCAGTTTTCTGGGTGTAAATTTGGCGCTACATAACCCGCGCGGTGAATTTGCGGCAGATAGAGATTAGTAAATGCAGCGACCGAGCCACCGACTCGATCCAGCTCTACGCCTGTTAATCGTGATCGTTCAATCGCGAAAGCGAGCAGGTGAGTGTGATCGAAGATCTTATTTACCAGAACACAATCCTGAAGATTATACTTTGCTAACGAAGGCTTATCAGAGCGATACATGCGATTGATCTCATCCATACGATCATGCACGTTGTGAATCTCTTTGCCTTCACCGAGTAATTCCTGAGAAACGGATTCCAGAGACCAGGAGCGAAAGTGGTATGTCGCGGTTTTTAGCGTGTCGATACCGTCCATCACCACGCGGCCGGGAATAGAAATGAACCCCTGTTGGCTTTGTGAGGAACTGCGGAAGAAACTCGCTTGATCCGCTCTGCCTAACTTGAGCTTCATGTTGTGCCATTCCGCTCTTTTGTGTAGTAAGCGGAAATCGAAGTCAATGACATTCCAGCCGACCACCACATCAGGGTCAAACTGCTTAAACCAAGCGACTAAAGCATCCAGTAAGGCTTTCTCGTTTTGTACCCACTCGATTGGGGTATCTGCAGGTTCAGGATCGCCTATCATAATGACGCGCGAGTCCATTGGACTGTCCAGACCAATAGAGTAGAGAATGCCTTTTTCCGAACACTCGATATCTAAAGAGACAACTTGCAGCTTCGGCTCATAGTCGCCAGAACGGCATTTTGCATGTTGAATGCGTTGGTATCCGTTGTAAGTTTGCTGGTTACCTGTAAATTCGATGCCACCTCTGATGAAGCGCTCCATCAAATAGCGGTCAGCAAGCCGAATGTCGCCTTCGTACGTGATAATGTCGTGATGTGAAAAGTGACCTTGTAACGACATGGCGTCTCGGGTAAGTCGTGTATAACAAGCCACAAGAGGGGTAAGCTCGAACGTTTTAATCTCTAACAAACGAAATTCGACGTGAATTTTGTTTGATTGGGTGAGCTCTCTGGCTTGCTCTAGGTCTGATTGAGCAATAAAGAACACTGGCTTTTCGCCATGAATCAGCAACTGAGTTGGTCCAGCTTCGGTTGATACCCATAGCTCTATCTGAGTCTGACCTTGGATATCTCGCGCCTGACGAGTGAGTAGGAAGCCTTGCTGGATGTTCAAGTGAGAAAAACCTTATCGATAATTTAAGCCGGATATTCTAGCACTAAGAGATAAGAAGGAAACGCGTAGTGATGGCCGTTGCTGGTTTTGTCGCCGAATCAGTTCAGGCATCGAGCCTGTATGCTAAAAATGTTCTGTTGCTAAGAATAGCGGTGAATTCAAACGATGACATTCCTGTATGATGGCACTTGAGCTCTGACCTGAGAGCATGGTATCTCGTTTATAGATTGACCATTTGGCCCTGATATTGAGTTGCGTTGGGCAATATAAAATCTAGTTGCTTGATTTATTACGATTAATGTTGTTAATTATCTTCAATTATATTTCGGTTCTGCGCAGTACGCTCTGAAATAACAGAGTGGTTTATGAATAAGTTCTTGCTAAAGTTTGCGTTTGAGCACATATTCATAGAAAGCAATTTTTCGTCAAATACGTTAGTATTAGGCGTCATACTGATATCCACATAGAACATCATGTGGGTGCAGAACCAATAGAAAGTGTGGAGATACAAGTTTGATAAATGTTTTCCTTGTAGATGATCACGAGCTGGTTCGCACAGGGATACGACGTATTATTGAAGACGTCCGTGGAATGAACGTAGCAGGAGAAGCTGACAGCGGTGAAGAGGCAGTAAAATGGTGTCGCAGTAATCATGCTGACGTCGTTTTAATGGACATGAACATGCCAGGAATCGGTGGCTTAGAAGCGACTAAAAAGATTCTTCGCGTGAATCCTGATGTAAAAATCATCGTACTTACCGTTCATACAGAAAATCCGTTTCCAACCAAAGTAATGCAGGCGGGTGCTTCTGGTTATTTAACCAAAGGTGCAGGCCCAGACGAGATGGTTAACGCGATTCGTGTGGTAAATAGTGGGCAGCGTTACATCTCTCCAGAGATCGCGCAGCAGATGGCATTGAGTCAATTCTCACCTGCCTCTGAAAACCCGTTTAAAGATTTATCTGAACGTGAATTGCAAATCATGTTGATGATTACCAAGGGTCAGAAAGTCACGGATATTTCTGAACAACTTAACTTGAGTCCAAAAACAGTTAACAGTTACCGCTATAGACTGTTTAGCAAATTGGACATTAATGGCGACGTTGAGTTAACACACTTAGCGATTCGTCACGGAATGCTGGACACTGAGACGCTTTAGTGTGAATCCTCCTTTTGATTCGGCTTCCTTTCTCAAGACAGTAACTCATCAGCCCGGCGTGTACAGAATGTACAACGCCGAGGCTGTTGTTATTTACGTCGGAAAAGCCAAAGACCTCCAAAAGCGCCTTTCGAGTTACTTTCGTAAAAAAGTCGACAGTGAAAAGACACGCGCACTCGTTCGCAATATTGCCAAAATCGACGTTACGGTCACTCATACCGAGACCGAAGCGCTGATCCTTGAACACAATTACATCAAGCAGTATTTACCTAAATACAATGTACTGTTGCGTGATGATAAATCCTATCCTTACATCTTTATCAGCGGGCATAAACATCCGCGCTTATCGATGCATCGAGGTGCTAAAAAGCGCAAAGGCGAGTACTTTGGCCCGTATCCGGATTCCGGTGCAGTGCGCGAAACGTTACATCTACTGCAAAAGATATTTCCCGTTCGCCAGTGCGAAGATACTGTCTATTCAAACCGTACCCGTCCATGTCTGATGTATCAAATTGGGCGCTGCGCAGGGCCGTGTGTCAGCTCAATCATATCAGACGACGAATATGCGGAGCTGGTGGGTTTTGTTCGCCTATTCCTGCAAGGCAAAGACCAGCAAGTACTTAAGATGCTAATTGAGAAAATGGAGCATGCTAGCCAGCAGCTACGCTTTGAAGATGCGGCAAAGTTTCGTGATCAGATTCAGGCAATCCGCCGTGTTCAGGAACAACAGTACGTTTCCGAAGACAGTATGGACGATATGGATGTACTTGGCTTTGCACAGGAAAGCGGAATTGCGTGTATCCATATTCTGATGATTCGTCAGGGGAAGGTTTTGGGTAGTCGAAGTCACTTCCCTAAAATTCCGCAAAATACCAGTCAGCAAGAAGTGTTTGATAGCTTCTTAACTCAGTATTATTTGAGTCACAACGAAGCGCGTACTATTCCCGCCCGGATTATTCTCAATCAGGAGCTGGCAGAGGATATTGAGCCGATTCAAAAAGCACTCTCCGAAGTTGCAGGACGTAAGGTTCGCTTTCATACATCACCCACTGGTGTCAGAGGGCGCTACCTCAAACTGTCGAATACCAATGCACTAACGGCAATTACCACTAAAATTAATCATAAGATGACCATCAATCAGCGCTTTCACGCCCTACGTGAAGTGCTGGATATGGAGTCGATAACGCGCATGGAATGTTTTGATATCTCTCATACGATGGGAGAGAGCACAATCGCGTCGTGTGTGGTTTTCAACAATGAAGGTCCGGTTAAACAAGAATATCGCCGTTACAACATTACGGGTATTACTGGTGGTGATGATTATGCCGCGATGGGGCAGGTATTGGATCGCCGATATTCAAAGCAACTGGATGTGGAGAAGATCCCAGACATCATTTTCATCGATGGTGGTAAAGGTCAGCTAAACCGTGCCCATGAAATCATTTCACAACACTGGGGAGATTGGCCAAAACGACCAATTTTAATCGGTATTGCGAAAGGGGTAACGCGTAAGCCCGGGCTGGAAACGTTAATCACGGTAGATGGCCATGAGTTTAATCTGCCAAGTGACGCCCCGGCGCTTCACCTTATTCAGCATATTCGAGACGAAAGCCATAATCATGCAATTGCAGGACATCGGGCTAAACGTGGCAAAACACGACGCACGAGTGCGCTAGAAGGGATTGAAGGTGTTGGACCGAAGCGACGCCAGGCTTTGCTGAAATACATGGGCGGATTACAGGAACTTAAACGTGCAAGTGTCGAAGAAATCGCCAAAGTACCGGGGATTAGTCACTCTTTAGCAGAAATTATTTTCCAAGCATTGAAACAATAAGGAAAATCCCGCAACATTAGCACGCAATGTGTAAGAGAATAATAAAATGCGATTGAATATCCCGAACATTCTGTCTCTTCTTAGACTGTTCTTAATTCCAGTTTTTGTGGTTGTTTTTTATCTGCCTTATTCATGGGCGCCTTTTGCTTCGGCAATGGTGTTTTGGGTAGCAGGCTTTACCGATTGGCTAGATGGTATGTTGGCTCGTAAGCTTGGCCAAACATCTCGTTTTGGCGCGTTTATCGATCCGGTAGCTGATAAAGTGCTGGTTGCGACGGCGTTGATTTTGATTACAGAACACTACCACACCATATGGGTGACAATTCCCGCTGTTACCATGATTGCTCGTGAGATCATCATTTCTGCCCTACGAGAGTGGATGGCTGAAATTGGTAAACGTGCCAGTGTCGCGGTTTCTTGGGTCGGTAAAGTTAAAACTCTCGCACAGATGTTTGCGTTGTGGGTGTTGATTTGGCGTTATGATGAATGGATGGTTTGGGTTGGCTTTGCGGCGCTTTACATCGCTACCGTCCTGACGTATTGGTCTATGATCCAATATCTCGCAGCAGCAAAAGACGATTTGCTCGATGAGAAGCATCATTAATAAAAAAGTATTTATACTAAGCAGGCACCCAATGCCTGCTTTTTTGTGCCCGTTAGAAATTAGTAGCTATTGGCGTACAAAAAATAAATGTGATTTAGATCCTGTTTTTCTTAGTGTTGCTTATCCGATACAACGAATAACCTGATTATGAACGGTTGATGTGAGCTGATTCTCTGGTATCTCTGGTAGGGGAGTAGCCAAAGTTTCACGATAAACAAGTGTATTTGAGCAAGTTTTTGTATTAAAACTAAGCAATCTACCGTCTTTCGCACAAATTCTAGTCAAACGATTTAAAAAAATAAAAATAGTGTTGACTCGATCGCTCGAATCCGTAGAATGCATCCCGTACCCAAGAGAGCAAGGCTCAAAAGGGTGGTTAGAAAAGGTTATCTTTTCTTGCAATGAGGCGCCTTGGCAGAGTGGCTATGCAGCGGATTGCAAATCCGTGGACCTCGGTTCGACTCCGGGAGGCGCCTCCATTATTCTGTTGAGAGCAAATGGCTTTCGAGAATAAATGCGACACTAGCTCAGTTGGTAGAGCGCAACCTTGCCAAGGTTGAGGTCACGAGTTCGAACCTCGTGTGTCGCTCCAAAAATTTAAAGATATGGCGTTAAGCGGTATCAGATGGTGTTTTACTTTTCTGTAAAGGCATCACAAAGTATATTTGTGTGCCCTGGTGGTGGAATTGGTAGACACAAGGGATTTAAAATCCCTCGGCGTTCGCGCTGTGCCGGTTCAAGTCCGGCCCGGGGCACCATCTCATGCGACACTAGCTCAGTTGGTAGAGCGCAACCTTGCCAAGGTTGAGGTCACGAGTTCGAACCTCGTGTGTCGCTCCAAAATACGAAAACCCAGCATTCTTATGCTGGGTTTTTTTCGTTTTTCTCCCTAGAAAAATAGCAGTTTCTAGGAACTCTCTCATATTTCACGTCTCAACCGTATTTTCTGATCACATCGTTCAGTGTTATTCGCGGTCTAATTTGTTCGTATTTTCAGCTTGTTATGTGTCTCTGTTGTGCGTCGCGATTACCTTATATAGGCTAAGGTTACAAGTTCTGCCGCCATTGGCAAAATACAATTGCGTCCGAGATCAATAAATCAATGATGAAAAATCATTGCCATGAGATTTTATTTTGTGATAAATTCGCGCGCAATCTCGGAGCGTAATTTACGCCTTTGGTTCTCTGGGGGATACGCGTAGTGAACATTCAAGCTGATTGTGACACTACGTAGGGTAGGTATCGGCAAAGCCTTTTGTTGATAGACGGGATACTAATGCTGTAAGTGCAGCATATTAATGGGAAACCCAACATTGCAACCTTTGAATAAACACACACTAATCAGCTTCATACTGCCGAAATGTCCTGTTTTACAAAACGGGTGCATTACGGAACCTTGATTACGTCCCAGCGCATATAGAAGTCACGAATGTCGTGACAGGATTATCTGTGTTTGTCATCTCAGCCATGACAAATGCGGAGGTTTACTTATTTCTCCTGTAACTTTTTTCTAATGATAATTAAAACAGGATGAAGAACTAATATAATTCAAGGGATTACCTAGTATGACCACTGCCTTTGAAGTCGATAACAATATCGCAAACATTTTTTCATCACAGGTTCCAGTTGTTGAGGGAACGTACGACTTAACTCCAGACCAAGTATTACTTGATCAGGCTGAGCACGAATCAGCGGTTCGCTCTTATCCTCGTCGCTTGCCGATTGCTATTAAACAGGCTTATGGCTGTTTAGTAGAAGATACTCGAGGTCAAATCTTTTTGGATTGCCTTGCGGGTGCTGGTACTTTGGCACTGGGTTATAACCACCCAGAAATCAATCAAGCATTGAAAGATCAGCTAGATTCTGGCCTACCTTATCAGACGCTTGATATTGCTACCTCGGCGAAAACGCATTTCATTCAGTCTGTGAAGTCTTTTCTTCCTCAAGAACTGGGTGATAACTGTGTGATTCAGTTCTGTGGACCATCTGGTGCCGATGCAGTTGAAGCGGCGATCAAACTGGCGAAACAGACGACTGGCCGTAACACTATGTTCGCATTCCGTGGTGCTTACCATGGTATGACTAACGGTACGATGGGCATGATGGGTAACTTAGGTACTAAGGCTCGTCGTACAGGTCTGATGTCAGACGTACATTTTATGCCTTTCCCATACAACTTACGTTGCCCGTTTGGACTTGGTGGCGATGAAGGTGCGAAAGCGAGTATTCGTTACATCGAGCGTCTTCTAAATGATGACGAAGCAGGCATTATGAAGCCGGCGGCAATCATCGTTGAACCAGTACAAGGTGAGGGTGGTGTTATCCCTGCGCCAGCATTCTGGCTGCGTGAGCTTCGCCGTATCTGTGATGAACACGGCATTCTGTTGATCTTCGACGAAATTCAATGTGGTGTTGGTAAATCTGGCTACAACTTTGCTTTCGAAGAAGCCGGCATCGTTCCAGACGTGTTGTGTTTGTCGAAAGCGATCGGTGGTGGTATGCCGATGTCGCTTCTTGTTATCAACAAGCAGCACGATACCTGGAATCCGGGCGAGCACACGGGTACGTTCCGCGGTAACCAGCTTGCAATGGTTAGTGGTGCGAAAGCGCTAGAGATTATTCAACGTGACAACCTTGTCGAGCATGCAAACATTGCTGGCCAATACCTTCGTTTTGGTCTGGAAGGCATTCAGAAGCGCGTTAACTGTATCGCAGAAGTTCGCGGCAAAGGTTTGATGCTGGGCGTTGAAATTAAGAACCCTAATGGCGAATTGAACAAGTTCGGTGAGCCTGTGGCTGATGGTCAGCTGACGCTTGCGATTCAACGTGCGGCACTAGAGCGTGGCTTGATGGTAGAGAAGGGTGGCCGTGAAGGCTCTGTAATTCGTTTCCTTCCACCACTGATTATTTCATTTGAGCAAATCGACTTTGCTCTGCGTGTGCTTGAAGAAGCCATCATTGCTGCTGGCGGTAGCCATGTTGAAGCTTCACCACAGGAAGAGTGGAAAAAGCACTTCGTTCACACTGGTGAATTAGGTAGTACTGAGTTTGCATCAGTGATGAACCACACGACTGCAGCTATGAAGTCTGTATTCGAACAAGTGAGTGCGCCATATTCAGGTATGGACCCTAAAGCGTTAGAAGAAGCGATCAATGCTGTCGACCTAGACAACAAAAATGCGCCTCTTAAATCAGTGATTGACGACGCTGCAGAGCTTGTTGCCAAGAATGCGATCTTTACACAGCACCCTGATTGTATTGCGCATTTACACACGCCACCGCTCATGCCTGCGATTGCGGCTGAAGCGATGATTGCAGCTCTGAACCAGTCTATGGACTCTTGGGATCAAGCATCTTCTGCGACTTACGTTGAGCAAAAAGTGGTGAACTGGCTTTGCGACAAATACGAGCTAGGCGAGCAAGCTGACGGTATTTTCACTAGCGGCGGCACTCAAAGTAACCAAATGGGCTTGATGCTGGCGCGAGACTGGATCGCAGACAAACTAAGTGGTCACTCTATTCAGAAGCTAGGTCTTCCAGAGTACGCCGACAAACTGAGAATTGTGTGTTCGAAGAAATCACACTTCACGGTTCAAAAATCAGCGTCTTGGATGGGACTTGGCGAAAAAGCAGTCATGACTGTTGATGCCAATCCAGACGGTACGATGGATGTGAACAAACTGGATGACGTGCTGACTCAGGCAAAAGCGGAAGGTTTAATCCCATTTGCGATCGTGGGTACAGCTGGTACAACCGATCACGGCGCGATTGATGATCTAGACTTCATTGCAGACATGGCTGAAAAACATGAACTGTGGATGCATGTCGACGGCGCATATGGTGGTGCTTTGATTCTTAGCAGCCAAAAAGCTCGCCTAAAAGGTGTTGAGCGTGCGCAGTCTATCAGCGTTGACTTCCACAAGTTGTTCTACCAAACAATCAGTTGTGGTGCGCTTCTTGTTAATGACAAGTCAAACTTCAAGTTCCTGCTTCATCATGCAGATTACTTGAACCGCGAACACGACGAACTACCAAACTTGGTAGATAAGTCTATCGCAACAACTAAGCGTTTTGATGCTTTAAAAGTATTTATGACAATGCAAAGCGTGGGGCCAAAAGCTCTGGGCGACATGTACGACCATCTGCTTGATCAAACGCTAGAAGTAGCAGATATGATCCGCGATAACGACAACTTTGAGTTGTTGGCGGAACCATCACTATCTACGGTTCTGTTCCGTGCGACACATGAATCCGCAGATCTTGATGAACTAAATAAAGCGTTGCGTTTAGAGGCGCTGACTCGCGGAACCGCAGTACTGGGTGAAACCATTGTTGACGGTAAAACCGCTCTTAAATTTACGATTTTGAACCCGTGTCTAACGACGGCGGACTTTGAATCTTTGCTCTCAAAAATCCATATGCTAGCAGTTGAGCTAGTTTAACAAAGGTAACGGAAAACTATGGCAATTCTACAGATTGGTGCAGGCGGCGTTGGCTGGGTAGTTGCACACAAAGCAGCACAAAACAACGACGTTCTGGGTGATATCACAATCGCATCACGTACCGTAGGTAAGTGTGAGAAAATCATCGAATCTATTCAGAAGAAAAATAACCTGAAAGATTCAACTAAGAAATTAGAAGCTAGAGCAGTTAATGCTGACGACGTAGATTCTCTTGTTGCTCTTATTAAAGAAGTTAAGCCTGATCTTGTGATCAACGCTGGTCCTCCATGGGTAAACATGCCAATCATGGAAGCATGTTACCAAGCGAAAGTGTCATACCTGGATACATCAGTAGCAGTTGACCTGTGTTCTGAAGGTCAGCAAGTACCTCAGGCTTATGATTGGCAGTGGGGTTACCGTGAGAAGTTCGAAGAAGCGGGCATCACTGGTATCCTAGGTGCTGGTTTCGATCCAGGCGTAGTATCGGTATTTGCAGCGTACGCAGTTAAGCATCTGTTCGATGAAATCGATACTATCGACGTAATGGACGTAAACGCTGGTGACCACGGTAAGAAGTTTGCGACAAACTTCGACCCAGAAACCAACATGCTAGAGATCCAAGGCGACTCTTTCTACTGGGAAAATGGCGAGTGGAAACAAGTACCTTGTCACTCTCGTATGCTTGAGTTTGAATTCCCTAACTGTGGCTCACACAAAGTGTACTCAATGGCGCACGATGAAGTTCGTTCAATGAAGGAATTCATCCCTGCAAAACGCATTGAATTCTGGATGGGTTTCGGTGACCGTTACCTAAACTACTTCAATGTAATGCGTGATATCGGCCTATTGAGCCCAGACCCACTAACGCTGCACGATGGTACAGTAGTACAGCCTCTGCACGTATTGAAAGCGCTACTACCAGATCCAACTTCTCTTGCACCAGGCTACACCGGTCTAACGTGTATCGGTACTTGGGTTCAAGGTAAGAAAGACGGTAAAGAGCGCAGCGTCTTCATCTACAACAATGCTGACCACGAAGTGGCATACGAAGACGTAGAGCACCAGGCGATCTCTTACACCACAGGTGTACCAGCGATCACTGCGGCACTGCAATTCTTCCGTGGCGAGTGGGCGGATAAAGGTGTGTTCAATATGGAACAGCTAAACCCAGATCCGTTCCTGGAAACCATGCCTTCTATCGGTCTGGATTGGCATGTTCAAGAGCTTGAAGCAGGTCAGGGACTTCCAGTTATCCACGAACTTAAAAAGTAACTATTTAAGCTCGTAGCAAACCTGGAATTAACTTAAATCTAAGCCGATGCGAATGCGTCGGCTTTGTTCGATTTTATAGTGCCTTCGTTTAGGCGAGGGGACTCAAGGTATTACAATGCAACACAACGAACTAAAAACCCCGTACTTCATGATCAATGAAGACAAGCTGGTAGAAAACCTAGAGAAAGCTAAACAGCTGAAAGAAATCTCAGGTGTGAAGCTGGTTCTTGCACTGAAGTGTTTCTCAACTTGGGGTGTTTTCGACATCATCAAGCCTTACTTAGACGGAACAACAAGTTCTGGCCCGTTTGAAGTGAAGCTTGGTCATGAAACGTTTGGCGGTGAAACGCACGCATACAGTGTGGGTTACAGTGAAGACGACGTACGTGAGGTTGCTGACATCTGTGACAAGATGATCTTTAACTCGCAATCTCAGCTTGCTGCTTACCGTCATATCGTTGAAGGTAAAGCGTCAATTGGTCTGCGCTTGAATCCAGGCGTGAGCTATGCAGGTCAAGACTTAGCGAACCCTGCACGTCAATTCTCTCGCCTTGGTGTACAAGCGGATCACATCAATTCAGAAGTATTTGACGGTATTGATGGCGTGATGTTCCACATGAACTGTGAGAACAAAGACGTAGATGCGTTTATTGGATTACTGGATGCGATTTCAGAACAGTTTGGTGAGTACCTAAACAAGCTTGATTGGGTAAGCATGGGCGGCGGCGTGTTCTTTACGTGGCCTGGTTACGATATTGAAAAGCTAGGTCTTGCTCTGAAAGCCTTCTCTGAGAAACACGGCGTACAAATGTACTTAGAGCCTGGTGAAGCGATCATTACTAAGACCACGGATCTGGTTGTGACTGTGGTTGATATCGTAGAGAACGTTAAGAAAACTGCGATTGTTGACTCTGCAACTGAAGCACACCGTTTAGATACGCTGATTTACAACGAGCCGGCTTCAATTCTAGAAGCGTCTGAGAATGGCGAGCACGAATACGTGATCGGTTCATGCTCATGCCTTGCGGGTGACCAATTCTGTGTGGCGAACTTTGAACAGCCGCTAGAAATTGGCCAACGTCTACACATTTTAGATAGTGCAGGCTACACCATGGTGAAACTAAACTGGTTTAACGGTTTGCGTATGCCTTCTGTTTACTGTGAGCGTTCAAACGGCGAGATTCAAAAGCTGAACGAGTTTGATTATTCAGATTTTAAACGTTCACTATCTCAATGGTCAGTGAAATAAGCGTTCTGGCTTTCTGTACTATATCAATGCAAAAGAGCAGCTGAGGCTGCTCTTTTTTATAGGAGGCGGGGCAGGTCAACAGACCCTAGTCTTCTATGATAACCCGAGTATCCTCACTCAGCGCTTCTAGCTCATTCGCTACATCTTCAATTTCCATTTCGCTTGGCAGTTTAATCGCGATTTTTGCACTGAACAGGCTTGAGCTGACGCCGCCACCTCCAGCAATAAAGACACGTTGACAGTCCATATCTAAAATCGAGATGCCTTGATCATCAAGAATATGGGTTATCTCGTTTACGATGCCAGCTCTGTCGTTGGCGTCGAGTCTGAGCTGGAAGATCGTGTCGGCACTATGCGAGTAAGGTTCGGAATCGACGAATTTAACCACTAATGTCTGACATGCGGAAAATGCGTCTTTAACGATATCGGCTTTTTCTTTTGGTAATTCAATTTTAATCACCCCCGCCACTTGGTCTTCAATAAAGTTAACTTTACTGATTAACCATTTACCTCCATTTTCATGGGTGATGGCAGCAAGTTCCTTGATGGTCGCAGGTGATGCCTGACCAGCAAAATTAACGATAAACACAGTGTTCATATGGTCCCCTCCTGGAAAAAGGTTTGGACGCGGCACGGGATTACGTAGCGCTTAAGTTATTGGAATAAATCCTTTTATTCAGTGTAGGTGTTAGGTGAGGGATATGTTTGATGAAGGTCAATTTTTTGGGCTAATTCTTGAAGCGAATATTTAAAACTGTGTTTGAACCACAAAAAAGCAGCCAGTCGGCTGCTTTATCGGTTTACGTCAGATTAGAACGTGACTTTTAATTCCATGCCATAGAACTGGCTGTCGTAACTGGCACCTGCGTTCATCGCAAACTTGGCTACATCCTGATTACCAAACCAAGGGGATGAACTAAATTGAAGTTCGGCACTGCCACCCCATGCGTCGGTGACCCAGTAGTGGACATGACCGACTGGGTTTAGGAAGAATAGTGATATATCACCCACCGTTTCCGAACCCAATACTTCACCACCATTTGCCAGGATATCTTGCTCAGCGGTTACCATCATCTCGCCAACGACAGCACCAAAAAACGGCGTAATGAAAAGATCTTGCCAAGAAGGCACTTCAGCAAAAGCTTCCACACCATACTCCCAGAAGAACGCTGACATTGTAGCGGAGTACAAGAACGACTCAAATTCGTTATAACCAGAGTGGCGGGCCGCAGTATAGTAAACACCACCAAAATAAGGGTGCATAATATAGTTGAGAACATGCTCATCTCGGTCCCAAACCGGACCATCAGAGACATTGTCTTTCCATTTCTGACCCAGCTTACTCATATCACGGTCTTCTTCATCCCACTTAGTGATACTTTCTGGAAGGAAGGTCATCAAACCGACAGTCGCAACACTCAAGCCAAGAATGGTGTACGTTTGGCCCATGAGGTAATCCCAGTCTTTATCTTGAGGAACGATAAGATGTTTGGGTTGAAGACCAGCGTCAAGATTTAAAGAATCATCATTATCCTGTTCAAAAGCCAGACTGCGGTTTTGAGCTTCAAAGGTGTATAGATTGGTCGTTGCGCAGTAGCCGGACAGGCAATCAGGGGCGTACGAAAACTCCGAATGTCTGGCCATATCGTATTGGCTTGCATTTGCAACGGTTGTTGTTACAAAGCCGAGTCCTGCTAGAGTCTTCTTGAATATGGATGATTTTGACACAAAGGTCTCCGAGTAATTGATTTGATGATCTAACTCAAATTATCCCTTAAATAAAAAACCATTTAAATACTTGATGTTAATTTATATCAAAATGATTTCATTACACTAGCTTGCACCTTGAGGTGATCGGCTCACATTATCAACGTGATTAGAGCGTCGGCACGTGTCCTTTTTCATCACCCTCAAGCGCTGTCGTGGTGGCTTCTTTTGTTCCGGTTACCCAGTTTGAACCATGCAATTCGAGCGGATTTGTGTATAGTTAACACCAGTGCAGGTAAAACTAATTCAATAAATAGAACATGATATGAGTACAGCATACAAAATTAGAAATGTGCTCATGGTGAGGAGTCAGTTGTGAAAATTGCAATGCTTAGTACCGGTGAAGAAGTTCTTCACGGGGATATTGTTGATACAAATGCGGCCTGGATGTCTAGTCTGTTTTATCAGCAAGGATTTGGCTTAACTAAACGCTCAACAGTCGGTGATAAGCAATCGAGCTTGATTGAAGAGTTTTTAATGCTGAGTTTTAATAATGACGTTGTTATCGTTAATGGTGGTTTAGGGCCAACGACTGACGACTTGAGTGCCGCGGCAGCAGCAAAAGCGGCTGATTGTAAGTTGGTGCTGTTTAAGGAATGGCTTGAGCAGCTAGAGAGCATGTATGCGCGACGTGGCAAACCTATGCCAGATAGTAATTTAAAACAAGCCATGCTCCCTGAAACTGCTCAAATACTCGATAACCCAATCGGTACTGCCTGTGGTTTTAAAATGTTGATTAACGATGCGGTTTTCTATTTTACGCCAGGCGTACCCAGCGAATTTAAACTGATGGCAGAAACGCAGATTTTGCCTGATTTGAAGCGCACTTTCCCTGATGTTCAAGGCTCTTCATGTAGCCGCATTTATACATTTGGACTCTCAGAGTCGGGCATCTCAGATAAGTTGGACCCGATAAAGTTACCTGAGGGGTATGAGCTTGGTTATCGCTCTTACTTACCTTTCATTGAAGTGAAACTGTTTGGCCCTAACGATCAGTTTGATCAGCGTTTAAAGTTATTGCAGATAATTAATCAACACCTGGAGGCTAACACAGTCAGCATCGACCAGCCTATGATCGAGCATGTCGGCCAGTTGTTAGTAGAGAAAGCGTTAACGCTATCAGTTTCTGAAAAGAGCAGTGCAGGGTATTTGACCTATTGGCTCAACGGTGATGAAAACGCCGAAAAGCAACTTGGCCACAGCTGGGTTTTATCAGGCAGTAATCAAGCTATCAAAGACGAAGGTGACCCATTAGCTGCAACGTTTGCACTGTCCGGTGCGACTCGTGAAAAATGCCGAACTGATTTGTCGTTAGTTACAGGCGAACTTGATGATGGTCTGTTTTCTGTCGCGCTATCGACGCCTAAAGGGGAATGGGGAGCTGTCTACAAGCTGTCCAGAAAATATCAGCGCGATGATCAAGTAAAAGTCATCAGTACAGCCGCTCTCGATCTACTGCGCCGTTATCTGGAAGGTAAGCCGATGTTTGCCCACTATGCATTTTTAGAAAAAGTGAAAGAGATGCACATTCCATCCAGTGTAATTTAGTGCCAGTTTTTACACGACTTTTGGATAAAAAAGCCAACTCTGTTGGCTTTTTAAATATGCCTATTCTTCACGTTGGGATTTTTGATAACGAGCAAGGAAAAGTCGTGTCGTTTCTTCGACCAGACGTTGCTTCTCTTTTTCCGTTAGTGGTGCTTTGATACGCATCAGCTGAGGCCACAGCGCGCTTCCTTTGATCAAACTATGCAGCTGTTCTTTAGCAAACTCGGCATCAAGATCGATCAGTTTGCCGTCATCACTCGCAGCAAGGATCCAGCGATAAACTGCGGTTTCTTTTTCTGCCAGCTTCTTCAATTCTTCCTGCAACATATCCGGGTTGCTGAACAGGTAGTCAAATGCTACTCGAGCCAAGTCTTGATATTGTGGCGAAGATAGAAATTCCAACTCTTCGGTCAGTAGTGACGCAAGTTGAGTACTCAATGGCTGCTTGCCACTGTATGTGACGTTGCTTTGTATTATCGCTCTTTGCCATAGTTCAGAAAGCAAATGCAGAACCAGCGCTTCCTTACTTTCAAAGTGATTGTAGATCGTGCGCTTTGACACATTGGCTAACGCGGCTAATTTATCCATGCTCGTCGCTTTCACGCCTTCTTCACGAAAAGCTTCAATGGCTGCCTCAACTATCGCTTCCCGTTTTAACTCACTTCGAGTCAGCTTTTTTTCCATCATAAAGATCATTGCTCGTAATTCTTTGATCCAATTTTACACTGCATAGTTTACTTTTCAATCTAGTTAAGTAAACTACACCGTATAGTTTACTTTTGGTGACAAAGAATGAAGTCAGTTACTTTTATCTTCTTAGGAATATTGGTGGTCGGTATGCTAGCGAGCTTAGCTTCTAATAAACAAAAGTTTTACAACAGCGAAATGCGATATTCATCGACTCTGGGCGACACGGTGAAGATCGTTCATGCATTCTTAACAGCAAAACGTGTTGATGCCGTCCCAAAAACACCGCTTCTCAATTATGAAATAAATCCTAACGATCTTCGTCAGCCGAAGAGCGACTTCTTATATCGTCTCGGCCATTCAAGCGTGTTAATGCACATCGATAGCACTTGGATTCTTACGGATCCTGTATTCAGTGAACGTGCTTCTCCAATACAGTGGGCTGGACCGAAGCGCTTTCATCCGGCTCCAATCACAGCAAGTTCGTTGCCCTACATCGACATTGTGATTATCAGTCACGATCACTATGACCACATGGATAAAGCGACGATAAAAGCGATCGATGAAAAAGTTGGTGTATTTGTTACGCCTCTTAAAGTGGGTGACCGATTGCAAAATTGGGGCATCTCGAGAGAAAAGATCATCCAGCTAGATTGGTGGCAACCGGTGTCGCTGAACAACATTGAAGTCGTTTCAACGCCTTCTCAGCACTTTTCAGGTCGTGGCTTGTTGGATCGTAATCAAACCCTCTGGTCGAGCTGGGTTATTCTAGGCAGCAAACATCGTATTTTCTTTAGTGGGGACAGCGGGTACTTCTCTGGTTTCAAATCTATCGGCGAGCGTTATGGCCCATTTGATTTCACTCTAATGGAAGCGGGGGCTTACAACTCGCTTTGGAGCGATATTCACATGATGCCGGAAGAAAGCGTGCAGGCACATATCGACCTGCAAGGGAAATTTATGATCCCAATCCATAACGGTACATTCGATTTATCCATGCACCCATGGTACGAGCCTCTTGAACGTATATCCGCAATAACTGCGAATCGTGGCGTTCAACTCGTCACTCCTGCTTTCGGTGAACAAGTCGTACTTGATGCGCCATCACTTAAGAATCGTTGGTGGCTGGAGCAATCAGCAAACAGCAACCTCGAAATCGCTCAGTTTTGAACCAATAGTCGATGAAAACTTTAAGGAGAAGATTATGAATAGATGTTTAGTCACAGGCGCAAGTGGTCACGTTGGTAATAACCTTGTCAGGGCTCTCTCTCGACAAGGAGACTACGTGCGTGCAGGCATCCGTAACTTGAAGAAGTCTGATTCATTGCAGGGAATCGATTGTGATGTTGTTTACTGCGATTTATTAGATAAAGCGTCACTGCGAGAAGCGCTTAATGGCATTGATACCCTCTATCAGGTTGCAGCAGTCTTCAAACATTGGGCAGAAGATGAGGAGGCTGAAATCGTAAACCCCAACTTGATCGGAACGAGAAACATACTGGAAGCCGCAAAAGAAGCAGGGGTAAAACGAGTCGTTTATGTAAGCTCCATCGCTTCTTTAGAACAAACACATCGCAACGAAAACGGCGAAATTATTGTTGAAGGATACAATGTTTCTGACCAGGTCAACCCATACTGCCGCGCGAAAACCCTTGCAGAACAAGAGGCATGGAAAGTTTCGGAAGAGTTAGATTTGGATATGGTGACGGTACTACCTTCCACTATTCTAGGCGGGGAATACAAACCGAATACTGAATCGCTCGACGCTTTCTCTGCAATCGTGAATGGTAAAATGCCATTCTTATACGAGTTATACTTAAGCCCTATTGATGTTGATGATGTCGTTAAAGGAATGATTAGCGCAGCAAAAACAGGTGTTCGTGGGCATCGCTATGTTTTAGCTAACACTTCCACCATTTCCACTAAACAAATCATTGATATTGCCCGCGAGATCAACCCGTCTCTCGTTGCTCCGAAGATACTGGATGAAAATGAGATTTACGCACTTGTTGATCAAGCTGAAGCGGAAGCGCTTAAAACGAATACTCGGCCTAAGATCATTCGCAGCAATGTGGCACGTACCCTCAAACATAAGTTTGTGTTTGATTTGCACAACTCATTGATGCATCTCGGCCATTCACCTAAAGCGGCAGAGACGGTTGTTAGAGAGACCATGCAATCATTGTATCTCCGCTGATCAATTTGTAGTCTCACAAAAAACGAACCCCACCTGTATGAGGTGGGGTTCTGAATACAAACAAAGGTGTTTACTTTGTCTTGTTACGTTCGATGCTACTCAGTTGACGTCAGGCACGCTGCTTTTCTTTCATCGTGTAGTTAACGCCACTGAGTGAAACATTGGATTTCGCTTTACAGATACAAGGCAAAATTTCTTCGCCTTGAGTGTAAGCCATAGCAAAACCAACATACTCAACTTCACCAGACTCTAACGTACAGCGACATGCACCACAGTGGCCGTCACGGCAGTTATATTCTGGTAATAGGCCAGACTGTTCCATTGTCTCCAAAATAGTATTGGAAGGGTTAGATTCAATGCTGATAAGTTTGTTGATTTTGATTGTCGGCATTACAGCTCAAATCCTTCAAAGTCGTCCGCGCTTACTTCGTTGTCAATTTGACCAACAAGGTAAGATGAAATCTCTGCTTCTTGAGGCGCAACTTGAACGTTATCAGAAGACAACCAAGCATTAATCCATGGAATAGGGTTGCTTGTCGCTTCAGGGTACGCTGCTGGTAGACCTACCGCTTGCATACGAATATTGGTGATGTACTCAACGTACTGGCTAAGAATGTCTTTGTTCAGGCCGATCATTGAACCATCTTTAAACAGGTATTCTGCCCACTCTTTCTCTTGCTCTGCCGCTTCTTTGAAGAGATCAAAACATTCTTGTTTTGCTTCTTCTGCGATTTGCATGAACGTGAAATCATCCTGACCGTTACGTAGCAGGTTGATCATGTGCTGAGTACCGTTTAGGTGAAGCGCTTCATCACGTGCGATCAGCTTGATGATTTTCGCGTTACCTTCCATCAGTTCGCGCTCTGCGAAAGCGAAAGAACATGCGAAACTTACGTAGAAACGAATCGCTTCTAGAGCGTTCACAGACATCAGACAGATGTACAGTTTCTTCTTAAGGTCGTACAGGCTTACCTTAACTGTTTCACCGTTAAGGACATGCTCACCTTCACCGTAGCGATGGTAGTCATTCGTCGCTTGAATCAAATCGTCGTAGTAGTGCGCGATGTCTTTCGCACGCTTTAGAATGTGTTCATTCTCAACGATGTCATCAAATACCACAGCAGGGTCGTTCACGATGTTACGAATGATGTGCGTGTACGAACGAGAGTGAATCGTTTCAGAGAAAGACCAAGTCTCAATCCATGTTTCTAGTTCAGGCAGAGAAACAAGAGGAAGTAGCGCAACGTTCGGGCTACGGCCTTGGATTGAATCGAGAAGCGTTTGGTACTTCAGGTTAGAAATGAAGATGTGCTTCTCGTGATCTGGCAACTTGTTGTAGTCGATACGGTCGCTAGATACGTCAACTTCTTCTGGACGCCAGAAGAAAGAAAGTTGCTTTTCGATCAGCTTTTCGAAAATTTCGAATTTTTGTTGGTCATAGCGAGCAACGTTTACTGATTGACCCAAGAACATTGGTTCTTTTAGTTGGTCATTTTTTTTCTGGTTAAAAGTACTGTAAGCCATAATGCCTCAATTCCTTTTAAACCTCCCGCGTAGGGGAGGTTTTCGATATTCTGTTACTATTCAGTTACTGCGGATTGCTAGGGTCGTGTAGATTAAATCTTACAACCGCCACCTGCACAATCTTCTTCTTCAGGTTGAACTGCGTCTTTCTGTTCATCCTTAGCGCCATCACGAGTGTTATGGTAGTAAAGCGTCTTCACACCAAACTTGTACGCAGTCAGCAGGTCTTGAAGAAGTTTCTTCATTGGAACCTTACCCGTCTCGTAGCGTGATGGGTCGTAGTTGGTATTTGCAGAGATCGCCTGGTCAACGAATTTCTGCATGATACCGACAAGGTGCAAGTAACCATCGTTAGAACCGATGTTCCAAAGCAGCTCGTAATTGTCTTTTAGCTCCGTAAATTCTGGCACAACTTGCTTCAGGATACCGTCTTTCGACGCTTTTACTGACACAAAACCACGAGGTGGCTCAATGCCGTTTGTTGCGTTCGAAATCTGAGAAGAGGTCTCAGAAGGCATCAGCGCAGTCAGCGTTGAGTTACGTAGACCGTGTTCCATGATTTCTGCACGTAGGCTATCCCAATCGTAGTGAAGCTCTTCGTTACAAATCAGGTCGATATCTTTCTTGTAAGTATCGATTGGCAGCAAGCCTTTCGCGTAGTTTGTCTCGTTGAACGAAGGACACTTACCTTGCTCTTTTGCCAGCGCTACTGAAGCTTTCAATAAGTAGTACTGCATCGCTTCAAATGTACGGTGAGTCAGGCCGTTTGCACTGCCGTCAGAGTATTTCACACCGTTCTTCGCTAGGTAGTAAGCAAAGTTGATCACACCAACACCCAGAGTACGACGGTTCATTGTCGACTTGTATGCTGCTGGTAGTGGGTAATCTTGGTAGTCCAACAGTGCATCAAGGGCACGAACAACCAGATCAGATAGCTCTTCAAAATCATCCAGAGACTTGATAGCACCTAAGTTGAACGCAGACAGCGTACATAGTGCGATCTCACCAGAATCATCTTCTACGTTAGTCAGTGGTTTGGTTGGAAGTGCGATTTCCAAACACAGGTTAGACTGACGAACAGGCGCTACTTCAGAATCAAATGGGCTGTGAGTGTTACAGTGGTCCACGTTCTGAATGTAGATACGACCTGTAGATGCGCGCTCTTGCATTAGCAAAGTGAACATCTCAATCGCTTTTACGGTTTCCTTCTTAACTGAAGGATCGTTCTCGTACTTAACGTACAGACGCTCGAACTCTTCTTGGTTTTCGAAGAATGCGTCGTATAGACCTGGTACGTCTGAAGGTGAGAATAGCGTGATGTTACCACCTTCAACCAGACGCTGGTACATCAGCTTGTTTAGCTGTACGCCGTAGTCCATATGACGAACACGGTTTTCTTCAACACCACGGTTGTTCTTAAGCACCAATAGTGAACGTGCTTCGCCATGCCACATTGGGTAGAAAACAGTTGCAGCACCGCCACGTACACCGCCCTGTGAACAACATTTCACAGCGGTTTGGAAGTACTTGTAGAAAGGAATACAACCAGTGTGGAATGCTTCACCACCACGGATCTCTGAACCTAGAGCACGGATACGACCTGCGTTGATACCGATACCAGCACGTTGAGAAACGTAACGAACAATAGAGCTTGCTGTTGCGTTGATAGAATCCAGGCTATCACCACACTCAATTAGCACACAAGAGCTGAACTGACGGGTAGGCGTGCGCACACCTGACATAATCGGTGTAGGCAGAGAGATCTTGAATGTTGACGTCGCATCGTAGAAACGTTTGATGTAATCAAGACGTGTTTCTTTCGGATACTTAGCAAACAGACATGCAGCCACAAGAATGTACAAGAACTGAGCACTTTCGTAGATTTGGCCCGATACACGGTTCTGTACAAAGTACTTACCTTCAAGCTGTTTTACTGCAGCATAAGAGAAGTTCAGATCGCGCTTGTGGTCAATGTACGAATCCAGTACGTCTAGCTCTGCTTTTGTGTAATCTTCTAGCAGATGTCCGTCGTACTTACCCATATCAACGAGTCTAGCTACGTGATCGTAAAGCTTAGGTGGCTCATATTGGCCATACGCTTTTTTACGTAGATGGAATACAGCTAGACGAGCTGCCAAGTACTGGTAATCCGGTGTCTCTTCTGAGATAAGGTCGGCCGCAGATTTAATGATAGTCTCGTGTATGTCTGACGTTGTAATACCATCATAAAACTGGATGTGAGCTCGTAACTCTACTTGAGAGACAGAAACGTTGTGCAGACCTTCTGCAGCCCAAGTAATAACGCGGTGGATTTTATCCAGATCGATAATTTCTTTACGGCCATCACGCTTGGTGACGGTAAGTTGTTGGTTCATTCTGCTTTATTTCCCTAAGAAAACTGATAAAAGCCGTGTTTTTGTCTATTTATATGCAAAGCTTTCTAGTCTTGCGGTGGCTTTGTGATCAAAGTCTATCTATATATTGTAGCTTAAACACAATATATAGGGGTTAATTTGTTTGCGGGTTACAAGATAGTGCTATTGCTCAGATTGATCAAGGTACATGTTTGGGATGACTTGTGGATAACTACCCAAATGAAAAAAAACAGTAAGTGAACACTAACCGATGAGAAAAGGGCAGACTTGAATAGGTAAAATCACAGTTTTGAGATCGGTTTAGAAATAACCGCTCGGAAAAATATTTTCCTTGATCTTTGGACATTTTTATTTGCGAAAAATAGGTTGGTTAAAATGCTATCTACAGCACAAATCTTATACACAAAAGCGGTAACTTTGTGCTACCGCTTCTGACGATTTTCTTAACTGAATGGTCAACTAGAACAAGGTTTTTTAACGTTACGGCGTTCAGTATTTTTTAGTATGAACGATGTAGTTTACATCCACATTACGACCAAGTTTATAACTGTCGTTAAGTGGGTTGTAATGCAAACCGGTGATACCTAAATCAGTCAGATCGGTTTGGTCAATCATCTTCAGCATTTCTGCTGGTTTGATGAACTTCTCATGGTCGTGAGTGCCTTCCGGAACAATCTTGAGTAACTTCTCTGCGCCAACGATGGCAAACAAGTAAGATTTAACGTTGCGGTTCAAGGTTGAAAAGAACACGTGACCACCAGGTTTCACCAGTGCCGCGCAAGAGCGGATAACAGAAAGAGGGTCCGGTACGTGTTCCAGCATTTCCATACACGTGACGACATCGTAAGTCGCGGCATTTTCTGCTGCATGGTCTTCGATGGTGCTTTGGATATAAGTTAGCTTTGTGCCCGTTTCCAGAGCATGCAGGCGCGCGACTTCTAGTGGCTCTTTACCCATATCTAGCCCGGTTACGATGGCGCCTTCTTTTGCCATGCTCTCTGCGAGAATGCCACCACCACAACCAACATCGAGTGCGCGTTTGCCAAACAAACCATCTGCTTTTTCGAGTACATAGTTCAAACGAAGTGGGTTAATTTGGTGAAGTGGTTTGAATTCACCCTCTAAATCCCACCAACGAGAAGCCATGTCCTCGAATTTCTTAATTTCACTAGGGTCGACGTTTTGTGCTTTAGTCATAATGGTTGTACTGCATTCAATCTGAGTCCTTTAGAGGGCGTCAGTATACTCTAACGTTTTATCAGTATTAAACTGATTAATCCCCGTTTTGTTCACCAGAATTCTATTTTTGCTTAATATTGAACGAAATATAGTCACTTTTCATAAGGATATCGGATGAGTGTGCAAATTCTCGACATTTGAATCTCAACAAAGCTCACAACCTGATAAAAGGAGAGGGAAAGGGATGCCGAAGTGATGAAATGTGTGTTATATTTTTCGCCTTACACGTATCGTAATTACGATCAGATAATAGAGGGATAATGGCTCCATGAGCGATTTAGCTAAAGAGATCACGCCCGTAAACATTGAAGACGAGCTTAGAGGTTCATATCTAGACTACGCGATGTCAGTAATCGTGGGTCGTGCTCTTCCAGATGTGCGTGATGGTCTAAAACCAGTGCACCGTCGCGTTTTATTCGCGATGAACGTACTAGGCAACGATTGGAACAAACCATATAAAAAATCAGCCCGTGTTGTCGGCGACGTAATCGGTAAATATCACCCTCACGGTGATAGTGCTGTGTACGACACAATCGTACGTATGGCTCAGCCGTTCTCACTTCGTTATATGCTGGTCGATGGTCAAGGTAACTTTGGCTCAATCGATGGCGATTCTGCTGCGGCAATGCGTTATACCGAAGTACGTATGGCAAAAATTGCCCACGAGCTTCTGGCTGACCTAGATAAAGAAACCGTAGACTACGTACCTAACTACGATGGTACCGAGCAGATTCCAGCGGTTCTTCCAACAAAAATTCCAAACCTATTGGTAAACGGTGCCTCTGGTATCGCAGTAGGTATGGCGACCAACATCCCGCCACATAACCTTGGCGAAGTGATCGATGGCTGCCTTGCATACATCAATAATGAAGCCATCACTATTGATGAACTAATGGATTACATCCCTGGTCCAGATTTCCCGACGGCAGCACTTATCAGTGGTCGTAAAGGCATTGTAGACGCGTACAAAACAGGTCGCGGTAAGATCTACATGCGTTCAAAAGCGGACATCGAAACAGAGAAAAACGGTAAAGAAACCATCATCGTTACCGAAATTCCTTACCAAGTGAACAAAGCTCGTTTGATCGAGAAGATTGCTGAACTGGTTAAAGATAAGAAAGTAGAAGGCATCAGTGCGCTACGTGACGAATCTGACAAAGATGGTATGCGTATCGTTATTGAATGTAAGCGTGATGCAGTAGGCGAAGTGGTTCTGAACAACCTTTACGCTCAAACTCAGCTGCAAACGACTTTCGGTATCAACATGGTAGCGCTGAACAACGGTCAGCCACAGCTATTCAACCTAAAAGACATGTTGAAGTGCTTCGTGGATCACCGTCGTGAAGTGGTAACTCGCCGTACTATTTTCGAATTGCGTAAAGCTCGTGAACGTGCCCACATCCTAGAAGGTTTGGCGCTTGCACTAGCAAATATCGATGAAATCATCGACCTAATTCGTAAAGCACCAACGCCAGCAGAAGCGAAAGCAGGCCTTATCGCACGTGGTTGGGATCTTGGCAACGTAGCAGCAATGCTAGAGCGTGCTGGTACTGATGCTGCGCGTCCTGAGTGGCTAGAGCCTCAATACGGTATCCGTGACGGTCAGTACTTCCTGACTGAGCAACAAGCGCAAGCAATTCTAGATCTACGTCTACACAAATTGACTGGTCTGGAACACGAAAAGATTCTGGCGGAATACAAAGAGCTTCTCGATGAAATCGCTGAGTTAATGCACATTCTTGCAAGCACTGAGCGTTTGATGGAAGTGATTCGTGAAGAGCTAGAAGCCGTTCGTGACGGTTTTGCTGATGAACGTCGCACTGAAATTACTGCAGCGAGCCATGACATTGACATGGAAGAGCTGATTGCACGTGAAGACGTAGTAGTCACTCTGTCTCACGGCGGTTACGTTAAGTACCAAGTACTGAGCGACTACGAGTCACAGCGCCGTGGTGGTAAAGGTAAGAGCGCAACTAAGATGAAAGACGAAGACCATATTGAGCGTCTTCTAGTGGCGAATACCCACGACAACATCTTGTGTTTCTCTACGCGTGGTAAAACTTACCGCTTGAAAGTTTACCAATTACCGCTTGCGAGCCGCACTGCTCGTGGTAAGCCTATCGTTAACATTCTTCCTCTGGAAGATGGTGAGCGTATCACGGCTATCCTGCGTGTAGATGAGTTCTCTGAAGATAAGTTCATCTTCATGGCGACGGGTGACGGTACAGTTAAGAAGACGCCACTAAACCAATTTGCCAACGTTCGTTCAAACGGCCTTATCGCCGTTAACCTGCGTGATGATGATTCGCTGATCGGTGTTGATATCACCAATGGTGACAGCGATATCATGCTGTTCTCTAAAGCAGGTAAAGTTGTTCGCTTCAGCGAAGATAAAGTACGTGCTATGGGTCGTACTGCTGCTGGTGTTCGCGGTATGAAGTTGGGTGAAGATGACCAAGTTGTGTCTCTAATTGTTCCTTCAAACGAAGGTGACATCCTGACTGTGACCGAAAATGGCTATGGTAAACGTACCGAGCTTGCCGAGTACCCAACTAAGGGTCGTGCAACGCAAGGTGTAGTATCTATCAAAGTTTCTGAACGTAACGGACCTGTGGTTGGTGCGGTACAAGTAGAAGAAGGCGACGAGATGATGATGATCACCGACGCTGGTACTCTAGTTCGTACTCGTGTAGCAGAAGTTAGCCAGGTTGGTCGTAACACTCAAGGTGTCACACTGATCAGAACCGCTGAAGATGAAACAGTAGTAGGCCTGCAACGCATTGACGAAATTGAAGACGCTGATTTACCAGAAGGTGAAGAAGGCGAGTCAACGGAACCAAGTGCAGAGCAACAAGCTCCTGAAGCTCCTGAGTCTCCTGCTGCGGAAGATAGCGAAGATTAATCTTTAATTCTGCACCTCTTCTAACTAAAAGCCGAGTATTTTACTCGGCTTTTTAGTGCCGACCCTAAAATCCACCAAATATATTGTTCTTGTTGGTATTAACACACACGAATATAACGAGTGTCTTTGACTTTAATAAATGAGAGATATAGTTACTGCTTATATTCTGTTGCTACTTATATGTTTCTCATTATCTGAGGTTTTAATATAAATCCTCGTGCGTATTCGAAACCGATTAACTCGGAGCTCGTCTCATGTATAACGGCGTTTGTATAGAGTCGGTGTATATAGTGTTAAAGTTATTGCATATTGCATATTGCATATTGCATGGTCGTCTTTATAGCCAAATAACTTCTAAGTGTTTGGTTCGGTGAGAATGAACCGATCCTCAGGTGTGGTAAGGCCCCATTAAGGCAATTGGAAGCTTCATATATATGGGAGTGGATGAGTTAGAGGGGAATTAGCCTACGTCGAACAACATAATATGTCGGTGATTGATTTCAGCTTTTAATCATTGGCTAGAATAAAGACAAGTCAAATTAGTGTTAGTTGTGTGACTGTAATTCCATAATTTGAAACAATCTGTGAAAATAACAAGCAGAGTGTTATTCTTTCTTAAGATTTCGAAGGCTCCAGCATATATAAAATGAAAACGTTAAGCTGGGTACGTAATAAAAGATCTCAATAGGTAAACGAGTGGATTCAGTTATATCGCAGTTAAGAAAGGACTTTCATGCGCATATTCGCGCTATGCAGGCACTAAGATTGCCACAAGTTACTTCAACTCTCGCCGTTTTGACCGACGAAGAAATTCAAGAACTCGAAACCGTATGGGTAGAGTTTGCTGTCTGGAAGCGTCGTCAAACACATTAATCCTCTTTTTTACACTCGCATCTATCAACCCCGGGCAAAATTTGTCTGGGGTTTTTTATTGTAGTTTGACGGAAATGTTATATTATAACACTTCGTCAACGTGACGGAGGTCATCCATCGTCATGTATCGTTGAGAGGAAAAGATCTAAGATATAGTGATCTATGCATTGAAAAATGTGGTATCAATCCCCATAGTTGAAGAGCATGAGTTCATCCCATGAATGTAATAACGAAAGTGCATCAAGAAATAAATCGAGTGAGTGTAGATATGGCTGAAGTACGTGCCAGAGTAGATTTTAAAGTCGGGGCTAAGAGTAATATTGATGCTGAAATCCTGTCTTTCCGTGGTTTGAAGACGGATAAAGAGCATGTAGCAGTTATCTTTAAACAAGCAGACCAAGTTCAAGAAACGCCACTGGTGCGTATGCATTCTGAGTGTCTGACCGGCGATGTTTTTCACTCCTCTCGTTGTGACTGTGGTGAGCAATTAGAAGAAACGATTCAACGTATGGGAGAATCGGGCGGTATTATTCTGTACTTACGTCAGGAAGGTCGAGGTATTGGCCTGTACAACAAGATTGATGCTTACCGACTACAAAGTCAGGGTATGAACACCTACGAGGCGAATAACCACTTAGGGTTTGACGATGATCTGCGTGACTTCACTGAAGCAGCTCAAATGTTGCAAGCTTTAGGTGTGAGCAAAATCCGCCTTGTGACTAATAACCCGAAAAAAATCCGCGAGCTCGCCGAGTACGGGGTCGAAATTGTTGAAGTTGTAAACACTTCTGCTCACGTCAAAGATGGTAACGAGAATTACCTCAAAGCAAAAGTCTCTCACGGCAAACACAATCTCAAGGTTTAGCCTCAAAAACAGAACTGTTAACAAGTCATGTTAAAAGCCTCACATTGATGAGGCTTTTTTTTTATCTTAAGTTGCAAAAAAATTGTAAATTTGTATTATCTCGTGACTAAAAGTGCAAATAAGAATAATTAGCACTTCGAATACAAAAAACAATTTGCTCAACAAGGATGCTTCTAATGAATGCAAAAACAGTATTAGTTCAAGCTATTGCTGCTTCACTTCTTATTTCCAGTGGTACTGCGGTTGCTGCTCAAGTAACCAAACAAGGCGTTGTCGAACATTATGCAGACGTCGCACATGCTGTATTCGCAGATTCATTAAACACGGCTAAAGCGCTAGACGTGAAAATTGATGAATTCCTCAAAGCCCCTTCAGCGAAAAAGCTAGAAGAGGTTAAACAAGCGTGGCTTAATTCTCGCGTACCATATCAACAGTCTGAAGTATTCCGCTTTGGTAACGCGATCGTCGATGATTGGGAAGGTCAACTTAACGCTTGGCCGTTGGATGAAGGCTTAATCGACTACGTCGCTACGGATTACCAATATGAACTTGGTAACGAAGGCGCTGCGGCAAACATCGTGGCTAACAAAAGTCTGACTATTGGTGCAACGACACTAGACGTATCAAAAATCACACCTGAACTGATTGCTGATCTGAATGAAGTTGGTGGTTCTGAGGCGAATGTTGCTTCTGGCTATCACGCGATTGAATTCCTACTTTGGGGACAGGACCTTAACGGAACAAATGCTGGCGCGGGTCAACGAGCTTACACGGACTTTGTTGTCGGCTCTGCTTGTACCAATGGCAACTGTGACCGTCGTGGTGAATACCTGAAAGCGGCAGCTGATCTATTGGTTCAGGATCTTGAATGGATGGAGAAACAGTGGTCTGCGGATGTGAAAGACAATTACCGTCAGGAACTACTGGCAGATTCAGCAGAGAATGGCCTGCGCAAAATGATGTTTGGTATGGGCTCGCTGTCTCTTGGTGAACTGGCCGGTGAGCGCATGAAAGTGGCGTTAGAAGCGAACTCAACAGAAGATGAGCACGATTGTTTCTCTGATAACACGCACAACTCTCATTACTACAACGAGCAGGGTATCTACAACGTGTACATGGGGCTTTATAAGCGACAAGACGGTACGCTACTAACTGGTCCAAGTATTGCTGACCTGGTTGCCCAACAAGATGAGCAAGCGGCGAAAGAGATTCAAAAGCAGTTTGATGACACTCGTAGTCAAGTAGGTGAGTTGGTGACTTCTGCCGAGAAGAAAAACCAACACTTCGACCAACTGATTGCTGCTGATAACGTTCAAGGTAATGCGCTAGTGAACGAAACCATCATGTCGCTGGTGGCTCAAACGGGTGCAATTGAACGTGCTGCAAATATCATTGGCATTGAAAGCTTAAGCCCAGATACAGCAGACCACGAGTTCTAATAAAAAATATAATAACCAATCAAGGGCTCATTTTACGGACTGAGCCCTTTGCTGTTTGCGCTCGCTGTTATCAATTCATTTAAGAGCAATGATATGAAGCCATCATCCCTAAATTACTCCCATTTAGCGCTACTTTTTACTGCTGCATTTTCTACGTCTGTAACTGCCTATGAAGTGCGTTCTGGCGGAAAAACCAGTGTTAAAAAAGACGGTGCGAATGCTTATTCCCTTCCTGCGGCAAATTTACCGATGAGTAAACGACTGGACTTTAGTGTCGGGAATAGCTTTTTTAGAAACCCTTGGGTACAAGCGCCAGCGACTACTGAAGCGCGAGATGGACTCGGACCACTATTCAATACCAATGGTTGTCAAAACTGCCATATCAAAGATGGCCGAGGTCATCCACCTGAAGAAGGGGATATCCACGCCGTTTCTATGTTAGTACGTTTGAGCATTCCTGCTGAAACGCCAGAGCAAAAAAAAGCGTTCATCATTGATGGTGGTATTCCAGAGCCAACCTATGGTGGCCAGTTACAAGATTTTGCCCTACAGAACCAAACTCCCGAAGGTAAAATTTCGATTACTTATAGCGATGTTCCGGTGCAATTCAACGATGGCACAATGGTAACGTTAAGAAAACCAACGCTAAAGATTACTGATCTGGGTTATGGAGACATGCACCCGGATACCCAATTTTCTGCGCGTGTTGCGCCACCAATGATAGGTTTGGGGCTGCTGGAAAGCATTCCTGACGACACTCTACTCGCTTGGGCGGACGAAAACGACACTAACAAAGATGGTATTTCTGGGAAGGTAAACAAAGTTTGGGACATCGAAAAAGGTGACTTCGCGCTCGGTCGTTTCGGCTGGAAAGCGGGTCAACCAACATTGATGCAGCAGAATGCAGCCGCCTTTAATGGTGATGTTGGCCTCACAAGTCATTTGTTCCCAAATGAAAACTGTACCTCAAAGCAGACAATATGTAATGAGCTGCCAAATGGTGGTGATCCAGAAGTTAGCCAGAATATTCTCGACTTCGTGGAGTTTTACAGTCAGCACCTGGCCGTACCAATTCGTCGTAATGTCGAAGATCCGCAAGTGCAACTAGGTCAGAAAATTTTTGCTTCATCAGGTTGTGAAAGCTGCCATAAAACTAACGTTAAAACCGCTAAACGAGCTGGTTTACCTGCGCTTTCAGAACAAGAAATACACCCATATACCGATCTACTGTTACACGATATGGGCGAAGGTTTGGCAGACCACCGACCTGAATATCTGGCGAATGGTCGCGAATGGCGCACCCCTCCGCTTTGGGGGCTTGGCTACACCGAAGAAGTTAATGGTCATACCTACTATTTGCACGATGGTCGTGCACGTAACGTTATGGAAGCAGTACTTTGGCACGGTGGCGAAGCAGAAAATTCAAAACAGAGCGTATTGGCGTTAAGCAAGAGCGAGCGTGAAGCGCTGGTGGCTTTCCTGGACTCGTTATAAGGAATCGAATGTGAATAAAAAACTATTAGTGTGTGCCGTTGTTACTGCGCTGAGTCTGACGGGTTGCCAATCGACATTGAGTTCAGCCGATGATCAGGCAGAGAAAACGAGCCATATTTCGCAAAGTGTGTATGAAATCGAGTATCAATCTGCTCATACCTTTTTAGAACAGAGCGCATCATTAGAACGTGCTTTTAATGATTTTTGTGCATCAGGGGATAAAGACCCATCTTCAGTAAAACAACAATGGCATGAAACCATGCGCGCCTGGATGGCTCTGCAAGGTCAGGAGCGCGGGCCTGCGAGTGCGTTGGAGCAAAGCTGGAATGTGCAATTCTGGCCAGATAAAAAGAATACCACCGGACGAAAAATGTCGGCACTAACCAAATCGGATCAAGTCTGGAGTGCACAACAGATCTCAACGCAGAGCGTGACGGTACAGGGCTTGGGGGCACTTGAGTGGTTACTTTACGATAGTGGTTCGACACTGGAAACAAACAGCAATACCTGTTCCACAGCGGTATCAATTTCTCAAAACCTCAATGCTAAAGCCGGCTTGATTGCGAACGCTTGGGCAGAGAACCCGTGGAAAGCAATGAAAAAGACGGAGTGGGAGTCGGAATATATTTCGCTACTGTCCAACCAGCTTGAATACAACATGAAAAAGTTGAGTCGCCCGATGGCGAAAATTGGTCATCCGAGACCTTACTTTTCTGAGTCTTGGCGTTCAGGCACTTCACTCGCGAATTTGAAAGCAAATGTGCAAAGCATGCAAGCTTTATACTTGGCCAATGGCGATGGCTTAGATGCTCTTTTGCGCGAACAGGGCAAGTTGGAACTCGCCGATCGAGTTTCGCGTCAGTTTGACATGACACTTGAAACCTGGCCTGAAGAGAAGAGCCTATTTGAGGCACTACAAACAGTAGATGGCTACCGCACGGTGTTGGCGCAATACAACAAGTTAGAGCAATTGAAGTACCTCATTCACGAAGAGGTAGCAATCGAACTCGGCGTGGTTATAGGATTTAATGCTACCGATGGTGACTGATCAAACAAGACGCACATTGCTTAAAGCCGCTCTATTTGGAGCGGCAGCCCCATTGCTGCCCTTTGGTTGTGCTAGTACGACTCCGCGAACGCCAGCGTTAATTGGATGTTCAATCATTGGCCGTGACAAATATGCAGCAGTTGTTGCCGATGAACATGGGATGCCGATTTCCAAATTGCCAATCCCAGAACGTGGTCATGGTGTTGCTATCAACCAACACGGTCATGCGACGGTGTTTGGTCGTCGGCCGGGTACCTTCTTCATGGTGTTTGACTATCGGAATGGGCAAGTGATAAAGCTGCACATAGCAAAAGCAAATCGTCACTTCTATGGTCACGGCGTGTATTCCCACGATGGGAACTACCTGTTTGCGACAGAAGGTGAAAGGGGCACAAGCCGAGGTATTATTGGCGTTTACGATGTGCGTAAGCAGTATCAAAAGATGGATGAGCTGTCAGGCTTTGGTATCGGACCACATGAAGTCATCATGATGCCCGATGGTGCATTAGCGATCGGTGTTGGCGGTGTGCATACTAATGGAAGAGAGCCTCTAAACCTCGATTCCATGACCCCAAGTTTGAGCTACCTGTCTCAAGATGGTGAGTTGCTCGATCAAGTTTCTCTGCCCGATCACAAGCTGAGCATTCGTCATCTTGCGCATGATGGCTCAGAGACAGTGCTATGCGGCCAGCAATATCGGGGTGAGCCAGATGAATACCCGGCTCTTATCGCGATGCACACTCGAGGTGAAAAAATGCTGGAGCTTGAGGCTGAACCTGAAGAATGGGCGCGTTTCAATCATTACGTTGCCAGCATTGCGGCGACTGATGAGTGGATATTAGCCACTTCTCCTCCGGGAAGCTGCTATGGCATTTGGTCCAAAGCGACGGGCAAGTTGGTTGAGTTGAACGCGTTACCCGATGCATCGGGTGTTGTGATCTATGGGGATGAGTTCCGCATTAGCTCTGGTGCAGGCAAAGTTGTGGAGCAACAGCCAATAGAATTTAAGAATACATTTTCAACAGGTATACAGTGGGACAATCATTGGTCTAGGATTGTGTGAAAAACAACCTTATTGATAGTTTTATGTGAAACTTATCGGAAAAAATATTGTCCCGTTCTTATTTTTAAAGCAGCAACCTGTGAGATATTTGCCATACTTTCTAATAAGGCAAGTAGGTAAGGGTTGTATCAGTGTTTGCTAGGGTTCTAATAATGACGGCACTTTTAGTGCCGTTTTGCAGCTTTTCTACCGCAGTTTCTCTTGACGATACTTCACAAGTGGAGCAAGAGGGAGCGGTTAAGCAGCTCTCAATTGAAAAAATGATCCACTATCCATCTGTGGTGGAGCAATTGTACCAGAGCACAAACTACCGTTTGAACTGGCAGAATGAAAGTGACGTTGAACAGTTCATCTTTCAGCTGAATGTTGTCGCGCTTGCAGACGTCACTAAAGAGTTTGATAACCAGCTGCATAGAATCAACCAGATCAAATGGCAAGGTGACAACCTCGACTTTGATTTGGTGATGACAGATTCATTGCTGATGTATTTAAGTTACCTGGAGCAGTTGCCTCACGAAGGGGTTAACTGGCTATTTGCCAATAAAACGCAAGTTGATCTTCCTCCGCCGAGTATCGATACATTATCGGTTCTTAGCAATGAGCTGACTGTTGGTAAGCTGGATCAGTTTTTGTCCAGTTTACGTTCTCCGCTGCAAATGGATCGAGATTTCAACTCGGCGTTTTCAGCCTTATCTGAGCACGCGCAATACCAATACCCTTTATACGAGCAACAAGGCTTGCTTCGTCTTGGCGATCCAATAACCAATAAAGCCGCTTTGGCAGAGCGCCTTGCGATAGTGGGCGTGGATGTCAGCTATGTTGACCCAAATTCGGCGCGATATGATGAGAACCTTGAACTGGCTGTCAAAGAATTTCAGCGTATTCATGGTTTGAAGCAGGACGGCGTTATCGGGCCAAATACGATACGTTGGATTAACTTTTCTCCTAAGCAGAGGCTGCATTTGCTTGCTTTAAATGCTGAGCGCTCAAGAATATGGGCGAAAGAGAGAGATAATGTCGTATTCGTCAATGTGCCAGGGTATCAAGTTACATACTGGCATGATGGACAGCCATTGTTTGAGTCGAAAGTCGTGGTTGGTAAGAGTTCAAGAAAGACGCCGATAATGACGGTCAATATGGATTCGGTTATTTTGAATCCAACATGGAATGTGCCATGGAAGATCATGGTCAAAGACATCATTCCTAAAGTAAAAAGCAACCCAATGTATTTGATTCACAATAACATTCAAATCATTCGATCTTGGACTTCACGAGAGATCATCGATCCTACCACTATCAATTGGGCGACGGTTAATCCTCGAACTTTCCCATACCGAATGCGTCAGGCATCGGGTTCGCAAAATGCGTTGGGCTTGTATAAGTTCAACATGCCAAACCCGCAGGCCATTTATTTACACGATACGCCAAGTAAAAACTTGTTTGAGCAAGATCGTCGCGCATTCAGTTCTGGTTGTGTTCGCGTGGAAAATGCCGATCAATTAGCTGAACTGCTTTTCAAAACGCAGGGGCTGGAAGAGCGTTTCGCGAAAAAACGTGAAAGTGCCCGTCGTTCTAATACGTCGGTTCCTTTAGGCGAGCGTATTGCGGTCCACATCATCTACCAAACTGCGTGGTTAGAAGAAGGTACGTTGTATTACCGTGATGATATTTATTCTTACGATAATCAAGGCTAGCGGCACACAAAACTTTAAGTAAATTTACATTGCAGAAAATTTACTTGTCGTTCAACCAGTAATCCATCCAAAATAGTCGATTAGGACATTCCAGACTGATTTGTGCGTTTGACGAAATGCACCAGTTTGGTTAATGTCCGCCTTTCGTGTAGTTTTTGAGCAGTATTTCTATATGGTAAGTCGTAATTTTTCCCGTCGTGATTTTCTTAAAATGACCGCTGGTGGTGTTGTATTGGCGTCTGCAATGCCAACTCTCTCATGGGCTTCATTGCCTGATGAACCTCGCGTACTAGCGATGAATAACCTGAATACTGGTGAGCAATTAGAAACGTGCTACTTTGATGGAAGTGGCTACGTAAAAAGTGAGCTTGAAAGGTTAGATGAGTTCTGTCGCGATCACAGACGTAATGAAACCTTCCCTATGGATCGACGTTTGTTTGATCAGATCAGCCAAATCCAAAAGCTTATTGGTACGGAGTCAGAAGTCATTGTGATCTCTGGGTATCGTTCACCAAAGACGAACTCTTCATTGCGTAACAACTCTTCTGGTGTGGCAAAGAAAAGCCTTCACATGGAAGGTAAAGCCATCGACTTTCGTTTAGACGGCGTAAAGTTGTCTACTGTACGTGACGCCGCTTTAAGTCTGAAAGCTGGTGGTGTTGGCTACTACCCGGGCAGTAACTTCGTTCATATTGATACTGGTGCGGTTCGCTCCTGGTAGGTGAGGTTGCAAGTCACCCTGAAAGTCTTGACGCGCAAGGTTTTCGCAAGTCTTGAAGTCATTTAGGCTTAGTGTCATAGTTGCGGAAGTCTTAATAAAATTTATGTGGTGATAGGTTATTCATGGCTCTTAAATACCAAATTGTCCCGGTGACAGCTTTTTCTCAAAACTGTTCTATTGTCTGGTGTGATGAAACGATGAAAGGCATCGTGGTTGACCCGGGCGGTGATGAGAAGCAGCTTGCTGTGTTAATCAAAGAGTTAGGCGTTGATGTTGTTCAATTGGTATTGACGCATGGACATTTGGATCACGTTGGTGGCACTCAGCCATTAGCGGTTTTGCTTGGTGGAAAGGAAATTGTTGGGCCTCATAAAGCGGACAATTTCTGGTTACAAGGCTTAGAAGGGCAGAGCAAAATGTTTGGCTTCCCGCTAACTGAAGCATTTGAACCTGATCAATGGCTTGATGAGGGTGACACTGTCACATTTGGTAACCAAGTGCTGAAGGTGATCCACACTCCGGGTCATACACCAGGTCACGTTGTGCTTTACAGTGAAGAAGCTCGCGTAGCATTTGTGGGTGATGTCCTGTTTAACGGCAGTATCGGTCGTACAGACTTCCCTCAAGGTGATTTCAATACCTTAATCACGTCGATCAAAGAGAAGCTTTGGCCACTGGGTAACGATGTGACCTTCATTCCAGGCCACGGCCCACAATCTACTTTTGGTCATGAACGTAAAACCAACCCATTTGTTGCCGATGAGATGCCGCTTTACTAGCGAAGTATGACTCGGAAAATAACGGGTAATTGAATGACTGACTCGGGCAGAACAAAGTTATTTTGTCTCGAGTAAGTCTGGCTCGGCGGCAGCTAAATACCGCCGAGTTAACCCGACAAAATCTTCGGCTTCTCTATCCAAATCACTGGCTGAGATAAACACGTCGTAGCCATAAAAATCTCGCTGATATTTCATTCTGTTTGCAAGCATCGCAAGCAAGCCATCGTATTGCTTTCCCTGACTGCTCAGGTATGGCCTTGGATCGAGCACCATATCTTCGAACTTTTCTTCACATTGATTTTGTCGTGCCCCTAAATACAGAAGCGCACGCTGGCTCAGGAGGATTTCTGTCGCGATGCGAGGGCAAATCGCATCCAAGTAAGGAGAGTAGTGCTTTAACCGTACGCCAATCCAGGGCAGTGGTTGGTACCATCCGTCTTGTTGATAGCTACAAATACCTATCGATTCAATATTGCACCAGCGAACAACCCAACCACCCTTAAAAAGGTGTTGTTGAAAGTGGGTTGCGGTTAGCGTAAATGAGACTTGGCTTTTTTTAATCATCATAACTGCAAAGCCGACAATAACCGCCATTAATACCACAGACAATATCGCTTGCTTCCATCCAGGTGATATCAACACAAGAAACAAAGTTATTAAAGCGACAACCAACAAGGTTATTCGGGTAAGAATAGAACCAGGTTTAAAATGTGAATTTGTGAGATGTAGCGTTTCCATGCATTTAACCTCATAGAGTCAACAAAATACCCAAATGCTTTCCCGTTAATCACGATCTAATTTAACTGTGCTTCTAGGCTATTTGCGGTGCGATTACTTCATTTGTCCGGTGTGAAACAAAATGCATTTGGTGGATAAAAAACCTCTGTTTTTATACCCAGTATTCAATAAAACAGTTCACAAATTACCTGTATAAATTCTAGACGCTCTGCGTTTTGAACGCATTTTTCATCGCGTTTCGGCGCTAAAACCTACAAATTGCTTGTGAATTTTGGTATAAAACGCGCTTCAAATTTTCATCCCTGCTGATATGCAGTGAACTGGAGACATATTCAATGAGACTTGCTCATAAGCGTAAAGTGCAAATGAAATTGCAAAAGCGCATTAAAGCGACAGTAGCAAACATTGCTGCAGTACAAAAAGCAGCGAAGCCTGTTGCTGAGAAAGCAGCACCTTCTGTTACTGAGAAAGCTGTTGCCGAGAAAGTAGTAGCTGAGAAGAAAGTAGCTGTAGCGAAAACAGTAGAAGTTGCGCTAACTCCAAAACAGCAACAAGTGCTAGATATTGTTGTCGCAAATGCGGACGGTATTAACCCTAAAGGCATCGGCCTTGCTGCAGGTCAAGAAGACACTAAAGCGGCATCATGGGCAACTGGCGCTCTGAAGAAGCTTCTTGAAGAAAACCTGGTTCAAAAAGAGCAATTGGCAGGTAACAAAGTTATCTACAAAGCGATTTAGTTTTTAAATCCTCAATCTTATTAAGATACAGCTCTCTAATGCCTCGACTATTGTCGGGGTATTTTTTTCGAGCGACCTAACATCCTGTCCGTCCCATCACTCCGTTTCTGCTCCTTCTTTGGCAAGTCTAGCGACGTCAAAATGGCAAATGTCACAATTCTTTAAATACTTTGTAAATTTTTTGGAAAGTTACTACTTACGTGGTTTTCTATTTTCGATATTTTTAATTTCTCCTTAACTAACTGTTTTATTAAGGTATGAAATTTTAATTGGGTTAATCTCCTACGTATAAATACGTACTACCAATGGCTAATGTATGAGTAGTAGGCAGTAAAAATTGCGTGTTCCTGCGCATTTCAGAATCAACGTTATTGATACATCTTTAGCATCAAGTTACGCCCTGTAACTCAAATGATGCTGCGCTATTTTAAGAGTCAACTTTAGACAAGCACATTGTTCGTTACTTGGTGTAATACAAATCCTTGTGAAATGGATGATAACAATAACCTTGGTGACAAAGGACGTGAACGATGAGTTTGATCCAAAAATCTCTTAAAAGAGTGCTGAAAACTACTGCTGTGGTTGCCGCGATGGCCTTCGCTGCAACTTCTGCTAATGCTGCGGAAAAAGTCTACCGCCTGAAACTTGCAGAAACATGGGGACCTAACTTTCCTATCTTCGGCGATACCACGAAAAATATGGCTAAAATGGCAGAAGAAATGTCAAATGGCCGTCTGCAAATTCGTATTGACTCAGCAAACAAGCACAAAGCACCTTTTGGCGTGTTTGACATGGTGAAATCAGGTCAATACGACATGGGCCATTCGGCGTCTTACTACTGGAAAGGGAAAGTGCCAAACACACTTTACTTTTCTTCTATGCCTTTCGGTATGTTACCTACAGAGCAGTACGCTTGGTTCTACTATGGCGGTGGCATGGAGTTGATGGACAAAGTGTACGCTCCTCATAACCTGATGTCGTTCCCTGGTGGTAACACAGATACTCAAATGGGTGGTTGGTTTCAAAAAGAAATTAAAACACTGGATGATCTTCAAGGTCTGAAAATGCGTATCCCTGGTTTTGCTGGAGAAATTTTGGCTGAACTGGGTGCTAAGCCAACCAATATCGCACCGGGTGAACTGTACACGTCTCTTGAGCGTCGCACCATTGATGCACTTGAGTGGGTTGGTCCTTCGCTAGACCTTCGCATGGGCTTCCACAAAATTGCGCCTTACTACTACACAGGTTGGCATGAGCCAGCGACAGAGCTTCAGTTCCTGGTCAACAAGCGTACTTGGGAAAAACTGCCTGATGATCTTAAAGCGATCTTAAAAGTGGCAATGAAAACTGCAGCTTACGATATGTACACGCAGTCTAAACACGAAAGTGGTAAAAACTGGGCGACGATCAAGTCAGAGTACCCGAACGTAGAAGTGAAGGACTTCCCGCCAGAAGTAATGGCAGCAATGAAAGAAGCGAATGATCGCCTTCTGAAGAAACACGCGGAAGAAGATGCCTTGGCGAAAGAGATTCAAGAGTCTCAAGCTGCTTACATGGAGCAAGTTCGTCAATGGACTGATATCTCACAACGTGCTTATCTAAACAGCCAAGCTGACTAATACGTCAGTATGCTGCCCAAGCCAATTGGGTTGGGCAGCGAGTGAAGCCCAAGAAAAAACTCATAATAAAATGCTCCGCGACTTAGCGGAGCTCAACCATACGTTCCACGGAGTCAGGAATGAGAAGCCTTATTTATATTGAGCGGATGTTTAACCGCTTCAGTGATTTTTTGGGGTGGTTGTCCAGCATCCTCTTCATCTTACTGCTACTAAATGTGGTATACGACGTTGTTATGCGATACGTGTTCAACGATGTTTCTATCGCCTTTCAGGAAATGGAATGGCACCTTTTTGCCTCAGTATTTTTGCTGGGTGTACCATACGCCATCAAAGCTGGTGGTCATGTTCGAGTCGACATTTTCTACGAGCGTTTATCTTATAAAGCGCAATCCATTATCGACATAATAGGCACGTTATTTTTCCTGCTTCCTTTTTGCTTATTGGTCGCCTGGTTCGGTATCGACTTTGCCAAAGAAAGTTATGCACTAGGGGAGACTTCTGGAGACCCAGGTGGTTTGCCTTACCGTTGGATCATTAAGGCAATGATCCCATTATCATTCTTTTTTATGGCAGTGAGTGGGATTGGTTTGTTGCTGCACTCTATCAATAAAATTGTTAACCCTCATCTTATCTATGCCGGTAATAACGGTAAGTCGTAAAAGGAAGTTATTATGATCGGTATAGTCATGTTTTTTGTAGCCTTATTTGCGCTACTTCTGGGTTTCCCCGTTGCGTTTACCTTCGGTGGTATCGCACTGATTTTTGGTGTTTGGGCAGAAGGCATTGAAATGTTTGCCTTTATGCCATATCGAATTCAATCGATTATGCAAAACACGGTACTAATGGCTGTGCCGTTATTTGTGTTCATGGGGCTGGTTTTACAGAAAACCAAGCTTGCAGAGCAGCTACTAGAGTCAATGGGGCGTCTGTTCGGTGGCGTTCGTGGTGGTATCGCGATTTCTACTGTACTAGTAGGGGCGTTACTTGCTGCATCTACCGGTGTTGTTGGCGCTTCTGTTGTGGCAATGGGGCTTATTTCCCTGCCTGTGATGCTCAAGTACAACTATGACAAAGGACTGGCGTGTGGCACCATCTGTGCCTCAGGTACGCTGGGGCAAATTATCCCTCCATCGATTGTTTTGATCCTTCTAGGGGATGTATTAGGTGTACCTGTTGGTGATCTTTTCCAAGCAGCGGTATGGCCGGGAATCACACTGGTTGTGGCGTACGTGATCTACATTCTGGTGTACGCAAAGTTGAACCCACAAGCCGCTCAGCCTATAGAGCGTGATGAGTCTGTCAGCCGAAAAGAAGAAGTCATTAGCGCGCTCAAAGCGGTTCTGCCACCACTGGCCTTAATCATAGTGGTATTAGGTTCTATTTTCGCAGGTGTTGCCACGCCGACAGAATCGGCGGCATTGGGTGGTGCTGGTGCGATCGTACTTGCTGTGTTGTACAAGCAGTTCAGCTGGTCGATGGTTTATGATGCTTCAAAAGAGACGGTAAAAGTCACCGCAATGGTATTTGCGATATTGCTTGGTGCGACCGCATTCTCCATGGCATTTACGTACACTGGTGGTGATTACTTAGTCGAAGAGTGGATGTTGAGTATTCCAGGTGAAAAATGGGGCTTCCTCATCATCACCATGCTTGTCATTTTGATTCTGGGCTTCTTCATCGACTTCGTCGAAATCTGTTTCATCATCGTTCCAATCCTCGCCCCAGTTGCAGAGATGCTAGGCATTAATATGACGTGGTTTGCGATTCTGGTAGCGATGAACCTACAAACCTCTTTCCTAACGCCACCATTTGGTTTCAGTTTGTTCTACTTGAAAGGGGTAGCGCCAGCAGGGGTAACAACGCGTGATATTTATAAGGGCGTGATGCCATTTATCGCTATTCAGATAGCCGTGCTTGCGTCGCTTCTATTCTTCCCTGGCTTTTACGGAATGGGCTAAAAGGAGATTTTGTGACCTGAGAGTTTCCACCTTTTGAAACAAGTTGTTAAGCTGCTTATGCGTTGACGCTTGGAGCAGCGTTTCATGGAGGGAAGGGATGCCTCTCAAAGCAAAGTTAATTCTGCTGACACTGATACCTGTGGTATTGGTGTCAGCCAGTATCAGTTGGATTTCTATCTACCAAGCCAAGACCCTTGGTCAGCGAGAAGTGGAGCTTTTCCACCAAAACCTCATTCAGTCAAAAGAAGCGGCGCTAAAGGATACCGTCGATGTTGCTTTTGACGCCATCATTCACATCTATAACGACACAACGATTGAAGAAGACGTTGCCAAAGCTCGTGTAAAAGCGATTTTAAACCACTTAACCTATGGGTCTGATGGGTACTTTTTTGCTTACGATAAACATGGCACTAACCTTGTCCATCCAGCACAACCTGATTTAGTCGGGGAGAACCTACTTGGCCTCCAAGATGAGAATGGCGATCGACTCATTGAGGCGCTGTTATATCAAGCGCAAACGGGTGGTGGCTTTCACCAATACTTATGGCAAAAGCCGTCGACAGGTGAGGTTGTTCCAAAGCTCAGTTATGCGGGTTGGTTAGAGAAGTGGGAGTGGATGGTCGGTACCGGGCTGTACATAGAGGATGTCAGCCAGGAAGTGGCCAGCATGCGCGCGGCAGTGAATAAAAATATCGAAACGACCTTCTTTTCGGTCGTTGTGATTCTGGTCGTTACGGTTGCCGTGATCATCGTATTAACCCTTGCTATTAACTTGCACGAACATCGCCTTGCAGATAAAAACCTGAAAGAGCTGGCGTATAAAACCGTGATGTTTCAGGAAGATGAGAAAAAACATTTGGCGCGCGAGCTTCATGATGGCATCAATCAGCTGTTGGTCTCTAGCAAATGCCATTTAGATCTGATGAGTCATCGTTTGGAAGACGAAAAACTCAAGCAGCACTTGGATAAATCTCAACGTTCGTTGGTTACCGCCATCAATGAAGTCCGGCATATTTCCCACCAGTTGAGGCCAAGTGCGCTGGATGATATTGGTTTGGAAGCGGCACTTACCACTTTACTACAGGATTTTCACTCTCACTCTGGGATTGATATTGATAGCCATTTTGATACCCAGCAGCAAAAATTGACGTCGGAAGTCGCCACCACCTTATATCGCGTTGCTCAGGAATCATTGAACAACATCGAAAAGCACGCGAAAGCGAAAAAAGTGACGGTGATTTTGCAAAAAATGGGCAATATGCTGCAATTACTGATACGTGACGACGGCATTGGATTTGTCGTCAACCAAGCGGTCCATCGTCAAGGGATTGGGTTGCGAAACATGCAGGAGCGTGTTGAGTTTATTGGTGGTGAATTTGAACTAATGAGTGAACTTGGTCTGGGGACCGAAATAACCGTGCTGCTAAATTTGGATGAAGGTGTTTATGGATAAACCGATTAGTGTGTTGATTGTCGATGATCATCAGGTGGTGTTAGATGGTTTTATGGCACGGTTGGAGCTGGAGCCGGATATTGAAGTCATCGGTACCGCCAGTAACGGCTTGGAAGCAATAGAAGTGGCCAAGCATCTTCATCCAGACGTGATCCTTATGGATATCAGTATGCCCATAATGAACGGCATTGAGGCAACGGGAATCATTAAAGAGGAAGTGCCTGAGAGCCGAATTCTGATGTTAACCATGCATGACAACCGTGAGTACATCATGAAAGTGATGCAAGCGGGGGCAGTCGGTTACATGTTGAAAGAGATTTCAGCAGAGAAAATGGTTCAGGCGATCAAAACAGTTAACCAGGGTTCAACCTATTTTTGTGAGTCCGTCACCCAGACGTTGTTCACGCAAGATGTTACCCCAATCAATCAAAGGCCTAACCCACTGAGTCGCAGAGAAGAAGCGGTGCTCAAATTAGTTGCGCAGGGGAATAGCAGCAAAAAAATCGCTACATTACTGAGTATCAGTTATAGAACAGTTGAAACACATCGTCATAATATTAAGCACAAGCTAGATCTGCATTCGACCGCCGAGTTAGCCAAATATGCATTTGAGACAGGACTTACCAAATAACACAGTGCCCGCGTCAGGCGAGCACTGGCGGGAATGATTACTCAGCTTTAGGAACGGTACCAGTAATGCTGCCAATTTCAAGCATTGGGGCAACGTCAATATCTTCTGCATTCATCATGGTCGAAATACGCTGTACTGAAGAAAGTAGCAGTGTTTGTTCCCATTCTTCCAGCTTCTGGAATCGATTAATGAAATGCTCTTGTAGCGGCGTCGGTGCTTGCTTCAATACTTCTTGTCCCTGTTCTGTCAGTACAGCGTGCACTTTGCGCTTATCTTCAACGCTACGGCGACGTTCTACAAACTGATTACGCTCTAATCGATCGAGAATGGTGGTCGCTGTGGCTTGACTCATATTGGTATGGCTAGACAATTGTTTGATAGTGACATTATCTAACTCGTTGATAGCACGCATTAAAATTAGCTGAGGTGCAGTCAGACCAGACTCTTTACTCAGCTTTTTAGAGTGTAAATCAATAGCGCGGATGATCTGACGAATCGAGACCAATACTTCTTCGTACTTTTCCAATTTATTCATCCAGTCTGTAGGAACATTTAACGAGGCGACACTAACTCAAATGCTTTGTTATTTAAAGAGCTGCGTAAAAAAATTCCGTCGTTTCTCTTCCGGCACTTCTTTGATGGTTCCAATTTCCATTTACAGCATGGTGGAAGTGAATCAATACGCTCTAAAATTATTATAGCAACAATTGTTTGTGGTCTAATTATTGATGCAATGTGTTGCATTTATTTGGTCAGAAATCTCTGATTGAAAGGTAATAAATGTGGATTTTTTATGGAAAATCTAGACAAAAACACCTCAAATGTTAGGATCTTGACCCTTCACGGAATTTAAAACGTATCGTGTTCGAATGATTTTATTGTTTGGTGCGTAAAGATTACAAGAATTAGAGAGGAACGATGACAAAGGGTATAGATAAGTACAGTATCGATAGTACCGACTATACGGTAGGTCAGGATAACGTTCAAAAATGGGGGTTTGATGTACATAACCCTGTTTTTGGGATTAGTGCGGGTTTAATTGCACTGTTTCTTGTGGCTGCATTGGTTTTAGATGCACACACTGCTAAGACGGTACTTGATGGAATCAAATGGCAAATCATCGGTTCATTTGATTGGCTATTCATTATTTCAGGTAACATTTTCGTTATATTCTGCTTGGTACTGATAGTGTCCCCGATGGGGAAAATCCGCCTCGGCGGTAAAGACGCAGTTTCCGATTACTCGTTCCTATCGTGGTTAGCTATGTTGTTTGCTGCAGGTATGGGTATTGGTCTTATGTTCTGGAGTGTGGCAGAACCCGTTGCTTACTTTACCGGGTGGTATGAAACACCGCTAGGAGTGGAGGCAAACACCCCTGAAGCGGCGCGATTGGCATTGGGTGCAACGATGTTCCACTGGGGTCTTCACCCATGGGCCATTTACGGTGTTGTTGCGCTTTCCTTAGCTTTCTTCGCTTACAACAAAGGGCTTCCATTGTCGATGCGCTCGATCTTTTACCCACTATTGGGTGACCGTGCGTGGGGCTGGGCTGGCCACATTGTTGATATTTTAGCGGTACTGGCAACACTATTTGGTCTGGCAACATCGCTGGGTCTGGGAGCACAACAAGCCGCAAGTGGTATTCACCATGTGTTTGGTATCGAGGCTGGTATCGGGTTGCAGGTGATTGTCATCACTGTGGTGACATTACTTGCAGTGGTATCGGTTGTTCGCGGTATTGATGGCGGGGTGAAAGTCATCAGTAACATCAACATGATTGTTGCTTTCTTACTGCTTATCCTTGTTGGTTTGATTGGCTGGGCGGCTAGCCTGGGCTCTATTCCAACGACATTGATGGCATACGTAGAAAACATCATTCCACTGAGTAACCCGTTTGGCCGTACTGACGAAGCGTGGTTCCAAGGCTGGACTGTATTCTACTGGGCTTGGTGGATTTCTTGGTCACCATTCGTCGGTATGTTTATCGCACGTGTTTCCCGTGGCCGTACAGTACGAGAATTCATTACCGCGGTTCTGCTTGTTCCAACCGCAGTAACGGTAGTTTGGATGTCTGTATTTGGTGGTCTGGCTATCGAGCAGGTGGTTGATAAAGTGGGCGATCTAGGGGCGAATGGTCTGACTGACGTGTCACTGGCTATGTTCCAAATGTTTGATTCACTGCCATTTGGTAACATCCTGTCGTTTATTGCTATCGTTCTGGTTTTGGTGTTCTTTATTACCTCTTCAGATTCAGGCTCATTGGTTATCGACAGCATCACGGCGGGTGGTAAAGTTGACGCACCAGTGCCACAGCGAATTTTCTGGGCATTGATGGAAGGTGCCATTGCGGTTGCACTGCTTTGGATTGGTGGTTCGGAAGCCGTTCAGGCTCTGCAAGCCGGTGCCATCTCTACGGCGTTGCCATTCACTATCATCTTGCTTGCGATGTGTGTGAGCTTATTGATGGGTATGAGAACCGAGCGTCAATAGTCGGAATAAAATACTACGTTTAAAAAGCCAGCTTAGCTGGCTTTTTTTGTGTTGTTTTTCTGACGACAGACAAAAGAATGACACTGTTAAAGTTTATATCTTACAATAAGTTAGCAATGTAATTGATTGTTTTGAAACTTGGTGATTAGTGCCAAGAAAGTGTGTAATATTCACGCTCCTAGGTTGTCCTCCCAAATAATATAAAAATATGAAATTTTCACTAAAACAAAAACTTATCGGCGCGAGTCTTTCGGCCGTGGTTATTATGGCTGCTGCACTGACTTGGTTGTCGGCTGGTCAACTGTTTGATCAGACTTCTGCTGGTGTTTATTCAAGAGCACAAAGCTTGAGTGCCGTTGCATCGGAAGGGATTTCTGACTGGATTACCATCCGTAAAGAAATCGCCACCGCATTTAATGATTACTCGACCGAACAGGACGTTGTGCCGTTCTTACAGCAAGCACGCAAAGCTGGCGGCTTTGACGATATCTTCCTTGGTACGCCAAAAGGAGAGATGTACCGTTCTCATCCTGAGCGAAACCGTGCTGATTATGATCCGCGAACTCGCCCTTGGTATAAAGATGCCAATGTCGCGGGTAAGCAGATCATCACTGAGGCTTATCAAGACGCGATCACCAATGCGCTTTTGGTTACTATCGCTGAGCCGGTTATGAAAAATGGTCAGTTTATCGGGGTAGTCGGGGCCGATGTTCTTATCGATCAGCTTATCAGTGATGTGATCAACTTAGATGCTGGTAAAAATGCCAACGCGATGTTGATTGACATGAACCAAGGGACGTTTCTTGCTCATCCGGATAAAAGTTTGACTTTAAAGCCAATCAGTAGCTTATCGACAGACTTCTCGCGACAGGCGATCGAGCGCGCTGCTGACGAAGGTAAAATTGAAAGCACGACCATCAGAGGCGTAGAAAAACTCTATTACTTCCACAAAGTGGCGGGAACGCATTGGATGTTCGCCATTGAGATGGACCGCGCGACGGAAGAAGCGGGCAATGCAGTACTGTTGCGTGACTTGCTGATCACTGCTGTGATGATCACAATCGCGGTGATTGTTGCGGTTTCTTGGTTAGTTGGCTTCTTGTTCCGCGACCTAAACCGAGTATCTCATGCACTGGAAGAAATTGCTTCTGGTGAAGGTGATTTGACTCAGCGTCTGGAACCACGTAGTGACGATGAAGTTGGTAAACTGGCAGAAAACTTTAACCGCTTTGTTGGCAACATGCATACCATGGTGACCACACTTAGCCATGTCTCTTCATCACTGTCTGAACAGGCTCGTACCACGGCTCAGCAAGCAGAGGAACGTAGTCAGCGTATTTCTTATCAGCAAGATGAAATCAACATGGTGGCGACTGCGGTTAATGAAATGGCGGCCGCTACGCAAGAAATTGCGGGTAACGCAGAAAGCACGGCTAGCCACTCAGAAGAGGCGGTAGGCGCTTGCGCTCACGGTTCTAGCCAAGTTTCACAGACGCAATCTTCAATCCAGAATCTGGCCAAAGAAGTGCAGGTTGCGACCGATGTTATTCAGGATTTGGAAGCGCACGGTAATAGCATCAATACGATTCTATCGACCATTCAAGACATCGCAGAACAAACAAACTTGCTGGCACTTAACGCGGCTATTGAAGCGGCACGAGCAGGTGAGCAAGGACGTGGCTTTGCCGTGGTTGCTGATGAAGTTCGTGTATTGAGCCAACGCACACACGCTTCAACAAAAGAAATTCAAGAAACCATCGAGATGCTGCAAGGTACGACCAAGAAAGCGGTGGGTATCATGGGTGATAGCCGTCTTCTGGCTGATACCAGCGTTGATGATGCGAACTCAGCAGCAGCGAGTCTGACTCAAATTCATAGCGCAGTTGAGCAAATCAACGACATGGCAACACAGATCGCTTCTGCTGCTGAAGAACAAGCGTCGGTAACGACAGAGATTACTCGTAACACTGAAGGCATTCGTGATGTTTCTAACGAGCTTTCAGCAGAAGCACATCAAGCTGCGGAACAAGCCGCTTACTTGTCTGAGCTATCACATGAGCTTGAGCAGGAAATCAAACGCTTTAAGCTGTAATTTCGAAATATCTCGAGCGCGTTAAATTAAAAAGGAGCCATTGGCTCCTTTTTGTTTTTCTGGCTGTAGGCTAAAGCCAGAATTCGCTGATTGGTTGACTCTCATCGTAATGGTGCGCGATTTGTGCCTGAAGTAGTTCAGCAGTAGCTATCGCATCAGTCAGAGCGTGATGAGGAGTATAGTCCGGCAAGCCATAACGGCGTCGTGATTGAGCTAATCGCAACGATTCTGGCTTCTTGCCTTTTAACGACTCCCATAGACTTCCCGGTCGCTTTTTCTGAATGTCTTCCTCTATCTGGAAAGTATCCAATACCGGGAATTCAATGCCTTCATTGATGCGATCTCGCAGTGCTTTATCGAGAAATTCACGCTCTATGCGACGATAATGCACCACCACGATCTTACCGCTTAAACAGGGCAACAGTTCATTGAGAATATCCCCTAAATCAGGTGCATCAATCAGCTCGCTATGGGTAATACCGTGAATGATGACAGAGTCTTCATCCAGCTTTTGTTTCGGTCTTACTTTCCAATGACGAGCATTACGCAAAAAGATACGCTTCAGGTTAAAAGGGACCAGCCCAATCGTAATGATGTCGTTCTTATCAGGATCTAAGCCCGTGGTTTCTAAATCCAGTGCGACAAACTCAACGTCTGAAATTGGCGTATCTGGCGATGGCAATTCAGTGCCGTAAAAGGCTACCAAGTTTTCATCCGTCGCCATCTCGACTTTTTGCTTAAACTTCGTGTGCCATTGGATAGTCGGCTTTTGAAAGAGCTTTTTTAACATGTTAAGCCTCACTTAAAGCTCTTGTTTGCTTGATAGCGAAACTTAAGGAAGTTTTGGCCATTACTCAGAATTTGGAAGGCATCCTTAAGGTTTCGGCGCTCAAAGTCCGACAGATTCTCCGGTTCAATATTGTTGTCAGGCTCAATGCCCATTTCAACATCGTACGCTTGGTGGCGAATTCGTACCATGGAGATGAACTCCAACGCATCTTTTAAATCTTGAGCGCGACCTTTTGGCAGAATACCGGCGTCAATAATGTCATCCAGGCGTTCAAATGAGTTCTGTGTGCGAGAGCCAACAGCCAACGCGTGAACCCTGATCAAATCGACAAGCGGGGCTGTACCACGACGCTTGAGGTTGATGGAGTTTTTATGCTGCCCATCTTTTTCCACCACAAAGCTCTTAAAGAAGCCGAGTGGAGGCGTTCGGTTAAGCGCGTTACGTGCAAGGCAAGCCAGGAATCGGTTGTTTTTACGGGCACGACGGACGATAAAGCTGGTTAACTGCTCTGCCCATTTTAGTCGTCCGTACACGCCGTCTAAATCAAAGAAGATGGATGCATTAAGCAACGCTTTCGGGTTTGGATCGTCGATCCAGTCTGCGAAACACTCTTCCCATTGTGAACGTGTCATTCTCCACATTGGGTTGGTTGCCATGATATCGCCTGTACAATATTTGTAGCCACAGGCATCTAAGCCATCGCTGACAAACTGCGCTAACTCCTCAAAATATTTACCATGCTTCGACTCCTGATAGCTCTCGTCGAGAATGATGGCATTGTCTTGATCGGTAACCAGAAGCTGCTCATCACGCCCCATTGAGCCAAGCGCGAGAAAACAGTAAGGGACAGGTGGTGGACCTAACTTTTCTTCGGCCATTTCCAGTAAGCGCTGTTTGAAACTGCGGCCGATTACGGACATGGCACTGCCGACCATGTGAGAATTGGCGTCCTCGTTCACTAAACGAACAAAACTGCTTTTGACTTCTTCAGCGACGGCGGCCAGCTCTTCGATGGTGTGCTGGTGGAAAATACTGCTTACAAGTAGCAATGAGTTTTGTGATTCGTAACGAACAATATCCGTCGTTTCAATGATACCGATTGGCTGTTGATCTTTCACAACAGGGAGGTGGTGCACGTTATAACGCAGCATTTTAAGCATGGCTTCATAGATGTAAGCGTTATGATCGAGTGAGATAACTTCGGTAGTCATTACCGTTGCAACATCTTCATGTGGGGATAAACCCTCGGCCAGTACACGCGCACACAAGTCTCGGTCGGTGACAATACCTAATACCGGAGACTGTGGGTCGTCTTCGTCTCGCACAAAGTCCGGGTCAATAATAAGCAGAGACGAGACGTTATCTTCTGCCATAATTTTTGCTGCTTCCTGAATCGACTGGCCACGCTCGATCGTCGGAGTGTCACGCGTTAGCAACGTTTTCACTTTGGAAGTCGTGAGATCATTGGCTTCTTTATTTTCAGAGATAGCCATGCGTAGTCGCGCGCTGTTTTCTACTTCGACAAAGTCAGCAAATGAGTCGTAGTTATCGTACATTTCCTGGAAAACGTCGCCAGGGATACAGTAGATCAGGGCATCATCGATCGCTTTTACAGGAAAACGAACTTTATTATTGGTAAGCAGGCCCATTTGACCAAAAAGGTCGCCTTCATCCAGTCTGCTATAAAGTTCACCTTTACGTCGGTAAACTTCAACGACGCCACTTCTCACGACGAAGAGCTCTTGAACTTCATCTCCAAAATGGATAATTGGAGTATCTTCTCGATAATACGAAATTTCGACACTCTCGGTGACTTTGCTTAGCGCTTCTTCTGGGAGTTCGTTAAAAGGGGGATACTTGGCGAGAAAGTTATAAATCTCGAGAAGTTCTGCATCCATAAGGTTGCCTTTTGATTTTCAAGTAATAAAGTAATCTTAACTTAGTTTTAAAACAGAGTCTTACTCGTTCGTCGTTTTGAGCACTTAATCATAAGATTCCGACGTGTAACACGACAATAGTAATGTCATTCGGCTAATATCGTGGATGTCGAATGAGTAAAATCGGGTTACGAAAGCATCTATTGATTCTCATGAAAGGAAATCGAATGTTGAGAAGTTTATTACTTGTGCCACTTTGTGTTTTTTCTGCACTTAGCGGTGCTTCAGAGGCGGAACAAGCGGACAAATTTGGTTATGAACATATTTATCTAAACGTTGGTGCAGGGACAACCAACGAAGAATGGTTAGAAAATGCGAATGTTACGACGATTGATTTGGGTGGTAACTATTTAGTCACGGATAACTGGCTGTTTAATGCAGACTATTCCGCACAGTTTTTTCATCCAGACACTTACACGCTGCGCATCGATCGTTTAACGGTTGGTGGTGGTTACCGATATGGCATAACCCAACAACTCGACCTTTACGGTGTTTATCGTTTAGGTGCAATTAAGGCGAAAGCAACGGATGACGACACGGATAAAACACTGGTATCCGAATCAGAATTCCTACACGCGGCAGTATTTGGCGCGAACTACTTGCTGAGTGAAACGCTGATTGTTAACGCTGAGATCGAAGCCAATCGCAGTGATATTGTTGACGAAAACAAATATAAAATAGGCTTTAACTATCAGTGGCATGACGTCATTGGTACCGGTCTTTACTACCAATACCGAGATACGGACTACTCCGGAGCACCCTCTGATTACATCAATGAGGTGGGTTTAAGCCTCAGGTTCGTTTACTAGATTAACGTCTTAATCGAATACAAAAAAGGTCAGCAAGTGCTGACCTTTTCTTATCTTATCGCTGCAGATTAAAGAACTGCTGCAATGCCTTTACATAGTGGGCCCATGTTTGACTTAGTCATACCAGCCACACTGATTCGGCCAGAGCCGACAATGTAAATAGCGAATTCTTCTTTCAGACGGTTCACTTGCTCTTTAGATAGACCAGAGAACGAGAACATGCCGTTTTGGCGTTCGATAAAGCTAAAGTCTGCATCTACACCTTCTTCTTTCAGTGTCGCTACAAACAACTCACGCATCTCTTGGATACGATCACGCATTTCTGCTACTTCTGCTTCCCATTCTGCACGAAGGTCAGCATCGTTTAGAATATGCGTAACAACAGCGCTACCGTGAGCCGGTGGGTTAGAGTAGATAGAACGGATGATTGCTTTAACTTGTGAGAATGCTGTTGTTGCCACTTCTTCTGACTCAGCAACAAGAGTGAAGGCACCTACACGCTCGTTGTAAAGACCGAAGTTTTTAGAGAACGAGCTAGCAACTAGGATTTCTTTGTTGTACTTAGCAAAAGTACGTAGACCCGCTGCGTCTTCCTCAACACCTTTCGCGAAACCTTGGTATGCGAAGTCGAATAGAGGAAGCAATTTCTTCTCTGCAACTAGCTTAGCTAATGTTTCCCACTCTTCTGCTGTTGGATCGATACCAGTAGGGTTGTGGCAGCAGCCGTGTAGAAGAACGATGTCGCCTTCAGAAGCAGCTTGAAGATCGTTAAGCATTGCATCGAAGTCTTTGTCTTTTGTTTCTGCGTTGTAGTAGCTGTATTGAGCAGTTTCGATGCCAGCCGCAGTGAACACACCATTGTGGTTTGCCCAAGTAGGGTTGCTGATCCAGATTTTAACGTCGCCTAGCTGACGTTTGATGAATTCACCAGCAACACGCAGTGCGCCTGTACCACCTGGCGCTTGAGCTGTTTTTGCACGTTTGTCTGCAACCACTTCAGCGCTCTCGCCGAATAGCAGTTTTTGTACTGCTAGAGCGTATTCTGCAGTCCCTTCGATGGTTAGGTAAGATTTAGTTTTCTCAGTCTCAATTAGAGCTGCTTCAGCTTTCTTTACCGTAGCAAGAACAGGGGTTTCACCTTGTTCGTTTTTGTAAATACCTACGCCAAGGTTGATTTTTTCTGCGCGAGTATCTTTTTTAAATTCTTCAGTAAGACCAAGAATAGGGTCGGCCGGAGCGGCTACTACTTTTTCAAACATAATCTTCATCCATGTTAATCGAAGGGTGTGCCCGTATTTATACCTTTCAGCATTACTTGTTACAACACCTTCTGATAAGAAAACCTAAAAAAGATGCTATTAGAAATCGAATTCAAAGATAAACCAGACTTTTGGCATGCTAACAGTGCTAAGAAGGGGAGTTAGAAGCAAGCTTTATCGAGAATTGATGCTGTTTTGTACATCGAATGCAATCGTTTACTTCGAAAGTGTCTATGTGCCAAATTGTTACGGAAAAGTTACATGGTTCTGCTTAACTGATGGCATAGAAAGCCTAGGTAAACTCGTTACAAAACAAGAACGCAAAACTAACACCGGAGAATCAGATAGAGATGTTTTTGGGTTCAATTTCTTGTTCTTCTTTTTTAATGGCTTTTTGAGGTTAATGTCGGGTTTGACTGGATTGGGCGAGAAACCAGATTAGACGTTGTTTTTTCTATGTCAGGATATCTTTTTTTGATTCAAAATTACGTCAAATAGAGGTCATTGGGTGGAATATTGGCAAACTTAACAGAGCATAGCTGGTTAACGAAAACACTTTCGTTGTTCTGACTCGGAGGTGTGCATCATCAATGACTCAATACAACCAACATATTTAAGTTAGCACTGATAGCCAGTGAGCCGACCCGCTAGTCGGCCCATGATGATGCACCGAATTTTACCGATGTGCGCGTCTAGTCGTCTTGTTCTTCTTTGCTAGCGTTTTCCTCGTTGAGGTGTTTTACAATCGCCTCTTTAGCATGTTCTTCCGTTGCTGTTTCACCGGGTGGCACAACGAGATCCGCCATTTTGTGTACACCCATTGCATCTTCAGCAATATGTAACCAGTCTGGGTGCCAATAATAAGGATCGGACGCACCAGGGTGGTCCCAGCTATGGACACCTTTATGCGCTCCTCGGTATGAGAGATCATCCATGGTAAACACTTTCATAACTTCCTCCAAAAACGTCATTTCTTTGAAAGTATGGAACATAATTCTACACTTCGGATCGCGAATTCATCTTACTAAGATTGATTAATTACCTTGCAAGAACGATAAGTCAGCTATCAGAATGTCGGCGCGAAGTATGCTAAGGTGCACCCGAAGTCAAAGTGAGATAATGATGAATCGATACCGTCAATTAGCTGAGCTGTTTAAAACTCAGATTCAGCAGAATACATGGAGAGCAGGGGAGAAGCTGCCATCTGTGCGTGTGACCAGCCGTAATCATTCAGTAAGTGCGGGGACGGTATTACAGGCTTATCAGTTATTGGAAGCTCAGGGCTGGGTAAGTGCTAAACCTCAATCCGGCTATTATGTCACGGCCGAATTAGAGCGTTTTGAGGCAAGCAATGAAGTCGTGCCAGCTTATCGCTCTAGCTTCAATGATGAGCTGTACGATTATCTTAAACATCAAGGATTACCCGATGCAGTGCGTTTGGGCTCCGCGTTTCCCGACGCCACGTTATTTCCTTTAGAAGCTTTAAACCGCAACCTTGCCAGCTCTGGCCGTAAAATGGGACCAGAAAGCTTGCTTGATAACATGCCTCCGGGGAGTGAGTCATTACGTCGTTTGATCGCGCAACGGTACATACAGCAAGGTATATCGATTACGCACGAAGATATTGTGATAACCTCTGGCGCGCTCGAGGCGTTGAATCTGAGCTTGCAAGCGGTTACTCAGCCCGGAGATACGGTTGTTGTGGAGTCACCGGCTTTTTATGGTGCGCTTCAAGCGATAGAACGTCTTGGGCTGAAGGCAATCGAGGTTTCTGTAGACAGCCAAAAGGGGCACGATCTTGAACAGCTTGAAGCAATATTTGCAAAACATGCTGTTCGCGCTTGTTGGCTGATGGTTAATTTTCACAACCCGACGGGTGCACTGCTGTCAGATGAACAAAAGGAACGGATTGTCCGGATGGCGGAACAACATGATGTCTACTTGATTGAAGATGATGTCTATTCCGAGTTGTATTTCACTGCGAGCAAACCAACTTCTCTTAAAACTTTTGACAAGCAAGGGCGAGTGCTTCACTGTTCCTCACTCTCTAAGAGTCTTTGTCCGGGGTATCGGCTAGGATGGGTGGTGAACCATCGCTTTAACGAACCGATTCAAAAGCTACAACTTATCTCTACTTTGTCGGGGAGTGCACCGATTCAGCAAGGTATCGCCCATTATCTGCAAAATGACAGCTACGATAATCACTTGAGAAAGCTGCGAAAAATCATGCAACAGCGCCAAAGCTTGTTCATTGAACTTATACAACGCTACTTGCCGCAAAACCTGACTTATAACGTACCTGAAGGTGGTTACTTTGTATGGGTTAAGTTGCCAAATGAGACGGACAGCAAGTCGATTTATCAAGCTTTGTTGCAACTACAGATAACTGTGGCATATGGGAAGTTGTTTTCAAGCGATACCAAGTTTAAAAACTACCTGCGACTAAATACTTCCATGCCTCTCGATGGGGCATTAGAAAATGCCATCAAGAAAATAGGCGAGTTACTGACAACTGTTTAGGCATTTATCACGTTAACTGTACCAGTTCATCTTACTTGGATTGTGGTTTAATCAATGCAGTAACAACTTCTTACCTCGGAGTGATGATGAAAAAGCAGTTGGTGAAACATGAATTAACACTGATCATTGTGGCGATATTTAGCGCTTTCTTACTGGTGTTTGGACACCTTATTTTGGCCAAGTCATTTGCACATTATGCGTGGGTTGAATACACCGCTGCGGTCATTCCGTTCGTTATCTTTGGTTTGTGTTTTGTCGGTGTGAGGTATGCGGTGAAAGCCGATCAAGAGGAAAGTAATTCTTAATTTGGTGAGTGCCAGATAAAACAAAAGACCTCCACTTGGGAGGTCTTTTTAATTCTGTTTCACTAAAAGTGATTAGAAGTTCGCAGAACGTGGTGTACGTGGGAATGGGATCACGTCACGAACGTTGCCCATGCCAGTTACGTAAGAAACCAGACGCTCGAAGCCTAGACCAAAGCCTGCGTGTGGCACTGTGCCGTAACGACGTAGGTCGCGGTACCAGCTCATATGCTCTGGGTCGATACCCATTTCACGCATACGTGAATCTAGAATGTCCAGACGCTCTTCACGTTGAGAACCACCGATGATTTCACCGATGCCTGGTGCTAGAACGTCCATCGCTGCTACTGTCTTGCCATCGTCGTTCATACGCATGTAGAACGCTTTGATGTCTTTCGGGTAGTTCTTCACGATTACTGGCGCTTTGAAGTGCTCTTCCGCTAGGAAACGCTCGTGCTCAGAAGACATGTCGATACCCCATTCAACTGGGAATTCGAACTCACGACCAGAATCCAGAAGGATTTGGATTGCGTCTGTGTAGTCTACTTGTGCGAAGTCAGAAGAAACAAATTGCTCCAGACGAGTGATCGCTTCTTTGTCGATGCGTTGAGCGAAGAACTCAAGGTCATCACGACGCTCTTCAAGTACTGCTTTAAATACGTACTTAAGCATGTCTTCAGCAAGTTTTGCTACGTCGTCTAGCTCTGCAAACGCAACTTCAGGCTCAACCATCCAGAATTCTGCCAGGTGGCGGCTTGTGTTTGAGTTTTCAGCACGGAAAGTAGGGCCGAAAGTATAAACTTTGCTGATTGCACAAGCGTAAGCTTCCGCGTTTAGCTGACCAGAAACTGTCAGGAACGTCTCTTTACCGAAGAAGTCTTCGTTGTAATCTACTTTGCCAGCGTCTGTGCGAGGTAGGTTTTCCATGTCTAGCGTAGAAACGCGGAACATTTCACCCGCACCTTCTGCGTCAGAAGCGGTGATTAGTGGCGCAGATACCCAGAAGTAACCTTGCTCGTGGTAGAAACGGTGAATAGCTTGAGACAGGCAGTTACGTACACGAGCTACCGCGCCGATCACGTTTGTGCGTGGACGAAGGTGCGCTACTTCACGTAGGTACTCGATCGAGTGACGAGTTTTTGCCATTGGGTAAGTTTCAGCATCTTCAACCCAACCAACAACTTTAACGTCAGTTGCTGCCAGTTCGAAGTCCTGACCTTTCGCAGGAGACTCAACAATCTTACCAGTTACTTCAACAGAGCAGCCTGTAGTCAGCTTTAATACTTCGTCGTCGTAATTATTAAGATTATTAGGGACCACGGCCTGAATCGGGTCGAAACAAGAGCCGTCATAAATGGCAAGGAAAGAGATTCCAGCTTTGGAATCACGACGTGAACGGATCCAGCCACGAACAGTAACTTCACTGTCTACTGCTAGCTGACCTTTCAAAACGTCTGATACAGGCGCGTAAGTCATGTTTTCAATATTCTCCATAGAGGTAAAAATTCAACGCAACGCTCTTTAAAGTCCTTGTTTCATAATCTTTTTGTTTAAAAAACAAGCAGAGTGCTGGGTTGGGTAGAATTTTACAGATTCAACGAGACATATTACCTGTCAATTCGTCAGCTTCAACCTTTATATTCATTTTGAAGGTCAGAAAAAGATGATTTGATCTTAGTTTTACCTCGGATGAAAGCAGGAATAGCGAAAAACGTTCAAGCAGAAATGCAAGTAGACACTGATATTCCGTTTATGGGGAGTTCCTAACTACGTTTTTAAACACATGCCGCGTTAATCACACTGTTTTCTTTGTGTATTCATAACGTGATTATTATGTAATCAAATAACTGGCGAATGGCAAAACTCGACGCTCGGGTATCATTCACTTAAATAAAAATACTGATTTATGACTCAATAATGGACTAATGCTTGTCTCTTGGCAGTGATTTCCTTAGTATATCGCGTCTTTTTTAAAGCCTGAGAATCAAGATGAAAACAGAATTGTACAAAGAGTTCATGTTCGAAGCGGCACACCACTTGCCACATGTACCCGAAGGTCATAAGTGTGGTCGTTTGCACGGACACTCTTTCCTTGTTCGTCTTTATGTAGAAGGTGAGGTAGACCCACATACGGGTTGGGTTGTGGATTTTGCAGAAATCAAAGCCGCTTTCAAACCAATTTACGATCGTTTAGACCATTACTACTTAAACGATATTGAAGGCCTGGAAAACCCAACCAGCGAAGTGCTCGCGAAATGGATTTGGCAGCAACTGAAACCAAGCCTTCCGCTGCTAAGCAAAGTAGAGATCAAAGAAACTTGCACAGCAGGTTGTATCTACAAAGGCGAGTAATCGCAACAAGCGTCATTTACAAAGGCAAGCTTATCGGCTTGCCTTTGTTGTATCTGGACGATGAAAACTACGCTAAACGCAGATACAAAAAAAGCCCGAGCAGATGGCTCGGGCTTCGTGTTCAGAAGGAAGGATTAGCAGATAACTTTTATTGCCAGACCACCTTGAGAAGTTTCGCGGTATTTCGCGTTCATGTCTTTACCTGTCTCTAGCATGGTTTCGATAACCTTATCCAGAGATACGGTAGGAGCTGAAGAACGACGTAAAGCCATACGAGTCGAGTTGATCGCTTTTACAGCCGCAATACCATTACGCTCGATACATGGAACCTGTACCTGACCAGCGACAGGGTCACATGTCAGACCCAGGTTGTGCTCCATTGCGATTTCTGCTGCCATACAAACCTGCTCTGGGCTACCACCCATCAGCTCTGCAAGGCCAGCTGCTGCCATTGAACACGCCACGCCAACTTCACCCTGACAGCCAACTTCTGCGCCAGAGATAGATGCATTACGCTTGTAAAGACCACCGATTGCACCAGAAGCCGCAAAGTAACGGATGTAGTCTTTCTCTGATACGGTTTGAATGAACTTGTCATAGTACGCCAGTACCGCAGGGATAATGCCACACGCACCGTTCGTTGGTGCTGTTACAACACGACCACCTGCTGCGTTTTCTTCGTTTACAGCAAACGCAAACATGTTTACCCAGTCAACCACAGACATCGGATCGTTGGTTGTCTTTTCAGAAGTAAGCAGTTGTTGGCGAAGCGCTGCAGCACGGCGAGGCACACGCAGTGGACCAGGCAGAATGCCTTCTTCGTTCATACCGCGATCCATACATTCGCGCATGGTACGCCAGATGTTCGCGAAGTAGGTACGGGTCTCTTCATCAGAATGAAGCGCTTGTTCATTTTTCATGGTTAGCGCACTGATAGAAAGGCCACTTTCACGGCACTGATTTACCAGTTCTTCTGCTGTTGTAAATGGGAAAGGAACTTTAATCGGGTTCTCTTCCTCTTTACCGAAGTTTTCTTCATCAACGATAAAACCACCACCGATAGAGTAGTAGGTCTTTGAGTATGCTTTTTCGTCATCAATCCAAGCGTGGATTTGCATACCATTTTCGTGAAGTTCCAAATTCGTTTTGTGGAAGTTCATTCCACCTTCGCGCGGAAACGATACTGTATGACAGTGCATGCCAACAGGAAGACGTTCAGTTTCTTCTACGCGAGCAATAAAGCCCGGAATAGAATCGATATCTACTTTCTCAGGGGAATTGCCTGCAAGACCCATGATAATAGCAATATCTGTGTGGTGACCTTTCCCTGTCAGTGATAGCGATCCATAAACGTCAACGGTGATTTTAGTGATGTCGCGTAATTTTCCCATTGCGCGAAGATCATCAATAAACTCTTTACCCGCTTTCATTGGGCCTACAGTGTGTGAGCTTGAAGGTCCAACACCGATTTTATAGATATCAAATACACTAATCATATCGATTACCTCAGAAGAAAGCCTCCCAAGGGGATTTGGGAGGCTTAATTTTTTATCGTTATATTTTTCGATTAATCACGCTGGTATTTCAGCTGAGATTAAAGAGCGCCGTAGATTACAGAACTAATCGCTGCAAGACCACAGATAGCTGTGAAAATTTGCACAGGTGCTGAAGTTTTGTACTTCGCCATTGCTGGAACTTTGTGCATAGCGAAAACAGGCATCAGGAATAGGATTGCCGCAATCATTGGCGCACCCATCGTTTCAATCATACCTAGGATGCTTGGGTTAACGATAGCAACCACCCAAGTAGTCAGTACGATGAAGATTAGAGACGCTTTTTCAATCTTGCTTACTTGAGTGTTAGAGCGAGACTTGATTAGGCCAACCAGACCTTCGTGAGCACCCAGGAAGTGACCGAAGTAGCTAGAAGTGATTGCTGCAAACGCAACCAGTGGACCTAAGTAAGAGATCAGTGGAGACTCATGAACGTTCGCTAAGTAAGAAAGAACAGAGATGTTTTGTGCTTGAGCTGTAGCTAACTGCTCTGGAGACAGAGAAAGAACCACAGAGAACACGAAGAACATAACAAAGCCCATTAGCATCATTGCTGCACCGCCAGTGATAGCGTCAGTTTTCTTCACTGCATTTTCACCGTAAACACGACGTTGCTCTTTAGAGAACTGAGAAATGATAGGGCTGTGGTTGAATGAGAACACGATGATTGGAATTGCCAGCCAAACGATTGAAGGCATTTCACCCCAGTTTGGTGAAACTTCCATCATTGAAGTATTCCACTCAGGAATCAGGTAGAAAGACAGCGCTAGTAGAATGAATACCAGTGGGTAAACCATTGCTGATGTTGCTTTCAGCATGAGCTCTTTACCAAATACCACACCTGTAGTCATTGCTGCGATCAGAGCACCAGACAGTAGCCAGCGAGGAATAGATTCCATGCCCATTTGGTTAACCAGGAATGAGTCAACCGTGTTAGTGATGCCGACACCGTAGATAAGTACGATAGGGTAAATAGCGAAGAAGTAAGCGAAAGTAATAAGGTTTGCGCCAGTTTTACCGAAGTGCTCTTCTACTGTGTCAGTGATGTCTGCTTCTGGATTCTTAGCTGAAAGAACAAAGCGAGCCAGAGATTTGTGTGCGAACCAAGTCATTGGTGCTGCGATTAGGGCTAGGATTACTAATGGCCAAAAACCACCAGCACCCGCTTTAATCGGAAGGAATAATACACCTGCACCTACGGCTGTACCGAACAGCGACAGACACCAGGTGAAGTCTTTGTAAGAAAACTTACTAGACGATTGTGCGGTAGAAACCGCAGAATTGATTGAATTCATTTTATGTTTACTCATTTTGGGAACAGGAAATAAGTCGGGTGCAATTTTGCAAGATTTTGCATTGGGAAAATTAGATCTAAGTCATGTATTGCTCGGGCTTATTGAATAATATGTCAAAAACCTGTTTTTTATCACGAAAATGATGTGCTACTAGTGATTAATGCTAATGTGTGGAATTAGAAAATCTAATTGATAGTCTTATTTGTACATATTTTTATCAGCGCAAACGCTTGCGGTGAAAACGACAAATTAAACTAATGTAAATGAGAGGTTGCGAATAGGTTTTTTGAAGTGAAATGTTGGATGGAAGTGCCCCTAAGTAGCCTCATGCTTGCTCGGAAATTATACATATTTGTAAATCACCGTTACTTAGCGATGATGTGCCTTTGCATTGACTCAATAATTTGAGCGGTCATGCCCCAAATGAAGTGCTGGCGGTAAGGAATAGCAAATACACGGTGGCTAGTTTGCTTAAGGTTAAATTTGCTGCTGTAGAGTTTGCTTGGATTCAAAATATGGTTTGCAGGAACTTCGAATACATACTCAACTTCATTGGGGTCAATGTGCGTTTTGTAGTTTGGTGATACAAAAGCTAAAAATGGAGTGACATTAAAGCGGCTAATGGTAGGAAGTTTGGGTAATTGGCCAAAGACATGTATGTCGTTATTTGCGATACCAATTTCTTCTTTTGTCTCACGAAGCGCGGTATTCACTAAGTGAATGTCTTCAGGTTCAAATTTACCGCCGGGAAAGCTGATTTGTCCCGGATGATGGCGTAAGTGTTCAGCTCGTTTGGTCAAAATGACCTGCAATCCTTCCGGGCGTTCGACAAATCCAATCAATACCGCAGCGTCACGCAGTGGCTTGTCTTTTAAAAAGCTTAATCGAGCGAGTGATTCTTTGTGATACCCAGTAGGCAACTGCAGTTGAAAGTTTTGCAGTAGCTTCGTTTTGTTGATGACCAAATGGCGTCCTTTTATCTACTATCTATTGATAATTATAGAGGAGCAACATCCTCTCTCAATGTGTTATCAAGATTATAACGATGGTGAACCGGAGTAAATCAGACGTTAGGGTAAGAAAGCTAATGTAAAAACGCTAATACAAAAACGCCTCCAGTTTAGGAGGCGTTGAGATATGGTTTGAAGAATATCGCTGGCGTTACTTCAATGCTGGTAAAATTTTCGACAGCTTATCCAGTGTCTCCTGATACTCGGCCGCGCATTCACTGTCTGCCACGACGCCACCGCCGGCCCAAGCATACAAGTTGCCTTTTTCTGCAACCAAAGTGCGGATGGTAATGCTGGTGTCCATGCGACCATGGCGAGATATGTAACCAATACTGCCGCAGTAAGCGCTGCGTCGATGAGGTTCTAGCTCTTCAATGATTTGCATCGCACGCACTTTGGGTGCACCAGTGATTGAACCGCCAGGGAAGCAAGCTCGCAACAAATCCGCAGGCGAATACTGTTCATCCAAATCAGCACGAATCGTACTGACCAAATGGTGAACCGCCGGGAAGCTCTCGATATCGAATAATTTTGGTACATGAACACTGCCAGGTGAGGCAACACGGCCAATATCGTTTCGCAACAGATCGACAATCATTAAGTTTTCAGCCTGATCTTTCTCTGCGGTCTGCAAATCATGGGCGTTCGCCTTGTCTTGCTCTGCATCCAGACTGCGTGGGCGTGTCCCTTTGATCGGTTTGGTTTCGATGACTCTCTCTTTTAGCTCCAGAAAACGTTCTGGTGAGATGCTTAAAATCGAAGACTCAGGCATACGAATAAATGCAGAAAAAGGCGCTTGGTTTGCGGATTCGAGCTTCAGGTAAGCTTGCCACTCACTGCCAGTGTATGGCGCATTAAAGCGTTGCGCTAAGTTGATTTGATAACAGTCACCGCTTAGCAGGTACTCTTGCACGTTATTGAAGCGAGTACAGTAAGATTGCTCGGTCATGTTCGATTGCCAAGCGCCAGTCAAACTAAATTCAGCGTCTTGTACGGCGGTTTGTTTATCGAGCCAATCCCACGCTTGAGCAATATTTTGCCCAACGATACAGGCCTTGCTTAGTTTATGATCGACAACGATCGCCCATTGATAAAGTCCAACCGCCATATCCGCTGTTTGCAAATCCTTTTCCGCAAGCTCAGGCATGGCTTCTACGCGGCGACCTAAATCATAGCTGAAGTAGCCGAGCGCACCGCCTACGAAAGGCAGATCCCACTCTGAATCGAGCTCAACACTCGGTAGCCATTGCTGTTGCAATTGATCGAGTAGAGAAAAGGGGTCGTCGCCCGACACATAATCGTCAGATGGTGTCTTGATGCGTGTGTTATCGGCAATGGTTTCTAACGTTGCTACCGGGTTTGCAACAAGCACATCGAAACGGCTGTCGATGTGAGTTTCTGACGCAGAACGCAGCAACATCGCCCAAGGCTGATGCTGAATACGCGAAAAAAGGTGAAGTGCTAAGTCTGGTGCGTAATCCAACGCTTTAAAATCAATGAATTGATTATCCATGTTGTTCATTTGTGTAATTTGTGACAAAGAGATCGTTCACTGCATGGCATGTCATGGGCAGCAAGAGTATCATATTCCACCGTATAGCCAAACTTCCTCTATACAAAGGGTTCTGAGGAGGTTTTACTATACAAGAAGGCGACTTCAGTAACTCGTGTGTCGAGATCAGCCATCCGACAACTGTTTATATAATGTGTTTATAAAAATGAAGCTCAAAAGAGCAACTTGCTCAACAAACACGATTGAAGCCAAGCCAGTAATGGAAGCATAACTATAACGAGGCATGTAATGACGGTAATTCGCAAGCAGGATGTCATCAGCAGTGTTGCTGATGCGCTACAGTACATTTCTTACTACCACCCGCTAGACTTTGTTCAAGCCCTTGAAAAAGCCTACCACCGCGAAGAGAGCCAAGCCGCGAAAGACGCGATTGCGCAGATCTTAATTAACTCCCGTATGTCGGCAGAAGGCCACCGCCCAATCTGTCAGGACACCGGTATCGTGACGTGTTTTGTCAACATCGGCATGGGCGTTCAGTGGGACTCGACGGACATGACGGTTCAGCAAATGGTAGATGAAGGCGTTCGACAGGCCTACACGAATCCAGATAACCCATTGCGTGCATCGGTTTTGATGGATCCTGCTGGTAAACGTATTAACACGAAAGACAACACGCCAGCGGTAGTACACATCAATATGGTACCGGGCGATAAAGTTGAAATTCAGATCGCGGCGAAGGGCGGCGGCAGTGAAAACAAAACCAAGATGGTGATGCTAAACCCATCTGATGATATTGCCGAGTGGGTAGAAAAAACACTGCCAACGATGGGCGCTGGTTGGTGTCCTCCGGGCATGCTTGGCATTGGTATCGGCGGTACGGCTGAAAAAGCAGCGGTACTGGCAAAAGAATCGCTAATGGAGCACATCGATATTCAAGAGCTTATCGACCGTGGTCCACAAAACGCAGAAGAAGAGCTTCGTCTTGATATCTTCAATCGCGTAAACAAACTTGGTATCGGTGCGCAAGGTCTTGGCGGCCTGACTACCGTAGTTGACGTTAAGATCAAAACCGCGCCAACGCACGCAGCCTCTAAACCAGTATGTTTGATCCCGAACTGTGCTGCGACTCGTCACGTACACTTCACGCTAGATGGCTCAGGCCCGGCAGACTTAACGCCGCCTAAGCTTGAAGAGTGGCCAGATATCACTTGGGAAGCGGGCGCGAATACTCGTCGCGTTAACTTAGACGAAGTGACACAAGCTGATGTTGAGCAGTGGAAGACAGGCGAGACAGTTCTTCTTTCTGGTAAGATTCTTACTGGTCGCGATGCGGCACACAAACGCATCCAGACTATGTTGCAAAATGGCGAGGGTCTACCTGAAGGTGTCGATTTCAAAGGTAAATTTATCTACTACGTTGGCCCTGTAGACGCTGTGGGTGATGAAGCCGTAGGTCCTGCTGGCCCGACTACGTCAACTCGTATGGACAAATTCACCGACATGATGCTTGATGAAACGGGCATTATGGGCATGATCGGTAAAGCAGAGCGTGGCCCTGCGACCGTTGAATCTATCAAGAAGCACAAAGCGGTTTACTTGATGGCGGTTGGCGGTGCGGCTTACCTGGTTGCGAAGGCGATTAAGAAAGCGCGCGTAGTAGCGTTTGAAGATCTGGGTATGGAAGCGATCTACGAATTTGAAGTAGAAGACATGCCAGTAACAGTCGCGGTAGACTCAAACGGTGTGAACGCTCACCAGATTGGTCCGGACACTTGGAAAGTAAAAATCCAAGAGATGGAAGCTTAATGTAAATGGCACTTTGAGGACGTCTCAGTCTTGAGAATGTGACAAGGTGCTGATTTACCTAGCAAACAATTGACAAAAGTGCAGCGAAAACTGCACTTTTTGTCTATATACTAGGTATATTAACCTTTGGGCATAGCAACAGACGTTATGCGAACAATAATAATTAGGAGACGGCATGCCTCGTTTTATTCAAATTCTACAAATTATTCTTGCTGTTGTGGTGGGTGGCTTTGTTGGCTATGACTTGATTCTTCACGGTATCAGTATCTTTGATGAAAAATACGTCACGATTACGTGTGTATTGTGGGTAGTGCTAGAGGTGGCGCTATTCGTTATCTACAAACTGATTGAAGAAGATTAGAACGTTTACGCTTAAATCGTTTGATCGATAGTTAGAATACCGAAGCCTCTGAGAATTCTCAGGGGCTTTTGTGTTTTTGGGCAATGCCTTTTGCTGTGAGTCGTTTGTTCATCTTTGATTAATGTATGTAAAATTGGACTCATACCTTCGTCGTTTACTAATGAGATAAATAAAAAGCATGAAAAGAATAACAAAAGAAGTGAATGACTTTATCAACCGTGGCATGGACTCTAATGTCCGAATCGCCGTTACAGGCTTATCCCGAGCGGGCAAAACGGCGTTTATTACTTCCCTGGTCGATCAGCTGCTTTATACGGCGACGCACGACAATTTGCCATTATTGGCCGCGGCCAGAGACAAACGATTGATAGGCGCTAAACGTGAGCCTCAATCGAACATGATGGTTCCGCGTTTTGCTTACGATGAAGCCATCGCTCAAATTCATGCCACGCCTCCAGCGTGGCCAGTGCCCACGCGTGATGTTAGTGAAATTCGTCTGGCGCTGAAATATAAGCCGAATAAAACCACCAAAAAGTTATTGAGCAAAACCGCGGTGCTCAACGTGGATATCATTGACTACCCGGGAGAGTGGTTGCTTGATTTACCGCTTCTGGATATGGATTTCGCCACCTGGTCGCAAACGCAGTTTAATGCGCTAAAAGGTCAACGCAGTCAGTTGGCAGAAACGTGGTTAGAAGAACTGGAAAACCTGGACCTTAACGAGAGTGTCAATGAAAAGCAGCTCGAGAGTATTGCGCATTCTTACACGCAATATCTACATGGTTGTAAAGACGCAGGGTTGCATTGGGTTCAACCAGGGCGTTTTGTTCTGCCGGGTGAATTGGCCGGAGCGCCGGTTCTGCAATTTTTCCCTTGTCGGGTTGAGGTAGAGAGCAAGCCTGTTAAAGGTAGTAATCTAGCAATGCTAGAAGCGCGTTTCCATGAATATCAGCAAAAAGTGGTGAAGGCGTTCTATAAACATCACTTTGCGACGTTTGACCGCCAAATCGTGCTGGTGGATTGCTTACAACCTTTAAATGCCGGAGATGAGGCGTTTTACGATATGCGTCAGGCGCTGGAGCAAATCATGCATAGCTTCCGCTACGGGCGCAGCAGTTTTATTCGTCGACTTTTTTCACCAAAGATCGACAAAGTTCTCTTTGCTGCAACCAAAGCAGACCATGTTACGCCAGAACAGCATCCGAATTTAGTCTCTTTGCTCCAGCAGATGGTGCATCCCGCTTGGCAAACTGCCGCGTATGAGAACATTGAAATGAGCTGTATGAGTATTGCTTCGATTCAGGCCACGACGCCGGGGTTTATTTCCACCGGCGATAAGGCTGTTCCGGCTTTACAAGGCATAACACTGGATGGCGAACCAATGACGATGTTCCCTGGTGAAGTACCAAGGAAACTACCGAATGCGGCATATTGGCAAAACAGTGGTTTTGATTTCACTTCGTTCCGTCCAATGCCGTCAGCAAGTGATGAACCGATGAAACATATACGTTTAGACAAAGCACTGGATTACCTGATCGGAGATAAGTTGAAATGAGTGAATTCAAACAAAAGCAGGTCTTCTCCGACAATGTACTAGAAAAAGAACAGGATTCTGTACCAGAGGATTTAACTGCTCAACAGGCCTTTAGTGACAAAGAAACCTTTGTGCCTGTTACCGTGCAAGAAGAGCCGCAAGAAACGGAGCAGGAATTGCAGCTTGAGCATGTGATTCGCCCTAAATCTGGTCGAAAATGGTTGGCGACAGGGTTACTTACCGCGTTTTCTGGTCTGGTGGGGTGGCAGGCGATCGATTCAGTTGTCACGGCGGTTCAAACGTCCGACTGGCTTGCATTGGGATGGGCAGGTTTTATTGCAACCATCGCCTCATTTGGTATTGGCGCGCTAGGCAAGGAGTTGTGGAAGCTGCGTAAACTGAGAAACCACTTCAGTATCCAAGAAGAGAGTGAATTGCTTGTTGGCAGTGATAGCGTGGGCAAGGGCAAAGCGTTTTGTGAAAAAGTGGCTGAAACAAGTGGGGTATTGGCAGAAAATCCGGGCTTTGACCGCTGGAAAAACAGCGTTAACCCTGCACACAGCGACGCTGAAATTCTCGATATGTACGACTCAATGGTGGTCAGTCAGCAAGACAAACTGGCTACAAAGATCGTGTCTCAACATGCCACCGAATCCGCAGCGTTAGTTGCAGTCAGCCCTCTCGCCGCAGCAGATATGTTTTTGGTAGCTTGGCGTAACTTCAAAATGATCGACAACTTATCCAAAGTCTATGGCGTAGAACTGGGCTATGCGTCGCGAATAAAACTGTTAAAAGCGGTCTTCGTGAATATGGCTGCCGCTGGTGCGAGTGAGCTAGCGATTGATGCTGGCATGGATTTAATGTCGATGGATCTTGCGGGCAAAGTATCAGCTCGCGCAGGTCAGGGGCTTGGTGTCGGTATTCTTACTGCGCGTTTGGGCTTAAAAGCGATGACACTGTTGCGCCCATTACCTTGGTATCCTGAGCGTCAGGTTAAACTGGGTACAATTCGCAAAGCGGTAGTGGCGAAAGTTGCATCAATTACGATGAAACCGTAACCAATATCACCATTGATGAATAGGATTGCTTGACGCCATTCCAAGCTTGATAGAAACTACTGTCAACTTTTCCTGACAGTTGTGAATTGGGATATTTTCAGTGCGTCTTGAAGTCTTATGTGAAGATAGACTCGGTCTTACCCGAGAACTGCTCGATATTTTAGCATCTAAAAGTATCGACTTGCGTGGTATCGAGATTGATATCAGCGGCATTATATATTTGAATTGCCCGGATATTGATTTTGATACCTTTAGCGAATTAATGGCCGAAATCCGACGTATTTCGGGGGTTAAAGACGTACGTAAAATCCAGTTCATGCCCATGGAACGCCATAATACCGAGCTGCTTTCGCTGGTGGATAATCTGCCAGATCCCGTCTTTGCTATCGACCTTAAAGGCTCGGTAGACATGGCCAACATGTCTGCGTTGTCTCTGCTAGGTTTGCACAAGCAAGAGGTGATTGGTACGCAAATTGGTACGCTATTACCAAGCATGCGTTTCTCCCGTTGGTCAGAAGGGGTGAACGCCCGAACTCGTGAAAATCTGGTGATTGATGGTCTGGATTACATTCTCGAGTTAATGCCGGTTTATATTAAAGATGAAGCGCAAAACTCGACACTGGCGAGTACGTTGATCACGATTCGCTCCAGCCAGCAAGTTTCGCGAATTGAAGAAGCCGTGCCGCTGCATAACCCGCTTGGTTTTGAACACTTTGTCGGATTATCTAACCGCCATAAAGCATTGATGAATCAAGCCAAGAAGCTGTCTGTCCTTGATCAGCCGTTATTGATTGAAGGTGAAACTGGCACTGGTAAAGAAATGCTGGCAAAAGCGTGTCACAGCCGATCTAGCCGAGCGAGTAAGCCTTTCCTCGTACTGAGCTGCGCGTCTATGCCGGATGATGTGGCTGAAACTGAACTGTTCGGCCATGCGCCAGGCTCATTTAACCACGAGCAGGGGCACAAAGGCATTTTTGAACAAGCGAATGGCGGCACCGTCTTCTTGGACGAAATTGGTGAAATGAGCTCCCACTTGCAAATCAAGCTACTGCGTTTTCTTCAGGATGGTAATTTCCGTCGAGTTGGCGCAGAGGATGAAATGCACGTTGATGTGCGCATTATCGCCTCTACCAAGCACAATCTTGCTGAGCTGTCGGAAGCGGGCATGTTCCGTGAAGATTTATACTATCGCCTGAACGTTCTTACGTTGACGATTCCTCCTTTACGCAAGCGCTCTAATGATGTCGCTCCACTATTAGAGCTGTTTGTGACTAAGCACGCGCAGCAATTGGGTATTGATAAACCTGATTTCGACGAAGATTTGATCGACGGACTCGCAAACTATCAATGGCCGGGTAATATGCGTCAGCTGGATAATATGGTTCTGCGCGCGTTAACCGAGATGGATGGGCATTTATTGAAGGTTGAACACTTTAATTTGCCACAACCTCAATCGGTCGGTGGTGGCAGTGCGACACTCAATTTAGATGGCTCTTTGGATGAGATCATGCGTGATTACGAATCTCAGATCCTTGAGCGTTTGTATCAGTCATTCCCATCAAGTCGCAAGCTGGCGAAGCGTTTGAATGTATCACATACGTCAATTGCCAATAAACTGCGTGACTATGGGATTCGTAAGAATTAATCCTGAACGAAGAGAAAACGGACGTTGTCATTTGTAATGGAAGATAAAAGTTCATCCGTCACCGTTCATAAGTTGGACGGCGACTTACTTCTGCGTACTGCTGAAATCGCTGATGCAGATATGATCGCTGAATATTTTCAGGTGAATCGCGAGTATTTAAAGCCGTATGAACCAACCCGTGAGGACGCCTTCTTTACCGTCAATGGTTGGCTACAAAAACTCATTAAACTAAGCGAACTCCACCGTCAGGGGCTAGGCTATTACTGCCTTCTTATTGATACCCAAAAACAACGCATGTTAGGAACAATTTCCTTCAGCGGCCTGGTTCGCTTCCCGTTCCACTCATGCAGCGTTGGTTACTCTCTTGCCCAAACGGCGCAGGGTAACGGATACATGCGTCGTGGTCTTAAAATGGCTTGTGATTACATGTTCGACGTACAAAATATGCATCGAATTCAAGCAGGGTACATGCCGCACAATAAACGCAGCGAAGCGGTTCTGGAACATGTTGGCTTTAATAAAGAAGGCTATGCGAAGGACTATCTTTTGATAGATGGCGAGTGGCAAGATCATATCTTAACCTCACTGACTAAACCAGACTGGCAACCAAAGGCTCGATAATATGGAAAGACTAGAGAAGCAGCTAACGCTACTAATAGAGTTGGATCAGTTGAAAAATGTGCTTCGTCGAACCCGTGTTAAAAGCGCGGAAGGCAGATTGGAGAACAGCGGAGAACACAGTTGGCACGTAGCCCTAATGGCCGTCTTGATGGAAGAACATGCCAATGCCCCGGTCGATATTTGCCGAGTCATGAAAATGCTGTTGATCCACGATGTCGTAGAGATCGACGCGGGCGACACCTTTGTTTATGATACGGCCGCTTCAAAAGAGCAGGCGGAAAAAGAAATCAAAGCCGCAGAACGTTTATTCGGAATACTGCCAAGCGAGCAAGGCAAAGAGCTATTGGCATTGTGGCATGAATTTGAAGCGGCACAAACTGACGATGCAAAGTATGCAAAAGCCCTCGACCGTTTAATACCAATGCTTCTGAATTATCATAATGACGGTCAGAGTTGGCAAGAACATGGCGTAACGCGTGAACAAGCGCTTACTATTAACAAAAGAATTGAACTTGGCTCTGTCACATTGTGGGACAAAGCGAAAGAAATAATTGAAGATGCCACCGATAAAGGTTGGCTGAAGTCGTAATAAAGGAGACTGAATGTCTTATTTGCCTTTGGACGAATACCAAAGAAAATGGATTTTTACTCACCAGTCGATGCCGGTACCAGAAGAAGACTTAGCGCAGATAAAGCCGATGAGTCAGGCTCGCTCCGCTCAGTTCTGGAAAGAGAACATCAGTGCGCAAAGCCCTGATATGGACCGTTTGAGCTCTCAAGATTGGCCGATGAAAGAGTCCAACTGGTCAGAAACTGTCGACTGGATGGCCGCTTGGGAATCTGACGAGCCAGAAATGCCAACCGAAGTGGAAACACATATCGATTGGCAAGACGATGTGACCGTTTATTTCTGTTACGAGAAATACAACGTCATCGAAACCAAGTGGTCTATCTTCAAAAAGCATTGGAAGAACTTCCTGTTCTATGATGATGGCCCAATGTTGCTTGGCCGCCGTCGCGCTCAAGCTCTTTGGTTTGACTCAAAAGGCAATGTTAAACTGGGCGAACGCCATTAGTAATCTGTTGAAATTATTATATTAAGCCACCAATTTGGTGGCTTTATCTTTTTAAAGGTTTGATAGAGGGCTTAGCACGCCACTTGCTCCTCTTTCGATAACGTGAGTGTATATTTGTGTGGTTTTTACATCTGAGTGCCCTAACTGCTCCTGAACTGTTCTGATATCGGCACCTGACTCGAGTAGATGCGTGGCAAAGCTATGTCTTAGCGTATGGCACGTTACCGATTTTTCGATTCCCGCGTCTTTCGCAGAGCGTTTGACGGCTCTTTGTAGAGCACTCTCGTTGATATGATGTCTTCTTAACTCTCCCATTTCTGGGTCAACACTTAGTTTTGCTGATGGAAATAGAAAGTGCCAGTTAAAGTCCAACTGTGCGTTTGGGTATTTACGTTGTAGACCCTCTGAAATATAAACACCTGCGTAGCCAGGCATGTGACAATCTTTTTGATAATAACTTCGAGCGAGATCCACTTGTGCTTTTAGGGAAGAATGTAGCTCTTTTGCTAATGTCACCGTACGGTTCTTTCCGCCTTTACCTTGCCAGACACGGATTGCACCATAATCATAATCAATGTCCTGAATTCTTAATCTTAGGCACTCCATCAAGCGAAGCCCGGAACCATAGAGTAGAAGTGTTTGAAGCTTGTATTTGGGATCGATATGTTGAATAAATCGACGAATCTCGTCTCGTGTTAATACGACAGGAAGTTTTCTCTCAGTTAGTGACTTTTGAAATCGCATTTCGAGTGAGAGCGGTGTCTGAAAGAAATCTCGGTAGAGAAATGCAATTGAACAAAGCGCTAACGCTTGAGTTTTTACTGCTACTTTATCTTTGACAGCAATGTGACTAAGGAACTGAACTACATGCTCTTCTGACAACTTAGATGGATGTGCAAACTGATGAAAAACGATATAACGCTTGATCCAAAATAGGTAACTTTCAATCGTTTTATTTGAGTAATGACTCATTAGCATATGCTCTTTTACACTAAGTAAAAATTGGGATTTCATAACGATATGTAACCTGTTTATTTATACAGGTTTGTTAATTTAGCATCACTCAGTTGACTAACCAGCTTTTTGCCGTCTAATTGCGCGTATCAGCACTCATATTCATACCTCGTTTCTATATCTTTCATAAATATAAGTGCTAATATTCATAAATATGCTTAAGAGAAATAAGGCGTTGTTACGCCTGAAAGGCTGCAAAAAGCCGTATAGAAAGCGTTATGTACTAAGAGGGTAATATGGAACAAATCGAGACAATAGTAATAGGCGTTTTTGTCGGTGTATTAACGGCTTTATTACTGTTCATGTGCAAACAGTTTTGGATGAATGTTATTGTACCGTTTTGGCAAAGAATGCGTTACCAAGGAGCCGATATTTCGGGAGTTTGGATAGCTGAATATAAAAACGATGAACAAAACTCAGTTACTAAGTTGTCGCTAGTAATTCGCCAAAATGCACATTCTTTAACTGGATCTATGCAGTTTAGTAACACTGCTGGTGAAATCACAGAACATGTAGATTTCGAATTGATGGGAAATTACTGGGAAAACTTCCTGACTTTAAATGCTAAAAGTAAAGATAAAAAAATTTTCTCTGGTGGGACAATGTATTTGAAATCGGTTAGAAATGGGTTCGAACTTGATGGGTATTTTTCTTTTCGTGACGCAAATACTGACGCAGTAACGAGTCCTCAGATCAAGTTCCAACGTACATAACAAAGCGTTTAAGGCAGATTCGCAACGCGTGGCATTTTTGGTTTTAATCGGCTTTAGTGTTTACAGCACAATGGTTTAGGTTTAGTGGTAGCGTTGCTCACTACTTAACGCGGCGTTAAATGACAGGAGGAATCTTGGATATATCAGATGCTACGGCAGTCGTTTCATTGGTGGTAGCGGCTTTGTCTGCTCTATATGCTCGTTGGGCCTGGTCTGAAGCTAAAAAAGCAAATCAGATCAGTTTACATCAGCATCAAAAAGCGATTTATGATGCATTTTTTGAGTTGAAAATGCATATGACTCAGAAATGGGATGGTGCGGAAACTTCAAGTGTAAGCAAGTTCTATTACCCGTCAAAGAATGCTGTTTTTTACTTTGATAAACCTCTTGCAGATGAAATAGCTAAATATTTCACTATTTGCTTTCGCATATCAGATAGTAATAGAGGTAAAGTTACATCTAAAAAGCGTATCGAGTTAATGGATAATGCCAGAGATGCTGATGAATTAGCACAATCCATAGAGAAGCAATTAATTAAAGTAGTAACCGTCGCGTAAGTCATTTAACAAACGCTTTAAGGCGGATTCGCAACGCTTGGCAGTTTTGGTTTGCTTTGGCTTTTGTGTTTACGGTGCAATAGTTGAGTTTCGTGGTAGCGTTGCTCACCACTTAAGCGGGCGTTAGTTTAAAGGAGTCACAATGAGCACGAATGGAAGGCAGTTTGAGGCTTTTGAACGTTTTATATCTCTTCTTCCTCATGGAAAAGAGCCTGAACTTGTAATATTGAAGGGACACTTGTTGATAGAAGAACAAGTGAGGCTAGTTATCGATAGTAAGCTTCCAAACCCTAAGGTGTTAAAGGAAGCACGACTCACATGCGATCAAGCAATTTGCTTAGCCCAGTCACTTGTGCCTGAAGATACGGATAAAAATTGTTGGAACGCCGCTAGAAAGCTAAACAATATTAGAAATAACATTGCCCACAAAGTTGAGCATAAGGGTCTTACTCACCAGGTTGAAGCCTTTATTAAAATGGTTCCTATCGACTGGGGCAACGCCGACAGAGATACCGCGTTTGAGCTGGCTTTGTGGGGGTTGTTTGCAAAAATATCGTCATACGTCGAGGGTGAGTTCTCAGATGCAATGAAAGCACTAATTCCTGACGCGGAAACTATTTAAACTAACAAACGCTTTAAGACGGATTCGCAACGCTCGGCGGTTTTAGTCTGATTTGGCTTTTGTGTTTACGGTGCAATAATTGAGTGTCGTGGTAGCGTTGCTCACCACTTAAGCGGGCGTTAGCCCAATCCGGTAAAAATGGAGATTTAGTGACGAATGGAAGTTGTATTTGTAAGGCATGGAGTGCCTGACTACTCGTTATCTGACGAGCGAAAAATGAGCCAGCTTGAAAAAGATTACGCTCCTTTACACCGAGATCACATCCATGAGTTGTACGCTGTTGCTCAAGAAATTCAACTCGAGAAAGCAGAAGTTATCATCTCTTCACCGTATACAAGAGCACTACAAACTGCCGAAATCATTAATCGTAAACTCGGTTTAGAACTCTTTGTTGAACATGACCTACGAGAGTGGCGAGCGGACTTGGATGGTGGTTATGTAGATCTTCAAGAACGAGATCGCCGTTGGCATGAGTATCGCGCTTCGCTAAAAAATAATGCGGAGCCCAATAATGTTCCGTATGAGTCTTGGATAGCGCTTAGAAATCGTACAGAAGGTGTGTTATCGCGATACACGCATTATTCTAAGGTAATCGTCGTTTCGCATTTTAATGTGTTTGAAAGTTTGGCTGGCAACCAAGACAACAGTATTGGTTGCGGAAGCTATCGTACGCTAACGTTGGGTAAATTGGGCTAACAAAGCGTTTAAGAGGGATTCATGCCGCGTGGCATTTTTGGTATGCAGTGAGTTTTAGTGGTGAAAGTGGTCTGCGGAAAGCTGGTTTGTGCGGCATTCACCCCTTAACGCAGCGTTATGCTCCAGAAACCTCATAGAATCACGGTTTCTCATGTTGGCTAAAAAGCGTGTGTCAAAAATTTGAATTGATCATAAAGGATTAACTAGAGTGTATTTTTCAAAAACAAACATTGTTTACTTAATCATTTTTTTGGTCGGGTTTGTATGTGTTTACACTTATGTAAATATAGCCAGTGACTGTGTCACGGAAATCAGTACAACAGAGTGGGTAGATGATGAGGGAGTAAAACATATGATAAGTTCGTCGCAAAGAGAATGTGATATTTTCTAACCAGTAACTGACGTTGTCTAAACACTAAGAAAGGACTAGCCCTTAACCCATTTCCAGCAAAAGATGCTAAAGGTTTTAAGAAGTACATAAATTAATCAGAAGACCTGAAGTTTCATGCAAGAAGTTAATCTTGTTTTATTGTTTTGGTTTTAGCGTCGGGAGCATAACAAGGCGTTTAAGACGGATTCTCAACGCTTGGCATTTCTAGTTTGAATCAATTTTAGTGTTTACGGCACAATAAGTTAAGTTCGGTGGTGGCGTTGTTCACCACTTAACGCGGCGTTATGCTCTAGGAGGAAGTTTTGTATCTCAGGGAAAAAGAGAAAGCTTTAAATAAAGGTGCATTTTTAATCGGCACTATAGGTACTATCGGTATTTCTATTGCATCAGGAAGCTTATTTGTTGCGCTAGGTTTGAGCGCGATAGCCGTAATTAGCTTATTATTGCAGCAAAAATTTCCAGATAAAAATAGCCTTTATAGCATCGAGGTTCTAGATGGGCGTATTACTCTTAGACTGGGAAGCAGTGCACTTTGGCACTTGAGTGTATGTGATGTTGAATCGTTTGATACAACTTACTTAAAGGACGGCGCAGTTATCAAAGAGATCACTTTAAAAACGGTGAATGATAGTTATGTATTACCAAAACTTGACCGTTTTAAAACCCCCGAAGTTTTAGCTCTTGTAAGTCTTGTGAAATCCCTAAAAGAAAGAGCATAACAAACTGTTTAAGAGGGATTCGCAACGCGTGGCATTTTCACTATGCGTTGTTTTTAGTGTTTAAGGCGGTATGCGGCGGCATCTGTATTGCGTTGCTCACCCCTTAACAGGGCGTTAGTACTGGATTGGCATCACGGTAAATTTTTCGGGGTTTATCGGGTTCTTTTCCTATCTTTACACCTGGTCAAATGTGCCTTTCACGTTCTTTCCGGTGGCACTATATGAGTTGTGTTCGCGTTGATTTCACCGTTTACGGTTTCTAACTTTCGGGCTATTTCTCTGGTGTGGCTTCTTTGGTGCTGGGAAATTTTCGTCAAACACTGAGTTTCTTTGGCGCAGTCGTTTGGTTTTGAAGCCCGTATCCTTTTTTAATTTGAAAACGGCGAAAATAGGGCAGTAAAGCAAGTTTTTCTTCTAGCCAACTTGTGTTTTGAGATTGGGTTCTAGTTTGGCAGTTCTCCCTTTAGCTTCAGTGTTTTAAGCCAAAAGTTTCATGCTATATTTCAATATCTTGGAGTTTACCAAAGGATTTAGGGGCAGTGTGCTAACAAACAATTCAAGAGGAATTCGTAACGCGTGGCATTTTTACTATGCGTCAGTTTTAGTGATTAAGGCGGTATGCGGCGGCTTTGGTATTGCGTTGCCACACCTTAACGCAGCGTTAGAAATTACATGGAGAATTTATTATGGATGCAAGGTATGTGGATTATTTCCAAGCCTATGCAAGTACACTGTCTGAATCTCAACTTGCTGAGATTGGAGAGTTAGAAACTACTTACTTTTGTGACGATGAATACAATACAAATGAGTGCGCTCGTCTTGTCTCTCTTGGTCAAAAACGTGCAACTTGCAGCCTCAAAGAAGCGTACCGTATTGAAGGTGAGGAGTTTCCTAAAGTTGGGCAGTACCAAATCGTGCTTGACTGGGAAAAGAACCCGGTTTGCATAGTAAAAATAACCAATGTGGACTTTTGTCCCTTTGGACAGGTTAGTCGAGAATTCGCTGAATCTGAGGGGGAAGGAGATGGCACCTATGAGTGGTGGTATAAAGCACATCACGACTTCTTCACTAGAGACTGTAAATCAGCTTATGGTATAGAATTCAACGACTCAACAGAGTTGGTTCTTGTAACGTTTGAGTTAGTGCACAAGTAATTTCTAACAAAGCGTTTAAGACAGATTCGCAACGCTAGGCGGTTTTGGTTTGATTTGGCTTTTGTGTTTACGGTGTAATAATTGAATTTTGTGGTAGCGTTGCTCATCCCTTAATTGGGCGTTAAGTGCAATCAACAATAGTCACATCAAAAAGTAGGGAAGTATGAGTATTAATATAAAGTGGGATGGTGATTGTCGTTTTAAAGTGTTAACTGAAGGCGGCTTTACGTTTAATGTTGACGCTACAAGTGAGAAAGCCCCTTGTCCAACAGAAGTTCTATTGTCGGCTTTAGGTTCATGTAGTGCTACGGATGTCGTCTTGTTACTACAAGATCAAGGTTTTGAAGTTAAAGGCCTAGAAAATACGGTTACTTTCGCCCTAACGGAATCAGAACCTCGTTTATATAAATCGGCAAACTTACACTTTACAGTAAATGGCAGTGGTTTTAAGGAATCTGACATTTTGCGAGCAGCTCAAGATGCGGTGGAAAAGCATTGTCATGTTTGTCTTATGCTGAGCCCCACGGTCGATATCACTTTTTCAGCGGAAGTGGGCAAAAATTGCACTTAACAAGCGTTTAAGAGGGATTCTCAACGCTTGGCATTTTCAGTTTGATTAAGCTTTAGTGTTTACGGCACAATGATTTAGGCTAGGTGGTGGCGTTGTTCACCCCTTAATGTGGCGTTATATTTAAGGAGTAAGTTTTGCCTCATTGTATTATTGAGCATTCATCATCTATCGAACCGGTAGACTTGAATCAGAAAGTGTTTTTGGGTGCTTTAGAGTCGAATTTGTTTGAGCCAGATGGTAGCGATATAAAGGTTAGAAGTATTGCATATGAAAACTATCAAACAGGCTCCGCTAAAGAAGACTTTATTCACGTAACTTTGCGTATTCTTTCTGGTCGTAATGAACAAGACAAGTTACTTTTGTCTAATAGTGTCATGTCCAGGCTGAAATCAATCCAGTTGGTTAGTGCTTCATTAACAGTAGAGGTTGTAGATATAGACCGAAACAGTTATGCCAAGCAGATAGTTTAAATATAACAAACTGTTTAAGAGGGATTCGCAACGCGTGGCATTTTTACTATGCGTTGCGTTTGGTGTTTTAGGTGGAATGCGGCGGTTTTGGTATTGCGTCGTTCACCCCTAAATAGAACGTTATATTTCACAAGTTATCCTAAAAGCCTCGAATCTGATCAGTCCCTTGCTTTTGTCCATTACTTTTGGGAGGGGTGAGTTTGTGCAAATCGGAGGCAATGCAACTTACCACAGAATATATTGGTGATCAGAAATGTATGATGCCCATTTTATCCGTAAATGGCACATTTCAAAAAAGAGGTTGTTACTCAACACGGCACCTTTTGTGATTAAAATCACTGCAGATGGCTAGGATGATTTGATCTGCTTCGCGTTATCTTCATCAGAACTAATACAAGTCAATAAAACATTTATTGTTTCACCACAAGAGAAACGTTGTTTCAGGTTTCCTTTGTTCTTTTGTCAGAATAAATGTGGAGTTGAAGTTGAAGAAGTTCAAATTATCGGTAATTACCGCATCGGTGCTAGCCATTACTGGATGTAATGGAATAATCAAAGAAGTCGAAAGTCAACATGCTTCCGAAGTTCAATCTCAGGCAGCCAATGAGTTCGAGCTGGTGCGCCAGAATATGCTGAGTGGTTTTGTTGAGCGCCAAACCGACATAGCCGCTAAACAACAGAAATCAGTGTCGGAACTAGCGCAAGAGTATGCTGACAGCATGGCCGCGAATGGCAGTTGGGAAGATATTGAATATGCCGACGAAGATCCAACTGGTTGGCAAGCCGGAGATCACCTAAGACGCCTGCGTATGATCGGCGCCGCTTTCGTGCAATCAAATAATGCCGATTTGGCGGATGCCGCTATTCGTGGCTTGACCTATTGGCATCAACAAGATTTCAAAACCGGTTGGTGGTGGGCAGACATTGGTCAGCCTCAATTCCTCGGTGAAGTTGCTCTGATGTTGGGTGACCTGCTGCCGATGGAGCAGCGCTTTCAAACCGCGATGATCATGTCAGATACTCCTGGAGTCCGTAAGAGTGATAATGCTGAGACAACTGGCGGTAACCGCAGTGACATCAACCTGGTCGTAATCTACCGAGGCCTGCTGATCCCTAGCAAATCTCTGGTTGGCGCCGCAGTAAAAGACATGGAAAATACCGTCAAACTCACCAATGGCGAAGGCATTCAGGCGGATTACTCTTTCCACCAGCACGGCGCTCAACTGTACAGCGCAGGCTATGGTGAAGTCTGGTTTGGCGCAACCTTGCGAGTCGCCTATATGGTCCGCGATACCGAATGGCGGTTTAGCCAAGAGAAGGCGGATATTCTCACCAACTTCTTCCTGGATGGCTGGCGCTGGATGAAGCGCGGCAGCCGTCTGGACTACAACACCTGGGGACGCGGTATCAGCCGCAGCAAACCAGAACTGACTCCTCTGGCTGAGCTACCGCCGTTAAAACCAAGCAATAATATCACCCAGATGGATATGGTGGCTGCATTAACTCCTGAACGTGCGGCTGAAGCGATGGCCTTTAAAGCGCACGTTACAGGTGCCAGACATGGTGAACCTTCCGGTTTGAATGGCTTTAAACACTTCTGGCGCAGTGACTATTCCACCAAAATGGCCGATGGTCACTTCTTCGGCATTCGCATGAACTCCCAGCGAACCTACCCTAATGAAAGTGGTAACGGTGAAAACCTGTTGGGCTATTGGCTGGGCTTCGGCAGCACATTCCTGGAACAGCGCGGCGACGAATACCACAACATTTTCCCGGTATGGAACTGGAAGTTGGTGCCGGGCGTAACCGCGCCTGAATATGAAGGCTTGCCGGATGACTGGGGTAAGGTTGAACAGCCAGAAGTTGCTTTCGTGGGTGGCGTGTCTAACGGCAATTATGGCGTAACAACCATGGATATGAACCTGGATACCAGTCCAGCCAAAGGTGATGCATTCAACACTAAAGCGAAGAAATCATGGTTCAGCTTTAAAAACGAGATAGTTGCGTTAGGCGCAGGCATCTCTTCAACATCCGCTGAAAATGTGAACACTACTCTCAACCAGACCCTGCTCAACGGTAAGGTGACGGTTGATGGTCTGGAAGTTGAAAACGGTGTACGTGAGATCAGCTCTGCCAACTGGGTGCACCATGATGGCGTAGGTTATATATTCCCGCAAAACGGCGAACGCCACCTGTCCAACCAGACGCAGAAAGGTAACTGGAAACGGATCCGCAGTGGATCTTCCGCCAATGAAGTCTCTAAGGATGTCTTCACCCTGCATATCAGCCACGGCGTGAAGCCAAGTGACGCCGACTACCAGTACATTATTGTGCCTGAGCTGACCGCAGAGCAGACGGCGTCCTATCAGCAGATGATGCCAGTGACCGTACTGCAGAATAGCACCAGCGTACAGGCCGTACGTAATTCCGATCTTAAGATCACTGGTGTCGTTTTCCATCAGGCCGGCAGCGTAGTGATCAGCGACGATCTTACGGTTTCTGTAGATAAACCGAGTGTATTGCTGGTAGATGAAAGTGGCGCTGAACCGATCGTAACCTTATCCACTCCAGGCTTGTCTTACGCTGAAGTTAAGCTGACGCTGGACTCTAAAGCCAAGGGCGAAGCGGTAACTCGCATGGTGATGACACACGGCAAAACTGCGGAACAAGGTAACAGCGTAACCTTCCCGTTCTACCAAGGTACGGAGAAGATAAACCAAGCTTTCAGGGATGAAATCAAGCAAGCAGAAGAAGAAGCAAGAGTCGCAGCTGAAGCCCAAGCCGCAGTTGTTGCCAAAGCGGAAGCTGCAGCCAAAGAGGCATCTGAAGCCCAAGCAAAAGCTGATGCAGAAGCCAGAGCTAAGGCCAAGCAAGATCTGGCAGCTGGCGGGCTAGAGCTGAAAGTGACTCAAGACGCTTATGTGCGCGGTGGTAATCAGGCTGACAAATTCGACGGTATTGCTTGGGGGTTCATGGGGGTAGAAAATCACTACAACAACCCGGCACTGGATCATATAAGTATTCTTCGCTTTGATACAAACGGCCTGATGGGCTTAAAAGCGACTTCCGCCAAATTAAAGTTGCATATCCGAGGTGTTGACACCCGTCCAGACAAAACTGGCGGTAATAAAGATACCCGCTTGCAGGCTTTTGCTGCAGACGCCGGCGACTGGGTTGAAAAAGAAAGCATCACTTGGAATACTTTACCTTCCACCGACGGTGCCACAGCATCTGGCATTACCACAGCCAGCCATGGTCAAAGCCAGAAATGGATTGAGCTGGATGTAACTGATATCGTCAACAAATTGGACAGCAAGCGTTCACTGGATCTGCTGCTGGTTAATATCGACGAGAAAGGTCAAGGCGGTTATGTCGGTTTATCTACCAAAGAGCACAGTGGAGGTAAATATACCCCTCAGCTGCTAATCCAAGGTGAGTTGGAAGAGCCGGTGAAATAAGTTCTTAAGGAGGAACTGCCGAGGAGTGTAGTGAACAGAGCATCAGTCTGACAATTGATGCTCTGTCTTATGCAGCTGATGCGCCAGGGTCTTCGTATGATGGCCTGCGGTCAAAAACCTCAGCTGATATTACAAGCAGCTAAGTCGTAACAGAGCTGATGGCAGAGTCTACAGGAATGGACACAGCTGTGATGTTGATGTTTCAGGGTTACTCATTTGTGGGTTAAGTTTTGATAATGTAGCTATGCGGCGCTTTAACACAGTGGTAGCTTTTAAAGGTCAAATATGGATATTTACCCGGAAATAGAATTGTCGAGAGATCAGCATTCTGAGATTCAGTCTTTGCGAAACCAGTCGTTTCCAGAAGATCAAGTGGCACGCTCTTATTACAAGCAACTTCCTCACATGAGAGCCCTGAAATATAAAGGTAATCAACTTGTTGGTTACATGGGCTTAGACTATCGAGTGATAGCCGTGGGAGAAGAAAACTACAAAGTCTTAGGTGTTATCGATTTTTGTATCGACAGCGCTCATCAAGGTAAAGGTATTGGCTCTTCAATGTTATCTCAGCTTGCAGATTATGCTTCTACTAAAGATGTCGATTTCATAATCTTAATATCTGATCTGCATAGCTTTTATACACAAAATGGTTATCAGCGTGTTGATACGCTCAGTTCATGGTTGCGACTATCTGAACACAGAAATTATGGTGTCGCAGTGGAGCGGGTGAATGATTTGTATATAAAGTCAATGAGTGGAAAAACTTGGGCAGTTGGACACATGGACTGGTTAGGATATATGTACTAGTTGTGTTTAAGATGGATGTATCGCCTTCCGTATTGCTTTGGTTCACCCCATAACGTGACGTTATGTGCCAAATGCTTTGGGATTTAGAAACTGCGTATCTTACAGGGAGTTTTATGTTTAGAGTTGTGTATGAGTGGCGTGTACCAATCGAGAAAATGGACGAGTTTCAAGATGCCTGGCGTTCGGCGACCGAATCCATCCACACTTCGGTAGAAGGTGCGCTCGGTAGCTTTATGCTCCGTTCCTATGATAAGCCTGAAAAGGTTCTCACTATTGCCAAATGGCAAACGCGCGAAAATTGGGAACGGTTCTGGGAAAATCGCAATCCAGAAAAAATGCAGAAGATGCGTGAAATTGCTGAACGTATCTCGGTTGAAGCATTCGACGAAATTGAAGATAGAACTAAATAGTGTCAGCGACAAATCGCGCAGGGGCGTCTCTGGAGTCAATGGATAGATAAATCGTATGTATTAAGTGTGCTAAAGAAACTCTAGCTAATCATGGTAGGGCGTTTCAATGGGTTGCCTCAAGCACAGTAGAGGCGCAAAGGGGTAACCTTTGAGCCTCTTGCGTTATTAAGCAAAGCCCAACAACTCGATAGTCGCTGTGCGTCACAATGATTAAATCCAGTGCCTATTTCTGCTATTGCCCCCGACCATCAAACATCACCACAATGGTTTTGGTGATGATGCTCATATCCATACTGAGCCAAGACTTCATCGAGCATAGAGAAAGCGCGTAACTGTGGTCATAGCCGACTTTTCTTCGCACGTCATCAATGCAGGTATCGTAACCCTGATTGACTTGAGCTAATCCGGTAATACCCGGCATCACGCCATAGGTTCTATCAGCGAAATAAGGGATCGCACTCTCCAGTTTGCTATAGAAACTAGGGCGTTCAGGTCGTGGACCTATCAGTGACATGTCACCTTTAACCACGTTAAAAAGTTGTGGGATTTCATCCAAACGAGTCTTACGTAAAAATCGTCCAACTGGCGTGATTCTTGGGTCATTTTCCGTCGCCCAAACTGCCCCTGTGTGTTGTTCTGCATCTTGGTACATGGTGCGAAACTTAATGATTTCAAAAAACATCATTTTCTCTGGTGTAGATTTACCGACTCGAAGCTGTTTATAAAACACAGGGCCCGAAGAGGAGAGTTTGATTGCTATCGCGATAAAAGGCATTACTGGTGACAGAAGCAGTAAACCAAATAGCGCGCCGAACAAATCAAAGAGACGTTTTGCAAACCAAATTGAAATATGTGCGGATACGTTGCTCATAGTACATCTCCTTTTTGGCCTACACGAGACCACTTTCCTGATTCAAGACCAAATAGGTATCGCATACCACCGATGAAATTTGCGCAATGACCAGCAACGATGTAAAGCAGTAGCTTGCAGGCTTTGTGACAAAATATATGTGGTAGGTGATAAATCACAATCGCCAGTGAATAGATCGCGATTTGAGTGATCAGTGCTGCCATGAAAAGTGGGTTGTCCATCATGGCGATAGAACTAACAAAACAAAATAGAAGTAGGTAAGGGGTCATGAGACGTAGCCCTTTGCCGGAAAAGAATGCAAATGCGACACCTCTGTACTTCGGTAAGAACATCTCACAAAGCAGGATTGCCTGCTGCATGTTGCCGGCAGAGATACGCAGTCTTCGGCTAAAATCATCTTTCTCATTGGTGGCTTCCATCTCCAGAGCAACCATCTCAGGCTCATATTCAGCAATATACCCCTGACGTACGATCGACATAGGAATTATAAAGTCATCATTGATTGTATTGGCACTCATCGATTCAAACAGGTACGTGCGGAATAGGTAAAATGCGCCATGTGCTCCAAGCGTTGAGCCAAGTGAGGCTTCACGCATCTTAAGCTGACTTTGGTATTTCCAGTAGCTGGCTTCCCCAGCGTTACCCGGCTTAAACAATTGATAGTGACCATTGACGACGCCGACTTTACTGTCTTGAAAATGTGTATTTGCAATCCATAGCGCATCAATGGAAATAAGGGCGGACACGTCGCTCAAGGCCGTAATATCACTGGTGATGGTTTTCATCTGTTCATTTATCAGGGCAACTTTGCCACGATTGGTTTTAAATGCCCGGATTTCAAAATGTGTATCGGAACAAATTGCTTCTTGGATGGTTTGTTCTGCAATACTCACTGTCTTATCGGTACAGCCATCACATGCGATGATGACTTTGTACTTATTTTTTGGATAATCAAGCGCAGATAGGTTGCGAATTTTGTCCGCTATCCACTGCTCTTCGTTGTAGGCAGGTACCAAGATAGTGATGGTTGAACATCCCCGATCGCTTTTGATACTTCTATATCCACGCGTTCTATGGCTGCGCACTTTGTAAGGATGATTTTTAGAATACCAAGACAGTAGAACAGGGTAGCCAACGTGGTGATAGATAACCAACACGCAACTGATAATAAACAGTGTGGTAAGTAGTAAATCAATCATGCGCTTTTCTCCTCAGCTAATATTTCGTATGCACGCATCATGTCCCTGATGTCGTTATGCTTTAAGACAAACTGTCTTGGGGATGCTTTTACTGGTTTGTTTAAGGCGGTTTTTACACTGGCGGCCAACTGCTGTGAGTTTTCACTTTCAAACAACATTCCGGTGCTTGGGCAAAGGGTTTCTTTTGTTGCACCTACGTCGCTTGCTAAAGTGACAATGTCACATGCTTGGGCCTCTAAAGTAGAGAGCGGGAAACCTTCACGACGTGAGGGCAAACAGAATAAGTCCAGCGTTTGATAAAATCGCGTCATGTCATCAACAAGACCAAGAAAGGTTACTCGACTTCTTAACCCAAGTTGCTGCACTTGCTGTTCTAATTTGATACGTTGGCTACCATCCCCAGCGATAACTAGCTGTATATGGTTCGGCAGTAATGCCATCGCGTTGATCAAAATGTCGTGACCTTTGACTTGTTCTAATCGACCTGCCGTACCAATAATGGTGCTTTGCACAGGCAGTCCAAAAAGCTGACGGGCAAGGTGCTTGGAGCCAGTGGTGAATTTCTCGCAGTCGATACCGTTTTTGATCACCCTGACATCCTGATAATCAAAATGTTGATGAATTCGTTGTTTTACCAGGAGTGCATCGGCAACAACGCAGGGTTTAGCGATTTTTAGTGCCAGGTTTTGTAAAGCGCGGTGCTTTTGGTCTGATAGATGCCATGCATCATGTTCGGTATGAATTCGAGCTTTTACCCCGGCCAAGCGAGCAGCAACGGAGCCGTATAGAATCGGACCAATATGATGGGTATGAACAACGCTTGGCTTTAACGTGAGAAACAGTTTAACAAGTTGTATCAGCGTCTTAACGCTATAGCCTGACGGCTTGTTAAGAAAGATTAATTGGTTTTCAACCGACTTCAGTTTTGACCATTTCAATACTGCTTCTTGTTTTTTACCTTCCAAACTAACAATGAGTACTTTCTGGTGTGGGGACGAAAACGCCAGCATGTTGAGTGCGAGCGCCTCTAATCCACCAGGGGAAAGGTGCTGAACCACGTGAATAATCGTTTTGGACTTTATGCTCATACTCGCTCCTAACGGATGTTTAGCTCTGAACTAGTATTAGCATTATGTGTGCCAGATTTATTATTTAATCAATACAATGGTTTACGAACTTTTTGTCGTATTTCTCAACCTGAAAGTCAATTTGAAAATCGTTATGATTAATACGGCTTTATTCTTGGAATGTGCGTGAGTACAGGCGCATGTGTAATGGCTTCGATCTCTTCTTTGCGTCTTATCGATGAATCAAACAGCTCGATCAATAACGCAACACCAGCACCTAAACCAATTCCCGCCACCAATCCCGCAATGACAAATACAATCGCCGGAAGATTCGCCGGGCGACTAGGGGTATAGGGAAGGTCAATAATTTTGACGCGTTTGTTTTGCTCGAAAACCCCTAAAGAACCAGTGAGCTGAGCCATTTCGTAACGTTGAATTAATTCATCATAGAGTTGACGCTTAATTTCAGCGTTGCGAACTAAACGATGCATGGTTTTCGCGTTGTCACCGAATCGATTGGCTTCTTGCTCCAGGCTGGAAATCATTTCTTTTAAACTCTTTGTTTCTTCTGTGAGGGATTCATAACGACCTCGCACGAGTTGCAAGCTTTGTAGCTGGGTGACGAGTAAAGGTTGAATCTCTCCAAGATCTTTTAATTTATTGCTGCTGGCAATATCCCAAAGCTGATCGCTACTGATATTAGGTTGCTCCATTTTCAATAATAAAGCGCGTTCATTTTCTAAACGGCGTAACTCGCGTTCTTTGCCTTGAACAGCACTATGACTCTCAGTGTATTTCGCTTTGAGAAGAGTCAGTTCGCTACGAATCTCGATGATCTGATCTTCAATTTTTCCGACCACGGGGTTGGTTTTAGATAGTTGTTGATCGAGAGAACCCAGGCTCTTTTCAACCCCAGCGAGTTCGGCTTTTTTCTCTGCGTAGCTTTGTTTCAGAGAGGCCAGGCGACCTAGCGACTGACTTTGCATTTCTGGCGTTACCGATGCAAAGCGATTCTTAAAATCAGCCAGTTCGTTTTCCGCAATGTCGAGTTCCTGTCTGCGTTTCTCAATATGAATAGCGAGAAATTCTGACGAGTCCTGAATGGATGAACGCTCTGGTGCGAGAAGCTGCTCGATAAAATGTTCACTGATAGACTCTAATAACTCTTTCATACCGTCGGGGCGGGGAGCGGTCAGTGAGATTTTAAGAAAGTCTTTGCCCGGTTGAGTGATCGTTAAACTGTTTGAAAGCTGATTGATGATGTAATCACGCTTGGCTGGTGGCATTGAGTCGTTAATCAGCTGATGCTCATTCGCCACCGCAGTGAGTACATGGCGACTTTTCAGTAGCGTACTCAAGGCATTTAGACGTTCTTTTAGCATGGTTGAGACCGCGATATCTTCCAGAAACGGATTCATCTTCGCGGTTTCCTGAATCAGCATTGACGTATGCGACACGTAGTTAGTCGGTGCAATTTTACCAATAAAGTATCCAACGAATGGAAGGATAAGAATCGGTACGACAATCACATACCGTTGTCGCCATGCTGAATTGAGTATGATGATAAATCTCCGTTTTAGCTCGTTCATAGTGACTCCAACATACAGTTCAATTTAAGCGTACGTGCATCCCAACTTTCGTTGATAACTGACTTTTGTCGCTCAGAGATTGATTGACGATCTAACTGATTTAATGCCTCTGTGAATTGCTCGCAATCAGTTACGGTTGAAACCAAGGCTTTGTAAGGCGATAACGCGGGAAAAGGAGTAGTAATGACGGGACAGCCTGCTGCAAAGTATTCCAGTAATTTTAAAGGGCTGCATGAAGCAATTTGTCCATTGGATTTAAACGGAAGTAAACTCACATCCCAATGTTGACTGTAACTGGGTAAGTCGCGATGTGGCTTAGGGCCAAGGTAGTGCACATTCGCCAGTTTCGGTAGCGGATAGTTTGGAAGTTCAATTGGGCCGATAAATACAAATTGCCAGTTAGGGTTCGCGAGGCAAACTTGCTCGATGAGTTCGTAATCTAACCAGTTAGACAGGCTGCCATAAAACCCGGCAATCTTGTGATTTAGAGAGGGTAAATCTGTGGCTCGCTGGCTTGGCTGACTAAAAAGTGAGGTATCTACGCCATGAGGCAAGTAGTGAGTTTTGGTTTGGGGAAATTTTGCTAGCAAGGGTGCACTGGCTGCGAGTATAAGGTCCGCGTGCTCCATGAGTTTGTCTTCGTGCTGTTTGACCACCTTATGATCGACACCGGCAAGCGATGAGAAATCGTCTCCGCAATAGTAAACCACCGATGACTCACCGAGAGTTCCACATAAATCGGCTGCAGTCGGAAGTGAAGTCCATAAAATTGGTTTGTGCAGATGAAGCCTCTCGATAACGGGTTTCAGTTGAAGACGCATCAAGGTTTTGGCGACATAACGCGCGAATGCTGACTTAGGAGCGGGAAGCGTTTTAAGGTTGATCACCGTAATATTTACGTGATGCTCTCGCGGGTCGGTGTAACCACCTTTACTTTTACCCACAAGCTTACCGCAAGCACGTTTAACATCGTGCATATTTAACTTGGGTTGACGGAGTCCTATCGAGTTAACCCAAAGTACCTTGCGTTGTTTTGCTAACCGGGTAACCAGATGTTGTGTACTCGATGGTAAGCCACCAAAATCTTCACCAAAAACAATAAGATCTCGCATAGTGAACTCCTTAGTGATTAAGTGAACGTATCACTCTGGCAGGATTACCAGCAGCAACTACAAAAGCAGGCAGGTCTTTAGTGACCACACTACCAGCACCCACGATGGTCCCTTCGCCAATCGTGACATTGGGGCAAACCGTGACGTTTGTTCCTAGCCATACGTCCTTTGCAAGTACGATATCTCCAACATCGCATTCGAGATCGCCAAAGCCTTTCGCTCTTAAATCAGCGTCAAGTGAGTGGCCAGAATACCCAAACAGAAAGGCGCGACCGGCAATTCGAACATTGTCACCAATTTCAATTCGTCTCCCAATCGCAAAAGTACTCTGCCAACCGATATCGACGTTACTGCCAACAATCAGTTGTGGATCACTGGATTGGGGTCTGGCGCTAAACGTTGTTTGACCAGAGATACGGCAATCGTCTCCAAGAGTGATGGAAAGTGGCCCGGAAACAAAAGGCACACCACCAAAGAGATAAAGTCCTCGGCCATACTGAGAAAGTCGTCCTTTAAAGGCGGGGGTATGGATAAATACCCTAACCACGTTGCTCCAAATGGAGGTACTCGCTGAATAAACGGTGCGAACCGTCTTGTTCATCCACATCGGTGTAGGAAGATCACATGCACGAATCGATTTCAAAATGAGAAACAATTTGCGATATGAAGGGTTTTCGTGGTGTTGTAACCATACTTTGAAGTCATTTAACTGCTGAGCCAACATGATACTGTCCCTTATGTTGAGGTGATAAAGAGACTATTTCACGTTGCGTGCCAAAAAATAAATTGTTTAAAAACAGTAATATAAAAATTATTTGTTGAGTGTTTTTTTGGTATTCTCAATTTGAGAACGGATTTGAGTAATTCGGGAGATAGCGATACAAAGCGCTGCGAGGATATAAATCGGCCACGTGAAGCCTTGGGTTAGGAAAGTACCGGAAACCACAGTGCCAATTACACCCGCATACACCGCAAGCGCTGTTGCTGTGAGATAAGGGGAAACCGAGCCTTTTCGCTGATTTAAGATAGAAAGCGTTTGTCGGCTCGTTTTAATAAGCGAAATGATCATACCAATAAACACAGCCAGACCAAGAAACCCGGTCTCAGCCAACACGCCGAACCAAGTGCTGTGAACCGCGTGGTTGAGCCCGTCCCAATGTGAGCTGTAATAGTAGTAATTCGAATAGAAATTGTTTAAACCCACGCCACTAAACGGGTTCACCACCGCCATCTTAAACGCGGCTTCCCATGCATATAAGCGTCCCATGGCTGATGCGTCGATGCCGTCTTCTGCTGCGCCGCCTGACTGACGGTCGGAAATTCCGGCTACGGCAAACAGTCCCAGCAACCCAATCACAGCGATGAAGATCAATAGTGATTTTGAGCGAATCAGACGCAGGCCGAAAATACCAAATACAGCAACTGATCCCAAAAGCCCACCACGGCTTTGTGTCGCGATAACGGCTGCCATTGCCAGTACTAGCCCGGTAACACCAAGAATACGTGAGAAGCCTATACCTTTTGTGGTGGCAAAGCTGATCGCAAACGCCAGAGGAAACATTAATACCAGCGACAAATCATTCGGATCACCAAGCACAGAGCCCAACTGACGACCGATGGTGACTCTCGTCCCCTCAACTAAACCAATCCCTGAAGCCGAGTTATACAAAGCAACTACGGCGATTAATCCACCCGCTAAGATAATCAAGGTTGCGATTTTTCGCACTGCATCTTCCGTATTCACCAACCAAGCGATGGCTAGAGTCATGATGATGATTTTCCAATAGATATTTTTAAAATAGGTTATCGCAACGCCCGGGTTAGAGGACAAGACAATGCCTATGACAACAAGCCCCCAAAATAGGACGAGCCACGTCATACTCGGGTGCCAGAAAGTTTGTAGCTGGCGACTGATCAAGGTGTGCCAAATCAAAGCGCCAAGCGCTCCTAAAGAGAGGAGTAAAGGGATTTTTAATGAATAAAGTGCGGGTAAAGCTTCGTGAATTCGAAAGAAGCAAAATAGTACAAATAGACTCACCAACCAGAATGTCTGATTGAGCACAAACAATGCCGCAAGCGGTAAAAAGCAGAGCACAACGACAATTGCTGGATGAGGTATAACATACCAAACCATGGCTAGCGTAAACGTAACCAGCGTCATGAGCATTATTGGCCTGGCGTGTTTGACACTATTCATAGTGAGCGACCCACGTAGCGAGTTAACGTACTTGAAAGACGTTTGAGTGAAGCACCTGAAATCAACTGGAACCGAATGGCAAAAGCGACAACGCCTAACGGCTGAAGCAGCAGCATTAACGCGGACACCTCGATACTTTGATGATACCGACTGGTTAATAGAAACAGCACCGTTAACGCTATCAGCGCACAGATAGGACTGGTTTGATAATCCAGATAATGCGCACGTTGGCTAAACCAGATTGTGAATATGAATCGACTTAATTGCCCCGCGATCAATCCGTAAAGCATTGCTTCAATGCCAAGGTCAGCAGAAAGGATACAAATCACCATCGCCAATGCGGTGGAGGCGAGGTTAATGTACAAAAGCTGAGAGGTGTGCTTTTGGTAGAGAATGCCAAAGTTAGTCAACTCGACCAGCTCTTTGAATAGCATCATTGTTATGGTCATTCCAACCAAAGCGATGGCAGGCTGGTAAGAGTCCGGTAAAGAGAACGAAATAAAAAGCTGACTAAGCCATGCCACAGCGACAGCAATAACGCACAACAGCAGTATCCCTTGAGTCGTCACGCTAGCGACATGTTCACCTCCATTTTTGTTCATGGTTTCGAAACGTTTTGGCATCCACCACATATGAAAAGGTTGGATAAGAATACCGACGCCAAGTGCGAATTTAGCCGCAATCGCATACATGCCTAAGGTTTCTAAATCGGTTGCTCCCGCGATCAGCCACCTTTCTGCACCACTTAAACCAAATGCCACCACACCGGACAACATTAGTGGCGCAGAGTAGCGTATATAACGAATAAAGCGTTGTTTGTTAGGTAGGGAAAATGGAAAGTTGATGAAAACGTGCAAAAACAAAAACTGGATAAAGGTACACACGATATTGAGGGCAAAAACGAGTGTCACGTCGGGTTTGTATGTCAGGACGACAACAAGTAAAGAAACCTGAGCTAATACGGTCACGACACATATCTTAAAGAACAAGCTTGCTTGATTATGCAATCTTAACCAGGCAAGGCTGATAGCAAGGGGCGCTTCGTAACACAAAACCAAAGCCATAAATAGGATTTGCTCACTGGTGAACGTCGAAAGCTTAAAAGGGACCAGGTAATAAATGAACAAGATAAACAAACTCAGACTGAAAGAAACAACGAGCGATGCACTGTACAGTTGAGAAGCTTTTCTTTTTCGCACCGTGAAGCGACTGATTGTGCCTATAAATCGATAGAGATTTTCATGCATTGCAATGCCCACAATCAGACTAAAGAATACCGTTGTGATACCGAGCAACTCGAGATGGCCGATTTCTTGCGGTGACAAGTATTGGGCCATAAGAGGCAAAGTAAATAGCGACACACCTTTAATGAGGAACAGGCTGACTGCATATAAACTGATGTTTTTCAGATGGCTAACATTCATTGCAAAATTTCCTATTCAAACTGAATTAGTTGCATGCGTGAAGGGCTGATGTAACCACGTCACCATTAATGTGTTGTGCAAACTTTTGGTAGCAATGTTCAGCTTTATAGCGGGTCGCTATTTCTAACGCACGCTGGCTGCAACGATGAAATGCTTGTTGGTCGTTACTGGCGTAGAGCAGAGCATCACACAAAGAATCAGGGTTTCCCGGCTGATACTTAATACAGTTTTCATTGTGGGTCAGTGTCTTGTCCCAATATGCGCCATCTCGAGGAATGACAACGCACATACCCGCAGCCAGAGCCTCTAGAATTGATAAACCGAATGGCTCATTACCGCTGGTTGAAACAAAGATGTTGGATTGACTCCGGATATCATCCAAGTTTTCAGGGTCTTCATACCATATGGTGTGGGAGAGTAAAACCGGAGCGTTGGAGATTGGTAAACACGTATCGACGGGGCGAATGTAGCAAACATTGAGTACGACAGACTGACTAATAGCGGCACGTTTGGATGCTTTTATTAACGTTTCCAGACCTTTCCATTTCAGCAGCGATGCAGCCCAAAAGTAAACTGGTGTTTTCTTTTGACATTCCTTTGGCCAACGTGATGCTGGAATGCCATTCACAAATGACTGATATTGAGATGAGTTTAAGTAACTTTCAGCCATTGCCGAGGCGTCTTTTATTTTGGTCGCGGTTTTAAGGTAAGTTTCTAGTGCCGCTTTGAGGCTACAACGGGTAGAAGGTAAGTAAAACACGGCGTTCGCTCTGGTAAGACAGAAGCCAATAGAGCGTGAGATCCCGACGTTGCCGTGTATAAACTGAACGACTTCAATATTAAGAACCATTTGTAACAAATAGACTGGCATATCCATACCCGGCCCTGAAGCGCCGATGAACGTAGTAATGCCGCGATGCCCAATCAAAGTCTTTAGCAATACCAATAGAAGATACAGTTGGTTTAGCCAGTAGAGAATCCCATTGTGCTGACTCATTAACCAAGGAACTGGGGAAATGGAAATCAAAGTAACATTGTGTTTGGCGTAGAACTCTGTTTGCTTCCAGAATGCCGTGTCTACTGTTGCGACAATGAAATCATTGGACTCAACACGGCATACATTGAGCGCATCACTGGTTGCAATCTTAGATCCGCCTTTAAATGCGATAGGGTCAAAAATAAGCGTTTTCTTGTTTTGACTAGCCATGCTGGCCTCCAAACGACAAACGGTTTACCACATAGGTTTTGAGGGGGGATAAAGTGCTTATTAGAGAGCGATTGGCTACAAATGGCTGTTCCAATAAGTCTCTATAAAGAAGTTCTATTTTTCGGCAACTGACAGATAGATCATGATTTTGGGTAACGTGATCAAAACCGCTCATTCCATACTGTTCACATAGTTCAGGGTTATTGATTAGCACGCGCATCGCTTTTGCTATTGGGCCAATGCCCTTATTCGGATACAGAACTCCAGTTTCGCCATCGGTAATGAATTCAGGAATACCACCTTCAAGCGGCGCGATAACCGGGATCTTCGCAAGGGCAGCTTCTGCAACAGCCAGCCCAAAGGCTTCACTGCGAGCACCACTGATAAAGGCATCACATCCCTTGAGCCATCCAACGACATTGGATTGTTCGCCAACAAAGTGAATACGATTGCTTAGGTTTAGGCGACTGGCTTGTTGAACAAGCTTGTCCATTAAATCGCCATCGCCAATGACAACGAGACTGACGTTAGGATACTCAAAAGCCACGTGACGCATTGCGGTTATGATCCGGTCTACACCTTTACGGTGAATCAGAGAGCCAACCGTCGCAAAAACAAAATCCTGCTCTGGAATGGATAACGCTTGCCTAACATCGACTTTTTGCTGCGCGGAGAGTGAGACGGTATCAATACCGTTGTGAATGACCGATATTTTTTCGTTAGGGTAACCATCTTTAGTCATGAATTCAGCGACGTACTGACTGACTGAAATAATATGCGGAGAAAGGTGCAGGCCAAGCGTGAGGCGGTCGCGTGCTGGGTAAGGGCAGTGGAGCTGGGTAACGACGGGTACTTTCTTCATTCGTGCAGCGGCTAACATCCACTGGCAGGGCGCACCACTATTAATATGTACAAGGTCTATTTTTTCGCGTTCGATGATCTCGCAACCTTGCTTAGTCAGACCAAGCCAACCTGATACGTTGTATTTAGGTGGTTTCCAGCCAAGCAGCAGTGGAAAATGATTAAGCTGAGTTGGAACATTCATCAATTCTAACTGTTTTGAGAGTTCGCAATTATTGGTCCAAACGTAACAAGCGTAGTGATGATGTTCCATGTACTTAATAAGATCGAGCAAACATTTCTCACTGCCTCGGATCCAGTCATCGCCGTAATGTACAAATAGAATCTTTCTCTTCATGCCAACCCCTCACATCGCATTTGCATAAAACCGTTAATTGCACTTTTCGATAGGACTAACGCAAATGTGATGCCAAGAAGGCGGTGGTTCTATGTGATTGTTTTTAAGGTGCTTTATAGGAGGCTTGAGGTGGGGCTTTATTGTTTCTCAATTTGACAATCAGATTGAGAGCTATTGGGGAAGTAGAGTTTCATCATTTTTGGGATGACGGCAGATTGAGAATAGTGCTGTTCAACGCTATCAATCGCCTGCTTTTTTATCGCTAATTGCTGGTGGTGGGCGAGGGACAGATAGATGTTTAAAGCCTCATTCAATTGATTGACGTTGTCTACTAAGTATCCGTTGGTTTCGTGTTTAATAAGCTTCGACATATTTCCAACATTAAGTGAGACAACAGGGATACCTCTCGCCATCGCTTCGAGCGCTGTCATGGGTAAGCCTTCATAACGAGAGCAAATGATCAAAATGCCAATATGTTGCCAAATGGCGTCCATGTTGGTTTGGTGACCATGAAACCTGACGTTTGCCGGAGCGCCCTGTGTTAGCTCCGATTGCATGGCCCCTGAGCCATAAAGATCAAAACACAATGTTTGATTTTGGCGCGCCAAGTCAATAAATCGATCGGGGCCTTTCTCATGGCTTAGCCTGCCAACAAACGCGATTTGGTTTCCTGTTGAGGTAGCCGGTATCTTGGTATCAATAAAATTATTGAAACTTTCCGATTTGGTTATCAGCTTTTGGGCAATTCTTTCACTCACTGCGATTGAGTGATTTGACACAAACGTGGTGAACCGGTCGACACAGTCATATAACCACACCTTACCCGTTGGAGTTTCTCCTGCGTGATACGTAGATATTTGGCGAACTCCGGTCATTATTCTTGCTAGCTTGCAAACTAAGCTTGCTTTATAGCCATGAGCGTGGAGAAGAGCGGGTTTTTGCTTTCGTACTTGGCTAATTAAGTCGCCAAAGTAATTCGTGCCTGCAGAGCCCAGAAACTGGACAGCAATGCCACTTGATTCCAGCTTGTCTTTGAGCACTTGGGGTTTGGAATAAGTGCGCAGAAACATGACTTTGACAGGAACTTCAAAATGCTTGAGCCCATTTGCGAGCTCAAGCACATGTGTTTCAATGCCACCGAAAGTCAGGCTGTCGATGACTAGCCAGACTTCGTTACACGAGTTGTTGCTCATCTTCAGCTTCCCAGGCTTGCTTCTTACGGTATACCGTAGAAGGGCTAAGCTCTAAAAGTACCGCCGCGTTCAGTACGTTCCCGTCACAGTAATCAATGGCTTGTTGTATTGCCTCACGTTCAATTTGCCACATTGGCCTTATCGCTACAGGTCTTTCAATTTGCGGCTCAGTAACCGCGTCGTGACTATTTTCAGGAGCCTCATTGATAACGACGGGTTGCGGAGTGATGATTGGCTCAGGTTTAGCTACGCTGTTTTGCTTTGGCGTACGGCTTGATGTGACCTGAGATGGCAAATGCTCAAGGCGCAAATGACTATCGTCATTAAGGACCACGATATTGCGAATAATGTTTTGAAGCTGACGGACGTTACCCGGCCACGCATAGCGTTTTAGCGTTGGCTCTGCATCTCGGTGGATTGCGTTAAACTTTTTGCCATCTTCTTTAGCGTACAGCTTAAGAAAGTGAGTCGCTAACGTCGTAATATCGTTGCCGCGCTCGCGTAATGGTGGCATATCAATAGGCACTACATGCACGCGGTAGTAGAGATCTTCTCTGAAACGGCCTTCTTCTACTTCAACAAGAGGATCTCGGTTCGTCGCGCAGATGATACGAATATCGACTTTCATTTCTTTATTTGCGCCTAGTGGGGTAAAGGTACCTGTCTGCAAAAATCTGAGTAATTTCTTTTGCATCTCAAGTTCCATCTCACACAGCTCATCAAGAAAAAGCGTACCACCGTTGGCCATTGAGGCCGCACCTTTGCGATCGGCAGTAGCGCCTGTAAATGCGCCCCTGACGTGACCAAAGATTTCACTCTCCATGAGATCTTTTGGAATCGCACCACAGTTAATGGCGATAAACGGTTTATCTTTACGCTTACTCTCGCGGTGGATGGCTTCGGCGCACACTTCCTTACCCGTACCACTTTCACCGACAATAAAAACACTTGCTGTCGTTGGTGCCACTGAATCGATGATCTTGTACACACCTTGCATTGGAAGGCTAGATCCGATGAAGCCGTGGAATCGGTTTCGATCGAATTTGTTTTCTATGTCTTCGACAAGGTTCTCCAGTTTAACTTGTTGCAAGTGCAGAGCGATGGAGGTCTTTAGACGATCAGCATTAATTGGTTTTTCGAGAAAGTCTTTCGCTCCTTTTTGCACAAGGCTAACCGCCAGATCTACTGAGCCATGCGCGGTGGCAATGACGACGGATGTCGGGACTTGGTTCTCGTTAATCCAATCCAGAATTTGCTCGCCATCCATGTCGGGCAGTCTAAAGTCCAGAATAACTAATTGGGGAACATTTCTTTCAATAAAGGCGATGGCTTCTTTACCTGTCTCTACATGAAACAGGTCATAGGGCTCGTGCTGTACATACTGTTTGTACAAAATAGCAAGAGAAGTTGAGTCTTCGATTAGGAGTACTTTTGGTTTCATTGGAGCTGTCCTCTCTTAAGCCTTTATAGTTGTGTTGGTTCAATAAACCCTTGCTGTTTCCTTTCCTCTAATGCTTTTAGTGACTCTGAGGCAACAACTTCAAGTTTTTGTTTGTAGCTGAAAGCCTGCTCTTGTTTGCCGTCTAAGCAAAGATGCTCGATTTTTCGCGCGAAATTGGACAAAGTTCTATTACCGAGTGCCAGAGCTGAACTACCTAGGGTATGCGCTTCGAACTCTAATGTTTCTTTATCTTGAGACTCCATAGCCAGATATATTTTTGCTAAACGCTGCTGAGATTCTTCAAGATAATGCTCGATGAGTAATGGAATGACATCGGCACTCGTGTCTGCGATCATTTGCTGCAAAATCTGTTCGTCTACTAAATCCAAATTTACTGCTTCCTCACGTTGGTTCGATTGACCTACGTTGGTATTTGTATATGAATTCTGATGCTTAATCAAATGACAGGGGCCTGATTTTAGATCTTGGTTTTCCTCTTGGTCATCATTTAAGAATAGGTTAATTTTTTCAATTAGTTGTGACAGCCTTAGGGGTTTTGACAAGTAGTCGTTCATGCCCGACGCAAGAAACTTTTCTTTATCACCAGCCAGTGAGTGTGCAGTTAGGGCGATAATTGGGATATCACACGCCTTACTGTCATCAAGGCTCCGAATCGCTTTGCAGGCTTGCATGCCATCCATTTCAGGCATGGAGATATCCATAAAAATCAGGTCATATTGATATTCCTGGACCATGGAAACCGCTTGTTTGCCATTTTCGGCAATATCGATAGATAGACCAACCCGCTTGAACATTTCTCGTATGACGAGCTGATTTGCTTTGTTATCTTCTGCGACAAGAATACGAGCGTTCGAACGAATCAATTCCTGACGGAGTGAATCAATATTTGGAGAGGTCAACAACTCATCGGCTACCGAGAGCGTGATGTCAAATGTGAATGTACTGCCTACGCCGGGTGTGCTTTCGACCGTGACGTCACCATCCATAAGGGTACAGAGTCGGCGACAGATAGCGAGGCCAAGCCCCGAACCTTCTTTGCTGCGTGAATAGGTTTGGTCTGCCATCGTAAATTCATCAAACAAGTAATCAATCGAGCTATTTTTGATGCCAATCCCAGTGTCTTGAATTTGGCAGGTGATTTTTACTCGCCCTTGTTCCAATGCCTCCGACCCAACTTTAACCGTGACGCTGCCTTCATGAGTAAACTTGATGGCATTGCCAAGCAGGTTAAGAAGTATCTGTTTTACGCGGTTTTTGTCTCCGCTGACTTTACTTGGAACTGTGCCCTCAATGTAGCAATGTAAAATCAGGTTTTGACTCTTGGCTGTGGGCAAAAATGAATTCACCACGCTTTCGACACACTGTCTGAAGTCGAAAGGTTTATCTTCCAGAATGAGCGTATTGGACTCCATACGAGTGAAATCAAGAATGTCATTAATGACGGAAAGTAGGAAGTTGCCCGATTCAGTAGCGGTTGCGACCAGCTTTCTTTGCTCGTTAGTGAGTTTGGTTTCTTCAAGGATATTTAATATGCCCAATACGCCATTCATCGGAGTGCGTATCTCATGAGACATGGAGGCGAGAAAGCGGCTTTTAGAGTCGTTTGCCAGTTCGGCACCTTCCCGTGCTGCAGTGAGGTTTTGATAGTCTTGTTCTAACTTAGCCGACATCTCATCGAATGCTTTGGTGACTTCACCAAGCTCATCTTTGGAATAGTGTTTAAGTTGAAACCCCGGGCCTTTTTCCCGAAGTGTTTGGGCGGCAGAGGCTAAACGGGTGAGATTCTTAGTCAGATAGGTTCCAAGGATAAAGGAGAAAAACGCCACCAATACGACTTCGATGGTTGCAATACTGATAATTGCTTGCTGCGCGTCAAAGAGCATATTGCTGATAGGGTGTGTCTCAAACCCCATATCTACATACCCATAGATATTACCGTTACTTTCAATGGGGGTACGTAGATCGAAGATACCGTCTTTCACGTCTTTTAGAGTTTCATCACTGACCATTGAGCGTGCAAGTAGCGCTGGGTCTCCTGCAGTGGCCATTTGGTTGCCACCGCGTAACACACGAACGTAAGCGACATCTTCTAACTTGATGAACTCTTGAGCTAAGTCGTCCAACGTCGCTAAATCAGTAGAAAGTAGCGCGTCTTTCGCAGCATGAGTAAACATAACTGCACTTGAATGAGCTCTTTGGAGTAACTGCTTCTCGTTGGAATCTGAGAGAAAACTCATCGCATTAGCCACGAGAATGATGAGTGCCGTAATTTCGATGAGAGCTATGCCAAGAATTGTTTTAGAACGCAACGTCATTAAAGCCTCCGGTTAGTCCAGTACTTTGATATTGAGTGCTCTCACATCGTCCCAATCGGTGTCGATAGCTGATTCAAATCCGTTGATATTTAATAATTTTAGGGACGTTTTCCCTTCGAGTGTTTGATCTATAGACTTGAGCGCTTGTTGGATCGATTTGACTTGTTCGTGAGTCATTCTCGGGTGATGGGCTATGGCATGCGGTGTATACGGTTTTGTTGTCCAAATAGGTTCTAGCTGAGATTTAACCTCGTCAGGTAATGAGTTAAAGGTTCTCATCACACCGCCGCCTGCTGGGTAAAAACCTCTCGCCACAGACAAATACACCGAGTCATGTGATGTAACGTAGTCAGACTCAAATTCGACGTTAGCCTCTCTCAAGTCACTTTGCGTTAATACCGTTGCAGCAAAGGCAGCAGGAGAAGGGAAGGCGAGCCTTTGTCCTTGCAGCGCTTGTAAAGACTCAATATTGTTGGCTTTCCTTGCTACCAGAATTCCGCTTATTTTTTTATCCTTGGCTTTGGCGAAGGCCCGATAGCCCGGCTGTTTGCTGTAGACGGTGTAATGATATGGGTTCATGTAAGCGATATCGTATTCGCCCGCCGACAAACGCTTTTCATACTCCGGAATGTTAGGAGCCGTGCTAAAGGCAATGTCGTAACCGGTTTCTCTGCTTATTTCAGCAACGAGAGGCTCCCACTGCTCGGCAAGTCGGCTGGCAGATTGCTGAGGCACAACGCCAAATGTAAGGGTTTCAGCAACGGTTACTGCCGAAAGTAACAGAGTCGAAAGGGCGATAAAGGTTTTTCTCATGGCAACTCCTAAGCAGACTGAGCAAGGAACTCGTTGGTAAGAATCTTCTGCGACCACTTTTCTCGCCAACTTTTGGGGATAAAGCGGAGCCGATTCAGCTCGCGCACCATCTCCTGAGCCAGTGATGCCTGGTCTTTTAAATTGAGTATCGAGCCTAACAAGGTGATTGAAGGCGAATCAATCAATTGCATGGCTTTTTCAAGTTGGCTGGAAGAGGTTTTACCACCCATCACCACGAGTGCTGTCTGGTCACAAGCGCTCGCAACGACTTGTGCAGGAATGTTTCCTCTATTGACTTGAAGCAGCGGTGACGTGTCGCAAATAACGCGGTCGTATTGGCAAAGCCATTGTTTGACCGCGGCTCTCAGATGTGTGGGATCTTTGTACGCCAGAACTGCTGATTGGTTGTTCGGCACGGTTAACCCGGTAAACATTTGTCGCGTTGAAGCGTGCGCGACCAAAGAACCAATCTGATTGTCGATGTCAGGTGTGATATCAATGCATTCGAAAGCTGGGTGGAAGGTATTAAGATCCACCACCAAAGTCCGGTGACCCGCGAGCAGATAACGCTCAGCCAGTGCAGCAACAACGGAAGTCACGCCATCGCCAGATTGACATGCGGTAATGCATAGTGAGCGACTGTCACGCATTTCTGCTGCAAGATAGATTTGCTCTATTTCTGTATGAGTTGCAGGAATAATCATTACAGAGCTCCTATTAACACGATGGTTGTCGTTAGGCGCAGAATGTCTTCAAGACCCACGCGTGCTTTTTCGATGATACTTTCGTTTCGATCGGGCACATAGATGGTATCGCCAGCTCGTAGTACCGGAAGTTTGTAAATGTTGGCAGTTTTACTAAAGTCTACCAGGTCAAAGGTTCTTGCTTGTCCTTGGCAACAAGACATATTGACGATCGAGATCTTCTCTAAGTAGGCTCGATCAGACGGACCGCCCGCTTCGGCAAGTAAGTCCAGCAAGGTCATGTTGTCGTCAAATACATATCGACCTGGATTATTGACTGCTCCTAGTACGCGTACTGTTGACTCCTTAGAACGATCCAACCAAATCTTATCTTTTTCAGGGATGTAAATGGTGTCGCCCATGGTGACATTTGGAAGTAAGCTTTCATCCCCAGTCTCAAAGTATAACGATAGGTTAAGCTTACTTACTTTGGAATAGCTTTTGTCGCGATGTGTGATACGAATGTTGTGGATATCCGCGTCTTTTGTTGGGCCATCAGCCGCAGACAAAATATCGAGGAAATGCATATCCTTAGTGAAACGGTAGCGGCCAGGGGCATTGACTTGTCCAAAGACATAAATGGATGCACCTGAGCTTTGGCGAACCCATTGCGATTTGTTGTCGGAAGGATCTTGAGGTAGATCGTGTACACGCACAATCGCACCAGCACTGATGTTAGGTAATTCGCTGTTCGGCGCGCCTTTTAGAATGAAATCATCGAGATCGAATATGTGTAGCTGATTATCAGCGGCGACTACTTCAATTTTCGAGGTGTCCGCGCGAAGGGTTGGGCCGCCAACATGAGATAGCAAGTCCATAAGATCCATTTCATCTGACCACTCAACACGTCCGGGGCGAACCACTTCTCCAATTACACTGACGGCGCGATTGGGCGCAATTTTCAGCCAAGACTTTTCGTTCATGTCTGTCTTCTCAGGAACGAAGATCGCATCTCCCGGGCCAATTTTAGGCGGGCTTTTACGGGTCAGACCTTCAGTGAACGCGGTTAAATCAAATTTGATCACCTGACCGTTGGATTTAATGACTCGAATCTGGCGTGATTCTGCATAACGAGTCGGACCACCTGCATTAGCCAGAATATCCATAAACGACGCATTCTTCTTGCCTTCATAGGCACCTGGGCTTGCCACTTCACCCATAATGTAAACCACGTTCGCGCCTGCCTTGATCTCTTCTTCTTGTTTAGGAACGAAGATGGTGGTTCCCGGCGTTAGTGGCGGTAGCAATGAGATATCACCGCTATCGAGATAGGTTTTAAGGTTAAACAGCTTAGGAGTATTGTCTGAAATGACACGTATTTGTTCGACAGAGGCATAGCGAGTAACGCCTCCAGCTCGCATAATGATGTCAACCAGATCGCTATTGGCTTTAAAGCTGAATGAACCCGGCGCGTTTACTTCTCCAAACACTTTAATTGCTGTTCGGCCGTCGGCGCTGTCACCTGCGTTAGCGAGTTTGTTCGCATCGAACTCTTGCTCGATATTACCGACCAGTGGAGACGCAGGAACAAATATCGTATCAAGTGAGATCAGCTCAGGTAGCAGTGATTCATCACCTGTATCGAGAAACGTTTTGTAGTTAAAGGTGATCTTATCTTTGCCACGTTTGATAAACAGACTGTTGAGCTGCGCGCCGGAGCGTAATCCGCCCGCTGCGTGAATGGCCATTTGGACATCAGAAGACTTAGATAAAGTGTATTCGCCCGGAGAGGTCACATACCCTTGTACCGAGACTAAAATTTGTTGCTCAGCGATATAGACAGATGCAGAGGATAGGTCTCGATACACTTTCTCCAGCGATTCTTTAACGACTTGTTCAAGCTGAGCTTCACTGTAACCCGCGACGTATAGCGCGCCAACTTCAGGCAGAGTGATGCGGCCACGCTTGTCGACTTGAAAGCCTTTATTTAACGATGACTCACCGGGTAAGTTGACCTGAATGAGATCGCCAATTTGTACTCGTTCTTCATTCGCGTGCGCCACAGAGAAAATTGAAGTAAGAAGAAATAGGGCAATTAGGTTAATCCATTTCATTGTAAGCCTCCCTGCAAACGCTGCTTGGTTTGTTCTTGAGTATCCACCACTTCGATGCTTACGCGGCGGTTGGTAAGACGAACACCTTCCGATTCACCTTCATAGAGAGGAAGCGTGTCGCCGACCGATTGTGTTTCTATACGTTTTGGATTGAGACCAAAAATGGTCAGGTAGCGCTTGACTTGATTCGCACGTCCCATGGCAAGTTCCTGGTTGTACTGACCATCACCTACAGAATCAGCGTGACCAGTAACTTTGAGGTTTAAGCTTTGGTGCTCATTTAAGATGTTCGCGGATTGGGCTAGATGGCCCATGTACTTTGGATTTACTTCTGTGGAATTAAATGCAAACTGATTATCGACGTTAAGCAAGCTATAAAGTTGATCAATCATAGCTAAGCGCTTCTGAAATGCGTTTTCATCCATAGGAGGTACACACTTGGTCTGTGAGGTCGCATAGTCCAGTTGAAGTTCTAGCTCATTAAGACGCTTGCGCTGAATAACAATGTCGTTGGCAGCATCAAGCAGTAAACCACCTTCAAGCTCTCTAGCGATTCGGTTTTGTTTCTCCAACGCTTGCACAACTGCAGCTGGGAAACACCAACGCGCGCCTTCGCTGATCAAAGAGTCTAATTGCAGCTTAGTCAGTTGCCAGTCAAACCGAAGTCCGTGCTCAGGACCGAGGGGCTCATCTGGCATTACGGGTGTAAAGTTTGATTGGATGTAGTTTTCCCCAAGACCACCACGGCCTGCCTCTGGGTAACTACTGCATCCAACCACGGCAGTCATAGATACAGCTAGGGCTATGTGTTTGAAAGAAAAGTTCATGCCAACGTCCTTTGTCAGTGATCGTTATTTAGTAAGTTCGAGAGTTAACTGGTATCGCTTGGTTAATACGCAGTAGATTCATTATTTCGAGAGGTTGGCCTGAAGCGTTTTCAATACGCATGCTTCTCTGGTTCTCGATAAGCCGTTTATACAGGTACACGATCGCACCTACGCCTGATGAATCAAGAAACTGGACTCGGCTGAAGTCAATTTCTATTTCTCGAGTTGAGGGCTCAGCCAAAATTTCATCAATGTGTGGCTGTGCCTGGCGGCTACCGTCTGCGTCAAGGTTCCCGTTGATCACCCATGTCACGATAGTGTCGTTTGTTTCAATTTTACGAAGTTCCATAATCGTATCTCCTGCTAGTGTTTACAGCAGGATTGCAGGGAGTGTGCCAAAGTTTATATATCTAAATATCAATGAGTTAGGTTATGACTGGGAGGGGTTCTCAAAATGAGAAAATGGAAGTTTCAAAATGACAATCAGAAAACGACGCTTATTTATGGCATCAATCTTTGTGTAATAACGTAAGTATTAACTAATCAGCAAGCTAATGGCTTATGCTTCTTTATTTCGCGTTAAACTAGATGATATTTTCTTCAGTTATAATTCTAAATGGTACTTTCCCATCTGTATAAGTATCTGGAGAATAGCCGTTTGATAAGTGGTTGAACATAATATCCAGCGACAGTTCTGCATGTCGCTGAGCATTTTGGTCTAGCGAGAAAGAAAGCGTATTATTTTTTAATAGCTCTTCGGTAGTATCGTAAAGCTCATGAGTGATAAAAGCACAAGAACCAGCCTTACCTCTACTTGATATCCAATTACCGATGGTTTTGTTTCCTGCTCCAGAATTATAAATACCGATGATGTCACTGTTATTTTGTTGACTCAAAATACGCTTAATGGTTTCTTTATCGTCATTACCATACAAAACATCGCTCAACGTAATATTATCTCGTTTTCTTATTGCATCTTGGAATCCCTTCATTCTTTGTATATGGGCCTGATAGTCGAATCGCCCGCTCATAAGAAGGATTTTTCCTTGCTCTGGCAGCATTTTAGACATCAGTGAAGCGGCCGTTCTTCCTATCTGATACTGATCGATTCCCACATGGCATAACCTTTTGCTATCAGGCAAATCGGTAGCTAGTGTGATAACAGGGGTTCCCTTAGAATGGCAATTCTCAAGAGCTTGATAAATGGTGTCATTGTCATTTGCAAATACGATGATACCGTCATACTTATCGGCGCTGTTCTCTAGATGATTAGCAAGCTTTTCGGGCTGACTCTCAGGTACTAAGCTGCAACGTAAGCGAAAATTACGATACTGGTGTCCTTGAGCAACTTTGCTAAATCCTCGGGTTAAAGATTTGAAAAATTGTGAAGGGTTCTGACTGAGGATAAGTTCTATCCTCCAGGGAGCTTGGTATATTTCTGGCAGTGTACGTTTAATCCCCAACTCTCGAGCTGCATTTATCACTTTCTGAACCGTTTTTGGAGAGACGCCTCCGCGCTCGTTCAGAACTCTGTCTACGGTAGCAATGCCTACCTGCGCTTTTTCTGCAATTACAGCAAAAGTAGATTTCTTCATAACTCTATAGTTCGTACACGGCAGTGGTTTGGTGTATCAATGGGTATCACTTAACGAATATTCGGTTTCCCTAGCGCTGACAATACGCTAGGCATGGTTAAATTTCTAGAGATAACTCTTTATCTCTCTTATTAGAATAATTACTTCATTCTCGTTTATCTTAATCGTCAAGCTGAAGCTAAAGCGTGCTGATTAATAACAGAACAATAAGCTGGTTGGGTACGCAAATAAAAATTAAAAAGCAATGGCTACTTAATTTTAAACTAGATCACATTTCATTGATGAAAACCCATCAAAACATAAGTACCAAAAACGATATGTAATCGCTACTATTTTTGGGTCGCTGATTACTAAGTTTATTACTTAGTTAGCCACATTTAATATTTTAATTTAATAAATACGTGAAATTATAACGAGGTAGTGAACATGACCACCCAAATTAAATTTGCTTTAAATCACATGCTTTGTCCAAAAGTATCGGCAGAAGCTCTTATTGATTATGCAGTGCAGCTGGGACTGGATGCTATCGAATTACGTAATGACGTAAACGAGAATAGCTTGGTTTCTGTTGAGCAAGCTAAAGTTATTGGTGCTAAAGCAAAATCCGCAGGTGTTCGAATTCTAACTATTAATGCCGTATACCCGTTCAATGTATGGGATAACGAATTAAAAGAGAAAGCAGAAACGTTGGCTGATTTAGCCGCAGCATGTGGTGCGGAGGCGCTGGTTCTTTGCCCTTTGAATGACGGTAATCAACGTACGAAGGAACAAGTGAAAGAGTCTTTAACTCACCTCAAAACTATCTTAGATAAACACGGCATCAAAGGCTATGTTGAGCCCCTAGGTTTTCCTATTTCATCCCTTCGCACTAAAGCTGAAGCGGTGGAAGCGATTAAAGAGCTCGGTTTCGAAGATACGTTCAAGATCGTTCACGACACATTCCACCACAAGGGTGCATCAGAAACTGAACTTTTCCCACAGCAAACGGGTTTAGTTCATATCTCAGGTGTTGAAGATGAATCCATCACGTTTGATGAAATGTTAGACGCCCACCGTCTGATGATTAATGCTCAAGACCGTTTGGATAATGTTGGTCAAATCAAACAATTGCTTGACGCTGGTTACACAGGCTATTTCTCATTTGAACCATTCTCTGCGCCTGTTTGGGAACTTCCAGATCACGTTGAAGCAGCGAAAGAAAGTATTGAATTCATCCTTGAGCGTATTTAACCCATTATTAACTCGTTAATAGTGGACTCTATATTGGGAGGCCGTTAATGGACAAAAATAAAGTAAAACTTGGTGCAGCGCCGATTGCATGGACAAACGATGATCTACCAAGTTTAGGGGCAGAAAATACATTTGCACAGTGTGTTAGTGAAATGGCCCTGGCTGGATTTACTGGTAGTGAAGTGGGTTGTAAGTTCCCTAAAGATACCAAGGTACTAAAAGAGAAATTGGCGCTTCGTGGCATTCAGATTTGTAACGCTTGGTTTAGCACTTTCTTTGCAGATGGTAAGGAAGAACAATCCATTACTGAATTTATTGCGCATATGGAATTCCTACATGAAATGGGCGCAAAGGTTATTGGTTGCTCGGAGCAAAGTGGCAGTATTCAGGGCACTGAAAAAGCTGTCTTTGAAGAAAAACCGCACTGGACTGACGAAGAGTGGCAACGTGTTGCTGATGGCTACAATAAAATTGCTGAGCTTGCAGCCGCAAAAGGCATGAAAGTTTGTCTGCATCATCATATGGGTACTGGTGTTCAAACCCCATCAGAGATAGACCGATTTATGGAGATGACGAACGATAATGTTGGCTTACTCCTAGATACGGGGCATATCTACTACTCAGAAGGTACGCAAGCAGCGATCCTTGAAGTTTTAGATAAATATGTTGGTCGTATTCCACACGTCCACTTAAAAGACATTCGTAATGAAAAGCGTCAACAAGTCATCGATGAGCATCGCTGTTTTCTTGATGGCGTTCGTTTAGGTGCTTTCACTGTTCCTGGCGACGGTGTAATTGACTTTAAACCAATATTTGACGCGTTAGATAAAGCTGGATACGAAGGATGGATGGTTATAGAAGCAGAGCAGGATCCTAGCGTTGCCGATCCACTAGAGTACGCACAAAAAGCGCGAAAATATATTCGAGAAGTTGCAGGAATTTAAAATCAATATAATTCGTTTGTTATAAATTAATTCCGAACTAATTATTTTTATAAATGTAACTATTAACTTTTTATTTTATTAAAAATTATAAACCCATTTAATTTGAATCTGTATTGGTTTTATTCATATAAAAATAAAACTCTGCAATTCAGACGGCGGTTTATTACCTCTAAAATAAATGAAAATTAAAGGACGAATATCATGACTTTAAAAGTAGGTGTGATTGGTTTAGGTGCAATTGGTAAAGAACATGCAAAAAGGATTCATAACCTTCTACAAGGTGCAAAAGTGGTTGCTGCTACCGATGTGGATCCTGACGCAGTAAAAGCATTTTTGACCGAAGAGAATATTCCGGCTGAAGTTTACGCTAATGGTAAGGATCTGATCAACTCGTCAGACGTCGATGCGGTTGTTGTGACGTCTTGGGGACCGACGCACGAAGAGTTTGTTCTTGAGTCGATCAAAGCTGGAAAACCTGTGTTCTGTGAAAAACCACTCGCTGACACTGCTGCAGGTTGCAAACGTATTGTTGAAGCTGAAATGGCTGCAGGTAAAAAACTGGTGCAGGTTGGTTTCATGCGTCGTTACGATGCGGGCTACAAATTGCTTAAAGCTGCAATTGCAAATGGTGAGCTCGGTGAGCCTTTGCTCGTACACTGTGCTCACAGAAACCCTGAAGTTCCAGAAGCTTACCATGGCGATATGCCTTTCTCGGATACATTTATCCATGAAATCGATGTATTGCGCTGGTTAGTGGGTGACGACTACAAATCTGTTCAGGTTATTAATCCAAAACGTACGAAATACACCCACGCGAAGCTACAGGATCCACTGATGGTGATCGTAGAAACTCGGAGTGGCATTCATATTGATGCTGAAATTTTTGTTAACTGTAAATACGGTTACGATATTCAATGCCAAGTCGTTGGTGAAGAGGGGATTGCTAATCTGCCAGAGCCAATGAGCCTATTGACTCGTAAAGATGCGAAACTTTCTACGAACATTCTGACTGATTGGAAAGACCGCTTCTTTGAAGCGTATGACGTGGAGCTTCAAGACTGGATTGATGCAACTCACGCAGGCGAAGTAAATGGCCCTAATGCATGGGATGGTTACTTCGCAGCGGTTACTTCAGATGCATGTGCTGAAGCACGCGTTTCAGGCAAGGTTGTTGATATCGACATGCCGGAAACGCCAGAGTTCTACAAATAGTATTCAATAAAATAGTTACTGCACAGAGTGCTAGGCAGTAGGTTACTTTTGCTATTTGATCGTTATTTTCCGATAGTCTTGGACTCTTAATTTAGTCGAAATCCCTCAATAAATTTTGAGGGATTTTTGTTTAAAAAAGCCAAAGATTTCCGTTTACCCTAGTTTTCTCGATTTGTAGCGCCTTAGCCGCGCAGAGTAAGGAGACAGCGTTTTGAGCATCAATTATACGCTTAATCACGGATAAGTTACCTGTAATTGGGGAACGAGAGCCTTAGAGCTAGTTTACACAATGCCTTTTGCACAAAGGTTTAATTGCATAAAAATGAAATAAATTATTCGAAAATTTTCATCTTGTGGGTGTTTTTGATACACGGGTCCCCCGTTTTTTGTGTGATTGGTCTTTTGTTTTAGCACAATGGTTTATTTGTAGAGCGCGTAACTATTACCACAATCTCACTAGATATAGCCTGTGTTGAATGATGTTTAATGTCTTTATTGGACATTGTTATAAGGAAGGTTGGTTTTAACTTTATGATAATTATAAGTTATTTAAAAATGATGGTTTACATCATTTTTGAATATGAATTATTGATGGAATTGATGTCAAAGCTTGTTAATGAAATGTTATGAGAGTCTTGTCACGGTCTCATCACTGTTTATCGTTTAGATTTCTTTTTGTGAACTAATATTTTCACTTTGTTTAAAAAGTAAAATTTAAGTTTCATAAGATAAGAAGGTTGTGTTAGCAAAAAAACATCTGGTCAGAAGTAATTGTCATCAGCAGATAGAAACGCGATCGCTGTCGATATCTGTATGTATTGATAATGGCTTCTCAGATTGTTAATTGAGCCGAATACAATAAAGAACGAGTTGCACTTAACCTTGAAATAAAGTGAGTGGAACGACGCTAATCTAATTTTAAAAAATAAAGAGCTTGATCTTTCAAGGAGGATGTATGTCCGCAATAAGCGATATATCAAAGCCTGTGATATCACAAGAGTACAACGTTAGGTACGTATTATTAATTTGTAGTATTGCTGCACTGGGCGGCTTATTATTTGGTTATGATACTGCCGTTATTTCCGGTGCTATCGGACCGATAAAACAATATTTCCAACTCGACTCATTTGGTGTGGGGTGGGCGGTATCAAATGTTGCGATTGGCTGTATTATCGGTGCGCTTGCATCGGGTCGAATTGGTGCTAAATATGGTCGAAAACGTTCGCTAATTTTTGCGGCAATTCTATTCACAGTCTCTGCGGTAGGTTCGGCACTTGCTGACACCTTCTTTTGGTTCATTGTATTTCGTATGATCGGAGGACTGGCTGTCGGGCTAGCTTCTTCCATTTCGCCAATGTATATCTCGGAAGTGTCGCCAAAGATAGTTCGTGGTCGAGCGCTCAGCATGCAAAACTTCGCCATTGTTGGTGGCCAAGTGGTGATATTTGTCGTCAACTACTTAATTGCGAAAGGTATGGCTGAAACATGGCTAGTTGATACTGGCTGGAGGGTTATGCTCGGTTCGGAAGTGATTCCTTGTGTGTTATTTCTGGTGGCTTCCTTGATTATTCCTGAATCTCCGCGCTGGTTAGTGATGAAGGGTGAGATGGCTAAAGCCGAGAAAATCCTTGCTCGTATATTCAATCCAGAAAAAGCGAAAGAAAAGCTTGTTACTATTCAAGAATCAATTGTTGATGAAAGCGTGAGCAAGCAAGTCGCTAGCAAGCAGACAGTAGTACGTGAGAAACACTTTTGGTTTTTTGTCTTTATCGCATCAGCAATTGCAATTTTTCAACAGGCCAGTGGCGTTAACGTCATGATGTACTTTGCCCCTGTTGTTTTAGAAAAAGTAACTGGAAATGCAGAAATTTCTTTATTCTTAACCATCTGGGTTGGTGTGATTCAACTTATTGGTACATCAATTGGTTCTTTATTAATGGATAAAGTGGGTCGCACTCCGCTTCTCAAGGCGGGTTCGATTGGCGCGACTATTGGCTTATTACTCACCTCGTACTTCATCTATCAATCAAGTGGTCTAGTGGGCGAAGAAGCCATTCAAATGGGCTACTGGACATTATTCGGGATGATGGTCTTTATGATTTGTTTCGCATTTTCATGGAGCTTGGGCGCGTGGATTGTCGTTTCTGAAATCTTCCCAAATAGAATGCGTTCGTTGGGTATGTCATTTGCTATCGGAAGCATGTGGGTAAGTAACTTCTTTATCGGCCTTTTGTTCCCAATTATGAACGATAACGCATGGTTAAATGAGCATTTTAATGGTGCATTCCCTATGTGGGTCTTTGCTTCGTGTATGGCGATGTCTTACTTCTTTATTGCTCGCTTCCTGCCAGAAACTAAGGGCGTTTCATTGGAAAAGATGGAAGAGCATATATTAGGCAGTAAAGCATAAGAAGGATTAACGTTTTTGAATACGTAGCGCTAAGGTTATTAAACTTTAGCGTTATTTGTTTTTTGAACATACAAAGCCTGTGATCTTTTATATCGGTTAGGTCACTTGGAATGTGCGCCATTCTCATGATCAGACCAGTTGAGCGTAGGTAGGCGCTTGACTCAATATCGTTTCAAGGCTATTGAAAGGCTACCCTTGTAACCAACTCTTAATAAAAGATATTTCATGACGAATAAAGCAAAGAATAGAAGAGTAACAATAGCGGATCTTGCTATGCATGCGGGTGTTAGTACCGCAACGGTTGATAGGGTACTGAATCGACGCTCGACGGTAAGACGTAAAACTATAGAAAAAGTACTAGCTTCAGCCGAGGAGATTGGGTTCCGTGCAACACGTCTGGTCGAAACTGCCTTAAATGACACCTATCTGGAAAAAAACCTCGCAGTAATTCTTCTTTCCCAAAACCAGCATTTCTATAAGCTGTTAGGAGAAAGTATTCAAAATGAGGTCTACGATAAGTTTCCACACTGTAAGCTGAAGATATTTTATCTGGACGACTTAAACCACCTGACTTACACCACATTGCTCAATCGAATATCAGACGCATACGACACCATTGCACTGGTTTCTCCTGAACACCCCCAGATTATAGAAGCCGTTGACAAGCTAGCTAGCAATGGCGTCAACATCATATCGTTACTGAGCCAATTAAATACAACGGAAGAGATACATCATCTAGGTATTAATCCCAATGTGATGGGGAGGCTTGCAGCCTGGTACATTCATCATATGGCTAATGATAATGGGGCAGTGGGTATTATATCCGGAAGTAAAAGGTTCCATTGCCAATCTGGGTATATGAGTGGGTTTTACTCCTATTTTGAGGAACATGCTCCTGATACTGAAGTCATTGAATCGACAATGAGCCTTGAAAATTATTCGCTTGCTTTAGAGTCGGCAGAAGAGCTTCTCGTTTGTCATCCAAATCTTTCTGCTATTTATTGTGCAGGAGGTGGAAGTGAAGGTGTTATTGAAGCGCTAAAAAATCATCGTACTAAAAAGGAAATTTTTACTGTTTGTCATGAGCTAACAGATGTAACACGAGACGCTTTGGATGAAGGCTTAGTTCACACCGTATTATCAACGAGAAAAGAGCAGCTGATCGAGCAGTTGTTTAAAGTAGTTTACCAGTCAGAGGGTAATAACCAGTCGCCATTAAGTTTTGAACCTGTGCTTATAGATACTTACTGTCGAGAAAACATATAGTAAACCGAAAGTGAATTTTATGCCCTATATGTGCCGTTGATTGTAATCGCTTATTTTTAACGGCACGTTTTATCTATGATTAAAATGAAATATTAACCAATATACTTTTTCATATTATCAAAGCATTGTTGTGCAATATCATATAAGTCATATTCCCAGTGCTTCGGACTCAGTAGTTCTGCTGACCACATACCGTCATAACCCGTCGCTTTAACTGCATCCACCCAAGCTTGAATATCAATATCACCTTCTCCTGGCATGTAACCACGTTGGACGAGTTGATCCCAATCTTCGCCTTCATAGGGTAATCGGCCGTCACAAAAGTGAACACCATAGATGAGGTTCTTATCTAATTTCGCGATGTCTTCTGGTTTAGATCCCGTTGCCCATAAATGCCAAAAGTCGGCCACCATACCCACGTTGTCACGGCCTAAGCGACGGATAACTTCAAGTCCCTGTTCTAGCGAGCGAAACTTAGTAAAGGCAATAACTTCTATTTGATATCGGACTCCATATTCTTTACCGATATCAGCGATGGAACCAATATTCTCGGTCATAATATCCATGATTTGATCGTCCGGGAGGTGATCGATACCATTGAGGGCAAGAATTTGCACCGTTGGACAATCAAGTTCGGCTGCTGCTTGAGTTAACCTCCTTGCCTCTTCGAGCATTTGTGTACGTTCTTCGCCTTGATGACGCTCTATAGAAAGAAGGGCATTGATACACCCAGCACTTAAACCATAGCCATCAAGAACTTCCTTTAATTTTTTATTCGTTCCACCGTTATCTTGGTAGCTAATAAGCTTATCGCCCAGAATTTCTAAGCAATCATAACCAATATCATGTGCAATACGAGCATCCGTAATAACGTTACTACTTTTTGTAGAAATACCATGTAGAGCTTTTAACATAAGGGAGTCCTTGTATTGATGTCATACTATTAGTATATTTTTTGGAATTTAAATTTCAAATTAATTGATTTTAAATATTAAATTTCATGAAATAGTGTGAGCTAGAAGTAAGATAGAAGGGTGAAAAGACCAATTCCCTTGCAATGAACAGCAAAGTACCACGGGAAAACTCGTACCAACCTTCGTTTAGTTAATGAATTAGCTGAGTTTAATTGATAAGTAAAATCAGGTTCTTGGCCGATTAATAAATCCATCGAACAATCAACTACTGACTGAGTGTGGATGTTTAGTGCTCTGCTCTGACATTGTTTGGCACTTTCTCGCTTTCAACACAGACAATCATTTACATTGACTAAAATTTCATTTTTGATTTAAAATGGAATAAAATTTCCATATCAACTATGGATTGATATAGCCTGATCATCTTTTGTGTAAATCCCGAACTTCTCGACAACACGTTTTTATGGCTGGGATTGTATTTGTTGTGATGGTTGATGATTGCCTTGTTCATAGAGCACAGCTTATTCCAAGGAGGGAATATGATTGCAGCAACAAACGTGAAAGAACTGCAAAGGGACATATACGCAAAGTATGAAGATTTGAGTCAACGCTTACAACAAGTTGCTAAGTATGTCGTTGAAAAACCGGAAAGTATCGCGTTCGATTCGGTGTCCGAAATAGCACGTAATGCGGAGGTTCCGCCATCGACGCTGACTCGGTTTGCGCACGCTTTTCACTATCGTGGATTCAATGACATCAAGAAAGTGTTTCGTATTAATTTAGCTGAACAGACGGAGAGTTACACCGGCTATGCTCGGATTGGTGCGGGCTTAGATGATGATCAGAATATCGAGACTCCAGCGAATATTCTTGCTCAGCTAGCTAAGGCGAACATCAACTCCCTTGAAGACTTAAACGTGCAAATTGAGCACGACACACTCCAAGTAGCGGTTACGTTGCTTAATGAGGCGAATAATATATATGTGGTTGGCTTCGGGCAAAGCTTTGGCATGGCATCATACCTTGTTTACGCACTGAGACGTATTGACCGCCGCGTGTTTCTTGTTGATGGTTTGGGGGCAATTTATCTGCAGCAAATGCAGACGATACACAGAGGTGATGTGGTCGTCATCATCAGCAGTGAACCTTATTCTGACGAATCGGTAATGGTTAGTGAAGTCGTGGAAGAAAAAGGCGTAAAGAAGATAGCGATTACTGACAGCCAGGTAAGCCCTATCGCCACCAATAGCGATGCCTGTTTTGTGATTAAAGAGTCGCAGTTAGAAAAGTATCGGACTTTATCCGCAACCCAATGTTTGATTCAGTCACTTGTGGTTGCACTTATTTACAACACAAATGAAGAGACGCAGGTCGACGCTCTGGATATTTAATAGGGTGTAGCTGGTTTTCCATAAACGTAGAGGCGGTAATGACTTCAAATAAAAAAGCGGAACTGTATCTGTTTTCTGCCACCATATTAGCGGGGTTGGGGTGGTTGTTTTCTAAGCAGGCTGTTGCGGAGCTACCACCACTGGCGTTTATTGGATTTCGGTTTGTTTGCGCCGCTGTGATTATCGCGCCATTCGGCATGAAGCAGCTGGTTCGTGGCGATCGCCAGCAGTTTGTCACAGCGGGATGGATAGGGCTACTGCAAGGTTTGTCTTTATCTTTGTGGATTTATGCCGTCTCGGTCAGTGATGAACTGGGTGTGGGCGCATTTATCATGAGCCTTTCTATGCTATTTGTACCTATCTGGGGGTGGATGCTGTTTAAACAGCGGCCAACACGCCCTTTTTGGGCTTCTCTTCCATTCGTCAGCGCGGGACTGTATTTTCTATCCCTCTCGGGCAGTTTCTCAATGTCTACAGGGGAACTGTTCTTTTTTATTTCGGCGGCTTTTGTGGCGTTACATTTCATTTGTAATAGTCATCATTCTCAAACTATTCCCGTGCTTTACCTCACTTGTGTTCAGTTTTTCACTGGCGGCCTATTGGCAATTCTTTTTTCCGCCTGTATAGAGTCTTGGCCAACTTCAATCAGTATGAGTACGTTGGGTTGGTTTGCCGCTAGTGTCATTCCGGCGACATGTCTGCGCTTCTTCATTCAAATCAAAGGCCAGAGCGGCACAAATGCAACCAATGCTGCTCTGTTGATGACATTAGAGCCTCTATGGACCGTATTGATCAGCGTCGTTTGGTTAAATGAAGTGATGTCGACCAATAAAATTCTGGGTATTGTACTTATTTTAACCGCATTGATGGTTTATCGATGCTGGGACTTAGTACGAGTGAAGGTGAAGAGGCTGCGTGCTTTTTAAACAATGTACTTTTTAAAAACAATCAGCGCCCGTGTGGTTGGGCGCTAAGTTAGCTATACCGCTACGTGGTCATAAAGCGGAATGTTGGTTAACGCCGTCACTTCATCGATATAGCGACGAACGTTTGTTGGGAACTCCACGCCTTTGATTACGGTAAGGTTTCTCAGAGTAGGGTAGACGTTAATGTCATCGTAACTGAGAACATTATCGCGACTTGAAGGTAGCGTAAGCCATTCCAGGTTACGCAGAGCGTGGTTCAGTTGAATGAGAAACTCATTACTTTGCGCCATCGCCTGTTCAAATGACATTCCGATCATTTTCGATTTATTGGTGGTAAACCAAGCTTTGGCCTCTGCACTACCAAACTCGGGCAAAGTGATTTCCATCCAGCGTGGATGTACAAGTGGACCTTCAACACTTTTGACTGCCTGATTGTAACGGTCGATATCAGTTTGATGTACAGCCTCTGATAATACAGGGTTGCCATCCCATTCATCTAAATATTTCACAATATCAAGGCTTTCTGCCATGTAGGTACCATCTTCTTTTTCAAGGATAGGAACCATATTTGCGCCAACTTTGTCGATACGGGCATCCACATCGTGGTTTTGTAAATACACAAACTCGACAGGCATGTCTTTCAGATTCGCGAGCATCATCGCCTTGATACAAAACGGGCAATGTTCAAAAACAAATAACTTCATCTTTCTCCTACCTATTGAAAATATTTAAGGGAATTAATATTCAATTATAGATTAAAATGAAATTATTTTTTCACTTGTTTTATGTGTTTGTGTTGGAGCTCAACAACAAAGAGCGAAACAACACAGGAAAAAAGGGAGGAGAGGTGGACGCTGGGCGTATCTCAATACACCCAGAATTATTGATCGGACTATGCTGCCGAATTGTTTTCGCTTTCCTGAAAAGCCAGTGAAACCGCTAACGTCTGGGCGAGACATAGTGACGCCACCTGAGAACGGAATGCATCTACTTTGCCTTCTTTGACGACAAAGCAGACATCACTAAAGGCTGCAAGTGGGCTGATCTGGCTGTCGGTAAGAATGATCTGCTTTGTGCCTGTGTTTGCTAACGCATCACTCACATCAGTAGTATCTTGCGCGTACGGATAGAAACTGATCGCTACGACTACGTCGTTTTCGCGAATCATGTTGATTTGCTCTTTGAACATGCCACCAAGCCCATCAATAAGAAACGCACGTTTGTTCAGGTGACGGAATGCGTACGTTAAGTATGAAGAGATACTGAATGAGCGTCCAAGACCGATGACGTAAATATTGTCTGCTTCAGAGAGCAGTTTTACCGCTTTGTTGAGGCTGTCTTCGTCGATTTGAGTCGACAGTTGTTGTATTGCACTGGTATTGGCGCGTGCAAAAGCTTGCAGAATATCAATAGGGCGCTCTGGTGGCTCTTCGTCGGCATCCATGCTTTTTGAAAGTTTCACTCGATCAGTGTAGCTAGATGTCTCTTCAAGTAAGTTTGTACGAAATAGTTGTTTCATTTCGTTAAAGCCACTGTAGCCGAAAGCGCTGGCAAAACGAATCAATGTCGATGGCGGAACATCAGCTTGTTCAGCAATAACAGAAACAGTTTCAAACGCGACACTGCTTTTATTATCAAGTACATAAGCTGCAACTTGTTGAAGACGTTTACTTAAATCACCGTAGCGATTCCTGATTTGGTCTTGCAATTCACTTAGTGTGGTTGGTGCTGACATTATGTTCTCCATAGATTCATTCTGTGACTTGCTTTAAGTGTTTCATTTTAGCTTAAAAATGAAATCGTTCATATAGCTGTCATATCTGACAAATTCGATCTATTTCTCATTTACTTCTAATGAATCAATTCAAATCATCTGTGGTGCTCGTTGATAGTTTTTAGATAAGTTTCTTGATGACACAAACCTTGTTGGCATTCATTTACTTTCAGATGACTTATCGAAGTTTTTCGATAGTGGGCGTGAGTTAATCGTCTTTATTTTTCACCGATACTATAAAAGGGAGCCAACTGGCTCCCTTCGTCATTTCGTTTTGTAATAAGAATTTTCGGGTGAAAGAATGGTTTTAGCTTATCCCTTCAAGGAGCAATTTTGTTCCGGATAAGAGTAAGAAGCCGTAACACAGTTGGTAGATAATTTCCTGAGGGACTTTATCCAGTAACCACACCCCCATTTTTACGCCTATTGGTGCCAATGGCATGAGAACCAAAGAAGTCAGTAAGTTGGTGCTATCGAAGGTGCCAAGTAAAGTAAATGGCACCAGTTTAAACAGATTGATGATGGCAAACAGGACGGCCATCGTTGCGATTAATGTGGTTTTTTCGAGCCGTAGCGGGAGTAGGTAAAGACTGGCAGGGCCACCTCCAGCATGAATGGCGGTACTGGAAAAGCCACATAACGTACTCCAGAACCAGGCTGAAAACGTTCCTCCAGGTTTTGGTTGTTTACGCTGGAACCGGTGCATAAAGAAGAACAGTACCGACAACAGTCCAACAATCAGCTTCACGCTAGACTCGGTCATACTTCCTAAATACAACGCTGCCAGAGCTACTCCGAGGGCCGATGCTGGCAACATGCGTTTTATCACCCGAACATCTGCAAAATGGCGGTGGTGTTTAACGGCAAAGAAATCCATAACACATAAGATCGGCAGCAGTATCGCAGCGGCTTGGGTTGGTGAGATGGTCCATGCCATCAGTGGTACTGAAATGACACCTAATGCGCCACCGAGTCCCCCTTTACCTATTCCGTAAATGAGGACTGCGGGTATGGATACGATATAAAACCATGGGTCTGTGATGATCATTTCTTCGCTCCATGTAAAAAGCGCCCAGACGGGCGCTTTGGGGTTGCTAAGAACAGGTACTTAAGCCCAACAGAAAAAGCTCTCATACCTATCTAGCGTTTTTATTGGGAATTAACCACGCTGACGCCAAAGTGCAATCAGGTTGTGGTAGTTCTGCTTGATATTTTCGATCAGCGTTTCATCGTTAATGCTATTCGCCAGCCATTGACGTGATGGCTCACCAAATAGCGTACGACCAACCGCGAACCCTTTAACGATCTCTTTACCCGCAGTTGCATCAAAGCCTTTTTGTAGCTCTTCCTGAGGTGCATCTAGGCCCAGGATGACTACGCCACGGCAGAATGCATCGCGCTCTGTGACTACTGCGCTGACCGTGTCCCAGCTATCGGCTTCAAGAGCTGGCAGTTTCCACCAGTCTGGCTTGATACCCAGGTCGTAGAAACGCTCCAGAGCCTGAATGTAAAGTCTGTCTTCTTTCTTCACGCCAGCCGGCAGGATGACTTCCAGTAGCAACTCATGACCAGATTTACAACATGCCTGGTAGACTTCTTGAACCAGTTCTTCTTGCTCTGTACGGATAACTAGCTCGTCTTCTGGGCTGTAGAACACTAGGCACTTCACCACGTGCTCAAGAGGCCAGTCGATTAATTGTGAACCGATGTTACCGTGCTCTAAGCGCAGTGGACGTGAACCCGGTAACTCGATTGGACGGCCAATCCACCAACCTTGTCCTGTCACTTCATTCAGTACATCTTGGCCGAATGTGCTATCACACAGTAAGCCTGCTTTACCCGCTAAGTTCGCTTCTTGTGCGACTTGTTGGCTTGCTTTAAAGATAAGTTTTTTAAGCGTTTTGATACGTGCCGTGTCTGTACCCGCTTCACGAGCCATGTCTTCAAGTTGGCTTCGGTGGTCAAATGCCATCACACATAACTCATCCCACTGAGGAGCTTTACGTGTCGTAACGCGGTGTAGGTGGTTGAGCTCTACATCCAGGTCAGGACGTTTTACATCAGCAGCGCGAGTGATGTAATTATCAAGCTCTAACTTAGTTGGCATGGCCGGAGCACAGCCGTGACGAGAAACAACCAACGCACCACAAGCGTTAGCGTATGCACATGCTTTTTCCCAACCTTCATCGTTTAGGTAGCCGCGTAGCAAACCAGACATGAATGCATCGCCAGCGCCAAGAACGTTAAGCACGTCAACGCGAACGCCGTGAATTGTCAGACCGTCATCAAGATCGTTTGGCACTTCTTCGCTGTATACAGAGCAGCCCAGAGCACCTCGTTTGCACACTAGCTCAGCATCAGAAACTTTACGTACGGCTTTTAGTGCATCGATAGTGTTATCTGTACCACCACAAATATGGAACTCTTCTTCTGTGCCGACAATAACATCGAACAGGCCGAGTACTTCTTGCAGTTCTTGAGTCACTTTGTCTGAAGCGATGTAACGAGTTTCGCCATCACCCAGTGAAGTCAGCCCCCAAAGTACTGGGCGGTAGTCGATGTCTAGCGCCGTTTTTACACCATTGCGACGAGCGTATTTCAATGCGGTAAGTACGGCTTCGCGCGTTTTTGGATTGGATAGGTGAGTACCAGTGATTGCCAGACAGCGAGCAGACGCGATGTACTCTTCAGTAAAGTCATCTTTGCTGATTGCCATGTCAGCACAGTTTTCGCGGCAGAAGATCAGAGGGAAAGTATCTTCGTCTTTGATGCCCAGAATAACCAGACCTGTCAAACGCTCTTTGTCAGTGATCAAGTGACTAGTATCACAGCCAACACGCTCGAGTTCTTCACGTAGGAAACGGCCCATGTGCTCGTCACCAACGCGTGCAAGCATTGATGATTTCAATCCTTGTACTGCTGTGCCGTAAGCCACATTACCTGATGAGCCACCAAGGTACTTATTAAAAGATCCCATGTCTTCTAAACGAGCGCCGATCTGTTGACCGTAAAGATCAACCGCAATGCGGCCCATACAAATGACATCTAGCTTTTTCTCAATACTCACATTCTTCTCCTCAGAGCTTAAACTCTTACCGTCATCACTAGGATGGTTCCAATGCTAAAGTTTTTGTGTCTGCGTTAAGGCAATGCCCATATGCGTTTCACGTTTCAATAAAACCTTTATACGGAATATTTGTTTCATTTTCAATTTAAAGTGGGATATTTGATTCGTTTTGTGATCAAGTCGGAAAATAAATTTCAAATGTTATTGGAAGTTGAAAAAATGGATTCGTGCAGCTGAAAGATAGGGTTTAAGTGCTGGTGGTTCGTTCTAGCCAAGACGATATTTCGAACTACGACAAATAAAAAAGCCCGTCTCAGGAGTCACGCTGGACGGGCAAACCGCTCGATTAAACTTATTGTTAGTATTTATCCTGAGCTCAGGGTGAGGAAGTGAGTGAGACTTTATTTACCCCGAGCTCTGGACCATTTAGTACTGACGCGCTTTTTTCAATTTCTCTACGTTTTCCTGAGCTTTAGCTTCAATCTCTGGTTTCGCAGCGACTTGAGCCGTACCACAGCGCCACCATGACTCGTAGTCGTTTGTCATGGTTTTCGGTAGCACTTTTATATCAATCAGGGTTGATACAGTTTGCTGTTTAGCATCAGCCAATGCGGCGATGAGCTCTTCTTCAGTATGCACCCGGTAGGCTTTACAACCGTAACTCTCTGCGTTTTTTGCAAAATCAACAGGCACTAATCCACCGCTCATTTTGCCTGTTTTCGGGTCTTTGAAACGGTTTTCGGTGCCGAAGCTGCCCATTTTATGGTTCATCTGCAAGTTATTGATACAGCCAAATGCCGCGTTATCAAACAAGAGTACGTTGATTTTCACGCCTTCCTGAATCGATGTTTGTAGCTCTGAATGAAGCATCATGTAGGAACCGTCACCGACCATGGTATAAACAGGTTGCTCTGGATTCGCAATTTTTGCACCAATCGACGCGGCCACTTCGTAACCCATGCATGAATAGCCATACTCCATGTGGTAAGTGTCCGGACGTTTTGGTCGCCAAACACGTTGCAGATCGCCAGGGAGTGAACCAGCTGCACCGACAATAATGGCATCAGGTTCAAGATGTTCATCTAGCAAGCCTAGTACGCGAGTTTGGGCTAAGTCGGTATTAAGTGCTTCACGGTATTCCGCCAACTCATCATCAAAGTGACCACCGATTTCCGGAACGAAACCTTCGCCTATTTGAACATTGAATAAGCGGTTTAGTTCTTTGTCCCAAGCTTGCTTAGCAGCTTTAATTTCGTCGCTGTAGCCACTCACGTAGCCAAGTTGAGCTAACTTTTCACCGATTGCTTCAAGAGCGATATGGGCGTCAGCGACAACCGAAGTTGCATCTAATTTGCTTGCATCAAACTCAGAGACGTTGAGGGTTAAGAAATCTACATCTGGATTCTGGAATAGTGATTTAGAACATGTGGTGAAATCGGTAAAGCGAGTACCCACACCAATTACTAAGTCTGTATCACGCGCAATTCGGTTAGCAGCAAGACAACCTGTGGTACCTACGCCACCCAAGTTGAGTTCGTGGTCGTGGACAACCGCACTCTTACCCGCTTGAGTTTCACCGAAAGGAATATTGTGTCGCTCAGCAAACTGACGGAATGCATCGTGTGCTTCTGAATAACGTACGCCACCACCACAAATAAGCATCGGCTTCTTCTTGCTCTTAATTAGCGCAACCGCGTCATCAATCATTGGGTTTGTTGCTGGACGACGTTCAATACGGTGTACGCGTTTTTTGAAGAAATACTCTGGGAAGTCGTAAGCTTCACCCTGTACATCTTGTGGTAAACAAATCGTGACTGCGCCAGTGTCGGCAGGATCCGTCAATACACGCATCGCGTTAACCATTGCAGACATCAGTTGCTCTGGTCGAGTAATGCGATCCCAGTAACGTGAAACGGGTTTGAAGCAGTCGTTGGTGCTGATTGATGCATCGTGATACTGCTCAACTTGCTGTAGAACAGGATCTGGCTGGCGAGTCGCGTAAGTATCTCCCGGTAAGAAAAGCACTGGGATGCGGTTCGCTGTTGCTGTCGCTGCTGCTGTTACCATGTTTGCTGCGCCAGGGCCGACAGAAGAGGTGACGGCATAGATCTTTTTGCGCTTGTTTTGTTTCGCGTAACCCATCGCGATATGAGCCATACCTTGTTCGTTACAGCCCTGGTATACCTCGAGTGAGCCTGCGTCTTCTTCTAGTGCTTGTCCCAGACCGACAACATTGCCATGACCAAAGATGGTAAAGATGCCATGAATAAACTTATGTTCTATTCCATCGAACTCAACATACTGTTGATTCATAAACTTAACCAGCGCTTGTGCGGTTGTCATTTTAATCGTGTTCATAACCACTTTACTCCAGATAATTTAGTCGACAGCAGGTGAGACGAAACTTGTGACCTGATGCCTTGCTAGCATATTAAATCTAATGATTTAGATATTATGGAACATTTATTTCATTGCAATGTTTTTCTGAAATGTTGTTAGCTTTTGTGATCCTGATTAGATTGTGGCGTGTTGATTCACTAAAAACAAAATAATGGTGTGATGGATGATACTTTTTGCAAAATTGCGAAATTTTCATTTCATGAGATAAAAGAGAGTGAAAATTTACATTTGCCAACTTCTTGACGTTAGAGCTTGTGAAAAATCGATCTCCTAAGGCATTAATAAAGTCGATTGAAGCCGTTAAAAAGTTACATTAAAAGCGACGACAATAGCGTCATGTATCAAGACATCGGCTTGTAATGAGATAGGTAGCGTATAGGCGTGGTGGACATTAAGAAGCAAGGGATGATGCATATCGATAGGAATGTTCGGTGGAGCTGTGACGTATCAGAGAGACCACTTTGATGGGGAGTATGTAGCCGGAGGCTAACGCCCCCTCAGACGCAGAGGAGGCGCGTTTTAGTGGTTATGCCAACGCAGCTTTGCTGGCTGCTTTTACGTTACGTTTTGCGGGTTTCTTTTCGGCCTCTTTATCGGTCACGCCGTTTTCTGTCTCTGACTCGGTATAAGCGCGTCCGTAGAAAGAGTCTTTGAGAATTGTTCTTAACTCACCAATGAGTGGGTAGCGAGGGTTCGCACCAGTACATTGGTCATCGAACGCTTCAACCGCTAGCTCATCCAGTTTCGCGAAGAAGTCTGCTTCAGCAACACCAGCCGCTTGAATAGACATTGGGATGTCTAGGTTAGCTTTTAGCTCATCCATCCATGCTAGTAGACGTTCAATCTTCTGAGCAGTGCGGTCACCAGCTTGGCTTAGGCCTAGGTGGTCAGCAACTTCAGCGTAACGACGACGTGCTTGTGGACGGTCGTATTGAGAGAACGCAGTTTGCTTAGTTGGGTTATCGTTCGCGTTGTAACGTACAACGTTAGAGATAAGCAGTGCGTTAGCCAAACCGTGTGGAACGTGGAACTCAGCACCTAGTTTGTGCGCCATTGAGTGACATACACCTAGGAATGCGTTCGCAAATGCCACACCAGCGATAGTTGCTGCGTTGTGTACTTTCTCACGAGCGATTGGGTCGTTTGCACCGTTCGCGTAGCTAGATGGTAGGTACTCTTTTAGCATCTTAAGTGCTTGAAGAGCTTGGCCATCTGAGTATTCGTTCGCTAGAACAGATACGTAAGCTTCTAGTGCGTGAGTTACCGCGTCGTAACCACCGAATGCAGTTAGAGACTTAGGCATGTTCATAACAAGGTTCGCATCAACGATAGCCATGTTAGGAGTTAGCTCGTAATCAGCCAGTGGGTATTTAGCGCCAGTCTTGTCGTCAGTAACAACCGCGAATGGAGTAACTTCTGAACCCGTACCTGAAGTTGTTGTGATACAAACAAGCTCAGCTTTTTGACCCATTTTAGGGAACTTGTAGATACGTTTACGGATGTCCATAAAGCGCATTGCTAGTTCTTCGAAGTGCGTTTCTGGGTGCTCGTACATTACCCACATGATTTTCGCTGCATCCATCGGTGAACCACCACCTAGTGCTAGGATCACGTCTGGTTGGTAGCTCGCCATTTGAGCAGCACCTTTCTCTACTACAGATAGCGTTGGGTCAGCTTCAACGTCGAAGAACGTTTGAACTTCCATGCCTTGTGCTTTCAGTAGTTTCACTACGTCATCTGCGTAACCGTTGTTGAATAGGAAACGGTCAGTAACTAGGAATGCGCGTTTCTTACCTTCTAGGTCGCCAAGCGCGATTGGAAGGCTACCGCGACGGAAGTAGATTGACTTAGGTAGTTTATGCCACAACATGTTTTCAGCTCGCTTCGCAACAGTTTTCTTGTTGATTAGGTGTTTAGGACCTACGTTCTCAGAGATAGAGTTACCACCCCATGAACCACAACCTAGCGTTAGAGAAGGAGCAACGTTGAAGTTGTACAAATCACCGATACCACCGTGAGTAGTCGGGATGTTGATTAGGATACGAGCCGTCTTCATCTTGTCACCGAAGTAACGGATACGGTCTGCGTTAACGTCTTGGTTAGTGTACAGACCAGAAGTGTGGCCGATACCGCCGATTTCAACCATTGTTACCGCTTGAGCAACCGCGTCTTCGAAGTTGTCAGCACGGAATAGACCTAGCGTTGGAGACAGTTTCTCGTGAGCGAATGCGTCGTCGTACGATACTTTACCTAGACCTTCACCTACTAGAACTTTCGTGTCTGCAGGCACTTTAACGCCTGCCATTTCAGCGATAGCCGCTGCTGGTTGGCCAACGATTTTCGCGTTTAGTGCGCCGTCGATAAGAAGAACTTTACGAACTTTCTCTGCTTCAGCTTTGCTTAGTACGTAAGCTTTGTGCGTTGCGAAACGCTCTTTCACTTCGTCGTATACTTCGTCAACCACGATTGCAGCCTGCTCAGAAGCACACACTACGCCGTTATCGAATGTTTTAGACATTAGGATAGAAGCCACTGCACGTTTGATGTCAGCCGTTTCGTCGATAACAACAGGAACGTTACCTGCACCTACACCGATTGCTGGCTTACCAGAAGAGTAAGCGGCTTTCACCATGCCTGGACCACCAGTTGCAAGGATAAGTGCGATGTCATCGTGCTTCATAAGAGCGTTTGAAAGCTCAACTGAAGGCTGGTCAATCCAGCCAATGATGTCTTTTGGTGCGCCCGCTGCTACTGCTGCATCCAGAACAAGTTTCGCTGCATCGTTAGTAGAGTTTTTCGCACGTGGGTGTGGCGAGAAGATGATACCGTTACGAGTCTTCAGAGAGATTAGAGATTTGAAGATCGCAGTCGAAGTTGGGTTAGTGGTTGGTACGATACCGCAGATGATGCCTACAGGCTCAGCGATAGTCATCGTACCCAGGTTGTCATCCTCTTCCAGGATGCCACAAGTCTGTTCGTCTTTGTATTTGTTGTAGATAAACTCAGAAGCGAAGTGGTTCTTGATTACTTTATCTTCAACAATACCCATACCAGATTCTTCAACCGCTTGCTGCGCTAGAGGGATACGAGCTTGGTTAGCTGCAAGAGAAGCGGCACGGAAGATTTTGTCTACTTGCTCTTGAGAGTAAGTAGAGAACTCTTCTTGCGCTTTCTTAACGCGAGTGACGAGGGCATCTAGTTCTTTAATATTAGTGACTGGCATAGATTACTCCAATAATTTAAGGTTTCATTTCTAAAAATTATGTTACTAGCCCGAACTTAAACATTCAGACCTCGTTAATTCATTGTTTAATTCAGAAAATTAAATAATTAAAATAAGATAGTTTATATTTGTTTAATTATTTTACCCATACGGAATTTGCCTTGTTTTCACAGAGGTTATGGGGTGATCAATATTCACGGTTTACAGGAAAACGAATGTCCAATTTTACTAAGCTTATGACGCCTTATCCTTTAAATGTGCTGAAGGGTAGGGTTTGCACATTAAATATCATAATAACAATGACTTAAGCTTGTAAAAGTTCAGGCGCGCCTCGTTCTGAGTAGTCTGAGTTTCACACCTGTTTTCCCATTTACTTGTTCAATTCTTTTTCGCTCTAGCTGTTTGGATAAGATGATGTGCAATATTAGGGCACATCATCTTCAGGAATATTATCCTCTATTCTTCCAAAGGTGGATTATTTCTAGGTAATTTGATTTTATTTTGTTTATAAACGCTTGGTCATTAATATTCCCAGACAACCATTCTTTAGATGGTTCACCAAATATAGTTCGGCCAACCATAAAACCTTTAACTAAGTCGTGGCCAGTTGTTTGGTCAAAGCCTTTTTTAAGCTCTTCTACAGGCGCATCCAGACCGAGAATCACAACACCACGACAATATGGATCTTGTTCGATGATTAAGCTGTTCATCGTGTTCCATGAATCGCTTTCAAGCGCTGGTAACTTCCACCAATCTGGCTTAATGCCCAAAGAGTAGAAGCGGCTTACAGCTTCAATGTATAAGCGATCTTCTTTCACTACACCCTCAGGCAGAATGACTTCGAGTAGCAGTTCATGCCCAGACTTAAGACAGGCGTGGTACGCTTCCGCTATTTTATTCTCTTGCAGAGTGCGCATGCTTTCATCGTCTTCCGGGCTGTAGAACACCAGGCATTTCACCACATGCTCTAAAGGCCAGTCGATCAGTTGCGATCCAATGTTGCCGTGTTCGAACTCTAGAGGACGAGAGCCAGGCATTTCGATTGGACGACCGATCCACCAATTGTCACCCGTTACGTCATTAAGCACATCCTGACCGAAGGTGCTATCACAAAGGAGTCCTGACTGACCTTTTAAACCGGCTTCTCTACTTACCTGACGACTCGCTTCGAGAATGAGCTTTTTCAGCGCTGGAATTTTTCCAACATCTGCACCGACTTCTTTCGCCATATCGACCAATTGGCTGCGATGATCGAACGCTAATATACATAATTCGTCCCATGCCCCTGTTTTACGTGTCGTTACTCTGTGCAAGTGGTTAAGCTGAGGATCTAAATCAGGGCGCTTAACATCGTTAGCACGAGTTAAGTAGTTGTCTAACTCGACTTTGGTTGGCATTGCCGGAGCACAGCCGTGACGGGACACAACAAGTGCACCACAAGCGTTGGCATAAGTGCACGCTTTTTCCCATCCTTCACCGTTGAGGTAGCCACGAAGAAGACCAGACATGAATGCGTCACCAGCGCCAAGCACGTTCAACACATCCACACGCACACCGTGTACAGTAATGCCTTCATCCAGAGTTTCTGGGATTGAATCCGTGTAGACAGAACAACCAAGATCACCGCGTTTACAAACCAATTCTGCGCCAGAAACCTTACGTACGGCTTTGAGTGCTTCAACGGTATCTGTTGAGCCGCCACAAATGTGGAACTCTTCTTCTGTTCCGACAATTACATCGAATAACCCCAAAACGTCTTGCAGTTCTTCGGTCACTTTATCTGATGCGATAAAACGGGTTTCACCGTCACCCAGTGAAGTTAGGCCCCACAGTACCGGACGGTAGTCAATATCAAGCGCAGTTTTAACTCCGTTACGGCGGGCATATTCAAGTGCAGTTAAAACAGCGTCGCGCGTTTTTGGGTTTGATAAGTGCGTACCAGTGATAGCGAGACAGCGCGCTGATGCAATATACTCTTCTGTAAAGTCCTCTTTGCTGATTGCCATGTCAGCGCAGTTTTCACGGTAAAAGATCAGTGGAAAGGTATCTTCGTCTTTGATGCCTAAAATGACTAGGCCAGTAAGACGTTCTTTATCGGTAATAAGGTGGCTGGTGTCGCAACCTACTTTTTCCAGTTCTTCACGTAAGAAACGTCCCATATGTTCATCGCCAACGCGGGCAAGCATTGAAGATTTAAGGCCTTGAACGGCAGTTCCATAAGCAACGTTACCGGAAGACCCACCGAGATACTTGGCGAACGTGCCCATATCTTCTAAGCGAGAGCCGACTTGTTGGCCGTAAAGGTCAACAGCGATTCGTCCCATACAAATCAGGTCTAATTTCTTTTCAGTTTTCACTTTGAGCCTCTCACGGTATCGCGTTAACAAGCGAACTGCTTTAAATTTGTGGAATTTTTATTTCATTACTAATTTTAAGTGAAATTAAACTCCTATTGTGTGATGGGTGTTGAATTCACAAATTATATGATGAAATTTTTATTCCATATCGTACAAATTAGGTTGGAGTAGAGATTGGTTCACTACTTTCTGCCAGCTAGGGAAGGGGACCAAATGAGTGCTCGAAACCCTCTTACGCAAAAATGGAGCAACTCGTATGAGCTACTCCATTCGATGTAATTTCATTCAGCTTGTTTCTTGGGCTTCAAAGATAGATTAGCACCTAAACAAGAATAGCGATTACTGGCTGATTGTTGCTTTCAAAGCGTCGATAGAGGTTTCAACACCAGCATCCACTGTCATGGTCAGGTCTTCCATCTCTAGTGATACATCACCGTTGTAGCCCATCATATGACACACAGAGAAAAACTCTTTCCACCACTGAAGATCTTGACCACAACCTACTGCAACGTAGTTCCAGGTACGGTCTGCACTGTCTTCAACTGGGCGTGGCTCTAACAGGCCATCAATGTCAGCTAGACCACGTTCGATACGAGCATCTTTGCCGTGCACGTGGTAGATACAGCCTTTTAGAGCGCGAGCTGCGGCAATCGGGTCAGCACCAAGAATGATCATGTGAGATGGGTCAAGGTTGATACCGATCATTGGGTCAACCGCGTTACGCAGTTTAAGCAGCGTTGACGCACTCCAAACCATAGTGCCAGGAAACTCTTCGATCGCGATTTGTTCTACGCCGCACTTCTTGCAGTGATCGACATATTCAGACCAAAACTTGATAGTGACTTCCCATTGGTACTCGTAAGCTGGTGCCATGAAATCAGGCCAAGATACTGTCGATGTGATCCAGTTTGGTGTTCTGTCTTCAGGAGAACCAGCAGGCAAACCAGCCATAGCAACAATTTTTTTCACGCCAAGTTTGCCAGCTAATGTTGCACACTCGTACATGCTCTTCGCGTATTGCTCGCCCGTTTCTGATGGCCAAAGCGGGTTACAAGATGTATTCAAAGCAGAAATACGCATACCACGTTTTTCTAGCTCAGCTTGGAACTCCTGAAGTTTGGTTTCATCGCCCAGAAGCTCTTGAGTGTTCACATGCTTACGCGCACCCCAGCCACCGGCTGTCATTTCTACAGCGTCAATACCCATTGACTTTACTTTATCTAACATGTCTGTGAATGAAAGATCTGCGTATACATCAGTACAAATTGCTAGTTGCATAGTATTAACCTCGATATTCTAAATTGTTTACTTTTGATTCAAAAACTGGATAAATCTCTTAGCACCTTTTTGCAACCGGGTGCAAAGTTGGTTAGTTTCGCATTTGTTGACCAAAAAGATTGATCAACGGTGCGATTAATGACACTTTGTATTATTTCGTGATTTTATATAGTCACAGAGTCATGATTATTTTAAAATCAATTTAAATCCTATAAAAATAAACTGTCAATATAATTGTTGAGCCAATGAAAGAAAATAAAGACAAAGTCACAAAAAATATCACTGCTCGTGATGTGGCAAAACTTGCAGGTGTATCAAAATGGACTGTTTCCCGAGCATTTACTCAGGGTTCTTCAATTTCTGAGTCTAGTTTAAATAAAGTGCTAAAAGCCGCTGAAGAACTTGGCTATAAGCCTAACTTACTTGCAAGAAGCCTAGCAAAAAATAAAACTAACATGGTCGCTATACTTATTTCAGAGTTAGGATCTCCAGTTGTATTGACTGTTTTTGATGAACTTACATCAAAACTACAAAATAAAGGGTTAATTCCAATAGTTCTCAATATTCATTCTAAAATAGACTATAAGAATGCCCTTACGTTAGCTGGTCAGTTGCAAGTCGACGGCATCATATTTCTTGGCACCGACTTACCTCAAGAAATCGTTGAAAAAAACATTGAGCATATTCCTCTCATTTCTCTGTATCGTCATTGTGATACGCCAAACGTTCACTCTGTCAGTACTGATGGCATAACGGCGGGTCAGCAAGTTGCCAATCTTTTCATCCAATTAGGTTATAAAAGAATGGCTTACATGTCAGGCCCAGAACAAAAATCAACAGGGCTGCTACGCTTTCAAGGTTTTAACAGTCGACTTTCTGAGTGTGATATAACACTCGAGCACAGATTTAATATCAAACACTATGCCAGAGATCTCGCATTTAATTGCCTTTCTGACTACATAAAAACAACCGATGTTAATCAGAGAGTTGACGCTATTTTTTGTGAAAATGATATTTTAGCCATAGGTGCTTTGGATGCATTACATCATCACAAAATTGATAACACTATTGCTATTGTAGGATTTGACGATATAGATCTAGCGTCATCTCCTAAATATAGACTCACAACATTCAGGCAGGAGCTCATCCCTTTGGTTAGTAAATCTGTTGAACTACTTAATTCTGATATTAATAGTAATAACAAAATACTTATGCCTGGAACGTTAATTACACGTCAATCACATTTAATAAATCGACAATAATAATGTTTTAATGGTACGGGACAGATAATATTGCCCCGTACCTGGATAATAGTTAGAACTATTATATTATCGAAGTAAGAATTCTCTTTCTAAACGCTCTCTTGCCGCTGGTGCTTGCACGTCCATCTTTTCTGGGAATCCAAAATAAGAAACACAAGCAATTGAATCACCACCAACTGCGAATTTCTTGTTCGCAAAATCCATATCTCTTAGTGTTGAGAACATAGTATCGAAATCTACATCGCCTTCACCCATCGCTAAGTGCTGGTGGATAGCTACATCACTGCGACCTTGATTGTTCAACCAAGGTGGGTTAGCGATATAACGACAATCCAATGTTTGGTTGAAGGTATCCGCAAACAATACATGAGAAAGATCGTCACCTGCATACTCTAACATTGAGCGAACGTCACCTTTGCCTTGATCATAGAAGAAACCGTGAGGCGCAGAGTATACGTACTTTAGATTGTCCGAACGGTAGGACTTAACCAGGTCACACGTTTCATTATTCAGTTCACAGAAATCCCATGGATGCGATTGCACTTCGACACGAATGCCTTCTCTTTCGAATAGAGGTAGTAATTCATCCATAGAGCGGAACCACATTCCGTTACAGATTTCTTGTTGGTTTGGATCGCCCGAAAGTTCTGTGTTGATTACTTCTACACCCATGTTAACGGCGATTTCTACGATTTTTTTCCAGTTTGCTACTGCATGTTTACGTTGTTCTTCAGTTGGGCCTGACCAACGATAAACAACTATAAAAGAAGAGAGTTCAACGCCAGCCTGACGTAGGGCAGTTTTGTATTCTCTTTCACACTCACGAGAAAATAGCGGGTGCTTGTAGAACGGGTTGATACGTGGATGAGGCGATTGCTCGATATACTTGTAACCCCAGTCAGCAACTTTGTGCACCATATCCGGGATACTCATTTGTTTTGCTAGTACATCAACGTCGAATGCGATTTTCATAAAAACCTCCAAATAAAGTGTATATCAATCAACCTATTATTGATTTCACGTGTAATTATTAAGTCGTTATTAGTTAGTCTGGCAATTTGTCTCTCATCGATACATTCCTAAGTATGAGCGACAAATTGCCAGTGGGTTTATTGGACCTATTAAGCAGGTACGTCTACTTTTTTGGTCTGTTGGCCGTTCCAGTTAGTCATAACATGCTCTTCCATTCTCTCTAGTGCTACACCATTGGTTTCTGGTAGGTAGCGATTTACGAAGAAATAAGAAACAATCATGAAGAACGCAAATACCCACATAGGGAATGCGCCACGGAACATTTCATTGAGAAGCGGGCTGTCATTCATTACCGGGAAGATTAGACCGATCAGGAAGTTAGTTACCCAAAGGCCACCGATAGCAAATGACATACCTAAACCACGGTAGCGGTTAGGGAAGATTTCAGATACGACAATCCATGCACCTAAGCTCCATGAGAACGCAAAGCAAATCATGAATACCATCATGCCAAACAGTGTCCAGTAACCCATTTGGATAGCGGCTTCACCTTGCAAACCTGCAGATTGGTAAATGAAGTAAGACGTCAACAGAAGGCCGAACGTGGCACCCAATGAACCAATTTTTAGCAGTGGTTTGCGACCAACTTTGTCCATGAGCAGAGAACCGATTAAGGTACCCACTAGCTGAATCACACCGACCCAAATCGTCAAGAAGAGCGCGACCTGGCTGTTACCTGTTACTTTTTCAAGTACAACTGGTGCGAAGTACATCATTACGTTTACACCACTTGCTTGTTGGAAGATTACAATCATGGTTGCGATGAAAACGAAAACCCAAAAGCGGCGTTGTTTGTGAACTTGAAGCTTTTCAACTTGCGCTTTGTTTTCTGCTTCTTCGTGGATAGAGTTATGAATCGCGTTAATAACCGTAGGCGCATAAGCAGGGTTGAAGATTTTACCAGTGACTTCAAGCGCTTCTTTTTCGCGTCCTACCAGCACCAACCAACGAGGCGACTCAGGGATGAAGAATGATGCAAGAACAAACAACGCACATGGGATAGCTTCAGAACCAATCATGATACGCCAGCCTACATCAACCAGCCATTCGTGAGTCATACCTTGAGCAATTAAGAAGTTAACAACGAAGATAACCACTTGACCGAATACGATGGCAAAGTTTTGCGAACTTAACGCACGACCACGGATTTTCTTCGGCGAGACTTCTGACATGTACATCGGTGATACCGAAGAGGCAATACCAACCGCTAATCCGCCAATCATGCGATAAACGATAAACCAGAAGAACGTGTCAACAAGGGCTGCACCAATCGCTGAAATAGTAAATAAAATGGCGGATAAAATGAGGGCCTTTTTACGGCCGTATTTATCAGCGACCTTACCGGATAAGAACGCACCGATAATACAACCAATGGCAACGTTTGATACAGCCCAACCGACGCCGATAGAACTTAGTTCAAAGTAGGTCGCAATTGGGGTAATTGCTCCTGAGATTACTGCGGTGTCATAACCTAGTAGCAGGCCACCAAGCGCTGCAACAGCACAGATGACGAGGATATAACGTAAATTATAACTTGTATCTACAGTTTGATTATTAGTGGACATGAATCCTCCTAAATGAATTTTATTTTTCTGTGTAGGGCAACAGAACTGCTTTGTTGCAACCGGGTGCAAATCCCTGCACCCGTATACACTGTAGGTATTACTCGATATAAATTGTTTAGATTTTGAATTTGTAACCTAATGATTTATAAATCATTGATTAGTTGTAGAATTCAGGTTTTTCTGGAAGTTCGATTTTCTCAATGCCACCAGAGTATTTTGCTTTCACACAAGCATCGATCGTTACTGATACGCAGTAGCCGTCCCATGACGTTGGGCCTGTTAATTGGCCAGCACGAGAGCCATCAATCCACTCTTGGAATTCAACGTCGAAGGCGTCAAAGAAGCGGTCTTTCCAATCTACAAAAATTTCTTGTTGTAGTGTCGCGTTGGTACGAATCACAGTTGTCGCAGGATCAGGAAGGGCAGCAACACCTTTCTCACCGGTAATCTGACATTGAATATCGTAGCCATACTGACAGAATACGAAGCTCTGAACCGAGATATGAACACCAGATTTAGTACTTAGAATCATGATGTGTGGATCTTGTAACTCTGGCTCAGAAGAGATTTGAGTTTTACGAGGAAGAATAACCTGTGCTGTCGCGTAGTCTTCATCCAATAGCCAGCGAAGAACGTCTGCTTCATGAACGAATGAGTCAGTAATCGCCATGTCACCACTAAACCCTGGTGCTTCTGGTGCATGGTGCCAGGCATTTAGCGTTAATGGCTCACCAATGATCTTTTGATCAAGTACGGATTTGAGCTGGCGGTATGATTTGTCGTAACGACGCATGAAGCCAACCTGAACAAGGCGCTTACCGCAAGCCATTTCAGCATCAATGATACGGCGACAGCCTTCTTCCGTTACTGCTAATGGCTTTTCACACATTACGTATTTACCAGCTTCGATTGCTGCTAGTACGAACTCTTCGTGCGTTGGGCCCCAAGATGCGACAACGATTGCATCGACCATATCGGAATTGATTAGGTCAACACCATTATCAAAAACTTCCGCTTCAATATTTTCTTGAGTCAGCCATGAGCGTACTTGGTCATTATTCACGTCAAATACCGCGGTCACATGAGCACCAGTGAGATAGTTCACACGTTTGATGTGCTCTTTACCGATAGCACCAACACCAATTACACCTACTTTTAGATCAGTAATGTTTAAAGACATGATATTCATCCTTAATTATGTTTTTGTGCGGATAGTGATTTTTTTGTTTCACCATTCAGACTTTGATTATTGAATTAGTAAGTAACTTACTCATTTACCGATAATCTGGAGGCTAATATAGCATTCGCGTTGCCAAGCAAATGTGAAGTAGAACTTAAAATGGAATATTTATTTTGTTTTTTATTTAAAGTGAATGTTCTATTTCATAAAATCTCTGGCTTAAAAGTGGAGCGTATCGCTAGATATAACGGTGTCTGCCGCACTTAAACAGAGTAATGGGGTAAGGGTATTCTCTTCAATAAACCGCTTGTTCAAAATGTGATCTTAAGCTGAAAGGAGGGTAAGAAAATTCTGATTGTGTGGCCTCGCAAATAGTCACTCAGTTGCGCAATAAGGCTTGTTTTCTGGACATGACGGGTTTTCACAGTGAATTGATAGCAGCGAGAATATTGTTATTGATTCTAAATACGGCGTATATGGGACGCTATTTATCTATACCTACCCATGGTTGGCCTACATTATACAGGTACGATGGATCGGACGACGACCAGAAGCTAAGTGTTATCAGTCACCTGGTTGCCTTCAAGTTATCTTTCGATGTGAAAATTTCATTTCATAAAATGTGTTAATAGAGGCTGGGCATCATTTTGTGATCTATGTTCAGTTGTGAAGGGAAAAATCTTAAAGAAGACTCTACATAAGGGTATTAGCCGATCTTTATCATTGTTTTTGAAATCTTCATTTCATATTATGGGTTAAATTGAAATGTAAAGCCCATTTGGGAAGTGCACATTAATACGCATAAGGAACAGTTGAATGTCTAATCTACTATCGAAATATCAAGCGTCTCAATCTGACGGTTGTACTCAAAACATTACCCCAGAAAATGCTGATTGGGGATATGTTGGATTTAAAGCTTATGAGTTAAAAGCAGGTGAAAGCCTTTCTCTGCCAGCTTCAGAAGTAGAGACTTGCCTGGTATTGGTTGCTGGTAAGGCAACTGTGGTGACGGACTCGGCAACATACGAGAACATTGGTGATCGCATGTGTCCATTTGAGCGCAAAAAACCTTATGCAGTTTATGTGACACCAAGTGATAACTGTGAAGTGAAGGCAATGACAGATATTGAACTGGCAGTATGTACCTCTCCAAGTAAAGGCACTTATCCTACTCGTTTGATTGCACCAGAAAATATCGATGCTGAAGCGAGAGGCGTTGGTAACAACAAACGCTATGTTCACAACATTCTTCCTGACTATGCCGAAGCCGACACATTGCTGGTTGTGGAAGTTTACACTGATGAAGGCTGCACAAGTTCCTTCCCGAGCCACAAACACGACACGGCAAATGAGCCTAATGAGACGTACTTGGAAGAAACGTATTACCACCGACTAAACCCAGAGCAAGGCTTCGTTCTACAACGTGTTTATACCGATGACCGCTCATTAGACGAGTGTATGGCTGCTTATAACAAAGATGTTGTGAAGGCTCCGAAAGGGTATCACCCTGTTGCGACGATTGCGGGATACGATAGCTATTACCTCAATGTTATGGCCGGCCCTTCACGTAAGTGGTTATTTACTTGGGAAGAAGACCATAACTGGGTTAATGGCCCAGAGTATGCGGCAAAACATGATTAATCTGCGATAGAGCAGGGCGATTTTGTCTCGGCTCCAACTGAATCACGCAGAATAAGTTCGCTCCAGAAGCCATGATTTTCATGGCTTCTTTGCTCTTATCAATAATGAAAATACCCACCAACGATGGCTGAGTGAACACCTGCTCAGTACTCCCTTTTACTTTTAGAAGAAGACTGTTATGGATACGACAACTCGAATCATACCTGCGAGTAAACATATCGCGTTAGTTGCGCATGATAACTGTAAGGCTCAACTCCTGAAGTGGGTTGGCGCAAAACAAGAGCAACTGAAACCTCACACACTTTATGCCACTGGTACTACGGGGCATATGATCCAGAAGAATACCGACTTAACCATTATTAGCATGATTAGCGGTCCAATGGGTGGCGATCAGCAAATTGGAAGCCTCATATCTCAAGGGAGTCTGGATATGCTGATCTTCTTTTGGGACCCGCTAAACTCGGTGCCACATGACCCTGATGTTAAGGCGTTACTTCGTATTGCCAGTGTGTGGAATATTCCTGTTGCCACAAATCAAGCGACGGCGGATTTTTTGTTTGCATCTGAGTGTATTTCGGGAGAGGTGGAAATCGAAATTCCTGATTATGAAAAATATTTGAGTAACCGGACCTAGCCTTTTCCTCAGACCCTAAATAAGAACATCGGTTATAGGAAATGAATGAAATGGAAACAAAAAAGCAGAGTAAGAATACTCTGCTTTTAGGTATATGAAGGACTCAAGAATTCTATCGATACTGAGAGTGAGAGTAGTTTTACACCACGCCCATGGACGCGAAAATTAAAACAACACCAGTAGCAACGACAGGAATCGCCAGCGTACAGACAAAAATATCTTTGTACGAATCGCGGTGAGTCATGCCACAAATCCCAAGCAGTGTAATCACCGCGCCATTATGAGGGAGTGAATCTAATCCGCCGCAAGCTATCGCTGCAATACGGTGTAAAGACTCAAGACTAATCCCTAACTCCAGAGCTTTTTGAATATAAACCTGGCCAAGTGCATCCAACGCTATACTCAGGCCTCCTGAGGCTGACCCTGTGATACCTGCAAGTAAACTGGTCGACATCGCAAAGGATAAAAGTGGGGTTCCTGGTATCGAAAGTATCCCTTCTTTGACTAATTCAAACGAGGAGAGCGATTTGATCACGTTACCAAACCCGACAGCGGCGGCGGTATTCATGATCGGCATGATGGAGCTTTCACCGCCTTCGTTAAGAGAAAAGCGTATGTCCTTCATGTATTTCTTAAACAATAACAGTGCGACGATAATGGCGGTGGTTAGCGCGATGATAAGGCTCCACATGCCATTTACTTTTTGCAGCGTAGTATCGTAGTTGGCAAGGTAACTGGTATCGACACTTGGGAAATAGAAAGTCACGATCAGAAAGTTTAAAACCAGCACGATAACGATCGGGATAAAGGCAATGGTCGCAGAAGGAATGTTGTTATTCTCTTCGCTATCGTCACACTCCGACTCATCGTGAATGCCATAACCTTCTCCGTTTGTTCGAGCAATAGCTTCACGGCGTTTAAGCCAAAGCATGCCCAAGCCAAACATGGCACCGGCACCAACTAATCCAAGCGCTGGCGCAGCGTATGCCGTGGTACCGAAAAAAGGCATCGCGATGGTATTTTGGATTTGTGGTGACCCTGGTAAAGCGGTCATCGTAAAAGTGAAGGAGCCTAGCGCAATCGTCCCTGGAATCAGACGTTTAGGCACATTGCTGTCTTTAAATATTTGAGCGGCAATAGGGTAGACTGCAAATACCACCACAAACATCGATACACCGCCGTAGGTCAACACCGATACGGCGAGCACCACGGCTAAGATCGCATTATTACTCCCAACCTTATTCACAATGACTTTAGCGATTGACTTTGCAGCGCCAGAGTCATCCATCACTTTGCCAAAAATCGCACCAAGCAAGAAGGCCGGAAAATAGAGTTTTACATAGTTTGCTGCGCTTAACATGAAGACTTCTGTATAACTGGCCATCATGTACGTTCCGGCAGAAAACAGAGCAGCAACTAATGCCAAAATAGGTGCTAACCAAATGACTGACATGCCTCGGTACGCGAGGTACATCAACAAAACTAACGACAGCAATATGCCCAATATTCCAACGTCCACGGTAATCTCCAATATGTAATCAAATGTTATTTCCAAAATATGGATAAATTGAAACATTCATTTTATTTTAAATAAAGTGAAAGATTGAGTTCATGTAGGTAAATCATCCGATATATTGATCAAAGACAGTAAAACACTAGATAAGGCGTATTTGGACTGTTCATTCTTCACATAAAATGAAAAATTCATTTCAATAAATTTGATTCGAATGGTACGTTTAAGAGCAAGTATTTCATCTACTCTTAGAATTCACGACCAATGTAATGATTAAGGAAATAGAATGAGCGCAAGAATCGTATTACCAAGGATTATGCATGTAGGCAAAGGGGCATCACTTCAGGCTGCGGATGTAATGGCAAGCGTAGGTGCATCTCGACCGTTAATTGTCACCGATAAGATGATGGTTCAACTAGGTTATGTAGCAAAAGTTCAAGAGGCGCTAATTGCCCAGGGCATCGAGGCTTCCGTATTTTCTGATACGATTCCAGAGCCGACAGTAAGCTCAATCGAGGCAGGTGTACAAATGGTGCGTGAAGGAGGATTTGACTCCATTATTGCTATCGGTGGGGGTAGCCCAATCGACAGTGCTAAAGCTATCTCGATAGTTGGTAAATTTGGTGGACAAGTACGCGATTACAAATTCCCGCGTGATGTTAGCGAAGCCGGGCTTCCGATCATTGCCATTCCTACCACTGCTGGAACCGGCTCTGAGGTCACTCGCTTCACGGTGATTACAGACGATCTGCATGACGAAAAAATGTTGTGTTCTGGTCTTGGATTTATGCCTATCGCTGCGCTGGTGGACTACGAACTAACTATGTCACTTCCTCCACGCGTCACTGCTGACTGTGGCCTGGATGCGCTCACTCATGCTATTGAAGCGTATGTTAGTCAAAAAGCGAACCAATTCTCAGATACTCAAGCTCTGATCGCGATGGAAAAAATTGGTAAGAGTATTCGTCAGGCTTATCACAATCCAAAAGATGAAGCCGCGCGCTCTGATATGATGTTTGGTGCGACGTTGGCTGGAGTGGCATTCTCTAATGCATCAGTGGCATTAGTGCATGGCATGAGCCGACCGATTGGTGCGTTTTTTCATGTTCCTCACGGCTTATCAAACGCAATGTTGCTACCTGCTATCACCGAGTTTTCCATCCCAAGCGCTGAGCAACGTTACGCAGAGTGTGCTCGCGCTATTGGTGTTGCCTCGATGTCTGACACCAATGCAATTGCATGTAAGAAGTTAGTTAATGAACTGCGTGCACTAAATACAGAGCTATCCGTTCCTACGCCGTCTCAATATGGTATTGATAAAGAGCGTTTCTTTGAGCTGCTGTCCACCATGGCGCAACAAGCACTGGATTCAGGTTCACCAGGTAATAACCCTCGCGTTCCTTCTTTAGAAGAAACCATCGAGCTTTACAAAACGGTTTGGAATGAAGGCGAATAGAATAGTCCGAAGTCGACAATCGATTGCCGACTAAGCCATACTATTTCAAATCATGTAGCGCGCTCTTCCAAATTGCTTTCCAGCAGCTGAAGAGCGCGTCTATCACCCTAAGCCTGCTTACTCTTGCCTAACTTACACTCACTGCTTTGCCACTCAGTATTACTTCTCTTTACTCGTTGAGAGATGGTGCTTTCCTGCAATTTTGCCCACTTATAAACAAACTTTTCATTTCAAGCTCGCCCAATTACGTAATGTATTTTTCTTACAAGAAGGCATTCCGGCTTAATTTTTTGCTCTGCGCTTACACAGCCTGGCATTCTTTAGCTGAAAAAGTGCTTTGTTTTCGTTGTCCTGAACGCCATGAAACATAGCTTCGGCAGGCTTTAAATTGAATTGTCCAATAAATTCAATTGATTATGTTCTGGTGTGGAAATGTTTATTTTATTTAACTGTAAATTTAAAATATCTATTGCATTTTGTGTGAGCTGGATCTATATTTACTCCCGTTGATGTAGGAAAATTACAAACATTTGGAGAATAAATTATGTACGCAGCTATCGCATATAACACTTACCACATGGTTAAAGACGCTCGCGAGAATCAAGTCGCTTCAGAAGTCGAAGCCGTGAAGAAAGAGAAAAAGCGTTTTTCATTTAAAGCACTTTTCAACAAAGCAGTACTAGAACCACAAACAACTCAAACTGTATAAGGAATAACGATATGTACGGAGCAATCGCATACAACACTTACTACATGGTTAAAGACGCGCGCGAGAATCAAGCTGTCTCAGAAGTCGAAGCGGTGAAGACAGAGAAAAAGCGTTTTTCATTTATGGCTTTTTTCAAAAAAGCAGTACCTGAACCACAAGCAACCCAAATTTTATGAGGAGAATGATATGTACGGAGCAGTCGCTTACAACGCGTACTACATGGTAAAAGACGCGGAAGAAAACCCAGAAACCAATAGCATTAAGATGAAAGCGGACCAAAAGCCTTTAGCGTTTCTTTTTAATGAATTTGTACAAAACAACATGCCGATGTTGACTAAGAGTAACGGTAGTGAGTTGTATTTTCTGCTACTTCTGGTGACATCATTTACAGTGTTACATGGATAAAATTTAATAAAAACAGCTGATTAAATGATTTTTTAATTTAGAGGTATATAAAAAGCTTACCTCGTATGCTGTCAGTAGTTTAATAGATAAATAGGCAGTAATACTTCGCGGGAATAGTGGAAAGTTGAGTAGTCTACCCGACTAGGGTGTTAAGGCGAGTCTCAAAGCTGGTGGAACTATGACCAAAGGACAGCACAACAGTCAGGTGAACTAAAACGCCAATGTTAGTGTTGATGATGAACTTAAATTACCACCAGATAGAAGCAGCAGGGCAGAATAGTGGCACAGTCCACTATGAAATACTGGATGTACTTCGAGAAGAATCATAACGTATCTCTCCCAAAACACGACTCGCCAGAGTCTGTTCATTTCCAATTTAATCAAGGACGTTCCTGCTGTCAGTCATTGTAGCGAACACCAACCACTCACATTGAATTAAACGCTCTGACTTCAGTGTACAGATTCGACGAGTACAGCGTTTCAGTCGTTTGCGAACCCACACCTAAAAAGTGTCCTTATTTCAAAATACTTTTCGTGGTCCTTAAATATTACCCTTCACTCCCTTAGAGAAACCAACCTAGTTGTAAAGGACTTACTCTGTTTCTAGCTGACGTATGTTTCTTTTTGTGATCTGGCGTTTCAAAAGTGTAAATTAAATTTTTCATATATATTGAAAATGAAAAATTAATTTCATAGAATAGTTTCGTTCGATAAGGAAAAGCAAACCTGACATCAATAAACGAAGCTCAATTTGACGTTATAAACCGCTTTTTAAAACAGAAATAGCCATAAGTACAACGCGAAACAAGTCGCTCAGTCAGTCTAAAATAGGAGTTGGTCATGGAGACTATTCATAACTATATCGGTGGAAGCATTCAGGAAAGCCAAAGCGGCAAATTTGCTCCAGTTTTTAACCCAGCTACTGGTGAACAAATTCGCCAAGTCGTTCTTAGCTCAAAGAGTGAAACGGAACTGGCAATTGAATCTGCTGCTAAGGCATTTCCTGCATGGTCGAAAATGTCGCCATTAAAACGTGCTCGAATCCTATTTAAGTTCAAAGAGTTAATGGAAGCTAATATGGACAAGCTTGCCAAAACGATTTCTACTGAGCACGGAAAGGTTTACTCAGATGCAATGGGCGAGCTAACTCGAGGCCTGGAAGTGGTTGAGTTTGCTTGCGGCATTCCTCATCTTCAAAAAGGTGAGCATTCAGCTAACGTGGGTACTGGTGTTGATAGCCATTCACTGATGCAACCACTAGGCGTTTGTGCGGGCATTACTCCGTTTAACTTTCCTGCGATGGTTTCAATGTGGATGTTCCCTATTGCACTTGCGACTGGTAACACATTCGTTCTAAAACCGTCAGAAAAGGATCCAACAACTTCTTTGATTTTGGCTGAGCTACTTTCTGAAGCGGGTCTTCCTGACGGCGTGTTTAATGTAGTGAATGGCGATAAAGAGTCTGTAGATGTACTACTAACGGATCCACGTGTTCAAGCGGTTAGCTTTGTTGGCTCAACACCAATTGCTGAGTACATTTACTCAACGGCATCAGCACATGGTAAACGTTGTCAGGCTTTGGGCGGCGCTAAAAACCACTGTATCTTAATGCCAGATGCAGATTTGGATATGGCAACGAACGCGATTATCGGTGCAGCATTTGGTGCGGCTGGCGAGCGTTGTATGGCTCTTTCAGTGGCAGTAGTCGTTGGTGACGAAACAGCGGATCACCTTATCGATAAACTGCGTACCGGCGTTGACAAAATGACCATTGGCCCTGGCATTGTCGAAGGTAAAGAAAATGATATGGGGCCAGTGATTTCTCAAATTCACAAAGAGAAAATCATTGGTTACATCGACTCAGGTGTAGAGCAGGGGGCTGATCTGCTTATCGATGGTCGCTCTTTGAGTGTTGATGGTTTTGAAAATGGATACTTTGTGGGTCCAACATTGTTCGACAATGTGTCACCAGAGATGACTATCTATAAAGAAGAGATCTTTGGCCCTGTGCTTGCGATTGTTCGTGTTCCGGACTTTGAAACGGCTATCCAACTGGTTAACCGTCATGAATACGGCAATGGTACGGCTATCTTCACTCGTGATGGTGAAACGGCTCGTCAGTTTAGTGAAAATGTGCAGGCTGGTATGGTAGGCATCAATATCCCAATCCCAGTACCAATGGCATTCCACAGCTTTGGTGGTTGGAAACGTTCTGTTTTCGGTCCATTAAATGTGCACGGTAATGACGGTGTTCGTTTCTACACAAGAATGAAAACAGTATCTAGCCGCTGGCCTGCAAGTGATGTTCGCCTAGAGCAACACTCAAGCTCATTTAATATGCCAACATTAGGCTAATCAAACCTTTTATCCGTTTTGGTAGGGCATGGTAGGGGCCCGGATGGGTTAGCGCGTGGCAGCGCGCGCTACCTTTTTTTCTTTTTGCTGGCGAATAGCCAGCTTTTTTATGCCATTAAGAATATTTCCAGGGTTTGTAGATTCACTATAAAGGCTGGTTAATCTCCCGTTGCCTAAACCCAAACCCAAACCTATGCCTGTTGTTGAACTAAGCAATTTTGTATCTCATCCCACTATGACCGCATACTCTATTGTCCGCCCTTGGAATCAGCAAGGTATCGACGCTGCTTGATTTTATTTGCTTATATGGCCGCTTGGGCTTCCCAATACATGATAAGTTCTGCTATTAATGTTAAAAGTAACAATACTTTGACATAGGATGGGTTCACACTGGGTGTCAGTTGTCTATTCTATCCGATGTGCCAGATTCAATTGATTATAATAACGTGATTTGCGGATATTTTGCTGCTGCAAATCCTTTATTAATGTGGGGTTAAGCTTTGGCTGGGGATATGAAAGTGGCAAGAATTGTTATTGTAATCACCTTGCTGATGCATGGTGTGTTTTTCATTGCGCTAAAGAATGTATGGCTCCAAGGTAGCGATCGTCACATCATAATGTTCACTGCAGTATGGTTTTGTGGTTCAGTGATATCTTTAATCAGGCTGCGTAAGGCGATTAAAGTTCAGAGTCTTACTTCACTTTTTGATAAAATTGGAAGTGCTGCTTTGTGCGTAATTACGCTTATTCCACTCGGTGTGGGAGCTTATTTATTCTCCTCGCTATGAATAGCGTCGATTTGAGGTGGTTTCTGGCAGCGTTCATTTTTAGATACATCAGAGGCATTTTCTCAAGAGTAGATAATGGAACTTCAGCAGATAAATAAAAAACAACTTCATCAATTGATCGCGGATACATCGGGTATAGACATTGAGTTTTGTAACGGTTCTATCCCGCCAAAGCATGTTCTCAATCGTTCAGTTCAACACACTCAAAACGCGATGGCTGATATATGGTCATTACCTTACATGATGTTATCCCAAGATCATGTCGTTGGTTTTTGCGGCTTTAAAGATGCCCCTAAAGCTGGTGAGGTGGAAATTGGATACAATGTAGCGCCAGAACAGCAAGGTCGTGGGTTGGCAAAGTCTGCCGTTAACCAACTTTGTAATTTAGCGTTTGGCTCTGGTATCGTTGAAAACGTAGTTGCTTTGATTTCGTCAACGAACCTGGCTTCACTGAGTGTTGTCAATGCTAATAATTTCGTGTTTACAGGCATGGTGATTGATGATGATAACGAAGAACTCGAAAAATGGGTGCTAAACAAATCGCTTTGGATATAACACGCGTGTGAAAGTGGCGCCCAAGGCATGGGTTTAACATAGCATTCCTATCTACGGTTTAATGGGTTAGGTGGTATGCTACTTCACCACTATCAAAAATAGATGAGCCAACTAAACCTATTGTTATGACACCGATAGAAAGCCAACCAATCGGCTTTTTCGCATATAGCATTGATAATATCGATGCCGTGGCCATAGCCAGAGTGGCAGTCGGGGTCGATGTCATTCGAAACCACCAGTCGATCGTACTTTAATTCTATTGCCACACTATTGGCGCTATAACTAAAGGCATTTCTTAACACATTTTGTATCACGACATGGGCCAGTATTTTATTCACCGATTTTGAATTGAGACTGTATTGAACCGACAGTATGTCAGCCTTGTCTGTTCTTAACTGTTGTAAGCAGTAGTCCAGACTTTCTTGTAACGACAACAATTCTACCTGCTCTGTTTTGGACTCTCGGCTAATAGAAAGAAAAGTGTGAATTAAGGCCTGCATATCTTTATTTGCACTTTCAATTCTACTCAACGCTGGCTGCGCTTTAGCAAGATCAGGTGAGTAGGCAATGACTTCCAATGCCCCCTGTATAATAGTGACTGGCGTTCTGAGCTCATGGCTGGCAAACCGGGTAAAGTTGTGCTCTCGCTCGACGAATGCTCGTATTCGCTGAAATGCGTTAGTAAAACTCCGACTCAACTGACCTAGCTCATCTTGCCGGTCCAACACGGCAGGAGGTGAATCAGGGCTGGCACATTCAATATTTTTCTGCAGAGTGGTGATGGGCTTAACAATAATCCGGGTGATGTAAAGACTGGCAATAAGTCCTATGCCCATTAACGCCATTACACCGATAACAACATAGTATTTGAGCCTATTCTGATAAAGGCTTCTCTCTAGATCTTTCTCAGGGAAATAGAGCAGATAAAGCAAGCCATCGGAAAATGGAGAACTGACTACTTGCACGTGCACTTTCGGGTGTTCAATTTCGAATACCCCTTGTTCTGTTAAGCCTGACAAATAAAGCGGTAAGCCTTTATCCGACCCCACAAAGCTGGAAAACATCGGCGAATTAACTTTGACCAGGCGACCTTTTTTGATGGAATCATCTAGTAAGAAGCGCATTTGCTGATTCAACTTTTGATTGACCAGGCTGTCTGTGTGCAGTTGCGCGTTAATCCAAGCCATTAGTAAAAGGCTAAGGGTTAATAATAAGACCAGCCCCATAATCAAAGCGAAAACTCGGTTATAAAGCCGTTTTTGAAAATATTGACTAGTTAATCTCATTGAGGCGATAGCCCTTTCCTCGTACGGTTTCCAGCAATCCTTCAGGCAGTACCTTTCTCAGCCGATAAATATGTGTTCTCAGAACACTACTATCGATGGTCTCACCATGCCAAAGTTCGTATTCAAGATCTTGTTTATGTACGATACGGGGAGCGGACAGCAGTAAGGTTTTTAATAGCTTGAACAACAATGGGTCCAGCTTTAATCGGTTGTTTTGAAAGAAAGCTTGTTCTGTTTCGGTGGAAAGGGTTAAACCGGAAAAAGTGATCTCGTGACTTCTGCCGCCTTTGGCTCTTAATGTGAGCGCCTCGAGCCTTGCCAGTAACTCCTGCATAGCAAATGGTTTGACTAAGTAATCATCGCCACCTGCTGCGAAACCAGCCAGTTTATCTTCCAATGTATCGCAAGCGGTGAGAAACAAAATAGGCAGGTGTTCACGACCTTGCTCCCTTATTTTCCTGCACGTAGATAACCCATCTAAACCAGGCATCATAACATCCAAGATCATCACGTCGAATTGGTTCTCGGATAATAACTCGAGAGCTGCTTGTCCTGTGTAAGAAAAATCTACCGAGTGACCCATTATTTCAAGGTATTCACCAATATTCGCCGCGATTTGAATACTGTCTTCGACGATCAATACACGCATCCATCTCCTCCGAAAATCAAATGATGTGCATGGTAAAAGGCTACCTGAGGGGGTTAACCATCAGGTAGCCACAGTTAGCCAACTATAGGTTAGTTAACGACAATCTGTCGACCTGCACGACCTGTGCTGGCTATCGAGCGTATCTTCACGCCAGCTTTCACTGTTGGTTTGTTCGAGTGATCGTAGTTTTGCCAGCTTGTACCATTGACTGAGTATTGAACGGTAACACCAGGGAATGCACTATTAATTGACAGCTTTCCGCTTTTGTCGATTTTCGCTCCGGGAACTGGAAGGCGGTAGGCCACACCTGCGGCATCCAACTTCGCAAACTCTTTATAACCCAGAGTATTGGCAAATTCGGTCCAGTCGTCATCACGATTTACTATTCGTTTACCCATATGGTCAGTGCCTTTATATCCTGAGGTATTGGTTCGATACGCTTTTTCAGCATCGTACTCTAGTTCCCAGTCCGCTTTTGACCATGCTCGCTCTGCAATGCCTAAAATGCGAGGGAAAACACGGTGATCCAACTGTTCATCAGTACGAACCATTTCTGTCCATACGTGGCCTTGCATGCCTTTAAAGCGCTTACCATCCTGAAGGGCTACTGTGCTGGCAGGGATTTCGAATGGGTTATTGTCTCTGTCCGTCATGGTCTCAGCATTGGCTGGTAAGTTCTCCGGCATAAAATTAAAGACTTTTTGCGTATCGGTATAACGTCCTGCCCAATAGTTCCCCGGTTCTCTTGGATCGGCTTCGTATGGGTGGTCAAAGTAGGTGACCTCAGGCAATGACAAGATAACGTTATAACCTGCATTGGCGAGGGAGTGGGCTTCATTCGCACCACCCCAGAATAGGGCTGACCAGGTATAGGCTGAAGCGTCACCAGCAAGCTTGGTTGGGTCCATATAACTGCCATGTTTTAAGCCGTCATTCCATGCGGCGAGGTTTAGTTGTTTGGCTTCCAGGATATGGCTGATTCGTTCAATGAAATATCCACCAAGGTTGGCCACGTTATCGATATTATTGGTCGGATCGACAAACAGTGCTCGACATACCGGGGAATCAACCCAAGCTCCGTGGGTTTCATCAGCGCCGATATGATAGTCCACCAGAGGTTGCCCCGCGTTTTTATGTTGTTTAGCAATCTCTGAAATGACTTTGTCCATGAAGACAAAGCTCGATTCCATACAAGGGTTAATCGTATTGTCAGTGTAGTTTTGAACCGAGAAATACTCCGAGCCGTCATGCCTGTCAGTAAGTAGGTACATTTCAGCAGCAGCCATATCTCCAAGTTCCGCATATTTGTGATAGCGCGCTTCCATTGATTTTACGGCTGCTCGTGCATGGCCGGGCATATCCATAGACGGGATAACCTGAATATTACGTGCTGAAGCGAAGGCTAAGATCTCCGCATAATCGTCAACACTGTAGTAGCCAGAGCCAGATGTGGTGTCATCCGGACCTGAGCCAACTTGTGGTAACAGGCACTGACGTTCGCTCAAATCATGACAACGTTGTGCGCCAACCTCGGTGAGCTCTGGCAAGCCGGGAATCTCCAAACGCCAACCTTCATCGTCTGCGAGATGGAAGTGAAACTTATTCATTTTGTATGCGGCCATTTGATCGAGTACTTTCTTGATCTCAGCCTTTGATTTGAAATTGCGAGCTACGTCCAAATGCATACCTCGATGTTCAAATCGTGGTGCATCGTAATCAATAGTGATTTCAGGAATAGTCGGGCTGCCGACTGTGACGAGCGCTGCTAATGACTGAACGCCATAAAATGCACCTGCTGGATCAGCCCCAACGACCCGGACTTCTTTTGGTGTCACCTTCAGGGTATAGGCTTCCTGCTTAGTCTTTCCTTTAAATGTCTTGTGTTTAGGGTCGACAGAAATTACAACGGGAATCCCTTTATTCGGTGTGACGCCAAGCTGGTTGAAGCGGTGTTCGAGCGCGTCTAGCTGGTCTGCCGTCAGGCTATCTTCTTCTATTTTCAAATTTAGCCCGGCGCTGATGTTAACACTGCTGTTATGCACCTTTATATCGATAGGGGAAGGGATGATTTTGGCAGAGACAGATGATAAGCCGAGATCTTTTACTGCAAGGTTTCTTTCATATCGTGTTCCAGCGGTTGCCATGATGCTGCTGTCTTCTGGGTAACGTTGCCACATATTGGCGTCTTCCGGTGCGGTACTGATCAAATCCAGGTAACCGGACAAGTCGGCTAGGCCATCTCCTTCCTGCGGAATAGTATTTGGAATAACTCGAGCTTCAGCTCCTTGTGCTGCCACGTAGTAGCGAGGCATGTAGTCAGAATCGACGATTTTCCAGTGCTCGGCATCAAACTGAATTGCGACGGAATCACCTGGTTTCAGGCCTTTAAATTTGCTGGTTGGTACGATTCGATGAAGATCTCCATTCACGTGCGTAATTTCGAATAAATCTGATTTTGTATCCAAAATACGGCGAAGGTTAGAGAAGTAGATTTCCCAGTCTCCACCAATCTCTTTTTTGCCTTTATTTGTCAGGGTGATCTCAGCGCGATAGCAATATCCTCCGGGACATTTCGCCTTGGTATCAGCTGGCTGATGTTCAATTGATGCGATGTGAACTTCAAGCGAAGAGGCGACAGTATCGACTACCGATTGTATTACTTCTGTCTTTTGTTGATTTTGTTCAGAAGAATAAGCATTACCTGCCAAAAGAGACAGTGAAATTGCAGTCGCAACGGCACTAATATTTACATTCATGTGGAATACCTTAAACGTCGTATAACCTTATTATTTAAAAACCACCAAATCGGAGTCACTATTCGCGCGTTCAAAAACCATCCGCTTGCTCAACCCCATTCTTTAGACATTGATAAACAATATGCTTGTATGGTCATATAAAAAGTAAGGACAAACAAGAGCATAGTTTCTTAGCGACCCATAACCTGATCGCATCCTTTTAAATTCCATCGCCTGATCAAACAAATGTTCAGTCGATGTTATCAGCACATACGTGCTCACCGGCAAATAAGACTAAGGTGATCAAGGTGGTGGGAATGTCAAAAAGTCCGTCCTTTATGGATGATTTATCTCAGGCTGTGGGGAATGCGACGGACTTCAAATGTTTCTAATTACTAAGTGATTAAGTAATTAAAAATAAACATTTGGTTTTATGATTTAAATCATCTGTTGTTGTTCGGAGCTATCACTTTTTTAATCCGGTCGAATATTTGGAATTTTGTAGTAGTGATTTTCTAACAACTTACTAGCATGTCTTTGATTTCAGGTTGCTAAAGATGGTTAGAAATGAATAAATCACAGTTTGAGCATTGGTCAAAAACGCGGACCAAAGGTTTCATCCAATATGTATTATTTAATAGCATATCTATTTTATTCGTCGTCTTCACTATTCGTTTTATCGTGCATTCTATAAATAGCGATGAAGTGTCAATGATAGACTTTATTTTCGAACAATCACTCGAGATGGTAGTCATTCTTTTAGTTCTACCCTTTTCATTTTGGTGCTCATGGGTCATTCAAGAGGCACGATATGAAAAAGAAAAAAGACAAAAAGTGAGTCGTAGTTGATGTTAACTCAAGTTTATGTTTTTAATTGGTATATTGATACTTTATCTGGGGAGTTATGAAGTACTTTCTGTTTTATGATGAGAAGTTGATGAAAATTTATGACTTCTCCAATGCTAAGTTTATCTTTATTGTATACGCGCTAATGTGTACTTGGTCTAGTTTGACGCATAATACGCTGCTATCTGTTTCTACTGCAATTGACCATTATTTTGATATTGATTTAAGTTCTATTTATTCATACGCTGAAGTGTGGGCTGGCATTGATTATTTTTCATTGGTTGTATTAGCTCCTGTTATTGAGACAATTATTTTCCAAGTCATTATTCAAAATATTTCTCGTAAAATTACAAGTAGTCTGTTTTTATCTATACTCATTGCGAGCTTTTTATTTTCTCTAACTCACCTGACTAATAATATTGCAAACGCGGTAAATGCGTTAGGTCTGGGAGTGGCGTTTGCAGTGACTTACGAATACTTCCGAGTTAAATATGGGCATTGTTGGGCCACATTGGTTACTATTTTACTTCATGCTTTTTGGAACGCATCTTTGTCTTATTCATTTTACCCAGAAAAACTGATGGGTTCAGGCATGTAAGTTGTGAATATGTATTAATACACTATCTTCACATGGTCAGACGAAGTGTAAACTTAAGATACCAACATAGTGTGATTGCTTATGGGGCGTATCTAACCAATGGAAAATACGGCATCGAATCCTGATGAAAAAATCGAGCAATTAAAACGCAAAGTTGAATCCATGGGATTTGCCTGCCACATCGGTGGTTAATACGACACTCAATCGGAGGAAGCCGATTCGGTGCTTGCTCCGCATTCACCCTTTGAATTTTACTTATATTAGCAAAACATAAAATATCATATTACGTGCTTCACACCTTAACAAAGCATCAATAGACATAAGAAAGTTGATATAGCAGAGTAGGTTAAGTTCAACAACACTCTAAAAAGGACATATAAATGTTTAGTCACGTTATGGTTGGCTCGAATGATATCGATAAATCCAAGCAATTTTATGACGCCATCTTAGCCGTTCTGGGCTACCAAGAAGGTGTCTTAGATCCACATGGACGCTGTTTCTATTTTCATCCTGAGGGGACTTTTGCTATCACCGCGCCAATCAATGGTGAAGCTGCAACTTCAGGAAATGGTATGACTATTGGCTTCAAAGTGGAAAGCCCAGAATTAGTCGAGTTGTGGCATAAAGCCGGCTTGGAGAGTGGTGGTGTTGACTGTGAAGATCCACCAGGTGTAAGAGCGGTTGGTCCACGCGAAATGTACCTTGCCTATCTACGTGATCCTGCGGGTAATAAGCTTTGCGCTACCCATATCATGGCTTAGGTAATATCACGTAAAAGTTAGTACTTAAATTGATATTCGCAACGTGTAGCGTTTAGGTGTACGTTGCGTTTTTTTTGTCTGGCGAAGATATCAGACAGGGAACAAGGGTTAACGCTGGTGAAGTTAAACAAAGGAACCTGTATAACGCGTGGTTAACCAGGCTCCGAAGGCTGCTTAGTTTTGAGCGAATTTAACTCGGATTTTGCTCTTGGCTACGCTAGTGAGATGAAGGTTTTCAAGTGCATTTTTCGCTTCATCTTTATCTGGCATTTCAACGAATGCGAAGCCTTTAGATTGCCCAGTTTCTTGGTCTAATACTAGGTTGCACTCAGTGACGGTGCCGTAGGCTGAAAAAAGAACACGAATTTCATGTTCGGTCGTGGTTCGCGCAAGATTGCGGACTAAAAGTTTCATATTGTTTCGCCTGTAGTAAGTTGTGACCATTGTCTCAGGTAAGTTCTGACAAACCAAGTAAAGAATTGTTGTCACTAAGGTAGAGCGAGCCTAAAAGCGTGTTTGCTGTGCAGTTTATTTATAAATTAGCCATTCTTAATCAATCAATGCTAACGTAAATATTTCTTATAAAGTTCCGAAAGTCATATTAGATTTAAGGTATCATGCACAATTGACGAAATTGTAGTTACCCATGAATATACCGATTAAAAATACCTCTCCAGAAGCACCGTCTTGCTCAAACTGCAAAGCGTGTTGCTGCCGCCTCGAAGTTATGATCATTTCAGATACAGGTGTTCCAGAGCAATTCATTTCCCGCGACCAGTATGGTGGTGAAACCATGATGAGACTGGATGACGGTTGGTGCGCGGCTTTAGACAGAGAAACGTACATGTGCTCAATATATGAAAACCGGCCCTGGATATGTCGCGAGTTCGAAATGGGGTCTTATGAGTGTATTGATGAGAGAGTAAAGTTTCTATAGTTTAGTTACTCCTTGATGATGCCGTGTTTTTGCGATGGGGCATCGTTCGAACCGTCACAACTCAATAAACCCGCGTACTTTATTTACTCTCTCCAACTGCTGTTAACCGTCTATCATTTGGTTCAGAATTTGAATACATTGATGGGTAACATCTTGGTTATTTCCACTTACATGCGCAGTGACAATCGCGCCTTCTTTTAAAATGCAAATGGCATTTAGCAACGTACTCTCCGTACTTTTTAGATGACTGGTGATGATTTGTCGGACTTCTTCTTTGTGATGCCCACAGAAACGTGCGATCTCACTATTCAAATCACTGAATTCTGCCGAAGTGTTGATAAAAAAGCAGCCTCTGAAATTCCCTAAATCTTGTTCCTGATTGTTGAACCAGCTTGATAGTGCTGAAAACAATCTATTTATCAATTCTTTATCTGTCTTCGAGCCTGCTAGTTTTTGATCTAGCCAGTTAGAAAACGTGTCGTGCCTTTGCTGCAAAGCGGCCAGCACCAGCGCTTCTTTACTTGAGAAGTGAGTGTAAAGTGTGCGCTTAGCCACGCCAGAGACACTCAAAATTTCATTGATGCCAATAGTGTTAATTCCATTGGCATAAAAAAGCGATAACGCGGTATCCACTAATAACTGACGTTTTTTACTCATAAGGCTCCTCCCGTAAAAGTAGTTTGACAAAAGTAGACCGATTTGTCTATTTTAGTTTGGTAGACAGGTTGGTCTACTTTTATTCGGAGAATAGTATGAAGAATTTTGGTTTATCTGTTATCGCAGGCATTGGGGCATTTCTGGCAATAGGGTTGCTGTCATTTTTTGATTCCACAATGAGTGATGTCGCGCTGCTCATGGCGCCTTTTGGAGCGACGGCTGTACTGGTTTTTGGCGTACCCGAGAGTCCGTTGGCGCAGCCTAAAAATGTCATCTTTGGGCATTTAATTACTGCATTTGTAGGGGTGTTTTTTACTCAATATATTGGTGTTTCACCTCTGACTCTGGCACTGGCTACTGGGATTGCAGTGAGTCTGATGCTAGTGACGAAAACCACGCATCCGCCAGCAGGGGCAAATCCGTTGTTGATTATGCTGTCAGGGCAGGGATGGGCTTTCCTTATTACTCCTGTTTTACTTGGAGCCGTTCTTATTGTGTTAGTCGGAAAGAGTATGCAAGGGTTGCTCAGGCAATGGGTAAAAAGCTAAAGTGCTAACAATAGCTTATGTGCATGGAGGCACTATGAATATAGGAATATACATCTATGACGGGGCAGAGGTGCTGGATTTCTCCGGGCCTTTCGAAGTGTTTAGTACCGCAAAGCGATTAGAGACAAGTGATTGGAATGTGTTTCTCGTCGCAGAAACTAAAAACACCGTTGTCGCAAGAGGTGGCTTCAACGTCTTACCTGACTATTCTATTCATGATCATCCCGATATTGATTTGTTGGTTGTTGTGGGCGGTGTACACACTGAGGAAATGACGAAGTTACCGGTATTGAACTGGATCAAATCGGTTGATCAAGGTGCAAGTCGGGTGGTATCGGTTTGTACCGGTGCATTTTTATTAGCCAGTGCCGGACCTCTCTCGGGCTTAACGGTCACAACCCACTGGGAAGACATACCTGATTTATCGCGTCGCTTTCCTGACCTAATGGTGATTGACGATCAACGCTGGGTCACATCAGGAAAATACACCACTTCTGGAGGCATCTCTGCCGGTATCGATATGAGCTTATATCTGGTTTCACAGCTACATAGTCGTGAGCTGGCCGATTTGGTCGCGCGTCAAATGGAGTATACGTGGCAGGAACGATCATAATTGAGCGATTGATGGTTCAAGTAAGGGAAGAAAAATGAAGACAGTAGGCATGTTAGGTGGAATGAGTTGGGAATCCACCGCCAGTTATTACAAAGCACTGAATGAAGGCGTGAAGTCAAGGTTAGGTGGCTTGCACTCAGCAAAAATTTGCTTATACAGTGTCGACTTTGACGAAATTGAAAAGCTACAGCATCAAGGGAAATGGTCAGAAACCGCTTTGATCCTTGCCGAAGCAGCCAAGTCAGTAGAACGTGGTGGCGCAGATTTTTTAATGATATGCACGAACACAATGCATAAAGTTGTACCAGAAATTGAGTCGCAGATATCTATTCCAATTTTACATATTGCTGATGCGACCGCAGAGAGCTTGGTTCAAGACGGTGTCACCAAAGTTGGTCTGTTAGGAACGCGTTTTACAATGGAGCAAGATTTCTACAAGGGCAGAATCTCAGAGAAATTTGGCATAGACGTGGTTGTTCCTACTGCCGATGAGCAAACCGTCGTTCACGATATTATTTATAAAGAGCTTTGCCTGGGTGAAATAAAAACCGAGTCCCGAGACCGTTACTTGAAAATCATTGCCAATTTACACGCTCAGGGCGCCCAAGCGGTGATTCTGGGATGTACTGAAATTGCATTATTAGTGAAGCAAAGTGACACGACGGTTCCTTTGTATGACACCACGGAAATTCATGCAGCGCATGGCGTTGAATGGGCATTAGGAAATTAAAAAATAAGGACAATTTATGGCTCTACCAAGTAATGAAGATATCTCACGTTTACACCGATACTTTGCCATTGAGAGTAACAATGAATTTTGGTCTCTGTCTGAGAGTTCAGCAAATGCAGAAGAGAAACAGAGACTATTAACTGTTGCGTTTTCATCACTATATCATTGGTCAGAAGTAGGCACCGATGAGAATAAACACCTCGCTCATTTAGCCGTTGCGCGAGCACTGTGCGTGAATGAATCGAAGTTAAGCCTTCAGTTCGCAAAAATTGCTTTTGACTATTTTGATGGAACAGGTGCTGATTGGATTCAGGCGTTTACCAATGCCGTCTTAAGTCATGCATTTCAGATTGCAGATGAACAAACCAATGCGCTGGAATGTTATGAACGAGCGCTTGCGTTTCAAGGGCTGCTATCTGAAGAGGATAAAGCAATCTTTGATGCTACATTCAATTTGATACCTGTCCCTGAAGCGTAAAAAGTAAACATCCAGAAGCGGGCTAAGAATCCGTTAGCGTGTTAGCCTGTTTCTCTAAATACCTCGTTATATGCTTAAAGGAAGTTGGCATGGAAATCATTACTGGGAACAGCTCAGAGATCATTCAAAAAGCACAAGCTATTCGTTATCAGGTGTTTACTGTTGAGCAGCAGATACCGAGAGAGTTAGACCTAGATGGATTAGATGAAGGTTCCATTCATGCATTGGTAGAGGACAAGGACGTTCTAGTTGCAACGGCACGATTAACGATAAAAGATGACGGCTCTTCCGTTATGGCCAGAGTTGCGGTTACAGAGCCTTATCGAGGAATGGGAATCGCGTCTAAAGTTGTCCAAGCGCTAATGGATTACGCTCGAAATGATGGGGTAAGCTCTATCGAAATTCACGCTCATGGTTATTTACGCAATTACTATGAGAAATTTGGTTTTGAGTTTATTCGAGAAGTTGAAATTGTTGGTGAACATCAGCTCATCGAAATGCAGTATCACATCAAAACGAATGCATAACGATTGAAGGTTGAATCGCTACGTGCGGTGCGTTTTGTGTCTGAGCTTCTGTTTAAGGAGCTCTCATTTAAAAGGATTTTTTCATGGAGTTAGTTGTACCATCAGTAGAATTTGAGTCTTCCTTTGCGCATTTTTACGATGACTTTGCTCAACATGATGTTGAAAACTCAGAGTACTACCAAGAGGGTAAATCCAATTTCGTTCATTACGTTCAACGACTGACTGATGAAGCGAATGGGGTTAACCTGAGAGAAGGATACGTACCCTGTAGTCATTTTTGGCTCGTCAATTCAGACAAAGCCATTATTGGTGCGATTCGTGTCCGTCATAATATCAACAACGATTTTCTGACACTAGAAGCAGGCCATATTGGCTACGACATTGCGCCTTCCTATCGGTCTCAAGGCCATGGAAAGTACATGCTAAGGCTGGCTTTGCGTAAAGCCAAAGAGCTAGGCATTGAGCAAGCGTTAATCACTGCAGATGACGACAATTTCGCGTCACGAAAAGTTATCGAAGCCAACGGTGGTCAACTTGAGAATGTAGTAATGGGTAAGGTGTTTCCCAATCTTTTGGCCAGATATTGGGTGGCTTGTAAGTGACGGTGTCACTAGCTTTGGTGCATCGAAGCGTAAAGTCCATTAAGAGAAAAATAAATGAAGATGGAAACCAGCAGATTGATTCTGCGTCAGTGGAAAAGTGAAGATTTCCAGCCTTATGCTGAACTATGTTCAGACCCCCATGTGATGAGGTATTTTCTCTCAACACTTTCCCAGCAGGAAAGCTTTGAACAAGCGGAAAAAATTCAAAACCTTATTGCTGACATTGGCTGGGGATTTTGGGCGGTTGAACTCAAATCAACAGGCCAGTTTATAGGCTTTGTTGGGCTGCATCAGCAAGATGAGAACAGTGGTTTTCCCAATGCGCCGTTCATTGAAATCGGTTGGCGGTTGTCATCTGAGTTTTGGGGACAAGGCTACGCGCCTGAAGCCGCTAATAAAGCTTTAGAATTTGCTTTTAAAGAACTGGATGCGCCATCTGTTTATGCGTTTACGGCTTTACAAAATGAGCCTTCGCAGCGCGTTATGCTGAAGATTGGTATGGTCGATACAAAGCAAAACTTCAATCATCCTAAGGTTGAAAAAGGGCATCCACTGGAAAGACATTGCTTATACAAAATCTCGAAAGATACCTGATGTGGAATCGAACAGTGAGTGATGTGTCGTTAAATATTTTAATGGAACGGTTATTAGTCGTGAGCTTTCAATGTAACTTAAAACGGATTTAACGCTAGGAGGAAGGGTTGCTTGATTTAATTAAAAAGGTACTGCTCATTAACATGGTTGCCGCATTAACTGTGTTTGTTCTGTCGAAGTTTGTGCCATTCTTTGCAGCAACACAGCTCCTCGATTTTTTATTTTTTGTGGTCATCGTGATTTGGATCTTGGCGAAGATTATGTGGGAGCCAGGTGTAGACAGTAAAGCATCCAGACTCGCCAATCCCAGAACTGATAAAGTCTACAAAATGGTCAAAGGCCATGATTTTGACAAAGAACAGCAGGAACAACGTCGACTTAACTATCAAACAGGGCTAGTGTTGTTTATCGCGGGCTTACCAGCACTTGTGACTTGTTTGGTGCTGCAGTTTTTTTGAGTAAGAGTTGTACGTCTCGCATTGCTCTAATTATTAGATGCTCACATGAAGAATACATTTTTGTTCATTTGGTATGCGGCAACTAGACGGTAAGCATTCAATAAACTATCACTTGGTGTGGTAACGAATCAGACCATTAGGAATCGAAATGAAGCAAAATATTGTCCATATAGCGTTAGTAGTGAAAGACTACGACGAAGCCATAAATTTTTACGTAAACAAGCTTCAATTCGAGCTTCTCGAAGACACATACCAGCCGGAAGAAGATAAACGCTGGGTCGTCGTAGCTCCACCTAATTCACATGGCGTGGCATTACTACTGGCAAGAGCTTCAAAACCAGAACAGCTCGATTTTATTGGCAATCAAGCGGGTGGGCGAGTATTCCTTTTCTTAAATACTGACGATTTTTGGCGTGATTACGAACGAATGAAATCCATAGGAATCAACTTTGTCCGTGAACCTAAAGAACAAGATTATGGCACCGTTGCCGTATTTGAAGATTTGTACGGAAACCTCTGGGATCTTCTTCAGTTGAACCCTGACCATCCAATGGCCAAGAGATAAATTTTGCCAGATTATTGATGGAGATTCGTCACTCGTGGCACTTCCGTTTTTTATGGTGGTGCTTATTTCGTTTTGAAGAGCGTTACATCGTGTATCCGCTTCTGAAATAGACAGTAAGAGAGGAGTACAAAATGGAATCGAACACTATTAAAAATGTCGTTTTTGACATCGGAAATGTGGTTGTTCGCTGGGCGCCGCTAGAAATCGTCAGATTAACGTTTGGAAACATCGACTCCGCAGAAGAAAAGGTGAAAAGTATCTTTCAGTCAGACACTTGGTTAGATCTGAACAAAGGCATTATTTCTGAAAGTGAAGCAAAACTTCAATATCAACAACTTCTTGGTTTCTCAGAACTTGATTGCGAGCGATTGTTTTATTACGTGAAGCAAACCCAGATTCTAATTTATGGCTCGGTCGAGCTGATCAGGCGAGTTAAAGCGGCTGGCTATTGCGTGTTTGCACTCACGGATAATGTGCATGAAATTGTCTCGTACTTGAAAGAGACTTATGCGTTTTGGAATCTCTTTGAAGGGGCCACAGTCTCGGCTGAGCTAGGGTTGTTAAAACCGCAACCAGAAATTTATCAGTCTTTGTTAACTCAGTACGCATTGAAGGCGTCAGAAACCGTGTTTATTGATGATATGCCATATAATGTCGAAGGCGCTGAAACGGTTGGCATGGCGGCGATTCAGTTTGAAAACGCCGGGCAATGTGAGGCAGACTTGAAATCACTTGGGCTAAAGTTTTAATTTACAGAGAGTTAATGCCTAATAGAATTCACAAGGAAATGTAAAAACCACATCACAAGGAATTAAAGTGATCGATCATTTTGAAATAAAAGTCGTTGATTTTGAAAATTGCCGCGACTTCTACCAACATGCACTGTCTCCACTTGGTATTGAGTTAAAGTGGGCAGATGACTCTGCTGCAGGTTTTGGCTTAACCACGGAACCAAACGTCAGGTTTCTAATTGAAAAGGGTGATAACAACGCGAAAAGCCACATCGCTTTTTCTGCTCTTAATAAAGAACAAGTTATCGAGTTTCATCAAGCAGGCTTAACTCATGGAGCAAGTTGTAATGGGAAGCCAGGGTTGAGAAAAAAGTACGCGGCTAACTATTACGCCGCCTTTTTGTTAGATCCTGATGGCAATAATGTCGAAGCCGTGGTTTACCTTTAGTGTTTAGCTGGAGAAAGGAGAATTATGAACATTTCATTTCGGCCAACGGCTGATTTTTCTGAGTCAGCTGAGATCACTTTTAATAATATGCGTTCTTATTATGAGCATTATTCGGTTGACTGGGATCAACAGCAGATATTGGAACACATCGCCAAACTAGAAAGTTGGGATATCTTGTTTGAAGGTGAGGTCGTTGGCGCAATCCGCCTGGAATATGATGATGGGCACTGCTACTTACGTGACCTTCAAGTCCAATCTTCATTTCAAAGCAAGGGAATTGGCGCGGCAGCATTGGCTGAAACTGCAAGATTGGCGAACGAGGCAAAACGAGCTCTTGTTCGGCTCAAAGTTTTCAAAATTAGTCCGGCTTACCACTTGTACCAGCGGAGCGGTTATCAGGTGGAAAAAGAAGACGACAGATTCTACTACATGTCCCGGACCACCTCTTGATACTCTATAGTTAATGCGTTTAATGATGATTTCGGTGACGAAATTGTCTTTAAACCACTAATCAGATTAGTCACAAAGATGAGAGTGTTTAACAAGGCATTAGTTAAATCTGTCAGAATATAAGGAGATATCATGGCTGGAGAAATTATTAAATCGTCTACTGCTACGATACAGGTTGGTGTAGCAAGAGCAGATGGGAAGTTGTCTTTGACAGACACAGAGGTCATTTTTAAACCCTATAGTCAGAAACTTGCATTTGGCCCCTACATTTTAAAGCGTGATGAAATTGTTTCGGTAGAAAAGTGCATTGGAAAAGGGGCAGGTATCATGCCCGTTACCAGTGAAGCAATTCGCATTACGTTATCTGATCAACGTGCCTATGAGTTTGTTATTGCAGAGCCCAATCAGTGGATAGAAGCATTTGTAGCAACACGTGTTGATATGTAAATGAGAGGGTTGGTTTGTGGGAAAGGTACATAAAGGATCATGCCTTTGCGGCCGTGTAAAGTTCGAGATCATAGGTGAGTTTCAGTCATTCTTCTTGTGCTACTGTACTCGCTGTCAGAAGGATACAGGCTCAGCGCATGCGGCTAATCTCTTTGCTCAAGACTCTACGTTAGTTTGGACTCAGGGTGAAACGTACGTTAAGACTTATCAACATCCGCATACGTTACATAGCAAGAGCTTTTGTCAAAACTGTGGCTCAGCATTGCCAACGGTAGCGGAGAATATTCAATGTATTGTCACCCCCGCCGGTAGTCTTGATGGCCCGGTTCCAATATCACCTACGGCAAAAATTTTTGTAGGTAGCTGTGCGAATTGGACAAAAAACCTGTCTCAAGTACCGAGTTTTGAGCAATTACCAGAGCAAAATAAAAACTAGATATTAAAGCGTTAGTGCTAGGGGAATTTGGTGCCAGTAGAGTTTATTTTAGGGTTCATTGCGATGGTAACCTCGGCGATTGCTGGGTTTATTGGGTTTGGTGGAGGGATGCTATTGATCGCCGTTCTACCCAGTTTTCTCAGCCCGAGTTTAATCATACCAATCCATGGGGTGACACAGCTCGCCAGCAACTCATCGCGTATGTTCTTCTCGCTCGCTCATGTAAAGTGGTCGTTACTTCCTAAGTTTTTGGCTGGCTCTTTAATCGGTATGCTGGTATTTGGTTTTTTTCTATCGAAACTCTCTTTCGAGTATGTCCCTGTCGCAATCGGTTCGTATATCTTATTGAATCTTTGGAGTAAGCGATTTGCGCACTTTATACGTCGGTACGAAAGCTACTATCTGATTGGTTTTCTACAAACGGGATTGGGGCTTATTGTTGGTGCTGTGGGCCCTTTGTCACTCGCCGTACTGACCAAGCAGTTGAAATCGAATGACGCTGTTATCGCAACAAGCTCTATGTTTTTAACCATCAGTCATTTGGCTAAGATCCCTGTATACGCTGCGGTTACAAGTGATCTCGTGTCTAACTTAAATGTTATTGTTTATATGGTGCTAGGGTCGATTCTCGGCTCGTTTATTGGTACAAAGGCGAGATTTAGCGCGGGCAATAAGAAAGTCATTCTGATAATCAAAACGTTACTCACCTTATTGGCGATTAGGATGTTACTAGCAGTTTTCCTATAAGATTAGCTACGCTGACTAATATCAGTGCTGGTTTAGCATGGCTAGCGAATAAGTTTACTTAATACGCAAAGGAAGGCAAATGACAGAAAAGGTGTTTTGGAACAATCCATATCAAACCGAGATTATCTCCGTCGTTACGCAAATTACAGGTAATAACGTTGAACTCTCTCATACCATTTTTTACGCAGAGTCGGGCGGTCAGGAAAGCGATGAAGGAACCATCGCTGGTATTCGTGTGGTTAAGGCTGAAAAATCAGGCTCGCGTATTATTTATACTCTTGAAACCAGACCAACTTTTGCCGTTGGCGATGAGGTTGTGACTGAGATTGATTGGCCTCGACGCTATGCGCTTATGAAGTTACATTTTGCGGCAGAGGTTGTGCTTGAGCTGTTTACGAAAAACTTTAACTCGATAACTAAGATTGGCGCGCATATTTCAGAAGACAAAAGTCGCATCGATTTTGAATGGCCGGAAAACATCGCTCCGCTTTTGCCCGCACTTCTGTCCAAAGCCCAAGCTTTAATTGATTCTGACTCGATCATTACAAGTAAATTTTCTGACCAAACAAAAGAAAGGCGTTATTGGAAGGTAGAAGGTTTCGCTCAAGTTCCTTGTGGTGGTACGCATCTGAAACGAACGTCGGAAGTGGGTAAAATCGCTTTAAAGCGTAAAAACGTTGGCAAAGGAAAGGAGCGGGTAGAGATAACGTTAGTGAGGGAAGACACCTAGGTATTGCGTGCATTTTTAGCGTGACGTATTAACATAGCATCCAGTTTTTAATAGAAAAGAGATAACTATGGCTTTCCCTCCTTGTCCAAACTGTCAATCCGAATACGTTTACCAAGACCAAAACCATCTCATTTGTCCTGAGTGTGCTTATGAATGGAATCCGTCTGAAGTTGAAGAAGCTTTTAGCGTCAATGATGCGAATGGCACATTGCTAGCAGAAGGGGACAAAGTCACGTTGGCGAAAGATCTCAAGGTTAAAGGCAGTTCTCTTGTTTTAAAGATTGGCACTAAAGCCGTGATTAGACGCATCGTCGAAGGTAAAGATCATCAACTGGATTGCAAAGTAGATGGCGCTGGTGAAATGATGGTCACCGCGAAATTTGTCAAGAAAGCTTGAGTTTCATCATTTATTAAGCGTTATGGAGAATATCTGAATGGCAGGGATAACCGAATTAGATGATTTGCTTAAATCACTACGCCCTAAGCTCATCGACTCTGAGTTTGTGTTTTGTACCGTTTCAGGTGAGCTTAAAAACTATTTGTCACTTAATCCTGTTGCGACCTTTACCGAAGCTGAAGGGCTCACTTTGGTGATCGAAAAATCGGCTGCGCTAGAAGCTGGTTTATCGTTTGAAGGCTCGTTTAAGCAAATTACACTGACGGTTCATTCAAGCCTCGAAGCCGTCGGACTAACCGCTGCGGTGGCCACAAAACTTGCTTCAAAAGGCATCAGTGCTAATGTCATTGCGGCCTATTACCACGATCATATCTTTGTACAATCTTCAAAAGCTGATGCTGCAATTGAAGCGTTGTGCGAGTTATCTGCGTAACGCTTCATTTCTTAATGCCAGCCCTTGTGAAAAAGAGAATGTGCCCTACAACCGAAGTACACCGTAGGGCACATGTTGTGGAGCTGGTAAGAGTTTAGTAAATATATCGTCGAAGTTCGTGCGGGTAGACGCGCATTCCATTTGAGGTGTTTTCGTAAACGGATTGTTCTTCGATATAAGACCAGATATAAGGCTCTGTACTTGTTTGAGCGGCGAGTTGTGAGATCACCGTATCCACATCGTGACCAGAGTAATCTTTGGGATGAACCAACATTTCCTTGATAGCTGACAACATAATAATTCCCTTTAATGTAATTAAATTACCATTTGGTATGATTAAAACGTAGTTTGGTTTTTTAATCTGATCAAGTTTGGATTTGGTTTTAATTTAAAATTCATTTTTGTAAGTTAAGAACATGATTTGAGGTGCGACCTCACTCACGTTGCTTAAAGCACTCAACTCTTCGTTGACTAGTCATCCAGTGATGCGTGGTGAATTCTGTATTTTTGGTGTGATAAAAGAAAACGGCGCAGGTATCTTGCGCCGTTTTGATAATTAGCTCTTTGAGCTTTTAGGTCTAATCATTATTGAGTGTAGACGAGTTGACCTTCTTTGTATGTTTTTCATACTTCAGTCGTGTCTGCTTTTACTACTGAACAATCAGTTAATGTAGCCACTACCAATAGCACGAAACGGCATGTCTAGATCAAGCTCGGGAACTTGCTGACCGACCCACGCAGGAAAAGTATTACTGTTTGGACCCGGAAATAGCGTGTATTCATTCGCGTAAGGATAGTGCTCTACAACGCGCTGAATTTTAGGAATGAGATTACGGGCTTTTTCACCTTGAATCGAGAGCACTTTTTCGGGACGAGCACCATACCAGTAACGATCAGGTGTAGCTGTTTGATAGGTATAAAGTGCGGGTTGTCCGCGGCCGACACGCCACCCAACCACTTCATAGACGGTATATTCATTTGCATTCTCTGGCTTAATCGCTAGCCAGGTGTGTACGGCAAACCAGCCACGCCATCCAAAAGCATCCGCAGCATAGAATTCGATCACCGCTTGTTTAACATCAGTAGGATTAGGAGCAATGCCTGCAGGCTCGCGGCTGGCAGTTCGCCAGTCACCCTGAGTGCAGGCGCTAAGTAACATGCAAGCAATTAACACAATAGGTTTAATTAAAGAACTCACTTTAAGTTTATATTGCATGATGCACTCCTATTACGTCCCTGTGCTACTGATTTAGTAAGACATCTCGATTTCGCTTTTTACCCTGCGGCGAGCTATTGACCAACTCGTAACACTAATACGATTCGTCCTAAACATAAAACTACAACGATTTGACCCATTTTGTCACTGCTTACGCAAAAACTAAATTCTCTTCCTACGTTAGGCAGAGGCATGCAAGTTTTAGTCTATGCGTTAGGAACTCGTGCTCAAATTGCCAATAATTGAAGTGGGTAGAACTCTGACAGGAGCATAAGGGCGGTGGCTGAACTCAATACTGTTTAGCCGTTGTGTGATGGGCTAGTGGGGTGGGTAGAAAAAACAAAGCCCCGCTATTTTTCAGCGGGGCTTTTGGTATTAAAGGTCAGTGATTATCCAATAACAAGGAAGAAAATTGCTGTTGCGATAATACCGATCAATGCATAAGGGAACTGGGTTGTTGCGTGTTGCATTGAAGTACAGCCAGAACCTTGTGCAGAAAGTACGGTTGAGTCACTGAAGAAACATGAATGGCTACCCGCAGCAGATGCAGAAAGTAGAGCCGCAACCGTTATGTGTAGTGGTACGCCTAGTTGCTCACCCAATGGCAGAACGATAGGCATTGCTACTGCGAATGTGCCCCAAGAAGATGCTGTCGCGAATACCAGACCACCGGTAATCAGGAAGATGATTGCAGGGAAGTAAGACGCGCTCAGGTATGGGCTAACTGTCTCGATAACGTATTGTGTTACACCTAACGAGTCGTTAACATTTTTCAGCATAAAGCCGCCGATTACTGTCGCAAGCGGTAGTAACATGACTTTAATGCCATCATAAACAGCTTCAAACATGTCGTTCATCGAGATGAGTCGTTGTAGACCGTAGAAGCAAACCGTGAAGATAATTGCTACGAATACACCAGCCAATAGGTCAATACCGAAGTACCAGCTTGCTGCAACCAGAACAACCATAGGCAGTAGGAAGTTAATCAGACCCATTGTTGGATTAGTATGAGCCGCAATATCAGAGCCAAAATCTACATCGGTCGCGCCGTCAGGACGAACTTGACCATTCTTAGCTCGTTGTTCTGCTGCTTTCATCGCACCTAGATCTGGAATCTTTTCCATCGCAACCAACAGAACGATGGCTAACGTTACCCAGCCATAAGCCATGTATGGGATCGCTTCGATATAGGTTTGAATACCTTTACCTGTCTCAGCAACGCCATTTGACTCAAGAAGAGAGCTAAAGAAGATAGCCCAAGTCGAGATTGGTACAAGAATACAGATCGGTGCCGCCGTTGAGTCAACAAGGTACGATAGCTTTTCTCGAGAGATTTGGTAGCCGTCGGTTACCTTCTTCATTGATGAAGAGATAGCAATCGCGTTTAAGTAATCGTCGATAAAGATAACAATGCCAAGCAAAAACGTCATTACCATTGATTGTTTGCGGCTCTTAACTTTTGTTACCAGCATATCTGAGAAGCTTAAGATACTGCCGCCTTTCTCAAGGATAGCTATCAGGCCGCCCATCAAGCCACATACCAGGATGATCCAAGCAATGGTTTCGTCCATCATCACCGTCATTGAGATATCAACGATTTGTTCTACCGCTTCAGTTGGGTTAAGTAATAGAACCCCGGCAATTGCGCCGCTAAACAGCGCTTCTACAGTTCGGTGCGTCGTTAACGCGAAGACTAAAACCAATGCGGTTGGAAGAAGGCTCATCCATCCGTAGGTTTGCCCCTCTTCGTGATTTAATCCGATCGTCGTAAATAGTACGAATGTCGCAACACAAATTAACGAGATAATCATATGTTGCATGTTGAATTTTAACGGCGCATCCATCGCCTTTGTTTGCGTAGTCATAAATTACATTTCCTTTGTTTATGCCGAGTGCAACATCCAGTCAATTTCCAGTGGCGTGATAGCGCGCTCAAATTCAGCGAGTTCACTGCGTTTGCAAGCTAAATACATATCGATAAATTCCCTTGAAATGTACTGAGCCAGCTCACTGTGTTCCAACTGCTCTAGAGCTTCTGACATACGCACAGGTAAGTCAATCGCGTCGTCGCTTAAGGTTGATGGACATTGGTCTTTGGTATAGTTTTCGCTCGCTAATACCGCGGAAAGTACTACTGCAGCGAGGATGTAAGGGTTAACGTCAGCTCCCGCGATACGATGTTCGATGCGACGGTTTTTACTATCGCTGATAGGAACACGTAATGCGACACCACGATGGTTTTCGCCCCAGTCCGCTTTTGTCGGAACGTAAGCTCCAGGAACAAAGCGGCGGAAAGAGTTAACATTAGGACAAATTAATCCCATGGCATCTGATGTTTGTTCCAGCATCGCCGCCATAGTTTGATAAAAGAGGGGACTCGCTTCGCCATCTTGTTGGCTAAAGTGGTTGTTGCCAGCGCTATCCATCAAACTTAAGTGGATGTGCATACCATTACCAGCTTGTTCGCCGAAAGGCTTAGCCATAAAGGTTGCGTCGAATCCGTGCTGGTGTGCCACCTGACGGATCAGGCGCTTAGCGATGATGATTTCGTCACACGCACGAAGGACATCTTTTGAATGGTTAAAGTTGATTTCAAACTGGCCTGGAGCAGATTCGGAAAGAGCTCCTGAGGTATTTAAGCCCTGTTCCAATGCGATTTTGTTGAGATCCGATAAGAAGTCTGCATAGTCATCAAGCCCGTCTAAGTCGTACACCTCGGTATCTTTCTCACGTGTTTTCTTAGTAGGGTTGATGGCGGTTAAAGGGGTGCCATTCTCACCGCGCTGTTTATCAATTAAGTAAAATTCCAGTTCCAGAGCAACACAAGGGTACTGATCTTTAGCTTTTAACTTCTCAAGCATCGAAGCGAGGATATTGCGAATGAACAAAGGATTTGGTCGTTTTCCTGAATCATCCATCATGCTCAGTAGCAATTGGCCAACTTGTTCTTTCGCGGTTGGCATCAATGTACCGCTGATCGGGAAACAAAGATTGTCCGGTTCGCCCAAGTCTTCGCCTAGTCCTGCCGTTTCTACCACATTACCTTTCGTATCGAGCGTAATGGTTGAAAGAGGTAATGCGACACCTTTGTTAAGCTTTTCCAGAGCCTCTACCGGGATACGTTTGCCTCTTGGTGTTGCATTGATGTCGGTAAAGATGAGGTCGACGAACTCGATGTTGGGCCACTGTTGTTTAAAATTTTGAACTTCCTGTAGATACGATTCCATTTTTTTCTCCAATAGCCAGATGAGTAGAAATTAGAGATAGCTAAATTAACAATTAAATTACAAAGCGTTAATTAATGTGCGTGTTAATTCAGTTATATTTAATTTAAACAACCACTTATCTTGTGTTCTGACTTTTTAATGGGTTATTTTTGTGCTTTGTTGTTAACTATTTTGTAACAGTCGTTTTTGTTTTGTTCAATATAATGAGCATAAATATTCAATTTAATGGCCTAGAAAGTGCTCTGTGTCACATTGTGGCGATAATATCGAACGTCGATGTTGATAATTTTGTACACGGTTTGTAGTGTTGATGTTAAATAAATTGAACACGGATATGTTATGACAACGACACGCAAACCCATCATTGGCGTTGTTAGCTGCACCAAGGAGTTAGGTGGTTACCAAATTCAGGCAGTCAATGATTTTTACCTACGCGCAGTGAAAGACTTTGGTGGTCTACCTGTTATGTTAGCGCCGGATATGTCGAGTGATGAAGTCGACTCAATCCTGGAGCTTTGTGACGGTTTCTTGTTCCCGGGCAGCCACTCAAATGTTGCGCCGCATCGCTATAACGCTAGCCATACTGAGAATAAGAAAGACGAAGCGCGCGATGAATTGGCACTGAACCTGATTCGACACGCGGTAGATAAAGACATTCCTTGTCTTGGTATTTGTCGCGGTTTCCAGGAGATGAACGTTGCATTAGGTGGCACTCTTAACCCTGCGGTTCACGATTCTGGTTTTAATGATCACCGCGAAGCACCTGTTGATGATTTCGAACAGAAATACGCGCCTGCTCATGCAGTATTAGTTCAAAAGGAGAGCTTATTTGAACAATGGTTAGTTGAAAATCATTGGGAAAATACGACCTTCTTTGAAGTCAATACGCTGCACAATCAAGGTGTTGATCAGCTGGCGCCGCAGCTCAAAGTTGAAGCGAAAGCACCCGATGGTTTGATAGAAGCTTTTAGCCTGGCTGGGCAAAAATATTTCGTTGGCGTGCAGTGGCACCCAGAATGGAAAGCAAAAACCAATCATTTCTCACAAATTTTATTCAAAGAATTTATTATGGCGGCTTCTCTTTAATTTTTGGAGCCACATGAATGGACAATCAAGAGATTGGTAGAAATATTGTTCAGTTAAGAAAAAAACATGGATTGTCACAACGAGAATTAGCCGAGCGAGCGGGCATTACTCACAGTGCTATTTCATCGATTGAAAATGGCAAAGTGAGCCCTTCGGTTAGCTCGTTGCAAAAAATAGTGAACGTATTTTCTTTATCTCTGTCGGAGTTTTTCATTTTTGAACAAACTCAGAATGATGAAGTGAAAGTTGTCGTTACGCCAGAAGAGCTGGTCGAAATGGGCAGTGAAACCGTTTCGATGAAACTGGTGACTAACGGCACGAAAGAGCAGGTAATTGGATTCCTGATCGAAGAATATGCACCACACGGAACAACAGGTTCAGCTGAAATAAAACACGAAGGCGAAGAAATTGGCACGGTACTAGAGGGTGAAATCACTCTGGAATACAAAGGCCGTTCGTTCGTCATCAAAGAAGGCGAGTCGTACGTTATTGATACGACGCAGCCACACAGATTTACGAATCACACAGACAAGGCTTGTCGAATGATAAGCGCGCATACGCCAACCACATTCTAAGTGGTGCTTGCCTTGTGTGATAACAAGGAGAGCGTATGAAAACTCAAGAACAATGGATTGAACTTAAAAACAATCTAAACATCGAAAACAGGGCGTACATCAACGGTGAATACAGCGCAGCATTAAGTGGAAAAACGATCCCTGTCGTGAATCCAGCAACAGACGAAATATTTACCGAAATTGCTCGTTGTGAAAGTGAAGATGTCGATCTTGCGGTGTCATACGCTCGTAAAGCATTTCAATCAGGTCAGTGGAGTGAAAGCAGCCCTGCACATCGTAAAGCGATTCTAAAACAGTTCGCTGATCTGATAGACCAAAACCGTGAAGAGTTGGCTCTGCTTGAAACTCTGGATACCGGTAAACCTATTTCTCACAGCTTCTCTACAGATATCCCTGGCGCAGCTTCATCATTACGCTGGTACGCAGAAGCGATCGATAAAGTCTATGGCGAAGTCGCGCCAACAGAAAAAGATGTTCACGCGTTTATTTCTCACCAGGCGATTGGTGTTGTCGCGGCAGTTGTTCCATGGAACTTCCCACTTTGGCTAGCTTGCTGGAAGCTTGGTCCAGCTCTTGCGGCAGGCAACAGCGTGATCCTGAAGCCGTCAGAAAAGTCCTCACTCACTGCTATCTTCTTAGGTCAACTTGCAGAACAAGCTGGTTTGCCAAAGGGAGTGTTCCAGGTCATCACAGGTTTTGGTCATGAAGCGGGTGACGCGCTGGCAACACACCAAGATGTGGATTGTATCGCTTTCACTGGTTCTACGCGCATCGCTGGCCAGCTGATGGTTCGTTCTGGCGAAAGCAACCTGAAACGTGTCTTTGCAGAAGCAGGTGGTAAGAACGCCAACATCGTATTCGAAGATTGTGACGATTTAGACCGCGCAGCGGCTGAAACGGCAGCGGGTTGCTTCTATAACCAGGGTGAAGTGTGTGTGGCAGCAACGCGTCTGCTGATTCATGAAAGCATTAAAGAGCAGTTCATCGAAAAAGTGATCGAAGCGGCTAAAGCTTTTGCACCAAAAGATCCAATGGATCCTAGTTCTTCTATGGGTGCGCTTATTGACCAAGACCACAAATCAAAAGTGTTGGAATACATTACATTAGGCCAGTCTGAAGGCGCCGTTTTGCGCTGTGGTGGCAATGTTGAAGGTCAAGGTGCGTTCGTCGAGCCAACTATTTTGGATAACGTGGACAATCAATACCGCGTTGCTCAAGAGGAAATCTTCGGACCAGTACTCTGTGTGATTCCATTCAAGGATGAAGCACAAGCTATCGAAATTGCCAACGACTCTAAGTACGGCCTGGGCGCGGCACTTTGGAGCAGCAACATCAACCGTGTTCACCGAGTCGCTAAACGACTACAAGCCGGCTCGGTATGGGTGAACAACTACAACGAAGGTGACATGACGGTTCCATTCGGTGGATTCAAAATGAGCGGAAATGGGCGAGATAAATCGCTGCACGCCATTGAGAAATTCACAGAAACCAAGACCACTTGGATTCGCCTTCACGCCTAAAAAGGCACACGTTCTAACCCAGCTGACGATTAATAAAGGAATATCACTATGAACAAGCATACGGATTCGTTCTACGCGCACTCTGTGCCAAACATGCCGGACTACCCACAACTTCAAGACAACATCGAGTGTGATGTGTGTGTGGTTGGCGCAGGCTTCTCTGGTCTTTCTTCTGCACTGCATCTAGCAGAAAAAGGTTTCAAAGTAGTTGTGCTGGAAAGTGCAAAAGTAGGTTTTGGAGCAACTGGTCGTAACGGTGGCCAGATCGTCAACAGTTACAGCCGAGATGTTGACGTCATTGAAAGCCGTTACGACCAACGCCAGGCAAAAGCATTGTGCGACATGATCTTTGAAGGTGGCGACATCATCCGTGGTCTGGTTGATAAATACGATATTGAGTGTGATTTAAAACAAGGTGGCTTGTTCACGGCGCTGAATAAGAAGCAGCTTAAAGGTCTTGAAGAGCATAAGAAAAACTGGGAACGCTACGGCAACGATCAGCTCACTTTGCTGGACGCAGGTGAAGTTGAAAAGGCCGTAGGTACGAAAGTTTATACTGGCGGTCTGCTGGACATGCGTGGTGGCCATATTCACCCGCTTAAACTGGCGTTAGGCGAAGCGGCGGCATTTGTTTCTCTGGGTGGCCAAATTTTTGAACAGTCTGCTGTGCTATCGATTGATAAAGGTATTAATCCAGTAGTGAAAACGGCGCAAGGCAGCGTTAAGAGCAAATACGTTGTGCTGGCAGGTAACGCGTACCTAGGTGGTCTGGCACCGAATATCAGTAATAAAGCAATTCCTTGTGGAACACAGGTTATTGCTACGGAACCACTGAATGAAGAGCAGCTAAAGCAAGTATTAACCAGTGACTACTGTGTTGAAGACTGTAACTACCTGCTGGATTACTTCCGCTTAACGGCAGACAAGCGAATGCTTTTCGGAGGCGGCGTCGTTTACGGTGCGCGTGACCCAGAAAACGTAGAGTCGTTGATTCGTCCAAAACTAGAAAAAGTCTTCCCACAGTTGAAGGGCATTAAGATTGATTATGCGTGGACAGGAAACTTCCTGCTGACTTATTCACGTATGCCTCAGTTCGGCTCATTTGCAGACAACATTTACTACCTACAAGGCTACAGTGGCCACGGCGTTACGTGTACACACCTTGCAGGTAAGCTTCTAGCTGAAGCTTTAACCGGACACGCGGAACGCTTTGATGCGTTTGCAGCACTAAAACACTACTCCTTCCCGGGTGGCCGTCACTTCCAAATTCCATTTACAGCAATGGGCGCGGCTTACTACAACTTACGTGACAAACTAGCGATTTAAGAGATAAGGAATATCCAATGAGCAAAGTAGTTAAATTTGCAGCTCTTCAACTGACTAAGAGCTGGGATCTGGAAGATAACCTAGAAAAAGCAAAAAAGGCGATTCGTGAAGCGGCACAAAATGGTGCGAATGTGATTCTTCCTCAGGAACTATTCGCAGCGCCTTACTTCTGCAAAAAACAAGTAGCAAAATATTTTGAATTAGCGGAAGAAACAGAGAATTGTCGTCTTATCAAAGAGATGAGTGCTTTGGCAAAAGAGCTGGGTGTGGTTATTCCTGTTAGCTATTTTGAAAAAGCGGGTAATACCTTTTTTAACTCGCTAGTGATGATCGATGCTGACGGTACGGTACTGGAAAACTACCGTAAATCTCACATCCCTGACGGCCCTGGCTACAGCGAAAAGTACTACTTTAGCCCTGGTGACACAGGCTTCAAAGTATGGCAAACCAAGTTTGGTAAGTTCGGAGCAGGTATTTGCTGGGATCAATGGTTCCCAGAGCTAGCACGTAGTCTGGCTTTGCATGGTGCCGAAGCGATTTTCTACCCAACGGCAATCGGCTCTGAACCACAAGATCCAACACTGGATTCTCGTGACCACTGGCAGCGTACGATGCAAGGTCACTCTGCGGCAAACTTAGTGCCGGTAATCGCTTCAAACCGAGTCGGTACAGAAGTGGATGACGGCATTGAAACGACGTTCTACGGATCTTCTTTCATTACTGACCACACGGGTGCAAAAATCGCGGAAGCGCCACGTGAAGGCGAGACAATCATTTACGCAGAGATCGATCTAGAAGCAACAGCAAAAGCTCGTCACGCTTGGGGTCTGTTTCGCGACCGTCGTCCTGAGCTATACACAAGCGTTGGAAAGTTGGCTGTTTAAAGAGGCGTTACTATGAAGTTATCTACAACACCAGCACAAGATGGCTTCTATTTTCCGGCTGAATTTCAGCCGGTAAGTGAAGTCTGGCTAGCTTGGCCCGAAAGACGTGATAACTGGCGTGACGGTGCGGTTCCTGCTCAGGAGACGTTTGCCAGAATCGCCAACGCAATTGTCGACGTGACAAAAGTCAGTGTTGCAGTCTGTTCTCACAACTTTGACCGTGCGCGAAAGTTGCTTCATCCCGACGTTCGTTTGGTAGAAATTCCATTTAACGATGCATGGATGCGAGATATTGGCCCAACGGTTGTTGTGAATCAAACGGGTGATCGCCGTGGTATTAGCTGGAAGTTCAATGCTTGGGGCGGAGAATACAATGGCTTGTATGAAAACTGGCAGCAAGATGATTTAGTTGCAGGTTCCGTGTGCGACATCATCGGTATTGATTACTACCGCGCCCCGTTTGTACTTGAAGGCGGCTCGATTCATACCGATGGAGAAGGGACGCTTTACACGACAGAAGAGTGCCTGCTTAGTCCGGGTCGTAACCCTCACTTGAGCAAAACGGAAATTGAAGAGCAGTTAAAAGTTTATCTAGGCATCGAAAAAGTCATTTGGGTTCCAAATGGTTTATTCAATGACGAAACTGATGGTCACGTGGATAACCTGCTGCATGTGATTGCACCGGGTAAAGTCGTGTTGAGTTGGACTGACGATCCTAGCGATCCGCAGTACGAGCTTTCCAGACAAGCTGAAAAAGCGCTGAAGTCACAGCAAGACGCAAAGGGACGCGATATCGAGATTGTCCGTCTACCAATACCAGGGCCACTGCACTACAGTGAAGCTGAAGCCAATGGCATTGATGCGAGTGCAGGAATGAGCAGACAAGCAGGTGAGCGCCTCAGTGCGTCATACGCGAACTTCCTGATTGTGAACGACCATGTATTTTTGCCGATGCTCGACGAAGAAACGGATGCGATCGCAATCGAAATTTTGCAAAACGCGATGCCAGAGCATCAAATCATTGCTATACCGTCAAGAGAAGTGCTGCTTGGCGGTGGAAATATTCACTGCATTACACAGCAGATCCCAGCTTAAAAAGCGAAATACATCGCCACGAGTTGCTTCGTTAGTGTGGCGCTGTTGAAAAGCGGTTAAAAGGAATAACCATGGAACAGATTAAAAACAAAAGCCTTCTTTCGTTCATGGTGGCGAGTGAAGTGCAAGGTACAGCGGTAACCAACCCAGCCACGGGCGAAGTGCTTGGCTACGCGCCAGTGACGACTGAAACCGACATTCTGGACGGTATTGAACGCGCTAGCGTTGCACAAAAAGAATGGGCGGCGCTGCCAGCGAAAACTCGCTCTGGCTTACTTAAGCGTTGGTACCAACTTCTGCTAGAAAATAAAGAAGATCTTGGCCGACTGATGACACTAGAGCAAGGCAAGCCGTTGGCAGAGGCTCAAGGCGAAGTCCTTTACGGTGCAAGCTTTATCGAATGGTTTGCAGAAGAAGCGAAACGTACTTACGGTGACACCATTCCAGCACCAAGTGCAGACAAGCGTTTGGTGACCATTAAACAGCCAATTGGTGTAGCGTGTGCCATCACGCCGTGGAACTTCCCGATCGCAATGATCACCCGTAAAGCGGGTCCGGCATTAGCGGCAGGTTGTACTTTTATCGTGAAACCGTCAGAAGCCACACCATTTTCTGCATTTGCAGTGGCTGAACTCGCTTATCAAGCGGGTATTCCAAGAGACGTACTTCAAGTTGTTCTTGGTGAAAGCTCTCGTCAGATTGGCGCGATTTTCACGTCACACCCACTGATCCGCAAGCTTTCGTTTACCGGTTCTACTCAAGTCGGCAGTGTGCTGATGCAGCAATGTGCGGGTGACGTAAAACGCACGTCCATGGAGCTGGGTGGCAATGCACCATTCATCGTATTTGATGATGCAGATATCGATGCCGCAGTAACTGGTGCGATGGCGTCTAAATTCCGCAATGCTGGCCAAACGTGTGTTTGTGCGAACCGTTTCTACGTACACAGCAAAGTGTATGACGAGTTTGTCACTAAGTTTGATGCCGCCGTTCAGCAGCTTAAAGTAGGCAATGGCCTGGAAGAGGGCGTGAATATCGGCCCGGTGATCAGCGAGTCAGCGAAGCAGGGCATCCAAGCGTTAATTGATGGTGCTATCGAGCAAGGTGCGAAGCCAGTCACTGAGCTTAAAGAGCTTGATGGCTTGTTCATGCAGCCAGTGGTGCTAAAAGATGTGACTCACGACATGAAGATTGTCTCTGAAGAAATCTTCGGCCCTGTCGCGCCAGTGATTCGCTTTGATACTGATGAACAGCTTATCGAAATGGCGAACGATACGATTTACGGCTTAGCATCATACTTCTATAGCCAGAACATTCACCGTGTTTGGAAGATCGCAGAAGCGCTTGAATACGGCATGGTGGGTATTAACGAAGGCATGATCTCTACTGAAGTGGCTCCTTTCGGTGGTGTTAAACAGTCCGGCATCGGACGTGAAGGAGCAAAACAAGGTATCGATGAATACATGGACGTGAAATATCTCTGCTTTGGCGGTAACTAAGGATAAAAACAATGACTAACCAACAACTACACGAAAGAAGAAACCAGGTAATTGCTCAAGGTATGGGTGCGTTATACCCGCTTTACGTAGAGAAAGCAGAAAACGCGCATGTTTGGGATATTGAAGGTAACAAGTACATCGATTTCGCGGCGGGCATTGCGGTGACTAATACCGGTCATTCTCACAAGCGCATCAGCGAAGCGGTAAAAGCTCAGCTCGATAACTTCTCACACACTTGTGCAATGGTGACGCCTTACGCATCATTCGTCGAACTGGCGGAAAAATTAACTGAACTTGCTCCGGGTGAGACTAAGAAGAAAGCCATCTTCCTGACAACAGGCGCAGAAGCGGTAGAAAACGCCGTGAAAGTAGCACGTGCCCACACTGGCCGTAGCGGCGTGATTGCGTTTAAAGGTGGCTTCCATGGTCGTACCAACATGACAATGGGTCTAACGGGTAAAGTCGCGCCATACAAAGCAGGCTTTGGTCCTTTCCCAAATGAAATCTACCACGCACCATACCCGAATGCGTTCCACGGCATCAGTGTTGAGCAAAGCCTACAAGCTATCGATGATCTGTTTGCTTGTGATATCGAGCCTTCACGCGTTGCAGCGATCATTTTTGAACCTGTACAAGGCGAGGGTGGTTTCTACAAAGCACCTGAAGCGTTTGCACAAGGCTTGCGTGAGTTGTGTGACAAGCACGGTATTATGCTGATTGCCGATGAAATCCAGACAGGCTTCGCCCGTACCGGTAAGATGTTTGCGACCGAATACCTGGGTATTGAACCAGACCTAATGACCATGGCGAAAGGCATTGCGGGTGGCTTCCCTATCTCAGCTGTGGTTGGTAAAGCAGATGTCATGGACTCTGCACTTCCAGGTGGCTTAGGCGGCACTTATGCTGGCTCTCCACTAGGTTGTGTTGCTGGTCTGGAAGTCTTGAAAATCATCGAAGAAGAAGACTTGTGTGCGAAAGCGATGGGCATTGGCGAAGTAGTTAATGCACGTATGACTGAGCTGCAAAAATCAGTACCTGCGATTGGTGAAATCCGTACCACTGGTGCCATGATGGCGATTGAATTTACTGATCCAGAAACGGGTAAGCCTCTGCAAGATATGACTAAAGCGGTCATTGCTAAAGCGCAAGAGAACGGTCTCATTCTGCTTTCTTGTGGGGTAAAAGCGAACGTTATTCGTCTGCTTCCACCGCTAACTATCGAGTCAGAAGTACTGAACGAAGGTTTAGACAAACTGGAAAAAATCATTCTTGAGCTGGCGTAGTACCCAGTAAACAAATCGAGCCTTAATTCAATGAGGAAGTCAGCTGACTTCCTCTTTTTGATCAATCTGTACCGTCCTAAATAAGGTTGGTCATGCCTACTTGAAAAATTTCATCACCAGTTGTGGTAGTAGCGATACCAGAATCATACCCAACATCAAGCTATATTGAACAGGCGTGAAGCTTTCTCCAAGCAGTAACAAGCCAGATAAAATACCAGCAATCGGATTAATGATGTTGCCAAAGGTAAAGTCAACCACAGACATTCTTTGCAGAAGCCAGACATACATGGTGTAGCTTAATGCGGTATTAAGAATGATCACCCAGAGCAGCCCCAGGATGTTAGTAAGCGATGTATTTCGTACCGCACTGAGATATGGCTCAGGATCGAGGCTAGCCATCACGGCGGAAACAATTGTCAGAATTACGCCACCAATGATCAACTGCCAAGTAAGGACCGTCCACCAATGCATTCTTGTACCGAGCGATTTGGTCACGCTGCTGCCGATCACAATACACATAATTGCGGAAAGCATAGCAATCAAACCAACCGGATTCAGTGTGATGGTTGCCGGATTAAATAGCAGCCACGCGAGGGCAACCAAAGCAAGGCCTCGGCATACCTGTAACGCGTTAGGTCGGCGTTTATAGACCACCCAACTGTACAGCATCGCAAATACGGGTAATGAAACCATACCCACGCCTGAAATCGCCGCAGGCAGTGTGAGTGCCATGACAAAGACAAGGCAGAAGAACAGCGCAATGTTGATCGTGCCTAATACAAGCAGGGCTCTCCACTCGTGCTTTTTCGGCAATGTCGGCTTTATCGCGAGCAGCAGTAAGCCCGCGGGCAGCGCGCGCAGGACACCCAGTAGAATAGGAGGCCAATCTGGCACCGTATACTGCGTAACCGCGTAAGTCGTGCCCCAGAAAAACGCCGGGATCATGGCGAGTAAAATGTTCATGTCAAATATCTTTACGTTAAGATAATTAAGTGCAAAGATACGCCTTAGGTTACTTTTTGTAAAGTATCTTCATGTTAAAGTAATTAGACAAGCCGCGTTGCTTTGGAGAGAAGTAAGAAATGGACGCAATTGATAGACTGGTAGAGCAGTGGTTTAAAGAAAAGCCAGAGCTCGACACACAGCCGATGGCCATCATGGGGCGATTAATGAGAATTGCCAAACACATGGAGACTCGAGTCGCAGAGCTTCATAAGCAGTATGACCTTAAAATGGGTGAATTTGATGTACTGGCGACGTTGCGTCGAGCAGGAGCGCCATACTGTTTGACGCCATCAGCCTTGATCGAGTCAATGATGCTTACTTCCGGCGCGATGACTAATCGTTTAGATAAGTTGGAAACGAAAGGTTTAATTGTCAGAGAACATAGTAAGGAAGATAGACGCAGTGTCACGGTTGAATTGACGGCTAAGGGTTTGATGCTTATCGATAAGTTGATTGTTGAACATGTTGAGGTTCAACGAGGCTTTATGCATGGCTTGTCAAATGAAGAAAAGTTAAAGCTTAATGAGGCGTTAAAGAACTTGTTGCCACAGTTTGAATAAAATCAATTGCGGGGTGTGGGATGCAAATCAAAGCGTTAGAAACGTACCTTGATACGTTTATGTGCGCGGAAAGCGACTTTCCGTTTGGACCTGAAGCTTTAGTCTTTAAGATCAAAGGGAAAATGTTCGCAATACTTGCCCAAAGAGAGGGTCGAGACTACGTCAGTGTAAAAGTAAAACCCGAGGATGGTGAAGTGCTGACTTCTCAGTTCACTGATATCACCCCCGGTTACCATTTGAATAAAAAACACTGGGTCACGGTGTATTTCAATGGAGATGTCGAGGATGGACTTATCCAGGATTTATGTGAACGTTCATACGAGCTTGTCATTGCAAAGTTGACGAAAGCTCAGCGTGCTTCGTTAGGTTTCGCGTAGTTAGAGCACAGATAAATCAGAGTATTGGCAGGAGAAAGTGACGGATATCTCGCTCTTATCACCATGACCGAATTGAATTATTCGCTCGTGTTTCAGAAAAACTCGCGCCTTTATTAAGTACAGGCTATATAAAAAGTATAAGGGCAAAGAGGGAAATGCTATGCGAGCACTATCTGACTGGCTTAAAGCCTATGGGGAAAGTCATCAAAACCCAATCAATCGAAAAATTCACGCGATTGCCGTGCCCGGTATTTATCTTTCTGTCGTTGGGTTAATTTGGTCGATTCCTCAATTGTCTATCCTCGGTTATCAAATAAATTGGGTATGGTTAGCCGTGATTCCCGTTTGGATATTTTATTACCGGTTGTCTCTCAGTGTCTTCATGATGATGCTGGGCTATACATTGGCGTGTATTGGCTTAATCTGGTCATTGGAAGTGCTCCAACTTCCGGTTCTGTATATCTCTTTACTTATTTTTGGTGTTCTCTGGATGCTGCAATTCATCGGGCACAAAATAGAAGGAACCAAGCCTTCATTTTACGAAGACTTACAATTTCTTCTTATTGGCCCTGTCTGGGTGTTTAGAAAGCAATAACCACAACGCATCTGGTTAACCCTGCATGAGCAAAGGCTTGGGTTCTATCTTGTTTTGTCACTAGCCTCCATCGCGTCATGCTCTCCATAACGCTGTCCCAAATATTTAGGCTGATCGGCTGGTTTGGACAGCAATGCTTTGTTATTCACACTATGCTTAAAGTGATGTGGCGCACTGAAACCAAGTGGTTATGTGCTGAGTGATAATGTCACGTATGGAGGGGAGATGTATAACCGCGAGCACAAATATAGTTACTGGAAAGAGGAACGTAAAAAAGGCAAATGGCACTACATCTTAAAGTCGTTTTTTATGATTTGTTGTGCGTTGCTGGTCGGTAAAGTAATTGGTTTATTCATTTTTGGCGACTTGCACTCCTTTATGGATATCATTGAACAGTTGCCAGCGGATTTGTTTATCATGATGCTGGTGGGATTCCCTATTAGCGTATTAGGTTGGTATCACGAAGAGTCGAAATTTTTTAGAGCGTTAAGGCGAAAAGATAAGCAACTCAAAATGAAGCAGAAAAGTGCCAATCAACAGAAGCAAAACTAGAAAACAAAGTTGAGCATTAACGTATACATGTTGGCATTATCGTCTTCCGGCATTGATGAGAAGGTACCTAACCCATCACCAAACGCCTTAAAATATTGCCATTCTGCATTAAGAGATACGTTGTATGTAATGTCATATCTTAATCCCAACAGGTAGCTATCTCCGGTTTTATTTTCATGTTCATCGAAGATTTGCCCGTAGACAGTGTACGGTGTGAATTTGTTCCTATTATAACTGGCGGTGGCGTACCAAGTGGTTGAGATATCACTGGTTTGGGCTTCTGCCGCTAGAGTGAATCGATCTATTTCATACTTAGCCCCCAACGAATACAGGTCTATCTTTGAGTCATTTTCTGTAAGCGTTAAACGGTCGACCACAATAGTGCCAAGGCCTGGAACGTCTTGTTCGGCGTTCGAAAGAATGGTGGTTTGGTCATAGTCTCCGTTTAAATAAACAAAGTTCCAGCGATAGCGGTCACCACTTAGCGTCACATTGATGCCAACGACATCATTCACATCCACTTTAAGTTTTGTATTGTCATTGATGGTGATATTGCTATCGTCTTTGAAGCCTACAAATGGCATAGCAGTAATCATCGCTTTGTCATTGAGGTCATAAAGCCAACGAACTGAAAATCCATTATAGGCCGTGATACCGAGTAAACTGTCATACACTTCTGTGGGAGCACGAGCGGGCGTGAGCGCATGCCCGACGTAATAATACTCGGACGCTAAAAATAAGGGCAGCCTTAAACGGCCTGCGTAAATATCGTAGTTTTTGTACGTATAGGCAAGATACGCCCATTCGAGCTGCGGGTCACTCCAGTGATCTTGTGGCCTTTTTACCACTTGTACTGACGACCGCAATGCACCGGAGAAATAATCAAACTGCACACCAAAGGTTGTATCACAATCAAAGCAGCTTTCGTCTTTGATGAATCGGTTAATTAGTAATGGTGTGTCGTTATCTGATCTCGCCCAGGAGGCTGAACCAAACCCACTCAATGAGAGATTATCTGTTATTTCAATGGTTGCTAAGCTCGGAAAAGCGATGCTGGTAAGTAGTATTGTGGTCAGATATTTTTTCATATCAATTCTCCGAGCTTACAACATATAGAATGTGGACGTTAGATGGCAGACTGTTTAAAGGTGCGTAGCCAATTCGATTGGGTTGTTCTTGCATCCATGCCAATAGAGCATCGATACTTGGCTGTTCGATGACTTTGGGCGGGCGGGCTTTACCTGAGAACGACAAACTCGCCCAATGTGCGTTCATTTGGGCAAGATTTTTATTAAGAAGGTAGCGATAAAACTCTGTCCGTTCGGTTGACGTTTCTGGCCAGTCAGAAAGCTCTACTCGCTCTCCTTGTAACAGGCTTGTTTTACCTCTGTAGAGTTTTCTTGCCTTGTTTATTGTTAGCGCATCAAACTTTGAATTAAATGAAAAAATGGCGTAGTTATCAGCGGCGTACAAGGGCGCACTCAGGATCAGAAGATAAACCAGTATCAACGTGCTTGTCGCAAGCGACCAAGAGGAAGGGTGATAACGAGGACCGAGACTCACCATAAGCCGTTAACCTAAATCATCGTTTCGATTTGATGCAGTAGCTTTTCTTTTCTAACTGGTTTTGGCACATAGGCATCCATCCCTGAGTCAAAGCAACGCTGGATATCATCATCTACGACACTGGCGGTTAACGCGATGATGGGCGTTTTTTTAAGCCCGTTTTCCTTTTCAAAAGCACGAATTTGCCTTGTCGCTTCGAACCCGTCCATCACTGGCATCATGCAGTCCATCAATATGACGGAGAAATTGGAATCTTGTTGGAATTTTTCCACGGCTACCTGGCCATTTTCTGCAATTTCATATTGATAGCCTGCCTTATCCAACAGTAACGACGCCACTTTTTGATTGACGCGGTTGTCTTCTACCAGCAAAACTCGATCTGTTTTCAGTGACAAAGCATTAATCGTTGCTTCACCCACACGTTGAGTAGGCAAAGGTGAGGCATCGGTTACGTCTTTCACTTCTGGTATATTCTCGGCGTTCAAAGGTTTTTTAAAGCTAAGACCAAATGCTTTATCCAACTTCTCCTTTAACATATCGGCTTTAAAGGGTTTTGGAATGTAGTCGTCCATTCCAACAGCTAAGCATTTTTGAATATCATCATCGACCACGCTCGCGGTGAGCGCGATGATCGGGATACGAAAAGGTCGTTGTTCACTGGCTTCAATTTGACGAATGTGTTCGGTTGCTTCAAAACCATCCATTACTGGCATCATACAATCCATCAGTATCAAGCTGTATTGGTGCTTTCTGAACATATCGACGGCTTCCACACCATTCTCGGCAATATCAAAGTTAAACCCCGCTTTAGTCAGGTGCAGGCCTGCTATCTTTTGATTAACGGTGTTATCGTCCACAATCAAGACGTTCGGCAATGTGGGGACGTGAAGGGGAGCAGAATGAAGTGAGTTAGGTTCTGAGAAACTGGCTTCACATCTTTCAAGTGCTGCGAGAAGGCGTTGACCGAGTAGTGGCTGAGTGATAATGACGCTGACCACTTTGCCAAAATCAAATTGGTCACTATGCAAATGTTTAATTAAACAGATGCGAATGTTTTGGTTTTCAAGCCTGCGCATATAATCGGATGTTGTGATCGCCACATTGGGTGCGCCCTCAGCGTAAACAATGATGATATTTTCATTGTCGTTAATCCAGGTTGGTAAGGCGCTGAGTTTATTGACCGACTGATGAATGTCGATCTGATAGACGCTCAACTCATCGCGGAGTTTCATTTCCATTTCGGTGTCATCACACACAAGCCAAATCTGACTTTGGTTTAACGTATGGTGAGGAGTAAAATGTTGCTGAGCCACCGAGGCGGTCACTTCAAAGAAAAAGCGGCTTCCGCGTCCCTTCGCTGATTCCAGTTGTATCGTACCTCCCATTAAATCCACAAGTTGAGTACTGATGGCGAGTCCCAGGCCAGTGCCTCCAAATTGTCGTGTTGTGGAGTTATCTTCTTGAGCGAAGGGAGCAAAAATAATTTGTTGCTGTTGCTCATCAATCCCAATGCCAGAATCTTCAACGGCAAACTCAATGGTGGCGCAAGAGTCGGTGAGCGCTTTAGTGGTAACAGAAAGCCGTACATAACCTTGTTCCGTAAACTTTACTGCGTTGGACAGAAAGTTCATGATGACTTGGCGCAAGCGGTGATCGTCAACCATGACATGGTAGGGCGTATTTCGGCTGATATTGACTTTTACATCAATGCCTTTCTCTTTCGCTTTAGGGCATATGATGGAGGCGATGTCGTAGATTGACTCGCGAATGCACGTTGAATGTGGACTAATTAAAAGCATACCGGATTCAATTTTAGAAAAATCCAGTACGTCATTGATAAGGCCCAGCAACAGTTGTGATGAGGTTTCTATCGTATCGACGTAGTCGCGTTGTACCGCGGTCAGAGCCGTATCTGACAAGACTTCGGAGATGCCAATGACACCATTTAACGGCGTTCGTATTTCGTGTGACATGTTAGCCAGAAAACTGCTTTTGGCTTTACTCGCTTCGATCGCCTCATCTTTTGCTTTTTCTGCGTCTTCTTTCGCTTGGGTTAATTTCAGTTTGGTTTGCTCGCGCTCAAAGCTGAGCTTATCGACTTCACGGGCAAACCTGCTGAGCTCATCTTTGCCTTTTATCAATTCGGATAACGGTGAATCTGAGTTATAACTCTCGCGAGCAAGGAATTCGAGGACGACATTTAAATTTCCGGTCACTTTACGAATAAGTCGGATCGTCAGGCTAATCACCAAGATAGTAACGAGCGAGATGGCAGCGATAAAGACTAAACGATGCTGAGTTGTTCTGGTAATCGACTGACTGATACTCGCTTGCAACTGCTGCTCAATTTTGTTGTCGATATCGTGGATGAGAGAGAGACGTTTGTTGAGCGCTTCCAACCCGTCAGAAATTTGTTGAGGGCTGAGCATCTGAAGTTCTTGTTCTTGAAGTAAACTGGTTCGAAACTCTTGGCTTATTCGAAACACATCGTCGGTAAAGGTATCAATGAGCAAGTTGACCTGCTTTTGGTTGGCGTTCAGTGTCACGAAGCGCTCTATCAATAGCTGCTGGTTCTGAACCAGTGACTTAATTTCGTCACGAATATCCGAGTCGTAGTGCTGATCCTTTTCAACTGACTGGATGAGAAAATGACTGAGTTGATGCTCTTTGGTCGACCAAAACATAAGCCATTCGAGTTGGAGAATAGAAGACAGATCGTTACTGGTTTCATGGCTGATATTATTAAAGTAGATTTGATCTAAGCTCAGAAGGATCTGTTCATAAAGATCCGTTCGCCATTCTATAGCGTCCAGTCGTTCATCATTTTCTTTGGCAGACAGTAATGAGGCATTCGCTTCTTCAAAGCTCGTCAACAGACTAGAAATTTCGGCATTTGATCCGAAAATCGCAGGCGTCCACTTTTTAAGCTCTAGAGTGAGTCGCTGCGCTTCCTCGGATTTATCGCTAACTTGCGGATTATTAGGTAAGTCGTAAAGGTATGAGACGATATCGATATAGTCAGTAAATCGTTGCGCCCTGTGTAATTCTTGGGCTTGGGTTGAAAGGCGGTGTACGTGCTGGCCTGCCAGTATAAGCAATAGCACAATTGGCAAAAGAACTAAGCCAAATAGTTTTTGCTTTACAGACAAGTTATCCCAGGAAAAAATTCCGCTCACAGTACACTTCCATATTCATAAAGTTGATATGAAAAGTGTAGTTTATCTAACTAAATAGTTAGTCTGGTAAACAGAACTCTGACGAAATAGAGAATAGAAGTGTGACAAGACTTCAAATAGACTCCCTATTAAAAACAGGGACTTTCAGACTGATTCATCTGATTTGTTACATTTGGTCGAGTTGTGCTCTATACCTTTTTTCCAGAGCCTCATTTCCAGCCACACGTTCTAGCTCAACCATAAGTTGTAATGAGGGCTTTTTTACCCCATACATTTGATTGAATCGCATTAAGCGAATTCTGGCATCGGTAAAGTCACCCGACTCAATTTCCAGCTTCGCGAGTTGCAGTATCGATTTTGGTCTGTGAGGATCGTGCTCAATAGCGCGAGTAAAGTAATATCTTGCTTTATCGTTGTCTTTGGATTTAAGAGAGCAGAACGCGGCGTTTTCATAGCTCGCGGGGATCAAATAGTAGTAGGGTTGCTCAATGGCTCGTGTAAACATCAGATCTGCTTTTTTATATTCTCCACGTTTACACAAAAACGTGCCGTAGTTGTTGAGCACGTTACCGTTTTTGGCATGTTGGTTGAGTGAACGTTTATACATTTCCTCGGCTTTTGACTCTTCGCCGACAGACTCGTAATAGTGCGCCATAGAAAGTTGTGCACGGTAGTAGTTAGGTGCGTGAGTAAGCGCTTGTCGCAAATTGTCATGAGCACGGATAGTGCTGCCACCTTCCAGATAACCCAAGCCGAGAGCGATACGGGACTCTGCCATAGCGATAGGGTCGGGCTTAACGATCGGAGAGCCGTCTTCTTTTACGGTAACGCATCCCAGCAGTGAAAATTGAGTCATCAGCAAAAGTGTGCCCAGCTTAATCGTTTTCATTTCTCGTCCCTGTATCCCTAAATCTCACAGCATGATAAGAATTGCGAGATAAAAACCTATTGACGAAAAATTACTATGCGAGCGGGTTTGCAAACTGATATGAAAAAGCCGCCATATGGCGGCTCGGTTCACAAAGTTAACGTATTGGATTAGTCATCTTTAGTGAAAGCAGACTCACTGAAATGGTCAAGATCGTACGGTGTTTGTTGGTAAACACAGTAGTTTAGCCAGTTTGCGAACAGCAAGTGACCATGGCTTCTCCAGCTTGCACTCGGAACACTGTCTGGATTATTGTTCGGGTAGTAATTCACCGGAATTGCCGGCTCCATTCCTTCGCCCAAATCACGAATGTACTCATTGTGGAGAGTATGAGAGTCATACTCAGGGTGGCCCGTCACAAATACGTTTCGTTTGTCTTTGGTTGTTGCTAGGTAAACGCCAGCCACATCAGAAGTCGCTAAGATATCCAGGTCCGTATGTTCCTCAAGGAAGTGAGGTGAAAAGTCTGCATAGCGAGAATGCGGAGCCAAAAACGTATCATCAAAGCCGCGTAATATTGGATGATACTGGTTATGAATTTGATGGTGGTAAACACCTGAAAGCTTCTCTTTACGCGTCTTTTTCGGCAGGTCATAAAGTAACTTTAACCCAGCTTGAGCTGCCCAACATACGTAAAGGGTAGAGGTGACATGATCTTTAGCCCACTCCATGATTGTTTTTAAATGGTCCCAATAAAGCACATCTTCAAACTGTACTAGGCCAAGTGGCGCGCCTGTGATAATTAAGCCATCAAAGTTCTTATTTTTAACCATCTCAAATTGACGATAAAAATTGTCCAGATGTTCGGTAGGCGTATTTTTACTCGGGCGATCATCAATCCGCAATAATTCGACATTGACTTGCAAAGGACTGTTTGAAAGCAAACGCAAAAACTGCGTTTCAGTCTCAATTTTTTTAGGCATCAAATTCAGAATCAGTACTCGCAACGGACGTATTTCCTGACTAGCCGCTCGAGTCTCACTCATCACGAAGATGTTCTCTGTCCTTAGTATGTCAGTTGCTGGTAATTGATCTGGAATTCTAATTGGCACGACTTTCTCTCCCTAATTCTAGTCATCTAGACGTCTATACATCTAAAGCTAACTCAAATCGTTATAGATGTCGATACGAAATGTGACTTAAAACAAGTTTAATGCCTGCGCATTGATCTGAACAATAAATACATCTGCGCTTTTCGTGTCTGGTATACCTTCATGGCTGGCTAATTGTGACTAAATCAGAAGTTTTGATGAGACATCATTGAAACACAGTGAACTGTATTTGAAGGTCATTATGTGATCACGCTAATATGGCTTTGTTGACTGAGTAAGCAAAATTCGAGTCATGTAAAACTTATCCATCTCAAAATAATACTGTGGTTTGCAGTTTGAGATGAATCGTCATTGGAGGACACTATGTTCGGTATTTTTAAGCGAAAAACGAAAATCCAGAGCATTGCTCAAGAAGTTCCCAGTTTACTGCTCAGCATGTTTGGCGATAAAAGCACTTATGCGCCCGATGAAATTGATATTGCCTTGCTGCAACTTGGTTACGATAAGCAGAAAGATATCCACCATCACCAATATGCTTATGGCATGTTCAGTAGTGAATCGAGTTATCGACAGCTGGGTTTAATCGATGAGCTTGGAGACTACAGACACTTTCAGCGTGAGGTTGGGAAGATGCTACTCAATACTCCCGAGCCTATTGATATGCATATCTATTTTGTTATCTCTCAGGAGCATCACAAAGCGGCTAATACGCTACATTAATGCTTTCACTGTGCCGCGACTGTTTTCAAAAGCGTGGCACAGTTTTCTAGCTTGTTTTTCCAACACATTTTTCTAACACCTTTCTTTATCGTCCTTTCGAAAGCGTATGCGCTGCATTTTCGGGTAGGAAAATTCTATTTATTCAAAAGTTCATGAAAGTATGTAGGTAATTTACTCTAACCAATGTTAACGTGCTCAAATCTTTTGTCGCCTTTACAATTTAATTCGAAGTCAGTTTGGGTTCCCTGTGTAGTGTGTCGAAGATCCATAAAATACCCGCGCTTTAACTTTTTTTGAAGTGCAAACAATGATAAACGTTTATGCAATTATCATTAACTTTAATTATTTATAGATGGGCACATCTGGCGATTCTTTCATGAACAAACAAAAAGAGCCTGTTTTCGAGGCTCGGTTTCTAATGCCTCGGTACTGGGGAACTCTACTCATCATCGGGGTGATGTATTTACTTAGCCTTCTTCCTTTCAAATTTCAGTTATTCCTGGGACGCAATATTGGCCGTTTGGCCATGCGATTAATGAAAAAGCGTCAGGTCACCATTCGTCGCAATTTAGAGCTCTGCTTCCCGAAGATGGACGAGAGCAAACGAGAAGCGATACTGAAGGCCAACATCGATAATTCTGGCATTGCACTGTTTGAGACAGCGATGGCTTGGTTCTGGTCGGATCGCAGGGTTAATAAACACGTAACGATAAATGGGATGGAACACCTTGAAGCGTTAGAAAAAGACGGCAAAGGGGTGTTGATGCTTGCCGTTCATTCCATGAACTTAGAGCTGGGTGCACGTGCATTTGGCATTCAAAAATCTGGAATGGGTGTTTATCGACCGAATAACAACCCTTGTTTTGACTATTTTCAGTACAAGGGTCGTTCGCGTTCTAATCGTACTTTGATCGATCGTAAAAATGTTAGAGGAATGCTGGACGCTTTGAATTCAGGCAATCGTGTTTGGTATGCGCCTGACCATGATTATGGAACCAGACGATCGACCTTTGCGCCTTTGTTTGCTGTTAAAAACGCCTGTACCACAACAGGCACCAGTTTACTTGTCGATGCAACAGACTGTGCCATTGTGCCGTTTACCATGGTAAGAGGGGATGATGGCCATTACACATTAACGATCAGGGAGCCAGTTGACGGATTTCCTAAAGGTGATACCAAAAACGCGGCGATTTTTATCAATAAAATTGTTGAAGAGTCGATTATGGCGAGCCCTAGTCAATACATGTGGTTACACCGCCGATTTAAAACCAGACCGCAGGGTGAAGATTGTTTGTACAATCCTCAGTTAATCCCTGCGATGAGTTAGTGAATCGTTTTTAGCTGTTAATGCTAAGTAGTGGTTTAACATTTTGAAGCCCCCAATCGTTCACGATTATTGGGGGCTTTTTATTTGGATAAGTGAAACGATACGGGGATTGAGCCTCTTTTTTCTCGATAGGCTAGATCACTGAGGCCTGTCATTTCTAACCTGTTTAATCTGCTATTTTTTTTACATTCATTGGGTTGTATAGTGAATGTACTAAGCTTTTCTAACAATCCGTTTTTATCAAGCCAACACCAAGAATCGAGAACTATGCCCTATGTTTGACGAGTTAGCTTTTGCCGGGCTTCTGTTTAGTCCGTTGGTGGTTTTTATGCCTCTTGCTTTTTTACTGTCATGGAGTACGCGTTTTGTGCTGCATAAATCAGGCTTATACGCAAAACTGTGGAAGGCACCTTGGTTTGAAGTCAGCTTGTATGTCTGTTATCTCGCGTTGGTCATTTATCTATTTGGGAGCTAATCATCTATGGGAAAATTCGTTCGCATCTCCCTCACTCTTACGACTTTGGTTATTGCCGTTATTCTTGGCCATTGGATTTGGCAACATTATCTGTATTCGCCTTGGACCCGTGATGGACGAATAAGGGCTCACGTGATAACGATTGCTCCGGATGTTTCTGGTTGGGTTAATGATGTTGAGGTCAGTGACAATCAGGATGTCAAAAAAGGCGATGTTATTTTCACCGTTGACGATGCTCGCTATAAAGCGGCGATAGCCGAACTGGAAGCGCAGGTTGAAAATAAAAAATATGCATGGGAATTAGCAAAACATCAGTACTCACGTCGTGAGACATTAACCAATAAGCAATTGATTAGTGAAGAAACGGCGGAGAGCGCCCGTATCACTACGGAACTTGCCAAGTCCAATTACAAACTGGCGCAGGCCCAACTTGCCAGTGCCCAAATCAACCTAGATCGTACCGTTATCAAAGCGCCAGCGGATGGCAGTATCATCAATTTGACTCTTCGCGTTGGTAATTATGTCAGTCAGGGTAAATCCGTACTTTCATTGGTCAAAGCGAACTCTTTTTATGTGACGGGGTATTTTGAAGAAACAAAAATTCCACTGATCAAGCTTGGCCAGAAGGCAAAGATCACCCTAATGAGTGGCGGTAAAGCATTAACCGGAACGGTTACGAGTATTGGTGACGCGATTGCTGACAGTAACACGACTGCGAACAGCCAATTGTTACCACAGGTTCAGCAGACCTTTAACTGGGTCCGTTTAGCGCAACGAATCCCGGTGGATATCCAATTGGATGATTACCCTGATGATCTAAATCTTAGTGCCGGGATGACCGTTTCTATTCATTTAGATGAGAACATGCAGTAACCATGCAAGCACTGTTTAATAGTCTAATTTTCCCTGACAAACAGGCGATAAAGTTTGCTATCAAGGGCGTGATTGCGATGGCGCTGTCTCTGTACATCGCCATGTTCCTGAATCTAGACCGACCGTATTGGGCGTTAATTGGTGCGGTATTTCTGCAAATTCGCCCTGAGGGTGGTTTGGTTGTTGAAAAGGGCATGTACCAGATTATCGGCACACTGGTTGGCGGGTTTGTCGGTATCACAATTCTTCAATGGTTCGCACCTTACCCTGAAATAGCACTCGGCTTATTGGCGCTCTGGTTGGGCATCAACTCTGGACTATCAGCAATGGTGCGCCGCCAGAATTTAGTCTACGCCTTTGCGATGGCTGGCATGACAGCGTGTTTAGTCTGTTTGCTTGTTATGATTCAGCCAGAGATGGCGAGCAGCCAGCGCGTTTTCGACATTGCTCAGGCCCGAATTAGTGAGATAGTCATTGGTGTTATCTGCGCAACTCTGGTCAGTAAACTGATTTGGCCAGTGAAAGTGAAAGATGGTCTGGTAGTCAACGCGAGGAACGTGATTAACCAGACGTTAGGCTATTTAGTCATTGAGCTGGATAAAAATGGTACTCACCAGGAACGTCACCAGACAATCGATAGTATACTCGAATCGGTGACGGCTCTGAGTGATGACTCTAGTGCAGTGAGCTTTGAAGGGCCGGAAGGTTTAGGTCAAAGCAGAGCTGCCAATTCGATTGGTAATAGCGTGTTGTCGCTATTGGCTCTGGTGCAGATATTCGGGCGTTTACAACGTCGCCATCCGGAGCTTGTCGGCGAGGTTCTTGAGCCAGTACTGGACTCGATGCGGACGAGCTTTACGCAAATGGCAGCCTCAAGAGATTATGATGAGTGCTACGCTATTGTCCAGTCACTGCGCCGTAAGCAGATGGAATATGCCAATCAGGTTAGTGAGAAAACTCCGCTGCAAAAACGGTTACTTAAGATTGCTCTTGAGTTGAGTGCTGAGTTGATTATGTTGCTGAAAGGTTATGCAAAGTTATCCAGCAAAGAGACGACCAATTTGAATGCACCGAGTTTCCAAAGCCATCGTGATCCGTTGGTCGGTATTACTACCGGGCTTCGCAGTGTGTTGCTATTTCTGGTTGGCGCCGGGCTCTGGGTGGGGACGGGCTCATCCTCGGTCATGATGATTATGATACTGCCTGTGGTATTTTCTATTATGATGGCTCGCTTACCAATGGCTATTCTTACCACAGTGTTGAAGCGGTTATTGGTCGGTATTGTTATCGCCTTACCATTGGCCGTTTTTTATGCACTGCCGTTAGTCGCGGCAAGCAGTAAAGATTTTGAGCTGTTAGTGCTCATACTGGCTGGTCCATATTTCTTAGGCTTGCTGGCGTTAGCGAATCGAGCAACCTTACCGTACGGTCTTGGCATCTGTATCCCTTTTACTACCTTCGTTATGCCGAGTACAGATATGACCCGGGCACTAACCATTAACACGACGATCAGTAATGGAATGGCCATTTTTGTTGGTGTAACGGTGCTTTACTGGATTTTTAAATTAGTCACAGGCCCAAGTTTACCACTCATGCAGTCTCGTCTGATGAAAGCGACTCAACGTGATCTTATTGACATGGATAAGCACACCGCGCCAGAGCAGTGGTTCAATGCGCGAATGGGGGATCGGTTATTAAGAATTTCGACTTATGATAAAGCACTCAGTTCAGAGAGAAACGTTACAGACCTGGCGTTAACCGGATTAAATTTTGGTCATGTTTCCATGCGATTGCATCGTATTATTCGAAGAGTCGCAGATAATCAATTGGATTCATCTTTGAAATTCTGGCAGGAGGCGCTGGCGAATGCATACCTTAGCGCTTTTCATGGTAAAGAAGACCCGAGGTTTCAGCTTGCCAATGAGTCACTGTTGTCGAAACTGGATGAATTTGGTTTTTTGCAGGAGCAGAAAGACATACTGACTGGTATGTGTGAACGCATTCAACTGACTCTTGAACGGAGCGCACAAGCCATCGCGGCAGAAAAAGCCTAACTAGAGATGTGTAAGGCAAAGGACATCATTGGATGTCCTTTGTTACTCAGGAGGACTTTTACTCTCAAATTACTACAGGACTGATTTTGTGAACGCGATATCGGCGCAGATGATGTTTCAGGCTTTGTTGCCGTCAACTAGTCCGATAGGTTTACGTCAGAATTGTATGGGTTTTATGTTTAACTCGTCGGCGTTTACCAATAACCTGTAAATCAGTTCAGTCGTTTCTGCAGGTTGGCTGATTTTTCGACAATACTCGATCACCGGCCCGCAGATTTCGTTTACTTCCAAACTACGACCACGTTCCATATCAACTTGCATGGAAGTTTTGATGTCGCCAAAATTGCTGATTAAGTCAAACATTTCTTCTACATCAGCAGCGGATATTTTTACGCCAGCCACATTTGCAGCGCGAGCCGTCTCTTCCATCATGTTGCGAACGGTACGACTTAAAATAGGGTCTGTGGTTACAAAACCTGTTTTTTGAGCAGTCAATGCGGTCAGAGGATTGACACCATTATTCAAAACGAGTTTTCGCCATAGCGCATAACGGACATCTTCATAAAGACGAGTCTGTATGCCAGCCCCCTTAAAAACAGCTTCTAATGTATGACAAAGCTCAGCCATTGTTGGATTACTTTCTGTATTCGGCCACGCGCCAAACTCGATTTGTCCCGCTCCTTGTACTTTTACATGTCCCGGACTTTCAATATGGCCACTGATATAATTTCCTAACCCACCAATTGTTCGTTCTCGTCCCACTTGCAGCTCAATGTGTTCCTCATTGGTTACTCCGTTTTGAATGGACAACATAGGCGTGCTTCCATGTGCTAACCAAGGCTTCATTTCATCAAGCATTGAACTTGTTGCGCCACTTTTTGCGCCAAGGATTAACAAATCAAAATGGTCACAAGAATAGCCTTGACATAATCCGGTCACGTCAGTGCTTTCAACCGAAGAATGATACTGAAAGTCAGGGTGCTCCAGATGCAGTCCATTAGTTTGTAATGCTTCTAAGTGCTCACCCCTTGCAACTAATACACATTCATGGCCAGCATCAATGAGTCGGGCTGCAAAATAACAACCGATGCCTCCTGCACCTAACATCGCAAATTTCATGGTATTTCCTTTTTACTAACGCTGTTGTATTTGTAATTTCAGTATTTTTTCTGAATCGATTTTCATCCAGTTCATCGACCGCCAGAAAGCTCGGCGTACGCCAATTTATTGGGGTGGAGAGTCAGTATTTGGCTCAAGCCTAATGTGATTTCTGAGTTAGGTGCCCAGTCGGACACCTAACTACTGGCTCTTATAAATATCGATTGACCAGGTGATGTTTGAAGTGGGTTGGATTCAGAGTTTCACCTGTCGCTTGTTGCACTAACTCTTCAGTTGTGAAGAGACTGCCTTTGCTCCAGATATTATCTGACAGCCAAGTGAAGATAGGGCTTAAATCACCACTTTGGATAGCACCGTCAACGTCCACCGTTTTCTTCATCGCCGCCATGAACTGAGCCGCATACATCGCACCTAATGTGTAACTTGGGAAGTACCCGAATGCGCCATCGGTCCAATGTATATCCTGCATGCAGCCGTTTTTGTAGTTGTCTTTGGTTGATAAGCCCAAGTAGGCCTGCATCTTTTGAACCCACAACTCAGGGACGTCGGTATGCTTGATCACACCATTCATCAAGTCACGTTCGATCTCGTAACGCAAGATAACGTGAGCAGGGTAGGTCATCTCATCGGCATCGACACGGATGAAGTCTTTCTTTACTCGCGTGTACAGCTTTTGGAAATTGTCTTGAGAGAATAACTTAGGATCGTGATCGGTGAAGTGAGCGCCAGCAAGACGTGCTAAGTGCTCAATAAACGCATTACTACGACCAATCTGCATCTCAAAGAACAAAGATTGAGATTCGTGAATTCCCATAGAACGAGCCTGTCCAGACGGTAAGCCAGCCAGAGATTTCGGCAAACCTTGCTCATAGCGAGCATGACCTGTCTCGTGAACAATACCCATCAGAGATTGCACAAACTCGCTTTCATCATAGCGCGTGGTGATACGAACATCAGTGGGAACGCCACCACAAAATGGGTGGACACTTTCGTCGAGTCGGCCATGTTCGAAATCGAATTGCAGAAGCTTCATCACATCCAAACCCAGGGCTTTTTGTGTATCGCTCGAAAAGGTACCTTTAGGCTCAATGAAATTCTCAGCAGATTGCTTTTCGATCGCTTGGTTAATCATTTCTGGAAGCCAAGTTTTTACGTCGCTGAATAAAGCGTCTAATGATGCAGTGGTTGTACCCGGTTCATAAATATCAAGCATTGCATCATAAGCGGAAAGACCAGTAACTTCAGCACGGATTTGGGCTTCTTCCTGAGACAGTTTGACGACTTCTGCCCAGTTCTTTTCAAAACCTTGCCAATCATTTTCACCACGTTGAGTACGCCAGGCATGTTCACACTTAGAACCCGCTAGCGATTTTGCTTGCACCAGGTCTTCTGGCAGAACATTCGCTTGCTGCCAGTTACGTTTTAGCTCGCGAAGCGTCGCGTTATCTTGAGCGTTTAGCGTCTCTTGCTCTGCCTGCGCAAACCAGTCTGCGAGTTGTGGCTGCGTTTGTAAGTTATGCATATGAACATACAACTCTGCCATGGCTTCTGAGCGAGCCTGACTGCCACCGTTTGGCATAACCGCCGCTTGGTCCCAGCCGCAGATTGCCGCGAGGTGTTGAAAGTTTGAGAGTTTTAATGAGTGTTTTTTGAGTTTTTCGAATGCGCTCATGTGCCGCCTTCCATGACTATAGAAAACAAAAGTTTACCAACCCTACAAAGGCTTACCAAGTTATTCACGCAGAAAGTTGGATTTATTCCAATTTGTTTTATCAACATCTGTGAAAGGATTTTACGGGTAAGCAATCAAAATTCATTGAAATGACAGCGTAAATATGACAATAAAGGAGAAGTTTCTCTCTTTGCTTGGTGGATGTAAGCTTGATACAAAATTTTGAAGCGTTTTTAATCGCTATAACCATACTGACGCTCACTCCGGGATTGGATACCGCGTTAGTCATTCGTAATTCGTCGCGGGGTGGATTTACTGATGGAGCGGTCACTAGCCTTGGTATTTGCCTTGGGTTATTTGTTCACGCGACATTTTCCGCGATCGGTATTTCTGCGATCCTTGCCCAGTCTGCAGAATTGTTCCATATGGTTAAAATGGTCGGTGCGGCTTATCTTATCTACTTAGGCTTTACGACGCTGAAAGGGTTATGGAACAACACGGCAGCACCGCAAGATGCTTCTAGGGGAATTACCCGTCACGAATTCAGCTTCTCTCGTTCATTGAGAGAGGGATTTTTGTCTAATGTTTTAAACCCGAAAACTGCGGTTTTCTATCTCGCATTCTTACCACAGTTCATCAATCCAGAAGGCTCGGCGTTTTTACAGTCGACCTTTATGGCGGCAATCCATTTTGTTATCGCCATGGTTTGGCAATGTGGTTTGGCAGGGGCGTTAACGTCGGCGAAAAACTTACTTAAAAGTGCACGTTTCATGAACTGGATGGAAGGCACGACTGGTGTAGTGCTGGTGGGGCTTGGCATTAAGTTGATGTTAGAAGACAAGTAGTCTTTATACAGATAAGTGAAAGAGCGACTGGTTAGTCGCTCTTTTTTATTCTGGTTACTGCATTTGTTCACTTTTTAGCTCAGCGAGCAGCTCATAAGAACGCAGTTTTTTCTCGTGATCAAAGATGATTGAGTGGGCAATGATTTCGTCCGCTTGAGTACGTTCTAACAGCGAGTTGAGTTTCTCCAATACAAGGGCTTTGTCACCGTGAATCGACTCTCTTAGCTGATGAGTGACCTGATGTTTTTCATGTGGTTGCCAGAGCTGATCCATGTCGGTAACAGGGGCAGGAATTTTACCTTGGCCACCGCGGATCAACTGCAAGAATTTCTGATATTCCGTCGTCGCTAAATAATTGGCCTCTTCAGTGGTCTCGGCAACGACCACATTAACGCCAATCATCACGTAAGGTTTATCAAGTTGCTCTGATGGTTGGAAATTCGTTCGATAAATGTCCAACGCGCGTAGCATTGCATCTGGTGCGAAGTGTGCAGCAAAGGCAAAGGGAAGTCCTTTAACGGCGGCAAGGTGCGCGCTATACGTACTTGAGCCCAATAACCAAATTGGAACCGATGAATTTGCGCCAGGGCAGGCTTTTACAGGTTGGCCTTTGGATACTGGGCCCATAAAGAACTGTAACTCTTCGAGTAATTCAGCGAAGTCCGGGTCCATTCTTTCTGGGTCTCGGCGCAGGGCATGCATGGTCGGGTAGTCGGTTCCCGGCGCTCGTCCTAGTCCGAGATCAATACGCCCCGGATACAGAGCTTCTAATGTGCCAAACTGCTCTGCAATGACTAAAGGCGCGTGATTTGGAAGCATGACGCCACCAGAACCAAGACGAATGCTTTCAGTTTGAGCGCCAATATGACTCATCAGCACTGAAGTCGCTGCACTGGCTATGTCTGGCATGTTGTGATGCTCTGCCAGCCAAAAACGGTGGTAGCCCAGTTTTTCTGCATGTTGGGCTAGGGATACCGACTTTTTATAGGTTTCCGTATAGTTGGAGCCTTCTGCAACGGGCGCTAGATCTAAGATGGAGATTCGTGGGAATGGCATATGACCTCAGAGTTTCTTTCTTCGTTCATATAAAGTGGAGCCTATGTTGCTCGAAATAAACCCCTAATTCGTCAATGAAACGCAATCAGGTTATCACTAAGGGATATGGTTAGAAGAAAACCGCTTGGTAATCAAACCAATCCGACTAGGAATCATGTTTCACCAGTTCAACACGCTCTAGCCAATGGAGCAGGTAATTGGTAAGTGCTTGGGGCTGTGCTAATGGTAAGTCGTGCGCATCACAATCAAAATGTACTATTTCGCTTTGCCAGGCTTTAGCAATGGCTTCCCCACATCGGCTATCAACCAGTTTATCTGCTGTGCTGACGATAACTTGGCTCGGGCAAGCGGGTGGTAGACTTTGGCCTTTAAACTGAGCTGCCGCACAAAGCTGGCGAATGGTATTTCTGACACTGACTGGGTGTTGTTGAGCGAGCTTGATATGGTGTGCGAGAGCGTCTGGCTGATTGACACTGACTGGGCTGGTCCATTTGAGAATCGATTGTTGGAAAGCTTCGCTTCCTTTTAACCTAGAAACTGCGATGCTGAACAGCGCATAGATGTTGATTCTGCGCCAAAACGGGCTGTAACGAGAAAAGCTCGGATTGATCAGGGTTAAGCTGGCAACTTGATCGGGTAGGGTATGTGCCCAGTGGCTGGCCAGCATGGACCCCATTGAAATGGCGACCAGATGATAACGTTCACACTGGCCAGGGAGTTGCTCGAGCATGGATGGGAGCATCTGTTCAATCTTCAGCGGGCTGAGTTCACAATATTTTTCACCATTCCCAGGTACGTTAGGTGTGATGATAATCAACTCTGGTGAGATTTTTGTCAGTGCATTGAGCATACTTTGCCAATGACCACTCTCTCTTAGCAACCCTCTCAATAATACTATCGGTACCATAGCTTTGTTGCCTTATCTGTATATTTCTTTTCTACATTCGCATCCATGTTTGGTATCAAATCATTATTAAGCACCTGAATTAAATAGCTTAAAAAAGTGCTGTGACGGCGCTGAACACGTTTAATACGGTGGGATTTGGTTGGATGAAAAAGCTGACTAAATCGCAGCATTTGAATTGGGTTTTTCTTCACCCACAGCCATGATCCTAACTCTAGGGTCAGCGGCAAAAAATGATGCTCGGATTGCGCTTGATGTTGGATCAGCATCCAGTCCCAGAAATCACCATGAGTGGTGTATTGATGCCACTGAGGTTCAAACTGATAGAGTTCATAGTGTGGATAGCTTTTGCGAAACAGCCTGTACAGTAGATAATACTGAGCTAGGTTACTCGGAGGATTTGTGTGATGGGCATAAGGAAACCACAGTCGATCGCGAGTACCAAATCCGCTATGAAGATCCAAAAGAATGGTGGTACGAGACTGCTTTGTAATATCTAGAACGTAGCGTGACAACGCCAGTAGCTCTTGCTCCATCTGGCTTGGATTTCCTCGATACCAAGGTAAACAGGAGCTAAAACTTTGTCCGGCATAAAGTTGATAAACAGGGTTATCACTATTGATCGGTGAATTGCGCATTAAATCCACGCCATTGTGATTTGCACGTTTTTTTAGAGCGACTCCCCAGGGGTTAACCACGGGCACCGCGATGATACGCAAGTTATCGAGAGATTGTTTCAGTTGTCGATCCCATTCCAGCCGTCTTAGCAAACTCTTCAGAAAGGCGAGAATTATCTGGCTACCGATACGTTCAACACCATGAATCGCACCAGTAAAAATCAGACACGGCGCATAGCTGTCCGTTGAGCCTAATTCAAGCGCATAAATCGGTAGCGATTTATCTTTATAATAGACGTCGTCAAGAAGGTGTAAGCGTATATGCTGAGGGTATTGCTCCGCGAGTTGCTCTATGTGCTGTATTTCACGAGGAATGTGTCCAGTCATCTCGATGCTCAGATAGGATTTGAAGTGATACCATTCAAAATAAAGACTTGATCATTATCGCCAGTTGACAACGTCGCACTCTGCTTAATGCACTTGATGTTCGAATAACGATCCGCTGCACTAATCGATTTCCTTAACGAAAACGAAATCATCTAATTGTGCAGACTGGCATAAGTGTAGAACGGGTTGAATGTTGATTTGGTGAAGTATTTGTTTCAGTCTGAGTAACCAGGAATAAAAAATGCGAAGCTGGTTGGCTTCGCATCATGTTATTAACGTTTCTAAATTGGTAAAGAACTATGCCGTCACTTTATCGCCCATAGCCGATGTGACGTGCGCAAAGTATCTTTTGGTTTCTTCTACAACGACTTGGCGGAGCGCAATCAAACCGATCAAGTTCGGAATGGCCATCAGTCCATTTACGATGTCAGCCAGAATCCAAATCATGTCCAGATGCAGGAACGCGCCTGAAGCGACTAAACCAACAAAAATCAGTTTGTATGGCAGTACCGCTTTAGTGCCGAACAAGAACACGACACAACGCTCACCGTAGTAGTTCCAACCAAGAATGGTTGTAAAGGCGAAAAACATCAGACCAATTGATACCAGCATTGGACCAAAGGTGTCAGCATTTAAACCAACCGCAAAAGCGTGGGTCGTCATTGCTGCGCCAGAGAAGTCACTTTGCCATGCGCCAGTCAGGATAAGAGCAAGACCGGTCATAGTACAAATGATGATGGTATCGAAGAAGGTACCTGTCATGGAAATCAGACCTTGTTTGACACAAGAATCTGTTTTCGCTGCCGCCGCCGCCATTGGTGCACTACCCAAGCCAGATTCGTTTGAGAATACACCTCGAGCGATACCCGATTGAATAGCCAGCATGATGCTTGCGCCCAGGAGACCACCTGTTGCTGCAGTAGAAGTGAAGGCTGATACCAACACTAATTCAATAGCGTTCAGTAGTTGGTCTGCATTCATGATAATCACGCTTAGACACGCCAATACATAGAATACAGCCATGGTTGGTACAACTTTACCAGCGACCTTAGCAATCGATTTGATACCACCTAAAGTGACAAAAGCGACTAATAGAGTCAGGATGAAAGCAGATAGCTCACGGTTAGCACCGAAAGAAATTTCTGTCGCATCCAAAATCGCGTTCACTTGAGGAAAAGTACCGATACCAAAACAAGCCACACCTAAAGCAAATACAGCGAACATGATCGCCAGTGCTTTAGATCCTACACCATATTGTAGGTAGTACATCGGGCCACCGATCATTTGGCCTTTATCATCAACTTGGCGGTATTTTACTGCAAGTAGACACTCAGCGTATTTGGTTGCCATTCCGAATAGTGCAGCAAGCCACATCCAGAACAAGGCACCCGGGCCACCAAGTTTAATTGCAGTAGCAACACCAACGATATTACCAGTACCGATAGTGGCTGAAAGTGCAGTACATAATGCTGCAAAGCTAGAAACGTCACCCTGTTTATCAGATGACTTATCTTTACTAAATACCATCACTAACGCGGTCGGTAGATGTTTAAACTGGATTAAGCCGAGGCTAAAAGTGAAGTAAACACCGGTACCCACAAGCAAAAGCAGTAGTGGTGGACCCCAGACAAAGTTATCGATGGTTTGAAGTAAAGATTGTAGGTCGTTCATGATTTCCCCTTAATAAAACAACTAATAAGGAGAAGAGGGAAAGGGCGAGATACAAGATCTCTAATAGAACAAAGCTATTTAAAAGACGGGAACGCCAAATAGTTAGGTTACAACTTTCCACTCCTCTGTCCTTTTGCCTGAGAGTTTCACCCTGTGCATAACACAGGACTTGCTCCTTCGGCGACCGATTAAACGGTTCTCTCCAGAGGTTCCTCCAACTACAGTCCCCGCTACCTAAGTAGCACCTGAAATAGTTAATTCTTCGGCAGGTTATGCTAGTCAAAAATTAAAATTTGATTAATAACCACTCTCCTGCAGTCTTCATCGGAACAATTACCTAAAATGATTCATAAACTTAGCAAATGTTACTAAATTGTTAAAAAGTTTCAGATAATCAGATAGTTAGCTTTCGCTAACGCAGGTAATCTATCAAAAGTGTGATGTAGGTTTCAAGTTGTTTTTGAGTGAAAAACACAATTTGTACCCCAGTTTGTATGCCAATTTAAACTTGGTTAGAGCATGGCTCAGCAAGCTTTAAGTAGTCACCTTAACAAGCAACAAACCGTACTTGGTTTCGTTAATTAATTGATAATTAACCCTAGAGAGGCAGGAAAACCGCCTGAAGTTGGGGGGGCGGTAGGCTTCGACAACAGGTAAATTGCCAACTGAAGAATCCCACCCCGCTATTACATAGATTGCTCAAAAGAAATTATGGACAATTTTATCCATAATGATTGGCCAAAATGGCTCTGTTTCTGTTACCTCGTGATAGGTAATATGCACCGCATCGGTAACGCAATAAGGAATTATAAATGTCACATCAAATCATCCAAGATTTGAATCGTCGCTACACAGCGAAAAAATATGACGCAAGTAAGCGTATTTCACAACAAGATATGGATGTAATCAAAGAAGCGATCCGTTTGTCAGCGTCTTCGATCAACTCACAACCATGGAAGTTCATCGTGATTGAGAGCGATGAAGCGAAGCAACGTTTTCACGATACTTTCGCGAACATGCACCAGTTTAATCAACCGCACGCGAAAGAAGCGTCACACATCATTTTGTTTGCACACAACCCGAAGTTTACCAAAGATGATTATCGCAAAGTCGTCGATGTGGAAGTTTCTTCAGGTCACTTACCAGCAGAGATGTATGACAACATGCTCAATGGAGCATTCGGATTTGCAGAGTCACAAACCAATGAACTTGGCTTTAATGGTCACTGGACTAAAGCGCAAACCTACATTGCCCTAGGTAATACTCTGCATGTGTTGGCACGCCTTGGCATTGCTTCAACACCAATGGAGGGCGTCGATCCTGAGATGATCGGCAAAATCTTCGAGAAAGAGCTTGATGGCTACGTATGTGAGTTTGCACTGGCGATGGGGTACCATCTTGAAGGCGAAGACTACAACTACGGTTTACCTAAATCTCGCCTTGCAGCAGAAGATGTTCTGGTTACCCTGTAATTAATAAAACAAGATAGAATCACTAAGCCACCCGAGTCATTCAGCTTGGGTGGTTTTTTTATCTTCATTTAGCGGAGTTTTGGCCTCGATATACTCAAGCCAGCGTGGTGGGTTGCCTATGTATGCCTCTACTGCGCTTATAAACGCTTGAACCAGCCGAGTTTGTTTACGGTGCGGATAGAGGGCGTAAATAGCCTTATCCTGCGTGACAATGTTGTGCTTGGGAAGCAGTTGTACCAATCCAAGCTCAGAGAGTGGTTGCGACAGGTTTGAGGCATCAAGACGCGCATAACCGACGCCATCTCTGACCGCTTCAATCAGGGTGCGCACATCATTAACCCGATAGCGTCCTTGCATCTTATACTCTTGATAATCCTCGCCATTGGCAGTTTCACTGATAGTAAAAGTATCCAAAGTGACATCATTATTGCTGTAGATCACCGCAGGCAGAGCGTTGAGTTCTTTCGGCGAGGCTGGCAAACCATACTCTTTAACAAAGCGGTTTGCAGCCACTAAGATAAAGTGAGATTTGGCGATAGTCTTGGCGATCAGGCTTGAGTCGGACAACTTACTAAAGCGAAAGGCGAGATCGTAATGATCAGAGATAATGTCAGATTTTCTGTCGTCCAACGAATGGTGGATCTGCACATCGGGGTGGGCGCGCATAAACTCGGTGATCACTGGCCGTAAATATTGATGACCAAAATAACTGGGCGACGTGATACGCAGGACCCCTTTGGGTTTTTCCTGATAGGCATCTGCGGAGAGTTGGATCTCTTGCAAGGTGTTGCGCAGAGTTAGTCCGTAACGGAAGATCTCCTCACCGGCTGAGGTCATCGAAAATGAGCGCGTAGAGCGATTCAGTAACTGCACGCCCAGATCGCTCTCAAGACGCTTGATCTGTTTAGAGAGCGAGGAGTTATCCATCTCATTGAGCGCTGCCGCTTTGGAAAACGAGCCTTGCTGTACGACATCGACAAACAGCAGAATTTGGTTGGAGTTGACCATGATGTTCCTATCAAATCAGGGGGAGTAAAAGCTAGAAAATAACAGTTCATTAGAACCAGATCATAGCTCGTATTTTGTGGAGCTAGCCACTTTCCGAAGCCAGTTCGATACTGGACTCAAACTTGCCGTAGCGTCTTGTTATGTTACCGCTTAAACCTAATATGTGCAGCGCTGCCGATGCCTTCCTTATCATTTGCACAATATGACTCTGAGTTATTCCATTTATCTCTTCATTCAATCTGATGAAGTCACGATATAGCCCCTGGAGCAAGTTCCTCATGACAGGCGATATTGCATTCCGTGCATCCTTTCACTTGGTTGTAATGTGTTACGAAAAAGTTAGAGCGATGTGGATTCATTACATTAAAGTAACATTTTGCAACCACTATCGAGTTCTGTGATAACGCTTCATTTTGTTACATCATAACACTACGTATTTATTTCCAATGCATTGAATGGTTTTGCATATCGCCTTAGCATAAAAATAGACCTCGGTATCAAAATTATGCCTAGGTCTCAAAATTACGACAACTAATGGATTAGGAAAGTAAATGGAAAGTCTTAGTTTTAAAGCTAGGTTAGCTAGTTGTATAGTCGCGCTATCTTGTTGTTCAACAACAGCATTAGCGAATCAAATAGACGGTGATGGTCGTGTAAAAGATCGCTATATCATTGAGTTTAAAGGTAAGTCACTTGCTGATGTTACCGATGCAAATGAAAGCTCTCACCTAGAAGATATACAGGAAGAACAAAACGCTTTTCGTAGCCAAGCGAAGAAAAAGAAACTTAATTTTAAAGAGCATTCCAAATTTAACCGATTGGTTAATGGTGTTTCGATTGAAGCAGATTCTGAAACGATTAAAGCAATAGAACAGTTTTCAATGGTAAAGGCTATTCACCCTGAATACGTTTACTTCTCAGGCGAAGAAATCGAAGAAGCAGTACCTGATGCTACTCGTGAAACCATAACAGTAACTAACCTTACGGGTGTTCCAGAGGCGCATGCTGCAGGTTTTACCGGTAAAGGTATTACTGCCTGTGTGGTTGATTCTGGTATTGATGCCGAACATCCGGCATTCGCTGGTAAAATTTTAGGTGGTTATGACTTTGCCGAGGGTGATTCTGACTACTCAGACTCCGGCTACCACGGTACCCACGTTGCAGGTATTCTTGCTGGTAATGGCCCAAATATGGTGGGTGTAGCGCCTGATGCTAAATTACGCATTTATAAAGTATTTGGTGGTGAAAACAGTGGCTATACATCAACAATTTTGAACGCGCTAGAGCAAGCCGTTGCTGATGATTGTGATGTTGTTAACATGAGTTTAGGTTCAATCCGTGGAGGGGTGATTCAAAAGTCTATTTTACCTAAAGCGGTTGATAAATTAGCGGTAAAAGATATAGCGCCGGTCGTATCTATTGGTAATGCGTCTGCAGGTCCTTTCCTTCCTGCAGCGCCCGCAATTGCTAAAAAGTCAACAGCGGTAGCCTCTGCTATTGGTAGTTACTATGATGCGGCGTTAGCGTTTAAAATAGATGATTTAAAAGTACCATTTGTTATTGCGAATAATTCTTCTGTCCCTCTAGGTGGCAGCAGTGAAGTGATTAACTATGGCGCATTTGACTGTGATGTTGAACCGGTTGGCCCTTTTGAAGGCAAAACAGTATTAGTTAAAAAGCCGAAAGGATCCATCCCTTATTCATGTACCTCTAAACAGGCTGCTTTGTTGGAAAGAGAAGGCGCAGGAGCAATTATTTGGTGGGATGAACCGCTGTATGATACAGACTTTTGGTTGTATCGTTGGGCCAGCAATATGATTCCATATAAACAAAACCTATCGATTCCTGTAGCGAAGATCAGACCAATTGATGTTCCGGCCTTAGAGGCCAAAATTGAAGCCGGAGAAACAACAGTGATTTGGGGTGACTATGTATCTATAGATAACCCGTATGCAAATACTCCTTCAATTACATCTACTTGGGGTCCAACACACGAGTTAGACTTCAAGCCGGAAGTAATGGCTCCGGGAGAAAGAATTTATTCTGCGATGCCAAGCCAGTATGCGCATTACGGCTTTTTAACTGGGACATCAATGGCTTCACCCCATGTAGCTGGTATTACAGCGTTAATGAAGTCAGCAAACTCTAAACTTAAGCCTGGCGATATTCGCAACATCCTTATGAATACTGCACAGCCACAAGTCATTGGTTGGACTGGCGAAGTTGGACCTGCATCAACAGCATTGCAAGGCGCTGGTATGGTAAACGCTATTCAAGCATTAACCACCGAAGTTACTGCGTTACCTGCTAAATTTGCTATCGGTGATTTGAACGGTCATAGTTTTGATGGGTCAATTGAGCTAAATAACGACTCTGATCAAACATTAACGTTCAATGTTCGTCATGAAGCTGCATTAACCGCAGCGCCACCTATGACTCAGCGCTGGATTGCAAGGAAAGAAGCGGCTGAAGTAACGTTTAACGTTGATCAAATTGAAGTATCTGCAAGTGGTAACGGTACAGTCTATTTTAGTATTACAGAGCCTACCGACGTGCCAGAGGGTTCAGTGATTTCAGGTTGGATCGTATTTGATGCAGTTGAGACGGGCCAAATCATTCGTGTTCCTTATTTAGGTTTAAAAGGCGACTATCACGCCTTACCTGTAGAAAATGAGACATTGACTGAAATTAACCCAAGTATGAGCTCATTCTTTACACGTCCAGAAGCAATACCGAACTGTAGTGGCCCTGTTTGGACGCAATCGCCATGTTGTAACCAAACCGAAATTGCAGGTTCTTGTGGTCCTTCATATGGTCCGGGTGTACCTGTAACTTTAGACTTTACTAACGACAGTGCAAAAGACGATACGGTGTTCATGGGGATATCACAAGCCTTCCCTATGTTGCGAAAATTTAAAGCACAAGTGCTAAACAACAAAGGCAAGGTTATTGCTCCTCTGGGTTGGCGTAATATGCCTGAAGGCGTGACGATGGAAGATGTTCAGTACATGGTACGTACTAGTGGTGCAGGTACTGGATTAGAATTCGGTTTCTGGGATGGTAAACTCGCTGATGGCACCGATGCTCCGGCGGGAGAATACATCATCAAGCTAGAATTCCATAAGTTACTTGGTGAAAACGACATGTCACCAGACATCGAAACTTGGGAATCACATCCAATTACATTGACAAGGTAATTTCCTTTACGCCGTGTATACGCCCGCGAAATAGCGGGCGTTTTTATTAATGAGCCCAAGAAAAAGGGTCGTGGCTCAAAAGTGGATCGACCAATAGAACTCACGCTTGTTAAATGTTCCGAAAACCTTTTCATGCATCTTGACTGACTTTGAACACCCAATGCGGATTTATTTTTCAGATAATTATTTGCAAAGAGCGTGCGTAATCATGGCTAGCTAATCGTTTTGCGTTATACATCGTATAAACGTCACTATTTTGCAGCGTAATGTCGACCGGATGTTCCATATCGTCAGGTAATAGTTATTCTGTGACTTTAGGTAAGTAGTTCAATTAAGAGCACAAAATTGATCAAAACACCCGCACTCACCTTAAAATCTACGCTATGTTGACGTTGAGGAATATAGAAATAGGTTACAATAAACTTTTGTGAAACTGTCTATGGATTTAGACGAAGTCACAATCGGACAAGGAGGCTGTATGACCAGATTGTTAGCCATAGTGGTTTTGATCGTGTTTGCATTCGTGCTATTTCGTTATCGAACCAATGAAAAAGTCCAAAAAGCGACCATCATTATTTTGATAGGCGCATTCCTGATTTACACCGCATCGATAATGGTCGCGGAACTGATTCGCTAGCAAAATAAAAAGATTCCTTGGAGTAATATACGGTGAGTTCTCAGAATAACATTGAAGAACATGAAGACGTGGTTGTGATAGAGCAGCGTGACAAACGTACTCAAATTTATATCGCAATTGCAGCGGTCTTGGGCATTGCCTTGGGTGGCTTAGTCGGCTCCATTTTAACTGCGAACAAATGGGAATCGGCGTATCAAAGTTTAGAAGAGAAATATCAGGTACTTGCTCAGGATAAAACTCAGCTGGTATCGCAAGTGCAAGTTCGCGAAGCGGGCTTAGAAAAAGAAGTCGAGGACAAAGTCGCGGCTCTTCTTGCAGCAAAAGAAGCGGAGCATCAAAAAGAGCTGAAAGCGCTACAGTCACAACTTACCGAAGTCGAGAAGGTAAACTTGTCTCTTGAATCTCAGGTTAAGCAACAGAACGACAAGATTAGTACCACTAAATCAGAAAACGAAAAACTGACTCGCCAGAGTGGTATACAAGCGACAATGCTGGAACGTTCGCGCGAAGTTTTCCAGAAAGAGCTTAAAGTCTCCCAAGAATTAGAATCTTTAGAAAAAGAGCGTGAAAGTTTACTGCCGAAAATTAGTAAGCTAAAGAAAGAGTGCGATGTGTACTTAGAAGGCAAGTCTTGGGATGTAAAATCTGATGTGTGCAACAAACATGACGAAGCTACATCACGCTTAAGCCAGGTTGATCAGCTGATTGAAGTCCACAAAATGGATTTAAAGCAGATCAAAGAAATGAGTGAAGACATGGGGCTCTAATTAGTCTGACTATCACTTCACATAAGCATAAACAAAAAGGAGCACCAATACGTGCTCCTTTTTTCGTACTGTTGTTTGTTTTAAAAGCTAAATACGTGACGCGTCGTAGCCAGACGCCAGCAGTAGCTCTCTTTCGCGTTTAATCAATTGCGCACGATCTTCGATTAATTCGTTTAACGCTAGGGAAGGTTTACCCGCGAATGTTTTGAATTCAGCGAACGTTGTCGCCTTGGAAATTTCATCGATCATACCGCTGATGACGTTACGAGCTTCACACGGGTTATCAACGGTTTTGAAATATTCAACTTGTTGTGCTGCTGCTTTCATTTCCGCCAGTAGTTCAAGAGGACTACTATCCTTTGCCACTGCCATGTAGTTATCAAGCACGCGTTTTGCGTACAGGAGTTCGGTTAGTGGGATATCTCGTCCGCTTTCGATTAGGGACTCGCTAAGGATCATACTTGAGCTCATTGCCATTCCTTTTTTGTCTTCTACACAGCTGTTGGTTTTCACTTGAGTCTAATTTATTGAAGTCCCAATGGGAATGGTTGAATAGAAATTAAAATGATATTTTTAGTCTTTTTTGGTGAATAATAATTCATTTTGGGGTTGAGGACTAAAAATGTGGTTTTTCCGCTACGAACTTTACATTCGATGTCGAAAAGCTAAGGGTCTTTTACAAGTAGAAAGAGGAGCTCAAATGGCTCCTCTTTTAATCAGTGTTAGCCCCAAATCTTCTTATTGAGATGAGTACCAATCATGTTTATATGCTTTTGAAGCAAATAGCGCATTGGCTTTCGCCCTTTCAACAATGGCTTCTTCAACATCCAAAGGTTGCATTGTTTTGTTTTCAAAGTCGTATGACAAAGTGGTCACTTTTTCTCCAGGAGAGAACACGACCAAGTTATCACGCGTTAAGTAACCAAAGTTTTTGTCGTACTGCATCATAGCGCGTTCGTCTTCTCGTGCTAACGGCTTGGTCAGATCGCGTCCAATCATCGGGCTTTTGGCATCCACGCCAATCAGCGAAAGCAGTGTTGGTGGCATGTCGATGTTGTTAGAAATCCGATCGTCTTTGCGAGGCTCAATCCCTTTACCGATGATCAATGCAGGGATGTGGAAGTGTTTGACCGGCACTAAGTTAGCACCTGATACACGAGCATCATGGTCGGCAATCACGATAAATATGGTGTCATCCCAGTAGCTAGATTTCTTTGCTTTTTCAAAGAAGGTGCCAAGCGCGTAATCTGAATACTTCACGGCATTGTTACGCGTCATATAATTCTCATCATACTGCTCAATTTTACCTTGAGGGTATTCGTACGGGCTGTGGTTACTTGATGTGAACACTAAGCTGAAAAATGGTTTGTCATCCTTAGACAGCCGTTCGAACTCTTCATCCGCTTTGTTATAAAGGTCTTCGTCACTTACACCCCATGATCCAACGAAGCCGGGGTTTCGGTAATCTTTTTCTTCAACAATTTGTTCAAAACCATTCCCAAAGAAGAAGGTCTTCATGTTGTCGAAGTTTGCCTCACCGCCATAGATAAACTGTGTGTGATAACCTTGATTTTTCAACAAATCAGCAATAGTAAAGAAGCCGGTTTGGCTTTTGCTCAGTTTCACAACCGAACGTGAAGGGGATGGTGGAAAACCAGTTGTCACCGCTTCAATGCCTCGTACTGATCGTGTCCCCGTGGCGTACATTTGGGTAAATAACCAGCCTTCCTCTGTTAATTTGTCCAGATTTGGGGTCAATGGCAGGCCACCTAAAGAGCCCACAAACTGCGTACCTAAACTTTCTTGCAAAAGGATAACTAAATTTTTAGGTTTTCCTTTGTAAGTCGCAGAGTTGTGATTCATTGTTGGCAAGAGTTCAGGGTTAAAATCCGATTTCTTCGACGATTCGCGAACGATCTCCAACATTTTTTGGCTATCCATCTTACCGTAAAACTGCTCAGCACTCTTTTCCGATTTCATGTTATTGACGGCAAACAACAGAGAGTATGAAGAGTTGAGGGTCAGGTCGTTCAATAGAGGGTCGCTAGAGAAGGCTACCATCGCTGGGTTAAGAGGTCGGTGACCCAAAGAAGAGCGCGCGCCTGCGACACCAATCAGTACAACCAAAATCGCCAACAAAGGACGCCACTTCCAGTGGATCTGCTGTGCAGAATCAGTCAGTTTTTTACTCCATTTCCAACCTAAAATAAGAGTAATAGCCGTACCAGCGGCACCAATGAACAGTTCTAGCTTATAACCTGTCCAGAGCATGCTCATGACTTCTTTAGGATAAATTAAGTACTCGATGAACAGGCGGTTAGGCCGTAGGTCATACTCCTGAATAAACGGAGCGGTTGCCAATTCCATGTAGACCAAAATCCATAGGCCAGCGACCATCCACAGGCGCAGTATCCACTTCCAGCCATTGCCTATTTTTCCCTTCAAAGGCAGTAGTGCAGACAGCAGAGCAGGGAGAATAAATAACCAGCACAATGTAGCGAAATCTACGCGAACACCTTGGCCAAGAATATAAATGCGATCTTGAAATGATTCGATTCGGTCTGATTGCCAAAAGAGTAACAGAATTCGTGAAAGTGATAAGAAAGCGAGTGAAAACAAGGAAAAAACAGCAATTGGCTGTAGTGGCCCAAAAACGGGTCTATTAAAAGTACTTCTCATATTTACTTATTTGATAGATTTAATAATTGTTCAATATCGTTTTATCACGCGTGGCGTGAAATAAACGTGAAACATAATCCTTATCTATAGGTTATGGGAGAAGTATTTTGGCTTTTGTTGGGGAATGCGACGGGTCTCACTGATAGTTAGGTCAATAACCGCGCAAGCTATACGCAACTTGGCGCGGTGGGTTCGATTGTTAGGTATTGGGGAACGCGACCACAAACGTATTCATCCCGTTTTCCCGAGGGGTAATCTCAATCGTGGCATTGTGCAGTAATGCAATGTCTTTGCAAATTGACATACCGAGACCAGCACCATCGCCGGTTTCTGAGTGACCACGATAAAATTGCTCAAAAATTCTTTCACGAGTCTCTTGTGGAATTTCTGGTCCGGTATCCGACACAGACACTTTGATGGCATTCTTATTCTGGGTCACTTGCACCTGAATTTCGCTATTGTCACCGGAATATCGAATGGCGTTATCTATCAGGTTACGGAACAGGACACCAAGCAACATCGGGTCTCCCGACACCTGAACATCTAGAGAGGACAGGCTGATATCTTGATCTTGTCTCAATGCCAGCGGAGCCAGATCGGCGACCACCGTTTGTAGCAGAGGAGTAAGCTCAATAGTGTTAAATACACGTTCCGAGAGACTGTCTACTTTGGCTAAAGTGAGAAGCTGATGAATAAGCCGGTCGGTTCGTTCTATGCCTTTTAGGATGTTTTCCAGATCACCGCGCAGCTGTTCCGGATCATTACTCTGAAGCGCATTTTCAGCGTTTAAGCGGAGTATAGTGAGCGGCGTTTTCAGCTCGTGAGCGGCGGCGCGAGTAAAGCGTTTTTCACGTTGCCATGCCTGTTCCAGCTCGGACAGCAGGGAGTTTAGCGCATTTACCAAAGGGTCTAGTTCTACCGTGTGGTCCGTTACATGAATTCGATCTAATCGATGTACATTTCTTTGCGTGATGGCACTACGAAGCTCATTGATGGGGCGAAAGTAGCGTTGAATCAACCAAATCAACAAAAGCAATAATGTTGGGATCAGCAAGATCTGTTCAATCAATGTCGACAGAGCAATTTCACGAATGATCTCTTGTCTTATTTTTTGTTTCTCAGCTACCACGACATATTCATTGTTATGGGTGGTATGAGGGAAGGAGAGTTGGAAGGTTCTCCACGCTGTGCTGTTTACTTTAATGTCAAAGTAGCCGTTGTTATTTGATGAAGACGAAAGCGGAGGCAGGCTGGGGGACGAACTCCAAATGAGTTCATCGTCCCTGAAAAACTGAAACACGAGGTTTTGTTCGTAGGGGTGGCCGAACTTGGTTGCTTCATCACCATCGGCTTTTGCTAACTGCTTGATATTTTGCATCCATTGCTGGAACAACTCTTTATGATTGGCAAGTGTGCTCTCTTCTTTCGATACAGAAAGGGTGAGAAACATCAGTTTCGCGGATTGTCCAAGCCTTGCGTCATAAACCTCTTCCACTTCATGTTTGGCGGATTCAAAACTGAAATAAAGTGATATCAGGAGTAAGGTCGAGACCAGCAAGCCAACAGAGACGGTAAGCTTACGTTTTAACGAGTAGGGCTTGCTATTTTTCAAGAATGTACCCCACACCACGAATGTTTTTAATCGCTACGTTTGGCGCTTTTTTACGTAAGTTGTGTATGTGTACTTCTATCGCATTGTCACTTGCGCCTTCATCCCAGCCATGCAGAGATTGTTGCAGCTGCTCTTTACTTTGTACCCGACCAGCGTTGGTGATCAAACTCGTTAGAATTTTAAACTCATTGCGGGTCAGTTTGAGAGGTACGCCGTCATAACGAATGTTCTGCTCAGATAATGATAGGGATAACAATCCAACTTGAATAAGCTCGTCGGCGCTGCCTGATTGACGTCGAATGACCACGCGCAACCGCGCAAGTAGTTCTTCCAGCGCAAATGGTTTGCCGAGGTAATCGTCCGCGCCACTATCCAGACCCTGAACACGATCGCGGATATCATCTCGAGCCGTGAGTATCATGACTGGTAGTTTAAATCCGCCTTTTCGAATGTTACGTAGCACCTCTAATCCATCAATATCGGGTAAAGTGAGGTCTAAAATCACGGCAGTAAACGCTTCAGTTTTAAGTGCGCTAGTCACACCCGCCCCTTTTTCTAACCAGTCGACGGTGTATCCATGGCGACTAAGTGAAGTCACCATGGATTGGCCGAGTAGTTTGTCATCTTCTACCAGCAATAAGCGCATAAATTATTTTAGTCTCCCTAGCGTTGCTTCGATTTCTTGTCTTCTGCCTTTATCAGCTAAAGGACGGTCAGGGCGAGGAGAGGCTTGCATTGCTTGAGTCAGATATACTTTCGCTTCTTGATCTCTTCCTTCCTCAGCAAGGAAATCACCATAAAAATAGTTAGGATCGATGCCGTTTGGGTTGATCTCTAAAGCTTTTTTCAACATTTGTTCAGCTTTATCGTCATCACCAAACCCAATTGGCCACCCCGGAACTTTATAATACAGCGAACCCAGGCTGGTGTAAGCTGATCCATCAAGAGTTTGAGGTGAAGTTTTAATGACTTGTTCAAGCAAAGACTTTGCTTCTTTCGCTAGAGACAGTGCACCCAATCCACCTTTAGCTCCCGCAAGAGACGCTTTATTGATAGCCAGCCAAACCGTCAGCTCTGGGTTGCCCGGTTCTCTGTCTAAGTAAATGCTGGTTTTTGCAATTGCGCGATTAAAGCAATTTTCCTTTTCATCACCGCTAGGTGTGCTGTACTGACATTCTGCCCATTTCTTTTGCACGTCTTGGAGTGGGGTGTTTCCTGCCAACGCCGCAGTTGAAGCTAACGCTGAACATACAGTTAAAGTGCATAGTAGTTTTTTAGTATTCATCGTTTCTGTCCTTCTTAATGGCTGGCGCGGTTTACATATTGATGGATGGTGTCTTGCTGTTTTCTAATCGCGGATGACACGATGTTTGGCAGCAGTTGATTAATGCGTGCAAAAAGCTTTTCTGGCCAGCCGATCCATTTGGCTGAAATCTCTTTTTCCAGCATGGTGACGACATGCTCGGCGACCACCTGTGGTGAATCGGTTTTGTTTCCTAATTTCTGGTTCAGTTCATTAACGGTGTCGCTGTTTAATGATGTCTCGGTGGCTCTAGGCGCTAGGTACAAAGCCCGTATCCCAGTCGCAAACAATTCACGATCCAGCGCCTCAGTGAAACGGTGCAGGCCCGCTTTTGCCGCGCAATAGGAGGTATAACCCGGATAACCAATGGAGCCGAATGTGGAACCAATGTTTAGGATAACGCCTGGTTGCTTCAGCCAGGATAGTGCAGACTGACAAAGCAGCATGGGTGCGACCAAGTTGAGTTGAATATCCGCTTCAATCTGTGTCGGACGTTTTTGACTCAATAAAGAGAAGTCGTTACATCCGGCGTTATTGATTAACGCGTCCACTTTTTGTTTTTGTCGGGCTAGTTCACGTACGGCATTCAGTCCATCGGTAGTGGTAATGTCAGCGACTAACACGTCGTGGGATTCTGGATTGACTAGCGAAGCTTTAAGCGCGATCAGCTTTTCTTCATTTCTTCCAACTAAAATCAATGTCGCACCGCGATTGGCTAACTCGGTGGCAATAGACTGACCAATCCCGCCTGTTGCGCCAGTGAGTAGAATTTTGCTGTCTTTGATGTTCATTATTTACCTCACGCGGCTTGCTGATTCGAGTAAGATGGCAATGCTCGAAGCATCTGGCCATAAAGAGAAAACACCATGTTTGCTGAGTCGATGATGACTTGCTGATCTTCCTCTTTGGTGATTTTGTTCATCAGTGACTCGAAAAACTGCAGGTGATCCTGATCCAACACGCTATGAGAAACGAGATAGGTCATGGCAGAAGGAGGAAGGCCCAGCACAGACTGGATTTTTTCTGCCATTTGCCCGCCGATGCCAACACTTGTACCCTCAAGAACCCAAACCATGCCAAAGAGGGCTAACGGGTTATTTCGATCGATGTTGTGGTAAAGGTAAGACACCATCAACTCGATTGCTTGTCCGACTCGGCCTTCGTCCTGATTGTTACGCACAGCGTCAGCGTTACCGCCACAGGCCTGGATATCATTGAGAATCCATTCCTGGTGGCCTTTCTCTTCCTCAATATATTCAGCAATGGCTTCACGAACCCATTCATATTCAGAAGAAAGTCGGCCTCCACAAGCCATCAGCAGTGGCACGGTGTGTTTAACGTGATGATAAGCCTGGGTAAGAAAGGCGATATACATCTGCTTAGAAATTTGACCTTGTTGCACGTCACCAATTACTGGTGCGCTAAGCATAACTTGTTGAGCTGCTGAAGTTTGTTGTTTTAGTTGTTCGAAAAAAAGGGTCATAACCTTCTCCTTAAGATGCGATGGGCTGCGGTAAAGGCAGGTCAAGTTTTTGAACCTTTTGACCTTGCAGCATGAATTCTGGATTTGTATTCGTGATTAGTTGATTAACACTGTGTTCGATTTCACTGCGTTTAAGTTTGCCGTTTTCGGTGTACCAACTTGCGATGGCTCGAGGATTTTTGATGACCAGCAAAGTCTGGATTCGCGCGTAATCAGGCAGTGTGCTATTTAATGCGGAAATTTTTTCTACCAGGTTCTCGCTGGTGGCGACAATGGCGCACAACGCAAGCCGTCCGTCACCAGTGACAATGAGCGGAACATTAGGCAGAAATGCCAATGCTTCAGACTCAATCCACTCAGGTGACACATTTCGTCCATAAGCGGTGACAATAAGGTTTTTCTTGCGACCCGATAAGGTGACAAACCCTTGTTCATCGAGCTGCGCTAAGTCGCCCGTTGCTAGCCATTCTTGACTAAAAGGTTCATTCAAATAGCCCAGTGCGATGTTGCCTTTAACATGCAGTTCGCCATCGTCTGCGATACGGATTTGTGTGTGCGGCAGTGGTTTTCCACACGTCCCCGCTTTGAAAGACAAAGGCGTGTTTAAACAAACGACCGAGCCACATTCCGATAAGCCGTAGCCTTCAAATGCGGGAATGTTCAGCGCGTGAGCTGCGTTAATCAGAGATGACGACACTCTTGCGCCTCCAACGGCGACAAATTTCAGCGAAGCAGCAAGAGCTGGCTGCTGTCTGACAATATGGATAAGCGCGAGCAACAGCGCAGGAGTGAGTACTAAGCTGTCTGGCTTAATTTCCGCTAACACTTTGGCAAATAACCCCGCGTCGAACTGACTGGAGCCCAACAAACCGGTTTTTTCGCCGGGCAGAATATAGGAAGTCGCGCCCAATAAAAGTGGTACATAAATCCCGGTGATGTTTTCCAGCAATGTCGATAAAGGAAGTAAAACCAAATGTGATTTGGCTAAACCGTCAACACTTTTTGCTAGCGATTGTGCCACTTCACAGAGATGTTCATTACTTAAACAGACACCTTTTGGCTGACCTGTTGAGCCCGAGGTGAAGGTGATTTTCCCCGTTCCTGCTAGATAAGAAGTGGAACCTTGAACGGCTATGCGAGAGACATTCAAGCCAGCGACTTTGGTGCTTGTATTTTGGTTCGCTTGAGGCTCTATAGATGCTGGCAGTGAGACATCTTGCCAGTCGCCAATCAGTGCGTCGACGCGAGACTCTTTTAACGTGTGCGCCACTTGTGCATTCGAAAAGAAAGTAGGAATAGGGACAACGACGATATTCGCTGCCATTGCCGCCAAATCGATAATTGCCCAGTTCACGCTGTTTTCTGCGCGTAGCGCTAGTGCTTCTATATTCAGAGCCTTCAACACTTCGGCGGTCTGTTCTATTTTCTCCAGTAGTTCAGCATACGTAAATTGAACGCTTTGTCCCTGTTCATCGGTACCAACAAGTGCAATATGATTGGGCTTTGTAGTAGCCCACTGGTTAAGAGTATCGAAAAGAATATTCATATTTTACCTACGCTTGTTTGCTTTTGCGTTCGTGAACTAAACGAAGACGCTCTAACCCTTTGACCAGGTTTCCAGCGAGCACACGCGGTTGATGATCGTAGTAAGACCCCCAAGTCGATAGCGAATCCGGAACCTTGTTTGGATCGGCTTGAGCGAGGGTTTGTGGTTCTAATCCAAGACGAGCCATCATGGCGTGAAGAGGATCTGTTGCCGTGAAAATGCACCACTCAAAGCCAAGATCGACCAGCATTTGAGCAATCAGGTAAAAGTGCAGGGCAGACATGCCTTTCGCAAATGAGGCAAGGTGTCCAAACTCAACCAGATTGGAGCGTTTTACGTCACACTGAAAAACGGTTGAGACAAGGTTTTGCGCTTCGTCCTCTAAATATTGTTCGAGAAACAGAGGCTCTTGCTCCGCAATACGAAACCCACAAACTGAAATAATTTTGTCGTTATCGATGAGCGTTAAATACGCAGGCATGAAAACTTTAAGTTCGGCAAAAAATGCTTCTTGATAACGCAGAGAAACATGCTCGATCACATCATGCCAAAGAGGATGAGTAGGGATTACGATGTCTAAAGTAAAACCCTGAATAGAAGTCTGTTCATGTTTTTTCATTAGCGCTTCCATTTGTTGTTTAGTCACCAACAAAATAAAACGCGAAACTTAAGAAACTCTTAAGGAATGAAATTTAACTGAATTTTATCTTAGAAATGCAGTTTCAGTAGCTTAGCAGAAGTCGGGAGTGGCATGTTTAGGCTTGAAAGGTCAAAAAATAAGAGCCAGTTGGATCAACCAATGGCTCTTATTATCGTGATTTGTGCTCTTACATAGCACTCTAAAAGTCGTTATCTGATGGTTTACATCGCCGCTTTCTTAGCTTCGGCTACCCAGCCATCGAACATTTTTTGGTGCGCTTTAATCCAGCCGTTAACATGAGACTCGATATCCGCGGTACTGTTTTTACCTTGGCTCATCATCATGTTTTGTGCACTTACGTCATTAATGTTGAGCTTCATGATTTCAAACAGCTTAGCTGCCGCTGGGTTTTTCTCAGTAAACTCTTTATTCGCAACGATGCGCATAGAGTTCATTTCGAAACCGTAGTTCTTACCGTTTGGCAGGGTCGTGTCGATATCGTTACGCTCACCAGGTAGTGAAGAGAATGGTACTTCTAACCAAACGACGTCTTTACCCGGAACCAAAACACCACTTACCCAGTATGGCGTCCACGTGTAGTAAAGGATTGGGTCGCCTTTCTTGTAACGAGAAATGGTGTCTGCGATGATCGCGGCATAGTTACCTTGGTTGTGCGTGACGGTGTCACGAAGTTTGAAAGCATCCATCTGGTGTTCAACCACCATTTCACAACCCCAACCTGGGTTACAGCCAGTTAAATCGGCTTTACCGTCACCGTTGGCATCAAAAAGTTTCGCCAGTTTTGGATCTTTCAATTGGCCAATATTGGTAATGCCATATTTCTCTGCGGTTTTCTTGTCGATCAAGTAGCCTTGGGCCGCGCCGCTAACGTACTGGCCTTTGCGATAGAACTTATCGTCACCACCAGACATGGTGTATTTGTCGGCGTGAAGAGGAAACCAGCCAACGGCTAGAAACGTCGCGTCGCCTTTAGCAATGGAAGTGTAGCCAACATTGTAGTCTACTTCTTTGGTTGGCTGAACGTCGTAGCCAAGTTCTTCCAACGCACGATTTACGATTAATGTTTGAAACGTCTCTTCTGCTACGGTTGACTGTACTGGTTGAACAGTCACACCTTCACCTGGTAGATCGGCTGCAATACCACTTGTCGAAAAAGCAATGGTACTTAGTGCCCCAATAGAAAGGGTTGTCTTCCATGAACTATTCATTCGTTTTTCTCCTAAGTTTTTCGTCGTCTTGGTTCGTTTTCAGTTTTAACAGGTATGAAACAGGACCCGTGTGATACCAGCGCAGTTTGGTATTACCTGCGTTTACGCCTAATACCTGAGTGATTCGGTCCAAAAGAATCGCAAGGATTACGATCCCGATACCACCAACGGCTGCGAGGCCCATATCAAGTCGCCCGATACCACGTAGTACCATTTGGCCCAAGCCTCCGACAGCGATCATGGAGGCGATAACCACCATAGAGAGCGAAAGCATCAGAGTTTGGTTTACACCCGCCATGATGGTTGGGAGTGCCAAAGGTAATTGGATGCGATAAAGCATTTGTTTTTTGCTTGCGCCGAACGAATGACCAGCTTCGATCAGTTCTTCTGGTACTTGTTGAATACCCAGAATGGTCAAACGAACAACGGGCGGAAGTGCGAAAATAATCGTAACCACAACACCAGGAACATTACCGATACCAAACAGCATAACGATAGGTACCAGATAAACGAACGCAGGTGTCGTTTGCATGGCATCTAAGATCGGCCTGACAAATTTTGCCGCGGTGTCACTTCTTGCAAGCCATATCCCTAAAGGTAGCCCGATCAACAGACAGAAAAACACGGCTGTTAAGACCAGTGACAGTGTGGTCATCGCTTGAGACCATGCGCCAATCAATCCAATGAATATGAGGGATAGAGCGGTCGAGACGCCCAGTTTGAAGTTTGAGAATTGCCACGCGAGTAGAAACAGAACCAGTACCATAATTGGTGCTGGCGTTGACACAAGTGTCGTTTCAAATGAGGTCAGAATAAAGTCGATTGGAACTCGAATCGCCTGAAAAACCGGACGACCGTGATCCACTAACCAGTTTAACCCGGTCTCTACCCAGTCATCGAGGGGAAGTACTGGTTCTTCAAATGGGTGCATGATATCGAAGGGCGCATGTTCAACTGTTTCTGAGCTGAGCCAGTCATTGCTGGTGGCTGCGTCCGAAGTTTGACCCCAGGGATCATCTTGCGCAGGAGCAGGCTGAGCCCACGGATCGTTATTTGTTTCTTCTGATGACATTGCCTTACTCCTTGTCTAGTGTTTGAAGAAGACGTGATTTCGTTACAACGCCAAAGTAAGTCCCTTGTTCATCGACAACGGGTACTGCATAAGGAACGTCAGCAACCACGCCCAAAATATCGTTAATCGACTGGTGTGGTTGGAGCGTGACATCGTTCTCTAACTGTGCGCTGGCTAAGGAGCGATTTTCTTTGTGCGCTGAGCGTAATGACTCGAGCGAAACAATGCCGGAGTAGCGGCTGGATTTGTCGATGACAATACCGTATTCACGATCATGGTCCATGAGTATCTGCATTGCAGATCCCGGACCGTCGTTATCCGATTTTTTAAACACGGCTGCTGGCTTTTTACGAGCGATATCTTTAACCGTCAAAACACTGGCTATGTTTACGCCGCGGAAGAAGGCTTCTACATAGTCGTTAGCCGGGTTGTGAAGGATTTCATCCGGTGTACCAACTTGAACAACTGCACCATTTTGCATTATCGCAATTCGGTCACCGATTCGCATCGCTTCGTCAAGATCGTGAGAAATGAACACGATTGTTCGCTTATCATCATTCTGTAAACGGATAAGCTCGTCTTGCATTTCAGTTCGAATAAGCGGGTCGAGGGCTGAGAATGCTTCGTCCATCAGAAGAATGTCAGGGTCACAGGCAAGTGCTCTTGCTAAGCCTACACGTTGCTTCATACCGCCTGACAGTTCATCCGGAAATGACTCAGCGTAAGTATCTAACCCTACGCGCTCTAGAGCAGACAGAGCGCTGGCTCGTCTTTTCTCTACATTAACTCCGGACAGCTCAAGACCAAAGGCGGCGTTTTCAATCACCGTCATATGTGGCATCAGTGCGAAGCTTTGGAAAACCATTGAGATGTTATTACGACGGACTTCTCTTAGTTCGTCTTCAGAGATGTGGGCAATGTCTTTACCTTTAAGGAAAACACTCCCTTTGGTTGGTTCAATCAATCTGTTTAGGAGGCGGACAAGAGTGGATTTACCTGAGCCTGATAGGCCCATAATGACGAAGATTTCCCCTTCATTGATAGATAGAGAAACATCGTTTACACCGACAGTTAACCCAGTTTGCTCAAAGATGTTGTCTTTATCGACACCTTTGTCGATAAGTGAGAAAGCACGCTCTGGGTTCTCACCAAACACTTTATAAAGTCCCTTAACTTCCAGTATGGGGTCCATGTAATCGTCCTTTTTTGTGTTCAACGTTTTGTACTCTAATTAATTTTTGAAAAAATATCAACGAACTAGGGTTGTGTGTGATCTTGGTTCCAGCTGGTTTTGGGTGCTTTCTTTGATATTTTTAATAACAATTAAATTGTTTAATAACATTTACTTATGTTTAATTTTGTCTAGATTTTTTGGGACTAAGAGACGGCGCTAAATTAATCTTGAACTTTATTAGACATATTTGTGTACAGGGGTTGTGTGTATTTCAATCAATCCGAGACTGATTTGCTTAACCAATAGAGATTAGAGGTCAAATGTTTAGATAACAAATGGCTGGCTTGTTGTTTTGATTTGGGACGGATTGGTTAGGAAAATGGTAGAGAAAATGGTCTGGAAATTAGACTAGCTAATTAGCCAGCAAGGCATTTGAGCGCTTTCATGCATGGAAGTGGCAAAACAGTGCGTCTCTATTCGTTGATGGGCTTTAGGTTATCCCGAAATGTAGAGTGTACGCGATATATTATTTTCTAATTTACGATCCCCCGCGCTATTAACAGCTTCTGAATAAGATTAGAACTCAAATATTTTAATATATGGTTAAATGACTATAAAGTGTGATTTTTGTCACATTTATCAGGTTATAATCCGCGAATATTTGATTTTTGGTGGCGAGGGATGCCCATAATAATAGCGAATATAATTAGACCTCAAAGGATATGAATTTTCACATGATCACATCAGCACCTTGGGTCCTCTATCCAGAAATTAAAGAGGAAACAAGAACCAAATGGATTTTTCGTGAACCTAAGATTTCTGACGGTGACGACATTTACAGCTTAATTGCAGACTGTCCGCCGTTGGATATGAATTCTTCTTATTGCAATTTCCTTCAGTCAACACATTTCAGCAGGACCAGTATTCTGGTTGAGTGCAATAACGATATCGCTGGTTTCATATCGGGTTATCAGAAACCAGACGAACAAGAAGTGTTATTTGTCTGGCAGGTTGCAGTGTCACCTCGTTACAGAGGACATGGTTTAGCGTTTCGCATGTTAAAAGAGCTTCTGACCAGAGAAGGTCTAAGTAACGTGAAGATGGTAGAAACGACTATCACGGAAGACAACAAAGCTTCTTGGGCTTTATTCAAAAAGTTAGATGCGATGAACGGCAATTCAGGCCAAGTAAGCACATTTTTGGATGAAAAAGCTCACTTTAAAGGCAAACACGATACAGAGTACTTGTATCGAATTCCCCTAAAATAATCCCCTAACAATAGGAATTAAAAAACGGTCTCATCATGGATATTTTCAAAAAGCAGGAATCCAACGTACGCTCATATTCAAACAACTTTCCAGTCGTATTTCGTAAAGCGAAAGGCTGCTGGCTGGAAACAGAACAGGGCGAACGCTATTTAGACTTCCTTGCTGGAGCGGGATCTCTAAATTACGGCCATAACAACCCTGTACTTAAGCAAGCGTTACTTGAGTACATTGAAATGGACGGTATTACACATGGTCTAGACATGCACTCAGAAGCGAAAGCAACGTTTCTTGAAGCGCTAGACAACTATATTCTTAAGCCAAGAAAACTGGACTACAAAGTTCAGTTCACTGGGCCTACTGGTACTAACGCCGTTGAGGCAGCACTTAAGCTGGCTAAAAAAGTAACGGGCCGCAGCAGCATCGTCGCTTTCACCAATGGTTTCCACGGCTGTACAGCAGGCGCATTGGCGGCAACTGGTAACCAGCATCATAGACAGGGTAATGGTTCTAGCCTTCACAACGTGTCTCGTATTCCTTTCGAAGGTTACGCAGGCGTGGATGGTTTGGCTCTGTTTGAAACCATGCTTAATGATAACTCTGCTGGTATGGACAAGCCTGCCGCTGTACTTCTTGAAACAGTACAGGGTGAGGGTGGCTTGAATGTCGCTTCAAACGAGTGGTTACAACGTCTAAGCAAAATTTGTAAAGCAAACGACATTCTTATGATTGTCGATGATATTCAGGCTGGTTGTGGACGTACGGGTACGTTCTTTAGTTTTGAGCCATCAGGCATTCAGCCAGACATCGTAACCTTGTCGAAATCTATTGGTGGTTACGGTTTACCAATGGCGGTTGTGCTTCTGAAACCAGAGCTTGACCAATGGAAACCAGGTGAGCACAACGGTACATTCCGTGGCAACAACCACGCATTTATTACTGCCGCTAAAGCGCTGGAAATCTACTGGGCTAACGAAGACTTTGAAACGCACATCAAGCAGTGTTCAGAGCGTGTAAGCAGCGTTATTGAGCGTTGTGTACGTCGATTCCCACAAATGTTCGTGAAGCAGAAAGGTCGCGGCATGATGGTTGGTATCGAGTGTAACAGTGGTGACCTGGCATCAGAAATTGCTAAATCGTGTTTTGACAGCGGCATGGTCATCGAGACTGCTGGTCCAGACGACGAAGTGGTTAAATTCTTCTGTCCTTTAACTATCAGCGAATCAGAGCTCGATCAAGGACTAAGCATTTTTGAAAATGCCGTAGAAACTATCGCTGCAAAACACTTCAAACAAGCATCTTAATAAGGAAAATTAATAATGATCGTTAGAACACTCGAAGAGTGTCGCAACAGTGAGCGACGTGTAGTTTCAGATACTTGGGAAAGTGTCCGTATGTTGTTGAAAGACGACAAGATGGGCTTCTCTTTCCATATCACAACTATCTACGAAGATACGGAAACGCACATCCACTACAAAAACCACTTAGAGTCTGTTTTCTGTATGAGTGGTGAAGGCGAGATTGAAGTGGTAGGCGGTGAAACCTACCCGATCAAACCAGGTACACTGTACATTCTGGACAAGAACGACGAGCACTACCTAAGAGCATATAAAAACAAAGAAATGGTAATGGCGTGCGTATTCAACCCTCCTATCACAGGTGCGGAAGTACACGATGAGAACGGCGTGTATCCTCTTGTTGACTAAAACTAAATAGTCACTGTGAGGTGGGTTTCCACCTCACATTTCAATTCTCTCTTCTTTATTTTTTAAGTTACCAATCAAAAAAGGCTTAACATGACTTTTACCGTAGAAAAAATCGGCGGTACTTCAATGACAGCATTTGATGCTGTTTTAGACAATATTATTCTTCGTCCCAAGACACCATACAACCGAGTATTTGTTGTATCGGCTTACGGTGGTATGACTGACGCGCTATTAGAATGTAAAAAAACCAGCAAAGCGGGCGTATACCAACTGGTTGCTAAGCGTGATGACTCGTGGGAAGAAGCGTTGGCATACGTAGAGAATCGTATGTTGCTGACAAACGAGAATATTTTCGCCGATCCAATGAATCGAATGCGAGCGGATAAGTTTATTCGTTCACGCATTTCAGAAGCGAAAAACTGTATCGCTAATATTTTAGAAACGTGCCAGTACGGCCAGTTTTCACTGCGTCACTACTTGCCTCAAATCCGTGAGTTTCTTTCTTCAATTGGTGAAGCGCACAGTGCTTATAACACCGCGTTGAAACTGAAAAACATGGGCATTAACGCTAAGTTTGTCGACTTGTCAGGTTGGGATACAACCGAGCCGAAGAGTCTTGATGAATCAATCAGCGAAGCTTTTGCGGATATCGATGTATCAAAAGAACTGCCTATCGTGACGGGTTATGCATATTGTAAAGAAGGTCTTATGCATACGTATGACCGAGGCTACAGTGAGATGACTTTCAGCCGAGTTGCTTCGATCACGAAAGCGAATTTAGCGATAATCCACAAGGAATATCACTTAAGTTCTGCTGACCCACGTGTTGTTGGTCCTGAGAAAGTATTGCCAATTGGCAGCACGAACTACGATGTGGCTGACCAGCTGGCTAACTTGGGAATGGAAGCTATTCACCCTAACGCAGCAGCGGGTTTGCGCGAAAGTGGTATCGAACTGCAGATTAAAAACACATTTGAACCTGAACATGAAGGTACTTTGATTTCTTCTGGTTACCGTCCAGAGGAAGACAAAGTGGAGATCATCGCGGGTAAGCAGAAAGTGTTTGCGTTGCATCTGTTTGACCAAGCGATGGTTGGTAAAGTAGATAACGTGAGTTACGAGCTGATGGAAATCATCTCAGATGCACACGTGACATTAGTTGGTAAAGAAATGAACGCCAACTCGATTACTTACTACCTGGGCGGTAATGCAGACAGCTTAAACAAAGTTCTGTATAAAGCGGAAAAATGTTACCCGAAAGCATCAATTAAAGGCCGTATGGTAGCGTTGATCTCAGCGATTGGTTCTCAGATTGACACCAACAAAACCTTGGCGAAAGGTGTATTGGCACTGATGAATAGTGGTGTGACGCCAGTGGCTCTTCACTCATCATTACGAAATGTTAACGTACAATTTGTTGTGGGTGATAAAGAGTATCAGCGAGCGATTTGTGCACTGCACGATGAATTTTTTGAACCTGTTGAGAATGCTGAGTCGATAGAAGACGTTGCGTAAGTCAATTTCACAACAAGACGTGATACAAAGGGAGCCTTTTTAGGCTCCTTTGTTGTTTGTGGCTTTACTGTGTTTATTTCGGCAATGAAAAGCGGCTTATTTGGACGATAACACACGGGCTTTGTGCTGTATGCGTATGCTTATCCGTTCTTTAGCTTACACTTTCTGTCACGACATGATTTGAGTGGCGTCTGGCTATCCAATACGCGATACCGCCCCAGAACACAGTTAGCAGCCAAAGGGCAGTCCAGTGTTTAGCCACTTGTTGCCATGTTGCGCCCATTTGATTTAAGGCGAGAAAGCCCTTAATCGCCCAAGTACTCGGGCTTAAATCAGCAATCCAAAGCAGGGGAGCCGGAATGGATTCTACTGGCCAAATGAATCCGGCAAGGAAGATAAGTGGCATTGAGCTGACCAAAACGACTAAGGTGACCAGTTCTCTGCGTGGTAAAAGGTAACCGAGCCAAAAACCCAAACCACAACAGCTCAACAGAAACGGAACCAGCAAGGAAAGCAGTTCAGTTGCCTGAGCGATGTGATTAACGCTTAACCTTTCAAAGCTGGCACCAAAATAATACGTACTAAGCAGGAAATAAATCGCGACAAAGATAAGCGTCCTTACCAGCAGTAATGAAGGCGTTGTTACTTGTGACCAGTAACCTCGACCATGTCGCTGTGATCCCGTTTGCAACCCAACCGCCATGATCAACGTTTGTTGTAGAATCAGGACGAACACCGCTGGGACCACATATTCGATATAACCCATGGTGGGGTTAAAGGTCGGTTTCATATTTAGCTTTATCGCCGAGTAGTTGTGGCTGGCCATACTCAAAGGCACACCTTCAATCACCAGCTTACTGACTTTTACCTGAGCACCTAGCGTCCCGCCAGCTTGTGCCAAACCTTCTACGACTGTGCCATACACCAAAAAGTAAGAAGCGTCCGCAGCATAGGCAAGAGTTGGGCTTTTACCTAGCATCAAATCTTTATAGAAGTGCTCAGGAATGACTAAAAAACCGGTGATATCGCGGTTCAAAAAGGCTTGTTTGGCGTCTTCAATGGTATGTAATCTGGATACAATTTTTACCTGAGGTGTCGCATCCACCATACGCTCCAATTTCCGGCTGGTCTGGCTGCCATCTAAATTGACGACGGCTATCGGCTGCTCTCGAGGGGTTTGCTGAGTATAGGGCAGTGGGTATAGGAATGAATAAAATATCACACCACCAAAGACGGTTAGCGTGACGACAGGGTTGGTAAAAATTGAGCGAATTTCCGCTTTAATCAGTTGCCAGAGTGTCATGCGCTCTCCTGATTATGATTAAGGCTTGTGGCATTTCGGTGTTTGTGGATTAACGCAGCAGTGAGTAGCAACGGTACGGTGTAACCGATCAGTGTCCAAAGTGAACTCAGTGATTGAGCTGCTGACGCTCCGTAGCTTGCCTGACCTACTTGAACTTCAATGTAATGGCTGATTGGCAATAGCGAGCGCCAAGCCGTAGCAAGCGTGCTCATGTCTGTGACTGGAAAAGTAATGCCCATAAAGGCAAAACTTGGCGCAGTAAACGCACCAGCGAAACTCATCGCGCGAGCGGGATCCATAGACAGAAAGAAAAACAGGGCACCCATAATAATACAGGCGATAATCGTCACCAGCTGTGCCAGTAATATAACTACTACGCTGCCTTCTATTGGCCAGTTAAGGAGACCATAAAACCAGTAGAGGTAAAGGGCGCCTTGAATCATAAATACAGGAATGTAATGGCTTAGAATTGACGCCAGTCGTAAGCAAGGTTTTTCGCCAAGAAACTCGAACCTATTTTTACCGCCATAAATACGAAAATGAGCAGCAAGAATTAAAATCGTACTTACTACGATGCAAATCTGCCAGATAGCGGGCACGATAGCCGTAACCAGAAACTGTGCGTAGTTGGTATTGCGATTAAAAAGCGCAGTAATTTGTGTCGAAACAGGCACGGCCTGCCCGATAGCAGCAAGCGAAGTGGTATTGCCTTTGGCGAAATTACCCATGGTTTGCACCTGAGCATCAAAATAGCCTTGCGCTTGTGCAACGGCCGAGTTTATTAACTTCGCTACCAGAATATATTGGCTGTTGAAGAAAACAGACAGCTGAGGCTGACGGTGCTGAAGTATGTCCTGATCAAACTTTGCCGGGATAACGGCATAAGCGTAAATGTCACCTTCGATCATGGCATTTTTCGCATCGGTGGTACTGGCGTAATGGTAATCCACGGACAAAGTCGAAGAAGCATCTAAGGACTGGATCAGCTTACGTGAAAGCTGTGAGTGCTGCATGTCCACGATACCGATGGGCAAATCGCGCGCGATACCAGCAGAGAAGACTCCCCAAATCGTCAGAGCAAGTAAAATGGGCACCCAAGTAAGGCAGGATGCCAACCATTTATCGCGTCGTACTATATGGCGTTGTGAAATCTGAATCGTCACAACGTTAACCTAAGGCAGTGTTCAGAGTTCAACCACAACACTCATGCCCATACGCAAGTCAGACTCTTGCTGGACTGGCCTCGCTTCGACTTCAAAAGTACGTAAATCAAATCCTTGAGCCGCATCCGTTGCACGCCAAGTCGCGAAGTCGCCCATTACCGCAACATGCGTGACTTTAAATTCTACGTTCTTATCCAAAGCGGGTAAGTAAGCCTGAAAGGTTGCCCCTTCATTGAAATACTTCAGAAGATCTTCACGTACATTCAGCGTTGCCCACGCGTCTTGTGTATCGATAACCGTAACGACAGGAAAACCTTGTGGTGCAAGTTCTCCACTTTGCAGTAGAACCTGAGACACTTCGCCATTGAACCAGCTATGTATTTGGGTGTCTTTAGCGTAAGCTTCTACTTCAGCAACCGCGCCAGACGCCATGCGTGCTTTTTCTGCCGCTGCGACTTTGGTTTCACTGCGAGCGCCTTCTTTCGCCATCTCATACATTTGGAAAGCCGCGCTTTCTGTGTATTTAGCTGCCTGCCATTGAGTTAATGCCTCGTCGCGTTTCTGTTCAGCAACGACACCGTCTCTGTACAGGTTATTAACTCGGTTATAGGTTTTTTCCATGAGATTAGCAGCGGCTTGTGCTTTTAACCATTGATCTTTAGCGGCTTGGATCTGCTGTTCACGAGCCCCTTTTTCTGCCTCTTGTGCCAAGGCATCTGCGGCTTTCTCACCCGCTTTAGCTTGTTCTAATTTTGCTGCGATTTCTGGACTGTGAAGCGTGAAAATTAGCTGGCCTTTTTCAACGTCATCTCCTTTACGGACCATGACTTGATCAATACGACCCGGCACCTTTGAGGAAATGCTGTATTGCTGTGCCTCAATCATGCCTTGCAGACGAACCGGATCTGGCTGATAAGCCTGATAAAACTGAAAGCCAACCCAAGCGGTAACACCTACAGCGCAAAGTGATAATAAAATGGGTTTTAATGATTTTGCTGCCATGGTTTATCGCACCTCTTTAGACGGTAAAGCTGGGGTATAGGCGGTGTTTTTATATTGTTGGAAACTATCGATTTCACTACTTAATGCCAATAACTTGGTTAAAGAGATCAGGTAGCGGAATCTCGCTGCCGAACGTTGCGTTTCTATATTGGCGACATAGAGCTGTGCATCAACAACATCGAGCGAAGAAGACAGGCCTTGGGTAAACGCTTTTTCACGCAGAAGCAGATTTTCGTTTGCAAGTGCGATACTGGATTCTAGCCCTTGCACTTCATCAATGGCTTGTTGAGCTTCCAGATAGGTTTTCTGAACCAATAGTGATAAGTCTTGTTTCGCCTGAGATTTCAATGCGTCGACTTGCGAAACCATACTTTGTGCCGCTTTGGTCTTTTCACTTCGGCCAGTTGATTCTATCAATGGGACACTCACGCCAACGCCGACCAACCAATCGGGTTTCATTTGGCTTGCGAGAGAGTCGTCTTCATATAAGGTGTAGTCACCGTATAAAAAGACTTCGGGATAGTACTTACCTTTTTCCGCTTTGATTAAACTTCGAGCTTGTTTGTCTTTAGCATCGAGAAGATCCAAACCAGGGTAGGTGAGTAATGTCTGATCAATAAAGGCATTGAGGGGCGGAAGGCTCGTGTTGATAAATAACGTTTCTGCTGGCTCAACAGATTGCTCTTGGGCGAGAATTTTTCCCAATGCGGCTTCAGCAATGGTGAGATCACTCAAGGCTTTACGAGTTTCAACCGAGGCTTTATCTAATGACGCTTCAGCTTGCAAGCGTTCCACTCGGGCAATTTGTCCTTGCTCTTCCAGTTTAATCGCGAAGTCACGGTGTTTTCTCAGCCCTTTTTCTACGGCTTGACGAGTCGCCAGCACTTCTTTTGCCAGCACAACTGAAAAATAGTACTTCGACAGATCTTCAAAACGCGCTTGTTGTTCCATCGCGAGTTGGCTTTTTGCTTCATCGGTTTTCCCTTCGGCGGCAGTCTGCGCGGCAGAAATACGACCGCCAGTAAAAATAGGCCAGATCGCGCGAATAGAAGAAGAGAAAATATCACGCTCAGTAATGGTCGACGTGGTGTTCGCTAGCGTACCCAGAATGTTTTGAAAGGCAGGTGGAACCGCGATCTCAGCACCTGTGCTGTCGAAAATCTGCTTGCCAGAAAGGGTGATGTCGGTATCCAAGCGAGTGTAGTTTGCGCCAAGAGAAACTTGCGGCAAATTAAGGTTGCTGGTTGCTTTCTCCTGATATTGATAATTTTCAACATTTGAGCGTTGTGCTTTCAGAGAATAGTTGTTTTCTAATAGCAATTGCCATGCACTATCTAGGGTAATAGGAGTGGAATGACAGGCGAAAGAAATCGAGCTACTAATGAGAGTAAGTACCCAAAACTTTCCAGTTTGTTTCATAGTGGCTGCTTTGTTGTAGAGTATTAGCTCTAATATAGAGGAATAATCGTGCGATGTTAAGTGGTTAAAGCGAGAAAAGCGGGCTACAACGGCGTCCGGTTAATGCTTACCAGACGCCAACTTAGCATAACTTTATTTTTGGTACGGGCAGTGGAACTCAGCTCTCCACTCTAACTGGCGAGAGCCACACATTGTATTCAATAGATCCTTTCCACTCATCTGAGGGAATGACAGCAGCACTTTAAGTTCTGACGTGCTACCTCCATTTTTCTCATAAGCACGGACATGCGTGAAAGTTGAATACATATTTTCTGACAACATGGCCTTATTAAGACAAATTCCAAAATTATCACGTTCCATTTTTAAGTGTTCCTTCTAACTATAAATACACCTCTGTTTATGGTTTTTTAGTACTCAGAGGGTGTCTAACTATTTGTCATATCGCAGTATTTCTTTTTATGAGTTTTTTATTCGAATTTACTGACAATGATGTTGAGCTCTTTATAGACTTCCGGTTTCACTGCTTTATAAGTGAGAGGCTCTGTTCGGCCTCCCTGACTAAAAATTATACGCTTGAAAACCTAAGGGCGCTTTAAAAATCGCCTAAATTGGCGTGATCGAATTCATGTTTTCGAGTAAGTGCTATGTATACTGTTGAATATAAGGTGATTCCCAATTTTTTGGTGAATGATTGTCTTTAACGCTTTCGTGCCGTCTATTATTTGAGCACAAACTTTGCTGTTTGTTTGTGTTGTTCACAGATTTGCTATCTGATAACAGCCTGACTGTTAACTCAATGTTAACTTATGTGGCTTGGAAGGTGTTGATGAGGAGTAAATAATGAGTTGGAGCACCATTAGCTTTCGTAAGCGAATGCTCATTATTATGACACTTTCTGGTCTCATTGAGTTGCTGCTCCTTGTCGCTGCAGGGGTTACGTACCTGAAAGTCAATCAAGAGCAAGAAATGGGTGAGAAAGCGCTCGGTGTCGCTCAGTTTTTAGCAAACTCCGAGATCGTGCGTGAAATCATTGAGAGTGATGATCCACAACGTTATCAAGAACGTTTTCGCGAGCTGACTCAAGCTATCGGTGCGGCATTTATTGTCATTGGCGACCGAAATGGGGTACGCGTGATTCACCCTATCGATGAGCGGATAGGAAAGCCAATGAAAGGCGGTGATAACCAACGAGCGCTCGATGAAGGCAAGTCATATATATCGACAGCGAAGGGCTCATTGGGTTATTCCATTCGAGGCAAAGCCGCGATATTTGACGATAAAGGCCAAGTCATTGGGGTCGTGTCGGTAGGTTATTTGCTCGAGCGGTTACAAGATCGCATCGAGCCTTTTTTAACTTTCTTAATCCTGATGGTAATTATCGTGGTTATCGCAAATGCGGTGGTTTCTAACTATGCCTCAAGAAAGTTTCAACGTGCCATCCTGGGCTTTGAACCTGAAGAAATTGGCCGTTTGTATGGTGAGCTCGAAGTCACGATGGGGACCATTAAAGAAGGGATTTTAAGCATTGATTCTCAAGGTGTCCTTCGTTCAATAAACCGCAGCGCGTGTCAGATATTAGGAATAGACAGAGAAACGGCACTTAACAAACCGTTAACAGACACATTACGTGATAGCGATTTATATACCGTGCTTGAAACGGGTCAAGAAGATCACGACATTGAAATTTACCTCAATCACAAACGCTTAATTGCCAATCGTTCCCCAATATACGTTGATGGAAAAGTCGTGGGTGCGGTATCCAGTTTTCGCTTACGTGACGAGATCAGTGAGCTAACAGAACAGTTATCTCAGACAAAGGAATACGCGGAACTGTTACGTTCGCAGACGCATGAGCACAGAAACAAGCTCAACACCATTAGCGGGCTTGTCCAAATGGGGGAGCTTGATGCGGTGCAAAAACTGATAGGCCAAGAAACCGCACATTATCAAGCGATGATCGAGTTTTTGCGGGACACGATAAAAGATCCTCTGATTGCGGGTATGTTGTTGGGAAAAACAGAACGTGCTCGTGAACTTGGTTTAAATCTGGTTGTGGAAGAAGGGAGCCGCTTAGAGCCGCTACCTGAATGGTTGAACGCAGAGGATTTGGTGACCATTTTGGGTAACTTAATTGACAACGCTTTTGATGCGACGTTATCGACGATTCGTGAAGAGTCGACGGTGGCGATTGAACGACGTGACATCGAGGTATCGCTGAGTGACTACGGTAACGAAGTGATCATGGAAGTCAGCGATCAGGGCTGTGGGCTGCCAGAAAACATTGAACCACAAACACTTTTCAAAAAGGGCATTTCAACAAAAGCACTCCATAATCGCGGTGTGGGATTGCACTTGGTCAATCAACTCGCCACACGCTATCACGGTCATGTTGAGATGCTGCCGAATACGCAATATGGAACGAGAATAACCGTATATTTGCCTAAGGAAGAACAAATATGAAGACGGCAACGCGTGTCATGATCATCGAAGATGATCTCGCTATTGCAGAACTCCACCATAAATACCTCAGCCAATTGTCGGGCTTAGAGGTGGTGGGCATAGCCACAACGCGAATGGAAGCAGAAATGCAATTGGAGATACTCAACCCCGATTTACTGCTGATGGATGTGTATCTACCCGATGGGACAGGGCTGGAGATCCTCAATACGTTACGTGCTAAAAATCAAACTTGCGACGTCATTCTGATTACCGCTGCAAGGGATGTTGATACGCTGCAAACAGCCATGCGTGGTGGAGTTGTCGACTACCTGCTTAAGCCAATTATGTTTCCGAGGTTAGAGGTAGCACTGAAAAAATATCTTGCGCAGCGTGAGCGTTTTGATGTCGCTGGCAGCCTGGATCAGAGTCAGGTTGATAAGATGTTTCAGTCGAACAATATTTCTGAAACAGGCGCAAAACGTCTGCCAAAAGGCATCGATAGTGTGACGCTGGATAAAATCCGAGACTTGTTCCCGGGTGAAGAAATGCTCACTGCGGATGAGGCTGGAGAAAAAATCGGAGCCAGTCGAACGACGGCAAGACGATATCTGGAATACTTAATTAGCTCTGGTGAGTTAGAGGCTGATTTAAATTACGGCACAGTGGGGCGTCCTGAGCGCTGTTATAAGAAAGTGACAAGGTAACCTATTCTGGCCAGTTAGATCTTCCAAAACGGTGGTATTGAAGCCACCGTTTTTTATTTCAAAGTTGAAACCTTGCCAGAGAACTAAAACTTGTACTCTAACTTGGCTTCAACAGAGCGCTCTGCGCCAAACCAGCAGTTACTTTTGTCGTAGCAAGAGTAGTACTCTTTATCAAACAGGTTCGATGCAGACAGCGTAACCGCGGCACCTTCAAGTGATTTAGACACAGAAGAGAAGTCGTAGCTTGCCGATACATCTACCAGCGTATAATCCGCAACTTGCTCACTATTCTGTGCGTCCATTTGCGACTCTCCAACATATCGAACGCCTGCGCTGGTTTGCAACCCGGACAACGCGCCTTCAAAGTAGTAATTTGCCCACAGCGATGCCATTTGCTCTGGCACCCAGACAGGAGTTTTACCTTCTTGACCGTAATAACTGTCTTCGGTGATCTCCATGTCAATGTAGGTGTAGTTAAGCGTTACGTCTGCTTGTGGCGTTGCCTGCCATTTTGCCTCTAACTCGGCACCTTGAGAGACGACTTCACCCGCTTGATAATTTGGTGCATAAGGGTTGTTCGGGTCGTTCAAGATGGTATTTTTCTTGGTGATATGAAAGAGCGCTAAGTTGCCCGAAATGTTACTTCCCCATGGTGCATATTTAAAGCCCAGCTCCCATTGATGCCCTGTTGAAGGCTCAAATGCATTGCCATTCGCATCTGCTCCGGCAATCGGTTCGAAACTTTCGGAGTAGGTCAGGTAAGGTGACATTCCGAAATCAAGTTCGTACAGTGCGCCTACGCGGAAAGCAACATTGGTGTCATCCAGCTTTTCTTTGCTGTTGGAGATAGAACCAAGGTAATCACTGGTGGTATCCGTATCTGACTCGTACTTATCCCAACGTAGACCAGCAATCATTACTAGTTTGTCGTAACGCGCTTGGTTCTGGAAATAGACACCAATCTGCTTGGTCTGAATATCAAGGTTTTGTTGATACTGGAAATTCAGAGCATTCCTATCAATTTGATTGTGGTCAGGATTAAAAATGTCCTGTGTCAGGGAGTAATCGAGCGTATCTTTGTACTTCACATCCGAGTCTAAGTATTGATAGTCCAAACCAAAAAGCAGGTTATGTTCCCAGTTGCCTGTTTTGATAAAGCCTGACAACTGGTTGTCGACAACAAATGACATGGATTCTTCATCGGTGAGGTAGGCGTTACGTCCAACGGTTCGGTTATCAGCCGCGAGGGCACTGTTATAGGTGTTTTCCTGATACGCGTCCGCTGTCATGTAGCGAGCATTTTGCAAAAACTGCCAGCTATGGTTGAAGTCATGCTGAATTTTATATCCCACCATAAGAACTTCACGTTCGTATGTGTTCCAGTTTTCATCGCCTAAATAAGTGTTCGGAGACATTGAGCCGAGTGGGTTATTCGACGCTGAACCCGCTGCTGGCACTGTGGTATATATTCCCGCAGAAGGATCGTTCTGATAGTAGACATTTACATTCACCAGCGTGTTCTCGGTCGCTTGCCAGTTGAATGAAGGAGCGAGAACGTAGCGCTCATCCTCTGAAGTCTCAGCCTGTCCGTCTTGCTGTTTTGCCAAGCCGACCAAGCGATAATCCACGCCAGAGTCGCCTAATTGTCCAGTTGTGTCGAAACTCACCTCTTTTAGATAATTAGAACCAGTTCTTATGGATAGACTATTTACAGGTTCAGACTGTGGCGTTTTAGCAATGATATTCACCATGCCACCTGGCGGGATGTTTCCGTACAGAACCGACGTTGGTCCTTTGAAAACCTCAATCTGCTCCAATGCCACGGCATCAATTTGTGGCTGAAGGTTCCAGCCATTAAAGAGTAGGGGAAGACCATCGTAAAAATTGGTGTAGTTGATGAAACCACGAATATTAAACAGATCGAGGCGAGAAACGGCCCCGCCGCGCAGTTCAGTATTGACACCGGACGCGTAACGCAGCGCCTCACTGATGGTACTGACACCACGTACATCCATTTCTTCTTTGGTAAGGATGGTTATTGCCTGAGGCGTTTCTTCTGGCGCTAGTGCCGTTTTTGTTGCGGTATTGCGGTAAGTTTCGCCAAGTACAGTGATGGTCTCGTATTGTGATTGGCCTTCATTGGCGATGACAGAGCCAGAGACAAGTGCAGAAACAACGGCAGCGAGGGCTGAGCGTTGAAATCGGGCTGTGCATTTCATATCTATTCCACTACTTTTTATTTGATAATGATTGTTATTTGTATTCTATAGGAAGGGGAAAGAGAAAAGTTAACAATTTGGTGCAAAGATAGCGTTGTCACTGCGTGTTGCAGCAAATCCTTACTTTGAATCTGAGGGTTTTACCGGGAGCCAGTACTGCATTTGAGCGTCTTCACTTTCAGGTTGGTAGTCTCTGGGATAAATTTCCAGTTCGTACCCGTCGATACCACGGTAGTTTGAGTTCGGCAGCCAGTGAAGGATAAACCATTCCAGGGTCTGCGCTAACTTGGAAGCTTTGCCATTGTGAGTGATAACAGCGTAGCTTTGTTGCGGGACAAACAAAGAATCCAACGGAGAAAAAGTCTCATCACTGCTGTTGAATACTTGATCATTTTCGAATGGGTACCCCGCCCAATATTCCAGTTGAGAACAACTTGCATGGGCATTCGTCACGTCAATGACGCCAAGACAAGCATCTTGATAGAGATGCTCTTTGACTGAAAAAAGACGGTCCCATAGTTTGGGCACGATCCATTGAAAATCTGGCTCGGAGGAGAACAGCCCATTGATGGACTGGTGAACACCTCTTAGGAAAAACGCTGGTTTTGTTTCGATTCTTACATCGGCAAAGTGAGCATCTAGTCTTGAAGCTTCGGGGGCAAACACCAAACTCAGAGGCTGCCTAAGGCCAGACAACTGCTGTTTTTGGCGATACTCTCTGGGGCTTACAGAGAACATTTGTTTGAAAGCGCGGCTAAAGGCATTTTCTGAAGTAAAGCCGAGATCCATCGCGATATCCAGTGAGCGTTCAGAACTACTGACCAGACGCTCGGCGGCGTAGCTTAACTTTAGTTCTCTAACGTAATGAGCTACTGACATTCCAGTGTGTTGCTGAAAAACTCGTTGTAATTGCCATCGGGACCAACAACTTTGCTGCGAAAGGTGATCAACATTCAGAGGCATTTCTAAATTGTTATGGATGTAATCAAGCACATTCTGAATACGGTTTATGGGGTGTGTGCGGGTTACGCCAGCATTCATTGCGTTATCGTTGTAGGTAGACATGCGCCATATTATCTATTATTGAGAATGACTATCAACAATGATTAAAGGTAAATGATAAGTGTCATGATCAAAGTAACTACTGCTTTGATTATTAAAAGAATAATTTTTACCCGCTTTTGAGTTTTTACTCAAATTGCGGGTGGTTCTGGCTAGAGATTTTTTATATATAAAATACAATAAGTTAACTGTTTTTCTGCAACTTATTTAAACGTTTGCACTGGCAAGTGTTGATGTAAATCAAATTGTCGTAGACAATACTGCACCGTGTCGGACTCTCCTTAACCTAAGTGACGGAGGGCTCCTTGACCTAAATGACCTCAGCAAGTCGTGCTTTGACGTGGTAAACGAGCATCACTTATTGAGGTTCTTTGGGCCTAATTTGACTTACCTATCAACGTAATAGGTAAGAGCAATTTTCTATTTTGAAGTGCCATTGATAGGGTAGGCAAATCCTTGAGCCATATCCTGGCACACAATAAGTACCTCGTTTTTAAGGGAAAGATGATGGTAATACCAGAAAACAGCAGCATCGTTATTTTTGGTGCTTCAGGCGACCTTACATACCGTAAGTTAATTCCTGCTTTATACCACCTTTATGCGAATAAGCAGCTTCCAGATAACTTTGCGATTCTGGGCGTAAGTCGAACTGAATACAGTGATGAATCTTATCGTGAAAAGCTGAAGAAATCGCTTCAGGAGATGGAAAAAACAGAGCCAGAAACGCTTAATGCATTTATTAACCATCTGCACTACCAAGCAATCAATACCTCTGACACCCAAGATTACGGCAAGTTGGTGACTCGTTTAGATCAACTAGCCATCGAATACAAGCTAGAGCAGCGTAATACGCTTTTCTATCTAGCGACCCCTCCAAGCTTATACAGCGTGATCCCGGCAAGTCTTGCAGCACATGGTCTAAACAGCGAAGAAGATGGCTGGAAACGTCTGATCATCGAAAAGCCTTTCGGTTACGATCTAGAATCAGCCCGTATTCTGGACAAAGAAATCCACGAGCATTTCCAAGAGCATCAAATCTACCGAATCGACCATTACTTAGGTAAAGAAACGGTTCAAAACCTGCTTGTTTTCCGTTTCTCAAATGCGATGTTTGAGCCTCTGTGGAACCGTAACTTCATTGATTACGTCGAAATCACAGGTGCGGAATTCCTGGGTGTAGAAGAGCGTGGTGGTTACTACGATAACTCTGGCGCAGTGCGTGATATGTTCCAAAACCACTTGCTACAAGTATTAGCGATGGTTGGTATGGAGCCGCCAGCACAAATCAATGCTGATTCGATGCGTGATGAAGTCGTAAAAGTACTTCAGTGTTTGAAACCTCTGGATGAAGAAGCGCTTCGTAATGACCTTGTTCTAGGTCAGTACACGGCATCTGATGTTCGTGGTCAGCACCTGCTGGGCTACCGTGAAGAAAACGGCGTCGCTGATGACTCTCGTACCGAGACTTACATCGGCCTGAAAGCACACATCAACAACTGGCGCTGGAACGGTGTTCCTTTCTACGTGCGCACAGGTAAACGCCTGCCAACGCGCGTAACAGAAGTGGTTATCCACTTTAAAGCGACGCCACACCCAGTATTTGGCCAAAATGCACCAGAAAACAAACTGATCATCCGTATTCAGCCAGACGAAGGCATCCAGATGAGTTTCGGTTTGAAAGAACCAGGTGCAGGCTTTAAGGCCAAAGAAGTGAAGATGAACTTCCACTACACTTCTCTAGAAGAAACGCAAATGCTGACGGCTTACGAGCGTTTGCTGCTTGACTCACTAAACGGTGACGCGACATTGTTTGCTCGTAGCGATGCGGTTGAAGCATGCTGGCAGTACGTGCAGCCAATTCTGGACTTCAAACAAGACCCGCAATCACTCTTTGGATACGCATGTGGTACGTGGGGCCCTAAAGAGTCGGATGACTTGCTACAGCGCGATGACCGTGCTTGGCGTTTCCCATGTAAAAACTTAACAGATACGGACTACTGTGAACTATGATCAACCATAAGATCTATCAAACAGCAGAACAGGTAGTAGAAAGCCTAGCAAACGACATGAAAGCGTTTAGCGAAATGGGCCGACCTGTTCACATCTCGCTTTCAGGTGGCAGCACGCCAAAAATGCTGTTTAAACTTCTAGCATCGGATGCTTACGCGACGTCAGTTCAATGGCAAAACCTACACTTCTGGTGGGGTGATGAGCGTTGTGTTGCTCCTGACGATGCAGAGAGTAACTATGGCGAAGCTAACGCACTTCTTTTTAGCCAGGTAAACCTGCCTGCTGAGAACATCCACCGCATCCGTGGTGAAGATGATCCACAAGCTGAAGCAGAGCGATTTGCAAAAGAAATGCTGGATGCGATCCCGTCTCTACACGGTGCTCCAGTATTTGATTGGATCTTGCTAGGCGTTGGTGCGGACGGTCACACGGCATCTCTGTTCCCAGGTCAAACCAACTATGACGACACAAACTTGTCTGTCATTGCATCGCATCCTGAATCTGGTCAGCTTCGCGTGTCGAAAACAGCGCGCGTTCTGGAAGCAGCAAAACGCATCAGTTACTTGGTACTTGGCGCAGGTAAAGCGGATATCGTTGAAGAGATTAATAACTCACCTGCAGAAGAATTGCCATATCCGGCAGCGAAGGTCCAGTCAAAAGCTGGCCTGACTGAGTGGTATTTAGATTTAGACGCAGCAGCAAAAATTGCTAAATAAGCTGCTCGTCAATAGAACACAATTGGAGAGAAACAATGAAAGGTGATATCGGTGTAATTGGCCTTGCGGTAATGGGTCAGAACCTTATCCTAAACATGAACGACCACGGCTTTAAAGTTGTGGCTCACAACCGTACTGCAGCTAAAGTAGACGAGTTTCTGGAAGGCCCAGCAAAAGGCACTAACATCGTTGGCGCATACTCTCTTGAAGAGCTAGTAGAAAAACTAGAAGCACCACGTAAAGTAATGCTGATGGTTCGTGCAGGTGACGTTGTAGATAAGTTCATCGACGCGCTAGTTCCTCTGCTAGACAAAGGCGACATCATCATCGACGGTGGTAACACTAACTACCCAGATACAAACCGTCGCGTTGCAGCACTACGTGAAAAAGGCATCCACTTCATCGGTACTGGTGTATCTGGTGGCGAAGAAGGCGCACGTTTTGGTCCATCTATCATGCCTGGTGGCGCACCAGAAGCTTGGGAAGCGGTTAAGCCTATCTTCCAAGGTATCTCTGCGAAAACTGACGCTGGCGAGCCTTGCTGTGACTGGGTTGGTAACGATGGTGCAGGTCACTTCGTTAAGATGGTTCACAACGGCATCGAATACGGCGACATGCAGCTGATCACTGAAGCTTACCAGTTCATGAAAGACGGTCTTGGTATGTCTGCAGACGAGATGCAAGCTGTATTTGCTGACTGGAACAAAACTGAGCTAGACAGCTACCTGGTAGAAATCACAGCTGACATCCTTGGCTACAAAGATGAAGACGGTGAAGCGCTAGTTGAGAAGATCCTGGACACGGCTGGCCAGAAAGGTACAGGTAAATGGACGGGTATCAACGCACTAGACTTAGGTATTCCTCTAACGCTTATCTCTGAGTCTGTATTCTCTCGTTGCCTGTCTGCACTGAAAGACCAACGTGTTGAAGCTGAAAAACTATTCGGCAAGACAATCACTCCAGTTGAAGGCGACAAGCAAGAGTGGGTTGACGCACTACGTCAAGCGCTTCTAGCGTCTAAGATCATCTCTTACGCTCAAGGCTTTATGCTAATGCGCGAAGCGTCTAACGAAAACGGCTGGGACCTAAACTACGGTAACGTTGCTCTTATGTGGCGTGGTGGTTGTATCATCCGTTCTGCGTTCCTAGGCAACATCCGTGATGCATACGAAGCGAACCCAGATCTAGCGTTCCTAGGCTCTGATGATTACTTCAAAGGCATCCTACAAAACAGCCTGGTAGCGTGGCGTAAAGTTGCAGCTAAGTCTCTGGAAGCAGGCATCCCAATGCCATGTACGACTTCTGCGCTAACTTTCCTAGACGGTTACACAACAGCTCGTCTACCTGCTAACCTGCTTCAAGCTCAACGTGACTACTTCGGTGCTCACACTTACGAGCGTATCGACCGTGAACGTGGCGAATTCTTCCACACTAACTGGACTGGTACAGGCGGTGACACAGCGTCTACAACTTACGACGTTTAATACGTTTTAAGTACACCACACTATCTAAATGGATGCCCAAGTGGCATCCATTTTGTGTTGGAAAAACCAAGGCGAGAGCCTTCAGGCACTCTTTCCTTTAGTGTGACGTTTAGGGTGGAGAAATTTATCTTTTAAGTACAGGATTACGCTGATAACCAGAGCTGCAGCGGAGACCGTAAATAACGCATACATGCTCAGAATCCAAGCGAGTGTGACGGTCAAAAACGCAATAAAAGAAAACATTCTGCTAAATGACATCACATGACCTAGCTTGTTACTTTTCATAACGCCTCCCAAATTTTAGTGGGTAGAGTCAAGAGAGCTCTCACTTCATGGTGATTGTCTCCATTTCTTTGCTTTAGCGCCTAAAAAAACAGCTAAATATTTCTCAAAAAAGGTTGAATGTTGAACCTGTAGACAAAATTTTCATTGAAATGAAGAGATATGCAGGGCAAGTGTACTTTCAATCCAAAGAAAAACTCAGCCTTTACGTCTGGGCGTTGAGGCATGTTTTTTTCTTTTTGAGACAATAAGTTGCTGCCAAATAAGTAATAAGAACCGTTATCACGCGATCTGTTATTAGTGTTATTACTCTGACAGTCGTATTAGGTAAGCCCTTGAACTACGCCCGGAATATCTTCGTAAATGGAGGATGTGTCACTTTTAAATACACACTATCTTCAACATCAGCCACAAGCCACCAGAGAAATCCGTTTTCACTGATTCTCTTTTTAAAGGCTTAAAGGTAACAATCACAACTCATTGAGGTTCTCAAGATGACTCTTAACAAGTACTTTGTTTTCAACCCTGCCAAATTGGAGCAGGACACTCAAAAGAACAATAAAGTGGTATCTGAAAAGGAAACTCAACGTCAGGCATTGGTTAAACAGGCACAACAAGCTGGCGGACTCTAACGCCAACAATAAAAAGAAAGAGCACCCATTGAGGGTGCTCTTCAAAACGCCATCATAGCCATGATTGACTACTTAATCATTCCCATGCTCTTCAGTTTCCGATAAATCGTATTTCGGCTCACACCGAGCATACGAGATGTCTTACTGATGTTCCCTTGATTGGCCTGGTAGGTTTTTACCAGTTTGTCTTCGACTGTAGTACGTATATCCGTAGTCGGTTCTGCGCTTGCCTGTTGTTGTATCTGGCTAAGTTTCTTAGATAAGTGAGTTGGGACATGAGCAAGCTCTAACACCGCCTCACCTTGTGCCATTAGTGCAGAAACTTTTATCAGACTATCGAGCTCTCGCAAGTTACCCGGCCACGAATATGAGAGCAGCAGAGCTAATAGGTGAGGGCATAAGTGTTGATTTGGTTCCGCATGTCGGCGGTGAAGACTTTCAATCAGCTTCTGCTTGTCTTGTCGCTCTTCCAATCTAGGCAACTCGATGATCAACCCATTCAGGCGATAATATAAATCTTGTCGGAACTCGCCCTGTTCAACCAAGGCTTCAAGATCTTTGTGTGTTGCCGCAATAATCTGAGTATCCACCTGAACGCTTTGATTGGACCCAACAGGAAGTACGGTTTTGTCCTGAAGTACATGTAGAAGGCGGCTTTGTGCAGCGATTGGTAAGTCAGCAATTTCATCGAGAAATAGTGTGCCTTTGTGGGCTTGACGGATCTTACCCTGATAGCCTTTGCTGTTTGCCCCGGTAAAGGCTCCCGCAACATAGCCAAACAACTCGGATTCAATCAGATCTTTAGGCAGTGCACCACAGTTGACAGCTACCAGAGGGCCGTTTTTTCTCTGGCTATTTTTATGCAGCGCTTTCACAAACTCGTTTTTACCGACGCCAGTTTCACCCAGTATCAATAAACTGATGTCTTTATCGATAACGCGGTTTGCTTGTTGCCAACAGTGTTCAACTTTCGAGTCGCCAAAATGAAGATCATTGGAGGCACTTAAGGAGCGGGACTGGATTTTTGTTTTTGAGAGTGGTGCCGTTTTGAATACGATAGGTTGGTCTGAGTTCTGATGCGCTAAAATTTCTTCTAATGATTGACCCACCACTGTGCTGCGGTCGAGTAACTGCGAGGCAACTTGGTTGTGTGCCAAAATTTCACCTGCTTCGTCGGCGATAATTATGCCTTGCCAGCCGCTGTTTAAGAGATTTTGGTCGCAGGCTAAATCGACCCGAATATGACCACTTGGAATCTGATTTAACATTTGGTTTTCGACCAGCTGAACCATATTCTGCACGAGCACTTGAGTGGATAGGTCATGCTTTTCCTGTTCGCTGGTGATGTCTAAGACCCCAAGGAGCCTGCCTAGATGGTCGAAAATAGGATTTGCAGAGCAACTGATGAAACGATGGTGCTGAATAAAGTGTTGATCGCCAATTACCGAGACTGGTTTAGCTTCAACCAAAGCAGTCCCGATGGCGTTTGTACCTTTCAGCTTTTCCTGCCAACAGGCTCCTGAGCTAAGGGCAATTTCGGTCAGCTTCTCTCTAAATCTTGGTTTTCCCCAACTACCAATGATCACGCCATCTGCATCCGTAAGAATCAGCCGACTATTGCTGTGTGCGAAAATTTGGTTAAAGAGAGGCAGCGCAAATTGCTTTACTGCATCGAGCAGAAAATTCAATTGGTGGCGTCTGTCCTTAAGTGTCGCCGAGTTGACACGGACATCTTCCGGGAGTCGGCGCTGTTTTAGACCCGCTTGTTCGCTTCTGAGCCAAGAAGTCGAAAGCCAGTTGTTATCCGTAATAGGTTGAATTTCCATGACTGTACCATTTTGTCACAGTGAGCATGTGCCATTTTGGAACACTTGAACACTGGTGTTCACACCATACATCTATTCAAACAACACTCACTTAATTTGTTATCGCTTGGTAATCATAGTGTTACATTTAATTAACAACAAGTATGTCTTACTTGGCCTGTGACTTGCGTATTACTCTTCGTTAACAGTGACTATGACACTGTCAGAAAAACAAAGTGTTTCAAACACTAACTGAACGAGAAACAAAAGGAAGAGTTATGATTTACGCACAACCAGGTAGTGAAAATGCCATCGTGAACTTCAAATCACATTACGACAACTTCATCGGTGGAGAGTGGGTGAAACCGACCGGAGGAGAGTACTTCGACAATATTTCTCCAATTAACGGAAAGCCGTATTGTAAAGTGGCTCGTTCTGGTGAAGCTGATATCAATTTAGCATTGGATGCGGCACACAACATCAGAGAAAAGTGGGCGAAAACCAGCGCTGCAGAGCGCTCTAATCTTCTTTTAAAAATTGCAGATCGTCTTGAACAGCACATTGAAGAGCTAGCGTTGGTCGAGACATGGGAAAACGGTAAACCGATCCGTGAAACACTGGCAGCAGACATCCCACTTGTTGTCGACCATTTCCGTTACTTTGCAGGTTGTATTCGAGCTCAGGAAGGCAGCGCCGCTGAAATTGATGAGACAACGGCAGCGTACCACTTTCCAGAACCGATCGGTGTGGTAGGTCAGATCATTCCTTGGAATTTCCCAATCTTGATGGCGGCATGGAAACTTGCGCCAGCGTTAGCAGCAGGATGCTGTGTGGTACTCAAACCTGCAGAGCAAACACCAACGTCGATTTTGGTTCTGATGGAAAAAATCGCTGATTTACTTCCACCAGGCGTAGTGAACGTGGTAAATGGTTATGGCTCAGAGGCGGGTCAGGCACTGGCAACCAGTAATCGCATCGCTAAACTGGCATTTACAGGTTCAACGCAAGTCGGTAACCACATTCTAAAATGTGCAGCTGATAACCTGATTCCTTCTACCGTTGAGTTGGGTGGTAAATCGCCAAACATCTACTTCCCAGATGTGTTTGATCATGAAGATGAGTTTGTCGACAAATGTATCGAAGGGACGCTATTGGGCTTCTTTAACCAAGGTGAAGTATGTACCTGTCCATCACGTGTGTTGGTTCATGAGTCGATCTATGACAAGTTTGTCGCTAAAGTGGCCGAACGAGCGAAGTTAATCAAGCAAGGCAACCCGTTAGATACAGAGACTCAGGTTGGCGCACAAGCTTCACAAGAACAGTTCGATAAGATTCTGAGCTACTTAGAAATTGGCCGTCAAGAGGGCGCGCGAGTTGTCTTTGGCGGTGACGCTGCGAAACAAGAAGGTGACCTGGAGCAAGGCTACTACATTCAACCAACGCTATTGGAAGGTCACAACAAGATGCGCGTTTTCCAGGAAGAGATTTTTGGACCTGTTATCGCGATTACGACTTTCAAAGACGAAGCTGAAGCACTTGCGATCGCTAACGATACTGAGTACGGCTTAGGTGCAGGTGTTTGGACGCGTGATCAAAACCTGGCTTACCGTATGGGTCGTAACATTGAAGCGGGCCGCGTTTGGATCAACTGTTACCATGCGTACCCAGCTCACGCAGCGTTCGGCGGTTACAAGAAGTCGGGTATTGGACGTGAAACGCACAAGATGATGTTGGGTCATTACCAAAACACCAAGAACCTTCTAATCAGTTACAGCGTTGATCCACTAGGATTCTTTTAATTCGGCTCTTCTAATCAGAAAATGCTCCAGTAACTAAGAAAAAGCAGTATTAACTCAAGCCCCGTACATTCGGGGCTTTTTGTTATCAATTAATAAATTTGTTGTATACAAACATGTAAACGAATTTTATATGCTGTGAACTCATGCATAATCAATCGATTAACGCTTGCTATACTTGAACCGTCACAAACAAAAGGAAAAAGGATGTTCAATGTTAAAGTTTAAGCAAGTTGCAATAACCGCATCTCTTGCGGCACTGAGTGCGAGCTTCTCTGTCGCTGCTGAAGACACCTTCGTAACGATTGGTACGGGTGGGGTGACCGGGGTTTACTATCCAACGGGTGGTGCAATCTGTCGTCTTGTGAACAAGTCACGTGCTGACCATGGAATTCGTTGTTCTGTTGAAAGTACCGGTGGTTCTATTTACAACATTAATACGATCCGTTCCGGTGAATTAGATTTGGGTATCGCTCAGTCAGACTGGCAATATCATGCTTACAACGGTACCAGCCAATTTGCGGATGCAGGCCCTTTCAAAGAACTACGCGCGGTATTCTCTGTTCACCCAGAACCATTCACTGTCGTTGCACGTAAAGATGCCAATATTAATTCGTTTGATGATTTGAAAGGCAAACGTGTGAATATTGGTAACCCTGGTTCAGGACAGCGCGGTACGATGGAAGTTCTGATGAAAGAGTACGGCTGGACAAATGATGACTTCAAACTGGTTTCTGAGCTGAAAGCCTCTGAGCAGTCTAAAGCACTTTGTGATAACAAGATTGATGCGATGGTTTATACCGTTGGTCACCCAAGTGGTGCGATAAAAGAGGCGACCACTTCATGTGATAGCAATATCGTAGAGATTGAAGGCGAACACGTTGCTAAGCTGATTGCCGATAATAGTTTCTATCGTGTCGCAACGGTTCCAGGTGGTATGTACCGTGGAACTGAAAAAGATGCTCACACATTTGGTGTGGGTGCTACGTTTGTCTCTTCAACAGCAGTACCAGAAGATGTGGTCTACAACGTTGTGAAAGCGGTGTTTGAAAACTTTGATGACTTCCGCCGTCTTCACCCAGCATTCGCTAACCTGAAGAAAGAAGAAATGGTGAAAGATGGTCTTTCAGCACCACTTCACCCAGGTGCATTGAAGTACTACAAAGAAGTTGGATTGATTAAATAAAGTCCATACTTACAATACACAAAGCGCCATCGATTCGATGGCGTTTTTTTGTTTGAGGGGGACGGGTAGATTATGCGTAGATATCTACGAAAAAATAGACGGTGATGGCTGTTGAAAAAAGTGCCACAAAATTGCGAACGTGATTCGGATTTAGTTGACGTGACACGCGGGCTGCGAGGTAGCCTCCCACTAACGTACCTGCCATGACGACACTTCCTTTGTTCCAGTCGATAGAGCCATTCGCGACAAAAACAACGATAGCGACCAGTGAAACAGAGGTCGATACCAGCAGCTTCAATCCGTTCATTAAATTGATGTCCTGATGACCTGCGATCACCAGGTAACTCAGTACAATCACACCTAATCCCGCATTAAAAAATCCACCGTACGCAGCGACCCCAACTAAAAGAATGCCTAATGCGATTGCACCTAAAATACCGGCGTGTTTATGATCTTTGGTTAAGGCTTTTATTGCCCTAGTTAAACGTGAGCCAAAGATAAACAGTAAGGTGGCAAACAACAGCAGCCAGGGAATCGCTTCCAAAAACACGGACTCAGGAATATTCAGTAACAGGTAGGCACCAATGCCACCGCCTATAAGGCTTAAGCTGATGGTAAACAGCAACTCTTGCTTATTCTTGAGGATCTCTTCTCTAAAGCCTATTGCACCACTGATGTAGCCAGCACAAGAGGCGTAGGTGTTGGTGGCATTTGCGATAACGGGAGGAACACCAACTGCCATCAGCGCAGGAAAAGTGACAAAACTGCCACCTCCGGCAATAGAATTCATGATCCCTCCAATCACTCCGGCAGCGAATAACAACGTCAGTTCCAGCAGCATAAGTCTTCCTTGATTTTTGTTTTTATGTTTTATTTTTAAGGCGTTAACCCTACTGAACTTGATGCAAGAAAGATAGTAGCGAAAGGTCAAAGAAAAAAGCCACCGAGCTGGTGGCTTTTAGAAGTCAATCATGGGGGAAGATTTATTGTTCAACTTTTACTGGTTGAGCTCGTAGTTTCTGGAACAGTTTTACAAACAGTGGGCTGCCTAGTACCAGTACTGCCAATACCGTAAAGGTTAGAGTAATAGGACGCTCCCACAAGAAACTCAACTCACCATCCGATATCATCAATGCTCGGCGTAAGTTCTCTTCCATTAAACCGCCAAGGATGAAACCAAGCAGTAACGGAGCAAGAGGGAAGTTTGCTAATCGGAGCGCGATAGCAGCCATCGCCACAAGCAGCATCACAAACACATCCATGGTATTGAATGAGACCAAATACACGCCCGTGATTGAGAAGAACAAAATCATCGGAAGTAGTACTGTTCTTGGTACCGCCAGTAGTTTCGAGATATACGGAATCAGTGGCAAGTTCAGAATAACCAGTACGATGTTGCCAAAGTACATAGAGATAATCACGGACCAGAATACATCCGGGTGTTCCACAAACAGGCGAGGACCTGGCTGAATGCCGTAGGCGATCAAAGCGCCTAGCATGATTGCGGTGGTACCTGAGCCTGGAATACCCAATGTCAACAGTGGTACAAATGAGCCACTTGATGCTGCGTTGTTCGCCGATTCTGGTGCTACCAGACCACGGATGCTGCCTTTACCAAACTCTTCCTTCTTGTCTTTTGGTGCCAGATTACGTTCCAAGCCGTAGCTTAGGAATGCGGCAATCGTTGCGCCTGCACCCGGAAGTACGCCAGTAAAGAAACCTAGAATCGAAGAGCGAATAGAAACAGGTGCCACTTCTTTAATTTCTTCTTTGGTAACTTTCATCGAGCCGATGTTACTTAGTTTGTCTTGCTCTTCGTTACTCGTATCTGCAGAAGGTTTTAGAATACCCATCAACGTTTCGCCTAGCGCAAAGGTCGCCATGGCAAGTAACAAGAAGCTAAAGCCATCCATCAAGTCTGTTAGTCCGAACGTAAAGCGTTCTACGCCCACGCCTTTATCGATACCGACTGTAGACAGCATCAAGCCAAGAATAGTCATCATCCAGGCTTTAATTACCTGACCTTTACCAGCGAATGCCGCTACCGCAGACAAGCCAAGAAGCATCAAGGCGAAGTAGTCTGAGGATTGGAAACTTAGCGACACACTTGCTAATGCAGGAGCCGCAACCAACAACATGATCGCCGATAGTGTACCGCCAGTGAAAGAGGAGTAAGCAGCAAGTGCTAACGCTTTACCCGCCTGACCTTTTTGCGCCATAGGGTAACCGTCAAAAGCCGTTACCACCGTTGAAGAACAGCCCGGTGCGTTAATCAGAATTGAAGACGTAGAGCCACCAAATACCGCGCCGTAGTAAACGCCTGCCATCAAAATCAAACCAGAAGAAGGTTCGAGACCGTAAGTGATTGGGATCATCAACGCGATAGCTGAAATAGGCCCAAGACCCGGTAGCATCCCGATAAACGTACCAACGAAACAGCCAACAATCACCATCATGATGTTCATTGGCATTACCGCAGTGGATAAACCTTGTAAAATTCCATCTAACATAACTCTTTCCTTTCTTTGGTTACCAGATGGTAAAAATCAAACCAGGCTCAAGGTAGATATCTAAACCTTGAGTCAGCAATAAATAAAAGGCGATAACAAACGGGAAAGAAGCGCCAAATAAAATCGGCTTACGTCTTTCACCAAGTAGGTAAAAGCCTGCTAGAAGGAAGAAACCGGTTGCCAACACAAATCCCAGATAAGTTAGGCCAACGCCATATAGTGCCATTAACACTAAAAATGAGATCAGCAGCTTCCAGTTGAACGTCAACACAGCACCACTTTTCTTATCCGGCTGGCCGGTGACTAACAGTAAAAGTGCTAAACCGATACCGATGTACGTCAGAATTGTCGGCAATGTGCGAGCCGTGAACGGTTCATATTCATCTCCAGGAAACAATGCGATTTGAGAAGTTTGGAAACCGTAGCCCAGACAGAAAAGTAAAAAGATCATCGCACCGACGCGATCGCGGCAGAGCAAGTTTTCTTTGGTAAAAAAATTGGTTGAACGAGACATCTTCAACTCCTAACGAAGGTAGAAAAGACCGTATATGGGCGTTAATGAGCAAGGTAATTCATTAACAATTAAGCATTTCGCTGCTAGCCGATCCGCTTATCAATCAATAAACAAAGGAGTGTGTATGCCGAAATAATTGTCGACAATGCCCATATACGGTGAAACTTAGAGTGCAAAAACAGGTGGGGCTAATACCAAATCAGTTTTCATTACTGGCTTGGTATTGGAGAAATAGCCCCGTTTACTGCTACTGAAGGAAACCTAATTCGCGCATTAGATCACCCATTTGCTTCTCTTGATCTTCAAGGAACGCGAAGAAATCTTTATCCGCTTTATAGTTGTCGATCCAGCCATTACGGTCACGAACGACTTGCCATTCATCCGTTTTGTACATCTTGGTGAATGCAGAATTCCATTCGTCGATTTTCTCTTGGCTGGTTCCTGGTGCAGCGAAGAAACCACGCCAGTTAGCAAAGACAGTTTCATTGCCGTATTCAGTCAGAGTTGGAATGTTTGGCGCTGCATCTAATCGCTTAGGAGCAGTAATAGCCAGCACTTTAACTTGTCCAGATTTAGACATTTCAAGTACTTCGCCTAAGCCAGTTGAAAGGAGTTGAGTTTCGCCAGAAAGTAGCGCAGCCATCGCTTTGCCGCCCGCATCGTAGCCGATGTAACGGACTTTACGTGCGTCAAAACCTTCGCCTTTAAATGCGGCCGCAATAACCAGGTGGTCCATTGAACCACGAGCTGAGCCGCCAGCGATCTTCACTTTACGTGGGTTTTCTTCAAACGCTTTTACTGCATCTTCCCATGAGTTATACGGCGAGTCTGCAGACGCAACAATAGCACCGTAGTCTGCAACAGTTGCAGCAACAGGGGTTAGGTCACGGAAGGATTGTGGGAAAATACCGCTAAGAGATCGTACTACGATTGGTGTTGAGTTCACCATTAGCGTGTCTTCTTGGCGATCCGCCGTTTCAATCAAGTGAGCGATGGCTTTACCGCCGCCACCACCAGATAGGTTTTGGAATGATACGGTTTCAACGATGTCTGATTTGATTAAAACATCACCCGTACCGCGTGCTGTCATATCCCAGCCGCCACCGGCACCACCAGGAATGAGGAAATGCACTTTTTCTATATCGGCAGCAAAAGCGTTAAATGAAAATGAAGCTGCGATGATAGATGCGGCGAGCGTTGGTTTGATTACCTTTAACATGTTCACGTTCCTTATGTGAGTGACTCTATTCTGTTGATGAGTCTTATTGTTGTTTCAGCATTGAATCTGAACTTTGTTGAAAGGTTAATTAAGTGTTAACGACATGTCTGCAAAAGGTAGATAAAGAGAATATTGGGCATAGTGGGGATTTTGTTCATAAAGTTCACGCCAGAACACGCGAAGTGAACAGAAACCAACCATAATAAACGCACCAAAATAGCAAAGGAGTGAAATGATGAGAGGGACATGTTTATGTGGTGCAATTGAAGTTATTGCAGAACCAAATAATGAAGTCAGCTTATGTCATTGTTCCATGTGCCGAAAATGGACGAGCGGTGCATTTCATGCGGTGCACTGTGGCTCAGACGTCACATTTAAAGGCTCGGAACCTAAGCGTTATCAGTCTTCTGAGTGGGCAGTAAGAGGTTTCTGTGGCGAGTGTGGCTCGAACCTGTTCTACCATTTGCTGTCCAGCAATGAGTACATCTTATCTGCGGGATTGTTCGACAACCCCAATTTTAAGCTGACCTTGGAAATCTTTACCGACGAAAAACCGGGGTATTACGAACTCCATCCTGATTCCAAAACGATGACCGGACAACAAGTCTTTGAGCAATTTGAGCCCAAAGAATGACGCTGTAACTCAATAACTGTTTATCTACCTGCATGATTGTTATTAATAATCAAATAGATAACAGTGGAGTAATTGTCGACAATTAAGATTTTCGTATGACAATTTTACCTATCATCCCGCTTATATTTCGTTTATATCCGATTTTTTAATAAGACCTTAGTCTAAATTGTCGACAATTTACTTGATTGTCGACACTTTGATCGTTTATTTTATATTTAGGTTAAGGAATTGTAGACATTTCGGTGTCATTGATGTGAGTGCCTGAATATGAACTCTGAGTTAAAAGCTCGTTATAAAGTGATAGCTTCTGAGAAAGAACACACCAAGTCTGAAACACTGACGGAGTCTTTGATAGAAGTTATTGTAAACGGTGATGTTGCGCCGGGGAGTAAAATCTCAGAGCCAGAGCTTGCCAGGAAATATCAAGTCAGCCGAGGGCCTTTACGTGAAGCGCTGATGCGTTTGGAAGGTTTGGGTCTGATTGAACGTATCCCGCATGTTGGAGCGAGAGTCACAACCTTTTCACCAGAAAAGCTGATTGAGCTTTACTCGGTACGAGAAGCGCTAGAAGGGATGGCTGCAAGGCTTGCGGCTCGCCATATTACCCAAGAAGAGCTATTGAGCTTAGAAATGCTATTGTCGACACATTCGAAGCATATCGATCAGGTAGAAGGCTCTTCCTACTTCCACCAGCATGGTGACTTTGATTTCCACTATCGCATTATTCAGGCAAGCCGAAATAGCAAGTTGATTACTTTGTTGTGTGATGAGTTGTATCACTTACTGCGCATGTATCGTTATCAGTCACCACGTTCGCAATCTCGTCCAAACGAAGCACTCAACGAACACAAATATATTTTGGAAGCCATTCGTAATCGCGATGAAGAACTTGCAGAAATGTTAATGAGACGGCACATCTCTGGGAGTCGAAAACTCATCCAATCGCAGATTATTCATACAGAAACTGAAAGTTTAGATAAAGACTAGAAGGAATTCGTCATGAGCTTAACACCGGGGGCGAAGTTCAGACTCGCCATTGAACAAAACAATCCGCTACAAATTGTCGGTACCGTTAACCCATACTGCGCCATGATGGCGAAAAACCTGGGGCATCAAGCGATTTACTTGTCTGGTGGCGGCATTGCAAATGCCTCATACGGTTTGCCAGACCTAGGCATCACCACACTCAATGACGTGTTGGTGGACGTTAACCGCATTACAAACGCCTGTGATTTGCCATTGTTGGTGGATATCGACACGGGTTTTGGTGGTGCATTCAATATCGCTCGCACGATCAAACAAATGGAAAAAGCAGGCGCGGCTGCAGTACACATGGAAGATCAGGTAGCGCAGAAACGTTGTGGTCACCGCCCAAACAAAGCGATTGTTAGCCAGCAAGAAATGGTAGACCGTGTTAAAGCGGCGGTTGATGCGCGTAACGACGAAAGTTTCGTGATTATGGCTCGTACCGATGCCCTTGCGGTTGAAGGTATGGACAGCGCGATTGAACGAGCGATTGCTTGCGTGGAAGCGGGCGCGGACATGATTTTCCCAGAAGCGATGAACAAACTGGATCAATACCTACAGTTCTCAAATGCGCTTGAACAAGCAACGGGCAAACATGTTCCGATTCTGGCGAACATTACCGAGTTCGGTGCAACGCCACTTTACGGATGTGATGAGTTGGCAAAAGCGAAAGTGGACATGGTGCTTTACCCACTCAGTGCGTTCCGTGCAATGAACAAAGCTGCAGAAACGGTTTACAAGCACCTGCTAGAAGTAGGCAATCAGGAAGCGCTGGTTGATTCTATGCAGACACGTAAAGAGCTATACCAGCACCTGAATTACCACGAATACGAAGACAAACTTGACCAGCTATTCTCAGAAGGGAAATAGCGGGGAAGTAAAGAATAAACGGAAGCCCAAGAAAAGATAATCGGAATTTATCAAATCCAATAACGTGAAAATTGTCTGGTGAATAAAAACGCTCCAAAGAGAGCAAAGCCAGATAGAAAAGGAGTTCAAACAATGCCTCAAACTGAAGCAAAGAAAGCAGAGTTAGGTGGCGCAGGCCTACGTGGTCAAAGCGCTGGAAGCACAGCTTTATGTACTGTCGGTAAAACGGGAACAGGTCTTACTTATCGCGGCTACGATATTACTGACCTTGCCAATAATGCTCAATTTGAAGAAGTGGCGCACCTGCTGTTACGTGGTCACTTACCAAATCAACAAGAACTCGATGCTTACAAGACGCACCTGTTAAGTCTTCGTGGTTTGCCAACTGAGCTTAAACAAGCTCTTGAACTGATTCCTGCGACTGCGCACCCAATGGACGTAATGCGTACAGGTTGTTCAATGTTGGGTAACTTAGAGCAGGAAATGAGCTTTGAAGAGCAGCTGCAATCAACGGAGCGTATGCTCGCGCTATTCCCTGCAATGATCTGTTACTGGTACCGCTTTAGTCATGACGGTGTACGTATCGACACTGAAGATCAGACTCAAGACAGTATCGGTGGTTACTTCCTGAAACTGTTGACTGGTAAAGAGCCAACGGAACTGCACAAACAGGTTATGCACTGCTCATTGATCCTTTACGCAGAGCATGAGTTTAATGCGTCAACATTTGCTGCACGCGTTTGTGCATCAACATTGTCAGACATCCACTCTTGTATTACTGCGGCAATCGGTACGCTTCGTGGTCCACTTCACGGTGGCGCAAACGAAGCGGCGATGGAAATGATTGAAGATTGGCAGACGCCAGATGAAGCTGAAGCGAACATCATGCAAATGCTTGCTAACAAAGACAAGATCATGGGCTTTGGTCATGCGATTTATCGCGAAAGCGACCCTCGCAACGCGTTGATCAAGCGCTGGTCAGAAGAGCTGTCGAAGCAAGTGGGTGACACACACCTATATGCGGTATCTGAGCGTGTTGAATCAGTGATGAAGCGTGAGAAAGGTCTGTTCTGTAATGCGGACTTCTTCCATGCATCGGCTTACCACTTTATGGACATTCCAACCAAACTGTTCACTCCGATATTCGTGATGAGCCGTTTAACGGGTTGGGCTGCACACGTGTATGAGCAACGCGCGAACAACCGCATTATTCGCCCAAGCGCAGATTACACAGGTCCAGACCATCAGGAATGGGTGCCTATCGAAAAACGCTAGCGCGTTACTCCTTCCTCTATGCGATTCTCTCCACATGGGGGAAGGAGTATTTCTCATCACAAAGGTGACTAGAACGACTACTACATCTCAAAAACAGTTCTCCAATCAAGTCTCCAAACAACTTTTCTAGAGTAACGTTTCTAGAGTGATGGGGAGAAGGCCAAGATGTACAGATTGAATGGAAGCAAACCATGAGCACAAATATTAATACCCAATATCGTAAGTCGCTTCCGGGGACTCAACTTGATTACTTTGATGCCCGCGAAGCCGTAAATACTATTTCTCCTGGAGCCTATGAAACGCTCCCTTATACCTCACGCGTTCTTGCCGAGCAGCTTGTACGACGCTGCGATCCAAACGTTTTAACCGACAGCCTAAAACAGCTTATTGAGCGTAAGCGTGATCTCGATTTCCCTTGGTATCCTGCACGTGTCGTATGTCACGACATCTTAGGCCAGACGGCTCTGGTTGACTTGGCGGGTCTTCGCGATGCGATTGCCGATCAGGGCGGTGACCCTGCAAAAGTAAACCCTGTCGTTGAAACACAGCTTATTGTTGACCACTCACTTGCGGTAGAACACGCAGGGTTTGAGCCAGACGCATTTGAGAAAAACCGCGCGATTGAAGAGCGCCGAAATGAAGACCGATTCCACTTTATTGAGTGGTGTAAAACCGCATTTGAAAACGTCAGCGTAATCCCAGCTGGTAACGGCATCATGCACCAAATCAACCTGGAAAAAATGTCTCCAGTGGTGCAGGCGAAGCAGGGCATTGCTTACCCGGATACCTGTGTAGGTACTGACAGTCACACGCCTCACGTCGATGCGCTTGGTGTTATCGCGATTGGTGTAGGTGGTCTGGAAGCAGAAACTGTAATGCTTGGTCGACCATCGATGATGCGTCTGCCAGATATCGTTGGTGTAAAACTGACGGGTAAACGTCAACCGGGCATTACCGCAACGGATATCGTTTTGGCGATCACTGAGTTCCTACGTAATGAGCGCGTTGTTTCTTCTTACCTTGAATTCTTTGGCGAAGGCGCAAGAGACCTGACTATCGGTGACCGCGCAACCATCTCCAACATGACGCCAGAATACGGCGCAACAGCAGGTATGTTCTACATTGACGAGCAGACCATCAACTACCTGAAACTGACTGGCCGTGATGAACAGCAAGTCGACTTAGTTGAGAAATACGCGAAACAAACTGGTCTTTGGGCAGACGACCTTGATACTGCGGTTTACGAGCGTGTACTTGAGTTTGATTTGTCATCAGTAAGCCGTAACATGGCTGGCCCTTCAAACCCTCACCGCCGTTTGCCTACTTCTGAGCTGGCACAACGTGGCATTTCTGGTGCTTGGGAAGAGAAAGAGGGCGAGTTGCCAGATGGCGCGGTGATCATCGCTGCGATCACATCGTGTACTAACACCAGTAACCCACGAAACGTTGTGGCTGCTGGCCTTGTCGCGAAGAAAGCCAATGAGCTTGGCCTTGTACGTAAACCTTGGGTGAAGTCATCATTTGCTCCGGGTTCTAAAGTTGCGCGTCTTTATCTGGAAGAAGCAGGCTTACTGCCAGAACTAGAGAAGCTTGGCTTTGGTATCGTCGGTTACGCATGTACGACTTGTAACGGTATGAGCGGTGCGTTGGATCCAAAAATTCAGCAAGAGATCATCGATCGCGATTTGTACGCGACAGCGGTACTGTCTGGTAACCGTAACTTTGATGGCCGAATCCATCCTTACGCGAAGCAAGCTTTCTTGGCTTCACCACCATTGGTTGTCGCTTATGCGCTAGCGGGTACGATTCGTTTTGATATTGAGCGTGATGCGCTTGGTACTGACCAAAACGGCAAACCAATTTACTTAAATGATTTGTGGCCAAGCGACGAAGAGATCGATGCGGTAGTTGGTAAACACGTTAAACCAGAGCAGTTTAACCAAGTTTACATCCAGATGTTCAAACTGGATGACGCGGCGCAAAACTCAAATCCGCTATACGATTGGCGTCCGATGAGCACTTACATTCGTCGTCCTCCTTACTGGGAAGGTGCACTAGCGGGTGAAAGAACGCTGTCTGGTATGCGTCCTTTAGCAGTTCTGGGTGACAACATCACGACTGACCACCTATCGCCGTCGAACGCGATCATGGCAAGCAGCGCGGCAGGTGAATACCTGGCGAAAATGGGCGTTCCGGAAGAGGACTTTAACTCTTACGCAACCCACCGTGGCGACCACTTAACGGCGCAACGTGCAACCTTTGCTAACCCGAAACTGTTCAACGAAATGGTGAAAGAAAACGGCGAAGTGGTACAGGGTTCTCTAGCTCGAATTGAGCCAGAAGGTCAGGTTGTTCGCATGTGGGAAGCAATTGAAACTTACATGAACCGTAAGCAACCACTGATCGTGGTAGCTGGCGCAGATTACGGTCAGGGTTCATCCCGTGACTGGGCCGCAAAAGGCGTTCGATTGGCAGGGGTAGAAGCAATCGTTGCTGAAGGCTTTGAGCGTATCCACCGCACTAACTTGGTTGGTATGGGCGTACTGCCACTGCAATTCAAACCAGGTGTTAACCGCAATACGCTAGAACTGGATGGTACGGAACTTTACGACGTAGTTGGCGAGATTAAGCCGGGCGCTGATTTAGCCTTGGTTATCACACGCAGCAATGGCGAAAAAGTCGACGTTCCTGTTACCTGTCGCCTAGACACCGCTGATGAAGTTCACGTGTACAACGCGGGTGGCGTACTGCAGCGTTTCGCGCAAGATTTCTTGGCGCAATAAGGAGTGGTTATGGAAAACAATACTCCGAATCAAATGAGCCAAATCAAAGTGCCGGCGACGTATATGCGTGGCGGCACGAGTAAAGGGGTCTTTTTCAACCTCGAAGATTTGCCTCAAGAAGCGCAAGTGGCTGGAGCCGCACGTGACAATCTGTTGTTACGTGTTATCGGCAGCCCGGATCCTTATGCAAAGCAAATCGACGGTATGGGTGGCGCAACCTCAAGCACCAGTAAAACGGTAATTGTTTCGCGCAGTAGCCAAGCCGATCATGACGTTGACTACTTATTTGGCCAAGTGTCGATCGATAAGCCATTCGTAGACTGGAGTGGTAACTGCGGAAATTTGTCTGCGGCAGTCGGTCCCTTCGCCATTCATGCTGGCCTGATTCCACAAGATCGCATTCCTGAAAATGGGATTGTGACGGTGCGCGTTTGGCAGGTGAACATCAGTAAAACCATTTTGATCCACGTGCCAATCGTCAATGGTTTCGTGCAAGAAACCGGCGAGTTTGAACTCGATGGCGTGACCTTCCCAGCGGCGGAAATTCAAGTGGACTTTGTTGACCCGGCAGACGGCGAAGGCAGCATGTTCCCAACGGGTAACTTAGTCGATGATTTGGTGGTGCCTGATGTGGGTACCTTCAACGCGACCTTTATCAACGCGGGTATTCCGACCATTTTCATTGATGCTGAATCGATTGGCTATCAGGGTACTGAGCTACAAGATGATATCAATAACGATGACGCTGCATTGGCAATGTTTGAATCGATCCGAGCTCATGGCGCGTTAAAAATGGGTCTGATTTCTGAACTAGAAGAAGCTCAGACACGCCAGCACACACCAAAAATCGCTTTTGTATCCAAACCGAAAAGCTACCTGTCTTCAAGCGGCAAAGCGGTGAATGATTCGGATATCGATGTGCTTGTCCGCGCGTTGTCGATGGGCAAACTTCACCATGCGATGATGGGAACAGCAGCCGTTGCTATCGCGTCTGCAGCGTGTGTGCCGGGAACATTAGTTAACCTGGCTGCTGGTGGCGGTGAAAAAGAGTCAGTGACTTTTGGCCACCCATCAGGAACGTTAAAAGTTGGGGCACAAGCGAAGCAAACTGAACAGGGCTGGGTGGTGCAAAAAGCCATCATGAGCCGAAGTGCGAGAATACTGATGGAGGGATTTGTGCGTGTACCCTCCAATGTCTTTGAATAGAGAAGCAATGTCAGGACATACTGGAGGAAGCAATATGTCTTCATACGAAAAAGAATATTTATGGGCGAAAAACGAACCGGAGAGTTTTTGGCGCGCTCAAGCGGAGAATATCGACTGGTTCGAATCTCCAAAGACCATCTTGAATACTGATGAAAACGGTATTGAGCGTTGGTTCCCAGATGGCGTGATGAACACGTCTTGGTTAGCACTGGATTACCATTGTGAACAAGGTAGAGGTGATACCGCCGCTCTGATTTATGATTCACCAGTGACAGGGAATAAAAAGACCTATACCTACACTGAGCTGCGCGATCAGGTAGCGAAAGTTGCCGGTATGTTGTCTTCTCAAGGTGTTGAAAAAGGCGATCGAGTTGTTATTTACATGCCGATGATCCCAGAAGCGGCGATGGCGATGCTTGCGTGTGCACGATTGGGTGCAATTCACTCAGTGGTGTTCGGTGGTTTTGCACCTAATGAGCTGGCAGTGCGTATTGAAGATGCCGAGCCTAAAGTCATCATGACGGCATCGTGCGGTATCGAAATCAGCAAAATTATTCCATACAAGCCAATGGTGGATAAAGCCATCATGGATAGCCGTTGGAAGCCAGAGAAAGTGTTTGTTTTCCAGCGTCCGGAATGTGAAGCCGAGCTAAACCAAGAGAGAGATCTGGATTGGCAGCAAGAGTACAGCCAAGCACTTCCACACGCTTGTGTACCAGTACTGGCGACAGATCCGCTCTACATCCTTTACACATCAGGTACGACGGGTAAACCGAAAGGCGTGGTTCGTGACAACGGTGGCCATGCGGTAGCGCTGAAGTACTCAATGAGTGCCATTTACAATATTCCACAGGGTGGCGTGTTCTGGGCTGCATCTGATGTTGGCTGGGTAGTAGGGCACTCATACATTGTTTACGCACCATTGATTCATGGCTGTACTACGATACTGTTTGAAGGCAAACCGGTTAGAACGCCTAATCCGGGTGCATTCTGGCGAGTTTGTGATGAGTACAAAGTTGATGCGTTGTTCTCTGCACCTACCGCATTCCGCGCGATTAAGAAAGAAGACCCAGAAGGTGAGTTTCTAAAACATTACGATTTGTCTAACTTAAAAACCATCTTTATGGCTGGTGAGCGTTTGGACCCTCCAACTCTTGAATGGGTGCAAAGCAAGGCCGACAAACCGGTTATCGATCACTGGTGGCAAACGGAAACGGGTTGGGCTATCGCGGGTAACCCAACAGGTATTGAAATGATGCCAGTTAAAGCCGGATCTTCGACTAAGCCAATTCCTGGTTATCAAGTTGAAATTCTTGATGAACTTGGTGAGCCAGTGAAAGCCAATCAGCAAGGTTTTGTTGCGCTAAAACGTCCGTTACCGCCAAGCTGTTTACCAACCGTATGGCGTAACCATGATCGTTTTGAGACAGGTTATCTGAGCCAGTTCCCTGGCTACTATGTGTCGGGTGACGGTGGTTATCTCGACGAAGACGGCTACCTATTCATCATGGGACGTATTGATGATGTTATTAACGTCGCTGGTCACCGTCTCTCTACTGGTGAGATGGAGGAAATCGTTGGTGGTCACCCGGCCATCGCAGAATGTGCTGTAGTTGGCATTCACGATGATCTGAAAGGGCAGCTTCCACTTGGTTTTGTGGTACTGAAAGACGGCGTCAAAGTTGATGAGCTGGATCTGGAAGGCGAGTTGGTCGGAAAAGTACGTAGTGAGATCGGTGCGGTTGCCTGCTTTAAGCATGCGCTGGTCGTTGATCGCTTACCGAAAACGCGTTCAGGGAAAATCTTACGTCGAACCATTCGCCAAATTGCTGATGGTGAGAAGTACACGGTTCCATCAACCATTGACGATCCAACCAGTCTGAGTGAAATCGAACGTGTTCTTCGTCGATAGCGTTTAATCTATTCCACGTTTAATGTTTTGCCCCTGCAATCCCTGCAGGGGCTTTTTTCTTTCCGGCGGGTGGTAAATTTCAATATGGTCGCAGTAAGAATAACCAAACAACGACTTTATTGATCCTAGTGACTTGCTATCCCTGTACTTTGGTCACAAACTACAAAGGTTCAAATTTTAGTAAGCTTTTTTATGAGTGCATTTGTAATTAAATCGGCGTGTTTTGACGACATCTCTATTCTCAATGACCTTATGTTCGACTTGCATGATGAGCATCATGTTCAATCACCGGAACTGTTTAAAACGGCAGAAGAAATTGAAGAAGAGAAAAGCATTGGACGCTATATAGATAACCCAGAATGTCTGGTTTATGTCGCTGCAAAGGACGATGAAATTATAGGGTTTGTTTCTGGGCACTTCTGTGAGTTAATTTCTGTCGTCAGTAAGCCTGTGATGATGGGCAGTGTTGATGAACTGTACGTGTTGCCTGAGTTCAGAAAGCAAGGGGTCGCAAAAGCACTGCTTGATAGAATTGAATCCACTTTTATTAATTATGGCGCGAAGCAGATGTTTGTCGAAGTATGGAACTTTAATCAACAAGCGTTAGCGCTCTATGAAAAGCAGGGATTTGGTCACCACATTCATTGCTTAAGAAAACCCATTGCTTAAGAATACTGCTGATCATGCCTGATAAGGGTCGGTGACTCTGATTGAATCCGAACGGCCTTATTTCGGAGAATAACATCTAAGTGCATTTAGTTGCACTTCATGGAGGATGGTGCATTTCCAAAACATTGCTAGAAGTTATTCATTTTAAACAAATGCGCCTAATCTCAGTTGCAGAACTGAGAAATTAAACATGGAGCAGAAATTTTCCTGACATGAACCCATATAACTGTCAGAATTGCCATCGCAATTACGCATTATGTCCGGGCAATGTCAGCGTTAGATTAAGTTTTTATCTCTAACTTCCCCGGTCTTATGTATCATACGCATAAGGCATCACTAAGTTTTTCAAAATCTATCAGTATTGCTGCCTTCACACGTCGGTTATTATTAAAGGTTACATTTTGTGTTGAGACAGTTATTTTTCCTCACTCTTTACTGCGTATTACTGGGTAGTTCGCCCGCTATTGCTGCGTCGTCGTCTTCAGAGTCAGTAAAAGGCGCACTATGTGTTGTGCGAGCAGATGATAAATTGGTATTGATTCACGAGATCCTAACCAATCGAATTTCTTTGCCCGGAGGCACAATAATTGAAGGCGAACAACCAAGAGCCGCTGCTCAAAGGGAAACTTGGGAAGAAACCGGATTAGTCGTTACGGTGGGCAACGAGTTAGGCCGCACTGAGACGGCCGTGTTCTTTGACTGTGTGTCAGATTCGGAGATCATTTCTTACTCAATGATCAATTCTATGGGGGGAAATGAGCTACCAATTTGGTTTGCGCCACATTATGGTGTCGAAATTGCGTCAGCAATGTTGCTAACACCAGAACAGCTTCCCGTTTCTACTTATCGTTATCCCGCACAGTGGCAAACGGTCGTTGGTTATTTCAACGATGCGACGCATCAGCCAGTGCATTACATTAATCATTTGATCGAGTCTGCTCCATCGTTTCGTCAGATCGAACTGGATTGGATGATGGAGTTACAAAACTGGGTCGGCTCATTGTCAGCAACCAGTTTTCAGACGGCTTCTCAGACTGCCGAAATGATTTTAGAGCTCACGGCACCAACCATTTTACTGTTTCTGTTCCCGTTCGTGATGATGCGATTTGGTAGCCGGTTTGTTTTTCGACTATTTTTCGCAATTTCAGTAACGTCAGTGATGATACTTGTCGCGCAGCAGGGATTTTCATTGCCAAGGCCGCATGTTTATATGCCAGTGGTCGAGCTCACACACAGCTTCGGTTTCAGTTTTCCAAGCTTGCCTATCGCAGTGTGGTGCTGTGTGCTCACTTTTCTATTCCACAAAAACGGTAACTTTGGCGTTAATGGCTCAACGGGGCTGATTATTGGTATGACGCTGCTTGTTGTGCTGGCTAAATTCTTCCTTGGTACGGCTTTTATCTTGGATATGTTGCTGGGGGCGTTGTTGGGGATTTTGGTCGCTTGGCATATTCTGCGTTTGGAAGTAAACCCGGAGATACATGTTGATCAGTTGCTCACCTCGAAAGGAGTGTGGTTGGCTATGACGGTATTTACGGCGGTGATTTGTGTTGTTTGGCCGTTACCAGTATTTGGCAACTGGCTCGCTATTCTGATGGCGGCTTCTGTGATCGTTTTGACGTTTGATAAATCCCAAGTGCAGTTAAGTACCAGACAGGCCGTTTTTGTTATTTTGGCTTTGATATTGGCACAGCAGTTGTACCTGTATTCAGCAACGAGCGTATCGTACAGAGGCTTTTGGTCTCTGGTATTTATCACGCTACAATATCCAATGTTGATGCTGTTATTCACGCTTCTGGTAAGAAAATTGACTCAAGGCAAGCGTTTGAAAAGCAGAGTATTGGACGTCGAATAGGACCCACTTGCAACCAGATACAATTAAGCCTCACATCTTTGTGAGGCTTTTTCTTTGTTCTATTGGAATGGTTTTTCAAGTTGTACGGATTAGTACTTCACTTGATAGTTCAGAACAAACGTTCTTCCACGGCCTTTGTAATCGTAGGCTGCTGACTCGTAATGAGACGAATACACAATTTGAGCGCGCTGACCCCAGATGGTGGTGTAATCTTTATCGAACAGGTTTTGAATACCAAAGCCTAGGCTTCCAACGGGAAGTTGATAGTTACCGACGAGATCAAACACGGTGTAGCCATTGAGTTCATTTTTATCGTCATCTTTGTAGTCAAACATGGTTTGGCTTTGGACTTTTACTGATAGCTCCGAGTCAACCCAACCCGCCCACGCGTTCGCTTTTGAGGTACTCGCTTCACCTGCGGTAAAGTCTTGCCAGCCCTCGTCGCCTTTGACTTCTGAGATGACATAATGACCCGATGCTCCGAGCTGAATATTGTCATTCATCCAGTAAGACGCCATCGCTTCCAGGCCGTAGACACGCTTCTTGTCATCAATTTCATCGATGAGCATGGTTGTCTTGTTATATGTCACTGACTTATCAGACTGTGAGTAATAAGCGGCGGTTTGTACATTCAGATCACCAGCATCCAGGCGGTAACCAAGTTCAAAGCTGTTGGTTTTAATGCCCGACATCTTCGATTTATTTACGTTGATGCTATCGTTAAGCTGCCAGTGATCGCCAACAAGGGTGTAGTCTCCTTGTCCATAGTACTTAGCCGGGTCTGCTAGGTCGAAGCCTTGAGAGAAGTTCGCCCAAATTTGCGAATCGCTATCTAAATGATAAACCGTACCCAAGTTAAATAGGCTAACACTGTAGTCGGTTTCACCGCCCGGAACGGCATCAGCGGAAGTACCATTGCCTGCTGCTATTTTCTTCTGTTGGCTGTAGCCAATAAAATCGTCAATCTCGTTTGATATGTATTGGTAACGAATACCGCCTTCAACGGTCCAGTCATCAGTTATTGCATAATCAGTTTGCACAAATCCAGCAATGGAACTGACTTCGATACCAGGATATCGGCCAACTTTCGCGTAAGTTTTGTTGATCAGATTGCCCGAATTATTAGCGATGGTTGGATCGTAGAGCGCTTGATTGCTGTCGAGTTTATCCTGATAAGCGTCGATGCCATAAACGATGTTTAGTCGGTCAAAGCTTTTCGCCAGCGCCGCTTTTAATGAAACGACATCGGTAATTTGTTGACCAGAAGATTGATAATAAGGTGTGTAAGTTTGGTCTTCTTTACGGTAGGAAGCTTCTGCAATCAGCTGATGTCCGAGAAACTGCTCGTCGACGTAAGAAGCACTGAGCATCATACGCTCGGTTCCATGTTCGCGGTCTGAATCAAAGCCTTTTCGCACATCAATAAAATCGCCACCGACAATGTACAGACCATAAGGCGAACCTTGTTGGCTGTCATAGTACTGTGCCAAAAGATTCAGTTTCTTTGTCTCAGAAATATTAACGCCAGCGGTTGTTAGAAAATCAACGGTTTTATTAAACTGTAACGAGCCCTGCGAAATGTCCGGAGTCACTATGTCGCCATTAGCATCAAAGTAGCCTTGCGTTTCACTGTACATAACAGAAGCGCGAGCTTGAACCTTTTCACTGCCACCAGAGATGGCTTGACCTATTTTATAATCAAAATCTTCGCCGGAGTTAAAGCCTGAAGACCCACCAACGAAGGATTCAAACTCAATATCTTCGCTCTGGGCTTTTTTCGTTATGATGTTAATCACCCCACCTGAAGCGCCAGCACCATACAAAGAGGTTGCCCCCGAAAGAACTTCAATGCGATCAATATTAAATGGATCAATGGAATCTAAATATCGACTGATTTGTCGGGATGATTGCAAAGAGACACCGTCAATCATGACGAGCATCTTACGTCCACGCAGGTTTTGGCCGTAATTGGTTCTTGCACCGCTGCTTACATCTAGCGATGGAATGGTTGACGCCAGGATCTCACCAAGCGATTTCCCTCCACGATATTCTTGTTCGATCTGTTCGGAGCCGATATACCAAACTGTGCCCGGAATATCACTGATCGCTTTAGGGGTGCGGCTTGAAACAATCACCACTTTTTCATCAGTGACGTATTCTTCTGCTTGAGCTGCCAACACTGTACTTGCAGCGGCTACGGCAAGTGCAACAGTGGAAATCTTTAAACTTCCTTTTTTATTGTTCATTTTCTTCTCTATGTTTATCAACAAAAGGACTCTTAAATCCTCTGATAGGGTCGCTGACCTTTGATTTTGTTTTAATTAAATAAGCCTTCGTCTGTCACTGGTAAATGAAAGACAAAGCAACTTAGATTGCTACAAGTCGGGCAGATTCGATGTGGTGTTAGCGGTTCATTGAACGTCGTCAAACCGCGGAATTTCACTGCGACAACCCTTTATTCTAAATAAGAATCATTATTATTGTATTTTTGATGCAAAAATACAATATGCAAGTGCAACTTTTGTTTCTGGTCACTGTGGATGAATGTTTGCAGCCCGAAGAGAAGTAAGAAATTGGAATGAACAAGCAAAGCTATGGGATGAGTAAAAGAGCCTGTACTTGGTTCGTCAGGCTCAAAGCAATGTTGAGCTAGTGGAAAAATGGAAGGTTGGAGCGAGTGGGGCCCAAGTGTTGAACTCGGAGTCCAGCTAATTGAGTTTGTGGGCAATGTTGTTTAATAGGCTCTCTCGCTGCGCACGAGGTACATTCATCACATCTTGATAGGTTCGTTTCATAACGCGAATGTCATTTTCCAGCAATTGAGCGAGCTTTGTTGCGGCTTGAGCGTTATTTCCTTTTAGCAATAGTTCAATGATCTCGACGCGTCGTTGGCAAGAGGTCGTCACAGAGGATTGAATATGCATGGATACCAGATCGGTGGCTTTGCGCAGACGGTTGTGTTGCTGCATGATGCCCAACAAAAAACGATTACCCGAGCAAGCGGCGAGTACTTCGTGAAATTCAGCGCTTAAATTAAATAGCTGGCTTGCCGTTACGGTTTGTGGTTCAGCAATGGCTTTTAGGTGACGGTCCAGTAGAGTTTCAAGTGTGTCACGATCCAGCTTCCAGCTTGGTTCGAGCAGACCTGCGGGTTCGAATATAAGGCGGCATCGATAGCTTTCTGTATGCCTGTCGAGTGTATTCAGCACACCGTCAAGTTGCCACTTGTAGCCTGGACTTCGGTGGAGGATCGCGTCACTTTCCAGCAGTCGCAGAACATTTTGTATCTCACCTCGGTTGGCGTCATAACGCACTTGTAGCTCTTTTTCTGATATAGGGCATTCCAGCTCACCAAAAAACAGATCCATAAGTACTCGAAGAAAAAGTTTCTCTTCACGGGATTGCTGATTGGTGTTTTTCCCCATCTCCGCAATATTTTCAGCGTCGATGAGTAGCACAAAACCTTTGTTAGGAACCGCTTTGGTGATGCCTTGATCGGCCATATATTTAAGCACGGCGCGGATTGGTGTTCTTGATACGTCGAACTGCAACGCTAAAGACGATTCATTCAAACTACAACCAGTCAGCGCGTTGTCTGCCTTTAGTTTTGCGATAACTTTGAATAATAAGTCTTGTTGGAGTCGTGTGATTGCTGTCGTGCCCATAGAGTGAAAACGCGGTTGGTACATTTGTCTTCATGGTAAACACAAACGCATTTGATTGCTATAAATTGTGTTTTCGCAGCATAAATACAAAGCTTCAAAGCAGTGAGACGACGAGAATAGTGAACTGAACATTATCGTTATTCCGACCTGTGGCATAGGAATACTCAACGTTACACGTAACGACAGGTGAAACGTGCGGAATGATATAGTAGGTTGAGTTACGCTACTTTCTGGTTTTACTCAATCTTATGCCATGGTCACGGAGGACATTGTTTTATGGCTGATATTTGCTGGACCCAGTTTCGCCACACGCTTCATCAATTTCCGGAGTTATCCAATCAGGAAACCGAAACCGCGCAGCGCATTATGGAACAATTCCACCATTTTGCACCGGATAAAGTCGTCACCGGCCTTGGTGGAAGTGGTTTGGCGTTTATTTACCAAGGCAATAAACCGGGACCGACGACACTGATTCGTTGCGAACTGGATGCGCTACCGATTGATGAGACGAATACCTTCGATTATCGCTCTGTTCACCACGGTGTTTCTCATAAATGTGGACACGATGGGCATATGGCGATTGTATCCTCGTTGGGGGAGATACTTAATCAAAACCGTCCTGCCAGTGGGAGAGTGATTCTTGCTTTTCAACCTGCGGAAGAAACGGGAGAAGGGGCGATCAACATGGTGAATGACCCGAAGTTTACCGATATGATGCCCGACTATGCGTTTGCTCTGCACAACTACCCCGGTCTGCCTCTCGGACACGTCGCCGTAAAATCCGGCCCGTTTAACTGCGCCTCGCGGGGAATGATCATTCGTTTGCAGGGCAAAACTTCACACGCGGCACACCCGGAAAATGGTGTAAGTCCGGCTATGGCGATGTGTAATATTATCTCGCAACTGAATACTCTGCCCGAATCTCTTAGCGAGCGCTGCTGGGTAACAGTGATTCATGCAAAATTAGGGGAAGTCGCGTTTGGCACGGCTCCTGGGGAAGCGGTCGTGATGGCGACATTGCGCAGTGAAAGTAATCAGACGATGCAAGCGTTAGTCGAAGCAGCAAGCGCATTGGCCGAGCAAAATGCAGACAGCTATGGATTAAATTGGTCACTGGAATGGCAGGATGTATTTCAGGCCAGCGTCAACTCGCAGCAGGGTTGTGAGCTCGTCGTGCAGGCTTGCCGCGATACTGGGACGGCTTATACTTTGCTTGATGAGCCAATGCGTTGGTCAGAAGATTTCGGTCAGTTTACCCAAGTCGCGAAACAAGGAGCCATGTTTGTATTAGGTTCAGGTCGAGAGAGTCCGCAGTTGCATAACCCTGATTATGATTTTCCTGATGAGCTGACCCCTGTCGGACGAGCGATTTTCTTCAGCCTGATAGAAAGGATTAATGGGTTCTAGATACTGCACTCGAACGTGTTGATGATCAAACGAAGTGACTTTGTCCATGCATCTAGTGTGAATGTCGGTAATTAAGCGTGTTAGGAAACTCAGACACGCTTCTGTCCGTCTTTTGAGTCGGCAAGCTTTTACCTGATAGTGTTAAGATTACTGTAAACTTAGAAAGGTATCATTCTCAATATGGTAATTTTCTTAACAAATATTATTTGTGCAATTAAATCGAGTAAATATATAGACTTATTTGGTTAGACAAGCTAATTTAAATAGAATAGTGCAACCAATTGCTTAGTGTTTTATATGAACAAACGCAGCCATTTATTAGTCTTTTCCTCTAATATTGTCACCTTACTGGCGATCAATGTTTGCATTGCGTCAATTTTAGTAATGACTAATGTATATGGGCCTCATGCTACTAATGAGAAAATTTATTGGTTGCTATTGATCTATGTAATTACCGGCGTACGTTATTGGGTTCATTATGGTATTTCTAACGACAACCAATATAAATTAGACTTTCATTTTATTGGTGTCACTGTCTCAGCAATTGCATGGGCTGCATACCCTTATATATTTCATCAAACAATGACGTTAGAAGAAGTCATGTTCACGTTAGTCATTTTTTGTGGGATGTCGGGCGGTAGCGTCACATTACTCTCTGTTGATCGGCGCTCCGCTCTGGTGTACGTAGCTATTACCATCTTTCCATACAGCTTTATATTACTTACTGGAAACGATGTTACGCTAAGAAACTTTGGGGTAATGGGGATCGTTTATGGAATTGCACTATGTTTGACAGCCATAAGAAGTGCCAATTTTGTTTACGCATCAATCGATAATCAAACTAAAATTGAAAGCTTAGTATCGAGCCTTGAAAATGAGGTTGACTCTAGGACCAGTAGAATACTTACATTAGAACGTCGTGATATGCTTTCCGGTTTATATAACCGAAATAATTTCGCCCCAGCGATTGCTATAAAACGCATTAATAAAAACAATCCTGCACTACTCAATAGCTTTATACATGTTGATATAGAAAATCTGCATCTTATTAACGATAACTATGGTCATGAGTATGGTGACTTTATTATTTCGGAAGTTGGTGAGATATTATTAAATAATGATAAACTTCACGGTTCAATTTCTGCCCGGTATGGGAGTGATGAATTTATTATCCATACTTACGTTTTTTCAAAAGCAGAACTAGAACAATTTATTAGTAATTTAAAGAAACAGATAACCGTGTATTTTCAGTCAGGAAGTATTCGTGTTAAACCGGACTATCATATTGGCTATTATATTTGTGATGATAGCGTCCCAATCAATACTGCGATCAGAAATGCGTATTTGGCTGTTAGTCATGGCAAAAGAAATAACTTACGTGTTAGTTGTTTTGGCAAGAATATACAAGAGAGTTATGAACGAAAAGAGTATCTATGTGAAGCTATAAAAAAAGCGATTAACGACAATAGTTTTTATATGCAATATCAGCCAATAGCAAGCGTCAGAGATGATAAAATACACTCTTTTGAAGCATTAGTTAGGTGGGATTTAAAAGGGCAACGCGTCTCGCCTGACGAATTTATAAAGGTGGCTGAAGAGTATGGATTGATAATAGATCTTGGACGGTTAGTGTTAAAAATGGCTATTGAAGCGTTAGCTGCTGTCAACAAGATGCATCCGTACATTTCCATATCAATCAATGTTTCGGTTATTCAGTTCGAAGATGAAACCTTCTTGGATAGTTTAAAACTGTTCATTTCTCAGTATTCGGTAAACCCAAACAATGTTCATTTGGAAATCACAGAAACCGCAATGATTACGAATATTGAGAAGCTAACTCAAAGTATTTTAAGTGCAAAAGAGATCGGTGTGATGATTTCAGTCGATGACTTTGGAACGGGTTTCTCTTCTATATCCGTGCTTAGAAATTTAAAAATAGATTATATAAAAATCGACAAATCATACATTGATAACATTTGTCTGCATGAAAAAGAACAAAGCATAGTCTCTGCGGTGACTAAGATGGCTCATACGATCGGTACTAAGGTGATCGCAGAGGGCATTGAATCACAAGAACAGCTAAATTCGATAGCACAAAACGACATTGATTTTTACCAAGGCTATCTGTACAGCAAGCCCGTATCGTATCAAGAAATGCTCTCGTATTGCCAAGACCCCCAAAAGCAAGCTAGCGAATCTTTCCTTTCTTGGACGAGTTCACCTTACACGAGTTGATAGGTCACGATGAAGACTAGATGAGCACCATGAAGAGAATTGCTGTTATTGGCTCCGTGGTTCAGGAAAGCCCACATTTTATCCTTGCGTTGCTCGCTCTGGGTCCAGCGACTAAATAATTAAGTTTTGAAATCAGTCGCAACATCTAGCTTATCCTTTCAGGCGAATGACTTGATAGCCTTAAAATTTCAATAACATATAGTTAGTGGGGTTTTTATGGAAAAGGCAGAATTCATCCGGTTGCACTTGATTGAAAAAGGTGTTCCCGTGGACTTAACTAAACCAACAATATTTGTTTGGCCAAAATACAAAGACCTCTCGAAAAAGCCACTAGTATTCCAGTCGCTAGTAAAAGTGTTTTTAATGGATAGCTTACTTTTGGGGCCATTATGGGGAGCGTTCATGTGGGCATTCTCTTGGCATAAACAGCCTGAACATTGGAGGCTCTATCTTATTGGCTTCGCCTTGTTTGGTATTTTAATGGGATTTATCACCATATTTAGAATTATCAAGGCTAGAAAGAGTTTGGGTGAAAACAACTGGGAAAACTGGTGTAAGCGAAACTACGAGTAACGCACTATGCCAGGCGTTTAAGATGATTTCTAACGCTTGGTATCTTCAATTCTAAGTGGTGTTAGCTTGCTCGCAAACAGTAGTACCAAAAGTATGCTTCTAGAAATAATGGTCTGTTATTGTTGAAGAATTTATCTGCATGGTATCAGGGATGTCGGTTCTCAACATTATTCTCGTTAGTAGTTTTTTATTGAATTTGTCTATAGATTGGTTTGAGCTGGAAAGTGCTAGAACCTCGTGCTTGTGGGTTTCATTTCTTGTTTCATGCACGTTTATTCTTGACGAAATGACCTGGCTGCAATCAGGCACTTACAAATGTGCTGAATGGATAAAAACCTTTTTTATTGCCTATATAACCTGTGAGGTGACTTTGGTGATCAATATGATTTACAGGTTGGCGAATAAATATAGTGTAACCTCAATGTCTTGGTATACTCCATGTTTATTGCTAGCTGGTTACTCACTCTACCAAAAGGTATACAAAGGTTAGAGTTTGCGTTGCTCACGTCTTCGCAAAGTATTGTGTTCGAGAGGAATTTGAATGTTCAGGGAAACAACGAAGGCTGATTTTGAGTTATTTTGGCCAACCTTTTCAGCCGTTATTCGCGCTCAGGAAACCTACGCGTTTGATCCAGAAATGACGATGGAAGAGGCTTACCACATCTGGTGTGAAGTTCCGTTGAAGTCGTACGTTTATGTAGAAAACGACGTGATTTTAGGTTCCTACTACCTGAAGCCTAATGCAATGGGTCCAAGTAATCATATTTGTAATTGTGGTTATATGGTTGCAAACGAGGCTAGAGGAAAAGGGATCGCTCGAAAGATGTGTGAGCATTCGCAACAGCTAGCCGAAGAACTTGGTTTTGAAGCGATGCAATTCAATAGCGTTGTCTCGACGAATGAAGTCGCGGTTAATCTCTGGCAAAAACTTGGCTTCAGTATAATTGGTACGATACCTAAAGCCTACAGACATGGTCGTTTGGGGTATGTGGACAGTTTAGTTATGTACAAATGGCTCAGACCATAACAATCAGGGCTAAACATGAATCCTGAGTTATTGGGAAGTAGGGTGACATTAAGGACGATCACAGCGCACGATGCAGACGATCTTTTTGAAATCTATGGTGATTCTCAAACAATGGAGTTTGCTTCCGATGCTGTTTTTACATCGCAAGACATGATTCAGCAAATGTTGGAGAGCGTCGCCCGGTTAGAGAAGTCAGGTGAATCGTTAGAATGGGCAATTGCCGATAAAAGAACCAATAAAGTAATTGGTACTTGCGGCTTACACACTTTTAGTGATTGTGGTAAAGCATGTGAGGTAGGTTGTTTACTTAATTCGGATTACTGGCGGCAAGGCTATATGTCTGAAGCACTCAGTGTATTGTTTTTACACGCCAAATCGCTGGGAATTACAAAGTTATATGCAGATATAGATGATGGTAACTTTCGTTCTCAGGCGTTGTTTAAGAAGCTGGGTTTCAATAATCAAAATGGCCAGTTTCAACTCACCATTTAAGTCAGCGTTCAGGCAGACCTGAAAGCGGCTGAAGGAATTTAAAAGAGTCGCAAGGCTGATGAGCGTATAGATGAAGCAAAGCCTCGTATGGCAAATCCGAGGCTTCCTATATCATTGTTTAAACCAGTTAGCCTGATTATACAAATTCGAGCGAGCGAACCACTTTACACGGATTACCTACGGCCACACTGTTGGCTGGGATAGACTTGTTTACAACGCTTCCAGCACCAATTGTGCTGCCTTTTCCTATTGTGACTCCAGGCAGAATAATGCAGCCTCCACCAATCCAAACGTCATCTTCTATGGTTATGGGTTTCGCTTGTCCAATATGTTTTTTACGTTCGCGAGGGTCTAGTGGGTGAATGGCCGTATAAATTTGCACATTGGGCGCAATAAAAACGTTGTCACCAATCGTCGTTGGACAACAATCTAACAGCACAAAGTTATAGTTAATAAAAACGTTGTTCCCAAGCGTTGTGTTGATGCCGTAGTCAATTCTTACGCCTTTCTCTATATGCACGTTTTCTCCCACGTGCTTAAAAATACTTTTGATAACCTGTGTTTTTTCTTCCGTCTGACGAGAACTTAGCTGGTTGAAGTGATCCGTTTTATCTCTGGTTTGATAGCGTATTTCTACTAGTTCAGGGTCGTTAATTAAGTACGGCTCCCCAGCCACCATTTTTTCGTAGTCCGTCATTCACATAGCCTCGTGATAAATTATTTAAGACAGTATAGAGAAGGCTTTAGAACTCAGACATGAACTAAATGGCTGTAAATATGTAGCATTTCGCTCATTTAAAAGGGGTAATAATCAAGAAGAGGCGAGTAAGTTTATTTCAGAAAGAGAATAATTAGCGTGTTCAACAGTTAATAATCGCGCTTCTTATCGATAGAACTATAATTAGCCTGTATAAAACAGTATAGGTATGGCTATTATGGCAATTCGAAGGATACATTCCGTAATTCTATTGATGACTATCAATATCTCTCCTGTGGCTACGTCAAGTGATATGGGGGATGACAACAAGGCGAAAGGAAAGTACTTGGTAACAATAGGTGGTTGTAACGATTGCCATACCGCTGGTTATGCACCGAGTGGTGGAGCCATACCCGAGTCTCAATGGCTACTTGGCGAACAGCTCGGTTTTCGAGGGCCATGGGGAACCACTTACCCTATAAACTTGCGAGAGTACATTGGTAATCTGAGTGAATCAGAATGGGTAGCCACAGCAAAAGAGCTCAAAACCAGGCCTCCGATGCCTTGGTGGATTTTAAATACCATGACAGAAGATGACCTACGCGCTGTCTACCAATACGTTAAGAGTTTAGGCAGTGTAAAAAATACGGTTCCATCGTTTGTGCCTCCTGAAGAGGAACCGAATCCACCATATATTCATTGGCCACAGCCACCAGAGTAAAGCCGCTCGATAAATTATCACGTACAGTTATCCGACGCTCGGTATAACAAGATTAAAAAACGGCACCCTTAGATTGAGTGCCGTTTGTTATTTGGACTGAAATGTTAAAGCTGAGTTTATTAAGCGTTCAGAACAAACTTTTCGATAGCTCTTGCCACACCATGGTCATCGTTACTTGCCGTAATGTAGTCGGCGATCTTTTTGGTTTCTTCCATGGCGTTTTCCATCGCGATGCCTAAGCCCGCAAATTCCAACATATGATGATCGTTTTCTGCGTCACCCATACAAATCACTTCTTCCGGTTTAATAGATAAGTGCTCAGCAATCGCAGCAATACCAATGCCTTTATTGCTTAATGGGTTAAGAAATTCCAGGAAGTATGCCGCGCTTTGAACGACGGTAAATTTGTCACGCATTTCCGAAGGCAATGCAGTAATGACTTCGGTTAGCTTACTTGGCTCTGCAACCATCATCGCTTTGATAATTGGGTGGTCATCTTCCAGAGATTCAAAGCACATTTCGGTGACATTAAGGCCGTTAATTTTTGCTTCAATATCGGTGTAAGGGTTGTTTTCGTTAGTGATCAATCCGTGAACCTGACTAAACGCATGCACATAAGCGCCGAGTTCTTTTGCTTTTTGAGCGACCAATTTCGCTGCTTTACCGTCGATGATTTGCTGGTGGATGATTTCATTTGTTCCAATGTTTTTGACCATTGAGCCGTTGTAGTAGAGAACGAAATCTTTGTCTGAACGAATGTCCAGCTCATCTAACTTATCTTGCATACCATCGATTGGACGACCAGAGGCCAAAACAACGGTTACGCCTGCCTCTCGAGCTTTGGCGATCGCTTGTTTGTTCTCATCTGAAATTACTTTTTCGCTGTTTAACAACGTGCCGTCCATGTCTAGGGCGATCAGTTTATACATGTTACTTACCTTAAAATTCAAAATTGCGGCGTGATTTTATTAACAACCTTTTATTAACAACCACTAAAAACGCGTCCTGCCTATGAAACTACAAAATGGTCTATTTTAACAATTAATTTTTGGTTTGAATTGACCTAGACACAGCTCTCCATTAAGGTCTTCGCCTCGAAGTATTATGAGTGAGTGAGTTCTACGTTGTATAAGCTAAATGAGATGTTTGAAACCATCCAAGGAGAAGGGGTCTTTACTGGCGTTCCTGCTGTTTTTGTTCGTCTTCAAGAATGCCCGGTTGGGTGTTCATGGTGTGACACGAAACAGACCTGGGAGGCGGCAGAAGAGGACCAACGTTCGATTGGTGATATTCTGATTAAGACGGAAGATTATCCGACGTGGTGTGTTGCAACGGCAGAAGACATCGTAGAGCAATATAAGAAGCAAGGTTTCAACGCAAAGCATATCGTTATTACTGGTGGTGAGCCGTGTATTTACGATTTACGCCCGTTAGCACAAGCGTTTGAAGACATGGGTTGCCAGTGCCAGATTGAGACCAGCGGGACGTCAGAAGTCGTTACGACAGATAAAACCTGGGTGACAGTGTCACCAAAAGTGGCAATGAAAGGCAAATTGCCCGTGCTGAAAAGTGCATTGGAAAGAGCGAATGAAATCAAGCATCCGGTAGGGACTCAGAAAGATATCGACCATCTTGATGAGCTATTAGCGTCTGCTGAGATTACACCGCAGACGATCATTGCTCTGCAGCCGATAAGCCAGAAGCCTCGCGCGACTCAATTGTGTATTGATACCTGTGTTGCTCGTAATTGGCGTTTGTCGATTCAAACTCATAAATACCTAAGTATTGCTTAAGCTCGGAGAGTAACATGAAAAAAGCCGTCGTTGTTTTTAGTGGAGGGCAGGATTCAACTACCTGTCTTGTTCAGGCACTGAAAGAATTTGATGAAGTACACGCGATCACTTTTGACTATGGTCAGCGTCACAAACTCGAGATCGAGGTAGCTCAACAGGTAGCGAAAGACTTGGGTGTTGCAGCACATAAAGTGATGGATGTGGGCTTGTTAAACGAACTGGCTATTAGCTCTTTGACTCGTGATGACATTCCTGTCTCGCATGAACTGCAAGAAAATGGCCTGCCGAACTCGTTCGTTCCTGGGCGCAACATTCTGTTTTTAACACTAGCGGGCATTTATGCCTATCAGATTGGTGCAGAGACAGTTATCACTGGCGTTTGTGAAACCGACTTTAGTGGCTACCCTGACTGTCGTGACGACTTCGTTAAAGCAATGAATGCCGCTTTGGTAAAAGGTATGGATCGTGAGTTGACGATTAAAACTCCGTTGATGTGGCTGAACAAAGCGGAAACCTGGGCGCTAGCTGACCAGTATGATGCGCTGCAACTGGTTCGCGAAAATACGCTTACTTGTTACAACGGCATCATCGGCGATGGTTGTGGTGATTGTCCATCCTGTGATCTGCGTAAAGCAGGTTTAGAGGACTACCTGAATAACAAAGACGCGGTTATGCAGTCACTGGTTGAAAAACAAAATTCCGAAGCTTGATACATAAGGGATAACTCCAGTGAGACTGGTATTATCCCTTACTCAGGTTAACAGGCTGGTCGTAAGCATCGACGAACACATTGCTGCCGCTGCTTTTTGCCTGAGATAGCGCTTGGTCTAAAATCGAATAAAGTTCATCAAAATGAGTTAATGGATTTGATGTTGCGAGATAGGCCAAGCTTGCTGTCACAATGACTTCTTCATTTTTTTCTGTTTTGATGCTTAGTTCTGAAATCGTTTTGTGTAGACTCTGAATTCGGAATGGGACATCGATTTCATCAACATTCTTAAGTAGCAGAACAAACTCTTCACCACTTAAGCGCCCAATAAAGTCATCTTTGTTCAACTTCGTGCTGATTTTCTGACAAACCTGTTTGAGTACCAAGTCTCCTGCCGGATGTCCGTAAGCATCGTTAATTGACTTAAAGTTATCTAAATCGACCAACGCGAGGACATAGCGTAATTCTCCGTCTGTTTTTGTTGCCTGTCTCTTTATCGTTTCAATACTGGTGGAACGATTCAAAGCGCTGGTCAAACTATCTAAACGCGCCTTTTTCCTAGCCTGTCGCTGCACGACAAGTGTCAGTATGAGTAAAACCACCAAACAGAAAACAATAAAGTTATAGATGGTTTTTTGTTCTGTAAGTTTCTCAAATTCAGTTTGTTTTAGATTGCGCTCAATGTTTAAGCGAGCAAGATTAAGATCGTACTCATACTCATTTTTGGTGAGGTCCAGAGCTTCCATCGCTTTCATGTTTTTTGAATCACGATTTGCTAACTCTAATGTTGAATACGCTTCGTAATGTGACAAAGCGGCTTGAAAGTTATTAAGGGCCTGATAAGCCTTAGAAAGCAGCAGTTGCGCCTTAGCTTGCAGTAATGGCCGTGAATTGTCCGTCGATAATCTTAGCGCGGAATTAGCGTGCTCAATCGCAGTCTTGGCATCCAAACTTTTCAGGTATGCAAAACCTGCGGCTAAGTGCGCTTCGGTTTGAAGATGGTTGTTTTCGTATCGTTCACCAAGCCCCAAGGCTTGATTAACATACTTGAGCGCCTCTTCCACATTGCCAGATTCGGCTTCAGCTGAAGAAAGGCCAAGATAAACTAAACCTTGACCGTATGGATACTCAAAATGCTCTAAGATAGTGAGTGAGTTTTTATAGTGTGTAATGGCTTTATCAAAGTCTTTGGCTTTGGCATACATGGCAGCAAGGCTGTGCTCGACCTGTGCTACTTCGACTGGTGTTCCCTCTTGTTGACGAGCAAGTAGCGCCTGTATTAGATATTGTTCAGACTGCTCAAACTGCCCGAGCTCTGCCAACAAATTACCAACATCGTTATAGACTCCAGACGGGTCGCTCTGATAGGGCATATTTACAAGAAGTCGGCGGTATACGCTTATCGATTTTTCATAATCGCCACGAAAATTGTAGTTATTGGCGATGACGCGAAGCGAGAGATCTTTCGGGAAGTTTTCCTGATGCTTATTATCAAAGTGGCTTTCTAACGATGAGCAGAAAAAATGCGCTTTGTGGTAACGCCCTTGTTGATTCAAGGTATAACAAAGTTGGTAATTCATCAGGGCTTCACCCTCGATGCTAGCACTTTGCTTCATCTTATTTCTTAGCGAGATAAAGCTCTTTACTGAGGCATCATAGCTGCCTTGTCTTCGCTCATTTAAAGCGAGAATGTATTCGGCTTCGAGCGTGGCAAACGCATTGTTTCGCCCTTGGCTATTACCATAATAGGGCTGTTTCATGTTAGACATGTACTCATAAATCAAACCACTTACATACAGCTTCTCACTGTCATATTTTGCGGTGTGATAGCGGCTTTGAAGCAGGCTGAGTGCTGACTTGGCATTGGTTTTTAATGTGGCCTGATAAACAGAATGCCACTGAGTAACGTTCTGATTTTGTTGGCTGTAGTGAGGGTGACTATAGGCCGGACTACAAAAAAGCAAGAGGCAGAGCAGGAGATACAGCGTGCGCATATTATGATGTTATCGATATTACTTTTGTATGGATAGATTACTCATTATCTACTGAGTTGTATGAATCAGTGAAGTATGTAAAGGCGAAAAGAGTGACAAAAACTATGCGCTTTGTCGATATTTGGAGTGAAAGTTATAAAAATACCAAATTAAAAGACCCCAGCTTTGTGGGCTGAGGTCTCATCAATTAGTCTACATAAAGTTTTGCTAGATCTTGTGGTTCCATTTCTTTGCCTTCTAACTGCGCGTTCCAGTTAGTGCCAACAAGAACACCATCTTCAGCAAGAGTAAGAAGCCAATCTTCTACAAAAATATCCAAAGGAATTTCCAGGACATCGAAATCAGCCCACTCTTCAACGTTATGTGCTTCTGCATCTTCTTTCGATGACCAGAAAGGCATAACTTCACTATTTTCGAATTCAGTCGAATCGCAGGATAGCCAACCTTCTTCGTTACGCAGACCCCAAACTAACTGGTTTTCTTTAGTTTCGGACACGAAAAGGTCAAGGTTTTCTTGGATATCTGATGTAAGTTTGCTCATTTCAAAACTCTCATTGTTATGACGTAGCTAGGTTAACATTAAAGGGCGGATTCCTAAAGCATAATACGGTTTGCATCGTTGCTAAAAGGAAAGGAGCCGAAGCTCCTTTGTTTAATTTAATGGTGGCAGTATTCAGGTTAATTCTTTGGTAGCGTCGTAAAGACTGTCCACTCTTTTTTTACTTCGCCTTTATACCCGATCACGGTTGCCGTCACTCGTCGGTTTTGAGCATGACTTACTTCATCGGTTCCTGATGTTGCTAGAACAGTATCTCCGTACCCGACGATAGTCACTCTTTCCGGGCTTATTCCGTTACTCAGCAGCTTGTTTCTAACGTTATTTGCGCGTCGTTTAGAAAGGTCCAGGTTGTGTTCTGGCGTACCTGTACGGCTAGCGTAACCCTGAATTTCAATAGAGGTCTCAGGATACTCTTTCAAAAAATTAGACAACTCGTATATCTGCTGCGAAAACACAGGGTTGATGACATCTGAATCATTGGCAAACAGAACTCGGAGCTGCATTTTCTCTGATGAGTTTTCATATTCACCACAACCATCGTTGTCTATGTCAGAACCTTCTGGTGTCCCCGGACACAAATCCCTTTCGTTGATCACACCGTCACTATCATCATCAAGGTGATCGGCACTCTGCTCAGCAATAGGTGTATCCATGTATTCATATTCGTCACCGTTGTCATCTGGTGAAGAACTACACGCAGCCACTGCGAATGATAGTGCAATAATAGTTATGTATTTCATAATTAGTACTCCACCTTATCTAGCCATTCTTGTGGAACTTCGACTCTCAATGCACTGAGAAGCTGACCTGTTGCGTTCATTACTCGATATTTTGCAAACTGCTCTGCATATTTTGCGTCAAGGTAGTCTTTACGCGCTTCAAACAGTTCATTCTGTGTGTTCAAAACATCAAGAAGGGTTCGTTGACCTATCTTGTATTGCTTTTCGTAGGCAATCACCGTTTCAGAAGCAGAATCTACGTGATCCGACAAAAATTCTTTTTGTTGGAGTGTTAAATCTAGCGCTGTCCAAGAAAGTTTTAATCCTTCCTCCACATTTCGGTACGCGCTTTCTCGTAAATCTTTCGCTTTGTTAAGTTGGTAAGCGAAACTGTCTGCGTTAGCGACATCACTGCCGCCGTTAAACAAGTTATAACGAAGTCGAAGCATAGCTAAGGTTTCATCACTTCGGCCTTTAAGACCATCCGCATCATCTCGCCATGTTTGCGATGCTTCTATCGAAATTGTTGGGTAGTACACACCTTTTGATTGTTTGTACTGGAACTTCGCTGAGTCGACATCTGCAAGAGCTACTTGAATCACAGGATGGAGTTCGTATGCCGTACTTACCGCCTCATCCACTGTGTAAGGGAGGAAGTTTTCATCAGCTCTAGGAAAGATTAATCCTTGAGGTGATTGTCCGACTAAGCGTGTAAACATCGTATGGGTGTCGTACAGGTTATTTTGTGCTGCGGCAAGGTTACCGTGTGCTTTAGCGATACGAGCTTCCACTTGGGTTAAATCAGCGGTTGACCCAATGCCAGACGTGACGCGCTTTGAAATGTCTGAATAGATATCTTTGTGAACCGCAAGGTTGTCTTCTGATAGTTTTAATACTTCATAGGCTTTTACGGCATCTAAGTAAACTTTTGCGACCTCAAGTGCCTTGTCTGACGCATCAGCTAAGAGTTGGAACCTTACCGATTCTGCATCGGCAGCTGTTCGGTCAATGTCATTCAGCGTCGCACTGCCGTCCCAAATCAATTGGGTCAACGTGACCGACGCTTCTTTTCTGGTGTAGTCTGTGTCGCCGCGAGCTACCTCGTCTGACGGGTCCAGACCTTCGTAACCAATCCCCGCATCCAAATCAATAGATGGTAGATAAGCACCTGTAGAAGCATCATTTACGTACCGCTTACTCGTAAATTCGTTGAATGCACTTTTAATATCTGGGTTGTTTTGTAACGTCAATGTCACTGCTTGCTCTAACGTTTGACCGAAAACGGGTATAGACACCATTAAGCTGCAACAACAGGCGTATTTGAGTCGGTTCCATTTCACGGTAATTCTCCTAAAAATCGTGATTCTTTTTGTTGTTTTATCTCATTAGTGAGACAGAACACCACAATTAACAGTGTTTGAGTTAGGAATAGATCAACCTACTGTTAAACCAAGGCTTTTGATTAGAAAACCCACGTATTCACCTGTATAAACCGTGGCGCATAGGTCAATAGTTGCTTAACCAACCAATAGGCCAAAACAGGAAAAAAGCTTGAATTTTGAACATCATAACGGTCCGAAGACAGTGCATTTACCCGCTTTTAGAAAACCCCGCCCCTTGAGTTGAAAAGCTTCGTAAGCACCAAACATACAACGAAAAATATGATGATTTTGTCTAAACTATAGTCGTAAATAAAAAGGTGACAAACTTTTGGATTAGTTTGAATTGGGGCGAGGTAGGTATGGATCGAGTAACTTTGAGCTCTTTAATGGGCAACATAGTCGTGATCGGGCTTGATGGGAATATAAGAACCCTTGCAAAAGGAGAGTCTCCAAAGCCTGGTGAATTAATAATCGAAGAGGTTTCAGATACTTCGGAGCTAGTTGTTGAGCAAGTTACACCGCAAGGCAGCTCGATCAATGTGACGGATGACATTACCGCGCTGATTGAAGCCATCGGTCAGGGACAGGACCCAACACAGCTTGGAGAAGAGTTTGATACCGCTGCTGGTGGGGTTAACGGCTCAAGCCCTCAAAATACTGGTGCGATTAACCGAACTGGTACTGAAGTACTAGCTAGTACTAATTTTGAGACGGTTGGCATAAATGGAACAGGATTCTCTAGTACTCAAGTTCAGACTCTGCTGGACATTTTCCAGCCTCAACCACCTGCTCCTCAAGTCACACCACTGCCTGCAGAGGTCGTCGTTCAAGAAATATCCAGCCCAACAGTCAATGAAGGTGACCAAGTCGTTTTTGACGTCACTTTAGATCAGGCAACCGAAGTCATAACGGATATTGAAATGACTTTGGGTGATGGCTCAGCAGTCGGCGGCTCTGCTGGCGAAGAGGGAACTGACTACGTAAATACCACCGTTATCGTCACATTATCAGATGGTACGACTCAAGAAATCCAAGTGAATGAAGACGGGACGTTCACAGTTTCTCTCCCAATTGGAGAGCAGTCTTTCACGGTCAGTTTAGATACGGTTGATGACGATATTTATGAAGGTCCAGAAACCTTTACCTTGACTGGCACAACCGTAGACCAAACGACGCCTGTTTCTGGTACTGCAACTGTTTTAGATGACGGAACCGGTCCAGGAACGGATCCAGACGATGACCGTCCAAGCGTGTCGATTTCAGATGCGGGTATTGTCGATGAAGGCGATTTCGCTTCCTTCACAGTGTCCTTGAGTAATGCTTCGGAAGACGCGGTACAGGTTCAACTCACTCTAAATCCAGGGGAAACCGAAGCGGGCGACTTGGGTACTTTCGAATACAATACCGGCTCTGGCTGGGTGACTGTGCCCGTCGATGGCGTGGTGTCCGTACCAGCAGGCATGACCGAGTTTGATGTACGTGTTGCTTCAACTCAAGATGAGGTTTATGAAGGCGCGGAAGACTTCAGTGTGACCGTGACTGGCATTGATGTCGTTCAGGGCAGCGACACTGGGCTTGCGACCATTGTCGATGATGGCAGTGGTCCTGAGCCGGACCCTGATGATGATCGTCCAAGCGTATCGATTTCAGATGCAGGGATTGTCGATGAGGGTGACATTGCAACCTTTACGGTGTCCTTGAGTAATGCGTCGGAAGCCGCAGTACAGGTTCAACTCACTCTAAATCCAGGGGAAACCGAAGCAGGCGACTTGGGTACTTTCGAATACAATACCGGCTCTGGCTGGGTGAGTGTACCTGTCGATGGCATGGTGACCGTACCAGCCGGCATGACCGAGTTTGATGTGCGTGTTGCCTCCGTTCAGGATGAGGTTTACGAGGGCGCGGAAGACTTCAGCGTTACCGTAACCGGCATTGGTGCCGTTCAGGGCAGCGACACTGGCCTGGCAACCATCGTCGATGATGGCAGTGGTCCTGAGCCGGATCCAGACGATGACCGTCCAAGCGTATCGATTTCAGATGCGGGTATTGTCGATGAAGGCGATATCGCTTCCTTTACGGTGTCCTTGAGTAATGCGTCGGAAGCCGCGGTACAGGTTCAACTCACTCTAAATCCAGGGGAAACCGAAGCGGGCGATTTGGGTACCTTAGAATACAATACCGGCTCTGGCTGGGTGAGTGTGCCTGTCGATGGCATGGTGACCGTACCAGCCGGCATGACCGAGTTTGATGTGCGTGTTGCCTCCGTTCAGGATGAGGTTTACGAGGGCGCGGAAGACTTCAGCGTTACCGTAACCGGCATTGGTGCCGTTCAGGGCAGCGACACTGGTCTTGCGACCATCGTCGATGATGGCAGTGGCCCTGAGCCGGATCCAGACGATGACCGTCCAAGCGTGTCGATTTCAGATGCGGGTATTGTCGATGAAGGCGATATCGCTTCCTTTACGGTGTCCTTGAGTAATGCCTCGGAAGACGCGGTACAGGTTCAACTCACTCTAAATCCAGAGGAAACCGAAGCGGGCGATTTGGGTACTTTAGAATACAATACCGGCTCCGGCTGGGTGAGTGTGCCTGTCGATGGCATGGTGACCGTACCAGCCGGCATGACCGAGTTTGATGTGCGTGTTGCCTCCGTTCAGGATGAGGTTTACGAAGGCGCGGAAGACTTCAGCGTTACCGTAACCGGCATTGGTGCCGTTCAGGGCAGCGACACTGGCCTGGCAACCATCGTCGATGATGGCAGTGGTCCTGAGCCGGATCCAGACGATGACCGTCCAAGCGTATCGATCTCCGATGCTGGTACGATTGACGAAGGTAGCACTGCGACCTTTACCGTGACGTTAAGCAATGCGTCTGAAGATGCGGTCCAGGTTCAGTTGGCATTAAACCCAGATGAGACCGAAGTCGGCGATTTGGGTATCCTGGAATACAACACTGGTTCAGGATGGGTAGAAGTGCCAGTAGGTGGCCTAGTCACCGTACCGGCGGGCATGACGGAATTTGATGTGCGCATTGGCACTACGTCAGATGATGTGTATGAGGGACCTGAAGACTTCAGTGTGACCGTGTCTGGCATAGGCGTCGTTCAGGGGCAAGACACAGGAACCGCGACCATTGTAGACGATGGCACCTTAATCGATGATGACCGTCCAAGTGTCTCTATCGTTGAAGACAGCGTGGGTGTGAACGAAGGCACTGACGCGGTGTATACCGTTAAGTTATCCGCAGCGGCTGATATCGATGTGACCGTCAGGCTGAACACCTCAACCGACGGCAGCGATACGGCGGAAGCGGACGACATTGGTAGCTTTGTGGTGACTCTGGCCGATGGCGTGACCGTGGTGAATGCCAACAGTGATGGCACGTACACCATTCCAGCGGGTCAAACCGAACTGAAAGTGACGGTGCCAACCACAGACGATGATGTCTACGAAGGGGATGAAACCTTCACCGTGGCGGTACAAGGCGACACAGGCGTTGTCGGCAGTGACAGTGCGTTGGGCATTATTTACGACGGTGGTAACGGCCCGGATCCCGATCCGGATGATGACCGTCCAAGTGTCTCTATCGTTGAAGACAGCGTGGGTGTGAACGAAGGCACCGACGCGGTGTATACCGTTAAGTTATCCGCGGCGGCCGATATCGATGTGACCGTCAGGTTGAACACCTCAACCGACGGCAGCAACACAGCGGAAGCGGACGACATCGGTAGCTTTGTGGTGACTCTGGCCGATGGCGTGACCGTGGTGAATGCCAACAGTGACGGTACCTACACCATTCCAGTGGGTCAAACCGAACTGAAAGTGGCGGTACCAACCACAGACGATGATGTCTACGAAGGGGATGAAACCTTCACCGTGGCGGTACAAGGTGACACGGGCGTGCTCGGCAGTGACAGCGCGTTGGGCATTATTTACGACGGTGGTAACGGCCCGGATCCCGAACCGGATGATGACCGTCCAAGTGTGTCTATCGTTGAAGACAGCGTGGGTGTGAATGAAGGTACCGATGCGGTGTATACCGTGAAGTTATCCGCGGCGGCCGATATCGATGTGACGGTCAGGTTGAATACCTCAACCGACGGCAGCAACACGGCGGAAGCGGACGACATTGGTAGCTTTGTGGTGACTCTGGCTGATGGCGTGACGGTCGTAGCCGTGAATCCTGACGGTACGTACACCATTCCAGCGGGTGAAACCGAGCTGAAAGTGACCGTGCCAACCACAGACGATGATGTTTACGAAGGGGATGAAACCTTCACTGTGGCGGTACAAGGTGACACGGGCGTGCTCGGCAGTGACAGCGCGTTGGGCATTATTTACGACGGTGGTAACGGCCCGGATCCCGATCCGGATGATGACCGTCCAAGTGTGTCTATCGTTGAAGACAGCGTGGGTGTGAACGAAGGCACCGATGCGGTGTATACCGTGAAGTTATCCGCGGCGGCCGATATCGATGTGACCGTCAGGTTGAACACCTCAACCGATGACAGCAACACGGCGGAAGCGGACGACATCGGTAGCTTTGTAGTGACTCTGGCCGATGGCGTGACGGTCGTAGCCGTGAACCCTGACGGCACGTACACCATTCCAGCGGGTCAAACCGAGCTGAAAGTGACCGTGCCAACCACAGATGATGATGTTTACGAAGGGGATGAAACCTTCACCGTGGCGGTACAAGGCGACACGGGCGTTCTTGGCAGTGACAGTGCGCTGGGCATTATTTACGACGGTGGTAACGGCCCGGATCCCGATCCGGATGATGACCGTCCAAGTGTCTCTATCGTTGAAGACAGCGTGGGTGTGAATGAAGGTACCGACGCGGTGTATACCGTTAAGTTATCCGCGGCGGCCGATATCGATGTGACCGTCAGGTTGAACACCTCAACCGACGGTAGCAACACGGCGGAAGCGGACGACATTGGTGGCTTTGTGGTGACGCTGGCCGATGGCGTGACGGTCGTAGCCGCGAATCCTGACGGCACGTACACCATTCCAGCGGGTCAAACCGAGCTGAAAGTGACGGTACCAACCACAGACGATGATGTTTACGAAGGGGATGAAACCTTCACCGTGGCGGTACAAGGCGACACGGGCGTTCTTGGCAGTGAAAGTGCGCTGGGCATTATTTACGACGGTGGTAACGGCCCGGATCCCGATCCGGATGATGACCGTCCAAGTGTGTCTATCGTTGAAGACAGCGTGGGTGTGAACGAAGGCACTGACGCGGTGTATACCGTTAAGTTATCCGCAGCGGCTGATATCGATGTGACCGTCAGGTTGAACACGTCAACCGATGGCAGCAACACGGCGGAAGCGGACGACATTGGTAGCTTTGTGGTGACTCTGGCCGATGGCGTGACCGTGGTGAATGCCAACAGTGACGGTACCTACACCATTCCTGCGGGTCAAACCGAGCTGAAAGTGACGGTGCCAACCACAGACGATGATGTTTACGAAGGGGATGAAACCTTCACCGTGGTGGTACAAGGCGACACGGGCGTTGTCGGCAGTGACAGCGCGTTGGGCATTATTTACGACGGTGGTAACGGCCCGGATCCCGATCCGGATGATGACCGTCCAAGTGTCTCTATCGTTGAAGACAGCGTGGGTGTGAACGAAGGTACCGATGCGGTGTATACCGTGAAGTTATCCGCGGCGGCCGATATCGATGTGACCGTCAGGTTGAACACCTCAACCGACGGCAGCAACACGGCGGAAGCAGACGACATTGGTAGCTTTGTGGTGACCCTGGCCGATGGCGTGACCGTGGTGAGTGCCAACAGTGACGGCACGTACACCATCCCAGCGGGTCAAACCGAGCTGAAAGTGACCGTACCAACCACAGACGATGATGTCTACGAAGGGGATGAAACCTTCACCGTGGCGGTACAAGGTGACACGGGCGTGCTCGGCAGTGACAGCGCGTTGGGCATTATTTACGACGGTGGTAACGGCCCGGATCCCGATCCGGATGATGACCGTCCAAGTGTCTCTATCGTTGAAGACAGCGTGGGTGTGAACGAAGGCACCGATGCGGTTTATACCGTTAAGTTATCCGCGGCGGCCGATATCGATGTGACCGTCAGGTTGAACACCTCAACCGACGGCAGCAACACGGCGGAAGCGGACGACATTGGTAGCTTTGTGGTGACCCTAGCCGATGGCGTGACCGTGGTGAGTGCCAACAGTGACGGCACGTACACCATTCCAGCGGGTCAAACCGAGCTGAAAGTGACCGTACCAACCACAGACGATGATGTTTACGAAGGGGATGAAACCTTCACAGTTGCAGTCCAAGGTGCTACAGGAGTACTTGGTACCGACACTGCACTGGGCATTATTTACGACGGTGGTAACGGCCCGGATCCCGATCCGGATGATGACCGTCCAAGTGTGTCTATCGTTGAAGACAGCGTGGGTGTGAACGAAGGCACAGACGCGGTGTATACCGTTAAGTTATCCGCGGCGGCTGATATCGATGTGACCGTCAGCTTGAACACCTCAACCGACGGCAGCAACACGGCGGAAGCGGACGACATTGGTAGCTTTGTGGTGACTCTGGCTGATGGTGTGACGGTCGTCGCCGCGAATCCTGACGGCACATACACCATTCCAGCCGGTGAAACCGAGCTGAAAGTGACGGTACCAACCACAGACGATGACGTCTACGAAGGGGATGAAACCTTCACCGTGGAGGTACAAGGCGACACAGGCGTTGTCGGCAGTGACAGTGCGTTGGGCATTATTTACGACGGTGGGAACGGTCCTGGTCCTAACCCGGATGACGACCGTCCAAGTGTTTATATCGTAGAAAATAGCGTGGGTGTAAATGAAGGCACTGACGCTGTTTATACGGTCAGGTTATCGGCAGCGGCAGACATTGACGTGACGGTAAGATTGAACACGTCAACAGGAGGAGCTAATACTGCTGAACCTGGTGACATCGGCGCTATTAAGGTTACATTGTTGGATGGAACAGTAGTGACCGCCAACAGTGATGGTACGTACACCATTCCAGCGGGTCAAACCGATCTCAAATTGTTTGTACCAACCACGGACGACGATGTGTATGAAGGTGATGAAACCTTCACGGTTGCAGTCCAAGGTGCTACAGGAGTACTTGGTACCGACACTGCACTGGGCATTATTTACGACGGTGGTAACGGCCCTGGTCCTAACCCTGACGATGATCGTCCAAGCGTCTCTATCTCAGATGCTGGTACCATAGATGAGGGGGCCACCGCGACCTTTACTGTGTCATTGAGCAATCCTTCGGAAGGTGCAGTTCAAGTGCAGTTGGTATTAAACCTAGACGAAACAGAAGTGGGTGACCTTGGCACGCTTGAATACTACACCGGTTCGATCTGGGAGGAAGTACCTGGGGATGGCATCGTGACCGTACCGGCGGGGATGACGGAATTTGATGTGCGTATTGCGACCATCGATGATGAAGTATACGAAGGACCAGAAGACTTCAGTGTTACCGTGAATGGTTTGGGCGCAGTGCAGGGCACCGATACTGGTCTGGCGACCATCGTGGATGATGGCACTAAAACGGACGACGATCGTCCAACTGTGTCTATCTCGGATGCAGGTACCATTGATGAAGGTAATTTCGCTACATTTACCGTGTCATTGAGTAATGCTTCAGAAGCGGCGGTGCAGGTTCAGTTGACACTAAACCCGGATGAAACAGTAGCAGGTGACCTTGGCACGCTAGAATACAATACCGGTTCAGGTTGGGTTGCCGTGCCTGTCGGTGGTGTCGTGACGGTGCCAGCGGGCATGACTGAATTTGACCTACGTATCGAGTCTATCGATGACGGTGTATACGAAGGTCCGGAAGATTTCAGCGTAACCGTAACTGGCTTAGGCCCAGTACAAGGCAGTGACACAGGTCTAGCGACTATCGTGGACAACTCACCGCCAACAGCTCGTGATTTCATCATCTCTCTCAATGTTGAAGAAGGTATGTTCCCTGTTCAGGATGTGGAGTTTGATGGACTAACAAGCGCCAATGAACAGCGAGTTGAAGACCTCGAAGATGATGCCAATGGTGCAAATGATGCCGATCTTGAAATTGTTATAACTTCATTACCTGAACACGGAGAGCTTTATTATCTGGACAATGGTGTAGAAGTCATCATTGATCAGGACTTTTTAAATGATCCGAATAACAAGTTGTATGAAAATACAGATATTAAGTACCGTCTGACTGATGACTTCTTCGATGAGCAGAGCTTTGATTCGGCTGATCTTCTTGAAGATCAAGGGAAAGATATCTTGGTTGGTTCTTATACACCACCTAACTCGAACTTAACGTTCACTGGAGGTCAGATAATCACCATTGGTAACAGCATCATCTTTGATTCCGACGCTCAGATCTCAGTCGATTTTGCAAATCAACAGGTCGGGTTAGTTGTTATTTCTCCTAGTGAAACGGGTCAGGGTGATGAAATCAGTACTGGTGAGTATATTACGCTAGAGCTGGATGAGGATTTATCAGCAAACGAAGCGAAACTGAATTTAGCGAGTCTGAATGACCGTTTCAATAGTGGTGCTGCATGGTTAACGGCGTACATCTTCCTAAATGGTGCTCTTGTTGATGTGCAGCAGTTTTACTCAACTGATATTACTTATACAAGTAATCATGAAGGTTTTATCACAGTTGATATGGCGAATGGTAGCTTTGATGAAATTCGACTTACTCCAGAAACCAACAGTTCAAGTGATAAAGCGGGCTTCACCTTAGTTGGGACTGAAATTACCAGCTTTACTGATGTGAACGATGACTTTACTTATCAGGCAATCGATACTGATGGTGCGCTAAGTAACGAAGCAACCGTATCTGTTGACTTCAATAACGTCACTGCTGAGTCTGTCGCAACGGCTGACTACAATACTCAATCGCTCACATTGACCGCGGCGGCAGATGCCGAGTCCAACGTCATTATGGGTGACGAGCAAGACAATGAGTTAATCGGCACCAGCGGTAATGATATTTTAATCGGTGGTTTAGGCGATGATATCTTGACGGGCGGTGAAGGTGACGACGTTTTCAAATGGACAGAAATGAAGTCTGCTACAGACACCGTTACTGACTTCGAAACTGGTGATCAGCTTGATTTTGCTGATTTGTTTGAAGATGTTAGTCAGAGTGACATCTCGCTATTGCTTGATGACTTAGGTTCTGGCGATTACAGCGGACAAGTTGACGATATTAGTATCACCGTGACGGAAAGAGGCCCTAATTCAACCTTGATGATTCATAAAGGTGGTATGGATTTAGAGGTTAATTTTGACGGTGCTTCTGCGGCAGATATCGCGAATAGCTTAATTAGTAATCTGGAACATTTACGAGAATAGATGTTTTTAAGTAAGAAAAAACGGAGCGAAAGCTCCGTTTTTTATTTGATACTTGAATGAGGTCTAAAGCACTTTACAAGCAAAGCCTTTCAGATAGAAACCTTCAGGGTAGGCCGTGTCAGTTGGGTGGTCTGCCGCTTGTTCAAAACGCTCAACAAACTTAACTTGGCGATTCGCATCTACCGCTGCATCCGCGATGATTTTTTGGAACAGGACTTGGTCCATTAAGCCAGAGCACGAGTAAGTAAGCAGAGTGCCACCAGGCTTTAGGATTTGCATCGCTAGCATGTTGATGTCTTTATAACCGCGACATGCACCATTCAGCTGCGCTTTGCTCTCGGCAAACTTTGGTGGGTCCATAATCACCACATCAAATTGAGTACCTTGATCGCGGTACTCGCGCAGCAACTTAAACACGTCTGCGTTTAGGAAAACAGCGCGCTTCTTAGAAATGTCGAACTCGTTCAGTTCGGCGTTAAATTTTGCCGTATCCAGAGCTGGTTGAGAAACGTCCGCGTTGATAACACGTTTTGCTCCGCCTTTAAGTGCATAAAGACCAAAGCCGCCGGTATAAGAGAAGCAATTTAGGACTTCTTTATCCTTCATGTATTTCATCGCTTGTTGACGACTGTCACGCTGGTCCAGGTAGAAACCGGTTTTATGGCCACCAACGATATCGACACTGATTTTGACGCCGTTCTCTTCGATTACCACAGATTTTGGTGGCTCTTCACCATGTAAAACGCCAGTGGTTTCTTTCAAGCCTTCTTTTTTACGTACCGCCACATCAGAACGTTCGTAAACGTTACAGTCTGGGAAGCACTCAACAAGCGCGTCTACGATTGCCTGTTTGTTGTACTCTGCGCCAGCACTTAATAACTGACAGACGAAGAAGTTCTGGTAACGGTCGATAGTCACGCCTGGTAAGCCGTCAGACTCAGCCGCAACTAAGCGGTAGCCAGTTAGCCCATCACGCTCGATAACGTCTTCACGTAGAAGCTGCGCATCTTTAAAACGTTTGACGAAAAACGCTTTGTTAATGTCCTCTTTTTCAAAGCTCCAAATACGAGCACGGATTTGAGATTCCGGTGAATATGCCGCTTTTGCTAACCATTTACCGTCGTGAGTGAATACATCAACTGTTTCGCCAAGCGCGGGTTCGCCCTCAACTTTATTGATGCCTCGAGAGAAGATCCATGGGTGCTTACGCTTAACCGATTTCTCACGACCTTTAACCAAATAGATAGCAGCTGTCATTTCTTTAGCTCTTGTTGAATTTTGAAAGGGGCGTATTGTCCGGGATGTTGCTGGTAAAAGCAATAACCATTGGGAATCAGTTGGTTTTATTGAGAGTTACGGTGTCACTCTTGGGGTTGTTGCTTAAAATCAAGCCCACTTTATTTGAAATTTAGGTGAATGAGAGACTTATCAATCCCGCCAGTCGGATTTTCTTCCATAATTGATTTAAAAACCCGCTACGCTTATTGAAAGGCTTGATGGGTCTGCAATAACCATTATAAGAAGCGAAATAACGATGAATCTGAAGTGTGAAAAGTATGTAGTAAAAGGTCTTGTTCAAGGAGTGGGGTTTCGGTATCAAACTTCACATCAGGGGTTGAAGCTGGGTCTGACTGGCTACGCTAAAAACCTAAATAATGGCGATGTGGAAGTGGTTGCCTGCGGCACTGAAACACAAATTGATGAGTTTACTGAGTGGTTGAAAGAGGGGCCACGGACGGCAACTGTCGAAAGCGTATCGCATGAAAACGCTTCATATAAACCATACCGCGGCTTCAAAATTTTATGATTAAAGGCATTTCGCTGGTTTCGGGAGTCCAGCCAGTTTGGTTGCCTGCTTTGCAGGGCCTTTTTTGAAAAGCTTAAACAGGTATTTGCTGTTGCCTTTTTCTGGTCCGTGCGCTTTTTCCATCGCCTTAACCAACATTCTTACTGCTGGGGAGGTGTTGAACTCTTCATAAAAGTCGCGAACAAAGTGGACAACTTCTAAGTGCGCTTCGGTTAGCTCAATGCCTTCTTCTTCCGCCAATAACTCAATCATACCTTCTTCCCATTGAGTATGGTCCAACAAGTAGCCCTGAGCATCGGTTTCAATTTCTTTGCCGTTGTAAACGAACATAACGTTCTATCCGTTAAGTAATCTTTGATGTTTATAGATTAGCGTACAGGCATGGAACTTCTCAACTAAATAATCACACCATGCGTTCAAGCGCAGTAAAAGCAACCAAATTATGGCGTAGGTTGCTTTTTATTTGTTTATTCAAAAATTTAGCTATTCATTCACTGTGTTAGAAAATCTTCGGGGTAAATAAAGCTGACTTTGCATAAACATGCGTTAATTAATCGTTTTTACAGCTACTCTTACATTTGTGAATAAGAGGATACTAGCGATTTCTTTTGAAATTGAGTGAGTTATAGCGTTGTACTGACTCTGATTGAGTATTATCTTTGATGAGCTTGATTGAATAATGGTGACAGGGAGTCAGTCATGTCGAAACAAAGGTACGTTGAAATTAATGACAGCGTGAAATCAACTTGGTTTATAGAAAGAATTTGGCAGCTAGCAGAATCATTGCCAATAGAAGAGATTCCAATCGACCAAATCAATGGTCCAGATGAAGTGACATGGTTTAATGTTAACGGTCCACTACCAACGTGTCGTGAAATTGCCTTGCATTGTAAGCGCATAAACGAAGCGGATTTGTCGTATCCAGTCATATTGACCAGCGATTATAGAGTGTTTGATGGTATGCACCGAATCGCTAAAAAGATCATGATGGGTGAGCAGACTATTCAAGTAAGGCGCTTTAGGCAGAACCCTGAAGCGGATGAAGTCGTCGATCTCGAACTAGAGCAAGTGTAAAAGCAATATATGAACAAACAAAAAGCCCGAGGTGTGTACCCTCGGGCTTTTTTAATTCTATTCAATCTGACTGATTAGTCGTCGTTCATGATGCCTAGAATGCTTAGTAGGCTGATGAAGATGTTGTAGATTGATACGTATAGCGTCACTGTCGCAGAGATGTAGTTCGTCTCACCGCCACGGATGATGCCTTGAGTCGTCATCAGAATCGCCATGGTTGAGAACACGATGAACAAGCTGCTCATTGCCAAGTGTAGAATCGTTGACTGAATGAAGATGCTTGCAATCATACCAACCACAAGTACCACAAACAGAGACAACATCAGGCCGCCCATCATAGATAGGTCACGCTTAGTTGTTAGTGCGTATGCTGACGCAGCCATAAACGATAGCGCCGTACCACCGAGAGCAGTCAGTACAACGTCACCCATACCTGCACCGATGTACATGTTTAGGATTGGACCAATCGTGTAACCCAAGAAACCTGTGAACAGGAAGGTGAAAACCAATCCAAGGCTGTTGTTACGGTTCTTTTCTGTTAGGAAAAGCAGACCATAGAAACCAACCAACATAAGGATGATGCCCGGACGTGGTAGGTTAAACGCCATTGATACGCCAGCAACCACAGCTGACCATAGAAGCGTCATCGACAGTAGGGCGTAAGTATTACGCAATACTTTGTTCGTTTGTAGAGCACTTTCTTGTGTTGAAGTGCGGGTAAACATTGGACTGTTCATATTCTTCCTCGATAAGAGACTTTCTTATAAGTACATTTATGGGGTTGAAAGTTCAAAAAATCAAGCCCTAACCATGTATCGCTATGACAAAATAATAATAGAAATAAGACGTTATGTATGTGATAACTTGTAACACAATATTACTGCCAGATATAGCGAACGTAGATAACGTTACCATAACTGACGACGTATTGAAAAAGGCACTGTTCCTATTGAAATCAGTGCCTTTTTAGAGTGTCTCTAGCGCAAAATATTAATGGTGTAAAATTTGCGATAGGAAGTTTTGAGTACGATCCGATTGCGGGTTCTCGAAGAAATCTTTCGGATTATTTTCTTCGATGATTTCACCGGCATCCATAAAGATCACTCGGTCAGCCACTTCTTTCGCAAAACCCATCTCGTGCGTTACACACAACATGGTCATGCCTTCTTCTGCCAACTCAACCATAACATCCAGCACCTCACGCACCATTTCTGGGTCGAGTGCGGATGTTGGTTCGTCAAACAACATCACTTTTGGATTCATGCACAAAGAACGAGCGATTGCCACACGTTGTTGTTGGCCACCAGAGAGCTGACCCGGGTATTTATCCGCTTGGTCAGGGATCTTAACGCGCTGAAGATACTTCATCGCAATGGCTTCTGCTTCGTCTTTCGGCATTTTCTTAACCCAAATAGGCGCAAGCGTGCAGTTTTCCAACACGGTCAGGTGAGGGAAGAGGTTGAAGTGCTGAAAACACATGCCAACTTCACGACGAACCGCTTCGATGTTTTTCAAGTCTTCCGTCAGTTCGGTTCCCGAAACAAAGATTTCACCTGCCTGATGCTCTTCCAATCGGTTAATACAGCGAATCATGGTCGATTTTCCTGAACCCGAAGGCCCACAGATAACGATCTTTTCACCTTTTTTCACGTTTAAGTTGATGTTTTTCAGTACGTGAAACTCACCGTACCACTTGTTCATGTCCTTCAACTGGATCATATAGTTTTGTTGTTGCGTCATAATACGTCCTTGATCTTAATGAGTTATCGTTTGTGACCGGTGTGAAGTTTGTTTTCGAGCCATATCGAATAACGAGACATGCCGAAACAAAATACCCAAAACACTAACGCGACAAATACATAACTTTCCGTCGCAAAGCCGAGCCACTCAGGGTCGGTGTTTGCTGCTTGCCCAATGCCCAGTACGTCAAACATACCGATGATCAGTACCAGACTGGTATCTTTAAACAGACCGATGAAGGTATTCACGATAGAAGGAATCGTGATCTTCAGAGCCTGAGGTAAAATAATTAACCCTGTTTTCTTCCAGTAGCTTAAACCAAGCGCATCTGCTGCTTCGTATTGCCCTTTTGGAATCGCTTGTAAACCACCTCGAATCACCTCTGCCATATAGGCTGCGGCAAACATCACCACACCGATAAGTGCACGGATGAGTTTATCTGTCTCTGAACCTTCCGACATAAACAGTGGCAACATTACCGACGCCATGAACAAGACAGTGATTAGCGGCACACCACGCCATACTTCGATGTAGACAGTACACATGCTGCGAATAATTGGCATATCAGAGCGACGGCCCAGAGCTAAGACAATACCAATCGGTAACGAGACAACGATACCCACAAGCGCGATGATTAAGGTAACAAGTAATCCACCCCATTTATGAGTGTCGACCACCTCCAGTCCAAACACACCGCCGTACAGTAGACCGGCAACCAGGAATGGATAAACATTGACTAAAAATAGCCAAATCCACATGCGCTTTGGTGTTTTCTCATAAGCAACAAGCGCAGTCAGGATAGCTAGCGAGATATAAAACAGGCGAGGGCGCCACAGTTCAGCTTCAGGGTAGAAGCCGTACATGAACTGATCCCAGCGTACGCTGATGAATACCCAGCACGCGCCTTCTCGGCTACATGCATCACGTGTTGTTCCTACCCAATCCGCGTTGATGAAGGCCCAATCGACGATGTTCCACAAAGCAGTAAATGCTAAGTAGGCGAGAATAATGGTAACAATAGAGTTTACTGGTCCATTAAACAGGTTTTTACGCATCCAACCTACCGCACCTACAGTGTTTGATGGCGGTGGGAGATCAGGCTGAAATTGATGTGTACTCATATTATCTCTCCACCAGTGCTACTTTACGGTTGTACAGGTTCATTAACGCGGAAGTAATCAAACTTAACGCTAAGTAAACGCCCATTGTCATCGCGATGATCTCAATGGCTTGGCCTGTCTGGTTTAGGGTCGTGCCCGCAAACACAGAGACAAGATCCGGATAGCCGATAGCCATTGCCAATGACGAGTTTTTGGTTAAGTTCAAATATTGACTGGTTAATGGAGGAATAATGATTCGCAGAGCTTGAGGAATGACCACAAGTTTTAGCGTTTTGGTACGCGGTAGACCAAGAGACATCGCCGCTTCAGTTTGACCATGGCTCACAGCGTTAATACCAGAACGCACGATTTCTGCGATAAATGTTGCGGTATAAACACTCAGCGCGACCAACAGAGCCGCAAGCTCAGGAATAATGCTGATGCCGCCTTGGAAGTTAAAGCCTTTTAGGGCTGGGTATTCCAGAGAGATAGGCATACCAACAAGGAAATAAACGACCAAAGGTAAGCCAACGACTAATCCTAAAGCAATTCGTCCCATCGGAGTTTGCTGGCCAGTCAGGCGCTGTTTGTTCTTCGCCCAAATAGAGATGGAGATAGTCGCAACCAGCCCGATAATAAACGCGGCGATAACAACACTACTGCCGTTTTCCAATATTGGAGCAGGGAGGTAGAGCCCTCGAACGTTTAAGAAGATAGCTTCGCCAAGGCTGATACTTTGTCTTGCTGAAGGCAATGCCTGCAAAACGGCGAAATACCAAAAGAAGATTTGTAGAAGAAGAGGGATATTTCGAAATGTCTCAATATATACCGCTGCTAAGCGGCTAACTAACCAGTTAGAAGAAAGACGAGCAATACCCATGGTAAAACCAATCACAGTTGCCAGGATAATACCCAACACTGAAACCAGCGCGGTGTTTAGTAAACCAATGACAAAAGTTCTGCCATAAGAATAGGTTTCGTTATATTCAATCAGCGTAAGCCCAATACCGAAGCCTGCTTCCTGATTAAGAAAATCAAAACCCGTAGCAATGCCTCGAGCATCTAAGTTATTTAGCGCGTTGTTGATGATGGTATAAAAGAAAAATACCAATGCAGCTACAGCAATGATCTGAAAAAGAGCGGAACGAAAAGCGGGATTATAAAATAGGCTTTTATTTCCACTTGGTTTGGACATCGTACTTAGCGATGCATCTTTAGTCGGTTCCATACAGCGTTAACCTCAAACCTTAGTTATAGATATCACTCTGCAGGAGTAAGGGCTTGTTACTGGCCGTTAAATCTGGTGCACCGGCAATGACAGACCATAAGCGTTGGTTGAACGCTATCAATCCTATTTATTACTGGGCTCAGCTATCACCAGAGGTGAGTTTCCTTACTCATCCAGATTAATAGACAACGAAAAAGGGCGGATTAACCGCCCTAAATAATCGTTTCTATCGGATAGGTGATGCGTACATGAAGCCACCGTCGTTCCATAGTGCGTTCACACCACGAGAAATATCAAGAGGTGAACCTTTACCAACAGTGCGCTCGAAGCTCTCACCATAGTTACCTACTTGCTTAACGATTTGGTAGCCCCAGTCGTCACGGATACCCAGACCTTTACCCTGAGGACCGTCTACACCAAGGATACGCTTGACGTTTGGATCTTCAGATTTCAACATCTCATCCGCATTCTTAGAAGTGATGCCGTACTCTTCCGCGTTAATCATCGCAGATAGGGTCCACTTGGCAATATTAAACCACTGGTCATCACCCTGACGTACAACAGGACCTAGAGGCTCTTTTGAAATGATTTCAGGAAGAACTGCTGCTGATGAAGGGTCTTGAAGGTTTAAACGCAGCGCGTATAGACCAGATTGGTCCGTTGTTAACACGTCACATCGACCAGAATCGAAACCTTTCGACGTTTGAGCTGCTGTATCAAATACCACAGGCTTGTAGCTCATGCCGTTATTACGGAAGTAATCCGCAAGGTTTAGCTCGGTCGTCGTACCTGATTGAACACAAACAGATGCGCCATCAAGCTCCTTAGCACTTGACAGGCCAAGATCTTTCTTCACCATGAAACCTTGACCATCGTAGTAGTTTACGCCAACGAAGTTCAGGCCAAGAGCTGTATCACGGTGTAGTGTCCAGGTGGTGTTACGCGAAAGAACATCGATTTCACCAGATTGGAGTGCAGTGAAACGCTCTTTTGCAGTTAGAGGAACGTACTTCACTTTCGTTTTGTCCCCAAGAACGGCAGCAGCCAGTGCTTGGCAATATTCTACGTCGATACCTTCCCATTCACCTTTTGAGTTAGGGTTTGAGAAGCCCGGAAGACCAGTACTTACACCACAAGTAAGAAAACCTTGTTTTGTTACTTTGTCCAAAGTAGAGTCTGCAGCTTGTGCTGATGTTGCCATCATTGCAGTAGAAGCCGCTACGACGGAAGCAAGAATTGTTAGTTTATTTGCCATTTGTGTCCTTCCTGTATGATCCATGTTAAATCAATGTGACTTAAAATTAGCGTGTCCAATTTTGTGTTGTGTTATGTCCTACGTGATTGATTTTCGAAGAAACGGTATTCGAGCAACCAATCAAATATAAGCGTAGAAAAGGATCTGTGAATTCTCAAATATATAATTTAAATGGAATTTTAAGAGAACCTACAAAATTCCTCAGGTTTTAGAATGACGAAATGTTAATTGTTTGTAAATAGTGCAACTGGTATTCAAGATGGTGCATCAGAACATTCAACGAACAAGCGGGCGCAAATAGAGAATAAAACGTCGTTATTAAAACTGTCATTAGCTGACCTCAGCGATGTTCAGTTAAAATTCGAACAAAAATTATTTGTGTCAACGAAACAAGGTGATGACCATGCCCCATTTTTGGTAGCATGGTTTTTAATAGTTAATTAGTGTAATCAAAGGTTGAGATGCGATATTTTCCTCTGTTCTTAGACTTAATCAGTAAACCAGTTCTCGTTGTTGGCGGCGGTGAAGTCGCGAGCCGAAAAGTTGAGGCCTTAATAAAGGCAGGGGCGGATGTCACAGTGGTTTCGCCTACCTTAGTTGACTATCTCGCTAAGTTGGCGAAGGAGAATCAACTACATTGGATTCAGCGTTTCTATTCAAGTGACCTTGTCACAAAAGGCTTTATTCAGGTTTGGGCGACAACGGACAATCCAGATTTGAATCATCAGGTTTACAAAGATGCTAAAGCACTGGGCATTTTAGTGAATGTGGTCGATGACAAACCATACTGCGACTTCATTACCCCTTCGATGATCAATCGTGGGCGTATTCAGATAGCCATTTCGAGTGGTGGGGCGTCACCCGTTTTGATTCGTAATATTCGTGAAAAGTTAGAAATGATTCTTCCACAGAACATGGGTCTGATGGCTGACTTTGCAAACTCAAAGCGCAACTCGATTAAAGAGGCGTTACCAAGTGTCGATTTGCGTCGTAAATTTTGGGAGCAATTCTTTTCGAATCCTGACGTTGAAAATGCGCGTGACAATAGAGATTTAGAAACCATCTACAAAGCGACTATGGCATCGCCTCTTGATGAAAAGGGCAATTGCACTTGGATTCATGTGGGTAAAGACGTTGAAATGTTGCCAATTAAAGCGGTTCGTTACATGCAGCAAGCTGAACTGGCGTTGTACTCGACAAAATGTCAATCAGACGCGATGGAGCTGGTGAGAAGAGACGCCGAGAGAGAGTCGTTTTCAAACGCCGCACAGTTATCTGACATGCTTGCGAAGGCAAAACAAGACAACTTACGCGTCTGTGTATTTATTCCTGAAGGAACCAGTGAATTCATGTTGCTGCAGGGACAAGATCTCGTGATCTAGAACTCGACCTAGAATATACAAAAACGCCGACGATGATTCGTCGGCGTTTTTCGTTTGTTGCGCTAATGATTAATCGCGGAAGTTATTGAACTGGAAAGGTAGTCCTAGTTCTGCTTCACGAATAGCTGCCATGGTCGCTTGTAGGTCATCACGCTTTTTACCCGTGACGCGCACTTTATCGCCTTGGATTGAAGCTTGTACTTTCAGCTTCGCATCTTTAATTAGCTTAACCACCTTTTTAGCCGTCGGCGTATCAATACCCTGGCGGAATACGATGTTCTGATGCCAGTTTTTGCCAGTCACTTCTGGTGTTTGAGAGTCCATAGCATTTGCATCGACATTACGTTTTGCTAGGTGACCACGTAAAATGTCGCGCATTTGTTTCAGCTGAAATTCGCCTTCAGCAGACATTTTTACATTTTCTTCTACTAGCTCAAAGCTCGCATGAACATTGCGGAAATCGAAACGAGTAGATAGTTCACGGTTAGCGTTATCAACGGCGTTACGTAGTTCAACCGTATCGATTTCTGAAATAATATCAAACGATGGCATGAAGATTCCTTGATTATCTTGTTATTAATTACTTAGTGGATTTTACAGCGTCAGCCAGCATATCTAGCATTGTCACTGTATCTTCCCAACTCAGACAAGGGTCGGTAATTGATTGACCGTATGTCAGGTTATTGATGTCTGTCATTGGCTGATTGCCTTCAATGATGAAGCTCTCTGCCATAATACCTGCAACGCGTGTGCTGCCAGACTTAATCTGTTGGCAGATATCTTTCGCGACATCAAGCTGCTTTCTGTGTTGCTTTTGGCAGTTAGCATGGCTGAAATCTACGATTAGGCGTTGCGGTAAGTCAAACTCGGCCAGCGCGTCACAAGCTTGTTTAACTGAAGCTTCGTCAAAGTTTGGACCTTTTTCGCCGCCACGTAAAATAATATGACCGAATGGGTTACCACTTGTGCGATAAACCGTCATACGACCATGCTTATCTGGAGAGTAGAAGTAGTGTGATGCTTTAGAAGCACGAATCGCATCAATCGCGATTTTCACATTACCGTTGGTACCATTTTTAAAGCCGACCGGGCACGAGAGTGCAGATGCCATTTCTCGGTGAATTTGAGACTCAGTGGTACGTGCGCCGATAGCGCCCCAAGTGATCAGATCCGCAATGTATTGACCGGTAATCATATCAAGAAACTCAGTAGCGGTGGCAAGACCAAGCTTGTTGATATCCAGTAGCAGTTTACGCGCTTTATGAAGGCCAGCTTCTAACGCATAAGAACCGTCAAGGTTTGGATCGGTAATTAAGCCTTTCCAACCCACAACTGTACGCGGTTTTTCAAAGTAAGTACGCATGACAATAAATAGCTCGTCTTTGTACTTATCCTGGATTGCGCTCAGACGCGTAGCGTAGTCGATCGCGGCTTCTGTGTCGTGGACAGAGCAAGGGCCAACGATCGCAAGAAGACGCTTATCTTCACCCGTTAAGATTTTTTCAATCTGACGTCGAGATTGAGCAATACGGTCTGCAACGTCATCCGTAATAGGATATTCACTACCTAGCTCCGCTGGGGTAGGCATTGGACCCAAAGGTTGGGTTCTCAATTCATCTGTTTTTATAGGCATCTTATAGCTTTATTCTCTGTTGCGAAGGGGTAAAGATAACGGAATTACTGGCAGGAATAAACTGTTTCACGGGATTCTTCGCCTCTAAATCCCAAATAGCGTGAAACGCTTATAAGGTTGTTACTCTTTTATAACAACCTGAAAGCATACTATCACGAGATAGTTACGTAACGATTCACCACCAGCCACGGCGGTGTTGAACACAGTGGCAAAAACATCAAGCGCTCTCAATACTTTAATTCTCGATAAAGTCAGGTGAAATTAGCCTGTGTAGAAACGATAGTCTGTCTGGGTGACGCTGTCACTTTTTAATGTGTTTATGACGAATAATTTAGTAGGTAGATCAAGTTTTGTTAACAACTTTTTGACATTAAAACGAGCGTTTGATTAACTGACTGAGTTAGGTTGGTAAGGAGACCAAAATGTTATCTGCAGTACGTCGCGCAAACCTTTACTTGAAAGTATTCGGTTTCACTAAAGTTCCATTAATCTGGCTTTGTCGTCCAAAAATCATAGATATCGACGATAAGCATGTTGAAGTGAAAATTCCTCTGCGTAAAAGAACCAAAAACCACCTTAACAGCATGTATTTCGGTGCGTTAGCGGTTGGCGCGGATGTGGCGGGGGCTTTTTTGGCGATGAGTAAAGCTCAGGAGAAAGGTGAGCCGATTTCTTTGGCCTTTAAAGGCGTGAAGGCGGAGTTTTTAAAACGACCAGAAGCTGATGTTCATTTTATCTGTGATGATGGTCCTTTAATCGACGAAATGCTGGACTACACGCTGGAGACTGGTGAGCGTATTAATCGTGATGTAAAAATTACGGCACTTTGTCCGTCTCTTCATGGCGATGAGCCAATGGCAGAGTTTTACCTGACGCTTTCCATTAAAAAAGCAGCACAACAAAAAAAGAAGGCTGCTTAATCGTTAACTATTTTCGTTAGCTCAATTCGATTTTCTCAATCGATACTATCTTCGACCGGTTCAATACCACTTTCCAACGGTAGTACACGGGTTCATCAGTGTGGTTGTCTTCTTTGACGATCACATTGATGAGGTGACGTTTCTCAACCGATTCTTTGGTGACTTGCCCTTCATTTAGGTGGTACACGCGGTTTGACCCTTTGTCCATTAATCGAATAATGGGTCTTAAGCTAATGTTTAGGGTTTGTCGCGTTTGCTCATAGCCACTTAAAAACATCGATGTCGCCATTTCCGTCTTTTCCTGGTAGTGAAGAATCTGCTCTTCTCGCTGAACGACGCGTTTTTTACGTATCTGTTGAATTTTGTCCGGCAGGCTAGAAAGCGTTCTATAGTCAAGCCACTCTAACTTTTTACCAACGACTTTCTTAGTGGTCGGGTCAATGTACTTCTTACGCCATTTGGGCTTTCCTTTACGTATCCAGCGCCACATGGCATCGCGAAGATCATCTTTAAAAATTTCGCGTAGGGCATAGATGAACGACATCGCGATAATGAAGGATGCAGAAATTTCGCCCAGATAATCACGCGCGAGTATCACAGTTGATGTTACGACAACCATCACCAAACCGGTTGCGATGCCTTTTATCGCCCGTTTAACGTTTTTCCCCATTGAAACCGTTTGTTCACGCAGGACAACAGGGTGCTCGATAAGACGTCTCAACAGGCGCATTTTATTGGAGAGTCGCGTCACTTCATCGGTGACTTTGGGTGAGTTATATTTATTTAACTTACGATGCGCTTGCTCTTTTTCACACAGGGTAATCAAACGCTTCTTGATCGTGCTGTAATCGCCTTCTCGCGGCAAATGAGCGACGAGTGACAAGAATTTTTGCTCTGTGTACCACGACAAATAGTTGTCGATGTTAACGTAATAACGTTTGAGGTTCTCTTCAAAAGGAATACCACGACGAAGGCGTTTTAAAATCGCGATAGCCAATTCGATAACTTCATCAACTTCATCTTCCGTGACGGAGTTACTTTCTAGCTTATTCAAACTGGCAACGGCTTTGTCTAAGGCGATGACGTATTGATAAGCGAACAAACTCAAACTGACACGGTACTGTTGATTCGAGAGGCGTCCTCGCTTAGCCAGTCGGCTGTGAACCAAAGGAAGTAGAATCTCCTTACTGTAGTAGGAGCGCTGTTGTGTGATAGAGGTGTAATAGAATTCTGATTCACTGATGATATCGGCACTTAAGCCAAGCTCACCAGGGACAAAGAAGTAAATATCAAGGTCGACACTTTTACTTTTTGCTAGCTCATGGCTGATTTTTAATGTGATTGAATCTTGTTTATCAACGGTGACCAAAAAAAGCTCCTGACTTTGCTAAAGCATTCTTACCCCGAAAATTGTGCGGTTCATATAAGTACCAGATTGCTAAGAGAATGATTGGGGTAGACAATAACAGCATAACAGAGCGATATGCTTTTCTCTCTGATTTTCTTGTTAGTTTAGGTATAATTCCACGTAAATTTAAAAAGAGACAAAATCAATGATTAAAATTGGTCAAATTAACAGCCTAGAAGTCATTAAAAAGGCGGATTTTGGCGTATTTCTGGATGGTGATGATTACGGTTCTGTTTTGCTGCCAAACAAACATGTCCCAGAGGGCACAGAAATTGGTGATAAAATCGACGTATTTTTATACTTTGATTCAGAAAGCCAACTGGCTGCGACCATTGAAACACCAGTCGCTCAAGTGGGCGAATGGGGCCTGATGAAGATCGAAGGTGTCAACAAGACAGGTGCTTTTGTTAATTGGGGTATCAAAGATAAAGATTTGCTCATTCCATTTAGCGAGCAGCGCACGCGTTTTTCTGCTGGTCAAACGATCTTAGTTTACGTGTACACCGATAAAGCGTCGGGTCGAATTGTTGGTACGACGAAGTTCAACAAATGGTTGGATAAAACACCCGCTAACTACGAAATAAACGAGCAAGTCGATTTGATCATTGCTGAGCGCAGTCAGCTTGGTTACAAAGCGATCGTAAACGGTAAACACTGGGGTATGATTTTCCCTTCAGATGTTTTCGGCAAACTGTATATTGGCAAAAAGCTGAAAGGTTTTATTAAGCAAATCCGTGAAGACGGCAAAATTGATCTGGCGTTACAAAAAGTGGGTGTCGCTAAGATGGATGACCTTTCTTGCAAGATCATTGAGCAGTTAGAGAAAAAGGGCGGTTTTCTTCCTCTTAACGATAAATCTTCTCCAGAAGCGATTTTTGAAGCATTTCGCACCAGTAAAGGCACGTACAAAAAAACCATTGGTGGTCTGTACAAGCAAGGTAAAATCGTTATCGAAAAAGACGGTATTCGCCTGGCATAGCGAGACGGCAGGGTACTTAAATATAACGTTTAGAAATGAGAGAAAAAAAGCGGCCCAAACGCTTCCATTTTTTGGGCCTAGGGGAAATGGCTCCGAGGAGCCTACGCTAAAACCTTTTTAATCGCTTATTTTTGAGTGTTTGTTTGTGCAGCTATATAAGATGCAGTAATAATGCTCTGAGTTAATATATTTAGTTTAGTACAGGCCACTCGGAACGCTAGAGCGTGGCAGTGCATTAATACTCTTAATAAAAAAAGCCATCGTGTTTACGATGGCTTTTCTTTTATTTTTCGTTTAGTTGTGACGAGATAAAAAATATTAAAATAAGTTTTTATCTCGTACTAATTCTCTGGGTAGGCCGTTTTTAATACGATTACTGACCCATTTACCTAAGCCAATAATGGCTCCCTGATATTTGACAAACACTTCGCCTTTGCCAGTCTTTGCACCCTCAGGAACAGTTTGTGGGCGCACGTCACGTCCCATATACCACTCGCGAGCTTCATCTATTGTCAGCTCGATAGCATTGGTTTCTTTACCTGTGGCCAGAGCGGTCGCAACCTGATGCTGCCAACGGTAACCGTTTTTGTGTGCTTCAGCGATTTTTATCCCCATCCGCGAGAAACGCAGCTCACCAATCATTGGCTCTAGAGCATTAGGGAATAACCAAACGTCTTTATCGCGTAGCCAAACCGCACCGTCATCTGGAAGCTCAACGTCCAATGCTTTGTGAAGCTGATTAGCAATCTCAGCAGACTCTTTTTTCGATGCTTTGGTAAATGGGAATTTACCCATGCGCTTTTTCACCTTTGGCGCTTCCACCGAAGCGTGCTTACGAATGCGGGCGACGAAGAAGCCTTCACAGTCGTAAACCTGAGGGAAAATATGTAAAAAGCCATCTTCAGTAAGAGCGGCTTTCGCATCTTCAAACAAATTTTCCAGACTTTCAAACTCAACAGCGTCACCAAACGTGTTTTTTAAATGATGACAGACTTGCTGGTTTTCTTCTGTGCTTAAAGTGCAGGTGGAATAAACCAGGACACCACCAGGTTTCAACGCGTGAAAGGCACTTTCAATGAGATCTTTCTGTGTATCCGCAATGTCTAAAACCGATTCTTGTGACCAGTTTTTCATTGCGTCTTCGTCTTTACGAACAGTACCTTCGCCAGAGCACGGTGCATCCAGTAAAACCGCATCGAATTGTTCAGGTAGCCAGCCACCGAATACTCGACCATCAAAGTTACTGAGCGCAGCGTTACGGACACCGCAACGTTCAATGTTGGCATGCAGAACTTTTACACGGCTTGCAGCGTACTCATTCGCAACGAGGACGCCTTCATTGTTCATTAGCGCTGCGATCTGTGTCGTTTTTGATCCCGGAGCCGCTGCGGTATCAAGAACAGCATGATAAGCCTCATTGTTCATGAATAGGGCAGACACTGGCATCATCGAGCTTGCTTCCTGAATGTAGAATAATCCAGACATGTGCTCTGCAGTATTTCCTAACGGTACTTGTGACTCATCTGCATCAATCCAAAAACCACTCTCGCACCAAGGTACAGGTGAAAGTTTCCAGCCTTTTTCTTCTGCTCGTTGGATAAACGCTTCGACACTTATCTTTAGTGTGTTGACGCGAATACTTTTACGTAATGGCTTTTGACAGGAAGAAACAAAGTCTTCCATGTTAAGGCCAGCAGGCAGGATGGTTTGGATTTTTTCCAGAAACGCGTCTGGGATGTATACATTAGGATGCAATGTGGAATCTCGTTTGCAGAATTTGCCGCAAATAATATATGAAAGTCGCGCAGAAACGAATAGCCACCGAACGTGGGAGATTAAAAAGAGCAGCCAGTGCTGCTCTTTTGTTGCCTTAAAACTGTAGCATAGGAATGTTAGCTATGGCTTAGGAATTGCTGTGCGCCATTGCAGCCAACTCTCTTCTGCCTGAGGGTAGAGGAAGAAGGTTTGGCCATTTTTAGCAGCCGGCAGAATTTGCGATTGTTCCGGTGTCGAAAAGGCGATTCCGCCACGCACAATACTATCAATGGTTCCCGCTTTGATATTGGCGCCAGTAAGACCTATCGAGACATCGACGCCTGATACGTTCCAGAACACACTGTTCTGGCGCACAAGGTAGGCATACTCCGGTTTTAGTTTGATTGTTGTCACAATGCGATCGGCGAATTCGCCCAAGCGCACATCGGTCACCTGACCAACTTCCATTTGACGATACAAAATTGGCGTCCCAGCTTGTACTGAACCGCGTTGTTCACTTTGAAGCGTGAACATCACACCATGGACTTGATCAAATTGTTTCTCTAATTTGAAACTAAAAGCACCGTTACCTTTACCAGGTTTCACACTGATGGATTTCGAAACCAACGCGCCGAGGTTTTTCACCCCGCCAAGGCCAATTTCTGGCTCAGTAAGCCAAAAGCGAGAACCTTCGACGGCAATGTCAGATACGTACTCAGGTAAAATACGCGCCGTTACTTCGACCAAATTGCGTCTGAAGTCTGGCACAACAAGGGTCACTTCACCCACAGTCACACCTTGGTAAGTGATAGGCATGCCTTTCACCACTTCTTGAGTGCCGTCGGTTGTCAGAGATATAACACGACCGAATTTGCGTGCGGTTTTTTGATCCTCATAGAGCTTCCAGCGGTCACCGATTTTGTTTTCAACGCCGGGAACAGAATCAAAGGCGATGCCACCTTGGATGAGCGATTTTAAAGGATGAGCTTTAACACTCACGCCTGCTAGGGATGCATCAATCTCAATACCTGAACGGTTCCAGAAAACCGTTTGAGAGGTCAAAAGGTGAGCAAAGCGGTTTTCAATGCTCACCTGTATAACCACGCCGCCATCAACCAAATGAAAATCCGAGACGCTACCCACCGGTAGATTGCGGTAGAGTAGAGGACTGCCTTTTGAAACCGAAGGTAATTCAGGCGCAAATAGGGTAAGAACTTGAGAGCCGCGGCGGTTGTTTTGCGCCAGTTCTGCTAACGATTCACTTTGGAACAGTTGATATTCGTTCTGAATACTCGCTGCGCCTGCGCTGACAAAACTGATAGAGCCTGTCAGTAGTTGTTTGGCAGGTGGTACGGTAACGCTTAGCCCAGACTCGGTCAGCTCAGCCGAAGCACTGCCTGTGACGTAGAATCGGTTGTTCGATTTGAGCAAGTGCTTGTATTCATGGTCAATGAGTACATCCATATAGACTTCATGTTGCGCTTGCTGGCCTTCCTCGACTAACCCAACTTTAATAATTGAGCCAACTACAATGCCTTTGTAGAGCACATTTGCGCCACTGTCCAAGCCAAATGAATTATCAGAAGTTAGCCTAATCGCTATCGATTTTTCTTGTTGCTGATTGAATACATTTTTACGGATAGCGGTGAACTGACGAGAGCGTTCGCCTTCACCGGGAACAATCGTTAGGTAGTTACCGCGCACCAGGTTGGCGATATTTTCGACGCCGGAAAGGGAAACCTTCGCCTCTTCCAAAACAAATCGAGTTCCGGTTGTCAGCATGTCACTGAATGCAGGCTGTACAGCCGCCGAGGCGATGATGACTTCACGGCCTTCAGAAAGGTTTAAGTCCGTCACCTGACCAATTTCGAGTCCGCGATACATGATAGGAGCACCTTCAGCACTCACTTTATTGTCATCGGGTAGTACAATTTTAACGGCAATGCCTCGTCCCGCGGTTTTCAAATCTTTATATAAACGGAACTGAGTATTTTCACCGACAGGTTCACCGTCATCAGGCGAATCCACGGCGATAGCGCCACCAATAAGGGCACTCATACTCTCTAAGCGAACGTCGACACCACCAAAGCCAATGTTTGCTCCAATGCCACTTACGTTCCAGAAACGACTGCGATCGTTAATGATATGACGATATTGTTCCTGAATGTTTGCCTGAATGGTGATGGATTTAGCATCATCATCCAACTGATAGCTGTATACCGCGCCAATAGGGATCTTCTTATAAACGATTTGAGACCCAATCGAGACGCCACCCAAATCTCGGCTTGTCAGTTTGATGTTCAAACCTTGAGTCACACGTAGGTCCGTCGGGACAGTGTCGAGGGCATGAAAAACGGTTTCTAACTCGTCACTGTCGCCTGGTTGAATAGAAATGTAGTTACCAGAAACGAGCGCGTCCAAGCCGGAGATACCACTGAGGCTGGCGGTTGGTTTCACAAGCCAAAAACGGGTGTTCTCATTCAGCAGTTTGATGGCTTCAGGGTAGATGTCGGCATCAACGTAGATGCTGCCCAAATCTTCGGTCAGGTTAATGTCGCGAACCATACCGATTTCCATACCTTGATAACGGATGGTGGTTCTTCCAGCCACTAAGCCTGCTGCATCGGAAAAGTAGATTTGAATGCGCTGACCGGCATCGTGTATCGATTTCACCACCAGCCAGCCGGCTAAAACCATTGTCAAAATCGGCAGCAGCCACAGGGGAGATATGCCTTTACTCCTCTTAATGTCTGGCACGTATGACGTTTGAGAACTGTTCTGATCACTCATTCATTGACTCTTTTTCTGATTGTTTTTGGGGCTGGTCCCAGATTAACCTTGGGTCGATACTGTCTGCTGCTAGCATAGTAAACACCACGACTAAACCGAAGGCTACTGCGCCAAGCCCCGGTGTGAAGTCGAGTATCTGACCACGATCGATCAAGGTCATCATGATAGAAATAACAAACAAATCCATGACAGACCACTTACCGATCCATTTTACTGCGAAGTAAATCATCATTCTTTGCCGCCTGAATACGGTACGTCTGAATTTGATGCACAGCATGATGTAGGCAAGGCTGAGAATTTTGACCACGGGCACAACAATACTGGCGACAAAAATAATTGCCGCAATGCCGTACATACCGCTGTTTATCAATGACGCAACGCCGGAAAAAATTGTGTCTTCAAGGCGCTGGCCATTGGTTATCAAAATTGAAATAGGGATCAGGTTAGCCGGGAAAATCGCTACGGTTGCGGCAATCAGGTAAGCCCATGTTTTTTGAATTGAATGCGGCTTACGATGGTAAAGCTCGTGCTGGCAGCGGTGACATGAGTCATTCTCAGGTTGCGACAAGTGACATTCATGGCAGTGCACATCTTTGTGTTCAAACTGGTAAGTGGCCTCTGGTTGCCACACTTCCCAGTAGCGACGCACGCTGATTCGGGAAACCAGAAGTACAGTAAATATCTGCAATAAGCCAAGGCCAATTAAACCCGGACCAACAAAAATGTCCGAATAGTCCTGCAGTTTGAAGCAGGCTACGGCGATACTGACCAAAAATACATCCAGCATTACCCAATGTTTGAGGTGCTGGATCAGCCAAAGAGAAACACGCAGCCCATTAAACCAACGCTTATGGATTGAAATATGGGCCGTGACGACAGAAACACAAACGGTAAGTGGCGCGATAGAGCTACAGAACAGGATCAGCAGAGAGAGGAGCACGAAGCCTTCTTCCATCAAGGTAATCATTCCCGACGGTAAAGTTGCCGGAATCATAACGCCAAACAGTCTGATACTGATGAAATTAAAAAAGTGGGACGGAATAAATAACAGAATGCACGTCACAGCGATGGCTAAATTGCCAGATAAACTGTGCTGTCCACCACGATACAATTGTGTACCGCAACGAGGGCAGTAGGCATGTCTACCTTGAGGTAACTCGACAATATCGACAGGAAGTTCGCAACCCTGACACAAGCGGACTCGGTTAGGTTTCATGGCGTGCTTAGACAGAGAGGCCATCACAACGACCTCTCTGAACAGAATGTTTTAAGCGTGGGACTGAATGCCACCATATAAGGTTTGATATAAGCCTTCCTGCTCAACTAACTCTCCATGGGTGCCGGTTTGTGTTACTTTTCCATCTTCAAGCACATAGATCAAATCGGCTTGTTTCACAGCAGACAGACGATGCGCAACAATTAAGGTTGTCCGGCCCCGCAAGAATTCTGTTAACGCCTTGTGCAGAGCAGCTTCTGTCGCTGTATCTAACGCAGACGTTGCTTCATCCAAAATAACAAATTGAGGGTTACTCAATACCATTCTGGCTATCGCGAGGCGCTGACGTTGTCCGCCTGATAATCGAATACCATTGCGGCCAATTTGTGTATCTAACCCGTGGTTTAACTGAGAAATGACATCTTGTAGCTGAGCGACATCTAACGCACGCCATAATGACATCTCATCGAAGTTACCACCGAGAGTCAGATTATGCCTTAAGGTATCGTTAAATAATATAGGTTGCTGTAATACCACGGCAATTTTATCACGAATCACGTCAAAGCCTATATCCTGCGTGAGCTCATCATTGTAACTAATGTGTCCGGAATTTTGCTGATATACGCCAATCAGTAGCTGAATCAATGTAGACTTACCACCGCCACTTGCGCCGACCAAAGCCACTTTCTTACCTGCGGGAATATGCAAAGAGAGGTTGTCCAGCACATTGTGCTCACTGTTGTAAGAGAAATTGACGTTCTCTACTTTCACATCCACTTCGCGATCATCGGTGAAAGGGTTCACTTTTGAAGGCGGTCGATGTTCTTCTTCCAGCATAAGCAGATCGTTAATGCGTTTTAATGCTGCTTTGGCACTGTACCAGGAGAACTGGATACCAAGCAGCTCCTGAACAGGGGACAACATAAACCACAAATAGCCAAACACCGCAAAAATTTGGCCAATGGTCAGGTCACTAAACAGCACCATCAACATGGCCACTGCGCGGAATAACTCAAACCCAATTAAGAACAGTAAGAAAGATACACGACCTGCCGCTTCAGATTGCCACGCGTATTTGTCTGCATCGACACGAACTTGATCGGCACTGTTTTTCAGTTGCTGAAGAAATTCTCTCTCTTTATTGGCGGCACGAAGCTGATAAATACCATCTAACGTTTCGACCAGGCGCGTTTGAAACAGCTCAAACGAGTGGTTTTCTTTACGCTTCAGGTGCTTGACCATGCTACCGAGTTTACGAGAGAAATAGATAACGACAGGGTTAACCAGCAAGATAAATAAACCTAATCGCCAGTCTAGCCAAAGAAGAACGATTGCAGTTCCTATAACGGTCAGTAAACTAACGACAAACTTCGCCAGAGTAGAGCCGATGAACTGGTCAATGGTTTCAATATCAGTGATCAAGTGAGCGTTGATACCGCCACTGCCTTTCGTCTCGTACTGGCGAATACTGATTCGGCCTAGCTTGTCGATCATCTTGCTGCGCATTTCGAAGGTAATCGTCTTCGATACCAGCGTGAATTGACGGCTTTGAACGATGTTGAGCGCTTGACTGGCTGCGCGCATAAGCACGACCAAAAACAGCGTAAAGAAAATATAGCCAGTAGGCGTATGCCACGCTGCTGGAAGAACAGCATTCATAGCAGCTATGCCATTGGCGGGTTGATCCAATAAGACTTCATCCACCATCAGTGGCATAAGAAGAGGGATTGGAACACTAATCAAAGTTGCCAAAACAGCAATCAAGTTCGCTAGAATTAGCTTGGACTTGTGCTTTTTTACTTGTGTTATCAACCAAGAACGGCTAATAGTGTCATCTTTCTTAATCATTGTAATTGAGAATAAGTCCTATTATAAAGTAGGTCAGCATTTTAGCGTTAACCCATAAGAATGGAAGCGTTATAAATTAGTAGGAAGTTAATATGAACATAGAACAGTATCAAAGACTAACCAAGCAAGCCGCAGCACTCATTGAGTCAGAGCCAGATTTTATTGCCAACTTGGCAAACCTGAGCTCACTTCTATTTATGGAACTAGAAGATCTCAACTGGGCAGGCTTTTACCTTACTAAAGGGGACGAACTGGTTCTAGGTCCGTTCCAAGGTAAGCCAGCTTGTGTTCGCATCCCGATGGGGCGTGGAGTCTGTGGTACCGCAGCAAAAACTAACACCATACAAAGAGTATACGACGTACATGCGTTTGAAGGCCATATTGCTTGTGATGCGGCAAGTAATTCTGAAATTGTGATTCCGTTTACGATTAACGGAAAAGTAGCCGGAGTGTTAGATATCGATAGCCCAAGTATTGGCCGATTCAATGAAACGGATGAAGCAGGGCTTACTCATTTTATGTCTGAAGTAGAAAAGCTGCTTAATTCACACGCGAACAACGCATAAATTCGTCCACGAGTGTGGTTTTTCGTTGGCATCTCACTATAATACGAGAATATTTTTTCTTAATGCTCTGCGGAAAGCCGCTCAAACCAGGAACCCTCATGACTGAAAAGTTAAAAAACAGCAAAGAAGTTATCGCATATATTGCTGAATGTTTCCCTAAGTGCTTTACTTTAGAAGGTGAAGCAAAACCTCTGAAAATTGGTATTTTTCAAGATCTTGCGGAACGTCTAAATGAAGACGAAAAAGTAAGCAAAACTCAGCTTCGTGCAGCGTTAAGACAGTACACTTCATCATGGCGTTACCTACATGGTGTAAAACCAGGTGCGGTACGTGTAGATTTAGACGGCAACCCATGTGGTGAGCTAGAAGAAGAACACGTAGAACACGCTAAAGCAACACTTGCAGAAAGCAAAGCGAAAGTTCAAGCTCGTCGTAAAGAACAAGCACAGAAAGCTCGTGAAGAGGGTAAGGCGAAAGCAAAACCTGCGGCTAAAAAGCCTCAACAGCCTCGTCGTACTAATAAACCTAAAGCACAGAAACCAACTCAGCCTGTAGAAACACGCGCGCTAAACGCTGACGAAATCACCGTAGGCAACGCAGTAAATGTGAACATGGGCAAAGGTAACATGGCAGCGACCATTGTTGAAATCAATAAGGATGATGTACGTGTTCAACTTGCTAACGGCCTACAAATGGTTGTAAAAGCGGAGCACTTGCGCGCATAAGGGAGATACTCCTACGCATGAATTGCCGTTCAAAAGTGACCCTGATCGCTGCTAGCTTATTGCTAGCAGCATCAGCTCAGGCTCTAGAAGCCAAACTACACAAAGATGACTTGCCGGTGCTCACTCCTGAAGTTCAGCACGAAACGGCCAGCAAGAGAGTCACCTCTCGATTCACCCGCTCTCATTACAAGCATTTCAGTCTCGATGACGATTTCTCTAAAGCGATTTTTGAACGCTATGTAGAAATGCTTGATTATAATCGAAATATTTTCACTCAAGCCGATATAGACGCCTTCAAAGATTGGTCTGTAGAGCTGGATGATCAGCTTAAAGCTGGCAATAACCAGATCGCATTCGATGTCTATAATCTGTCTATGCAAAAACGTTTCGAGCGTTTTGCTTATGCGTTGACCTTGCTCGACAACGAAATCAAATTTGATAACGATGATCAGATCGAACTTGATCGTTCAGAAGCAGCATGGCCAAAAAATGAGTCGGAAATTAATGAGTTATGGCGAAAACGTGTTAAGTATGACGCGCTCAATCTGAAACTGACTGGCAAAGAGTGGCCAGAGATAAAAGAAGTTTTAGAGAAGCGTTATAACAACGCGATGAAGCGAATCACTCAAACCAATAACGAAGACGCATTCCAGCTCTACATGAATGCCTTCGCAAGACAAGTCGATCCTCATACTAGCTACCTTTCTCCACGCAACGCAGAACAGTTCCAGTCAGAAATGAACCTTTCACTGGAAGGTATTGGTGCCGTTTTGCAAATGACGGATGATTACACTGTTATTCGTTCACTCGTGGTTGGCGGCCCAGCTTCGAAGAGCAAACAGCTTGGTGAAGGTGACCGCATTATTGGTGTTGGTCAAGATGGCGAAGAGATTGTCGACATTATTGGCTGGCGTTTAGACGATGTGGTTCAGTTAATCAAAGGGCCAAAAGGCACCAAGGTTAACCTTCAGATATTGCCAGAAGGCGCTGGAGCCAAGAGTTACATTGTCACAATTGTTCGTGACAAAGTACGTTTGGAAGACCGAGCTGTTAAGTCAGAAGTGATCGAGAAGAACGGCAAGAAAATTGGCGTTTTGGAAGTACCGAGTTTTTACGTCGGTTTGTCTAACGATACGGACAAATTGCTGGCGGAATTTAAAACCAAGAATGTGGACGGCGTGATTGTCGACTTGCGTAACAACGGTGGCGGTGCTTTAACAGAAGCAACGGCGCTGACGGGACTATTCATCAAAGAAGGTCCGGTCGTACAAGTTCGCGATAGCTATGGTCGAATCAAGGTCAATGCGGATACGGATGGACAAATCAGTTACGATGGTCCTTTAACGGTGCTGATTAACCGTTATAGTGCGTCTGCTTCGGAAATCTTTGCCGCAGCGATGCAAGATTATAACCGCGCTATCATTCTTGGTGAGAACTCGTTTGGTAAGGGTACTGTCCAGCAGCACCGCTCGTTGAACCATATCTATGACCTTTTTGATAAAGAGCTAGGGTATGTTCAATACACAATTCAGAAGTTCTACCGTATTGATGGTGGTAGTACTCAGAATCGTGGGGTAGCGCCGGATATTGCTTATCCAACGCCAATCGAAGCTTCTGAAACCGGTGAAAGTGTCGAAGAGAACGCGCTACCTTGGGATAGCATCGATAAAGCGAGTTACACAATGTATCCGGACAACGATACGTTGGTAGCGAGTTTAACAAAGCTGCATAACAAGCGCATCGCGGATGAAATGGAATTCCGATTCATCAACGAAGACATTGAGAAATATCGTCAAGATAAAGACAACAACTTTTTGTCGCTCAATGAAAAAGTGCGCAAAGCGGAGCAAGATTCTGAAGACAAGCTTCGTCTGGAGCGCATCAATGAACGTCAGGCATTACTAGGCAAAAAGGCATTTAAGTCGTTAGATGATGTGCCTAAAGACTACGAAGCCCCAGACGTTTATCTCGATGAATCTGTCTCAATTATGATTGATATGTTGAAACCAACTGATCAGTCATAACGACTAAACATTCAATACTACAAGAGCGAGTCCTTATGACTCGCTCTTTTTTTCTATCTTTTTATCTTCATTTCCCAGCCATATTGAGATAAATATGCGCTTTTTTTGTACTAACAATTTACGTGATGAATCTCAAATATTTCGCGAAACAGATGACTAAAGACTAAGCTAAAAGAAAACGATAAGGATGCCGATATGAAATGGTTCTTTATTTTACTTAGTTTTTTTTGCTTTAGCGCGTACAGCGCAGACAACGCTCGTGAAGAAGAATTAAGTCACTTTGACACCCCGTTTTTAATCGGGGATTGGTATTTGCTGAATCAGAACTCAGGAGAGTCTGCGGAAAACTTTCGCGCCATCAAACTGTCTTTGGGTTCTGACTATATGTTCTCTATTGATATCCAGAAAAAGGACTATTCCGTTGACCATTGGGAAGGGATGTACAATGTCAACGAAGATACGATTGTTCTTGGCCTGAATACCGATGAGCCCCAAATCTATGCGTACCGGAATAACCACAACACGCTTGATCTTAATGGTGTCACCTTCACCAAGGGTCTATCGAACGCGCTGGCAGGCATTTGGTCTAGCTCTCACGTCTCTGGAGATGGCCTTGCCGCAAGTAAGATCAGCCACATGGACTTGATTCTCCAACCCGATTTCGTTTTTCTATTCCGCGTTTCGAATGAGGCCGGGAAAGAATCAGTGAAACAGGGTGTCTTTTATACCGAGGATGAGTACTTAGTTCTTTTGTATGAAAACGGCGAGCATGGAACCACTTATAAACTTAACAAAAACGAATTGACGATAGAAGACTCAAATGGTGATATGTACGCGGTTTTAAATAGAGTTACACAATAACAACTATCTATAATTCTTCACCGTGATGTAACCCTAGTGAATGCAAGTAATGTTGTATAAATGTTAACCACAAAGTAGAGCTAGTACACTATTAGCTCTATTTTTTGGTGTAAAGGCTTGTATTTTGATACCACAGGCACTACTAATAGCTTATATAGTGATACCACTTCGATGTTTTAGTCATTAAAGAAGTGGTTTTTTATTCTTCGACAGACAAGGATTTATGGACATGTCCCAAGCTCCTCAAGCTAAATATCGTAAAGATTATCAAGCGCCATCTCATACTATTACCGACATTGATCTCACGTTTGATCTATTCGATAACGACACTATCGTTACTGCGGTATCGAAAGTCATACAAAAGGGTGAACTCACAACATTGGAGTTAGATGGCGAAGGGCTGGAGCTTCGTTCTGTCAAAGTGAATGGAGAAGACTGGGCTCATCATGAAGTGAAAGAAGCCTCTCTGGTTCTTTCTGATCTACCAGCTGAATTTGAACTTGAGATCATTACTAAGATTGATCCTGAAGCGAATACGGCACTTGAAGGTTTATACAAGTCTGGTGGTGCTTTCTGTACTCAGTGTGAAGCCGAAGGTTTCCGTCGCATCACGTATTACCTGGATCGCCCAGACGTATTGGCAAAATACACGACGAAAGTGATTGCCGATAAAGGGACATACCCTTACTTGCTGAGCAACGGTAACCGTATTGCAGAAGGCGACGCAGAGAATGGCCGCCACTGGGTACAATGGCAAGACCCACACCCGAAACCAGCGTACTTATTTGCACTGGTTGCTGGTGATTTTGATGTACTGCGCGACAACTACACCACTATGTCTGGTCGCAATGTCGAGCTAGAGATCTTTGTTGATAAAGGTAACTTGGATCGTGCGCCGCACGCCATGACGTCACTGATCAATTCAATGAAGTGGGACGAAGAGCGCTTTGGCCTGGAGTATGACCTAGACATTTACATGATCGTGGCTGTAGATTTCTTCAATATGGGCGCGATGGAAAATAAAGGTCTGAACATCTTTAACTCGAAGTTCGTTCTAGCCAACGACCAAACGGCGACTGACCGCGATTATCTGGGAATTGAAGCCGTAATTGGTCATGAGTACTTCCATAACTGGACGGGTAACCGCGTGACTTGTCGCGATTGGTTCCAGTTAAGTCTAAAAGAAGGCTTAACAGTTTTCCGTGATCAGGAATTTTCGTCAGATCTTGGCTCTCGCGCTGTTAACCGTATCGATAATGTTCGTATTATCCGTGGTCCTCAGTTTGCTGAAGATTCGAGCCCGATGTCGCACCCAATTCGTCCAGATAAAGTTATCGAAATGAATAACTTTTACACGCTCACTGTTTATGAGAAAGGCAGTGAAGTCATTCGCATGTATCACACATTGCTAGGCGAGGAAGGTTTCCAAAAAGGCATGAAGCTTTACTTTGAGCGTCATGATGGCACAGCTGCAACATGTGAAGATTTTGTATCGGCGATGGAAGATGCAACAGGCGTTGACCTACAACAATTCCGCTTATGGTACAGCCAGTCGGGCACACCAACATTGCGCGTGAACAGCGAGTACAATGCTGAAGCTAAAACTTACGCGCTAACCGTTGAGCAGTTTACCGAGGCAACGCATGATCAAGCGGAAAAACAAGCGCTGCATATTCCATTTGATATTGAATTGTACGACGACAAAGGTCACGTGATTCCATTGATTATCAATGGTGAGTCTGTTCACAATGTTCTAGACATCAAACAAGACAAACAGACTTTCGTGTTTGAAAATGTCGATGTTAAACCAGTACCATCATTGCTACGCGAGTTCTCCGCACCAGTAAAACTGGAATACGGTTACAGCGATGAAGAACTGATCTTCCTGATGAAACATGCCACAAACGATTTTGCACGCTGGGATGCAAGCCAAATGTTGCTGGCGAAATACATCCGTCAAAACGTCGTGAACGTTCAAGCGGGCGAGGAAGTCAAACTTTCTGAAGAGTTGATTGATGCGTTCCGTGGCGTATTGCTTGATGCCAACCTGGAACCAGCGTTCATCGCACAGGTGTTATCATTGCCTTCTATCAATGAAATTACCGGTTGGTACCAACAGATTGATATCGATGCGGTTGATACCGTACTCAATAGCATTACACTGTCACTTTCTAAAGAGTTAGAAGATGAACTAAGTGCAACCTACCATACGTTGAAGCAGGCGGATTACTCTATCGAGCATGATGCTATTGGTAAGCGTGCGTTGCGCAATCAGTGCCTTCAATTCCTTGCGCATACTGAAAATGGCAACCAACTTGTTCAGGAGCAATATGCATCTGCAAACAACATGACAGATACGATTGCTGCGATGACGGCTGCCAATAATGCACAGCTTGAATGTCGTGAAACGTTGATGGCGGATTACAGCGATAAGTGGAAACACGATGGTTTGGTTATGGACAAGTGGTTTGTACTGCAAGGCAGCAACCCAGCTGAAGATGCACTTGAAAAAGTAAAAGCAACCATGTCACACGAAGCATTCAGTTTGAAAAACCCGAACCGTATTCGTAGCTTGATCGGTTCGTTCTTGAGTGCAAACCCAGTGCATTTCCATGATAAGTCAGGTTCAGGCTATCTGTTTGCGGGTGAGATTCTGCGTCAGTTGAATGACACCAACCCGCAAGTGGCATCTCGTCTGATTGATCCGCTACTTAAGTTCCGTAAATACGATGAAAGTCGCCAGGCGCTGATTCGTGCAGAACTTGAAAAACTGAAAGCGATGGATAATCTTGCCAAAGACTTGTTTGAAAAAGTCACCAAGGCACTAGACGAATAGTCATCAAACGAATAGGGTGGTCTGAGTGACCACCCTTTTTTTATTAACGTTTTACCTAATGAAGTACTACTATTTCTCACTCAACATTCCATATCAGACATTTCGTTCACATTATTCTGGTGTTTCAAACACGATCCAAGTTGTGACTCACAACGGTTTAAGACTTCAGTTATCAGCGGCTAAATTCAGACCATTTCTTACTCAATTGGGCATTAGAGGGCAGTTTAGGCTAACAACTGACCAAAATAACAAGTTTATTAAGTTGGAAACTCTGTGAGGTAAGATATTTCTAGATGTTTAAATAGGTATCTTAGTCACAGAATCAGACATTTCACCTCATACCACTACTAATAGTTGTTAAACATTTGTAATTATCCTTTTACAATGGGTCGTATGCATTACCAATGCTTAGTTTCAGGGAAGTTATCCCTTTGCTAAGTCCCCCTACAAAACAACAATTATTCTGTGGAGTGTGAATATGACCGCGCGTGAAAATGTAGTGCCGGTTCTGCTTGAAAAAGTTTACCAACTGATTCAAGACAAACTCGAGCTTTCTCACCAGACGCTTGTAACAAAACTTGCTCAACACTTATTTAGTAATATTTCCGATGACGACCTGGTCCAGCGAAATGAATCCGACCTCTATGGTGCCGTAATTAGCCTTTGGCATCATATCAACGAAAAAAAACCTGAAGATGTTTCTGTACAAGTCTTCAACCCGACCGTCAGCCGTCAAGGTTGGCAATCGACTCACACAATCGTAGAAGTTGTTGTTCCAGATAGCCCGTTCTTAGTGGACTCAATCAAGATGGCCTTAGCTCGTCTAGATTTGGTGTCTCATCTTATGTTGAACAATCCAACTCAACTTCAACGAGATGAGAAGGGCCACATTATCGATGTAAACGGTGAAGGTGGTGTCCTTCAGTCTTTGTTCCATATCGAAGTTGACCGTCTTACCAGTAAAGAAGAGATGCAGGCACTGAAAGCTGAGCTATTAGATATCCTTTCTGATACGCGCCTTGTGGTAAGCGACTGGAAAAAGATGGTCGACAAGCTGAAAGTCGTTACTGATCAACTTGAGCAGAATAAAGAACGCGTAACGATCCAAAAGGATCGTATGGATGAGACCATTGCATTTTTGCGTTGGCTAGGTGAGCACAACTTCACCTTCATGGGTTACAAAGAATATGACCTTGTTGAAAACAATGGTGATACAGAACTAAACCCTGTGAAAGAGAAAGGTTTGGGTCTGTTTGCGGACGACAAGCGAGTTCGCAGCGTGAAACTGTCCGAACTGTCTGATTCAGCAAGACTAGAAGCGAAAAAGCCATACGCGCTGATCATGACAAAAGGCAACCGACCATGTCGTATTCACCGTCCTGCTTACACTGACTATATTGGCATCAAGAAGTTTGATGAAAATGGCAAAGTGATTGGTGAGCACCGCTTCACTGGCCTTTACACGTCGGCCGTATACAACCAAGCGGTTCAAAGCATTCCTCTGATTCGTGAAAAAGTGGATCGTATCCTAACTGCAAGTGGTTACCGTCACGGATCATACTCATACAAAGCACTGCACAATATTTTAGAAAACTACCCACGTGATGAGCTGCTTCAAGCAAACGAAGAAGAGTTGCTGGAAGTCGGCATGGGCGTGGTGCAAATGCAAGATCGCGACTTGATTCGTCTGTTTGTACGTAAAGACCCGTTTGGCCGTTTCTTTAGCTGCATGGTCTACGTAACAAAAGACCGTTACAACACAGAATTGCGTCGCCAGACTCAACGTATTTTCAAACAATACTTTGGCTGCGAGCAAGAAGTTGAATTCACAACTTACTTCTCAGAAAGTCCTTTGGCCAGAACGCATTACATTGTTCGTGTAGACAATAACAACATTGACGTAGACGTGAAAAAGATCGAGCAAAACCTAATGGAAGTTTCCACCTCTTGGGACGACAGACTTAAAGAATCCATCATCGCTAACTTTGGTGAAAGCAAAGGTCTTCCACTTTCAAAAGAGTACATGAGTTCATTCCCGCGTTCATACAAAGAAGATATGATGCCTAGCTCTGCAGTTGCAGATATTGAACGTTTGGAAGCATTAAGCGACGACAACAAACTGGGCATGTTGTTCTACCGTCCTCAAGAAGAAGCGGCAGATTCAAAAGCGGTACGTTTGAAACTCTACCACCGAGACGAGCCGATCCACCTTTCTGACGTAATGCCAATGTTAGAAAACTTGGGTCTACGCGTGATCGGTGAATCTCCATATGAGATCGAGAAAACCAACGGTCAGACATTCTGGATCCTTGATTTCTCAATGTTGCATAAGAGCGAGAAAACGGTAGATCTTCGCGAAGCGCGTGATCGATTCCAACAAGCATTTGCAGCGATTTGGTCTGGTAACCTAGAGAGTGATGGCTTTAACCGATTGGTACTAGGTGCTTCACTGACTGGCCGTGAAATCTCAATTCTTCGTGCTTACGCGCGCTACATGCGTCAAGTTGGCTTTCCATTCAGTCAGCAATACATTGAAGATACGCTAAGCCACTACCCAGATTTAGCAACAGGTCTAGTTAACCTGTTTACCAAGCGTTTCGATCCTAAGCACAAAGGTAGCGAGAAAGGTCAGAATGATCTTATCAAGAAACTGACTGAGCAATTGGATCGTGTAGAAAGCTTGGATGACGATCGTATCATCCGTCGTTACATGGAAATGATCATGGCGACGCTACGCACCAACTACTACCAAACTGACGAGAACAAACTGCCTAAGCCTTGGTTGTCATTAAAGATGAAACCGAGTGAAATCCCAGAGATTCCACAACCGGTACCGGCATTTGAGATCTTCGTTTACGCACCGGACATCGAAGGTGTTCACTTGCGTGGTGGTAAAGTAGCACGTGGTGGCTTGCGCTGGTCAGATCGCCAAGAAGATTTCCGTACAGAGATTCTTGGTCTGGTTAAAGCTCAACAAGTTAAGAACACTGTTATCGTTCCTGTTGGTGCGAAAGGTGGTTTCGTTTGTAAACGTCAACCATCTCTGACTACACGTGATGAGATCTTCGCGGAAGGTCAACGTTGTTACAAACGCTTTATTCGCGCATTGCTTGATGTATCAGACAACATCATTGAAGGCGAAGTAGCGCATCCGCAAAATGTTGTACGTCACGATGAAGACGACCCATATTTGGTTGTTGCTGCAGATAAAGGCACTGCAACATTCTCAGACTTAGCGAACTCAGTCTCTGACGAATACAACTTCTGGCTGGGTGATGCATTTGCTTCTGGTGGTTCTAACGGTTACGACCACAAAGCAATGGGTATCACAGCAAAAGGTGGTTGGGAGTCAGTAAAACGTCACTTCCGTGAAATGGGCATTGATTGTCAAACCACTGACTTTACTGCTATCGGTGTTGGTGACATGGCAGGGGACGTGTTTGGTAACGGTATGCTGCTATCTAAGCACATTCGTTTACAAGCTGCGTTTAACCACATGCACATCTTCATTGATCCAAATCCAGATTCAGCGTCAAGCTGGGAAGAGCGTAACCGCTTGTTTAATCTGCCAAGATCAAGCTGGGAAGATTACAATAAAGAGTTGATCTCTGAAGGTGGTGGCATCTTCTCTCGCCGTGCGAAATCGATCCAGTTAACACCTGAAATTCAGAAAATGTTGGGTACTAAGAAAGCTTCTATGGCACCAAACGATCTGATTAAGATGATCCTGAAAATGAAAGTGGATCTTCTATGGAATGGTGGTATCGGTACGTACGTTAAAGCTTCTAACGAGACGCATACTGACGTTGGCGACCGTGCAAACGACATGCTACGTATCGACGGTCGTGATCTGAGAGCGAAGGTTGTAGGTGAAGGCGGTAACTTGGGTATGACTCAACAAGGTCGTATCGAATACGCACTTAACGGCGGCCGCGTGAACACCGACTTCGTTGATAACGTAGGTGGCGTTGACTGTTCGGATAACGAAGTCAACATCAAGATCTTCCTGAATGGTTTGGTTTCAAACGGTGATCTGACTGTTAAACAACGTAACCAAATCCTAGAGTCGATGGAAGATGAAGTCGGTGAAATCGTTCTTGATGATGCTTACTGCCAATCAGAGTCAATTTCTGTTACTGAGCAGCAGGGTGTTGGTATCGTTAAAGAACAGATTCGCTTCATCCATACTATGGAGAAAGCAGGGTTCCTGGATCGTGCGCTGGAATACATCCCTGATGACGAAACGCTTATAGAGCGTGAAAAGCAGGGTTTGGGTCTGACACGTCCAGAGCTTTCTGTTCTGGTTGCTTACGGTAAAATGGTATTGAAGCAGCAGCTTGTTACGGACGAAATCGCAAATGACGAGTTCCATGCGAAGCAGCTAGTTGCGTACTTCCCAAGTGAGTTACGCCGTAACTATAAAGATCAGATGGTCAACCACCCGCTACGTGCAGAAATTATCGCGACAGCGCTGGCGAACCAAATGGTTAATGAGATGGGCTGTAACTTCGTCACTCGCTTGCAAGAAGAGACGGGTGCAAGTGTTGTTGATATCGCCAATGCATACAGTGCAGCACGTGAAATCTTCGAGCTAGAATCGATTCTAAAACAGACTCGTGAGCTGGATAACGTAGCGACAGCGCAAGCACAGTACGAAATCATGTTCTATGTTCGTCGTGCTCTACGCCGAATTGCTCGTTGGCTACTGCGTAATCGTAGCGGCAAATACACCGTGGGCGAATTGATCAATCTTTACAAACAAGATGTGAACGTTATCAGCGAAACGCTAGATAGCATGCTTGTTGAGTCAGAAGTTGAAGAACACAACGAACTCGCACAAGTTTGGATGGACAGAGGGGTTGAAGAGAAACTGGCCCATCAAGTTGCTCGCTTATCAAGTCTGCAATCTGCACTGGATATTTCTGCAGTGGCAAGTGAAACAGGCAAAACGGTTGAGCAAGCGTCTAAGTTGTACTTCAACTTAGGGGATCGTCTGTCTCTGCACTGGTTCTTGAAGCAAATCAACAACCAAGCTGTAGACAACAACTGGCAAGCGTTGGCTCGAGCAGCGTTCCGTGAAGACTTAGATTGGCAGCAACGTCAGCTAACCGCTCAGGTACTAAATTGCAACTGCGCATCAGAAGAGTTTGATGTGATAGAAGCACTTGATAACTGGATGGAATCTAATGAACCTTCACTGCAACGTTGGGAAAGTATCCTAAACGAGTTTAAAGTTGGCTCTGTCCATGAGTTTGCGAAATTCTCGGTTGCACTGCGTGAGTTGGTATTGCTTAACTTAAACTGCTCACCAAGCGAGTAGGAGAGTTAGCGTTTTAGACAAAGCCTCGTAGAGATACGGGGCTTTTTTGTACCTAAATACCAGGTCTTAGCGAAATTTAAGTTACGCTGTCACCATGAATTTAACTTTATATGTACTGAAATCGATTGCTTTTTCATAAATAATTATGATTTTTGCACTCAAATAATGATTTTAAATTACTGTTTTTAAATGATAATTAATTTTGAGAAATATGATTTTACTTAATTCGTTCATTTTCATTGAATTACGATTAAAAACAGTAAATAATATTGACCCGTTTACACGGGGCTTTTTTCTTTCGGAGGCACAATGCTTTACCGTCTAGCCAGAACTGGCTTTTTCCAACTTGATGCCGAAAAGGCACATGATCTTGCAATTAAGAATTTCCAACGCTTTAACGGCACACCTCTCGATCTTTTCTATCGTCAACAATTACCAAATCGTCCAGTAGAGTGTATGGGGCTAACGTTCCGTAACCCTGTCGGTCTCGCTGCTGGTTTAGACAAAAACGGCGAATGTATCGAAGCGTTTGATGCGATGGGTTTTGGTTTCGTTGAAGTCGGTACCGTAACACCACGTCCGCAACCTGGTAATGATAAACCACGTCTGTTCCGTCTAGTGGAAGCAGAGGGCATCATCAACCGTATGGGCTTTAACAACCTAGGTGTTGATCACTTGGTTGAGAATGTGAAGAAAGCGAAGTTCGATTGTGTACTTGGTATCAATATCGGCAAAAACAAAGATACGCCGATTGAGAAAGGGGCAGAAGACTACCTGATTTGTATGGAAAAAGTATACGAATACGCAGGTTACATTGCGGTGAATATCTCTTCTCCAAACACGCCAGGATTACGTTCGCTTCAATACGGCGAGGCATTGGATGAGTTGCTTGCTGAGTTGAAAGCAAAGCAATCTGAGCTAGCAGAAAAGCACGATAAATACGTACCGTTGGCACTGAAGATCGCACCAGACTTGAGTGATGACGAAATCGTTCAGATTTGCGAATCACTAATTAAAAACAACATCGATGGTGTGATTGCGACGAACACAACATTGGATAGAACCGTTGTTGAAGGTATGAAACACGCGAATGAAGCGGGTGGCTTAAGTGGCCGTCCGGTACAGTCCCGTTCTACTGAGGTGGTTCGTAAACTTCACGAAGCGCTTGGCGACAAACTTCCGATCATTGGTGTGGGTGGTATCGATTCTTATGTTGCGGCAAAAGAGAAGATGATGGCCGGAGCACAGTTGGTCCAAGTCTATACAGGTTTTATTTACCACGGTCCAGGTTTAGTACGCGATATTGTTAAAAATCTTTAAAATAATTTAACAACTCGCTGAGTTTACATTAGTTATTACAAAAAAAGAGGATCTTGTTTCCTCTTTTTTTTTGTCCGTTCATTTGTAGAATTTAAAAATCATGAGTAGGTAATTAAGCGTCTTACCTCTTTACCACTGATTTAACTAGTCAAGAGAGAACGGAACAATGCTTAAACCCAGCGACAAATGGAATTGGTATTATGACGAGCATAAAGCTTGTTTAATGCTGGATTTAGGGGAGGAAATGATTTTCCAAACCAATCTATCCCGAAAGCTGTTAGTCAACTGCGCCTTCTCAAACAACGAATTTACTGTCGATGATGCTAGTGCGTTTCAGACCTTTAATGAACGTATTCGCTGTCTCGATATCAGTGAATACCGTCAAGCAGAGCTAACCCTATACTGCGTAGCTGCTAAACGCTTCCATAAGCCAGTACAACCTAAAAGTTGGTTTTTCGATGCTCAGTCTTCTGGATATGAGCCAGAAGAGGGGGATATGGTCTTCCTGACGAACCAATACTCTGAAGGTGTCTTCATTGTACTTGAGCCTGGAGAAACCTCTAGCTTGTGCCTTTACGTGGGACAAGAAGAGTTTGTGCTTGATGGAAGCAAGTCTCTACCATTTGGCCAACCGATTAAAGTGATGCACGACCGTATGGCGTGTGCAAGCCACCTGTTTGTGATGGCACCCATGGCCATGGTTGGATAACCTGATTTAATTTCTTTATTTCGTTCCTTTGTTTGCCTTAATCGACCGCTTCAGGTCGATTTTTTTTATCCGAACACTTCACTCTTTTCACATAAATACCTCTGCAACTGTACATTTTTCGTGCACTTAATCATGAGGTAGGTCACTTTTATTCCACTTTCTTTAACTTAGTTTCTCTTAATGTTAGGCAACTCGGCGCTTAACATTCACCTGTTTATTCCCCTATATCAGAAAAATGTAATTAAATAACAACCATATCTGATTGTTGGTATAGACCAAAATGGATGTAAATAAGTATTCACTATCGCTGTGTGAATAGCATCTTGGTTAAAAGGAGGACGAGGTGAAAGTTGATTAAAATGCAAAATGTAGGAACTTTCAGATCACTTAACTGGTGAGTGTTTGTGCTAACGGAAGGGAAAATACCTTTAAAAACGAGGCATTGATCGTAAAGTCAGGTATAATTGAAGCCATTTTTTATCAGCGAAAGAACACTATGAATCAATATCTCGCGGTAACTTCAAATGGCATGGAAAATTTGCTTGTTGAAGAACTGACTAAACTAGGCATCGAAAATGCGAAACCAGTACAGGCAGGCGTAAAATTTAAAGCGACAAACGAACAAGTTTATCGCTGTTGTTTGTGGAGCCGTTTGGCGTCTCGATTTGTACGTGTTTTATCTGAATTCACCTGTAACGATGATATGGACTTGTACCTTTCTACAATGGCCATTAACTGGGTGAACCAATTCCATAGTTCAAAGCGTTTCGTTGTTGACTTTAACGGCACAAACCGTGAAATCCGCAATAGCCAATACGGTGCGATGAAAGTAAAAGATGGCATCGTCGATTGCTTTGAAAAGAAAGGATTACCACGTCCAAATATCAGCAAAGAGCGTCCGGATATCCGTGTTCATGTTCGTTTGCACAAAGACAAAGCACTGCTTGGTGTGGATATGGTGGGTAGTGGACTTCATCAGCGTGGCTACCGTCCGGAATCAGGCCGTGCACCTCTTCGTGAAACATTAGCTTCTGCGATCATCATGCGTTGTGGTTGGGATGGTCATCAGCCTTTACTCGACCCAATGTGTGGTTCAGGCACGTTACTTATCGAAGCCGCGATGATGGCAGCCAATATGGCGCCTGGTGTTAAGCGTAAGCAATGGGGCTTTGAATCGCTAGAAGACTTCGAACCTGAGCTGTGGGCAGAGATTAAATCTGAGGCCAATGTTCAGGCACGTCGTGGTGTCAAAAAAGTTGACGCAAAGTTTTTCGGCTTTGATAACGACCCTAAGGTATTGAAAGTCGCTCAAGATAACGCTCGCAGAGCAGGTGTTGAAGAGCTGATCGAATTTGCACAAGGTGACGCGGCAACCATCACTCGTCCAGCAGGGTTTGAGCATGGCGTTATTGTTTCTAACCCTCCATATGGTGAGCGTTTAGGTACAGAGCCTGGCTTGATTGCGCTATACACCGCATTTGGTGGGCAGCTTAAATCTGAGTTCGGTGGCTGCAAAGCGTCGATTTTCTCTAGCTCTGATGAATTGCTTAGCTGCCTTCGCATGCGTGCGGATAAACAGTTCAAGTTAAACAATGGTGCGTTACAGTGTCACCAGAAGAATTACAGTATTGCAGAACGCAGTGTTGATGAAGTGAAAGGCGCGGATACCAATGTACAAATCGCACCTGACTTCTCTAACCGCCTGAAGAAGAACATGGGTAAGATTGGTAAGTGGGCTCGTAAAGAAGAGCTAGACTGCTACCGAATCTACGATGCCGATCTTCCTGAATACAACGTTGCAATTGATGTATATGGCGATCAAATCGTTATTCAAGAGTACGCTGCACCTAAGAACATCCCAGAAGAAAAAGCCAAACGTCGTTTAACCGACATCATCCGTGCAACTATTCAGGTAACGGGTGTGGAAGCGAACAAAGTCGTACTTAAAGTTCGTGAGAAACAAAAAGGCCGTAATCAGTACCAGAAACTGGGACAAGTCTCTGAAACGTTGGAAGTTCATGAGTATGGTGTGAAGCTGATCGTAAATCTTCACGACTACCTTGATACGGGTCTTTTCCTTGATCATAAAATCACTCGTCGTCGCATCGGTGAAATGGCAAAAGGGAAAGATTTCTTAAACCTGTTTGCTTATACAGGTAGCGCTACGGTTCACGCAGCCGTTGGTGGTGCTCGTTCAACCACGACGGTTGATATGTCTAACACCTACCTGAACTGGGCGAAAGACAATATGCAGCTTAACGGTTGTGTAGGGCGCCAGCATCGCTATGAGCAAGCGGATTGTCTGCAGTGGTTAGAAAATGCAAAAGGCGAGTACGATCTTATCTTTATTGATCCACCGACATTCTCGAATTCTAAGCGTATGGAAACGTCGTTCGATGTTCAGCGTGACCACATTAAATTAATGAAAAACTTGAAGCGTCTGCTGAGAAGTGAAGGCACTATCGTGTTCTCAAACAACAAGCGTCATTTCAAGATGGATGAAGAAGCGTTGGCTGAATTGGGTCTGAAGGCTCAAAACATTTCTTCTCAAACGCTACCGCTGGATTTTGCTCGTAACAAACACATTCATAACTGCTGGTTGGTTACACACGCAGAGTAAAAAAGGATTTTGAAGTGCTGACATTGTATAGCACAGAGGGCTGCCATCTTTGTGAGATGGCATTCTCTCTAATAACTGAGGTCGGTCTGGCGGAACAGACTGATATCGTCGACATAGCGTTCGATGATGAACTATTTTCTCGTTACGGCGTCACGATACCCGTACTCAAATATCAAGATTCTGAGCTGAACTGGCCGTTTGACTCAGAGCAACTTACAAATTGGTTGGAAAATAATGGCATTACTTACCATTCATAATGCGCAGTTGGCATTTGGCGATCATCCGTTACTCGACCATGCAGAATTTGCCTTACAAGAAAATGAACGAGTGTGTTTAGTAGGGCGAAATGGTGCCGGTAAGTCCACGTTGATGAAAGTGCTTGCTGGCGACATTGTACTGGATGACGGAAAAATCCAGATCACTCAGGACGTCGTCGTCTCTCGTTTAGAGCAAGATCCACCACGTAACCAGGAAGGCACCGTTTACGAATACGTATCGGGTGGCTTAGCCGAAGTCGGTGAACAGCTGAAGATCTATCACGATCTTCTGGATCTTGTCGCTCAGGACCCAAGTGAAAAGCACATTAATCGCTTATCTAAGGTTCAGGAGCAACTTGATCATTCCAATGCATGGCGCTTTGATGATCGCGTTAACAATGTTTTAAGTGCGCTGAAACTGAGCCCGGAAACAAAGCTGACGGATTTATCTGGTGGTTGGCAACGTAAAGCCGCATTGGCGCGAGCGCTTGTGTGTGATCCTGATGTACTGCTTCTGGACGAGCCAACTAACCACCTTGATGTAACAACTATCGAATGGTTAGAGAACTTCCTGAAAGACTTTAAAGGTTCGATCATCTTTATTTCTCACGACCGTGCTTTCATTAAGTCGATGGCAACACGTATCGTGGATCTCGATCGTGGTCAACTTGCTTCATTTCCGGGTGATTACGAAGGCTACCTGACAGAAAAAGAAGAGATGCTTCGTGTTGAAGATATGCAGAATGCAGAATTCGACAAGAAACTTGCTCAAGAAGAGGTATGGATTCGTCAGGGCATTAAAGCACGTCGCACTCGTAATGAAGGCCGTGTGCGCGCACTGAAGAAACTCCGTGAAGAGCGCCGTGACCGCCGCGATGTGCAGGGTAAAGTTAACCTGAATATCGATGATGCCTCTCGTTCCGGTAAAATTGTCTTTGAAGCTGAAAACGTATCCTTTGCTTATGAAGGCAAAAAAATCGTTGATAACTTCAGCTTCAATATTATGCGTGGCGATCGAATCGCACTAATTGGTCCAAACGGCTGCGGTAAGAGCACGGTACTTAAGTTACTTTTAGGCCAGTTAGAAGCACAGTCAGGACGTCTGCATTGTGGTACTAAGCTTGAAGTTGCATACTTTGACCAGTACCGTGAGGTATTAGACCCAGAGAAATCTGTGATTGATAACTTGGCTGATGGTAAGCAAGAAGTCATGGTTGGCGGTCGTCAGCGCCATGCTCTGAGTTACCTGCAAGATTTCTTATTTGCACCAAAACGAGCAAGAACACCAGTTAAAGCGCTTTCTGGCGGTGAAAAAAACCGTCTATTATTAGCGCGTATCTTGCTGAAACCAAACAACTTACTTATTCTTGACGAACCAACCAACGATTTGGATATCGAAACGTTGGAACTTTTAGAAGAAATGCTTGCCAACTATCAGGGTACGTTACTGTTAGTAAGCCACGACCGTGAGTTTGTTGATAATACGGTGACAACAAGTTGGATCTTCGAAGGAAATGGAGTCATCGAAGAATTTGTTGGTGGTTATCACGATGCAAGACAGCAACGTGAGCAGGTACTGGCCGCTCGTCAGTCGGCTGAAAAAGCAGCGAGTAAAGAAAAAGTGGTTGAGGAAACTCCCAAAACACCTCAGCCTAAGAACAACTCGAAGAAATTATCATATAAGCTGCAAAGAGAACTAGAAGCTCTTCCAGCTAAACTAGAACAATTAGAGTCGGATATTGAGACGTTGCAAGAACAAGTGAATGATCCGGAATTTTTCGCTAAATCTGTAGAACAAACTCAACCGGTATTGGAACAGCTTGCTGCTCTTGAGCAGGAGTTGGAAATCGCATTCGAGAGATGGGAAGAACTCGAAGCAATGCAACAGGATAGTTAAGAATTCAATGAATTGTAGTCACAAATTCAAACTAACCGCCATCGCGATGATGGTAGGTTCATCAATGAGTGCAAACGCTGCATTGTATCAAGTTATCGAAGTTTCACCTGAGGTAAACGGTGACGTTGTCGATTTTGAATCGGCTTATGGTGTCGCGATTCAGCAGGGTGATGTTGAGGATGCCTCTACAGGCTCTCCATTTGCTCTAGGGTGTTTTGATTCAACAGCAAACTGTACAGATGATCAATTTAAGCTGGCCGTAGAGAGCCGTACAACGCCATTATCGGCAGGTCAGGCAGTCGACGGTATTAGCTACCGTGAAGAAGTACCATTTGGAATGGACTCTCGATTTTCTTACGTAGACGATCGTGATGATTTTGAAAGTTACTGTTATTACAACCTTGGCTACAACACCTGTGAGACATGGTCTGCGGTAAACATTGTGCCTTGGGAGAACGAACGCTACAAAGACTTTACCTCAAATGCTTTGGCATTTGTCGAAGGTAATAGCGCGGCGTACACAAATGAGTACAACAACGTTATCAATAGCTTAACGTCAACCGGTGAAGCAGTTGGTAACCAAAGCGTAATCAGTGCAGATGATTCATCTACGCTGGAAACGCGTAACACAGTGGTTGCTCCGTTTACTCCAAATATCGTTACCGAAGAAGATCAAGCGGCTGTTGTTGAAAGCCATGCGTGGAAAACTGATGGTACTTTCACATCGGGTAGTGTTTCGCGTACAGCAAGCAACAATAACGGTACTCACCATACCTCTAAAGCTGCTATCTGGGACCAGAACGGTGATGTTTCAGAGCTATCGTGGCCAAGTAATACGTCAAGCGACAACAATCGTCTGGCTCAAGGTAGCATGCGTGATTTCATCGTTGATGGTACGACAGTCTACGGCGTTGGTTACAACACGTATTCTGACAACAACTACATGAACGCGACCGTGTTTGTGGGCACGCTTGCGTCTGAAACATCGATCGAAAACGTTACTTGGTCGAACAAAGTGGTAACTGGCGCACGTCAGAGAGAAGACGGTGATACCATTCACTCGAACTCACGTCTGACAGCCGTTAACTCAAACTTTGTTGGTATCGGTGAGGCAAAACGCAGTATCCCGACAGCGGGTGCATATCCTAATCGTTTGTTTATCGTACCTGATGTTCGTTCTGACTCTCTAAGCGCAGTGTACCCAACTTCTGGCATCTTCTTTAATGGTGCGGGCGGTAAAATGGGTGGCATTAACGCTTACAACGAAATTGTCGGTCAGATAGACGCTGACTCTACGCGTGAAGATGACGGTAAACCACGTCGTAAGCGCGGATTCATTTACCCATATAGCGCAGATGGTGCAGCAAGCGAACGTGCTGAATCACTATTCGGTGGTAAGGCATGGCTTCTAGATTCACTGACTAACGGTGGTGACTACTCTGACGCGAACAACCAGTTCCGTATCATCGATGCAACAGACATCAACGATGCAGGTGTGATATCAGCTACTGCATTGAAGTGTTCTGGCGGCTATAACTCTGCAGCGCACAATGCTTCTTGTGATGTTACCGAAGAAGTCGTTGCGGTTAAACTAATGCCTATTCCTGATCAAACACAGGACGACATCGTTTCTCGAAACGTGGAAGAAGAAAGTGCGACACGCGAAGGTGCCGGACTTGGTTGGTTAGCTTTGACCATACTTGGCTTGTTTGGGTTCCGTAGAAAATAGTTAAAAAATTTTAATACAAGCACAGACTCACAGATTTGAGTCTGTGCTTTTTTTATGCCTTGAGAAAATTCCAAAGTTGATCGATTCTTGTAGTTGGAGTCATAAAAACTCCATTAAAGTTTCACAAAAACAGAAGCAATTTTTCAAATGGATCTGTATGAGGAATTACCTATGAAGAGACAAAAGCGTGATCGCCTAGAACGAGCTCAATCTCAAGGCTATAAAGCTGGGTTGAATGGAAGGTCCCAAGAGGCTTGCCCATATCAACAAGTTGATGCTCGGTCGTATTGGTTAGGTGGTTGGCGTGATGCCAGAGATGAAAAAAACTCTGGTCTCTATAAATAATAACTCCCACATACAATAGAAGGATTTGAAAGGGCTCTTAAAAGAGCCTTTTCTGCATTCTGAGCAAAAGAAAATTGACAGGGATGGGTATCGCGAAGTGCAACAAAAAGCATGAGATACAAAAAAGGCTCCAACCGGAGCCCTTTAAGAAATAGCAGAAAATCTTAGCTTAGAAGCTAGAAGTGTCCTGGAACAAACCAACTTTAAGATCTTTCGCTACGTAGATTTCTTTACCGTCTACTAATACACGGCCATCCGCTAGACCCATAACAAGCTTACGGTTTACGACGCGCTTCATGTGGATTTCGTAGGTTACTTTTTTCGCTGTTGGCAGGATCTGACCTGTGAATTTCACTTCACCTACACCCAGAGCACGGCCTTTACCTTCACCGCCAATCCAGCCTAGGTAGAAGCCAACAAGCTGCCACATAGCATCTAGGCCAAGACAACCTGGCATTACCGGGTCACCAGGGAAGTGGCAATCAAAGAACCAAAGATCTGGAGTAATATCCAATTCCGCTAGAATTAAGCCTTTACCAAAGTCGCCTTCCGTTTCTGACATTTTGGTAATACGATCCATCATAAGCATGTTTGGCGCAGGTAGTTGTGGGCGACCTGGGCCGAATAGCTCACCTTGGCTCGAAGCTAGAAGATCATCACGATTATAAGAATCACGTTTGTTTTGCATTATCAATCACTCCAATTTTTGACAGATGCATCTTAGTGAACACGTGTACGCTAAACAACTCCGATCAGTACTAAACAAACCAGTTTTTGATACGCTGCACAAATCCTTCCGTGTGTTCATGTCTTTCAAAGTTTTCAATACGTTCAGCAATTTTTCCAATAATGCTGTCGTCTTCACCACGGAATGGTTTACCCATCAAGATAGGAATGGCTTCATCGACAGTAGATACTGACCAAATGTTGAACTCTCCATTCTGAATGCTTTCTATGACGCTTTTATGTAAGGCTAAGTGCTTAAGATTTGTCTCAGGTAGAATCACACCCTGGCGCCCGGTAAAGCCTTGATGCTTACAAACCTGATAGAAGCCTTCGATTTTTTCATTCAGACCACCAACGGCTTGCACCCGACCAAATTGGTCCACAGCACCCGTGACGGCGATCTGTTGGTCCACCGCACATTCAGACAGTGCACTTACTAAACAGCATAGTTCAGCAAGCGAGGCGCTATCACCATCAACTTCACTATAAGACTGTTCAAACACAATAGAAGCGGCGTAGGGTAATGGTTCATCAAAGTTTAGCGCAGAACTCAAAAACGCCTGCATGATCATCATACCTTTGGCGTGTAAGTTGCCGCCGAGTTCAGCTTTGCGCTCAACGTCCGAGACATCACCGTCACCAAAGTGAATCACACAGGAAATACGCGCAGGCTCGCCATAAGACACCGGGTGACCCGCCATATCAATAACCGTTAAGCCATTAATCTGACCAACTTGCTCACCGGTTGTTTCAATGATCACCTGACCATCAAGTATGTCGTACACAGCGCGTTGTGGCAGGTAAGATTCACGGTAGTATTTGTCGTCAATCGCATTGTCTATCGCCTTGAAGTCGATTACTTCTGAATCACAGTGTTGGCTGGCAAGGGTTAAAAGCTGACAATGCCACATTACGCCAAGGGGAAGATAATGCTGGTCTTCCATTTCACGCATACCAGCGAGCATAAGTCTTCGATAAGCGTCTTTATCCAAACTTGGCAGGTTGTACTCCGCACACACCCAATTCACATAACCCAGGTAGGAAGATAAATTGTCCTGAGATAAGTGGATGTCTTCCTCAACCTCGGTATACATACAAAGGCCTGATGAGAAATCCTCATCGACATATTCAAGTTCTGCTAACTGGCTTCTGTCACCCGTTACAATGAGTTTTACGTCGTATGTGTTTGATGTAACGGCAGGCACAGCAACGCGCGTAGGGCTCATGTTCATTGCAGCAAATGGTTGCTTTTGAATGGCCGCTTTAATACTTGGCCAGTAACCAGGGTTTGCCAGAATCAAATTGGCAGGAACCATGAGGTAACCGCCATCCGCTTGAGCAATGAGTCCCTGTTCTAACGTCACTTCGCCATTCTCAGCGATACTGTAACGATCAAACAAATGTTTCGCGTCGAGCGATTCGGTTGTCACCACTGGCGAAGAAGCACTTTGTTCGACCGCCTTACTGATAAATCCACGGTATATTGAATTATCAACGCAATTAATCAGTAGGATACGGGTAAGGCCACCAATGTTTGTGAAGCGAGAGATTGTGGCGGACATTCGAGGTTGTAGATCAACAAATGTCTTCTTTGGTAATGTCGAAGCGGACTTCAATAATGCTTCGTATTCATCGAACGAAGGCGTAACGTCTTGCCAGTTAAGTTGGTTCATTAAAATTCATCATCATTTAATTTGGCGCCATTATAGCGAAACCGCCAATAACTCCCTAGTCCCAATTTCTACAATAACAATTCGGTACGGGTTAGCTTGCTCAAGACTTAGACAAATGAGTGATCAGCATCGATACTTCATAGAGATTTGTTTGCTGATCTTAAATAACTGGGTTACGCTGTCACTAGGTGAGAAATATGGGTCGGAAAGGATGAAATATCAGCAACTTGAAAATTTGGAATGTGGGTGGAAGTGGAACTATCTGATCAAGAAGTGGAAGGATGGAGAGGCGATAACGCGTCACATTGACTCCAGTGAAGCAGATGCCGCAGTCGCTGAGCTACGACGTCTTGAGCACGAACCTACACAAGTACTGGCATGGATAGATAACCACATGTCAGAAGAGCTTGAGAATAAGCTTAAGCAAGCAATTCGTGCAAAACGCAAACGCCATTTCAATGCTGAACAAGTTCATACTAAGAAGAAGTCCATCGATTTGGATTACCGGGTTTGGGAAAAGCTGTCCAGCCGAGCGAACGAACTAGGCTGTACACTCTCTGATGCGATTGAATACCTGCTTTCCGAAGCGTCAAGAAGTGAAAAAGCAAGCCAGAAGGTAACGTCAATTAAAGAAGACTTAAGTAAGCTGCTATCCAGTTAAGGAGTATTAAATGTTATACGTAATATTGATTGCTGCTGTTGTTATCTTTTGGCTGATTGCTGTTGACCGACCAGTGCTTAAGGTGTCGTTTGACGATGGCCATATCACGAAAGTAAAAGGCCACATGCCGCCGTCTTTTAAACACAACTTAGAAGACATTAGCGAACATAATCCGTTTACTGGAGAGATGAAAGTTTATAATCAGCGTACCGGTATGCGATTGGTCTTTTCTAAAGCGGTCCCGAAGAAAACCCAACAACGAATTCGAAATGTTTTCCCTCATCAAGGCTTTAAAACAGCCAAAGGCAAAAAGCGCGCTTAGTCTACATATCAATTACTTCTTCACGTTAAATGGGGCGCAAAATAGCGTCCCATTTTTGTATTTAAAACGTAGAAAACTAACATAACCCCAAATCTATCAATTGTTTATATGGGGTTCTGTATGCGATACGTTGTCACGTTATTAGCCTTTGTACTTTTTAGCTCTCCGACGTTTGCGGATGATTCACAAACCAATCCGGTAGCGAAAAAGATTAAAAATAAGCTTCAGCGAAAAGTCACTAAACAGTTCGATGAGTATCAGGGCTATTGCGATGTCATGATAGAAATGGAACACAAGGGAAGTAAAGCATCCATTAAACGAGTATCAGGGACAGGTGACCAGGTTGTGTGTCGATACGTGAAATCCAATTTAAAAATCGGTCAGCGCTTTAGGTATAAGGTTCCTGAGAAGTATATCCGACTCCACATTACGACGAACTAGCCAGTGATTTGAATGAAATGTTAGTGACACTGTCATCGGAATCATTTTGTGTTGGATCTAAAGCTTAACAGCAATAATGAAAGCGGATAAGAAACCTTGCGACATACTTCGTAACCCTAAAAATGACGGTTTACACAAGGTGCCAGCTACTCATAACATAGTTAAGTCGATTGGCCTCGACTGGCTTACACATTTGAGTCGTATTGACTACTCAAATATGAAGCCAACACTAAAGCCGAACCTTAGCGATGGGGTTCGGCTTTTAGTTTTGAGTCTGATTATCAAAAAGCACCAAATGAAATGCGTGACTGTCTTGATGAGTCTCAAACGGTTTATAAACGAGAAGTTTGTGACGAATGCTAGCAAGCTGTATTATTCCACCTGTTGATTGACGATAACGCTTTGGATCTTCTGGGGAAGTATGAAGTTAACCGAGTTTAAGCAATCCCATTTTAAACAGCTGGTGGAATGGATTAAGACCGATGAGTTGAATTACTTATGGGGCGGACCAGCATACACTTTTCCATTGACTCAAACACAAATCAAACGACACTGTGCTCAAGCTGAAGTGCACCCTTATCTTGTCACCATGAATAGCAACAATGTAGGGTTTATCGAACTGTACAAAGTAACAGAAGATCATTATCGGATCTGTCGAGTTTTTATAAGCGAAGAGTTTCGTGGCCAAGGGCTCGCAAAGAAGATGATGACGCTAGTGATTGATAAGGCAAGAAATGATCTGTCTGCCGAAATACTGAGTTTAGCGGTCTTTGAACATAATACGGCGGCTAGGAAGTGTTATGAATCTCTTGGTTTTAAGACGTTAACGGTTGAATCCGGTACCAGATACTTTAACGGCAAGTCGTGGAAGCTGCTACGTATGGAAAAGCAATTTTAGTGTCTTTCGGCTGTCACGCACTCATCTTTTCACTATCTACCTTAACGTCAGAGCCTGACCAATCACGGAGCGAGAAATGGAATTTGTTCCCGTAAACATCGAACAGCAATTAGATTTATGTTTAGCCTTTCGTAAAGATGCTTATGCAGTCAGTTATGGCAGCCTTGATGGCTTTAATACTGAAGATACGACAGCGTGGTTTGGGAGATTAGCGTCTTTGCCGGACGCTGGTTTTTATCATGTAATCAAAAACGATGAAACCATTGGTCAAATCGAGTTTAGGAAAGACTTGATGGATGATGAAGGCGTAAAATATGGCTACATAAACCTTTTTTACTTAAAACCGGAGTTTCGTGGACAAGGTTTGGGTAGCGAGTTGCAAGACTTCATATTTTCACAATTAAAATCTGCCAAATGCCAGTATGTCCAGTTAAGGTATTTACCAGCCAATAGCCAAGGTGTTGCGTTCTATCGTAAACATGGCTGGAAAGACGTTGGTGAGATGGATACACGAGGGCAACTGGCTCAAAAACGCATACCTGAATAGGAGATAGTCATGATCGATTTTGAAAACTCATCGGTGTTTAAGCTAAAACCGATTGAAGAATCGAAGGTGAGAGAAGATTTCTACAAGTTTCTGATTGATGGCGAAGAAATCATTGCCGCTTTCAAAAGTATCCGCGATCAAGTGGTTTTCACCAACAAACGAGTTATTGCTGCGAACGTTCAGGGGATTACTGGCTCAAAAGTGGACTATACATCGTTGCCGTATAGCAAGGTAAACGCGTTCTCTGTTGAAACGTCCGGCACATTGGATCTGGATTGTGAGATCGAGCTTTACCTGAGCGAGGTTGGTAAGGTGCTGTTTGAGATTAAAGGATCTTTTGATCTGGTCACTTTTAATAAACACATCAGCCAATGTGTGATGGGCTAACAAGACTGCTTTATAGATTCACTACGCACGGCATTTTGAAGCGTTACACTCAACTTTATGGTAGCTGGTGGCGCTCAAGGTGCCTTGCTATATAGCTACAAATCTAAGAAAAGTAGGGTACTTGAAGCTTCGCTAATGAATAAGCGAGCAGGGAGCCGCTACTTTGGTAAAGTTGATTAACCTCGACTGGCTTCACACACATATGATGTTTCTCTTGTTCAGAAATGAAGCAAAAAGGCCGAACCTTATTAGCGATGGGGTTCGGCTTTTTTTGCTTTATCACCTATGCACTCATATGAATGTAAATTATTATGGAACGAGTCAACCAAGCTACCTAATAAATATATGAGCAAACAAAAAGAAAACAAACATGGCTTAAAGCGCTATATTCCACAGGACATTAGACAGAAAATAAGAAAAGACGCAGGTTACGGGTGTGTAATATGTGGCTCTATGTTTTGTGATTACGAGCATATTGAACCAGAATTTAATAATGCACATGAGCACAACCCTGAACATATGACTTTGTTGTGTGGCGGTTGTCACCATCATGTAACTGGAAAAAGAAAATCCAAAAAAACAGTTTGGAAAGCAAAAGCGAAACCTTTTGCCTTAACACATGGTTATGTGAGAGAGCGTTTGGAGCTTTGCGAGGATGACGTTATCCGCTTGGGAAGTAATACAATAGAATTTACTCAAGTAGCTGTTGAAATATGTGGTAAACCAATCTTATGGTTTGAGTACCCAGCTGAACAAGATGAACCGGTATTAGTAAATGCCATATTCTCCGATAAAGATGGGAAAAAAGTCGCTTTTATAAACCGAAACCAGTTTACAGCCGCAGTTGGAGAGGTTGATATTAAATCTGAGGGGACCACTATTGAATTCAGACCAAAGCCAAGAGAGCTTTCTTTAATTTTAAACATTGAAGCTGACAAGCCGTTATCAATAGAGCGGTTGGAAATGTCCGATAAGGGTGTTTCATTTCAAATACTTAACGACAAAACAATGTTATTTAAGCAAGGTGGTTCGGAAGTTTCATTGAGCCAATCTACTATTAGCAATTGCGGTGGAGGATTTGTATTTGGTGGAATTCCGTCCTCCCGAAAGCTGACATTAGGCACGGTAAAAAAAATAGAATTTGCTTACAACATCGCTAGAAGTGGCTCTAACTTTATCGACGTTACTGGCGCTCATTTGGGCTGGTTGATTGGCAACTTAATATTGAACCGACAATATGATGTTGTTGGTATTATTGAAAAACAAAAAGAATCCATAGTTACTTTCGATCTTACTGGTGAATTCCTTGGTTACTTAATTTTGGATTCATCTCGAAATCTATGTAGTGTTGAGATGCCCGAACCTGAATATGAAACCTATGAGCCTATTTGGTTGACTCCAATCTCTGAAAAGTGCAAATTCATTCGCAAAACGAAGTCTACAGATGTTTCGTTTAGAATGTTTGGAAAAGCCTTGGCGTTCAGAAGACTGAACGCGACTCCTGATACCGAACAGCAAAAGCATCCCACAAAACTTGCACCCGAGAAGCGAGTAGAAGTATACGACCCAATTCGCTTTGGGGACAAAGTAATAATAAACTTCGAAGGCTTTATCGATAACAAACCATTCGAGGGAGGAAAGGCAGAGAATTTTCCAATCGAAATTGGTTCTAATAGAATGATAGATGGCTTTGAAAGCGGCTTGATTGGCGCAAAAACAGGAGACTCCATTAATTTAGACTTAGTTTTTCCGGAGTCTTATCACGCCGAGAACTTAAAAGGGAAAGCCGCTACGTTTGTAACAAAAATCATAAAGGTTCAAAGAGTCGCTTAACGCATATCTGTACTTGGAACCCACACGACGGCTTTCATTCAACGGCGCCACGAAACGGTAAGACGTTTTCTTTTGCGGGATAGACCTTGGGTTGTCCTATGTGTCCGTACATTTCCACGAACTGACGATGTTCGTCACGCCAGTACACAAATCTTTCCAGTTCCTTCGGGCGACGGCCAATGGGAAGAACAAACCAAAACGACTTAGCTCTGAAGCAAAAAAAAGAGCAGGGAAGTCAGACATTTAACTCCAAAGAACATCAATTAATATCCTGACAATTATAAGCATTAGTGACCGCGTAACTTAATGTTATCGAGATTCTCGCAAGCTCTAGGAAGAGGTGGGATCTGCATATGGCGAGTATTCTCAGTCTGGTTTTTTCAGCTATATTTATCTTGAATATCACATTTAACAAGATGGGCTAGACAATGAAACTAGCATATTACGTAAGCGATATAGCTCAAGATAATAGCGACCACGAGGTCCATAATAGTGGTGACTATGAGGTCCATAACTCGGGTTGTCCTCATTTTGATAGAATCCAATCCAAGACTTATTTAGGCTTATTTGATAATTGTGCTGAAGCAGTCATTGAAGCGAAGAAAAAATACGACCAGTCAAATGGTTGTTATTGGTGTTGCAACGAGTGCCACATGTCACACTAGTTAGGAACGGGAACTTTCTACAAACAAATCGCGCACGCACATCCTGCTGGTAAGCTCACAATAGAAATGAAGGCGACATTTGAGAAACACCAAGAGCCATACGCAGCAGGAACTTGGTGCAAGTGACGCCGTCAATAACTCCGGATTAAAGTCAAAGCGCTTTCAGTTCATAAGAAGCAGCAGACAACATTTCACTGATCGCCAGCAATTCGGCAAGTCAGAAATGTTGAGAGCGTATCTACACAATGAGAACGCTATAAAATCAGAGCGTAAGAAGTTCAATCTCAAAGATGGCTTAATTGGAATATTCAGGCGAATTAGTATCAGAACTTTAAGAACGCCAACTTGAACTGATAAACCGAGCGAACTTTGGTTCAAGGATCTTGTTAGCTCAGAATGTTGTAGGCAAGCAATATAAAATCAATCCAGCTGTTCGGTTACTTGAATGAACAAGATGAATAAGCAAGATGCAGAGCCTACGTGCATGGTGTCGAACGTAACAAAAGAATCAGTGTAAGAACTTAATCGGCGTTTAAAGCTGATGACTGGTTTTTAAAAAATTGGACGTCGTGGTGAAGTTGAATTCATGGTCCAGGCAAGAAAGCGGATAAAACCTTTAAAGAAGCAAAAGCCAAATACGGTGTAATTAAGCTGACATCAGCACTGTTAATCTTTTAACTCCTTACTACGCATTATGTCGGTTTATGTTGAATACTGAAGAAAAACAATTACATAGAATCTCATATCGATTACATATACAACCCTTTGATTATAAGGGTTTGTATGACGAACTTTCGAAAAATGAGCAAGAATTACGTTTTTCGTGAATTTGAATGTGGTTTAAGCGTAGAAGAAACCGCAAAACTATGTTTTAAAACTGTGAGGGTGGTCAAAAATTGGGATAGCGGAAAACCCATACCACCCGAATGCAAACGCCTAATGAGGATGACCAAAGGGAGGGAACTAGCCACCTCCGAAGATTGGGAAAACTTCAAAATGCACAAAAATGCCCTAGAGCTTCCAAACGGGCAGCTAGTGACAGCGCAACAAATTCTCACAGGGATTGCGCTGTTAGAACTTGGAGCAGAACCGGACGCAATGATCGTGTCGAAGTTAATGAAATACGTCAGGGCACTGCACAAGATAAAATATAAGAAATAGTAGGTTAAAAGTTTAAGATACGGGGGGGGAGACTTTCACCCCGTATTACTATACGGGGCGGTCGCAGCACGTCCGCATTCCTCCTCCTCAGTCTTCGTCGTCGTCATTTGTCCTAGCCGCTATCGAGAGAAATCAATCTCGACACTCGATTGATTTAGAGCACTATGGAATAGATATGATTGAACCTGACACTGGCAGTGCCCTGTAACTTAAGTAAAGGTCTAGCAGGAAGGGGGGCGGCAGCTTATAAATTGGATTTAGTAAGCTAACCGCGCCGATTAGGTTTAGAGGATATTTGAGTAAAGTGGGCGGCTTGGTGCCTCGTCGTCGCTCCGCAACTCCTTATCCCTTCGGGTCGAAGTTTTTAAGCAAATACCAGTTGGTAAGTATCGCACCTATAAAACCACCGAAAAGACCACCAAGAAACATATCGAAAAGTGACATCGAGGACATTGCCTCAATTACTTCTATCAACTGTTGATGTGTTACATATTCATCCATCAAAAATACCTCACATAATAAAAGAGTTGTCGCTCATGGCCTGACTGCGCAAAGAGCCAATACTTGCCACATCACTTTCTATTGGTTCGCGTTCCCGACTCTGAACCGGATTCGACGGCTCACAAGTAATCAAACTCTTTAACTGACCTTGCTTAAGCACCATCAAACATTCATCAATCAATTCAAAGGTAACGTCGACGGTATCGAGATAACGCTTGTTAAGGGAATAAAGCCCATCATCGGTATAGGCATTGATAACGATATCGAAGTTAGATGATCGCATCTGTGTTCCATTTTTCACCCTTACGTTAGTACGCTTATGAAAGCCGGACAGGTAGGCCGATTGCAAACCCTCAAAGTAGAGCACTTGGTTTACTGGAACATAAGGAGAGCTGTTATTAACCCCTTGCTGGCTATTCGGATTAGGATTCCCACCGCCAGATAAAACAGTATTACCTTGAGAACCTTGCGAAGTCCGCCCAACCGGAGAAGGTTCCACAATTTGGCCGTCAATCTGCGTCTGAGGTTCATCTGGTGAAACCTCACTTTCATCTTCAAGATATAAATCCATAGCGCCATAAATAAAATATACCGGACAAGCAATCATTAGAAATAAGGCTAAAAAGAATTTCGGTGAACGAAATAATGTATTTAAGCCACCCGATTTTGTAGCAACACCCGTCCCCGTAGATTTATAAAGCAAATGCGCTTCTAAGGGGACTTTCTTAGTAAATAAGTTAGCGTCTTTTTTTTGGGGAATAACTGGTTTAGTAACGTTGGTAGGATGTTTGTATATCCACGGTTTACGTTTAGCGAAGAAAAAACCATCCCTGTTTTTATGAAAGAATGCTTGCTCCGCACAGGCTTTAATAGAGCTATCTATTTGCAACCAGTCAGGGGAAAGCAATTCAATATCCCAGTTGTATTTACGATGGCGCATAAAGCCCTCGTTGTAAGTTAGGGGATATATTATCCGACCATCCTTATCATATTCGGCCTGACCTAAATCGTCGATTTCAGACGGCTTAAGGGAATTAACATCAATAGGGATATGACGCGAATCGAAAAATTCTTTATACCAAGGCGGCAGGTTTGGCAAAAACTCATCCAAAGGACGGTATTTTATTTTCTTACCATCAAAGCCCACATTCTTTGAAAATATATCCTGACACTCATCAATAACAATTAATGCATTGAGAGGACACCAACAAAAGAAGTGTTGCCACAAGTCTATCCCAACCTCCGAACGCGAGAAAATACGGATAAGCTTTGTAGAGGATGGGAACTTGATGTTTAAACGTTCCTCAATAACTTCTAAAGGTTCCATTCCCTCAAAGTTGGTCACAACAACCCGACCAGCTTTAAGAGCAGGGAGGATAACAAACCAAGCCGCATACGCTGACTTATACGAGCCATTACCGCCCGTTCGAATAGTGATAGCCATAATGATTACCTTGACATTCTCATTACCATTGCAGTTGCCGCACAGTTGGCATAGAGCGCCATACCTTCGGGAACCTTAAACAATATTCCCCAATAGCGAAGCTCAGCAGGGAGCACATTAAATAAATCACTAAATAAAGAACTGAATCCGATTTCTTCTAATAAGGTTGTGGCGACAAGATAAGAGATTCTCAGAAACTCAATCGTTACCGTGAATTTCATTTTTATCCACCACGTTTGGAGCCAAATAAAAAACGCATCGAAATATCCGTTTATATTTGTAAAATAATTTAATACCGTGTCGCCCCAATCCGCGAAATATTGAAAAAACTCAATCATTAGAAAGCCCCCGAAATCGCTCTAATTCCCATCATGCCAAATATAAATAAAACCACCGCTGAAATGATTCCCGCATTATCGCGCATCGACGCCATGACCTGATTAGATTTATTTATTGCCGTACCATGCCAATTTAAATCAATATCATGTGAATTAAAGGAACCACCATCTACAGCTTGACTGAATGAAAAATAGCTTCTGTATTGATTCAGCATATCTTCATATTCAGCTTTTAATATATCGACCTCACCTTGAAGCGCTGTATAAGCTGAACCGGAATATAATTCCATCACTGGTGAGCCGTTGCCACCGTTAACCATTGGTTCGCCTAAACCCTCAATAGCAGAAATAACATCACCGAAACCTTGTTGATTAGTAGCGGATAAACCATCCAGACCCGAACCAACACCATTAAGCCCATTAGCAAGTTCACCAAAGCCATTGTTTAACAGAGTATTAATTGACTTCAAATATTGATTGGTTTTGTTACCAATTCCAGAAAGCATTTCTGATTGGCCATCAAGAGCCCCCGCTACGTGATTCGCCCCATCAATTACCGATTGGGTGTTTAAATCTGTAGAAGCCTTAAGTGCATCGAGAGCGGATTTCGTTTCCGCTTGGTTTTTATTCATGTCGTTATTGATAGCATTGAGCTGAGAGTTCAAATCATCATTCATTGACTTAATAGCGGATAACTCATCACTGGTATTATCGACATCCGGTTGAGGTTTGTTTGAATCCGTAGAACCAGAGCCGTTACCACCAGAACCGCCACCATCTGGAAAAGAAGGGTCGCCCAAATCACCACTGTCAGGCGGTGTTATATCATTGTCACCCATACAGGCCGGATAGTTAGCGGAAAAAATAGTACAAGACTCAGGAGGCGGCACGTCACAGTAGTTATTTTCTGGTGAACAACACATACCGTATCTTGGATCCCAATCAGGATGATTTTCGTCGCATTTGTTTTCATCATCCAAACAAGCAGGAAACGAAGGGGAACCAGGCTCACAGCCAGTTGGTGGAGGCGGCTCTATATCGCAAGACATACGGAAATCTGGCGGGTCAACTTGATCATTACAAATAATGGTGGGAGAACCGCCGTCATCAAAGCAACTGGATTCAAAATCCCTCATTTGCTGTATTGTCGAAGGCTCAGAACAAAACGGAGGAGGTGGAGGCTCAACACACTCACCATCAACTAATTCCGTACCATCGGGGCAAATATCCAATACATAAAGATATGCCAGAGAAACGGCATGTGTTTTACCTCGATCGTCTAGACTACAAACAAAATTCCTTTGTGATGAATACCCCTCAATTCTACAATCATAATATTCACCAATAGTAGGATGAGAACAAGAAAATGACGAAGCAAAAGAAGCATCTGCATATACGACGTCGTAACCACAATATGAATTAGATGAATGAAATTTCCACTCAAATATGTCTTGAGAATAAGCACTAAACGAAAAACTCAGTAATACCAACAGTGTCGCAATGCTTTGTTTAATACTCATTGAAACTCCTAGAATTAAAAAACGCCCCACTAGGAGGCGTTGATACCAGACTTAAAACCCCCGACAAATCCACCAAACATCGAGAGAGCGAAAAGCAAGGTGATAGTGGTGGTATATAAATCCTGCATAGTGATTACGAACGCATCGCGCCAATCATCATGCGAAGGCCGAAACCGATAGCCGCTAGACCAATCAAACCAACCACTACTAATGTGTAGTTTGCTTGACCTTCAGTTACCGCCGTACCGATAGCCGCAGAGTGGTCAGCTGCGAACGTAGAGCCAGATGCAACCGCAGTTGCTAGAAGTACAGATAGTTTTTTCATAGGAATATCTCCAAAAGGTTTTTACAAAGTTAGGCTTTACCAAGCCCTTTAACGATTCGTCCTAGCACATGGCCGGACACGAAAGAGAGCAGCAAATAACCCGTTATTTCCGCGTAAAATGCTGCATCAATATCAAACTCCAAGCTTGCGCTGGTACTCATCAACTGATAGTCGTCATTGCTCACCATAACGAACGTGCAATTGGCTAAGGGCTCGTAGGGGAAAGCCTTAATCGTTCCATCAGTGAGGATTTCGGCGCAGACTGAAAGAGTCATAATTCGTCTTCTAATTCCGCAATTTTGAAATCAGTAACTAAGTTACGCTGAGGGTTCTCAGGGTCTGGCTCAAGAGTCAGAACACACTTAACAGGGAACTGGTTTTGAATCTTGTCAAACTCAGCAAGCAGAGCAGGGTTAGCCGACATCGACATTTGTTTTTGTGTCAGGCCATACGCCTTACACTGACCCTTTGCTGACTTCCAACCTTGGTTAGGTGTGAGAATATTAAGTTGAGCAAAGTTATATGGTGTATCGTCCTTTTTGGACAAACCCACCGAATGCTCACAGCCAGCGACAACAACAGTAATTGTGTTACTCATTTCATTTACTCCAGATTGATTGCGTTTAAAGCCCGACCGACTGGAAAGTTAATCCGGTCGGGGATATCCGTAATATCTAAGCCGTCAGTAAGACGCTTAATGATTTTTTCATGCGAATTCTTTTCATCGGCGTAAAGCTGTGACATTAAGTTAATCAACTTGCCGTATTGCGTTTTCGCATGCTTGATAGCGTTCTCTAATGTTGTTTTGAATTGCACCTTAACCGTTGGAATCGCAACAGGGGCAACACTAGGAATCAAAGACGATAGAGCAGGGTACGCACCCGAAAAATACTGGTCACTGTTAGTCAGTACATCCAAAGGAATCACACGGAAGCGATTACCAATTTGCACCTCGAAACGGTTCCAGTTTGGGAAGTCCTTACACTTAAGTTGTGCACCCTTATGGTAGGCGCGGAATATCTTGCCGTTCTCACGTGCACCCACGTAAAACGTATGACCCGCATCAGGAACCAAACCGCATTTTCTACGGTCTTCTTTACTCATACCGCGACCGCCCCAAAACTCACCCCATGAGGGAGGCGTACCGCGAGTAATGAACTCACCGTTGCAATAACGTTCCTTAATTTCATCAATCGTCACATTGCCTTGCATGTCATCCAACGCAATATCAACACGGGTCAACTTGGTATTAGGAATCTGCTTAAGCGCATGTTGAAGTTTTGCCATATCAACCGCCTCGCAGCCCTTACCAGAGAACGATACATAAAAGCCAAAGTTAGTCGCGCCCCATGCCACTAAACCCGCTTGCGTACCGTTACAAAGCAACTTAGCCGAATGACGATAACCAGAAAATCCGCCGCCTTTACGTTGGATTTCCCAATGATTACCCTCATAGCTGATTTCGTTCTGAAGTACCTCAAGAAACGATTCCACCTCACCGTGACAAAGCACGTCCAACATATCGATACCAATGTTGGAAATCAGACTGTCGTAACACTCTTTAAACGTCTTATCCGTGGCGATTTCTAAATTGGCGTTCTTTAGTTCTTTGTCCGCCGCCGCAAAATAGAGATCACTATTGGCGAATTCACTACGCTCATCACAGCCAAGTACCTCCGCCAAATTTTCCATAAAGTAGGCGATTTTCGTTTTCTCACGATGTGCGATAGCCACGGCGTTTTGTGATTCAAACTCATTGATTTGAGTGATCGCAAAACGTTCCTTAGCCATATTTTTACAGCGTTCTAATAACTCAGGAGAGCCAGAGAAGCTCACAAAGTCGATAAGAGTTCTATTCATCGCAGTAATCCGCATCAAACGCGCCAGACTCACGAAGCTCGCGTTCATTTTCATCCGTGATTTGAATCAGTTCACGACACTCACCACACGCAAACAGATACATTTCCTGTTTAGACTTGAAGTACTCAGGCTGACCATCAATAGAGCACCAAAAGCCGTCTGAATGATGCTCGAAGTAAACCGGACGTTTTTGAGGTCTATTAAGTTCAAAAGCCATTGTTAAGTCTCTTAGGGGTGTTGAGTACGTAAATTCACATATAGTAAATATGTAAATTCACATATTGTAAATACGTCAATTTACGTGCTAATGCGCTATGATTGATCCAAGTATCGAAAGATGGAGTTTTAAAAATGTATACAAACCAACTGCTAGAAGCCTACAAAGCACAAATGAAATATGTGCAATACAAGCAGATTGCACATGATTTAGGGATAAGCCCTCAAATGCTGACAGATATAAGAAAAGGAAGAAACTTTCTTAAGGAACATCAGATACTTATGCTTGCTGAGGCAATTGGCGAAGATAAAGAAAAGGCGTTAGTCGGTTTGGCGATGGATAAAGCCAAAACGTACGAGGCGCAGACGCTATGGCACAGCATCGGAAAAAAGTTTAACGGGCTAGGTTTATCAAGTATTTCAATGAGTTGCGTGGCTTTCCTTATGGCTAAACTAGAACTGGCTCACTACGCATTATGTATATTATGTTAAATAAAGCATAACGCTACGCCAAATCTAGACTGATTTAACCTCCTATCCCTCTCTTATTTCAATTTCATCCAGGGTTTTGAGGCTTTCATTAAACATAATGGCTATTTACCATAAAATACTTAATATAGATCTTAATAATCTATCGATTGTTAAGATCTATATTAAGGCTAATCATTTTCTACAAACACTTGAATGGCTTCATAGATGTCTTGTCTACGGACTGGTTTGGAAATGAAGCTGTCCATACCGGCTTCTAAGCATTTGTCACGGTCACTTTCTAAAGCGTGTGCTGTTAATGCGATGATTGGAATCGTGATGCCTTTCTCTCGGATCAAGCGCGTTGCGGTAATGCCGTCCATGACTGGCATCGATACATCCATAAGTATAATGTCGATTGAGTCGCTGTTATCTTCCAGAAATGCCAGTGCTTCTTCACCATGGCTTGAGATGTGAACGTTATGTCCTAACTTGTTGAGAATTAATTTAATCACGAGCTGGTTTGAATGCGTATCTTCAACCACAAGTAAATTTAATGCTTTGACTGGGCTGTTTGCTTCAATTTTTACAGGACGATTCTGATGAAGCCTAGTCAATACCGGAATCTTTATAGTGAATGACGAGCCCACGTGTTCTTTACTATCAACTATGATGGTTCCGCGCATCATCTCCACTAAATGTTTGGTGATGGCCAGGCCTAATCCTGTTCCTCCGAAACGTCTGGTTATCGATCTGTCGCCTTGATGAAAAGCCGTGAATAAACGAGCTTGTTTGGCTTTTGATATACCAATGCCCGTGTCAGAGACGGAAATTATTAGCTCGTCTTTCTGTTCCAAAACCGAAACGCTCACTGTACCGCTGTCGGTGAATTTAATCGCGTTACCGATAAGATTAAATAAGACCTGAGATAACCTGGTCGAATCAATCCAATACTGTTTGTCTGGCGGTATGCGGCAATCAAGATTGAAGTTGAGGTTTTTACTAATAGCTATTTGTTTTTGCTGGGAAATAACAAACGTCACAGCGTCACTTAAATTGGTCCACTGCTCATGTAACTGAAAGCTACCCGACTCGATTTTAGAGAGATCCAGGATGTCACTTATGATGGCGAGAAGCAGTTCCGCAGAGCTCTCCATTTGACACAGCGCTTCGAACTGCTCGTTGGATAATGTTGATTGCCTTAGTATATCGAGCATACCCAGAACGGAATTAAGCGGCGTTCGGATTTCATGGCTCATCATGGCCAGAAACTCGGACTTAGATTGGTTTGCGAGTTCAGCTTCTTCGCGTGCTTTAGCTAGCTCTGTTGTACGTACATCAACGATACGTTGTAACTTCTCTTTGGTCTCGATGTCTATTACCGCTCGCTCTATTAGAGGGCGAAAGCGTCGAAGTGTTTCTTTGTTTTCAATACTGAAGTGCCCTTTTTGTGCTCCAATTAATAGGATTATATTTTGAGTTACTTCAGAGCGAATGCCAGTCAGAATGACAGAGTTCACGTGGTTCTTGACGAATATATTTAAGTTAGAGAACTCGCCCAACCTTAATGGTTCGAACAGTAATACACATTCACCATTTAGCGCTCGCTCCATGGTGTTACCGTGTAACCAATTAACCGTATCGAATACGCTGTTCGTTGATATTAACGTTTTGAAAGATTGCCTGTTATCGTCACGAGTAATAACGATAAAGTCTTCAAAGTTAATGTATTTTTTTAAGACCGTATTTAAGCCAGAGAAGATTTCATTGCGGTTTTTGGCTTCGCTCATGGCTGATATTGCCGAAAGAATGGCTTTGTTCTCGTCAGCGAGCAATTTTTCTCTATGCTTGGCTTGTTGTAACTCAACCAATGCTTCCTGCAAAGCTTCTTGCTGGTAGGTCTCTAAATATTTATCTTTCATAAGGCTTATGGAATATCGCTGATGAGATCATTAGGTTCCCATGTCCATTTTCGCCACCAATAAATCTTCCTTGTTCGCCAAAGGTAAATGGGCATATAAATGGCAGGTGTTCCAGTTCTTGGTTGATTTGTTCACAAACGCTGTTCATGTCTTGCTTCAAGTGCAACATGGGCCCTGCGCAAAAGATGTTGATGACGCCAATTTTACGAGACTCTTCTAGTTTTTGGTTGAAGGCGATATTCACAACTTTTGCCGCTCTGGCAAGCAAGTGTTCCCGACTCCCTTTCATTAAAGTGATCTCTTCTCCTTCGTCAATATCGGTAAAGAGTTCGATGCCTCCATCGGCGGTTTCTCTTATTGGGTGAGATAGTTTGTAGTAAGGCCGATCGTACAAATGACCTGCGACTCTTCCGATTGGGTATGCGCTGGAGTTAGTGAATAGCAGGTTGTCTTTACCTGTTTGATTTTGCTGGTGATTGGTCCATTGTCTATAGCGCTCTAGTGCAGGCTCACCGTCAATTTCTAACAAACAACGTCCTTCGGTTTTAGTGGCAATACCTTTGATGTTGGTCGAGGTGTGTCCAGCACTAAAAGCGATATCTACATGTTGTGAGGAATAGAATAGAGTGAGGCTCACGCCTGATTGTTGTTGGCCTTGCGCGGTAATAATGGACCAGTTTCCTTTAATATTATTATCGGCTGCCGAACCACCAATAATCGGTACTAGTGTGCCAAACCTTTGATCGATAGATTCGATTATTGATTCTTCTCTGCCAGGCGTCGCGTGGAGAAGGATTAAGTCAGGTATTTCCCCTACTCGATCGGCATCTTCAAGTGCCATATCCAACGCGTGCATGACGCCTTCGTTTTGAGTGCAGTGAGAAATGCCAGTACCGTATGCATGTGGGCCGTGATCGTAAATAGCCAATGCCGCGATAACTGGCCCGGAATGAAAACCTTGGTCTGTCATTACGGCTTGGCAAGAACTGGCTCCATGAAAAGGCGTATCAGGAAAATTCTTGAGTAGAGCTGTACGTATTAGCTCAGAGTCATACTCTTCTGTGTAATAACAGATGACGTATGCTGGGTTCTTTTGAGTCAACTCAGAACGCAGCGTTTTAACGGCTGAATGTTCATCTGTGATATGAGTAAAAACTGATTGGCACTGCATACGCTTTTAATATTGTTCATGACTTTGTTGTTATACCACTCCTACCGATTTTCACTAAGTAAGAAGGTTTAATTTTCTTAAACAAATTCCAATTATCGCGGCTGATCTCCAATTTATAAATGCACTAAGACAATATTTTGATTTACGCTGAGCTTAATAACTTTGCTTGGTGAAATAGACTTCCATTCAATATTTTGATTAATGTCCTTTACATTAATAAATTCACCTGATTGATCTAGATCAATTTTCAGAGTGCTACTTTCTAGCGTTTCGATTGAAATTCCCTTTGAGTCACGATTAATTGTGATTCTTTCCCCCGATATTGTTAATTCACATCGCTCTTTTTGTGAGCAGTCGATGCTTTTGGGTGTCTCGTGGGTAAAGGTTCGCCATAAAAATGCGCCAACTAAAACACTGAGCATGATTAAGATTTGTGCGAGTCTCGCCTTTGTTAACTTTTGTGCCGGCATAAATACCAATATCCTTGTTACAAACTTCAAACTTTTTAAATAAAAAATGTGTTCCCGAGCTTCATTAAGGTTACTACCCTGTCATTGAATTGTTAATTCAAGTATAGTGTCGAGCTGAAAATGCCACTTTTTATTAAAGTCAGCAATGGAAATAAAGTGATGATAACACTTGAATTCTAGAGTTTACTTGGGTGGTGTTACGACGCAAGTCGTGTTGGAAGTAAAAGTGTAGTTAATTAGAAATTGGAAGCATGCATAATGAGCCAAGTAAAGCAGCTTGAACAAAACTACAACTATACAGTCGTTCGCCAATTTACCCTTGTGACCATTTTATGGGGCATAGTTGGTATGGCTGTTGGTGTTTTGATTGCCGCTCAATTAGTTTGGCCACAGCTAAACTTTGATACGCCGTGGTTGACGTACAGTCGTTTACGTCCGCTGCATACTAATGCGGTAATTTTTGCGTTTGGTACCAGTGCTCTGTTCGCAACATCTTATTATGTTGTTCAGCGTACTTGTCAAACACGTCTTTTTGGTGGCCCACTCGTTGCCTTCACCTTTTGGGGTTGGCAATTAATCATCTTAGCCGCAGCAATTACTCTACCACAGGGGATGACCACCTCTAAAGAGTACGCTGAGCTAGAATGGCCTATTGATATCGCAATCGCGATTGTATGGGTTTCGTACGCAGTGGTGTTCTTCGGAACATTGGTAAAACGTAAGACCTCCCACATTTATGTGGCGAACTGGTTCTTCGGCGCGTTTATCATCACCGTAGCAGTACTTCACATCGTGAACAGCATGGCAGTTCCTGTTTCCTTGACTAAATCGTACTCGATTTATTCTGGAGCAGTGGATGCGATGGTTCAATGGTGGTATGGACACAATGCGGTAGGTTTCCTACTGACCGCTGGTTTCCTAGGTATGATGTACTACTTCGTCCCTAAACAAGCTGAACGTCCTGTTTATTCTTACCGTTTATCTATCGTTCACTTCTGGGCATTGATCTCTCTATACATTTGGGCTGGTCCTCACCACCTTCACTATACTGCTCTACCTGACTGGACTCAGTCTTTGGGTATGGTGATGTCATTGGTTCTATTCGCTCCATCTTGGGGTGGTATGATCAACGGTATCATGACGCTGTCTGGTGCTTGGCATAAACTTCGTTATGACCCTATCCTACGTTTCCTAATTGTGTCGTTGTCTTTCTACGGTATGTCTACCTTCGAAGGCCCAATGATGGCAATCAAGACAGTAAACGCACTTTCTCACTACACCGACTGGACCATTGGTCACGTTCACTCTGGTGCTTTGGGTTGGGTTGCTATGGTGTCTATCGGTTCGGTTTACCACTTGGTACCTCGCCTGTTCGGCCAAGAGCGTATGTACTCAGTTGGTTTGGTTAACGTGCATTTCTGGTTAGCAACAATCGGTACGGTTCTATACATCGTAGCGATGTGGATCTCTGGTGTTATGCAAGGCCTAATGTGGCGCGCAGTTAACTCTGACGGTACTCTGACTTACAGCTTTGTTGAGTCGGTACAAGCGTCATACCCATTCTATTTTGTACGTTTCCTAGGTGGTTTAATCTTCCTATCAGGTATGATTCTAATGGCATACAACACGTACAAAACAGTGACTGCACCTAAAGAGAGCCTTAAGGCTATCCCACATCCGGCATAAGGAGATTTAAAGAATGAGTAATAATTCTAATAATCGCCATGAATTCCTAGAACGTAATGTCGGTTTGTTGGCTATTTTTATCGTTTTTGCTATCAGTTGGGGCGCGCTTGTTGAAATCACGCCTCTGATTTTCCAAAAACAAACTACTGAGCCTGTAGAAAACCTACGCGCTTATACGCCTCTTGAAATGGAAGGCCGTGATCTATACATCCGTGAAGGTTGTAGCGTTTGTCACAGCCAGATGGTACGTCCTTTCCGTTCAGAAACTGAGCGTTACGGTCACTACTCTGTCGCTGGTGAAAGCGTTTGGGAACACCCTTTCCTTTGGGGTTCTAAGCGTACTGGTCCAGATCTGGCTCGTGTAGGTGGTCGTTATTCTGACGAGTGGCACCGTGTTCACCTAATTGATCCACGTGAACTTGTTCCAGAATCAAACATGCCTGGTTTCCCATGGTTAGCTGAAAACGTCTTAGACGGCAGTTTGACACAGAAGAAACTTGAGTTGTTCCGTGATCAGTTCGGTGTTCCATACACTGATGAACAGATCGCGAATGCGGCTAAAGAAGTAGAAGGTAAAACAGAGATGGATGCAATCATCGCTTACCTTCAGTCTCTTGGTCATGCAATGAAGTAAGGGGGACTTATGGATTTCGGTACGATTCATAGTGTTTATACCGTTGTGCTCTTCGCCAGTTTTATCGGCATTGTATGGTGGGCATTTAGCAAGAAACGTAAATCGCGTTTCGAAGAAGATGCTTACCTGGTCTTTGCTGACGAAGAACAAGCGACCCCACATAACCAAGGAGTGAAGAAGTAATGACTACATTCTGGAGTCTCTGGATTATCGTGATTACTATCGGTACGCTAGTAGGCTGTGCAATCCTCCTGACTTGGTGCGCCAAAGATAAAATGGGCGTCGAGGAAGGGGCTGACATGGGCCACGAGTACGATGGTATTCGCGAGCTAAACAACCCGCTGCCTAAGTGGTGGACTTACCTTTTTGTGAGTACTTTCGTGTTTTCTGCGGTGTATCTTGCTCTGTTCCCGGGTTTAGGAAGCTTTAAAGGCTTTTTGAACTGGGAGAGCTCGGCTCAAGAAGTACGTTCACTTGAGGAATCAAAACAAGCCATCGCTGCGGCACAAGAGAACAAACAACTTAACCAATACGCTAAAGAGCTTGATGACGCGGATGCTTACTTTGGTGAAGCTTTCCGTAAGCTAGCACACAACGAAAACGGCTTACGCCCTGTTCCGGAAATTGCTAACGATCCTGAAGCACTTAAAGTTGGTCAACGTTTGTTCTTGCAAAACTGTTCACAATGTCACGGCTCAGATGCACGTGGTCAGCAAGGTTTCCCTAACCTGACTGATAACGCATGGCTGTATGGCGGTGAACCGCAAGCAATCGTAACAACCATCATGCATGGTCGTGTTGGCCAAATGCCAGCATGGAAAGATGCGCTTGGTGAAGAAGGCGTTCAAGAAGTGGTTAGCTACGCGCTTAGCCTTTCTGGTCGTAAAGTGAATGCTCGTGAAGCAGCAGCAGGTAAAGCACGCTTTGTTGTATGTGCGGCGTGTCACGGTACAGATGGTAAAGGTAACCCAGCAGTGGGTGCGCCTGACCTGACTGACCAAGACTGGTTGTTTGGTGATTCACGTGCAGCAGTTACTGAAACTGTTATGAATGGCCGTTCTGGTGTCATGCCTGCCTGGAAAGATATCCTAGGTGAAGACAAGATCCAGTTGGTTGCATCATATGTCTGGAGCTTAAGCAACTCCGAGAGTAAATAACCAAGATATTCAGTAACATTGCAATAACAGCCCCTTTCATAGGGGCTGTCTTTCCTTTAAATTTAAAGCCTCCTATTTTTTCATTTAGCTGTTGAGAACTTTTTTATGGTAAAGCCTTGGTATAAACAATTTTGGCCGTGGTTCCTGATTATCCTTCCTCTTATTGTTATTGGCTGGACAATCGTGACAGTGGTTATCTTCTCAAATAACTCTGTTTCTTTAGTTGCCGAGGATTACTATAAAAAAGGTAAAGGAATTAACATCGACATCAGTAAAATGAATGTCGCTCGTGACCTGAATCTTAACGCGCATATTTCGTCTAATAGCAACACGGTTGTTATTCACTTTGATAAAGGCGAGTTGGCGCACTACCCAGCTTTAACCGCCACGTTTACTCATCGCACACTTCCTGATCGCGACTTTTCGAAGTTAATTACTGCGGACGCTTCTGGTAATTACCGATTAACGCCAGACGAAGATATCCTTGGTCCTTGGTTCATTGAGCTACAACCACACGACAAGCAATGGATGATTCAAGGTAAAGTTGAGTTTCCTGCCGCTGACACTGTTTTGATGAAGTAATCCTATGTGTAAATCCTGTTATCACTGCGGTGAAGATGTACCAGCCAACACGGATTTTAAGGTAGAAATACTTGGTGAAGTCCGTGATATGTGCTGCCCTGGTTGTCAGACGGTGGCACAAACGATCATTGATAGTGGTCTCGTCTCCTACTACCAGTACCGCACAGCGCCAGCTGAAAAAGCAGATCTCGTACCAGAGCAACTTCAAGCGCTGATTCACTACGATAATGAAGATGTCCAGTCTGAGTTTGTACGTCATCACGACAATGTTTCTGAAGTGACACTCTCCCTAGATGGTGTCTCTTGCGCAGCTTGTGCATGGTTGATCGAAAAACAAGTCTCCAACACCAAAGGTTTGGTTTCTATTCGCGTTAATACAACGACAAACCGAGCGTTACTTGCTTGGGACAAAACACAAGTTCGTTTGAGTGAGTTGCTTGCCGCGATTCATAAGTTGGGCTACAAGGCCGCACCATTTGAAGCGGACGTTCAAGAAGCCTCTTATCATCAAATGATGAAGCAATACCTTTACCGTTTAGGTATTGCAGGCCTTGCAACCATGCAGGTCATGATGCTCGCAGTGGCGTTGTATCTGGAAGTTTTTGGTGACCTGGAACCAGAGTTTAAAAACTACTTTCGCTGGGTCAGCCTGATATTCGCCACGCCTGTGCTTCTCTACTCTGCACTTCCTTTCTATCTAAATGCCTGGCGAAGCATCAAAGGACGCACATTGGGTATGGATGTGCCCGTCTCTATCGCCCTCATTTTTGCCTATGTCGCCAGCCTGGTCGCCACGTTTACCGAGCAAGGAGAAGTCTTCTTCGAATCGATTTCGATGTTTACTTTCTTCCTTCTTGTCGGACGTTTCCTCGAGATGCGTGCTCGTCGTAAAGCAGCAGCGGCAAGTGGTAACCTGCTTAAGTTGATTCCAGCTATTGCGACGACATTAGATGGCGAACAAATCCCAGTAAAGACACTGAAAATTGGTGATCGCATTCGCGTTCTGCCAGGTGAGCACATTCCTGCGGACGGTAAAGTTATTTCTGGTCGTATTCATATCGATGAATCCATGCTAACCGGTGAGTCAGTTCATGTGGTTAAGAAAGAAGGTGATGCTGTTTTTGCGGGAACACTTAACGGCGATGAATCGTTTGAACTTGAAGTGACGAGCTCTAAAGCGGACTCCGTCATTTCAAACATTGTACGTCTGCAAGATGAAGCTCAGCATTCAAAACCAAAAATTGCAGAAATCGCAGATGTGGTAGCCCGTTACTTTGTTGGTGCGATACTGATTATTTCGGCAGGTACTTGGTTGTATTGGCACCAAACTAAACCTGATGATGCGTTCTGGATCATGCTGTCAGTGTTGGTAGCGACCTGCCCTTGTGCACTGTCTTTGGCAACACCAACAGCGTTGACTTGTGCGACGTCAAGAATGGGTAACTTCGGTATTTTACTGCGTAAGGGACACGTTTTTGAAACATTGTGCAAAGTGAATCACCTTGTTGTCGATAAAACTGGAACCCTGACAAAAGGTGATATCGAAATCAGCCGTACGAGCGTTTTTGGTGAAATTTCCGAGTCTGAAAGTCTCGCACTAGCCGCTGCACTGGAAGCTCATGCTAACCACCCTATTGCTCGTTCATTTGCGCAGTACGCGAATGAAGATGTGGTTGTGTCAGAGGTGAAAAACGTTATTGGCTCTGGTATCGAAGGCTTATGGAACGGTAAAGACGTGAAAATCGGCAGCGCCGCGTTTGTCGTCAATGAAGGCTGTGATGAAAGTAACGCAGTGTATTTGTCGGTCAATGGAAAACATGCCGCGACGTTTTATTATCGCGACCCAATCCGTAAAGAAAGTCAGGCCTTTATCCAGCGTTTTGCCGAAGCAGGTATCAAGACCACATTACTTACTGGCGATTCAATACAAAATGCTCAGCCTGTTGCGGATGAAATCGGTATCGACCATGTGATCGCATCTGCAAAACCAGAAGACAAACTCGCGTATCTTAAGAGCCTGGATAGTGATGACATTACTATGATGGTTGGTGATGGTATCAACGATGCGCCGACACTGGCTGGCGCTCACCTGTCGGTAGCGATGGGCGGTGGTACAGACGTAGCAAAAGCATCCGCTGATATGACGCTACTGGGTGATAATCTGGAGAAATTATTAGAAGCTCGTTTGCTTGCGCTTCGTACAAGAAAAATCATCCGAGAAAACTTGGCTTGGTCTTTGGGCTACAACCTGTTAATTTTGCCGCTGGCGGTTGCGGGATTAGTTGCACCGTATGTTGCCGTTGTCGGGATGTCTGCAAGCTCAATTATCGTGGTATCCAACTCGTTGCGACTTCTAAAAGAGAAATAAATAGAGAAAGCTAACATGGAAAGCATATATATCTTAATTCCCATTGCCATTGTTCTGGTATGCGTTGCTGTCGCTATTTTCCTTTGGGCTGTCCGCAGTGATCAGTTTGAAGATCTCGAGCGTCAAGGTCACAACATTCTTCTTGATGAAGAAGACAAATCAGACAATAAGAAATCGTAACTTTCTCTATGAATCCTGATTTTATTGGAGCATTAATGATCGGACTCGTTGGGTCCGGTCACTGTATGGGCATGTGTGGTGGCATTGCATCTCTCCTCTCACTGGGCTCGTCACAAGACAAAAGTTCCCCCCTCATTCCACTGTTCTACAACATGGGTCGATTATCCAGCTACGCCTTGTTTGGCGCACTTATCGGTGGCGCTATTTCTGGATTGAGTGAATTAAGCGGATTGGCGCACTCTCTCGCGTGGCTTCGTTTGGTCGCAGCAATATTTATGATTTTAGTCGCTCTTTATGTGGCTAAATGGTGGCAAGGTCTACTAGTTGTAGAAAAACTCGGTCAGAGCCTTTGGAAGTTTATATCGCCTGCTGGTAAGAGTCTGCTTCCGTTAAAAAGCGCAATTCATGCACTGCCGTTCGGTTTTGTTTGGGGATGGCTACCATGTGGCTTGGTTTATTCGGCATTGACGTGGTCGGCTGTTTCCGGAAGTGCGGTAAACGGTGGTTTGATCATGCTCGCCTTTGGCGTGGGGACCCTTCCTTCGATGCTTGCTGTGAGTTACGGGGCAAGCTACTTTCAGAAACTACAAAAATCATTAATATTTAGAAACATCTCTGCATTAATTCTTATTAGTTATGGAACGTATACTGCTGCGGGTGCCATGCAAATGCTTGGTTTCATATAACTTGAAAGTCTATACCCACAATATTTTTGCTATCCTTTAGGATTAAGCAGTGCTAAAATATTGATGTATATCAAATAGTGAAAGGTTGTTATGATTTCTGAAAAACCTGCAACAAAGCGTGTCCAATCAGGTGGTTGTGCAATTCACTGCCAAGATTGTAGCATCAGTCAGTTGTGTATCCCATTCACTCTGAATGAATCTGAACTTGATCAGCTTGACCAAATCATTGAGCGTAAAAAGCCGATTCAAAAAGGCCAAGAGCTATTCAAAGCGGGCGATGAGCTTAAGTCTTTGTACGCTATCCGTTCTGGCACAATCAAGAGCTATACAATTACTGAACAAGGCGACGAGCAAATCACGGCGTTTCACTTAGCTGGTGACCTCGTGGGCTTTGACGCGATTACTGGTGACTGCCACCCAAGTTTTGCCCAAGCGTTAGAAACGTCGATGGTTTGTGAAATTCCATACGAAATTCTAGATGACTTGTCAGGTAAGATGCCTAAACTACGTCAGCAAATTATGCGTTTGATGAGTAACGAAATCAAAGGCGATCAGGAAATGATCCTGCTGCTTTCTAAGAAGAACGCTGAAGAGCGTCTGGCTGCATTCCTGTACAACCTATCAACACGCTTTTCTCAACGTGGCTTTAGTCCTAGAGAGTTCCGCCTAACGATGACTCGTGGTGATATTGGTAACTACCTTGGTCTGACCGTTGAAACGATCAGCCGTCTGTTGGGACGTTTCCAAAAATCTGAGATCTTAAGTGTAAAAGGTAAATATATCACTATCTTAGATCACGATGCGCTAATGGAACTTGCAGGCGTCACAACAGAGTAACCTCTCCTATTACTTGATGTGGCTTTTAGCTGAGCCACATCATGTTTCTCGCAAAATCCCTTCAAAAGTCCTCAAAATCTTCTTCAAACTGAGCTACATTAAAAATATACAGTGAGTACTCCAATATACTGATTTACTTTATATTCAGTAATTGGTCTTGCAATAAAAGTGGGCTTAGATATGAGTATATACAGTAAGATTCTAGTTGTTGCTAACATCAATAGTGATGATCAGCCGGCACTCGCAAGAGCAGTTCAATTAGCTCAAAAAAGCGTATCAAGAAGCCGAATTACTTTCTTTTTATCCATCTATGATTTTTCGTATGACATGACTTCAATGTTATCGGTGGATGAACGAGATGCGATGCGCCGGGGCGTTATCCATCAGCGTGAGCAGTGGATGCGTAAAATTGCTCAGCCATATTTAGACGACAGCTTTGACTTTGACGTGTGTGTGGTTTGGCACAATCGCCCTTACGAAGCCATCATAGGTGAAGTGTTTGCAGGCAGTCACGATCTGTTGATCAAGGGCACTCGAAAACATGATGTCTTAGAGTCTGTGATTTTCACACCTACAGACTGGCATTTGTTGCGTAAGTGCCCTATCCCGGTACTGCTTATCAAAAATGCGGACTGGCCGGAGCACGCTAATATTCTGGCTTCTGTTCACATTGGCTCTGAAAACGAAACGCACATTGACTTAAATGACTCGATGGTAGAACGTTTGAAAGAGATGTCCGGCCGTTTGAATGCCGAACCGTTCCTTGTTAACGCGTATCCGGTGACGCCAGCGAATATCACCATCGAGCTACCAGAATTTGATCCAACAACGTACACAGATGCCGTTCGTGGCCATCACCTAACCGCGATGAAAGCCCTGCGCCAAAAACATGGGCTGAATGAAGAGCAAACCATCGTTGAGCAAGGATTGCCTGAAGATGTTATCCCTGCAGCTGCAGAGCGTTTAAATGCGGCGATGGTTATTTTGGGTACGACTGGCCGTACAGGACTTTCAGCCGTCTTTATTGGTAATACGGCTGAGCATGTGATTGATAAGATCAACTGTGATGTTCTGGCATTGAAACCAAAAGGTTACATCAGCCCACTGGATCCAAATGAGGCGACTTAATCTAGCCATTCAATAGCTATCAAAAATCCCCCATTTAGGGGGATTTTTATTCATCGGGTACAAAACTAAAAAAGGAAGGCACTGCGGCCTTCCTTTTCTTAATTTATTTCAATCAGATGTTTGTCACATCAATGAACATAGACTCATCAATGTTCGTTGAAGAGACGACCGCTTCATTGAACTCGTACTCTTCACGGTTACCTTCGCGATCGAGTGGAAGGTTAACAAAGTCAAACAACTCTTTATCAGCCAATTGGCTTGGGCTTACGTTCTGAATTGATTTGAAAATCGCTTCGACGCGTCCAGGAGTCTTCTTATCCCATTCAATCAACATTGCTTTGATCGATTGGCGTTGCAAGTTCTCTTGAGAACCACACAAGTTACAAGGAATGATTGGGAAATCTTTGTGCTCTGCGTATTTGATTAAATCTTTTTCACGGCAGTACGTCAGTGGACGGATAACCACATTTCGACCATCATCCGAACGCAGCTTTGGAGGCATCGCCTTTAGACGCGAACCATGAAACATGTTTAGGAACATGGTTTCAACGATGTCATCCATGTGGTGACCTAAAGCAAGCTTAGTCGCACCAATCTTCTCAGCAAACGAATAAAGTGTACCGCGACGCAGACGTGAACACAGGCCACACGTCGTCTTACCTTCTGGCACTTTTTCTTTTACAACCGAGTAAGTATCCTTGTCTACGATGTAGTAAGGGATATCAAGCGTTTCGAAATACTCTGGAAGAATATGTTCTGGGAAGCCTGGCTGTTTCTGATCGAGGTTTACTGCAACTACTTCAAACTTAATTGGAGCAGCTTTTTGAAGATTCAGCAGGATATCCAGCATCGCAAATGAATCTTTACCACCACTTATACATGCCATGACAACATCACCTTCTTCAATCATGTTGTATTCGGTAATGGCATTTCCAACATTTCTTCTCAGGCGTTTCTGAAGCTTGTTGAATTCAAGGGTTTCTTTTCTTGTATCTTTCTGGTTCATTGCGAGCTCTCACATCGCCGATAAAATCGACGGTAGGACTTCCTAAGGTGGTTTTCTATGGGGCGTGGATTATACGGTCTTTTTACTTAGGATTAAATATTTGTCTTAATTGAGAACGGATAAATCCAATGTTTTGTTTACCCTAAAATGAAAAAAGCCGCTGTTGCGGCTCTTCAATAAGATGGATGCGGCTTATTTTGCCTTCGGTAGATAAGGCAGAACTCGCATGGTTGGCTCTGGCAGCGTCATCGTCCCACCCTCACCGATCTCGCTCAAAGCAACTTGTACTTTGCCATTTAAAATTGGCTTTTCTGTTCCGTTAGAGAATAAAATCGTGCTATCCAGGCCATTGCTGAATTCCATCGTCACGCCTTGCACATCAGGTGTAAACCAGCCAGCAAACATGCCGCCTAAGTCTTCTAACATGCTTTGCATCTGAGGCATTAATGGCGCTAACTGTTCATAGGATACGTTACCCTGTAATGGTTCTTTCGTCATAACAACCAATGAGTAATCGCAGCGAGTGTCTATAGGAGTCTGAACGAAGACTAAAGGATTCGCCGATTTAAGGTTTTTATCGATTGGAAGCGGAAGTTCTTTGGAGGCTGGAATAACGAATTCTTCGTAGTGCTCTTCTTTTTCCATCCAGGCTTTTTCAATGTTACACAGCTGCTTAGTATCTGCGTTAACGAAAAATACGCCGACTTTTACATCGTCATGGCCTTCCTTGTTGTTATTCTTTAACTGAGTGTAAAGCTTCGAATAGGTAAACATGTATTCTTGAGCTTGTGTTGCAGGGGCCGCTAACATTAGCGCCGCTGTACCCAGTAGACTTAGGCTTAACTTTTTCATTTGAACCGTTGATTTATTTTAGTTTGTGTCATTGTGTTCGTGCTCAATATTGGTTTGAGCAATGCTGAGCATCCTTATAACACCTTTACTGCGTTAAGTTACGTGATTAGTAACAAAACGAGAGGTTCCCCACGCAGATTCTTATTCAAGTTGAATCGTAGCTTGTGCTTCTGATAGGCCATTTCACATGGGTTTGGTGTTGATATAAAAATGGCGACTATTTGTAAGCCGCCATTGATTGTCATTGAAATGATACTTTACGCGTCGAAGACCTGAGATTTGCCGTCGTGATCATTATCATTGTTTTTCTCTTTCGCGACTATCTTAAGCTTGATACCAAACATCTCACGGTAAAGTATGCCCTTCATGTGGAAGAAGAATGGCAGCACCAAAATAAGCCCGATGCCGTAGAACATGGCTGCGATAATAAACATGAACATCACGCCAAGGTACAGGATGGCGACGACGAAAATCTTTTTGTTTACTGCTCGTAGTGAGAGTAATAACGATTGCATTGGCGGCACGCGTTTCTCACAAATAAGTAAGATAGAATGACTGAACGCCAGAGAAAGGTATAACGATAACGGAGCTAGAAGCATTCCCACGAGCCCTTGAAGAGTCAGACTCATTAACGTTGCCAGAATAACCGGAACTGTGAATTGTAACCCTTTACCCACGTGACGAAGTTTTGTTTTTAGCCCTGCTACGTGACTCATTGCCATTAAACTGATGCCTGCGTATATCGGAGCGCTGATCACTTCATAGCTAAAGTTTGCGATATAAACAGCAGACACAATGTCGGTTGAAAAAGAATCTGGGTTTTGTATTGCATCCAAAATGACACTTGGGTCACCCAGTTGTAGCTGCAATGCGATATAGAAAATGCCTACCTGAACCAAAAGCAAGACGATAATCGCAGGAGAAAATGACAAAAAGTGTTGAATGGTGGCGCGCCATGCTTCGCTAAAAACCGCTCCGGCTTTCAGCTCGTAGTTGCCAGACAAAGCTCGCTCTACACTTCCTCCAAGGTTGAAATCGTTCTCAAAGTCGTTGTTCATATATTATCCAAGATTCACTTGTGAAATTTTTACTGGGATACCAGTCAATTAGTGTGTCCGACATTATAAAGAATTCTAGCCACGTCTAAAATCATAACTCGCGCTCAATTCTTGCAATATCCATTATTTGGTTGATAATTGGCCACTACAAGGCCATGAAATTGAAAACAATTGTTGCAGAGTTGTAACCCTTATAAACGCTGTTGAAATTCGGACGAATCTTTTAAAAACAGTATGGTAAGGAATGATGACTTTTGCCCGTAAAATTTTTTCTGATTCGAGACTAAAAAATGCTTTGATTTCACAATTTTGGTGATTATGATGCGCGCCTCAAAAGTGAATGGCTAAAGTCACATCAATTGGCGTAAACCCAAATTTGAACGTGGGAGAAATACAGACGTTGAACGCTAAACAGCAAGCAGGAAATCCAGTTATTCGTTTATCTGGCATTAGTAAGAGTTTTGATGGTAAGGAAATCATCAGCAATTTAAATCTGGATGTTAATCATGGTGAGTTTCTAACGATTCTTGGTCCATCAGGTTGTGGTAAAACAACCGTTTTGCGCATGGTCGCGGGCTTTGAGGCGGTAGATAACGGTCAAATTATTTTGGATAACCAAGATGTTACTCAGGTTCCTGCTGAACAACGACACGTCAACACCGTATTCCAAAGTTACGCACTATTTCCACATATGACTGTTTATGAAAACGTTGCGTTTGGTCTTCGTATGCAGAAAACGCCTGCAGCAGAGATTGAACCGCGAGTCATGGAAGCGTTACGTATGGTGCGTCTTGAAAAAATGGCTCAGCGTAAACCGCATCAGCTTTCAGGTGGCCAGCAACAGCGTATTGCTATCGCTCGTGCGGTAGTGAACAAGCCAAAAGTATTGCTGCTTGATGAATCACTTTCTGCACTGGATTACAAATTGCGTAAGCAAATGCAGATTGAGCTGAAACAATTGCAGCGCCAACTAGGTATCACCTTTATCTTTGTGACGCACGATCAGGAAGAAGCGCTATCAATGTCGGACCGCATCATCGTAATGCGTGACGGTGTCATTGAGCAAGATGGTTCTCCACGTGAAATTTACGAAGAGCCTAAAAACCTGTTTGTTGCGCGCTTTATCGGCGAGATCAACGTATTCAATGCAACCATGTTAGAGCGTATCGATGAAAAACGTATTCGCGCTGACATTGAAGGTGTTGAGTCAGTGGTTTATTACGACGACGAAGCACAAGCTGGCGATAAACTCCAAGTTCTACTCCGCCCTGAAGACTTACGTATCGAAGAGATCAAAGAGTCGGAAGAAAAAGGCATTGTTGGTCACGTGACGGAACGTACCTATAAAGGTATGACGCTAGATTCTGTTATCGAACTCGATTCAGGCATGCGTGTAATGGTAAGCGAATTCTTTAACGAAGATGATCCTGATGTGGACCACTCACTCGGCCAGAAAGTCGCTATTACTTGGGTTGAGAGCTGGGAGGTTGTCCTCAATGATAACCAAGAAGATTAATCTTCAGAACGCAATCATTACCCTAATTGTTGGTTGGCTGACACTGTTTGTGTTGATGCCAAACTTGATGATTATCGGTACGAGTTTCTTAACGCGTGACGAAGCGAACCTAATCGAACTCACCTTTACCTTGGACAACTACGTTCGTCTGTTAGATCCGCTGTATGCGAAAGTGCTCATGCACTCTTTCTACATGGCGATCATTGCGACGTTGTTGTGTTTAGTGATTGGTTACCCATTTGCGTATATCGTCGCGAAAATGCCAGAGAAATGGCGTCCGTTTATGCTGTTTTTGGTGATTGTACCCTTCTGGACGAACTCGTTGATCCGTACATACGGCTTAAAGATTGTTTTGGGTACTCAAGGCATTTTGAATAAGTCGCTGATGGCGATGGAAATCATCGATAAGCCTCTGCGACTTATGTATACCGAAACGGCGGTAATGATTGGTCTCGTGTACATCTTGCTTCCATTTATGATTCTGCCGCTTTACTCGGCAATTGAGAAGCTGGACAACACCTACATCGAAGCTGCGAAAGATTTGGGCGCGAACAAGTTTCAGACGATTACCAAAGTTATCCTGCCTTTGACGATGCCTGGCATCATCGGTGGCTGTTTGTTGGTTCTACTTCCTGCGCTTGGCATGTTCTATATCTCTGACCTTCTGGGCGGCGCGAAGAACCTGCTGATAGGTAACGTAATCAAGAGCCAGGTGCTGAATGCACGTGATTGGCCATTTGGTGCTGCGACCAGTATTGCGCTCACCATTGCCATGGCGATTATGCTATACGCCTACTATAGAGCAGGTAAGTTATTGAATAAGAAAGTGGAGCTAGACTAATGGGACGCACAGTTAGATTTAGCTTTATGGCACTGGTTTACGCATTTTTGTATTTGCCAATCATCGTGCTTATTGTGAACTCATTTAATGCGAATAAATTTGGCATGAAATGGGGTGGATTTACCACTAAGTGGTACGAAACCTTAATTAACAACGACAGCCTGATGCAGGCGGCGTGGCACTCGTTAAATGTTGCCGTATTTTCTGCAACAGCTGCTACTATTATTGGTAGTTTGACGGCAGTTGCCCTATTCCGCTATTCCTTTAAAGGGAAAGGCGCAGTAAACGGCATGCTGTTTGTTGTAATGATGTCACCAGACATCGTGATGGCAATTTCATTGTTGGCGCTGTTTTTAGTACTGGGTGCACAGCTTGGTTTCTTTACACTGTTGATTGCGCACATCACCTTCTGTTTACCATTTGTTGTGGTAACGGTTTATAGCCGCTTGAACGGCTTTGATGTGAAAATGTTGGAAGCAGCAAAAGACCTAGGTGCAAGTGAATGGGTTATCTTGAAGAAGATCATCCTTCCCCTGGCAAAACCAGCGGTTGCTGCAGGTTGGTTATTAAGCTTTACCCTGTCTTTGGACGATGTGATCATCAGTTCGTTTGTGACAGGCCCAACCTACGAAATCTTACCATTGAAAATTTACTCAATGGTGAAAGTGGGTATTTCACCGGAAGTGAATGCCCTGGCAACGGTTATGTTGATTGTTTCTTTGGTACTTGTGGTGATTTCTCAGTTGCTTGCAAGAGAAAAAGTAAAGTAAAATCAATACCCGTTAACATCACGAAACAGAATGGTTACATGCCATTCTGTTTTTCTATCTATCGTCCAAAATAGTTTGGGCAACGTTTGGTTTGGAGCTAACGTCAATGAAAAAATGGGCTACTTTATTAGCTGGTAGTGCATGTGCGCTTTCTCTGTTCTCAGGTTCAGTGGTAGCGGACGATAATGAATTGGTATTTATGAACTGGGGTCCTTACATTAACAGTAATCTCCTGGAACAATTTACCAAAGAAACTGGTATCAAAGTGATCTACTCAACTTATGAGTCGAACGAAACTTTGTATGCAAAGCTAAAAACTCATAACGAAGGTTATGACTTAGTGGTACCTTCTACTTACTTCGTAGCGAAAATGCGCGATGAAGGTATGCTACAAAAGATCGATAAATCTAAGTTGAAAAACTTCGGCAACCTTGACCAGAACTACCTGGACAAGCCATTCGATCCTAAGAATGACTACTCTATTCCTCACGTTGTTGCAATTACTGGTCTAGCTGTCAATACCGACATGTACGATCCAAACGACTTCCAAAGCTGGGCTGACCTATGGAAGCCAGAGCTTGAAGGTCAAGTGATGCTAATGGACGACACGCGTGAAGTATTCCACATTGCACTGCGTAAACTAGGTTATTCAGGTAACTCAACGGATCCAAAACAGATCGACGAAGCGTATGCAGAGCTACAAAAGCTGATGCCTAACGTGCTTCTATTTAACTCTGACAACCCAGGTGCACCATACATGTCTGGTGAAGTTGGTGTTGGCATGCTTTGGAACGGCAGCGCAGCAGCAGCTCAAAACGAAGGTCTTAACCTTAAACTGGTATTCCCGAAAGAAGGCGGTATTGGTTGGGTTGACAACTTCGCTATCTCTTCTGGTGCGAAAAACGTAGAAGCGGCGCACAAGATGATCGACTTCCTATTGCGTCCTGAAATCGCAGAGCAGATTTCTCGTGACACAGGTTACCTGACCGCAGTGAAAGCGTCGAACGAGAAGTTTAAAGACGTTGCTCCTCTGTTCCCTTCACAAGAAGACCTTGACCGTGTTGAATGGCAAGACTCTGTGGGCGATCTGACAGTGAAATACGAAGGTTACTTCCTTAAGCTAAAAGCAGGTCAGTAATCGAATTTGCCGCAGGCAAATTGACCAAAATGAAAATAGGCAGCAATGGCTGCCTATTTTTGTAATTGACTGATATAATTATACCTTGCTACGTCTATTTGGTTCGACTCGTTTCATCTCAATGGAGTGAGAGGCATCGAATTTCATAGACAGAATTGTACTTAATGCAATTTGGTTCAACTTAATCATTACCGCTAGTATTGATTTGTCCAATCGCTAAACAAAACGGAAAACAAATGAAAAGTAAATTCTACGCAAGCGCTCTATGTGCAGCGACTCTGTTCGCTACTCCAGCAATAGCGGCTGATCAAGAACTCTACTTCTACAACTGGTCTGAATACATTCCAAACGAAGTTCTTGAAGACTTTACAAAAGAAACAGGAATCAAGGTGCTTTACTCGACTTACGAGTCTAACGAAAGCATGTACGCGAAGTTAAAAACACAAGGTTCTGGTTACGACTTGGTAGTACCGTCTACCTATTTCGTATCTAAAATGCGCAAAGAAGGCATGCTTCAAGAGATCAACAAAGAGAAGTTATCCCATTTTGCCGACATCGATCCTAACTTCTTAAACAAACCTTTTGATCCAAATAACAACTACTCTATCCCTTATATCTGGGGTGCGACAGGCATTGGTATCAATGCGGATATGCTGGATAAGTCATCAGTCACTAAATGGGACGACTTCTGGGATAGCAAGTGGGAAGGTCAATTAATGCTGATGGACGATTCTCGCGAAGTTTTCCATATCGCATTGACAAAACTTGGTTACTCACCAAATACGACAAACCCTGATGAAATCAAAGCTGCTTACGAAGAGCTGCAAAAGTTGATGCCAAATGTGTTGGTGTTTAACTCTGATTTCCCTGCTAACCCATACCTAGCGGGTGAAGTTTCTCTTGGCATGCTGTGGAATGGTTCTGCTTACATGGCACGTGAGGAAGGCGCGAACATTGATATCATCTGGCCAGAAAAAGGCACAATCTTCTGGATGGACAGTCTTGCGATTCCTGCGGGTGCTAAAAACGTGGAAGCCGCACATAAGATGATCGACTTCCTGCTGCGTCCAGAGAATGCGGCTAAGATTGCACTGGAGATTGGTTACCCTACTCCAGTTAAGACGGCGTTTGACCTACTTCCAAAAGAATTTGTTAACGACCAAAGCATCTTCCCTCCGCAAGAAGTGATGGACAGCGGCACTTGGCAAGATGAAGTTGGTGAAGCGAGTGTGATGTACGATGAGTACTTCCAAAAGCTAAAAGTAAACAACTAATACCAGTCAAAGTATAAAGAAAAAAGCGGCCAACTAAATTGGCCGCTTTTATTATTTTTGAAGGCTTTATTTGTCTTCCAAAGATAAAATTTCATTCACCAACTTTGGTACTTCGATACTTGCCTTGCCGTAGCGTTTCTCTTCGAACTCACTTTCTATTGCACTTGGCTCCAGATTAATCTCGATGGTATGTGCGCCGTGCATTTTTGCATCGTGGACAAACCCAGCCGCAGGATACACCACACCAGATGTACCAATAGAAACAAACAAGTCCGCTTGTTCTAGTGCTTCGTAAATATCACCCATGCGCAGAGGCATTTCGCCAAACCAAACAATGTGAGGGCGCATTTGGGACGGAATTTGACAACAGTGGCAAAGCTCACCGGTTTCGATATCCTCAGTGTGTTCTATCACCTGATGCGATTCGCTACAGCGGGCTTTGAGCAGTTCGCCATGCATGTGGATGACATTGTGGCTTCCGCCTCTTTCATGCAAATTATCGATATTCTGCGTAATGACGGTCACTTTGCCATCCAGCTCTGCCTCAAGTCGCCCTAAAGCGAGATGCGCTGCGTTTGGCTGTATCGCCTCGTCCTGTAGCTTTTTACGACGTTGATTATAAAATGCCTGAACAAGATCGGGATCTCGCTCAAATCCTTCAGGGGTTGCCACGTCTTCAATACGGTGGTTCTCCCAAAGGCCATCTTGAGCTCGAAATGTTTGAATGCCGGACTCTGCTGAGATACCTGCCCCAGTAAGTACTACAATGTTTCTATACGGGAAATTCATAACTGATCCTTGTTGTTCTTTTTCATTAGCTTAACACTGAAACAATATCAGCTGTAGTAATATGGATTAGACAATGGTAGTAATGAACAATAATAAAATGATATTTTGAGAGGAAAAGCAATGAGACACGTATCTCTGGCTCTTGTCTTACTTACGACTCTAGCGGGCTGTCAATTGACCAATGTTGAAGGTGAAATTGATGATGTGAGAGTGAGCGTTGGTACCAATGATCATGACAGACACGATGGTCATGGTAAATTCTGCCCTCCGGGTCAGGCAAAAAAAGGAAATTGCTAGAACGTATTGAAACGCTTGTCACCGAGAAGGACAATACCTCTATAAAAAGAGCGGCGTAATGCCGCTCTTTTGCATTTTGTTAATCTTCGTTAGTTGAAGAGATTTTGTGGATAGCTAAGTCGGCACCATTAAATTCATCTTCTTCAGACAATCTAATGCCCGTAACTGCGTTAATTGCGCCATAGACAGCCAACGCACCTAATACAGCAATAGAAATACCTAATACGGTTCCCATAAGCTGAACAACAAGGCTAACACCGCCTAACCCGCCTAACGCTGTTTGTCCAAAGATGCCCGCAGCAATGCCACCCCATGCGCCACAAATGCCGTGAAGAGGCCAAACACCCAACACATCGTCAATCTTGGTTTTGTTTTGTAGATGTGTAAACAGGTAGACAAAGAGCACGCCCGCAATCGCACCTGTCACCAGTGCACCGATTGGGTGCATAAGGTCAGAGCCCGCACACACGGCAACTAATCCAGCCAGAGGGCCGTTGTGGATAAAGCCCGGGTCATTTTTGCCCGCGATAAGTGATGCAATAATGCCACCAACCATGGCCATCAATGAGTTCATAGCGACCAGACCGCTGATTCCAGAAATAGATTGAGCCGACATTACGTTAAAGCCGAACCAGCCCACACATAGAATCCAGGCACCAAGCGCTAAGAATGGAATGTTTGATGGTGCAAAGTTGGTATGTTTGCCTGCGCGAATACGCCCTTTACGCATACCTAAGAAAATGACGGCAACGAGAGCAATCCAGCCACCCACTCCGTGGACAACGACCGAACCTGCGAAGTCATGAAAGCCAAAGCCAAAACTCGCTTCAAACCAATCTTGGACACCAAAATTACCGTTCCAAATGATGCCTTCAAACAGCGGATAAACGATACCTACCGTGAAAAATGTCGCAATGAGGATAGGATAAAAACGTGCACGTTCGGCAATTCCTCCAGAGACAATCGCTGGTATAGCGGCAGCAAACGTTAGCAAGAAAAAGAATTTAACAAGCTCATATCCATTACCTTGAGACAGTGTCTGCGCATCGGCAAAGAAAGTACCGCCGTATGCAACCCAATAGCCAATAAAGAAGTAAGCTATGGCGGAAACACCAAAATCGGCCAAAATTTTAACCAACGCATTAACTTGGTTCTTTTGACGTACGGTCCCTACCTCAAGAAAAGCAAAACCTGAATGCATCAGAAATACCATGATGGCGCCAAGCAATAAAAATAAGGTGTCGGAACTTTGGGTCAGGGTTTGTACAGCTCCGTATACCTGACTTACAGTTTGAGTCATTCTCGTTACACTCCATGCAGCAATATAAATAATCGCACCAAGCAGGTGCTTAAAAATTATCAATTCACAAAAATGGTGAATTTATTATGTTTGTACACTGCTTAGGCAAAATGTGTTCCAGACTGTTTAAACTAGCTTGCATTGTTATGCGGTCAAACATTAAGCCTATGAATATTATTGATATTTATAAATTTTAGTGAGTTTTAAGTGTAAGGTTTGGTCAATGCATAAACGAAAAAATCGCACCAAATTAGTACAAATGTACCGATTTGGTGCGCACCATTAAATGGAACAATAATTAATCAATAAGGGATTTAGTTGGAGGTTACGGTTTGTTTACTGGGTTCCGGCTCAGAAAGCTCCTTTCTATCCTCAGATATTAGATTATTTAACCATTTACGTTGTAACACTCGATAGATGGCTAGCCCGGCTTTTACCACTTCTTCCGTCATAGAGATCAGATAAACCAAATACAGAGGCCATAGCCATTGCAATGCACTAAGGTACACCAATGGAATACCGATACACCACATACAGAAAAGGTTAAATAACGCTGCAAACTTGATATCACCACCACTGCGTAATACACCAATGACTGCCACTGTATTAAACACTTTAATACACAGTGCTGATGCGAGAACGGCTAACACATAAATTGCATTTGTTAGGGTTTGTTCGTTCAGCTTACCAAACAGCGGCACAATTTCCTCTCTTAGTAAATAAAGGACAATACCGACCAACACAGCAACGCCAGTGCCCAGCCATAAAAACACTTTTGATTGTGACCATGCCTGATGATATCGGTTTGCGCCCAACTCATGTCCGAGCATGGTCGAACACGCTAAAGCAAAGCCAAGGAAAAATGCGTATAGGCAATTTTCGAGTGGGCTCAAGAGGCTCATTATCGCCAAAGCTTCAACGCCCATTTGGCCGTAGATAAAAGCATAAACTAAAGTACCTAAAGCCCAGCCTCCATCATGTAACATCACGGGAATAGCGATGGCTGCAAATAGCCTAATGTTCTTGCGACTAAGCGCATTTTCAACATCGTTCTGTGTTGGCATCAGCCATTGTTTTTTCCTCCAGATGAGCCCCACAATACACACAGTTTGCAGCAATCGCGCGATGGTTGTTCCCCAAGCACTGCCTGCAACACCAAGCTCTGGGAACCCTAGGTTGCCAAAAATTAACAACCAATTTAGTGCAATATTCAGAGCTACTGAGATTAGGCTAATTATGGTGGGTGTTTTACTATCTCCTGTTGCGCGAAGCGCTGCTTCAATCGGCACGACCAAACACGTGAAGAACAATGATACCCCAGTTATCTGCATGTATTCCGCGCTCAACAATACCAACGGGGCGTCTTCACTCGCCAAGTGCAAAAACAGTCTGGGATGGATGCTATAGAGCGCAATAAATGGCAACGATATCAGTGTTGCAGCCATAACGGCTTGTACAACACAACGACGGATCCCTGCCTCGTCTCCACTACCATAATACTGTGCTGCCAGTACATTCACGCCACCTGTGATTCCAAGGATCAATACCAGATTAAAATAGAAAATCCGGTTGCTGAGTCCTACCGCAGCCACTTCAGTCTCCCCGAGTTGACCGACCATCATGATATCGACCAGGCCTAATACCGCGTACAGCAACAGCTGTAACGCAAATGGTAAAGCAATGGAAAAAAGTCTGGGAAAAAAGGTGCTATCGTTAAGTGATTTTGATCTCATATCATTGCCTGCGGCCCTGAGAACGGGCTAATCAAAATAGAGAATCCCACTATAAGAAGTACGCCACTATCAGGAAATAGGATAAACTCGCATCAGGATGGGAAAAACTATCAGGGGAAGGGAAAATCAAGGTATGACAACACCATGGCGAGACTGTTTAGAAGTAGACGACGCTACCGAAGAGCGATTTATAAGCCCTGAGAATGTATTGCCGTTGGCCAAAAATGACGTGCACTTATGTGGCGTTATGAAGGCTAAGCAGCACTATCGTGTCTGCCGTACACGGCCTGGTTTTCATGTTTTTCTTTATACTATTCATGGGCAAGCGCGCTTGTTTACTCCCAATCACACACTTTCCATAGAAGCTAATACGTTAAGTCTGGTGCCCGCTGATAGCATATGTGGATATGAACTGGTGGGTGATGAATGGGAATGTGCTTGGCTAAGTGTCGATAATACCAGGCAATGGCAAACACTTTCTGGAAGTGCTCCCGAAGTGATGCACTGTGAACAAGCTTTGTCTGTTTATCACTTGATGCATTTGTTGCATCATGAACTCAAAGCCATTCACGTAAATGATGGTAGCGTAGGAAGTTGTGGCCAACTTTTGGTGGATTTGATCCGTAGGTCCTTGCAGCAAAGAGCCGTCGTAGATCCAATAGAAGTAAAACTTAGACAACTGTTTAGTGAGGTTGAAAATCAGCTGCATTATCCTTGGTCTATCGAGGAGCTGGCAGCGCGAGTGCACTATTCGCCACCACACTTTCACAGAATATGTCTGAAATATTTTGAGCAGAGCCCAAAGCAGTATCTACTTGCGCTAAGAATGACCCGAGCTCGTCAACTGCTACAGGGTCAGCACCTTAGTATTAAGCAAGTAGCACATAGCCTTGGTTATTTTGATGTCAGTTATTTTTCCAATCGGTTTAAAAAACATTTTGGCGTGGCACCAGGTGCCGTGCAGCGGAATGCAAATTACAGCGAGTCAGCCTCTGCAATAGGTTCTGAGGCCTGATTGCTAAGGTTGTTGCTCTTGAATTCAGGGGCAGATAGTTGCTTTATCACCTTGCATGGAGAGCCTACCGCTACTACGTTAGCCGGAATATCTTTGTTTACCACACTACCCGCACCAATCACCGTGTTATCACCTATGGTTACCCCAGCCAACACAATGGCACCAGCACCAATCCAAACTCGGTTACCAATATGAATCGGCTCGCCGCAAGAGATAGGAGCAACCCGGTTTTCAGCCAATATAGGATGGCCAGCGGCACATAACTGGACTCTTGGTCCTATCAGCACATTGTCACCAATATGCACCTCGGCAATATCGGTTACCACTAAGCCATAGTTAACAAATCCACCTTGACCGAAAAAGATTTTTTCACCTAAATCACAGTGGAATGGTGGCACAATTTCATTGTTGTGATAACTGCCCAGCAACTGACCGAATAGTTGATGGCGTTTTTCTTTTTCCCTGGGATGAGTGTGATTAATCTGCCACAGTAGATCCTGTGCTTTATCAACTCTCGCCTGAAATGATGCGTTATATGGTTCTAACGTACTGAAATCATCCACTGTTGTGTGCATAACAACCTCCCTTGATACGACAAGAACTAGCTCAACTAGCCAACGTTTTTATTATAAGTAGAATCAAACGGACTGACTGTTGGATAAACTCGCATGACTTTGCAGGAAACTATCATTCTAGCGTTAAAAAGAAGTTTAACGTGAATGTTGGTTGGCAACAGTTTGAGTTAACCGTAGTGATATTTTCATCGTACTGCTGGGAGTGGGATAAGGTTTAGAATGAAATGAAAATCTTCACACTGATTTATAATATTAGCGTCATTCCTACTCTTAATAAGAATGACGCTATGGAGACCTACAAGTTAGGACCTGTAGAAGGTCTGTGCGGCTTGTTATTACGTAATTGATGCATGCCTTGAAGCATCCGCCATAGCCAAACGCCTATCGCTACAACGGCGAACACACTGCCAATGTATGGAATAACATACGCGATGTTATCTAACATTGTGCTACGCACCCAATAGTCACTGACCCCTTTTAACACACCATTTGTGGTGGCAACGGTCACGATTAAGACAACAAAGAACGTGAGGTACAGGAAGAAAGTACGAATTAGCCCGTAGTAATGCGAGATAACCACATCACTGTCTTCGCCTTTGTCCAAACGATAACCAGCATAAATAATAGCGACAACGCCTGAGATCAAAAACGTAAACGGGGTAAAACAACTCAGGATGTACGCAACCCAAATCCCGTTATGATGTTTGTTCATTCGCTTTCGCTCCTTTATCTGTTGCTTTAACCTCGTCTGATTCTCCCATTGCCTCTTGAGATTTGACTTCTTCGTACCAGAGATCGTGGTGCTCTTTCGCCCATGTTTCGTCAACCTCACCCGTTACCATTCCTTCCAGTGCTCCTTCCATACCGAACAAGCCGATATAGATGTGGAAAACAAAGCCACAGATAAGAATGAGTGCTGAGACTGCGTGAATCAGGTTAGACAACTCCATATCACGGCGGGTTTGATCAAAGATAGGGAAATCCAAAACCAGACCACTTGCTGCAGCGATTGCACCGACAAAAATGAGCAGCCAGTAAACCGCTTTCTCACCACCGTTTGAGAAACCTGCCGATGGATGAGTGCCTTTGTGTTTACCAACCATCCCGCCCATTTTCATGAACCAACGTACGTCTGTCATGTTCGGGATCGATTTACGCCACCATTTCAGCAGAATTAACATCAGCAAGATAAAGAACAGCGGCCCCATGTAGTTGTGGTATTGCTTCGCCAGCATAACGATGAAACCCCAGAACTCACTAGGCACGTATGGCTTCAGGAAGTGTTTACCGTAAACAAGCATCAACCCACTGAACGCCAGGGTTAAAAAGGTAAACGCCATGCTCCAGTGCAGTGCACGATCGAGTCGAGACCAGCGCTTAATCTTTTTGCCTGTGCGAGGCTTACTTAGCATCAGAGGCCCGACAAAGACATAAGCCAATACAACCATCGCGATACTACCGAAAATAGCGATAGCACCGGCTGGTGACATCCACTTTTCTTTCAGGATGTACCAGGTTTCGCCCGGCTTACTGATTAGCACGCCATGCTCAGGTGATTGAGACGTGGTGTAACCTGACTCACCCTGCCTGATCTGACGCCAATAATCCGCCCCTGCGAGTTGTGTCATTTCCTGCTGCACGACTTTGGAAGATTGCTCTTCTGCGGACGCTGGCATAGCAAAAGTCAGCAGTAATGCTGTCATGGCTGACAGCATTACCAGAGACGCACGTTTTAGAGTGTTTAACATGTGCCTCTCCTTACTTAGCTTTTTGTTGCGTCGTAAGAAAGATCATTTCCGTCTGTCCAACCTGCATTCTTAGCGCCGCGCTCTACAACACGCTGACGGAAAATATCAGATACTTTATCTGCATCACCGGCCAACAATGCTTTCGTTGAACATAATGACGCACACATAGGCAGTTTGCCTTCTGCAATACGGTTCGCACCATATTTCTGACGTTCTTCAACCGAACCAGGTTCCGTCTCAGGGCCGCCAGCACAGAAGGTACATTTGTCCATTTTGCCACGCTCACCAAACGCTTCTTGTTTAGGGAACTGAGGCGCACCAAATGGACACGCAAACAGACAGTAACCACAACCGATACACAGATCTTTGTTGTGAAGTACGATGCCATCTTCTGTGTGCTCAAAGCAGTCTGCAGGACACACCGCCATACAAGGCGCGTCGGTACAGTGCATACAAGCGACAGAAATCGAGTTTTCACCGGCCTCGCCGTCATTAAGTGTTACGACGCGGCGGCGCTGAATACCCCACTCGAGCGCATCGTCATTTTCGTTCTTACATGCAGTAACACAGCCGTTACACTCGATACAGCGTTTGGTGTCACATAGGAATTTCATTCGTGCCATTGTCGGACTCCTTACGCTTTACGAATGTTACATAGGGTTACTTTGGTTTCCTGCATCAGGGTAACCGGATCGTAACCGTAGGTGGTTGCTGTGTTGGCAGACTCACCGCTTACATACGGTTGAGTACCTTCAGGGTATTTAGGGCGAAGATCTTCACCTTCAAACTCACCACCAAAGTGGAACGGAATAAATGCCAGTCCAGGTTTCACACGACGAGTCACCATCGCTTTCACCTTGATTCGGCCTTTCTCCGCACCTTCAACCCAAACATCATCACCATCTTTAAAGCCAAGATCGTTAGCGTCTTTCGGGTTTACTTCTACGAACATTTCTTGCTGAAGCTCCGCCAACCAAGGGTTTGAACGAGTTTCATCACCGCCGCCTTCGTATTCAACCAAGCGACCAGAAGTCAGAACAATCGGGTATTCGCCAGATTTGTCTTGGTCCTGAATCGATTTGTATAACGTTGGAACACGGAAAATCGCGTCTTTGTCTTCCCAGGTTGGATAATCCGTTACAAGGTCACGTCTAGGTGTGTAGAGCGGTTCACGGTGCAACGGTACGCGGTCTGGGAATGTCCAAACAATCGCACGTGCTTTTGCGTTACCAAATGGGATACAACCATGCGCGATAGCAACACGCTGAATACCGCCAGACAGGTCGGTTTTCCAGTTTTTACCTTCTGCTGCGACTTTCTCTTCGGCTGTAAGGTCGTCCCACCATCCTAGTTGTTTTAGCAACTTGTCGGTAAATTCCGGATAACCATCTTTGATCTCACTGCCTTTCGAGTAGCTGTCTTCAGCTAGCAGGTTTTTACCTTCAAATTCCACACCAAAACGTGTACGGAAGTTACCACCACCTTCAGCAACAGTTTTAGAAGTATCGTAAAGGATATGAGTGCCCGGATGTCCCATCTCTGGCGTACCCCAACATGGCCAAGGTAGACCGTAGGTTTCACCATTAATTGGTCCGCCCTCTGCTTCAAGCGTGGTTTTATGGAATGTGTGCCAGTTTTGTTGGTGCGCTTTGAGACGCTCTGGGCTTTGACCTGTGTAACCGATCGTCCACATACCTTTGTTGAATTCACGAGTCAGGTCTTCAATCAGAGGCTGGTTATTTTCTACACGAATGTTTTTGAAAAGCAGATCGTCGAAGCCAAGTTTTTTCGACAACAGGTACATGATTTCGTGGTCAGGCTTTGACTCAAACAAAGGCTCGACAACCTGATCGCGCCACTGCAAAGAGCGGTTAGAAGCCGTAACACTGCCGTAAGTTTCGAATTGGGTAGTCGCAGGAAGCAGGTAAACACCATCAGTGCGATCGTTCATTACCGCCGCTACGGTTGGGTATGGGTCAACGATGACCATCATATCCAGTTTCTGCATCGCCTTCTTCATCTCAACACCACGTGTTTGAGAGTTTACAGCGTGTCCCCAGTAGAACATGGCGCGAATGTTTTCTCGCTGACGAATGTTGTCTTTGTCTTCTAACACACCATCGATCCAACGCGATACCGGAATACCAGCACTGTGCATTGGTTTTTGACCGCCATACTCGTTGTCATCAAAACGGGCTTTGATCCACTCGTAGTCGATGTCCCAAACTTTTGACCAGTGACGCCAAGAACCTTCAGAAAGGCCATAATAGCCTGGTAGTGTATCGGCTAGGACACCAAGGTCTGTTGCGCCCTGAACGTTATCGTGACCACGGAAAATGTTGGCACCGCCGCCTGATTTACCAATGTTACCAAGCGCAAGCTCTAGTACACAGTAAGCGCGAGTGTTGTTGTTACCTGTAGTGTGCTGAGTACCACCCATACACCATACAACACAGCCCGGACGGTTTTCAGATAGTAGTTTTGCAGTCTGGTAAACGTCTTCTTCGCTTACGCCTGAAACGCGTTCAACTTCTGCTGGTGTCCATTTTGCGACTTCAGCACGGATTTCATCCATACCAAATACACGCTGACGGATAAATTCTTTATCTTCCCATTGGTTTTCAAACACGTGCCACAATACACCCCAAATGAAAGCGACGTCTGAACCTGGGCGAAGAGATACATAGTGATCGGATTTTGCAGCAGTACGAGTACGACGAGGATCCGCCACTACAATCTTACAGTTGTTTTTCTCTTTGGCGATCAGAATGTGTTGCATCGCAACTGGGTGCGCTTCTGCAGGGTTAGAGCCAATGAACAGCATAGACTTACAGTTATGCATGTCATTGAAAGAGTTCGTCATTGCACCGTAGCCCCAGGTGTTTGCTACCCCTGCTACCGTGGTTGAGTGACAAATACGCGCTTGGTGGTCAACGTTATTGGTTCCCCAAAGCGATGCCATTTTACGGAATAGGTACGCTTGTTCGTTGCTGTGTTTCGCACTGCCTAAGAAATAAACAGAGTCAGGGCCGGATTCTTTACGGATATCCAATACCTTGGTGCCGATTTCTTCAATTGCTTCGTCCCAAGACAGCTTTTTCCACTTACCGTTTTCAAGCTTCATTGGGTATTTTAGGCGACGTTCACCATGGCCATGTTCACGCAGCGCAGCCCCTTTCGCACAGTGTCCACCAGCGTTAAATGGGTGATCAAAAGCTGGTTCCTGACCGGTCCAAACTCCATTTTGAACTTCAGCGTAAATACCACAGCCTACCGAACAGTGAGAACAGATGGTGCGTTTCACTTCTGTTTTCGCTTCTGGGTCGACAGTTTTCGCTTCCGCTTTTTTCATCATGCCCGGAGCAAACAGACTTGCACCGACAACAGCGCCACCAGCAGCAAATGAGGTGTTTTTCATAAATGCACGGCGCGAAATGCCAAGTTGGTTGGTTTCTTTGCTCACACTGTCGGAGCGTTTGACAAGTTTCATCTCTTACCTCCTAAAGTGTGTCGTAGTAATCACGAATGTGTTGAGTTTCACGGTACCCTTTCTTCTTCACGTCTTTTTCAGAAGACTCAACGGTTTCCGACGCGTTTGCCACTTTCGTGGTTCCTGCGACGACGGCACCAGCAACGGCAGCGGTTGTGAAGCCTTTCAATAGCTCCCTGCGGCTTGAGTTTATTTCTTTATTATCTTTCATCATTGCTTCCTTACCTTCCGGTAGATCTTTGGAGGATCATGCCTCTCTATCGATATGACTTTGTACTGCTTGATTACTCATAATCAGTGACGTTTTTCACATCAATTTTTAATTTGGCTTTACTGCTCTTTGTATTCTCGCTAAATCGAACCTGTTCAAGCGTTAGAAACGCGTTACAAAGCTGAGCGGCTGGTTTATAGAAGTTTGCACTTTCTGCATTTTCTAACTGGCGATTGAATGCGCTAAACCAAGGGGCGAGATGTTTGTTAAACACTGCTTGTTGCAAGCCCTCTTCTTCGTCAGTCAGCATGGCCATGACTTCACAAAGTGCTGAAATGTGATCTTCGGGTTCTTTCACGTTTTCAGCGCGCTCTATGCCCAGTAAATCTAAATCGTGACGAATATCCGCTAGCGGCTTTTCCATCATTGAGCCTGTGCGGTGCCATGATCCAAATGGAACGACTTCACCACGACCAATTCCGATAAAGAGATCTTGATATTCATCTTCAAGCGTTTCTCGTTCCGCTTTTTCAGCCGCTAGCTGAAGCGCAATCCATGCTTGCTGCATTGCACTTGCCGAAGGTTCCACTTCCAGAGACTTAAGAAACTCAAGCATCTCTTCTGTTGGCGCACTGCGAAAAAGCGCCGATAAAATCAGGTATATTTCTGTTCTCAGTGTTTGTTCTTGCTGTTTTTCCACTGTGAGCTCCTAATACTTGAGTTGTTTCATTGGATCAGAGGCCATCGACTCAAACATATCGACCACGCGGCAGTCTTCACACATGGCGATACGGTTAATTGCGGCTTCATCAGTAAAATGAGAATGTCCACGTAGCTTGTTTTGCAACATGTCGATCATGGATTGAGGTGCGAAAGGTTTGTGGCAACGAAGACACTCAGCCGCTTTCTCTTGGTGAATGACGACTGCTTTCTGACGTTCTTCTTTCACCCAGTTCATGCGAGGCGTTAGCGTAAGTACATTTTCCGGACACGCTTTTTCACATAAGCCACATTGAACACAATCTTGTTCAACAAATTTAAGAGACGGAGACTGACCATCGGTATGCAGTGCGCGAGTCGGACACACAGCGACACAGCTCATGCATAAGGTACAATCTTTACTTTCACAAGAAACCGAGCCATAAGGTGCATTGCCCGGTAATTCAACGGTATTATCGACAGGAATACGCGAGGCAGATAACGCATCTAGCGCGGTAAACAGGCGCTGACGTTTATTGCCTTGTAGCTCTCCTACCGCTAAATCGAAGGAATCTGTACACAATGTCGGTGCGCCTTCACGCAGAGATTCCAAATACAAGATATCGATGGTTTCTTTTGCAATGCCAAGTTGATCAAGCAATTCATGTGCTATACCGACTTCACTATTAAGTACGCGCAAAATGGTTGGCGGCATAAAACGTGAAGCAGCAAACAGAACCTGAGTTGCTCCGTTCACAAGCGCAGCAAACCAAGTATCGATACCAACAGATGGCAACTCTTCAACCACAATAGGAATGACATTATCTGGAAGCGCTTTTAAAGCCATGACGTTGTAGGTTTCATGGCGTGAACTACAAATCAGTACGATAGGATCAACACCACCTGCTTTTTCATAGTTAGCTAAGGTACGTTCAATGAACTTTTGGGTATCTTCTGGATTTGGGAGTGCGTAATGAATCGCTTCTGTAGGACATGCGGTTGCACAAGTCCCGACACCCTGACACAGGTATGGGTTAATCTCGATACGATGTCCTGTTTTAGGACTACCCTCACTGGATAGTGCGCCTGCCGGACAGGCATCAACACAACGCTCACAACCTTTTACGCCTCGAGAACTGTGCGCACACAAGTCGGTATCTAAACGGAAAAACTTCGGTTTATCAAACGTCCCCATTAACGTCGGGATTTCTTCCAGCGCTTCTGCGAGTTTCGGATAGCCGCGACCGACTGGATAATAACCCGGAGCTGGTACTTCCTCAGACATACAGCTGTTAAGGCAAAGATCGAGAACAACGTCGAAACAATCTGTATTAATCGCTACTTTAGCGAGATTGTTTGTCGAACCATTGTTTTCAATAATTACTTCAAATGTACCCAGGAAGCCAGATACCTGAACAGAGTTCGCATAATACAACGCACTATGAGTTCCCTTTTCTCCGTCAGTAGACAGCAACGTAAGGCTGTTCATTTGTGATAATTGAGCTGCGGCACTTTCAATGATCGCCGTCGGGCCGACAATTAAAGTGTTACCGCCACTTTCGTAGCTCACCGTCGGTGGGATCAGGTTTGTCAACTCGATGGTATTTTCAAAAGCATATAGCCTTGCTTTACCGTTACTGGAAGTCGTTTGTTCTAATAGTTGTTTCAACATTGCTCGTTTCCATTTATCAACATGGATAATCTTCCATCTTTCATTGTAGTTAGCGCGGTAGATTCTGCTGATTAACTTATAATTAAGCTGTTTTGTATGGAGCATCAGAGCCCATAGCAAAATTCAGAAAGCCGATAGCGTTACAAGAAGATTGGTAATACCACTCAATTAGCAAGCGTCATGCCAATTTTAATATTCAATATTTTCAATAATTTACTTGGTATCGAGCTGGTTTTATCTAATAAAAAAGCCGGATGAGACAATATGTCCCACCCGGCCAGTTGAGTGTTTAGTCAAAATGTACCTATTTTGAGTGTGGTATATTTTGTCCTACTTGTTCTGATAGCGATTCTGACTCTAAAGTGCCATTTTTATCCACTACTGTATATTTATCCAGTTCAGATTCATTTTGAGCAGGTTCGACGATTTCTTGCTCATTTTCATCAGCATCTGAAGCCTCTGTTTGAACCACAGCCAGCTCATTATTTTCAATGGTTGCGTCGTCTTCAGTTTTATCTTTCACCCAGTCTCGCAGTGTTTCTGCTACACCTTCCGAAAGTGACTTCAAATTGCTGTAGTCGTCATCGTAATCGTCTAACCCGTCACGGACATTGAACTCTTCTGATAGAAACAACTTACGTAACGCGGCTTTTTTCACGCTTTCTGATGCTTCTGAAACCAATAGGTTTGCAATCGACATCTCTTCCGGCTTTTGCTCGTCAACGTTGGCAGCCGTTTCACTTACTTCAGACGACGCGTTCTCTTCAGGTAGAGGCTTATCAGCAATGCGATCAGCGGAAGGATTTGCGTCTGCCTCCGTATTTGTCACGTCACTTTGTTCGGCATCTTCATGCGTGTTTTGAGATTCTTCTAACTTGCGTTTTGACCAACGGCTTAAAAAATCATGACTAGTTGCCATTTGCTCTACCCGCTCCTTTGCGCTTCTTACCTTTCAACTCTAGCATCTCTCCATGGCGTCCGATAAAGGCCTCCATCCAGGCTTGCACAGGTAATGGCATGTTGTTTGATAACACTAAATTGTCCCCATCCATATATCGAGCCGCGACGGCTTGAGAGGCGGTGAGAAGCTGTATCGCTGGCTTCTCATTAGAGTCGAGGTTATCCATTACGAGAAAGAGTTTTGGGTTTTGCGAGCTTAGGTTAAATCGGTAATCCGTGCGTTCATCTCGGTGTAATTGGAGAAGACAAACATCAGTGGTGTCTTTATCAGGCGTCAGTACAAACTGTGTTAGTTGCCATTGGGTTGTTACCCAGGCACCTGTAATAATTTCATGTTCAACCAGTTCTACGCCGATAGGCCATGAATCTTCGGTTTTCTCATATATATTTTCTAAATCTTTGTTAATGTCCGACATAACTCACCCAACTTGCTTCATTTGGTTTGATTGGCGAAAAGGACATTCTGCCCACGCTCTCAAACCACGTTAGGTATACGTAGCAATAAACGCGCCAAATCAACCACTGTAATACTAGACAAGATACAGATATAAATACCAAATTAGTCGAAACTCAATGGGTTGTATGTGTCATTCCTGCGAACTCTCAGTTTTTATATTAAGTAGCGTGAATCGCTCGCATTTTTTTCCTCAACCACTATGTTGGAATGAGATTTGCTATACAACCTCGTATTAAAAAGAAAATCCTTGTGAGCAAGTAGCTCCTTCACTGAACAGGACAAGACTGTGGTAAAACCAAATATTATTAAAACCAGTGAAAATCCCCTGCAGACTATCGAAGTCGATGTGTACGATGAATACGGTGAAAAGCTGACGAAACAGATTGCCTGCGAGCGACCTCTTACCGTCATGTTGAACTGGAAAGAAATCGTAACGTTGATGACGATTGGCTCCCGTCCAGATGCGCTAGTTTTAGGCTATTTAAAGAATCAAAGCTTCTTATCTGATCCAGAAGCGATAGAGTCTGTCATCATCGATTGGGAAACCCATTCTGCCGCAGTGATAACCAAAGAAAACATCGAGAATTTAGAAGGTGCGTTGAAAAAGAAAACCGTTACCTCGGGTTGTGGTCAAGGCACCATGTACGGCAATGTGATGAAGCAATTGGAGAACTATCAGGTTCCGCAAGTACCGCTTAAGCAGTCAGAAATCTATGCCACGCTTGAAGCACTGACTCATTACAACGATACATACCGAAAAGCAGGTGCGGTTCATGGATGCGCAATTTGTAAAGGAAACCAAGTGTTGTCGTTTGTGGAAGATGTAGGCCGTCACAATGCCGTGGATACGCTTGCCGGAGAGATGTGGTTAAATCAAGAAACTGGCGATGACAAAATTTTTTATACAACCGGACGTCTTACATCTGAGATGGTGATTAAAGTCGCTCAAATGGGCATCCCTGTTCTTCTTTCTCGTTCCGGTGTAACCCAGATGGGGTTAGATCTCGCCAGACAATACGGTATTACTACGATCGCGCGTGCTAAAGGGTTGCGTTTTCAGGTATTTACTGGCGCGGAAAAAATTGAGTTTGATGTAAAAGGTACCCAAAAGGAATAATTTGCAAAAGCAAAGTTTGGTGTAAACTTAAATTAATCGCAGCCAATATGGGGTTGGCTATTTTGATGACTCCTATTTTACTGCGATTAGTATCGCTAATACCGTTTATTCACAAAGGATGTGAACTATGGACAATGACCAGCTTTGGAACTTTTTGCTCACGCCAAGTGGCATCATGGTTTCGATGATAATTACATTCGGTGTTGTTGGGATTTATGCTTACCTAACCGGTCAATTTAAGGATTAGACATCCAAACGAGAAAAAGACCTCAATGTGAGGTCTTTTTAGTTTTTAAAGATTCGCTTTAGACGTTGTATTAACCGTCGATACCACGTGATTTAAGGAACTCAGAGTAAGTGCCTTTGAAGTCTGTGATTTTGCCGTCACGAATTTCAAGAATACGGGTAGCCAACGAGTCAACGAATACACGGTCGTGAGATACGAAGAACAAAGTACCTTTGTACTGCTCAAGTGCCGTGTTAAGTGATTCAATGGATTCCATATCCATGTGGTTGGTTGGTTCATCCATTAGCAGCATGTTTGGTTTGTGCATCATTAGCTTACCAAGCAACATACGACCTTGCTCACCACCTGATAGCACTTTTACCGACTTCTTGATGTCGTCCTGGCCAAATAGCATACGACCCAAGAAGCTGCGTACGACTTGCTCGTCATCGCCTTCCTGACGCCATTGACCCATCCAGTCTGTCAAGTTTAAGTCTTCTGCAAAATCATGTGCGTGGTCTTGCGCGTAGTAACCAATGTTTGAGTTCTCAGACCATTTGTACGTACCCGTACGTGGTTCCAGAACGCCAGCCAAAGTATTCAACAGCGTAGTTTTACCGACACCGTTCTCACCAATAATGGCAACGCGCTCACCCACTTCAAAGATTGCATCGAAGTTTGCGAACAGGTCATCTTCAAAACCTTGGCTTAGGTTTTCAACAATCAGAGCGTTACGGAATAGCTCTTTAGACTGTTCAAAACGAATGAATGGGTTTTGACGGCTAGACGCTTTAACTTCATCCAGTTTGATCTTATCAATCTGCTTCGCGCGTGATGTTGCCTGTTTTGCTTTCGATGCGTTTGCAGAGAAACGCGCAACGAAGGTTTGAAGTTCAGCGATTTGCGCTTTCTTCTTCGCGTTGTCATTGAGTAGACGTTCACGAGCTTGCGAAGCTGCGGTCATGTACTCGTCGTAGTTACCTGGATAAACACGTAGCTCACCGTAATCCAGGTCAGCCATGTGGGTACAAACTGAGTTTAGGAAGTGACGGTCGTGCGAGATGATGATCATTGTACAGTTACGCGCGTTTAGCGTGTCTTCCAACCAACGGATAGTGTCCATATCCAAGTTGTTGGTTGGTTCGTCAAGTAGCATGATATCTGGGTCTGCAAACAGAACCTGAGCAAGAAGCACACGCAGTTTCCAGCCAGGTGCAACTTCGCTCATCAGACCAAAGTGTTGCTCCATTGGAATACCTACAGCAAGAAGAAGCTCACCAGCTTTCGCTTCTGCCATGTAGCCATCCATTTCTGCGAACTGAACTTCAAGGTCAGCTACTTTCATGCCGTCTTCTTCACTCATCTCTGCAAGAGAGTAAATGCGGTCACGTTCTTTCTTAACTTCCCATAGCTCTTTGTGGCCCATAATTACCGTATCGATAACCGTGAACTCTTCGTACGCAAATTGGTCCTGGTTTAGCTTTGCAACACGCTCGTTCGGGTCGTAGCTTACGTTACCACTGGTTTGCTCAAGCTCGCCGCTGAGGATTTTCATAAAGGTTGATTTACCACAACCGTTAGCGCCAATTAAGCCGTAGCGGTTACCTTCGCCGAACTTAACTGAGATGTTTTCGAATAGCGGCTTAGCGCCGAATTGTTGAGTAATATTCGCTGTGGAGATCAAAACCTTTACCTTAGCAATTTGAGTGTATTTATAAAAACCGGGCAACGGTACTTGTTAAGGCTACACACTGCAAGTTTTGTTTTTATTAATTATTCAGAAAACCTTTATTTGATGGATATCACATTAAATATCCAAGCCAGATTAAGCGATATTGGTAACCTCTAGCATTAACTCAGCTTTTTTCGGCAGATAAATACTGAACACGCTGCCTTTGCCCCACTCGGACTCAACTTTTAGCTCCCCGCCCGTTTGGCTAAGAATACTTTGGGATACTGAAAGCCCCAATCCGGTGCCATCTCGTTTGGTGGTGTAGAACGGCGAGAAAATACGACTCACGTTTTCTGGCTTGATTCCACAGCCTTCGTCGGCAACATGGATAACGGTACCTTTTACTAAGCCATTTTCCAGCCAGTCTTCACTCGTGACGATCAATTTACCTTGACCGTTCATGGCGTGGATGGCGTTCATCTGTAAGTTAACCAATATCTGCAACAGGTGATGGCGATTAATTTCAACCGGGGTATGAGCCTGCAAATCAGCAACAAATTCAATGTCGCGCTTTTTGCTCCCTGTTTTAACCAACGTGATACTTTCGTCGATGATCGGATTAACATGCTGCCAGGTGATCTCATCCTGAACTCCGCCCTGCCGACTGTATTGCAACAAACTGCGGGTAATGTTTCTGATGCGATCGATTTGAGCGTGAATGGCGTCAATTTCTTCTTGAACTCGATTCGCGTCGTCGCCAAGTTCAAAATGAATGAGTTCGATATTACCGAGGATCACCGCCGTTGGGTTATTAATTTCATGGGCGATACCCGCGGTAAGCTCTCCAAGCGCAGAAAGCTTTTCATGCACGACCAGCTTATCTCGCGTTTGATTGAGCAACTGAATGTGCAGTTCCAGCTCTTGGGTTTTCTCTCGTAAACTCGCTGTACGTTCTTGAACTTTACACTCTAACTGCGCTGCGGAATTCTTCAGTTCTATCTTGCGCTCTTGCAGTGCGTCCAACATGTTATCGAATTGCTTAGCCAGTTGAGCCAGTTCATGGTCGTCATTCAGCCCCAAAGGACCAATGCGCTTTTCTTTGCCCAGTTGAACCAGTTTTACCACCTTGTGAATACGTTCTATCGGACGGAATAAATCACGCGAACCTCGATACACCATCACGCCAGACACAAGCAGTAACATCAAGGTCATCAGGCTGACTTCCGCAATGTTTGTCACATACGCTTTGACAAACGGCCACATTAAATACCCGGTATATAGCATGCCAATCACATTATCATACTGGTCTTTAATGGGCTGATAAGCGGTGATATACCAAGCATCGTAAACGAAAGCCCGACCGACCCACATTTCACCCCGGGACAGTACTTGCTCTGAAACTTCGTTGCTCACTTTCGTACCAATGGCCCTGCCAAGGCGATGATCACTGTCCAGCGGGACGTTGGTGCTTACGCGCAGGTCAGACAAAAACAGGGTCAGGGTGCCAACTGGTCGTAATCGGTCATTTACGTTGGGATAAATAAGGTCGCGAATCTGGTCTACCAGCACGGTACTGTTGTTGAGGAGTAATCCTCCGTCCAAGAAGCCAATTAAATCGTTCGCGCGACTATAAACAGGGATGACTGTGCGGCTTACTAAACCTCGGGTTTCTGTTCCACTGCCTTGGCTAACAATCGGAACCTCTGCCCGTTTAGCCAGATCGGGATCAAGTTGTTCAAGCTCTTGTTTATTCAATATATCGAAGAATGACTCCCGCTTAGTCAAATCCATAAAGCGGAATTTGTTTTCAACGGAGTTCACGTGTTGGAAAGAGAGAAAATCTAACCCGTAACGATGCTTCTGGGTGGAGACCCAGGCCTGCAGTTCTTCCGGTGGCGTATTTTGATTGATACGGTTGTGAAAGTCATAAGAATCTGCGAACGCCCTAACGTAGTTGGCTTGCTTTTGTTGCAACAGCTCGACACTATTTTCTGCAACCCCCAAGCGCTCAGAAACATCAAGCAACGTATTCTGCCACGTGTATTGAATAGACCAATAAATGGTGATGGCAATCAACGCGAGCAGCGTCACGAAGATAGGAGCTGATGTCAGAATTAACAGGCGGTAACGCACCATACTTTTGAATCGGTGCGTCCACTTAGACAATCCTTTGTGCTGCTGCCACTTAGTTGGCATATTCCTCATCCTCTGCGTCCCACTCTTTGTACTTACGCTCTAACGTTTTGCGTGCCACGCCTAAATCACGCGCTGCCGCCGATTTGTTACCATCGTGCAGGGTAACAACCTGTTGAATATGCGCTTTTTCTACTTCTTTAAGAGTCCAGCTATTGGGATAACCGTCGCCTAAAAACTCATTACTTTCCTTGAGCGTTGGAAGCTCGGCGGTATGTGAAACGGTCATAGAAACATTTGGCAAGGCGTGAGAGCCGTTTACTTCTCGCCAATGATGAGCAGGCGGCTTACCTAATAAGATGCAACGCTCAATCAAGTTTTTTAACTCACGAATGTTACCTGGCCAATCGTACTCGCTCATTGCTTCCATATCTTCATGCGCCCACTTTGGCGCAGGCATTCCTAGCTCGCGAGTTAGCATGTTGCTGAAGAAAGGAATGAGTTCAAAGAGATCACCTTTACGTTCACGAAGTGGACACACTTCAATCTTCAGAACGTTAAGGCGGTAATACAAATCGCTACGGAAGTTGCCCTGATTCACTTCCTCCTGCAAATTTCGGTTAGTCGCAGCCACGACACGGACATCGATGCTAATTTCTTTTTCTGAACCAACCGGTCGGATTGTTCGTTGCTCTAACACTCGTAAAAGTGATGCTTGCATCGATAATGGCATTTCACCGATTTCATCAAGGAAAAGGGTTCCGCCATTAGCCACTCGAAATAAACCTTCACGTGATTTTTTCGCACCGGTGAATGCGCCGGAAGTGTGGCCAAAAAGCTCACTTTCTAATAGCTCTGGCGCGATCGCGGCGCAGTTGACCGGAACAAATGGACCACTTCTATCACTAGCCTGGTGAATACCGCGAGCAACCAGTTCTTTCCCCGTACCGGACTCGCCTTCAATTAATACTGACGCACGTGATGGTGCAAACTGAGTTATCAATAACTTAAGTTGACGGGTTTTCTCTGAACCACCTATGATTTCTGAGCTGTTGTAGCGTTGATAATCCCGTTTCATCGCATATTGCATACGCTCATTCAATCGACGCTCCATACAGCGGGTCACCGATTTAAGCATTTGATCGAGATTAAAAGGTTTGAGAATAAAATCTGAAGCCCCAAGCTGAAGAGCTCGAATCGCGGTTTCAAGGTCGGCATAACCGGTCATGAATATCACATCTGCTCTTTTTTCATCATCGGTAAAGGCTTCTTCCCACTCAATTCCTGAGCGGCCGGGCAAATTAATGTCGAGTAAAATCAGATCGTAATGACGAGAGCTTCTCAGTTGCTCTGCTTCTTCAATGCAGCCAGCCGTATCAACCTGGGAAAAGAGTTTACCCAAGGCTTTTTTCAAAATGGCTTGCATGCCTGGCTCGTCATCAACGACCAGAACAGAAAACGCGTTGAATTGTTGCTTTGTACTAATATGGGATTGCGCAGACATATTTACCCCAGATGGTTTCAGGTGGGACAGAGTGTACCAACACGACAGGGGTACCCTCCTCAATAACTGAGACATTTTGTACCAATGGGAGAATTTATGCAAACAAGTCTATGAAATGGCGCATAAATAGAACAATTTTAGGTTGAATATTGTTGGCATCTTGTTTGCTATAAGGGGTATCCAAGTCGCCAATATGTTGGGCTCTTAGAGTCTGCCACTCAAGGAAGGCTTGTGATTTGAGCAATCAAGATCGTTCAGGAACTTCTCACACGTTAAACGTAAAAGAAACCGAAACATCATTGGAAGGGAAACAAATAAAAATGAAAAAAATTGCGCTAACCTTGGCAGCAACGTCAATCACACTAGTAAGTTACTCTGCTTTTTCCGCTCAAGATGGCGAACACATTCGCTTAGCAACCACAACCAGCACGTACCATTCAGGACTGCTGGATTACCTACTACCAGAATTCGAAAAAGAGACAGGCTATAAAGTCGACATCATCGCTGCAGGTACCGGCAAAGCGCTTAAAATGGGTGAAAATGGCGATGTGGATTTGGTAATGACACACGCGCCTAAAGCAGAAGGCCTATTCGTAGAAAAAGGGTACGGCGTTCAACCGCGTAAGCTAATGTACAACGATTTTGTGGTTGTTGGTCCTAAAGCCGATCCAGCTGAAATCAAAGATGATGAAAGCGTTCTTGATGTGTTTAAAGAAATCGCAAGCAAAGACGCAACCTTTATTTCTCGTGGTGACGATTCAGGCACACACAAGAAAGAAATGGGCTTTTGGGCACAAACAAAAATAGAACCAAACTTTGGTGGCTACCGCAGTGTAGGCCAAGGTATGGGCCCTACTCTGAACATGGCGTCAGAGATGCAAGGCTACACGATGACAGACCGCGGTACTTGGCTGGCATATGAAAACAAACTGGATCTGGAAATTCTGTTCCAGGGGGATGAAATGCTATTTAACCCTTATCAGGTGATCTTAGTTAACCCTGAACGTTACCCAACTATTAATCACAAAGGCGCGCAAGTATTCAGTGATTGGTTGGTTAACCAACACGGTCAGGAACTAATTAACAGCTTCCGCCTTAACGGTAAACAGCTGTTTGTAGCGAACGCGGACAGTAAATAGCGCACTATGAATCTTGCTGAAACAACACTAGAAGCACTCCAGCTACTGGTGAATTTCGATGCAGAGCTTTGGGAGATCGTTGCGGTCTCCTTTAGCGTTTCTATTACGGCAATATCGTTAGTGGTATTGCCGGCAATTTTGATGTCTTTTGTGCTCGCTTACACCGATTTTCGTGGAAAGTGGTTTTTGCTGTCTATCATCAATACGCTTCAAGCGGTACCAACGGTTGTTATCGGCCTCTTGCTCTACATGCTGTTGTCGAGAGCTGGCCCTTGGGGCGGGTGGGAAATGCTGTTTACGCAGAAGGCGATGATATTCGGTCAAATGTTGATTTGCTTTCCCGTGTTAGTTTCGATGATGCACGGTGCATTGCAATCGAGCGACCGTCGTATGATAGAGACATCGCTTACCTTAGGTGTATCCCTTCCTCGTGTTGCATCGACAATGATTTGGGAAACGCGATTCCCGTTACTCGCAGCAGTCATTGCAGGCTTTTCGCGAATCGTTACAGAAGTCGGCTGTTCGATGATGGTTGGTGGCAACATTATGGGCGTGACACGCAATATACCAACAGCGATCGCAATGGAAAGTAGTAAAGGTGCTTTTGCGCAAGGTGTTGCATTAGGAATTGTATTACTATCCTTAGCATTAGCATTAAACTTCTTCCTGTCGAGTATGAGAGGCAAAGGCTATCTTAGAACATGACGCTAATGATCGACTCGTTTTCTATTCTCTGTAGAGGCGTACTATGACTATAAAAATTACCGCCGAACAATTGTCCATGCGCTTTAAAGAGCGCGTGCTCTTTCACATTCCCGAGTTAACGATTGGACCAAACGATGCGATTTATCTTAAAGGCGATAACGGTGTCGGAAAAACAACACTGCTGAAAATTCTAGCCGGTCTTTTGAAAGCATCAACCGGCACTGTAGCCGCACCTAAAGATACCTGGCTGAAAAAACTGACCCGCCGAAATGGTCGTGTCGATGTTATTTACCTCCATCAATCTCCTTACCTATTTGACGGCAGCGTTTACGAAAACGTTGTTTATGGCGTGAAATATCAGCAGGACAACGCAAAAGATAAGCGAGCGCAAGTTATCAACGCGCTACGCATGGTAGGTTTGGAAACCTTAGCCGATGAACATATCTCTGTATTGTCAGGTGGCGAAAAGCAGCGTGTTGCCATGGCGAGAGCATGGATCTTAAAACCGTCGATTTTATTGATGGATGAGCCAAGTGCTTCACTAGACGCCGAATCGATCGAGCGATTAGTCGTAATGGCCAAAGATCTTTTAGATCGTGGCTCTAGTATCGTGATCACGAGCCATCAAACCAACGCGCTAACCGATTTATGTAAAAAACAGTGGTGGATTAAAAACAAGACTTTGGTAGAGTCACCTCTGTTATATGTCATACCAAAAGAAAACTCCCAAGAGAATGCATATGCTTCAACCAACACAAACTAGTTGGGTCATCTTAGCTGGCGGTCAAGCCAGCCGCATGGGTGGAAAAGATAAAGGCCTGATAGAGCTAAATCACAAACCACTCATCAAACACGTCATAGAACGTCTATCACCACAAACACCAAGCATTTTAATCAATGCCAATCGAAACCAAGACGCTTACCGTCAGTTTGGTTTCGTCTTCAGTGACCAGTTCAAAGATTATCCGGGGCCGATGGGTGGCATTCATGCCGGATTAATGCACGCGCAAACGGATTGGGTCGGATTTGTTCCATGTGACAGTCCACAAATTAATACCGATTTAGTCGAACGCTTTTGTCAGGCGGTCAAAGATGACACCGACATATTGGTCGCGCACGATGGTGATCACCAGCAACCAGTTTTCACTATGTACCATAAGCGCGTACTGCCAAAACTGACGGCATTTTTAGAGCGTGGCGATCGAAAAATCATTTTGCTTTATAAAGAATGTCACACCAGCTACGTTGATTTCAGTGACTCACCAAACTGTTTCGTCAACTTAAACACTCCGGAAGAACTGGCGCAATTTGGACAATTAGAATCATGAAACACACGCTAAATATCCCTATTCTTGGTTTTGCCGCATACTCAGGTACTGGTAAAACTACGTTGCTAGAAGCACTGTTACCAAAACTGACCGAAGCTGGTTTACGTATTGGCATGTTGAAACACGCGCACCACAACTTTGACGTCGATAAGCCAGGTAAAGACAGCTATCGATTACGCAAGGCTGGCGCTTCACAAATGTTGATCGCATCCCGTAACCGTTTTGCTTTGATGACAGAAACTCCGGATGCTGAGGCAGAGTTCGAATACCTGTTGACTCGTTTTGATGAAGACAAGTTAGATGTTGTTCTGGTTGAAGGTTGTAAAAACATCGCCTTTCCAAAAATCGAACTTCACCGAGAAGAAGTCGGCAAACCTTGGCTTTACCCTTCTGATGAAAACATCATTGCGATTGCCTCCGACAGTGGTGAGCTGGAATCCGAATTACCGCAGATGAACATCAACGATTTGGATGCTATCGCGGAGTTTGTACTTCAGTATGTCAACGCAGCGAAACAACCAAAATCGAAAGACAAAGAAGCCGCGTGCTGTGATACCTTATCCCCTGCTTTCCTATCTGTGGAGCAAGGCCGAGAGAAAATTCTCTCTTTAGTGCCTTCCTTGACTGACATTGAACTATGCGATGTTGAACGTAGTTACGGTCGAGTATTGGCTGATGACATCGTTTCTCCGGTTAACGTGCCTCAATACACAAACTCGGCAATGGATGGTTATGCTATTCGCAGTGACGACCTTGAGCGAGAGAGTTACCAAGTGATGGCAGAAGTTCTTGCTGGGCATGCTTACGATAAACCGTTGCAAATGGGGCAAGCGGTTAAAATCATGACGGGAGCACCAACTCCGGTTAATGGTGACACGGTGGTGATGCGCGAACAAGCCATACAAACTGGTGACAAGGTAACGTTTAATACTTCAGGCATAAAAGCGGGTCAGAACGTTCGTCAAGCTGGTGAAGATCTTGAAATTGGCAGTAACGTCTTTACCTCTGGTACTCGCCTCGCCTCTCCGGAAATGGGGATGATCGCCTCTCTTGGTTTCGGGCAAGCAAGTGTCTTTCGTAAACTCAAAGTCGCAATCTTCTCAACGGGTGACGAAGTGCAAGCGCCAGGCACTGAGCAGAAGCCTAATTCAATCTTCGACTCAAACCGATTTACCATTATGGGTATGCTCGAACAGCTCGGGTGTGAAATTTTGGATTTTGGTATTCTGGAAGACAATGAACAACAGATGATCGAAGCATTGGAGCAAGCATCCCAGCAAGCAGACATGGTAATGACATCTGGTGGCGTGTCTGTTGGTGACGCGGACTACATTAAGTTAGCTCTGGAAAAGTTGGGACAAATTGACTTTTGGCGTATTAACATGCGCCCTGGTCGCCCACTTGCGTTTGGCCAAATTAACAGTAAGCCGTTTTTTGGTTTACCGGGTAACCCTGTTGCCGTAATGGTATCGTTCATCAACTTCGTTGAGCCTGCAATCCGTAAAATGCAGGGAGAACAAGGCTGGCAACCATTAAAAGTCAACGCGGTTGCAACGGAAAACTTACGCTCTCGCCAAGGCAGAACTGAGTTTAGCCGCGGATTCTATCAGCTAGACGAAACCGGTCGCCTCACTGTTCGCACGACGGGTAAGCAAGGCTCCGGTATTTTGCGTTCGATGAGTGAAGCGAATTGTCTAATCGAAATATCCACTGCTATCGATACAGTTAAAGTGGGAGAAAACGTGACAATCATCCCTCTTCAAGGCAGAATCTAGCCCCAATAGGTTACTAGCAACGATTTTACAAAGGTCAGCTGTGCTGGCCTTTCGTTTTTAGTGGAGTTTGAGGTTGGTACTCCATATCAAATATCCATCACTGCTTACGGTAGGTATGGCTCAATTTCACTGAAAGCATTAACACACTATTCGAGAGATTATTATGGCTCGCACCATTCTTTACACATACAAGAACGAAGACAAAGAACTGACGTTCTCTTACCAGCAACATCGCAATATTCATGAAGCCGTTGCTGAAGCAGAAGGTATTGATATTTCTGAGTTCCTAAAAATGGAACAGCAAATCGAAGCGATTTCTGATACCAAAGCCGTTCGAAACTATCGTGATAACCACTTTAAAAAACTTGGTTTTACTAAAATCACTCTGGCCCAAAAGGAAAACTTGGGTGTTGGTAAAAAGAATAAATAGCTTTTACCAAATAGCAAAAGCTCGCGATTTAACGCGAGCTTTTTTGTATCCGCTTGGATTTTTTTCGAGTTTAGAGCTGAGGCGCAACAACCACAAACTTACTCGTCCCTGCAATTGGCGCATACCAGTCATTGCCTCGGACATAATAGGTAGCACCATCCACCGTTACTCTCACTACACCACTTGGGAGTGAATTTACAACCTGACCCGATAGACTGCTGCTTACGGAATTGACTTGCTGAGACGAGGATACAGGTGGCTGCTCAACATAAATGTACTGGTCGCCACTTTGCTTGTAATAAGCGTTATCGATAATCGCATACGTAATTCCCGCAATCGCTAAAATTGCGGCCGTAGAAGGCAATCCGCTATGATGATACGAACGATGTGACGGAGCCTTATAGCTCGGTCTATGGTCTGGCTTTACTACAACAACTTTGCTCGGGGCTTGATGGTCATGCCCATGTCCCGGCGCTTGCTTCGCAAAAGATGGGGCCACCATACTCATCAGTACCAACGCAATGGCACCGTTACGAAATATTGAAACGTTAAACATAGTCATCCCCGTTAATTAATCTCTAAGATTTAAAGAAATCTTACCAGAGGCTAGTTCAAGTGACGTAAATGAAGTGTAAAGCTCGGTAAAGACGGTTTCCTGACAAAGTCTACGCAAAAAAAAGCCCTGTTGCGCAATTAGCAACAGGGCTTTTATTCAATTCTAAATGTTAAACCAAGCTAACTATTTACTTGATGTTTAAGAATGCTGCGCCGCGAACGCCACCTGAATCACCGTGTTTTGCTTTGATGATTTTTGGACATTTCGCTACAGAAAGCAGGTGTTTTGGAATACGCTTTGGCATCTCTTCGTAAATAAGATCGAAGTTAGAAAGACCACCGCCCAGTACTACAACATTTGGATCTGTTGCGGTAAAGATGTTACCCAAACAAATCGCCAGAAGTTCCATAAAGCGCTCAACGTGTTCAACTGCTGAAGCATCACCTTCACCATACGCTTTGATGATATCGATCGCTTTTTTCTGCTCGCCGAAGTAATGCGCATAAATCAGCTCAAATCCGCGGCCGGATAGGTAGCTATCAAGACAACCTTTCTTGCCACATCCACAACCAAGTAATGGCGCATTGTCACCTAGGTGGAACCATGCATCGATAGGAAGACGCATATGGCCAACCTCTCCCGCTACGTGGTTACGACCTGAGAAAACTTTGCCTTCATAAATAAAGCCGCCACCAAAACCGGTACCCAAGATTAAACCCAGTACAGATGGCTCACCTTGTAGATCTTCATCCCAAGCTTCTGAAAGTGCGAAACAGTTTGCGTCGTTTTCGATCTTCACAGAGCGACCGATTTTCGTTTCTAGATCTGCACGTAGTGGTTTGCCTTTCGCTGCGGGTACATTTACTGTCAATACGGTTGCATCATCAGCATCTTCCATTCCCGGAAGACCCAGGCCAATGGTACCTTCGCAGCTAAATTCAGCGTCGTACTTACTAATAAGGTCAGCGATAGTGTCAACCAATAGTTCATAGTTATCAGTTGGTGTTGGTACACGCTCAGTTGCTACACGCTCAAGCTTTTCGTTAAATGCACCAAACTCAATCTTTGTGCCACCGACATCAAAGCCATAATACATGCAATTCTCTCCTAAAAAGTGCGAACAGGACTCCCAAAAATTTAGTGGAGTCAAAAAGATAAACTTCTGGCATTATCCATATCTATACGCCTACAAACCGTGACCAAATCCAGATTTATCCTCTCACTTAAGCCAGTTGAACAACAAGCGATCAACAAAAACTCATTCCTTAGAGTCAGTTCTCAGTTTTTGCCCACGCTTTGAAACGATGTAGATGCGGACGGCTGGGATCCGTTTTGACCCGTGTTTTGGTCAACATGTAGGTTTCTCTAAAAGCTTCGAACCACAATTGGAGACACTCTGAAGCTTGGTGTTCACCTGCCTGTTTAAGCACTAAAGTGGCAACTTCAGCCGTTGAGAGATGCTGCTCGTTCTCAGAACGTCGCATGATGTATTCAGAGAGTGTTTCTGGTTGTATCGATAATACCGGTAACGATTGTAGATAGTCAGAACGGCGGAAAATTTTTCTCGCTTCACGCCAGCTGCCATCAATAAAAATCAACAGCCATTTCTTGTTGCTGCTTTCAGGTGTTCTTAAGAGCTCAGGGCTCAGGCTGTCCATCAATCGTGAAGTGTCATCGACATAATCCTCCGGGAATATGATCACCGGCTGATAGTCATCACTTTTTAATAGCGCGAGCATCTCATTGGAAGGTTCCGTCCGGTTCCATTGATATACGTAGGTTTCCTCAATGGTATCGGCAATCAGGCGACCCGTATTGCTCGGCTTAAACACTTCGTTTTCCGATACAATCAACATACAAGCGAGATTGGATTTGATATTTGGCTGTAGTTCACACAGGCAGTGCTCTTGTGAGACCTGACAATATTGGCAGCGAATAACTTTGCAGCCTCGCGCGTTAAAAGTCTTTGTCGAGATAGACTGACGGTGCTGATATAAACGGTGAAAAGCGTGAATTCTCATGAGTAGCAATGCCAAATAAAAAGTAGAGCGCGATTCTACTGGCATAACCGCTTAGCCTCAAGGTAAGGTATAGATACCGAAAGAAATTGGCACTGAATTTGGTCTGTTCAGACAGAATAGATAACTGAGAGGAACTTCTGTGACAGAAACAGCATTTAACGACCCCGCTTGGATAAGGCTCGGTTGCTTTGTCGGTGTATTGCTGCTTTGCACGTTATGGGAAAACGTATTACCCAGAAAAGTATTGACGGTGTCTCGCGCTTTTCGTTGGGTAAACAACCTCTCACTCGTCGCACTCAACAGTGTTGTTATCGCGTTAGTCATGCCTATCGCGGCATTCCAGGCTGCCGTTATTGCTAGCGAGCATCAGTGGGGACTATTCCAATTACTGTCGTTGCCTGATTGGTTAAACGTTTTGCTCTCAATCATCCTGCTCGATTTTATTATTTATGTGCAGCACGTTATCTTCCACCGTGTCCCTGTATTGTGGAAACTTCATCGGATGCACCATGCTGATTTGGATATTGATGTAACGACGGGTGCCCGCTTCCACCCAATTGAGATTTTGATTTCCATGGTGATTAAAATTGGTGCGGTGTTTATGCTCGGCGTCTCTCCAATCGCCATTGTCATGTTTGAAATTATTCTCAACGCGAGTGCTATGTTTAATCACAGTAATGCGAAGCTTGCGTTACCTGTAGATGCATGGCTAAGGAAAGCGATTGTTACTCCGGATATGCATCGAGTCCATCACTCCGTCATTCCGAGAGAAACGCATTCTAACTTTGGATTCTTTTTGTCTGTGTGGGATCGAATGTTTTCGACGTACCGCGCTCAACCAGAGCTTGGGCATGAGCATGTTGTCATTGGTTTACCTGACATCAGAGACAAACAGGAGCAGAGGCTGGATAAGCTTCTTACCCAACCATTCCGCTATCGTGTTAAGACAAAAAATAACATTGAACTGGAATGACGCTGGTTTTTCTTGGTCATTCCCTTACAAACTGATTATGACAATATTACCGGAAAATCTGGCGCGACTGTCGATTCTTACGATCGTTCCAAAGCCATATAGATACGCCCATAGCAAAACCTAAAAATAGCGTCTTCATCTGTAAAGCCGTGTTGTTATCTAATATTTCCAACGAGTAATGTGCGTGAGAGTTAAAAATCACATTGGTGAACAAGATTACCAACATCAATACCAGACCAGCCCTGCGGTATCGAATCAAAAGGTAAACTGCCAACAGGTCAAAAATGCCCAATATACTCCAGTAGATATTTAACCAACGCGGTGCAAAATCATAAGGTAATAAACCATCGGCAATGTTGTCGTAAATATGTACAGCACCGCCAATCGTCAAAAAAAGGCATAAGAGAAACACTACGAATTTATCCATCATCGTTTCCTTATTTTAGTGAATAGCGAAGAGCATATAGAACTAATCGAACAATTTATAATTTTGTGGCAATTTTTGGGACCGACCATGCCCTAATGCGTGACCAGTAATTGGAAATGTATTCGGTTACGAACATGCTGCTACTGCAAGGATAGTTACATGTTATCAAATTCGCACGCTGCGAGCGCATGTATCTCCAAATAACTTTGGCATGGAAGACTTAGTAAGTATGCTTGGGATACGAAACGGGAACAAAAAGGCCAAGGACGTCGATAGACCCGGCCTTGGCTTGTCGTCGGTTTACTTATGATTTACAAGTCATACTTATGAAGCATAGCTTGTTGATGGCCAGCAATTTCTGCCACTTGTTCCGAGCTTTCAACCATAGATTCTAGTCGTAGCTTTGTTTGCTCGCCTTGTTCCGATATTTGTGCGATTGATTGTGACACATCAGCGGTTGCCCGCTCCTGCTCTTCTGTCGCGACAGAGATCTGTTCAACACGTTCTTGAATAAGTTTAACGGCGTTATTGATGTCGGAAAATACCAATTTAACTTCATGACTCGATTCTAGTGCATGCGTCATTTCTTCCCGGGAATCGCTCACGGCTCGTCGAGAACGCTCTGCCGCCGTCGTCAACTCATTCATCATTGCCCGAATATTGGTGGTTTGTTGCGACGTATCGCTGGCGAGTTTACGCACTTCATCTGCTACCACCGCAAAACCACGCCCTTGCTCACCTGCACGCGCCGCTTCAATCGCAGCATTCAAGGCCAACAAGTTAGTGTTATCAGCAATACCACTGATCATATCGACCATTTCGCGAATCTGTTTCACGCGCTCATCGAGCTCCAGTATGGACTGTTCATTCATAGTAAATGACGTCTCTAGTGCCTCCAGTCTAGCGCGATTTAGTTCAACAACTTCAACCCCTTTTTCGGTTTGCGTTGTCGCCACAAGAGCATCTTCGGCTGAAGCGTTCGTCACCATGGCTATTTCTCGTATCGAGGCTTCCAACTGTGTAATGGTAGTGACCATACTCACCAAGGCTTCATTTTGTTTACTGAGTCCTTCGTTAGTTTGCTCTGCGGCGGTATGGCTGATTTCCGCCGTTTGATAAAGTGTCTCACAATTTCGAGTCACCGTAGAGATGGAATCATAGGTGGAATCAATGACCAGATTCAGTTTACGCGCCACCTCTTTCAGTTCTTCAGGTCCCACCTCATCGGCTTTCTCCCGGAAATCGTGTTCGGTCAGTGCGGATAATCGGCTAAGGACCGACTTTAGTCCTCGATTCGTCCAGCTTCTCAAACCAACCAAAGTTGCGAAAATAATGATTGAGATGACCACAGCGGCGATAATGACCATTAAGCTAACGGTTTTTATCGTCGTATTTACGACGTTTTCTCTCTCATTAATCAAATCAGAAGCTGCGAGTGAAACCTGATCAAGTAACAGCATCGTCTCGTCAGCGAGCTGGGAAGCTTGTTTAAATTCCGCTCTTTGTTGTTCGCTTTGTTCCAGTTTAGCAAGAATCAAATGCAGAATACCTTTGTCAGTAAAGCCTGCTTTTACCATTTCATAAGGCGCGGTTAGACTGGCATAGTCACTGACTTCAGGGTGCAGTGCTTGGAAATCGGAGTATGCGAGGTTAATCCCTGCGATTCGGTTTCGCATTTCACGGTATTCTTTTTCCGCTTTTTCTAGGTCAGTATGCGTAAGCATCATTAAAAAGGTACTTTCCATCGAACTTGCTGAAGCAATAAACCGATTGGCAGCGTCACTTGATTGAGGATTGTCTGCACTCAAAAAAGAGCTGATGCGGTTCATTTCCGGGCCGATAGAGCTTAGACCGTAGCGGAACCCACCAACCGCAGAATTTATGTCCGTTTGAATCTGGATCACTGCCTTCTGCTTTAGCAATATCGCTTGAGTGATGTTGTGCAAGTTTTCGACTTTGGTTTTTAATTCATTTGAAAGCGAAACCGCAACGCCAGAGGTTTTTTCCGTTAAGCCCTCAGATTGAATAGCTAACGCTTCTATTTGTGATTCAATTATAGGGAGTTCTTTAGGTTCGGTAACTTGCATTCCATGGTTTAGCAATTTAACGATCTCGAGAACATTTCTGGTTAACTTGGCGTTGGCCATTGCCATAGGTAATGCTTTTTGAGACAGATCTTCAAATTGTTCTCCGATCTGTCCCATTCCTTTGAAACTTGAAGCAGAAAGAGCTATAACAAGTGCAATGATAGTTAAAAATGTTGCACTGATCGTCTGAATCAGTGAGAGTGAAAAGCGTGAGCGTTTGCGCGTTGCCATAATCAATTTTTATTCTTTCTTAGGTTTGAACGGTTTTACTGCGTGTCCATCACATAAAGTTGATAAAACCGTGATAAGCGTTCAATAGTATGGATTGATTGTGACAATAATATTTCATGTATTAATCACTTGAATGGTAGGTGGATGATTTGCGTCGTATTTATTTCTCTTTGATAATCAGCACACTTATGACAGCTTGTTCGTCGGGCCCTGAGCCAGCAGAGCACGCCGTGGCTGTGACAGTTCCCCCTGCGAAAACTTTGGCTAGCAAACCGGAGTTACTGCAGTTTTATAACGAGTGGCACGGCACTCCGTACCGCTTGGGTGGGACACAAAAGTCAGGTATTGATTGTTCTGCCTTTGTGCAAAAGGCCTTTGTGGAAGCGTATCAACTTGCTTTACCAAGGACGACAAGGCAGCAATCTAAACAAGGCGTAGAATTAGGATGGAATGAAGCCAAACAAGGGGACCTTGTCTTTTTTAAGACCAGAAGAACAACATATCATGTTGGTATCTATTTGGGTAACAAGCAGTTTATGCACGCGTCCACATCGAAAGGCGTCATTATTTCTCGGATTGACAACCCCTACTGGGCATCAAAATTTTGGCAAATCAGAAGGGTGACATTGTAACGCCACGAGCGTTTTGAACGATAAGAATTCACGATTCAAACAACTTAAGCCTCTAGTCGTAAATCGCCACTGCGTTATCAAAAAGATTTTTCACCAATGCGACGTACTCTTCCAGAAAAGTAATCTGTTCATTGGTCGCCTTCTTACCCCAGACTCCAGCGAGGACTTCACCCAAGTCTTCTACTACGGCATCCGCTTCTTTTAACAACTTAAAACGCACACTGGAATGAAGTTCAGGGTTTTGCTCAAAAATCATCATGATATTTGATGCCACCATATCGGTAACCACATCTTCGATACTTTCTGAACCTGTATCACCACGCTCGGTGGTAAAGATATCAAGGTTTAGCGACAAGTGTTCGATAAGAGCAAGGTAACCATCCGTTTCAACAACCACTGTATTTCTCCATTAACGTCAAGACTAGAATGCTGGGTGCACAATTGTATCAATAGTAAGACATTACTAAGAAATTTCACTAACTTATGTCATAGAAATGCGTATTTACGAGCCAAATGGACAGCTAGTAACCAACAACATAGAAACTCGTCTCGATTTAGTCGTCACCAAATACACAACTTTGGTTTCGTCCGCTTTCTTTTGCACGATACAAAGCGGAGTCTGCACTTTTTAACCATTGTATATGGCTTTCAAAATGCGGCTTATATTCGCATACGCCGATACTGACGGTGTAGTTAATCAGAGAATCTTCAACTTTCACGGTCTCTTGTTCTACGCGTTTACGTAGCCGCTCTGCAAAATAACTAGCCTGTTCCTGATTGGTATTTTTTAACAACACTGTGAACTCTTCCCCGCCAAAACGACCACAAATGTCGCTGCTTCGGGCTGTTTTTCTTAACAGAGCTGACGTTCGACGAATTACTTCATCCCCAACAGGGTGACCATAGTTATCATTAACTTGTTTAAAGTGGTCAATATCGAAAATAACCAGGGAACAGGACCCATCAACGACTTTTATTTGGGTAAATTCTTCTTTGAGTGATTGTTCCCAATAAGCGCGATTAAACAAACCGGTAAGACCGTCTTTACGACTGATTTCTGAAAGGTGTTGATTGGTTTCTTTAAGATAAATACGGCTTCGTGCCGTTTCAGACACATCGTTTATTTGGATAGCGATATGGCTTATCTCTCCGGAAAGAGAGCGCAGCGGCGTGATCACGATATCCTGATACATAAATGTGCTGCTGTTCGATACCGGTGAAAAGTTAGTAAACTTAAAAAGGTACGGACGATTTTCCCAACTAGAAAATGAACGAGTTTCCAAGTCGGCTGATGTATTTAATTTTGTCTCGAGCCAAGCTCTAGGCAGGTCTTCAAAGTGGTCGAATAGACTCTCACCGAGAATTTCTTGCGACAATACACCGCTGTAGGATTGCATAAAGCTGTTCCACACGCAGACCTTATACTGGCGATCCAGCACAATAAGGCCAGAGTCCATTGTGTCTAAGATTTGCGTGACCCAGTGAAAGTCAGCCATGTCCAGCGTGATTTCGGACATCAGATTAACTCCATGATTTCATAAATGATTTCTACAGATGGTTTGTCTATCAGAAAGAGCACTTCACATTCAAAGTCCAGTGATTCCGCCATGTATGTATATTCAATCGTAAAAAGCTCCCCTTTTTGACCTTGCTGCTCACTATAAGTCGGTAAGGTTTCGATGATACTCGGCTGGCGAAGCGAGAACTGCTTGTCTAACTGGCACCCTAACGACGTTAAGAACGAAGACACTAACAAGTTAGAGATATTAAGAATGATCTCGTTATAGCTGGTGAACTCCAGTTGAAAGCCTAGCCGCTCTCCTATCTGGTCGATGTGTTTACCTCTGAGACAAACTAATGCTTCACCATGAATACCACCACCAACAAACCGTTGTGCTACCGCAATCGAACCGTCACGGCGAATGACATCAACCAGCGTCATATGGAGCTCTCCATATGTTAGTGGCCCAACGTGAGGTACAGGCAACTGAATAAACTCACGCAAATGATCGGCCATGATGGCGGCCCCTTTTCCTAGGGCGACATTCGCGACTTCTCGAAACTTCGCAAGCGAGGAGAGATCATCAAATACTTGCTGTTTAGGACTGAGCTCTACCGTAGGCTTAAATGCGTATTGCATTCCCAGTTGCTCATACAGCGGGGCCACTTGCTCTTCAGACAATGGTTTTGCAATAAATGCTTTTGCACCTAATTCGATGCAGCGCTGTTGGGCTTCTTGTTGGACATCGCCAGAGATGATCACTATCTGGGTGTTGTAGCGGCTTACTGGTAAGGATTTTAGAACTTCGAAACCATCCATAATCGGCATAGTGAGATCGAGGAACATAATGTCAATATTTTGTTCCGCCAGAATCTTCAGTGCTTCATACCCATCTTGGGCTTCGATCAGCTGCATTGATGAACTTTGCACGATTGTTCTTATAATCAGTTTTCTTGCGATTGCTGAGTCATCACATATCAGTACTTTCATGCTATCAATGGAACCAAAGTCAAAAAAATTATAATACATGTTGTGTGGGTATATAACCATCTGCTAGGACGATAAATCATAAACTTATGAGCGATATGATTCACACTTATACAAATTTCGTCAGCAGATTCATAAATTTATTGTTCAAGTATGCGCAGCAACGCGCCAATTTCTCGTCGTTTATCCTAAACTATTGGTGGTCAAACAGATTCGCGAGGTTTTGTATGTGGCAAGCAATATCGCAACAGCTTTCTGATACGCTGTTATTTGAATATCAAATCAACGAAAAAGTTCGCCTTTCTGGTGGAGATATCAATGAAAGCTATATGATCAATGATGGCGAGCAACGCTATTTCGTTAAAATAAACGATCGTGATTTTTTGTCTAAGTTCCAAGTAGAGGCCGAAAGCCTGCATCTGTTACGTGAAACTTCAACCGTATTTGTTCCAGAGGTCGTACTGGTCGGCAAAACAAAAAATAACTCTTTCTTAATTCTTAACTACCTCCCAACTAAACCGTTAGAAGATACGCAAAACAGCTTCTTGTTTGGCCAACAGCTTGCTCAATTACACCAATGGGGAGAACAAAAAGAGTTTGGATTTGATACCGACAACTATTTGGGCTCAACCCTACAACCTAACCAGTGGCACAAGAAGTGGTGCATGTTCTTTGCAGAGCAGCGCATAGGATGGCAATTACAATTACTGAAAGAAAAAGGCGTAACTTTGGTCGATATTGAGGACTTTGTTAACGTCGTGAAACAGCTTTTGTCTAATCACACACCTGAGCCATCGTTACTGCATGGTGACTTATGGAATGGTAATGCTGCCGTGACACCTGTCGGACCTATTTGCTATGACCCTGCATGCTACTGGGGCGACAGAGAGTGCGACATTGCGATGACTGAACTTTTTGGTGGATTCAGGCCTGAATTTTATCAAGGATATGAATCAGTTATGCCATTATTACCTGGATACCAGGAACGTAAAGAGATTTATAATCTCTACCATGTTCTTAACCATTGTAACCTGTTTGGCGGGCATTATTTAGAGCAAGCTCAGCTAACCATTAACAAAATTATTTCTGTCTGATTTGAAATACTTAAAACGTTGCATAATGTAAATTTACGAGTGATATCACTCTGAAAATTGACCCCAGATTCAGTGTTGAGTTTGGGGTCAAGTTTTGTACTTATTTCGATTCAAATAGCAACAACTACACTTAATATTTAAGTATCTCTCGATGTTGGGACAAAGTAAGTGATAGGGCTGAGCTTCCACAATAAATTGTTTTAAAAGCCCTGCAATACGAGGAGTTGTTGTATGAAAAACTATACTGAAAGACACGTAAAGTGTCCGCATTGTGGGCACTCAATAGGAATCACTTTAGACGCCAGTAATGGTGACCAAGAGTTTTATGATGACTGCCCTGCCTGTTGTCATGCAATTCATCTCAACATGCATGTGGATGAACTGAACGACAAAGTAGAGCTGTTTATTGACGATAACTACGAATAAACTAAAACGTAAAAAGGAGCAATAACGCTCCTTTTTTCGATCACGGCAAATATCACTGATATTTAAATTTGTTTCGCTGCCAGCACACGCTCGACCGTGTCGACAATAGCCTGAGTTTGTGGATCGAACTCAATATTGACACGTTCAGTCACTTTCCTACCGCCAAACAGAGTTCTCTGCAACGTCTCAGGAATCAGATGTACAGAGAAGCGATTGTCTTCTACCTCGCCAATTGTTAACGAACAGCCATCGATACCAATATACCCTTTGGCCAATACGTATTTCATTGAATCTTGAGACAACTCGAACCAGATGGTTCGGTTATTTGGCGTGTCAATGACGTCAACGATGGTGGCCATCAAACTAATATGACCAGACATATTGTGACCACCAATTTCATCACCAAATTTAGCCGCTCGTTCGATATTGACGTTATCACCCTCACTGAGAAAACCCAGATTGGTTAATGCTAGTGTCGCCTGCATCAAATCAAAACTAATGTGCTTCCCGTCGATTTGAGTGACGGTCAGACAGCAACCATTATGTGCGACGGATGCCCCAATCTCTAACCCGTCAAGAAGGGAGCCATCTAACTCGATCACATGAGTTTGAAAACGCTCTTTCTTTTCGATTTTCACGACCTTTGCCGTGCCCTGTACTATTCCAGTAAACATTGTTTATACCTACTTATCTGATCTCTACTAAACAACGCTCGAGAGATGTTTATTTCTACGCGTTTACCTTTCTTCTATCGGACTACTATAAACTGTTTTCAAGTTAATATGCAGTTAAAGGTATGGCATATAAAGATACAATTGTTTATCATTTGCGCGGAGGCTCTCTGAGACATTTTTCCACCTTATCATGGTTAAGATCAACCACTAGGTCAGTCCATCACATCTTTTGTTCTCGAGCTCTCTCATTCTTTCAATTTCAATCTCTCTTTGCGCCCTGGAGTATTTCGTGCAGCACTATAAAGAAGAAGCGTCGAGTCTTATAAAATTGGCTACCCCTGTATTGATAGCTTCCGTCGCTCAGACAGGCATGGGGTTTGTGGACACGGTAATGGCAGGTGGCGTAAGTGCTACTGACATGGCAGCTGTGTCTGTTGCTTCAAGTATTTGGCTTCCATCGATTTTATTTGGCATTGGCTTGTTAATGGCGTTGGTACCTGTTGTTGCACAACTTAACGGCTCTGGTCGTCGGGTAAAAATACCTTTCGAGATTCAGCAAGGCATCGCCATGGCGCTATTCGTTAGCATTCCTATTATTGTGGTGCTATTGCAAACTCAACTTATCCTCGGGTTTATGGATATAGAAGCGCTGATGGCTGAAAAAACCATAGGCTATATTCACGCTGTCATTTTAGCGGTGCCGGCTTTTCTCCTGTTTCAGGCTTTGAGAAGTTTTACCGATGGGATGTCACTCACTAAACCAGCAATGGTGATCGGTTTTATTGGTTTATTGCTCAACATTCCATTGAACTGGATTTTCGTTTACGGCAAGTTTGGTGCGCCAGAGCTTGGTGGCGTTGGTTGTGGCGTCGCAACAACTATCGTTTACTGGATTATGTTTGCGCTGCTCTTATTTTATGTGGTTACGTCGGAACGACTAAAGAACATCAATATCTTTGCTGAATTCCACCCACCACAACTGAAAGCACAAATTCGTCTGTTTAAGCTCGGCTTTCCTGTTGCTGCCGCGCTATTTTTTGAGGTAACGCTGTTTGCTGTCGTTGCACTTCTGGTGTCTCCTCTTGGTCCAATTATTGTTGCAGCTCACCAGGTCGCGATTAACTTTTCGACTCTTGTGTTCATGCTGCCAATGAGTATTGGTGCCGCTGTTAGTATTCGAGTCGGGCATAAACTTGGAGAAGAAAGTGTAGCAGGCGCCCGAGTGGCATCGCGTGTTGGTATCATGGTTGGTACCGCGATGACAGTTGTGACGGCATTTCTAACGGTAGTATTCCGTGAATTTGTCGCAGAGTTATATACCAGCAACCAAGAAGTTATCAAACTGGGGATGGAACTATTGTTACTCGCTGCAATATATCAGTTTACCGATGCCGTACAAGTGATCGCCGCAGGTGCATTGCGTGGGTATAAAGACATGCGAGCTATCTTTAATCGAACTTTCGTTGCTTATTGGATTTGTGGTTTACCAATGGGTTACATCCTTGGCCGTACCAACTGGATCGTTGAGCCAATGGGCGCGCAAGGTTTCTGGATCGGCTTTATTGTTGGCCTGTCGTCTGCCGCTCTGTTGCTTGGCGTCAGGTTACGTTGGATGCACCACCAAAAGCCAGAGGTTCAATTGAACTTTTCGGTACAATAATCTCCTGTAAAAGCCAGCAATCGCTGGCTTTTTTGATCGAACCGAACCTTAGTCAGGTATACTTTTATACCAAGCCAACTCAGTGATTAGAAAGGAACAGTGTGCGTCTAACCCTATTGTTCTCAATAACATTGCTCTCAGGTTGTACCGACTTATTCAACCCGGAACAAGCGCTGCTGGATAAATACCATCAACGCTTGGCGAATGTATTGGACGTTTCAAGCGTTGAGATAACTTCTCTGCCCGCCATCACCATTCCTCCTCGACGAGAGCTTTTTCAGCCATTACCCAGACTGACACTCGGGCTGTTGGAAAGCTACCAACTTCGTCAGTGTGGCTTATTTAATCTTTTGGCAGACAAAAATTCACAACTAGGTAAAGTACAGGATGCTTTTCACGATTTAGATTATCAGACATCGTTACTCAGGACTTTGAATTCATGCCTGAATGACTTTCCAATTAGCGATGATGAACGACAGACTCTAACTCTATTGTACGGTCAGAAATGGAGTCACCTGCATACTCACCTTGATAACCTGTTATTTTCCAGTGAGACGATGCAAAAACAACTCACAGCCTCTGATTGGCTATCTGTCGATAACAAAAACCAAATTGCGATGGTGAGCGAAGCTTTTAACCTCTTAGGTAATATGTATGAAACGCCTAACAAGACTATCTCTCGATTACCGGATATTCATATCGTGCAATACCAGGAAGTGCTGGAGAAGTCTCGCCTTATGGGTCGACTTTACTACTCTCTCGTAAACGCTTCCCATTGGCTAAATGAAACCACCCAATTGCTCAACACAAATCAAAGTAAGATTATTTGCGGCAAGAATCGAGATATCACAACGTTTCGTTACTTAAATAACGTTTTTCAATCCATTTACGTGAAAGAAGTACAACCATATCTGGCCTATTTGGACAGTACATACCAACGCTTGGACAATAGCGTTAACTTAATCGAAAAAAGAATAGACCTTCATGGCGAGTCATACGGACTGATGGATGCTCACAACACGTTCAGAAAAAGAACCCTGGAGCACATACAGTTCTGGCAGGGTCTTTTTAAGCGTTGTGGTGTGACAGTGGGGAACGTCGATAAGTAAGAATCGAGCAAGGCTACTCTTTAGAACGCTCGCGCAAAAATCGGGCAAATTTCGGTTTTCCGTTATGAGTAAACCCGTTGTACCTAAATGTGATAATCGAACCCAATTGTGGTGGGTTTCGACGCAACTCGTCTGTAAATCCACTACCAATATAAAACTCTGTACCATCAGGCATACGAACCAGAATCGCGCCCATCATTCCCAACAAGCGACCAGTTCCAGGCTTATGTCCGATCACTTGTGCTTCTGTATCGGCAAAACGTTTTAACTTAAGTAAATCACTGCCCCGGCCCGCTTGGTAACGACTAGACACCTTGCGTAACATGACACCTTCACCATCAGCTAACGCGATTTTGTCTAATTGGCTAAATAAGTGCTCTTCATCTTGAATAGTCATATGCTCGACGTACTTAATGTGTGGCTCATCCAGCTCATACACCAAGTTTTGGATATTGTAATAGCGCTTCCGATAATCGCCCGCAGAGTAAGGCATATCAAACAACATAAAATCTACTTTCTTCCACGCGCTGTCGACCGGTGTTTTGTCCAAAACCGTTTGCTGGACCAAATGAAAATTACCTCGCCCGGCCCAAAGTTCACCATCCAGAGGGTAATCTGGCAATGGTGCTGTAAACCACTTAGGAGCGTGTATCCGGTTTCCATTACGTGTTACAAGGTGTTGCCCCGTCCAGTAAGCACGAATACCATCCAGTTTTTCACTGTACCAGTATTGCGACACATCAATCCCATCTTGATAGGTTTCTGCTAGCGAGACTAAAGGCGCGACAGTTGGATGGGCTTGAACGTGCGTGGATGCCATAATGGCGAGTGCGATCAATGTCATTTTTATGGGCATAGGGAGGAACCTTGTTCAAAAAATCTCCCATATTGAAGCGCAACTTTCTTCGATAACCTATTTGTCAGTAATTATTCTTCGACTCACAACAATGATTGTCAGTAAGACTCTGCAAATTTAAGACTGATCTTTAGACAAGGTTTGATTGTTGCTTGCGCTTAATCCTGCCACTGGTGTCGCATCTTCTCGATCGTTGCCGTTGGGACATCGTGAATGCTCTGATATTCACCATCACACACTTTTATCTCGACCTCGATACCCTTCTTTTTACAGTAATCCAGATACCGCTTCATTTCCCAGAGGCGAACAAAAGTATTGCTCACTATGACGGTTTTACCTTGGTTTAACCATCTTCGAGCTTGACGGAAACACCACTCATGAGCTTGAGGAAGTTGCTGTGGATTGAAGTGGTACTCCCCACTTTCTTTTTCAAAGTACATGTCCGCTTCAAAATGTTTCGCATCGAGCATTGGTATCAGCTGTTTAGCCAGAGTTGTTTTTCCAGATCCCGGAAGACCACGAATTAGAATGAGCTTATTGATAGACATGATTTGACAATTTTGAAGTTGGCGACGCACAAACTCTAAATGAATTTATTAAAAAGGAAAGAACAAATAAAAATGCCGAGCTTACAAAGCTCGGCATTGAAGACGTGTGTTTCAGATAGACTATTTGTATGCAGGTAGTTCGGTTCTTAAACCCTTAACCAAGCTGACACACATTACCAACAAAACTAACGTAAACGGCAAGCCTGTTGCGACAACACCAGACTGTAGTGCCTGCAAGGCTTCTTTACCGCCGATCCAAAGCATAACCGCCGCGATTGCCCCTTCAATACATGCCCAGAAAATTCGCTGAGGTACTGGTGCATCAATTTTACCGCCAGCTGTAATACTATCGATTACCAAAGAACCGGAATCCGACGATGTTACAAAGAACACCAAAATCAGGCCGATAGAAAGAATCGAAATTACCGAGCTGTATGGCAGTTGGTCATACACATGGAACAGAGTCAGAGAAATGTCCGTTAGGCCGTTTGTCCCCAGCTCACCCACTTTATTCACGACCTGATCAAGTGCAATGCCACCAAAAATAGCCATCCAGATAAGTGTAACCACTGTTGGAATGATAATAACTGCACAGATGAATTCTCGTACTGTACGACCTTTCGATACTCGTGCGATAAACATACCGACGAATGGCGACCAAGAAACCCACCATGCCCAGTAGAATACAGTCCAACCTTGCATCCAAGTTTCATCTTCTCGACCGTGAGGATTACTCAGCGGAATGATGTACTCGATATACGCTTTGGTTGTATCAAAAATTGACGTAAAGGCGGTGTCGAAGCTGATGAAGGTAATGAAAATAAGCAACGCAAAAGCGACCACCATGTTGACATTACTAAGCACCTTAACACCACCATCGATACCACGAACGACCGAAAGTACCGCAATGAAGGTCACAAAGGCGATCACGATCATTTGAGTGCCGATACCACCATCAAGACCAAATACATGGTTGATACCACTTGTCGCTTGCTGAGCACCCAAACCCAATGAAGTCGCCAGACCAAACAGCGTCGAAAGCACCGCCAGGATATCGATGACATGACCTAACCAACCCCATGCACGGTCACCAAAAATTGGGTAAAAAGCAGAACGTAGTGACAGTGGTAAGCCCTTGTTAAATGCAAAGAAGGCAAGAGCTAGTGCAACTAGGGCGTAGATACCCCAACCATGAACACCCCAGTGAAACATGGTCGCAGCCATTGCCAACGATTTTGCTTCTTCAGAGTATGGTTCCGCATTTAATGGCATTCCCCACCAATCAGTGAAGTACGCGGTTGGCTCTGCAACACTCCAGAACAGAAGACCAATACCCATACCTGCAGCAAATAGCATGGATAACCAAGATACTCTTGAATGATCAGGTGTTGCGTCTTTGCCACCTAAGCGAATTTTTCCCAGCGGCGATAACAGTAAAACAACGGCGAATAATACGAAGAAGTTCGCTGACCACATGAAAAACGCATCAAATTGCTCAATGATTCCGTTTTTAACACCGTTCAAAGCATCTCGAGCGGTATTAGGGTCAACTAAAAGCAATGAAATAAGACATAAAACAATAAGACCGGCACTGATTCCGAAAACAGGGTTGTGAACGTCAAATCCCCACTTTTGTACGTTATCCTGCCCTACCTGATAATCTGTTGTCTCGATACTATATTTTTTAAATGAAGCTTTATCCATAAATACAAATTTAACGTTAATTTGAAACGCTCCTCAAATGAGAAGAACTCCAATACGCCCTCCAATAATTTGAGCTCTAAAGTTTTTAATCGCGACGAATATTAACATTAGTCACAAAAATATGCAAAAGTGATGCTTTTATTGCATTTAAAAGACAGATTATTTTCAATGACAGCAAAATAAACACTATGATGTCTAATGATCATCTCTGGCTTTAATAACCATTGCTCTCATATTGTGGGTGGGCGCTAAACAAAAAAGTGGCCCTCGCTGAATCGCAAGTGACCACTTTATGGCTGTTTTATGGCTGTCGCAAAAACTAAGAAATGAATTTGCCTGGGCGAGATGTTTATAAGAAATGGAACGTAACGTTGCCGGTAAAGCTACTAACTGAATCGCTGTCGCCATCGATATCAACACCAAAAGCCTGGTAACTTGCTCCAACTGAGATGTTATCTAGCAAAAAGTACTCTGCACCGACACCATACATATAAGAGACGCCATCATCTTTATCGATAGCACTTAATGAACCTTTATAGTCAACGTTAAAAGCATTGATGCCACCCTTGGCATAAATATGGAACGGGCCAAAATCGATGCTTGGCTTAACCGCTAAATAGAGTGAAGAGAAATCCCCATCGCCTTTGGTTCCATCCACATTCAGTCCAACTTTGCCGTGGTTAAAGTAACCCGCTTCGATACCGATTAGCGGCAAAATCCCCGTACCAACGTGTAAGCCGTAGGTTGTATCACTTTCGCCTTCAATATCAGATTGACCGATTTGTCCGCCAGCATATAGCCACGAATCCGCGAACGCAGACGTTGAACACAACGCCAAAGCCAATATCGAGAGTTTTGTTTTCATAGTCATACCATCCTTTGTAAGTCTGCGTGATTTCACGCTCCTAGGTCATAGTTTAATGAGCACTATATATTGGAAGGTATAGAGAAATTAAGATCAAAGAATGAATAATTTATATTCAATTCGTTGTAGTGTGATATCAATTCAGACAGAGAAGCAAGTCGAAGTCACTATCAGAAACAAAAACACCGGCTTAAAGCCGGTGTTTTATAACTCTCGGATATGTCGAAAATTATAGGAAGTGCAAAGATGCATTCACAGAGAACGTACCGATATCGTCTTTATCTGCTGTGTAGTTCATGTAGCTTGCGCCCACAGAAAGTGGGCCAAAGATGAAGTATTCAGCACCAACACCGTACATTAGATCGAAGTCGTCATCGTCGCTACCGCCTTTCACTTCTTTATCCCATTGGTGGATACCACCTTTTGCGTAAATGTGCAGCGGGCCGAAGTCGATGCTTGGCTTTAGTGCTGCGTAGTAAGAGGTAAGTTTTGTATCGCGACCGTCAACGTTAAATTCACCGTGTTGAGTCACACCAGCTTCAATACCGATGATTGGAAGAATACCTGTACCTACATGTACTGAGTATGATGTATCCGTCTCGCCTTTGTAATCAGACTGACCTACAGATGCGCCACCGTAAATCCAAGAATCTGCCATTGCTGCAGAAGATGCGCTAAGTAGTGCCACTGCTAATAGAGTTTTTTTCATCATTTACCTTTTACTCTTTTCATTCCTACGTCTTATCAATCTGACGTAGACACTGCAAATACAAGGGAGGCAAACTATTGCCTCCCTAGAACTAAAAACAACACATTTATCAAATACTAGCAATTACTATACCAGTAACCGCACGAGAGTTGATATAAATAACTGTCACGATTGTACTTTACGCTAACAAGCATCAATCGCGTTTTTGACTCGTTTGTCAGACACCGGATACGGAGTGCCTAATTGCTGAGCAAAATAACTGACGCGCAATTCTTCTAGCATCCAACGCACTTCTTTTACGTTTTCTGGAATAGCCATTCCTTTTGGAATCTTATTCAATAACTCTTTGTAGTCCTTGGTTACTGACTCGATTTTCAACATATGCAGGCGATCTTTATTCGGATCGATTGGCAACTTCTCCATACGGCGTTCAATTGCACGCATGTAACGGAGAATGTCTGGTAGACGTTTCCAGCCACACTCAGTAGCAAAGCCTTTGAAGATCAAACCCTCGATTTGAGCTTTGATGTCGGACAGTGCAAACGCCATGGTAAAGTCGATCTTACCTTTCAACTTCTTATTGATGTTAAAGGCGGTCGTCAAAATGGTTTCTACTTGCTTAGCAATTTCAACCACGGTATCGCCGAGTTCAGCTCGAACGTGTTCTTTCAACTTTTCAAATTGCTCTGGTTCCCAAACTAATCCGCCCTGCTCTTCGATAAGTTTATCGACGCCACAAGCAATACAGTCATCAATCAGATCCAGTACTTTTCCATACGGGTTAAAGTACAAGCCCAGTTTCGATTTGTTCGGCAAATTGGCGTGCAAGTATTTAATAGGCGACGGTACATTCAACAAAATTAAACGACGCTGACCAGCACGCATCGCCGAGATTTGCTCGTATTCTGTCTCGTATAGTTTGATTTCAACGCTATCTTTGGTGTCAACAAGAGCTGGGTACGCTTTCACATCATAACCGCCGCGTTTTTGTTGATACACTTTTGGCAGTTCGCCAAAGCTCCACGTATGCAAGCCCTGCTGCTCGATATCATCGTCAGCCACTTTTGAAAGCGTTTCCTGAACTTTCTCTTTCAGGCTTTCTTTCAGCTCATGAAGGTCTTTGTTTTCCTTTAGCTTACGATTGCGATGATCAACGGCGCGGAATGTCACTTTCAAGTGTTCCGGTACCTGATCCAGCTTCCAGTCTTCACGCAGTACTTCTACACCCGTCATGCGTCGTAACTCTTTCTCAAGTGAGTCAAGAAGTGGCGCTTCCATTGGCGTAGAACGAGCTAAGAAAGCATCTGCGTAATTTGGCGCTGGCACAAAGTTCTTACGAATAGTTTTTGGCAACGACTTAATCAGGCTCACCACAAGTTCATGTCGCAGACCTGGGATCTGCCAGTCAAAGCCGGCTTGTTCCACCTGGTTAAGGATTGGTAGCGGCAGATGGACCGTTACGCCGTCACTATCATCGCCCGGTTCAAACTGGTAGCTAAGCTTGAGTTTTAAACCATTTTGGTGCCAGAAGTTCGGGTAATCTAAGTCAGTAACATGGCTGGCATCGCCCTTGAAAAGCATCTCTTTTTCAAAGTTAAGCAGTTCCTTGTTTTCTTTCGACGCTTTTTTCCACCATGAATCAAAGTGTTTACCAGAAACCACTTCGGTACCGACGCGTTGGTCGTAGAAATCAAATAGCTCATCGTCATCGACCAAAATATCGCGACGACGAGATTTATGCTCCAGCTCTTCGACTTCTTGCAATAGTTTGCGGTTTTGCTTGAAGAACGCGTGTTTGGTTTCCCACTCGCCTTCAACTAACGCACTGCGAATGAAGATTTCACGACTGATAGATGAATCAATGTTACCGTAATTCACCAGACGTTTAGGGACGATTGGCACTCCATACAGCATAACTTTTTCGTACGCCATAACCGCAGCGCGTTTCTTCGACCAGTGCGGTTCGCTATAGCTGCGTTTGATTAAGTGCTTGGCTAATGGCTCAATCCATTCAGGCTGAATTTTTGCAATAATTCGACCCCAAAGTTTTGAGGTTTCTACCAACTCCGCTGACATGATCCATTTAGGCTGTTTCTTAAACAAGCCAGACGCAGGGAAGATATGGAAACGGGCGTTACGCGCACCCTGATACTCATTCTTCTCCTGATCTTTCATACCGATGTGAGATAACAGGCCAACCAGAATTGCGCTGTGCACACCATGATATGACGCAGGCTCGTCATTGAGCTTAAATTCCATTTCACGCATGGATTGGTGAATTTGGAAATAAACGTCTTGCCACTCGCGAACACGCAAGTAGTTCAAGTAATCTTGCTTACACTGTTTACGGAACTGATTACCCGTCAGCGCTTTTTGCTGCTTCTGAATGTAATCCCAAAGATTTACTAACGTCAGGAAGTCAGACTCTTCATGGAAAAAGCGACGGTGCTTATCGTCTGAAGATTGTTGTTTGTCCGATGGGCGCTCACGTGGGTCTTGGATCGACAACGCGGCTGCAATCACCATCAATTCTTTTAACGCACCGTACTTTGGTGCCTCTAACACCATGCGCGCTAAACGCGGGTCGATTGGTAATCGTGCCAGCTGGCGACCCGTTGGGGTAAGGCGCTTTTTCGGATCTTTTGCATCTGAATTAATCGCACCCAACTCTTCTAGCAGGCGTACACCATCTTGAATGTTGCGTTTGTCTGGCGCTTCAACAAATGGGAACGCTTGAATATCGCCTAAACCAAGAGCCGTCATTTGCAGGATTACCGACGCTAGGTTGGTACGCAGAATTTCTGGATCGGTAAACTCTGGGCGTGACTCGAAATCTTCCTCTGAGTAGAGGCGAATACAGATACCCTCTTCCACACGACCACAACGACCTTTACGCTGGTTCGCACTTGCCTGAGAAACAGGCTCAATTGGAAGACGCTGTACTTTAGTTCGGTAACTGTATCGACTGATACGCGCGGTACCTGGGTCAATCACATATTTGATGCCCGGAACGGTTAACGACGTTTCCGCTACGTTGGTTGCCAATACAATACGGCGCCCAGCGTGTGGTTGGAATATCTTGTTCTGCTCACCAGCCGACAAACGCGCATACAAAGGTACAATCTCTGTACTCTTAAGATTACGTTTAGAAAGCGCATCTGCCGTATCACGGATTTCACGTTCACCGTTCATGAAGATCAGAATATCGCCCAAACCTTCGTCACACAGCTCATCGACGGCTTCGAAGATACCTTCTAACTGGTCACGATCGTTATCCTCATCGCCGCTTAACGGACGGTAACGTGTTTCTACTGGGTAAGTACGACCAGACACCTCAATAATTGGGGCATCGTTGAAGTGCTTGGAAAAACGTTCCGGATCGATGGTTGCCGACGTAATGATGACTTTTAAATCTGGACGACGTGGCAGAAGTTCTTTTAAGTAGCCCAAAATAAAATCGATGTTCAGGCTACGCTCGTGCGCTTCATCGATAATGATAGTGTCATATTGATTCAAAAAACGGTCGTGCTGGATTTCTGCCAGCAAAATACCGTCTGTCATCAATTTAATCTGAGTGTTCTCTGAGATTTGATCGTTAAATCGAACTTTATAACCAACAAATTCACCGAGCTTAGTTTCCATCTCTTCCGCGATGCGATTTGCTACGGAACGCGCAGCAAGACGACGAGGCTGAGTATGACCAATCAGGCCAAATTTACCACGGCCAAGCTCTGCACAAATTTTTGGTATCTGCGTGGTTTTACCCGAACCCGTTTCACCAGCGATAATAACCACTTGGTTTTCATCAATCGCCTTTGCAATGTCGTCTTTCTTTTGACTAACAGGCAGGATCGCAGGATATTCGATTTTTGGCTGATAACTGCCACGTTGTTCGACTTCCATCATCGACTTAGCAATGTCTAAAGCGATTTCATCAAACACGACATTACGCGATGCATCTTTCTTAATTTTACTTGCGCCAGAAATACGTTTACTTAAGCGAAAACGGTCGCGCATCATGCACTGATTAAGTGCTTTGCGTAGCGAGGCGGCATTGTTCACTTGAGCATGAGGCGCTTGAACTTTCTTTGCTCCATTTTCTGGCGCAGATTGCGCTTCAGCGGAGGTTTTCTTTGTAGGCTGTGACGAAGTCAAAGCGTTTCCTATTCTTTTCATTACATAAAACTGCGCGAATTGTATCACAACAGGGCCAAGACAAGACAACTGAAAGCTTATTCAATTTTTTCGAACAACTTAAGCAAACAAGTCGGGTTTAGAACCTCAGCCCATTGCTTATAATGCATCACATAGTCGAAAGCACTTATTTAAGGAATAACCATTATGTCTCGTGTACTAGCTCTAAAATCAAGCATCCTTGGCGACAACTCACAATCAAACAAGTTGGTTGAAGAGTTCATCAAAAACGTAGCTCAAGACAAACTAACGGTTCGTGATTTAGCGGCGAACCCACTGCCGGTGCTTGATCTTACCGTAGCGACAGCACTACGCTCGACAGGTGACCTTTCTCAGGAACAACAACAAGTTGTTGAGTTGTCAGATTCACTTATCGAAGAAATGAAAGCTGCGGATACGCTAGTCATTGCAGCGCCAATGTATAACTTCACGATTCCAACTCAGCTTAAAAACTGGATTGACTTGATTGCTCGTGCAGGTGTGACATTTAAATACACAGAAAATGGCGTTCAAGGTCTGTTTGAAAACAAAAAAGCGATTGTTGTAACGACTCGTGGCGGTATTCACAAAAATGCTCCGACAGACAACATCACGCCTTACCTACGCACGGTACTTGGTTTTGTTGGTATCGCTGATGTGGAATTTGTTTACGCTGAAGCCCTAAACATGGGTGAAGATGCGGCAGCAAAAGGTATCACTGAAGCTCAGAGCCAACTAGCGACGCTAGCGTAAGCTTGATTCAACTAGTATGAATACAAAAGGGATGGTCAAAATAGCCATCCCTTTTTCATTGACCACTTCATCTTTAGCTAATAATAAGTCCTTTACCAGCATGCTCTAGGGTGTTGGGTTATGAACCTTCGGTTTTATTTTCGTCTGCGGTCTTCTCTATGTTTTCTAGCGCGTTCTTATAGAGTTGCTCTAATACTTCTTCAGCCTCCTGAACCATACGCTCGACCATTGCATCAAACGCAACATCGCTGGGTATCTCTATTTCCTCACCCACACGCACTTCTATTGAGTCAACGTAAAGCACTAACCATCCGTCGCCTTCCATATGCCCTTCTCCGTTAACCACAAAGAATCGCTTGGCGAACTCGTCATTAGTGCAGTTTGTTCCCTCAATCTGAATGTTATATGAAGAATCAATGCTCATCGTGCTAATGCCATCAAATTTATCGGATGCATTGCAAATGGCTTTAACCTTTGCGCGATAAACAAATTTCAGTTGGGGTAATAGTGTATTAGTTTTCATCTCACTGAGAATGGGTGATATTTTTCGCGGTGACAAATCCGACCTTTTGATCTCGTTGTAAAATGGAAAGACATTCAAGCCCCAACCATAAATGCCAGCAGTGAGGCATGCCGGAGCCATTTCACGTATTTTCTATAAAATTGGTCGATAAAAAAGCAATCATTCGTTAATTGAAACTTTACGCTTATGTTCTTTCTAAATGGGCCGTTACAATGTGAAATGTTGTCATATACGTGACAGAATAAATCTTATGCTTTGATAAATTGGCATTGAATTTCGTTGAAATAGAATGAATTACCTAACAAGTTGTGCCAGTTATGTCTCTAGCCCTAACGATAACGAATAAAAAGTGAAAGTATCAGAACTCATTTCCATCCTTAATAATTTGCCGACCAACACTGACCCAGATATTGTTATGGGAGAAGAGTGGCTGCCGGAAAGATTGGTGGAAACAAAACTCGACGGCAATCTGTTATTTTTGAGCTTCGACAATGCACCAGAAGAATGTCAGGCAGAAGAAGGTCGGGGTTTCGTTGACCATGAAATTGATTTAATTCGTACTCGATTACGACAGGTTCTGGACGAAGACAGCGATAACGATTCGAAGACAGAAGCGATGCTAGGGTTGTTTCTTGCGGGTCACGAATTGAGTAGCGCTCAAGTAGTAGAAATATTAGAAGAATCAGACAAATAAGGAACCAGTTTGGCTGCATCATTAGACAAAACCCAACATCCTCATCTTCCTCTTATCATTGCGGGCCCTATTCTCCGCAAAGTGACCGCATCAGAAGTGAATATTTGGCTGGTCACGACCAAGCCATTAGAAGGGTTCATCGAAATCAACGATGCAAACTCTGCGACTTCGTATCACACTGAGGACTTTGAAAAGCTCACTCAACTTCAGGTTGGTGAGCAAGCTTGGGTTTGTTTACTGTCATTAAAAGCTGACTTCCCTACTCATCAGTCACTTCGATATCAGCTCCACACGCAAGACGGTCTGCTAACAGAGCTACTGCCTCACTTGTGTTATGAGCACGATAACAATATGCATAAGGGCATTGAATTTTTAATCAGTGAAAAAGCCGATTATGTCCTTCATGGTTCTTGCCGCAACCCACAACATTTTAGTGACGATGCTTTAGTTGCAGCCGATGTAAAAGTGGCTCAACAAAGCGTAGAATCTCGCCCAGACATGCTAATCATGAGCGGTGATCAGGTTTATGTTGATCATGTAGCTGGGCCAACCTTGGATGCGATTGAGCAAGTAATCGAGTTACTGGGATTGCCGGATGAGCAATTTCAACAAGCACCAATCACCGACACCAAAGCGCTTTATCAACACGCTGCGTGTTTTTATGGCCGCGACCAGTTGCTACCGCATTACGTCGATGACGGCAGCCTGCTCAGTCAGTTTTTTCCTCACCGTGGCACCCCTATTTTCAGCTCTAAAGAGTGTGAAAATCACCTGATCAGTTTTGCCGAATGTTTTGCCATGTACCTCTTGGTTTGGTCGCCGACGCTTTGGCATCTCATCAAGCGTGACCGATTGCTGGAGAATCAATTCCTTGTCGGAGGCAACACGCTCGCGCCCAACTGGCAACAAAAATGGCGTGAGGAAAAAACGCAAATAGATAAGTTTGTCAGCGGTTTAGATCGCGTACAGCGCCTTCTTGCGCACCTTCCGACTTACATGATTTTTGATGATCACGATGTGACGGACGACTGGAACTTGACCATTGGCTGGGAACAAGCGGCATACACCAACCTTTTTGCAAAACGAATAATCGGAAATAGCCTGATCGCCTATTGGTGTTGTCAGGGCTGGGGCAACGCACCGGAAAAATTCGATGACGCGTTTATGGTTCACATAAAAGATTTTCTTGAGCAACGCACTGCCAAAGCTCAAGATGACCTGATTCAGTACCTCTATCGCTTCGAGAACTGGCATTACACGATTCCGACCTCCCCCAAAGTCGTGGTTTTGGATACCCGAACTCGTCGCTGGCGGTCAGAATCTAAAATGAATAAGCCGTCTGGCTTGATGGACTGGGAAGCGTTAATTGAGTTTCATCAAGAACTGGTTCACGAAGATAAAGTGATCATCGTATCTGCAGCGCCGATGTTCGGTGTGAAATTTATAGAATCGCTACAACGCGTGTTTACCATGTTTGGTAAGCCATTATTGGTGGATGCCGAAAACTGGATGGCGCATCCCGGCAGTGCGAACACGCTCGTCAGTATTTTCACTCATACTAAAACACCGACTAACTTTGTGATTTTGTCGGGGGATGTCCATTACTCTTTTGCTTACGACATCAAATTACGCTTTCGAAAAAGCAGCCCGAACATCTATCAAATCACCTGTAGCGGTATTAAGAATCAATTTCCGACAAGACTACTCACTATTTGTGATGCGCTGGATAGAATGCTTTACAGCCCCCGCTCGCCACTAAACTGGTTCACCAAGCGTAAGCGACTCAAAATTTATAAGCGTGCGCCAAGTAGTCATAACTTTTATCGTTTGGTTAACCACAGTGCGATCGGAGAATTACATCTCGATGATGACGGTAAGCCTAGTCAAATCAGTATACTTACCGCAGATAACCAAGAAGTTCATTTTCCACCGACGAGAATAGAAAATTGATCACCTTGATTGATAGCGTCGTATTCTAAATGTAAAGAATTCGTAATTTCAGGTTTCACCCCTTGAGATTTAAGTCACATATAACCATGTTTAAAAGATAGTTATCAGTTTGGTGTTTACTATGTTCAATTCTCTCACATCTCTATTTAAACAGCTTCTCGATGGCGAGGATCTGGCACAGACTCATACCGTGTCTCCCAACATGGCGATTGCATGCTTACTTTGTGAAGTGTCCGGCGCCGACCACCAAGTGGATGAAAAAGAGCTAGAAACAAAACATTCTCTTTTAATGAAGTTGCTTTCGCTGAGCGCTGCAGAGGCGACACAATTACTGGAAAAAGCGGCACAAACAACAAAAGAGTCCGCGTCATTGTATGACTTCACTTCTCAATTAAGAGAGTTAACTCAAGAAACACGTTACAACCTGATCAAGAGTATGTGGGAAGTGGCGTATTCTGACGGGCAAATTGACCCGCTTGAAGATGCAGTCATCCGTAAGACGGCAGAATTGCTCTATGTTGACCACAAAGACTTTATTCGCGCCAAACTGCAATCGCAGTAGTGTCACCACCTACTCGTCACCCAATAAAAAACGCGCTGAAGTTCAGCGCGTTTTTATTTTATAGAAGCCAACGTGTTGTTATTAAGACTGGTCAAGATTTGAATTTGTTTGACAAGGTCGAGATTAGACAAACTCCATGACAGAAAAACACAAGTTGGATTAAAGATTCATTACAAACCCACAACTAAAGCATAGTCAGTGCGAGTTTGGCTAGGTTATACGCATCAACATAACCAGAATGTTGGCGGCCTTCCCATTCAATCCCTTTCGCTTCTTGGGCAGCGCGATGACCAATGCGCTTTTCTTTGAGACGGTTTTGAATACGGTAAAGTGTCGCTAGGTTAATGAACTCAGTAAATGGCGCTTCGATGCCCTTTTGTTTGCACTCATCAAGTAAAATCGTGTCATCTCGCCCCCATGAGGCGTAAATTTTGTTGCGGCCGCCGAAGTTCTTAACCATAGACTTCAACACTTCTTCAAGTGGTCGACCTTGTTTCTCGATTTTACGTGGTGTAATCCCCGTTAGCTCGGCGCAGAACAACGAGACTTCATCGTGTTCAGGCTTAACATAGTACTGAGCACGTTTAACGATCTCACCTTTGGACAAATCTATTTCAGCCAACCCGACTTCGATGATCTCGCCAGTACGGCCAACGCCATTCTCGTTCCAGCAACACATTTCTAAATCGAAGCAGACGATACGGTTATGGTTCATAGTTTGTCTTGATTCCTAACATAGATTTTAAAGCGAGAGATTCTACCTCAATGGCAGGTAAAACTCGAATGCGCTTGCCGATTTAATCACCGATTGCACTGGGTTAACGCTATTTTATAAAGTGATTCGACAAATTTAGGTTCTTATACTGCTGTATGAACACGATGTATAACGTCGGTGAAAACCGAGGCAAGTTGTCATTAATTGCGGAAATATCGTACTTCTGGCATACCATGGCCTTTAAAGCGTGTTCCAATCGTTGGTTTTTCGCGCTAATCGTGCGGTAAATTTACGAATTATTACAGCGTTAAGCCTTGAATATGCTAACATCCGACATCATTTTAGTGTCTAAACTTGGTGCAAGATCGCAAAGACGATCAATTTAATAAACACATTGAGCCTATGCACCAATGAATCAATAGAAAGAGAAAAACGTCATGAACATTGATTTGAACCTAATTCCTCAAACGTTCGATATGCTTCACGCTGGTCTTGCTGCTTCGAGCGTATTGCTTTTGCTGGTTGCTGTATCACGTAAATCGAAAGTGATTGAGAAAGTAGTAGAAAAGCCGGTTGAGAAAATCGTCGAGGTTGAAAAACCTGTCGAGAAGATCGTAGAAGTTGAAAAAGTCGTTGAAGTAGAAAAAGTGGTTGAAAAGGTTGTTGAAGTTGAATCAAAACTGGCAACTGCTTCTACTGACTCTGCAATGCAACTGCTTTCTATTATGCAGCAAGAAGCTCGCCTAATTGACTTCCTACAAGAAGACTTAACGTCATTCTCAGATGAAGAAGTTGGCGCGGCCGCTCGCGTTATCCACACTGGTGGTAAAAAAGTATTAAGCGATTACGTAACGCTTGCACACGTACGTAACGAAGAAGAAGAAACCCGCATTACGGTTGAAGAAAACTTTAACCCACAAGAAATTCGCCTAACTGGCAATGTTACAGGCAGTGCACCATTCCACGGAACACTGGTTCACAAGGGCTGGAAGGCTACATCAATGAACTTGCCTAAACTGGCTGAAAATTACGATGCATCAGTCATCGCTCCAGCCGAGGTTGAGCTGTAATGGAACACATGAACCAAGAAAACATTTCTCAAGAAGAAAACATCCAAGAGACGGCAGAGCAGCAGTCTCCTAAATTTAGCGTTGGTATCGACTTAGGTACGACACACTGTGTGATGTCTTTTGTCGATACTCACGATGAAGATGCTCGTGTAGAAGTTATGCCGATTCCACAATTGACGGCACCTGGCACAGTAGAAACTCGCAGCCAACTTGGCTCGTTCCTGTACCAACCTCACGAACACGAAATGAATCCTCAATCACGCGTACTGCCGTGGTCTAGTGAGCCTAAAGCACTGGTTGGTGCGATTGCGCGTAACCTGGGTTCAAAAACGCCAATTCGCTTGATTGCCAGTGCTAAATCGTGGCTTTGTCATGGCGGCGTAAACCGTCGTGATGCGTTCCTGCCAGCTGGTAGCCCTGAAGAAGTCGAAAAAGTATCCCCTCTTCGTGCAACCGAGTTGTACCTTGAACATCTAAAAGACGCCTGGAACCACACTCATCCTAATCACAATCTTGCTGAGCAAGATGTGACAATTACCGTTCCTGCATCGTTCGACCCAGCGGCACGTGACCTAACGGCAGAAGCTGCGCGCAACGTTGGTTTTGTTCATCTGACACTACTAGAAGAGCCTCAGGCTGCGCTTTACAACTGGATCGACAACAGTAACGACAAATGGCGTGACGAAGTTGAAGTTGGCGACATCGTTCTGGTGGTTGATATCGGTGGTGGTACAACCGACCTATCTTTGGTGGAAGTAACTGAAGACGACGGTAACCTGAGTCTTAGCCGTATCGCAGTAGGTGAACATATCCTACTTGGCGGTGACAACATGGACCTTGCCCTTGCGTACCGCTTGAAAATGAAGCTTGCGCAAGAAGGTAAAGATCTACAACCGTGGCAAGTACAGGCAATGACACACGCTTGCCGCGATGCCAAAGAAGCGCTTCTGAACGACAGCGAGCTGCAATTTGTGCCAATCGTTGTTCCTAGCCGTGGCTCTAAACTGCTTGGCGCAACGCTAAAGACCGAACTGACGCAGGAAGAAGTACAGCAAACGCTGGTTGATGGTTTCTTCCCACAAGTTGCGATTACTGATCACCCTGTTCAGCGTAACCGTGGTGCACTGACGCAGATGGGTCTGCCTTATGCTCAGGATGCAGGTATCACGCGTCACATTGCTGCCTTCTTGTCTAAGCAAGCAAACGCTCAAGGTGGTGGTGAGTCTGCACCAGCTCAAGACTACAACCCATTTGCGAACATGCCGGGTATGCCAGGCGCTGAAGCTGCTCAATCAGCAGATTTCATCAAACCAACCGCGATTCTGTTTAACGGTGGTGTACTGAAATCAACGCTATTGGCCTCTCGCTTAGAAGACACCATTAACGAATGGTTGCTTGAAGCAGATGCAGAAATGGCGAAACGTCTGACTGGCGTTGATCTCGATCTTGCGGTAGCAAGTGGTGCGGCTTACTACGGCTCAGTTCGTCGTGGTCAGGGCGTTCGTATTCGCGGTGGTATCGCTTCGGCTTACTACGTAGGTATCGAAAGCGCAATGCCAGCGATTCCGGGTATGGTACCTCCAATGGAAGCCCTATGTGTGGCACCATTTGGTATGGAAGAAGGCTCAAGTGTTGACGTACCAAGCCAAGAGTTTGGTTTGGTTATCGGCCAACCAGTAAACTTCCAGTTCTTTGGTTCGACAGTACGTCGTGATGACCTAGCAGGTACTCATCTTGATCACTGGGCACCAGAAGAGCTTGAAGAGTTACCAGAAATTCAAGTAACGCTACCAGTATCCGAAGGTCGTCGTGAAGGCGAAGTGGTTCCTGTCACTCTGGCATCTCGCGTGACAGAACTTGGTACGCTTTACCTGGAAGCAATTGCCGCCGATAACGGTCAAAAATGGCACGTTGAGTTCGATGTGCGTGAAGACGCAAAAAATGACTCAAACGAAGAAGAATAAATAGAAATCAAACGGCATCCAATCGGGTGCCGTTTTTAAATACACGAAGGTTTGTATGGCATCTCCTCGTTTTCTAGTTGGTATTGACCTTGGCACGACAAATACTGTGGTCGCCTATTGTGAAATCACCGACAACCTTGAACAATCCGAAGTATCCCTATTTGATATCGACCAATTAATTGGTCCTGGTGAAGTGGTTCGTAAACCGCTGCTACCCTCTTTCCGTTACCACCCGGCTCAGGGACAAATTTCCCCGTCTGATTTAACCTTGCCTTGGGAGAATCAGCCTGTTTCTGGCGACATTAAAAATGTCATCGTCGGTGAATGGGCACGTGAACTAGGCGCGAAAGTTGAAGGACGTCAGGTATCGAGCGCAAAAAGTTGGCTCTCCCATCAAGCGGTCGACCGTAGCTCAGACATTCTTCCTTGGGCTGGCGCACAAGACGTTGATAAAGTCTCACCCGTAATTGCCAGCGCAAGTTATCTAAATCACATCCGTCAGGCATGGAACTATCGTCATCCGAGTAACAAGCTGGAAGACCAAGACGTCGTGGTTACCGTCCCTGCATCGTTCGATGAAACGGCACGTAAACTCACCCTTGAAGCAGCCGATCTAGCCGGATTGAAGAAGATTGTCCTACTCGAAGAGCCACAAGCGGTATGTTACGACTGGTACGCACGCCATCAACAAACGGCGGCCGACGAACTCAAAGACCTGCCGCTAATCCTTGTCTGTGACGTGGGTGGTGGTACTACCGACTTAAGCTTGATTGAGGCTAAGTTCAAACAAAGTAATGACAGCGAGAGTGAGCTGGCCCTTGACCGTATAGGCGTTGGTGAACACCTCATGCTGGGCGGTGACAACCTCGACTTGGCACTAGCGCACCTGGCAGAAAGCCGCTTCAATCAAAACAAAAAGCTGACAGCTGCAAGCCTAACAAAGCTGATTCAGCAGACCCGAAAAGCGAAAGAAAACCTGCTTTCTTCAAACGCCCCTGAAGAAGTTAAAATCACTATGCTGGGTAGCGGCTCAAAACTACTTGGTGGCACCAAGAGCATTGCGCTGAGTAAACAAGAAGTACACCAAATTGCCCTAGATGGCTTCTTCCCGCTTTCTGAATTTAATGAAGTACCTGACAAACGACGCAGTGCCGTTGTCGAGTTTGGGTTGCCTTACGTCGCAGATCCTGCAGTAAGTAAACACGTAGCCGATTTCCTAACTCAGCATCAGCAAGTGTCGCGATCTGCTCTTGGCATAGAAGACGAAAAACAAAACGCGATTCCGGTCGGCTTACTACTCAATGGTGGTGTGTTTAACAGCGACCTTGTCACAGAGCGTGTCACTACCCTACTCTCAGACTGGCGCGGTGCTCCTGTCACGGTTTTGGATAACCCACATCCTGATTGGTCCGTTGCTCTTGGCGCCGTTGCCTTTGGTAAAGCACGACGTGGAGCCCAGCTAAAAATCGGTGGCGGTGCTGCTCGTTCTTACTTCCTGCACCTGCAAGAGAAAAACAAAATGGGCAAAGCCCTTTGTTTGCTAGCAAAAGGGACGGAAGAAGGTCATGAGATTCGCTTAAGTGGTCGTCGATTCTCGCTTACACTTGGCGAGCCGGTTCGATTTAATCTTCTTACCTCAACCCACGATACGCTAACCAACAACACCGCGATTCAAAATGGTGTGATGGTTGACGTTGATCCTGACTTATTTGTTCCACTTCCGCCGTACATCACCACATTAGAAGGCGAAGGTGCTGAGCTGCACGCAAACCAAAAAGAGCGTGTCGAGGTACAACTCGCTTGCCAGTTAACGGAAGTGGGCACACTCAAAATGGAATGTGTCAGCGCAGAAGACGACACTAAACGTTGGGCGCTAGAATTTGAAGTACGTAACAAACAAGCAGACGACAACGAAGACGTACAACTTCATCCAAAGTTGAATGAGTGTAAGGAGCTTGTGGCTCGTCTTTACAGTGGTAATAAGAAAAGTGCCGACAGCAAAGAGATCAAAACGTTAGCGAAAGATCTTGAGAAGAAACTGGGTAAGCGTGATGAATGGGACTTCACAACGCTTCGTCAGTTATTCGATGCATTTGCTCAAGGCAGAAAACGCCGCCGTCGTTCAGAGCAACATGAAAAGAACTGGCTTCGACTTGCGGGCTTTGCATTGCGCCCGGGGTTTGGTGATCCAACCGATTCTTGGCGTATCGAACAGATTTGGGGACTTTACCAACAAAACATTCAGTTTAAAAACCATCAAGGATGGACAGACTGGTGGGTATTCTGGCGTCGTATTGCTGGTGGCTTAAACCAGGAACAGCAAGAAACGATTTTGGCTGACATTGCGAAATATCTGCACCCAGGCGCAATGAAGAATCCACAATCCGCCAAGGCTGCGCAAGACATGGGCTACGAGTCAATGGTTCGACTGTCAGCATCGTTGGAAAATCTGGAAGTCGAAGATAAAGTGCTTTTGGCAACGTGGTTCCTAAGTAAAGCCATTAACCAAAATCAATTCCAACAAGCACACTGGTGGGCAATGGGCCGACTTGCATCTCGTACTCCGCTATACGGTAGCCAGCACAGTGTTATTCCCCGTGAGCAAGCAGAACAGTGGCTTCCAAAACTGTTAGATCAAAACTGGCAAAAAGAACCAATGATCGCGTTTGCGGCTGTCATGATTTGTCGTAAAACAGGAGACCGTCTGTTCGACATCTCAGATGACTATCGCGAGCAGGTTCTGGCGAAGCTGAAACAAAGTAAAGTGCCGGAGTCTTGGGTCTCTTTGGTTGAAGAAGTGAAAGAACTTTCTGATAGTGAATCGAAGCGTGTCTTCGGTGATGCACTCCCAAGTGGTTTAACGCTGGTTCATCACTAAGCTTTTTCTCCATAGAAATGCTAAAAAAATGCACAAAGCCCTTCGTTGAAGGGCTTTGTTTTATCTGATGTCTCTACAAACAACGGGTTAATTCAACTCTGTAGTAATCACCACATCGCGCGTTTCGTTATCCATGTCACTGATGCCGACCACTGAGACTTCGCGATCCGAAAGTGTCTCAATCAAGCTGTCTTCTAATCCGCCATCAGCTAACCAAGTATAAAATTTCTCTGCGATGCGCTCCGAACCTTCTCCAACAAACGTTAATGTGACCTTCTTCATTTGTGACACTCCATCAATTTACGATTCAGCAACTTAAGCGTAGTATGTTTGGCAAACATCGACATCTACTAAGGCTAACTTCTTTTATGACCATTGAAAAATTTGACGCGATTTACCAACGCGCCGCCGAACGTAAAGGCGGTAAAGACCAACTTGAAGCCCTGCTTACTCACCCGTTAAGTAAAACAGAGTTAGCCGCTATTCCTGATGACCGTTGGTTAGCTGCATTTTCAATGAAAGTATTTCAAAGTGGCATTTCATGGAGTGTGGTACGAAAAAAATGGCCAAACTTTGAAGAGGTCTTTTTTGGTTTCAAAATCGAGCCATTACTTATGCTTTCTGACGAACAGTGGGAAACAAAAGCGACAGACGAACGTATCATTCGCCACCTGACAAAAGTGATGTCAATTCCCGCTAACGCTCGCATGATTCATGAAGCGAGCATTGAATACGGCTCATTCGGTAAAATGGTGGCGGATTGGCCTCAAGAGAACATCACCGAACTTTGGGCTTATTTAAAAAAACACGGCAAACGCTTGGGCGGAAATACCGGGCCATATACCTTACGCCAGATGGGTGCAGACACATTTATCATCTCGAACGATGTAGAGGCTTACCTGCGCAACTGCAAGATCATTGAAGGTGGAAAAGACACCAAGAAATCCCTAGACGCAGCCAATAAAGCCTTTATTCAGTGGCAAAAAGAGAGTGACCGAAGCCTCACAGAAATCAGCCAAATCATCGCATTTAGCACGGGTGATAATCGCATCTAATTGGTAACGACTGTGCTTATCTTTTTTAATCTAAGCTTGGTCTACTAGCTTATCCTGAGCTTAGGTTAACGCCGAGATTTTCTCGCAAAACACAAGTTTATTCCGGCTTAAAGCGTTGATTAAACTCAGTTAAAGTTATGTTTTAACGCTTTAAGTTACCAATTCACTCTGAACCACCAAAACCACCATATTAACATGAATTTCACATAATTTTGTTACATTGGCGGGTTGCAGTAATAAAGTAAGAAATTCGATAGAGCATATATTCAAAATCAATACAAAATATCGTATTTATGTTTGCTCAATATTTGTGCTTGTAAACTTTTCATTTCGCCCAATAATGGTTCCATAATAATTTCAATCAGTTAAGTTGGGAGGCGGAATGAGAATTTTCTGGCAGCTACGTTGGTATTTCAAACAGAAATGGAAACACTACGTTGGCTCTATTTTACTATTGGCACTGATCTCTGTCCTCCAACTGATACCGCCAAAAGCGGTAGGCGTGATTGTTGATGGTGTCGTCGATAACACTTTAGAAACAAGCACGTTAATTATGTGGTTGTTAGGTCTTACGGCAATATTCGTTACGATCTACGTATGCAGAATACTATGGCGTATATGGCTGTTTGGCGCGAGTTGGGAGTTAGGAACCATCCTTCGTAACAAGCTTTACCGACACCTTTCAACTCAACCACCGCGCTTTTTTGAGCGTTACAAAACTGGCGACTTAATGGCTCGCGGTACCAATGATGTCAGAAACATTGTCATGACCGCTGGCGAAGGTGTGCTTACCGCCGCAGATTCGTTAATTACAGGCATTGCCGTTCTTATCGTGATGGTGACTCAAGTGAGCTGGAAATTAACGGTTATGGCGCTTTTGCCTATGCCGTTTCTTGCCATCGTCATTTTCTATATTGTGCGTATCCTTCACCAACGCTTCCGCATAGCACAAGAAGCTTTTTCTACAATGTCAGATATGACTCAAGAGTCATTGAACGGTGTTCGTATGCTGCGTGCGTTCGGCTTAGAGAAGCAAGAGCAACAACGTTTCGAAGATGTAGTGGACGACACAGGCGCGAAGAATATCGCAGTTGCGCGTGTGGATGCGCGTTTTGACCCAGCTATCCAACTGACTATTGGCCTCTCCTTTTTACTTAGCGTCGCTGCTGGTGCGTACCTCGTCGATAAGGGTGAGATCTCTCTTGGTGACTTAACCGCTTTCACTATGTATCTAGGCCTTATGATTTGGCCAATGTTGGCGTTTGCTTTCCTATTCAACATTTTGGAACGTGGCTCGGCGGCATGGAATCGTCTGCAAGAGATCTTTGATGAGCAACCTGAAATTGTCAGTGGCGACACTCCGCTGCAAGATAAGCCTCTGCCCTTGCAAATCAATATCGATACGTTTTATTGGTCAACGGATTTACCGCCTGCCCTGGCGGATATCAATGTGACGTTAGAGCCAGGAAAAATGTTAGGTATTGCAGGCCCGGTTGGAAGCGGCAAATCAACATTATTGACGCTACTTTTCCGTCAGCATGATTTGGAAAACGGCACGATTAAATTCGGTGGTGTATCAATTAAAGACGCTCAACTTCCGCAATGGCGAAACCGCTTTGCTGTGGTTAATCAAAGCCCTTTCCTGTTCTCAAAATCGATCTTTGACAATATCGCATTGGGTAATCCAAATGCGTCTAAAGAAGAAGTGTACCGAGCAGCAAAACTGGCCTGTATTCACGATGACATTGAGAAGTTTCCAGACGGATACAACACCGAAGTGGGCGAAAAAGGCATCACGCTTTCTGGTGGCCAAAAACAACGTATTGCGATTGCACGAGCCATGTTACTCAATGCTCAGGTTCTTGTTCTGGATGATGCATTGTCTGCTGTCGATGGACGTACTGAGCACCAAATCCTGAAGAACCTTGAAACACATTATCGTGATCAAGCCTTAATCGTGATTGCTCATCGTTTAACAGCACTCAAATCGGCTGATGAGATTATCGTCCTCAATCACGGTCATATTACCGAGCGTGGTCGTCATCATCTATTAGAGCAAAACCAAGGATGGTACGCGGAAATGCTTCAGTACCAGAAACTAGAACAGGCAATGGAGGAGGAATAGATGAAACAGACGAGTACATTTAGGCGGTTGTTGTCTTACCCATTGTCCCAGCCAAAACCGATGCTCAAAGGTCTAGGTCTGCTGTTTATCGCCGCATTAGCCAGCGCAGGTGGGCCTTGGTTGATTCAATATTTTATTGATGAACACATTGCCAAAGGGGATTACTCGCAAGGTGTCTTGATCACGTTAGCTGCAGGCTACATTGCTCTTCAGGTGATTTCAGCGACTTTTCAATACTTGCAGTCATTGCAGTTCAGTATGGTCGCAACCAACACCATTAAAACGATTCGTAAGCAAGTGTTCGCTGGCGTGATCAAACAGCCGCTTTCTGCCTTCGATTACACACCCGCAGGAAAGTTGGTCTCGCGAATTACTAACGATACCGAATCTCTCCAGCAGTTCTATGAGCTCTTGATTGCGACGGTGGTAAAAAATGCAGTGATGATCCTCGTAATGCTGGGGGTTATGTTCTTTATGAGCTGGCAGCTCACACTGGTTGTTTTGGTGCTACTTCCAATCGTAATTGGTTTTATGTATCTGTTTAAGCAACTCAGTACAGAAAGCTATCGCAGAATGCGTGACTTGCTCACTGACATTAACGCCAACTTAAGTGAGTCAATCCAAGGGATGAGCGTTGTTCAGTTAATGCAACAAGAAGAGCGTTTTAATAAACAGTTTAACGAGTTAACGGAAGAGCACCTAGTCGCTTCTAAACGGGTTATTCGTTTAAACGGCTATCTATTACGTCCATTAATGGATCTGTTAGCCGGTCTTGCTCTGATGAGCCTGGTTGCTATCTTTGGTTTCAATGGCGTCGAGGTAATTGGTGTCGGTGTACTTTACGCGTTCATCAGTTACCTGGGCCGCGTTACTGAGCCGTTGATTGAAATGACTCAACAACTGGCTCTATTGCAACAGGCACTAGTATCGAGTGAGCGAGTGTTTGAGCTTATAGATGCAAAAGAACAGACGTATGGCGATGATAAGGCCGTTCTCAAAACGGGATCTATCGAGATTAAAAACCTGACGTTTAGCTACGATGGAAAGCAAGACGTATTAAAAGACATCTCTATTAAAGCCGATCATCAAGATTTCATTGCCTTAGTTGGTCATACAGGAAGCGGAAAAAGTACCCTAGCCTCGCTGCTAATGGGATTTTATCCAACAGAAGTTGGCGAATTGCTAATTGATGGTCGTCCGCTCAATACGCTAGCCAAGCATGTGCTGCGTAAAGACGTGGCAATGGTTCAGCAAGACCCGCACATTCTTCCCGACTCAGTTAGGGAGAACGTTTCTTTGGGTCGCCCCGTTGAAGACACTGAAATATGGGATGCATTAGATAAGGTAGGTTTATCGGAGCAGATCCGTCGTTATCCTAACGGGCTGGATACTCAGCTAGGTCAGGGTGAAACTAACCTTTCCGCAGGTCAGAAGCAACTGCTCGCTTTAGCAAGGGTATTAGTGGCGAAACCAAAAATTCTCATTCTGGATGAAGCAACGGCAAACATTGACTCAGGCACTGAAGCTCTGATTCAAAAGAGTTTGGCGGTATTACGTCAGAATATGACTTTGATTGTAATCGCCCACCGTTTGTCTACGATCTTGGATGCCGATCAGATTGTGGTTCTTCATCATGGTGATTTAGTTGAAAAAGGTACGCACAAATCACTTCTTGCACAAGATGGCCGCTATGCGCAAATGTATCAATTGCAACAAGCTAGCAGACATTTACAAGAAATTGAGGAAGAGGAAGCAAATCAATTGGAAGAAGCGGTTTAGAGTATGCGCCCGTAGCCAGTTTACGGGCGTACTATTTTGGTGCAGTAATCACACCTTAATATTCAACTTCTGCATTTTGACGTAATTTAGCGTTACATTTCGCAACAAACGACAATAATTTTCTATTTCCTCACCGATAATTGACATAACCCCTCGCTAATTAACGCGATGTCGTTGTAAAATCGCAATTAAATTCAGCCAGTCTATTTTCTATTTCTCGATCGGCTGGTTATCACATTTCAATATTGCATATTAATCTCATGACTGAAGTCCATGGATAAAGATAAGTTTACTAATATCTATCGTTTACCAGGCTCGATTCAAATTCGCATTGGTAAATGGCAAAAAACGTTCCGCGGAACCTCAGATTTGGTTTTGCACCAAGCTTTAATGGAACGTAACAAACAATTTAAGAAACCAGACTTTCTCCCAAAAGGCTGGTGTATTACTCCTATTGACGAAAATGACATCACCGTAACGCATCATGGCAAATATATTCAGACTGTCATGAGAACCATGCTGGACAGAAAAGTTTCTTATAAAAGGCTTTTCCTTTCTCGTATGAGCGAAGACAAAGGTGAACAAGTGCTTCGTGACTACAAGTTAGAGTGGGTAAGAAAGCACAATCAGATAGCGAAGAAGTACAACCAGATTAAGAAAAAGCAGTACATGAACTTTTCCCGAGAAGAAGAAGAGACCCTCTACCCTTCTATCCCTAAAGGTGAGTTTGATAAAGCACTGTGGAACAAACTGGTGGTTTCTGCATTTGGTCCAGCAAAGAAATACAAAAACCCGCACTATGTACGCAAAGCGGATTTCTAAGCGCATCCAGTTAATGCAAAAGCAATTGCGCTGCGGCGTTTATTATGTGTAAGCCGCAGCAGCGATGAAAAGGATTAATGACGAGAATCCGCGCTAAACTCTACTTCTTTGTATATATCAGCCAGCGATTTTTTACCTTGTCTGTCTTTGGCTGAACGCGCGTTTTTTGGTTGGTAATGATACTCTTGCTCATGCAAAGCCTGTTCATGCTCTTTGGCCGACTGAACAAACTCAGAATTCGCAAGTGCTTGTTGGCGTAAGCGGTTTACTCTTTCTAGGGTTTCCCACAACATACTTCACCTCCAAACTTAATCTAAACCACAACACTGTATATACATACAGTATTGTTTATAAAATCCTCCTAGTCAAATTTTCATCTCCTTCATTGTTTACCACTATTCGACAGAGCAGTGTTCTGGATATTTATGGATAATTTGTTTTAGATAAACTTGGTTATCCCGCAAGACGTTGACACACTCACCTGACAATAAACCGTCACTTACCCATTTCTCTAACTCAATTAACGCATACGGAATAGACCATGCCTGACGATTTGGGTGGTGCGTGGTCAGTACGTCAAAGGAGTTCGCAACTGCAACAATTTGAGCGGCGATTGGAATATCCTTTTCTTCCAATCCATGCGGGTAGCCTGACCCGTTTAAATTTTCATACTGATAAGTCACCATCTGCATGAATAGCACAACACTCGGATGAACGGGGTTACCAATGCGGGCAACGGTGTCATCTGCCGACTCGATACATTGATCAATATGCTGGATGATGATGGACTCTTGCTCTTTGCTAAAATGACTACGATGACAAGCAATATCAATTGGCAATTGAATATCACTCACAGCATGGAACTGTGCGAAAATACCAATCTGTTCAACCATTTCATCCGTCAACTTATGTCGTTCCGCAAGGTGAACACCAAGCAAGTGAGCGTAAAGGCGCATTCTCTTAGTGTGGGCATAGCACTCTGGACAATAGCCAGGCATCGAACATAGCTTACGCTCAGACAGCCTTTCGATCTCATTCACAACATGATCTTCCGACTCCACGGCAAATTCGACCATATCAAAATAAGGTTTGAGCACATCCAGCGTTTCTAACTTAAATGAATTGGGTTTAACGGAATTCAAAAAGACAAAGCCGGTAAATACTTTGTTTTCGTAGCAAGGAATTGCGGCAGAAGATCGATACCCGTAGTTAAGCAGGACTTTAACGCGATCGCTGTGATTAATGTCGTTGAGATCATCAACGATACGAGGTGTTCCGTTTTGAGCCGCGGCATACAAATTGGGAAGTTTACGAAGTGGCGCTTCATAATGCGCTAAGTCCCAGTTATCAAACTCAGTGTCAGCGAAAGATATGAGCATATCTTGTCTGGGGTGATATTTTGCGAACGACACCCTGTCAATGCATGGCATATGTGCCTGCATCCTATTTTTCAACGCTTGCAATTGCTCATTAAGCGGTTTTGCAAACGGATAAAAACTACGGTGTGTCATACTTCCACTCTCCCAGTCAAACTAGGTATTGAGCGAAAAAGCCCTTTTTATCAGTTTATTGCGTAAATTATCAGAGCAAATTTTTTCAACTCAAATTTTTGATATACCACAATGTAAGTGTACAAAACAAAACCGAACATCCGCCAACTTTTTTAGTGGATATATCCAACTCACCTGATCCAGATTAAAAAAGCCAATGAGTCATACCCATTGGCTTTAAAAATGTTTAATTTTAGACAGAATAATCAACCTAAAGCTGGCAACACTCCAAGCGTAATCAATATCTGTGCAGCCACGATTCCCGTACCTGCGATACCTGTGATCACTAACGCACCCTGCCCGCCAGCTACGCGGTATTCTCCGGCAAAATCGTCAGAGCGACGGACTTTAATAACCATCACCAGCGGTAAAAATATCGCTAGAATAGCCAGAGCGATAGCCGCATAGCCTAATGCCATGATGAAACCTTGCGGATAAAACAGCGCAAAGCCTAATGGTGGAGTAAACGTGATTAACGCAGCAATCAAACGGTTTGGCTTCTCACTGCTTCCTTTGATCGTATCGCCCAAGAACTCGAACAAGCCAAGACTCACGCCAAGGAAAGAGGTTAATAGAGCCAAATCTGCAAACACGCCAACAATGTTACCCAGATTTGATTGGTGAACCGTCAGTGATAACTGCCCAATAAGAGCACTTAATCCGCCATTTTCAATCAATGTATCCTGACTGACCACGCCTAACGTCACGACTTGCCAGAAGATGTAAATCACCAGAGGAATAGTAGAGCCCACGATCACGGCTTTACGCAATGAAGCAGTGTCTCCGTCTAAATAGTTCACAATAGCCGGAATACTGCCGTGGAAACCAAAAGACGTAAAAATCACAGGAATTGCCGCCACAATAAGACCTTGTCCTATTGGCATGCTTAGCAGGTAAGATTGCGTCACATTTGGCGCTAAAAATGACAGTACCGCAACCATAGTAAGAAGTTTGAGGGCAAACAAAACACGGTTCACTTTATCTACGGTACCGGTGCCGACAGTCACAACTAACGTCACTATCAGTGTGAAAATGATGGTTGAAGTCGAGCCTGAAATATCAAGATCAAACCATTGGGTTAGGCGTTCGCCAAATTGTGCACCGCCACCAGCGATGTATGCCGCACACAAAGAGTAAAACAAAAATAGCATTGCAAAGCTGGCAACCCATTTACCCTTCTGGCCCAGTATTTGTTTCGCCAGAGTATGGAGCGTTGCACTGCTTTCAGCATACTGATGAAGCTCGAGCATCAATAAGGCGGTAAATGCCATTAAAGCCCAAAGACCCAACATAATAACGAGGGAAGTAGAAAAACCGATACCAGCAGAGGCAAGAGGAAGCGCCAGCATACCGGCACCAATTGTAGTCCCTGCAATAATTAGGGTACTACCAAACACTTTAGAACGACTCATTGTATATTATTCTTTACATCACATTGAATATTAGCAGCACCAGATCGGGTAAGAATGACCCTACATGACACCATATTTTGTTATGATCCCGATATTGTAGGATATTCACGATAAGATCAAGCAAAGTGTAAGAATAAAAATCCATTAATGTATATATTTATTTACACACAGAAATCAGCCAAAAAAATTCATGACGATCGGGGGAGACTCATCACGACTATCAGGGCAAAACTTAATTATATGATTTCTGGTAGGTTTGTTATGGATGATTCGGAGTGAAGACAGAGGATTCAGAACATGGTTGAAAATGTTCTGTTATAGGATGATGGCGAGACGTAAAGATTACGCCTCACCTGACTTTAAGAAAAAGGGATTAAATCGTGTCAGTTAGCTAGCGATATCTAACAAATTATCTCTGACGCCATTGATACGGAACCAACCTGCGATACTAAATCGCTCTGCATTAGTCGGTAACACTTCATGTGGAAATTGTTCTGACAAGAAAACAAGAAGACGCCCTCCACGCGGTGGTATCTTAGCGATTACGTTGTCTTTAAGGTCATAAACGACCAGCTCGCCAGCGTCTTCTTCACTCCAGGCTTCATTCATGTAAAACACGGTGGTCAAACGACGATTTTCATTTCCTTTGAAACTATCGAGATGTTTTTTATAAAAATCGCCTTGCTCGTATTTCGCAAAGTGAGATTCATATTCAAACAGACCGAGATATAGATGACGATTAACCTCTTCGCGAATGTCTTCCATCTTATTTAGGTAAGATGCTATCGGCTCGCCCATATCAGGTTTTAGCCATTGAATTTTGTCACTGCGAATGGATTCTATGCGTGTAACATCTTCATTACGACCAATGCGCGCCTTTTTCCAATTGTCAGGGATACACGCTCTTAATTGAGCAACCTCTTCTTCTGAAAGAAAATCGTCCCAAATATAATATCCATGAGTCGCAATAGCATCGATCAGTTCGTTCATTTAATCTATTCAATCGTGTGGTTGGATGCGTCTTATATGTAATTCAACCAACAACGACAAATGTGATATTTTGTCGATACGACAACTATTTAGTTTTATAGGTCGTCCTTCTCATTTCCGCTCTGTGTTCCCTATTAAACCTTACGAAAACAGAAACCCTCTGCTTTAATAATAAGATTGTCCGCAAACCGCCCACATTTTATCGGTAACAACGCTCAAACTGGACGAGATGGGACGAACAATCCTCATCACAATCAAATGACTATAGTGATAAATACCAGGTAAGTTTATTTTCATAACATGATAAATTACAAAATTACTGTTATTCTCGAATAAAACAAAGACCGAAGCTCACTTATGGACTATATCACTCTTTCTAGAATTAGTTTGAAACACCTCACCGTGTTACACATGTTGCTGACAACACACAGTGTCACTCAAGCTGCAGAGCGACTTTGTGTTACACCTTCGAGTGTCAGTAAAACACTAAGCCAGCTTCGTGAAACTCTAAAAGATGAACTTTTCTATCGTGATGGTACCCGTTTAGTTCCTACGCCATTTGCAATAAATATCGGTCCTTCTATTCACGGTATCTTGTCTAGCATGAACGGCTTGTTGCACCAGGGCTCATTCAGTCCAGCGTACTATCAGGGCGATTTTTCCATTGCGATGCGTGAAAGCTCAATGGAGCTGTTTGCTCCAGTCTTGGTTCACTTGTCACAACAGCTTGGCAACCATGCTTATTTAAACGTCCATTCTAAAGACGAGATGAGTTTTGATGCGTTGATCAGAGGTCAGATTGACTTCTTGTTGCTGCCTCATGATCTTAGTCAGCCACCGACTCATAACAAAGATCTCGTTTGGCAAACCATATTAAAAGATGAACTGATCTGTTTGATGGGCAAATCTAATCCGCTGGCCAAGCAACCACTGACGATTGAAGGGTATCTGTCCGCTCGGCACATAGGTATTCATGATAAAGACCTTTCTCGGCCATACTTTGAGCAAAACTTGCAACAAAGGCACCAGAAACGAAACCTTGCCATGCGCGTCGCTGATTTCGGATCCGCAGCGGTAATGTGCCATCATACAGATTACTTATTCACCTGCTCTAAACGTTGGGCAAGAATCGCACTGCAAACCAAAGGCTTGGTAGATCAGCCTCTGCCGTTTGATTTTGGGCAAGTGTCGTATAGTTTGGTCTGGAACAAAGCGAGTTTAAATGATCCCGCCTTACGCTGGTTGCAACAGCAACTACTTGATGCATGTAAAGTGCTTAGCGCTTGTGAGTATTGAAATAAATCTTGCTAGGAAGCAGAAGGTGTAAAGATGGGATTGTTGTCTTGAGAGTCGAGGAAGATTCCCCACCGGATGTCGTCACTACGCAGGTAAACGTCTTAACATCATCAAATCGCCCACCGCTTTTATAGAGTAGCCAGCCATTTTTAATTTAGATTGTACTGGTCTATCTCTACTACGGTAAACGCAGTGGGTTCACTCCTTTTTAAGCCAAACAACGTTGTTGTTTTGTTATTCTGTCGAACCACACACAGAGTTTACTCTAGCCAACGATTTGCAACTAATGAAAAAACCCGCACGCACTGTTTCCAAAAAAGAAATAAGGCAAATCTAAATTAGCATTTAATTATACAAATCAAACCGCCAATCTTGATTAGTTTCTTCTAAACAACGACCTTGTAAAAATCAGCAGTTATTTCATCAAGTTAATTAAGTTGCACCCAGAAAGAGTGATAACTTGTTAAAGAATAGGAAAACATGCCCCTTTCTCACCATAAGCAACAAAGAAGCCTTGTGTGACATCGTCAAGCCGTAAGGCAACTAATTAAAATTGCTGATTATATCTGAGAGTTGTATTCGCTATGCTTTTAGCGTAGGAACAGTATGACATATTTCCATAACAGAAATTAAAAGACTTAGAGATGATAGATTTCTATTTCGAGGCGTGGGGAATAAAACGGCTACGATTTTGAACTCGTAGCCATAAAAAAATGACAGAGATATTCGTTATCTAAGTCTTTCAAAGACAACGCTTTGATCAAGGTGTTCATGGTATTGAGTATAATCCAGCCCCATATCAAAGATGTATGTGGTCACCAGATTCCTCACACACTCTACCAACTGGCCGGCCTGCCACGGCTTCTCGAAGTAACGGTCAATGCCTGCGGTATTAATCGCATTAATGGTATCTGTGTGCGTTGCCTGCCCGGTTAAAAGGACTTTTCTAGTATGAGTAAAACGACTGTCTTTTGAAATTTCAGCCAAAAGCTCAACGCCAGTTTTTCCTGGCATCACGTGATCAGAGATGATCAAAGCAATCATTTCACCCTCTGCATCAAGTTCATCCATCAGTTCCAGAACTTCATCTGCGGACTCACAATCTTCTATGTTTATCCACTGAGATAATGGTTCTAGATCAAGTAAAACTGCGCTTAACACCTCTCGTTGGTCATCAACGCAAATTAAATTAAGCTTCTCCATGTTCACCCTCTACCGGTAATTTGATTCTAAAAATAGTTTTGTCACTGTTACTCTTTACAACAATCGAACCGCCATAGCCTGCTACGATGCGTTTAACTATCGACAAGCCCAAGCCCAGTCCAAATGACAGCCCCCCTTTCTTGGTAGTGAAGTTCGGCCTAAATATCTTTCTACGCGTCGCTTCATCTATCGCAGGGCCGTTATTAGTGATAGTGACAAGAATTTTTCCTTTGCTGGCTCGAGTTTGAATCTCGATGACTGGCGAATCTACGCTAATGAGCGCGTCACAAGCATTTTTTAAGATATTCACCCAAATCTGGACGAGTTCAGTCTGTGAGCCAACAAACAAAGGGAGTTCCGCAGGACTAAAACGAACCTGTACTCGTCTTAAATCACTTTGTAGTAATGCAACCGCTCGGTTAATCGAATCATTGATATTCAAAGCCTCATCCAGATCGATATCGGTTCGACCCAATTGCTTAACAGAGCGAACAATGCCCACCGTATGCTTGGAAGCCAGACGCAAGTCATGAAGATCTCTCCCCATCTGCCAGTACCTGATGGCTTCCTCGGGACGCTTCAACCAATGCTCTGAGAGGTAACCTTCTGGTACCGCACGAGCCAAATCCCTCGCTAAGTCCCTCGGGAGGCCATAATACTTTTCAAAATGCTTTCCTCGTTTGCGTGCCTCACTAGAGGAGACTTTTTGCCCCTGAAGCAAGCCAAAATCAAAAAACTGACTCGCCTCCGGATGCACTTCCTCTAACAGCTCCATAATCACAGTTTGTAAACGTTCGGACTTACTGCTTACTACCCCAATGGCGTTGTTAAGCTCATGCGCAATACCCGCAGCCAATTGCCCCAGCGTTGTCATCTGCTCTGCAGTATGAAGCTTTTGCAGGGCCTTTTCTTTTGCAAGTGCCTCTTCCATTGCGCGGTGCTGACGGCGAGATAACTCGTTGACCATTACCGGCATAAATTGCGTTGTCAGAGGACCGAATTGTGATTCTTGCACCGCTGGCGTACTTCGCTCTATCCAAGCTAGCTCTGCGGCTGTTTGGGCAACCACGGTTGACGACGCCGTCCACGTACCAGAAAAAAAGCTATGCACCCCGATAAATGTCCCCTCGGAGGCGGAAAAAACTTTAATGGGCTTTTTGTCATCTTCTGAGTAGTAGCCCGCCAATTCACCCGAAATCACGAAATATAGACGATCGTTATAGCCAGCTTGTTCAATCAATACCGACCCTGCCGACACATTAATTCGTCGGTCGTTATTATCGAAGTAGCGTTCTACCAACGCATCTAATTTGCTTTCATACATGACTTAACCGATATGCCCTACAGAATGCAGTATCCAAACCATAACAAAGCTTAGCAGTACACCCACAACACCAAGTACCACGCCAATCCGAGCCATTTGGTTACTTTGTACATGCCCGGTAGCATGAGCAAGCGCATTTGGTGGCGTACTGATTGGCAGAGACATACCCAAGGAAGCAGCAAACGTCACTACCAGAATCAACGTTACTTCACCACCTAATGGCGTTAGTGATGCCATCGATGTACCTAGAGCGGCCATAATTGGCATCAACAAGTTAGCGGTTGCCGTATGCGACATAAAGTTGGCCATCGCTAAACAAAGGAAAGCGGCACCAAACAACACCACATAAGGTGAATATTGGTCGAATGGAATGCTGTTCACGACTAATTTAGCCAAGCCGGTTTTATCAAGGGCTAACCCTAGGGCAATACCACCGGAAACCAACCAAAGTACGTCCCAAGAGATTTTCTTTAAATCTTCTTTGTTGATGATGCCAGTTAAGGAAAAGACCGCGACAGGAATCAAAGCGACTGTATATGAGTTCATGCCGTGTGCTGAACCCATTAACCAAAGAATAATCGTACCCGCAAATGTAATGTACACAATCATCGCTTTCGGCGTCTTCAGGAATTTGCTCTTAATATTCAAGTCGATTGTGGTTTGTTCGGCTTTATACATTGCCCCGATAAGTACCCAAGCTAGAGCCATCATAATCACGACAAACGGCACACCAAATACCATCCATTCACCAAAAGTAATCAGGTTCTCCCCGACTAAATATTTAAGTGCAATCGCGTTAGGTGGCGTCCCGATAGGTGTCCCGATGCCACCGATGTTTGCCGCAACTGGAATACACAAAGCAAATGCGATTCTGCCTGGGTCTTTCGGCCCGAATACAGCAATGACAGGAGTCAGGATAGATAACATCATCGCGGTAGTTGCCGTGTTAGACATAAACATGGAGAAAATGGCGGTAATCAGCATCAACCCCAACATAACGTACTTGGGATTTTGTCCAAACGGCTTCAAAAGTACACGCGCTAAGTTCACGTCCAAACGGTACTTGGTCGCCGCCATCGCTAGAAAGAAACCGCCCAAGAACAGCATAATAATTGGGCTGGCAAAGGTCGCCATGATCTCGTTGTATTGCAACAACTCGCCAAAATGCGCCTGCCCTTCTTGTGCCCTAAACAACACGATTCCCTTATTGGAAATCAGCAGTAGTTCCAGAACAATAATCACCACCGAAGTTGCGTAAATTGGGATAGGCTCGAAAACCCAACACAACGCCGCCAGTAAGAAAATCGCGATGACGCGCTGTTGAATAATGGTGATGCCATCAAATGGAAACGCAGACAAAGGCATCAGCCAGATGATTAACGGAATTATCGTTGGGATGATGTATTTAAGATAAGGACGCATAGTGCTACTTCTCTTCCTGAGATGGTGTAAAGATGTAGGAGTTTCACTAATAAACGGACGTTTTGCTGTTTCGAATACTGGCTTTGTTGATGATGCTTATCCGAAACAAACGCAGCTAATCACGACTCCGATTTGGAATTATGCGCACTGTTAAGGGAAAAAGATTTGGTGTTAGATCAATGAACTTGTATTCACATTCGAAAACATCTTTGAGATGTGTTCGACCTCACTAAATACGTGTCATAAATAATAATTTTCGTTATAAGTCACTACAACCTCATGCCCTTGGTCTCTGAAAATAAACATGCCGACATTCGCCAGCATGTTTTCGCTTTGGTTTGGAAAGGCGATGTGACAACCGCTACAACAAAATCTTTTATTGACGGGCAAAACGCGCCTTTATCGCCACGACTTGTCTAGAGACAGTATAAGTAGCACCAATTACCAGTGCGCTCGCCAGCATTACACCCAAACCAAATTGAGTAAATGAGCCCTGAGCCTCAGCGCCTTGCACCAATCCATGAGATAAACTGAAAAGAAGTATCGCAGCGGCAGCTATCACACTCTTCGCTCCACCCTTTTTAAGAGCGATAAGCGCAAGCGGTAAACCGATTAATGAACTAGCGACTAAAGCTTCTACTGAATTAGCCACAGCCCACTCAAGACCAATCGCATACCCACCAATAATTGCTGCCATTATCAATGCTGAAATTTGGCTCGCTCTGCCTAGTGCAAAGCTTGAAAGAAACAATCCGATCAATGCCAGTGCAGATAAATGATCCCAGCCAGTCAATGGGTGTAAAAAGCCCTCAGAGAAACTGGCCTGCATAGCGTGGCCCGTATGGGCAAAACTGCTTGCACTGACTAAAGCCAAACTTGCTGCAAATCCTTTTGTTAGTCCTTTCATATCACTGTTCCTTATGCTTCCGTTACTTCAACTTTTACGTCACGCTTCTCCAGCATGCCGCGCTCAACAATAAAATTGATCACCTCCTGTAAGCCATCCCCACGAATCAGGTTGGTAAATACAAATGGCTTTTCGCCACGCATCTTCTTCGCGTCACGGTCCATAACGTCTAACGATGCATTAACCATCGGTGCGAGGTCTGTCTTATTGATGATTAATAAGTCAGACTTAGTGATACCCGGTCCGCCTTTACGAGGGATTTTATCTCCCGCGCACACGTCAATAACATAAAGGGTTAAATCAGATAACTCAGGGCTGAAGGTCGCACTCAGGTTATCTCCGCCACTTTCGACTAACACGAACTCTAAGCCGGGATGACGATCTTGTAGCTCATCGATCGCTGCCAAATTCATAGACGCGTCTTCGCGAATAGCCGTATGTGGACAACCGCCTGTCTCCACGCCTAGAATACGGTCGGATTCTAACGCTTCATTACGCAGTAAAAATTCCGCGTCTTCTTTGGTGTAAATGTCGTTAGTGACAACGGCTAAATCGTAATGTTGGCGCATTGCTAAACATAACTGACGCAGCAGCGCCGTTTTTCCTGAGCCAACCGGGCCGCCCACGCCAACTCGTAAACATTGTGTACTCATCCTTAACTCCTAAATAATCTTGAATATTGGGTTTCATGCCATGCACAGGCCATCGCAAAGTTCGGTAAAGTCAGCCCTATTGCTTCGTCTTCTACCGCAAACCCTGTGGTAATTGCTTCTTCAATTTGTGGCATTAATGCGATGAGAACGCGTTGGGCTGACGTCTGCCCCAACGGCACCGTTTTACATGCCACGGTAATTTGATTCTCCAGCCACGACCAAAGCCACCCCGTCGCAGCTTGCTCCAGTGATACACCAAAGTACTGGCAAGCTTTGGCAAATAACGGCAGATAAGTCATTGTTTTTGCCTGTGGCGGTAATTCCACTTCTAAGCTCGTTAATAAACGATAAAAGGTTTGCCCAAGTTTTTGCTCTTCCATCACCAGCTCCGCGGTTTCCCGGTTTGCCAGTAACACCGCCTGCCAATGTTCCAGAGCTGCCATGTCGTTTGCTTGCCACGCTTGATAACAGCGAACTAAAAGTGGTACTTCCAAATTGGCCTGAGCATGATTAAGAATCGGTTCAAGCCAGGTTTGTAGTGTCGCCTCATCGCTCACCCACTCCAGATCCACTGCCGTTTCCAAACCTTGGCTGTAAGCGAATGCACCAATAGGCAGACTCGGACTGCTAAGGTGCAACAGAGAGAGTAATGACTGAACGTTCATTAATGGCTATGCTCCCCATGGCTGTGATTGTGTTCACCATGGGAATGACCGTGACTATGCCCACTGCCGTGATACGCACCAGACTCAGGATTAAACATCGCTTGATGATGGTTGCACTCCAGCCCAAATAGTTCGACCATCTCCTCCAATACGTGGTCAGGTTGAAAACGCAGCCAAAGTTCACCGATTTCCATTGGTACATGGCGATTTCCCATGTGGTAGCAGGCTTTGGAAAAAGTTAGCCAGTCTTTTGCTGAAGCCGTGACGATCTCTTCCTCCTGAGCTTCAACCAGAAATACCTTTCCGCATTCAGTGAAAAGACAGTCACCATCTTGAAGAACATCACCTCTTGGTAGAAAAACGCCCACGTCCATACCCGTTTTGCTTGATGCTCGAAAACGTCCGCGTTGACGCACTTCATAAGCCAATACAATCGAATCATCGATTTCACCATGGTGATGGTCGGAGCGACTAATTACTCGGTACATAATAAAATTCCTTCTTTAAACTGAGCGATTAGAACAGGGTGTAACGCTGCGCAAGAGGCAACTCTGTCGCTGGGTCGCACGTTAATAGCTCGCCATCTGCTCGAACTTCATAAGTTTGTGGGTCTACCGTAACCGTTGGCATATAGTCGTTTAGAATCATGTCGTTCTTGGTGACAGTTCGGCAATTCTTGCAGGCTATCAACTCTCGCTGTAAGCCCAGTTTGTCTTTCAACCCATTCTCACTGGCGACTTTGCTGGTGAAGGTGACGGACGTTGCAGAAGCTGCGCTACCAAAACCACCAAACATACGGCGATAGTGAACAGGTTGAGGCGTCGGGATTGACGCATTCGCATCGCCCATTGGTGCTGCAGCAATAAAGCCACCTTTAATGATTAACGCTGGCTTAATACCAAAGAACGCTGGTTTCCAAAGAACGATATCCGCTAGCTTACCGACTTCAAGAGAGCCGACCGTATGATCAACACCATGCGCGATTGCAGGGTTTATGGTGTATTTTGCGATGTAGCGTTTCGCGCGAAAATTATCCGCCTGTATCTCTTTGTCTGGTTCAAGGTAGCCGCGTTGCACTTTCATCTTGTGCGCGGTTTGCCAGGTACGGGTAATCACTTCACCCACTCGCCCCATCGCCTGTGAATCGGAGGCAATCATGGAGAACGCTCCTAAATCATGGAGAATATCTTCCGCAGCAATGGTTTCTTTGCGAATACGAGAATCGGCAAACGCGACATCTTCCGGAATGTTTGGATCAAGGTGATGGCACACCATCAACATATCCAAATGTTCATCGACGGTATTCACCGTGTAAGGACGTGTTGGGTTGGTTGACGATGGCAGTACGTTTGGCTGACCACAGGCAACAATAATGTCAGGAGCGTGACCGCCACCCGCACCTTCGGTGTGGTAAGTATGAATCGTACGTCCTTTAAACGCTGCAAGTGTGTCTTCGACAAAACCAGATTCATTCAGCGTGTCCGTATGAATGGCGACTTGCACATCGTATTTTTCAGCAACGGTCAAACAATTGTCGATCGATGCTGGTGTTGTGCCCCAGTCTTCGTGCAGTTTTAATCCGCAAGCGCCAGCTTCAATTTGCTCTGCCAACGGCTCCGGCAAACTTGCGTTACCTTTGCCCAAAAAGCCAAAGTTCATCGGCATTTGGTCCGTGCTGCGCAGCATTTGCGCCATGTTCCAAGCGCCTGGTGTACACGTGGTTGCATTCGTGCCCGTCGCTGGGCCAGTACCACCACCAATCATCGTCGTGGTACCTGCCATTAACGCTTCTTCGATTTGCTGAGGGCAGATAAAATGGATGTGCGCGTCGATAGCACCTGCCGTGACGATATGACCTTCGCCGGCAATCACTTCGGTACTTGCGCCGATGTTAATCGTGACATCAGGCTGAATGTCTTTGTTACCTGCTTTTCCGATCGCGGCAATGTTGCCATCTTTAATGCCAATATCCGCTTTAACAATGCCCCAGTGATCAAGAATTAACGCATTGGTGATCACGCAGTCCATTACTTGATCACGACATAACTGGCCTTGCCCCATGCCATCACGAATGACTTTACCGCCACCAAATTTCACTTCATCACCGTATACGGTGTAATCCTGCTCAACTTGAATAAATAGCTCAGTGTCGGCCAGACGGACTTTGTCGCCTACTGTCGGGCCATACATATCGGCGTAGGCGCGACGAGAAATTTCTGCCATTGTTTAGTTCTCCTTAACCTTCAATACTTAGCATCTCACTAAAGCTGGCTAAATCTGTATTAGACCTTTCCCATGACTTCGCCCCGGAAGCCATAGATGGTTTTCGTTCCGTCAATCTCGACCAACTCAATGTTGCGAGTCTGCCCCGGCTCGAATCGTACTGCGGTACCAGCCGCAATGTTGAGTCGCATTCCTCTGGCTTTCTCGCGGTCAAAATCTAATGCCGGATTGGTCTCAAAAAAGTGGTAATGACTGCCAACTTGGATCGGGCGATCACCATGATTAATTACTGCCAATTGCTCAGTACGACGTCCTTTATTCAGCTCGATTGGCACGTCACTTAAAATGTATTCACCAGGCTTCATGGTTGCTCCTATTGAATCGGGTTATGAACAGTGACCAGCTTCGTGCCATCCGGGAACGTCGCTTCTACCTGCACTTCCTCTAACAGCTCTGGAATACCTTCCATCACGTCATCTTTGGTGAGCAGTGTGCGTCCATCACTCATAAGTTGGGCGACCGTTTTGCCGTCACGAGCGCCCTCCATGATTGCTGCGGAAATATAAGCAGACGCTTCTGGATAATTGAGTTTTACGCCGCGAGCGAGTCGACGCTCTGCCACTAACGCTGCGGTAAACAGCAATAACTTGTCCTTGTCTCTTGGAGATAATTCCATTTGTAAACCCTCTAACCTTTGCGTTACGTCCCTAAACGTTACATTGTGACTTTTAATGCCGCTGTACTTAGCGGGCTTCGTTTAGTTACTGGACTTAAAATAACCTACGTATTCCAAATTCTCGGTGGGCATGCCGGGCGCCTAAGCAGTTCTGGACGAATAAGTTGCCAGCACGCTCGCAGTTGCTGCTGAGCCTCTTCACTGCAATCACCAAGGTAACGAACTAATAAAACATTGAGTCTATAAGTGATACTCAACGTGCCATGTGTATCTGCGGAAAAGTGTTCTCGCAGCGTTTCAACCATAGTTTGAGCGTCATTCAATCCAACAACCGTTAAAGTGCCAGAGACTAAATTGCTGTTGAAACCACTGATAGCAGTCAAAAGCGGATCGTCTGCGGCTAGATATTGGCGTTCAAGTAACAGAGGCGTGCCGTCTTGATAGATGGATAAACGCTGCTCAACACTTCCTTGTACAAAAGGAAGGTGGCTTTTCGGGCGACCTAAACAGAAGACATCGATACCGATAAACTTCGCGTCACCGTAGAGATTGACGTGGGTGGTCAACTTACCGTGTGCCCCGTTGAAGACGATGGTTTCCATTGGTAGCCATTCACACGCGGCGTTATCAACTTCAATATCGACATGCTGTTTTTGCTCGATATTTTTACTGTCAGCCTTATAAATCTTGCCAGCAGACGGTGTGGTAATCAGCGCATGACTATCGTTTTGGCAATGAATCTGAATACTCAAATCGTCACCCGACACCAACCCACCCGGCGGATGAAGCAGATAAACGTGGCAGACATCCAATTCAGGGTAAAACGGTCGCTGCACGCGCAAAGGTCCTTGAAACTCCATACGCTTCATCTGCGTTTTGTCATCGGACTTACTAAAGCCGAGGGACAGATAAGCTGGCCAATGGCGCTGCGTTTGGGTCGACATGTTAAATACACTGTTCATACGCTTACACCGTCAGGTATTTCTTAACTAACGTATCATCGAGCGCTTCCATTTCTCCCATCGCCACCTGACGACCACGGTCAATAATGCAGAAGTTGTCAGCGACTTTACGCGCAAACGGCAGTTTCTGTTCGACGAGTAACACCGTCAGGCCAATCTCTTTATTCAGACGGCGGATAATGTCGCCAATTTCAGCCACGACATTGGGCTGAATGCCTTCGGTAGGTTCATCCAAAATAAGGAGCTTAGGGTCAATAACCAAAGCGCGACCGATCGCAAGCTGTTGCTGTTGTCCGCCAGATAAATCACCGCCCCGGCGATACAACATCTCTTTTAATACAGGGAAAAGCTCATAGATGAATTCCGGAACTTGTCTCGCTCCATCTTTGCGCATCGGCAGACCGATACGTAAATTCTCTTCTACCGTCAGCAACGGAAAGATCTGACGTCCCTGGGGGACATAACCTATCCCGATTGGCGCGCGTTTCTCTGCGGCCATTTTGGTGATGTTTTGTCCCAAGAAGTTAATCTCACCACTCTTAGTTGGTAGCAACCCCATGATGCATTGCAGCAACGTTGTTTTACCTACACCATTGCGCCCCATCAGAACGGTACATTTGCCCTCTGGTATTTGCATGTCGAGATCCCACAACGTGTGGCTCTGTCCATAGAACTGGTTTAATCCTTTAATCTCAATCATGCTTCTTCTCCAAGGTAGACTTCCACGACCTTACGGTTGCTTTGAACTTGGTCCATCGTGCCTTCAGCCAATACGCTTCCTTGGTGTAAAACCGTTACATCACGCGCTATTGAGCGGACAAAATCCATATCGTGTTCAACCAGCACAATCGTACGCTCACCCGCTAATGACGTTAGTAATTCGCCCGTTCTGTCCATCTCTTGGTGGGTCATCCCCGCAACAGGCTCATCAACTAGCAACAGTTTCGGGTTTTGCATCAGCAGCATGCCGATTTCCAGCCACTGTTTCTGACCATGAGATAATGCACCAGCCAATAAAGCACGCTGCTCGTACAGACCTATTTGCTTGAGTACGTGATCGATATGATCAACCTGGCTTGGCGTTAGTGTGGCAAACAGCGTTGAAAACACCGTTTTTGCCCCAGCCATCGCCAGCTCTAAGTTGTGAAATACCGATTGAGATTCAAACACCGTCGGCTTCTGGAATTTACGGCCGATGCCCGCTTGTGCAATTTCAGGCTCACTCATTTGCAATAAGTTAATGTTTTGACCAAACCACGCGGTACCGGTATCTGGACGGGTTTTACCCGTAATGATGTCCATCATGGTGGTCTTGCCTGCGCCATTAGGGCCAATGATGCAGCGCAATTCTCCTTCTTTAATGTAGAGATTGAGGTCGTTGATTGCTTTAAAACCATCAAACGACACGCTGATCCCTTCGAGATACAACAAGCAACCATGACCGACTTTAAGCATCGGGTTAACTTGTGGCTTCATAAACTCATAAACGTGTTCGCGGTCAGTGAGTTCTTTGGCAAGGCTTAGAATGCTCATGAATGCACCTCTTTACGTTTGATTAAGCCTGTTACTCCCTTAGGCAGGAATAGCGTGACCAGCACGAACATTGCGCCCAGGCTAAACAGCCACACTTCTGGCAGCGCTGCGGTTAAATAGGTTTTGGCGTAATTGACGGCCAACGCACCAACAACGGCACCGTAAAGTGTTGCACGTCCGCCAAGTGCCACCCACACAACAAGTTCAATTGAGTTAAGCGGAGAAAATTCTGAAGGGTTGATGATGCCCACCTGAGGGACATACAACGCACCTGCAATGCCAGCGAGTACCGCAGAAAAAGTGAAGATAGCTAACTTGACGTATTCCACTTTGTAGCCGGTGAAACGAGTCCGAGCTTCAGCATCACGAACGGCCATGGCAACTCGACCTAAGCGGCTAACCACAATGAATCGACAAGCCATGTACCCTAATCCAAGAGCGATGCCTGATAACGCAAATAGTGTCAGACGTGTCGAATCCGATTGCAGGTCAAAGCCTAGGATATCTTTAAAGTCAGTTAAGCCATTGTTACCGCCAAAGCCCATTTCATTGCGGAAGAAAGCCAGCAACAATGCATACGTCAACGCCTGAGTGATAATGGATAGATAAACACCCGTTACACGCGAGCGAAAAGCAAACCAGCCAAACACGAAGGCGAGTATTCCAGGCGCTAACACCACCATCAACATCGCAAACCAGAACTGGTCAAAACCATGCCAGAACCAAGGTAACTCCTGCCAGTTAAGGAAAACCATAAAGTCCGGCAGTTCTGGGTTGCCATACACGCCGCGATCACCAATCTGACGCATCAGATACATACCCATCGCATAGCCACCCAGCGCAAAAAAGGCGGCGTGACCTAAGCTCAGAATACCCAAATAACCCCAAACCAAATCCACTGCGACTGCCAGTAGCGCATAGGTCAGATACTTACCCATTAATGTAACGGTGTAAGTAGAAATATGAAGTGCAGATCCTTCTGCAAAGAACAGGTTCAGCGCTGGAATTAAGCAAAGCGCCGCACCCAATACAATCAAAAACATCAGTGTAGAACGATCGAACAATTTTGATTGATGATCCATGATTAACCCTCTGCCGAGCGACCCTTCTGAGGGAACAAGCCTCGGGGTTTCTTCTGAATAAATAGAATGATAAATACCAGCACCAAGATTTTAGCCAGAACGGCACCAGCCCATGGCTCCATCACTTTGTTTGCGATACCAAGCGACATACCAGCAACGAGAGTTCCCCACAAGTTACCGACACCACCAAACACCACGACCATAAATGAGTCGATAATGTACGCCTGACCTAGGTTTGGCCCGACGTTGGTAAGTTGGCTGAGCGCGACACCAGCAATACCTGCAATACCAGAACCAAGCCCAAAGGTCATTGCGTCAACCCATTCCGATTTCACGCCCATTGCTCTCGCCATACTGCGATTTTGCGAAACGGCGCGAACTTCAATGCCTAAACGGGTGTAACGTAATACTGCAAACAACAGAGCAAAGACGATCAAACAGAAGATGATGATGTAGAAACGGTTCAGGGTCAGACTTAGCAGCGGGTTAATTTCAATCACACCTTGCATCCAGTCCGGTGTTGATACCGAACGGTTCAGTGGAGAGAAAATCGTGCGTACGGTCTGTTGCAAAACCAGGCTGATACCAAACGTCGCCAACAAAGTTTCTAACGGTCGTCCGTATAAGAAACGAATTACACCTCGTTCGATCAATATGCCTACTGCACCAGAAACCAAAAATGCCACAGGTATCGAAACTATGATTGACCAGCCAATATGATTCGGCATCAACGTTTGAATCACGTACGTGGTGTAAGCGCCAAGCATGATAAGTTCACCATGCGCCATGTTAATCACGCCCATAACACCAAACGTAATCGCCAGACCAATTGCGGCAAGCACCAGAACGGAACCTAAGCTCAGACCAAAAAATAGAGTTTCACCAAAATGTGCCAGACTGACGCGCTGCTCAATCAAACCGAGCGCTTTGTTTGTCGCATTGGTCAGTTCCTCATTTGGTTCTGTCGCTAAAAATTGGGTAAGTGCATTGCGCGCGGTTGGCTGATAGCTATTCCCCAGAGTTGCTATCGCTTGTTCTTGTGCCACTTGGTCGCTCGAATGTTCTAGTTGATATATCGCTAGTGCTGTATCTAAAACTTGTTGGACATCCGAGTCTTCTTCACTAAGTCTCGCTTTTTCTAGCAAGGTATACGTTTGTTCGTTCAGGTCACCCATAAGCTGCGTCACCGCGTTGATACGGGTGCCTGAATCTGGATGACGGATATTAAGCGCGGCAAGTTGCGCTTTAATTTCGCCGCGAATCTGGTTGTTAATCCCGATTTTTTTAACGGAACGGCGTTTGACGAGCTGTGGCTCTGCCGACGCTTCGGCAAAAAGAGGGGTGACTAAATACTGACTGCCCTTTTTCTCGACAATTTTGACCAGTTGCTTGGACTCTTTATCAAGATAGATATCACCGCTGAATAAGAGCTCGAGAACTTGAATTGAACGCTCGTCGCCACTCTCTCCAATGTTGATAACAGCCTGGCTGATTTGATCATAGTCGCGTGTCGCTAGGCGTTGTAGCTCGCTCTCTAACCCTGTTGTTGAGGCTAGAGTTTGAGCAGATATAAATAGGCTAAAAAGAACAACGGTAACATGCGAAGCCGAGGAAAATATCCCATGGCAACATTGAGTTAGTCGCTGAAAAATGGATGCGTAAAACATCGTAGGCAAACCTCTGGTTAAACGAATATTCTTCTCGAGTGAACGGAAAAATAAACAAAAGACTCGAATAAGTGACAGTGCCACGTATGAATTAAAGGCACTGTCACTAACGTTTAACGATTGAACTCTGCTATGAGAGCGTGATGGTCAACTTAGAAGTTTTGACCAGAACATTTGCCAGTTTTGGTGTTGTAGTTACCGCAAGATAACGGTTGACGCCAATCCGAGATAAGGTCTTTTGAACCCGGTAGGAAATCTGACCATGCATCACCAGCCACTAATCCCGACGTTTTCCATACGGTTTCAAACTGGCCATCGTCTTGGATTTCGCCGATAAGAACGGGTTTGGTGATGTGATGGTTAGGCATCATTGCGGAGTAACCACCAGTCAAGTTAGGAACGGTCACGCCGACAAGCGCATCACCAACAACCGCTGGATCGGTTGTGCCTGCTTTCTTAACCGCCTCAACCCACATGTTGAAGCCAATGTAATGCGCTTCCATTGGGTCGTTGGTTACGCGCTCATCGTTCTTGATGAACTTGTGCCATTTTTCGATGAACTCGTCATTCACGTCAGATTCAACGCTCATGAAGTAGTTCCATGCCGCCAAATGGCCAACCAAAGCAGAGGTATCCATACCGGACAACTCTTCTTCACCCACAGAGAATGCCACTACTGGAATGTCATCTGCTGAGATACCCTGGTTACCTAGCTCTTTATAGAACGGTACGTTAGCGTCACCGTTGATGGTAGAAACCACTGCTGTTTTCTTACCTGTAGAACCGAATTTTTTAATATCTGAAACGATTGACTGCCAATCAGAATGACCAAACGGCGTGTAGTTGATCATAATATCCGCTTCAGCCACGCCTTTTTCTTTTAAGTATGCTTCAAGAATTTTGTTGGTAGTGCGCGGGTAAACGTAATCTGTTCCAGCTAAAACCCAACGCTCTACGCCTTGATCAAGTAGGTAGTCAACCGCTGGAATGGCTTGCTGGTTTGGCGCGGCACCCGTGTAGAATACGTTTTTCGAGGACTCTTCACCCTCATACTGAACTGGGTAGAACAATAGACTATCGAGCTCTTCAAAAACAGGAAGGACAGACTTACGAGACACAGATGTCCAGCAGCCAAATACTGCGTCGACTTTGTCTTTTGAAATGAGCTCACGCGCTTTTTCAGCGAACAGTGGCCAGTCAGAAGCTGGGTCCACAACCACCGCTTCAAGCTTTTTACCTAGTAAGCCACCTTTTTTATTTTGTTCATCAATCAGCATCAACATCGTGTCTTTGAGTGTTGTTTCACTGATTGCCATGGTGCCGGATAAAGAGTGAAGTACACCGACCTTGATGGTGTCTTCTGCCATTGCGTACCCACTCAGTAATGATGCCGCTAATACCGAAGTCGCCAAGAAATTCCGTTTCATTTGTCTTCTTCCTTTCAATAATTTGTTGATAACAAATACTAATTCACGTCGCGATGTTACTTATCCAATGGATAAATCCTGCTGACTAAATGAACGAGTTTGAGTATTGACCAGAATGGAAAGTTTGAATATGCGCGGTTCGTGCATAAAAACTACGTATAATTACGCATAGGTGGAAAAATAAATGCGAGCTATAATTGCGCGCGTACAAGGTGCACAGGACGTGCATTTGATAGTTTGAGCCACCAAATTGAAAAGTACTTGTACTCAAACGACACTGTTAATTCTCAAGGATGAAGAGTTATCTCTATACAAAAAGTCACCGTAACCCGACGCAAATACAATAAATTAGTCGGTAACGAGCTACTCGAAGATTTCGCGTTGCGCTTTACTGCTAAGCGTGCACGAAAATGGTCGGCCAGTTGGATCGCGAATACGGCACTCGGTATCGTTTCGTTTTTGGTGCTCGAAGCACTTGGTGGAACGATCACACTCAATTACGGTGTCACCAATTCACTGTGGGCGATTCTCGCCGTTGCTTTGGTCGTCATTTTTTCTGGTATACCCATCTGTTATTACGCCGCGAAGCACGGAGTCGATATTGATCTACTTAGCCGAGGGGCGGGTTTCGGCTATATCGGCTCTACCATCGCCTCGCTCATTTACGCCTCATTCACGTTCATCTTCTTTGCTCTGGAAGCGGCGATCATGTCGATGGCTATCGAACTGTTGTTTGATATACCTTTGGCTATCGCTTACGTGATCAGCTCCGTCCTCGTTATTCCCCTTGTCGTACTTGGGATTACCAATATCGGGCGCTTTCAAATGTGGTCTCAACCTATTTGGCTGATGCTGCAAATCATACCGTTGATCTACGTTTTTACTCATGAAGACGCCAAGATTGATGAATGGCTAAGTTACACAGGCGTAAACGATGTTGGTCCTGACTTCAACTGGCTACTTTTTGGCTCTGCTTCAGCAGTATTGCTTGCGGTTGTGGCTCAAATCGGCGAGCAAGTCGATTTTCTACGCTTCCTTCCCGCTAAAGAGCGTTGCGGTAAATTAAAATGGTGGAGCGCCATGCTGTTAGGCGGCCCCGGTTGGATGATTTTTGGATCAATGAAGCTCGTGTTAGGCAGCTTTTTAGCCTGGTTAGCCATCAGTCACGGCGTGCTGCCGAATCTTGCCGGCGATCCTGCACACATGTATTTTACTGTGTTCAGTTATACCTCGGACAACACGCAACTGGCTTTACTGGCTGCGGGCCTGTTTGTGATCATTTCCCAGTTAAAAATCAATGTGGCAAATGCCTACGCTGGCTCGCTCGCCTGGTCAAACTTCTTTTCACGCCTAACTCACCACCATCCCGGCCGGGTGGTTTGGATGGTGTTCAACGTATTGATCGCCCTACTTCTGATGGAGCTTGGCGTGTATCAGCTTATCGAACAGACCTTACAAGTCTACTCCGTGCTGGTACTGGCCTGGATAGGGTCCATTGTCGCAGATTTGGTCATTAACAAACCTTTGGGGTTGAGTCCAAAAACCATCGAATTCAAGCGTTCTAAACTCTACGACATTAATCCAGTCGGTGTGGGTTCCATGCTGATAGCCTCCGCTATTGGCATTACAGCACATCTGGATTTTTACGGAGAAGTAGCCAGAGCCTTTGCCTCATACATCGCTTTTGCGTTGCCGTTTCTGACCGTACCCATCATCGCATTGCTTACCAAAAGCCGTTATTACTTGGTCCGCAATGATGTCATCGTAACCAGCGGAGATGAGGAGCACCAATGCTCAGTCTGTGAACACACCTTTGAGCATGAAGATATGGCACTATGCCCAGCGTATGGGGGTCATATCTGTTCACTATGTTGCTCGTTGGATGTGCGCTGTCATGATAACTGCCGTCCTGATGCAACCTTTAGCGCACAATTAAAACAGATACTGTCGCCCTACTTTTCCTCAACCTGGGTTAATCGGCTTTCATCCACAATTGCGCACTTCGTCATTGTGATGCTGACAGTAAGCTTAGCGATGGGAAGTATTCTGGCACTGGCATATTCTCAAATCCCCCAACTAGAACAAGTGCACATGGATTCCATTTCAAATGGATTAATTAATGCGTTTGCTCTTCTTCTTATCCCTATTGGCATCATCAGTTGGTTGTTCGTTCTAGCTCGTACGAGTAACCGAACGGCAGTCAAAGAGTTAAAATCGCATACCGCGCTGCTGACTAAAGAGGTGAACGCGCACCACAAAACCTCTCAGGCATTGCAGCAAGCGAAGCGTTCAGCAGAAACGGCGAATAACGCCAAAAGCCGATACCTCGCGAGCCTAAGTCACGAGCTGCGAACTCCGTTAAACATTCTGCTTGGGTATGCGCAATTATTGAGTTCAGACAACAAGCTGGACAAACAAACGAGACAGTATGCTGAGGTTTTAAAGCGTAATGGCAAACACCTGTCGGACATGATCGAAGGCTTGTTAGAGATTTCAAAAATTGAAGCGGGACGCTTAGAACTTCACCGAGATGAATTTAGCCTCACCGCACTGCTGGAACAGCTCGTCGATATGTTTTCCATGCAAGCAAAACGTAAAGGGCTGGAGTTTGAATTTGAAACCTCCGGTTACTTACCGACGTTCGTTGCAACAGACAAACAACGCTTACGCCAGATACTCATCAATCTGCTGGGCAACGCGATCAAATATACCGAAACAGGCACCATCATTTTTAAAGTGAGCTATCGCAATCAGGTGGTGCATTTTACGGTGCAAGACACAGGCATTGGTTTATCCGAACAAGATTTGGGGCTGATATTTAAACCATTCGAACGGATTAAAAACCAAAAGACCGAAGCGATTCATGGCTCCGGGCTGGGGTTAACCATTTCGAATGCTTTAGCGGAGATCATGGGCGGCGAAATTTCCTGCACCAGTAAAGTCGACTACGGCAGTGCATTCGTATTAAAGCTGATGCTCCCTGAAGTAAAAGATGGACGACCTGAACCGGAGCTATTAAGCGATGCCGTGATTGGGTACAACGGGGACCGAAAAACGATCATGATCGTTGACGATATCGAAGATCAACGTCAATTGATGTCTCGAATACTGACGCCTCTGGGCTTTAATGTTTTGTTGGCAGAGAATGCGCCACAAGCTCTCAAGCTAGTAAAACAGCATCATGTCGATCTGTTTATGCTGGATATTTTTATGCCACAAGTAAATGGCTGGCAACTGGCGATCCAATTGCGCAAGGAAGACTTCCGCCAACCAATCCTGATGTTATCCGCTAACATTCAAGAACTGGAAACCAATAACCAACTCCAACGCTACCATAATGACTATTTAACCAAGCCCGTTTCTGTGCCTATGTTGCTTGCCAAGCTCAATCGCTTACTCGACATTGATTGGCTTTATGATGAAACCAGTAATCAAGCATCAGACCTCAAAACCGAGACCGTTCACGTTCCGCGCCAAACGATCCCGGCTTATGAGCAATTGGTGAAGCTACGTGAATACGCAGAAATTGGTTTTTTGTCTGGGGTGAGCGGCGAACTAGAGAAAATCGAACAGGGTTTAGCTGGAAGTGGCGATTGGGTTGAGAAGCTGAAACAACACCTGCAGGAATGTAACTTCAACAATATTATCTTGCAAATAAATGGAATGATTAATGAGCATTATAACAAGCAATAACATCACAGTGTTGGTCGTGGATGACTCACCTGAATCTCTCAGCATGTTAAACGCCACGTTGAATCAGGCTGGGCTTACGGTACTCGTCGCGCTCAATGGCGTTCAGGCTCTCACTATTGTAGAGAAAGTGCAGCCCGACGTGATCTTGCTTGATGCCATCATGCCTGAGATGGACGGGTTTGATACCTGTGTTCGACTGAAAGAGCTTTTGCCTTCAACACCCATTATCTTTATGACTGGCTTAAATGACTCGAAACATGTTATGCGTGGTTTTGAATCCGGCGGCACCGATTACATCACCAAACCCGTCGTTCCTGATGAAGTACTCGCCCGAATCAAAGTCCATAGTCAATCTGCCCGTCTGGCAAAATCGGCACAAGCGGCTTTAGATTACGCGGGGCAATATATTTTTTGTGTCTCCAGTAACGGTAATCTGGAATGGGCGACGCCTCATGCTCAAGAGTTACTTTCTTCACTGGGTGACGACTTTTCTGAAACATGGCAAAAAATCCAACAAGATATCGCCATTTGGTTGATGCAGTCCCCGGCAGATACCCCACTAACCTTAAAACAGTTTTCTCCTCCGCTAGAAGCCAGTTACGCGGGCGATTACAACCGTATTCACTCGCTAGTGCGTATTTCGACGCCCAAGCAAAACGGTTCAGAGAAAGATCTTCAAACCCATCTGGGTTTAACCAGAAGAGAATCACAAGTGCTCTACTGGCTTTCATTTGGAAAGACAAACTGGGAGATTGCCCAAATTTTAGAGATGAGCCCTCGAACAGTGAACAAGCATCTCGAACAGGTTTATAAGAAGCTCGACGTCGATAACCGTACCTCAGCAGCAAGCGTATCAATCAGATTATTAGAGCGGGCATAAGTCAGTCTGACTATCCTACCCTTAAGCACTTTTACTAAAGCAGTAAAAGTGCTTACGTTGTCTGGGAATTGACGGGTTATTCGCTAAAACACTTCTTAATAAATTCCGCTGCAGCCATCGCCCCCTCTGGGGAAATTGTATGTTGTGTGTGATCTTCATAACGAGCTTCCACGGTAAAACCTAAGTCCGTCAATTGCTCCTTCGCTTTTTCACTTTCTGACCATGGAATAACAGGATCACTTTTTCCATGCACAAGAAACACGGGTGTCTCGCAATTTTTTTCATAAGGTTGAGGAGAAGATAGACGCCCTGAGAACGCGACAACTCCCACCAGCGGATAGCGACTACGCACTAACGCATCTAAAGACATAATCGAACCCTGCGAAAAGCCAACAAACACAATCTTGTCTCTGTCCGGATCAATGCCTTGCTCTGAGAAAATCTGACTAATCGTCTCATCAAAACTTTCTCTGGCTTGATAAATTCGTTGCGGGCGATTTTCATTCGTCACTCCAATCAGACTAAACCATTGAAACCCTTCGCCACCCTGATCAAAATGAAACGGCGCGTCAGGAGACAAAAATACCGTATCCGGCAGTGCAGGCTTCCAGAAATCACCCAGCGCACTTAAATCTTTACCATTGCTTCCAACACCATGAAGCAAAATCACCACTTGTTTCGACATAACGATTAATCCTTTATACAGTTTTAGAGCCCATACTAACCTGAGCCAATGCAATAATTAAATTGTGTTTAACACCATGGTTAACAACACAATTCGTATTTCTTAAACTTGATATCCGCCAATGACATCCTGATTTATTACTTTACGCTGGTGTCAGGTATCGTTGAGTGACTCTTTCAGGGAATCCTGCATGACAACCGTACTCACAAGTCACACTCATCCTTTACAAATAGCTGAAGTCAAAACCCATTCAAGTTATGGTCGAATTGGTATTACATTCTGCAGAGGTAAACACGATCGAATAGCCATCGCAAGTATATGGGAAAGAAACCTCGATGTTGATTTAGATACCATTAAACTCTGGGAAGCCCATACCGTTGTTACCTTGCTGGGGTCTTCCGAAATGTTTGAGCTTAAAATGCTCAAGTTTGGAGAATAAGTAACGCGTAGAGGAATTAACACCACGTAGCGCAACGTATTATCCAGTGAAATCGTTTATTCTATTCCGCAACGTCAAACAAGCTGCGTTCTTCCATGAGCCAAGATCAATCATCGAATTACAAAACTGTACAGGGTTTAACCCGCGGGCTGTATTTACTCAATATACTTAATCGCCTTGATGGTGGTGCGAGTGTGCGTCAGTTATCAGAGTTAAGTGGTATTCACCGGACAACGGTCAAACGTATACTTGAAACCCTCAAAAGTGAGGGTTATGTACGTTACAGTGATTCTGACAATAGCTTTCGCTTGACCATGAAAGTACGAGAGTTAAGTGAAGGGTTTCGAGATGAACAATGGATCTCTGCGGTAGCCGCTCCGTTACTTGGAGGTTTGTTAGAAAAAGTGGTCTGGCCTACCGACATCACAACTTTGGATGTCGATGCGATGGTAGTCCGCGAAACGACCCACCGTTACAGCCGGTTATCATTTCACCGTGCGATGGTAGGACGCCGCTTACCTATCTTACAAACTGCATGTGGACTGACCTATCTCGCCTTTTGTCCGCAAAACGAACGTAGCAATATCCTGACCATTCTCGCTGAGCGAGATGAACCCGAGTATCAGCTGGCCAGAGAACCACAAGAATTAGACAAGATACTGCAACACATCAGAGAAAAAGGTTATGGCGAGAATAACCAGAGCTGGCAGCAAGAGAATAAAATCGCGGCTATCGCCGTTCCAATCCATGACGAGGACCGCTTACTTGGCTGTCTGAACCTGGTTTACATTGCTAAAGCTATGTCTTTAGATAAAGCCGCAGAAAACTATTTGGCTGATTTACAAGATGTTGCTAAGCAAATTGAATCAGGTGTTTCAGAAAATACTATCCGCTTTGGGTATCCTGTACAGTAATAATACCAATCGTAGTAAATAACTGATCATTCTAGCTTGTTAAAACACTCGATAACGGCGTTAAAATTTTTGATTGTAGAATAACTACTTATCAAAAAATTTCGCCTTGTTCTCAAGCATTTTCCCTACGCTATTTCTGAACACTTACTTACTGTGATTGGTATAAAAACCAGTCGCAAGACTGGTTTTTAAGTACTCAAATTACTCAGCGATGGTTTATATCGCTTGTTTCGCCTTTGCGTGAAGCGATACTGTCTCTTGTTTAACGGCAGCGGTTTCTTTGGACAAGTAAACACCAATACCCGTTACTGCACACAACACACAAAACAACATCGCAATGTAGTGTGTATTCGTCCCACCATCGGCTTGCTCAAGTAAGGCCTGTGCGATAATTGGCGTAAAGCCAGCACCAATGAGTGAAGTTAATTGATACGTTAGCGACAACCCGGTGTAACGAGTACGAGTAGTAAACTTCTCACTGATAAAAGCGCCCATTGGTCCATACATGACTGCCTGGATGATCGGGTTACCGATGATAAAGCCCAATAACATCATCCACGGATTTTCGTGACTGATTAATTCGAACATTGGCCAAATCAAAATCATACCCAGTACAACACCAGTAAGCATAACTGGACGACGGCCATAGCGGTCGGAAATAGCGGCCATCAAAGGAATGGTGAATATGTGCAGCGTATTAGCAATTGTCAGCATTAATAAGGCATCGCTGCGACTGTGGCCAATGGACACCGCGTAAGTAAGAGCAAAGGTCGCTAACAGAGATTGAATAAAAAGTGGCGCAATACCAGATAAAGTACCTAAACCAATCTCTTTTGATGAACTACGAAACAGCTCAACAATTGGCACGCTGGCGGATTCAGATTGTTGTGCTTCTTTGGCTTTTGCCTGTTCAAAGTCAGGCGACTCCGTTACCCTGTGACGTAGATACAAGCCAATCACTACCAGCAATGCCGACAATAGGAAAGGTATACGCCAGCCCCAACTCATAAATTGCTCTTCTGGCATTAACGAGAATCCACCCAAAACCAGAGTCGCAAGTACAGCGCCTGAAGGCCCACCTGACACTGCGATACTTGCGCCCAAACCTTTGGACTTTTTACCCGAATGCTCCATCGCCATCAGGGTTGCGCCAGCCCATTCCCCACCGACTGCAAGACCCTGCAAAATTCTTAATGCAAGAAGCGCGATGGGCGCTGCGATACCAATAGTTTGGTAAGTCGGTAGCAAACCGATCAATATCGACACGATTCCCATTACCATCAGGGTAATAAATAAGATCTGTTTACGGCCATATTTGTCGCCGAAGTGACCAAAAAGCAGGCCGCCTATTGGCCTCGCAATATAACCGGTTGCTAAGGTAAGAAACGACAGAATGATTCCCAGACCTGGGTCTAAGTCGCTAAAGAACAATGCAGGAAACACCAGACTTGCTGCACTTCCGTATAACAGAAAGTCATAGTATTCGACGGTTGAGCCAAGATAACTTGAAATGACCGCTCGGCGGCTCTCACGCTTTTTCTGTTTCAACTCTGCTTCACGTATTGGATTAGACATATTCCTCACTCCATGTAGGGATGGCCAGTATCGGCGTGGGATACCGGCTCTTAATATTTATTATTTAATGAGTGTTTTTACAGAGAGAACGACTATCGGTTTTTCAGCAAATCAAGCGCAACATCGACGATCATATCCTCTTGACCACCGACCATGCGTCGCTTACCAAGCTCAACCAGAATATCTACGGTATTTAAACCGTAACGTTCTGCTGCACGCTCAGCATGACGTAAGAAACTCGAGTAAACACCGGCATAGCCAAGTGCAAGCGTTTCACGGTCTACACGAACCGGGCGCTCTTGCAGTGGTCGAACAATGTCATCTGCAGCGTCCATCAATGCGTATAAATCGGTGCCATGATTCCAGCCAAGTTTGTCTGCTGCAGCGATAAAGGCTTCTAGTGGCGCATTTCCTGCCCCCGCGCCCATACCTGATAAACTCGCATCGATACGGTTACAGCCTTCTTCAACCGCCACCAAACTGTTGGCAACACCCAAGCTCAAATTGTGGTGAGCATGAATACCCGTTTCAGTTTGCGGGTCCAGCACCTCTTTCAGTGCGCGGAAGCGATCACGAATATCCTGCATGGTCATCGCACCGCCTGAGTCCACCACGTAAATACAGGTAGCGCCGTAGCTTTCCATTTTTTTCGCTTCCAGTGCTAAGTTCTGTGGCGAGGTCATGTGGCTCATCATTAAAAAGCCAACCGTATCCATACCTAGCTTGCGGGCATGCTCAATGTGCTGACGAGATACATCGGCTTCGGTACAGTGAGTCGCAACACGTACGATTCGCGCACCTGCGTTATAGGCGTTATCGAGATCGTGAACACTACCAATTCCCGGCAGTAATAATGTCGCGACTTTAGCGTGACTCAGTTCTTCAGCAACCGCCTCAATCCACTCGAGATCGGTGTGAGCGCCAAAGCCATAGTTGAAACTAGAGCCTTGTAAGCCGTCACCGTGAGCAACTTCGATTGAGTCAACTTTGGCATGATCAAGCGCACGCGCTATCGACTTAACTTGCTCAATGGAGTACTGGTGACGAACCGCATGGCAACCATCACGCAATGTCACATCTGAGATATACAGTTTTTGTTCATTCATGAGGGTCTTCCTTATTGGTTCAGACAAGATTGAGCGATACGTTCTGCGGTCGCCATAGCCGCACAAGTCATAATATCGAGGTTGCCAGCATAAGCAGGGAGATAATGGGCAGCCCCTTCGACCTCAATAAAAGCAGACACTTTGAGCCCACTGAACTCACCGTAACCCGGAAGCGTAACTGGCTTGTCTTCGCCAATCGATTCAAACTGCACCGCTTGTTTTAAACGATAACCCGGCACGTAGCTTTGAACCGCGCTGACCATTTCTTCGATTGATGCGCGGACTTTGTCTTCATCTTTGCTGTCGCATAGTACGTGGACAGTGTCACGCATCATCAGAGGTGGCTCTGCCGGATTCAGAATGATGATCGCCTTACCTTTCTTCGCGCCGCCTACCGTTTCAATGGCTTTAGAAGTGGTTTCGGTAAACTCGTCGATATTCGCGCGCGTACCTGGTCCTGCCGATTTACTGCTGATCGACGCAATAATCTCTGCATAATGCACGGTGGCGACTTGCGCTACAGCCGCAACAACAGGAATGGTTGCCTGACCGCCACAAGTGACCATATTGACGTTATTCTTCGCAAGGTTTTGCTCCAGATTCACGACTGGAACGCAATAAGGACCAATCGCTGCCGGTGTTAAGTCAATCAGCTTAATGCCTGGTTTTGCCTCACGCAGAAGGGCATCATTACTGATGTGCGCGTTAGCCGACGTCGCATCAAAAACGATATCGATGTCATTAAACTCTGGCAATTTAATCAAACCTTCCACACCTTCATGAGTGGTGGTAACCCCCATTCGACGTGCTCTGGCCAGGCCATCCGATTCTGGGTCAATCCCAACCATGACACTCATGGTCAAATGTTGGCTATTGCGCAGCACTTTTATCATTAAGTCAGTGCCGATATTGCCTGAGCCAATAATCGCTACCTTCATGGTTTTCATTTTTCACTCTCCTCTTGTTCTGTAAAGGAGACTGACACACGACCAACTCCTGTAATTTCGGCATCGAAACGGTCACCCGGCTGCACCGCTGCCATCGGACCTAACGCGCCTGTTAATACCACATCACCAGCACGTAATGGCTCTCCAAATGCGTTCATGGTACGAGCCAGCCAAACTGCTGCATTTAATGGGTTACCAAGACATTCCGAACCATCTCCTTGAGATACGACTTCGTTGTTGCGTGACATCGTCATGGTTGCGCCGCGAAAATCTAAGCCGTCAACAGTTCGAGCTGGCCCGCCTAGTACATACAAACCACTCGAAGCGTTGTCTGCGACGGTATCAACGAACTTAATATCCCAGTCACGAATACGGCTACCAACAATTTCTAAAGCGGGTACTACCCAACCAATCGCATCCATTACTTCGCCTATAGTCGGGTCACTTTGCGGTAAGTCTTTCGCCAAAATCAGTGCGATTTCCGCTTCAATTTTCGGCTGCATGACCGCTTCATATGGCACTACTTCATTGTCACCGACACACATATCAGCGAAGAGCGTGCCGAAGTCAGGTTGATCAACCCCTAACTGCGCCTGAACTTTAGGGTTAGTCAGACCGATTTTGCGCCCGACGATACGACGACCTTGGTCGACCGCTACGGATACATTCATACGTTGGATAGCGTAGGCTTGCTGTACACCAGCGCCTTCGATCTCGTCACGCAGTGGTGAGATTGGCAGATTATGCAGTTCCGCTTCACGCAGTCTCTGTGCCAGTTGTTCTATCTTGTCAGACATGGTTCTCTCCTTAATGCTGAATGAAGTCGACAACCAAACGGTTGAATGTGTCAGCATGTTCCCACTGCACCCAGTGACCGCACTGGTTGAAAACGTGCAGTTGCGCCTGTGGAATGCCTGCCATCAAACGTAAGCTGGTATCAAACGGAACAAAGCGGTCTTGGCGACCCCAAATGACCAATGTATCGGCTTTGATCTCGCCTAATCGCGCAGAGAAATCCGGGAATTGTTTTGGATTGGCTTCCAGACTTTTCACAAAATTGTCGAGGTGATCCTGACGAGCAAGAATGTTATTCAAACGAGTCTGGAACAACTCTTCGGTAAGATCGCTGGTATCGAAGACGAAGATATCCATCATCGCTTTTAGGTTTTCGATAGTTGGCTCGCGGTAAAGTTGATTTAGGCGCTTAATACCTTCTGCCGGCATTGGTGTGAACAAGCTCGCACCGCCAGTGCCGCCACCCATCAGAATCAATTTACCTACGCGTTCTGGGTAGGAAAGAGTGAATGCGACAGCCGAGTGCCCACCCATGGAGTTGCCGATTAAATGCGCTCGCTCAATATCCAACGCGTCTAACACACCTTTTAATGCGGTTGCGTTTAGGTCGGAACGAGATTGAGTAGAGACTATTGAGTCACTCTTTCCCCAACCCGGACAGTCAAGAAGGATGACGCGATAACCAGCATTGACTAAAGGCTCAATATTACGGTTAAAGTTAGCCCAGCCCGTAGCACCCGGTACTGAACCGTGTAGCATCACTACGACTTCACTCCCTTCACCGCAATCGTTGTAATGCAGTTTGAGGTTGAGGTCTCCTTCCTCAATTTGAACAAATTTGCTTGTCTCTTGTTCAGTAAAAATTAGTTTAGACATTCCTATACTCCTCGTTTACAGCTTTAGTTTTTGTGTTCTTTGTCTTGGTTGCACTCATAGATCCAAATCCGGCGATCCACTCTGGTATCTCGCGGTAATAGCAACCTTCAGTTTTGTAAGGTCCGTAAGCAGATAGCGCCGCGCATGCCGCCACCCAGGTTTTCACTTCATGAGTGGACTTTCCGGCAATATCTGACAGGTCCTGATTGTTCATTGCATCCAGCTTGCTTATTTGCCCGTTGGCCAGATCGTGCATAAAGGCGCGATCCCATTCCGGATTTAGTGGATGTAACGTGTTTTGGTCATAGGTAAATTCAACCGCAGCGTTGATCACTCTTTGGGTGCGAGCGATACGTTCATCCTCAGGAAGACATCGACCGCTGCCTTTTAATCGGTCTGCGATATGCTCGTTGGCAGTGGCTAGCTCAGGTACTGGCGGCTGGTGTGATAAACCGCCGGAAGCCAGAAATAACACGCGCTTGTTTAAGCTCTTGGCGTATTCACCGATGGCTTCACCCAGTAAGCGGGCTCGCTGAAAACCGGGCATTGGGGGCGCAACACCGTTGATAAACACCGGGATAACCGGAACGCGATCCAGACTGCCTAACAGAAACTCGAGAGGTTGAGCAAAACCGTGGTCTACTTGCATGTTGTAAGAAACCGCTGCGTCCACCCCTTTAGCCAGCACGTATTGTGCGCACTCTTCAGCAAGATCTTGAGGGACGTTTAACGGGCCAGCTAAAGTGCCAAAATCACCAATCGCATGAGCGGCCATTCCGATACAAAACGACGGCATAACATCGTAGAAAAATCCGTTGTAATGATCAGGTGAAAACAGGATCACCAACTCTGGGTCAAATTCATCAATGCGCTTTTTGGCGTCAGCGATAACGCTGTTAACTTCATTGATAACCTCCTGAGGGGGATCAAAATGACCAACTAATGGTGTATGCGACAAGCAGTGCAAATAGGCTTTACTCATATCAAGCTACCTTCTTGTCATTGGTATCAAGTTTAGGAGCCGCGTCGCTGTGCTTAGTTGTGGCGCTCAGTGCCTTACGTACTTGTTGGCAAATGGTGTTGATCGACTGTGGAATAGCGATACTTGCAACGAATCGGTCAGGTCGGATAATGGCTACTGATGCTGGGTAACGACCAAACCAATCTTTTAGTGCGTGGGTTTCATCACCAACACACAGCACATCTGGATGCGTCTGAATCTGTGACTTGAGCTGTACTGACGGAACCACTTGAATAAACTTGGTACCGAGTTGCTGCCAATACTGGATTTCAGCTTCACTCAACCCCTGCATTGGGTCGGTGCCCCATGCGATGATTGCGAAGTTTTGCCCGATGACATCATCAAGCTTGCTGATCTCATTACCCACTCGCACCATAGGCTGAATAAACAGTTTGCCCACTGGAGAGTCTTTGAGTGCAGGTTTAGGTTCAACAAGAACGCCTTGATGATACTTAGGCATTGGTTTAAAGCGCATTTCAACAAAGTAACGCTTAACAGGCGGAACATAGTTCAACAGCCAAGATACGCCGTCACGCAACGTTGCCTGCCATTTTTTAGGTGGTGCCAGTACCTTACCGGCTAAAACTGACAGATCGATCATCGCTTTCGCATGGTCACGACGTTCTTGTTGATACGTGTCTAACAGGCTTGGATCCGCCAGCCCTTTAACCACCAGAGAGAGTTTCCACGCTAGGTTATTTGCATCGCGCATACCGGAGTTGTAACCCTGTCCTTGCCAAACTGGCATAATGTGCGCCGCATCGCCTGCTAGCAGGATTCGACCTTCGCGGAACTTACCAGCAAGACGGGCATTGTGGGTATAAACACGCTGACGGATAAATTTGATGTTTTCCGTTGATGGCAGCACTTTGCTCAACAGACGATCCATATTTTCTGGCTTGCTGAGTTCCTCTTCGGTTTCACCCGGCATGACCATAAACTCAAATCGACGAATACCTTGTGGTAGAGCCGCTGATACATATGGGCGTTCAGCGTCGCAACATAAGTAGATGTTAGGGGTACCAATTGGATCGTTTTCCAGATCCATTACGATCCATTGGTTTGGTGCGGTTTCACCATCAAACGAGATGTTCAAATTACGACGGACAAAGCTATTACCGCCATCACACGCAATCATGTATTTTGCTAAAATTCGCTCTTCTTCACCCTTCTCGTTAGTGAAGTTAGCCCAGGTTTGTTCGTTATCTTGGCCAAAGTTAACCAGTTCACGTGAGAACAGCACTTTGACATTCGAGAAGCGGTCTAATCCATCATAAAGCGCTCGATCGGCCTTTGGCTGAATAAAAGCGTTTCTTCTCGACCAACCAAACTCGTTAGTATTCGGTTGAATATCTGCGAAACAACGGCCTTTAGGGGTTAGGAAGCGCATGGCATGATATGGCGTTGTGTAAGGCACAACTTCTGAAGCTAACCCTACAGCCTGAAACGTTCTTAAACTCTCGTCATCAATACCAATAGCGCGAGGGTAATCGATTAGCGTCGGCAGTTGTTCAATCACAGTGACGTTAATGCCTTGGGCGCCGAGATAGTTTGCAATCATTAAACCGACTGGACCAGCCCCAATAATCATGACTTCTGAATCATAATGGGCAGTCGAGACCGTTTTCGGGGAAGTGGATACTGTCACTTTGAATTCTCCAGGTACGTTCAAGTTATGGGAACCCTATTTGATCACGTAGATCGCTAGGGAAAGGCCTACTCATTCGCGTTCTGAAGGAGTCAGGCTGTATAAATGTTTTTATTTTGTTACTGAAACGTACATCCAGAGCGGTTATATCCACAACCGCAACTCAACTTTAGGTGCACATAGTGCACATAGTTGTTTTAACTTGTTTTTATATAATTACACCTCGATAAATTGGGCTGTGAGCACAGCTAAATTGAGCAGATTTCGCCAATATTTAGTGATGCAAATCTCGATTTTTTAAACGGCAAAGTTACACCTCTGTAACAGTGAGGCGACAGATAGTTGTGAAAAGTTGTAAAGCAAAGGGAGGTATCGATTTTGTTAGAAAGGAGTAGAAGTCGTGAAAAAGCTGGTCTGATTGCTGATGAAGTGAGTTATGAAGATAAGAATTAAGGATGCGTTAAAAATAATAACAACGCGAAAAACTCCAGGGCTAAAGCTTAAAAAACGAGGCCGATACATTTTGTATCGGCCCAGTTAAAGACTTACACCGTCTGTTTAAAAAAGTGGAAACTACAGCAAGAATGCGCCGTAGGCTAAACTTGCGCAAATTACATAAGTTGGGTGCACTTTGAATTTTTCCAGACACAGACCCGCGACGACAAATAGGAAGGCAAAATGTCCCCAACCCGCTTCGCCACCAGACATGATCAGTTTGTAGCTCAGCAATAGCATCAACGTGAAAATGATTGGTAGAACCCACGCGCCTAACGCTTTTACTTTTGGCGAGTTACGGTATTTGTACAGCACACTCATCGCAAGCACCATGATGATGATGGTAGGCGCAACCGTCGCGAACACGGCGATAAACGCACCAAGCGTTCCACCGACTTCATAACCGATGTAACCCGCCATTTTCGTCGCAATCGGACTTGGTAGCGCGTTGCCTAATGCTAGTACTTCGGCGAACTGGCTGGCATTCATCCAACCATACTGGCCAACAACTTGTGCCTCGATTAGAGGAATGATTGCAGGACCACCGCCATAACCGACGATGTTAGGAATAAAAAATGCTAAGAAGATATCGATATAAAGTTGCATGCTTATCCCTTTTTATTTTCTGGTTTTAGACTTTGCTCAGCCGTACTAGGCTTTGGGTCAGGTTTCACCAATACGGCAAGAAGTACTGCTGCGACAACCAGACCCGGGTGTACACCCAATACCACGATAAACAAAATAGAAAGCGCAATACCAATACCCGTCGCAATTGCGCCAAGTGATTTGTAGCCCTTCAGTAAGAAGTCATAGGTAAGCTTGGCCATCATCCAGGAAACTACTGGCAATACCCCTTGAGCCATACCGGCAACCCAAGGCTTATCACGGTATTCATTCAATAAGCCTAATCCCGCAATCATGACGATAATCAGCGGAATAATTGTCATGATCACTGCATTGATACATCCGATCTTCCCACCTACTTTATAGCCAATATAACCCGCCATTTTAGTCGCAATTGGGCCAGGTAGCGTGTTGCCGATTGCAAGTACGTTGGCAAACTCGTCGTCACTCATCCATTTATAGTTGTCGACCACTTCTTTATGAACCAAAGGGATCATCGTGGGGCCGCCACCAAATCCAAACAAGCCTATGCGGAAGAATGCACTGGCCAGATCTCGTTGTGTTTTCATCGTTCTTTGTTACCTTGCTGATTATTTTATTTTATAAACCGTTTGCTCTAACCACATCATACTCGAAGCGGTTACCCACTGATCTTGTGGACAGTCTATCATGGCCTCAATATCACTTAACTGGTGCTCTCTGTCATCGTATACACAAACAAATACCCGGTCACCATCAAGCAACTGATGGTCTTCTCCATAAGATGTGTAACACGGTGCGCCAATCGCAATAGTAATTTCACTTGGTTGATTCGCCTCAATGAACAAGCTGTGCGTATTATGCATAGCACCGTCATCGGCTTGGTGGTTAATTGTCTCTACTAACCAGTCGGTTAACGATTGATAGAAGACATTGTATTCTGTTACCGACACGTCTTGGCTACACAAGTGCCATTGCCCATTCCGGCTATGAAAACCGCACAATCTGAGATGATCAAGCGGTGTCTGCTCAGAAAATGAGTCGACAGGAAGATCAAGTTCGGCAATACCCTTACTAAATGCGCCCCAGTTTTTCTTCTCAGCTAGCTTAGATACCGTTTTATTGCGGTAGGTTGCATCATTGATTAACGTCAGCGCAAAAGGAGTAAGCGCGGCAATCTTGCCTTGCTCTGTATAGGTAACGCTGCATTTAATCGCAACCTCAGGCTCCATCTGAACCTTGGCATCTTGCTCTTCAGGCAGCACCAATTTAGATGAGCTGAAAGGCATCTGCCCGAGATAAGAGTCGCTAAGCTCACGAACAAACATAGGAAACAGCGCTCGTGGGCGCTGTGCTTCCTGATGTTCCTTTTTTTGTTGCTCGCTGAACGCAGAGATCTCTCCGGTCTGTGCCAGATAACCCGGCGAGTTTCCTGCGATTCCCAGCACAACGGAATGCGTCAGTGGTTGTTTAGTTTCCATCCGTTTTGCGCTCCTGCTGGGCTAGAATCATTTGTGTTAAACACTGCAAAGCAACTGCCACGTCATCCTCTTGAACACTTTCCAACGGATTATGACTAATGCCTTTATCACAGCGAACAAATAGCATTGCAACTTCAGTTAGATGGATCATCGCAAGCGCATCATGCCCAGCGCCACTTGGTAGGAATACCGGTTCAGATTCGGTTACTCGAGAAACAATCTCGCCCCACTGACTTTGCAAAGCGTCATTACAAGGTACCGCGCTCGCCTGATAGAGCAATCGATTGGAGAAACTGACTTCACGACGCTTTGCAATCGCGTTAAGTGCCGTTAGCAAGTCGTCACACGAGCGCTCCAGTTGCTCCTGATTCAAGCTGCGGATATCCACAGTAAAGTTAACCTCACCGGGAATAACGTTGACTGAACCTGGCGAAACCTCACACTTACCGACTGTCGCTACAACTTTGTTTTCAGTTTTGCTCTGTTCGGTCGCATAGTTTTCTATCGTCGAAATCATCTCAGCTACAGCGCACAACGCATCCATGCGCATGCCCATTGGTACCGTACCAGCGTGTCCAGCTAAGCCTTTCACCTGAAACTGAAAACGTTTTGCGCCGGCAATACCCGTCACCACACCAACTGGCTGATTTTGAGCTTCAAGCACGGGACCTTGTTCAATGTGCACTTCCAGATAAGCCATCACGTCATCTGACGAACGGCTATCTTTCCCTACCTCTTCCGGAGACAGGCCAAATTCAACCATAGCCTGTGACATTGTCACGCCATCGTTGTCTTTCAGGGCCAGCCAGTTTTGGTCAAATACACCCGCAACTGCGCTCGAACCAATCAATGTACTGTTGAAGCGGGTGCCCTCTTCATCGGCAAACGCGACAACATCGACATGAAATGGAAACTCAACATCTTTGAGCTGCTCCAACGAGGAAATACCAACAAGTATCCCCAGGTTTCCGTCATATTTACCCGCATCCGCAACAGTATCACTGTGAGAGCCGATAATTAGCGTTGGCATGGTAGGGTTGGAAGATACCTTCCTTCCCCATTGGTTCCCAACACTGTCCGGCCATGTTTCAAGCCCGGCTTGTAGCATCCATTCGCCGAGTTGATGGTGCGCCTGCTTATGTTCCGGCGATAAGTAGGTACGTTTTAATCCATCTTGCATCGAGGTAAACGTAGCCAAGTGGTCAGCACGTTCCATAATGCGTTGGGCATCCAATTTACTCATCCTTGATTCACCCTCTTAATGGCATTAAACATATTTTTCCATCGCAGCAATGACTGCTTGTCCCGGAATGATTTTGGCTTTATTACGGATAAGGATGGCTTCCAGCGCAGCAAGCGTGGTTAATACCGCTTCTTGACGTGCGTTGTAGCCCATAGTGCCGATGCGCCAGATTTTGCCGTCCAATGGACCAAATGACGTGCCAATCTCAATACCAAAGCTATTAAGCAGCTCCTGACGTACTTTATTGCCGTCCACTTCTTTAGGAATGTAGACACCCACAACGTTGTTCATTTTGTACTTCTGGTTACCAAACAGCTCTAATCCCATCGCTTGCAGACCACACGCCATTGCATCACCCGCTTGCTTGTGGCGAGCAATCACGTTATCCGCGCCTTCTTCAAGGTAGATGCGTGCACATTCACGCGCCGCGTAAAGCATACTGGTTGCTTCGGTGTGGTGGTTAAGACGCTCTGGTCCCCAGTAATCCATGATCATCGACAAATCGAAGTAGTTCGAACGAATGATCTCTTCTTCACCCGCCGTGTGGTGATCAGCGCGAATACCTGCTTCAACGTGTTTACGACGATTGATCAGTTCGGCACATTGATCGCTTAACGTAATTGGAGAACTACCAGAAGGACCGCCAAGACATTTTTGTAAACCGGCTGAAACGGCATCAAGATTCCATTCGTCGACTTTAAGTGCATTACCTGCAATCGATGCTGTTGCATCACAGTAGAACAACACGCCATGACGTTTACAGATTTCACCGAACTCTGCCAGTGGCTGGTTCATGGTTGTTGAAGTGTCACCTTGTACCGTCGCCAGTAGCTTTGGCTGGAATTCTTTGATCGCTTTTTCAACCAGTTCCGGTGGACACACTTCGCCCCACTCAACGTCAATGGTTTTGACTTTTGCGCCAACACGATTCGCGATTTCACTCAACAGGTGGCCAAAACGGCCAATAATTGGGATAAGTACTTTATCACCCGGCTTAATCACTGAGACAAGTACTGCTTCGATACCTGAACGTGCCGTACCGTCAACCAGCATGGTTTGTTGGTTTTGCGTTTCGAATACACCACGATACAGCGACTGAACTTGCGTCATGTAGCCCGTCATAACCGGATCATATTGACCGATTAAAGCCTGTGAAATGGCTTGGTGCACACGTGGATAGGCATTAATTGGGCCAGGACCCATCAACAAACGTTGTGGTGGGTTCAAAGTTTCAAATAGCGTTTGAGTTGTCATTATCTCTCTCCTAAAAATATATCGCCATCGCTGCGAGGGTCACTCGTTGCGTCTGCCTGTCCTTGCTGATCCAGGGTTATTGCTCCCGCGTGTCCCATCAGCTCACTCAGGTTTTCAACCTGAGTCACTTGGTGGCCCATCTGCGTTAATGTTTGCCCGTATTCGCTGTACAAGTCTTCTTCAAGTCGTAAATTGTTTGTCGCATCACCCCATGTTCTGCCCAACAGCCATCGAGGCATCGACACGGCTTGTTGCAGAGACATGTTTTGATAAATGTGTCGGCTGAATAAACAAGCCTGAGTTTGCGGTTGCCCTTCTCCGCCCATCGTTCCGTACACGATGCGTCGGCCATCTTTAAGCTCAGCATAAGCTGGGTTCAGTGTGTGGAACGGCTTTTTGCCAGGTACTAAAGCATTGTGATGTTCGCTATCTAGCGAGAAGCTTTTGCCTCTGACGTTCCACATAATTCCGGTCGATGGAAGTACAACGCCTGAGCCAAACTCCCAGTAAACACTCTGAATAAAACTCACCATTGTGCCGTATTGGTCAGTTGCGCCCATCCAGATGGTGTCGCCCGGTTTTGCCTGATAAGGCCATGGCTGAGCTTGGGTTAATGAGATACGCTCTGCGCACTCTGCCACCACACTTTCATCTAAGTACTCTTGCAGTGGCTTGTTTAAAAAGCGTTCATCGGTAACGACTTTGTCGCGAATAATAAATGCTTGCTTCGTCGCTTCGACGAGTAAATGAATATGATCTAGCTCTGAGTTTGCTTGCGATGCTAAGCGATCGTATATCGCTAAAATTAATAACGATGCCAATCCCTGCGTCGGTGCACCTAGGTTATAAAGCTGACCTTTTGAGGTCTCAACGTTTAGTGGAGTCGTAACCAATGCCTGATGCTGATGAAAATCTTCAATCGTTAGCGGACTTCCCACCTCTTGAAGCTCTTTTGCTGCCAGTTCTGCGATCTCACCTCGGTAAAAGTCATCCAACCCTACCTCGGCCAATCTTTCCAGCGTTTTTGCCAGCGCCGGGTTTGACACCGTTTCGCCAAGTTTTAACGTTTCACCGTTATCAAAGAACAAACGGCTGAATTCGGCTTCATCTTTTAAGCGCTCAAAGGTTTTTACACTCGCATCGACAAGGCTTTGAGTGACTTCAATGCCGTTTCGTGCAGCGTCAATAGAAGGTTGTAACAGAGTGCTTAAAGGCAGTTTGCCACCGTCAATTTCCAGCGCTTTTTGCCAACCTGCTACTGTGCCAGCCATGGTAATAGACGCTTCGCCACCTTTTTCAGGCAGCTCGGTGCCCAATGCGCGGTAGTAATCTGGGTCGATGGATAATGCCGCTGCTCCGCATGCATCTATGGCAACTGGTGCTTCTCCCGGCTTACTGATTAACCAAAATCCGTCACCGCCAATGCTGTTCATATGAGGGTATTGCACCGCAATCATTGACGCAGCCGCGACCATCGCTTCAGCAGCCGTTCCGCCTTGTTCTAAGATTTGTTTTCCCACTTCCGTTGCTTTGTGATGCGGGGCGGTAAATGCGGTTTGAAACACCATTAAGACTCTCCTTTGATTAAAGACGACGCTGTCGCAATCAGATCGTATTCGCTGTTAGCAGACCCAAGTAACGACACACCACAAGGTCCATTTGTTACGTTATTCATTGGGATATGAAGTTGAGGGAATCCACTTAAACCCGCGAGACTGGTTAGCCCCATAAGATCAGAGCGATATTCCGCTAAGTCTGCATCTGGAGTCGTGAGCTTAGGTGATTTTCCTGGGGTGGTCGGTAATACCCACAACGTATCCTTGTCCGCAAGTTGCTCAGCTAGCCAGCTGGTAAACTTCGCTTGTTGTTCTTTCCCTTTACGATAATCTTGAGCCGAAATGGTACGCGCCCATACAACTCGTTCTTGTATTGCTGGTGCCAGCGTATGTTGCCACTCATCAAGCCATGAATTGTGGCGGTCAATAATTTCGTAACCTTGGATGGTTCGGAATAATGCGCTTAATTCGCCAAGGTCATAGCCTGCGTCTTGCAGAGCATTGCTGTATTCAAGCTGAATATTTGCACTGTCAGCCCACTGCTTCAGTTCCTCTAGGCGCTCACTTCCCAGAGTTTTTGACAAGCTTTGATCCAAAATCAGGGTTTTCGCGACAGTTTGAGCCTGAGTTTCGGGGCCAAGACATGCATACACGTTTTCCAGCGTTGATAGGTCTCTGCTGAATACACCTGCGGTATCGAAGCTTTCAGCCAGTGTGAAACTGCTTTCTAGTGACAACTGACCCAATGTTGGGCGTAAGCCGAAAAGGCCGCAGTAACTCGCGGGTACACGAACCGAACCACCAGTATCTGTTCCGATAGAAAAATCAACGTCACCTTTTGCTACCGCGACAGCACTGCCACTTGAAGAACCACCGGGTAAACAATCAGGCGCGAGCGGATTAACCGGAGTACCATAGTGAACATTAATACCATTCAGGCTGTAAGCTAGCTCATCCGTTTGAACTCGGCCTTTGCACTCTGCTCCTGCATTTAAAAGCGAGATGATGAGTGGCGAAGTACTTTCTGCTTTGCTGTGAGTCTCTAGCCACTTAGGGTTTCCTGCTCCGGTGACATATCCCTCTACGTCAAAGAGATCTTTAAAGACAAAACTCAATCCATTCAGTGAGCCTTGCTTTAAAGCCGGTAGGTAATCAGGTCCTTGGGTACAATAAATACGTTGATCGATTTCCATTCTTTCTTCTCATTCCTTTGAAGTAAACAAGCAACCACTAGTTGAGTTACTTGTTTACTTTATCTTTAAGTTGGCGATTTAATTCAATTTAAAGCCACGCATAAAGTTGTTTATTGTTGCTTTGCTAAAGCTGCCTTTGATACCCAAAACAATTTCTTTTGCATCAACTGTTTGTACACGATTGCTGAAACGAAACCACCGATAAACAACGCGTAGTTCGCTAATTCCGTGACAAAGAAGGTTGCAATAATGGCAGCGACACTTGCGATTACTAGCGCATAAACACTGTTCATGTTAACGCCGTTTTTGTACCAGTACTGACCTTGTGGCGATTCAGTGTAAAGCGATGGGACATCGATTTGTCCTTTCTTCACAATGAAGTAGTCAACAATGATGATGCCGTATAGTGGACCAATCATCGCGGCTAAAACGTCAACCGTGTAGTGAATCACTTCTGGGTTGTTAAACAGGTTCCAAGGAGTCAGTAGGATTGAACCAAACGCTGCGATGAAACCACCCATTTTAAAGCTGATTTTCTGTGGTGACACATTCGAGAAGTCAAACGCTGGTGCAACAAAGTTAGCCACGATGTTGATGCCGACTGTCGCGAAAATAAAGGTCAATGCACCAAGAACAGTGATTAAGCCAGAATCAAGGCGTTTAACTGTTTCAACCGGGTCAACAATCATCTCTCCGAAAACTGGAATCGATGCTGACACAATAACCACACTGAACAAAGAGAACACAATAAAGTTCAGTGGCAGACCTAACAAGTTACCAAGTTTCAAGTCTTTGTAGCTTGTACAGTAACGAGAGAAGTCACTAAAGTTAAGTGTTGGACCCGCAAAGTAACCTGCAACCAGTGCTGTAGCGATGATCATCTGAATGATTGCTTCAGAACCAACCAGTGTTTCTTTACCTAGGTTAAAGCTGATGTTCTCCCAACCTGCCAGATTGATCATGTATGCACAAAGAGCAAACATAGCAATGTAAATCGCAGGGCCAGACCAATCAATCACTTTACGAATCATGTCCATACCGAACATAAATACGATTGCTTGCAGTACCCACATTGAGCTAAAGCCAACCCAACCTAAGTAAGATAAACCTAGGAACGAGTCATTTGCTAAACTCTCCATCGATGGGAAGAAGTACAGCAGCAAGATAATGAACGAACTTGATGCTAAGTAAGTTTGAATACCGTACCAAACGACAGCAATAATGCCTCGAATTACAGCTGGAATATTCGCACCAAACACACCAAACGACATACGAGCGACGACAGGGAACGGTACGCCCGCTTTTTGTCCTGGCTTACCCATCAAGTTGGCAAATACTAATACAATTGATATCCCCGCTAACAAGCTGATGAAGACTTGGATACCATTCAATCCAAGCGCAAACAAACTCGCTGCAAATACATATCCCCCTACACTGTGCACGTCTGACATCCAAAAAGCGAAGATGCTATACCAGCCCCACTTCTGTTCCTTCTCGGGTGCTAGATCCTCGTTGCTTAGCCTTGGGCTAACAGGTAATTCCTTTTTCATGTGCTTATCTCTATTACTAATTGTATACAATCTCAAATACAATTAGCGTGCCAATTCTGAAAACCCCCGCCATACAACGAATTGGTGAAACTTGCCCTATGAAATCGCCCTTATAGCGCACCAGATTTGACCATAGTGCACATATTTGGTGCCACAAGCAGTCCGTATATACTCAACTCACCTGTCCTTTTGGTCAAGTAATTTGAATAGGCAATCACTATAGACACTAGAATTGGCAAAGATTTAAATTAAGATTGTATACAATGATGCATGCGAGATTGTTTAGTGGTATACATATTGCTTTATTGGGTTGGATAAAAAATTTGGATCGATTACCTATGTCAAACGATGAAAAGATCTATCAACAAATATTGAAGGCGATTGTTGAACACAAACTTGAGCCCGGAGAGCGTCTTCCAGAAGACAAACTCTCAGAAGCTTTTGGCGTGAGCCGAACTGGCATTCGTAAAGTGTTGCAACGATTAGCGCTTGAACGATTTGTGGTTATTCAACCGAATAAAGGCGCCCACGTGAACAGCCCTAGCAAACAGGAAGCTGAAGAGGTGCTGAACAGCCGAATTTTACTTGAGCCACTGCTGATTACCGACATTCTTCGTAACTGGGACGAAAAGCAGTCTAATTATTTGCGATCCATTGTTACTCAGGAAGATAAAGCGACCCAACATGGTGATTTAGCCGAATCTATCCAGCTGACAGCTAAGTTTCACTATGAACTGGCCAAACAGTCGGGAAATTCCGTATTGGCCGAATTTGTTGAACAGCTTTGTTACCGCTCTTCACTGGTCATCGCCGCGTACGGCTCAAAACATAGCGTAAGCTGCGATTGTGGCTCTCACTCAGAACTTATCGATCTGCTCGACAACTTTCAGGATGAAAAAGCTCAGCAATGGATGAAGCATCACTTGGTCGTGATCAAATCGTCATTGGAGTTGGAATCGAAATCTAAAGAGCCGGTTAATTTTCATAAACTTTTTTGCGAAACGGACTAATACAAAATGAAAATCAATTTGATCAACCCTAATACTTGTCAGGGAATGACAGACAAAATTGCGATCAGCGCACAAACCGTTGCCTTACCTGGCACGGAAATCATCGCGTCTTCACCAGTTAACGGTCCGGAAAGCATTGAATGTGCATTTGACGAAACGCTCGCTGCTGCAGCGCTCCTTGATGTGATTCGCACTGGCGAAGAGCAAGGTGTCGATGCACACATTATCGCCTGCTTCGGTGATCCTGCTCTTGACGCAGCACGTGAGATTGCAACCAAGCCAGTGATTGGTATCGCAGGTGCAGCGTTCCAACTCGCAAGCTTGGTGTCTTACCGCTTTGGCGTCGTCACTACAATGACCAGAACACTACCAGCAAGTGAACACCTTCTTCAAAGATACGGTTACCACCACTTGTGCAGCGGTGTTCGAGCGACAGATATTCCGGTATTGGAACTTGAATCTCTAAGTATGGACACTTATCAGCTACTTGCTGAAGAATGCCGTAAAGCAATCAAAGAAGACGGTGCCGAAGCCATCGTACTCGGTTGTGCTGGCATGTCTGACTTAGCCAACGAGCTTTCAGAAGAACTGAATGTACCTGTGATCGATGGTGTTGCTGCGGCAGTGAAACTTGCTGAGTCACTGCACCAACTCAACTTAGTGACATCGAAAAGTGGCCAATACGGGGCACCGTTGGTGAAGCCAATCCACGGAATTTTCAAGCACTGGTCACAGTAAAAGTCACCACATACCCATCCTGCTTTTTAGAAGAATATTTATATCAAGGTTTACTTTATGGAAGAAAATAACCCTCGCGATTATATCGGTTACGGAAGAGATAACATCCCTCACGCTAACTGGCCTAATAACGCTAAGATTGCCGTGCAATTTGTCCTGAACTATGAAGAAGGCGGGGAAAATTGCGTGCTTCACGGTGACGAGCATTCAGAAACATTCCTATCTGAAATCGCGGGTGCGGAAGCGTATAAAGACCGACACATGAGCATGGAGTCACTGTATGAATACGGGTCCCGTGTTGGTGTGTGGCGTATCTTAAACGAGTTTAAACGTCGTGAACTTCCGCTAACCGTGTTTGGCGTTGCCACTGCACTGCAGCGTAACCCAGAAGTCACCAAAGCGATCATTGAAGAAGGTCATGAAATTGCCTGTCACGGTCTCAAATGGCTGCACTATCAGAACACACCAATTGACGTTGAACGCGAGCATATGATTCAAGCACTGGATATCATCGAAGAACTGACAGGCACTCGCCCAGTTGGTTGGTATACCGGACGTGATTCACCGAATACACGTGAACTTGTCGCAGAGCAAGACGGCCTGCTTTACGATTCGGACTATTACGGCGATGATCTGCCTTTCTGGACACAAGTATCAGACAAAAATAACGCAGGCAGCACCCGACCACACCTTGTGGTTCCGTATACATTAGACACCAACGACATGCGTTTCTCCTCCCCTTACGGTTTTAGCCACGGTGACGAGTTTTTCGAATATCTGAAAGATCACTTTGATTGCTTGTACGAAGAAGGGGCTGAAACCCCTAAAATGATGTCGGTCGGTCTGCACTGTCGCGTGGTTGGTAAGCCAGGTCGCTTCAAAGCGTTAAAACGTTTCTTGGACTACGTTCAGTCTCATGATGCAGTTTGGGTAGCAACCCGTGAAGACATAGCAAGACACTGGATTGAAAACCATCCACCAGCGTAATTGACTTTTGACCAAATAAGTATCAAAAAGAGCGAGAATTATTTCGCTAGCCACTCAGTTCATCGAGAGCTTTACATCACTCTCGATGACTCTTTCTGTTGCACTGCCTTCACTTATTTTTGAGCATTCCCTTTATCACGTTGCTAATGAACGAAACGCAGACAAAAGCTCGGAGCAGACATACTTGAGCAAGAGGTCAGTTTCATTCTCGCAGGATAGATTCAAGTGCAGTTTGGTTGTGTTGCCCTTACCTGTCACCTCAACCAACAACTTTCTCTCGTCACCGCTCAACGGGATATTGAACAATCTCAATAGCGATTCCGCTTGGCCCGAGGCGTTCTCAAATTCTAGATCGTGCTGATACTCGAGAAATACCTCTTCACCTTGCACGACACAAGAATACTGCCCCGGTTGAAGATAAGTGCCAAGCTGATATTCAAGGTTTGCCATGTGCTCTGCCACGGTAGAAAGACGATTGTTTAGTTTACTTAACATATTGCCACCTTTGTTTCGCTCACCTCAGTACATTAAAGCTCATAAGAAGCTTCTCAAGGTGGATTTTGCTCAAAACTTTAATGATCCCTTAAGCTTTAGTGCAAACGAACCAATTTGTGCAGTGAAAACTGCTAGTAATAAAAATCACACCAAATTATTCATCCAGCTAATTACACCAATACCTGTTAAACCCGTTGATATGTGACCTAAGCGTCGGATTTTCGTCTTGCAAACCACTAAACTATATGCACCCCCAACAATAAGAAACGTAATTACAATGAAAAATCTTATTTATGACACACTAGTTAGCCTTGCAAACCAGGAACCAGAACAACACGCCAAAATCCGTCAAGACTTATACGAGCAGCTCGATCTGCCATTCGATAAGCAGCTGATTTTGTATACGTGTGCACTTGGTCCGGCAAGCTCTGGTAAACTCGACAACAGCGAGGCGCTTAACAACACGGTAGAGAGCGTCATCAAATTACTGGAAACTCCTGAACGGTAATTTTCGTTGTCTTGTTTAAGGTCCGCATCTCAACCGGGCCTTTTTTGAATTCTGCTTTTTCAATGTAAAACCGCTCAACAGCCAACCCGTCATCACCCCTTTTGTTTAGCCCAATACATCTAAGCCCCACAAAGAATTTGTTTAACTTGCACAGCAATCCAATTAAATCTAGCTAAACTAAGTTTTAACCGAGAGTGAGAAACCTATGTTAGATAGCTGTCTTGAGTACCTGTGCGAACGCATGAATCAGTCAATAAACTCTGCTTTTGATCTGTCAGACAACCTAGTCATTGTGGCTTCCCCTTCTGATATTAATAAGCAAAGTAATGGCTCTAATGAAAATAAAGTGCTTATTTTTATTAGCGGTCTGGAAAAAGATCCCTTTTCCAAGGGAGGAAATATCGCCGCTTTCCAGCCCACTTCTCGATCCGCAATATCGAACAAGCCTCTATTTTTAGCGGTTTCCGTGGTGGTAGCTGCAAACTTCTCTGCATCCAATTACACCGATGGCTTAAAAATATTGTCTCATTTGCTGGCCTTTTTTAATCGAAACCCGTTATTCAATCGACAGAACTCCCCCGACATGCCTGAGTTTGTCGAACAAATCGCGATGGAAATGGCGACTCTCACAGAAGCAAACTTGAGCCACATGTGGAGCATGCTTGGTTCCCATTACCTGCCTTCATGCGTCTATCAGGTACGTGTTGCGATCCCGAACAGCGAAGCGATATTGCTACAATCTGGGCCGTTAAATTTCGTCAAATCTAACTTAAAAAAACGGGAGCAATAATGTCGAATTACGTTCCCTATATCGCACTTTCGGTCAATCATGAGTACTTTTCTAACAGCCGTATGAGCGTACCTGTTGATGTGGTTCCGACAAACGATACGATTCAATGGCTAAAGCATCACTACATGTTTTTAAAGCCTACAATTGGTGGGGTATATGTTGTTGCAGACATAGACATGCTGAAAGAGATCTCTCCACCTGACTCTCCTGCGTTATTGCAATTTAAAGTATTCAGTAAAGACCCTCTATTTCGTAATTATACCGATATTCCATTGTCCACACCGATGTCGGTTGCACTATTCGAGATGCATTTAGGTAGTGAGTCGCCTCTTTCGGTGTCTCCCAAACAATGGTTGACCGCTGAAGATATTATCAGCGGTGATCAATACGCTGCTATTTCAGAATTTGAATTAAGTCAAAACCTTGTCGGAATAATAAATCTGACAATTAATGACGACTATTTTTATAATGAAAACAGACAAGTAATATTAAATTACAGCCACACTTACGCTTATTGGCAGTATTATTTTTTTACCAACAATGAGTCGAAGGAATATCAAATTATCGACTCCAACGGCGAACTTACATTTAAAAGTATCGGGATACAGCATCTCAATCATAAGCCTTGCCTAGTATTCCGCTCCAATACCTCGCTGCCCGTTTTGCACCGTTCTGATTTGACACTTCAACTCAAAGCCAACCATAAAATCATTTACCGTCGTCTCGCCTCCGCCAGCCCCGCTCACATTGAAATTGAAACAGTCGATAATCAACCTCAACGACTGTGCCATATTTTTTTGGCCTAGCGATAAAAACTGTTTTTAAATTGAAAACAGTGATTTACATTCCAAATAAATCTTAATGATACAAAAATCAGTTTGCACATCTAATATTAATTTAAATGCAGTGCATTTTGTTTACTACATTATTTATTAGTAACTGCCTCGCTATGACAGCAGTACTGGGTGAAGTATTACTCTGCTAATCGCGAGCATTTGGTAACCATTCAATTCTCACTTAAAGGATTTAACTATGGTTGTAATGAAAACACCGGGCGTTTACATAGTTGAGAAAAATGCCTTCCCCAATTCTGTTGTCGAGGTCGCTACTGCTGTGCCAGCGTTTATTGGCTATACAGAGAAAGCTGAAAATGGCGGAAAATCGCTGAGTAAAGTACCCTGGCGCATCACTTCGATGTCAGAGTTTCGCCAGTACTTCGGTGGCGCGCCGTTACCAACCTTTGAGATCAGTGAAGCTGGTGATGATGCGAGTGCCGCGGTCGCTTTCAGCCAACAAGGTACGGCTTATCAGATAAAGCAATCGAATACACGCTATACGCTCTATCACAATATGCTATTTTTCTTTCAAAATGGCGGTGGGCCTTGCTATATCGTGTCAGTTGGAGGCTATAGTGATGACCTCGACCCAGGCGTTTTAAAAGGGGGAATTGACCCGCTGATTAAAGAGCCTGAGGCTACCATGCTCGTGATCCCTGAAAGTGTGCAACTGGCAGAAGATGCGTGCATTAATGTCCAGCAAGCCATGCTTGGTCATTGTGGTGGTAAGATGAAAAATAGAGTCGCGATACTCGATATCTGGGAAGGATTTAAAGATCGTCAGGATCCAAGTGGTGACTGTATAGAAAACTTCCGTTCTAAACTTGGTATTAATTATCTGGATTATTCCTCGGCTTACTACCCTTGGCTCAATACTTCCATCGTTCAAGACAGTGATGTTAACTTCCATAACATTAGCAACTTAGATAAGCTTTCTGAATTACTCACCAATGAAGTCAACGAGGCATTCAAAGATCTTGATGGCCTTTCCGATGATGAGCTAAACAGCGGCAGTAATAAACTTCGTGTTACTCGTAAACAGCAAATGCTTGATGAAATTGCCAAGCTCGCGACAGACTTACCTGATCAAGAACAGGTACTGCTTAATAAGGTACTACAAACCATCAGCCCGCTTTACCAAACCATCATGAAGGAAGTGAAGCACCAACAGAACATACTTCCTCCAGCGGCGGCAATGGCTGGTATCTATACCATGGTCGATAATTCAAGAGGGGTCTGGAAAGCACCTGCTAACGTCAGCCTAAACGCCGTTGTCTCTCCAACGGTTAATATCAGCGATGACGAACAAGAAGATCTCAACGTTACTACTCAAGGTAAATCCATTAACGCGATTCGACCATTTGTTGGTGAAGGCACCTTAGTTTGGGGTGGACGCACACTTGATGGTAACAGCCTTGACTGGCGATACATTAACGTTCGTCGAACCATGATTATGCTTGAAGAATCTATCAAACTTGCCTCAAAGGCTTATGTTTTTGAGCCGAACGTCTCTAGCACCTGGGTATCGATGGAAAGCATGATTGGTAACTTCCTATACGGCATTTGGAAACGTGGCGGTCTGGCGGGGGCATCCCCTGGCGAGGCATACAGCGTTAGCGTCGGGCTGGGTAAAACAATGACCGGCGACGATATTCTAGAAGGTATTTTGAGAATTACAGTGTTGGTAGCCATTAGTCGTCCGGCTGAATTCATTGAGATTACCTTCCAGCAAAAAATGCAAGAATCATAATTACTTAGTACTCAAAAGCGCAGAAGGCTTTTAGCCGTAGTCCTTCGTAACTTTATGAACGAATTGTAGAAAGGAGACTACCATGGCAGATGATGGTTCAGCTCAATCAGAAACCGTATGGCCGATGCCCAAATTCCATTTTGAAGTCAAATGGGATGGTGGTGCTGGTGCCGACGCAAGTATGGTCGCCGCATTCCAGGAAGTATCGGGTCTGGATACCGAAGCCCAACCAATTGAATACCGCTCAGGCAACAGCAAAGTGTTCTCGACGATCAAGATGCCGGGGCTAGTGAAAACCAGTAACGTCACTTTGAAAAAAGGCATTTTTAAGAGTGATAACAAGTTCTATGACTGGTTTAGTAAGATCCAAATGAACACCATTGCTCGAACCGCCGTCACCATAAACTTACTTGATCAAGATAGTGGTGTGGTGATGAGCTGGAAGCTTAAAAATGCGTGGCCAACAAAAGTAACAGGCACCGACTTGAAATCCGACGGTAATGAGGTTGCCGTAGAAACCATAGAACTGGCACATGAAGGGTTAGAAATCACAACCTCATAGTGCAACTCATTGGCTTGGTTATCGTGCTTGATGCGTTAACCAAGCCAGTTTGTGGCATACAAAGCGTTATTGGAGATCAGAGCTTATGGCAGATGAATGGCCCCTACCCGCGTTTTACTTCAGCGTAGTGATCGGTAACAACCAAGATGATTCTGCTTTTCAGGAAATCTCTGGTTTAGAAGCTCAAATAGATACTGAAGACTATCAGGAAGGCGGCAATAATCTGGTCTATCACCTACCTAAAGTGATCAAACACTCTAACCTGACGCTAAAGCGAGGTATCGCTGATTCCAGTTCGGCATTGGTGAAATGGTGTCAGGACACGCTTGAAGCACAACTTTCCAAAGCAATCGTCCCAAAAACGGTCTCGGTCCGATTGCTTGATGAAAAAGGCTCTCCATGCCGGGTATGGGTGCTCTATAACGCCTACCCCGTTAAATGGCGAGTTGAAGGGTTCAACTCGACGAAAAATGACGTTGCGATTGAAGAAGTTGAAATCTGTTACAGCAGAGCAAGCCGCACAAAATAGCCGTTCAAGAGGTGACTAACGTATGCCCATAGAAATCAAACAAATGTCGATTCGTTCCAATGTCACGACTGAAGAAAAAGAATCATCGAAACAAAAAAAGGAGCACCAATGTGACGGCGCGGATAAAGGCACAGGAGCTCTCTCCGAAGTTTCTTCTCAACACACGGCGCAATTCCAAACCATAAAATGGATGCACCGTAAACTCCAGCAAGAAAACAGAGAGCGCTAAGCATGGTCGATAAGCTAAAAATTGAGTCGATTGCAGCTTCCGGTAATACCGCAACCACCTTTAATGCCATGCTTAATCCAAATTCCATCAAGCAGGATTACGGCATTGGCTATACCGATGACCCTTGCAAACACCGACAATCTCAGGGCGATATAGCGCCGACAGTGCAGTTTCAGGGATACCAAAGTGAGAAACTCAGTTTTGAAATAATGATCGATGCGACGGGTGTGGTTGAGTATAAAAAAGGAAAGTCCGTTCAAGACCAGTTGACTCTGCTTCGGAAAGTGATCTACGACTATAATGGAAAGCAGCACGAACCGAACCCTGTCAAAATCAGTTGGGGTACGGCGCTTAGCTTTCGCGGACGCCTCACGTCCATGTCTGTCTCTTACGTACTTTTTGATTCAAGTGGTGTTCCTTTACGCGCAACCGCTACCCTAGACTTTACTCAATTTCTCACTGAGCAAGAGAAAGAAGCACTTGCCAAAAAGTCCTCCCCCGATCTGACACATCATGTCGTTTTTAAAGCGGGTGACACCTTACCGGGACTTTGCCATCAAATTTACAAAGACAGCTCCTACTATTCCAAAGTGGCGGCATACAACCAATTACCCAGTGTGCGAAACATTGCCCCTGGGACCAAGCTCTACTTTCCACCTCTGAGCTAAAAGTGAGGCGACATGGCAGCATCTCCCACCGAGACCAATAGTGACATTGTCACGTTAAGCATCAAATCAAATGGCAATGTCATTGAGAGTTCAATTGGCATTATCTCGGTCAATGTTTTTTATCAGGTAAACCATATTGCCTATGCAGAGCTTGAGATCCGTGACGGAGACATCGCTGATCAAACTTTTGAAGTCAGCTCAGGAAACACATTTAAGCCAGGGTCAACGATCACTATCGATGCCGGCTACGGTACGGAAGACGAAACCATCTTCGAAGGCGTGGTGACCAATCATGCTATTCGCATCAGCGAAAACAACCAAACCACACTCAATGTGACTTGCAAAGATCAAGCGGTCGCCATGACGATAGCGAGAAAAAGCCAATGCTATTTGAAGCAAAAAGACAGCGACATCATAAATTCTCTTATTAGCAACTACTCAAGTATCACGGCTGACAGCGTAGACAGTACGTCTGTTGAACACGATGAACTGGTTCAGTTTAACTGCAGTGACTGGGACTTTATGCTGACTCGTGCTGAAGCAAATGGCTTGGTGGTAGCAAACCAGCAAAACAAACTTTCGGTAGAGGCTCCTTCCGTCAGTGATCCTGCGGCACTTGTCGTTACCTACGGAACTGACCTGATCAATTTCTGTGCGGAAGTCGACGCACGTTATCAATTTAGTAGTGTAACCAGTACCGCCTGGGACCCAAGTACACAGGCAATGCTATCACAACAATCTGCAGCGACCGAGATTAGTAATCAGGGGAATTTATCAGCCAGCGAACTGGCAAACGTGCTAGGTATTAGTGAATATCGAATACAAACCTCAGCCTGTTACACCCAGGACAGCCTGACCAACTGGGCAAAAGGACAACGTGCGAAGTCGATGCTTGCCAAAGTACGTGGCACTGTCACGTTTCAAGGTAATGCAAAGGCGCAAATTAATAGTCTTATCGAGTTAGCAGGCGTTGGCGATCGATTCAACGGCTCTCATTATATCGGCGCGGCACATCACAGAATCGAGCAAGGTCAGTGGCTAACGACCGTTGACTTGGGGCTTGCTCCGGTATGGTCTGCAGAGCATCGTGACCTCGGTGCCCCACCCGCCTCGGGATGGCTTCCTCCCGTGGACGGTTTACAGATCGGCGTAGTAACTCAGCTCAATGAAGACCCAGAAACCCAATATCGAATCAAAGTAAAAGTACCCGCATTAGGTGATACCAATAACGAGGTTTGGGCAAGGCTTTCCAGTTACTACGCGACTAACGAAAGTGGCAGCTTTTTTATTCCAGAAATCGACGATGAGGTCGTGCTCGGTTACCTCAACCAAGATCCCGGCCAGCCAATCATTCTCGGCAGTTTGTACAGCAGTAAAAAAGCGATGCCCTATGAGCTCACCCAAGAGAACTACACCAAAGCGATAGTGACTAAAAACAAACTCAAAATAGAGTTCGACGATGACAAAAAGGTCATCACCATCACTACGCCCGGTGAAAATTCGATCACCATTAGTGACGATGAAAAGTCCATTACGCTCGCCGATCAAAACAGCAACACCGTCACTTTAGACGACAGTGGAATCACGTTGGATTCCCCTAAAGACATAACCATATCGGCGGGCGGAAACATTTCGCTGAAATCAACCGGTGATACCAGTATCGAAGCGACGGGAGACACCAATATAAAGGGAATGAACGTTTCAGCAGACGCCACCACTTCGTTAACCGCCAAAGGCTCTGCCAGTGCAGAACTGTCTGCTTCAGGGAATACAACCATTAAAGGCGCAATCGTCAATATCAATTAACGACTGATTTAAAGAGGACATCAACATGCCACCAGCAGCAAGAATTACCGATATGCACGTATGTCCAATGGCCACGCCAGGCGTTCCTCCCGTTCCCCATGTCGGAGGTCCGGTGATTGGGCCTGGCGTACCCACGGTGTTGATCGGGAAAATACCCGCCTCGGTCGTTGGTGATTCATGCACATGTGTCGGCCCCCCATCCACCATAATAAAGGGTTCGGCGACCGTGATGATTGGCGGAAAACCAGCAGCACGAATTGGTGACAGCACAAACCACGGTGGCAATGTTGCGATGGGTTGCTTCACAGTGATCATTGGCGGTTAGTTTTCAATGTAAAGGGACTGGATTATGGACAGAGACAATGGATTCTTGGGGACTGGTTGGGCGTTTCCTCCAACCTTTACCTCCGACAACTGCTCGGTCGAACTGTGCAGTAACGAAAAAGACATCAAACAGAGCCTTGCGATCCTCCTCTCTACCTCACCCGGCGAACGCTTAATGCACCCTGAGTTTGGGTGCCGAATTAACCGTTTTGTTTTTGCTGAACTAACAAAAACAACATTGACTGAAATGGAATACGAGATTAGGCAGTCGATATTGCTGTTTGAATCACGTATTGACCTGGATTCGTTAACGCTGACGCCCGTTCCGCTAAACGGGAAAATAATGATTGAGCTTGATTATCAGATAGTCACTACCAACACGCGAGACAACATGGTGTATCCGTTTTATCTGCAAGAAGGCACCCTGGTTAGCCCTGATCTTCTGCCTGATCTCGGTTCGGGAGATGCTTTATGACGCAACAAAACGAACGAGGTAACGTTGCACTTAGCCCTCACTTCTTTCAGCCCTACGAGCTCAGCTTCGAACAGCTAATCCTATGGGCGAAAAAGTTTGCCGAGCTTGTCCCTTATATGGATGAGAACACGCAGGTAAAAGGGAATTGGAGTGCGATGTTTGAACAAAATGAATTGGTGGTTTGCGCTGCAATACTAAGCATGGATGAAGCAGCATTAAAACGTCAGTTCAAACAATCACAATGTCTGGATGAAGAGCATACGCTAGAATTTATTCTTCACCTTTTTACTGTGTTAAACAGCTGGTACCGACACTTACCGAGCACACCAGAAATAAGCTATGAGTTAAAACTTCGCCTGCTCAACCGCTATCAGGCTCAACTTAATGCTCCATTACAACAACTATTTAATTGCACGCCCAAAAACCTCATCAATAAATACGAGCATCTCGACCCTTTGTGGAAACTATCTGATTCATCCCAGAGCGAAAAACAAGCGGCTCAATTAACCAACATCAAAGAGGAAGCACAACATTGTCTGTCTAAGATTCTGGTGTTGATTGAGTCCTTAAAGCAAGACTGTCATGATACGTTCGAACAATCTCTGCATCATGGTGAGCACCCTCCACAGCTTGCTCTGTTTCTCAGCTTTTTAAAACTGTTTAAGCGCGCTCAAAACAAGATCAATCAGTTTACTCATAAACATCTGTTGTTCTACTACCAAGACGTTTTGAACCAGTATCCGCAAAGTGCAGAGGAAGCGCCTGTCTTTCTCAAATTATCTCAAGGTAAGGCGAGCAAGACGCCCGTGATCATCAACAAAGGGCAAGCCTTCACTCCCGGCAATACAGCAACGTTTGAGCCGATAGAATTTCGCACCAACTACGCTATGTCAGTGACCGATGCGGAAGTGAAAAAGGCGTTCGGTTTTACACTTCGCCGTGATCCTCTGATTTCTCCAGAGAAAGAGCTCGGCTTTAATTCTGGTATTAGTCGTCAGAAAGTTGAGCTCGATCCGATGCAGACAGGTGCTCAAAGTGACAATACCCAAGCTTTCAAGATGTTTGGTAGCCACCAGATTGATGATGACAGCCTTGAGAAGCATCTTGGACTGGTGATTTCAGATCCAATACTCTCTTTGGCTGAAGGTCATCGAGAGCTCACTTTGCAATTTCAACTTCAAGAAGTGGGCAATGGCATTGTGTATCAAAGATTATCTCAGCTCTATATCGAACATGATCAGGAACACTCGCAAGAGTCCAGTAAGTTGAGAGATGCGCTTGAAGCCGTTGTTAATGAAATCGTTTTATTGCAAGTGCCTGTGATTGGAAATTGGCTGTACGAAATACAAAGCAAAGCGCTTGTCGACAAAGTTGACGATGATAGGATTTTGCAGTTGGCCGACAGAGAGCCGACTCAGCAACTTCGCGCGGTGTATCGTGGTGTATTACTCGCGCTGCTAGAGGAAGTCGCGTCAAAACCCACCCAAAATCTCCACGCCATGGAGCAAAAAGAGCGATTTTTCCGCGTGCTTGGACAGTTAGTCTCACGTTACGCATTAAATCACGTTGAGTGGCTATCAGAAGAAGACATTAACAAGATCAGTTCCCTCACTGACTACCTGAAAAAAGAAAATGTGCTGGACGACGCGGAAAAAGGCACCGTCAACCTCCTGCTTGGCTACTCCCGTATTCAAACCTTTTACCAGTTATTTGAAGATATATTTGATGTCGCCATTTCCACTGAAGAAGGATGGCAGCTCGTCGATTGTGCTCAGATCATTCCGATTGAAAATAACAGCGACTTTACCATGGGGTTTGGTCTGAATATCCGGCTTGAACCGGGTTTCCCCGCGACAAAAGTGCCTACCTCAGCCATTCACAACTCGAAATGGAATTTTACTGCGCCAGCATTAAAGCTGTGCTTAAAAGCGCAGAGTAATTGCTTCCCCTACACTATCTTCCGCGATTTTGAATTCGCCCAGCTTTTGATGGAATGCCGTGTAAAAGGAGCAACACAAGTACAGCTGTTTAATCAGGATGGTCAGGCCGATCCAAGCCGGCCCTTCTTGCCACTGGGAGCCCAACCCAAAGATGGCTCCTATTTGGTTGTCGCAAGCAAAGAATTCGCCATCAAGCATCTCAAGCAGCTCAGTTATCACCTCGACTGGTCTGGATTACCACAGGGAAGTGATGGGTTCCGTGACCACTACAATGAGTATCCTTTCCCTTATCGAAACCATAGTTTCAAAGTGGTAACTGAAGTACTGAATAACGGGCGCTGGGATACGACAGATGATGGCCCACAAAGTTTGTTTTCACCGCAAGAAGGCGCATTGGATCGCGAGAATATTTTAACGTTTGGCAATATTAGTAACAGCTATACGCCAACGACTCAAACGTGGCCCCAGACACCATACAGCCCTCAGTCAAATATTCGTAATGGTCTGTTTAAGATCACCCTGGTGACACCTATGGATGCTTTTGGGCACGATCAATATGGATTGCTTTTGAGTAAGACACTGACAGCGAATGCGAAATCGAAAAAACAGCAATCTTTGCCAAAAGCGCCATACACCCCGATGTTAAACCGTCTGTCGATTAACTACGTAGCCAGACACAAAGTCGAGCTGGGTGATATGACGACTAAAACCCAGTGTCGAATGATCCACCTCCACCCATTTGGTGAAGTGGAAATCTATCCACGAAACGAAAAACACAAGTTCGCTTATCCTCGCATCCTGGCGCACTACAAAGAAGACAGTCACTTGTTTATCGGCTTAACGGCGTCAGAGCTCTCCGGCTACCTCAATCTTTATTTTCTGCTTGGTGATAAAGCAAAGATGCTGACGCCTTATCCGTCTACGGAATATCAGTGGTATTACCTTGTGGGCGAACAATGGGTCGAGCTTCCGGCAAAACACATTATTCATGACACAACGCACCGATTTTTGACGTCCGGCATCATCACGTTGGATATTCCGGATGCCATCAATACCGAGCACAATATTATGCCGTCGGATTTATATTGGCTTAGAGTCAGTACAAACCAAGGCATTGATCAATATCCAAAATGTTACCAAATTGCAACGCACGTCATTCAAGTGGAAGGCGGACGAAATGCAGAACCGCAAACACCACCCTTTGCGTCCTGGCAGTGTCTGAATAAGCCTGCGAATCTGGGTGCCATTACGCAACTCACTCCGATACAACAATTAAAACCAGATGAGAACTTTGATCATTGGGTCACGAGAACCAGTGAGCATTTACGACATAAAGGAAAAGCAATAACCCCATGGGACTATGAGCGTCTGGTGTTGGAACAGTTTCCGGATATCGACGCCGTAAACTGTTTCGCAGCTAAGCAATTTGACTCTAACTCGCACCAACCCGGGCATATTTTGCTCACGGTTATTCCGGTTCACAACGACTGCAATCACACCCCGTGTCAGCAGCGTTACATTGACTCAACCACGCTTATCGCAATACGTGATTACCTCAGTACTATTGCCCGCGCCCACACTCAAATTGATGTCCGCAACCCCGGATATGAAACGCTACAAGTTCGCTGTTCTGTAACGTTCACTGAAGGTACCCACCATGGATTAGCGTTACGTCAGTTGGAGTACGCCATCATGCAGACGCTTTGCCCCTGGAACAGCGAAGGTATGAACATGGGTTTGGGATGGCAGTTATCGCTGTCAAAATTAGCCGCATTCATCGGTAAACAAAAGCAGGTGACCAGCGTCAGTGGTCTGTCGGTACTTAAAATAAGCCATCACTCAACCAACAAGTATCACTTACAAGACAGCGCACGAACTGAAGAACCCATTGGCGCAGAACTTCCATGGTATTTACTGGTGCCATCTCAGCACCATTTCATCACCATTGCGCCCAAGCATCAGCAAGCGGCACCGGTTCCTGCCGGTGTAGGAGACCTTGTTATCGGCGAAGAGTTCATCATCAACACTCAGCCCCAATCATCACATAACGGTGAAGAGACTCCTGTTCAGTATCATAAGGGGACGGATTAACTATGCCAAAACGCAATAGAAGTACACTCAAAAACTTTTTCCAACCCGGCAATATGCCCTCTGCGGAGCATTTCGCGGACTTGATCGACTCCTGCGTCAATCAGGTTGAGGATGGATTTGAGAAACCGCCTGCAACTGGCTTGCAATTAACCGCTTTAGATCAGGAGCACTTGCTGAGTTTTTATCAGCAAAGTGATCGCAATACTGCTCTTTGGCACGTAGGTTTAGCCGCGAAGACCACCAACTTGCATTTTAAGGCTAACCCACTCGCCAATGTTACGGATTCAGATGAGGATGACGCTCCCGAAACCAATTTGACGCTCACTCCGAGTGGTAATGTCGGGATAAAAACCGAAACGCCAGAACACGAGCTCGATGTAAAAGGCACCGTTTCTTCACAAGGCCGACGCGGAACAGAAACGGTCGACGCTCTGATTCCTGCTGACGGAAAATGGCACGACATCACGGAAACATTAGAGGGTTGCCAAATGCTTGAAGTGGTCGCGGGCATCGGCATCCGACACACTGGCCGATATGCGATGCTCCACGCGGTCGCCATTAATACATGCGCGCCGAATCACTGGTGGTGGCAATGGCGCAGAAAAAATCCAATAAAGGCGCAACACGCATTCTTTCGCTCTCCTGCAGACAAGTTAAAACTGAGGTGGCTGCATGAAACTGAAAAAGGCACGAAGCGACCTTATCGACTGCAAATTCGAACCAACACCAGTTATGGAGATAACCGATATATCCGCTATCACATCACGAAATTATGGGATGACGACTACATGACCAATTGCGAGATTGTCCAAGAGGATAAACAGGCCTGATTATGTCAGTGACCATATCGAAGCAAGAACATCAAAACGACCCGGATAAGTTTGAACGCTTGTTCCAGCTTGGTATTACCTATATCCAACAATTAGGTGGCAAAGTATGGACAGACTACAACACCCACGACCCTGGCGTCACCATTCTGGAACAGGTCTGTTTTGCGCTTACCGATATTATCTATCGCAGTGATTTTGCCGTGTGCGATCTCTTGGCGGACGATTACGGTCGCATTGATTATCCGTATTACGGGTTGGCTCGCCCCGATGAGGTTTTGTCTGCCCCGCCTCAAATACCGAGCGAGTATCAGGACTTTATTGTTAGAACAACGCCGCAACTGGAGCAAGTTTGGTTTCAAAGCTCAGAACAATACCCACACTTGGGCCTTTATCAGATTTCCGGGCTATTACAACGTTTCTTTCGACGCCAGCAACACGCTTTGCAAACCAAGGACGAGGATTCCAATCCGGAAAAAAACGACCCTACCATACAGAGTATTCTTCAAACCTACCATCAGATAAGAGGATTAGGTGAAGATATCGAAGAAGTAAATGTTATTGGAGAAACTTGCATTCATCTGGCAGCCACTATCGAGATAAGTAATGATGGAGTCGATGCAAATCAGATAGCCGCTAACATCTATTATCAGTGCGCGCATTGGTTGAGGCATAGAACCAACGGAGACTTAAGTGAGCTTGAAGATCTGATTCTAAGCAGTGCTAACATTCAACAAGTGAGTGGTATCAGGTTCGAAGCTGAAACACACCCAGATGAACCCATCGTGGCAATATCAGAGATTCCTGAGTATGCCAGTTTAATCATGCCAGAAGCCGATTCAGATATTCGCCTTGAGATTGTACAAAACCAACATCTCATCGCTCTTGACGTTGCCGATGTGGTCATTCAAATTGAGCAACAATTGCAGCAGCAAACCATACAGCGTCAGCATTTAACGACAGCAATGCCACTCCCATCCGGTCATCATCGCGATCTCAGTGGCTACGACTCCATCCAAACCTTATTCCCGCGAAACTATCAATTAGCCACAAAAACCAATACTGGCTATGATCCAAAATCTCAGGCACAGCGTCATCAATTGCGCAGTTACCTGTTGCTGTTTGATCAATTGATGGCCAATTTTTGTGAGGATCTGACAAAGCTGCCCGAGCTGTTTTCTACTTCATTGAGTCAACCAACCAGCTACCATGTACACACGCTGACGGCTCAAGAATTCAACGATATCAACAGCCATTACCCTGCCGACGCAAAGTCGAAACTGCAAGCGCTGCAATCCGAGTTAGATAATTTTCCGGAGCGTAAAGGTCGAATCTACGATTACCTGATCGCACTTTATGGCGAACAGTACCCCGATACGCTTCATCGTGCGTTTACCCCATATTGTAGAGAGCAAGATATTGATTGGCTGTTGCTAGAACACAAACAGCGATTTATTCGCAACATCGCAACCATTAGTAATCAGCGCGGTTTGGGCAATAACTTGCTTAACCCGAGTCACACCGGCGGATATCAAAAAAGGTTATCGATTCTGCTCGGCATGAATGCCTTGAACAATGAAGATGAGGGAGCAAACCTCAATATCAGTCGCTACCTTTTGAATATCGTCACTGACGAAGACTATCTAAGCAGCGACATAGGACAAAAATCAGTTTTCGAACTCAAAGAAACCGTCTTACCCAACCTTGAAACGCTACCGGAAAGCCAAGAGAAAATATCACTTTCTACTCAGCAAAAACGTCAAATTCGCGCTTCGGTCTACGCATTAGATGCTCAAACGCTACCTGAATCGCTGTTGCAATTTGGCATCGACAATCAACGCTACCGGATACTCAAACGCGCAAGAACGGGAGACTACCGACTCTTCTTTGACATCGGAACAAACGAAGAGAAACGTTGGCTATACATAGGGCGTTACAACCACAAACAAAAGCTGATACGTTTTTGCCATTGGTTGCAAGCGTGGCTGGTCGAAATCAATCAGCAGACAGAAACGCTGCACGTAGTGGAGCCAATCACACTCCGCCATCCCGAGAGCGACATTGACTCGCTGGCCAATCAGGTCTGCGTGGTTATGCCGGGATTCACCGCCCGTCACCGCAGTCCTTTGTTCCGACAACAAGTGGCGCAACTGATCAGAACGAATACTCCGGCTCATCTCTGTGTTCACTTAATGTGGCTAAATTTCAATGCCTTTTGTGAGTTTGAAAATCTGTATCACGCATGGAGAAAACAAAAAGCCTTAACCATCCAACTAAATAGTAATGAGGATAAGCAACAATGCGATGAGATGGCGAAGAACCTGTTAACGTTCCTGCAAAAACCAGATGCCGCGCAGGAGGCGCTAATCTTATGATCAAAGCAGACAAAATAGCGTCGAAACCTGAAACTCAAACCCACTTGTTCAAACAAGTAGAGCTTGATATCGAGTTTGATAACGCGGTCGATGCAGAACAGTTTGAAGCGGAGGCGTATCAATGGCTAATAAACGATCTTTTGCCTTCTATGGATGCACTTCTTAACCAGATTTGCTCTCCGGATATCGTTATTTGCATTGATAAAATTGAGCTCGATACAGGCGATATTTCGAGTACAAACCTACGCCCTGCCCTGAAAACGCAGATCTTAAGGCAGCTGTACCAAGAGCTTTACCGAGAGACGAGCGTGGATGCTTCGTCCAGGATGCGAAAATCGAACATTCACATGTCGCAGAACCAAGTCAGTGAAAGTATCGAGAACGGCGCTAACCAACATGAACTTGATGACTATCGCTGGCAACAAGCGTGGCATTTTATCGAAACAGGACAACTCTCCTGGCCGTTTAAATATCAACAGCAACTGTCCGAAACCGGGGTAATAGAGGCTCTGCTCAACGCTCCAGACCGCATAAACAATGCTCTCGAGTGCTCGGATAACTCTGAAACCCTCTGTCTAAGATTGGCAATGCAACTTCCTGAGGAATCACTAACGAAGCTCTTTCCGCTGTTGAGCGATAAAAACCGTCTCGCGGTAATGATTGCGTTACTGGAAACCGGTGGCATTCACCATGATTCAGGCCTGAAAACCCAGCTATCTCATAACTGGAACCATTATATTGATACCGCGATTTCGAACCGTAACTTGTCTGCATTGCTACCGCATTGGAATCGACTCATAGAACGATACGCATCGAGTATTCTTTTTGCGTTGAGTAAACACAGCAAAGACCCACGTTTACCCCTACTTTTGATCCATTCACTCGACGAAAATAGACGTTTCTCTTTACTAGAACGTTTAGAGCCATTGCATTATCCATTTTTAGCCCAACTCTTATCTCGCCCTCAGCTATGGCTGCTTGCGAAAAATTCAGCCCCTGCAACCACTTCAAAAGCCGTTTATTCTGCGGTATCAAACCAACAAGTGACGCTGCAACTGTGGCACTTCACTTTCCATTACGTGCTGGTCGAGCGTGGCAGCCACTTCAATAAACAGCAGTATATGAAAAGCGTGATCGTAAAAATGGCCGCCATGTATAACCTCAACGCATCGACGTTGCTTGCTGATCTTCGTAACAGGCTCCAGATGACTGGTATCGATAGTGCGCTAAGACAGCAAATGATGAAATTATTGGATGCTATAGAGCCCGACATTTTCCGCGTTAACTCAGACAAAACATCACCTAGCGATACAGATAAAGCGGCATACGAAACCCATATCTCATGGTATACACTTGCTCAAGACCACACGCGAGTTTCAACCAACACAAGTAAATCAGACTCGCTAAATGCCCTCTTACTGATACTCCAACATGGCGATGAAAAAAGCCTGCTCCGCGCATTACCTGACGAACGTCGCTTTATCAAAGGATTATTGCTTTGGATTGGCCAACTCGCCGCCGTACGCCAGCATTGGAGCGAACACTATTCCGATGCCACTCTATTTCGATTCATCGACATTATTGAACCACGAGCAAACGACGTGGTTCACGACATCATTTCCAACCGTCATCATATAGAGAGGACGATCATAACTGAAACTGAGTCAAAGCCAGTAGAAGACCATGCTCTACGCAGCAGCTTGTGGCAATTTACCCTCAGCTATTTGCTGGTTGAGCGTGGCAGTGAGTTTAATAAACACAGTTACTTGTTGTCCCTCACTCATCAAATCGCTTCGCACCGAAATATACACCATCTCGACTTGGTTCAATCGCTGCTGTCTTCGTTAAATACTCAAACTAGCTACCGGCTCGTGCAGCCGTTACGTTCTCTTTTACCCGCATTAAAGAGTACCAATCACAATTTGTCTTTAGAGACTCCACAAGAAGCAGATACTCCTCTTCACGCTTACCAACACTGGTTAAACAGCGTTATTTCGAGCCACATAAATGTTCCTGTTGAAGTGATTCAGGCACTGGCAGACGCGAAGCCCGAACAGTGGCAACGGCTATTGAAAACTGCGCGTTCTTCTCTCGATGCTAAATCACTTGCGGCCGTGATTATTAAGTTAAGCCAATCAGGCACGATACAAAAACGCTGGCTCCAGCACTTTGACGAGAAAACGCTCTTAAAGCTGCTCACTCTGGTGAATAAAGACTTATCAACCGTTGCGTTTGATGTTCTCTCTATCCGCTCATGGATAGCCGATTCGATTCATGAATTGACTCATCATCCAAAAACCAGCATCAGGTCATCGATTGATAGACTGATTTGGGCGTGGATATGGGATGCTTCGCTAACTCAGACTGGGCGATCCTTCTCAGCAGAAACGGCACTGCGTTCCATTCTTCGAACACTGAGCAATCACTTTCAAACAGAAGTCGCCCAACTTGCCCATACAATGCTAAGCAAAAGTAAACGCGATTCTAAGCTACTCAATGGCTCGAGAATAACGAACGGCAGCATTCAAGCTGTGCTTGAACAGGTGTTAATGGCACGAACATCTGGAACCGATGTTTCTTCGTCTCAACATTTCCGTGGGCATTCTGCATCGAGCACACAAAACAACACAATCACGCACATTACGAATTGGGATTTTCTGCAATCGAGTCAAATTGATGAAACCAAGTTAGAACTGGCACTGAATCTCGATCATCACGCATTATGGACGCATCTATCTGCGGAGCTACTCAATCCAGAAAAGCTCGCGAGTTGGATAGACGGACTGACCGACCACTATCACTTTCAAGTGTTCGTAAAACAATACACAAATTTCGTGCCCGTCATGGTTAGCCTATATCAGGCGTTTTCTGTGTTGATGGGAAATACACAAAAATGGAAACAGGTATTTTGGCGTGTCGTCTATCACCGTTTATTACTTCAGGGAATAACAGCAAGTGCGGTTCAATTGCTGCATGTAGTGCTCAACGACCTCACTGATTATCCAGTCATTATGGATAAACTCGAAGACGATGATAAAAGTGACAAGACAAAACAGTTAGCAGAGAAACTAAACTTATCCCGCCAATCAACACTCTTCCCGCTGTTAGAAGAGATAAGTCGCAACACCTCAATTTTAAAGTTAACAACCCCAGCTCCACCAGCCGGTCTCGACCGTTCACAACCGCAAGTTCAACGTCTCTATAGCTCAATAGAAAACAAAATAGAACCAAGCCGTTCAGAGATGAAAAGCAAGCCGTTATTGTGGAAAGATCCAAATGAAAAAGAGAACAAAAACTCAGAGCCCATAAGCATCAATAATGCAGGCTTAGTGCTCGCGTCCACTTATATCCCGACCTTGTTTCAACGACTCAACCTCACGGACGGAAAAGTCTTCGCCAGTGAGAAAGCTAGATACCAAGCCCTGTTTTGCCTGCAGTATTTGGTTGAGGGTCGAAGCGATGCGCCTGAGTACTTGCTGCCACTAAATAAGATTTTATGTGGCATACCGATAAGTACTCCTATCCCCAGCCAAGTGGATTTACCAAGTGAGGCTATTTCGATAATTGATGGTCTGCTCAATGCAATTATTAGTCACTGGAACTCGCTTGGTTCAACTTCGATAGAAGGCTTGAGAACAACATTTATACAACGTGAAGGCCAACTATTAGAAGAAGAAAAACAGTGGCAACTTAGCGTAATTCCCGGTGCATTTGACATGCTGTTAGACCAAATTCCCTGGAGCTTCCAAACCATCAAATTCCCATGGATGGACAAACCTCTGTTTGTCACGTGGCGGTGAGGATAACTTATCATGAATGATTTCTTCCTGAACCTGATTCATAGTCATCATCTAATCAACCACGGCCGCACTGTACTGCGCTGGCTACTAGTCGCCACAATAATCTGGGTGTCCTTTTTATCGGTGTCGGCACAAGCTCCATCGGCATCGACTTCCGCCTACAGTTGCAGCGGCCAATTGCCAACCAAAGATTCCCGTTATAACGGGCGCGTCATTCAGCAGCAATTGAAGGTGATTTACCAGCCTGACGCGGCTTATCAGGCGGCATTTAAATCCAATGGAAGGCTGTTAACCGACGGCATTTTCGGCCCAGTAACTCGCCAGTGGCTAATTAATTTTTGTAATGATTTCAACGTTTCGGATACTGTAAGTGAAACCTCCGGCAGCAGTTCAGATTTTGTTGACACAACGCTGAAAGATCTGGCACGTGCGGCAGAAATTAGTGCCGTATTCCCGAACTGGAGAGACAGTGTCGACTCAGGAGAACTGCTAACTTTGAGTTCATCACAACTGGCTGAGCTCTTAGCGCCAGATCTGATTCCCGGCTCTACTGGTTCTTCATCATCAGGCTCTCAAGCCAATATACCAAGCTATTACTACCAACTGACTGATAATGACCTCAACAGACAAGCGACGCTCACTGCACTCACCGCCTTAGGAAAGCAACAGTTCTCACAAAGAAACGAACTCTATAACCAGTTAGTGACGCTTATTGATCAGCTTGATGTCACGTTCAATCCAGCATTGGACCTTAACAGCTTTATTCAATCTCAGAGTATTGACCAAGCGACACAAAGTAATAGTGAAACCGAAAGTACCACCACATCCCAAACCAGCAAAAATAGTGACGCTACAGACTCTGGATCAAGTTCCGATACAACGACAGGCTCCGGTTCTAGTTCTAGTTCTAGTTCTAGTTCTAGTTCTAGTTCTAGTTCTAGTACAAGCTCAACGTCCAGTTCTGCGCCTAGTTCAAGCTCCAATACTGATTCAACGGCTTCTTCTGCCTCAGATTCAAGTAGCAGCTCTACGACAAGCGCAACGACATCTGACGATGAAAGCAACAGTGACACCAGCCCACAAACGGCTGATGATGGAAAGAGTGTAACAGAAAGCAGCACCACTGCGACAACGAAAACCACCGCGCCTTTGATAACCTGGCAGCTAGACAGCGATGCCCTTGCAACCGCACTACAAAAGCAGAACATCTACGTCGTACCTGCAAGTCTGCAAAAACTACTTGAGCCTATTGCTAATCAGGTTTTCGCCAGCGAGTATTTGATGCAAGCGGCAATGACGCTTGAAGGTATAGATACTTCGTCGAGCGACGCCGAGAATGTACTCAAAGTAGCCTATAAATCCGGGCTTGCTCCTGATACGAGTATACCAGTGGTCTGGGAAGCACCTGAGGGTTGTGGTTGTCAGGACAGTCGCGACTCCATTTTTAACGATGCAACTTTCTATGGCTTTTTTCCATACTGGTATCAATCCGAAGAACAGCAAGTCATCAATTTTAGTCAGCTTGACCGCATCGGCTTTTTTGGCGCAGTGGCAAAACCAAGCAACAGTGGTAGTTTGTTAGTCTTACCGCCGAATTGGAAGCCAGAACCAGATAATACTCAGTTTATTCGATTGGCTCATCGCTATCGCAGCGAGGTCGACCTTGTTGTGACAACCCCAAGAGACTTAACTTTAGTGTCCCTAATCGAGCTTTTGGATAAGCCGTTAATCGATCAATTGGTAGACGCCATTGATCAACCCCTCGACAGCAGCTTCATTAATAGAATGAAGCCAATCATGACCTTAGGTATCGAACCAGTCCCTAGCATTGGCGATGGTATTACATTGGATATCGACTTATCGGTACTGAAAACGTCACAAAGTCAGCAAATATTTATTACCTTTGTACGCGAACTCAAATTTGCTTTACTCAAGCAGGAAGGATCCGACATTGCCAGCAGTAGCGATGTTGTAGCAAGTCCACACGATCGCTATTTTCTCAACGTTGTTATACCTGCCAATCAGGTTCTTAGTGAAGACTCTTCCAGTTTCTATCAATTTGATAACCTCAATGCTCTTGGCCAAGTTACAAATTTAATGATCATACGCCCTCAGGTTGATACCGCTGACACAACTGGAACAAGTGGTCAAAGCGATTCATCTCAAGAGGCCATCGCACAACAAGAACTGACTCAAATACAGGAATTCCATCACTGGTTGAGCAACCAAAGCGATCAGCTCGCGGTCGAAAAACTGTTTAAACAGATTGTTCCTATGCTCATTACTGAATTTAACCGTAACTCAGAAATCGAGCTAACACAGCTACTTCGCCTTTCAAGCTGGAGCTTTATCGGTGCGGCTTACCAGCCAATCCCACTGAATGACCTAAGCCAGCAATTGGTGGATGACACCTTTTATCCAAAAACTTCGTCACTACCATCCATGTTCGCTGCATTACAAGAGCAGATTCTGGTTGTGATGGACTGGATCTGTCCAAACCGATGGTTATTACGCACGATACTGTTTGTTGTCTTTATTGGTATTGCCGCCGTACTCATTATCAGCAACTGGTATTACGAACTCAGAAAATATCTCGTTCAACTGCCATTCGTCCTGCTATGTATCGGCTCTCTGGCTGCATTAATGTTGGTGTTTGTCGCAGACCCATACTTTAAAGCCTATCAGGTTCCGATACTACTTGGATTTATGGCATTAATTATATGGATATTGTTGGTGGTCAGATGGCTGACAATGGAGGGGGATAAGCCGTAAGAAAAATATTAACTGTAAGAACTACAACTAAATAATCTTCGTCATTTTAATTCCAACCAGTTAATATGTAAAAGTTAAATTTTAACTTATTGAGTGATAACATTAAATTTAGGTGACACTAAATATTTCACCTAAATTCAATGTTGATAAATTAACTATAACTACCTGGTAGTATACAAAGATTTAGTTCAAGTATTAGTCAATTTTATTGACGATACCTCATTGTCATACCAAAAAGCCCCAACGCTAGTGGTCCAAACGCGAGTGGGTTTCTTAATGCTAAAAGACGCGCATTCCTCCCCATCGTAAACCAAGCACCGGCTTCATGTGCCTGTCCCATGGCATAATACATATACGGTGTAAAAGACTGAGAAATAAGAGCTCTATTGGTTGCCATCCATAAGCCTGCTATACGTAATATGTGCCTGGCGGGTCCCTGCTGCGTGTTGGATTGGTTAGTGTTACTACTGGCATTACCGCTACCATTTGCACGTTGCGCCACTCTTTCTTTTACTTGCAATGAGGGAGCATGTAGAGAACTCGTCCTACGATCTTTAGTACGACTATAGGATACATCTAGTCGGTTTTGTTGGACTGCAGTATTTGGACGATTATCAATAAAAACAGTACCATGTGTTTTTTCCCTTTTATATTGGGAAACATGTCTTCTTACTGAGTTATATTGGCTTTCTTTTGGTATATCTAATTTTGCATACATTCTACACACCCTTTAGTCTTGATATTATTTCTTCACATTATGTAATTAGCAACCCTCAAACAGCATGATTTCACTTAAAAATATTTTTATTTATAACCTATCTTTTCAAGTGTTATTTAATATTACAAAAAATAATACTAATTGATTACCACTAACTACTTTCTTACGAATTACATTTTCAACGCCCTATTCCCCATCTCTGTCGCTTCATTTTCCAAAGATGGGTTATCGTTTACTGCCATTCCTCCGACAGAAGTCGTTGGCTTAACGCGACCTTCCATTTGCTGAACGACGTGTCCCAACTCGTGAGGTAAGTGTTTTTCCTGTCCGGATGCAAGGTGGATATCGCTGCCCTGCGCATACGCGTGAGCCTGAACGGCTGCCGGCTTGCTGGAGTTATAGTGCACTTTGACATGGTCAAGACTCTGGCCGCTAAGGCGTTCCATACCAGACTTTAAGTTGTCCGGTAGGCCTGTGCGGTTCGGTTGACGCTGAATAGCATTAGATTCACGGTTATCTTCCAAGACTTGCGCGCTTGCTTGACCGGATTTACGTTGGACAGATTCTTTGGACTGTGAAGTAGACTGTTTTTTAAGCTCAGAAAACACTTTGGTTATCCTCAAACGTTGCTCTAGCTTACATTGAGTCTAGGATCGAACGTGCATTATGCAATAAAGCGCAAACACCAATTTAGACCAGTTTGTTGTCTTTTTTGAACTCATTCCGAATGCCCGAGATAATATCTTGTTGATATACAATTCGTTCGTTTCGACGTATTGCTGTTAGAGCGCATTGCCGAAGGACATTAATAATTTGCCCACCAGCCATCTGGTAATCACTAGCTATGCTGTTTAAGTCAACGTCATCAGCAAGATCACATACATTGTGGAAGGCATTTTTCCACAGCTGCAAGCGCTCCTCTGGGCCGGGGATGGTGAAATGCACCATATTTTGGAATCGACGAGTAAAAGCCTCGTCCATATTGCTTTTCAAATTGGTCGCAACAATCACCGTTCCGGGAAAGTCCTCAATCTTTTGTAATAAGTATCCCGTAAGCTGGTTAGCATGGCGATCATTTGAAGAACTGGCTTCAGTCCGTTTGCCAAACAGAGCATCGCCTTCATCAAAAAACAGTATCCACTCTTTGTAACTGGCAGCGTCGAATACGCGCGACAAATTTTTCTCGGTTTCCCCTATGTACTTTGAAACCACCATCGACAAATCGACCCGATACACGTCTCTGCCAGTTGACTTACCAAGCAATGCAGCCGTCAGTGTTTTCCCTGTACCGGGTGGCCCAGAAAACACAGCTCGATAGCCGGGTTTTACTTTTTTCGCCAGTTGCCAGTCTTGCATCAGAGTATTGCCGTGGGCGAGCCAGGCGCGGATCTCGTCAATCTGGCTCATTACGTTATGCTCCAACACCAATTCCGACCATTCTAGCGGCGTATCTAACGGATGTGCGGGAAAGCTCGTACTTAACTCTGGCCGATGCTGCTCACCCGTAATGAAATAATTTAGCCAGTGGTCATTCAAACGGTAGACACCTGCTAAACTTGGGATTCCTGACTCAACAGAGAGCAGCTCTGTGACTTGCTCTGCCATCAGCTTATGTTGGGAAGAGAGAATAGACATCGTATGGACACGCCATTCAGGGTTATTGGCACTGATTAAAAAATTGAGCGTTTGGCCCGTAGGTACAAAACCGCTGAATGTTCGATCAGCGACGCCACCAAACTCGGTGAATGGACGATCAATCATCCCGTTAAGACCAAAAAAGAAATCCAGTGCATCGGGACGGATTGAAGGCGCCATTGCCAAGGCTAATGCGAGTCGTTCAAAAACGTTTAACTCCCAGTCAATGAGCATGTCAGCATACAAACTGCTACCGGGTGCTGTATCTGGTGGAGGAATATCAATCCAATGCTGCTCATGTCCGTCTTGTTTTAGATAGCTACAGATAACTTGGCTAATAACATTGGTTAGCCAGTCCACTTCCCGATACAGTGCTACCATATTAGCCGTTGTATTGTTTGGGTTATCACCATAGTAATCGCTATCGATTAACGCCATTTAGCCATCTCCACCATACACAACTCATTGCTCATTCAACCAGTCTGTAAAAGTATAGGCAAAGCTGGGGTATTGGTAACGTATGATACGCGGACTTGCTCGACTCATACCAATTTGGATAATTAAATGGTCAAGTTATTGCCCAAAAAAGATCGCTTAAAGCTAGACATGGGAAAACATATCCCACTAGAAAAATCGGTTATGGCAAAAAAAAATCTTCGATTTGGCTATCCGTTATTAAATTAAAACAAGAGATATTTATTTCAATAAAAGGAATTAATTAATTCTCGGCTCATTAAATTTTGACTTCACAATGGAAACCAGTTCCTGCAAAGCTGGATTTTGATTATCTTTGTTCCACGCCATAATAAGATCAAAACGTGGTGCTTCTCCTTGTAATGGGCGAAAAACCACATTACCTGGATTAAATTTTTCCATATAACCCGGGCATATAGTAAGCCCTAATCCCATCCCAACCAAATTCATCGTAACCAAGATATTAGTCGACGTCTGTACAATATTTGGTTGGCATTCTGTGGAATTAAGATAATCCTTAACCATTGGCGACAAGGCCCCTGAATAAAGCGGATCTGTGGCAATAAAATCCTGCCCATTGAGCATCGACGGACTAATCTCAGAGTGCGAAACCAGAGGGTGCGATACGGGCAACATCACGATTAGCGGCTCACTAAACACAACCATACTTTCTACAAATGGGCTAATAACAGGGTTACGCATGAAGCCTACATCAAGCTGACCGTCGAGTATTTGGGATTCCTGCTCCGTGGTGATGACACTACTCAACTCTATTTGCATATCCGGATTTTCAAGTCGTAGTAACGGGAGCACTTCAGGTAATACGTTAACTTCTGCTGAAGGCACAAAACCAATCGTTATTGATTTATCGTTTAACATTGCCTGTCTTGCTTTAATCTTGGCGTTTTCAGCCATCTCCAATATCGAAATAGCTTCCTTAAGAAATAACTCCCCCGCTGCAGTGATCGTCACTTTTCTTCGATTACGCGTTAGCAATGGCACGCCCACGCATTCTTCCAAATCCTTTATCTGACTACTCAACGATGGCTGTGATGTATGTAACTTCGCCGCAGCCCGAGTAAAATTTAACTCTTTCGCAACAGCAACAAAATAACGTAAGTGCCTTAATTCCATGGTTTTATCCTATTTATAGGTGAAAACGATTACTTAATACAAATTAACTATTTCACACTTTCCCTACCAATCTGCAACATGATTAGGGACTCTACAAATAAGGTCAATAACTCTGTAACCCGAGGATATCAATAATATGACCACACACTCAAAACTGGACATCTACAGTCTGATCGATAGCACAAATGGCCGTGTCACCCCAAGTATTTATACAGATCCTGATATATATCAACTTGAATTAGAAAGAATTTTTGGTCGATGCTGGCTATTTTTAGCCCACGAAAGCCAAATTCCTAAACCCGGTGATTTTTTTAACACTTACATGGGGGAAGACGCTGTAGTTGTTGTACGCCAAAAAGATGGCAGCATCAAAGCTTTCCTTAATCAGTGTCGTCACCGCGCTATGCGCGTCAGCAATGGTGACTGCGGAAATACTCGCGCTTTCACCTGCCCTTATCATGGCTGGTCATACGGTATCGACGGTAACCTGATCGATGTACCGCTAGAACCACGTGCTTATCCCCAAGGTCTGTGTAAATCACAGTGGGGCCTGAATGAAGTACCTTGTGTCGAAAGTTACAAGGGATTGATTTTTGCTAACTGGGATACCAGTGCTCCGGATCTTAAAGAATATTTAGGTGATATCGCCTGGTATTTGGATGGTGTATTAGATCGCCGCGAGGGTGGAACCGAAATCGTAGGTGGTGTCCAGAAATGGGTGATCAACTGTAATTGGAAATTCCCAGCTGAGCAATTTGCCAGTGATCAATATCATGCACTCTTCTCGCACGCCTCTGCGGTGCAGGTGTTAGGTGCCAACGATGACTCCGACAGAAAACTTGGTGCAGATCAGACTGCCCGACCAGTCTGGGAATCAGCCAAAGATGCTGTTCAGTTTGGACAAGATGGGCATGGCAGCGGCTTCTTCTTTACAGAAAATCCGGATGCAAACGTATGGGTAGATGGCGAAGTAGCCCGTTATTACCGAGATACCTACGAAGAAGCTAAACAACGTCTTGGAGAAGTCCGTGCATTACGCTTGGCTGGTCACAACAACATCTTCCCGACTTTATCATGGCTAAATGGTACAGCTACGCTGCGTGTCTGGCATCCAAAAGGTCCTGATCAGGTAGAAGTATGGGCATTTTGTATCACTGACAAAACGGCCTCTGATGAAGTAAAAGCCGCATTCGAAAACAGTGCCACTCGCGCATTTGGTCCTGCTGGTTTCCTTGAACAGGATGATTCAGAAAACTGGTGCGAAATTCAGAAATTACTTAAAGGTCACCGAGCTCGAAATAGCACTTTGTGTCTTGAAATGGGACTTGGTCAAGAAAAACAGCGTGAAGATGGTGTTCCAGGTATCACCAACTATATCTTCTCAGAAACAGCGGCACGCGGCATGTATCAGCGCTGGGCAGACCTGCTAACGAGTGAAAGCTGGGATGAAATTCAAACCAAGACTGATGCTTTTCAACAGGAGGTTTTGAAATGAAACCAGTATCTCTTCAAATTCATCACGAAATCAGTCAGTTCTTATTTCATGAAGCCACATTACTCGATGACTGGAAGTTCCGCGATTGGCTAGAACTGCTGGACGACGAGCTGGCTTATACGATGCGCACTACTGTGAATGCTCAAACCCGTGATCGTCGCAAAGGCAAGCAGCCACCGACGACATGGATTTTTAATGATACCAAGTCACAGCTTGAACGACGCATTGCCCGTCTGGAAACCGGTATGGCATGGGCGGAAGAACCACCTTCAAGAACTCGCCACTTAATTACCAACTGTCAGGTGGAAGAAACTGAACTACCGGGTGTTTTTGCCGCGAGAGTCAATTACATACTGTATCGCGCACAAAAAGAACGCGATGAAACCTTCTATGTCGGCACTCGTTTTGACTTGGTGAAACAAACCAATACCGACAACAACTGGAGCTTGTTAAAACGAGAGATTGTTCTCGACCAAGCGACTATCAATTCTCATAACCTTAGTGTGCTTTTCTGATGAACCGAATTAAAGCTTGCCTCGTTGAAGAGTTACCGGAAGGTGAGGCTCTCCGGATTGATGCCGACCCAGTTATCGCACTGTTTCATGTTGGCGACGAATTTTATGCGATGAATGATCGTTGCAGTCATGGTAACGCCTCTATGTCTGAAGGCTACTTGGAAGATGATGCGACAGTGGAATGCCCGCTACATGCCGCCAGTTTTTGTCTAAAAACGGGGAAAGCACTTTGCCTTCCCGCCACCGATGCCATTGCCACCTACCCGGTCAGTGTTGAGGACGGCACCGTCTACATTGATTTACCGGAGGCGTCATGAGTGATTTACAAGACAATGTCGTCTTAATTACCGGAGGTGGATCCGGGCTTGGGCTGGCACTAATAGAGCGCTTTATTGAAGAAGGTGCAAACATTGCCACGCTCGACATCTCTGCAGACAAAATAGCCTCTCTTAAGCACCAGTTTGGCGACCGAATTGTCGCCGTTCAGGGTGACGTAACATCAGTGGAAGATAACCAGCGTGTTGTAGACGCAGCCCTAACTAAGTTTGGTAAATTGGACTGCTTTATTGGTAATGCTGGTATCTGGGATCACAATGCATCGCTGGTTAAAACTCCGGCTGAGAATTTAAAGCAAGGGTTCAGCGAATTGCTCGGTGTGAACGTGCTTGGCTACATTCTTGGAGCCAAGGCCGCCGCACCAGCTTTGATTGAAAGCCAGGGCAGCATGATTTTTACCCTGTCCAACGCCGCCTGGTATCCGGGTGGTGGAGGTCCACTTTACACGGCCAGTAAACATGCTGCGGTCGGTCTAATCCGTCAACTGGCTTACGAGCTAGCACCAAAAGTGCGTGTTAACGGCGTTGGACCTTGTGGTATGGCGACGGATCTTCGTGGTCCTAAATCACTCAATCAGCAAGACTGCGCGATTATGGATTCACTAACCCCCGAAAAAGTAGCAGCAATTCTGCCGCTGCAGTCTATGCCAGAAACCCAAGATTTTACCGGACCATACGTGATGCTAGCGTCGCGACGCAATAACCGAACGCTGACAGGTGTGATGATCAATGCCGATGCCGGTCTTGGTATTCGTGGTATCCGTCACGTTGCAGCAGGTCTCGATCTGTAAGGAGAATCCATGGAAAAACACTTTGTAATCATAGGTGGCGGTCAGGCGGGAGCGATGGCTGCCGCCTATTTACGCCAAAAAGGCTTTGATGGACGTCTCACACTAATTTGTGATGAAACCGTTATGCCCTATGAGCGTCCACCTTTGTCAAAAGCGGCACTATTAGATGACGATCCCCAGTTGCAATTTATCCTGCCAAGCGACTGGTGGCAGCAAAATAAAGTCAACATAACGCAGCAATACACGGTAAAAGCCATTGAACCGCAACAGCAACGACTGTGCCTAGAGAATGGTACGTTTATAGACTTTGATAAGTTGCTAATCACTACCGGAGCTCGTGCACGCCGTTTTCCGTTATTAGATGAACTCGGAGAGAGAGCGTTGACTTTACGTCATCGTCTAAATGCTCAAGCCTTGAGGCCTCATCTGCAAAAACAGGAGCGTATCATCGTTGTCGGTGCCGGAACTATTGGTCTGGAAGTTGCCGCCAGCGCGCGCCAAAGCGGATGTGAAGTGACCGTAATTGAAGCCGCTCCGGTATTGATGGGACGCAACACACCTAAGCCGGTACAAGAATTTCTGCTAGATTATCACCAAAATCGTGGCGTAAAGTTTTACTTCAATGCCCAAATTGAGTTAGTCGAATCCGCTAGTGACGTCACCCTTACGCTGCAGGACGGCCAGCAAATCAAAGGCGATCGAGTAGTATACGGCATAGGTATTGAACCAAACGATCAGCTCGCTCAACAGGCTGGTCTGGAAACACACAACGGCATTATCGTGAATAACCAATGTCAGACATCCAACCCAAATATCTTTGCCGCTGGAGACGTCACCCTGTGTAAAAATGCGCAAGGTCAACTGGTACGCAAAGAAACTTGGGAAAATGCCAACCAACAAGCCGATATCGCAACCTCGGCAATGCTGGAGCAACCTTTTAGTCAACCTGGTGCGGTCTGGTTCTGGACCGATCAATACGATCTTAATCTGCAGTTTGTGGGTGATATTCACGGTGAGCACTGGATAATCCGTGGTGATGTATCAACTCACAAAGCAATCTGGTTTAACGTAGTAGACAATCAGGTAAAAGGCGCCATCACTTTAAATCAAGGTCGCGAAATCCGTGTACTAAGAAAGTTGATCGATTCAGGTACAGTTGTCGAGATACCGTCCATAACTGATGAGACTGTGGCACTAAAAAGCCTGTTAAAATGACCTCTCCTCTGCCAAGACAAAGTAGCCGAGCCACTCTCGGCTACTTTTTGTGTTCCTAACCAAACGAGTCAGACCACTGACAACACCTCATTAAGAAACCTATTAACAATTCCATCATTATAATTGCCATTAATGACGAACTGTTTCTAAACTTCAAAGAACATTTCTCATCTAAACAAGATGGAGGTTTATCATGGCCTTGCAAAAATCTTTTCCTAGTCAACAAGATGGACGACTTTATCTAACCGAGGGAGGGACTGAAACGGAACTGATGTATAAGTACGGTTTTGATTTACCCCAGTTTGCCATGTACCCCCTACTCGATAACCCCGCTGCGGTTGAAAAGATGAGAGAAATGTTCCGAAGTTATCTGGACGTCGCGGCGAAACATAAGGTCTGTGCACTTATGGGTGGGCTCGACTACCGCGCCAGTCCTGACTGGGGAGCGCTATTGGGCTACTCTGCACAAAGTCTCGCTGACGCCAATATTCAATGTATTGAGTTTCTGCGCGAGGTCGCGAAAGAGTACGCCACAGATATTCCGGAAGTTCTGTTCCAAGGTTTAATCGGACCACGAGGCGACGCCTATTCCACCAATCACAAGATCACGGAGAATGAAGCCGAAGACTATCACTCTGTTCAGTTAGAGACCTTGAAAAAAGCGGATGTCGATTTAGCGTTGGCCATCACCTTCAATAACATCCCTGAATCAATCGGTGTTGTCCGAGCAGCTCAGAAAATCGGTGTGCCTCTCGCCATTTCACTGACATTAGATAGTAGTTCGAAACTCAATTCAGGCCCCAGCTTAGCCGAGGCAATAAAAACGATTGATAGAGAAACAGACAACGCAGTCGAATTTTATTTGATCAACTGCTCTCACCCAGTGGAATATGAACCTGCGATTGAGAATAGTGACTGGATACATCGAATCAGAGGCGTTCGACCAAACGCATCCAAGATGGAAAAACTCGCGCTGTGTAAGCTTGGACATCTCGAGGATGGCGATCCCGTAGAACTGGGCGAGCAATGTGGCGACCTGGCTAAACGATACCCGCACATGGACATTTGGGGTGGCTGTTGCGGAACCTGGGATAACCACTTGGACGAGATAGCCAAACAGGTCATCGCGGCTAAAACCAAAGAAGATTAGCTTACTTTTCGGTTTGAACTTACAACAAAGCTCTCTAACAAATGGGCTTTGTTTTTGTTTACTAAGAGAAAAGCGATAATGCTAACCAAAGACAACCACGTGACTCCAGAAGTGATCAATCAAGCCTATAGATAGCGCCCCCGTAACATTGCCGCTAGTTCACAAAATTTTTCATTTCCCAAGCATCACAACGGTGGCGATCTCATCACCCGACGTGGTACAGTCGGTGCCCCTATTATTCTCGATCACTTATCTATGGGCTGTATTTATCCGTAAACGTATAAAGAGAGCTCAATCAGGAGGCACTTAACAAACTGATCGACCCAAGCGATTTTAACAATCGTAAATAACTATAAAAAATAAAAAATAAAAAATAAAAAATAAAAAATAATACTTTTGAAGACAATAACGTATCCCTCGCTTTCGACTACTTGTTATTTTAGAGAGAGATTACACCCCAATGAACAACGCAACTGGTATAAATGAATTAAACCAGCTCAGTTCTGACAGAGAAAAAATGGTTGATATTGTCTTAATCGGAGGAGGTATCATGAGCGGGACGCTCGGTACATTCATCCAACAACTAGAGCCCAACTGGACAATAGAAATGTTTGAGCGCCTTGATGATGTCGCTCAAGAAAGTTCCAACGCATGGAATAATGCCGGAACGGGGCATGCCTCTCTTGCGGAATCTAATTATACGCCAGAGATGCCGAATGGCCAGGTCACGATAGGTAAAGCTGTTGATATTTATGAACAATTTCAATTGTCTCGTCAGTTTTGGTCCTATCTGGTAAAGGAAGGCACAATTAGTAACCCAGGTAGCTTTATCAAAAGTGCTCCTCATATGAGCTTCGTCACTGGCGAAAACAATGTCGAGTTTCTGCGTAAACGCTTCAAATTGCTTCGAACTATTCCTCTTTTTGATGGCATGGTTTATTCAGAAGATGAACAACAGATCCGCTCTTGGGCTCCATTACTGATGGAAAACCGCGATCCAAGCCAGCCTGTTGCGGCCACCCGTTCTCGTTTTGGTACTGATGTGAACTTTGGCGCTTTGACACATCACATGGTTGACGCCCTGGGAACAAATCACAACTTCAAACTCAACTTGCAACACGAAGTCCGTTCACTGAAACACCAGCCTGATGGTACCTGGAAATTAAAAGTGAAGGATTTTAGTAGCAACAAAACGCGTACTGTTCATACCAAATATGTATTTATAGGCGCAGGAGGAGCATCCCTTACGCTCCTGCAAAAATCAGCAATAAAAGCAGCCAAAAGCTATGGTGGTTTTCCTGTTGGTGGTCAGTTCCTAGTGACCGAAAAACCTGACATCATTAAAGCCCACAAAGCCAAAGTATATGGCAAAGCCCCCGTCGGTGCCCCACCCATGTCGGTGCCACATATGGATACCCGAGTCATAGATGGAAAAGAAGTGGTTCTATTCGGCCCATTTGCAACCTTCTCAAGTAAGTTCCTGAAAAATGGTTCTCTATTAGACTTGTTTAATTCCGTACGCCCATCAAACTTACTGCCAATGACACAAGTAGGGATGAAGAGCTTTGATCTTCTCAAATACCTTATCGGCCAGCTAACACAGAGCAATGAAGACCGAATGAATGCACTGCGCGAATTCTTCCCGTCGGCAGACATCAAGGATTGGTCTTTGGTACAAGCAGGTCAGCGCGTCCAAATCATAAAGCATGTGCCAGGTAAAGGTGGTGAATTACACCTCGGATCCGAACTTGTTCACGCTGAAGATGGTAGCCTCACCGCCTTATTAGGCGCATCACCCGGTGCATCTGTTTCGACTTCGATAATGCTTCAATTACTTGAACGTTGTTTCAGTAACGAGATGGCTTCAGATAAGTGGAAGCATAAAATTAAAGAAATGATTCCATCATATGGGTTGCCATTAATCGAACACCCTCAATTGAATCAGGAAATTTTACGTACAACGAGCGAAATACTGCACTTAGAGCAGGACTTACTTGAGGTTCGCTCGAGTAAAGAAAGTATAGTGGAGCAAAACGAACCAGTTTATGCCTGCAGGGCTTAATCTCCTGCGGTTTTCAACGTTTTATTCCCCTATTCTACTCAACTTCCATAACTAAAATACCGCCCGTCAAGGGCGGCATTTTTTCTTCAAATATATGAAATGTAAGGAAAAACCTGAGCCTGACATAAACTCCTGCACTTCTCAGTCTAAACCCAAATGCTCTTGTGGGCTCATTGAACGCCTAAAAAGCAATCACTAAGAACATAAGAATAAATATGGCCACCTGTCGCCATATTTATTAATGACAATACACTCAACTAATAACTTTCAAAACTTGATCGAGGTCAAATTAGTGCTACTTTTTATGTATGGGTTCTCTGTTTTTGAGAGTACACCCATACAAGTCGAAGCTGATTTTTCATTTTCAGATAGGCATTTTTTCATTTTCAGATAGCAGAAAGCTTGCAAGATTGTGACAAAGATGACTATCGGGATGATATCAAGAACAAATGAATTGGAACTTAGTCTTTGTGTGTGCCTAATATCCTGTTCATTATAAGGTACTGTTATGAAAGCGTTAATTACAATCTTATGTATGTTTTTTGCGTTTACCGCTACCGCTGGTGAACGGATGGTTCAAAACAACAAAAAGCTATACTCAGATACATTTGCTAGTAAAGAAGAAGCGATCAATGCTGGTTTCAATATGTACGATTCACTAGCGAGCGCAAATGACAACCAGTTACGTTGGAAACTGAATCCTACTGGTCAAAGCGTTGTCGGACATAGTATGAATGTAGAAAGTGCTCAAGTGAGGGTTGAGGAAGTCCCAGTATCTAGAGGTACTGTTGAGTATCGTGCCATTGTTGACGTTGATTTCAACTACAGAGTTAATGAAGACGGTCGCTAAACGACAGGTTTTGAAATGAATTAATAAAAGGCGAACGACTCATTGAGTTGTTCGCCTTTTCTATTTAGGTATATGCAGATGGTATTTAGTTTAAACTAACAAATTTTTCTGTATTACCCGCTTCTTTCGCAGCTTTAAAATCTTTGGAAATACGTTCTAACTCTAAATATGCATAGCTATGCTCATTATAACTGCATACGTTCAAAGATATGGCTAACTTGTACACTGATAGCGCTCGGCTCATATCTCCATGTTCCATATAATACTTACCTAAATAAAAATAAGCTTCGGTAAGTCGCTGTGCCATCACTTTATTATCTGTTGTGCTATTAGTAACCAGTTTAACAGCATTTTCTTCAGTTATTTCGTTTAGCAGTATACCCGCTAACACCCAACCCCACTCATCGGTGCGGTTTTTATAACTCTCTTGTAACTTTGCCGTTGCTGCAGTTTTATCAACGTCCGATTCTATAATGTATAACCAGATAGCACGGAAAGGATCATTCGGGTTGTCCTCATGGAAAGTTTTCATATCTTCCAGTGCAAGTTCTGGTCTTCCACCATAATAAAGTGCAATTGCACGGTTGTAGATAGCCTGCTTATTACTCGGATCCAATTCAAGAGATGAATAAAATGCGTCATAGGCAGCATCAAACTGACTCAGTTGGGTGTAGTACATCCCAAGCAGATTGTAGATATCAGGTTGTTGAGGGTTGATCTCCAGCGACTTGGCATAGTCTGTACTCGCCAAATCTCTTAACCCAATCTCATCATAATAGAGACCTCGTTTTAAATAGATTTCTGCACGAGTCTCATCGTCGAGTTCTTTATCTGTCAGAAGATGATTTAGTTTTGCAATATTAGCCTCTGCCATTGCATTCGGTTGCAACGGTACAGCCATAGCTGGATAAACTAATTGTTTTTCATTTCGGGTTGAGCTCTCTTGTGAAATGTCTTGCTCAACAAGGTTACATCCTGTCAAAACAATCAGCGCACCTAAACTATAAAACTTATACCATTTAACCATATCTTTACTCCAATTCTACTCCCTGAATCAGCTTGGGAGTCATTCGAGCACCTTTATAGCACAAAAAATAATCAAATTGCCAACTATTAACCAAATACTCAATAAGGATCTCATTGTTACTGATCTAGTTAGTGATCACTTTACTTAAATGTCTTTTCCTTGCTGTCTATTTGCGTGTTATCGAAATGCATAGCTCTCCACACAAATTGGCTAATCATTATTTCGTCAAGCCATCAAGTGCTACTCGCAAGGGAGCATAAACAAAAACAAACACCAATGAACAAAGACAATCAAAATGATGTTCATTTGTTGATCATTGTGTCCACTTGTGTTCTTATTATTTCAGTGACCGATTAAAAAATGAGGAATGCAATAATGATTAAACTGATTATCACGGATATGGATGGGACGTTTCTAAACCGTCATGGGGATTACAACCGCGAATTATTCCAGCAGGTAGTCACCAGCATGCAAGAGCATGGTGTGAAGTTCGCCCCTTGTACTGGCAAGCAAGTTGAACGGGTTGAAGAACTATTCGGTGAACAAAGCAAAGATTTCTGGATACTCGGAGACAGCGCTACTCGTATCAAACATCAGGGACAGATTATTTATCAATCTCTTCTCAATAATGCGTTAGGTCTTAACATCATTCAGCAATTAGAGTCTATCGAAGGTTCGCATATCGTCATTGCGTGTACCCCCGAATTTGCAGCTATCAAACGAGATACACCCGAGCATTTACGCACCTTAGTGAGACGTTCTTATGCTGAGGTAAAATTGGTCGATTCATATCCAGATATTGATTCTGATTTCGTGAAGATCACTGTTTATGATGAGAACAAACAGTGTCCACTAATTCGTCCTCAACTCTCTCATTTTGACGAACAAGCCTATATCGTTGTATCAGAAGCTGCATGGATCGATATTGCGAATGCTGGCGTTCACAAAGGAACCACCGTTGAAAAACTGCAATCCATCGTCGGAGCGACAGAAGCTGAAACCATGGTATTTGGAGACGGACTCAATGATATCGAGCTAATGGAACGTGCTCACTTTAGCTTTGCCATGCGTAATGCTTTTGAAGAGACGAAGGCGGCTGCAAACTATATTACCCGTTCGAATGATGAGGATGGTGTAATGCACACGATTTTACAGTTTCTAGCCCTGCAAACAAAATCATAACCTGTTCCTTAAGTTGGGCTGGCCACTTTAAAGATGGAAACTCGACAAGCATAAACGAACAGATATGAACACAAAGCGTGTTTGTTTATAATGGTTGCACTAGTTCATGAATAGAAAATGATAATGGAAAAATTTTCACCAGAAGAACGCCATCAGTTAATCCTGAATTTACTGAAATCTCATAGTAAAGTGATGGCAACTGACCTAGCCGTACAACTTGGGACCACCGAAGCCACGATTCGTCGAGACTTACGTTTTCTTGCCAATGAAGGATTATGTAAACGAATTCATGGCGGTGCGCTGTCTCTCGTGCCACCGACAGGAACGCAAGAGCAACGCCTGGAGAACAGAAATAGCGAAAAACAGGCTTTAGCACTTGCGGCACTAACCATTATCAAAGCAGAACAAGTTATTTTCCTAGATGCCAGCAGTACCCATATGTTGCTCGCAAGCCTGTTACCTAATGATATCGGTTTAACGGTCGTGACTAACAGCCCAGCTATCGCCACCCGACTACTGGAAAGACAGCATATCAGAACCATTCTTATTGGTGGTGAATTGAATTATGCCGTTGGTGGAGCCATCGACATTACAGCCGTAGAAGCACTAAGCAAATTTCGATTTGATCTTTGTTTTATGGGGATTTGTGGATGGTCGTCTGAAGCAGGATTCAGCGCGATTCACTATCAGGATGGTGAGTTCAAACGCCATGCAGCATCAAAAGCTGGCGCAATTGTTGCGTTATGTACTGAGGACAAAATTGAAGCATTAGGCCCCTACCCATTTATGGAATCTAAGGACGTTGATTACCTAATCTGTTCTCCAAGCAATACGGTAGCAAAAGATTATTTCAGCCAATTAGATTGCACTGTGATTACCACTAATCCTCTTTAACGAAAAATTCTAAGGCTTCTAAAGTTGATATGCCGACTACCGTTCAGACAACTTGAATTAGGCCTATCAACTCTACCTAACACAAAGTTGGTAAGCCTCATTCGTCAATCGTCTGTTTACGTATTTTTAATACCGCCTACCATTTTAGCGTTCGACTAAACTCTTCTCCTTAAATGAAACCTTTTTGATATAAGTTGGGAAAAATCTACCTGATTAATCTACACTTTCTACTTCCTACCAAGTCATTTTTCGACGTTTCTTTGAGGGAAACATCATGAGAATTTCACCTTTGGTATTCGCTTTATTTTCTGTCAGTTGGACCACTTTGGCAGCAAGTCCAGCAAAACCTTTTGCAGATACGATATATGTTGGCGGCGAGATTATTCCGGTTAATGACTCCGACCTTACCACTGAAGCTTTAGCGATTAAAAATGGTCGCATTTTAGCGGTCGGTAAAGAATCAGAATTGATGAAGTTACGAGATGATCATACGAAAATTGTCGATTTAGATGGTAAAACGATGATCCCAGGCTTTATCGATGGTCATGGACATGTTTTTAACACGGGCATTCAAGCGTTATCTGCGAACTTACTTGCCGATCCTGATGGTAATGTAAATAGTATTGCGTCGCTGCAAGAAGAACTAAGATCTTGGGTGGCGAAGCCAGAAAACGGCAAGCATGGAATCATCCTGGGGTTTGGTTATGATGACTCACAGTTAAAAGAGCAAAGGCATCCTACTCGCCAAGAATTGGATGAAGTATCTAAAGACCTTCCGGTACTTATTATTCATCAGTCAGGTCACTTAGCAACGTTGAACACTAAAGCATTGGAGTTGGCAGGTTTGACGGCTGAGAGCACCGATCCTGATGGCGGTAAGATTCGTCGTGAGAGTGATGGAAAAACACCTAATGGTGTGCTGGAAGAAACTGCTTTCTTTGGGACCTTGCTACCGCTATTTGCCAAACTCAACGCCAAAGAGAATGAAGTCATTTTTAAAGCGGGTATGGAGCTTTACGCAAGTTTTGGTTATACCACCGCTCAGGAAGGCCGCGCTTCAACGTCGGCGGTGAAAACTATGTACGACTTAGCTCAATCGGGAAAACTCCCTATCGATGTGGCCGCGTATCCTGATATTCAAGTGGCTCAAGAGGTTATCTCTCCTCCGTATTACTCAAGCGAGTATTCTAATGGATTTCGCGTCGCGGGAGCTAAGCTTAATCTGGATGGTTCTCCTCAAGGCAAAACCGCTTGGCTAACGGAACCTTATCTTGTTCCACCTGTTGGTCAAGAGAAAGGCTACAAAGGTTACCCGAGTATGAGTGATGAACAAGCCGCTGAGCTTATAGAGTTAGCACACCGTAATGGGTGGCAATTGTTAACCCATGTCAACGGTGATGCTGCAATTGATCAATTGCTTAATGGTATTGAAGCGAGTGAGAAAAAACACGGTGTACCTGACCGAGGTTTTATCGCAATACATGCGCAGACCGCTCGTAAAGATCAAGTAGAGCGATTTAAGCGCTTGGGCGTTTTTCCGTCGTTTTTCCCAATGCACACTTTCTATTGGGGTGATTGGCACATGAATTCCGTTTTAGGCAAAGATCGAGCAGAGAATATCTCGCCAACCGGCTGGGCTCGAGATTTAGGCATCATTTATACCTCTCACCATGATTCTCCTGTGGCTCTGCCTAACTCAATGCGTGTTTATTCCGCGACAGTTAACCGCGTAAGTCGTACTGGTCATGTTTTGGGGCCTAAACAACGCGTGTCGGCGCTGGACGGATTAAAATCGCAAACATTATGGGCGGCTACTCAATACAAAGAAGAGAAAAGCAAAGGTTCTCTGGAAGTAGGAAAACTCGCTGACTTGGTTATCTTGTCTGATAACCCGCTCACGGCAAAACCTGAAACACTGGCCGATATCAAAGTATTAGAAACGATAAAAGAAGGGCTAACGGTATATTCAAGTGCTCAACAAGTCGCCGCAGGTAGTTGCATAAACACTAAGCGATGTCAGGAAATCGCAACTGCCACGATGATTTCTGCCGGGCTATTGCATCACTCCCACTGATCTCTTTTTTCAGTCTCTTACTTTTAACAAACAATTAGGAAGCCAGTTGTGCTTCCTATTTGTTTAACCAACTCTATCTCTAAAATATGGATATATTTGAAAAACAACAATGAATCGCCGCGATTCACTGGCATACAGTTTGTTCTTACAGACTATTAGAGGACATTAATCATCTCGTTCAATCGTCAAAAAGGGCCTAACGTTAGTAATTTCAGATCCAAAAATTTTCTTACCCATGACCAAACTAAATGCAGTCTATGAAACAATCAGCAATCGTATTGAATGATAGCGCTTGTCTCATTCAATTTTCTACTGACTTAATGTAATAGTGGCAAGCCTGACCATGTTGTATAACAAGCTAAAACGCATGAAAAAACTTAATCTCATTTTTGTCGCTTTGATCCTTAACTTGTTAGTTGGGTGTTCCTCCGCTTCGGCCATAAGCCAAGATAAAACAACAAGTTATTCCAGATCACATCAGCTTACAGGTAAAGCTTCATGGTATAGTCAAAAGTTTCACGGAAAACGTACAGCAAGTGGTGAGCGATATAACAAAGGAGCTTACACAGCGGCTCATAAAAGCTTACCTTTTGGAACAATCGTGAGAGTCACCAATACAGCAAACGCCAAAAAGGTAGATGTCAAAATCAATGATCGAGGTCCTTTTGTAAAAGGCAGAGTCATTGATCTTTCACAAGAAGCATTTGAGCAAATAGGCAGCATCAAAAAAGGCGTCGTGCCGATCAAAATTGAGATTATTGATGATAGTAATACCTTTAGGTATAAAAACTAAACCCCTGCTCGAGTTCAGCTTGATAGTAAACAAGGCTCGACTAAAACCTTTCGTGATAGCCGTGAAATAACAGCTTTGCCATTCCCTTATGATAGGCTTTTAACAACAGCCACTGCTGCTAACAGCAAGAAAATCGCACCGCAACACTGATTGAAGATTCGCCCATTGGCTAAAAGTAGCGTTTTAACCTTATCAGCGAGTCTTGCCACGCTAAACTCTACAGCGAACTCGATGCAAAGAAAGCTGAATGTTATCACCAGGAACTGTGGAATAAATGCTTCTTCTGGGTTGATAAACTGAGCTAAAAAAGCCGTAAAAAATAACAATACTTTCGGGTTGGACAGTGCAGCAAAATACCCTTGCTTAAACAGCTCCTTAGGCAACACAGAAACCACATTTTTTGTTTGTTCTATGCTCACAGCTGATACGAAGAATAGCTTGAATCCTAACCATGCAAGATATAATGCGCCCAACCATTGAAGACCAATCATCAACTCAGGTTTTGCTTCTAGTAGCGTGCCCAATCCTAGCATTGCTACCGTGATCAATATGAAAAAGCCACTAATCCCCCCACATATCGTCCAAATTGTCTTTTTATAACCATATCGAGCACCATGACTTAGTGCCAAAAGTGAGTTTGGGCCCGGCACACAAGCAAGACCTAGAGCAGACAAAGCAAAGACACACCAAATTTCAAACGTCATAAATAACCGATTAATTGAGAAACTGAATTGGGTTTAGTATCTCTCAGTTCCAAAATTGTTTATGGTATATTCTGGATGTAAAACATGACTATTTAGACAAAGGGCGCAAGACAAATGAACGCAGAAAATGGTGTCCGGTTTCTATTGATACCTCTGAATAATTTTAACATGCTTCCGTTTGGCGGCTTCTTGGATAAACTCCGTTTTTCAGCAGATGAAGCCGATAACAGTCAACAACGGTATTGTTCATGGAAAATTTTATCTCACACCAAAGGATTAGTTGTCTCCAGTAGCGGGATCCCAATTAAAGTTGATCTCGACCCTAGCGAAGTTCAGCTTGCGGATTTTGACTATGTGGTTCTGTTTGGTAGCCGTACTGCGATTGAATCACAGCAACAATCAGCTTATTACCGCTCTTTTATTCGAACTGTTATCGCAAATGGAATATCAATAGTAAGCATCGATAACGCTTGTTTTACCCTTGCTGAGCTAGGGTTACTGAACCGTCACCAAATCGTGGTTCATTGGCGACATCATAGTGAATTCAAAGCGACCTACCCTAAAGTCGTCGTACGAGATGAACAGCTTTATCATTTTGATCACAAGCTGATCAGTTGTACCGGGGGAAGTGCCGCTATCGATCTTGCAGTGGCAATTTTGCAAAAACATGTTGGCCAGATAAAAGCAGAAAAAGGCTTAGCGGATATGCTAGTTGATGAAAACCGCAGTATGCAGCACCGCCTAAAGTCGTCACATCAGGGACTGTACCAGAATCGTCATATGGATAGAGCGGTTTCTTTAATGCAAGAAAACTTAGAGCAGACAATAACCGTTGACCAGGTTGCTACGCTCATTGGCATCAGTCGACGACAATTGGACCGTTTATTTCAGCAAAAGCTTGGCGTTTCCGCGCGTCACTATTGGCAAGAGTTGCGTTTACAACATGTGTACTGGCGATTGACGCATTCTAGCCATGACCTTGTGCAACTTGCAGATGAAGTTGGTGTTAGAGATATCAGCTATCTATGCAAGATTTTCAAAAAAAGATTTGGCATCACACCAGGGCAATGCCGTCGCGATCCAATAATTTAACTATGAGCTGTTTTTATTTAAACTCTTTTCGAGGCTAATTTATTTTTGAATCTGTCTGTCTCGGCATTGCTTAATGATCAGAATGAATAAGTGAAGTAGATAACTTTGTTGTTCGAGATAAATTGGCTGCTGACACAGCCAAAACGATACTATTATCTAATGAAAGAAGGCTTATAAGTTTTAGGCAAGTTTATCTACTTTGAAAACTGATTTCACTTGTCACGTAAACAGGTATTTTTAATGTATTAGATTCAGACGGAACATATTCTAGTTTACTTAAAGCCTTTAACGCGATGAGATCCCACTCCCCCTCGGGAGATGACTCTATAATTGTAGGGTTAAATATCTCTCCATTCGAGTCTATTAAATAGTTGATTTGTACATAACCACCTATTTTTGGCACATCAATATGAGGTTTTAAACTGAACCTAAAATCTTCAGATGTCTGAACCCAATAATCTTGTAAGTCCTGTAGCTCAACTTTAATTGGTGATTGTGTCAGATAAACTTCCTGCTTTGATGCACAACCACTTAAAGCTAAAAGACTTATCGATAATAAACTCAAAATTCTCATTTACTCTCCTTGTAAAATATAACACCTCGTTATGGGGTGAGTAGCATAATGCTGAAGCTTATTAAGCCACCTTATAATTTATAATCAACAGGTTGAATGGATAAAAGAAGGTTGGTTCACAAAATCGAGCATTCGCTCTAGGTTGACCTGATTGAAGGCTGACGATGAGTATTGCTAGCTAAAGCCACTGAAAAATGGAAAATTAGGCCTCACCTGTTAATGTTCTAGTCCAATTGTTTTAGAGTATGCCTCCTACGGTAGTCGATTTAACTAAACAGTGAATTTATGCAAAAAAACTCTGATCTTATCCATCAGGCCAATCGCGAAGCATGTTGGGCGATACTTCTTGCTCTGGGCTACTTTGCCTGGTGGTACTGTGGTGCCTATGTTTTCTCTGCGCCAAAAGACGAACTGCAACTCCCTCAATTATACTGGGGCATGCCACTGTGGTTTGTATTGTCATGTGTACTTGGTCCCATCCTTTTTACCGTGCTATGCGCGCTAATGGTTAAATACCTTTATAAGGATATCCCTCTCGACAAATACGACGACGAACATTATGAATAGCCAGCTTATTATTCCTTTATGTATTTACCTTTTTGCGGTTTTCGCTCTGGCATTCCTGACTCGCCGTTATCACAAGCCGGGGAACTTTCTTACCGAATACTTCGTGGGAAGCCGCAGTATGGGAGGATTTGTCCTCGCCATGACACTTGCCGCAACCTATGCGAGTGCCAGTAGCTTTATCGGCGGACCGGGAGCGGCTTACAAAATGGGACTGGGCTGGGTGTTACTGGCAATGATCCAGCTTCCGGCTACCTGGCTGACTCTGGGCGTTCTGGGGAAAAAATTTGCGATAGAAGCAAGACGCCATAACGCGGTGACGATCAACGATATGTTATATACCCGTTTTAAGAGCCGAAAAGTCGTGATCTTCTCTTCACTTGCTCTGCTTCTGGCCTTTTTCGGAACAATGGTAGTGCAATTTGTTGGGGGAGCCCGCCTGTTGCAGACAGTGCTTGGTATCAGCTATCAGAATGGGCTACTGTTATTCGCCTGTACAGTCGGAATATACACGACAATTGGTGGTTTCCGGGCCGTCGTTTTGACCGACACCGTTCAGGGAGTGATGATGGTCATCGGCACCATCGTTCTGCTGGCTGGTGTTATTCATGCTGGTGGGAGTCTGGAAAACCTGGTCACCAAACTTCACTCCATTGACCCCGATCTGGTGACACCATATGGTCCGGATCATTTCCTGAGTCAGCCGTTCATCCTGAGCTTTTGGGTTCTGGTCTGTTTTGGCGTGATCGGGTTACCTCAGGCTGCTGTACGATGCATGTCATACAAAGACAGCCCTTCTCTGCATAAAGGTATGGTGATCAGTACAATTATGATTGCATTACTGATGTTTGGAACTCACCTGACCGGAGCCTTAGGCAGAGCACTCGTGCCAGAGGTTGCCAGCCCGGATCAAATCATGCCAACACTGATGATGACGGTTCTGCCTCCGATGTTTGCCGGAATTTTTCTCGCAGGGCCAATGGCGGCCATTATGTCGACTATCGATTCACAGCTGATTCAAGCATCATCAACGCTGCTGAAAGACCTTTATATAAACTATATCAATCCCCAGATCGTTGAAGACAAGCGTGCAGACAGTAAACTGAACCGCATTTCACTGTGGACGACAGCTATCTTCGCCAGTCTGGTTTTTGTTGCTGCGACGAATCCCCCGGATATGATCATCTGGCTGAACCTTGTGGCATTGGGTGGTCTTCAGGCGGTATTTTTATGGCCGCTGGTATTTGGTTTGTACTGGTCAAAAGCCTCGGCTACCGGCGCGTTTAGCTCCATGGTCATTGGGCTCGGTGTATACATCAGCTTAGTTTGGCTCAAACCCGATATGGCTGGTGTCCACCCCATCGTTCCGACGATGATTACTGGCATGCTTGCTTTTGTTATCGGCAGCTTATTGAAACCGAATGCAGCTAATAACGAACAGTTAGTATCAGTCAATTAAAAGAGCTAAACATATTTCACACAGAAAGAGCGATAGTTGATATAAGCGACATATATCGCTCTCTCTTTTTTACACTCAAGACCAAAACTGAACTACGTAAAGGTCGATTATGATTTAGTTGTTACACTCTTTTTTTCACTTACATCCACTTGTAAAGAGAAGACATCAGGTCGCGCATAATGCCCTACCACATCAAAATCATAGCGAGATTTGGTTATTTGTGACATATCGATCTCCGCCGTCAGTAATCCCTCTTCTCCATACATCGGGCCTGCTAATATGTTACCTAGTGGATCAACAATAATACTGCCACCTTTAATAAAGGGGCGATTTGAATCCCATCCTTCCGCAGTTCTACCTGTTTGCTCTGGCGAACCTTGCACCTGTACAGCACTAACAACAAAACAACGCCCTTCGTGAGCGATATGACGCATACTACATTGCCAAATTTCACGCTCATCAACAGTCGGTGCACACCAGATATCTATTCCTTGAGCGTACATAGCCATACGAAGTAACGGCATATGGTTTTCCCAACAGATTGCGCCACCAATCTTAGCAAACCCAGTATCCGCCGTAGCCAGAGTTGAGCCATCTCCTTGCCCCCAGATTAGGCGTTCCGTACCTGTAGGCATGAGTTTTCGATGTTTGGCAACTAGCCCACTTTCGGGTGTGATATAAAGGGAAGTGCAATATAATGTAGACCCATCTCGCTCAATAACCCCAATAACAATTGAAGATTGCGTTCTTTTTGAGAGAGCTACTAACTCATCAGTTTCCTCTCCCGGAACAGTAATCGCATTGTCGTAATAACGCTCATAAGCCTCGCGTCCGGAATCAAGACGATATCCTAAATACGTTCCAAACGTTTCTCCCTTAGGATATCCACCCAACAAAGCTTCCGGCATGACTACGAGCTCTGTTTTAGATTGGATAATTTCATTTTCGTAAGATAGGATTGACTGCAAAGTGTCTTTCTTACCAGACTCCTTTGATCCAATTTGCAGTGCTGAAACAATATGTTTGGTCATGATGGCTCTCCAGATAGTTGACATCTACTTATTAGTCTCAGCGATACATGCTGGTTAGGGAATAACAACTGATTTCTATCGTGTATGAATAAAAATAATAATGGTCTGTTCGACCTAAATCTGCTTAGAGTTTTTCTTGCCTTATACGACGAAGGCAGTGCCAGTCGAGCTGCGGTAAGACTCTCCGTCACTCAATCAGCGGTGAGTGCTGCGCTGAAGAGACTGAGATTAATTTATGATGACCAATTATTTATCCGGAATAGTCAGGGACTGCTACCAACCAGCAAAGCACATGCGATTAAACCGATTATCGCTGACTCATTAGATAACTTTCTTTCGACGCTAAACCATCTCTCCGAAAGTGAGCTAAATTATGCGAACCAGTCGATTATAATAGGTCTGTCTGATGATTTTGAATTATCCATCGGCCCTCTACTGGCGGAAAAAATTAAGTCGAAATATCCAATGCTAAAGGTCGTATTTAGGCAAACGAATAGCCAAAAAGTGATTAATGCAATAGTAGAACGGCAAATCGATATTGCCATCACCTCCAGTTACCTACACTCCTCCTCAATACATAGCGACCTCATCGCTTATGGAAATTATTCATGTCTTGTTAGTAACGATTTCGTTTTTACCGAAACAAAAGAAACACTCTCTCTCGAAACCTATTTAGCGTCGAATCATTTACTTGTATCAGGAGATGGTCTAACAGGAATCGTCGATGACATACTTTCCAGAAATGGGCAAAAGCGCAATATATCCATGGCAACAACCCATTTTTCCGCCTTACCATTTTTACTCAAAGGACCAAGAACATTAGCAACGGTCCCTAGCCACGCGGCTAAAGCGATCAGCCATGTCTGTGGACTAGTTAATCTCCCCTGTCCGCTGAAATTTGATAACTATCCAGTGTCCGTTAGTTGGCATAAAATACGTGCAAAAGATAGTTTAATCTTAGAAGTCATAAACTCGGTTAAAGAAGCCTTCAGCGAGTCTAGTCTGGATCTAAGTTTTTCTACGACTGACAAGCTAGATCAGGGGTCAACCAAACACCAATGAAATATTAGTCAAAGGGGCCAAGACAGGATAACTAAAACATTACGGTTAATAGAAAGAAATCCTCCATAAATGAAACATCCGGTGTTTCTGCTACTTCGCCAGCAACGTCATTCATCACAAATACATTTAACCCATCAAGGGCGTTGATACGCCCCTCCTCATTGGTGTATTGAGAGTCATTACGTAACGGCCTTAAAAAACCGAACACACATCAAATAGGTAAGACCAGTTATCTTTTGATTTTTGACGATACAACTCTCCCAACAGTAGTGCATTTCCCATCAATTCAGTTTCGCCGCAATTCGCAGATACAGGGCTACATATAAACACAATGTAAACCTGATAAATCAACTTCTGTACGCATTTAACCTTACTACAACTCATTTCTCATATTAAAAGTCACACGGTGCATATGCTCAATTACAGTGCAACTTTCGCCCAAAATTAATGCAATTAAAGTTCAGAAAATAAACTAAAAAATACATTAAACAAGCTTTATTTTCATTGACAACCAATTAAACCAGTGTTTTTATCACCATGGCAATTAACAACAAGGATATTTAACAAGGGCAGTACTTATATTTTCACTCATAGAAAAGGAATTTCTAATGGACATATCTAAATCACAATCGGCACAAGATGATCGTGCGGATGAATATGCAAATGCTCCAGTACCAGAAGCAGAAAAAACGGTGGGAGCATTATCTATTTTTAGCGTAATGCTAGGTATTACCACGGCTCTAATTTGGTTCTCACTTGGCGCTCAACTAGTACATTCTTTTGGCACAAAAAACTTCATTATTGGAGCTAGTTCAACAGCCGTTATCGTAGGGATCATTAGTTATGTGTGGGTCAATTTTTCATCAAAATCCGGCTTCAATTCTGACTTAATTACCCGAGCTTGTGGGTTTGGCTATATGGGCTCGACGGTCACTGCCATCATCTTTGCAACCAATAACCTTCTGTATTTTGGTTTAGAAGGTGGCATCATGATCAACGCTGTCCATGCCTACTTCCCCGAAATACCTCTGTTACTTCTACAAGTAGCTTGTGGTTTAATTTTCATCCCGCTTACCTGTTTTGGCGTCAAACTGGTTACCCGAATTATGTCGTGGTCACTTCCAGTTTTACTAGTATTCTTTGTACTTATCGCATTCGAAGCACTAAATACAGGTGGCGCTCCAGAGTTTTGGTCTCTACAACCATCTTCTCAATTCAACGAAGCGGCTGGTTCGCCAATTCTTCAAGTCATGGTCGCAATGTTTGGTATCTCGGGCATTGCAGCAACCGCGAGTGACTTCGGACGTTTTATCCCTTCCCGTCACGCTAAAGCTGGCGGTTTTATGATGGGTCCAGTGTTTACGCTATTCACTTTCCTTGTTCCTTTATTGTTCGGGGCATGGTTGGGGGCATCATTCGAGGAATCTGACCCTGCCGTGTATTTCACGCACGCTTTTGGCGCTTTTGGTGTACTGCTTATCATCATTACTCAAGCTCGTATCAATACCAATAACGTCTATTCCGCAGCGGTTGGTTTAGCCACTGTTGCCAATCGTCTATTCAACATCAATTTGTCACGATTCTGGTGGGTGGTTATTTCATGCATCATGTGTGTAGTCATTCTGACTGCTGACTTGTATAGCAAAGCAACCATGGTTTTAGGTATCTGGGGAATTTTCCTAATTTCATGGGTTGGTATCGTCTTCGCCGACATTCTTATCAACCGTTACATGCTGAAACTCGTACCAGAAGACTTTTTATATAGCAAAAAGCAGCTTCCAAGCGTGAATCCTACCGGGTTGATTGCGTTAGTCGCCGCTCTAGTTGTTGCTCTACCACTTTCATTTGGTGTTGCTGGTCCATTCGGAGCCACTATCGCACCTTTCGTCGCCTTCGGGATCACACTCATCGTTACACCGCTTACCGCATTAGCAACAAAAAGCCAGGCAGTAGCTAATCCATTACGTAACTAACAAATCAGGGAATTAACTATCGGATGCGTGACAAAAAATGGCACGCAACCGATAAGTTAACAAAGAAAAAAGTAGGGATATTATGAATCAATCAACGCTAACACCACCATTTACTATCTCAGTAGATACAGGCGGTACATTTACCGATTTAATCCTGTCAGACCAAAATCGTGTGATTGGTCTGTATAAATCACCGTCTACTCCTGATGACCTTTTTAACGGTATCGCAGCCTCCATTGAGCTGGCGGCTACAGAAAATAGCATGACGTTAACTGAATTGCTGGAAGAGAGCCAGGTATTTGTCTACTCAACAACACGCTCAACTAACGCCGTCCTTGAAGGTAAAGTGGCAAAAACTGCTTTTATTACTACTCAAGGCTTCCGAGACGTTCTTTTATATCGTGAAGGTGGTAAAGAAGACCCATATAACCTGTCTACACCTTACCCAACAGCCTATATTCCTCGAAGACTAAGTTTTGAAGTAAAAGAACGCATACTTGCAGACGGTAGTGTCGCGGTTGATTTAGATGAAGATTCCGTACGCGATGTTTTACAACGTCTAAAAGAACTTGACGTCGAAGCTATCGCAGTTTGTCTGGTTTTCTCTACCGCAAACGCAAACCATGAATTGCGTATTGGTGAATTAATTGAAGAAGAATTACCGGGAGTCTCTTATTCACTTAGCCATCAAGTGAATAACGTAGTACGTGAATATCGCCGTGCCTCATCAACTGCGATTGACGCATCAATTAAACCACTAATGAAAGAACACCTACAAAGCCTGGAACATAGGTTCAGAGAAGCTGGCTTTAAAGGTGACCCATTAATGGTGACTCATGTTAGTGGTGGCGTTATGAGCCTTGAACAAATGGCTGACAGACCAATACAAACCATTGACTCAGGCCCGGCACTGGCTCCCGTTGCAGGCGCTCAATACGGTTTGGCAGAACCTTTAGCTAAAGACAAAAATATCATTGTCGTCGACACAGGTGGTACTTCCTACGATGTTAGCTTAACCTCTGGCGGACAAATTGCTTACAGTCGAGATAAATGGCTGGGTCCAGAGTGGAGCGGTCATATGACTGGGCTACCTGCTGTTGATACTCGCTCCTTAGGTGCCGGTGGCGGTTCGATTGCTTATATCGATGACGGTGGCCTTGTTCGAGTTGGTCCTATCAGTGCTGGTGCGAATCCGGGTCCAGCCTGTTATGGCCGTGGAGGTAAAGAGCCAACAGTAACAGATGCAGCGCTGGTTCTGGGATACTTAGATCCTTCCAACTTCCTCGGTGGTCGTATGACGCTTGATTTAGAAGCGGCACGCGAAGCGCTCAGAACCCGACTTGCTGAACCACTGGGTATTTCAATTGAAGATAGTGCCGAAGCTGTACTGAAAATCACTTCAGAAGACATGCGTGGCTTCACTACCGATATGACGATCAGTCAGGGTATCGACCCAAGGGATTGTGTTATGGTCGCCGGTGGTGGTGCCGCAGGCATGAATATAGTTCGCATCGCTCAGGATTTGGGTATTAAAAATATCATCATTCCTCGTCTCGCATCAGGTCTGAGTGCTGTGGGCGGTCAGTGTACCGACATTAGTGCCACCGTGTCTGCTGGCCAATATATGACCACCAATAACTTCAACGGAGAAAGTGCCAATGAGGTGGTAAGCAAACTCAACGAACAACTTCAGGCTTTCTTTGACGAAGTGGAAAATCCAGGCGAGAGAACACGAAATGTCGTGATTGAAGCTCGCTATGATCAACAACTGTCTGAAATAGATGTTGAGCTTGGAGACTCTCCAAACTTCTGCCTTGATAGTTCGCTGCAGTCACTACATGACAAATTTGATGAAGCTCACCTTAAATACTTCTCGGTTAACCAGCCAGGCGCCCCAATAGAGATTGTCAGCTGGCGAGCAGAGGGCAAAGTAATCCGTCAAAAGCCATCACTTGCTATGCCCCTGATCTCTAATAGTGAAGCCGCTATCGAACCAACATATAGAGAAATGTTCTTCAACAATGAAACCATTCAGGGATCGGTATATCGGGTAGAAAAGCTACCAAGTGATGTGACGATAGAAGGCCCGGCAGTTATCGAAGAACCGACGACGACTATCGTACTCCCGCCAGGTGCAGTTGCTTTAACTCGTGCAACTCATTACCTCATCTCACTTAAATAAGATAACAAGGAACTGTAATCATGGTAAACCAAACAACAACGAAGAAAATTGACCCAGTTACGCTAAGTATCATGGCTAACCGACTACATAGTATCACCCGTGAAATGACAAATTCTATGATTCGCACAGCCCGTTCGACTACAATGGCTGCGAGAGACTTTTCATGTTCAATCAACAGCAGCGAGCACGAGTTATTGTCTGCTCCGGGTGCTATCCCTGTGCACGTTTACGGTTCATCACTGGTCAGCCAAACAATGGCACGTAAGCACCCTAATTTTAAAGAAGGCGACGCGTTCCTGCACAATGATCCCTATGATGGCGGTACGCACGCAGCAGACCACACTTTGATGGTTCCGGTATTTTATCAGGGAGAACATGTTTTCACTGTACTGGCAAAAGCTCACCAGGTCGACGCGGGCTGTGCCTTACCAACCACTTACATGCCTAAAGCGAAAGATGTCTATGAAGAAGGTGCAATCATCTTTCCTTGTGTGAAAGTTCAATCTGAGTTTTCCGACATAGAGGACATTATCGGCATTGCTAAACTACGTATCCGCTCCTTTGATACCTGGTATGGTGACTACCTTGCCTCTTTAGGTGCTCTTCGCTTGGCTGAAAAACGGTTACAGGCGTTTTGTGAATCATTAGACAGCATCGAACAGGTTCGTGCGTTTGTAAAAGAATGGCTTGACTATGGTGAAAGAATGGCGATGGCTGGTATCGAAAAACTGCCAGAAGGCCACATAAAAGTAAAAACTCACATGGATGCCTTCCCAGGCCTTCCTGATGGGTTAGATCTTCAGGCAACGATTGATATTAAGCCTAAAGAAGGTAAAGTCGTCATCGATCTGAGAAATAATCCGGACTGTATTCCAACAGGCTTAAACCTTACCGAAGCCACATCAAAAAATAATGCTGTGACCGCTGTTCTTATGGCGCTCAATACCGACAAAAATGCATCATCATTGCATGTACCGAATAACTCAGGCAGCCATCGTCCAATTGAAGTCCTCGTCAGAGAAAACTGCGTGGTCGGTATTCCGCGTCATCCGGCGTCATGTTCTGCGGCAACCCGAACAATCACTGACCGTGTTACCGGTATGCTTTTAGCAGGTATTTCATCCATGTCAGAGCAGGATATTGGTGCAGCAGAGCCACCTCTGGGCTGTCCGCCACATGAGGCCGTTGTCTCTGGAACAGATCCGCGTCGTGACAATGAAGAATATATTCTGCAGATTTTTTCAGGTTCTTCTGGCGGTCCTGCAACAGCCGATTCAGATGGCTGGCTGGCATTTGCAACCATTATGGGGGCAGGTATTCCACGTATTGACTCCTCTGAAATTGTTGAACAACGCTACCCTCTTGTCGTTTGGCAGCATGCAACTGTGCGTCCTGATTCAGAGGGCGCAGGTAACTTCCGTGGAGCAACAGGTACTATTTCAGCTTATGGTCCTCGACTGGCAGGAGCCGAATCTCACTACTACTTAGAAGGCGTCGACAACCGACCAAAAGGTGTACATGGTGGTGGTATTGCATCCGGACCTGAATCCTGGATAGTTAAGGAAAATGGTGAAAGTCTTCAAGTTAATGACATTGTGGCTGAAGTGAAACTCGCAGCCAAAGATACGATTTTTTCGCTTGGCTCTGGCGCTGGCGGCTATGGTTCACCATTACTCCGCGAACCAGAGCAGGTGCTAGAAGATGTCATGGACGAGTATATTAGTATAGAGCGTGCAAAAGCAGCTTATGGTGTCGTTATCAACGGTGATCCTTCACGTTACGAAACGCTTCACATCAATATTCCAGCAACAGAAACACTTCGAGCTGAAATGAGAATGGCTAGTACCACAGAATTTGATGATGGTCGCCAGACTTGGGTTGCACCTAACTGGTTTACTCAAACTACCAGTACGGAGGAAAAATATTGATCCCTGCAGCCATGTTGCTTGGCATATTCCTGTTGTCTAATATGCCATCTCCTATCTACCCGTTATGGCAAAATGAAATCGGATATCCAACATCGACCATTACGTTGTTGTTTTCGCTTTATCAAGCTGGCGTGCTGATAGGACTTCTTGGGCTAGGAAGATTTGCCGATAAGATTGGCTGGAGAGCCTCTCTTATCGGAGGTACAGCAGTGAGCTTTTGCGCTGCTGTATTATTCTCCTGTGCCGACTCGTCAACTGTACTCATGTTGGCAAGATTTTTAAGCGGCATTGCTGCTGGTATCTTTGTGTCATGTGGCCCTGCTGCAGTCACAGCGATTCTCGAAAATGATAAACACAGAAAACCTGCATTAGTCGGATCATTGGCTATATCCATTGGTTTAGCTTTCGGACCGTTATTAGGTGGATTGTTTGCCGACTTTTTACCAAAGCCGACACAGACCGTGTTTATGTGCGAAGCGGTGTTACTGGTTATCGGTGCATTTGCACTGTTTAATGATGACAAATTAAGAAAAGCGGCCAATTTCAGGCACCAAAATACCAAGAATCTAGATACAGGCTCTGACGTTCCACAACCTAAGCAAACAGGATTATTTGTTGCTATCACATTGATCTTTGCTTCGTGTTATATAACCAGTGCGATTTACATGTCTGTAGGACCTTCATATTTACAGCATACGCTTGGATTAAATAGCGCGTCTTTATCCGGTCTGCTGGTATTTCTGGTTTTTGGTTCTGCATTTACCGCTCAGATGCTGGCTTCAAAACTTTCCCCGTTGACTCAGGCAAGTATTGGGCTATGCGTTGGGGGGATAGGAGCAATACTACTGGTTATTGGTACCAATATTGACTCGCCTGTCGCGTTTTTCATCTCTGCGATACTAAGTGGTTCCTCTCAGGGGTTGGGGCAATTAGTCGGACTCACGCTGGTCAGACGCATAACGCCTCTTCCAAAACTCAGAGGTGCATATGCCATATTAAACACCGTAGGATATGGCGCTTCAGGTGGTTCTATCGCTGCTTCCTGGCCTCTCTACGATACGATGGGAACAAGTGGTGCAATGGTTGTAATAGCGACTTTAGTTGTCGTCTTAACGCTCTTTTCCGCAACTTTAGCATTTAAATATCGAAGCAAGATGATTTAAACCCATAGGGTGACATAGTCGTATGCCACCCTATGTTCCCTCTCTACAACTCCTTGTCTCTTCTTGCGCTTTGAGAGAAAACAACGATAGTATGTGAACTGTTGTTATCAATCTTATTTGTGTATAGAGCTCTCAATCCAGGAAAGTTAAAAAAATGAAAGGAAATCGGTTGGCCAATACTCCGACGAACGCTACAACAGGAAAAACGCCTGAACGAATTGACGATAAAGACAAGTTACTGGTTGAATATTTAAAAGAAAATGCACGTTTATCCTACTCTGAACTGGGTTCATCGATTTCTCTTTCCGCAGATGCCGCACGTTCAAGAGTTGAAAAGCTGATTAAAGACGGAGTAATACAATTGGTAACTTTGGTTGATCCCGCTCTGGTTGGGAAATCTACACGGATATCAATCGGAGTAAAAATTCAGGGTGACCCGGATGAATTTACTCGCTGGGCAAATCAACAAGCAGAGATTATTCACCTTGCCAGAACATTAGGAAGTTTTGATTTTTTTGGTGAGATGGTCAGTGAATCCGATTTTTCTGCACATCAGTTTATCGTCGAAAAACTTCGTTGTGCACCAAACGTTACCAATGTTGAAGTTTGGCCAATGCTTCACATTGACAAGTGGCGTCAAGATACGCGCTCCCCATCAGTAAGCTCAGAAGTATTAGATAATTTATCTTTGTCCGAAGAAGATTTCGACATCATTCGTGAGCTTATCAACACTCCGAGAATACAATTCAGAGAGCTTGCTGAAAGGCTTAACCGTCCTTATGGCATAGTTAGACGCCGCAGTATGGCGTTGTTTGACTCAGGTGTAATACGTTCGACGATTGTGGTCGATGACCTAATTTTTGAACAATCTTGTCTGGCTATCTTGCTTGTAAAAGGTGGCCCACAATTAAGGCCTCTGTTAACTGAAATGCAAGAAGTCTCAATATTGTCTTCATGTACAGGCTCAAGGCAGTATGTAGGAGAAGTCAGCGTAAGTTCCAAAGAACAACTGGCAATACTAGCTCAAAGACTGTGTGATAGCGATTTGTCAGCAATAGAAAGCGAATTGCTTGTTCAAGTTGCCGTAGATAAGCTCCCCGCATCGTTTAAGCTATAGTGCATTAAAGCTAACCATATAGCGTTTGACGTTTTTACACTTAGCGTTAAACAATGTCTTTCATAAACTAATGACTCACACCATATGAATCAGAGTTAATATTGAAATTCAATTTATGAATAAGATCAATTAAGTCCTTCTGTGTTTGGTATAATATGCGTTCATCGCCGTACGAGCAGTACTTGGAGCAGAAATGGAAGCGACAACCGTTATATCAACGGAACACTTAAAGCCTAAAGAAATTGTGGGCTATTGGAATGACGTTGTTTCCGAGGTCTACGCGCCTTGCCATAACATATTGCTCAGAAATGGCTTCAGTGCCAGGGCTGAAATAACCGAATTTGGTCTTACTGAACTCAGTCATATTGAATCTCAAGGCGTTGACTACGAAAGGACATTACATAACATTCGTCAGGATCATAAAGATGATATTTTCATATCAGTGATGCTGAAAGGTGCGGGCTATTTTACCCAATTCGACAGACAAGCGAGGCAAAACGAAGGAGACATTCTTATCCATGACTCGGCCTACCCTTATCTCTATCAGTACCCGAATTACTATCGTTCTATTTTTTATAAAATCCCTCGTACTTTATTAGAAGGGAAACTGCCTCGTGTAGATAAGTTAGGGGGAACCATCATCCCTAAAGGCTCTCCTTATGCCAGCGCGATATCTTCGTTTTTGCAAAGTGCTTATAGTGTTAGTAGCGAATCGGACAACAGTCTTTGTTGCGAGTTTTCTGAACCAATCACATCTTTATTGAGCACTTGTCTAAGGCATGCCACGAATAAATTGGCAGATGATACTCGCCACGAGTTATTGCTAAATAATATTAAGACGTTTATGCAGCAAAACCTACTCGACAATGAGCTCAGTTTGAAAACCATTGCGGAAGAACAACATATTTCAATAAGAACGTTGAACCGCCTATTTGCAGAAGTGGGTGAAACACCTATGCAGTGGCTTCAATCAACACGACTGACTAATGCTCACCAAATGTTAACCAGTATGCCAAACCGTTCAATTACTGATATTGCATTAATGAATGGCTTTAACAATGTATCACATTTCGGTCGACTATTCAGACGACAGTTTGGTCAATCACCAAGTATGGTAAGAACGAATAACCAGAAAGGTAAATAAAAATCCGCCTTCGATAAGAAGGCGGATCATCTTCACTCTGTGCTACTTATTCAAGAACATAAGCTTTCTCGAAGCCACTTTGTACCGCCTGAGCCACACGCCCTAGTTTCACGCAGTCACCAATCGCAACCACTTTATTGTGACAAGATTGCAGTTCGCTAAATAAGTTCTTATCAGGGCGGTTACCTAAAGACAGTACAACAGCGTCTGCCGGGATATTTTTAAGTTCACCATTAGCCAAATCATTAACCACAATTTGCCCTTCTTCGAATTTCTCCAGACGGTGAGAAAGCAGTATGGATGCATCGTGTTTATCCAGATTCTTCAACACGGTAAATAGATTATCTGGAGAAACTTCTGCAGCTAATTTTTCCTGCATTTCAACAAGAGTAACTGAATTGCCTTGTAGTGCTAAATGTTCAGCCACTTCACACCCTGTCATACCACCGCCAATCACTACGACATTTTTGTTAGCCATAGAGAATTCTTCATGAAGAACCTTGTCCACTGTATAAACAGAGTCAGAAGCAACACCTTCAATAGGAGGAATAATTGGCTCCGCACCTGTCGCAACAAAGATTGCGTATGGATTCATGCTCAATAACATATCAGCAGTAGCGACTGTATTGAACTTAACCGTGATAGCAAGTTTGTCGATTTGGATACGATAGTAATCAATCAGTGTAGATAAAACTTCTTTATCAGGCGTACGTGCACCTAACTCTACTGCACCGCCCAGGTAGCTGTTTTTCTCGAAAATCGTTACTTCACATCCACGTTTGGCAAGAACCATCGCAGCTTCAATACCGGCAGGACCTGCACCAACAACTACAGTAACTTTACCTTCTAGGTCACGTGTTAGTGGAGGGAATTCATTATCACGGGCAACTGTTGGGTTGACGGCACAGATACTACGCTGGAATTTTGCGGTTTGATCCAGACAGTATAAACAACCGATACATGGTTTAACTTCATTGCCTCGGCCTTCATAGGCTTTGCGAGACCATTCATCATCAGCCATCATACCGCGGGCAATCGCAGCAAAATCCATCAAGCCATCGGCCAACATCTCTTCAGCTTGATCAGGTGTTTTAATCACGTTAGTCGCCATAACCGGAATGTTTACAGCTTCGCTGATAGTACGAATAATGTGAGACTTCCAGCCGGTTTTGATCGTAATTGGCTCGATGATGTAGTAACGGTGTTCCTGGTTTGCGTTATTAACACTCAATACGTCAACGCCCAACTCTTCAAGACGTTTCGCAATACGTACCCCTTCATCAAGGCCGTAACCACCTTCAGTAAACTCATCGGCACTAAAGCGAACACTAATCGCAAACTCTTTACCACATTCTGCGCGAATACCCTGGATAATTTGAGTAAGGAAACGAATACGGTTATCAAAACTTCCGCCATATTGGTCAGTACGTTTGTTACTGTATGGGCTAAGGAACTGGTTAATCAAATAGCCACCAGCTGCCAGTATTTCTACACCATCAATTTCGGCATTTTTGAGGATTCGAGCTGAACGGATGAATTTCTGTACCGAGCTTTCGATTTCTTGAACTGTCATCTCTTCAGGAATTTGATCGTAAAGAGAAAAGCCAACAGCACTTGGCGCTACAATACGCTTACCTGTGATTTTCGACGGTACAGCCTGACGACCAGCCTGATAAATTTGTACAAAAACTTTGGTATCGTATTTATGCAGGTTTCTTGCAAGCTTGGTAAAACCAGCAGTATGACGAGGATCGGTAAGTTTTAACTGAGCACCCGCAAACGACTGAGAAAATTCGTCATCCACACTCGCATAAGCCGTGACAATTAGACCAGTACCTGCTTTGGCGCGTTTTTCATAATACTTGATTAAATCATCTGACATTTCGCCATTAAAACCAGCCGCCAAAATTTCCATAGCTGGCATCACAATACGGTTTTTGATGCTAATTGGGCCCATCTGACCTGGCTTCAGTAGATTTGTATAGCTCATAATCACTCCAGAACGTTTTTCTTAATCTGGAGACATAGTAAGAACTTGCTGACAGGTTAACTCGTCTAAAAAAGCCATTCGACTATGACAAATTAGCCATTACTCACAAACGTTAATTTAGATCAATTTATGGTAAAGGTTTACCTCTTAACAGACGATGCCCGCTTAATATATTGAGATGTTCTACACTGCAAAATACAGGTATGGCATCAATAATACATTGTCATGTCTATCTGAAACACCGTACCGAAGTAAGAATATAACCGTACATTAGGAAAAATAGGTCAATTTCGACCAAAAGAAACGTATCTTTCGCTAGTTGCTTAATGACAAAGGGGCATAAATAATTCAGATAGGTATAGCGGAAAGGACGATGAGAAAATATGTTTAGAGCTTTAATGCGATCATATCTGATTTGAAGAAGTGTATTTAAGTCTTAGTCGCTTTTAATAACTGTGTTATCAAACTTATATTTCTTTTAATAATACACCCGATCACGCTCATTGATATTCCATAGTACTTGGTAGGGTTAATTATAATGATAGGTTTAACGTATAATAGGAATATTTTAAATAGAGTAAGATTAGCCAAAATATATGATAACTAGAGAGGCCCTCAGGAGCTATTTAGCCTCTCTAGGTAGGTTGTACTCTTAGACACTTTTAATAATCGGACAACTAGGGGGGAATGGTCCGATTAAAATCTGTATTGAATTATAGCTGCCATGGATGAGTTCCACGTACTGCTAATAATTATTCAGTGCAATAACAGCTTCTAAAACTTAACATTTATGGACTTACCACCAAGCTTCCATCTGTATACCAAAGCTCAGTTGACTATCCTTGTTATCAGCAAAAGGCGTTTCATCATTCGCTTTTAGATATGTAGAATAAATTCTGATCTCAGGTCTCAGGAATTGGCTTTCACCAACTGAAAGAACCTGTGCTAGCGTTACTTTATGGCCTTGGTATTCTTCAGTTGTTGAGCCAGACGTTTCTTCACGACCAAACCAAGATACCTCAATGGCGGATTTACTGTATTTATTCCAAATGTATTCGGGACGGAAAGCTACTGATAATTCTTGAGCCTTATCATAGCCTAAGCCATCACCTAAATTATCAGCGTAGGCATAAGCGATAGCGTGATTGGCGATAATGTTATCCGACAGGTACTCTTCACCATAGTTGGCTACCCTAAAGCCTTTAGCACTACCAAAATCTGAATTTGCCTGCAGATAATAACCATGATTCACCATATTAGGTGCAAAACCATGATCCGCATACTGAATAACAGTTTCGTTAAACCCATTGTCTAAAGGAGCAGTAATAATAAACGAAGTCTGCAATGAATTTTCCGACTTATAATTTATTCCATTATCTTCGTTATATTTTTGCGCATCGTTTTTATTCACTAGAGCATAGTCAATTAAAACCTCTCCTTTTACATCATTAAACAGAGGTAAATTCGCATACCTAATATCTAATATATTAGTATTATTTAAAGTATTACTTGCTTCTGAATCAGAAACTTTCACATCAGCATAAGAATCGTTTCGTATCCAAGCTAGAGATAAGTCTCCAGGTCCAATACTCATATGATCAATACCAGCACCAGGGCCAAATACACCGATTAGTTTATAGTCAAACATTTGCAATTCACGAGACTTATAACTTCTTTTACCTACCCAAACGGAAGCATCAGGTAGAGAAGGGATATATCCATACCCTTCTAAGAAATACTGTGTAATTGCCATCGGGTTATTGGTTGACGATAAACTCTCATCGTCAGAAGATGAGTCAACGCCCACTGACTCCCAGTTGTTTCGCATATCCATATTACCCTCAGCATCAACACGAATATCAAACCGACGCTCGGTATCATCACTGAAAATTTGATGCTGTAATGCTATATCATAGTAACCATCAACTTCATTACCAAATCTTCCTAAATTGTTTAAGCGATAACTTTTCATTTCACCGTTTGTTGAAGTAAATACACCACCACGAACGTATCCATGGAAGTCAACGGCATAACTGCTACTGGAGCCTAAAACCAAAGCTAAAGATATACATTTAATTAATTTATTTTGGTTTAATAACATTTTATTTCCCTATAAATATGCAATAAGAATTCATACGCCTGCTCTACACAGGCGCTGAATATATATTAATTACTGAATTTAAGTTATTTATTAAAGAGTGATTTACCGTTGGTACTGATTACTTCTTTATACCAATTAAAACTTTTCTTCTTATATCTATTTAATGTACCAACACGTTCATCATTAATATCGACGTAAATAAATCCATAGCGTTTTTTAAGCTGACCAGTAGATGAGCTTACGATGTCAATAGGTCCCCAACTTGTATAACCAAGAAGTTCGACACCATCATCAATGGCATTTTTACTTTCAATAAGATGATCTTTCAAATACTCGATTCGATAGTCGTCATTTACCTGGTTGTTCTCGTCAATGGTATCTATTGCTCCAAGACCATTTTCGACAATAAACAGAGGCTTTTTATATCTATCGTAAAGTACGTTAAGCGTGTATCTCAAACCTTGAGGATCGAGCTGCCATCCAAAATCAGAAGTCGCTAAGTAAGGATTTTTAACGCCACCAAGAATGTTACCATCCGTGGTTTCTTTATCTTCAGGGTTAGCACTGTACGCACAGCTCATGTAGTAACTAAAGCTAACAAAATCGACCATGTTATCTTTCAGCGCTTCTACATCCCCTTCTGCAAACTCTATTTTGATGCCTTTTTTCTCAAAGTAGCCTTTGGCAAAATTAGAATATTCACCTAGCGCCTGAATATCACTAAACAATAATTGCTCTTGTTGCTGCTCGTAAGCCGCCTGAACATCAGCCGGATTACAGCTATACGGATAAAATGGAATAAAGGCTAACATACAACCAATTTGCGCATCCGGTATTATCTTATGACACTCACCCACAGCCAACGCGCTGGCAACAAATTGATGGTGTGCTGCCTGATAGATAATCTGTTCGCGATTTTCATCAGACTCGTCCAACAACAAACCACCACCAGTAAATGGGAAGTGAGAAATGATGTTGATTTCATTAAACGTCAACCACAGTTTCACCTGATTTTTATAACGCTCAAATAGAGTTTTTGAGTAGCGAACATAAAGGTCAATCAGTTTTCTGTCACGCCAACCACCATATTTTTTAACCAAAGCTAACGGCATATCGTAATGACAAATGGTTACCATAGGCTGGATATTGTGTTTAAGCAGTTCGTTAAACACATCTTCATAATACTTTAAACCAATTTCACTCGGTTCAGCGTCATCACCGTTAGGATAAATACGAGTCCAGGCGACAGAAAGACGTAAACACTTAAAGCCCATTTCGGCAAATAATGCAATGTCGTCCTTATAGCGGTGATAAAAGTCTATCGCATCATGAAAAGGATAATGACCTTCATCTGAATCCATAATTTTACCGGCAATACCATTAGGCAGAACATCGGCAACAGACAGGCCTTTTCCATCGATATTATAAGCACCTTCACATTGGTTAGCCGCTAGAGCGCCACCCCATAGGAAGCCTTCTGGAAATACTTTGTCTTTGTTCATATACATCTCGTCTTTATTTATTTGTTTCTACAACTGAACTTTTTACATCTTCAAAGCCAATAAGTCTGGTTAACACTGCTGCACTGATAAACGACACCAAACATCCAACAATGAAATAGACAAATTTAGGACCAAAGAAGAATGCCAATCCAGCTAGTGGCCCAGTACCAATACCGGTAGAACCAATTTGGAATAGCCCCATAACAGCGCCACCCAAAGCACCACCAATACACGCCGCGATAAGTGGTTTTTTCAATCTCAGGGTTACACCAAAGATGGCAGGTTCTGTAATACCAATAATGGCATTGACACCAGCACCACCTACAATCGATTTAAATGCTTTATTTTTGGTCATCAGGAAGACCATGAAAGTCGCACCTGCTTGAGCAGAGTTCGCCGCAATACCAATAGCCATAATGTAATCAAAGCCGGTTTGCGAAATAGATTCAAACATCACAGGGAGGAATCCGTAATGCATACCAGTAATAACGATTGGCGCATACAAACCACCAAGTAAAGCACCGGCAAAGATACCCGCAACGCTATATATTTGAATAAAAGTAGAAGCAATCACGTTACCAATAACAGAGCCTAGAGGACCCAAAACAGCCAACATTACTGGCGCAACGATCATAAGAGTTAACACAGGCTGGAAAACACCTTTTAAAGAGCTAGGTACGAATGATGCCAAAAATTTCTCAACGTATGACATAAACCATATTGTAAGAATGATCGGTAACACTGAGCTCATATAAAGGGTTGATTTAAGTGGGATGCCAAATAGATGCATAAAATCACCACTACTTTGCATCAATGCTTGCAATTGAGGGTGGATGAGAATTCCGCCAAGAGCCGCGCCTATATATGGGTTACATTTAAACTTCAGAGCAGAACTCACACCAAGAATAACGGGCAAAAAATAGAACGCTGCGTCTCCAATAACAGTGAGAACTTTGATAGTTTCACTGTCTGCAGGAACAAGGCCAAAAGAGGTGAGCATTACGATAATGCCTTTTAATAAGCCGGCACCGACAATTGCAGGAATGATCGGAGAAAAGATACCAGCAATAGCGTCCAGAATCGTTGCTAGCAGCCCTTTTTTCTCTGCTTCTACACTGCTTGGTTTACTTTCATCTGTCGCAGAAGAATCCGTTCCGTAAACAATAGCCTTTAGTTCTTCAAATACATCAGAAACGCGGTTACCCAGTATGACCTGTAGTTGACCACTGTTTTCATTAACGCCGAGAACGCCTGGAATCTCGGAAATCGAAGATTTATCTACAGAATCAAACGAGTTCAGTGTGATTCTGAGTCTGGTAATACAGTGAGTTAAGTGGCCGATGTTACCGTTACCCCCGATAAGCGGTAAGATCTCACTGGCAATTTTCTTATTGTCCATACTAATTCCTTTTAAAAGCTAACTAAGAACTAATCAAGTTCCTGGTACCCAAACATACAGATAACTAAGTAGTAAGACTTGACTGAGTTAACCCATTTTATTGTCTCTGTGAGACAAACTAACAAAACCATCAATTAGGAAACGAGTGAAAATGGTCACATTCCGGTGCGAACAAACAAAACCTCACAACGTTAATGCCTTGTATTTAAAGAACTAATTCTTTTCTGACCTAACGATCTGTGATTGTCAGCCAAGCTCAGTTTCTATTTCTCTACCTCGTCGCCATAAATCGGATACTAAGCGCAACCGGTTGTTCAGTGTAAGTAAAAAATACAAAAAAGAACATTTTTCGTGCTTTGAGTCACAATAAAATCACAATAAGACAAAAATATTTGTTCAAAATGCAAACAGGTTGCATAAAGATTGCTGTTATAGATAGAATTCAATTTGATAATTGTCAGATAAAGTTAGAAAAATTTGAAAGGACAAATAAATAACTGATTGATATATAATGAAAAACCTATAATCTGAACAACCGGTTGTCCATAAATTTATGGGTATTAATCCCCCGATTCTGTAAACCTTAACGTACCGATATTTATTTATCTAACTTACTAAGTTTTATGGACTATCTATAAATTTAACGCTTTACCTGTTTGGCATTTAGCTCTTCTTCGCTACAATCACATCATTAGAAATTTTGGAAAGATAAATATGACAACATTGTTGGATGTATCCCGACGAGCAGGAGTATCTAAAACGACAGTGTCTCGTGTGATGAACGGGAAAGGACGTATATCGCAAGCAACGAGAGACGCGGTGTTTAAAGCGATAGAGGAACTCAATTATCGACCAAACATTCTTGCACAATCTTTATCCAATCAAACAACCAATAGCGTGGGCTTAATCCTTCCTTCTGGCTATCATAGTTCTCAAAACGTCATGGAAATAATGGATCTGGCTCATGCTATGGCAAGAGAATCAAACAAATTTTTGATCATCACTCAAACTGATACCAATAACATTGAAAGTGGCATTCGCTCTATAAACCAATTAGTTGATCGACGCTGTGACGGGATTTTGTACTACAAAACCTCACATATTGAGGCAGGTAATGGTGAAGAACAACTTTCAAGCCTTATCGATGAACTCCCTATTCCGCTCGTTGTTATCAACTATAAATTGGCGGATAAGCCAAACAACTACGTTTGGTATGATCAGGTAGAAGCTGAAAGCTTAGCAGTGAACAAATTGCTAGAATTGGGACACAAAAAAATAGCCTATATCTGTGGTCCTATGAATATCAACACATCAAGACAACGCTTTGAAGGCTATAAACAGTCTCTTCATAAAAGTGGTTTAGAGATAGATCCTTTTTTAATCGTAGAAGCTTCATCATCTTTTGACGGTGGGTATACCGCCTGCCAACAATTACTTCAACGTCAGGTCGAGTTTACCGCAATTGCATGTCACAGTGACGCTATAGCTATAGGTGCCCTAAAAGCGTTACAACAGGAAGGTATTCCAGTTCCTGAAACTATATCTATATTTGGTTTTGGTAATGATGATATATCTACCTATACAAATCCTTCGATTTCTTCGGTTAAATTGCCGGTTAACGACATTGTGCAACGCGCTTGTAAGATGCTCTTCAAAAAAATGGAAAACATAGAGTGTGACTTACACCTACTCGATGATATACACGGTGAGCTTGTACTTCGGGATTCAATAAAAGAAATAACTCTGTAGATATCCAAATAACCTCAAGATACCAGGCTGTTGATCCCGAGTACTCAGAAGACTCAGCGTAGAAGACATCAAAGATGTGGCTATTAGGCACTATTGAGCTATGGAACTTCCTCTTGCCAAAGATCGAATGACAGCCACCGCCTCAATAGAACTTTGACCTAAATAAACCACACCTTGGCAGATACAGCCAAGTAAGCCTGAGAATATCGAGGCATGATGATTTTACATCTCAAGGAAAGAGGAAATCATCATGAATATGGGATACTTAAACGTATTAATGTGTTACCTGCTGGTTGGTATTAGCTACCCTATCGCAGCAGAATCAATGAACAGCATACCAGTATGGACATTCATCGCTATCACCTTCGCAATAGGTTTTGCGTTTTTGTACATCATTGGTCGTGCGACTGGTGCTCCGGCTATTTTTTCACTCAGCTTTAAAACCTGGGCCATCATAAGCTTACAGTCACTGCTTGGGGCTGTACTATACACTGCATTTCTACTGTACGGATTCGAATACTCGAACGCAATTTCTGCCTCAATTTTTACGAGTATCGCTCCGGCAGTAGTACTGACACTGTCGTATTTCTTGCTTAAAGAAAAACTCAGCACTCGAAAAGGTTTTGCGATTCTGTTAGCGATAGCAGGCGTGTTAGCTCTAACAATTCCTTCAAGTGACACATCAGGTAGTACATCGATTTACGGCATCGTTCTACTAGCACTATCAACACTATCAACTTCAGGTTGTGTGATTGCAGCGAAGAAATATGACGTTCAGCTTCCTGCACTAACTATGGCGACAGGCGTATGTTTTACCGGCATGGTTTTTACTGTACCGCTAATGTTTCTGCTTGAAACCAAAGACATTGACCTGTCACTATTGTTTGATAGCAAAAACACAGTGACCATGATCTACTACGGTATTCTGGTATGGGCAGTCCCTTACTTCTGCTTCTTCAACGGCGTAACAAAAATTCCGGCAAGTGCGACTGGTATGGCTTTTGCGATTATCCCTGTAGCGTCAACTTTCTTCTCTATCATCTTCTTTGACCAGTCACTGACGATGACAGACGGAATTGCACTGCTGATGGTAACCGGTTCAATTCTTCTTTCAGAATCGAACGAAACCGAATCTTATACAGTACAAACTGAGTTAGAAAGTTAACGCACCAACACTGAACACAACAAATCACAAACGCACTCCCAAGGTGAAAATAGCACCAAGTGAGTGCGTTTAGTTTATTGACATCACATTTTTTCTCCTCAAACTTTTCTTATCAGCAAAGCTATCTCACTGTTTTCCCGACATTTATGCAATATGCACCTTTTTTGCGCACAGAAATTAACCAAGACTTTTTAGTGGCACTTATATTGCTTTATAGCTAGTAACTGGTTTTAGTTGGGAACACTTGAATGATGAGCACTATTTTTTCGACTGACACTTTGGATCAAAAAGATAGATTCAACTACTGGAATGACGTGGTAACTAAACACTACGCACCTTGTCTGGGTATCGCCAGTGATACAACTCAATTCAAAGCGACGACATCTGTTCAACACGTTGGCTCTACAGAATTAAGCCATGTCGCTTCAGAAAGTATTCGCTATGATCGTCGCACTACAGATTTACGCAATGTACCACGCGAAGACATATTTCTTTCTGTTATGTTAGAGGGCGAAGGTTATTTCGAGCAAAATGACCGTCAGGTATCACACAATGTTGGTGACATCCTAATATACGATTCTGGCAAACCATATTCATTCAATTATACTTCCGCCTACAAAGCGATGCTTCTGCGTATTCCTCGTCCGTTAATCCAGGCGAAAGTAACCCGATTAGATAATTTGGGTGGCACTGTTTTAAATGATCAGTCATCATTTGGTCGCTTAATCAAGTCGCTAATGAACGAGACATCAATTATAGCCTCATCTCCAGAGCTGATAAACGAGGACGATTTTATTGTCCCAACACTCGATATGCTGACAACGGCCATCAGTCGGGCAACGGCAAACGATAGCCCTATCGCGTCTAACAATAAACAACTAAACGAAATCAAAACTTACATCCGCAATCATATTACTGATGAAGAGTTAAGCCTTGAAAGTGTTGCTTCTCAAAAGGGTATTTCTTTGCGAACACTAAGCAGACTATTTGCCGAAGTTGGAGAAACTCCACGTAATTGGTTGCAATCCCAGCGTCTATCTTGTGCCTACGATGCACTGGCAAATAAACGTGTAACAAACATCACTGAAGCGGCACTCACTTTTGGTTATAAAGATCTTTCTCACTTTAGCCGCACTTTCAAAAAACAATTTGGTTACTCTCCACGAGAATTGACACGATAACCATCTAAAATTCAATGAGTAAAAATAAAAAAGGGATAAGTAACTGTGCTACTTATCCCTTTTGCTTCTACCCCAATACCCTATTAAAGATCTTGAATACCTTTACAGTCACTCAAGTTATCTTTAGTAATAATAGGGTTTGGCATATAGATGTATTTATCTAACTTCTCACCATCCAACAATTTCACCGCCGCATCTACTGCGTATTTGGCGTCACTGTAAGCATCAGACAATACTGTCGCATACTGGATACCCGCTTTGATATTTTTGTACCCTGGGACTTCACAACCAACACCGACTAAAGCGAGCTTAGAAGCATCAATATTGGCGCGTTCAGCTGCGACAATCACACCCGCCATCATTAAATCTTCTACCGCGTAGACACCTTCAACCTGATCACCAAAGCGAGTGAATAGTGAAGACGCGGCTGTCATAGAGACGTTCTGATCCCAGTTACCTGGTTGTTCACCGAGAATTTTAATGTCCGGTGCTAGCTTGCTTAGCTCTTCAGTAAAGCCTTTCATACGACCAATTGACGTTGGGGCTCCCGGAGTACCGGTAATCACAAAAATTTCGCCTTTTTTACCATAGCCTTTCGCTTCAAACGCATCGACCATCGCTTTCGCAGATTCACGACCAATGTCTTCACTGTTTCCGCCTGTATACACATCCCAGAATCTTTCAGACTGTTTTGCTGGTAACGCGTCACTGATGATGAGTGGAATACCCGCTTTTTGAATTTTGCGCATAGATGGAATGAGCGCGTTTGCATCTACCGGCCATAAGATAATCGCATCTGGGCGTTTCGCAATCGCCTGTTCAACCTGGTTAGCCTGGTTCGCTGGATCAAACGGACTGGTTGTTGTTTCAAAATCCAAACCCGCAGCGGTTGCTTCTTGCTTGAAGAAACGTAAGTAGTCCGCACAGTACGTACATTCTTCAGTTGGCTGAAGCAGTATCACTGACTTACCTTCCGCAGCCTGTGCCACCGACACAGTTGCGGCTGAAGCAAGCGCGGCTGTCGTAGCCAGCGCAGTTAAAGAGTGTTTTAGAAATAATTTTGTTTTCATCGTGACATCTCCGTTGTCCGTTGATTATCCATGTGTTTTTTTAACAAGATTTATACGTAGTGAACTCAGATCACCATTCATCAGAACGACGAATCCCAGAACACAACCATTGACTAATAATGTGGTCGCAGAACTTGCGCCCATAAGGCTCAACCCATTACCAAGAGCAGCAAGAATCATCACACCTACCGCTACCTGATGAATTTTGCCGACGCCACCACCAAGAGAGACACCACCCAGAATCGCGGCAGAAGCAGCTTGAATTAGGAGCGTATCACCAAGTGTTGGCGAGCCTGTTGCCAGACTGATTGAAATCAAAGCACCTGCTAAGGCGGCTAGCATTCCAGATAAACCAAATGCAACACACAAAGCAGCAGAAGTATTTGCACCGCTCATGATTGCGGATTGTCTGCGGCTACCTGTTGCATACAGGTCTCTTCCCAAGCGAGTAAAGCTAAGAAGCAGGTATACAACTATCATCGCTGCAATCGTAATAAGGATGCGAGGTGAGAATACGTACGCTATCTGTGCATCCAAAACATCTGATGCATCAAAGTTGTAGTAAGGGACGACATTGCCATCAGCGATCCAGTAAGCAAAACCCGATAACAGAATCATCATGCCTAGTGTGCTTACTAACGAAGAAACTTTGAGTTTAATAATGAACGCAGCATTAATAAGTCCGACGACAAGGCCAAACACCATCGCCCACATCACACCTATAATGGCGCTATCTACGCCTGTTTTAGCCAGAATAAGACCACCGACAGCAACCATTGAAGCAACTGAAAGATCGAACTCACCAACAATCATAGTGAGCACCAGACCTAAAGCCACCAGCCCAACTAAACCGAAATTCTGCATTAAAGCAAACAGGTTCCCACTGGTTAAAAAGAAACTGTTCATGCAAGCAAAAAAGACAGGTATAGCGATAAACAGAAACACTCGTAATATGTCTGACGAATTCCATTTAGATTTCATTTTGCATCTCCTTTATTTACGCTTACGAGACAGTAATGCACCCAGCACTACAGAAATAAGTACAACTGCGCCTTTTACCATCAACTGCATATCCAGAGAAAAACCAGCCAACAACAGAACGTTACCAACTATCGCCAGGAACAGAGCGCCAAATACTGCGTCTTTTATACGGCCATGCCCACCAGCAATAGCAACGCCACCAACGAGTACTGCCGCAATTGCACTAAAATCCAGTCCTGCACCAAGCGACAAATTCCCTTGTGAGTTTTGCGATGCGATAAGAATACCGGTTAAAGAAGCGGTTGAAGACGCGATGATATAAGCCATCGCAACGGCTAATCCCACTCGAAGTCCAGAAAGTTTTGCAGTGGTTGCATTGATACCAATTAGCTGAATTTCTCGCCCTAAACGCATGCGTGATAAGAAGAACTCACACGCAAACAACACGAATATCAAAATAAATAACTGGTTTGGTACTCCCGGGAAGATATGACCGACACCGAGCCACTCAACGCTGACATCACTAGTAATGGTTCGTCCACCCGATACCCAGGAACCAATACCGGTAATCACCGAAGACGCTGCAATCGTCGTGATAATTGGATTGGTTTTCATTGCGCCAACTGCCGTACCCTGAATAACACCGAAGATGATGCCGACGGCCAAAGTCAAAACAATCGCCGCTGGAATACCAAACTGCAATGAGCTAGCAAAAATAATGGTGGATATAGACGTTGTCGCACTGATCGACAACATAAACAAATTGCCACTAATTGTTACCAAAGCCAGTCCGCAAGCGGCTATGCCGACCGAGACGGTAGAAAATAGAATTGAACTTAAATTTTGCGTGGTAGCGAAGCCGTCAATGAATACGCTTGCCAACACCGCAACAATCACGATGGCAAACCTTACCGATGTTGCCTGAATACGGGTTGGAGAAAACGCCGCGCCGTTCAGGGAGATAAATGGTAAGGATGATTTTGAAGAGGTTGCTCCAATCATGCTGCATCCCTCGCTTTTCCGTGCAGAATGTCTTGTAAGATGCTTTCCTGAGTCGCATCTTTCTTTAATACGCTGTTTATTACTTCGCCTTTAAATACCGTGACTATACGATCACCAAAGTCGAGAATCTCTTCCAGATCGGTAGAGTAAAAGACAATTGAAAGCCCTTGATCCGCTCGATCTCTTAAGCGCTGGTAAATATCGGCACGTGCACCAATATCCACGCCCCGGGTTGGCTCATTTAGCAGCAGTAAATTGGGATTCGTTGCAATGGCTTTACCCAGAACCACTTTCTGTTGGTTACCACCACTGAGTGAAGAAACAGGTTCATGATTTCGATCCGGATTGAGAGTAAATGACTCTGCTAGCTCCACACCGTTTTTTGTATCCTTAGGTTTTGAAATCACACCCCAATGAGACAGAACATCCAGCGCTCTTGAAGTTAGATTCATGCCAATTGGCGCTTCCAGAAATGCGCCTTTACCGGCTCTATCTTCTGGTACATAAGAAATAGCGTGTTGCTCAGCATCATATATAGAGTTGAGTGCTATAGGGTTCTGATTGAGCAATACAACCCCCTGCTCTGCTGGTGCTAAACCGGCTAATGTACGCAAGAATAAATCCGCTCCGGCACCAAGCTGGCCAACAATGGCGACGATTTCACCCTTGTGACAGGTAAAATCTAACGGACCATAACCATTCTCTATTTGCACATTTTTGCATTCAAGCAATACGTCCCCATGCTGTCGTTGAGGCCTGATAACGCCCCTCTCAACTTCATGACCAAGCATGGCACTAACCAGTTCCGGTCCTGTGACATCTTTGGTATTACGGGTAAAGATATGTTTACCGCCACGGAACACCGTAACGCGATCGGTGATGGTAAAGACTTCATCCAAACGGTGACTGATAATGACCAACGTGGTTCCGGCTGCTTTCAGCTTACGCATAATAGAAAAGACTTTTTCAATCTCTGCATCAGAAAGAGTTGCAGTCGGTTCATCAAGAAGTAGTACATGTGCACCACTTGCAAGCCCACGTGCAATCTCAACCAATTGTCTTTCTGCTAAAGAGAGTGTTTCCGCAAGCTGGTGAGGAGAAATATGTTCTAAACCCACATCGGCAAGCAGTTTAGTGACTTGTTCTGTATAGCGACCTCTACGATAGATTTGCCCATTTTCTTTCATCCCGATAACAATGTTATCCAGCACGCTCAGATGCGGCAGGATTGAAAGTTCCTGATGGACGATAGTAATCAAAGAGGGGTCGACACGTTTACCTAGCTCGACGTTCATGCCGCCAATTTCTAATGTTCCTGTGTCTGGTGTGACATAACCGCCAAGAATTTTTACCAGCGTGCTTTTGCCCGCTCCATTTTCCCCGCATAGACCGAGAATTTCTCCGCTGCGGAGAGAAAAACTGACATCATTTAAAGCAAATACGCCACCATATCGTTTAGATATATTATTCGCCGTCAGTATATTTTTTGCTTCCATTGCGCTGTTGTCCTTTCTCAAAATTATTGAGATTTAGGGCTCACTTTCATTTACATCGAAATGGTTTTTACGTAAGCCGTATATTTATACATCTAAATCATGCATTAAGGACATCTTAGCGTTCTAAAGCGGAGTGATACTTGTCTGACCGAGACAAGAGTTATGATAATTAGGACATAAATCGGAGCCTGAATTTAAACGCCTTAATTCAGAGCCAAAGAAACATAACAAGATAATCAGATACAAAAAAAGGATAAGCAGTAAAACTACTTATCCAAACAGACACAATCATCAACAATACTAGGAAGAGCTACTTATTTGTTACCAAGCAACGGTAATTTTTCGAGCATGTTCTTCAGATTCAATGAATCCCATGGCAGGTGTTCTGCAATACCCAAGCCGACAACTTCAGTATTTTCACTGGCTACACTAATAACTTTTACAACATCATCCATTGTGATTTGGCCCTGAGCGATGCCTTCATAAGCATCCTCAGGAACATTTGGATTTTTGAAGAGAAGTGACCCAAAGTTAGCAATGCTGAGTACATCTAAATCCAAATGAATAGCAAGAACCTTAATGTTTTCTTCTTCTACCCATTTTTGGATCGAAGTGATTTCAGTTTGGATTTCTTCAGGGCGACATACGCGCATATTACGGTCTTTCAGAAAGTTAGCTTCAAACTCGCTCTCGTTATTAACACCCGCGTACATGATTTTATTAGCTTTTATTGGTGTGCTAACGAAATCAGTCAGGTCACTGTCACCTTCACCCATCAATGCACGTAATACAGAAGCATGAGAATGCTCAAATTCTTCTGAAGTCATGATATCCGGGTGAGCATCAACCCAAAGAATACCTAAATCATCACCATACTTTTCTTGTAAGTAAGCAAATGGTGCCAGGTCAACCAAGCAGTCACCACCTAACACAACTAAACTGTCTGGGCTGTGTTTTTCAATCAGCTCTTTTGAATTCTGGATTTGCGGAATGATCTCTGAGCGGCCAACGATGCCGTTTTCATTTTCTAATTGACGGTTTTCGTCAAAAGTTACGTTTACTTCTTCAACCGGACCATTCGTTTCAGGTGCTAACCAAGCTAATAGTTGAGCGCCAAAATAATAAGCATGATTGTTGCCGCCTTGCCATTGTGGCATTAGCAGTCTTAGGGTTTTATTTTCTACAGACATAATAAATTACCTTAAATTGGAATACAGACTAACCGCTGTATCACTCATAAACTGTTGCAAATACACGTGCAGGGAAACTCGCTAGCGGAACTCTGGGAGGAACGGCTGTCAGATAAGCATCTTTACCTTCTGCGGCAGCGATGTTGGTCATGTCTTCACAGATAACAATGCCGTTGCTTAAGAGAATATTGTGAACCGGAATTGCAGCTTCAGATGTTTCGATATTATCTACCAGTGGAGAATCTATCCCGACTAATACCACACCTTGTTCAACTAAATAGTCAGCCGCTTCAACAGAAAGGTATGGTGTATTAATTCCGTACTCTTCCTTACCGAAAAACTGGTCATGCTTACTATTAAGCAGTACCGCTTTACCTGATACTTCTAATCCATCAAAGTCTTCTCGTTCAAAAGAAACTCTGCTATCTGGCTTATTCACCACAATCAGCGGCAGGTGGGCTAATTTTTCTAACGGGTAATCACAAATCTTGTCACCATCTGGGTCTTCGTGATAAGGCGCATCAATGTAAGTACCTGAGATACCCAATAAGTTAATACCATCAATTAATGCGTTATTGCCGAATCGTGGGAAATGGTCATATACCTCAACATGGCTAAGTCCCGGATAGGTTTCCATTCCATGTTCAAGTTTATGGTTAAGCTCGATAAATTCCTTAACAACTATCTTAGTCATTGAGTCCTTCCTTATTATTTCTGTTCCTTTGAAAACTAATATACGCAATCCAGACACGAAAACTTGGCTGAAAAAGACAAATACTTGTTTGTCAGTGCCAAGCTTGCTGTCCACTACGAACTAACCAAGTTTTGCACTGCGCTTAATGGTTAAACTTAACTAAAATCGTCCCTTGAGCCTGACGAGATGTTCAATGTTGATAAGCGTCATCATATTCCTCTAGCGGAAATACGCTGTCTATCCGTGGTTTGATTTTGCCTTGTTCTAAAAGAATTTTCAGAACATGAAAAACATGTTCAACATCTTCATCCGTCTCTAAGTGCGCATCAAATCCGAGTAATTTTTTCTCATATACGACAACATCAACAATATCGATTTCTGATGTAACTCCGCCAGCGAAACCTATCGATACGACTGCTCCGCGGGTCTTCAAACATTTCATCAACTGCCCCAGAACGTCAGCCGCAACAGTATCGAAAGCTAAATCAACACCCTGGCCTTCCGTAATACCCATCACGGTAGAAAGCATGTCTTGTGACGAAAGGTCAACGACATGTTTAGCTCCTGACTCAAGAGCTTTAGCGACTTTTCCACTTGTAGAAACGACACCGATAGGTGTGCCTCCCAATGCGTTAACCAGTTGAATCAGAGCGTGACCTAGAGAGCCGGTTGCACCAGAAATCAACACTGTTTGGCCTGCTTTAAATTGACCGACTCGACTGATTGCCTGATACGCGGATACGTAATTAATCGGAAGCGCAGCGGCTACATTCAGATCAGTATTTGCAGGAAGCTCTACAATCCATTTGTTCTCTACCAGAGCAAATTCTTGCTGCAAGCCATCTTCTGTAATGCCCAATGTGCCGCCACCATAAATGGCGACAGCTGTCCCAGCTTTGAATAGGTCACTTTCTACGACGACACCAGCTCCATCATTGCTTAACACTAATGGAGCTTTTGCGGCTGGTACTGCCCCCAGTCTGATCTGATTTGATAAAGGGTTGACTGTTGCAGCATGCATTTTAACCAGAGTAAATCCTGGCTTAGTTTGAGGAGTTGAGCGTTCTTCTATTTGAAGAACCGATTGAGCACCTAATTGCTTCGCGACTAATGCTTTCATTCTTATTCCGAAAATGTTCATACGCTGCACACAGCAACCTCGTTAAAAACGGAGAAATTATGAATGAGGTTACAACAGCAGCGTTACTCTCTGACGGACAACCTGTTTGCTCTGAGTGACAAGCTTAGCCTTGTCGAAGTTGAGAAGGTGTGACACCGTAGGTTTCTTTAAACATCTTGCTAAAATGAGAAATATTGGAAAAGCCATGTTGGTGTGCAATCTCACTTATTGGTATATCTGAATTTGTCATAATCAGCTTGTAGCTTGCTTTAATTCTCTGTTGCCATACCCACTTCATCACCGAAGTGTTTTCTTTACTAAACAACCGACTCAGCGTTCTTGAAGACATATGAAACTGCTGAGAAATTGATTCAACAGACAACGAATGTTCACCGATATGGTCAATAACATACTGCTGAACCAAGGTTAAATTGTCTTTTTTGTCACGCTGTACCGCACGATTACCTTCTGGCGAAACCGCTTCAAAAGCACTGCTCAGCATGGACAAAATAGCTGAGAGCATTTTGTCACCAAAAATGTCTTCCTGCTCTTCGCTTTCCCACGCCTGTTCGATCATTGAGCCAACGAAACGCCCTAACGGGGAGTCACTCTTCAATGTCTTATTTAACAAACGCTCCGAGCTGTTTACTTTTACGTTAAAAACGGAATGAGGAACAGAAATCACAATCTGGTTGTCACCTTGTGGAAAGCGATATGAGAACGGTTGATTGTTATCATAAACAACAATATCGCCCGCCAATTGTTCGGTAGTCGTATTATTTTGCGTCAGTTGTGCGTAAGGACAAAGCGATAAACAAATGAAATAATCATCCGTATAACTCGCTTCTTCCATTTCATGGTATTCCATGGGCGTAGAGCGTATACGAGTGATTAATGCGCTTCGCCCTAGAGATTTCACTGATAACTCCCCCTGAAAATCACCTTCAGTCAGGTTTTTGTTTTTGGTAAAGGCCGAGTAAGTTGAGCCAACTAAATTCTGCCAGTATTCAAAACTCTCTTGTGCTCTAACATCACGTGTGGAATAGCTTCTGCCCATTAGTTAAACCTTGCTTTCTGAGGTTATTGTTCTATCACTATTGTCAGGTATTGATTCAGGATGCACAATTTTTCTTACTGTTGATTTGAAAAACATTACTGTTATTTGGAGCGCCACTCAGTATTTTTACCAACGACGTAAGCCATAACCTACCGACTTATTGGTCAGTAGATAGTTATACTATCGAACCCCTTTCAAGGCACCAACTTAGTGCAAAACAATCAATTTGGTTCAATTAATAAAGCAAATCTTCTCCATACATCTGTTTTTGTTGACTTTAAAAAAGGCTTAATTCTTGCATTATTTGCACGTTTCCAACGTAATTTAGGGTGTAATTATGAACTTAATGCATAATACAGATATGATCAGTTCTTCTGAGAGGTTCGACTATTGGGAAAATGTCATTTCTGACAATTATGTGAAGATTCATTGTGAGTTAGGGAATAGTAAAAACAGCACTGTAGATGCTTCTTTATTCGGTCATCATTTTGGCGGAGTGATACTCAACGACCACCAAATAAATGTACCTATGAAATATTATCGTTCAGAAAAAGACGTTTCTTCGGATCAAAGTGAAGACCTCCAGTTTCTCCTGCTATTGAACGGGTTTGGGGAAATTAAACAAGAGGGGCGTAAAGCTGAGATAACCAGTGGTGACATGGTTTTGTACGACTCTTCTAAACCGTTTTATCTGGACTACTCTGAAAATCATCGCGCTCTGAATATCAAATTTCCGAAGAGTCTCATACGTACCAACTTTGATAACGTATCACCGTTTATCGCTCGGACTCTAAAATCTAACAGTACGATGGGTAAACTGGCGGCTTCAACGATTAGAGAGTACGCCAGTTTACCTAAACTCAATGATATTTCCTCAGAATTGACTTTGTCTTCAGCCCTTATGGATATCATATCCACCGCTCTGAATGTCGAGTTTGATTTAGACAATCGTGCAACGGATACTAAGAAAAAAGAAAAGCTGGATAAGATTAAACAAGTTCTTATTCATAACCTTCATGATACAGACCTGAGCACCACTACCATCGCAGAAATGCACTATATGACAACACGCACACTTAACCGCTTGTTCGCAACTGAAGGAACAACAGCAATTAAATGGCTATGGGAACAACGGCTAGAACTGGCTTACAAAATGCTGATAGGAAGAAAAGTAAAACGTGTATCGGACGTTGCCATTCATTGCGGCTTCAATGACTTTTCGCATTTCAGCCGAGCTTTCAAAAAAGCCTATGGAATGACACCAAAAGAACTTTTATCAGGAAAATAAAATAGATAGGTAATAGCGAACGGAAAGGAAGATTCATACTGAGACAAATCTTCCTTTTTACATCTATTTGACTTGAATTTTATTGAGAGGAAGCGAAATCATGCTTTCAAAATCGATAAATCTCGCACTATCATTCGAAATAGCAGTCAAATGATTACTAAACTCAGAATCTTCAGGTGATTCATACGTATAGATAGATAGCGCATCATACTCATCGTATTCGTTAGTGGTGTAAGTATCGCCCGTTTCTTCCGGCTTTCTGATTGGGTGTTGGGTATAACTGACCAAGCCTCGTGCATTACTAACCATCACTTCACGATGCTCTTCATACAATTTTAAAAACTCTTCTTTTGTCATCCCTGGTTTTCTCTTCATGAGATAAGCGACGGTATGCATTATTACTCCTTAATTTCTGACATATTTTGTTGTTCCATTAACCATTTGGTTAACTAACCACCGCCAACTTAGCACCCCCGAACATTAATAAATTGACTCTAACTACCATCTCTATTGACTTATTTGGACAACTAAACACCTCACTCTAATTTGTCATTTTGAGTAAATTTTCCTGTCTGACTGAGTCAAGAATATTCGCAGCTCGATATGTTTAATAAGTGTTCTTAATGGAACATTTATTAACTTACATGGATGTAATATGAAAAAAATGACTTCTGAGTGGAAGCTTGTACTTCTGCTAGCCATACTGTTTGGCATCATTGGGTTGGATCGATTTGCCGTTGTATATCTGTTCCCCGTTATTGTTCCTGAATTAGGAATTAACAATGCTCAGGCTGGAGCAATAGCCTCAATATTGGCATTTACATACGCCATATCTACCTGGTTACTTGGGAGTTATTCTGACCGCCATGGCCGTAAAGGCGTCCTAATTTTTTCTACCATTTTCTTTTCCGTTATGACATGGCTTACTGGTATCGCAAAATCATTTGCTTCTATGCTGGCTATCCGTGGCCTGCTGGGAATTGGTGAAGGAGGTGTGTTCAGTACAAGTGTCGCAACCATTTCAGAGAACGTTAAACCTGAGAAAAAAGGCCTAATGATGGGGGTTCATCAGGCATTCTTCCCGTTATTAGGAATTGGTCTTGGCCCTATCATTGCCACCCAGCTTAATGAAGTTATTCCATGGGAAGCCGTATTTTTCGTCGTAGGTATTCCGGGGATCCTTCTTGCATATGGCCTACATAAGGTAATGAAAAATAAACCAATAGCTCAGTCAGCAAGTAATAAAGACTCATCTGAACCTGAAAAAAGCAGCGCACTATCAGTACTTAAAGTTCGAAATGTTTGGGTCGCAACACTAATGAGCTGTTGTTTCCAAAGTGGGCTTTACGTTTTCTCTACCTTTGTTGCTTTATACCTAACTCAGGTTGTTCACTTAGAGCTCTCGGATGTTGGCTTTATTATCTCAGGCTGGGGCTTTGGTGGTGCATTAGGCATGATCATTATGCCTTCGCTTTCAGATCGCTTGGGAAGAAAGCCTGTCGTATTTGTATGTTCAGCTATCTACGGCGCACTAATGTTCTTATTCGCATTTAGTACTGGCCTTAGCCAAATTCAAATGTTCTTACTTTTGGGCTTTGCCGGCATCTTCGGCTTTGGTCTTGCCCCTATTTACTTGGCAATCATCCCCGCAGAAAGCGTTCCTTCCAAACAGGCTGGCAGTGCTGTCGGGATTCCTACTGGTGTGGGAGAAATGGCAGGCGGTGTGATCATGCCTATCGTCGCTGGTGGATTAGCTGACCTGTTTGGTTTACATATCACAATGGAAATTGTCGGTGGTGCGTTTGCTCTGATTGCAATTCTTTCATTGCTATTCATTGAAACGGCACCTGTGAAAATTCAACGCCGTCAGGTATCTCTGACAGCAAGTTCATAACAACAATTAAAATCTATTTTCAAATACGATTTAGCCCCAAACTTCGGGGCTTATCTAATTCAAAGGAGAATATATGTCTGACTCAAAAACACTGCGTTTACATTTCCCTCAATGGCAAGGTGGTAATAACGAAGCGTATCATTTTGGTTCACAAATGCTGGCATTTTTAGCACCAGATCCGAAAGGTCCGGTTGAAGAAGTTCCGGTCAGTCGTCCAACAGGTAACGAACTAGCAGAAGAGGAAGGACTAAGAGGTCGCTCCCAACTGCTAGACCAACTACACAGTGCTAAGGCAATTATTGAAAAACACCAGCCAGACAATATTGTTGTTTTAGGTGGTGACTGCCTAGTTGATCTTGCTCCTTTCAACTATTTAAATGAAAAGTATGAAGGTGACCTTGGCATCATCTGGGTTGATGCACACCCGGATATTTTGACACCAGAACAATACAACCACGCTCATGCAATGGTTCTCGGCAACTTGATGGGCATCGGAGACGATGAATTTAAAGCCGTAGTTAAAACTCCCGTCAAACCTGAAAATGTAATATTCGCTGGGTTGGGAGCAACCCTACCCTACGAAACAGATTTTATTCAAAAAAATAATATGGCTTTTGCTGGACCTGAAGAGTTAGCTGAAACCAGTGCACCAGTTACAGGCTGGATAAAAGCGAAAGGCATTACTAAAGTCGCCATTCATCTGGACTTAGATGTAATGTCTATTGCCGATTTCGGCTCGTTGTATTTCGCTGAGCGTGATGTCCCTGCCGATAAATTTGAAGGTTTAACTCAAGGTGCAATGAAGCTTGCAGCCGTTCAACGTTTAATCAATGATATTGCAGATTGTTCTGTCGAGGTTGTTGGTTTAGGTGTGACAGAACATTTACCTTGGGATGCACTCCGTCTGAAAAATATGCTGGCAAGTTTCCCTTTACTTGGTGCGTAAAGACCTACTCCCCCCTGCCGTAATACTCAAAATAGGTAAAATTACGGGGGTTTTACTCTAAAACCCCCATCAATTTATCAGATGAATTCATGCAAACTTGCTAGCGTCTTAAAGTTGTCGGTTCAGGAGCTAGAACAGAATGTAGCAAATTTGTGTTTGCCATAAGCCATAGACTAGTGATTTATAAACCAAGGGATTTTGCTAACTTTTCATATTCGTATTCAATCTGAGCTCTCAGTATCCCACCACGTGCTCCAGCAGGAACTTGACTTGTGCTTAGTGATGTTTCTAACTCTATCTCTATGTTCGCTAATCTTTCATTTTTCCACTTATTTAATACAAGCTCAATTTGGTCCTTTGTCATGGTTTGCTTTATCGTTTCGATACTCAAACTTTCAATGACATTGGTTGCAAAAGCATTCATTGATGTAGCTGCGAATACAATTACAATAGCTTTGATAACTGATTTCATGGTGATTTCCTTATGAGTTAATAGCTGACTCGTTTCGTTACCATCTGACGCCAATTACAATAGACCACAAAGTTATCTTCACAGTTACCATGAGAAGAAGTGATCAGCTAGTGGAGCCTTTTGTAAACTAGCTAATTGTGTTATTCATCATTGGGAAGAGGAATATCCATATTTAGTCGTAAAACAATAGAGATCTAATAAAAGAAGGATAGAATAAATTTTTAAAAAGTGTGGCAGTTAGTCCAGATTTAGTATTCGCTGGTGAGTGACAGGTTAATCGATAAGTTAGACCTGTTTCGCTCTTTAGGATCTAGACCCCGTATCATAGGACAACTCTCAGATATGAGAGCTTAGTTTGGGTAAGAAACGGAAGTTACTTACGTGTTTAATATGAAACTTCACTCCTATACTTCAACATCTTATGCATTAATGCCCTCGGTTCAAAAATATATTCCTGAACACACCACTCCTTTCATCGAGCAATATGCTGCTTTGGACTTTAATTTACTTGGAAGCCAAATTTGTTGTAGAGACGAATCTGCATGTAATTTTATTGTCGATGGAAACGAGCCAAGTATGGGAAAAATAGTCAAGTTTACACGAAACAACTTTGAATTCGATCAGCTTTGCTTTTGATTCTTTCGGCGAACTCGTAATCACCAAATGGTCACACAACCGAAGGGATCTGAAGTTCTTCTGGCATCTCGTTTCCCATATCTGAGTGATAACCAGCGGCATGCGGTACTGGCGACAACAGAAATCGAGTCTAACTACCCTATTATTAATGATTCTCGTGGCTAGGGTCGTCTGAACTTGGTTGACGCAGCGGATAGTTTCGGTGCTTTTAATAGCAATATTTATGTATATATGGATGCTGATGAAGGTGGATTTAACACAGAAGACTACTGGCGTAATGATATCTCTGGTGAAGGTCGCCTGGAGAAAAGTGGTACAAATGGCAGCGTATCAATGAAGTCGCTGCCATTTTAGTATGATTTTTATGACTCTCCAACAGCGCTTATCTGAATGGCATGAAGTGTCACGACAGGTATTTTATTTTCATTAGCTTACTGATTCGGCTTGCTGTTGGCGCATCTGCAGTCGACTCACCAACCACATCACAAAGCCACCAGCAAATAACATGGCTGCCACATAACCGGTGTAATTGGCACTATAACCATTGATAAACACTAAGCTACCCGCCAATGGACCAATCGCATTAGCCGAGTTAAAGGCACACTGCAGTAATGCCCCAATCACCGCGTGTCCCCCTTTGGCAACACGCATCAACATCGCTTGTATCACTGTGCTTAAGCCTAGGCTCGCACCCAACAAAAATACCACCAGATACAAGAACCAAAGATTATCGGCAGCCGATACGTACAGAATGGCTAGCAACACACAATAAACTAAAGCCACGCCTGTCACTTTCGCGACTACCCTATCGTGCACATGACCAAACAACCAGTTGCCCAAAGTCGATCCCACACCAAAAATCACCATCGCAATCGAGATGTAGTATTCAGGCACTTGAGTTACATCAATCATGGTATCAGCTAGATAAGTATACAGGCAGAACACGCCACCAAAGCCGATCACCGCGATGAATACAATTGGCCAGATCAGCGGATTTTTCAATACTGCCAAGTCACTTTTTAGCCCCTCGCCTTCAGCCTGCAGCGAAGGCAATACACGCCACAACAGCACACAAGCGACGAAAGCTCCAATTGAAACCAGCAACAACGCCCAACGCCAGCTAATGTTTTGCGCCAATAATGTCGCTAATGGCACACCGACGATAGTGGCGATGGTAAGACCAGAAAATACCCGCGACATATATAACGTACTTCGTCCCTCTGGAGCCAGGCGAGCGCCAAAAAGCAACGCCGTACCGAAATAAGCACCATGAGGTAAGCCACTTAAAAAGCGAAACAATACGATTTGCTCAAACGAGGTTGCGGCAGCGCTTAAACCATTAAAAGCAAAAATCAAAAAAGCGAACAACACCAAAGCACTGCGGCGATTCATTTTAGGTGTCAGCATCATTAATAATGGTGCACCGACCACTACACCTGCAGCATAGGCACTGATGATATGGCCAGATTTAGCCGCTGAGACATCAAAACTATCCGCCACCAGCGGTAGCATTGGCATCACCGAAAATTCAGTCAACCCCAAAAGAAAAGTGCCAATCGCCAGCACAAACAGAATTACGCCGCGTGAACGATTCGATGTAATGTGTGTACCATTTGAATTCATTGAGAACTCCAAAAATTGCTCTGAGAAATATGAATTTAGACGACGCTTAGATGGTTACGCTGCAGAGGAAGGCTCTCGAATAAACTCATCATACGACAAAAAATATTGCGCTATTAGCCAGCTATTCTTAGTTTCACCTCAGTTCGATTTACGGAACAACGACGTATCATCTTGTACGTGTTTAGTTACCTTACTCCAAGGATTACAAGACTCGTCGTTTGAACGGAGATTTCACCGCATAACTTTATAAGCAATCATACTTATATAACACACCAAAATGTAAACGGTTACATTTTATATATAAATAATAAGAATATGAAAAAACAAAAGATACGACAGAATCGCTTGGTGTTTACACGATCAGATCGTAAGTTCCTGATTAAGTTCAACTGAATTACGAAACAAAGCCTCGATAACAACGTGACTGAAAGAGATGTGTGTCCCTTTACGACTGGGCGAAAAATTGGATTTTCTCGACTTCAGTTGGTGGATCAACGGCAAGTGCAAACCTCTATAGTCTGGTCATAACTTGTCGTGCGAACGACATCAATCCGTACTTCTACTTAGTACACCTTTCAGGGAATTACCGAAGCGCTCTTCAAATGAAGATCTCTCCGTTCTTCTGCCGTGGAATGTAGAAATCAGTGAGGCTGAATAAGGTTTTACTGGTTAATTAAGCGTTTACTGTGTAAAAGTGTATTGTAGCTCACTTAACCACAGAAATATTATCCAGTGGTATTACATTTCATTCTCGACGGGGTTGGAATAAGAGGCAGCATCGCTGCTACCTCTTTTGTCTAAAATGAATCAACGACTTATTGCAAAGGTGTTTCTAGCTTTTCTCTTGCTTCTACTTTAGAACGCATTTCTGCAACTTCCTGAACGTTAATTATGCGTGCGCCGCTTTCGTCCCAGGTATTACGGATATAGTTCAGAACATCAGCGATCTTCTGGTTACTCATTTTCCAAGCAAACGAAGGCATTCCTGCGGCTGTAGTGCGAGTCTCGGTATAAGGGGCACGAGTCCCTTTAAGCATCGCATGGATTAAGTTAGTCGCATCTTCTGCTGCGATGGTTTTATTGTTCGCAAATGCAGGGACCATCCCGGAAATACCTTCTCCTTTGAGTCCGTGACATGCTGAGCAATTTACTTCGTACTCCAGTGCAGCTTGTTCAGTTACACCTTGCTTAGAATAAGATTTACCTTGTCCTGAAGGAGCCAGACTTTTCAGATAGTGGCCAATAGACTTCAAATCGTCATCAGTAAAGTACTGAGTCGAGTGCTGAACCGCTTCCGCCATTGGACCGGAGGCTACCGCAATACCATTTGAACCAGTTTTAAGATATTCATGAATCTCATCAACCGTCATCTGACTAATGCTACTGTGTTGGTTAGGAGTTAAATCCGGCGCATACCAGTCTCCCATGTTTCCTCCATGCAGATAGCGACTATCAATTTCTGCACCAATAATGTTACGCGGGCTATGACACGCAGAACAGTGACCACCGCCATTTACAAGATATTTACCTCGGTTCCACTCTGCATCTTTGTTTACATCTACAGAGAATGCTTCATTGTGGAAGAACAGCATATCCCAGCCAGCAAGCGACAGGCGAACATTGAATGGGAACGGCATATCTTTCGTTTCTTCAATGTCGTTTTTAACAGGCTCAACCGTTGAGAAATACGCCCACAAATCGTGCATATCCTGATCTGAGTACTTCACGTACGCCGTGTAAGGCATCGCAGGATATAAGAAGCCGTGTGAACCTATACCCTGACGCACGGCATTGAAGAAATCCCGTTCAGTCATGTTACCAATACCGGTTTCTGGATCGGGTGTGATATTAGAACTGTACAAAGAGCCAAACGGCGTTGCGATGTCATAGCCACCCGCCATTTCACCGTGACCAGCAGTATGACAGGCCGAGCAATCCCCGACTCGCATTACGTACTCGCCGCGCTCAATCGCATCTAAATCATCAGTTTTGTAATCAGATAACTTAACCGTGTCATCAGCGACATCAGAACGTGAAAGATCAAACGTATTCCAAAGCATCCAGCCAGAAACTATCAACGCAATAGCAACGACTACGGTTACGAGTTTGAACCAGCCTTTTTTCGCGATACTCATGTTTTCTTACCCCCTCACCAACTGACCTGGATTGTTAATGTAGGTCTGGTGAATGGCTCTAGCCGCGCGTACTGCCAACGCACCCACTGTTAACGTTGGGTTGTAGCCGCCATTGTTCGGAAACGCAGAAGCACCAACCACAAACACATTGTGTGCATCCCAGCTTTGTAAGTATGGATTTAACGCTGAAGTTGTCGGATCCGCGCCCATTACTGCCCCACCAATGGTATGAGAGCTGTGTTGTTTGTATGGGTTCCAGCTACTTTCTGCCTGATTGTCGATCATCAAGTCTTTACCACCAGCCTGCTTCATAATGTTAACCGCTTTGTCGGTCACATAATTCGCCATACGCTGGTCGTTCTTGTTCCAATCAAACGTCAGTCGCAATAATGGCTGACCGTGACGATCACGGTATGTTGGATCGAGACTTAGATATGAATCCCGTGATGGCATCGATGTTCCCTGACAGAACATAGTTGCAGCGTTTTGGTAATCACGAGAGTACGCTTTCTTCCACTCGCTACCCCAACGTCGGGTTCCCGGACGGATAGCGTCGGCATTCTGAATTGGACGGCCGTTGGTATTAAACGCCATGATGCCCGCGCCACCGATAAAGTCGACATCGCTGTGGTCGAAGTTATCACCGTTAAAGTCATCGATTTGAACCGCCAGCGCGCCAGCACCGATAAATGGGTTCATGTTCTCGTTATCGAAGAAGCCAGTCACACTAGAACAAGTCTGGTAGCTGTAGTTTCGACCGATAGTGCCTTTGCCAGTTTTTGGATCGTATTGCTCACCAATGCCAGAAAGCAGCATCAGACGAACGTTATCCATCTGGTAAGCTGTGATACACACGATATCAGCAGGTTGAAATCCTTCTTTACCTTCTTTGGTAATGAATTTAACACCTTTGACGCTCTTGCCATCGTTGTGTTTAACGGCATGCAACACTTCGGTTTCAGTAAGCAAAGTAAAATTCTTACGACGCATCAGAACCGGAAGAATACAAGCTTGCGGTGAAGATTTAGAAAAGTTACCGCATCCATGAAAATCACAGAAACCACAGTAAGTACAAGGTCCCATGGAAACACCAAGTGGATTCACATAGGCCTGAGATAAGTTACCCGCAGGTACGGTAAATGGGTGATATCCCATGTCTGAGGTGACTTTACGATATTTAGACATCCAGTTCGTGTCTAGTAGTGGTGGCGTTGGGTAATCACGCGAACGAGGGCCTTCAAATACGTTACCGCCCGCTATCTTTTCTCCCTGAATATTACCTGCTTTACCGGAAGTACCTGCAATACGTTCAAAGCGATCATAATATGGTTCCAGTTCTTCGTAGGTGATTCCCCAGTCCTGAAGTTGAAGATCTTTCGCTTTATCTTTCCCGTAACGCTCACGAGTTCGAGTGGCGACTTCAAAATCCCATGGTGTAAAGCGCCATGACATTCCAGCCCAGTGTGTACCAGCGCCACCCACGTTCCAGCCAAATTGATACGCAGACCAATTACGCACTGGAGCCGCAGCCTGACCTGTACGATTACGGAATGTCGTCGTTTCTACGCTCATTGGCTGAGTCATCGCTCGGCGAGTTTGCCAGCGCAGTTCATCGGGGTCCACTGCTGGTGGGAAGTCGGTTGATGTATCGCGCCATGCGCCTCGTTCGATTGCAACGACATTTAAACCAGCGCGTGTCAGTTCTTCAGCGATGATCGATCCCGACCACCCTAAGCCACAGATCACAACGTCGGCTTTTGCTCTTTGAATTGTCATTATTATATTGCTCCGGATTAATCGTTCGGGATTAAACTGACTGGAATCAAGTCAAGCTCTTCGCCTCTTCGGGCGATATAAGGGCGGTAGTCGTAGCGTGCACCAGGAAAACCAATCATTTTCCAGCCAGCCATATTTCGGTTACCGCCGTAAAGCGGATCAGACAAGTAACCTTCGCGAGCATTTTGTAGCATGAGTTCGAACAGGGCCTGACCGTCAACCTCTTTGCCCAGTTCAATTTTTCCAGCCTCTAAATTGAGCAGAAACTGATCCATATTGTCAGGAGATAGCGCATCCAACGAAGACCCGAAGTTATTTTTTGAGTATGCTTCCAGCGCTTTTATTCCTGAGAGGTAGCGTTCTTTAGGCGTAGCGAGAAATTGCGGTTTACCCATGATTGCCGCTTCATTTTTGCGATCTATCGGACCTTCCAGATACAGCGCTTTGCCTGAACCATAGTCACCAGCCAACTGGTCATCGAGAAACTCGATACAGCCCGCTTCGCTTGCTGAAGGACCATACTCGTCAGCTGGGATCAGACGATCGAAAATCGCACTTAGTACAGCTCTATCTTTCGGGTCAACGAAGACTTTCCAACCAGCTTGAGCAGGCACGGGTAAGTGGTCCTCACTCATTGCCGTTTCATGTGGTACCGCTTTCATTTCACGTGCGTTAACGTGTGGTGCAACTACTAGTGCGGACGCCGCCCGACCTAGAAGTTTCAATGCACTTCTTCTATCCATTGTGAGATCAACCTATTGCGTTCATGTAAATACATGTCAAAAGTATGGAATACACTTACAAACCAACAAGCAATGCGGAATGTTTATTCCATTTTGGGTTAAATCATTGACTTACGATTAACCAATTCGGAAGAACAAGAATAGCCACATGGGATAATCTATGTTTCCACCAATGAATAACTCGTAAATAAGTGTTGCAGAATGTAACAAGAAGTCCAATGTTATCTAAGTCACAGAATTATCGCAATCGTTTAACAAGTATTACAATAAAATATATTTTTTATTTTAAAATATTACGAAATATTTAATCCTCACGCATTAACAATAACTTGGCTTTTTTGCAGAAATCGAGAGAACTAAATCCGAATCTTACGATTAGATCAGAGACATTCACTCATTGACTATGATTTCATTCCGAAGCCCCGCTACAAAACCACCAATTGGCTCCAGTACAATACCTCTCTTATCAATCGTGGCTCACTCACATTTCCCTCTGCGTGGAGGTGCTGCCTTTTGGGAAAAGGGATATCTGCGTAATCAGGCTGTTGGTTGTCAAAAGCTGTATGGCTAAAACAAGAAATGGAAGAAGACGTACGGCTATCATAAACGTCCACTGTTAGAGACAACGATTCATTATGTAAATAAACTATTTGGTAATCATTAATCCTGCGAATCTACAATACCCAAGTTGGAGAAACTTACGCGATGATCAAAGCGTTTAACAAGCTCACTAGTCTAGGTATGCCTGAAACCCAGTACGTTGTATAAAATACAGCCGTTTTAGGTGAGTAGTGCCTTTCATTCGAATTCGGCAACAAAGCCGTTTGGTTGTTACGCTAATAGTACTTTCAAGCTCAGATGAGAGCTCATTGCTCTTCCCCAAATAAAGAAGGTGTATTTCAAATTGAAACGGGCGGCACCGTTTAAAAATGCCGCCATAGATTTGAACGGAATAACCGCTTATTAGATTTAATTAAGTGCTTACCCGGTATACTCAGTCATGTTTTTAATCACGGCTTGCGCCAATTCGTGATGATCCATTTCCCAACAACGAGGACTGAAAAGTTCTGCAGACCAGACACCATCAAAGCCAGTCGCTTTTACAGCGTCCGTCCATGCCTGAATATCAATGTCTCCTTCACCTGGCATATAGGCACGTAATACGTTTTCCTTCCATGCTTCTCCAGACTCTGGTTTTCGACCATCACAGAAATGAACACCAAAGATGAGGCTTGGATCCAGTGCCGCCACATCAGCAGGAGTTGAACCACTGGCGTAAAGATGCCAGAAGTCGATGACTAAACCGACATTGGGTTTATTAATACGTCTAATGACTTCAAGAGCCTGACCTAACGTATTAAATTTAGTGTGAGCAATCACTTCAATTTGGTAGCGAACTCCGTATTCAAGACCGATATCAGCAATTTGAGAGACATTTTCTGTAATGATGTCCATGATTTGGTCAGCCGGTAAATGATCAATTCCGTGTTGTGCCAGAATTTGGATAGTAGGACATTCTAACTCTGCGGCAATCTGCGTTAATCGTGTGGCATCTGCCAACAACTGCTGTTTTTCTTCACCTTGATAACGTTCAATATCAATGAGTGCGTTCAAACAGCCGGTTTTCAGTCCATAGCGGTCAATAGTTTGCTTCAACTCTTGAGTTGAGCCACCGTTATCCAGATATCGCAATAGCTTATAATGGAGAAACTCAACAGCGTCATAACCGGTTTCTGCCGCGATACGTACTTCAGTTAATACATTACAGTAATGAGTAGAAATGCCATGTAGTGTTTTAAGCATAGTAATTTCCTTTTACCTTATTTCGTTGTAGCGGTAGATTGAGTTGGTTGTTGATTAGATAAACTTTGCATGTGCTGCTGCAAGAGATCTTCGATGTCTTCTAGTGCGACGCCTTTGGTTTCCGGAACATATCGCGACAGGAAGAACAGACAGAAGCCGTTGAGAGCAGCGAAGATCCACATAGTAAAGGCACCATTAAATGTTTCCTGAAGAATAGGAATGTCATTGATCATCGGAAATACCTGAGCAACCACAAAGTTCACCATCCACATCAGCATTACGGCAAAGCCCATACCATACTCTTTGATTCGTGCCGGAAAAATTTCAGAGATCAGTACCCAGCAGCCGGAACCCCAGCTTATTGCAAACATCACAATAAAAATTAAGGCCGACATAATCGAAAAGTAACCAGTGTGGTGCGTGTACATGCTGTAAGAAATCATCAGCAAGGAAATGATCGAGCCGACAGTACCGATTTTCATGATCGGTTTACGACCAAAGTGATCAAACAAGTTCATGCCAATAAACGCACCAATAGCATTCAGCAGTCCAAGGAAGATCGTCTGGAAAAGGATCGTTTCTTGGGTTACCTCTCCCGTTTGTAGGATGACCGGGGCATAGTAAAGTACAACAGAAGCACCTGTGACTTGCTGTAACATCGCCACCGTACATCCGACGATCATGCCATAGCGTAAGACCGGAGTACGGAATATAAATCGCAGGTTGTTAGCACCTTTAGAGGTAGAATCACTGTCAGACTTACGAGCTTCAAATATCTGTTGTGCTTCTTCTTTATTTAGATCTGGATAGATTTTTGCAAGCACATCCACCGCTTCTTTAGCCCTGCCAGCTTTGATACACCACTCAGGTGTTTCCGGCAGAAGCAGTGTTCCGACGAACATTAATGCCACAGGAATAAACTGAGCCCCCATCATCCAACGCCACCCTAGCTCAACAAGCCAAGTTTCCGCCATGCCTTTCGCAATAATAAAGTTAATCAGGAAAATCAGCATTTGGGAGCCGACTAGAGAAACGTTCCAGATCCCAGAAGATTTACCGCGGATTTCTTTTGGTGCAATTTCTCCCATGTACATCGGAGCCACTGTACTCGCAAGGCCGATACCAATTCCCGACACAACGCGGGCAAGTGAAAAAACAGTAAAGGAATCAGCAAATGTGGAGCCAATGGTAGAGATAAAAAACGCCAACATCGACAGGAACAAGGTCTTTTTACGACCAAGCTTATCGGCCAGCTTTCCGGCAATACCAGCACCTAAGATGCAGCCAAAAAATATACTGGATACTAGCCAGCCAGTCTCTGTGGAGTCTAAGTCAAAATAAAGTTGTATAAATTCTTGGGCCCCCGCAATCACACCAGTGGAGAAACCGAACAGAATGCCTCCCAAAGTTGCGATACAGCAAAGCCAGTAAACGTAAGTTGCATTATATCGTTGCGTATTCATACCACCTCCGTATGTGTATATTTGTCATTTGGTAAGGGCTTGTTAGTCAGCGTTCCATTGAAGGAGAAATCAGAAGGAACTTCTGTACATCGGGATAGTTTCATGTCGTTCACCTATATTTTGTGCATTTGACGTTCTATTTTTACGGAATATATTTTTCACTTTAAACATAAAATGAAAAATACATTCCCATTATGTGATGAATATTATAAATATTGCATAAAAACTAGATGCATTGAGATCTGTTGCACTTTTATCGATAAAGCATTGCACCAGCACTGGGGGTGAAGGAACAATCACGGGTGAATCTAGAACAGAAAGAAGCGCGGGTGATGAATGGTCAAGCTAACAACTTACGTTTTAGTCAACGCGTGTTGTTTTATTAACTAACTGATTATATTTATTTTTTTATTAAGTAGTTTTACACACTGAATGCACTAAATTGGTAAATTTTAACTTTTCGTTTCTCAACACGGAAATGGTAGCTCTCAACAAACTACTGCACGAATTTGGTGATGACTTACACACAACGGGGGGGATAATTTTGTGCCTGAATAATGGCTAGCACGAAATTAAAGATTGGCGTTGTTGTACTACTTGCTGTTGGGGGTTTTGTAACAACCTTTAGGAATATCGCAGATATTAACCCGGCAACTGAACTTTATTGGTACGCATCGCCGCTATTACACCACCGTCGATTATGATGTCGTTACCAGTAATAAAACTTGCGTGATTTCCTAGTAGATAATCTGATAAAAGACCGCGTTAAGGTGTAATAACAATAAATAAAAATAATACAATATCAACAAGTTAATCAATTAAACTCAACCAGAAACAAAATTCCATGTAGCAAATATGTAGCTTTTGAATTATGCGAAATAACCAAGAATTGTGAACAGCACTTACTGCTCTCAAGCACACTTTTGGACAGATTCGATTCAACCAGAATCAGCAAAATCTCTTTTGAAATTCTCGTGGAGTTAATCGAACAACATTGATAAAGACCTTTCGACATGCACAGATATCTTCGTAACCAACCTGATTGGCTATCCATTTCGGCTTTGCTTTTTATTGCTATCGGCGAACTCGTGGTCACCAAATGGTCACAATGGTGACCATCTGTGCCTAATAAGGTATGACTCAGTGCATATTATGCACATAAATATGCAAAATCTAGATGAGAAAGTTTGGGCTGGATTAGATAAACCCTAGATACAACAAAGCCCGCACGAATGCGGGCTTTGCATAAAATTTGGTGGGTCCGGGCGAACTCGAATCGCCGACCCCTACCATGTCAAGGTAGTACTCTAACCAACTGAGCTACGGACCCAAATTTTGTGTTCCTGCTTACCATTCAAATCAGAATGGTGCGTCCGAGTGGACTCGAACCACCGACCCCCGCCATGTCAAGGCGATACTCTAACCAGCTGAGCTACGGACGCATTTCTCTGGAACGAGTGGGATATTAGCCATAAGCTATCTGGGGTGCAAGCATAAATTCACTAACTTTGAATCGTTTGGCGAAAATGTAAACTCAAGCCTCGTTTTCAGGCGTTTTTATAAGCGAAACGCATCCAATTCAGATATAAAAACGTGATCTAGGTAACTTTCGAATTTTTGCTTAATTATCATAAGGTACGTCACTCAATATCCAGATCTGCAAGGTGTAGGAAACATCAGGACAAGAACCGAACAGAATTTGGTATTTAGGCTCAAATGGTTCACCGATATAGGTGGTACGAATCAATTCGCCAGTTTTAAGATCCACTTGAGTGACAACTCGCCCTTTGAAGTTTTGAAAAATGACAAACTGCTCGCTGTGATAAACCATTTGATCTCGATAAAACAAAAAATGGTCTTCTGGTGTATCAGTAAGCCTACATTCCAACGGCTTTAAATTAGGAAAAGCATTAGCATTTGAAACGAACAGCAGCAGAGCAAAAATCCATCCATATCGCATAGCACTAACCTACTTTTTGTTTCTCTTTTCAAAGTATAGGACTGATATCCAAATTACTTCTAAATGCTTGGTCCTAAGTTACTAAAAAGGCTTTGACTCAAACAAGTCAAAGCCTCAGCCAAGATAAATTTTACTTATCGTTTTCTAGATCACTAATCGTTTATTGTTACTCGTTTGGAACATCAAACACCACGTTGTAGTTCTCGGTGTAAGTACAGTTTGGTTGACGGCTACACGTGAAAAAGCGTCGGCCTTTAAATTCGCCTTGGCTGGCTGTCTTAATTATCATCGGGCTGCTGCACTTTTTACAAAAACGCACCTCTTTATCCGGCTCAATCAAATCGATGTGGGCCGCAAGTAAACGACGTAATCGCCCTACTTGATAGCTGTGCTTCGTCGATGTACCAATTAACGGTAAATTGGCTGTTTTACACACGTGAATCAGCAGCTTTTGTCGCGCAGCCTTGCCTTTGTTAAGAGGCTTTCCATCATCCAACTCTAAGATCACTCGCGGTTCTAACGTACGCGGGTCACAAATTACATAGTCAAAATAGCTTCTGGAAATACGGTTACTCGCCACAAAAAGCTGCCTTTTGTTTTTAATGTCCTTCGGCGCAACCAAGCTGGACATATTAACTTTGCTAAATATCACCGCGTGATCGCCAACAGCGGTTCTTAAGGCATTGAAAAACGCAGCTTCTTGCCCTCTTAACAAAGCGCCTTTTGAGCGATATGAGTAGTCTCGGGTGTCATCATGCTTGAGCACATACTTTTGAATAATGAAGAAAAAAACAACCAGAAGAACTACGATGATAAAAATGTTGGTCATAGAGAAATCGAGCCGAAAACAACAAGTTGCTCAAGCCTAAATCGAAACGTTGACCAGAGCAACAAAAGGGCTCAATTTTGCAATAATGGTGAGATTCAAGGTAGGAAATGAGCTTAACAGAGGCCTCTATTAAGCTCTAAGATCTAACTGTTGGCATCCGGTTGATGCTCTGGCATTGCATCAATGAAAGCCGGAAGTTGGTAACAGGCTTCAACAATCGAGTTGATTATCGGATAAGCGGCCAAATCAACACCAAAGCGCAACGCATTATACACTTGCGGTACCAAGCAAATATCAACGATAGACGGCGAATCGGTCAGGCTGAACTTACAATCACCATACGTTTTTCGATGGGATGCAAGTTTCTCCTCCAATGAAGAAAACCCTTTGTTAATCCAGTGATGAATCCAGGCGACTTTACGTTCTGCATCACACGCCAACTCCCCTTCCAAATACTGCAAGACGCGCAAATTATTCAAAGGGTGAATCTCCATGGCAATATCCTGTGCCATGGAAAGCGCTTGATATCGTAAAGGCGAACGCTTTGGAATGACAGCAACATCCGGATAATTTTCATCGAGATACTGAATAATAGCCAGCGACTGGTTTAATCGAAGCTCACCATCCACCAGCACCGGCACCAGCTCAGAGGCATTCAGTTTGTGATACTCCTCGCTGTGTTGCTCTCCTCCCTCACGCACCAAGTGCACCGATTTTGATTCATACTGGATCTCTTTAAGATTCAGACAAATGCGCACACGATAAGCCGCGGAGGATCGCCAATATCCATAAAGCGTGATCTGTTCGCTCATTCATTTTCCCTGCATTAATGCTTCAAGTACTGGCTAACTTGTTGATCAATCGAACCGAAGATATTGTTGCCATCTGCATCAAACATCTCAAGTTTGATTGCATCACCAAACGACATAAAGTTCGTCGACGGTTTACCATCGCGGATGGTTTCAATCATGCGCACTTCAGCAATACAAGAATAACCGACGCCACCTTCTTCAATCGATGTGCCATGTTCAGTACCTTGTTTGTTAGACACGGTACCAGAGCCGATGATCGCTCCAGCGGACAGCGGACGCGTTTTAGTCGCATGGACAATGAGATCCGCGAAGTCGAATGTCATGTCTATCCCGGCATTCGGACAACCAAATGGCTTGTGGTTGTAGGTCGAAACCAATGGTAAATGGACTTTGTTTTCGTACCATGCATCACCGAGTTCATCTGGTGTTACCGCGACAGGAGAAAATGCGGATGACGGCTTAGATTGGAAGAAGCCAAACCCTTTTGCCAATTCGGCAGGAATAAGTCCGCGTAGTGAGACATCGTTCACTAACATGATGAGCCTGATCGATTCTTGCGCCTCGGCAATACTCGCACCCATTGGCACATCACCCGTCACTACCGCGACTTCGCCTTCGAAATCAATGCCCCACTCGTCACTGGCAAATTCGATGTTGTCGCAAGGGCCGATAAACGCATCTGAACCACCCTGATACATCAAAGGATCTGTCCAGAAGCTCTCAGGCATTTCTGCTCCACGAGCTTTACGAACTAGCTCCACGTGGTTTACGTACGCGCTGCCATCTGCCCACTGATAGGCTCGTGGCAAAGGAGATTCACAATAGTGCGCTTCGAATTCTTCAAATCCAGCGACGGTGCCATTATTCAGTGCGATGTACAATTCTTCTAATTGCGGCGCTACTACTTCCCAGTTGTCCAGCGCGACTTGCATCGTTGGCGCTAAATTTCTTGGATGGAACACTTCTGTCGCTGGTACGCAGCGAGTTAGATCTTTACTCACGACCATCAACAGGCCGTCACGAGTACCATTTTTCTTGGTTGCTAATTTCATCCTTGCCTCTTATTTTTCTTGCCAGCTGTAGACGTATTCTTTGTTTTCTACCTTTTCCAGTTCATCCGAGAACTGAAGCGCGTGGCGCGTATCTATCATCACCGCCACTTCGTCGGTAAACTTCTTCTTGTACTCCTGACCCGCTTTAAATGCTTTCGGGTGAGGACCGTGCGTAAAGCCTGCAGGGTGGAATGTCACCATGCCCGCTTCAATATTGTCACGGCTAAAGAAGTCGCCTGCGTGGTAGAACAAGACTTCGTCATAGTCGTCATTATTGTGGTAGAACGGTACTTTAAGCGCGCCAGGATCACTCTCAATCGGACGAGGAACAAAGGTACACACCACAAATCCTGCTCCTACAAATGTAGTATGCGCGGACGGTGGTAAGTGGTAACGGTGCGACATAAGTGGACGAATATCACGCCAGTTCACTTTGACTACCGCTAAGTCACCATGCCAGCCAATTGCATCTAACGGATTAAACGGATAGGTGATCACGCTAACTTTGTCGTGACGTTTCACCTGTACTTGTGTACGGTTCTCAGAATATTGCGCTCGGAACTCATCGTTTATCGACGGTGTTTCCAGTACGGCAGGATCAAACACAGCGTGATTTCCCACCATGCCCTTTTCTGGCAAGGTATAAGCCGCATCGGTGTTTTCTATCATTAGAATAAACATCGGCTCGCTTGGCTCTAAGCGCCAGCTCGTTGAGCGCGGGATCATGACATAATCCCCTTCGCTCACCTTTAAGTGCCCGTAGTCACAGTAAAGATCGGCAGTCCCCTGGTGGATAAACAGCAGCTCATCGCCGTCCGCATTTCTTACCAGAAAATCCATCTTTTCATCCATACGCCAAACACGGATTTTGCAGTTAGCGTTATGCAGTAAATGCGGCACTGCCCAAGGCGTTATGTGGCTGGCTTTCTCTACGAGATTGAAATCAAACGCTCGTGGGCGAAGCTCCCCTTCCCACTCAGACCAACCTGTTGGTGCGTGTTGATGATGAAAATGTGCCGCAGGGCCAAAGAATCCACTTCGACCTGCTTCACGTTCATAAATTGCCTCTTCCGGGAAATCAGCATGTGCTTGCTTTGAGCACACTCCCTCCCGATGAGGGAATGTGATCCATTTATGCATCGTTCAGTACTCCTCGGCGAATTTGGTCTTCTTCAATCGATTCAAATAGCGCTTTGAAGTTACCTTCACCAAAACCTTCGTTACCTTTGCGCTGAATGATCTCGAAGAACACCGGGCCAATCACGGTTTGCGTAAAAATTTGCAGCAAGATACCGTCTTTCGTTGGTGCACCATCAATAAGGATTTGCAGCTCACGAAGTTTACTGACGTCTTCTCCATGACCTTCAACACGTTGGTCAACTTTCTCGTAGTAGGTATCTGGTGTTGGCATAAAGTCCATACCACGGTCGCGTAACGTTTGAACGGTTTGATAGATGTCATCCGTTGTCAGAGCGATATGCTGAATTCCTTCGCCATTGTATTCACGGATAAACTCTTCGATTTGCGATTTATCGTCAGAGGACTCATTGATAGGAATTCGGATCTTGCCACAAGGTGCGGTCATCGCACGGCTGACAAGGCCTGTGAGTTTACCTTCAATGTCGAAGTAACGAATTTCTCGGAAGTTACCGATGCGCTCATAAAAACCAGACCACACATCCATGTTGCCCTGTTTAACGTTATGGGTCAGGTGATCGATCTCGTAAAGACCCACATCAGATTTCGCCAGACGCGCTTGCGCATCATCGTAAAAACGGAAGTCGACATCATAAATACTCTGCTTACCGTATCGGTCAACAAAATAGAGCAAGCTCTCGCCGATACCATAAATGGCTGGAATGCTGAGTTCCATCGGCCCGATTTCGGTTTTGTATTCTGTTCCGCCGTTTTGTATTGCGTGCTCAAGCGCCGCCGTGGCATCTTTTACTCGAAATGCCATCCCACACACTGACGGGCCATGTACCTTCGCAAACGCTTCAGCTTGACTATGAGGCTGCGCATTGACGATAAAACTGATGTCACCCTGACGATATAACCAAGCTTCTTTCGAACGGTGCTTGGCAATCTCTGCGAAGCCTAACGATACAAACAGTGCTTTGAGTTGTTCGATGCCTTTACTGTCTGCAGCCGTGTATTCCACAAACTCAAATCCGTCTGTACCTAATGGGTTGTATGCGTCCACCATGACTTTCTCCTTGCGTCATTAATTTGTTTACAGCGTTTCTAAACTATTTTTCTAACTTGGCGCAGGCGGAAGAAAATTGGAATACATCAACCAAAATCTCTGTTTTCAGGTTTGGAAGGTGTAAATGTAAAATATTTGTTACGCGCAATCTCTATGCAATATTTGCCCGTAAATTTCACAATATTAAACTTTAATTTCAATTACTTATTCTATTTTAATTGAATTACAACCACACAGAATAATGTAAACAGATTGTTACCGTGGTGATATTTATTGGCAGTGTGGTGATGTTTTAAACAAATCATTCACTTACATTAAAGCAGCGCCTTCAGCTTGCATGACCTTTCTCTCATAGCCTGACAATGCGATCAGTTTCTCAGCATATCTGGTTATAATTGTGTCAGCCTCCTCACTTTATTGATTCACCTCAGTATCCCTGACTCTCCTGTATGTAATAACAACGACTCTGTTTAGAGGACGTGTTCTAACTCCCCGTTTACGCCCTCGCCCTACAAGATGAGACCTCCAAATGACACAAATTAATCAAGAACGTCTAGTTGACCACTTCTGCCAACTGGTTCGCATTGACAGCGAATCGATGAATGAAAAGCAAATTGCAGAAACGCTGGCTGAACAATTGGGCGAGTTAGGCTTTACCGCTCAAAAGCTTCCTGTTCCAGAACATATTTCCAATGGCTTCAACGTATATGCGCGTTTGGAAGGCAACAAAGAAGGCTCTATCCTGATGAGTTGCCACATGGATACAGTCACGCCAGGTATCGGTATTGAACCGATCATTGAAGACGGTATTATTCGCTCGAAAGGCAATACGATCCTTGGTGGTGACGACAAATCCGGTATCGCCGCAATTATGGAAGCTGTACGTTGCATTCAAGCGGAAAATCTAGCGCACAAAACGTTAGAACTTGCTTTCACTGTGCATGAAGAAGGTGGTCTGTTTGGCTCTGAGTACTTCGACATGACACATGTAACGTCAAAAGAGGCAATCGTACTTGATACAGGTGGCCCAATCGGAACGATCGTGACAGCGGCTCCGGGCCAGCAAAAGATCGTTGCTACAATCAAAGGCCGTCCGGCACACGCAGGTCTTGCGCCAGAAGAAGGCATCAGCGCAATCATGGTTGCGGCAGATGCAATCAATCAGATGAAACTCCTTCGTATCGACGAAGAAACGACGGCTAACATCGGTATGGTAAACGGTGGTCAGGCGACCAACATTGTTATGCCTGAGCTAAAAATTGTCGCTGAAGCGCGCTCGCTAAATGGCGATAAACTGGAAGCACAAGTCAACCACATGATCTCGACCTTTGAGTCTGTTGCAGAAAAACACGGTGCAGAAGTCGACATCGAATCTAAACGTGCATACGATGCGTTTGTTATTGAAGAAGACAATGCACACGTTGCTGATATCAAAGCGGCATTCGCGGATATGGGCATCGAAGCGTTTACCAAAGGCACGGGTGGCGGTAGCGATGCGAACAACTTCAACAAGAAAGGCCTGACAACCGTAAACCTTTCTACTGGGATGGCAAAAGTGCATACCACGGAAGAGTACATCGCCGTTGACGATATGGTGAAAATCACTCAGTTCATCAAGCACTACCTGGTGAAATAATCGAAAACAGAGATATCGCCTCTTACTGGCGATACTGGTTGGATACAAAGGCTCTCGCTTTCGTCGAGAGCCTTTTTTATTCTGCATCCAAAACACTCACATCGCTCAAAAGCGGCGTTTTATGGACGAATACCATCGCCCCACGCTAAAATGCGCTACTTTTGATAACTTCGTAAAACTCTATGACCGACGCTGATATCGAGCTTCAACACATTTGGCTGGAAGTTCAGGCAGAACGCTGGCACAACATCCCTCGTTTCCTGTTTAGTTTTTACTGCTACAAACACAACCTCGTTAGTAAAACGAATAAGCCGTGTTGGGAAACCGCGCGTAATGAATTACCTGCATCAAGCTCAGTTCAAGCTCGAAAAAACAGTGTGATTGATCCGCTGGTTCCGGAAGACGCAGTCGTTGGTTTGCTTAAAACGCTAAGCAAAGATGGAGAAATGTCTTTCGACGCTATGGCGAAAACACTAGACACGTTTTTGCACTATGTGGTGGTGAGCAAGCAAGAGCACGTAAAGCTCAAGCCAAATATGCCGGCGAGCTGGTATCAGGGGCATGAAAAGCCGTTAATGGCTCGTTTTGATCTAGCAGGTATTTCAATCCAGAGCCGCTCAGTTTTAAAAAATAAGCTAACTTAAAAACTTAATCGCCTAGCCACTGTTAGTCAATGGAATAGCACGTAGTCAATGAATGGCGGGAAATAAAAAGCCGAAGTGAATCAAGAGTGACTCATTTCGGCTTATTAAATATTAAGGCTTTAGATTAAAGCTCGGTCATAAAAGTGCCAGCTGGTTTGATCGGCAGGTACTTCTGATAAAAGTTGTCGTAAGCCGCTTCTGGATTTAAGTCACTAAACACATCTGGGTACATGATTTTGGCATAAAACTGGATCAACGCGCCGTCGATGATCGTGCGGCAAGCACCGTGGTAAGCTGCATACATACGGTTGTTTTTCACCGCAGAAATTGAAGACCAACCAATACGATTTTTAAAGCCCGCTAATCGCTCTTTTGCCAATGCTTCGTCAACACCTTCGCCCATGATCATCGAATCATCCGCACTGCCAGACTCGTAGCCAGTCATTACGATAACATCAGGATTTGCTGCAATGATCTGTTCTGGGTTCAGTTTGCCCCACCATTCAACAAACGGTGCAGAAATGTTGTCGCCACCCGCCATTGTCGCAATAGCGCCCCACATGTTTTTACCAAATGTGTAGCCAACCTCATTAACACCAGACGCACCGTATTCGGTGTAAACTTTCGGTTTATCCAGATTGGCTTTGGCTAATCGCTCGCTGATCATCTCAACGTTCTGTTTGTATTCATTCGCGATGGTCTCTGCACGCTCTTGCTGGCCGGTGATTTCACCAATCAGCTTAGTCGTCTGAACATGACGCTCTACCGTTTGAGCGTTGTAATCCACCACGATAACGGCAATACCTGCGCTCTTCATGCGCTCAACGTCTGACTCCAGTGCTTTGAACTGCCAATCCGCAAGCATTACCACATCCGGGCTCAGGCTTATTACCTTCTCAACAGAAAACGCATTGGTATCGACACGGCCAATCTCAGGGATATTATCCAATGATGGTCGATGCGCCACATACGCCTGCCAACTTGCTGAGCGTGCCTGCCAAATGTACTTTGACATGCCTACAACGTTGTCATACGCCGCTTCGGTACCGATTGCCATGTAATCTTCTGGGTAGAATCCGACTACCACTCTTTTCGCCGGCGAATCAAACGTAACCTCACGCCCTAATACATCTGTAACGGTAGTTTGTTCGGCAAAAGACAACGTGCTAACGCAAACAGCAGCAAGCGCGAATAAGTGTTTCAACATCAAGAAGGTTCCTTTTTATTCCATGAGTCAGGCAGAGACACTTCCACCCTCGTGGCGTATATTAATTCTTTTGTTAACGATAATGCAACTAACTATCATTAGTGCTAATATCGCCACCTTCTCACGAGCTCTGTAGGCTCCTCTACTGGTCGTAAAATAAATAATAATTAGGTAGTAAGTCGTGCAATCTGCAGTTTTAGAACAACTTATTCAGCAACAACGTAAGAGTGAAAAACGTCGAATCTTGGTGATCGGAGCTTTTGGCTTACTCATCCTGACGACCTTCATTCTTGATATCATGACAGGCCCCTCTTTACTGGATGCAACCAAAGTACTCCACTCTCTGTTTGAGTTCATCGGCTTGCCATACCAAGTTGCGCCATCCACCCAAATCATTGTGACTGAGTTACGACTGCCAATCGCGATAATGGCGATTGTTGTTGGCGGCGCGCTTGGTATGGGCGGCGCAGAGATGCAAACCTTACTCAATAATACAATGGCCAGTCCGTACACCTTGGGTATGGCTGCGGCGGCTGGTTTTGGCGCTGCGATTACTCTATATATGGGGTCCTTCGGTTTAAGCAGCTATTACGCGGTGCCGATGGGCGCATTCTTATGCTGTATGCTTTCAGCGTGTTTTCTATTCTCGTTAGCCTCAGCGCGTCATATTAGCTCGGGACAACTCATTCTGGCGGGTATTGCCCTACTGTTCTTATTCCAGTCACTCTTATCTCTGGTGCAGTTTGTCTCCTCTCCAGAGCTTAGCCAGCAGATCCTGTTTTGGCTGTTTGGTAGCTTAACGAAAGCAACCTGGAATACAGTCGCGATTACCTCTGCAGTTGTCTTCGTCGGCGGGATATTATTACTGAAAGACGCATGGAAGCTTACCGCCCTACGACTGGGTGAAGAGCGAGCGAAAAGCGTCGGCGTGAACATCACTCGCTTACGCATGAAAACACTGTTTATCGTTGCTGTCATCACGGCTACTGTCACCAGTTTCGTCGGGATCATCGGATTTGTAGGCATCGTCGCGCCAAACATGGCCAAATCTATGGTGGGAGAAGATCAGCGCTTCTTCTTACCGCTCTCCTTCTTAATTGGTGCGTTCTTGCTTTCTGGTGCTTCTGTACTGTCAAAGATCATCGTTCCAGGTGCATTATTTCCGATCGGTATCGTTACGGCGATCATCGGAGTACCTTTCTTTTTCTGGTTGATTTTGGCGAAGCGAGGTTAATGATGCTGGTAGCAAATAATGTAAATATTCAGATTGAGTCACTTACCCTTGCCAAGAACTTCAATTTCACATTGGAACCGGGTCAGGTAACCGCCGTTCTTGGTCCAAATGGCGCGGGTAAAAGTACGCTACTCAAAGCCATTTTTGGAGATGTGAATCTGGCCAGTGGTTCCATTTCTCATTACGGTGACGAGCTAGATAGCAAGTCTCTCTCCTCATGGCGTGCCAAGTTTGGTTACATGCCACAGGACATCGGCTTACAGGTTAGTTTGACCGTTCTTGAAGTTGTACTGATGGGACGTTTAGACAGTTTAAGCCTGCGCATCGATGACAAATTACTTGGTGAAGGCTTACAAATACTAAACAGTATTGGTATGGCGCATTTAGCGAACCGGAACGTAAGCTCTTTAAGTGGTGGTCAGCGTCAAATGATTTTGTTCGCGCAAGCCATCATGCGTAACCCACAAATTATGCTGCTTGATGAACCCGTCAGCGCGCTTGATCTTCATCACCAACATGTGTTGCTTGATCATCTCGTGACTCAAACCCGTGCCGAGAACTACGTGAGCATCATGGTATTGCATGATCTCAACCTCGCCGCGCAGTACGCCGATAATCTATTGGTAATAAAACAGGGGGAATTGGTTAGCGTAGGCTCGCCAAAAGAAGTCTTAACCACAGAGTTAGTAAAAGACATCTATCAAGTGGAAGCGAATGTTCATCATGACAACGACGGCGTACCATTCGTCAGAACGATGAAGGCCAGTTAGTTAAAACTCGGTAAATTGGCGTAGATGAAATATTGCTAGATATCGCAATAGCTGCCGATATCTAGCAATAAATTATCACTTGAGAACACATCCAGTTTGGTCGCTATTTCGCGTTTAATATGAAATTTGAACGGATACCCCTAGCCAAGACGCCCCCTCTCTCTTATCGTTTGAAGATTGCCAATTTTCAATGAAAGCCCACTTGGAGTTCGTCACGCCATCGACGCCTGAGTCGAACCACTCGCCTTGGGCACTATTGAGAATGTAATGCAAGGAATCCTCCACCGAAATGACGGATATAAGCATCGTTTTATTTGGGGTAGATTCCTCCATATCCAGAATGCTCACCGGAACCTGTAATTTTTCCATCAGCTGGAATTCGACAGGAAACACCTTACGCAAGTATCGGTTTGTTTCATCGTCACGAATGACAACTTTACACTGCAAGCCAAATTGACCAAGAACATAAAGCATTGCGCCCAGGGAGTTGTACCCCGAGTGTTCTATATATTCTGGATTCCCTCCGGGTGTAATAATCCCGGTGACTTTGTAGAGCTCTAGTGCAAGGCTGGTTAAGTCGTATGAATCGTTTATTTCTATTGAAGACCCTGTGAATGCAACTTCTTCTGGTACATATCTTCGTAATTCAATAGACGATGTAAAAGGCAATCTCCCCAAAGCTGCTAAACATGCAACCACACAATAAGGACCACAATACAAACTGCCCTCTGGCTGCCTTAATTTTGGAAAAATACTCATTTGATCCTCATTGTTGTCTTAAACACATAGCGTCTACTGTATTTGGTGCTTTTCTAAGAAAGGAGTCAGTTTCTCAATAAGTTTGGGTTGAGCACGCTCAGCTTCTTGCATGCCTAGTTGAGCGCCTGCTTGCATTAATGCCGGCGATTTTTCTACAAGTTTTTGCCCTACAGGTGTCGCGTAAAACTCAATCATTAATTCGATTTCTTGTTGGCTGAAAGCTTGAGAATAAAGTGCACCCATCTCAACGATGATGTTTTGGCGATTGATATCATTAATGAACCAATCTCTATAAATGTTAACGAGTTCCTCTTTTTCAGTTGCATTCAACTGAAGGTTATTCGCTAATTGTTCGATGACTGGTGTCATTGCTTCAAAGCCACCGGAAAGCTGTTTCTCTACTTTCATCACCTCTAGTAAGCGATCGACGACTTCTTGTTTATCAGCTGCCATACCACTAATTGGGCTAGCCACAAGTAAAGCTACCACTATAAGCTTGCGTAAATTTTTCATTTTAACTCTCTAGTTTTTTAACATTCTGTTAAGGGAGAAGAAAAGGCAGATAAAGTGCCATCTGTTGCGAATCTGCTTTAAACACTGTTAGCTATTTTATTCACCCATAAGACCGATGGCATACTCACGAAGAACTCTGGCATTGTCTGCATAAGCCGCATTGCCACAAACAATGTTTTCATAACTAATCTCTGGTGATGAATAGAATGGATGCGTTTCATCCGCATAAGCCATGATGGTACCTTTGCCACCACAAATATAACCATATGAATACTTTGTAATTTTACTCGCTAAGCTTAAGGGGAGTCGTTTTGAAAGATCAAATGGCATTCCACCGGTTTGATTCGATAGCGTTTCCATATCATGGCTTGCCCACGCCAAATGACCTAACTCATGTTCTAACACATGATCTTTACATGTAAGTCCAATTGTAAAAAACTGAGGATACACTGATGGACGAGTTTCACCACACCAATCGGTTGTAAATTGCGAGATGTTTTTTTTGAAAACCAGACCATAAAAACCCGTTTTACTGCCATTGACCCGCTCAACTTCTTTAGAGTAGTAATACGCTAAAAAATCGTGCACTACGCTAAATTCTTCCGCTTCTTCCCCAAGAATTTTGGGAGCATAGATAATTTTGTCCAACGTCCGCTTTATAGGAATACATGAGTTTTTCAAAGCGCTATTCGAAAACGTTATCCATCGTTGAATGTGATCTTCGATGACAAATGACTCGTAATCTTTTTGAACTGAATCTGAGATAAAGAATGTAATTGGTGTTTCTAGAGTACGTGACATTTGACATTCTGGTAGGTCAAGAGTACTACTCAGAGAGTCCCAACATAATCCGAAAATGAGTAACACTGAAGCTAGTATTTGTTTCATCTCACTACGACTCCTTTCTGACTAACAACCCACATTTTTCAGACGTCACCAAGCGTCTTTTTCTGTCCACTATGATGTCGTCTTTTTTTGAGCACTTCAAAGGATAATCAGTAAGTTAGCGATCGACACTATGAATTTAGCGATACAATATTGCATTATTCTGGACTTTCGATGTGACGCAGCCATTTGAGGAATTTTTGTTACGGGAAAGGCACACATTCCGCTTATGAGGGAAGCTACCACTATAAACTTGCGTCAATTTTTAATTTTAACTCTCTAGTTTTTTTAACATTCTGTTGAGGGATGAGCAGCGCAAAGCAAAAAGGCCACGCGTTGCGAATCAATTTTATGCGCTTTGCTATAGGCATTCGTCACACATCAATACGTCTGCAATGTGGTGTGAATTATTTTCCAAATATTTGATATCAGCTAAATACGCCAAGTGATGGCCATCTTTAATATTTGCGATAAAAGCTTCATTTCCATTGCTCGCTTCATTAAGCATATGGTCGACCAACGCTTGGATTCGGTGGCACATATCAGTAACAAGAGAAATTCGTTCCGCTTTACTCAAACCATAAGCATCACAAAACTGCTTTGCCCTAATCGACTGCGAATATAGATCCCCCATTGCATCATATTTATCTGTTTTGAATGGAGCCCAACAATAAAGTGCGTAAGCAATATCCCAATTCCTTGGAGCCGGGTGAGCAGTGTCAAAGTCAATTACCCCTACGACTTTGGAATCAACCAAAGCAACATTATAAGGCGCATAGTCACCATGGCAGATAACCTCCATCGGTTCTCTACATGGGAGCATCCAAGTTAAATTTTCCGCTGAATTTTCTGATATAAATGAGCGAGATGCATCATGATACTGACGTAATAGCTGGCCAGCTGAAACGAGAGCTTCTACAGTTGCGATATTTCCTTTGAGAGGATAGTTGAAAACCTCACCCTCAACATATGACAGAATTTCATTGCCATTGTTGTCAAAGCCGAAAGGTTTTGGGGCAGAAGTAAAACCTTCATTTGCGATATGTAATAGCAACTTTTGAACGGTTTCAGACCATTTACCACTTGGGCGAGACACCTTGTCCCCTAAGCGATAAATTGCATTTTCTCGTCCGCCATGCAGTTGTTCCATTTAATTCCTTATATGTATTTTACTTGTAGCCAAACGCCTCGAAAGTACATCATCATGTGCGTACTTTTTTGGTGTGCCTTGAATTCCTTGTAGTATTTCTATTTCTGGAATACAAAACCCTGACTACTCGGTTTCACTGCCACTTCCATTGAGCCTACTTTAACTTTTAAGTTGGGATACGAACTCGTTTTTTCGTACCATGTCCCACCCACATTCATATGTACGGCTTCAGACGAATCTTTGTTTAGACTACGAAAATCTAGTTGCCCATCAATGTTATAATCGGTAACTGAGCCGCAAGTACCTTCAATACAACTGTATGATATTGCGTTGAATACTCCATCACCATCTTTGTCACCAATGGAAACAACATTCGTTGCCGTATCTGAAACATGAATGTCTGAGCCATTAATTACGACTAGCTTACTGTTTGTTTCAACGACTTTTTTGGTACCCTCTCGTGAGTACCAAACAGTCAAGCCCCCAACCCTACACTTCTGGATGACCGAGTCTGGTTTCGACATCCCAAACCCTTTCGCCAAATCGGCGTTACTTTCCACTGATACTTCTTCACATATTGGACCTTCAATTCGGGCTGAAGCACTCGTTGATACTACTATTCCCAAAACAAATAACATGAACTTCATCGAACTACCTTATTGAGATATAACGCCGATTTAAGGGGTAAACAACGCCTCCACGCTACCTAATCTACTGTGCGATAAACACTAACGTAGATTCAAACCAAAAGCGCCAAGCGTTGCTAATCGTTAAACGCTTTGTTTTGTGCCCAAACACATTGTGAGTTCTGGGTGTCCAGTATGCTCATCTAGTTGTTCGCTGACCACTTTGAACCCCTGAGACAAATAAAACTGACAACTAGCTTGGTTTTCCTTGTATACGGACAGACTTAATACCGTTCTCTGCGCTTTAGCATGGCTCAACAACTGCTTACCAATGCCTTCACCTTGACGTTCGGGAGCAACAAATATCGCAGCCAATTTATTTTCATACAACGCATAAAAACCAATTACTTTAGACTCAACTTCATAAACGTAGGTCTCTGAGGATGGGATATAGATATTACGCATGTTATCGAGTTGAGATTCCCAGAACTCTGCTGAAACGAAATTATGGGCTTGAACTGAAGCGTTAAGCCAAATTTCAAGAACTGAATCTAAGTCATTTTTGTTGTACTTTCGTATCATTTTTAGACTCTAGACAATCAAATTTACTGGACAACTTCACGCCCTGTTAATGGGTGAACGACGAATAGTAAAAATACCGCGGGTTGTGACTCACTCTTTAACAATTTGTTAGACTATTTATGTCCACTTTTGTAACAACTTGTCTTCACTATCCGTGAATTTCCCTAAAGCTAACACAATGCAATCGTAAATAGCCCAAAAGCCCAAACCACCTAATGTTAAGAGCTGAAAAATACCAGACTTTACTCTTCCAACATAAAATCGATGAACACCAAAACTCCCCAGAAATAAACACAATATAAATGTAATCAATATTTTTTTATCTGAAGTTTTCTTATTATCCATTTTTAACCTGCCTTTAACGTTTAAGAATTTTACGTCGCATAACGAATACATTTATATATTCACCTAACGCCGCGTTAACGTGCGAGCAACTCTACCACCCAACCTAAAACATTGTGCCGTAAACCCTAGAGCTGATTCAAACTCAAAGCGCCAAACGTTGCGAATCAACGTTAAACGCTTGTATGGATAATAATCACTCTACTCGGGTAAGGTGAGACCCAGACTTTAGCAGCAACTAAAGTTCTCTACGAAGCAGTTCGATTGAACACTGGCTCCTCGATTGAGAGACCGATAACAAACGTGAACACTTCGTAGAACTCCAAGCATAAACCTCGAATACTCGACTGGGTCTCGAACCCGCATTACGCAAGCATGAGTTAGCTTATTATGAATACAAATACCAAGCAAAGTATCAATGTCGGAGTTGATACGGGTAAAACACGATTAGATATTTACATCCGCCCTATCGATCACTTCTTCACTGTAGAGAACAACGAAAAAGGGATAGAAAAAGCAATTAAAGTCATCCAGCAATACCATCCAGAACGAGTCGTTATTGAAGCAACGGGAAGATTGGAAATGCCTTTTGTCCTCGCTTGCTCAGAGCATTCACTGCCTATTGTGAGAGCAAATCCTATTCACGTAAAACGTTTCGCAGGGGCTATTGGTCGTAGAGCAAAAAACGATCGCTTAGACGCTCAACTTATCGCTCACTACGCAGAAGCAATCAAGCCTACTATTCTTAATATAAAGCCTAAAAACATTCGATTAATGAGTGACTTAGTTATCCGACGAAATCAGCTCATGGGCATGCAAACGATGGAAAAGAATCGGCTGCAAATTTTACCCCAAAGTCTTCATTCAACGATAAAACCTCTACTCACTGCCTTAAAAAATCAGATCACTAAAATTGAGCAGAAGCTAGAAAAACTCATAGAAGAAAGCCCAGAATATCAAAGTAAGAACATCATTCTACAGAGTGTTCCAGGAGTGGGACCTATAGCAGCTGCATCTATCATAAGTAATGTCCCAGAATTAGGTTACATCACTAACAAGCAAGCTGCGTCCTTAATAGGAGTAGCTCCAATAACCAAAGAAAGTGGTCGATATAAGGGAAAGCGCGCAATACAAGGTGGGCGAGCTCAAGTACGTACAGTGTTGTACATGGCGATGATGTCGGCGATGCAATGTAATCCTGTATTTAAAACCACTTATGAACGATTACTCGCGGCAGGTAAACCTAAAAAAGTAGCCATCATAGCCTGCGTTAGAAAGATGGTGGTAATTCTTAATTCAATGCTAAGAGACGGCGTCATGTGGGATAAGAATCTCGTTAAAAACTAGCTATTGACGCCATACTCGTTTGTTATGTATTTCTTACAAACTTCATGTGCTTAGCTAGGTTTACATATAAAAAACAGCTCCAAAGAAGAATAATGCTAACACCAAAGGGAGTTGTAACGGTTACCTCATTTTCTACGCCGAAAGCTGAGTCGTACATTTGAAGTAAAACGACGATTGGAAAAAGTATAACCGAAAATCTAATGGTTACTACAAAGCCAAGACTGAAATATCGTCCTAAAAAGTCTCTCCCACTATTAGCACCATTAGCCCTGTACGTAAAATAGGTTCCCGCCAAAACTACAACAACATTGGAAATTGCCTCTATTTGGTCCCATATATTTGTATATTCGTTGTTGCTGCCTTGAAAGTACTCAAAAGCAGCAGCACTGGATACAATATAAATCAGTGCGTATATAAACCTATCTTTTTCTGTAAGCCTGCCTCCTAAAATGTCACGTTTCAAAGCCTCAATATTCCAAAAGTACATAATATTTTCCTCACACCCGCAAATAACTATAGAGTATTACCAATTAAATCTAACCACTTGTAAAATAATGATTTTACCGAGTAATTTCACAATTTTTTTAGGAAACCTCTAACGCCCTATTAATGGGTGAACGACGAATACCGAAGCCGCCGTAAAACACCTTAATCGCTCAAGCCAACGCATAGTAAAAATACCGCGTGTGCCGAATCGCTTTTAAATTATTTGTTAGGTGCGATACTTAACCAGCTGTTGCCATTCAGTAGAGCTAAATACAGAACTTGGAATTCTAACCATGCGTCTAATCATACCCTCCATGTAAGTCAATTCTAAATATGACCATATGCTAAAACCTGAAATCTCAACATCACAACCATGTCCATCCCAAAAAATAATCCCGCGAGTTGTATTGACAGAAAGATTTTTAAAGATAAATTGAAGATACTTTCGTTTATCAAAAGCTCGCCAAACAGATGATAGAACGAAACATATAAGCAAAAATAAGCCAAACTCCCTAGACATCACATGAAGCGCGTAAAAATATACAGCATCTTTAACTAACTCAATTCCCAAATACCTATCAATCTTTAATAGGTCTCCTATCTTCCATATTTTCTCCAAAGCACATAACGCCACATTACTGTGTGAGCGACGCAGTAACCTGACCATAACCATTGCGATGTAAACACATGACCCAATCCTGAGCTGAAAATGCCAAGCGTTGGGAACGCTGCCTTAAACTCTTGTATGGTAAATTATTAAACATTAAGTGAGGTTAGATAGCTTAATCACTAAGTTATAAGCAAGTATTGCTGTTATCAACCAGCATAATATCGTTACCAACGTTACATTTAATTTACTCATAATCTTCTCATGCTGAAGAATAAAGAATAAAGGCAGTAATGGGTCAGATAGTGCCTCCAATGTAAATCCATCGGCAAGATCATTGGTAAAAAAGTACGATTGCATAGCTAACAATAATAACCAAAAATATAGAGACCATTTAGAATGCAAAATTGCTTTAGTTCCCACACAAACTCCTTTGAGCGATAGATCGCCAAAACTATCAATAACCATTGGGGATGCACGAGTTAACAACGACTTTAATTTACGCATCCACTTCTCATCTATTTGCCGAACGCTATTTAGACGTCACCAAGCCTGCATTTTCTGTCAAATATGATGTCGTCTTTTTTTGAGCACTTCAAAGGATAATCAGTAAGTTAGCGATCGACACTACGAATTTAGCTATACAATATTGCATTATTCTGGACTTTCGATGTGAAGCAGCCATTTGGGGAACTTTTGTTCGGGAAAGGCACACAATCCGCTAATGAGGGAGTGTTAATACGAAATGACAGAGGGATGGCTGAAATAAAGCAGTCCGTCAGTTCTAAATACCGAAGTAAATTAGAGCTGACGGGTGGAAAGAGGTAGTGGGCAAATAAAGATAAGGCGAAACCTTAAATCTCACATTTTAAATATCCATCTATTTATTATCCGCAACATTTATCGTGATCACGCCAGCGGCAAGCGCCATATCGACCACCTTTTGAAATTCGGAAGGGTGAAGCATGACATACCCCGTCAAAGCGTACCCATCATGTTTGGAGGTTGGATCTCTTTCACCGCTACCACTTATGCGGATCTCACCGGCGACTAACTCTGCCTTTCCTAACATGACAACACATTCGTCTTCTTCAACTTTATCCGTTGAAGAGTATTCTCTAACAATTCCTACCTTCATGTTTATTCACTCATATAAGGGAGTTTATTGAATAGTAGTAACGCCCTGAAAGTTCGTCAAAATAGAAAGTGATGTTGTAGGCTTAAAGCAAAAATGGAGTATGCGCTGGGAACAACTAAGTAGAATCTGTCAGCTCTGATTGCAGAGTAAATAAAGAACTGACAGATTGAAAGATTTAGGTGAGCTACATTGTTTATTTGGCTACTTAAGCGCTCGCCACGCCTTTCGCTGCTCTTTATCCATATACGACCAGGCAATAAAACGGCTGATTTTTTGTCCCTGGCTCATCTCTACCACACGAATGGCTTTTACGCCCAATTTCTCAAGCTGCTTGCGCATAGGGCGAACATTCTCTTTTTTCGAAATCAGAGTAGTAAACCAGAGCACTTGGGCGCTGAAGGCTTGGCTTTCGTTAGCCATTTTACGGATAAACGCCGCTTCTCCGCCTTCGCACCAAAGCTCTGCGTTTTGACCACCAAAGTTAAGCGTTGGTTTTGCCGTGTTTTCGCGCGCTGGTTTCACGCCTTTCTTACGTTGGTTAGCTCTAAGGTTGTCCACTTTACGTTGACTTCCCATCGCGGCTTCTTCTGCCGAACGGTGAAATGGTGGATTACAAGTTGTGACATCGTAACGCTCATTCGGCTGAATTACCCCGCGATAGATGTTTGCCTGGCTCATCTGGCGAACCAGTTCGATTCTGCCATTTAGTGACACATTGCCATCGACGATTGCCTGAGCCGATTCAATTGACTTAGGATCAACGTCGCTTCCGGTATAGTGCCATCCGTATTCTGTCACTCCAACAATTGGGTAAATACAGTTTGCACCAACGCCAATGTCCAACGCTCGCACATCGTGATGCGGGTATTTACCTTTCACTTCCCCATCGAGTAACTCAGCGACACGGTGAATGTAATCCGCACGTCCTGGAATTGGTGGGCAAAGATAGTGTTCAGGGATATCCCAGAATTCAATATCGTAATGCGCGGCTAACAAGGCTTTATTGAGCATTTTGACCGCTTTTGGATCAGAGAAGTTTATCGAGTCTTCCCCGTTCGGATTTTTAATCACAAAAGCTTTTAGCCCAGGCTCACTTGCCGTTAATTTTTTAAAGTCATAGCGGCCACGATGCTGGTTACGTTCGTGTAATCCACTTTTAGCTACTTTAATGAAGTCCACATCGCTGTTCGTTGCCACTGGCGATTTTGCTTTAGCAGAGGTTTTTTGCTTCACACGCTTTTCGCCTTTTGCATCGCCTCTACTCTGCTTTGGCTTGGCATTTTTTCGAGATTTTTCTGGCTTAGCGGTGTGGTTATTGTTCTTCATTCGAATTCGCTTTTAAATCGAGGTAAATCATAAACAGACGGGCATCAAACTCTAACTGGTGATACTCGGGTTCCATATAACAGCACAGTTGGTAAAACGCTTTATCGTGGTTTTTCTCTCGCGTATGAGCCAGTTCATGAACCACCAGCATTCTCAGTAGTGGCTCTGGAGCTTCTTTAAAAACATTCGCAATGCGAATCTCGTTCTTCGATTTGAGCTTGCCACCATGATTACGACTGATCACGCTGTGCAGCCCTAGCGCATTATTAATCAAGTGAATTTTCTTATCGTAGACCACTTTACTGATAGGTGCTGCTTTCTTCATGTAACGATTTTTTATCGCTATGGCGTACTCATACAGCGCCTTTTCACTTTTAATTTGATGACGTTCTGGATAGCGCTTTTCAAACCAAGGAACCAGTTTACCGCTGTCTACCAGCGAGCTAACTTGCTCAACAATGTGTGGAGGGTAACCCTGAATGTATCGAAGTGACGGATGCATGGTATAAAGTCTGCTATGACAAGGGAAAGGCGCTAAATATACCTGAGATAATCAGCACTTTCACCCTCGCTTTGACAATAGATTTCGCCTTTCAATTGTCGATAAAGGTAGTTAAACTTCGCATCCCAAAGATAATGGAGAGAAATTCAATGAAACGTGTCGTTCTTTACGTCAAAGATAAATGCCCCCACTGCAAAGATGCTCAACGTTATCTGGACTCGAAAAAAATCACTTATCGCCTTTGCAACGCGAAAATGCAACGTGGCCGTAAAGAGCTGGATGCGCTGGGTGCCCGCTCACTTCCAGTCCTGAAAATTGGCGACCAGTTGATGATTGGCTGGAATCCCAAAAACTTTGAAAAGATGTATAAAGGTGACTAGGGTCTGACTACAAATAACGTTTAACGAAATCAATAAACGTTCTGTCTGCAATCGATAAATAACCGTCTTTCCGCCATGCTAGCGCCAGATCGAGCGTAACTGGCGGATTAAACGGAATCCCCACCACACCTTTTTCATGCTGAGTGACCAGTTCGAGTAACGCCGTAATCGCAAACTCATGCTTTACGATGCTGAGGATCAATGGCAATAAGTTGGTTTCAAATGACGACTTCATGGTAAAGCCGTGCTCCTCGCTGACCTGGTCTAAAAACTCACGATGGAAATAGCCGCGCTGGAACATCACCAATTCGTGTTCAAAAAACTCATCAAAGGTGAGTGATTCACGCTGTGCTAACTCGTGCTCTGGCGCGACAACGGCAACCATCTGGCTGGTAAACAGATGATCGGTCTCGAGATCGTCGGGTACATTGTCACAACTAATCACCCCGATATCTAACCGTCCATCAAGCAACATACTTCTTATCGAATGCGTACCCGCTTCCACCAGCGTTAATTTCAAATCCGGGAACCGACTCTTAAACGCCATGACGATACGTGGGAAAAAATAGCTTCCCATCATCGACGGCGTACCCAAGCGCACTTCACCTTTAGCTAACCCTTTCAGTTCATTAATCGCGAGCTGTGCATCGTGCAATTGCTGAATGACCCGCTTCGCGTGAACCAACAAGGTTTCGCCCTCTTGGGTTAGGCTAATCTTCTTATCTTCTCGCCGAAACAGTGTGACTCCCAGAGACTGCTCGAATTTTTTAATAGAGATACTCAAGGCAGGCTGAGCAATGTTCAGCACCTTCGCGGCATGGGTGATGTTGCCTTGCTCTGCGACAGCAAGGAAATGTTTCAGTTGCTTCGATTCCACTAGATCAAAAATATATGGTATCCATATTTTTAATATATTTTTTTAATTTACGATTAGCTGATAGATTGATCACAGTTTCTTTATATTGCGCTCTCGCATCAGGCAGGACACATGGTCATCTTCGGCACGCCAGAATACAAACGAATCACGCTCGCTCTTGCGCTGGGTTCATTCTTAGTCTTCTCTAACTTATACCAGTTGCAGCCTATGTTGCCGACCTTTGCTCAGTTGTTTGCCATTTCTGAAACGCAGGTGAACTGGTTGTTTGCCTCCTCCACGCTGGCGCTCTCTTTCAGCCTGGTACCAATGGCAGTATTGTCTGAAACCATCGGACGAAAACCGGTCATGATGGCTGGCTTATTCGCTATCCCGGTTCTGTCTGCACTGATGTTACTTGGTGATTCATTCCTGTTTTTAGTTATCTGCCGCGCCCTTATTGGTGTTGCATTGGCGGCTTTTGCTGCTGTAGCGGTCGCTTATATGGCAGAAGAACTCGATAAACACGCCTTCTCCATGGCGATAGGGACTTATATTGCAGCCAACTCATTAGGTGGCATTGTGGGTCGTATTAGTGGCGGCTTATTGGCTGACAACTTCAGTGTGGATGTAGCGATTGAAGCCATAATGGTAGTGACCCTGTTAGGCGTAATTTGCGTACATTATTTGCTGCCAAAACAACGCAACTTCACCCCTTCTTCAAGTGGATTAAGACAACAAAACCGAGCAATCTTAGGGCACTTCAAAAACCAGCGGATATGGTTCGCCATGTTGATTGGTGGCCTTAATTTCGCACTATTCGTTAACCTGTATTCAGTAATGGGTTTCAGATTGGTTAGTGAGCCGCACAACATTCCGGTCGGCTTGGCATCACTTATCTTCGTTTGTTATTTAGGTGGTACGTTCTCATCCCGTTGCGCAGGCCACTGGAGTAAACGTTACTCATCTATTTTGGGTATGTTCTTAGGTGCTATTCTCAGCATGAGCGGCATGTGGATCGCGGCGATTGAAAGTGTGGCTGCCATGCTGTTTGGCTTGCTTCTGATTAGCTTTGGAGCCTTCTTCACCCACACTTTGGCTTACGGGTGGGTTGGCCAAAAAGCGACAACCGCGAAAGCGACCGCAACGGCTCTATACCTTGTGCACTACTATGTGGGCGGCAGTCTTGGTGGATTCTTACTGCTTTACTGCTGGCAACATGGCGGATGGTCAACAGTACTTGTCGGCGGTAGCGTGGTCTATCTAGCGATGTTTAGCGCGATAGCTTATCTCAAACGCATCACACAGACACACGACACAAAGGAAAGTGAAGAAGTAGCCAGCTTGAGAAGAAGTTAATTAGGGTCAACAGCCCCTAGTATATCTGCTATGCTTGCGCCACTTTCAAAATGATTTAAAAATCGTATGTCAACGCGCTCAACAACAACAAACCAAACTACAGATGTAAACGCGATCACCCAACAAGTGGATCAATGGCTGAATGATGTCGTTATCGGACTGAATTTATGCCCGTTTGCAGCCAAACCGCAACGTAATAAACAAATTAAAATCTTCGTTAGTGAGGCGTCTCAAGAAGAAGCCTTGCTGGAAGATATTTTGTTGCAGTTAATTGAACTCAGTAATACAGAGCCAGAGAAGCTGGAAACGACCTTAGTCGTTGTTCCAAATATGCTCGACGATTTCTGGGACTACAACTTGTTTATTGATTGGGTTGAAGGCTTAATCAAGCAGCAAGATTGGGAAGGTATTTTCCAGGTGGCTACGTTCCATCCAGATTACTGTTTTGGTGGTGCAGAGCCAGAAGACGACGAGAACCTGACGAACCGCTCGCCTTATCCTATCTTCCATCTTATTCGTGAAGAGAGCATGGAAAAGGTGTTGAAACACTACCCTGATCCTGAGTCAATCCCAGATACCAACATCGCGCGTGTTTCTGCCCTTTCAGAGGAAGAGCGCAAAACGTTGTTCCCGTATTTATTTAGATAAGTTACGGCTTATAACCTTCAGAGCGGCACCCTACTTCACTCCAAGCGGCAGATTTAATAGTCAGTTAGACTCTTGTCTCTTGGGGAATAAAGAGCGGTTTGTTATCATGACCGCTTCAATCGATTCAATGGATATCAGAATGCAACTGTCAAAGCTAACCCAAGAGATTTTTGATCACTTATACCGTGACATCACCGAGTTCCGTAGCACGTTCGATCTTCCAGTCGCAGACGAAGCGAGTCTGGATGCGCAAGCGGATACGCTGCACACATCTTTGGCGATCGAAGAGCTGACTGAGCTGGCAGAAGCAGATTGTAAAACAGAACAAGCAGACGCAATCGTAGACAGCGTTTACGTTCTTATGGGTCGTCTTGTACACCTTGGTAACAGCAAAGTGGAAGACAATCTGGCGATCAGTTACCTGATTGACCTGCTACTGAACGTTGCAGTAAACCGTGGTATCGACTTTATCCCTTGCTGGGACGAAGTGCACTCAAGCAACATGAGCAAAGTGTGCCGCAACGAAAAAGAATACACAGAAACAGAAGCATTCTACGCAGAACAAGGCATCAAACTGATGGCGGTACATCAGGGTGAGTACATCATCGCCAAATGTGCAGAAGACTTTGTATCTGAAGGCAAAACGGTACGTAAAGGCAAAGTTCTAAAATCGGTTTACTACCGTCCGGCGGACCTTAAGCCACTGACGCAATAAACAGCGACAAAAATCACATCGAAAAAACGACCCGAGTGGGTCGTTTTTTATTGCTTGAAAGCTAAGAGAGAATAGGAAAACCTATTCGAAAAGCAGATACGGTTTCTCTTCAACCATCACCCTTCTTACCTGAGTGTTAAAAACCTCTCCCAGCCCCCCTTCTGTTAATACATCCTCAGCTTTGCCTGATGAGTGCAACACGCCATTACTCAGCAACAGCACCTTATCAGCATGCCTCAGAGTTCGGTTTAAATCATGGTTCGCGACCAACACACCTACACCCTGAGCCGCGACTTCAGCAATTAGCTGATAGAGCAGCCCCTCTTGGGCGATATCTAACGGAGCAGCAGGCTCATCCAAAATCAGTAGCTGCGAATACGGGTTGATACTGCGCCAAACCTGCAAACACACACCGGCCAGTCTCACACGCTGCCATTCACCGCCAGAAAGCGTCTGAATGCTACGGTGTAACTTATCCTGTAACTGAACAAGCTCAATCACTGCGTTTACCGCGTCGCGCACTTTGCTGTCACTGATCTTCACCCCACTAGGTAAAGACAGCGCGAGATACTGAAATACATCGACGTTAAATACTGGTCTGGATTGCTGACATAAATACCCTCTCAGGTAAGCCTGCTCAGACAACGGCATAGTGAGTAAATCCCCGCTATTAACGCTCACTTTACCACTAACAGAGTCGTGGCTGGTAAGCGTGCCGGAAATCGCGGCCAACAGCGTACTTTTCCCCGAGCCATTTGGGCCCACGACATGCACGATCTCCCCTGCGTTACATTCAAACGACAATGGTAATAGTCGGTTTCCTACCGCAATATGCTTAACGTGCATCATGACTCTTCACCAGCATCCAAATGAAAATAGGCGCACCAATCGATGTGGTCATAACGCCCAGTGGCAGTTCAGCAGAGTCGAGTAATAATCTCGCACCGATATCAGCAAACACCAACAACGCAGCACCCGCTATCGCAGACAGCGGCAGCAAGTATCGATTTTCTGTACCAAATGCTAAACGCAGCAGATGAGGCACAACTAATCCAACAAAGCTGATTATCCCTCCAAGAGCGACCGAACCACCGACAAGGATTGAAATCGCTAATATCAATTTCCAACGCATTTGATGAACATCGATGCCGAGCTGAGTGGCGTGGATTTCACCTAACATCAGCTTATCGAGCGGCTTGCCCTTACAGCACAGCCAAATCAAAACAGGCAACATCACTAATGTTACGGTATGCTGATACCAACTCGCCCCACCAATGCTCCCCATCAGCCAATACATTAACTGGCGAAGGCTGAGATCATCGCTGAAATAGAATGCCCAAGTAACAATTGCACTAGAGAATATCCCCAACGCCACACCAACCAGCAACAAGCGCGCGGTTGTCAGGTGCATCACTCTTGCAATAGAAACCAAGATTAAGGTAAACAACATCGAACCTGCGATGGCGGCCAGCATAAAGATCAGCGGCGTCGGCAAGGTAGGAATCGCAAACATCACCAATACCATGGCGAGGCTAGCGCCACCGGAAATACCAAGCACACCCGGTTCAGCGAGAACGTTGCCTAACAGCACTTGAAGTGTTGCACCAGAGACAGCAAGCGCAGCGCCAATAATGGCGGCAGACAGCAATCTTGGTAAGCGTAAATCCACTAATAACTTGTGCTCGAATGCGGAAAGCGATTGAAAAGGAGAAAGGAAAATCTCTCCGACCATCAGGTGAATGGCAGAGAGTAATATGAGCACGGCGGACATAATCAAAAGATTGCGCTGCCAGCGACGCTCCTTGTTCAGGATAAGTTGTTGAAAATCCATAATAGCCGATAAAAACAAACGAGGCCTAACCTTACAGTTAAGCCTCGGTAAATTGCAACGACTTCGAAGCGTTACACCTAATATTTCGCGTTATGCGTCTGAAAGCTTTGCTTTAATCGTATACCAATTCGCCGTCTTCAAAGCGGGTTTTCACTTCGCAAACCATTAAAGCTGCGCGCTGACCAATGGCAACCTTACGGTTTGGAAAGACGATTGCTTCGTTATCATTCTTAGCCATCAGTGGTTTATCACCATCGTGACCGAACACTTCACCATGAACAAACGACGTAAAGTTTTCTACATCGTCGTCAAACATGAAGTCGAAGTCATCGTGTAATCGCACAATAGTACGGCTAACACGATATTTAATACATGGCTTAGGCAAATGCTCAGCTTTAGTACCTGAAACTAAATTGCGCAGCGCTAAATCAAACGCCGTCAGCTTATCTAAATCATTCTCACCAATTCGAGCAACACGTCCGAGCTCCATTGTCAGAGCTTGCGCGCTAAAATTTTCTGCACTGTACCAGCTGAATGTACTCGCCGGAGAGTTTGATAATAGAACCGCTTCAATGTGGCCACTATCCAAGAACTCCATTAAAGCTTGGCTTCGAACCGGATGGCGTGTCTTAGGACTCACAGCAAACGTGTAGTGTTTAGAACCACGAATTGCACAGTGTAAGTCAAGATGCCAGCGCGTTTCTGGGTCAGTACCTTTAAAGAAGTCACAGACGTGCAACTTCAGTAAATCTGCAATAGCCAACTCTTTGGTTGGCGTATGACCTTTATCATCGAATAAGCGGTTGAGGTTTTCCTCAAGAAAACGCGTATGCGCCAAGGTAGACTCAGGGTGAGCGATGATGAATAGACAACGGGCATCAACCTTCATAAAACCGGATTCAATGTCTTTAATCATTGAATCGACCAGTTCCATCGGTGCCGTTTCGTCGCCGTGAATACCTGTTGAGATAATGATGTTTTTCGTCTCCTGAGTGTAGTTCTCAGGGACCACTTCTAGCACACCACGCTGATAGAGTTTTAGTGTCACTCCATTAGATAGCGCCAGCTCTGCTGGTTCTACATCAATATGCATATCTAACGTATCAGCTAAAAACGATTGGCGAAAGAAAGACTTCGTCATGCGTTACTCCTTAATTGCACGGCGGGTATGTTAATAAATTGTACAAAGAATTTTTGTTGCTGCGATCCCACTTATGAGTAGAAATCGACATTTTCAACGAAAATCCAATACCGTTTCGAGCCATACACTCAAACCAAGCAACAAACCGCTTATTTGTTAATCAATTACAAATTGTTATACCCAAGTAACCTAGTGCAAATGGCATCTCAAGTCACTTGGGTATAAGGCTGTGAACTTTAACACAGCCCTGATTAAGATCATTATGATTTCACGATATTTTTCGCGTCGAGCTCATGCACCATCACAATACTATACTGTCTGGGCTCGTTGATTAAGCAGCTGCTCAAACTCATCGACCTTCTGCTGAACCAAAGCTACACTCTGCTGCCAAAAATCAGGTTTCGTTAGATCCATCGACAAGTGCTTATCAACGACTTCTTCAGCGGTCATATTGCCTGTGTCGCGAAGCAAGTTAATGTAATCGGTGTAAAAGCTGTCGCCCTTTGATTCGCGCTGAGCATAAATACCTTTACTGAAGAGGAAACCAAACAGGTATGGGTAGTTGTAAAAGCTCACACCAGAGATTGAGAAATGTAATTTGCTCGCCCAGAAATACGGATCGGCTTCGCTCATCACGTCACCATACCAATCTTTCCAGGTTTCAGACATCAATTCACAAAACTCTTGCGCAGTCAGTTCACCGTTTTGGCGGCGTTCATAGAATGCTTTTTCAAATTCGTAACGAACAGGAATATTTACCATCAGCGCAAGTGCAGAAGAGAGCTCTTCCCAAAGCATTTCCAGCTTTTCGTCGACACTTTCAGCTTTTGAAATCAGATGATCGCGAACGATGTTTTCCGCAAATATTGAAGCGGTTTCCGCCAGCGTCATCGGGTAATACGTCTGACAAAGCGGTAAATCACGGATAACCCAGTTATGGAATGCATGACCTAATTCATGTGCTAGCGTCATCAAGTCGGAGCGACTGCCACTCCAGGTCATGAACACCAATGGAGTACGCGTTGCGGGTAACTTAGTGCAGTAAGCTCCTAAGCGTTTATTTGCGTTTGGCTTCGCATCAATCCAGCCATTCTTGACCATCATTCGAACAAACTCTGACATGTCAGGGTTAACCGTTTCAAATGCTTCACAAATCACATCTATCGCTTCGTCAAAATCGTAGACTTTAGCGTCACCACTCAGGGCAGGCATAGCAGCAAGGTGATTCCACGGTTTCATCTCATCTAAACCATGCACCTGAGCCATCAGTAAACCCGCTTTTTGGCCGATACCGCGGCTTTGTTTTGCTACAGCCATCATCGCATCCAGTGTTTCCGCTTGAATACGGCTGCCATGCAAACTTGGATCGAGGAAATGGACTTCACGCTTTGTCGAGCGCTTTTTGTTTTCAGTCAGACGCCAACCAGCAAGCGCATTGAGAATGGCAGCAAAGGACTCTTGATGCGTTGCCATCGCGGTCTGTACACCGCGCCACGCCGCTTCTTGTCGGTTAAATTCAGATCCATAAAGAATGCTGGCTGCCTGAGAGAAGCCAAGCTCTTCACTGCTTCCATCATCGTAATTCAAGGTCACTTTCAGAGAGCCAGTCAGGTTGTCGTACAGCTTACCCCATGCCGACTTGCCATCCACACTCATCGCCGCCAACAGTTTTTCTTCTTCTGTACTTAGACGAGTATCAGCCAGGTTTCTCAAGTTCTCGATGGTGAACGCCTGACCACTCACATCGGTATTTTTATGGTTCAAAACACGCGCAATAAAATCATCATCCGCGTGTGTTAGCGTTAACTCAAACGCACTGAATGCTTGCGATAACTCAGAAAAAATACGAGTCATACGCCCTAACAACGCTTTTGCTTCCGCGTTGCTTGAATCAACAGATGAATAGCAATTAGCGAAATTAAAAATCGTACGTGCTAAGCGATTTGCTGCCTCGTTGGTTAAAATGGCGTTTTGCATCACTTCAACATTCTGGCAATCCAATGACTGCTTATTGAGAAGTTCAATACATTGCTCTACCAAAGCAATGTCATCTTGAATTCGCTGATCAGCGAGATCCTGATATGCGATGGATAAGTCCCAACTTGGAGTGGTCATTTATCTTTCCTTTTTATGTAATCTGGCCAACCCTTCCCTATTTGAATTGTTTTAGGGAATAAAATTGGCCTCTTCCGTGACTTTTTACTATCTATGCTCAATCAAAGGTACACCTATCGAACAAACGGAGGCGTAGATTTGGTCATCAATAGTGATTGTTATATGTGTGATTGACGCATTGCTGATCGCTAACGTCGAATACCAACGCGGGTTGCGCCAGTCAACGTCTAATATATGAGCGAGAATCATTCTAATAACGCCACCATGCGTGACAATCAGCAGGTTGTCATTGATATCATTGATAATTTGAGACCAGGCACTAGTTACACGCTGTGAAAATGCGTTAAGGCTCTCAGCATTGGGTAAGGTGTGTTGTGACGGAGATTGCCAGAAGGACTCAAGTTTTTTCCAGTCGTCGTTCAGCATGTCGAACGGCACACCATCGAAATCGCCAAAATTCATTTCTCTTAGTTCAGAATTTTCGCTCACAGGAAGCATTTGCTGCTCGCCGATGATTTCTGCCACGTCGCTGCAACGGGAAAGTGTAGACGTAATAATACCGCTGACTTCACGTCCCTGCTCTTTCCAAGCCTGAGCAATGTCTTGCTGCTCGGACTCTTTTACCTTTAAATCCGACTGACCATGCAACCCAGGTGCGGCATCCACTTTACCGTGACGCATGAGATAGATATTAAGCGTTTCCATGATGTTAAGCCCTATGCTTTGAGTACGAGTGGTAATCCAGCAGCAACAAATGAAACTCGCTGGCACACTTGCGCAAGTTGTTGGTTCATTCGACCGGCATTATCGACGAAATAGCGGCTAATCGCGCCAAGTGGAACGATACCCATCCCGACTTCATTAGAGACAAAGATCAACGTCGCTTGTGAGTGAGACACCGCTTCTACCAGTTTATTAACTTCTGCTTCTAACTTCTCATTTGAGCATTCGTCGCCCAGTTCGAAAATCCAGTTGTTCAGCCACAGTGTCAGGCAATCAATCAAAACGACATCATCGTGATTAAAGCTTAATAGCAAATCAGCAAGATGCAGCGGACATTCGTGTTCCTGCCACCCTTCTCCGCGTTGCTTTTGATGGTGACGAATGCGATCACGCATCTCATCATCAAACGGCAACGCCGTCGCGACGTAATGCAAGCAAGCATGTTGAGCGTCAGCAGCCAGCCTCGCGGTTTGTTCTGCTAACTTGGATTTTCCGGAGCGTGCTCCACCTAATATTAGTTGCTTCATGATGTGTGATAAAAGGCAATGAGAGTGAGATAAACCAGCAACTCAGATAACTGTTGCGCAGCCCCTAAGCAATCGCCGGTAAATCCGCCAATTCTTTTAGTCAGCCATCGTTTAAAACCATAGCGAAATACCGCTAAGACCAGCACAATAACGGCGGTCTGAGTAACGCCAAGAAACAAAGTAACAAGGCCACCGGTGAACAGTAGGATCACCACTTCTAATGACGACTGTTTGTTGGCAAGGGGCTTGCTTTTGGAAGTGTCGCTGTCACTGACATACGGCATGTCGTAGATAAGCGTAGCCGCCAAAGCACGGCTGGCGGTGTATGCAACGACAATCGTTAGCAAAAATTGTGGCTCCTTAGCCAGCTCGCCCCAAAAGACAAACTTCGCCAGCAGTGCCATAACCAAAGTTGCAGCGCCATAAGTACCAATACGGCTGTCTTTCATGATAGACAGTCGTCGCTCGACGGTCATTCCACCGCCGATACCATCGGCCATGTCGGTTAAACCATCTTCATGAAATGCCCCTGTCAGCAGCAGACTAAATACCATGGTTAAAACGATCGAGACGGAAGCAGGAAAAACCAAACTCAACAGCCAAAAACTCGCTGCGCACAGTAGGCCCAATACAACACCAACCAACGCGAAGTAGCGCCCGGCTTGGTTCATGCGAGCTTCACTGTATGGCAAATTTGCAGGAACAGGTAAACGGCTAAAGAAACTCACCGCCAACAGGAACAGCTCCCATTGATAACGCCAATTACCTGTCTTTGCTTCATAAGGTGCTTCTGACACTAAACTGTTACTCCAGCGCTCTCAAAGCTCGCCATATTGTTGTAAAACTGAGCTGCCGCTTTCACTAAAGGTAAAGCCAGCGCTGCACCCGTTCCTTCACCTAAACGCAAACCAAGGTCCAATAGAGGCTCTGCTTGTAAATACTCCAGAACAAACTTATGCCCGGCTTCCTCAGAGCAATGAGCAAACAACATAAAATCGCGCGTCTCTTCATCAAGCAGCGTGGCTATGTATGCGGCAACTGAAACAATAAAGCCGTCGACTAATACTGGTGTTTTCTGGCGTTTTGCTTCTAAAAATGCTCCCACCATTTGCACAATTTCAAAGCCACCCACTTGGGCTAACACTTCTTTCGTGCTGAGTTCATGGCAACGCGCCACACCGTGGGCAACGGCTCTAATCTTACGGTTTAACTGCTCTTGATTGATGCCAGTACCCAATCCAACACAGTGATCTACTTCCAGTGGGCTAAGTGCGGTTAACAATGCCGACGCAGAACTTGTGTTGCCTATCCCCATCTCTCCGAACATAAGCAGGTTGGAACCCGACAAAATGGCTTGCTCTGCCACCTTCGCGCCATATTCCAAACCAAGCGCCACTTGTTCTAAAGACATCGCGGTTTGTTTGGAAAAGTTCGCAGTGCCATTACCCAAGCGTTTCTCTATCAAGTTCGGATGCGATTTAAAGTCCGGTACCAGCGTATCTATCGGTGACAACATGCCACAATCGATCACTTTGAATTGAATTTGGTTAAGTTCGCAAAAACAGTTGATTGCCGCGCCGCCAGCGAGAAAGTTAGCGACCATTTGCTGTGTGACGGCGCTAGGTGCAATGCTTACGCCCTCTTCGGCTACACCATGGTCACCAGCGAATACCAGCATGGTTGGCTGACGAATTGTGATTTGTTCTACCGCTGCGCTTTGATCTTGGCTTTGTATCAGTGCCAGTTCCAAGGCGACTTTCTCAAGCAGCCCTAACGATCCAACTGGTTTGGTTTTGTTATCAATACGCGCTTGAATATCAGCGGCGAAAGTGCGGTCCATGTGTTTGGTTCCTTTTATTTATTGGGGACGAGCAATTGAGAAAGTCTTCTCTAGAGTGGCGTATTCACTTCCGCCTAAACGAGAGAGAGGGTCAACGGCTAAAGCATCCACTTTTAATCTGTCGCCTTGAGTAGTTATCACTTTCTCATCGACATAAATGTGTTCTATTTCGGCAAAAATTAAGCTCTGAGGGGTTTCACCCATCTCAATGACTTCATGCAATTTACAACCGAACGCAATCGGTGCGTCTTTTAATCTAGGAAGTTCAAAGCCACCGAACTCAACCGTTTCCAGATTTGTCAGCGCTAATTCTGACTGTCCGTGATCTAAACCAGCAGATGAATCCGTAACCTTTTGCGCCAGTGCGCTCGAAGCGATGTGAATGACCAGCTTTCCTGTCTCTAATACATTGCGAGTCGTATCCTTAACCTCGCCAGTTGGCTTTTTACCAACAGATAGCATTAGCAAGGGAGGACGGCTGGAAACGGCGGTGAAATATGAAAATGGAGCCAGGTTGAAGTTCTCTTCACCAGAGTCCGTTAACACCCAAGCAATCGGGCGAGGAATGACCGTCTGAGTCATTAGGTGATACACCTGCGTCGGAGCAAGTGTGCTTACGTCTACATTCATTTTTCTTCCTTGATTCGCGTGTGCCGAAATAATATCGCAAATTCAAACGATAAAGAGAAACAGTGTACCTTTCTCTAAAGGTAATTCACCTACTTTCTCCTAAATACGAAAACTTTTCGCCAAATAATGTCGATTCGCTCGGTAAAGCCGTGATGCCGTGTTTACAAGCAACCAACTTATTTCAAAAACGATGTGTGTTGTTACACTCAAGCCACGTAAAAGCTGGGTATAAGTCATTGAAATCGGCTACTATTAACTCACGCTGCTGCCATAGAGGAGAAGAGGCATGAGTAATAATACCTGTGTGATCATTGCTGGAGCCTCTGGCTTAGTTGGCAGCAAAGTGATTACTCAATTGGTGTCCCAACCGGGTATCCACACATTATATTCACTTTCCAGACGCCCTCTTACCGATATCTCAGACCCTGAGCAAAAAATCGTTCCGATGATAGACGCTGATCTTTCTATCCTAAATTGGGATGAGCAACACCTGACGCCAGAAATCGGCTTTATCTGTTTAGGAACGACGCTCAAGCAAGCTGGCAGTAAAGAGAACTTGCGCAAGGTTGATGTTGACCTTGTGACAAACGTTGCCAGGCAAATGAAAATGATCGGCGTGAAGCGAGTCGCTGTGGTTTCTAGCCTTGGTGCGAACAGTGAATCCCCTTCGCATTACCTGGCTTGCAAAGGTCAAATGGAAGCCAACATAGAAGAAATGGGATTTGAAGAAGTGGTCTTCGTCCGTCCGGGTCCGCTTGTTGGCCAGCGTACAAATCCAAGAAACGACGAGAAAATCGTTCAATGGATTTTTAGAGTGATTCGTCCGTTCATGTTGGGGAAACTCTCTAACTTTATTCCAATCGATGCGGAATTGGTCGCCAAGGCTATGATTTATCAAATTTTCAGCTATCAAGAAGACTCAATAATTTATCTGCAACGCAGAGAAATGCTCGATTTATTGCGACACTACGAGTAGCCACAACTACGCTCAATTCGCACTGAGTGGGGGTCTAACGGGTCACTTACGCCAATATATATTCCATTTTGATATATCTAATACCCGTTAATCATTTTAAAAGTTATATATTGAAAGCTATCTTACTGCCCCCTTTATCACCTCGTATACAACCCTCAGCATATTGACTGAGTACTAAGGTAAGAGTATGAATTTTGCAGTAATTGCCTCACTTGCAGTCTTTGTTGGCATATTATTCTTTCTTTTTAACCAGCAACAAAAACAAAACACACTTTCTCGTCTCGTTTTAATTGGTCTTGTCACTGGTTCCCTTTTTGGCCTTGCCCTTCAACTGATCCACGGTGAAGGCAGCAGCGTCATTTCTGAAACCCTTTCTTGGGTAGCTATCGTTGGTAGTGGCTATGTTGGCCTACTGAAAATGGTGATCATGCCACTTGTGTTGGTATCGATGATCTCAGCGGTTGTGAAGCTGGAAAAAGGCGGCTCACTGGGTAAGATTTCTGGTCTGACAATTTCAGTCCTGCTTATCACCACAGCGATCTCAGCATTAATTGGTATTTTCGTTACGTCTGCGTTTGGCCTGTCGGCAGAAGGCTTGACGGAAGGTGCTCGCGAGACGGCTCGTATTGCGGTATTGGAAAGCCGTGCTGGCTCGGTAAGCGATCTAACCATTCCACAAATGCTGGTTAGCTTTATTCCAACTAACCCATTTGCAGACCTAACAGGCGCACGTTCAACGTCTATTATCGCGGTTGTTATCTTTGGTGTTCTAACGGGTATTGCAGCACGCAAAGTAATGGCCGAAAAAGCAGAATTGGAATCACCAATTCGCACATTCGTTGAAGCGGCTCAGTCTATCGTAATGCGCTTAGTTAAGATGATCATGGCGCTAACCCCATACGGCATCGCAGCGTTGATGACCAAAGTGGTAGCGACATCAAGCGCAGCGGACATTCTGAACCTGCTTGGCTTTATCGTTGCGTCATACGTTGCGATTGCATTGATGTTTGTTGTACACGGTATCCTTGTTTCTTTTGTTGGTGTAAGCCCAGCAGAATACTTCAAGAAAATTTGGCCGGTACTGACGTTTGCCTTTACTTCACGTAGCTCAGCGGCAACGATTCCTCTGAACGTAGAAGCGCAAATCACTAAGTTAAACGTGCCACCAGCGATTGCTAACCTTTCAGCATCATTTGGTGCAACGATTGGTCAAAATGGTTGTGCAGGTATTTACCCAGCAATGCTTGCGGTAATGGTTGCTCCAACAATGGGCATTAACCCACTAGAGTTCAACTTTATCCTGTCACTGATTGCGATTATCACGATCAGCTCGTTCGGTATCGCGGGCGTTGGCGGCGGCGCAACCTTTGCTGCGCTAATCGTGCTTCCTGCTATGGGCTTGCCAGTGACTATCGCTGCACTGCTTATCTCTATCGAACCACTCATCGATATGGCGCGTACTGCACTTAACGTTTCAGGTTCAATGACGGCAGGCACCATCACAAGCCGCCTGTTGAAATCAACTCATACAGAAGCGGACGCAAAGCCAGAAGAGGCAAAAGCGTAATCCGCTAGCTGCAATGAAAATCGTTCAGCGCAAAACTCAAGCCGATGGTTCGCCATCGGCTTTTGCATATTTTCTAACTGTGTAATGCACCCATCAGTTATTCAGATACAAGGCGTGCAATAGCACCAAACCTAAACGAACGATCTCAACGACTACAATCCATCAGCGTTACTAGCCCTTGTTGAATCCATTGCTAGACAATCTCTCTCTGCATTATATGTTGCGGGCCAGCTGGGCCGCCCAAATACAATTTTCCGGTATCTTCAAAGCCACATTTGGAATAACACTGATAAGCGGCTTTATTACGACAATTCACCGTTAGTTGGAGAACCTGAAAATCAGGATAATTTGAGCGAACGTAATCTGGCAATAACTTGATTGCTTGGGTTGCAATACCCTTTCCTTGAGATCGCTGGTCAATTAAAAGAGAGCGTATCCCCAGCGCTTTCCTACTGCCGAAGTTATACGTTTCTGAATACGATAAATCCAGAAGAAAGAAGCCAACCACTTTTTCGTTTTCGATGATTAAAAAAGGATGTTCGTATTGCTTCAAAGTGGGAATAACGTCGTTAACATTGCTCACCGTAAACTCTGCTTGTTCCTGCTTTACACTCAGGAACCCTATTTGTGATTTCCATTTATCACTATATTTTTCAATTGAAATCATCTTTCCCTCGATGCTTATATACCCTTCATTTCAGACCAGAGAAATAGAGTTCATACCCAAAATAGCCGTCGCTCCATGACTCGGAACACCGCGGATATAGGGCGTAATATAAACCACTCGCCTAACCTGTTATGCAGTCAAATTTCAAACTCAATTAGAGCAAACTTGCCAAGTGTTGGGAATCCCTCATCACGACTTATTAGCAGCCCGTTTGTGGCATGCTTGTTTATAGCTGTTGTTGACAACCCATACTGACACCACGATTAAACCTACATGTAAGGGCCAACCTAACGCCAGTGTGTAGCCCACCAATTCGGATTCAGAAACCGAGTCAACACTTAGCAGAAAAACGCTCTTACACAGATAGCTAAATACCCAAATCCCGTTGACCCTTTGCCACGTAATCAAACTGGGAATGCCCGTTGATTCCCGACTTCCCTTTAAGGCTGGCGTGGTTATTTCTGCGACCAGCATAGGAATAGGCTTTTTAAACCACGAAAAGACTAAAAATACACTGGCAGTGCTGAGCGAACCCATGGCGAGTTTAAGCACAACAGCTTCAACCAGAATCTCCCTAGGAACAAAAGCTGCGATGGTTAACTCAACAAAGCCAGACAAGGCAAAGGCTAACGCAATCATGCCTAACTCTTTGCGAAACAAGAGGGTTAGCAGGCCATATAGTGAAGTGACTACCACTGCCGACATTAAACCAACGTACTGATAAGCCAAAAAATACAAAATTGAAGGCAGCAAGATAGTCAGAAACGAGTCGCGACTAGCGACTAAACGGTAGATGACGTGAAACACAGTTACTCCATTATTAATTACAAACTGAGCAGTTGATTGATTTCGAATCCCAATAGTTAGGTGTGAAAGCCATTGATATACGCCTGCGCTTCTCTAGGGCATGAGATACGCACAAATGTATTCTTACCACTCCCACTCGTCCCAACGACGTTTATTCTCTTCATCAACCTTCCCTGTTTTTATACTCCAGCACAGACTTCTTAAAGAATAACTAGTTAGGAACTTACGGCATCCAGAGAATACAGAGTGTTAGGAATTAATTAGCCTTTGTTGCTAAAAAACTACGAGTCACGACAAAAAACAAACGCTTAACCAACGAGTTGCTTTCAAAATAAACCCATGAAAACAGAAATAACAAGTCAATCACCACGGCGTTAGATACGCATAGCGGTGACATCGTTATTCCGTTTAGAAACTCGCTTACTCACTACGAAAATAGAGTTAACAACTTTTGATAAGTATGGCTTGTTTATATGTCTCGATTTACTTGCTGTAAATTATCGCAGCTTCCTTCAGGAGCCGGAGAAATTGTCACTTTATCTACTACTCTTACGGAAACACAGCCAGTTGTCATATCAATGAGCTCTTTTTGTATTAGGGTGAACTGCCCTTCTTCATCCGATCGTAAAGAATATTTATAAGCCGTATCTGAACCTTCTAATACCGCAGTAAATAAACCACCAACAAGAGCACCAGCCAAACCGCCAGCAATCATATCTTCATGATTACCATCTACTTCGTCGATGACGCCAACAACAGAACCACTCACAATTCCGGTTTTAACGTTAGATGAGAGTTTAACCTGCTCATAAGATTCAACATTGGCGTAAAACTCTTTACTTATATGATTCTGTTCCGCTCTATCAATCCCCTGGCTTGAACAACCACTTAACAGTATTAAAGTCAGTAATGATTTCTTCATTTAAATTCCTTTTTAGATGAACCATATTTCTATCTGAATTGAAAACCGTAACGCTTATAAGGCGGCTCCTAGCCACCCTTTGTTGATTATCATGCCGCCTTTCATTTAGAGCTTCAAAGTAAAATCAGCGAGTTAGTGATCTATGAGACTAATTTGTTAGCAACAAGAAGCGTAAAGACAAAATTGCATGAAGCAGGAACCGCAACTTCCCAGAGCCAATTAGCAAATCACCGCTACGTTGGATTCGCGCAGCGGTGATGGAATGGGTTGAGCATGAAGGTGGGTTTAAGGCTGGGGTTTAGGGATGATCACTTTTAAATGCTTTGTATATTTTTAATGACAATCACAATATTGATAGGGAACCCCACTTCGGCAAAAGCACTTTATCAAGGATTTCCCTGTAACCAAACATTTTAAGCTTAATATTGACCCATTTTCATCCACTGGCCCCTCTGGGTTATCCCAGACGATATATGGTCTGCCACTAATTTTCTCTATAAACTCTTTAGGAGGAAATGGATTTGCCACAACAATGACGCAGCTTTTAGGCAGGGAATCAACTATTTTATCTATTTCTGGTCTATCACACTCAAAGTAAGATATACCGATGAACAGACAATAATCCGTACCTTTTAGTTTGCCTTCAAACCACTGGTTCGCAGGTTCTACCCATTGATATGAAACGTATTTATTAGCTTCATTTGGCACGATACAAAGAGCTTGTCTTCTAGGATACATAAGTTCATGCTCTTCAAGTCTGACGATACCAGTATTGTTAAGATCAACAAAGTTGTTCAGCGGATACCGAGGGGTATAACAGATACTGTTAGGTGTAATTTCAAAATCAACAGAACCATGTGGTTTAACCAACGGAATTCCGTAACCATGATGATTTGTTTGAAGAGAGTAATATTCTCTATTTAAACGGTCTAAAACTGTTTCAAGGAGTAAGTCATAGTTCAACGAAAATGCAGCTGTAATTTCATCTCGATGTAACTTCAACCAACGAAACCAAGCCCAGTCGGTGGAAAAAAGCTTGCGTTGCTGCTGGCTATACATTGAAAATGCAAGCGTTAAGAAATGCCTCGCTTCGAGAGTTGTTTTGAAACTATCCAAACCAACACTTTGACAATAGTCTGAATCTAAAGCCAGCTTAAATATTTCAAAATGTGGCTTCTCTGAATTTAATTCATACAAAGCCTCTAATCTATGCAAACTTGCTAAAAGCGGATTTCCTGTTGAAGGGCAAGCAATATCCCACGTAATAGGTTCCTGTGAGTTAAGCTGATTTACTAACCCAGAGAAATAACCAAAGCTAATAGAAAAACCATTACCTACTACTAAAGAGATTTTTGACATACTGACCTCAAAAAATACAACTGCCTTGTTAAAGTGAACAAGATCACCACGAAATTTATCTATTGCGCGTTAAACACGGAACCCGGTTTTGAACGAAAAACACCATGCGTTACAAATCACTCTTTAACAATATGTGAGCTTTTAATACCGCCCCATTCCATGGAACACGCTACCAAACAACCCCATTAAAATACCAAAAATTAGGCTCAGAATTATAGCTGCAGGGATCGAGGCAATCGCAAGTTTAACCATAAAAACAACCATCGACATAAATGGCATTTTTATATCCACAACTGTAACTTCTTGTTTTTCATTTTCCACAGACATAACTATGCTCCTTATAGTGGTATGTGATCAGTTTAATTTGATGAGTGGTGCAGCTTTTCGAGATAACTAATGTTTCCCTTAAAAGTTAACTCTTATTCGGCGGCTTAAATACGCCTTTGCTTTCTTTATCATGCCGCCTTTCATTATGAGCTTCAAAGCATAACCGGTGAGTTAGTGATCAATGCAACTAATTGTTCAGCTATATGTATACTAACTCACAGCTAATTTTTCATATTCCAGCCCTTTTTGCTGTTGAGCAAACAAAGCATCAGCAAACTTTTCGTACGCTTCTTTTTGGTCTGATAGCCAGCCATGCTTTTTGTAAATGGCCATTACACCTACCAACTCATACCCGAGTATTATTCGGTGCTCGGAATTCATGGGTTCGGCAGAAAGTAAGATTAAGTTATCCCGTAGTCTTTCAAATCACGCTCACAATAGTTGCGGAAAAATCAAGCCGATGGGCACTTATCTGCTTTTTCATATTCACAACTTTACCTTGCATCTTTCGTTGCGAGTTAAGGCATTGAATGGTCTAATACTCTTATCGGTTCCGTAAACGGTAAGCAGAATGCACCAAGATAATCAGCCCACTTTTTTCTTCTTTGACTACGAGACTTGGGGAACAAACCCTGCAAAAGATCGTCCGAGTCAATTCGCTGGTGTTCGCACAGATGAAAATTTCAATATCATCGGCGAGCCTTTAGTTATGTATTGCCAGCCACCTGCTGATTACCTTCCTTCTCCTGAAGCTGCTTTAATTACTGGGATTACCCCACAAAAGGCGGTGCAGGAAGGTCTGCCTGAGCCTGAGTTCATTGCTAAAATTCATGCCGAGTTATCCAAACCCAATACCACCAGCTTGGGTTACAACAGTATTCGTTTTGATGATGAAGTGACGCGTTACACCTGTTACCGCAACTTTATTGACCCGTATGCGTGGAGTTGGCAGAACGGCAATTCGCGCTGGGATTTACTTGATGTGCTGCGCGCTTGTCATGCCCTTCGACCAGAAGGCGTTGAGTGGCCAGAAAATGAAGAAGGCTTTCCTAGCTTCAAACTTGAGCATTTGTCTGTTGCCAACGGTATTGAACACAGCAATGCACACGATGCCATGGCTGACGTTATCGCAACGATCGAGATGGCGAAGAAAGTTAAAGCCGCTCAGCCTAAATTGTTTGATTACTTCTTCTCCATGCGTCAAAAACGTAAGCTGAATGAATTGGTTGATATCGTTAATATGACGCCTCTGATGCACGTTTCTGGCATGTTAGGACGTGAGTGTCAGTACACAAGCTGGATTGTGCCTGTTGCATGGCATCCGACGAACAACAACGCGGTTATCACGATTGATTTAGCCAAAGATCCGCAACCAATCCTAGAGCTGTCTGCGGAAGAGCTGCATGAAAGGTTGTACACCAAGCGAGAAGACCTCGGTGATTTGCTGCCTGTGCCAGTTAAACTTGTTCACTTGAACAAGTGCCCTATTCTGGCACCAGCGAAAACACTGACGGCTGAAAACGCGGAGTCTATCGGCATTGACCGTCAACAATGCTTGAACAATCTGGCTCTGTTGCGTCAGCACCCAGAGATTCGTGAAAAGCTGATCAGCCTGTTTTCTGTTGAGCGCACATTTGAAAAAAGTGATGATGTAGATACGCAACTGTACGACAGCTTCTTCTCTCCAGCGGATCGCGCAGCGATGGATATTATTCGCGAGACCGACCCGAATAATCTGGCCGCTCTGGATATTGAGTTTGATGACAAACGCATTAAACCACTGTTGTTCCGTTACCGTGCTCGAAACTTCCCTGGCACGCTAGACGAACAGGAACAAAGACGTTGGGCACAGCACTGCCGTGAAGTGTTTGAAAGCCAAATCGAAGAGTATATGCTGAATTTAGAAAACTTAGTTCACGAACATGAAAGTGACGAAAAGAAAATAGCACTATTAAAATCCGTTTATCGTTACGTAGAGAGCCTCGCCTCTTAATTTCTTACTTTTACAAGGGCACCGTCAGGTGCGCTTGTCGTTTTTATATGCTGCCCAAATGATAAAAGATCGATTATTACAACTGACCCAATTGCTCGTTTCCCTCTTTCTCATCATGGGAGCACTTGGGATCGGAGTTACTATTCAAAGATTTACTGACACTTCCGTCCCAGGCAGTGTTATCGGCATGATCCTGTTATTCCTTTCTATGGCAACCGGGATTGTCAAAGTAGAGTGGGTAAAGACTGGCGCAACTCTGTTTATTCGCTACATGATCTTATTGTTCGTTCCAGTTAGTGTTGGCCTGATGGATCACTTCGACATGCTTTTCGCCAACGCACTACCTATTCTTGCAAGTGCGGTCGGCGGCACCTTAATTGTGCTGGTGAGTCTCGCATGGCTGTTGGATTATTTGCTAAAGGAGAAACACTAATATGTGGATTTTACTCACTATTGTTGTTTTCCTTGTTGCACGTCAGATTGCGATTAAAGCGAACCACCCAATTGTTAACCCACTGCTTATTTGTATTGCGGTCATTATTCCGTTGTTGACCTACTTGAACGTGCCGTTTGACACTTACTACGCCGATAACGAAGTGTTTAGTTTCCTGCTACAACCAGCCGTTGTGGCGCTAGCTTACCCGTTATATGAGCAGCTTCCTCAGATCAGAGCAAACTGGCGAATCATTACCTTCGCTTGTGTTCTCGGCAGTGTTATGTCGATGATGACGGCAACTCTCATCGCCGTTGCTTTTCACACCGAGTTAAGTTTGATCGCGAGCTTGGTTGGTAAATCAGTGACCACCCCTATTGCGATGGAAATCTCCAGCCACCTTGGTGGTGAAGCGGCAGTTGCGGCGATTTTGGTTCTTCTGGTTGGCTTGTTGGGTGCGATTGTGGCTTACCCTATCTACAACCTTATTGGGATCAAACATCCTATTGCCCGAGGTTTAACCATGGGCACGGTGTCCCACGCACTGGGTACCGCGACGTGTGTTGAGAAACAACCAGCAGACGCGGCGTTCTCGTCTTTGGCGTTAGTGCTTTGCGGCATTATTACGTCGGTTCTGGCTCCGAGCTTTTTCGCTCTGGCTGTCTGGTTATATCAATAAGACACGGTTTTCGGCCTGCCTATCATCTGGGCAGGTCCTCCCCTATTCTCTCCAAGTCTCCCTCTATAGATTGAAATCCGTTCGCAACCTTACCTCTTGGACATGTAATAGAGCGACGATCAAAGCCTCATTACTTGGCGATATGTGTATGAGTTAATATAGTTAAGAGATCGACGTAACATTCAGCGCCTGTGCAATCGAATACATGTGTGACTTCACTCTAATTATGTAACGTGAAATTTAATTGCATTACTTTGCGTGATCTAAAGCACAGAACATTTTCCCACTTTGCATAGAATAACTGTCCATGCAATAACAAGGATTCAACATGAAAAGTCGCATTGAACAAGCGCTAGCAAGCGCACCTGAAGCACTTTCAAACCAACTTGCTCCTATCGTTTTAGCCGACGATTTTGATGCTACTCTTTCAGCACAGCAGTTTGAGCAGTTACTGTCTGCTACCGCTCTATCTGACAAAGAGCTGCGTGTTGCTCTGCTTCCTTTTGCCGCTGCTTATTCTTACGCGCCTATTTCTGAGTTTTATGTTGGTGCCATTGTTCGCGGGCTTTCTGGCCGTCTCTACTTCGGCGCAAACATGGAGTTCCTTGGCGTTCAACTTGGCCAAACAGTTCACGCAGAACAATCTGCAATCAGCCACGCCTGGATGAAGGGTGAACGCGGTGTTAAAGACATCACGATTAACTTTAGCCCTTGTGGCCACTGTCGTCAGTTCATGAACGAGCTGTCTACAGCGAAAGACTTAAAAGTCCAATTGCCAGAGCGTGAAGAAAAATCGTTACATGAATATTTGCCTGAAGCATTTGGCCCGGCCGATTTGGGTATCAAATCTGGCTTAATGGCAGAAGTTAAGCATCAGTTCGAATGTGATGAGAACGATGCGTTGATTCAAAAAGCCGTCGATGCGATGAACATGAGCCATGCTCCTTACACCAATAACCTGAGTGGACTGGCGTTAGAGCTTGCTGATGGTCGCGTTTTCCAAGGCGCTTACGCAGAGAATGCGGCGTTTAACCCTAGCCTTCCTCCTCTTCAAGTTGCTTTGATTCAGGTACTACTTGCGGGTGAAACCTTTGATAACATCAAAGCGGCCGCTTTAGTGGAAAATTCAGAAGGTAAGATCAGTCATCTTGCTGATACGCAATCAACGTTAGAAGCGTTGAATCCCGACATTCCACTAAGTTTCGTTAACGTGTAATTTACATAATGATGTCGATGAAAGCTCTACATGATGTAGAGCTTTTTTATTAGCAAAAAACCATACGCAAACGTTTGCTTTACGATAAAAATTCAGTATGATCCCCTGCAAATTCTGTCTCATCACTTTATTTTGTAAGGGAACGATATGTTCGGTACTGCAACCAGCGCAAACGCTACTCGTGTATTACTTTTAGGCTCTGGCGAGCTTGGTAAAGAAGTCGCGATTGAATGCCAACGACTAGGTCTGGAAGTCATCGCGTGTGACCGCTATGCGGATGCACCGGCGATGCAAGTCGCTCACCGCAGCTACGTGCTTGATATGTTGGATGGTCAAGCATTAGAAGAAATCATCAATAAAGAGCAACCTGCTTATGTTGTTCCTGAAATTGAAGCTATCGCGACCGATAAACTGGTTGAGTTAGAAGAAAAAGGTCTGAATGTCGTTCCAACAGCAAAAGCGACTAAGCTTACAATGAACCGTGAAGGTATTCGTCGTTTAGCTGCTGAAGAGCTTGAGCTTACTACCTCCCCTTACCGATTTGCAGACAACTATAACGATTTCAAAGCAGCAGTTGAATTTGTTGGTATCCCTTGTGTAGTTAAGCCAGTGATGAGCTCATCTGGTAAAGGCCAGAGTGTCATTAAATCAGAAGCTGATATTGAAAAAGCATGGAACTACGCTCAAGAAGGTGGCCGCACTGGTGCTGGTCGTGTCATTGTTGAAGGCTTCATTGACTTTGATTACGAGATTACCCTACTAACCGTACGTGCGGTTGACGGCGTACACTTCTGCGCACCAATCGGTCACCGTCAAGAAGATGGTGACTACCGTGAGTCTTGGCAGCCTCAAGCGATGTCAGAAGAAGCCATCAAAGCAGCGGAATACACTGCGGAAAAAGTAGTGAATGCGCTTGGCGGCTACGGAATTTTTGGTGTTGAATTGTTTGTGAAGGGCGATAAAGTCATCTTCAACGAAGTTTCTCCTCGTCCACATGACACAGGTATGGTTACGCTGATTTCTCAAGAAATGTCTGAGTTTGCACTGCACGTGCGCGCGTTTACTGGTATGCCGATCAACCAGATCGTTCAATATGGTCCTTCTGCATCAGCGGTGATTCTTGGTCAAGGTACGTCAACAAACATTCGTTTTGACAATGTGTCTGAAGCCCTGGCACAACCACAGACTCAAGTTCGCCTATTTGGTAAGCCAGAAATCGACGGTCGCCGCCGCTTAGGTGTTGTTCTTACTCGTCGAAATAGTACAGAAGAGTCCGTTCAAGATGCGGTAGCAAATGCATCGAAGGTAAACATCGTTTACTAAGCCATCTTTTATCAACAAAAAAGCGCAGCTATTTAATAGCTGCGCTTTTTTAGTCTTTTCGTACACGTAGTCAGTCACTTACGCTATTCGAAATCACTGAGCTTCAATCAAATACACTTCTTCAGAAAAACGACTTAAGCCTTGCTTAGCAATTTTCGGGTGATTCTCATCCGCTTCGTCCACGTTGAGACAAGTTACTTTGTAGCCCGAGAATAACTGTTCGATTTCATTCACTGGTACGCTAAATGGAGGTCCCGCCATTTCTTGCTGAGGGTAATTGAGTGTCACAAGCAGAATACGGCCACCCGGTTTCAGTAGCTGTTTCAAACGCTCGGCGTACTCTTGTCTCATCTCCTGTGGCAGCGCAACCAAAGCCGCTCGGTCGTAAATTATATCGACTTGAGAAACCGGTGCCGTGAAAAAATCTCCGGTATAAATAGAAAGCTCATCAAACTGATACAACTCATGCGTGCCACTTATTGGCGTAACAGTTGGAGTATAAAAGTGCTCTGCAAAGAACGCTCGCACTGCAATTTGGCTTAATTCAACGCCATTCACTTCATCATGTTTGGCCGCCAACCACACAAGATCTTCAGACTTACCGCAAAGCGGAACCAACACAGTGTCTTCGCGCTTAGGGTTGGTGTGGTGCCAATGCTGAGGCAGTAATGGATTTACATCTTCCAAATGGAATCCGATTTTATTGCTGGCCCACTTATTGTGCCAAAATTCTGGGTCTCTCATTTTACTTTCTACTTATCGGCTGAATTACGTTTTGTGGAGTAAGACTAATGATTTTTTCGAATTTGTCTATGCCGTTCATCTTTCGTTAATCCTCAAATGCTACGATGCATTCACGATATACGAAATGATACTGACGTTTAATTAACAGAATAATGAAAATATAAATAGTGATCTAACGCATAATTCCACTGCAAACATGAGAGTTAACCTTGGAATGTTTCAAAAGATCCCCATTTATTAATAACAACCTGATTTGCAAATCTTAGCGACTTCTTTGTCCCCATTTTCTAAGTGCAAGCAAGTTAAGGAGAGTGAATGAGCTTATTTTTACGTACAGCAGCATTGATGCTTTTGGTACTAAGCCGTGCACCTGCAATTGCCGCAATGCCTATTGCGCCAACAACGAGTGAACAGAATCGTTCTGCAAGTCAAAACGAGGTTTGTTCAAAACTCTTCAAACATAGCCTAAGTGGCTTATATGGCATTCAAACTATCGACTCAAATCCAACCCAGCCATACGCTGATTTTGATATTCTTTACTCCAAAGCTCACCAAGCTCAGTTCGAACTGGAAACCATCTGTAAAAGTACCGCCCTTCTCAACGACGCCCAACCTTACTTCGCTGGCGTAAAATCCAAACAACGTGCAGAGGAAAAAATTGCTTACGAACTGGATGGTCAGGTTGAACGCATTACCGATCTAGCACGTGCAACAATAGTTGCGGAAGATGTGGCAAGTTTGGTCTCTATCTATGAAACACTAGAGCGCGAAACAACAATCGTTAAAGTGAAAAACAGATTCAAAAAGCCGGGGCCTTCGGGTTACCGAGATTTAAACTTACTGGTTCGTTTGCCGAAAACAAACCTCATTGCAGAAGTTCAGCTCCATTTGAAAGCCATTGCGGATGTGAAGAATGGTCCTGAGCATGACCTTTATGAGAAAATTCAAAAGCTTGAACGTCAGGCAATGGCAGAAAAACGCCAGCTGACTGAATTTGAAACGGCAGCGATTCGAAACATGCGAAGCCAAGCTAAGAACTTGTACCAGCACGCGTGGCAACCATACTTAACAACTCACTTAGAAGCGGCATAAAAAATTGCTTCTCTGAAAACAACAAACCACCGCAATGCGGTGGTTTTCTTTTGCATGCCGAAACGAAAATGCATGCACGACAAAAGACCACGACGAAGCGTGATCTATTTGGTTAGCTTACTGTTCTTTCTTAAGATTTTCTACGCGAGCTTTTAATTTCTGACCCGGGCGGAAAGTCACTACACGTCGAGCAGTAATTGGAATATCTTCACCAGTTTTCGGGTTACGACCAGGCCGTTCATTCTTGTCACGAAGATCAAAATTACCAAAACCTGACAGTTTTACCTGTTCGCCACTTTCTAGTGCCTTGCGAATTTCTTCAAAGAACACTTCCACCGTTTCCTTGGCGTCCCGCTTACTAAATCCCAATTTATCAAACAGGTTTTCTGCCAGTTCGGCTTTTGTGAGCGCCATAAAACTTTCCTCAAAGCTATGTTAAACAATGCTACTTAGTGTAGCGCCAGAGCAGTTTTACCCTACCAATTCAAGAACATATCGGGGTTACATCAGGAAGTGTATGACAAGCTTATGATTTTCGCCAACTTTTTTCTTTGCGAATAAATGGAATATGGCTGTATAAATTATTGTTAAATACCAACATTTTAACATTTTTTATTTAGAGAGTTCTTAAATACAAAACTCAACCAGTCAATTAAACCAATAAATTGGTAAAATTTGAAATAAAAAACCATTTAATAAATTTATCAGGTATAGGCTATTTTACAAACACCTGACATAGAACTTGTCGGTATTTCATTGATTTGTAAGTAACTAGGTATATAAACACCTGATAAGAAGTATGACCACTTACCAGCAGTTTTACTTTTATAAAGCTTGATAAACGCCAAGATTCTCACTGTTTTACGATGACTCACTAATCAAAGGTTGTTAGTGTGAACCTAGATTCATTACTTAACGAAACAATCACATCTTTTACCTTTAATTAAAGTGCGGTCATGATTAATCAAGTCATCAATATTCTTTTTCCCGTCTTCGCTCTTGTCGGCGTCGGCTATTTAGTCGGTCGGCATATCAAACCAGATTTTCGCCCAATCAATCGAATCAATATTGATGTCTTTACGCCTGCGCTGGTGTTTTCGTCTCTGGTCAGCATGCCGCTCGATGCGGAACAAGGCCCTCTTCTTTTTGCTGCGATTGTTGCGGTTCTCGTCCCAGGATTGGTCATGATACCGATCTGTAAAGCGACCGGATTAACTTTCAAAGCCTGGGCACCACCCCACATGTTTCGCAATAGTGGCAACTTGGCTATCCCACTATTTACTTATACGTTCGGAGACGTGGCGCTTTCTTCTGCCGTCTTACTGTTTGTTGTATCGGCCTGTCTGCACATTAGTTTAGGGGTGATGCTTCTCAGCAGTGGCAACCCACTAAAACAGATCATAAAAATGCCAATCTTTTTATCGGCTTCTCTCGCGCTGGGCCTGAACTTGTCAGGAATTGGCGCTTGGGCACCGCTTTATGAAGCGACGGCATTATTAGGTCAAGCCGCAGTACCGGTAATGTTGCTCTCTCTCGGGGCACAAATGTGCAACTTACGATTGGATGGTCTGCGAGTTGGCGTGATATGTACGGTACAATCGCTGACCACAGGTGCAGTTGCCTTTGCGCTTATCTATTGGTTTATTCCGTTACCCACAATGCAATTGCAGATGATGGTACTTTTCACCATGTTACCGCCTGCGGTTATGAACTATTTATTTGCAGAGAGACTCAATATAGAACCGATGAAAGTGGCGTCGATGGTGTTGTTTGGCAACTTTTTCAGTGTCTTGACCCTGCCCCTTCTTCTCTCTTATACGTTGTCGCTCTCTTAGCGCTGAGATTAGCTAGCTCAACGATAGTGTAGTTTCGCAGGAAGAATCAGATGCTCGGCTTTACGATCGGGTGAACCTATAGATGCCGTTGCTTGCTCAAATAACGTTTTAGCTATGAGCTCGCAATCTTGTTCGATTGAATCAATGTTGATCGGTAAGCAATCTAAAATCGGTGAGTTATCGAACGTCGCTATCTTCACATTAGCATTCAATAACTGATGCTCAGACATATAACGCAAAACACCTTCGAGAATCGAATACGAAGCGACAAATATGCGTGTTGGCAAACGCCCAATATTCTGGTGGATTTCCTCAATCATGGCGTAACCGGAGTCGGGTTGATAATCTTTGTGTTTCACTAACTCCGTATCCAACTCCACTCTAGCGGCTAACAAAGCCGCTTGATAACCAGAGAATCGATCTTTACTCGGAGAGAGCTCTAACTGTCCGCCTAAATAGGCACATTCTTCCGCTTGCTGACACAGTTTTTCTACCAGTTGTTTGGTCGCGTTATAAGCATCTGTTTTTATCGTCGTTAACGGCGTGGCGTCGAAAATACGGTCGAACACCAACACGGGGGTTTGCTCGGTGACTTTGCGATAGAAGGTGTCTTCAGTCATAGCCGTTGCCACCATTAGCAAATCGACTTGCCTTTCTAGCAGGCTTTTAACTGCCGCTTTTTCTTGTTTCGGGTTGTCTTCAGAAGAGGCGATTAAAAGCTGATAACCATGGCTACGCGCCAACTTTTCCAAAAACTTGGCCGTTGTAGCAAAACCCATATTGGCCAAATCAGGAATAACAAGACCCAGCGTGTAGGTACGGTTTGCCTTTAAAGCGCGAGCGTATAAGCTCGGAGCGTAATTGTGCTCGTCTACCACAGCTTGAACACGCTTTACGGTCTCTTCATTAATACGATGTTTCTTCGCATGACCATTGAGGACAAAGCTAACGGTGGACTTTGAAACTCCAGCGAGCTCAGCGATATCTGCTAACTTTAGTTTTTTCTTCTTCACCTTACCCTTCCGAGATGAGTTTCGCTCTGGCTATTTGGATTCGACACATCGGCGGTCATCATACCGATGAAAACGTCGAAAACCATCACTTTTAGTATCTTGGGACTAAGGCTGCTTTGTCGACTCGCGGCGTAGATCACAATCAGGATCATTTTTGCTTCTAATAAGTCAATTTCCATTGATTAGCTAAATCGTTTTAGCTAAAAATACTCTCAGTGAAATTAAGAGGTTTAAGGTAAGAATGATGAGTACGATTTGGGTGACTGGTGATGCCGTGGTTGATTTGATTCCGGATGCCAACGACACATATTTGAAATGTCCTGGCGGCGCACCTGCTAATGTCGCAGTTGCTATCGCACGATTGGGCGGCGCGGCTGCATTTTTTGGCCGTGTGGGGCTTGATCCTTTAGGTCGCTTTATGAAGGAAACGTTGACCAACGAATCCGTCAATACCGATTTTATGTTGCTTGACGAGGCACAACGAACGTCTACTGTCATTGTAGATCTGGATGATTCTGGTGAGCGTAGCTTTACCTTTATGGTCAAACCAAGTGCTGATCAGTTCTTGCTTCCTACAGACATTCCTTCTTTCACGAAGGGAGACTGGCTGCATGTGTGTTCCATCGCTCTGGCAAACGAGCCAAGCCGCAGCAGTACTCTAAAAGCAATGCGAGACGTTAAACAAGCCGGTGGCTTTGTTAGCTTTGATCCTAACCTTCGAGAGGAGGTGTGGGCGAATCCAGAGCAACTGAAACCTGTGGTTCACCAAGCCATAGAACTGGCAGATGTCGTCAAGTTTTCAGACGATGAGCTACTTTTCTTAACCGATACCAGCTCTTTAGAAGAAGGCTTAGAAGCGGTCAAAGTTTACAATAATACTCTCGTCTTAATCACTCAATGTGCGAAAGGCGCACTGACCGTCTTTGAAGGAGAGCAAAAGTTGATTGCTGGTCAAGCTGTAAAACCAGTCGATACGACGGGTGCTGGCGATGCGTTTGTCGGTGGTTTGCTGGCGAAATTAGCTCAGCATACTGAATGGGCGAATAAAGAAGTTATTCACGCCGCGGTGACATGGGCGAATGGTTGCGGCGCGTTAGCCACAACTCAAAAAGGCGCAATGACAGCATTACCAACTCAGGATGCCCTCATCGCTTACATCTAGATTAAAGAAACAATCTGCCAATAGAAAAATCCCCGCAAGTGCGGGGATTTTTTGCAACCATTTCTAGCTTTGACTAAAAGGCGCTTTCATCGGTTTATAACGGCGGAATGTCGCTGTTTTCTCTTCGCCTTGAATCGAAATTTTCGTCGCATCTTTATCCGTGAATACACGCGACGTCATTACCGCTGCACCACCGTTAACGAACACTTCAAGCGAAGAATTATCGGCAAGAATACGAAGTTCAATACGTTCACTCGCCACTGGCAGCTCACGAATCGTATCTTGGGCACGATTAAGTGTTTGTGAACGATCCATTATCAGACGTCGGTTTTCTTCATCCGCTCGTAATACGAATTTCTGCACGGAGTTTTCAAATAGATTCAGTTCGTCGCCCCAATCTAAAGTAACCGTCAGATCAAAGGACTTAGTCCCAACATCCACGCCATTCGCATCCAATTTGATCTCAGAAGAAGACTCAATCAAAGACTCCATTTCCAGAATAGGCCACTGGTATAAAGCACCATCCCGATACGACAGCTCTCTCATCGCAGTGAGCTGGTGTACCCAACCGTTATCGGTGCTTGGCTGATCCACTTCGTCGGGCAACCCCATCCAGCCACACATTACACGTCTGCCATCTGGAGTTTGCATACTTTGCGGTGCGTAAAAATCAAAACCGTAGTCTAAATGCTGAAAGTCACCCATTCTCAAGCCATCACCATCAACCCATTGCGCTTTCACAATTCCATTATGATGAGGAATGGTGTTGTGTTCAGAGAATGAAGGAATACCCTGTGGGCCAATAACGACAAACAATTGTTCGTTCAATGTAAACAAATCCGGGCATTCCCACATGTAGCCAAAATCACCCATCTCTTCACCAAATAAACCAACGAACACCCATTGGTACAGATCTTCAGACTGGTAAATAGCCAGACGCCCTTTCAGCTCTGTTGTCTGTGCACCGAGCAGCATTAGCCACTTATCGTTATGACGAACAACTTTTGGATCTCGAATATGTGGGGTGACATTCGGTGGCAGAGCGTCAATGACAGGGCCATGCTTGGTAAAGTTCAAACCATCGCTAGAGGTCGCTAAACATTGGGTCGTTTGTCTGTCCCGCTCTTGTCCTATGCGGGTATTCCCGGTGTAGAACAGCATCAACTCTTTCCCCTGACTTAATGCGTGTCCAGAAAACACACCGTGGCTATCACACCAAAGTGAAGGCGTCAAAGCGACGGATTGCCACTCCCACTCAACCAAGTCTTGGCTCGTTAGGTGCACCCAATGTTTGTCCTTGTGTTCACAGCCATAGGGAAACCATTGGTAGAACAGGTGATAAGCACCACCATGATAGATAAACCCGTTGGGATCATTGAGCAACCCCTGCGGTGGAGAGATATGCCAGGATGGGCGATATTCGCACTCCACAGGCTGCTGTAAAGTAGAAAAACGTTTAGATTGCTCGGCCGCAATATCATCCCCCACTTTGAGCAACACCTCTGCGCTCAAGCTCTCTGGACGGGAGAATGTTAACTGAGTCTCTCCCTGAATCTGATCTCGGGCTTTTATCAGTTCAGAATCCTGAACCAGACGCTTATCCCGGACTTCTATCATAAGGTCTTTTTCTGTAAGCAGAGTACGGGTGATATTTTCAATACCGCCACAAACATCAAAGTATGGTGCTAAAGACATCAGTTTACCTAAACAGTTAAATTGGGAACGTTTGCAAAATTAGCATAGCCACAATTAATTTCCTAGTTTTCCACATATTTTAAGTAGCCATAGTTGAGGTAGGTCTTGTTTTTAGACCCGATAAAGTCCATTAAACCCCATTATCTTCACTGTCAGTTGGGAACGTTCCTTATTTGTCATGCTCGCTTATTTTGATTTACTGACTGAAAGTATAAAAAAACCCTGCCAAGTTGGCAGGGTTTTTAAACACTCTAATTAGAGAAGAGTTGCGATACGCTTAGTCACGTAGAGTTGCACCAAACTTCTCAGATACGTGAGCAACGATAGCTTCTACCGCACCCGCGATGTCTGCATCTTCAAGCGTGCGCTCTACTGATTGTAGAGTCAGAGCGATTGCAAGGCTCTTCTTACCTTCTTCAACGCCTTTACCTACGTAAACGTCGAATAGTTTCGCATCTTTCAGGAATTCGCCACCCTGCTCTAGGCAAGCATTAACAATGTCACCTGAAGCAATTGCGTCATCCACTACTACCGCGATATCACGACGGTTTGAAGGGAACTTAGAAAGCGCGACTGCTTCTGGAATCACTTTAGCGTTAATTGCAGACCATTCGATTTCGAATACGATAGTGCGGCCGTTTAGACCAAACTTACGCTCAAGCTCTGGGTGAACCGTACCGATTACACCTACTTCTTTGCCATCTACGATGATTGCTGCAGATTGACCTGGGTGAAGTGCTGGGTGCTTCGCTGCTGCGAAAGAGTACGCTTTTTCGTTAGCAGAAAGCTCAAGAATCGCTTCTAGATCACCTTTAAGATCAAAGAAATCAACTGTGTTAGTCTCGATGTCCCAGTGCTCTTCGCTACGAGTACCAGCGATAACACCTGCTAGCATAGGCTCTTGACGCATACCGTTTTCAGCAGATTCACATGGGATGAAACGCAGACCGTATTCGAATAGACGAACGCGTGGCTGTTGACGTTTCTGGTTGTGAACAACCGTGTTCAACAGACCTTGGATAAGACCAAGACGCATTGCTGACATATCTGCTGAAATTGGGTTTGGAAGCACTAGCGGCTCAACACCCGGAACGACCAGTTTTTGTTGCTCAGGCTCGACGAAGCTGTAAGTAATTGCTTCGTGGTAACCACGGTCAACAAGAAGATCACGAACGCGTTTCAGTGGAAGATCCGCTTCAACGTGGTTGTGCATCTTAAGCGCTGCCGCTGGGTGCTGGTTTGGAATGTTGTCGTAACCGTAGATTCGGCCAACTTCTTCAATCAGATCCTGCTCGATAGCGATATCGAAACGCCATGTTGGAGCAATAGCAACCCAACCTGCTTCACCGTTTTCAAGAACAGAAGCTTCAACCGTTAGACCAAGACGCTCTAGGATTTCTACAACGTCAGCATCTTCGATGTGGTGACCTAGTAGGTTGTCTAGCTTCGCGCGACGTAGTTCTACTTTGTTTGGCTTAGGCAGGTCAGCTTCAGACTCAACCGCAACAACAGGAGCCACTTCACCGCCACAGATTTCAACAAGAAGTGCTGTTGCACGCTCCATTGCGCTTGCTTGAAGTGCGTAATCCACACCACGTTCATAACGCATTGAAGAATCAGTATGCAGACCGTAGCTACGCGCGCGACCACGGATGTGGTCAGGTGCAAAGAACGCACACTCAAGTAGCACGTCTTTAGTTTCTGATGTTACACCAGAACCTTCGCCACCAAAGATACCAGCAATAGCGAGTGCTTTGTTGTGGTCAGCGACAACTAAAGTATCTGCGTTTAGCTCTGCTTCGCTACCGTCAAGAAGTGTTAGCTTCTCGCCTTGCTCAGCCAGACGAACAACGATGCCGCCTTCGATCTTCGCCAGGTCGAACGCGTGCATTGGTTGGCCTTGCTCAAGCAGTACGTAGTTCGTGATGTCTACTACAGGGTCGATAGAGCGAATACCACAACGACGCAGTTTTTCTTGCATCCAAAGTGGAGTTTCAGCTTGAACGTTTACGTTCTTAACCACACGGCCCATGTAACGTGGACACGCTGCTGGCGCTTTTACGTCGATAGATACTGTATCTTCAATAGAAGCAGCAACGGCTACTACTGCAGGTTCAGTTACATCAGCGCGGTTAAGTACGCCTACTTCACGAGCCATACCACGGATGCTGAAACAGTCAGCGCGGTTTGCTGTTAAGTCTACGTCTACCGTTACGTCGTTTAGACCTAGGAATTCGCGGAAATCAGTGCCGATAACTGCGTCTTCTGCCAGTTCCATGATGCCGTCTGATTCTACGTCGATACCTAGTTCAGTGAATGAACAAAGCATGCCGTGAGATGGCTGACCACGTAATTTTGCTTTCTTGATTTTGAAATCACCAGGAAGCACTGCGCCTACTGTTGCAACTGCAACTTTTAGGCCTTGACGACAGTTAGGCGCACCACAAACGATGTCCAGAAGTTCTTCTTCGCCCACATCGATTTTAGTTACGCGTAGTTTGTCTGCATCTGGGTGTTGACCACATTCAACAACGTGACCAACTTTAACGCCAGTGAATGAACCTGCTACAGGAAGAACGTCGTCTACCTCAAGGCCGGCCATTGTAATTTGGTGAGTTAGCTCGTCAGTAGTAACCGCAGGGTTTACCCACTCACGAAGCCATGATTCGCTGAATTTCATGTTAATGAACCCTCTGGATTACTTGAACTGTTTTAGGAAACGAAGATCGTTCTCGAAGAACGCACGCAGGTCGTTCACGCCGTAACGAAGCATCGTCAGACGCTCAACACCCATACCGAATGCGAAACCAGAGTATTTTTCAGGATCGATGCCTACGCTACGTAGTACGTTCGGGTGAACCATACCGCAGCCTAGAACTTCTAGCCATTTGCCGTTTTTACCTTTCACGTCTACTTCTGCTGAAGGCTCAGTGAATGGGAAGTAAGATGGACGGAAACGTACTTCTACTTCCTCTTCGAAGAAGTTACATAGGAAATCGTGCAGAATGCCTTTCAGCTGAGCAAAGTTTACGTTCTCATCAACCAGCATACCTTCCACTTGGTGGAACATTGGCGTATGCGTTTGGTCGTAGTCGTTACGGTATACACGGCCCGGAGCGATGAAACGGAATGGTGGTTTACCATTTTCCATCGTACGGATCTGTACGCCTGACGTGTGAGTACGAAGCATCAAATCTGGGTTGAAGAAGAAAGTATCGTGATCAGTACGCGCTGGGTGATCAGCGGCAATGTTTAGCGCATCGAAGTTGTGGAATGCATCTTCGATCTCTGGACCAGACTCAGTGTTAAAACCAAGTTCGCCAAAGAACTTCTCAATACGTTCTACAGTGCGAGTTACTGGGTGTAGACCACCATTTTCAATACGACGACCTGGCAGGGTTACGTCGATGGTTTCAGCAGCAAGTTTTGCTTCAAGCTCGGCGCGTTGTAGCGCGTCTTTGCGAGCAGCGATTGCTTGCTGAACGGCACCTTTCGCTTTGTTGATCTCTTGACCAGCTTCACGGCGCTCTTCTGGTGGTAGTTTGCCTAGGCTTTGAAGCTGAGCAGTTAGCTCACCTTTCTTACCTAGATACTGAACACGCACTTCATCAAGTGCGACTAGCGATTCGGCAGCTTCAATTGCAGTGCTTGCGCTAGCAATGATCTCTTCTAGATGTTGCATCGTTTCCTCATCTACCTGTTGGTAGTATCCATAAGGGAGTGATTGGTTTTTTGATAGCTGTACATAGTAGCCAAACCAGACACCAATGCCAAATTGAATTACGAAAAGAAGAGGTTATTGAATAAAAAGAACACAAAAACGCAAAAAAAGCAGTGTTGTTATTAAATTGAGCCGAATTCATCTGAGTTGATTACGGAAAATGAAACTCGAACAATACGTGATTTTCACAAAGAACAACTAATCAAAGGGAAACCGTAAACATTCACAGCGAGAGTATTTCGAAGCTGCAGCAAGATACCGCTACTATTTCAAACCAATGTCTATTTCAGACATCCCATGGTTTAAGAAATAGTAGAGATACCAACAAGCGAAGAATAGTTAAATAGATAAACTCGGTTTTTCACCCGCGGATGCAATCGCATAGCGAATGTCGTCAATAAAATGCGTGTTTGTCTCAGTAATGCCATCAGAGAATGTGACAGGCTGATGCGGGCCAGCCAATACGACGATGTTGGTGAAATCCGAAACGTCATAGTTCTCTGCGACAACATTCTTTGAATGGAAATCAAGCACTGTCTTGGCGACGATGTCTTCAAGCTGTAAAAGCTGCTCTTCTGTAATCTTCATCCTTGCCAAAGCGACACGGACACAGTTCTCAGCGGCAATGGCCTGCTTTTTAATGATTTCTGTGTATTTATCGTTAAGCTTCGAGTTCTCAGCATAGCTGTAAAAAAGCGGACCATGCAGGGTAATATTGTTCTCTTCATCAACATAGACGAGATCCAACAGCTCAAGAGCCTTGAGATAATCAGACATGCTCTGTTTAGACAGCTCATACTTTTTCTTCAAAATAGAGTAACCGTCTTTACCACGTAGCATCCTTAACTCACGATAAAAGTCGTAAAGGTGTGGGTATTGGAAAAACACTTCATCTTGAGTGCGGCTGAAGTAGTCTTCGTCTTCACCTTGAAGCTGGTCTGCTAGCTTTTGCAGTTCATCTAACGTGCAATCAATGGCTCTGCAGTATTCGAGTAATTTATCTAGAGCCAGGTTGGTACTGGTTAAATGTCTTTTAAAAGTGGACAACGGCATGCCCATTTTTTCAGATAGCTCTCGATATGTTAGCCCTTTTGTCTTAATCGCTTGTCTTAAAGCGGCTAGCAAATACTCGGGAGTCAAATCTCTCATCTACGATTCCTTTTTGGCAAAGTTACAGCTGCACAACATTTGTAACAACTTAGAATCACTCAGCTAGTGAATAGTTCATATTTTTATCATAAAAATATGAATTAATATACCGCCCCTTACATTCGCATGACAAATGGCGCATTGAAAAATGCTGTTGATTTCATTATTCCCAACAAATCTTATTGATAATAAAAACAAATAAATTCAGCATTTATTTAGACACTTACAACATTCCGTTCATAAACTTCAGAATGTTACACCATAGAAATTATACCATTTCAGAATGTTACACTTTACCCACCCAAAACAAAAAATGAATAATAATTCACACGATGTGCAGTAAAATACAATTTATCAATCTAGGGGAAATTGCCCGCGGCCCCTCCCCTTTACGACATTAAAACCGTGGACTTTGGTAAAACCATCATCGAATTGGATTAACCTACTATGGCAAGCGTAGAACTTAGCAGTTGGACTGAGTAATGGCTTTCACCTGCTCACAGACAAGTATGGTATGACAGCTGGAGAGACGATAAGAGCAGTAGAGATAAGGGAATTGAGAGAAATATGAGGGATTGGCTTTTAGAGGCAATAAAAAAGGAGAGCTAATGCTCTCCTTTTCTTAAACCTAAACTGCTAATTAAAGAGCAGCTTTCGCTTTTTCAACTAGAACTGCAAATGCAGCTTTGTCGAATACTGCGATGTCCGCAAGGATCTTACGGTCGATCTCGATAGATGCTTTCTTAAGACCGTTGATGAAACGGCTGTAAGATAGACCATTTTGACGAGATGCCGCATTGATACGTGCAATCCAAAGTTGACGGAATTGACGTTTCTTAGCGCGACGGTCACGGTAAGCGTATTGACCAGCTTTAGTAACTGCTTGGAAAGCTACGCGGTAAACACGTGAACGCGCACCGTAGTAACCTTTAGCTTGTTTTAGAACTTTCTTATGACGTGCACGAGCTTGTACACCACGTTTTACGCGAGGCATTATGCTTCTCCTAAACTAAACGATTGATAACTATAAAGAATTAAGCGTATGGCAACATACGGATTACTGCAGCCACTTCACATTTAGGAAGGATTGCATTTGGACGTAGTTGACGCTTGTTCTTAGTAGTACGCTTAGTCAGGATGTGACGTTTTGTAGCGTGCTTGTACTTAATACCACCAGCAGTTTTCTTGAAACGCTTAGCAGCACCTTTGTTGGTTTTCATCTTAGGCATGATGAATAACTCCGCATTGTAGTAGTTTAATAAACAATGTAATTAGGGCGAACAAAACCCAACCGCTAACCTTCTATCAAAGGGAATCGGCTAGGTTTTAATTACTTTATGAGCCGTTAATTACTTCTTTTTAGGGGCTAGCACCATGATCATCTGACGACCTTCAATACGGCTAGGGAAAGATTCAACTACAGCTAGTTCTGCAGTATCTTCTTTCAAGCGGTTTAGAACGTCGACACCGATGTCTTGGTGTGCCATCTCACGGCCACGGAAGCGAATTGTTACCTTCACCTTGTTGCCTTCTTCTAGGAAACGCACCAGGTTGCGTAGTTTTACCTGGTAGTCTCCAATATCAGTTCCAGGTCGGAATTTTACTTCCTTGATCTGAATCTGCTTTTGCTTCTTCTTCTGCTCTTTCGCAGCCTTGCTCTTTTCAAAGAGGAATTTACCGTAGTCCATCACACGACAAACTGGCGGCTCAGCGTTAGGACTAATCTCAACAAGATCCATACCTGCTTCTTCAGCAGCAGCAATCGCTTCTTGGATCGATACAACACCAACTGATTCACCGTCAGCGCCTGTTAGTCGAACTTCACGAACGCCACGAATTTCACCGTTTAAACGGTGTGGGTTTTGTTTTACCGGCTGTTGGCCGCGTCTTCCGCCTTTAATAGCTTATTCCTCCAGATTGAGCTTACGGCTTGAAATCTCGTCTTGGATGTAAGAGATAAAATCATCCACCTTAAATTTACCGAGATCTTTACCTTTACGAGTACGCACTGCAATTTCGCCAGCTTCCATTTCTTGGTCACCAACGACAAGCATATACGGTACACGCTTCAAAGTGTGTTCGCGGATTTTAAAGCCAATCTTCTCATTTCTCAAGTCCGCTTTAGCTCTAATTCCACTTTTTTGTAATTTTTGTACTACTTCTTGAACATAATCTGACTGTTTATCAGTAATATTCATAAGAACAGCCTGTTCTGGTGCCAACCAAGTTGGGAAGAAACCAGCATATTCTTCGATAAGGATACCGATGAAACGTTCTAGGGAACCTAGAATTGCACGGTGAATCATTACCGGAACTAGACGTTCGTTGTTTTCACCTACATAAGTTGCACCTAAGCGACCAGGTAGGTTGAAGTCTAACTGAACCGTACCACACTGCCATGCACGATCTAGACAGTCGTATAGCGTGAATTCAATCTTAGGACCGTAGAATGCACCCTCGCCTTCTTGAATCTCGTATGGAATTTCCATTGATTCTAGAGAAAGTTTCAATGCTTCTTCAGATTGATCCCAGATTTCATCAGAACCTACACGTTTTTCTGGACGAGTAGACAGTTTCACTACGATGTTGTCGAAACCAAATGTTTGGTACGTATCGTAAACCATCTTAATACAGCTTGTTACTTCCTCTTGGATTTGGCTCTCAGTACAGAAGATGTGAGCGTCATCCTGAGTAAAGCCACGTACACGCATGATGCCGTGTAGTGCGCCAGATGGTTCGTTACGGTGACATGAGCCGAACTCTGCCATACGTAGTGGTAGATCACGGTACGATTTTAGACCTTGGTTAAAGATCTGAACGTGACCTGGACAGTTCATTGGCTTGATTGCGTATTCACGGTTCTCAGAAGAAGTTGTGAACATCGCATCTGCGTATTTGTCCCAGTGACCAGAGCGTTCCCAAAGAACACGGTCCATCATCAGTGGGCCTTTTACTTCCTGATAGTCGTACTCGTTTAGTTTGTCACGAACGAACACTTCTAGATCACGGAAGATAGACCAGCCATTGTGATGCCAGAACACCATACCCGGTGCTTCTTGCTGCATGTGGAACAGGTCTAGTTGCTTACCGATTTTACGGTGGTCACGCTTCGCAGCTTCTTCAAGGCGAGTTAGGTGAGCCTTAAGTGCTTTCTTATCGTGGAAAGCCGTGCCGTAAATACGCTGAAGCATTTTGTTGTCGCTGTTACCACGCCAGTAAGCACCCGCAACATTCAATAGCGTGAAATGTTGACAGAAGCCCATGTTAGGAACGTGAGGGCCACGACACATGTCGATGTATTCTTCATGGTGGTAAAGACCTGGACGATCATCACGAGATACGTTTTCGTCTAGGATTTCCACCTTGTATGGTTCGCCACGTGATTCAAACGTATCACGCGCTTCCTGCCAGCTTACTTTTTTCTTAACAACTTCGTACTTGGTCTTCGCCAGTTCTTTCATACGCTTTTCAATCTTCTCAAGATCTTCTTGCGTTAGAGACTCGTCTAAGTCGATGTCGTAGTAGAAGCCGCTATCGATGGTTGGACCGATCGCCATTTTAGCTTGTGGGTAAAGCTGCTTTAGAGCGTGACCAAGAAGGTGCGCACATGAGTGACGAACGATTTCCAGACCGTCGACTTCATCTTTTACTGTGATGATCTCAAGGCTTGCGTCTTCTTCAATTAGGTCACACGCATCAACACGGTTACCGTTAACACGACCAGCGATAGTTGCTTTTGCAAGACCAGGACCGATCGATTGCGCAACTTCCATTGTAGATACTGGGTTGTCAAATAGACGCTGACTGCCGTCAGGAAGAGTAATAATAGGCATGCTATGTCCTTTACAGTGGTGTTGCATACCAAGCAACACATGTTATTCAAATTTAGAAGCTATTTGTTGGAAAATAGTTGAATTCGATGAAGGTCTCTCGGTAATACGAATACCGGACCATTATCGGAAGAGCAGATTGTACCTAGCTCACAATTAGAATGCAAAGAGCGATTTACTCTGTCATTTAATCTTCACCCTTCGGTCGCTAAACACAAGCAAAAATGGTTAACACAAAGAAAAGAAAATAAAAATCGGAAACCAGAATGGAAATTTAACACTATATTTACATTAATGAGTCATTTCCGTTTAGGTATTCATATGATCAAAATGAGATGGCATCCTACCCTATTTTGCACTGTTGTATGTTTCTCAACCCCTGCATTGGCCGCCAATGACTTTTATGGCCCGCTCCGCGCCTACGCTCAATCACCGATACAATCGGTTAGCCACACTAATTACTTACGCTCAGGATTTAGTTTGCCTTCGGATTACATTGAAGGTTATGCATCAGCCACAATAGCCAGTGTCTGGGCTCATACGGATGAGTACGCTTTGGATTATTACCATAATCAGGTCGAGGTTGGTGGAAAATGGCAAATCAGCAGCCGCTGGCAGTGGGAACTCAACTATCGCTGGGTATTTGAAGCCGATAACCATCTGGATGGTCTTACGAGAAAATTCCATGATTTATTTAGTATCGATCAAAATGGACGAGACGAAGTTGGCAAAGGTCGCTCTTACATATCAATGCCCCAATACGGCGTTTTTGAGGACGACTTTAGCAGAGAAACCATCGCCAATAATATTTCCACTTACGTCCAATACCAGATATTTCAAAGCAAACAGCATGGCCTGTCGCTTGGTGGCAGCCTTTATTACGACAAGGTTACTCACGGCACTTTTAAAGGAAGCAGTTTTGAACAAGGTTTTCAGGTCAACTATAGCTATCTGAATAGCGACCATGCCATTTATTCAATGATAGGAATGACCTTTCGTCCTGACGACCGTGCAATGCTCAACTTACCCTATCGAAAGAACACGGCTGCAATTTCAGCAGGCTATCGTTACTCCCTTGCCGAAAATCACCATATGATCATTGAGTACCACTGGTACCAAGGTTCAGCTGCAGGCCCGGACGAATTTGCCGATGCTGCCAAAGAGATTAAAGTTGGCTATCGCTACCTAATGCAAAACTCTGCTTTGGAGCTCATCGCTATAGAGAATGTGGGAAACATGGACAACAGTACCGATATCGCATTTACGATTGGCTATCGGTACTTATTTAGGCCGGGATCAGACAGCTGATCCAATTATAAACTTAAAGTTGGAGCAATCGCTGCGGCGACTTGAGCATCTGTCGCACTGATCGGCAAAGTAAATGAACGATACTGGTCGCCAGACAAGCTGAGCGAACGGTCGATTTCTGCTAAACAGTGGATGACTTGCCCGTCTAAAATGAAGGAAAGTTCAATTTCTTTCGAAGTAATGAAGCCATTATTACGGAACTCCAATTCCTGATAGATACCTGAGCGAGAAGAGAAAGAACCGCCGCGCAAGAAACCTTTTTCAACATCCGCTTTCACCATTGAAAATCCGGCTTGTTCGATCGACTGAATGACTCGTGATACCACTGGCAGTGGCTTAACTTCAATATAGTCGCGGTCACGCGGGTCCATCGCGAAGTCAATATCTAAGGTTGTTTCTAACCAAACGTGGCACTGATTTTTTAACGCGTTGACCAGAGTAATGGGTGTTTCATCATGTAACTTCAACTGAAACGGAACTTGCTTTTCTTCATTGGCCTGAATCACAAAAGGCTCAACAGCTTTCAGCTGATCAAGCGTAAACGTCTCATATCTGACGCTGTCATCCACTTCTACTTTCATTTCCGTATTCAGTTTAATGGTGATTGCGTCAATGCGCTGTTCTACATCGCCACCAATAATTTGGACATACCCTGTAAGCGTTGAACCCTGGTAAACACTCATCTCGTCCAAAATGGTATCCACTTTTGCCGAACCAATACCTAATGATGCTTTTAACTTTTTAAACATTTCTTCCCTTACGTCTCTATCATTTTTATTTTGATTGTGACCTATTTACACAATTGCTTCGTGCGCTTCAAGTTATATACCCAAATGACTTCAAGATGCAGGATTCAGAGCGTTGTCACTGATACTAGTTCAAGGAAAATAATGAAGCGGAATAGCAAGCTCTTTCCAAGTTATTTGACGCAGAAATTGTGTCAGTGACACGCTCCCGAAGGGCGAGTTGTCTTGACTCACAGCCTTTGTTAACGATTTTTGATTTAGTACCACTAGATCTTCAAATCGTTGCCGCGTCTGAAAGCCAAGTCATTCTCGCTGAACCAAGCATCTCGAGGTTATTTGGGTATAGACAACAAGAATACGGGCTATTTCCCTTATCGATGAAAAATAACCACGCGGCTCCAACATTCATCATCAGAGTCGCTCACGCAATGCTGTGACTAATCCAGCCATATTGATACCCGTTGGAGAGAACTGTTTGCTATTTTTCCTTAAATTGAGCACTATTTGTATAGTCAATTAAAGGAGCTCATTATGTCTGCGCCACTCTACATGCAAATTAAGCAATTTATCCTCGATAAAATTGAAACCGGAGAGTGGATGACCGGACAACGTATCGCAACCGAGTTCGAATTAACGGAACAATTTGAAGTCAGTAGAATGACCGTGAACAAGGCGATTCGAGATCTCGTGAATGAAGGCAGACTTCAACGTCGCCCGCGGCTTGGCACATTTGTCTGTGATCCGGTTGAGAAATCGGAGTCACCATTGCTAGACATCCGCAATATTGCTGCAGAAGTGAGGGACCGCGGCCGTGAGTATCGCAGCAAGGTTCTAAAACAGGTCGCGATTAAAGCCGATGCGACCATCGCAACAAAACTTGGCGTGATGCTGGGCACCACCGTATTCTACAGTGAAATTATCCACTACGAAGACAGCACGCCAATTCAGTTGGAACTGCGCTGGGTCAACAGCCAATATGCGCCAAGCTACCTGGACCAAGACTTTACTCATATCACGCCTAATCAGTTTTTGTCAGACAACTGCCCGCTCAGTGCCATCGAACACACTGTGGAGGCTATCGTTCCTGACAACCGCATAAAGCTTGATCTCAATATGTCATCTAACGAGCCTTGTCTTCTCCTAAACCGAAGAACCTGGAGCCAGGATAAATTGGTCAGCACGGCTTTACTTTACCATCCAGGGAATAAATACAAACTGAGTTCCAAAGTACTGATTTAAACGAGTGGGAATAACAATCCTCCTACTCTTCGATCACACCTTTACAACATCAATCTTGTCATCGATACTTTCTTGTTATACATATTTGTATATACATTTAAAACTACAAACCAAATAGGATATAAAAATGGACTTGCTGATTGAAAATGCGCGTCTGGTCACTATGACGCAAGGGGAAGCAGGATATCTGCCTACATCACCTGCGCGTGTCGGGATTCAATCTGGGAAAATCGTCGCCATCAGTACTCGTGCCTTTGGTGAGGACGATCCTCAGATCGAGTCACAGCTAGATCCACAGCTCTACCCTCAAAGTTTCGATCTGCAAGGCAAACTGATGATGCCGGGTTTGATTGATTGCCATACTCACCTTGTTTATGCAGGCAATCGCGCGAACGAATTCGAGATGCGTTTAAACGGTGTGCCGTATCAGGAGATCGCTCAACAAGGCGGTGGTATTCTCTCGACAGTAAAAGCAACAAGAGCGGCCACTGAGGAGCAACTCGTCGAACTCGCACTCCCTCGTTTAGACGGGCTGCTCGCTAGTGGCGTGACTTCAATAGAAGTGAAATCAGGCTACGGGTTAACACTCAATGACGAACTCAAAATGTTGCGTGCCGCAAAAGCGCTGGAGCAAGAACGAAAGGTTAAGATAACTACTACGCTGCTTGCTGCGCATGCACTACCACCAGAGTTTGCTGGTCGCGCGGATGACTATATTGAACATATTTGTCAGGACATCATCCCACTCGTTGCAGAAGAAAAGCTCGCCACCAGCGTCGATGTTTTTTGTGAATCTATCGGCTTTAACCTAGAGCAGACAGAAAAAGTGTTTGCCACAGCAAAACAACACGGCTTAAAAGTAAAAGGCCACACAGAACAGTTATCTAACCTTGGTGGCACCGCGCTTACTGCACAGTATAACGGCCTCTCTGCCGATCATATTGAGTTCCTCGATGAAGAAGGTGTTATCGCGCTTTCAAAATCAGACACGGTCGCAACCTTACTGCCTGGTGCGTTCTACTTTTTACGTGAAACGCAACTGCCACCGATTGAATTACTGAGAAAGCATCACGTACCGATGGCGATCGCAACTGATGTTAACCCAGGTACATCACCATTTTCCGATATGACCCTGATGATGAACATGGCGTGTACCCTATTCCGTCTGACGCCTCAAGAAGCACTACGAGGTGCAACCCAACATGCGGCAAAAGCATTGGGCTACGAAGAGTCTCGAGGAGCGATAAAAGTTGGCTTTGATGCCGATTTCTCGATTTGGGATATCGACCATCCAGCAGACCTTAGCTACCAAGTCGGTGCAAAACGTCTGGTAGGTCGTATAGTAAATGGTGAATACATTGCACATGGAGGCCTTTAAGATGTCTCAATCCGATCTACATAATCCGCTATTTCACTGGCAAGGTCGTCATGATGCCGAAGATGGTAAGCTTGGCCAACGTATCCACCATGTTGTCCAACATCAGCCAGCTCACGAGCTGGAAAAAGTGGCGCAAGGCGTTTCAATATTAGGCTTTGCTACCGATGCTGGCGTAGCAAGAAACAAAGGCCGCGTCGGAGCGAAGAAATCGCCTGATTTAATCCGTCGAGCACTGGCAAATCTTGCTTGGCACAAAGATGCCCCAATTTACGATCTCGGAACGGTGGTATGTGAAGACGATTTGTTGGAAGAAAGTCAGGCTCGTTGTGCAAGTGCCATTGCGCAAGCACTTCCCCACACGCCAGTCATTGTGTTGGGCGGCGGACACGAAATCGCGTGGGCCTCATTTTCCGGACTTGCGGAGTACTTTAAGTCACATCATCCGGATAAAAAGCCGAAAATTGGCATTATCAATTTCGACGCGCACTTCGATCTGCGTGCTTTCGAAAGCCAGGTAGCCGATGTGAAGCCAAGCTCCGGTACTCCATTTAATCAAATTCATCACTTTTGCCAGCGCAATGACTGGGCATTCCACTATGCGTGTTTAGGGGTGAGTCGCAGCAGCAATACTCAGGCTCTATTCCAAAAAGCGGATGACTTAAATGTGTGGTACGTAGAAGATCATCAGCTTAGTTATTTGAACCTCAGCTACCATCTGACGCAACTGCAGCATTTTATCGACGATTGTGATTACCTGTATCTGACGATTGACTTGGACGTATTTCCAGCGGCAACGGCTCCTGGTGTGAGTGCGCCAGCTGCTCGTGGCGTGAGTTACGATACGATTGCGCCATTCTTAGAGCGTATTCTTCATTGTAAAAACAAGTTGATGCTGGCAGATATTGCCGAGTACAACCCAAATTATGATGTCGATAGCCAAACGGCACGCCTAGCGGCTCGTTTATGTTGGGACATTGCCAATGCAATGGCAGAGAAGTAACTCTAGTTATTATTTAAACTTCTTTCATTAATGCAGTATTTAAAAGGCTCTACCTAAAGTGTGGGGCCTTTTTGTGTCTATACTTCTATCATATAAGTGAATACCTAGATATCGCCGTGTCATGAACACTTAGGTCTCTGGCTTTATAGGTATTAAAAGTAATTCAAGTGTGCGTTTTTACACATTTATCTTTCAATGATCATATCATGGTGAAGATACGATGAAATCTCACTGGATGGACCATTGCCCGTCAGTGTTTCGCATATAATCCCTTACAGTTTTGGTTACTACGTAAAAATTATGTTTCTAACACCTTATTTTTCTAACAATGAGCACCAGTTTCAGTTCACTCGCGAGCAGGCAAGTCACTTTGCGAAGCGCGTAGCTGGCGATTACAACCCAATCCATGATGAAGACAACAAACGCTTCTGTGTACCTGGCGATCTACTGTTTGCAGTACTGCTAAGTAAAGAAGGCATCAGCCAAAAAATGCGTTTCAACTTCTCTGGCATGGTAAATGACGGCGTTGCGCTTCATATTGAGAATAAGTGTGAGAAAGAAAGTGCAGTTGTTGATGCAGCTGGCAAAGAATATTTGCACATGTCTCGCGAAGGTGAAACCAACCGCGACCCAGCATTTATTGAACATGTAGTGACGAATTACGTTCAGTTTTCTGGCATGAACTTCCCTCACATCATGGTTCCTCTTATGGAAGAGCAGCAAATGATGATCAACTGCCAACGCCCATTAGTAATTTACGAAAGTATGGAAGTTGAGTTCTCTCGTCTGGATCTAACTCATCCGGAAGTAGAATTTACAGGCGCAACTTTCGATGTAGACGGCAAGCGTGGCGTAGTGACATTGAACTTCGCGTTCAAAGAAGATGGTGAAGTTGTCGGTAACGGTATTAAGCGTATGGTTGCAAGTGGTTTGAAACCTTACGACCAAGAAGCTGTTGATGATTTGGTCACGCGCTTCCATGAGCGTAAGGACGCATTCTTAGCAAAGTTCGTTGAGGCAGCGTAATTACTGCCTCATACTCCTAAGACACCAAATTCTAGCGGTAACGACTTAATGCGTTACCGCTATTTTTTTAGCCCGTCCTATTCGCGTTTCTTGCTGACTGAATCATTGCCTCAATATAGGCAGGTCCGGTTGGACGAATTCCCGCTGGATTTAGCTCTTTTATCGAGTAATAGCCCACTGTAATGTGATCGATACTGACCGTATCTACCACACCCGGAAGATTAAGTATGCGTTCCATGTAGCTGGAAAGATTCGGATAATCGCCAATTTGCTTGCGATTGGTTTTGAATAAGCCGTGATATGCCGCATCAAAACGAATTAAAGTAACAAAGGTACGGATGTCCGTTTCTGTTAGTTGGTTACCAACCAGATAATCTTGTCCTTCCAAACGCATTTCCAACTCGTCCAACATATCAAACACTTTGTTTACCGCTTCTTCATAAGCATCTTGGGACTGAGTAAAGCCAGCCTTATAAACACCATTGTTGAGATCGTTGTAGATACGTGGGTTAAGTTCTTCAATCTCCGCAGAAAACGTCTCCGGATACAGTCTGATATCCGATGGAACAATCTCTTCAAAAGCCGTATCCAGCATTCGCAGAATATCCGCACTTTCGTTGTTCACCAGTACATTTTGTTTCATGTCCCACAACACGGGTACCGTTGCACGCCCAGTGTAAGTCGGGTTCGCACGCGTATATATTTCATGCATGTACTGCGATGAAAACAGCGGATCGGTATCAGCACCATCGTAACCACCGAATGCCCAGCCTTGTGATGTCATTTGAGGATTAACCACCGTGACAGGAATAATATCTTCCAATCCTTTCAGTTTACGTGCGATCAATGTGCGCGATGCCCAAGGACAAATTAATGCGACATATAAGCGGTAACGTCCTGGCTCTGCTTTAAATCCCCCGGTTCCTGTAGGACCCGGGCTACCATCCGGAGTAATCCAGTTACGAAACTCAGAGACCTGTCGAACAAAGCGTCCCTTGTCATCCGCTTTTTGTAACGCTTTCCAATTTTCTGTCCATTTGCCATTCACTAACATACTTTAATCCCCTAATTTTAAGCGCCGTTGAAAACGAATGAGCGCATTGAGATTGAACCTAGCTCGACACCTTGTGAGGTATAAATGAGTTCATCTTTCAAATTCGATGCTCCAGCGATCGTCAATGCTGGCGCGTAATGCTCGAGTGTCGGGTTAGCCATTCGCAATAGGCTTCCCATAGAAGCAACATCGGCTAACGATTTAAAGTCACGGTTATTCAGTTGGTCAGCGACATACTGATCAAATTCAATCGCCCAATCGTGTGGCTTGCCATCAAACTGCAAGGCTCTTAAATTGTGAACAATATTGCCCGAGCCAAGAATCAACACACCTCGATCGCGCAGTTCAGAGAGCTTTTTACCGATGCTTAAGTGCCAGTTCATGTCTTTGGTGATATCAATGGATAGTTGAAACACTGGCACATCAGCAGCCGGGAACAGTGAGTTCAACACTGACCATGCACCATGATCGAGTCCCCAAGTGTCATCAGTATGTACATGATGATCTGACAATAGCGCAGCGACTTCTTTAGCGAGCTCTGGATGCCCTTTCGCCGGATATTGCTTTTCGTATAACGCATCTGGGAACCCGTAAAAGTCATGAATGGTACGAGGTAATGCAGATACATCGACCAGCGTACTACCTTGGGTCATCCAGTGCGCAGAAACCACTAGTATCGCTTGAGGTCTTGGCAATGTACGTCCCAGTTCCACCCAACTGCGTGTGAATTCATTATCCTCAATGACGTTCATTGGGGAGCCATGACCAAGGAATACCACCGGCATTCTTGGTGAAGCTTTAAATCTGTTTTTCAGCTTTTGAAGTGAGGACATAACGCTCATCGCTTTTCCCTTAATTTGTCAGTACCACAACATTGTGGTTCGTTTTAACTTGGTATGGAGAAATTATGTACGCAGCAAACTTTCAATACAATGACGATTATGTAGAATGATATTCAACAAAACGTTCTTAATATTGGAGTAGTAAAATGGACTTGGTTGATGGTTTAAAAGCATTTGTCGCCACCGCACAAACAGGGTCTTTTACAGAAGCAGCACAAAGGCTCGGCGTATCTAACCGGATCACTTCTAAATATGTCGCTCAGTTAGAGGAAAGGATTGGCGCACAGTTGTTACAAAGAACGACTCGGAAAGTTGGCCTCACTCCCACAGGTCAGGCTTTGCTTGCTCGGGCTCCTACTCTATTAGACGAGTTGGATGACCTGCTTGGTGCAATATCTGAAGAATCAAAAGGATTGACGGGGGTGCTGCGTGTTTCTGCCCCACTAACCTTTGGAGAGATTTACATCACCGGGTTATTGAGCCGCTTTTCTGCCCTTCATCCTCAGCTGTCGATTGATCTGCGTTTGAGTGATTCCTACGTAGACTTAGCCACAGAAGGCATTGATTTAGCGTTTCGTATCGGACTGCCAGACACAGCGACACTGAAAGTAAGGAAGCTTGGAGAGATCACCAGTTGCGTCGTCGCCTCGCCTGAATACCTGAAGCAACGAGGAACACCAAATACACCGCAAGAACTCAAGGATCATTTCTGTATTATCGATACCAACCGAAGAGGTCACAACAAGTGGTTATTCTATCGCGGCAAACAAGAAACCGCTGTCGTACCTGAGAGGAACCTGATGGTGAACAGTGCTCGCATCGCAAAAGATTGGGCGATAGATGGACGTGGAATAGCGATTTGTCCGGATTTCGTTTTACAACACGATCTTGAGAGTGGAAGGCTGGTACAACTCCTCGACGAATACAGCATGAATAAGCACCCGATTAACGCGGTCTATTTAGAAGGCAACGTAATACCGCGAAAAGTCCGGGCACTTATCGATTTCGTGGTAGAAGACTTCGCTCAAAGACCACCAGGTGCTATTTAGGCCAAAGGTAAATCGCCTTTAGAACATAGCGAAACGAGCAGCGCTTATATCCAGCGACGTACCCGGTTTTTGTATTTCAGGTAATCTTCACCAAACAGCCTTTCTAACACGTGCTCTTCTGGCTTAATTTGGTAACGATTCATATAGGAGATAAACAGAGCACCACAAGGGATGACGCTAAGGTGCTGCCACCACAAACCCAGAGCGATAATAAGCAGCAACAGAGCCACATACATCGGGTTTCGGGTATAGGCGAAGACACCAGTGTTTACGACAGATGACGCAGACTCCGGCTTAACTGGATTGACCGTTGTCTTCGCTTTACGAAATTCATAAACGCCGGCAATGCCAATAAAGCCCGATAACAGCGTTAAAGCAGCGACAACAAATTCGACAAAAGGGACTGTGATCTTAAATGTCGGCGTCAGTCCTTTCAGCCAATACATAAGTAAAACCACCAGCAAAAAGACCGCGACAGGTGGCACTCTAAGTTCAAGTTTTCTCAAGGTTCAAATCCTTTGAAGTCTCAAGTTGATGAGTCGATAAAAAGCCCAGCAGAACTGGGCTTATTCTTCATTGAAGTGATTAAATAAGTGTCAGCAACGCCTGAACCGGATGCTTCGGCTTAGTGCCTTCAAAACGTTTTACCTGACTTCGACAAGAGTAACCCGTGATGAGACATCGCTCGTTGTCCAACTTATCTAAGTTTGGCTTCCAGCTTAGGTTGTAAATGTCTTTCGACATCGTCACCTTATCAACCTCATGCCCAAAAGTCCCCGCCATACCACAGCATCCAACCGGGACGGTATTTAACACCGCACCAAAGTGAGAGAAAATTGCACCCCACTCTTTTTCTGCGTTTGGCATTTTGGTTTTTTCTGTACAGTGAGCAAACAGATACCAAGGTTCTTGCTGAGTAGACTCTACTGATGCGAAGTCTTCCAGTCTTGGATAGAGCCATTCATGAGCGGTCAGCACCTCAAAGTCACCGCGCTTGTTGCCCAGTACTTCGTTGTATTCATCTCGGTAGCAAAGCACTAATGCTGGGTCAACACCCACCATTGGAATGCCCAAATCGGCAACCAAAGATAAAAACTTCGCGGTATCCGTTGCTGTTTCTGAGAACTGGCGTAAAAAGCCTTTGATATGCTGCGCTTTACCATTTGGCTTAAATGGCAGTAAAACCGGATTCATTCCCAGTTTTTTTGTCAGCTTCACAAAATCTTCTACCACTTCGGCATCGTAATAGCTGGTAAACGGATCTTGAACGATCAGAACATGTTTGCTCTTCTGTTCTGAAGACAATCGAGACAACGCAGTAAGGTCATAAGCGCTCGTCAGAGATTCAACACGTTTTTGCAAAGTCGGTACAGACAACAAAGGCGCATCCACGTAACCCACTGTCGATGCGGTTAGGCTTTTCACCCAAGATTGCTTCAGGACACCGTTCACAACACCAGGGGCTTTCGCCATTAGTGGTAACATGGTTTCAATGTTCGCCACCAGGTAATCTTTTGCAGGGCGTTGGTAGCGAGAGTGATAGATATTTAAGAAGCGAGAACGGAAGCTCGGCACATCCACTTTAATCGGACATTGGCTGGCACACGCTTTACAAGCCAGACAGCCATTCATCGCCTCATAGACCTCATGAGAGAAATCATATTCATGACGACGGTTAATTGAATGACGAACGCGATCGATCATAGTTTTGATCGACGATTTGTTTTCCAATGCTTGTTGTTCAAGGTCGAGAATATCGATTCCTTGTTCCGTCAACTGACGTAACCACTCACGCACTAAGCCTGCACGACCTTTAGGAGAGTGACGACGGTCAGCCGTGACTTTCATCGATGGACACATTGGTGAGCTGGTGTCGTAGTTAAAACACAGGCCATTACCGTTACATTCCATCGCTTGCTTGAAGCTGTCGCGAACCTGAACATCAATCTGGCGATCAAAGTAACCACGTTTGGTGTCAGTTACTTTCACCAACTCTGCATCACTGTCTAACGGCGTACAGATTTTCCCCGGGTTCATCTTGTTGTGAGGGTCAAACGCCGCTTTTACGCGTCTTAGCTCAGTAAACAGCTCTTCACCAAAGAATTCCGGTCCGTATTCTGAACGGAAACCTTTTCCGTGTTCACCCCACATCAAGCCGCCGTATTTAGCGACCAGCTTAACCACTTCATCTGAGAGTTCATGCATTAGCGCTTCTTGTTGCGGGTCGCACAGATCCAAAGCAGGACGAACGTGCAAGACGCCCGCATCGACGTGGCCAAACATACCGTAGTTGAGAGACTTTCCGTCAAGCAGTTCGCGGAACTCAGCAATGAAATCGGCTAAGTTTTCTGGTGGGACACACGTATCTTCAGCAAACGGTACCGGTTTAGCACGACCTTTAGCCGCCCCCAGCAGACCTACCGCTTTTTTACGCATGTTGTAAATACGGCCAATGCTCGCCACATCATTACACACCTGATAGCCAATAATGCCCGCTTCTTCAGTTTCGAGCATGGTATCAAGTTTGGCAGTTAACGCCGCGACTTGAGAGGCGATCTCCTCAGCATCCTCGCCTGCGTATTCCACCATGTTGATACCAAGCATCTCTTTGTCTGGTACATCCGTGATGAGGTCGCTGACCGTATGCCAAACTATGTCTTGTTTCGCGAGGTTAAGAACCTTTGAGTCAACCGTTTCCACCGACATCGCGTTTGCTTGCACCATCAGTGGCGCGTTACGCAATGCTGAATCAAAACTGTTGTATTTAACGTTCACCAAGGTACGCACTTTAGGAATACGAGTCAGGTTTAACTTCGCTTCGGTGATAAAAGCAAGTGAACCCTCTGCGCCACACAAAACGCGGGTGATATCGAAACTATCATCCTCTTCGTTAAGTGCATTTTTCAGATCGTATCCGGTTAAGAAACGGTTTAAAGGTGGGAACTTATCGTTAATTTGTTGACGCTTTTCACGACAGACGGATTCGGTGACGTTCAGCGCAGTTGCGGCAAACTCGCCCTCTTTAGGATAACCATGAGACAAGTCAGACTCTAAAATCGAACCATCGGCAAACACGGCTTGGAGTGAGAGGACATGATCCGACGTTTTGCCGTATTTCAATGATCCCTGACCAGAGGCGTCAGTGTTGACCATACCGCCGATAGTGGCGCGATTACTGGTGGATAAGTCAGGTGAGAAAAAATAACCATAAGGGCGTACTGCGTCATTTAACTGGTCTTTAATCACACCAGTTTGAACGCGCACCCAGCCTTCTTCCTCATTGATTTCAAGCACTTTGTTCATGTGGCGAGATAAGTCAACCACAATACCTTTCGTTAGGGACTGCCCATTAGTACCAGTACCGCCACCGCGAGGTGAGAACGTGATTCGCTCGTATTTTTCTTTATTGCTCAGTTTACCAATAAGCGCAACATCTTGCGTTGTTCTTGGATGAACAACAGCCTGAGGTAACTGCTGGTACACACTGTTGTCAGTGGAAACCGCAAGTCGGCTTGAGTATTGGCTTTCTATATCGCCGGTGAATCCAGCTTGTTCAAGCTCTTTTAAAAAAATCAGAACAAGAGGGTCGACGTCAGTTTGCGAGTGTAATCTTGGTAACATTTGCTTCCTGCCCCTACGACGCTGATCCTATCAGCTGCGGGTTATCTAATTATTTTACTCAATCCTCAAGCTGCTTTTCGAAAGAGTCTCGAGACAGGCAGTAGAGTTAGAGTGGAGTGATTTTCTTCGGGTTTGATCACTTTACAACATTTGAAAAAGCGATTAAATCAGAATCTCAATACAATATTGAAACTTATGCTTTATTTCTTGACTATTAATGCCTTACATTGAGAAAAAAATCGCCTTTCTCAATGAGCTTTCAGAATGAAAAAGAATAAAGTAGTAACCACAGAAGATATCCTTCTAAAACTTTGCCAGTCAGTTTCTGGCGTCCTTACCTCTGCCACCTCTTCCCAAGTCAACTATTCCGCCATGGTGCAAAAGATCAACAAAACCAGCCTTAAGCCAGATTTTGGTTGTTTTGTCTTGTTTGATGGTGGATTCACCGGCTTAGTTGTCATTAACTTTACGGCCAAAGCCGCACTTGAGATCTACACCAATTACATGCGTAATATGGGAATGCCCGAAGAAGAACTGGCCATCTCTCATACATCCGATGAAGTGGCCGATGTGCTTGGTGAGCTGATGAATCAATTAGTGGGTGACTTCACGAATAAAATCCGTAAAGAGTTACAAACTATCATCACGCAAAATCAGCCTAAAATGCTGTCACTGAATAAACAGGTAATTTTGCAGGTAGACACCAACCTTGATCGCCCTCAGGCGCGCCGTGTGACTTTCTCTACCGCAAATAACAACATCTTTTACCTTGAACTGGCTATGGATAAAACCGAGTTTATTCAGCTGGAAGAATTTGAAATCGCTGAAGACGAAAACCCGGATGATATTCTGGAAGCCACTCGCCAAAAGATGGCAGAAAAGGAAACTCAGGAATCACTTGCAACGGATGAAGCCAATGACTTGTTAAACCAACTGGGCTTGTAACCGCGTACAACATCGTTGTCCCTCCATATCAGAGAAATCTGACCTTCTGAATAGAATGCAGGAATACCACGCTCCGGCTCGCAACGGGGCGTTTTCCTTCTTTACCTGTCGCATTGTATTTCGTTTTTATGTCAAAAAAGGTAATATATCTGACTTCATAAATTTTCTGCTTTAGTAATTGGTTGTCGATGGATAAACAAAAAGCCCTGAAAAAAATCGCCAAGTGTTTAGAACTGGGTAACTCTGCCAACGTCAATGAGGCCGCAAATGCCATCAAGATGGCTCACCGCCTGATGATGAAGTATGGTCTGGACAAAGATGACATTGAGTTCATCAAAATGGGAAAAACACAGTCTTCCCATCTCTTACCTGCGAACATAAGTTCTACCATTTTGCGCGTGATTCGTGGCATCAACACCAAATTTGGCGTTGAAGCTGTACTGCTGAATCACAAAGGGCTTAAACGCGTTGAGTTTATTGGTGAAGCGGACCGTGCGATTTTCGCCGCCTTTGCGTTCGATATTATCTATCGTGAAATGAACGAAAGTACTGGCCAATTCCGCAACAGTTTTGCGGGTAGTGGTACTTCTTCAATGGAAGTGACACGCCGCGTGAACTCGTTTGTCTCAGGTTGGGTTGAAGGTGCGATTGAAAAGCTCCCTGTGATCTCTCCAGACGAAGAGTCGGCCAACAAAATCAACGACTATATCGACAAAGAATTCAAAAACATCGATCGCGAAACGTTCAAGAAGCAACTTAAAGAAGCGATGAAAAACCTCACTGCAGACTATGAAGTTGGTCTGAAGAAGGGTCGAAAAGTTTCGGTGAACCGCGGGGTGGGTGGCGAGCAAGCACGTAAAATGCTCAACAATCACTCAGAATAACCTCCTCTTACAGGCCAAATATGTCAATGGCTTAGCAAACCCATTGATCTTATTTGGCCTAAGTAAGACAATTCTTACAATTTTCTGGTTCCATCTTACTTTCACCTAACAAAACTTAAGAACAGCTGATTAATAATTTATATCTCAATTTTATAAAGCAGCGTTTCGCCTCATTTTTATACGGAGATTTTCCCTTGAAAAAGCTGTCTATAGCACTTGCTCTAGTGCTTGCTCTTACAGGCTGTCAAGCCACTCAACGTCAAAATGCCACAACTGGTGAATACGAAACCAACTCCACGACCCTGGGAGCCTTAACTGGTGCCGTTGCTGGTGCAGCTATCGGGTTAGCAACAGGTGACAATGCTAAAGAGCGTCGTCAACGTGCTTTGATTGGCGCAGCTGCTGGTGGTGCAACAGGTGCTGGCGTGGGTTACTACTTTGACAAACAAGAAGCGGCACTACGTCAAGAATTGCTGAATTCTGGTGTACAAGTGCAACGTGTTGGTGAAAACCAGCTTCTGCTTCGTATGGAAAACGGTATTGGCTTTGCGTCAGATTCATACCAATTGGATTACGGCATCCACAACACGCTTCGTGGTGTTGCTCGTATCCTTGTTGAATACCCAGATACCAGCCTTGTGATTGACGGTTACACCGACAGCACAGGCAGTGAGTCACACAACCAGTCACTATCTGAAAACCGCGCAGAATCGGTACGTCAGTTCCTGATACAGCAAAATGTGGCAGCTGGACGTGCAATTGCACGCGGCTATGGTGAACGTAACCCACTTTGTTCAAATCAGACAACTGAAGGCCGCGCTTGTAACCGCCGCGTTGAAATCCAAATCTTGCCTCTGAAGTGATTTGATAGCACCATTAGGTAATTACGGATAATTACCGGAGCAGGCCTAGAAATTGTTTCTAGGCCTGACAAACTAATGGCTTTCAAAACCGTCTTTATATTTATCTTGAGCAGTTGCCTCTCAAGTCTCGTATTTGCCTCCCAGTCCCCTTCTTCAGCGGAAGACCAATTTAAACTGGCTATGAAGTCAGACTCAACTTCTCCAGAAGAAACTCGTTACTGGTTAGAACAATCCGCAAGCCAAGGCTACCTGCCCGCGCAAAAACAGTTAGCGGAAGATTATACTCTGGGATTAACGGGCTCAGTTTCCTACCCTCAAGCCGCCTACTGGCTGAGTTCCATCGCTCTGAGTGATCCAGCAGATAGCGGCTACGCCCTTGCCAGTTTCTTGGAAAAGCATCAGAAAAACATCACCACCGATGATTTAATCGAAGCATGGTATCGACTTTCTGCAAAGCAAAACAAAGATGCAGAAATCGCGTACAACCATTTCCTAGAGCAACGTTTTAATCAGTTAAGAGCCAAACAAGTATCGGCAATGACTGAGTTGGACCAAAGCTCCGCTGAAGCGCAACCAATGCAATCCGACGACATAAACCAAGCAAAAGTGTTTAGTGCCGAGCCGTTTCTTGCCATTGGTTTCTGTGGGTTGATGCTGAGCGCTGGTTGGTTTGGATATCGAAAGCAACAGCAGAAGAGCAAACTTCAATTGGTTGATAAAGAAAATCGAACCCGACAACTGGATGTGCAAGTGAAAGAGTTGGAATTCACCAATAAGCAATTAAAACGCCAGTTGGAGCAGGTATTTAGAGAGTTTAAGAAAGTCAAATCTGAATCCGCTCCCCATGATCTGACCATTGCCTGTGCTGTGTTTGGTTACACGCCAAATTCGATTCCACAAGCTCAAGCCGTAAAACTACGTTATCGTCAATTATCCAAGCTTTACCATCCCGATGCTCAAGGAAGTGAAGCAGAGATGAAACGTCTTAATCAAGCTTTTAGAACAATCACACAAAATGTTACAAAAGCGTGAATTTTCAATAATCATTAGAAACCACAACCTTTCAGCCCCCACAAACAGGGAGCTGCAATCGATTTCCTTCTCAAAACAATTAACAGACATTTAACCTTCCCCACTTACTTGTGTCATAATGTGCTGCGAAAAATAACACCTAAAGACTCTAATTTTTCTAGGTGGGGAGAAAAATCAATGTTCACTGAAGAAGGCACCTGTGATTGGTGTAAGAAACCAGCTCTTATCACGCGACATGACTATGTAGATGGTAAACATCACAATTCATGTCAATCTTGTTACGATATGGCGAAAATCGATGTCCGCCTATTTAACCAAGGTGAATTGCAAATGCGTGAGCGTATGTCTCAACGTGCAAGCTGAAAACTCAAATCAATGGAACTGATTTCTAAAGGCGCCTCATAGGCGCTTTTTTGTTATCTACTCACCTCCACTGCCATGGAGAACCCGCCAAACACAGTAAAAAGTACTGTATAGACTGATCATAACCACTGTATATACAGTAGTTTTCTTTCCTTGATGCCCCACCAATATTGTTAGTTACTTCACATTTCGTAAGCCGTACCAAACATATCATCTAAAATTTAAATCTTTATATTTCAATATTTTAAATAAAAATCCCAACAAAACGACGAAATTGCATTGCTTCAAAAAGCATAAAAACCAGTTGATCGATCCCTTAAAACAAACTACTGTATAGACATACAGCATGTATAAAGGAACAGTAAGATGCAGCTACACAGTCAAACTCAAACATACTCTCGTTACAATGTACTGGCACAAGCTACTCAACCCATGAATGTTTCTAACCAGCTTCTTTCTAAGCTGGCTGTACTGTCTCAGCAGAAACAATGGATTTTGTTTACGTCCGAGTGCCCTCGTCCCAACTTTGACCAGCTTACTGCTTCCAATATTTGTTGTAAAAACGTCATTCAGATGAAGCCATCTCAACAGCTTTCTGAAGTCGAAATTGTAGTTAAAGCGATACGCTCAGGTAACGCCAGTGCGGTTGTCGCATCAAATGACATAGCGCCGATGAATCAGTCTATGCTGCGTGATATTGGCCTACGTTATCAGTGTGAAGTCTTTTTCGTCGAAGGCAGAGTAAACCAGTATCACTAACAAGTTCGACGTTATCCATCCTGCATCTCGCCTCCATTCCATGGGGGCATTTTTTTACCTGTGACTTAGGGAATTAATAAATAAGGCAAACGTTTGCTTTTTCTCTGGCGAGTTAAAATAGTTCTGGTATGATGCCCACATTCGATTTATTCAGCTGCTTACTTTGGCTGAATATCTTCTCTTTATGACGTTTGATTAAGATGATAGGAATGTCGCAATGAGCCTTGCTAATCAAGTACTTGCCGTCAATGACGACCTGCCAATTCGCACTCACAAACCCGTTCACAGCGGTAAAGTTCGTTCAGTTTACTGGTTAACTGAAGAAGACAGCGCCCGCCTGATCAAAGAAAAAGGATACGATGTTGCCCCTGACGCGCCTCTGGCGATCATGGTGATCAGCGACCGTATTTCTGCTTTTGATTGCATTTGGCATGGAGAAGGCGGTCTGAAAGGTGTGCCTGGTAAAGGTGCCGCATTAAACGCGATCTCGAACCACTGGTTCAAACTATTTAAAGACAACGGCCTGGCTGACAGCCACATCTTAGATATTCCTCACCCGTTCGTTTGGATCGTACAGAAAGCAAAACCAGTTAAAATCGAAGCGATTTGCCGTAAGTACATCACAGGCTCTATGTGGCGCGCATACGCAAATGGTGAACGCGAGTTCTGTGGTATCCAGCTTCCTGAAGGTTTGGAAAAAGACAAAGCTCTACCAGAGTTATTGATGACACCTTCAACCAAAGGCATTTTAAAAGGTATCCCTGGTGTACCAGAAGCAGACGACGTAAACATCACTCGTCAGAACATCGTAGATAATTTCGAAGCATTTAACTTCTCTAGTGCAGACGATATTGCACTTTACGAAAAGCTATTGAAAGAAGGCTTTAATGTCATTAGCAATGCGCTAGAAGCGATTGATCAAATCTTTGTCGATACGAAGTTTGAGTTTGGTTACGTTCACGATGCAGCAGGCAACGAAAAACTGATTTACATGGATGAAGTTGGCACGCCAGATTCTTCACGTATTTGGGATGCAAAAGAGTACCAAGCAGGTAATATCGTTGAGAACTCAAAAGAAGGTTTCCGTCAGTTCCTGCTGAACCACTTCCCTGATCCAGATATTTTGCTGAACAAAGAGCGTATGCCTGAGCGTGAAGCACTAGCTCGTGATAACGAACTGCCCGTTGATTCATTGATGGACATTTCCAAGACTTACATTGGTATTGCAGAAAAAATTACTGGTAAGCCAATTACGCTAAGCGAAAATCCAAAAGCCGAGATCATTGACGTTCTTAGCAAAGAGTACGGGTTAATCGACTAAAACGTTCGATAGCCAACTGAAGTGTATTGATACAGAAAGTCCGCATTAATGCGGACTTTTTTCTTTGTGTGACTCAACCCGGTTAAACAATATTTAACGTAATACCGTCTGTCGTCGAAGCCGACTTTGTCGTGACCTGATAGTCTTTCGATTTAATGGTCGACACAAAATACCAAATCGACTGCGCATTATCAGGCGTAAACGTCACTCGCATAAAGCCCCGTTGTTTAATATCCGTCCACTTTAGCTCTGAGACTAAATGCGGCAAAGTGAACTCCATTTGGGCAGTTACTGCTGAGTCCATGGCTAAATACGCTTCCAAACCCGGTGAACTGACTGAGCTGGTTGCAAATTCAACACCGACAGGAGTACCTGAAATGTCATGCAAAGCACTCGCCCATGCATTGTGCGTATCACCCGCTAAACAGACAAAATTGCCCGCACTTGCATTCGCTAATTGGTAAACTTTCTCTCGCTCTACGTAGTAACCATCCCAAGCATCAAGGTTATAAGGCAAAGAGACGGGATCTGAACTTGGGTCAGACAGATAGTTAGTAATGGCTGTATTCACGGCCAATAAAGCCGCTGCTTGCTGATCTTCGGTCGCGGTAAACAATTGGAACATCGCAGTCATAACTGAGCTTGGTAACTCCATTTTAGACATCAGAACCTGTTGCCCCAATACATTCCATTTGGCATTACTCGTCGTAAATTCATTCATCAACCAAGCCAGTTGATCAGAGCCAAGTAGCTCTCTGTCGACACTTCGTGACTCAGCGACCAAGCCTGCAATGGCTTCTATGCTTGGTTCACTTAACGAAAAGTAATCCAATGGCTCATCACGACCAACTAATCGAGTATCGAGCATCATCAAGTTCACTAAGTTACCAAAGGAGAACTGGCGATAGATCAGCATACTTGAATAGCTATTCTCTCGTACGGGCAACCACTCAGTCCACGCCGCCGCTGCCGCTGCGCGCCTGTCATTAAAACTGCCTTCGTCATCTTGATGGTTTTCTGCGCCTTCTTTCCACGCATCATTCGCGAGTTCGTGGTCATCCCATACCGCGATCATCGGTAATTTCGCATGTAACGCCTGAAGATCAGCATCTTGGCGATATTGGGCATATCGTTTTCGGTAGTCATCTAACGTTACGCACTCCGTGCCTTTACTTGCCACTCGATCTAATGTCTCAGCGTCTTCACTGGCATACCCACCAGCACCATATTCATAGATGTAGTCCCCTAAATGCAGCACCACATCAAATGAAGCCTCTTCGTGCTGATTTAAAATCTCGCGATAGACATTGAAATATCCAGCCGGATAATTTGCGCAAGACACAACCGCCATTGATGCCTGTTCGACACTTTCATCCGGTAGAGTTTTGGTCTCTCCGACTCCGCTTACCACCTCACCCACCATAAAACGGTAGTAATAGTGAGTATTCGGGTTGAGGTTTTTAACGTCGACTTTTACGGTAAAATCACGACTGGTATCCGTAGTGAACACACCACTTTGTACCACATCTGAAAAGCCCTCATCTGAGGCAACTTGCCATGTCACATCAGCATAGTCAGCATCCGTGGTAACACGCGTCCAGATGATGACTTGAGTTTGAGTAGGATCGCCACTGGCGACGCCATGATCAAAGGAACCCACTACTAATTCAGAGCTATCACTACCACAGCCAATGAGCCCGGCTGTAACTGCGGTCGAAGAAACTGCTTTCATGAAATCTCGACGAGAAATAGACATACTCACTTCCTTTCTTATTGTTTGTTTTGTTATTAGTTTTCATCTAACTGTCCATAGTCGATGAGCATGACTTATCTTATTGATTCACTGTAGATAAGTTACTAACCCATGCCGCTGACAATCTGGTCTAATCAGTTAACCAAGAGCATTAAGTTAGAAGATAGTTGTGACAATTAGATTGCTGCACGTAAAGAACATGCTAAATATAGTGCATATAAAGCCGCACCGTGACTTTTGAGGATTTGAGGTATCAGAGCAAAGGCTGACTGACGGCTGTAGGCAAACGCAAAAAAGTAGTCAGTATTGATGGGGGTCTAGAGCGATCCAGAGGGTGATCGCTCTAATCATGGGTGGAAAAAGACAGGCTTACAGTTTGATGTTTAGAATCTCTTGCTCTGTTGCATCAACTTTCAAATGGCTTCGCGACTCAATATACTCAATCTGCTTTAAGTCTAACGAATATGGCATGACAACACGCAGTTCTTCTATCCCTTCACCTTTTGCAAGTCGAGTTAACTCGACCAGATTCGACTCGTCACTATGACGTGAAGACATGGACTTTAATGCGGCGTCCCATAGACGGTCTTGTGGCTCACTGAGCTCTGCAAGGTTCTTTTTCCACATCAGACCAAAGATGGGGGCGATGGTGGCAAACGCATCTAGGAAGGTCCACTTCTTACTTGCAGTAGCCCCTAGAAAACTGGTGTAGTCGAATTCAATGCATGTTTTATTTTGTTGATCCATTTTATGCTCCGACACTCAAATTGAGATATACCAACTATCGTTCAACTATTTTGATATAGCAATGGGATATAAGAGAATAGTCTTTTATGCCCTAATTTACCGTCAAAAAGAAATATTAAAACCAGCCTTGTAACAAGTAATGTACAGCTTTTCTATATACGCAACCAATTGATTAATATTTCAATTTAAAAAAGAAACAACCCCATAAATATTCAATATATCAATACTTAATCAACAGGCATTCACAAAGAAAATAAACTCGTATAACTAAGATATAAAATCGTTATTACTTCACATCAATGACGCGGCTGGCTTTCTTATATTGCACTTTCCAACCCGACCAACGTGGCAGTTCCCAGCGCTTCGGATCGCCCTTTCGACTCCCTTCACTATAAACAACATGGACAAGTTTGCGGCTGGCAAAGTACTCCACATCAAGCTTGAGTTCGGCAAGCAATAATTTCAGAGGGAATTTCTGCGCGAAATCCTCGTATTCCCATTCAGGTACTCCGGCAAAAGGCAGATCATCGGCATCGAATAACGCCATATCTTCAACTGATTCGACCCCCAGTGTTTGCAGTTGCTCGGCTAACCAATCGGTAAAAGTGAGAGATTCCAATCCTTCGAGGCCGGTCGTTTGTTGATTTAACCCCAGTGCGTTGTATAACTGCCAATGCAGAATTTGCTGTTTTCTTAATGGTGCAAACCCCGGCATTAACGTTTCATCTTCGATCATCTCTACGATAGATTGAATGGCAACGTCCCCTTGCAACGCCTGAAACTCGGTCACAACAGTCCGACCAGCGTACACCAGGCTCATGGTTGCCCGTGGTGATTCTTCTTCATAATTGGTTTCGCCTTGTTGCCACTCTCCCAAGCTGAGGTCTTTAATGAGCGATAATGGCGCTGGCATCATCACCGAAGCAAGATTAAGCGTCTGCTTAACACCTCTGCCGGGTACACTATGGCTATCCAGCACTAACGCGGCTTGTTCTTTTTCGGGGTACCGGCTATTGCGCCCTACTACCATCTCCATAACGCCGTTCCCTAAGGCATCTCGGCGGCGCTCTCTGCGAACAAACACCAGTTCAGGGTGAATTTCCGCTATCGCATAGCAAAGTGATTCGCGCCGATATCTTGATGCGACTTCCAGTTGCGGTAATTCGAATAGCTCCCGCATTTGCTTAGCAAGGCCTTGCGCTTCTTCCAGCACACTTGAATCGACTGTGATGCCTGGTAACTTGTCGCCGCGAACTAAACGAATCATCAGAGAAGCATCACACCCCGTAGGCTCCTCTAGTGCCAAAGCCTCCGCAACGTCGCCACTTTGCAACTGATATAGCTGCGCAGGAACCGACAACGCAGCCGCTAAATCAACCATGGCCTCTTTTTCGGGTCTGGTCTGAATACGGGTCACTAAATCAGCAAATAAGGCATCAATCGGTAATGGATATACTTTTCTTCCGTGCTCGGTAATCTCACCTTGCTCATCAACCGCTTCCATGGCTTTCAGGTTCTCAAATGCCAGATGCAATGATTTATCAGGGACACTATCGAGGAAAGACAATTCTGCAAGACGATATCCGCAGCAAGCGGCGGCTAACATCGGCTCGACCAATTCTTCTCGTTGCAGCTCAGGGGGCGTAATAAGTTCTAAAGGTGCATGCTCTCCGTATAGCCTTATGCAAGTGCCTTGTGCAACACGACCTGCTCGTCCCATTCGCTGTTCAGCACTGGCTTTTGAAATGTTGCTTAACGTTAATGCCGTGCGACCATTACGCTGCACAGTTCGTCTTTCGAGCCCGCTATCAATCACGACTCGAATGTTTGGGATGGTCAGTGACGTTTCAGCAACATTAGTAGCAAGCACGACCTTTCGTTGACTTTGAATGGTTAATGCACGATTGCGCTCTTCATCACTCACAGAAGCATGAAGCTTGACCACCAATACACTTTCCAGACTTTGCAGCATCTGGGCACACTGAGTGATCTCTTTACGACCCGGAAGAAATACCAGAATGTCTCCCTCTTCATCCTCCAATGCTTCTTTTACTGTTCGAACGACATCATGCTCACAACCTTTTTTGTTCGGAAGATAACGACTATCAGCGCTTCGATATGTCACTGAAACAGGGAAGCAACGCCCTTCAGAGCGAAGACGTTTAGCCTGTAAATAATCAGCAAGCTTCTCTCCCTCTAAAGTGGCAGAAGTGACAATAAGACGGTGACGATTTTCCTGTTTCAAAATCGCGGTAAGGAGATCAATGTCCCAACGGCGTTCATGAAATTCATCGACCATTACGATATCGAAGCTTGCCAGCTTGTCTTCTGCAAACCAACGTAGCGCAACACCTGGCGTAACAAAAACCACTTGCGTATTTTCATCAAAATAAGAATGCAGCTTAATCGCATAGCCAATTTTCCCACCGACCGACTCACCTGATTGCTGCGCAAGAAACTCCGCCAATGACGTACAGGCTATTCGGCGCGGTTCAATCACTAAAACACGGCCATGGCCAGCAGCCCAAAGAGGTAAACGAGTGGATTTACCCGAACCAGTTTCGGCTTCCACAACAAGGTGAGCGTGTTTCAGGTTCTGATCAAATTCATCTTTTAGGGTATCGATAGGTAATAGAGACATAGGATACGGGGTTTGTTCTGATAATGAGGGGCATTATACCCAAATAACGTCGAGATACTTGTTTCAGAGAGAATCACGCGACTTTGAAACCTTCTGGATGATTTCTTTTGAGTATAAATTTCCACCAGACGTGAATTTTATTGCAACATTACCTTGATGTGCATCAACGAATGTTTACAACTAAAGTCGGAAACCGTTAAAATTTGGCGCGCATCCTTCAACCCTACATAAGGCTCCAAATGAACAACGATAAACGCCCGCTATATATCTCGTATGCGGGACCCGCTCTTATGGCAACTCCTCTTTTGAATAAAGGCAGTGCTTTTTCTGCAGAAGAACGCAGTTCATTCAACTTAGAGGGCTTGCTGCCTGAAGCCACTGAAACCATACAAGAACAAGTAGAACGTGCTTACCAACAGTACAAAGGTTTCGAAAGTGACATGGATAAACACATTTATCTACGTAACATTCAAGATACCAACGAAACGCTATTCTACCGCTTAGTACAAAACCACGTTTCTGAGATGATGCCAATCATCTACACGCCAACCGTTGGCGCAGCTTGTGAGAACTTCTCCAATATTTACCGTCGCGGCCGTGGCCTTTTCATTTCTTACCCTAATCGTGACCGCATTGATGATCTGCTAAATAACGCAGCAAACCACAACGTAAAAGTGATTGTTGTTACCGACGGTGAACGTATTCTAGGTTTGGGCGACCAGGGCATCGGTGGTATGGGTATTCCTATCGGTAAACTTGCTCTTTACACCGCTTGTGGTGGTATTAGTCCAGCTTATACACTACCAATCGTACTGGATGTCGGCACGAACAACCCTCAACGTTTGGCTGATCCAATGTACATGGGTTGGCGCCACCCTCGTATCACAGGTGCAGAATACGACGCGTTTGTTGAAGAGTTCATGCAAGCGGTACAACGCCGCTGGCCTGATGCTTTAATCCAGTTTGAAGATTTCGCACAAAAGAATGCGATGCCTCTTCTTGAACGTTACAAAGACCGTGTTTGCTGCTTCAACGACGATATCCAAGGAACCGCTGCGGTAACAGTTGGCTCATTGCTTGCTGCGTGTAAGGCTGCTGGCACTAAACTATCTCAACAGCGTATTACTTTCTTGGGTGCAGGCTCGGCTGGTTGTGGTATTGCAGAAGCGATCATCGCTCAAATGGTTTCAGAAGGCATTTCTGACCAGCAGGCTCGCTCTCAGGTTTACATGGTTGACCGTTGGGGCCTACTTCAGGAAGGCATGCCAAACCTTCTTGATTTCCAACAGCGATTGGTACAAAAACATGAAAATACCAAAGAGTGGGAAAATGAAGGCACTGGTTACTCACTACTAGACGTAATGCGTAACGCGAAGCCGACTGTGCTTGTTGGTGTATCTGGTGCACCTGGCCTATTTAGCCAAGAAGTCATCGAAGAGATGCACAAACACTGTAAGCGCCCTATCGTGTTCCCGCTATCAAACCCAACCAGTCGTGTAGAAGCAACACCAAACGACATCATTCGTTGGACCAATGGCGAAGCGTTGGTTGCAACTGGTAGCCCGTTCGCTCCAGTTGTACACGAAGGAAAAACCTACCCGATTGCTCAGTGTAACAACAGTTACATCTTCCCTGGTATCGGCTTAGGTGTTCTTGCTGTGAACGCAAAACGCGTCACTGATGAAATGCTGATGGAATCTAGCCGAGCACTTGCGACGTGTTCGCCTTTAGCGATTAATGGTCACGGTGCACTTCTTCCACCACTGGAGGAGATTCACCTGGTATCGAAGAAAATCGCTTTTGCCGTCGCTAAAAAAGCCATTGAACAAGGTGTGGCACTAGAAATCACCGACGAAGCACTTCACGTTGCGATTGAACAGTCGTTCTGGCAACCAGTTTACCGTCGTTACAAGCGAACTGCGTTCTAAATTTAACCGCAAAAGAAAAACTCGCCTAATAATTAGCCCCTAACACATAGGGGCTTTTGTTTTTTAAACGTTTTTTTATCATCCTAACCGTATTTTGGCACAAATGGACTTCTCTCTTTTTGTTTGTATCAGATATGATGAGACATACACTTTCATTTAAGGATAAAAAACGTTTTGTTGTTTTCTCGTATAAGGTCAAAGTGGATGCTTAAATTTACATGGAAGCGACTTGCTTTGATTTTGTCGATCGCTGTACTTGGCCTGCTGATCTCCGTTATAGCCATCGACAGATGGGTAGTATTGCAAGCCAAAGAGAACATTTTTACTGACTACGAACCAATACCTCAGCATGAGGTAGCCGTCGTACTCGGTACGAGCAAATACATCGGAAAGGTCCTCAACACTTACTACACCCATCGCATCAACGCTGCAATTGAGCTTTACGAGCAAGGTAAGGTGAAACAATTTTTGCTCAGTGGTGACAACGCCCACCGCTCTTACAATGAGCCATGGACGATGAAACGCGATTTACTCAAGGCAGGCGTACCAGAAGAAGTCATTCATCTCGACTACGCGGGTTTCCGTACGCTCGATTCGATTGTCCGTGCGAAAAAGATATTTGCTTCCGAGCGCTTTCTGATTGTGACCCAGCGTTTCCACTGCGAACGAGCACTGTTCATTGCCAATGCGTACCACATAGACGCCCAGTGTCTTGCCGTCGCAGGCCCAGTAACAAACAAGCAGAAAGCATCGATGCGCATGCGCGAACTGCTTGCCCGCGTTAAAGCATTCCTCGATCTTTACGTGATTGATACACAGCCGAGATTCCTTGGTCCTCAAGAACCGATTTTTGCTGTGAAAGAGCCTATCGAGCCAAGACAAGTCCCTGTGGAATAGCCACTAACGCTTTTAATAACACTTCTATAAAAAGAATGGGTAGCAATCTACCCATTTCTAATTCCCAACATCACATTTTCATATTTGCTCTACGATTCAAGCAAAACTCAATTGCTCATTCAAAGTAACATTTAATCAATAAATAAATACAAGTCAGTTACTTTGCCATAAAAAACCGACAAAAAGGCAATGAATAAGGAGCATACCCCATGACCGCACTCGCTGTGACATTGAAGAACTGGTTCTTCACTCGCAACAGCATGATATTGAACGCAAATATCCTGCTATTCATTATCTTGTTTAATACCCTACCCTTTGAACCGCAAGTCGTAACCGGCATTAGCATCTTAGTTTTTGTTGCGATTTTGTGGCTAACGGAAGCAATTCACGTAAGTATTACAGCATTGTTGATACCGCTACTCGCCGTGTTTTTAGGCGTGTTTAATACACAAGTCGCGCTCAACAACTTTTCTAACTCAATCATCTTCTTGTTCTTAGGTGGTTTTGCCCTGGCGGCGGCGCTGCATAAGCAGAAGTTAGACCAAGCGATTGCCGATAAGGTGTTGATATTAGCCCAAGGAAAAATGTCGGTAGCCGTCTTCATGCTGTTTGGTGTGAGTGCGGGTTTGTCGATGTGGATCTCTAATACTGCGACCACAGCAATGATGCTTCCTCTGGTTCTCGGCGTGATGACCAAACTGGATGGCGATAAAAACCATCGCACATTTCTATTCGTTCTGCTTGGTATCGCATACAGCGCATCCATCGGTGGTATTGCCACTCTCGTTGGTAGCCCACCAAATGCAATTGCTGCAGCTGAAGTTGGTCTTAACTTTACCGAATGGATGAAGCTTGCTCTGCCAATCTCTCTATTGTTGATGCCAGTTGCGGTTTTGGTTCTGTACGTTATGACCAAACCTGATTTGAGCCACAAGTTTGAACTTGACCACAAACCTGTCGAGTGGACAAATGGCAAGAAGGTCACTCTGGCGATTTTCCTTCTGACAGTGACGCTTTGGATCTTTAGTAAACCAATCAATGCGATGCTAGGCGGCTTTGCTAAGTTCGACACGCTGGTGGCAATTGGCGCAATCCTTCTACTCGGCGCATCTCGCGCGGTTGAATGGAAAGACATCGAGAAAACAACCGACTGGGGCGTATTGATTCTGTTCGGTGGTGGTATCTGTCTAAGTAACGTTCTTAAAGATACTGGCACCAGCGTTTTCTTAGCACACAGCTTGTCAGGCTTTCTGGAACAGGCAGGCGTTCTGCTGACAATTCTTGCCGTCGTTGCCTTCGTTGTATTCTTAACTGAATTTGCGAGTAACACCGCAAGTGCAGCGTTGCTGGTACCCGTTTTTGCCACCATTGCAGAAGCACTCGGTATGTCGCCTGTCATTCTTTCAGCATTGATTGCTGTCGCCGCTTCGTGTGCGTTTATGTTGCCAGTAGCGACTCCACCAAACGCGATTGTATTTGGTACCGGTCATATCAAGCAAAAAGAGATGATGCGCATCGGCCTTGTTCTGAACATTGCATGTATTGGCGTACTAACACTTTTCGCTTGGCTTTTCTGGTAAGCAAAGACTTTTTACTGCTGTACCTCGTCGTTTCGTTCCCCCTGAATGATGTACAGCAGTTTCCCGACTGGTGGCCAATTGGCCACCTTTTTTTATCTTAGTTCCCAAAATTTAAAGCTCCTATTTTCCGCCAACATTCTATACCCCCCTGCCCCTGACTTTGCATTCAGTATATACTGTGCAAAAACACAATAATGAGTAATGTTATGTCCTTAATTGCAACTGGTACGCTTAACAAAATGCGAGCTTCTCTGGATGGCGCAGTAAGCTATCGTCTTCCCGTAGGTGATGAAGAGATTGACCTTTCTCCATTCCTTGGCCAAACGCTAACACTGACCCACACTGGCAATATTTTCTGCTGTTCTTGCGGCAAAAAAACCAAAAAGAGCTACTCGCAAGGTCACTGCTTTGTCTGCATGAAGAAGCTAGCAAGCTGCGATATGTGCATCATGAAGCCAGAGACATGTCACTACGATCAAGGTACGTGTCGAGAGCCACAATGGGGCGAAGAAAACTGTATGGTGGATCACTTCGTGTATCTGTCTAATACATCCAGCCTTAAAGTCGGTATCACTCGTCACACTCAAATCCCAACACGCTGGATTGATCAGGGCGCGACTCAAGGTTTGCCGATCTTTAAAGTAAAAACCCGCCACATTTCTGGCTTGATTGAAGTTGAGCTGGCAAAACATATTGCCGATAAAACCAACTGGCGCGCATTGCTTAAAGGTGATGGAGAACCGATCGAACTGCAGGACCGATTTGCAGAACTTCTGCCTTTAGTGGAAGACAAAATCGCCGAAATCAAGCAGCAATTCGGTGAGGATGCAATCGAAGTATTAAGTGAAAGCATCACGGATCTTAGCTATCCAGTGCAGCAGCACCCAACTAAGATTACTTCACATAACTTTGATAAAAACCCGGTTGTGACGGGCATTCTGCAAGGTATTAAAGGCCAATACCTGATTTTCGATACTGGCGTCATCAACGTGCGTAAGTTCACTTCTTATGAAGTTGAAGTCAGCGCATAAAAACTGACGACTTTTATATACAAAAAAGCTCGAGCTAAATGCTCGAGCTTTTTGTTTTCTATTTGAATTCACTAAGCATCAAGAATGCTTTCAATCACATCAAACAACATATCCACTTCTTCAAGTGTGTTGTAATGCATGCAACCAATTCGCACAACACCACCGGTCTCTTCCAGCCCAAGCTGACGAACTAAGCCCAGTGCGTAAAAATGCCCGTTCCAGACACAAATATTGTGTTCGCCCAAGGTTTTCGCAATAAATTCTGGCGAATATTTATCGAAGGTCAACGCAAATGTTGGTGTACGAAGCTGCGTATATTCCTTATCGATGCCATACAGTTTGACGCCCTCTAGCGCATCTAATCGCTGTAAGAAACGCTCACTTAATCGTTGTTCATGCTGAGTATAAAGCGCAAAGCTTTGTTCAAGTCTTTGGCGAAGTGGTAACCCTTCTTCACCAAACTGCGCTAGGTATTCAACAGCTGCGGTTACGCCAGCCAAGCCTTCAAAACTTTGTGTCCCTGTTTCAAACCGACCTGGGCCGATATTCGTTGCTGGCTCAACTTTATATGGGCGGATGCTGTGTAACCATTGGTCAGCAACGTATGCTATTCCCACATGAGGACCGAAGAATTTGTAGGCAGAACATGCAAGGAAATCACATCCTAACGCCTGTACATCTACAAGATGGTGCGGCGCATAGTGCACTGCGTCGACGTAAACTTGAGCGCCAACTTGATGTACCATTTCCACAACACTTTGAATATCGACAATTGACCCTGTGGTATTCGAAGCATAAGTGACTGCGACCAAACGCGTTTTGTCAGACAACAAGCTTTGTAGATGTTCAAGATCTAGCGTACAGTCATCCTCATTGATACGAACCTGATGAACGACTGCGCCTTTGTCTTCCGCGGCTTGCTGCCAGCTAGAAACGTTTGAATAGTGATCTAAGGCAGAAACGATAATCTCATCGCCCTCTTGCCACTCTCGGCTGATCGCACGACTTAATTGGAAAGTCAGCGATGTCATGTTCGCACCAAATACAATGTTGCCAGAGGACGGCGCATTCAATAGCGCCTGAGCCGACTCGCGCGCATTTTGCATCACATCAACGGTCGTTTGGCTAGAAAAGTAATGCCCACCCAAGTTCGAGTTGTAGTAACCAAGGTAAGCCACCATAGCGTCAAGAACTGACTGTGGTACTTGTGAACCGCCCGGACCGTCAAAAAAAGTAACTGGTCTGTCGTTATGGTACTGCGCTAACGCAGGAAACTGTTGTCTGATTTGATTAAGATTGAAGTTCATTACGCTTGTCCGTTGCCGTAAGTACAAATACATCCATATGGCCAGCTTTATCGTCAATCACAGAGCGGATTGGACAGGCGTTATGCCAGAGTTTACTGTCTGCCAACATTGCGACTTCACCATTCTCCAGAACTTTACGGAAAAATGGCGCTTGGTTGTGGCTGCTGTATAGCATGATATCGCCACCAATGATGTTGTGACGGCCAACCCCTACCATTGCGATGTGATCAAAGCCATCTTGGTGTACACCTTCTGGTGCTACTTGAGTCTCATCTTCAAATGCGGTGATGCGGATTTGGTGAATTTCAATTTCTTGTCCATTCACTAGGTGATTCGCATTAACAAACAGCTCGCACATTTCTCTAAAGCCTTCACTAAGCAGAATATTCTTTTCTATCGGCTCAAATTGGCGAACAACATCACCCTGGAATCGGTTGATATCTGAAGACTGAACAAAGCTGTTTTTGTTCAAATCGATGACTTTGCCATTTTCAAAACTGACAACAGAGTAACGTCTCAAGCGGTATTGGCCATCGGCATGATCCGTATGAGGTAGCGTTTCAAAAGATGGTGAAAGTTGCTCAATTGCTGCCATGCTGAGCTGGGTTAAATGTAGAGTATTCTCGCGTGAATGTAACATCATTTGCTCCTTTAATGAGGCACATTTAATTAACATTTAATTTACACGATAGATTACGCAAATATTCTGCAATTACCAGCTTTTGACGTTGATAACTTCAGCAAATATCAAAAAATACAATAAAAAACCACAAAATTAAGATTAGATAGTTCCATGTTTCAGATTTTAACTTTGGCAACATTTGAAACTAGATATCTCTACTGTCATTAGAATTTTATGCTAGAGCAAAAAGTAGCCTACTACTTCAGAGTAAGTTCTAACCTATAACCAATTATTAGATCTCTATCCTGCTTTATGCTTTTAAAGCTATAAGAATTTCCATACAATCGAAGGAAATGTTCAGCCCTTTTTGGAGCCATAATGAGCGACGTAAAACATTGTAAACTATTAATTCTCGGTTCTGGCCCTGCGGGTTACACGGCGGCAGTGTACGCTGCACGTGCAAATCTAAACCCAGTGCTGGTAACAGGAATGCAGCAAGGTGGTCAGTTGACCACAACAACAGAAGTTGAAAACTGGCCTGGCGATGCGGAAGGCTTAACAGGTCCCGCGCTAATGGAACGCATGAAAGAACATGCTGAGCGCTTTGAAACCGAAATCGTCTTTGACCACATCAATGAAGTTGAATTAACTCAACGTCCTTTCCGTCTGAAAGGCGATTCTGGTGAGTACACCTGTGATGCATTAATCATCTCAACAGGTGCGTCAGCAAAATACTTAGGTCTTGATTCTGAAGAAGCTTTCAAAGGCCGTGGTGTATCCGCTTGTGCTACTTGTGACGGTTTCTTCTACCGTAACCAGAAAGTGGCGGTTGTCGGTGGTGGTAATACAGCGGTTGAAGAAGCGCTTTACCTTTCAAACATCGCATCTGAAGTTCACCTGATTCACCGCCGTGACTCGTTCCGCGCTGAAAAAATCCTAGTGAACCGCCTGATGGATAAAGTGGAAAACGGTAATATCATTCTTCATACCGATCGTACCCTTGATGAAGTTCTTGGCGACGATATGGGTGTGACTGGTGTTCGCATTAAAGATGTAAACACAGGCGCAACTGAAGATGTCGATGTAATGGGTGCCTTTATTGCGATCGGCCACCAGCCAAATACGCAAATTTTTGAAAGCCAACTTGAAATGAAAGATGGCTACATCATCGTTAAATCTGGTTTAGAAGGTAACGCTACACAGACCAGTATCGAAGGTGTATTTGCGGCAGGCGACGTGATGGATCATAACTACCGTCAAGCAATCACTTCAGCGGGTACAGGCTGTATGGCAGCATTGGATGCAGAACGCTTCCTTGACGCACTGAATGACAAATAACTTTTCATATTTGTGCCATATCCTTAAAACCCAGCGGTATTCCCGCTGGGTTTTCTTTTGTATACTACCGCCTCATTAAAACAATTATTATTAAGCCTTTACAATGGATAAGAAAAAGCATAGCAGCTTGAACAAGTGGCTTAAGCAACAAAGTAAGTTAGCCAAGCGCTGGCTTATGATTGCGATCGGCCTAGGCGTACTTTCAAGCGTGTTTTTATTGGCTCAAGCAGCCCTGCTCGCCTCTATTCTTCATCAATTGATCATCGAACAAGTCGACAAAAGTGAACTCATTTGGCACTTTGTCGGACTGGGTGGAACCGTTATTGGTCGTGCAGCCTGTACTTGGGGTCGCGAAATCGCCGGTTATCGTTGCGGTGAACAGATCAGAGTTTATATTCGTCAACTTATTTTGGACAAGGTCCATAAGTTGGGGCCGGCTTACATCAAAGGTAAGCCAGCAGGTAGCTGGGCGACGTTGATCTTAGAGCAAGTGGAAGACATGCAAGATTTCTTTTCTCGCTACCTTCCTCAAATGTCGTTATCGGTTTTGATTCCTTTCATCATTCTGATCGTCGTGTTCCCTGTAAACTGGGCGGCTGGTTTGATTTTCCTGGTTACGGCTCCTCTGGTCCCTATCTTTATGGCATTGGTTGGAAAAAAAGCCGCAGAAGCAAACCGCAAAAACTTCAAAGCGATGCAACGTTTGTCCGGTCACTTCTATGACCGTCTACAAGCCATGACGACCATCCGTCTGTTTGATCGTACCAAGTCTGAAACAGAAACGCTCAAGGGAGCCTCTGAGGTATTCCGTACCCGAACAATGGATGTGTTAAAAATCGCATTCTTGTCTTCGGCAGTTTTAGAGTTCTTTACCTCTATTTCCATCGCGATTACCGCCGTTTACTTCGGTTTCAGCTACATCGGTGAGTTAAACTTTGGCTACTATGGCGCAGGAGTAACGCTGTTCGCAGGTCTGTTTGTTCTGATCCTAGCCCCTGAGTTTTATCAGCCCCTACGCGACTTAGGTACTTACTACCACGCGAAGCAACAAGCGGTTGGCGCGGCAGAAAGTATTGTCGAGTTTTTGGAACTAGAGGTCGATCACGTAAAAGACGGTAACCAGATTCTAGACCAAGACGCACCGATCCAGATTGAAGCCAATGATCTCGTCGTCCTTAGTCCGGAAGGTAAACAACTTGCAGGGCCTCTATCTTTCTCTCTAGAAGCCAATCAAAGCACAGCACTTGTTGGCCCAAGTGGTGCAGGTAAAACCAGCCTTGTGAATACCATTCTTGGCTTTATGCCTTACCAAGGCAGTCTAAAAATCAATGGTTGTGAGTTATCACAACTCGATCTTGCCACATGGCGTAAAACTATTAGCTGGATTGGTCAAAACCCGATGTTGCTTCATGGTAGCATTCGTGACAACGTCACGTTGGGTAAACACAATGTCCAAGACGACGCAGTCGATGTCGTGCTAAAGGACTCACACGCTGCAGAATTTGTTGAAATGCACGGTCTGGATTACCCAATTTCTGATCGTTCTGGTGGTTTGTCCGTTGGTCAGGCACAACGTCTGGCTCTTTCTCGAGCTATGCTGCAAAACGGCCGTTTTTGGTTACTCGATGAGCCAACTGCGAGTTTAGATGCACGTAGCGAAAGACTGGTAATGGAAGGGATCAGTAAATATACCCAATCAACCACGAACCTGATGATCACTCACCAACTTGCACCATTGAAAAACGTCTCTCAGATCTTAGTGATGCAAAACGGTCAGATTGTTCAGCGTGGCGACTACACAACTCTCTCGTCTGAGGACGGTTTATTCAAAGACATGCTAGAAGCTAATTTAGCCCAGCGTGAATCAGACAAGGGGAACTTAGATGCGTGATTTACTCCCTTACTTAAAACTGTATAAAAAGCACTGGTTTGGTTTGTCATTAGGGATGCTATTGGCATTCCTGACTCTTGCAGCTTCAATTGGACTGTTGACCCTTTCTGGTTGGTTTATTTCTGCCGCTTCAGTCGCAGGATTAACCATCGCAAGAGAAACCTTTAACTACATGCTTCCTGGTGCAGGTGTCCGTGGTGCAGCCATGGCACGTACCGCTGGCCGTTGGGGTGAGCGCGTGGTGAGCCACAATGCCACATTTAAGCTGCTTACCGATTTACGCATATTCTTCTTCGAGAAGCTTTCTCCGCTTATTCCGGGTCGAGTTTCAACCATGCGTGATGCGGACGTACTTAACCGCCTGGTTGCTGATGTCGATGCGATGGATCACGTCTATTTGCGCCTTATCAGCCCAGTGATAATAGGTATATTCGGTATCCTGAGTTTAACCGCGGTGCTGGCATTCTTTGATTGGCACTTGGCAATGCTGTTAGGTTCCGTACTCACTGTTATGCTGTTGGTTTGGCCGGTGCTGTTCTACAAACTCGGCAAAAAGAATGGTGCACACCTGACACATCGCAAAGCTGAATTGCGCGTTGCGACTCTTGACTGGCTGCAAGGCTATAGCGAGCTCAGTATTTTTGGTGCAGAAGAACGTTACCGCAACTTGATTTTAGACAAGCAAAAACAGCTGCTTTCCAATCAGTTTGTTAACGCGAATCTCACTGGTATGGCATCAGGTCTACTGATGTTGGCTAACGGTCTGACGCTGGTAATGATGTTATGGTTTGCTGCGGATGGCGTTGGTGGTCGAGCTCCGGATCCGTGGATTGCGCTTTTCGCCTTTGCAACCATGGCAAGTTTCGAAATCCTAATGCCTATTGCAGGTGCGTTTCAGTATCTGGGTCAAACCTTGACGTCGGCACGCCGTCTGAATGAGGTTATTCTTGCTAAACCAGATGTTGTTTTTCCTCAGCAGTCGAGTCGTGAAGACAAACCGTTGGATATCGAGTTTGACAACATTAGCTTTGCGTATCCGGATGGCCAGCAAAAAGTGCTGAACGATTTATCGCTATCTCTGCCTCTGGGTTCAAAAACGGCAGTGGTTGGTCAAACTGGTTCGGGCAAGTCGACACTTATTCAACTGCTGTGTCGCTACTGGGACGTGAACCAAGGTGAAGTACGTATTGGTGGCGCATCACTAAAAGACTGGGGCGAATCTGATTTGCGTTCAGCTATTACCGTCGTTAGCCAGCGTGTAGACGTACTAAATGGCACACTGCGTGACAACCTCCTGATGGCTGCGCCCGACGCAACTGATGAACAACTGGCTGATATTTTAACTCAAGTTGATCTTGGCGGTCTGCTTGAAGAACCGGGTTTAAGCGCGTGGTTAGGCGATGGAGGTCGTCAACTTTCTGGTGGCGAAAAACGCCGTATTGGCATTGCTCGAGCGCTGTTACGTGACGCACCAATTCTGCTGTTAGATGAGCCTACAGAGGGCCTTGATAAACGCACGGAGCAAAAAGTGATGGCGTTATTCAACCAGCACTTTGCTAACAAGACCGTAGTGTTCATTACGCACCGACTCATCGAGCTGGAGAATATGGATAACATCTGCTTGATGGAGCAAGGGGAAATCATTGAGCAAGGCAACCACAATGCATTGATAGCGCAACAAGGTCGCTACTTCCAATTGTTGCAGTCTTTATAGAGATAAAAACGCAAAGGGCTCATCACAAGATGAGCCCTTTTTATTGGCAAGCATCAATTACAGCGTTCTGACTGAGCTAAATATGCCGCCATTTCTGCTTCAGGAACCATGCCGCCGCCCGTCGCCCAAACGAGATGCGTTGCACCACTCAGCTTCTCTTTACTAATGTTCATACGAGCCAGGTATTCTTTGTTATTCGACACATGAACCGCACCGACCATTCCAGCAAGCGCAGACGGCTCGAGACGAATATTTTCAAGATCACTCAACTCACCTAAATGATGGTACATACGCTCATCGGAAATGGTGTAATACCCATCTAACAACCTTTCCATTGCCCGTCCGACAAAGCCAGAAGCCCGCCCCACTGCGAGACCATCAGCGGCAGTCACATTATCAATGCCTAAATCCTGAACTGAAATTTGGTCATGCAAACTGGTATGCACACCTAATAACATGCAGGGAGAGTGAGTTGGCTCAGCAAAGATACAATGGACGTGGTCACCAAAAGCCATTTTGAGCCCAAATGCGACACCGCCCGGGCCACCACCCACCCCACATGGCAGGTAGACAAACAGTGGATGGTGTTCATCGACAGCAATGCCTAACTCTTCAAACTGTTGCTTCAGTCGCTTCCCTGCAACTGAGTATCCCAAAAATAGAGTTTGTGAGTTTTCGTCATCAATAAAGAAACAGTTAGGGTCTTGCTCTGCCTCTTTACGGCCCTGTTCCACCGCGACACCGTAATCTTGTTCGTATTCAACAACATTAACACCATGAGAACGGAGTTTGTCTTTTTTCCATTGGCGAGCATCGGCAGACATATGGACTGACACAGAGAACCCAAGTTTTGCACTCATGATGCCAATCGACATACCTAAGTTACCGGTCGAACCTACTGCGATAGAGTATTGTTGGAAAAACTGGCGAAACTCCTCACTGAAAAGTTTGCTGTAATCATCCCCTTCACTCAGTAATCCCGCTTCCATCGCGAGCTTTTCTGCATGCGTCAATACTTCGTAAATACCGCCACGAGCTTTTATTGAACCTGAGATGGGTAGATGACTGTCCTTCTTCAACATTAAGCGACCCGAAATCGGGGTTTTATACTGAGTTTCCAGACACGCTTTCATCTTGGGAATATCAACAACAGGCGATTCAATAATGCCATTATTACCAGCGGTTTCAGGAAAGGCTTTCATGATGTAAGGCGCGAATCGCTTCAAGCGTTGGCTCGCAGCATCAATATCTTCAGCGTCTAAACCAACGTAAGGTAACCCCTCTTCTAAAGGAGTCACATTTGGGTTAAACCAGCAGACTTCTTTCAAATCGATTAACTGCGTCAGGAGGGGAAATTGTTTTTGTAGTTCTTCGGTATTGTGCAAAGCCATGTTAATCCCATCTTATTCAACCTTTGCAGAGGTAAAGTGCGCAACATGAAAAGTGGTGTGATGTTTGGCTCATCTACCCATGCGTTGGTTAGTTAAACAAAAGCGCCGCAAGTGCGACGCTTTGAGTAGTTCAGTGTTGGTTCAAACTACGCGTACTGTTCTTCGAACTCTTTCATAAAGTCTACAAGCGCCTGAACACCCTCAAGTGTCATTGCGTTGTAGATTGACGCACGCATACCACCTACGGCACGGTGACCTTTCAGAGATTTCAAGCCTTTCGCATCGGCTAGCTCTAAGAAAGTGCTATCAAGCTCTGGCTTCGCTAACTGGAACGGTACGTTCATCAGTGAACGGTTAGCAGAGTGAATGCCGTTACGGTAGAAATCTGACTGATCAATGAAATCGTAAAGCAATTTCGCTTTTGCACGATTCACTTTCTCAATACTCTTAACACCACCTTCCGCTTTTAGCCATTTGAATACAAGGCCAGATAGGTACCAAGCAAATGTTGGAGGCGTGTTGAACATAGACTCTTTTTCTGCAAGTACAGTGAAATCTAGAATGCTCGGCAGTTCTTGTTTTGCCATACCCAATAAATCATCACGTACGATAACGATAGAAATACCAGATGGGCCGATGTTTTTCTGAGCACCCGCATAGATAACGCCGTATTTAGAAACGTCGATCTCGCGCGAAAGAATCGTAGAAGACATGTCAGCAACAATTGGCTTGTCGGTAACAGGTAAATCGTTGATTTCAATACCGTCGATGGTTTCGTTAGGGCAGAAATGAACGTAAGCCGCGTCTGGTGCAATTTCCCACTCACTTGCAGGTTTTACTGCCAGTTTGCCGTCAATTTCTGTTTTTGCGTCAAAAACGTCTGGTTCACAGTATTTCTTCGCTTCTGCGACTGCGCTTTCTGCCCAGTAACCGCCATCAATGTAAGTAGCAGTTTTGGCTTCACCCAAAAGGTTTAGCGGAACAGCAGCAAACTGAGCGCGAGCGCCACCTTGGCAAAATAGGACTTTGTAGTTCTCTGGAATGTTTAAAAGGTCACGCAGGTCTTGTTCAGCTTCTTCAGCAACTTTAATGAACTCTTTGCTTCGGTGGCTAATTTCCATCACGGAAGTGCCCAGACCTTGCCAGTTTAATAGTTCATTTTGTGCTTGTTGCATAACTGCTTTTGGCAGACCTGCTGGTCCTGCGCTGAAGTTAAATACGATGTCCGTATTTTGTTCCATGATGCTCATTGCTCCTGCTCAATATATGTCGAAATTAATGTACTCAAATAATCTCGAGATGCGGGCTTAGGAAGGCTTTTAGGGTCATCAGCGCAGACACTGTTTATCGCGCGAAAACTCTCTAACAAAGTTCCGATGCCTTCATCTTGATATATGTTGGGTATATCACGTTTTTGCGGCGATAAAAACAAGAAAAGAGGTCCTACGACCTCTTTTTAAACTGAAAACGCCATATGAGCGTAATTAACTAACGATGATTGTCTATTTTTGCATCAGCGCTGGCATCAATAACGCGATCAATGGGAACTCGTGTCCGTTCTCGAATTTTAACTTACCATCACCGATTTGAGCCTTAAGTTGGTAACCACCCTCAACTTTGTCGATTAACTCCATGATTAACAACTCATCTATTCCTTCTTGAATAAACGGGTAATGATCAACTAACTCATCGGAGAAATATGTACTCAGAGCGCCGTTAGTTACATTGACTAACTTCATCGGATTCTGGGTGATTTGCTCGGTACCTTGCGGTATAGACAATTCCCATTCGTTATGGAATTTACCTTCACCAAACGCGAGTGACAGTTCGTTCACTGAAAGATTAAAGCCTTTACTAAACAGCGTATCAATGTGAGGTAATAGGCTGGCAACTTCTTGCTCACTCAGCACCGCAGAGCTCTGATAGATAGACATAATCTCATCGAACGACTGGCTATCGACATCGGCGATGGAAAAGTCGAGCTTAAAGTCGTCAACATCGGTGCCATCCGTAAGGCGCAGGTTTTTCGCCGCCAGATTAAACTGACTGTTCAGCTTTTCGCCCGTCTCATCCGTCGCTGTATTACCACTGTAGTTAGCATTTTCAATTAAGAACACCGGGGTCATAGTAGAATCCACCACATCCAGTTTCTCTAACGAAAATACCTGCTCACCTAGCCAGTAACCTTTAACTTGTTTTCCTTTGCCCTGCCCTGTCAAACCGTTCAAATGCAGTTCGTCACCGTTGACAAAATCAACCTGAACATAGGGAACCGAAACCTGATAATTAAGATCGCCTAAAACCGTCACGTTACCCGATACTTTCGCAGGGCTTGTCGACACTGAGATATCTTCAGCTTCATTGCGGTAATGCCAGCTGTCTAAGTCCAATGTAAATGCAGTATTACCATTGAGTTGAGTCTGACTTTGCAACGTAAGCGGCAAAAAGTCGTTTTCTACTAATTTTGAATCCGCAGTGAGGCTGGTTAGCCCATGGCTAACATCACTTGTGACATCAAAAGTTGTAGGTATGCTGTCACGCAACAATTGCGTCTTTAACTCCGGGTCAACTACCGTATATCGGGTTAGCACAACCGAAGACAGGTAACCACGCTGATACTCAATCACTTCTCCTTTGACCATTTCATCGTTCATATTCGCGATACCATCTTCAATGATGGACTGACCAATTTGACCAACGGCGAGTGGCCAACAGAGCGCGAGTGAAATTGCACCGCCAATGGCGCCAAGTTTTTTAAGATTTTGCATAACGTCACTTTTCAGGTATTTGTGTTCAGTCTAACCCAAACCCTCGGCGGATAAAACATTGAGATAAATCAGACTATTGTTGCTTATTCTAGACCATTAATCAGGAATCATACTTAGCTCGCACTCATTCCGTCGTTTTATTGATAGGGTTTGCTTGGAGAAGTTTTAACCGGAGCTCAACTACCTGTGAATCGCTACGCTGTATTGTGTCTCGACAACAATCCAATCAGTGCCGAACAGTTTCGATTGGAGCTGTCTGCTTTCTCTAGCAAATTTGATATTTTTTCTGTTGAATCGATTGAAGAAGCGCAAAGTGCACTTGAGTATCTAGAACAACAGAAGCAGACTGTCGCACTCGTCATCGCCAGCCACCATGCTCATTTTAACGGCGTGGAATTTCTTATTGGTCTCGACCGGGCACCACATACAGAAAGCGCACGAAAAATCCTCATTAGTTGCTCTTCGGATATCCAAGCGATACTCACTGCCGTTAACGAAGGTCGATTAGACCACTGCCTGACAAAGCCGCTCCCGGATAAGGTGCTATTTAATACGGTTCAAAAAGAGTTAACACAGTTTATTTTGCGCAACTGTCATGAGGACTTGCTCGGCTACAGCCAAGTACTGGACCAACATAAATTGCTGCGAGCGCACATTGAGAATCAGATGCAGAAATACCAAGCGGGCTTTCTGCATGACTATCACTCAATGTCCGATGCAGAGCTTGCAGAGCAAGTAATTACCGCCTTGCAACTGTTTTTCAAAGACAGCGACGACACCCATGCCTGCCGTACCTACTCGCCTGAACATTTATTGACGGTTGAAGGTGAACCCAACAACTTTCTCTGGTTTATCACCAACGGAGACGTTGCTCTGTACAAAAGAGATGAGCAAGGCGTTCAAAGAGAAGTCGTTCGCTACACGAAAGGTAACATTGTCGGCAGCATGTCATTTGTGACGGGTGAAAACTCTTTCTCTACCGCACTGACATTATCGAAGACGGAAGTGATCAAACTCGATCGCCAAGTGTTCCACAACGTCATGCAGAGTGATTCTAATCTGCTGCCACTCTTCACCAACTTACTGCTACGACACTTTAATCGACGTTTGCAACGCAGCATCAATACCAAGTTACAGCTGCAAAAAACACTTGAATCGTTAGAGTCGGCTCATCAACAACTGATTGAGCGAGAAAAAATGGCCATGCTTGGTCAGCTCGTTGCCGGTGTTGCCCATGAACTCAACAATCCAATCGCAGCTATTTTGCGAGGGGTAGAAAATCTCACGCATACCCTTGAAAGCCTGCTGACAGGGCTTCCTAGCTCGGATATCCAGAACAAAGGCGTGCAACTGCTGTCTCAAGCGCAAAATTCTAAACCAGCCTCAACCTCTGAGCTAAGAGCACGAGTAAAACAACTTAGCCCTATCCTGCCGGATCGCACGTTAGCCAAAAAAATCGTCAATCTCGGCTTAGAGTCAGATGATGCGTTGTTGTCGCAGCTCGCGAAAAAACAGGATAGTGCAGCTCAGACACTTGGAACACTAGAGCAATATCATAAAGCGGGGGCTTCTCTGCGTTCAATTAACGTATGTGCAGCCCGTATCGCTGACATGGTAAAGAGCTTGAAAGGCTATGCACGTGCTGATGATGAAAGCATGCATTACGCTGATATCCATGAAGGCATCGAAGATACCTTGGTTATCTTTGAAAACAAGTTGAAAATGCACCAGGTTTCAACAGACTACGATAACTTACCGCGAATTCTTTGCCAGCCTATCGCTTTACAGCAGGTTTGGACTAATCTAGTTTCAAACGCCATTGACGCTTTTCCGGATAAAGGTGTGTTAAAAATCCAGACCAGGCTGGTCGAAAAAGATCAAAAGCGATATGCCGTGATTTCATTCGAAGATAATGGTTGTGGTATTCCAGAATCACAGAAGACATCAATTTTCGAACTCAACTTTACGACCAAAAAAGTGGGCAACTTTGGCTTAGGAATCGGGCTTTCTATCTGCCAGCAAATCGTTTCTGCTCACCACGGATGGATTGAAGTGGAATCAGAACTCAACAAATACACTCGTATGACAGTCTGGTTACCGGTCATCGAAGAAGGAGATGAAATATGACAAAGTATCTGATTTTATGCGTCGATGACGAAAGAGAAGTCTTGGATAGCGTGTTGCAAGATTTAGCTCTCTTCGAAGAACATTTTATTTTAGAAGGCGCTGAGTCCGTGACAGAGGCAAGACAAGTAATTGAGGACATGGCGGACGAAGAAGTAAAACTTGCGCTCATTTTGTGTGATCACATTATGCCGGAGCAAACTGGAATTAGCTTCTTGATTGAACTAAGCCAAAGTGCTGACACAAGAAGTGCCCGCAAAGTGCTACTGACCGGTCAGGCAGGATTAGAAGACACCGTAGAGGCAATTAACCACGACAGTTTAGACTATTACATTGCCAAGCCATGGAGAGGAGATGAACTAAGACAGGCGATCCTCTCCCAGCTTACTTCGTTCGTTATCGAACAGGATGATGACTTGTTATCCTGGACAACCGTCCTTGACTCAGAAGCCATTTTAAACGCGATGGCAGAGCGTAGAGCAAGCTTTGGTGAATAAACCAATCCGTTAAAAGTGCGCCATCATACATGGCGCACTTTTTGCTTCAATTGAATAACAATTAAGTTAATTGACAAAACATCGACACATTTATGTTGGTCGAAGACCTCTCTTTTGATTATGATGTCGGACAAATCAGATTACAGTTCAAGTGCTTGCTTGGACTCATGGAAAAATAAACAAGGTTTATCGTTAGTTATGCGTAAGACACTATTAGCCACAGCCCTATTATTAGCATCAAGCCACGCCCTAGCTGCGAACGGCAATACGCCTGCAACTATGAGCAACTTTAGTTACGACTACGTCGAAGCTCGCATTGGCGCAAGCCCGATGACATTTGGTGCTGGCGTTAGCAAATCAATTCACCCAAATGCACACGTCATAGCTCGTATCGATTCTGAGTTTGAAAGCGACTTTGATTCAGCAGCTGGTTTTGGTTTTCACTCACCACTTAATAACTGGGCAGACCTGACAGGCGAAATGCTGATGCGCGTTGTTCAACCATCTCACTCAAGCAGCACTGATGTGGGTATGGAACTAAACCTGGGCGTTCGTCAGTGGTTAGGTCCTCAATTAGAAGTAGGTGGTAAAGTTGGCTATGTTTCTATTGATGACAACGACGACTGGATGGGCTCTGCCTATGCACGTTTCCACTCAACTGAGTTGTTCTCTCTAGGTGCAGAAGCTCGCATTAACGACTTTTACGGTGATCAAGTTATGTTCACTACGCGCTTCAAGTTCTAATAAGCACAAGCGAAAAACAAAAACCGAGGCATTAGCCTCGGTTTTTTATTTGGTAGAAATAACTCGCTCTAATAAAGTGCTCAAAAGTATCAACATCCCTTTTCTACTTTTGATGCTTACTTTTACGAATCGCTAACGCCAGAGTAAAGTCATTCATTAAATAAGCCCATTACGTTAGTTACACAGCTCTAAAAGCTGTTTTTTACGTGGCTCTTGAATGAGTTTCCAGTGCACTCCATCAATCGCACCAGCAAACTTCCAAAGCAGTTTGACATCTACATCGTTACCGTAAGCCTGTCTTACTTTATTGAAAACTTCCACAGGCCCAAGCTCCAAAAATGCTTCAACATCATCAACGCCGGCTTTTTTCACCATACGCTCAAGTGTAAGTTGCATGTTCGGCAAATCCCTTAGCCGTCTACTCGCAGATGATTTTTGGTATTTGCGTTCCTTTACTGAGTACTCTATTGATTTTTTTAACAGTTCATCTAAACCGGAAAAGCCGGATTCAAACAGCTCTGTCACATCATAATAATTAACGGTTGCCGTCGTTTGTCTCTTGACGTGCTTATATTTTTCACAATTTAGTTGCATCAGCTCTTCGTCTAGCTCATTACCGCCACGTAGGTAACAGCAGTCATTACTGACAAGAGCGAACATGGCATCATCGCAAAATAAGCCGATGCCGCCAAACATGGAACGTTTCTGATATTGACTAAAATTGCGTACGTATTTAAAAAAAGCTTGGTCTGTCATGTCCATTGACCTCTTTAATCTGAATAAATTACCCCGATTAGCGATGTCACCAGATAAACAGCAGCTTGTAGCGAATTATAAAATGTCGATTTGTTGGCGATATATTTGTAAATTGTGCTTACCAACTTGCTTAATCATACTTAACGACGAAAAATAAGTTAGGACATAAGTCACATATAAAAAAGTATAAATTCCCCATACGTGATTGATTTCACAGTTATCCTTCTTTGTAGCGGTATTTTTTTGACACCTTGTAGACTGAATCAACAATTCATCATGATATGTTAGGTAATTGAGTATACAGAGAACGCATTTCATTGATAATGCGCGTGTTGAAAGGGTACACTGTACCAAAGATTATAAGTACAACGTCATAATGGAACACCTATCATTTTTTTGGCTACCAAATAACAAAGATAAGCTTTTAAAAGCGCTAGAATCCGAATTCGCACAACTGGTAGAGCAATCTATTACTATCGGTAAGATTTCTTTACCTCCGATACCTGATGCCGTGCTTAAAATTCAGCAATTGTGTCAGGAAGAAAACACAACGATCGCCGATATTGCGAACTGTTTGTTAGAAGATCCTGGATTAGCAGCCGTTGTGGTGCGGGTCGCGAACTCGGTCATTTTTAACCGTAGAAACATCACCTGCAATGATCTAATAACCGCTGTCTCACGTTTAGGCATTCTGCGCGTGCGTGACATTGTTACCGCTCAAGCAATTGAACAGTTGAAACACTCACTAAATCTAACCAGCGAATGTAACGCGATCATGGTGAAAAGTGCTGCGGTTTCCCGTGAGCTTGGTGCTGTGATGGTGTTAATTGTGCAAGAGTTCCGCAAGCACGATCCTGTGACATATGGACACCTTGAACAAGAAAAAGCATTGTTAGTCGGCTTGTTAGCAGATATAGGCCTATTTTGTCTTATTAATGAGTACAATATGTACCTCGAAAGAGGCAACTATCTGGATCAAGATATCGCGTTACAAATCTTCCAAACACGTTGCGCTACCACCAGTAATCTGGTGCTAGAACGCTGGGGATTTGATAACGATTACAGAGAAGTATCATCGAACGAAAAGTACGTCACTTCTCGCCCAGATGTCAGTTACTTAGACATAGCCAGAATTGCACACCATCTGTTAATGTTCCGCAATCAAGATGAGCGCATTAACGAACACGAAGTGGAATTCAACCTAACGGGCGCTGAGATACTTTATGAACTCAGCAATATGAGTGATGAGGACTTCCGTCAGGAAATGAACACGGTTTTAACCACCAGTGGCTTGTAGACCTTATTTTTAATCAAAACGTCATCCACAGTAATGGCTCCACTCAAGGTTGAGTGAGTGTTGATCTGTGGCCAATTTAGGCTTATCTCACAAAGGAATAATTGAGTTTTATGTTCTCAGGGATGCTCTTCATTTTTGCCCCTCTCGTCGTCGGGTATTTAATTCCTATTTCTCGCGCCGCTTTACTCGAGAAAATTAATCAATCTACCTCTTACCTTATCTACGTTATTCTATCGTTGATGGGGCTGAGCCTCGCTGCACTTGATAATCTGGGTAGCAATTTACAAAGCATTCTGCTTTATGCGAGTACTTTCTTTATTTGCTTAAGTGTCTGTAACCTTCTTGCACTGCCTCTTGTCGACAAGATAATTCCTCTAAAGACCGATCAAAGCCACAGCAAGTTACCTCTTTCTTCAATGGCTCTGGAGTCTGCCAAACTGATCCTCGTCGTTGGTGGTGGTTTAGTGGCAGGTTTGATCCTTCCCATTGACTTATCTTGGGTAGACACCGCAAGCGAGTGGATACTGTTCCTCTTGCTGTTCTTTATTGGTATTCAACTGCGCAATAGCGGCCTTACCCTCAGACAGATTTTGTTAAACAAGCAAGGCATGGCCATTGCGGCCGTTATCATCGTTACTTGTATGCTTGGTGGCGTAATTGCTTCATTGGTCTTGGATCTTCCCTTATATAAAGCATTGGCAATGGCGTCTGGATTTGGCTGGTACTCATTGGCAGGTATTTTGATGGGCGATGCGTTTGGTCCGGTATTTGGCGGCGCCTCTTTCCTAATTGAGCTGATGCGTGAATTAGTGGCATTAGTTGCCATTCCACTATTTATCCGCCGTTACCCATGTACCGCGATTGGTTATGCTGGCGCAACAGCAATGGACTTTACTTTGCCAGTCATCCAAACAACGGGAGGCGTACGTTGCGTACCTGTTGCCATTGTTAGTGGCTTTATTTTGAGCTTGCTCGTGCCTGTGATGATGCTTTTCTTTGTATCACTTGCTAGCTAGATCTCAGGTTTTGCCTTTAACATCCATTACAATACGGCAAAAATTTAAAAACCTAATTAACGTTGAAGTCGTCAATTAAGTAACGACACCTTACTTCGCTATTTGAATCAACAGCCCAAGACTCTCTTAGCTCCAACATGAATTAAGGGTCATTCGTCATAGAATGAGATTTAACGTTAATTAAGGAATAACTATTAGAATAGAAGGAAGAAGAATGAAACGCTTTGTCGTTGCAGCGCTCCTCGCTACAAGCTCAACTTTTACATTTGCCGCAGATCAACAATGTCTGTCTAATAAATACGATGGCTATGTCGATGCTTCACTGCAATGGTATCAAGACCTTGTTGACTTGACCGTCGCTCAATACCCTGATCTCGATGAAGTAAGCCAATGGTTCTTAGATGGCCGTAAGCATCACTTCGAACTCAACCGAGAAGCTGTCCATTATTTTCTTAAAAATGATCCTAGCCGTGTAGCAACTGAGCAGCCAATCGAGGCATGGCTCAAGCTTGAGCAACACGATGTCAAACAGCTGGCAAGTCGCAGTGACAAACTGGGTGAGGCTGCACAAAAAACATTTAGTGATCGCCAATCTACCAATCACGAGAAAAACTACGATCTTCGCTCTGCTTTTGCGGATCTACTAAGCCACCCTCAGAAAATTGACTCGGCTCTTAATAGATATAATCAGTCAATCGAGAAGCTAGAAAAACAACAATGTGAATAGCGCCGATAACCAAATAACCTGAGGTTTCGGTTTACATGCTTTGAGATAGCCTTCGTGACTCGTTTCTATATTACTTACGAAGGCCCTCTTCTCACATACAAGTGCGCAGAAACCGCCTACTCTACGTTGTTGGCCTATGACTTGGTTTTCATTCCGTCAACATGGTCTTACAGAATTAAAACGGGACTTTGAACCCGTTTTGGTTTAGATTGTGCCGCTCGCATCACCCAAATTACTACAAATGATTCTTTGCTATGGTTAAGGAACAAAAAACCGCTGACGTTAGTTTTGAGAGCTTATTAAAGATCTTCACTGTCCCTGAAGGTCCGGACTCGACGTTAACAAAAATTGAAGAAGGTCTCTCACGAAACTTGAATCAATTTCTTCGTGAACACATCGTGGCAGAAGAAAAGCCTTTACGTGAAATAGAGAAAGACTTTTCTTCTGCTCAGATTCCTGAGCAACCTGAGTTTGTGTCAGACCATACCGAGCACTTGTTAGACACGTTGGTGTCGCACTCGGTTCATACGTCAGCTCCAAGCTTTATCGGTCATATGACATCGGCATTGCCTTACTTTTTAATGCCGCTGTCTAAGATTATGATTGCCTTAAACCAAAACTTGGTGAAGATAGAAACGTCGAAAGCGTTTACCCCATTAGAGCGCCAAGTATTGGGCATGCTGCACCGATTAATCTACGCTCAGCCGAATACCTTTTACGACCAATGGATGCATAGTGCCAACCATTCTCTCGGTGCGTTCTGCTCTGGCGGCACGATTGCGAACATTACTGCCCTTTGGGTTGCCCGCAATAAAGCATTGAAAGCAGACGGCGAATTTAAAGGTGTAGAGAAAGAAGGCCTATTCAAAGCCATGAAACATTACGGCTATGAAGGCTTAGCTATTATGGTTTCTGAGCGTGGTCACTACTCACTTAAAAAAGCGGCCGATGTACTAGGGTTGGGTCAGGAAGGCCTAGTCGCAGTAAAGACGGATGCAAATAACCGCATTATTGTCGATGATCTCAAAGCGAAAATCAGCGATCTCAAGAAGCAAAATATCAAGCCAATTGCGGTGATTGGTGTAGCGGGTACGACTGAAACTGGTAATGTTGATCCACTCGCTTCGATTGCTGAAGTTTGTCAGGAACACGATTGTCATTTTCATGTTGATGCCGCATGGGGTGGCGCGACATTAATGTCTAATCATCACCGATACCTGCTGAATGGCGTTGAGCTTGCAGACTCAGTGACGATTGACGCGCATAAGCAGCTTTATATCCCTATGGGTGCGGGCATGGTTCTGTTTAAAGATCCAGATGCGATGAAATCTATCGAGCACCACGCTCAGTACATCTTGCGTAAAGGTTCTAAAGATTTAGGTAGTCATACCCTGGAGGGCTCTCGTTCTGGTATGGCGATGTTAGTGTATGCAGCAATGCATATTATTAGCCGACCTGGCTATGAACTGTTGATCGATCAAAGTATCGAGAAAGCACGCTACTTCGCGGATTTGATTAAGAAACAGGACGATTTTGAACTGGTTTCTGAGCCAGAGCTATGTTTGCTCACCTACCGTTATCTACCGCCTAACATCCGTGAAGCCCTAGAAAAAGCAGACGGTACACAGAAAGAAGAATTAAATGAGTTAATCAACGAGTTAACTCAGTTTATTCAAAAGCGTCAACGTGAAACTGGTAAGTCATTTGTTTCTCGTACCACGCTTAATCCTGAGCATTGGGAACGCATGAGCACTATCGTCTTCCGGGTAGTCTTGGCAAACCCTCTGACCTCTACAGACATCTTTGATGCTGTTTTGGACGAGCAAAGACTTATTGCTCAACAAGCACCAAACTTAAACGCCAAAATCCAAGAACTGGCTTCTAAGATTTTGGCATCTTGACGATAAGTACGGGTTACATCAGCTTGAAAATTTCTTTCTTTTTGATGTAACTCACTAATCATTATTGGCTAACCTGAGTAACAAACCTGCATTTTCACATTCATTTCTGTAGTTTTCAGAAAATTTTGTTTGAGGTTTGTCAAATTCTCACTAAATAGTAACCGTATTTGGTTTAGCCGAATTAAAGATCAGGTTTATACTGAATCTATGGCGCTGGTAGCTTTCGTTAACGCTCTTCACTGCCGGGAAACTTTTGGGTTTCTATTCGTTAACAGAGCCAGCGAGTTGTTCTCTATACCCTCGTGAACACTATGAATACATTAGAAAAAATTCAAAAAAATCTGGAGAATTTCAGTAAATCTGAGCGCAAAGTTGCAGAAGTAATTATGGCGTCTCCACAAACTGCTATTCACTCGAGCATTGCCACGTTAGCTAAAATGGCCGACGTAAGTGAACCCACTGTAAACCGCTTCTGTCGTCGCCTGGATACAAAAGGCTTTCCAGATTTTAAACTTCACCTGGCACAGAGCTTGGCTAACGGTACTCCTTACGTAAACCGAAACGTAGAAGAAGATGACGGTCCTGATGCGTATACGCACAAGATCTTCGAATCTACGATGGCTTGCTTAGACGTAGCGAAAAACAGCCTAGACGCAATGCAAATTAATCGTGCTGTCGATTTGCTGACTCAGGCGAAGCGTATTTCTTTCTTTGGCTTAGGCGCATCATCTGCCGTTGCCCGAGACGCGCAAAACAAGTTTATTCGCTTCAATATTCCTATCACTTGCTTTGAAGATATCGTCATGCAGCGCATGAGCTGTATCAATTGCAGTGATAACGACGTGATTGTTCTGATTTCTCATACTGGTCGTACGAAAAGCCAGGTAGAAATTGCCAACCTTGCTCGTGAAAATGGCGCGACCGTTATTGCGATTACAGCAAAAGACTCTCCGTTAGAAAAAGCAAGCTCTTTGGCGATCACACTCGATATCCCTGAAGATACAGACGTATACATGCCAATGGCAAGCCGCGTTGTACAGATGACAGTGATCGATGTGTTGGCAACTGGCTTTACTCTTCGCCGAGGTACGGGTTTCCGTGAAAACCTCAAACGAGTGAAAGACGCCCTGAAAGACAGTCGCTACGATAAATTAACCCAATACTAATTATCGTGATAAAGGGAGCTAGTGAGCTCCCTTTTTTATTTCATACATCCATATAAACACTCTACTCGTCCACGCTTGTCAGATCTGTTCTTGATGTTTCCAATACTTCGACTGAGCCAACTCTTGGCACGCTTTCAACGTCGATATTACCCCGACAATCACAGACTTGTTTAAGAATGTAGATAAGGCGTTCTTGATTTAAAGGTAACGGGTTCCCCTTTATAGCAACAGACTTAAGCGCATCACTCGCGACCTGCTCAAACGAAGTCTGACACACACCAAACTGTCCAAGTGAAGGTAACTCTAACTTATCCAGCACCATTTTCACCCAAAGCACGCCATCATGTTCATTCGCATTAGTACGACCCGTAACAAGCTGAGCCAGCTTTCTATAGCGATTAATCACATCTGTCCTACCCGCTTTTTTCGCAGCGTCGATGTTCTCCTGCATAACATGAGGCGCTAAACGCGCGGTTATCACACTATGAGGAGCATCAAGTTTACCCCCCAGAGCGGCAGCCAGACCATGTGCCGCACCAAGTTTTGCATTCGTGATAGCCATTCCGCCTAGCAGAGCTGCAAATGATAAATCTGATCGCGCTTTATGGTCGTTGTGCTTACACCCAGCAATGACTGAGCAACTTAACCGACGTAAGCCTTCTTCGCATACCATATCTGTTAAAGGATTGGGTTCTCCACACACATAGGCTTCCATCAAATGGGTAAACGCATCCATTGCACCACGCCCTGATGTATAGGGATCGGTATCGTAAGTTAAGGTTGGATCGACAATCGCAACGTCTGCGAGCATATCCGGACTTCTCAGGCTGACTTTGACTTTATCCTGTCCAGATTTTAATACCGCATTTCGGGTCACTTCAGACCCCGTACTTGCGGTAGTTGGAATGGCGATAAAATGGAGAGGTTTTGCTTTTAACGGTACATTTCTTCCCACAACTTCAACATAGTCATAAACATCACCATGATTTGGAATAATAGCGGCTAACGCCTTCCCCATATCTAGGACGCTGCCACCGCCAATCGCGATAACCATATCCGGCTTAAACTTTCGGCCCAGAATCGCGGTCTCTTCCACCATGGTGATATTTGGCTCACCAGTAATCGCAACGTGCTGATAACGCATACCCTGCGCTTTAAGATAATTGAGAATTGGTATTGCTCTTTGCGTGTCCCGACCTGTGACTAGCAATACGCTGTAGCCGAATTGGTTGATGATGGATAACGAAGACTGCAGTGCGCCTTCACCAAAAATAATCCTTGTTGCAGTCATGAACTGAAACATACATTTCCTCCCACAAACAATCACTCCCAATAGATTGCTACGATTTGCAGTAAAAAAAGTTGACCAATTCCACCTTGCCATCAATAACCTTATAAAACATATGCTTTTATGCGTTGGTTCACATAGTCATTATGAGAGGATTTTTTGTTCGATAGGTTTCACCTATAAAACCAACAGGCAATTGCTACTTTATTTCCGTAATTGGATCGGGCATAGTTAGCCAAGTGAAAGAGAGCCACTTAACCAACGCGTTTTTGTCTGCTTTCAAAAAAGAATAGATTTAGGAGAAATTAAAATTATGTTCGTTGTTATCTTCGGTCGCCCAGCATGTCCTTACTGTGTTCGTGCAAAAGAGCATGCAGAAACGCTAAAAGCAAAACGTGATGACTTTAACTACCGTTACGTTGACATTCATGCTGAAGGCATCTCTAAAGCAGACCTTGAGAAAACAGTAGGCAAACCAGTTGCAACTGTTCCTCAAATTTTCATCGACCAAGAGCACATTGGTGGTTGTGATGAGTTTGAAGCTTACGCGAAAGAGCACCTAGGTCTATTCGACGTAGCGTAATAAAAAAGTACAATTTTTTAAAAGCCGCATCTCAGTGCGGCTTTTTTATTATTTTTCATATAGTTATTCCCCTAAGTCAACTAATGGAAAAACATAAAAAAATTCACTTATCTTTTTGCTATATTTAGTTACAATTCGCCACTCTAATCTTTCTTGGCACACACTTTACCGAGCCACACAGTGAACATAGACGTCGTATATCTTCTCGAACAAAACCCAATCCTCCTAATCTTCGTCGTATTAGCCATCGGCCTTGCCTTCGGAAAAATCCGATTTGGTAACTTACAACTAGGTAACTCCATCGGGGTTCTCATAACTTCGCTTATCATGGGCCACTTAGGCTTCTCTTTTAATGCAGAAGCGTTAACTATTGGCTTTATGCTGTTTATCTACTGCGTTGGTATTGAAGCAGGTCCTAACTTCTTTGGTATCTTTTTTAGAGACGGGAAGCACTACTTCATTCTGAGTATGACCGTACTGGTTTCAGCGGTATGTTTAACTTATGGATTAAGCCATTATTTTGGACTCGATTTTGGCCTTTCAGCAGGTATGATGGCGGGTGCATTAACGGCAACCCCTGTACTTGTGGGTGCACAAGACGCGCTTAACTCAGGGTTGGCGACGATACCACGCAATATGGACTTTGCTCTGGTATTAGAAAACTTATCTGTCGGCTACGCAATGGCTTATCTGATCGGCTTAATAAGCATGATCATGTTCGCCAAATTGCTACCAAGACTCCAGAAACAAAACCTGTCTGATTCAGCGCAACAAATTGCTCAAGAGCGTGGACTTGGTAACTCAGGGCAAAGAAAAGTCTATCTTCCGATCATTCGGGCGTATCGCGTTGGGCCAGAATTGATCGACTGGACAGATGGTAAAAACCTGCGTGAACTGGGTATTTACCGACAAACAGGTTGTTACATTGAGCGAATTCGCCGCAATGGCATTCTCGCCCACCCTGATGGTGACGCTATCCTCCAAGAAGGCGATGAGATTGCACTTGTTGGCTTCCCGGATAGCCACGCTAGATTGGATTCAAGTTTCCGTAACGGCAAAGAGGTTTTTGACCGTAACTTGCTCGATTTGCGTATTGTGGAAGAAGAAATCGTCGTAAAAAGTGACGCGATTGCCGGTAAACGCTTGTCTGACCTTAACTTGTCGGAGTTTGGTTGTTTCTTAAACCGAGTAGTTCGCGCACAGATTGAAATGCCAATGGATTTAGACATCGTGCTTGCCAAAGGTGACGTGCTTCAGGTCAGCGGCGAAAAGAGCCGAGTACACGGCCTTGCAGAAAAAATCGGTTTCATCTCAATCCACAGCCAAATGGCAGACTTATTGGCATTTTGCAGCTTCTTCATCTTAGGCATTATGTTTGGTCTGATCACGATGACATTTGGCCAGGTGTCGTTCAGTTTAGGTAACGCGGTGGGCTTGTTACTTTCGGGTATTACCTTGGGCTTCTTACGTGCCAACCACCCTACTTTTGGCTACGTACCACAAGGGGCACTGAACATGGTTAAGGACCTTGGTTTGATGTTCTTTATGGTCGGCATTGGACTCAGCGCTGGTGGGAAAATGTTTGAGCACCTGACACAAGTCGGCCCGAAAGTCATTGGTATCGCCTTTATTGTTAGTGTGGTTCCTGTGGCACTCGCTTATCTCGTCGGGGCCTATGTGCTTAAAATGAACCGAGCATTACTTTTTGGTGCCATTATTGGTGCCCGTACGTGTGCGCCAGCCATGGACGTGGTAAACGACTACGCGAAGTCGACTATTCCTGCATTGGGCTACGCTGGTACTTACGCAATAGCGAACATTTTAATGACGCTCGCGGGTACAATCCTCATCATATTGAGTTGATTTAGCAACGTTCAAACATAAAAAAGGCGCTCGATGAGCGCCTTTTTACTATATCAAAACCTTTTGCTATATCAGGAACAGGTTCGGCCTAAACAATAGCCTTTAGATTTGAATGAAATCTGCTTCTACTGCTGGGTTCACGTCTGCTTCGTAATCCACACCGTCAACACCAAAACCGAATAGCTTCAAGAACTCTTCTTTGTACTCAACGTAGTCAGTCAGCTCTTTTAGGTTTTCAGTCGTAATTTGTGGCCATAGGTCACGACAGTGTTGCTGGATGTCTTCACGAAGTTCCCAGTCGTCCAGACGAAGACGGTTCATGTCGTCCACTTCTGCCGCAGAGCCATCTTCTTTGTATAGACGCTGGCTGAACATACGGTAGATTTGTTCCATACAGCCTTCGTGTACGCCTTCTTCACGCATCTTCTTGAACACCATTGCAATGTACAACGGCATTACAGGAATTGCAGAACTTGCCTGAGTTACAACAGATTTAAGAACCGCAACGTTCGCGCTGCCACCAGTTTGTGCTAGCTTCTCGTTAAGTGCTGTTGCTGCGCGATCCAGGTCCATTTTCGCTTTACCTAGTGCGCCATCCCAGTAGATTGGCCAAGTTAGCTCAGTACCGATGTAGCTGTATGCGACTGTCTTACAACCTTCTGCAAGTACACCAGCTTCAGAAAGTGCGTTGATCCAAAGTTCCCAGTCTTCACCGCCCATTACGGTTACTGTGTCTTTGATCTCTTCTTCTGTTGCAGGCTCAACGCTCGCTTCGATGATAACGTCTTTGTTGGTATCAACCGCTGTCGAAGTGTAAGTTTCACCGATAGGCTTTAGAGATGAACGAATCAGTTCACCTGTTTCTGGCAATTTACGTACTGGAGACGCCAGTGAGTAAACCACCATATCAATCTGACCAAGGTCTTGCTTGATCAGCTCGATTGTTTTCTCTTTTGCTTCGTTTGAGAAAGCATCGCCGTTCAGGCTTTTCGCGTATAGGCCTTCTTCACGCGCCAATTTTTCGAAAGCGGCAGCGTTGTAGAAACCTGCAGTGCCTGGCTTCTTCTCTGTGCCTTCTTTTTCAAAGAACACACCGATAGTTGATGCACCGCCACCAAATGCCGCAGCGATACGAGAAGATAGACCGTAGCCACTTGATGCACCCACAACAAGAACGCGTTTTGGAGCGTTTTTAATTGGGCCTTGCGCTTTAGTGTAAGCAATTTGTTCTTTTACATTAGCTTCACAACCAACAGGGTGCGTAGTAGTACAGATAAATCCACGAATTCTAGGTTTGATGATCATATTCAACTTCCTTTAAAAAACCTTGTAAGGATAAAAGTTTCGCTTCGAGTTCGCATCTAATTTCTGTAAAAATGCTTCGAAAATGCAAGTGGTTGGAGCACTAGACTGCTAATTTTTAAACGAGCGAAACAAAAAAGCACCTCCGAGAGGTGCTTTTTATCAATATCTTTATTCGCTTGTTAAGCGGCTGAGTTCAGATGTGACTTTTTTGGCGCATCGGTACGAAGTTCCGAAAAGTCATGGCTGAAATGGTCGACTTGAATCGCCTTGTAGCGTAATTTGTCTGCCGCTTTAATCTTATCAACTTCTTCCTGAGTTAAAACGTCAGCGTCGAGAGCTTGTTGTAAACGATCATTCAGCAGACCTTTACGAGCAACCTTACCATCTTTAACGCCCTTGATAAGCTTACGCTCTAAAGGTTTGATATCGTACATCGCAAGGAAAGCTTTCTCCATCAAACCAATATTGTCATCTTCTGCTTTACCTACGTAGCATAGATGCGTCAAGCGATCACGCTGTGCACCAGGCGTCATCATCGCCTCTGCAATACGCATGCTCAGCTCATCGCTAGGCTTGTTGAAGTGGTTGCCCAGTGGGAATAGCAGCCCCTTAAGTACACCACCAACATATTTCACTGGGAAGTTAGTATAAGCTTCGTTTAGTGACTTAGCCGCATTGTACAAACAGTGCTGAACTGCGTAGTGAACGAAGTCTAGATCGCCTTGCTGACGGCCTTCATCTTCGTATTTCTTAAGTGCTGCTGATGCCATGTACAAGAAGCTTAAGCCATCACCTAAACGTGCAGAGATCATCTCTTTACGCTTCAGATCGCCACCTAGTGTCAACATAGCGAAGTCTGCACTTACAGCAAGATCTCGGCTTAGACGCGTGATGTCTTTGTAGTACTTCTTAGTTGGACCGCTCATTTCCGCTTTGATAAAGCGAGAACCTGTTAGTGCGGCACCCAATGCGCCAAATGTGTTGCCTGTCGCATGCTTAATGTGTTTGAACAGCAGATCATCAAACTCTTTCGCACCTTGCTCTGCATCTGGGTTTGCTGCTGCTTCCATCTCTTTTAGTACGTATGGATGACAACGAGTCGCACCTTGGCCAAAGATCATTAGGTTACGTGTCAGAATGTTTGCACCTTCTACGGTAATCGCAACTGGAATACCCACGTAATGCTTCGCAAGGTAGTTCATCGGGCCATCTTGGATTGCGCGACCAGCGTGAATATCGAACGAGTCATTAAGAAGCGTACGTGCTATCTCGGTCATATGATATTTAGCAATAGCAGTGACGATACCCGGCTTTTCTTTCATGTCTAGCGAAGTAGTTGTCAGTGTGCGCGTCGCTTCAAGAAGGTAAGTTAAACCACCAATGCGACCCATTGCTTCTGCCACACCCTCAAATTTACCGATAGACATACCAAACTGTTTACGAACGTATGCATAAGCACCCGTTGTTCTGGTTGTTAGATGTCCGATAGCGGCACCAAGCGCTGGCAGTGAAATACCGCGACCAGCCGACAAACATTCAACCAGCATACGCCAGCCTTTACCTGCGTAATCCGCGCCACCAATTAACCAATCCATTGGAATAAAGACATCTTCACCACGGGTTGGACCATTCATGAATGCAGAACCAAGTGGATCGTGACGCTCACCGATTTCAACACCTTCGTGATCGGCAGGAATCAGTGCACATGTGATACCCACATCTTTCTTGTCACCAAGTAGGCCGTCAGGATCCTGAAGTTTAAATGCGAGACCTAAAACCGTCGCTACAGGTGCTAGTGTAATGTAGCGCTTGTTCCAGCTCAGGCGAATACCCAGCACTTCTTCACCGTTATGCTTACCGTAACAAACAACGCCTTGATCTGGGATACCGCCCGCATCAGAACCTGCTTCCGGGCCTGTAAGCGCGAAACATGGAATATCAGTACCGTCAGCAAGACGAGGCAACCAGTAATCTTTTTGCTCTTGTGTACCATAGTGAGAAAGAAGCTCACCTGGACCCAATGAGTTTGGAACCATTACCGATACAGCCGCACTGATGCTTCGAGTCGCAATGCTCGAAACAATCGTAGAGTTAGCATGTGAAGAAAACTCGCGACCGCCATATTCTTTAGAGATAATCAGAGAGAAGAAACGCTCTTTACGTAAGAATTCCCACACTTCTGGAGATAAGTCTCGGTCTTCTTTTACGATCTTTTGATCGTCAAGCATGTCGAGTAGCGTTACGAGCTCATTGTCCATAAAGGACTGCTCTTCTGCTGTTAACTTCGGAGTTGGGTATTGGTGCAGCGTTTTAAAGTTTGGTTTGCCGGAAAATAGCTCTGCATCCCACCAAACACTACCTGCTTCCATTGCTTCTTTTTCAGTGCTGGACAACGGAGGTAGTACTTTTTTAAACATTTTAAATGCTGGGTCACTAATCCATTTTCTTCGTAGAGAGCTCATTGTTCAGATCCTTTTGTTCACGTCACCTTACGGCATAATTTATTATTGGTTTAACTAACAGCTTACTTGTTCGAGTCATTTACTTCGCTGACATTCCTGCTGACAAGTAAGGAATTAACAAATCGACTACAGACTTAATATCGACTTCTTGATCGAATTTACTTTCTGAAAGCTCTAGTAGCGCTTGACTAGATGCCATCGTGAAAACGCACGTTCCGAGCGTGAAATGTAATCGCCAGAATAGTAGCTCTTCCGTTAGCTCTGGGTTCGCTTTCATGATAGAGGTAGTAAATAACTTCAATACTTCGTCGTAACGAGTGGTGATGAACCAACGTAAATGTCCCTGCACATCCGTATAACCGCGGCCCAGCAATAGCATAAACAACGCTGTACCATTTGGTCTTACTTCATTAAGTGTAGCTAGAGGCAATCTCAGCGATTCAAACACTTCTTCCATCGTGTAATTATCGCGCGTGTTCAGTTCGACTAGAGAGGTCTTGATACTCGGCATCAGTGCTTCTAGGTATCGGTCTAAAACCGCCCTAACCAGCGTCTTTTTATCACCAAAATGGTAATTGACTGATGCAAGGTTTACATTCGCTCTGCCAGTAATGGTTCTCAGTGATGTATCATTGAACCCATACTCTGCAAACAACCCTTCTGCGACATTGAGTATTTTTTCTTTTGTTGAAGTTCTTGGGGCCATTTTAATCACTCGTATTAAACAACTGTTTAAAATATACCGCGAACAGAGAGATTAACAAACGATTAACATCACATTTTCAAAACTTATTCTTTCAATAAAAATGTTCAACGTTTAACCAAGATAAATTTTAAACATCGTAATTTTAGTGCGGTTAAAATCCGCATGGTTGAACTCAAGCAGCTCCTTGGATTACTGGCGATAAACTTATGGTGATATTACCCGCAGATACAATGACTTAAATTGACACATCAAAAAACGGCATGTTTTAGGAAAATATTTTCCAAAAAAATGGAACTGTTTGAGGAAAGCTCGGTCTGAATATATGTAACAACTAGGGCATTTTAAGTTTCACTGGCCGTCAAACTTTTCCATCTGATTGTTACGTTGCTGCTTTTTTCTTATTAACTCCTATGTTTGTATCCGCCCAGTCAAATTTTCGACTGGGCTTTTTTTCGTCTGGAACATTTTTCTTAGCTCTACCTACAAGATGACAGGCATAAAAAAGCCTCCCTTTTGGGAGGCTTTTCATTGGTTTAAGTTTTTACGCTTGTGCCTTTTTTGGTAAAGACAGGTGAAGCAACACGTAACCGATTATCGCTGCAGTTGTTGACCCCATCAAAATACCTAGTCGTGCGTAAGTATCGAACTCCGGACTCACATTGCCGAATGCAAGTGACGAGATAAAGATAGACATCGTAAAACCAATACCACAAAGCACAGACACCGCGAAAATATGTTTGAAGCCAATACCTTCTGGCAGCTTCGCCACACCTAGCTTCACTGCCGCCCAGCTGAAGGTGAAAATACCCAGAGGCTTACCAACCAACAAACCAAGCGCGATACCTAATGGCAACATTGAAGTTAAGCCAGATAAAGATACGCCTTCTAACGAAATACCAGCGTTTGCAAACGCAAACAGCGGAAGAATACCAAACGCCACGTAAGGGTGAAGAGCATGCTCCATGTGTTTCAGCGGTGAATGCTCGCCCGGCTTACCTTGAAGCGGGATAGCAAAACCGATTACCACACCAGCAAGCGTCGCGTGAACACCCGATTTAAGAACGGCAAACCAAAGGATGGCGCCCACAATCATATATGGTGTTAGTTTGGTCACCTTCTTAGCGTTCAACAAGAACAGTAAACCAGTCATGGCAAAACCAACTAGCAAAGCCATTGTCGATAGATCGCCCGTGTAGAACAGCGCGATGATAACCACAACACCTAAGTCATCAATGATAGCCAGAGCCAGCAGGAATACTTTCAGGCTTACCGGGACACGTTTACCCAGAAGCGCCATGATACCCAATGCAAATGCGATATCTGTTGCCGCTGGGATTGCCCAGCCAGAAACCGCTTCAGCGTCACTCGCATTAAATGCGACATAAATAAGAGCGGGTGCCAACATACCACCTACCGCTGCAATCGCAGGGAAGATCGCTGTTTCTTTTGATTTCAGTGCACCTTCAAGTAACTCTCGCTTAACCTCAAGACCAATTAATAGGAAAAACACCGCCATTAGGCCGTCATTGATCCAGTGAGATACGGACATACCTAAAACATAAGTATGCAGAAAAGATTGATAAGTTTCGCCCAGAGGTGTGTTTGCAATGGTCATCGCGATCGCCGCTGCAATCACGAGAAGAATGCCTCCTGCGGATTCCATTTTGAAAAAGTCACGAATAGCATCGTTCATACATTAACCCTTATATTTATTATCTTCATAAACGATCGACAAAGAATGATCTGAGTTTATAGCTGTAAGAAACTTTAGAATAATCGCTTGTTCAGAGTATAAACTTCGTTATTTCCGATGTTTGATTTGCAACATATCGTATTTTCCAACAATAACTTTGTAGTCGTTACGACCAATTGCATATCGCTTCTTTGCTATTTATTAATCAGTATTACTCATAATTCAGCATAACATGATTAAAATACTTATGATAAACACTGAGAATTATCCTATCTCTATCAAGCTACAGGAACAAAAAAGCCACCTCAAGGGTGGCTATATAAATAAAAACCGAATGGTAGTTAGCAAACAACTAGTAGCCAGTTAATTGCATAAATCCCCAAGCCTCGTTAGAGCCCGATGCTAACGTAGGACCTTCCCAATATGGGATAACAAAAGGGAGCCACATATTGGTGTTAACGACACGTGTCGTCAGGTCAATGTCGTATTCTGGCACATTGATAACCCATTGTAATGGCAGCCGTTTTCCGTTAGACAAGCTAGTTACTTGTACCGGTTGAATCGTGATATCTTTCTCTGACAGATTGATCACTTTACCTGAACGTGTTGATAAGGTGCCGAATATATGAGGCATTTGACCGTGATGACGATACCTGCTGACCGTCAGCGCTCTGCCATCATCTAAGTTGAATGTGAACCAGTCCCAACCTTGTTGCCCTTCTCCGATCAGACCACTGCCCCACTCTTTTTGAGTCCAGGCCGTGCCAGATACTGGGATCCGTTGACCATCAATATTCAAACTGCCTTTCACATTAAGAAAAGGGGCACTAAAGCTAAACGAGGCAACCGACTGCAAAGCATGCTTGACCTGAAAGCCTCTGTCGCCATTGACGACAAACGGGCCGTTCGTCTGTGTGTTAAGATCAACGCTGAATTCATCCGTCGCAACAATAAGTTTGCCAGGGAAAGGCGTTGTGCCAAGAGAGCGCCAGTTCCAATTGTCAATCCATAAGCTAAATGGATGATTCTGCATCCCAGCCTGACCTATGCCACCTCGCGCAACACGTTGCTCTTTCCACACCTGAGAACCATGGCTAATGACGATGTGTGAGATATATAGCTGAGGATTTTGCCAGCCTCTGGTTTCACGTTCATCTGTCGCTACTCTAAAGTAACTCCACTGAACGTTATAAACCTCGCCGTTCTTATCTTGTAGCTTAGCGAAGTAATTCCACCATTCGTGCTGGTATTTGGGATGGAACTTAAAATCGGCTGGCAGTGAAACATGTTCATCAGGCAAAACTGGCTCAAAGATAGTGTTATTCTCTCTGGTCAGTATCGAGTTAATATCACTCTCCTGAGTAACCGTGTCTTCTGACCAAAACGGCAAGTATAGAGAGCCTAGCAGTACAACCACTGCCGCAATAGACAATACTGCTGCTAAGAAGCGCTTTTTGGAGTTCTTTTTTACCACTACAACGCATCCCTCAATGACTTCATTGGTGTACTTTTGATCATTCTAATAACAGGCAAGGCACCTGCCGCCATGATAGCCAGCATTGCCCAAGCGATCGTCTTGGCATATTCCCAAGGGATCGTCTGTAACTCCAGTGACCAGCCAAAAGATTGTCTGATAATAATGTCCACAATCACATGAGCCAGTGCTAAGCCCAGAGGCACTGCGATCAGCGCCGATATCGCCCCAAACGCGAACAGCTGTAAGCCACCGAGTAAAACAAGCTCTTTACCGGAAACGCCCATACAACGAAGTAGTGAGAAGTGTCTCTGCCGAGAGAGTTCACCTGCCAGAGTCGCAAAGAACAAGCCGAAAACAGCGATGATAAGCGTAATGTTGCCCAGCGTACCCGCGATAGCAAACGTATGATCAAAAACACGCATTGCTTGGTTATAAATATTACTATCATCAAAAATGCGATCCTGAGATAAGCGGAACACATTTTCTAATCGGTTTTTCAGTCCTTCACCATTGACGTTATCTTCAAGAACGACGCCAAGCCCCACGTTCCCCGTTCCTGCAAAAGCATACAGCCAACTTCGGTGAGACATCATTACTTGGTTATAGGGGTTACCATAGTCATAATAAACACCCGCAACTTGCCACCCGTCACCAAGCGGAGCATGAAGATCAATCACATCACCAGGTCGAATGTCGAGCTTTAACGCCATCGACTCACTAACCATGATACTTTTGCCATGGTGTAACTGATACCAGTAGCTAGGCACACCCAGCTTAACCGTTAGAGAATCGAGTTCCCCTTCAGAAGCACCTGTGCTCACAACCTGCAGAACGCCCTTATCCGTAGGTAGATCTTTTTCCCAACGCCACCACACAGACTTCACTTCAGGCTGCTGCTGTAACCAACCACTCATGCGTGCCGCATTATTGTTATTCGGGTAAATATAAATGTCCGCTGCCAAGCGTTGGTTAAGCCATTTGTCGGTGGTGTCTCTAAAACTACCGACCATGGTTTCAACGCCAATGTTTGCAGCAAGTGCAAGCATGAATGCCATGCTCGCGACTCCGCGGTAACTCATACTAGCCGCAGCATCTGCGAAGAACCACCGGACTCGCACCCAGCGCAGTGAGTACGAAAAACTCTGAAATAGATGCCACATGATAAATGGCATAACGAGGGCAACACTTAACATCATCAGCGCGACAATAGTGAAGCCAATCTCCTGTGTTTTTGGTGCTTGATACACGGCGACCGCAGCAACACAAAAAGCACATGCAGCCAACGCTTGCCAAGAGAACTCTCGACCAGCAAAACGCATCAAAGAAAGACGAGACGATAAGCGAATTGGTTGTGATTTAAGTAGACGTATTAACGGCCATAAACACGAAATTAGCGCCCCCATCGCTGACATGATTAAGCTGTATATGCTTGACTTCCATGACCAACCGATAGACAAACCGACGTTAGCGTCATACAAATCACTTAAACTTGTCGACACCGTTGGGATAAGCTCATTTGCGAGTATTACCCCCAAAAAGTTGCCACATGCCCAAGCGACCGTCACAAGAATAGACAGTTCAAGTAATAAAGCTTGCGCAAGTTGAGTTCCGCTTACACCCGCTTGGCGTAATATCCCTACTAAGCGTTGTCGCTGAATCAGAGACAAAGACATGGCTTGATAAAAGATAAACAGTCCGACTAAAAACGACAGCATTCCCATTGCCGTTAAGTTCATATGAAACGCTTTAGTCAAAGACTCTAATTCGTTGCGCGTGTTATGAGTCAGCGTCATGCCATTGGGTAGCATTTTTTTCAGTGCCGATAGCTTTTCTTCTGACATTTCACCACACAAAATCGAAGACAAGCCCGAGCTGCGTTTCAACATGCGTAGTAAAGAAATATCAGTAATCAGCCTAGTACCGGAAAGCAGACTATTCTGGTCGACTTGAAGCGGGCCCAGACGGCTGCCATCGTTCATCTCAATAAAGTCACCATCTTGCCATTCCATGTAAGAAGCCAAGTCTTGACTGATCAGAATTGGATAAGGAGGCTTCATTATGGACAGAATCGGCATTTCCCCTAATGACTTTCCTTGCTGAAGAGGAATCATCGCGACAGGATCAATACCGACCAACATCAGATTCATGTCTGACTTGGCGTCTAAATGGATCACATCAAACGGGGCACATTGATTGAAGCCTGCGCGGCGCAGCTGGATATAAAAACCCTGAGGAACTTTATTAGCGGAGTGCTTGGTACTAATTCGGTAAGGCAACGGATTAGAGAAAAGCCTCTCTCCCGTTGTATAGCTCTGTTTGGCATGCTGGTTAATCGAAGTAACACCAACCAGAAGAGATACGCCTAAAGTTAAACCTAACCAGACGAGAATAATTTGCAGTGGGTAACGACGGTAATGACCGAGTAGTGCCTTAACTACGGGCCATAACATGCAGTTGTCCCCCTTGCAGTCGGATTTTACCTTCCATATGGTCAGCGACCTTCTCACTGTGAGTCACCAACAACAATGTACAATTCAGTTGGCGCGCAAGCGTGGTTAATAAACGCATCACCGCTTCGGCATTTCGTTCATCCAAACTTCCGGTTGGCTCATCGGCCAAGAGAATTTGCGGTTCCATGTAAAGAGCTCGTGCAATCGCAGCGCGTTGTTGCTGGCCACCAGAGACTTCTTCAGGGTAACGGCCAAGAAGCGGCATCAAATCAAGTGCGGAGAGAATCTGACGCCACAAACCTTGATCTTCCGGCAAGCCTTTTAGTTGGCGGCAAAAACGAATGTTATCCGCAATATTTAGCGTCGGAAGGAGGTTAAATTGCTGGAAAATATTGCCGATGTTATTTCTGCGATAGAGTGTTCTCAAATGCTCCGGAGCATCATGCATAGAAAAACCGACAAACTGAATTTCTCCGGAATCCACCGTATCCAGACCAGCAATCAAATTAAGTAAGGTACTTTTGCCTGAACCACTCTCACCCATCAGAGCGACTTGCTCACCGCGTTGTAATGTTAATTCTGCCCCTTGTAAAACTGGGTGAAACTCTCCCCCATCTACATAGCCTTTACATAGGTCTGACAGTCTTAACATTAATATAGCCGCTCAACAGGTATTTAAAATTGGGATAAGAATCTACACTAAAATCGGACCAGTAGGAAGTATTTTGAATACTAGATCACATTATCAAACCGCAAATGCAACTCGATTCACCTTCTCAAACTATTTTTGTTGAAATTAAAAGCAAATTCCTATCACTAATAATCGATTTTCTCCATTTGTATGGTTAGCTACCGATTAGGTTTTTCATCCACTTTTTACTTCTCACACGAGGTAAGGAAATCGCCCACTTAACCACTTCCTCGGTCAAAAAGAGTAAATACACCCATTGCGGTTCCCAACCAAGGTAAATAGCAGCAAAGGCAGCAAGAGGGATACCAATAACCCACTGTGCTACTAAGTCCTGATACAGGCAGAATTTAACATCACCGCCCGCGCGAAGAACACCGACAATGACCATCATAGGAATGGAACGCAGTATCACACCAATCGCCAGAATCAGCATAAATTGCTCTGATAACTGACGCGTTTCTGGCGTCAAAGCGCTGAACGCATTCAGTATCCACTGGTTTGAAACCAACAGTAATAAGGCAACCACCACGGCAATGATCAGATTCAAAATAAGTGTTGCCCAAGCTTGGTAGTAAACAGGTTCAAAATTCTTTGCGCCTAACTGATTGCCCACCAAAACGGCAGCAGCATTCGACAAACCGATCATCATTGCCAACGCTATGGATTCAACGGGGGTCATGACTGAGAGAGCCGCCAAGCCCTGGACGCCCGCTTGTCCCATAATCGCATGATAAACAAATAGTCCACCAGCCCATGCCAGAAAGTTAAATGTCGTAGGTAATGACAAACTAAGAAAGCGCGTAATTTTTTCAAATACTAATCCCGCTCGGATGTCATTCCATCCAAACGCAAGAATATGTTTCTTCGCCCATAAATACCCGAATAGACAGCCCACTTCGATGGCACCGCTGATAACAGTCGCGATTGCAGCCCCGGTAATACCAAATGCAGGAAAACCCAAGTGACCGAAAATCAACACCCAGTTCAGGAACACGTTCGAGACGATTCCAATACCACTAAAGAATGTGCTTAAGCCCGGTTGATGCATCGCTCGCAAACCAACGGCCATACTGGCAACACAGGCAACAGCAAACATACTGGCTGAAGACGCCACCAAATAGTTTGCACCCAGTTCAATAACCTGCTGTGAGTCAGTGGTTAAACTCATGATTGGATCAGGAAAGACCACAAACAGGAAAACGGCCATCGCAGCATACACCATTGATATCACCCAGGTTAGAGATGTACTCTCCCTTACGCCCGCTTTGTCCCCGGCCCCCCAATATTGAGCGGTTAACAAAGCTCCACCAGTCGTGACACCCACTAACATAATTGTCGTGACAAACGTAGCTCGAGCGGCCACCCCAACGGCGGCAATTTCAGCCTCACCAAGCTGGCCGAGCATTAATACATCGACCAGGCTGCGGCTGGAAAACATAATGCTTTGAAGAGTGATTGGAAGCGCTATCGCGAACAAACGACGTAAAAATGCCTTATCGGCGTGAATTAAAAGCTGAGAAAAAAAAGACACGAGCACTCCAACGACAACTTATTGAAAGAAATGGAAAAGTGTCTCATGATTATACCTAGTGGTGATAATTCCACCAACAAAAAAAGGACAAAGAATGAAAAAGGTGTTGGTACTTGGCGCGTCTGGATACATAGGCTCTCAACTTCTCCCTCTTTTACTAGATAAAGGTTACAGCGTCACAGCGGCGGCGCGACATATTGATTATTTAGAATCAAGATCGCGCCCTCATCCAAACCTGACGCTGAAATACCTGGATTTAGCCGACGCTGAGGCAACATTATCTATTGTGAATGACTTTGATTTGGTCTTTTTTTTGGTGCACGGAATGGCTCAGGGAGATGACTTTGTCGAATACGAGCTCAACCTTGCACTGAATTTTAAGTTCGCCTTAGAAAAAAGTCGCGTTAAACACGTTATTTATCTCAGTGCAATTCAGCCCCAAACGGGAAATTCGCGCCATTTAGCCGCGCGAAAAGCAACCGGAAAAATCATTCGCCAGTCCGGAGTTCCGGTCACAGAATTGCGCGCTGGTGTGATTATCGGCCCGGGTTCTGCGGCTTTTGAAATAATGCGTGACTTCGTTTACAACCTGCCTGTTTTAGTCACACCAAAATGGGTGGACTCTAAAGCCAACCCGATAGCTCTGCCTAATCTGAATCATTACTTACTCTCCCTTGCAGCAGAACCACCACCGGAGGAAAGTAAGATCTACGAAGTGGGAGGGCCAGATACATTAAGCTACCGAGAGCAATTTCGCGTTATATGCCATGTAACGAATAAGCCATACAGGTTGTGGTCTACCCCACTGCTTACCCCTAAAATGGCGTCGCACTGGCTCGGGCTCATTACTTCCGTTCCATCAAGTATTGGCAAGGCACTACTCGCCGGATTAGAACACGATTACATCGCGGATTCGGTCGCGATTGAGACTCGGTTTCCACAAGAAATGATCAGTTATGAACAATCGGTAAAAGAGGCAATTGCACACGAGGGAACGTTTGTACGTAGCAATGTTTGGGGATTTGAGCCAGCGGCACTAAAACGCTGGCAACCAGGATATGGCTACTTTCCTAAGCAAGCAGGAGCCAGCATAAAAACCAAAGCATCTGCTGAGGCGTTGTGGAAAGTTGCGCAGAAAATTGGTAGCCGAGAGAAAGGATACTACTTTGCAAATATTCTTTGGCGAACCCGTGAATGGCTGGATATCTTTTTTGGTGGCGGGAAACCCGTTCGAGTCTCCCCTCCCGGCCCCGAACTCAAAGTGGGCGACTTCATTGACTCTTGGAAAGTCATCCGGTGTGAAGAAAACCAATTCTTATCTCTGTTTTTTGGCATGAAAGGTCCCGGGCTCGGGCGCTTGGAAATCAGTATTAAAGATGAAGGAGATGTGCGAGAGCTGGACATAACAGCGTGGTGGCATCCACAAGGTTTTCTGGGGCTGCTTTACTGGTTTGCCATGATGCCAGCCCACCTGTTCATATTTAATGGCATGGTTAAAGCTATGGCTAACCAAGCGGAAGAAAACTCAGCCCACTAGGCAGCCATACTTTATACTTATCAGAGCTTTAAGAAGAATCAATTAACCATAGCGGTGGTTTCAACCATTTCTTCTTCGACTTCTTCTGGCTCATCCTCTGGTAACTTGTGCGCTATACCAGCATGACAATCGATACACGATTGATCTCGTGATTCCATCATTTGGTGTCGACGAGCCGTCGTACGACCTTGCGCTTCGAAGTCCATGCGATCAACCTGGTGACAGTATTTACATTGCTTGGACTTATTGGCGACAAACTCCTCCGTTACGATTGCCGCAAGCCTTGGCCGGTGTTCTGACTCAAAGTTTTCCAGCGTAATATCGCCTTTCAATTTATGGAAGATATCCGCTGTCGCGGTGATTTTAACGATCATTTTGGGAATAAACTCTCTCGGAACATGACAGTCACTGCATGTCGCGGCAATCACACCTTTTGAGTTGTTGTAATGTATTGACGCTTGATATTCCTCCACGATCGTATCCATCCCAATGTGGCATCCGAAACAGAAGTCGTTGGTGTTGGAATAATTCATAACACCATGGTAAGCACCAAGCGCACCCACGCCTAAGATAAACGCGACTACACCACCAAGCGGGATGCCGAGCATCCATTTTTTATTAGGTCGACTCCACCATCCCATATAGTTTGCTCCACCTTGCCAGTGATTGATTTATTGGAAACTCGCGTAATATTCAGACAGTGCAACCAAATCGTCTTCACTTAACCCTTTAACAGCGCTATCCATTTTCTTATCTACAGAACGTGCACCGCTATGGAACTGCTTGAGCGTGGTTAGCAAGTAGCCTTTTTGCTGGCCGGCTAGAATCGAGGTTTCATCCATCGGATCGCTGCCTCCATCCACATGACAGCTGTCGCAATTTTTCTCGTGAATCATTTTCCCTTTATCAGCCAGTGACTGATCGAAGTCTTGTTTCGCACGAACAAACGCAAGCTGTGAATAGTGTGCAGCTAACTCTTCCACTTCTTCTTCGGAAAGCGATTTCACAATAGTCGCCATGTCACCACTTTTGCTCGTATCACCATAAACATGCTTAACGGTATCAGCAGGTCTACCTTCTGCGTACTGCAACATTTGGTCAGTGAAATTAAATTCAGGTAAGCCCGCAATAGAAGGAATATTGGTATTTGTCGATACCCCACCCGGTCCATGGCATGCCTCACATTCCAAACGCTCGATTAATTCTGGAGCGGATGCTTGCACTGACGAAACCAGAAGAAAGTTGGCTGTAATCAACGTCAACGCTTGAGTTATTTTTGTCAAAGAAGAACACATAGGCTGCGATTCCTAAACTTAAATATTATTGAAAGACAGTGAGAACTAGGCGGCTGTATCTCAAATCTACTAGAAAGAAAATGGAATAAACATGACGACTCTCAAGTCAGATCACTGCTAAACCAACGCTTTCTTATAAGCAATTCCAATATCAACCTGTCCAAAACAACATCTCATTTACATACACAATACATATTAGACCACGCTCTTATAATTTGCTGACATTAGAAAGGCAAATTATAACCTTATTTTTTATAAGTCATTGTTATGCATAATAAAACAACAAAACCCATAACATTCAACACTTTGAGCAACATCACAACACTCAAAAAATCTCTTTAGCGAGCTATGAAGCACGGTTTTATGTCTATACTCAAAACAGTCGGTGGTAGAGTGGAATGTAAATTTTGACCCGTCGTTGTTCACTCTCTCCAAAAGATAACTAACAAGAATAAAGCAAACTACTTTATATGGGCTCTTTATACTCAGAGCAGAAAATTCAATAAGTTGTATCTAAATTAGTCCCACTTTTATTTAAATCTATTAGGTGAAAGCGAGAGGGAAAATGAACAATATAAAACTACTTTTCATCACAACCCTTGCCATGTTAATGGCCGCATGTGGTCCAGGCGGTAAAAATGATCAAAATACCCCTCCGCCAGATGTCAGTTCATTCAGCGTCGAAATCGAAACGCCGATGCTTATGCCCTCCGACAGTGGTACTGAAACAAAGTTGGTGGTTGACTTTAACGTTCTGGACGGCGCGGGGCGTGACTACACGTTCGACACCGATAAAGACTTTAGAATCGCGGTGTTGAAAGCAATGCCGGCACGCAGTGACGTTGAAGATACCAGTGACCCCGCTTACGACTTTAATGGGCGTAACGGCAATACCTTCTGGAAAAGTTTCCATCACTCCAGTGATGCTTCAAATAACAGAGCATCAATGGAGAGTGTTTGGGATGGCGATTTAGAGAAAACAGACGACGGCTATCGTTACACCTTTGCAATTACAGACATTTTGAAAGTCGCCGATCCGTATCCTGCCGATTCCGCTGATAATGACGGGTACATTAGCTGGGATGAAAATAAGTTGCACCGAATCGTGTTCGCTTATGGCGACCAAGAAGTCGGTTTTACCCATGTTTATGAGTGGGTACCAGGTACCAGTTCAGACAGCACTGTAACGAGAAATGTCATTGAAGACGGAACCTGTGCGAATTGTCATATGAACGAACCGCTTCATCATGGCCCGGGTTATCGTTCAATCGACAACAACATCGCCGTTTGTACGTCTTGTCACAACGACAGTAACCCAGGTGCGGCACCCGCTCGACGACCACTTGCGGCCGTTGTACACCAATATCACGGCAACGTATTTAAACTTGGCAGTGACAGAAATGACCTTACGACGTACAAGCAGCCTGTTGATGACAGTGAACAGTTAGTCACTGACATAGACGGTCTTGTCGTTGAGGGCAGCCCATTCCCACAAGATGCGCGCAACTGTACGACTTGTCACTCGAGTGACACAGCAAAAGCATCGGATGCAAACAACTGGTTTGAACACCCAACCCAAGTTGCCTGTGAAACCTGTCACTTGTTCCGTGATCGCGGAGCTCATGCAAATCAAGTTGGTACTGCATGGATTCGAGACGGTTCCCCTCAAAATACTTGTACCGGATGTCATCGCCCTTATGAGCGTGACGAAAATGGCGACCCAATCATTGGCGAAGACGCAAGCAGAAGCGCTAAAACGGTTCACATGATGCGTTTAGCTAACCTATCAACCGCCAGAGACACGTTAGACGTCTCGATTGAACAAGCGCGTTTCATTGATGATAGCTTCGAAGTTCAAGTACGTATCATGAAAGACGGTGTGGGTATAAGCTCGATGGCTGACATTAGGCCTTATATCAATAATGACGATCACTTCTACCTTCTTCTTAACTGGGATAACGGTGAAGGACCTCTATTGTCATATTTAAGTCCGTTAACTTTCTCGTCACCATCGCCGCTCCCAACCGTTGATCTGAACATGTATGGAGACGGTGCGGTTGGCGATGGCTGTGTTGCAGAAGGTGATGGTATGTTCACCTGTCACAAAGACCTCAGTGCTTCTGATATCAAACCAAGCAGCACTTCGAAACTGACTGTCAACATTGCAGATGTACCTCTATGTGCTGACAGAAGAGAAGGCGTGCTAAGTGAGTGTGTCAACTTTACCGGTATTGATCTAATCAAGAGCCCGTTCATGATTGCAGCAAATAACACCTCATCAGCCTTCGGCATTGGTGGTGTGGAAATTCCTCATAGTCTTCCAATGGGCGCGGATATTGAGAGCTGTAACGGTTGTCATAAAGAGCTGACAATCCACGCTGACTCCCATGCGGCGACTGATTTCCAGCAATGTAAAAATTGCCATAACTCAGAACGTCCATCTTTTTACACAGGCATACCAGCAGATCTGAAATACCACGTGCACTCGTATCATGCGTTTGGGTCTCATCGTAATGGTGAGGCGGTATTCCCAGGAGCAATTAACAACTGTGAATCTTGCCATACATCGTCTCAATTTAACCTGCCAAGTCAGGAAAATACACGCCCATCATTGGCGATGAATACAGCAGGAGAAACAAAATACTTCAGCCCGGCTCTAGTGGCCTGTGGTGCATGTCACCTTGAATCAGCGCTCGCGGACGCAGATCCAGAAACTGTAGCTGGTGATGCAATACTGAGCCATATGATAAATAACGGCGCAGTATTTGGTGCTGACACAGCCGCAGAAGCGATGGGTTCTGAGCAATGTTCGACATGTCACGCTATCGGGCAGTCTCAGGGCGTAGATAAGGTTCACAAGGTATATGACTACCGTTGAAAACGTCATTGATCATAAGTAATTAACGATTAAGGATGAAAAAGGAATTGTTATGAGAGCAATCATTCAGCGGTGGTTAGTGGTGTTAATACTCGGGTTTGGGGTAATTTCTTCAGTGAACTCTGAAGACGTTACCGAGCCCGAGGAAGAACCTGAAGCAGCGACCTTATCGAGAGAAGAGATACAGACCATACTGGATACGAAGTTTTCAGAAGGGAAATACTCTCGTCGTGGTCCTGATGGCTGTCTACGATGCCATGATGACACGTCTGATAAGCCTGCTACGGGTATTTTCGATAATGTACATGGTAAAGCTGCCAATATTCACGGACCAATGAACGATAAGCAGTGTGAGGCGTGCCATGGTCCGGCGAATAACCATGAACGTAATCCTCGTAAAGGCCAGGTAAGGGAGCCAATGATCACCTTTGGTCCTAACTCCCCTGTTCCTGTAGAGAAACAAAATAGCGTGTGTTTGTCGTGCCACCAAGATGCTAAGCGTTCTACTTGGCACAGCAGTGAGCACGCTTTTGAAGGCCTATCGTGCTCGAGCTGTCACCAGTTGCATCAAAAGGACGATCCTATGATGGTCGCTGAGTTGCAAGCGGATAAATGTACAGATTGCCATATTAAGGCCAAATCTGACATTCATAAGCGCAGCAGTCACCCGGTACTGGATGGCGTGATGACCTGTTCGAATTGTCACAACCCACACCAGACAATCAACGAAGCGAGCCTCAATTGGTCATCAATTAATGACACCTGCTATGAGTGTCACGCGGAAAAACGCGGTCCAAACTTATGGGAACATGAACCCGTCACGGAAGATTGTACAACCTGTCACTCTCCTCACGGTTCAGTTAATAAAGCCATGTTAAACAAACGTCTACCAATGCTATGTCAGGAGTGTCACCGCGTTCCTCATGCTAACGTTGCGATGCCTGAAAACGACTTGAAGGTTCGTGGTGGTAGCTGTATGAACTGCCATACTCAAGTGCATGGCTCTAATCACCCACGCGGTCAGACGCTAAGATATTAAGGAGGGTGGCATGAAACTATCAAAAATCTGTATTGCTATTTCCCTTGCTTTATCTCTACAAGTACACGCAGAGGATTATTCGCTGCAGAATAGCCAAGAGGCTGATACCAGCCGCTGGAATTGTACTGACTGTAGTAGCGATGGTTTGTGGAGTGGTGATGTCAGTGTGGGCGTCGGTTATCTCGATAACGACGGTTCAACACGATTCTATAACTGGAACCCACCTCTTCATGGCACTAGTTCAGACAACAAGCACCTAAATGCAAGCCTGAATGCGGATATTGAACGCTATGAAGATGATGGCTTCTACAGTCGCTTACTGGTTGACGACTTAGGGCTACAACGCTTCTTGATTCAATGGGAAATTGGTGAGTATGACGGTTTTCGTTTGGTAACAAGTTACAGCGAAACGCCCTACTACTGGAATCGCTCATCATTAAGTGCCTACCAAGGGAGTGACAACGTACTCACGAGTGGAGCTTTGAGAAAATATGATCACGAAGTTACCCGTGATACCTTCAAGTTTGAGCTCAAATACACGCCTAAATCACCTTGGCAACCCTATGCATCGATGAAACATGAACGTAAAGAAGGTACAACGTCCCTCTATTCATCGACCATACCGGGTTATGGCAGCGGCCCCGGGTTCATTCCTAAGGCCGTTGACCATGAGACACTCAATACCCAAGTCGGTCTGAGCTACGTAGAAGATCTCTGGTTGGTTGATGTTGCTTACCGTGGTTCCTTCTTCCGCAATGACATGTCAGCGCTCTACTATGGCGATACTTCAGACCCATATGCGAACCAACTTTCTAACGAGCCTGACAACGATTTTCATCAACTGGCTGTGTCCGGTAATTATCGCGTGAACCAACAAACCTTTAACGGCCGGATTTTGTGGTCACAAGCCACGTCTGAAGGAGGCTTACTCCCATTTGCGCTGTCCCCTTCTAACTCAAATACATTTCACGGTGAAACCAGTACTTGGCAAGTCAGTGGGGATTATCACAACAAACTATCAAGTGATACCGCTCTGAAAGTGTCTGCTGATTACTCCGACAAAGACGACAAGTCGGATAGAAACGATGTGGTTGGTGCAACGCGCGAAAGCTATGACCGCACCAAAACAAAACTGGAAGCGTCGGTCACTCATCGCCTCAACAGCGATATCAGATTGAACGCGGGCTATGACTACACGCACGACAAACGAGAGTACGCTGATCGTAAAAGTATTGATGAGCAAAGTTTGTATTTCGGAGCTCGTTATCGTCCAGAAGCGCCATGGCAATTAGGCGGTAAATTATCCTACTCATTCCGAGATGGATCTTCTTGGCGAAATTCAAGTAGCGACTCGCCAAACTTACGACAATACTACTTGGCCGATAAAAACCGCATAGAATTACGCGGAGACGGTAGTTACGACATCTCTGAAAACGTACAACTCCTCGCAGAAGCCTGGTACGGCAATGATGATTATGACAAACCGGATATTGGCCTGAGTGAGGGTGAAGACTACGGTTATGATTTAAGCGTCAATTTCAACCTCGCTGAGGGCTTGAATGGACATGTGTTCTATAACCAACAAATCATTCGCTCAGAACAGCAACAAGCAAATTCGGATGTCGTTGGATGGGATAGATACAAAACAAAACTGAAAGACGATGTCACCACCGTTGGCTTTGGGGTCAGTAAAGACGGGCTTCTTGAAGACAAGTTAACCCTCTCTCTGGACTACAGCTATAGTCAGGCAGACAGTAAATCGTCAACAACGGCCAGCGGGTATCAGTATCCGGACAATGAATACAAATCATCGCGTCTTGAAGGTGTTGCAGATTATGAAATCTCAGACAATCAAAGCGTTCAATTCAATGTTCGTTACGAAGATTACTCTGAAGATGATTACCTCTTCAATAATGAAGTAAGTAACATGGGTGACGTTCTGCAAGACTACAACGGCATCTATGGCGGCGTTTATTGGAAGTATCGCTTCTAGCCAATGTGAGCTGTTAAAACTAAAAAAGCATCAGAGACACTACGAATCTGATGCTTTTTTGTTTATTGGGGCAAGTTATGCCTGAAAGCTGAGAGGAATTTCAGCTAATTGATTGCCTTCATTCGCAGGAAATATTAGGTATTCGCCGTGGTATTTCACCATCGATTTATAATCCGTTACCTTGTGGACCATAAAGCCCGCCTGCGATGCTTTTTCGACAAACTCAGCATGATTACCGCGCACAAACCAACTCATCGGTTTAACCAGTAACTCACCATCAAAACAGCTTTCACATTGGTCTGCACAAAGTGCTAATGAGTTTTGACCTTCGGTAAATATCTGAACCTTGCCGCATCCTACTAATTGCTCAGAGGTAGACACTTCCCAGCCCGCTTGCTCCATGACATCCAAAAAGGCTTCAATATCAGAGTCTTTAATCACTTTGGCTTCTTCGCCTTCAGGGAAGAACTGGGCGTAATAGGCTGAGATACGTTTAAAGATAAACAACAAGCCTGAATCGTTACCCTTTGAACGCCCCGCTTTTTGCCAACGGGTCAAATCATCACCCACTACTCGGCCAAAATTTTGCGATTTCAGTGCTTTTGTTACCCAACGCACCAAGTAATGGTTGTTAGCCACAGGCGCATTCGCCAGCTTACCTGAGCGATGTTCCGCGTCCAAGTCTGCCAACGCAGAGTTAACTAGATTCTGAATTTCTTTGGTGTAATCCGACATTACGCCTTTCTTCCTAAAGTCCAATAAAACAGTGCAGACAGCACTGCACAAGCAAACATAACAATGAGCATTGGCCATGCAACGTCACCCGGAAGTGCCGCCACAAACGCACCAATCAACGACCCCATGCCGAACCTTAATGTGCCCGCCAGTGACGATGCGGTACCAGCCATTGATGGGTAACCACTTAAAAGTAGTGCCATAGCGTTACTGCCAATCGTCGATAACGTACCAATAAAGAGCACAACAAAAGGTACCGTGCCCCATAAGCCTAAATCCAACAACCAGGCCACTAACAAGCCAATACCGGCCAAAAGCTGAACCGACAAACCAAAACGAAGCATGGCATGCGACCCCACTTTTTTTACCAAGCGGCCGTTAATGCTGGTCATGATGATCATCGCCACAATATTCAGACCAAACAAGTAACCAAAGTAATCAGGTCGAACACCGTATATATCAATATAGACAAATGAGCCCGCGGTAAGGAAAGCAAACATTCCAGAGAATGAAAATGCGCCAGCTAACATCAGGCCCAACGCTTCGGAGCTAGAACACAAACGAGCGTAGTTTCTTAGTGTCGTACGAAAGCGTAAAGGTTGACGATTTTCTGGTTTCAATGTTTCCGGAATCTTCCAAAATACGAGTGAAATAACCACAACGGCAAATATCGCCAGTACCCAAAAGATTGATCGCCATCCAAACCAGATCGCAAAGTGTCCGCCAATCATCGGCGCAACTAACGGCGCGATTGTGATAACTAGGGTGACAAAGGACATAGTGCGGGCGAAGTCTTCACGTTCAAACATGTCGCGAACGACCGCCTGGATAATGACCGCCGCTGCCGCACCCGCAAAGCCTTGCGCGGTACGAACATAAGTAAGAGCGTCAATGCCATTTGTAGTCGCACTCACAACTGCCGCTAATCCAAAGAAAAACACACCTAAAATCAGAACAGGTCTGCGTCCAAAACTATCTGAAAGCGGGCCGTGGATTAACTGTCCGATCGCAAAGCCTGCGGTATATGCCGTTAATGTAATTTGTACCGCTCCAGGAGCGACACCGAGATCTTTCGCGATCGCAGGCATCGCAGGCAAATACATATCAATGGCAAGCGGAGTAAGTGCACCAATCGCCCCAAGAACGATGAATAGTAAAAAGGAGAGTTGGGATTGCGGAGCACTTTGAACTTTTTCTGTCATTCTTTTACCTCTAGTTGTGTCCCAACCACTCGCACCCTGGCTTGGATACAGTGATCAATGAAGCTTCTCGTCACGTTGATTATAGGAATTACAGCGAATCCAAAATCTCGTTTTACAAGGTTCAAAAGGACGAATGGATACCAAGGTGCTGCAAACGACTCAAACAATAAAGCGCATGATAACGATTCAAATTCATACACTGACGATGAGAGTAAAAATGATGGGCAATGAAGCTCACTCCACCATTTTTTCACCACATCGGATGTTTTACGAGAAAAGTAAGTGTCTTAGATAAACGAGCCTCAGTTAATAACTTGAGGTTTGACACTGACTAAAACTGTCTGGCACTAAATCTATTTGGTAGGAGCCGCCATTTTGAGCGATTTCCTACCAAAAAACCAGTTCCCAATAGGAACTAAATAATTTCCTAGAGCTATAATTAATTCCAGATCGAATCAATTTCTTCTTGAGTCAAATAACGGTAATCACCCGGTTCGAGTGCTTCGTCAAGCTCGATAGAACCAATGCGTTCACGATGTAGATACTCAACTTTGTTACCGAGCGCAGCAAACATGCGTTTCACTTGGTGATATTTGCCCTCAACGATGGTTAGCAACAACTCATTTTCAGCTTCATTCACGATCTCTAAACGCGCTGGTAACGTCGCTTCCTGCTCATTACGAAGCATGATGCCTTCGGCAAGTTTCTCAGCATAATCAGGCTGAATAGCATCAACTAGCCAAACACGGTAGGTTTTTTCACACTTGTGTTTTGGCGAAGTAATGCGGTGCGACCACTTACCGTCGTCGGTAATGAGCACCAGACCAGTAGTGTCAACGTCAAGACGACCAGCAAAATGTAGATTCTCGATTTTTGGCTCATCTAACAACATGAATGTGGTTTGATTAAAGCCATCTTCATGTGAACAAACGAAATCAGCAGGTTTGTACAACATAATGTAACGTGGCCCCGGCGCAGCAACTACGCGGTCTTCCCACATGACTTCCGCACCTTCCGGCACCTTGAATGATCCACTTTTTTGAATGTCACCATCAACGGTCACTTCGCCACTTTTGATGATCTTTGTCGCCTGCTTGCGCGTCGCACCCAGAGCGTCACACAAATATTTATCTAAACGCATGAATACCTCATTGAATTATACCCAAATGCTCTCCGAATCGTGGTTCTAAGATCACTTGGGTATAAAAGTCAGGTATTATAACGTCCCTGGTTGGAATAGTTGAGCAATTTCACATTTTTTCATGTATACACTTCGTCCCTATCAAGCTGACTCTGTAAAAGCGGTCATTCATTACTTTCGTAAACACTCGACACCTGCCGTGATTGTGTTGCCAACTGGTGCGGGCAAAAGCCTGGTGATTGCCGAATTGGCTCGTCTGGCTAAAGGGCGAGTGTTAGTTATGGCGCATGTTAAAGAGCTGGTTGAGCAAAACCATGCCAAATACGAAGGGTACGATCTCAAAGGCTCGGTTTTTTCTGCTGGCCTTGGACGCAAAGAAACCGATCAGCAAGTTGTGTTCGCTTCTGTTCAGTCGGTGGTAAGAAACTTAGATGCCTTCAAAAACCAATTCTCGCTACTGGTTATCGACGAATGCCATCGCGTGCCAGACGATAAAAACAGCAGCTACCAGAAAGTGATTACTCATTTGCGTGAGTTGAACCCAGGGATTAAAGTTCTTGGTCTTACCGCCACCCCATATCGATTGGGCATGGGTTGGATTTACCAGTACCATACTCGCGGACAGGTTCGAACTGAAGAACCGCGCTTCTTCCGCGACTGCATCTTTGAATTACCGATTCGCTACTTGCTCGATGAAAACTTCCTGACGCCAGCGCGAATGATGGACGCGCCCGTTTTGTCTTATGACTTTTCGCAGTTAAAACCCGCTAATACTGGGCGCTACAAAGAAGCGGAATTGGATATGGTGATCGACAAAGCCAAACGTGCTACGCCGCAAATCGTCGAACAAATCATTCAATACGCAAAAGACCGACATGGGGTCATGATTTTTGCAGCCACGGTTCGTCACGCGCAGGAAATTCATGGTTTATTACCTGAAGGCCAAACCGCAATTGTCATCGGAGATACGCCAACACCGGAGCGTGACGCCATCATCCAAGCGTTTAAAAACCGCGAAATCAAGTATCTGGTTAACGTGTCGGTATTAACCACTGGATTTGATGCACCGCACGTTGATCTGATTGCCATTTTGCGTCCGACAGAATCAGTCAGTTTGTATCAGCAAATCGTTGGCCGCGGGCTACGTCTGTCCGAAGGTAAGTCAGAATGTTTGGTGCTTGATTACGCAGGCAACAGTTACGATTTGTATCAGCCAGAAGTTGGCGATCCCAAACCCGATTCCACCAGCGAGATCATTACCATTCCCTGCCCTGCTTGTGGTTTTAATAACAACTTCTGGGGCAAATTGGATAGCAATGGCTTTTTGCTGGAACACTTCGGCCGCCGTTGCCAGGGTTACTTCGAAGATGAAGACACGGGTGAACGCGAGCATTGCGGTTACCGATTCAGAGCGAAATATTGTGGGGAATGTGGTGCTGACAACGACATTGCTGCGCGCATCTGCCACGAATGTGACGCCACATTAGTCGATCCAGACAAAAAGTTGAAAGAAGCGCTTAACCTGAAAGACGCGTTGATATTCGAGTGCACTGAGATGGACTTGTCTGTCTTCAAATCTAATGACGGTAAGTCTCAGTTAAAAGTTACCTACTCGGGAGAACCATACCAAGGTGAAGGGAACGCGTTAGTTCATGAGTTTTGGTCTCTCACTACCAAAAAGCAAAAACAGAACTTCAAAGATCAATTTGTTCGTCCTCATCTCGCGGACAAGCATCGCCCGTTTGAAGAAGCGTCCCCGACTCGAGTCGTGGCAAATCAGCACCGATTTCGCTTACCGCAGTTTGTGATTGCCAGAAAGTCAGGGCGTTTTTGGAAACTGCGTGACAAAATTTTTGATGATGAACTGAAGTAGCGTCTACCAATTCAGACGATTCATTTCAATGCAGGTAACCAGTGAACCTCTCAACTTTCTTGCTGACAGATTCACCTTCTATTCATATACCGCTGCCTATAATCCTGCCAATTCTTATGAAAAGGTTTTATTATGAACAAATCAACGAATTCTCAGCGTGTTGCGTTGTTTTTAAGTTTGCTACCGATGGTAATTTCGGCACCTACGTTCGCACAACAAAAGGATCTGTTGGCATCACAAGACGGCCATGCGATTGTGCAGGATGTCATAAAACCTGGCACCGAGATTGAATTTGATGAAGACCAGGATGAGGTCTATCGCGCGGTGCAAAATGGTGATATTAGACCATTCTCCGAACTCTACGCAACGGTCGAAAAAGACTTGTTTGGTCGTATTATTAAAGTCGAACTCGAAGAAGACAATAATGCGTGGGTTTACGAATTAAAAATTCTCTTTGACAGCAACGTCCTAAAAGTTGAGTACGATGCCGCAACATTAGAAATGCTCGAAGTGAAAGGTCGTAACTTCAATAAAGCGCTGAAACCACAGCAACAAATAAATGAATAAAAGAAGCCACTATGAAAATACTTGTTGTCGAGGATGATCCTCGCATTGGTGAGCAAATCATCGAGACGTTGGAAAACACTGGCTGGGTACCCGAACTCTCTCAAGATGGGATTGACGCGCTATATCGTGCGACAACAGAAGAGTGGGATGCGATCGTCTTAGATCTCGGCTTGCCTAAGCTGGATGGCTTATCAGTATTGAAAGGCATCCGAGATGAAAACATTAACACGCCTGTCGTTATTCTTAGCGCCCGCGACGCGTTGACAGAGCGTGTTGAAGGACTTAATGCTGGTGCCGATGATTACCTCACCAAGCCTTTTGAGATGGTGGAATTGATCGCCCGTATCCGTGCCCAGCTTCGCAGAGCCTCTGGCAATGCTTCTCCTGTCATGCAAATTGGCGATCTGAGTTTGGACACCCGCACCTCTAAAGTGATGTGGAAAGGTGAGCCGGTTAGCTTAACTGCGCTCGAGTACAAAGTGGTTGCGTACTTTGTACATAATCCAGAGAAAGTGATTTCACGAACGGAACTCGTCGAGCATATTTACAAACAAGATTTTGACCGAGACTCAAATACCATTGAAGTCTTTATAGGTCGTATCCGTAAAAAAATCGCACCCAAAATCATCAAAACTGTCCGTGGCTTAGGGTACCAACTTAATGCCAAATAAATACAGATTGCCACTGTATCCATTAAAGCGTCTGAGTATCAAAAGCCGACTGGTATTGGCTGCTGTCGTTTGGTTAACCGCGATGATCCTGGCTGCTGGCGTCACCATTCCGACTCAAGTGTATAATTACATGGTGGATGATACCCGCTCACAATTGAGCGTCTTTATGGACGAGATCGCCGCGCAGTTAGAAATCGACAAAACTGGCCACTTATCTCTCGCGGCACAACTTTCTGACCCGCGCTTTAACAGACCTTATAGCGGGTTGTATTGGAGTGCTTCGACCAAAACTCACCTCGAACGTTCTCGCTCTTTATGGGACAAAAGAATCGAATATAAAGAGCTCGACAAAGACGCTTATGGCGCTCGCGATGAGAAGCTAATTACCTTGGAAAAGGTACTGTATTTACCCGACTACAATGGCCCGATTCATGTTGTTGTCGGCATTGATGAAGCCCCAATCAAAAATACACTTCAGACGTTAATTGGCCAATTATGGTTAATTTTAGGCTTGCTGTTTGCTGGCGTACTTACTGTTATTTTGGTGCAGATAGCATGGTCTTTAAGCCCTCTGACTAAATTACAGAAAGAGCTCGCCGAGCTTAAATCAGGAAATAAAACCAGCCTGGAAGAGACCTACCCTAAAGAGATCTCACCCTTAATCTCTGACCTTAACGCGCTACTCTTTCACTATCAGGAGCTTTTAGAACGGGCACGAAATCATGCCGGGAATTTATCCCATGCGTTAAAGACACCATTATCTGTCCTGAAAAACGAAGTTCGCACCTTGGATACAACCGTCCAGTCCCGATTAGATGAACCTCTGAATCAAATCCAATCGCACATTGATTACCACTTAGGTCGAGCGAGAATGGCGGGTTCAATGAATATCCTCTCCGTCAAAGCCAATCCAGCGCAGCGAGTCGATGCCATTTCTATGGCCTTTGATAAAGTTTACGCCCAACGTGACATCACTTTGGTCAATGAACTCGACTCTGAATTAAACGTGGCAGTAGAGAAAAGTGATCTTGACGAGATGTTAGGTAACCTACTTGAGAACAGCTACAAGTGGGCGAACCAAATGATCCGCGTCCATTCCACTCAAGATAAGGAAAATATCCGCCTTATCATAGAAGACGACGGCCCGGGAATTCCTCAAGAACAGTTAGAGCGTGTGACTCAACGAGGGTTTAGACTGGATGAAGAAACGCCGGGCTCTGGGCTGGGGTTAAATATTGTCAGTGAAATGGCGCATAGCTACCGCGGACAGTTAGATCTAGAAGCAAGCAAAATGGGTGGGTTGAAAGCCACACTGATATTGCAGAGAAGCCGAGCATGAGCGCTTTATTAACACTCTACTCTCGCGTTAAGTAAACTGGGCAATTTGGTGAAAATAAACGCAAGTGGCATGATTTTTGTCCGACCGAATTAAAATGCCTCTATCAGACACACTTTATTAGCTTGTTTTTGTTGATTTAGATGCAATTTGGGTTGCTGAAGTTCGAGTGGAATGATAGTATCCGCGCTCGCTTGAACAGTTCCTGTTTCAAGCCTTACCACAAACAACAAGGTCGCATTGTTGATTGTGAAAACTTTATTTTTACTAATTTGAGAGTAAATACTATGAAATTCGAAGCAGTAGTACGTACTGAACTAGGTAAAGGTGCGAGCCGCCGCCTACGTCACGCTGGCAAATTCCCTGCAGTTGTATACGGCGGTGAAGAAGCAGCAGTAGCTATCGTTCTTAACCACGATGACATCGTAAACCAAATGGACAAGCCTGAATTCTACGAAGGCATCGTTCTAGTTATCGATGGCAAAGAAGTTAGCGTTAAGCCACAAGACGTTCAACGTCACGCGTTCAAGCCAAAAGTTGAACACATGGACTTCATCCGTATCTAATTCCCTACCAAGGAATTACTCGGATTAAATCCAAACCTTTTGCATAAAAGATAACCGGACTTACCAACCGAACTATCTTAAAAAATTTCAAAGCCCCGGAGACTTACCACCTCCGGGGTTTTACTATTTTAGGCCCTTACTCAGCCTCTGAATAATCAACCGCTACCTTGCCCCGCATAAATCTCACTAACTGTCTGTTTCTTGATTGAGAAAGTTACAGAGAAATACAAGATTCCACCCTTACCTGTTTAACATCTCAAAATATGCACCTGATTCCACACAAATAAAGTGCTCTTCTATTAACTACCTCACAAAAACTGCCTAAAGAAAGTACAAATTTAGCGCTAAAAACCGTTTCTGTTTATTTGTAGACAATGCTTGCAGGCTGACTAACTCACTGATTTGATACAAGTATAAATAAGAGCTTGATCACTAAACTTTCATATTATTTCCGTATATTGCACGCCGTAACAATAACAAAATCACAAACAAAGGTTCTACTTATGCAATTTTCCAAATCTCTATTGGTACTTTCAGTAGGCGCGGTTTTAGCAGGATGTGGTTCAGACAGTGACAGCATCTCTATTACTTGTGAAACGGCTGATTCATGTACGAAATTCACTGTTCTTCATACTAACGATAACCATGGTCGCTTTTGGCACAATGATGACGGCGAATACGGCATGGCTGCACGTCACACTTTAATCCAATCTATTCGTGCAGAAGTGGAAGCGAACGGCGGTGAATCCATTCTTCTCTCTGGTGGTGACATCAACACTGGCGTACCAGAGTCAGACATGCAAAATGCAAAACCAGACTTTATCGGCATGAACCTAATCGGCTACGATGCAATGGCGGTCGGCAACCACGAATTTGATAACTCACTAGATATCTTAGATATGCAAGCTGAGCTGGCAGACTTCCCTATGCTAGCAGCGAATATCTACAAGAAAGATACTGACGGTAATGTCACCGATGAACGTTACTTTGCACCGTACAAAGTGTTCACGATTAACGGCCTAAACGTTGCGGTTGTTGGTCTTACGACAAAAGATACGGCAAAGCTGGTTAACCCGGACAACGTAGCGGACATCTACTTCGCAGATCCTCAAGACGAAATTAAGAAAGTTCTTCAAGAAATAAAAGACAACGAAAATGTCGACCTTGTATTCGCAACCACTCACATGGGTCACTATCACGATGGTAACCATGGCAGTGAAGCACCGGGTGATGTACTGCTAGCCCGCTCTCTTGAAGAGGGTCAATTGGATGCCATCATCGGTGGCCATTCTCAAAATCCTGTGTGTATGGAGCCAGGCACCAACGAGTATGCGGATTTCAATCCGGGTGATGAGTGTACACCAGACCAACAAAATGGTACTTACATCATGCAAGCGCATGAGTGGGGTAAATATGTGGGTCGCGCGGACTTTGAATACTTTGACGGCAAACTGCACCTGGCCAACTACGCTCTTATTCCGGTAAACCTGCTCGATGACAACGATCAAGTGATTGGTGAGTACATTCAGCCAGACGCAACGGTCCAAGATACGCTTCGTACCTATCAGGAGCAAGGACAAGAGCTGCTTGATGTCGTTGTTTCTAACACCGATGGAAAACTGGAAGGTGATCGCAGCGTTGTACGTTCACAGCAAACGAACCTGGGGCATCTTCTGGGCAAAGCATACCGAACATACAACCTAGTTAATGCTGACTTTGGCGTGATGAACTCTGGTGGCGTGCGCGACTCAATTCAGGCGGGCGATATCACCTACCGTGACGTCCTTACTGTGCAGCCATTTGGAAACTTCGTAACTAAAGCGACCATGACAGGTCAGGAAGTAAAAGATTACCTGGACGTTGTGGCAACGAAATCTGCAGGGTCTGGTGCTTATGCGCAACTGGACAACATCACTCTGGATGTCCATTGTGATGCTGGCTCTGTATCAATCACGGATATTAATGGCAAAGGTTTCGACTTAGCCGCAACTTACACCTTCTCAGTCATTAGCTTCAGTGCCGCTGGCGGTGATGACTACCCTGTTATTGATGTTGAATCGACTCAAATGACCGATGCTTCTGTACTAAGAGAGTTCTTCGTAAATAACCCTCAAATATCAGCAGCAGACTACGAGAAGAACCTAGGTAATATTCAGTACTTCAGCAACAGTCAGGCTGTGACAGGTTGTCCAGCAACCAGTAGCTAATTACTGAATTTCATAATTTTTTGTACAGAAGCTAAACGCTTTTGCAAGCCAAAGTTTATTTTAAAAAAGCCGGGGCGTTTGGGTTCCGGTTTTTTTTATTTCCATAAATTGCTGAAAATTCTCCACCTTCACAAACTGTTCAAAAAATGTTCATTTGAGTTGTTGACGCCCCTGTGCTGGGCTTCTATGTTTGATAAGGTCTTTCGAAAATATAGGCTCGTTAATTAGCTTTTCCGAACATTTTAAACGGAAGTGAGAGCGAGTGTTAGAAAGATGGATATGGCGTTGCAAACACTGCTCTCAAACAATTTGTCTTTGGACTCCAAACTACGGTGACTCGCCTCAACGCGCGCACCAATGAGCAGCGATTCTAGACGTCAATATGTGTCAAATGCTGCCATCGAGTTCTGGAGGTCAAAAATGAAACGAGCCAGCAATAGCTACCGACTTCAAATGATAAAGGAAGTGGTTACCCGTAGAGAACGAGAAGCCTGTACGGATCCTATGGCGAAATACATCCATAGATTGATGGATGAAAATCCAACGAGCAAATTAGATGTTGAACTTAATCATCGATTTGCTGGAAATCACTTCGACGAACAAGCAGGAGGTTGGGTTAGCGATACTTGGTCCATGAAAATGAAGTAACGCCAGATGCCTGTTTTACAGAGCATAATGTGGATAGGAGCTTCCCGGCTCACAAGACGTTAATGCGGGCCGGGAATAAACACATTAAAGCCCATCTTTTTAAAATAAATCTTGTTGCGGTGAAACATCTTCTTTTGGCTGGTCAGCCTTCCCCTTCCCTGCTAACAGTTTTCTTCTGTACCGCTGACGGCATAACTTGATCACATGAAGCTGCTGAGCAGGTGTGTACTTCTGCCAGTTAAATCGTTCTTCTCGCTTACGCATACACCCTTTGCAGTAGCCTTTTTCATCAGCGCTACAAATGCCAACACAAGGGCTCGGGACGCTAAAAAACTCCAATTGCTCCATGCTAAAACCGTTCTTTAATTGTGAATGTCAAAAACGACTCAAATACAACAATACATTGCTGTTATCTGGCGGTAAACTGCGTTATGTCACGCTTATACGAAACTATTACCGTATGCTGACAAAAAAACAGTGTTTTATTAATTACACTTCTTTTCGTTTTTTATAACGGAGTCTATTAAATGAAGCTTAGTCTAAAAACGTTAGTTGCTGCAATCTCCCTTCCTGTTCTGATGACAGCATGTGCAAGCAACGGTGATAATGTGAAAAAAATAACGGCTCAAGACTTACAGCACCACAATTGGGAGCTGGTTCAAATCGATGGTAAGAACATCGAACTTAACGAACGTCAAAAAGCACCTCGCCTGGAAATTGGTGAAAACCTCACAGCTAACGGTAATGCTGGCTGTAATAATTTCTTTGGTCAGGCTGAACTAAAAGATAATCAACTACGCATTGAAAAGATGGGCATGACCATGAAAATGTGTATTGGTGACATCATGAACGTAGAACAAGCGATGTCATCGACATTATCTGACTGGAGTGACATCACGCTAACTAAAGATGGCTTAGTTCTTAAAAACTCTGAGCATGAATTGACATTTACACTTCGTGACTGGATGAACTAATCCAATACAACGAGTAATTAGAAAGCAGCCTATCACGGCTGCTTTTTTGCTTTCAGCCGCTCAACGTCCTCTTGTCCCCTTCATGAAAACCAATCGATGTTCGACATTAATACATTCATCTGAAAGAATTTATTACACCGCACGGTCTCTCTTTTCTTGAAATAGCATTCACGTACTCACGCTATATTTTCTCTAATTAACCTCACATTGATCGTAATTCTATTAGTCAATGCGTTAACCCTACGGGCATTCACGTTGATAATAATAATAGATAGCTTACTATCCATGTAAGGGATTGAATTTTATAAGCCTTATTGCACTCATCGAAGTAAAACAAATTGACATAAATCGGATAATGTATGAATAAGCTACTAAGCACCATCGGGATTTTAGCTACGGCTTTTGCTACCAACACGTTTGCCGAAGACTGGCAGTCCATAGAAAAACAAGCTGACGGTCAAACCGTCTACTTTCACGCTTGGGGAGGCTCGCAAGAGATCAACCGCTATATCCAGTGGGTGGGTAAGGAGCTCAAGTCTCGCTACAATGTGACGCTCAACCATGTCAAAGTCACCGACATCTCTGAAACTACGACTCGATTGATCGCAGAAAAAGCCGCTGGCAAGAATACCGGGGGCAGTGTAGATATGGTTTGGATCAACGGTGAAAACTTCAAGTCGATGAAGGACAACCAACTGCTATATGGTCCGTTTGTTGATGCTTTGCCAAACTGGCAATACGTAGACAAAACACTTCCTGTTGATGTGGATTTTTCTGAGCCGACCGATGGACTTGAAGCGCCGTGGGGCGTGGGTCAGTTAGTCTTCATTCATGATACGGAGAATTTGAATAACCCTCCTCACTCTTTTGCAGAAATGCTCAGTTATGCCAATGCGTTTCCCAACCGTCTGACGTACCCTCGCCCACCCGAATTCCACGGTACCAGTTTCATCAAAGCGCTATTGATCGAGCTGACCGACAACGATCCCGCATTGCAGAAACCAGTCAACGTGGAGACATTTGAGCAAGTTACGCAGCCGCTATGGCAATACTTAGATAAGTTCCACAAAGTGGCCTGGCGTGGTGGTAAACAATTCCCAGCAGGCACTGCAGAAACGTTGCAGTTACTCGACGATGGTCAGATTGATTTAGCCATTACATTCAACCCCAATGCCGTTTTTTCTGCCCAGTCGAGCGGTACCCTTGCTGAAACGACTAAAGCTTATGCGATGGATGCTGGCGCGCTTTCCAATATTCACTTTCTGGCCATTCCGTGGAATGCAAACGCCAATGCCGGTGCGCAAGTTGCGATAAACTTCTTACTAAGCCCTGAGGCGCAGTCTCGTAAAGGCGATATTAATATTTGGGGTGATCCTTCCGTACTAAACAGTGAGTATTTGACGGGTACGGCAAAGAATACGCAGCAATTTAAATCGATTAATGAACCACACCCAAGCTGGCAAAACGCGCTAGAGCAAGCGTGGTTAAAACGTTACGGGAATTAATACGAACCAATGTTAAGAGCGCTGTATCTCGTTATTATCGCAGTTTGTATTTTGCCCACCATCCCCGGCCTGCTAGGGGTGGTGGTTTCTGCGCTCGGCTATGTCCCACCTATCGGTCTGACCCAGTTCTCATTAAATGGCTTTACTGCTGTATTTGATTGGCAAGGGGTCTGGACCTCTATCGGACTCACGCTCTACTCTGCTATTTTCAGCAGTTATTTAGCGTGCGTACTCACTTTCGCTATTTTGCAATCAGCTTGGAACAGCAGATTCTGGCAAAAAATAGAGGTTTTCCTCTCGCCACTACTTGCGATGCCGCATGTCGCTTTTGCGATCGGATTTGCCTTTTTGTTTGCTCCGACAGGCTTGGGCGTTCGTGTGGCGACTCAGTTCTTTGGTTTCGACCCAAACGCACAAACCGTTAATGACTTAGCGTTGCTGATTAAAGACCCGCATGCGCTTGGTTTAATCATCATGCTGGCAATCAAAGAGACGCCTTTTCTACTGCTGATGAGCATTCCAATTTTGCAGCAACTCAATGTTGATAAAATTGAAAAAGTCAGCCATTCAATGGGCTACAGTACAGTCCAGACTTGGTGGAAGTGCATTTTCCCGCAGTGGTTAGCAAAACTCAGGTTCCCAATGCTGGCAGTGATTGCTTATAGTTTATCGGTTGTCGATATCGCACTCATCATTGGCCCAACCAATCCACCAACTTTCGCTGTGTTGGTTTGGCAGTGGTTTAATGATCCCGATCTGGCACTTTGGCCAAGAGCTGCCTCGGGTGCAGTGATTTTATTTGTTATTGCCACAGGGTTGATTGGCTTAACTCGTTTTGTCGAATGGTTAGTCACAAAGGGCTTTAAACGTTGGCAATACTCTGGACGATCTGGGCTCAAACTGCCCGGAAAAATGCTGTTTTCTCTTATCACATTACTTACTTTTGTCATCGTACCTTTGATGGTGCTGTGGAGTTTTGCTCAACGTTGGCGATTTCCGGATCTCTTACCCAGTCGTTACACCCTACGCTTTTGGCAATATGAGTGGGAGAGTATTTTAGGCACGATAGAGCAAAGTATCACAATCGCCGTGATCAGCGCGTCCATTGCTCTAATCCTGGCGTTAATTGCTCACGAATATAAGCTTCGCTATCGCTGGCAGGTTCCGGATTACGTCATTGCCGTCCCTATGCTTATCCCGCAATTGTCGGTACTTTTTGGCATACAGGTCGCGACTTTGTATTTCAACAACAATGCCTACTTTTTCTGGGTTTGCTGGGCACATGTTTTCTTCGCCTTCCCGTTTGTCTACTTATCGCTCGACGGCCCTTGGCGCAGCTTCAATAACGGCTTAACTCGTGTCGCCCTTAGCCTGGGCAAAACACCGCTACAAACCTGGCTTAAAATAAAACTTCCAATCCTGCTGCCTGCCATTGTTTTTGCATGGGCTGTAGGTATCAGCGTCAGCTTAGCGCAATACCTGCCAACGCTGGTGCTTGGTGCGGGTCGAATAAGCACAATCACAACCGAAGCGGTAGCGCTTTCCAGCGGTTTCGACCGGCGCGTTACGGCAATCTACGCGATTTGTCAGGCTCTTTTGCCATTAATGTTCTTCTCTTTTGCAATTTTGCTAAGCCGTTTAAACGGCAAATACCGCCGACTTTCAATGAAAGGTTTACTTAACCATGAGTCTTTGTCTCAAAAACCTCGCCATCCATAAAAACAATGGCGATACACTTTTCTCTGGATTTAACATCACTGTAGAGAAAGGCGAAATTGTTACCCTAATGGGACCAAGCGGCTGTGGTAAATCTACTCTGTTAGATGCCATTGCCGGACATCTCTCGAGCGAGTTCCATTATTCGGGCTCCGTGACACTTAATGATGAAACGCTTGATCGACTTCCTGCGCACAAGCGCAAGGTAGGCATCCTGTTTCAGGATGATATGCTGTTCCCTCACCTGACGATATGGGAGAACCTGGCCTTCGCACTACCAAATGCCATCAAAGGAAACACAAGAAAAGAAAGCGCGATGCAAGCCTTGAAGAATATTTCCTTGCTCAAGATTGCGAACTCTTTCCCCGACCAAGTTTCAGGTGGTCAACGAGCACGTATTGCTCTGACGCGCATGTTGCTCGCACAACCTAAAGCCGCACTTTTGGATGAGCCTTTTAGTAAGCTCGATAAAGACCTGAGAGTGCAATTTCGCAACTGGGTGGTTGAGCAACTTCAACAAGCCAATATCCCGACGATAATGGTCACCCACGATGAAGATGACATTCCCGAAGGTAGCCGCTGTATAACTTGGCCATGGGAGACAGAGAATGCTTGATCGTTTCAGTATCAAAGTCATCAGATGGCCACTGACTCAAAGTGCACAATTCGTCGACAAGTTCGGCATCACGGCTAATCAAACCACCCTATTTGGTTTTGCTGTTGGCTGCTTAGCTGTACCAGCCCTGATCACAGAACATTATTTGACAGCTCTGTTGTTTATCCTGCTCAATCGGTTTTGTGATGGACTGGATGGTGCCTTAGCGAGAATTCAGGGGATTACCGACGCTGGCGGCTTTCTCGATATCAGCTTAGACTTTCTGTTTTATTCACTGATCCCTTTCGGGTTTGTGCTCGCGAATCCGGAACAAAATGCCATTGCAGGTGCTTTCTTAATTTTCTCGTTTGTCGGAACGGGTAGTAGCTTCTTGGCATTTGCGATAATGGCCAGTAAACAGGGTATCGATAATCCGGTTTATAAACACAAATCGCTTTACTATATGAGTGGCTTGACTGAAGGCACTGAGACCATAGGTGCTTTCATTGCATTTTGTATCTTCCCGCAACATTTCGCACTGATTGCCTATCTATTTGGTGCGGCCTGCTGGTTTACTACCTTCACACGTATCTATTCCGGTTTTCATACGCTCAAAGACAATTAACACCGTTTGAGAATGCAAATTCCCTCAGGGTCAATTATGGTTAAGTCGCTGTTTTATAGAAACTCTCAGCACATACTAAAATAGGGTATATACTCTTTGAGTATCAAAGCCATTTGGAGGTTATATGAAAAAATACGTCAAGCTAGGCATGTTGCTTACATTTTCCGTAATCGCATTAGGAGGCTGTACCTCTCCTAACCCTTACGGTGATGCATATGGCTCGGCAGACACTCGAAAAGTTCAGCAAGTTTACTACGGAACGGTGGAAAAAGTTGAACCAGTGACCATTGATGCCTCCACGCAATCCAATGCCATCGGGACAATCGCTGGTGCAGCAATTGGTGGTATATTAGGCTCTAAAGTCGGTGGTGGCTCAGGCTCTGATATCGCAGCCATTGGTGGTGGCTTATTAGGTGGCTATGCAGGTAGTAAAACCGCCGAAGCGACCGCGAAACGAAACGGCGTCAACCTAACCATTCGCATGGAAGATGGAAAAATCATCTCTATCGTTCAAGAAGCGAACCCAAACATGATATTCCAGCCGGGTCAGGCGGTACAAATCAACATGTATGGTAGCGAAGCAAGGGTCGTACCTCGCTAATCCGGGCTCATGAAGTAGGAGTCATACCTCCTAACTTTCGACTCGAATTCAGAATCCGCGCAAGCATACTTAATAACGTTATGCTTGCGCGTTTCTTTTGAGATCAAACTTGATCGTCGTCAATGTAACATCAAACTTCTGATATTTTCGATGTGAAAATGACATCAAGTTGCTAGCATCAGCCCTTTCCAGATAACTTTTGGGCTTGATATGACTCCTACTGTTGACCACGTACTCCTCAATATCGCATTAAACCTCAGCTCTAATCGCTCCCATGAGCAGCAGTACCAAAGTCTTATTGATGGTGTGGCACAAGTATTTCCATGCGATGCTACCTGCCTGTTTATTTTTGATGAAGATGGCTTCCTCACACCTGTTGCAGCGAAAGGGCTATCAAGCTCGGTATTAGGTCGTCGTTACTTTCCCAAAGCTCACCCACGACTCGAAGCCATCATTCAGAGCAGAGATCCTGTTCGGTTCGATGCCCATTGTCCACTACCCGATCCATTTGATGGCACACTGTTAACCGAAGACCAATGTATTGATGTTCACGATTGCATGGGGTTTAGCTTGTATGTGGAAGGTCAACTCGTTGGCGCCCTGACGATGGATGCTCTGGCAGTAGGTGCGTTTGATGATATCGACCCCGTTGCAATAGAAACCTTTGCGGCTTTAACCGCAGCTACGCTACGTAATATCGCTCAATTAAAAGCACTCAAAACTCAAAACCAAAAGCAGAAAAATGTTACTCAAACGCTTATCCAACAAGCTCGTTCACAAAAAGGAGAGATGATTGGATTGAGCCCGCAAATCACTCAACTGCGTAACAACATCGCCACGGTAGCTCAGTCTGACTATGCAGTTCTGATTACAGGTGAAACGGGTACGGGTAAAGAGCTGGTCGCGCATTCGGTGCATGCACAATCTCACCGCAGCGATAAGCCAATGATCTACGTGAACTGTGCTGCCCTGCCTGAAGGTCTGGCTGAAAGCGAACTGTTTGGTCATGTCAAAGGCGCATTTACTGGTGCCAATAGCCACCGCGCCGGTAAATTTGAACTGGCCGATGGCGGAACGATTTTCCTTGATGAAGTGGGCGAACTGCCTTTGATTTTGCAGGCAAAACTGCTGCGCGTTATTCAGCAAGGCGAACTTCAGCGTGTAGGTAGCGACCAGCATTTGATGGTTAACGTTCGCATTATCGCTGCAACCAATCGACAACTGGAAAAAGAGGTCGAAGCTGGTACATTTCGCGCAGACCTTTTCCACCGTTTAAATGTATTCCCAATTCTAGTACCGCCACTGCGTGCTCGTGACGGTGACATTCCTGTTTTAGCGGGATATCTTCTTGAAAAAGTACGCCAACAATTTAACGCACCTAATTTACACGTTCACCCTAAAGTATTGACTCAACTGGAATCTTTACCTTGGTTCGGGAACGTCCGCGAGCTCGAACACACCTTAACTCGAGCGGCTTTGCACGCCATTCAACAAACTGCAAGCACGATCATGCTGAGCCATTTTGATACCTCGCTGGCACTTGATGATGTAAAAATCACATCACACTACCTGCCGAAAGAAAGTCAGCCAATGCGAGAGTTAGTCGAAGGCTATCAGCGTGATTTGATTGAACATGCTTTAAACCAAACAGGTGGAGTTTGGGCAAAAGCAGCGGAGTTTTTACAAATGGATCGCGGTAACTTATATCGAATGGGTAAAAAGTTTGGGATCAATAAATAGTCACACATAACAATGCGATGTAATTAAGACATCAAACACGTTGTCTTAATTACATCACCCCGCTCCTCAATAACACAAAAAACCTTTATTAATCAATAATATATTAATTGGCACACATTCTGCTCTCTAGTGGTCATCATCACGACTATTAAAACAAACACTGGAGAACCCAATATGTTCTGTATTCAATGTGAACAGACAATTCAAACCCCTGCTGTTAAAGGTTGTTCTTTTGCACAAGGTATGTGCGGTAAAACATCTGAAGTATCTGACCTGCAAGACGTGTTGGTTTACACACTACAAGGGGTTTCTTTTTGGGCATCAAAAGCACTTGAATTCAACATCATTAACGATGAAATCAATCAATGGGCACCAAGAGCATTCTTCTCTACACTGACTAACGTAAACTTCGACCCTGAACGTATCCTTGAGCTAACATCTCAAGCCGCGAATTACAAAGCACTGCTCAAAGAGCAAGTAATGTCTGCTGCGACTTTGTCAAACACCAACCTTACTGACATTCCTGCCGTTGCCAACTTCGAGCTACCAAACAGCGCTGAAGCTATCCTGGAATTTGCTCCTCAAGTCGCGGTTAACCGTGGTAAAGACCAAGTGCATGAAGACGTGATTGGTTTGCGTCTACTTTGCCTGTACGGTCTTAAAGGTGCGGCTGCGTATATGGAACACGCACGCGTACTTGAACAAACCAACAACGACATCTACGCCGAATATCATGAAATCATGGCGTGGTTAGGTACCGACCCGGAAGATCTTGGCGCACTGCTCGATAGCTCAATGCGCATTGGTTTGATGAACTACAAAGTAATGGAAATGCTAGACCAAGGTGAAACGACGACCTTTGGTCATCCAGAGCCAACATCGGTCAACGTCAAGCCGGTAAAAGGCAAATGTATTCTGGTATCTGGTCACGATTTGCATGACCTGGAAAAGATTCTGCAACAAACAGAAGGCAAAGGCATCAACGTTTACACCAACGGTGAAATGCTACCTGCACACGGCTACCCTGAGCTTAAGAAATACCCTCATCTGGTGGGTAACTACGGCAGCGCCTGGCAAAACCAACAGAAAGAATTTGCGAACTTCCCTGGCGCAATCGTGATGACATCAAACTGCCTGTTGAACCCAAATGTGGGTCAATACGCAGACCGCTTATTCACACGTAGTATTGTTGGCTGGCCTGGTGTGGCTCACATCGAAGGCGATGACTTCAGCCAAGTGATTGAATGTGCACTCGCGCAAGACGGTTTCCAACATGATGAAATCGAACACCACATCACGGTTGGTTTCGGTCGCAATGCACTGATGAACGCCGCGCCTGCGGTTATCGACCAAGTGAAACAAGGCAACATCAAGCACTTCTTCCTGGTAGGCGGTTGTGACGGCGATAAAGCAGAGCGCAGCTACTACACCGACTTCACTGCAGAAGCACCTGAAGATACGCTAATCCTGACGTTGGCCTGTGGTAAATTCCGCTTTAACAAAAATACGTTCGGCGATATCAACGGCATCCCTCGACTGTTAGATGTAGGCCAATGCAACGATGCGTACTCAGCAATCCAGCTTGCTCTGGCACTGGCGAAAGAGTTTGACTGTGACATTAATGAACTGCCACTCACTCTTGTGCTTTCCTGGTTCGAGCAAAAAGCGATCGTTATCTTGCTAACGTTGTTCGCTCTGGGCGTGAAAGGCATTTACACCGGTCCTACTGCGCCGGCATTCCTAACACCAAACCTAATCGCAATCATCCAAGAGAAGTTCGATATGCGCAGCATTGGCAATGTTCAGGATGACCTAAAAGCTATTCTGGCAGCCTAAGAGACCGCTCGCTATGCGCCTCCTAATCTGGGGGCGCTTTTATAATCTAAGATTTTGAACTCGCTCCAACCAAAGAGATTGATATGTTTTTTGAATGGCAAGGCAACCAACCCGTCACGCTCCGTTGTATCGACAAATATTTCGAAACACACGATACCGTCAGCATCAAGTTGGCCGAATTAACCGAATCACTTCTGTTTCAATTTAAACCCGGTCAGTTTATTAACCTGGGTGTCGAAATTGATGGAAAATTGGAGTTTCGTGCCTATTCAATCAGCTCCGTTAATGAAGACGATCACCTTCAACTTACTATCAAGCGTGTAGCTGGCGGTAAAGTCTCGAACTACATCGTCGACTCATTACTACTTGGCGATACCGTTCAGGCTTTGCCACCAGCAGGCGAATTTAACTGCATTGACCACCCACCCGTTTTACGTGATGGCGAAACAAAAGCCTTGCTGATCAGTGCAGGTTGCGGCGTCACGCCAGTATTTTCGATGGCAAAACACTGGCTGAGTAATCAAGATGAAAACGACAACGATGTGGACATCGCATTTCTTCATATCGCACGCAGCCCAGAAGAGACGATTTACTACGATCGGTTAGAAACGTTCGGTGCCGTGTATCCCAATTTCCATTTGAAGCTGTTGCTGAAGAACAACGAAGGAACGTTGCATCCGCAAGGTCGCTTGGACGCAGACTGGCTGCAAACGCTAGTCCCTGATTTTAAGCAACGCACGGTTTACCTCTGTGGCCCAAGCCAGTTCATGCAAGATGTTCACAGATACTTGAGTGAACTCGGTTTTGACATGGCAAACTTCTATCAAGAGAGCTTTACGCCAGTAGCTACGGAACCTTCAGTGGTATCAGACGAAACCGCCAGTGTCTCCGTGCCTGACTTTGCTCAAACCATTAATGCACAAAAAGGTCAGGTATTGGCCGATGTGCTTGAAGGCGCGGGCTTACCCCTCATCGTCGCATGTCGAAGTGGCATATGTGGGTCTTGCAAGTGCAAAGTTCGTAAAGGCAGCGTCTCTTCCACCAGCCTAGAAACATTGACGCAAGAAGAAATTGAACAAGGTTATGTGCTCGCCTGCTCATCAACCATTGAAGAAAATCTTGAAGTACAGATTGGTTAATTTTCCAAATACAAAAAAGCGCCGCGAAACATCTAAACAGACGTATCGCGGCGCTTTTTGTTTAATTTTTCTTCTATTGCGACAGAGAGTTTTTTAGCTGAACAGCAACACTTTCAATGCCGCTTCGCTGTCCACGTCCGTAAACTCTGGCGGGTTATCCAGACGCTCGCGGAACGTCAGTTGTGGCGCTTCTTCTTGCATGCTTTCAATCAAGAAATCACTGGTCACTGATGGTGAGTTCACACACGCCATCACTTGACCGCCTTCTGCCAACAAATCAGGCAATCGACGCAGAATCTTTTTGTAGTCTTTGGTCAGTGCAAAGCTGCCTTTCTGGAATGAAGGTGGGTCAATGATGATCATATCGTACGGGCCAGATTTCTTAATTTTGCCCCACGACTTAAAGATGTCATGCCCCATAAAGCTGACTTGATTTGTGTTGTGACCATTCAGCTTATGGTTCTCGCGCCCTTTAGACAGCGACGCTTTCGCCATGTCTACGTTTACGACTTTGTCTGCACCACCCGCAATGGCAGCGACAGAAAAGCCACAGGTATAAGCAAACAAGTTAAGCACGTTTTTATGCTTGGCATTTTCTCGTACCCAATCGCGACCGTAACGCATGTCCAAAAACAGACCAAAGTTTTGGTTGCGGCCAATATCCAACTGGTATTTCAAACCGCTTTCTTCAACGACGGGGCGAGCATCTAACTCACCAACAAGCACTTCTGAAGGTGCGCCATCGGCATAACGGTGCTGAAGTACCATTGTACGGCCTTGTTTGCTCACCCACAGTTCTGATTCAGCTAACGCATTGAGGCCACTTTTCAATTCAGCGAGAAACGCGTCGTCGACTTCTTTGAATAAGTTAATGATCAACTGACCTTGTAACCAGTCGCAAGTGATTTGCTCTAGACCTTCAAAACGACGGCCACGGCCGTGAAACAGTCGACGAATTTCATTCGGAGCTTGCGCGAGCTCGGTTTCCAGATGCTGAAAAAACAGCGAAAGTTGTGATGCTTGCATCGAATTCTCTTATTAATTTCTTTGTGACGGTTATTTGATCGTAGGCCAGTTCAGTTCCCATGGGGAAAGCCAGCTATCCAAGCCTTGAGAGACAATTCCACTGTGCCATTTGCTGCCAAGGGCTTCATAATCTCTCGGATCGCAGACAAAGCGATATTGCTCATCTTGATATTGGAAGCAAAGGGAGAAGGCATGCAGATAACCGCGATCAGCTTCGTTACCCGCATTATAAATTGGATCGCCAACAATACCTGAGCCAACCGATTTTAATGCCACGCGGATTTGGTGCGTTTTACCAGTGTGTGGCTTACACAAAAATAGGCGCTCACCGGGTTCTGCAGCAAGGGAGAAAAACTGTGTTATCGCAGGATTATGTTTGCTGTTTACCAGTTTCCATGATGAACGGCGTGAACGTTCCATATCGCCAATCACCAAACCTTGTTTCTTTTTCGGCTTTTTCGAGCCAATCGCCAGATAGAATTTTTCCACTTGTCGATCAGCAAAGGCTTGAGACAAGACGCTGGCGGCTTTGGCGTTGCGTCCGAGAAGCAGAATACCCGACGTCATTTTATCCAACCGATGGATGAGATAGAGCTGCTCATCCCCACTCTGCTTCGCCACTTCTTGCAGCAGCATAGTGTCACCATCGTCTTTATGAACAGAGACGTTGGGATGCTTGTTGATGATCAGAAAATCTGGATGGGTATGTAGAATATCGAACATAAAAACCTAGCTCCACGTTTGGAGCCAGAAGTATACCGATTCTGATTGATTAGGCGAGCTTAAACTGCCCATTCAGCTTTCCCTACCCCTAGCTTACGCTCTAAAAGTTAACGTGTGTAAGCTGCCCTTGAACTATCAAGTAAGCAGGAATCAGTAACTGGAATAAAAAAGGGAGCCGACCTGGCTCCCTTTTTAAAGATGTGACGGTTTACAGCTTCTTCGAGAAGATAGCTGCCAGGCCGATAGTCACGATACCGAGTACCATGATTTCACCTTTACCACTGTCAAATCCTGATTTGATGCCCATGAAAGCAACAATTGCAATCGCGACTGGGATAACGTACTTCACTAGGTTGTACCATAGCCCAAATAGTGGGAAAGATACTTCACCATCATTCGTGATTTCTTTCTCAAGCTCATCACGCTTGAGTCTCCAGCCAGCAAAGATACACAGCAACATACCACCAACAGCCATGAAGATTTTGTCAGTCAGTAGGTCGAAGATATCGAATGCACCAGTACCAAACAGTGTTGGACCCATTCCGCCCAGTGACAAAGAAGCGAATACACACAATATTGCCATTACCGAGCTTGCTGAAAGCACCGCTTTTGAACGCTTCATACCTTTTTCGTCGATTAGGTAAGAAACCACCACTTCAAGCAGTGAAACCGAAGACGTTAATGCAGCCGCAGTCAGACCAACAAAGAACATAATCGCAAACAGGAAGCCGATTAGACCGCCCATTTCAGCGAACAGTTGTGGAACAACAACAAACACCAGACCTGGGCCTGCTGCTGGCTCAATACCAAAAGCAAACATCGCCGGGAACATTGCAATACCCGCAAGAATTGCGACGCCTGTATCCATTGCTGTAATCATGCCAGTGGTTTGAACCACGTTTTCTTTCTTCTTCAGGTAAGAGCCGTAAGTAATCATACAACCCATACCCAAACTTAGTGAGAAGAACGCCTGCCCGAGCGCAGCAAGTACCACACTGCTGTTGACTTCAGAGAAGTCTGGCATGAACAAGAACTCAACGCCTGCCATTGCACCTGGTAGCATCAGACCTTTTATTGATACGACGATCAAAATAAGGAATAGCAGTGGCATCAGAACTTTACCTGCTTTCTCGATACCGCCAGAAATACCTTTCATAACAATGAAGATATTCATGAACAGGTAAAGCGCCATCCAAATCAGAGGCTGGATAGGGTCAGAGATGAAAGCACCAAAGCTATCACCGATAGCGTCAGGAGTACTCAGCAAGCCCGAGCCCACCTTAAAGATGTAAGCCAGAGCCCAGCCGCCAACAACAGGGTAGAAACCCATGATCAGCAGGCCACTCAGTACGCCCATTACGCCTGTAAACGTCCAGCGGCGATCGGTTGATTTAAATGCACCAACAGCAGCTCGACCTGTTTTTCGACCAACGGCAAATTCGGTCAGCATTACGCTGAAGCCAATAAAGATGACGAAGATTAGGTAAATGGCAACAAATGCGCCACCGCCACCCTCTCCCGCCGTGTAAGGAAATTTCCATATATTACCCAAGCCCACAGCTGAACCCGCTGCGGCCATAACGAAGCCTAATTTAGACCCCCACGTATCACGTGGTGCTGTATTAGTTGTAGCCACGCTTTTTCTCCAAAATTAAATGTGTTGTGTTTGCATTGAGATAGGCGTCAAAAATGTGTGTTTATATTAAGTTATACACTTATGAAAATAATGTTAGACGCTCTATGCGGTCAGTAAACCAGTTCCCCATTAAAATTAAAAGCCTCAACAAGTATATTTATCGCACAATTGCTGCATCACGCATGTTATATGCTGCTTTTTTATTCACTGATTAAAGATTAACCTTGGTTTTCAAACATGAATAACAGATTCCCCTGTTATGAACTTAATCCCTCATATAAAATCACTCTAACTCTTAATAAGAAAGCAGTTTCCCCAACACACTTTTATGCCTAATATCGTAAATGGGCGTATAAATTTGAGCGTATATGGATAAGTTTTATCATTTTCTTACTCTTGCTGGCATTGGACTGTATTGGTTATTGGTCGCTGGTGTCACCATTCGGGTAGTTTTAAAACGCCGTGCCGTAAGTGTTTCGTTAGCGTGGCTGATGATCATTTATATTCTTCCGGTTCTTGGTGTCGCGTGTTATTTCCTGTTTGGTGAACTTAATTTAGGCAGAAAGCGAGCTGAGCGCGCGAAAGAGATGTTCGCCCCCTTTGCAGAATGGTTCAGCCAACTTAATGATTGCCACGCGCACATGCCTGAAACGATGGGGCGTCATATCTATCGCATTGATGAACTGTGTAATAACCGTCTCGGGCTACCCGCTCTCAGTGGTAACACACTCTCATTGCAGCAGAAGCCAGACGAAATTTTGCACTCGATTATCGAAGATATCGAAAATGCACAAACCAGTATTCGGATGGTGTTCTACATTTGGCACCCCGGAGGTCTAGCCGATTCCGTCGCCTCAGCGCTTATCCGAGCATCCAAACGTGGAGTCAATGTAAAACTGTTACTGGATTCTGCCGGCAGCCCACGCTTTTTCAGAAGCCCGTGGTACCGGATGATGAAAGATGCGGGCATTGAAGTGATACAAGCCTTGGAAGTGAAAATGTGGCGTATTTTCTTGCGCCGTTTAGATCTTCGCCAACACAGAAAGATCATTGTTATTGATGACGAGATCGCTTACACCGGCTCAATGAACCTCGTCGATCCGGCTTACTTTAAGCAAAGCAGTGGTGTCGGTCATTGGATTGACATTATGGTGCGGATTACTGGCCCAACGGTTAATGTGCTAAGCGCCATTCACTGCTGGGACTGGGAGGTCGAAACCGGCGAGCGTCAACTTCCTAAGCGACCGGAATGCAAAATCGATAGTTATCAGTACCAGCATCCGATACAAGTGGTACCGTCAGGTCCGGGCATGCCGGAGTATCTTATTTATCAGGTGTTAACGTTAGCCATTAACCAAGCCAATCGTTCGGTGAGAATCACGACTCCGTATTTCGTGCCTAACACCGATTTGCTTGAGACACTGAAGATGACCGCGCAACGAGGCATTGAGGTAGAACTTATCATCCCTCATAAGAATGACTCGGTCATGGTTCAGTGGGCTTCTCGCGCCTTCTATAGTGAGCTTCTTGCCGCGGGTGTAAAAATTTATGAGTTTTATGGCGGGTTGCTGCATACAAAATCTGTCGTTATTGACGACCAATTTTGTTTAGTCGGCACCGTAAACATGGACATGCGTAGCTTGTGGCTGAACTTTGAGGTAACGCTGGCAGTCGATGATGAAGACTTCACCAAAGAGATGTCATCTCTGCAAGACAGTTACATCAAACAGTCCTATCCGGTGGAAAAAAAGGTGTGGGATAAACGGAGCCTTTTCTCTCGCTTCTTGGAGCGTGTTTTCTATCTGTTTAACCCTCTGCTTTAAAGCACTCTGGAGTTAAGAGCGACTTCAATCCCGCACCAAACGGTTTGGCGCGGGATTGTTTTATCGGACTCCTGTCCCCCCAAATAAGTGAGATAACCCTCATCACACTCACTGAGTATTCCCTTAGGCTATTAGGTGTTCCAAGTGGTTATGGCTCGATAATAGAGTTTTCCCTTGCAAACAACCCGTAGTCCATGTTTTAAATAATCAAAATCGTTTTATTTAAACAGGGAATTTATATGTCAGAGGGTAAAAAGACCAAGCTGATTACCGCAGGCCGCGATAAAAAGTGGACAAACGGTGTTGTTAACCCACCAGTTCAACGTGCTTCAACCATCGTATTTGACAGTGTTGCAGAGAAAAACCAAGCAGCAATTAACCGCGCAAACAAAACGCTGTTTTACGGACGTCGCGGTACTAACACACATTTCGCGTTTCAGGACGCAATGGTTGAAATTGAAGGCGGTGCGGGATGTGCCCTCTACCCTTGTGGAACAGCGGCTATTTCAAACACAATCCTATCTCTAGTTGAGACTGGTGACCACATTCTTATGGTTGACACGTGTTACGAACCGACTCGTGATTTCTGTAACGTCATCATGAAAAAAATGGGGATTGAGACAACCTACTACGACCCAATGATCGGCGAGAACATTCGTGATTTAATTCAACCAAATACCAAAGTACTTTTCCTGGAATCTCCGGGTTCAATTACCATGGAAGTACAAGATGTTCCGACCCTTGCTCGTATCGCCCATGAGCACGACATCGTTGTGGTACTCGATAACACTTGGGGCGCTGGTATTAACTTCTCTCCGTTTGACCATGGGGTTGATATTTCAGTGCAGGCTGCGACGAAATACATCGTCGGTCACTCAGACGTTATGCTGGGCACGGCAGTCGCTTCAGAGAAATATTGGCCACAATTGAGAGAACAAAGCTACTTGATGGGACAGTGTGTTTCTCCTGACGATGTGTACCTGGGCCTCCGCGGTCTACGCACTCTAGATGTTCGTCTTCGCCAGCACGCAGAAAGCAGCTTGAAAGTGGCTAAATGGTTAGAAACTCGCCCTGAAGTGGAGCGAGTACTGCATCCTGCACTGGAAACCTCGCCTGGCCATGAATTTTTCAAACGCGATTTTACTGGCGGTAATGGTCTGTTCTCATTCGTACTCAAAACATCATGCCCTAAAGCAACAACAGCCTTGCTTGACGGGATGAAGCACTTCAGTATGGGCTACTCCTGGGGTGGTTACGAGAGCTTGATTCTAGCTAATGAGCCAAAGAGCTTTAACAGCTTACGCACAGTCTCGCACCCACATTTTGAAGGGACGTTAATCCGTCTTCACATTGGTTTGGAAGACGTCGAAGACTTGATCGCCGATCTGGAAGCAGGTTTGGCAAGATACAATGCCCTGATTCTAGAGGAAGAAGTTTCACTTTAGGAATCGATATCCACAAAAATGCCCTCAACTCGAGGGCATTTTCTTATAGTTTGGTTTAGTCAGTTCTGCACCGTTTTACACGGACATCCGACGATATGGTCATCTACCATCCCGACCGCTTGCATAAACGCATAACAGATGGTTTCTCCGACAAATTTAAAACCTTTTTTCTTAAGGAATTTACTCATCGCTTTTGATTGCTCGGTAGACGCGGGCACTTCGCTCATATCCTGCCATTGATTGATCACAGGATTATGGTCGACAAACTGCCACAAAGCCTCTGACAAACTTCCATACTCTTCAATCAACGCCTTAGCGGCTTTTGCGTTACTGAACACTGAATTGATCTTGCCGCGATGTTTGACGACATCATAATTGTCTACGATATATTCAGCTCGCTCTTCACCATGCTGCTCCAACGCATCTAAATCGTAGTGTTCAAATGCTTCTCTGTAGCCTTCTCTTTTCTTTAGTATGGTTATCCAGCTTAGCCCCGCTTGTGCACCTTCAAGGGTAATAAATTCAAACAGTACTTTATCGTCATAAACGGGTATTCCCCACTCAGCATCATGATACTCACGTTCCAGCGGGTGGTTCATCGCCCAGGCGCAACTGTTATTTTCTGTCATTATGCATCCTTATAAGAACGCCCCTGACTCGCTAGCCAGAGGCGTTATCGATTTATACTCATTCTATTTCGGTACGGCGACTCTGTGGAATAGACGATACAGGACTGGGACAACAATCAAAGTTAATACCGTCGCAAAACCCAAACCGAACATAATCGTCACAGCCATTGGCTTGAAGAAAATATCGGGTAAAAGCGGAATCATGCCTAAAATCGTGGTGATTGCCGCCATACATACAGGACGGACACGACTCACTGCGGCGTCGACAACCGCATCATAGGCATCTTTACCTGACTTCATTTCAATCTCAATTTGATCAAGCAAAACGATGCCGTTTTTCAGTACCATCCCCGACAAACTTAAGAAGCCCAGTAAAGCCATAAAACCAAATGGCGTATTGAGAGCCAAAAGTCCTGTGGTAACACCAATCAGAGCCAGTGGAACAGTCAGCCACACAATCAAAGGTTCTTTAACCGAGTTGAACAGGAATACGGTAATAAGGAACATGAACAAGTAACCCATTGGCATTGTCGTAAACAACGACGCCTGAGCATCACCTGATGACTCGTATTCACCACCCCACTCGATAGAGTATCCCGGCGGCATCTCAATCGCTTCGATTTGAGGTTGTAGACGCTTTTGCAATGTTGAAGCCGTTTCTTCACCCAATATATCAGGGTCAGCCATTACCGTGAGCATACGTTTACGATTTTTACGCACAACGATTGGATCTTCCCAACGCATATCGTATCCCATTGTCACTTGTTGCAGCGGGATAAATTCAGTTTTTGCCGGACTCCAAATTTTCATTCCTTCGATGTTACGAATATCGATCCGTTCATCTTCAGGCAATCGAGCCACGATTGGCATCAACGTCGTACCATCACGATAAAGACCAATCTTCATACCCGAAAACGACATGGAAAGATAATCATCGACATCTGATTTGGTGATGCCGTAACGGCGAGCCTGGCTCTCGTTAAACTGAGGCTCCAAAACTTGAGTACGTTCTCGCCAATCATGTCGAATATTCGTCGCGGCAGGGTCAGCGTACATAATATCCATTACCTGAGCGGCGAGCGTGCGAAGCACCGTTGGGTCAGAACCGATAAGTCGCGCTTCAATTTTCGCACCACCACCCGGGCCTAACTCAATTTGTTTAAGTTTATAGTTAATTTCAGGGTAATTGGCTTTTAGATGCTCTCGGAAACGCGCCATCAAGGGCTCAAGCGCTTCATAGTTCTCCATTCGTGTGGTGATTTCACCATACGCGGCATAACTTTTCTCTGGTGCATACGTCAACATGAAGCGCTGCAAGCCTTTCCCTGCCGTCGTCGTAATATGCTCAACATGTTCTTGTTGCGCTAACCAATGTTCAAGTTCGTTCAGCTTATCATTGGTTGCTCTAATATCCGTCCCCTCAGGTAACCAAACATCCAACTGAAAAATCGGTGTTGTTGAAGATGGGAAGAAGGACTGTTTTACAAACATAAATCCGTACACACTGGCCGCGAGCCCAACAATTAACACCACGACAGTGAACCATGCACGACGCATGCAAAACTCGAGAAACGTCTTGTAGGTAACAAAAACAATACCATTATACGGGTCGCTATCTTCGCCTTCCGTTTGATTTATTTTCTGGCCTTTGAAGAAAATGTCGGCAAAAAATGGCGTCAATGAAATCGCGGTAAACCAACTGAGCATCAAAGAGATGAGAAGCACAGTAAACAAGGTACCGCAGTACTCACCTGTGGAGTCCTGCGAAAGCCCAATCGGCGCAAAAGCGGTGACCGCAATGATAGTCGCGCCAAGCAAAGGCCACTTAGTCTGGGTAACGATATCGGTCGCTGCTTGTAAGCGCGTTCTTCCCTTTTGCGTACCTATTAATATCCCTTCCACAACGACGATGGCATTATCCACCAGCATCCCCAAAGCGATGACCAACGCCCCTAAAGAAATACGTTGTAGATCGATGGCCAGGTACTTCATGAAGATGAATGTACCAAGGACGGTTAGCAGTAAGATCAAACCGATAAGTAAGCCAGAACGAAGCCCCATAAAGAACAGCAATACGACGATCACTATCCCAATCGCTTGTGCGAGACTCACAACAAAGCCACTTACCGATTTATCCACTTCCTTCGGTTGACTATAAATTTCTGAGATCTCGATTCCGACGGGTTGTTGATACTTCAATTCAGCAAGTCGGCGATCAAACACTTTTCCGACTTCAACAACATTGACCCCTTGTGCAAACGAAACACCGACATTCAGCGCCAAGCTGCCATTGAAGTTGACGATATTGGTTGGAACCTCAATGTAGCCGCGTTTAATGTCAGCGACATCTTTAAGGAAAATCAGTCCCTGAGCACCCACTTCGGTCAGCAATAAATCACCCAGCTCGTCGACATTCTGAAACTGCCCGGTTGGTTGGATTCGAATATATTCATAACCAATTCTGATCGCACCAGCATCGGAGATTACGTTTTGAGTTGAGAGGAGGCCGAATACGGTATCGGGAGACAAACCCAAACTGCTCAATTTCTTCATCGAGATTTCAATAAAGACCTGTTCTTGCTGTGTGCCAGACACAGATACTTTACTCACACCGTCTACAAGTTCGAGTTCCCGTCTCAGGTAATCAACGTAATCCAGCAGTTCTTTGTAGCTATAACCATCTCCGGTCACTGCGAGCAAAATGCCGTAGACATCGCCAAAGTCATCAATCACCTGAGGATCATTCACACCAGGCGGCAACGTGCCTTTCAAGTCATTAACTTTTCGCCTTAATTCATCCCAAATTTGAGGTAAGTCATCCGGGCCGTAATTGTTTTTCATCGTTACGGTAATTTGAGACAGCCCACGACTCGAAATAGAATTCACCTCATCGACGTACGTCAATTGCTGAATGGCTTTTTCAAGTGGGTACGTGACCTCTTCTTCCACTTGTTGAGGCGTCGCTCCCGGATACGAGGTGACGACCATGGCGTCTTTGATGGTGAAAGCAGGATCTTCCAGACGTCCTAATCCAAAAAATGCGGCGACCCCACCGATCAAGAAAATCAGTGACACCATCCAACTGATAACACGGTTTTTAATAAAGTAAGCCGCGATACCCGTTACGTCTTCGTCCGTTTGAGGCACTTTATTTTTCTCATTCATAAACCAGCCTCCTGCTCAACCACTTCTACTTGCATACCTTCTCTGAGTCTTGACACCCCAGCGACGACAACCTTGTCGTGTAATTCAAGCCCGTCAAGCACTTGTATCGATGTCTTTGAAGCTTTACCCGTGCGTATCTGTTGGCGAGAAACGGTATTATCGTCGTTAAGTACCCAAACGAATTTGTTTTCACGGCTCAGGTCGTCGCCATCCGCGTTGAAAATCGCTTCGATTGGTACGTTGATCCCAACATTCAAATTCAACCCGACCTTTTCATCTTTTGACGTGACTTCAACCGCCATTCCATCGAGGATGTATTCGTCTTTTGGCATCGGTAGTGAGAGGGTAACCGTGAACGTGCCGGTTGCTGGATCGGGCTCAGTGGTAAACTCTTTGACAGTTCCTATGTATTCATTACCGCTTGGAACACGCACAACCCCCTGAATGGAGGTGAGCCTTTCATCGGTAGGAGGCTCTTTGACGTACAAACGATCCGGAAATTGAATAAGAACTTCAAAACGATCCAAGCTGTGTATATTCACGATATATTGGCCAACTTGAATATTTTCGAACTGATCAACATTAACCCTGGAGATGATGCCATCCACTGGTGCTTTTAAAGTCGTAAATGACAAACGTAGTTGAGCTAGTTTCAGCTCTGCCAGAGCGATTTGGCGCTGAGCAGCAATTTCATCAAACTGCGATTTAGCCAGTAAGCCTTTATCGACAAGAGGACGAGAGCGGCGGTATTGACTATCCACTACAGAAAACCGGGCAGAAGCATTGTCCACATCCAATTGATAATCCGTCGGGTCTAACGTGGCAATAACGTCATCTTTTTTCACCTTATCGCCCTCTTTGACCCTGATACTGCTAATTTCTCCCGCAACTCTAAAACTGAGATGCGAACGATCAGCCGCATTGGCCACCGCAGGAAAGTACAGATTATCGTCGACCTTACTCCCCTCTAAAGAAACGACTCTTACTCGGGGGATTTCCACCTCTTTTTCAGGCCCTTTATCACCGCAACCCGAGATGAAGAACGGCAGGCATAAGACAGCTAAGGCTATAATTCTTTTCATATTACAACCCTCTTTCCTTAACCCAGGCTCTGACTTTGATACCCGGCTCTATCACGTTGACGCCAGAAATCACGATCACATCACCATCATCCAGACCTTCTAGAACCTGATTTTTGTCATTCATTGTGATCGCGGCTTTGGTCACAATACCTTGCTCATCTACACGCCAGACGTAGCTTTGTCCTGACTCTTCAAACAGAGCTGAATTGGGAATGGTTGTAACGCCAGAGTTCAGTGAAGTAACAAGCACGTTACCGGACATCCCTGGTAAGATCCCAACGCCTTCAGGACGCTCCATTACCATAGTGACTTTGTAACTGCCCGTTTTAGGGTCAGCTTCGGTATCGATCTCCTGAAAAGTTAAATCGAATGACCGTTCTGGAAAGGCATCAAATTCCATTTTTGCTGTGACGTTAACTCCAGGAGCATAACGATTGAGCAAGTGGCTAGGAAGCTGGAATATCACCTTCATCAATTGATTGGTTTGGATATTCATCACGCCTTCTTTGGCGGCAACGTATTCATGGTTTTCCGCAGGAAGGTATGAGATCGTGCCATCATAAGGAGCAACGAGTTTGGTGTAACTCAAATTCGCTTTCGCCTGATCCCACTGAGCTTTGGCAGAATTGTGATTGGCTTTCGCTTCATCAAAGTCCTGTTCTGACACAACCTGATCGACACGAAGCTTTTTATAACGTTGGTATTGCACGTCCGCGAGCGCAAAATTTGCTCTCGCTTGTTGTTCCAGAAGCGTGTATTCGTCGGGGTTGAGTGTTGCCAACACATCACCTTTACTGACGAGTTGACCTTCGTGAACGTCAATCGACTGAAGTAGCCCGGGAACACGAAAGGCTAATACGGCTTTATCGCCAGAGTCAGTCGTAGCAGGGAAATGACGATCAAACTGTGAGTTACCAACAGAGACCGTAAAAAGTTTAGCGGGTCGAGATTCAGGTTCGGGAACGGGTGGTAGTTCTTTACCACATCCCGACAAAGCAGCCGTAACGGCTATTGGAATGAGCAGCTTTTTCATCATATTCATCCAACGAATATAGAGACTACATTTAAGTTAGATGAACAATGCTCAAGCTGCCATGTGAGGCGGAGATAATATTGATTTAAATGAGGAATTTGTGAGCAAAAAGCAGGCTTGGGGCCTGCTCTTTAAAATAAAATCCTAGTTGCATAATCCTCAGAGCTTGTTGAACTCTCTGTTGACTCTGAATGTATCGGAAGTGACATACGCTTCCATATTGCGAATTTTGCCATCAATGCGGTTAAAATCGCGCTCAAGCACACTCAAGAACTGCTCCGGACTTTGGCCCTTCTGCCATGGCTTACTCTTTAGAGTATGATCCTGCTGGGCCTTGATATTTTCTGAATAAGTCATTGGCTGCTTTTCCAACATAAACGCCAAAGCGACATAGGCGAGAAGCACCAAAAACGTACCGCCGAGCAAACCTGCAGAAATAACCAAGATACGAATCAACCAGACTTCCACACCAAAGTAGTTAGCAAATCCGGCACACACACCAGCAAGCTTGCCATTTGCTGGGTCACGATAAAGCTCTCGACTACTCATACTTACGTCTCCACGTTGGCGACTCTGCGTCTAGAATGCGTTCAAGTGTATCTACCCGAGCCTGCATCGATTCTGCTTTTTCGGATAGTACCTGAAGGCGCTCCAGATCCTGGCTCGACAGTGCACTATCCGTTTTACGTTTACTGCGATAGTGTAAGAAGAGCCAAAGTGGAGCGACAAAGATCAAAAAGACAATGACTGGTCCTGTTATAAAAAATGTCGTCATAAATGGCTCCTCTTTTATTTATCTTGTGATGACATCTGTTCTTTCAGTTTTGCCAACTCTTTTTCAATTTCATCTTGCGCCTGAAGCTCTGCAAACTCCTGCTCTAACGATTTTGACTGGCCAGTGCTTGAATATAGGTCAGCTTCTGCTTCCAACTCATCGACTTTACGTGAGTATTGTTCAAACTTAGCCATCGCTTCATTGGTACGGCTAGTGTGAAGATGTTTTTGCACATCACGACGATTAGTTGCTGTTTGATTACGGATTGCCAGAGCTTGCTGTTTCGCTCGTGTTTCCGCAATTTTGTTTTCCAGCTTACCAATTTCACCAGTTAACTTATCAATGGTCTCTTCAACCAAAGTTTGTTCTGTATGAAGACCTTTGATTAACTGTTCAAGCTTTTGCTTCTCTATAAGAGCAGCACGCGCTAAATCTTCACGCTCTTTTACCAACGCAAGGCTGGCTTTTTTGCCCCATTCGTTGATCTGATCTTCGATAGCCTCAACTTTACGAGCCAGCTCTTTTTTGTCTGCAATCGCTTTCGCTGAGTTGGTACGCACTTCGACAAGTGTGTCTTCCATTTCTTGAATGATGAGACGGATCATTTTTTCAGGATCTTCCGCCTTGTCCAACAATGCACTGATGTTTGAGTTAACGATATCTGCAAAACGAGAAAAAATACCCATGACGGAACTCCTCTTTTTTCCTATTAAAACCCGACAAGGTGGTGATTTACCTTGTGTCTACCTAAATACATAACAAGTTACGTGCCAACTTAAATTCCACCATAAAATCAATAGGTTATTCATTTTGTTGTTGTTATGCACCATTATGCTATGATGTTTTTCACCAACTGTTGGTGAATTTCACCAATTCCCTATTGAATTCACACCTAGGCAGCTAAGTAAGAAGGAATCTATGAAGCAAAACCTGATTGGTGAATCGCCCGCTTTTCTCGCTGTATTAGATAAAGTATCACAACTTGCGCCAATTGAACGTCCGGTACTCATTATTGGTGAGCGCGGTACCGGTAAAGAGCTTATTGCACAGCGTTTGCATTATTTATCAAGACGTTGGGACAAGCCACTTCTGTCATTAAATTGTGCCACATTGAGCGAAGGTTTGATTGATTCTGAATTGTTTGGCCATGAATCTGGCTCGTTCACTGGGTCAAAAGGCAAACATAAAGGTCGTTTTGAGCGAGCGGAAGGCGGTACCCTTTTCCTTGATGAACTGGCGACTGCGCCACTGTTAGTGCAAGAAAAGTTGCTGCGCGTAATCGAATATGGTGAATATGAACGCGTTGGCGGGCACACTGCTTTGAATGCCGACGTGCGATTAGTCTGTGCGACCAATGCCGACTTACCCAAACTTGCTGAACAAGGTGATTTCCGTGCCGATCTGCTCGACCGGCTTGCTTTTGATGTCATCATGCTTCCTCCTCTCCGTGAGAGAAAAGAAGACATTCTTTCTTTGGCGGAATACTACGCCATTAAGATGTGCCGCGAACTTCAGCTTGAATATTTCGTTGGTTTCACCGCAGAAGCAGAACGCTCGTTACTTGACTACCCTTGGCCAGGGAACGTTCGGGAGCTGAAAAACGTCATTGAGCGCGCGATCTATCAACATGGCTTAAACGCCGATCCAATTGATCAGTTGATATTCAATCCTTTCGCAACCGTCTGGGACAACGCTTTGGGTCACTCGAATGAGCAAGAAGAAGAAAAAGATGTGACCGAACAAAGCACTCAAGTTCATTTCCCGCTCGATTACAAACAGTGGCAAGAAGAGCAAGATATTAGCTTGCTCAACCGTGCGCTGGAAGAAGCTAAGTTCAATCAGCGTCAGGCTGCAGAATTGCTCGGGCTAAGTTACCATCAATTACGTGGAATGGTTCGCAAATATGGGTTAGTCGGGCAAAGTTGATGCCGGGTTGAACTCAATATTTGCTATCACAAACAGAAACGAGACCTAAACATGCGTAACAATTTAGGTCTACAGTGATAATTAGACTAGGTCTTTTTATCTAACACACTGCGAGCAAAAGATTTTGTATTTGGAGCGAGTTCACAAAGGTGTTAAATTAGCGGGATCATTTTCGCTTGTAACGCCAGATGATTAACTTCGATGAAACAAGCAAGATCCAATGAACATTTCATATTATGAATGCTTTTATAAGATTATCGCTGAGCCTTATCGGGATTAGCTTACTCACCGCCTGTGGCGATGAGATCGACCACAATGATATTCGCCAAACAGGATTTGTGTTTTGTGGGCAAGGTAAGCCAACAACATTTAACCCACAATTGGTTGATAGTGGTATTACTGCTGAAGCATTGAGCCCTCAGTTGTATGATACGTTGCTTACGCTCGATCCTACATCCCATAAGCCGGTTGCCAATATTGCACAAAGCTGGTCAGTAAATGCAGATGGGACTGAATACACGTTTAAGCTCAAGCACGGTGTTCAATTTCAGTCGACATCTTGGTTTACACCCAGCCGAGCACTGAACTCGCAAGACGTCGTGTTTAGCTTCAAACGAATCATTGATGACAACCACCCTTTCCATCAAGTGGGCGGTGGTTTGTATCCATGGTTTGCCGGTCTGGACTTCAAGAACTTGCTGCAAGATGTCATTGCTATCGACAATGACACCGTCATGTTTAAGCTTTCAAAGCCAAACTTCTCTTTTCTGGCCAACATTGCCACCAGCCACGCAGTATTGCTATCGGCTGAGTACGGACAACAACTCGCGGCTAAAGATCATAAAGAGCAGATTGATCAATTTCCCATTGGTACAGGCCCATTCCAGCTAAAAGAGTTCCAGGTGAATGATTTAATTCGCTTAGAACGTCATGCTCAATACTGGAACTCTCCAGCGAAAATGGAACAGGTGGTTTTTGATATTTCGCATCGTGGAACCGGCACACTGGCAAAATTACTAAGAAATGAATGCGATGTGTTGTCTTCGCCAATTTCAAGCCAGATACCAGTCATTCAGGAAAATGAAAATCTGGAATTGAAAGCGACACCAGCGAACAACGTCTCTTTCATCGCCATTAATACTGGCAACCCTGCACTGACTGATCCTCGAGTTCGTCAAGCGCTTAACCTTGCGATTAACCGACAAAACATATTGGATTCCGTTTATTACGGAACAGGGACTCAGGCCTACACCTTGCTCCCGCCAAACTCATGGGCTTATCAAAAAGACAGTGTCAAAATACGCTACGACAGAAACTACGCTCTCGCGCTTCTTCGTGAGGCTGGCTATCAAGAAGGCTTAGCGCTCACCATGTGGGTTCCTCTGGAGCCGCGCGCGTTCAACCCAAGTCCTCGTAAAACGGCAGAGTTGATACAAGCTAACTTTGCCGATATTGGTGTGGATTTAACCTTGTTGACAGATGATAGGTTTGAACGTGTCGATTTGGATAATCTGGACAACCTTGATTTGCTGCTTACGGGGTGGATAGGTGATACGGGTGACCCAGATAACTTCTTCCGACCGTTATTGTCATGTGAGTCTGACCGAGTTGGCCTGAACGTTTCGATGTGGTGTAACGATGATTTCGATTTCCTACTGGATTTAGCGATAGAGACGCAGGAACCACGATACCGTTTGAACCTCTACCGTCAGGCGCAAAACATATTGAATGAGCAATTCCCTGTTATTCCACTAGCGCATGGTGTGCAATTCCGTGTTCACGACAAATCGCTGACAGGCTTCAAATCAAGCCCTTTCAATGCACAACCATTTGATAGAGTTGAGAGAGTTCACTGATGTTTTTGTATACCATTCGACGCTTTAACCTATTTTTCATCACATTGATGATCCTCACTTTGGTGGGCTTCTCTCTGCTGCGTCTCGATCCTCTATCGCATTGGGCACAAGTTGAGTTTTGGTCGGGTTGGCAAAGTTATCTTGTTAACCTGTCACAGCTTGATTTCGGCTACAGCAAGAGTGGCAATGCCATTTTCGATGAATTAGCCATCGTGTTCCCGGCAACGTTAGAGCTGTGCTTTTTTGCTTTTCTGGTTTCGCTGTTTATTGGGATTCCATTAGGAACTCTGGCGGGGATGAAACAGGGAAAAGTGTTAGATACCAGTATCTCGTTTTTAGCCATGTCCGGGTATTCCGCGCCAATTTTTTGGGTGGCGTTGCTACTTATCATGGTGTTTTCACTCGAGTATCAATTTTTCCCGGTGGCTGGCCGCTATGACCTGCTGTATGAAATCGATCATATTACTGGCTTTGCCATCGTCGATGCTTTTATGGCAAAGGGCGAGTATCGTGCCCATGCATTGCAAAGTGTTATTGAACATATGGTGCTGCCTTGTTTGGTACTAGCACTCGCGCCAACGACCCAAGTTATTGGTTTAATGCGTTCGTCGGTTGCCGAAGTAATGAGTCAAAATTACATTCGTGCCGCTCGAATTAAAGGTCTTTCCAACCGAGAGATCATCACACAGCACGTACTGCGCAACGCGATTCCGCCAATCGTCCCAAAAGTCGGCGTTCAACTATCGAGCATGATCACCCTTGCGATCATTACCGAGTCTGTTTTCAACTGGCCAGGTATTGGCCGCTGGCTATTAGATGCGCTGGCAAACCAAGACTATGCCTCTATTCAGGCAGGCGTTATGGTGCTTGCAACCCTGGTTCTGACCGCCAATATCCTTTCGGATTTGATTGGTGCCATGATTAACCCTCTGGTGAGAAAGGAATGGTATGCTAACAAATAACGTTTATCAGGAAGAACACATTCCAACTCAGTTCGAACGATTCTGGCGCAGCTACCGCGCTAACGGTTTGGCAATGTTTGGCTTATGGTGTCTCACTTTCATTGTATTAATCACCCTATTTGCGCCGTTAATCGCCCCTTTTGACCCTCAGGCTCAATCTGGCGAGCTACTTGTGCCGCCTTCTTGGTCACCATCAGGTTCTGTCGATTACTTCTTGGGAACGGACGACTTGGGACGCGATATTCTGTCACGTCTTATCATCGGGTCTCAGCTCACGTTTGGTGCAGCAGTGGGTATAACCGTCACGGCAGCCATCATCGGTTGCCTGATTGGTGTATTGGCCGGCATGACTAAAGGTCTGCTGTCCAGTACCTTGAACCACCTGCTCGACACAGTAATGTCCATTCCCTCGCTACTATTAGCGATCATTTTTGTGGCATTTCTGGGGTTCGGCGAGTTCAATATCTTGCTGGCGATTTGTTTGGCGCTCATTCCGCGTTTTATTCGCTCGGTTTACATCGCGGTCCACACCGAGGTAGAAAAAGACTACATCATGGCGGCACGTCTGGATGGTGCAAATGATTTCTATCTACTTTGGAGCTCGATACTGCCAAACGTGCTTACCGTTATCGCGGCAGAGTTCACGCTCGCGCTTTCTACTGCGATTTTAGATATCACCGCGTTGGGCTTTCTGGGTTTGGGAGCACAGGCACCAAGTACTGAATGGGGCGCTATTTTGGGCGATTCAGTCGAACTTATTTACATCGCACCGTGGACGGTAACCCTGCCAGGCCTCACTATCATGTTTACTGTCATTACCCTAAACTTAGTAGGTGAAGGGGTACGCCGATCGCTTAATGCGGGGATCGAATAATGCCGTTATTAGACATTCGTCATTTGACCATTGAAATTGAAACACCTCAGGGAATGGTACGAGCTGTAGACAGAATGAGCCTAACGTTAAACGAAGGTGAAATTCGCGGCTTAGTAGGTGAATCCGGCTCAGGAAAAAGTCTGGTTGCTAAAGCCATTGTTGGCGTTAGCAAAGATACCTGGCGAATCACCGCAGACCGAATGCGCTTGGGAAATATCGATCTCCTGCAACTTACTCCTAAAGAGCGACGGAAGGTTATTGCACGGGATATTGCGATGATTTTTCAGGAGCCTTCGACCTGTCTGGATCCTTCAGAGGAAGTCGGCCGCCAACTGATTGAATCGATCCCTTCTCGATCTTTTGATGGTAAATGGTGGGAGCGATTTAAGTGGCGTAAAAAACAAGCCATTGCCCTACTCCATAAAGTTGGTATCAAAGATCACAAGCGGATAATGGGCAGCTACCCTTACGAGCTCACTGACGGTGAGTGTCAAAAAATCATGATTGCCATGGCGATTGCCACTAAGCCTAAATTGCTGATCGCAGACGAACCGACCAATGACCTTGACCCAATCACTCAGTCGCAGATCTTGCGTCTGTTGAGCCGGATGAATCAGCTCAACAACACCACGATTTTACTTATCGGCCACGACCTAACCACTATCACACAGTGGGCGAACCGCATTACCGTGATGTATTGTGGTCAGTCTGTTGAGTCTGCTGACACACGTAAGATAATTGCAGCACCCAAGCACCCTTATACAGATGCTCTGCTAAAGGCGATGCCAGACTTTAATGACTGGGTTCCACACAAGCAGAAACTCCAGTCTCTGCCTGGCTCGATTCCACCTTTGCAGCATTTGCCAATCGGTTGTCGATTAGGTCCTCGTTGTCCTTATGCGCAAAAACAGTGTGTTGAAATTCCGCATACCCGACGAATCAAAAATCATAAATTTAACTGTCACTTTCCACTGAACACGGAGAAAAAGTCATGAGTGCGCTACTTGAAGTCGATAATTTATCGAAGCAATTTGTCACGCGCTCACGGTTTTTTAAACGTCAGACGAATGTCGCGGTAAAACCGGTCAGTTTCACCCTTGAACCAGGGCAAACTATCGGCTTTATTGGGCAGAACGGTTCAGGAAAGTCCACTCTGGCTCGTATGCTGGCTGGTGTTGTAGCGCCAAGCTCTGGCGAGATTCGCGTAAATGGTGAACGTTTGGAACATAAAGATTATGCGACGCGATGCAAGCTGATTCGTATGATTTTTCAGGATCCGAATACCTCGCTAAACCCACGAATTCAAATTGGTCGCATATTAGAAGGTCCGTTAAAACGAAATACCAACATGCCGCCGGATGCGCGAATGAAACGTGTAAAAGACACACTTCGCCGCGTTGGCTTACTACCTGAACATGCCTACTTTTATCCGCAAATGCTGGCCGCCGGACAAAAACAACGCGTCTGTCTGGCTCGCGCTTTGATACTTCAACCTTCGATTATTGTGGCGGATGAAGCGTTAAACGGTCTCGATATGGCTATGCGCTCGCAGATTCTGAATTTATTCTTAGAACTACAAGAAGAGATGGGCTTGTCTTTCGTTTATGTGTCGCAGCACATTGGTATCGTCAAACACATTACGGATAAAGTCATGGTCATGCATGAAGGCGAAGTGGTGGAATGTGGTGATACTCAACAGGTTCTTACCCACCCTGAGCACCCAATTACTCAACGATTGGTTGAAAGTCACTTTTACAAAGCGCCTAACCACTCAATGTAATGAAAAAGCCTGCATTATGTGCAGGCTTTATTAATTCTTGGACTGGTAAATGATCTTTGGATTTAACTATCGTCGACCAGCGAGTTTACGAAGTTCGAAATCAAACTCATCCGGAAACAGAACAACACCCTCTTCGTTCTGATTTGGGAATACCACAACCGAAAGCTCGTCATCTTCTAGTCCCACAGTCCAGCGGCTGTGCCATTTATTAAGTGAGATAGCTTCTGGCTCGCAATTTTCCCATTCACCTGTCGCCCACTGCTGAGCAAACTCTTCGTTCGGCCATACAGGGACACAATCGTCATCTTCTGTATTCAGCATCACACAACCGTGTTCATCTTTTAGAATCCATACCTTGCGATTCGCGACGATCTCTTTTACGCAGTACTTCAACCGTTGTTCTTCATTATAACGATTGATGGTATCCATTTGCTCTTGGGTCAATGCCTCGGACATGTTGGTCTCCTGTTTCCCATAGAAAAATGCCCACCTATCGGCGGGCATTTCAATTATAAGCTGGTAATGTGAAAATTACGCTAATTCAGTTTGAAGCCAAGGCCAGCCTTGCTTCTTACGGCTTAGAGTATTTTCCATCATTAGCATGCCGTTGTCTTCATGCTTAACTAGCTTCTCTGCCCACTCACCTTTGTATAGAAGACGAGTTTGAGCAGTAGTGATGTCTGTTAGCATCACAGCAGCGAACGCTAGGTTATCTTTCTCACAACGAGATTCCAGGTCTGCTTCTAGTGCTTCGATCATACCGTCAACTTGCTCTAGTGTTGCAAGTTCAACCTGACCTACTACTACGTCACGACCGTTGAATGGGTAACCTTTCAGGTCTTTTTCAACTAGCTCAGCTGCTGACAGACCTTCGATGTTTGTTTTCGCGATTAGAAGATCTTTCGTGAATGCGTCAACGTCTTGTACGTCTGCGATTGCAGCTAGCTCAGCAACGGCATCTTTGTCTTTTTGAGTACAAGTTGGAGAAGCGAAGCCCACTGTGTCAGATAGGATTGCTGACATCATTAGCTTAGCGATTTGAGGCTTGATCTCGTGACCTTCAATCTTGAACATGTTGAATAGTACCGTGTTAGTACAACCAACAGGCCAGATCCATGCTTCCATTGGGTTTACTGTCATCACGTCACCTAGGCGGTGGTGGTCAACGATACCCGCGATTTCAGCTTCAGCGATGTCGTCTGGTGCTTGCGCTAGATCTGAGTAGTCTACTAGCCAAACAGTTTCACCCGCTACTGAAGTGCGAAGTTCTGGAACTTCTGCGCCAGCTACTTCAAGGATGTGCTGAGTTTCACGGTTGATTTCGCCCTGACGAATTGGCATTGCTTCAACACCACGCGCCGTAAGAAGTTCAGTTGCAACGAGTGCACTACAAATACTATCACTGTCTGGGTTCTTATGACCTACAACTAGAATCATGTCTCTTCCTATTCAAGTCAATTTGATACGCTTCCGGATAATGGCATCTTGTGCCTTGGAAGCTGTTTGCTCACAAAGGCCCGTACTTTACCTGATTTGACGGACTTTGACACGAAGAAAAGTGCATAACTCTGTTGCGAATAAATCTCATTACAATATAATGATAATTATTCCCATTTGCATTTGAGCCCAGAATGAACGCGACGAGATTTTTGCATTCAGCCCAGAACTTGCTTCGGCCAACTCAGTTCCGCCTAGCGTATAAACGCCTGCTTATTCCTGTCTTTATGCTCGCGTTGTTGATCAATGAACACACTCGTGATGTCGCGGTTACAACACTGTCCGACTCCTTTTGGGCAGTATCGTGTTATGTCTGTGCGACTCTGGTGATTTATCATTACCTTTCCCACTTATTATCGAAACCGAATCGATTTACCGAACTCTACCGTCACTCTCAAACTCATCAGGTATTTTTCGCTGCGCTGCTTGGTGCCTTGCCCGGGTGTGGCGGCGCAATTGTTGTGACGACTCAGTTTATCAGTGGACGAGTTGGTTTTGGCGCCATTGTCGCTGTACTGACATCAACAATGGGTGACGCGGCTTTTTTACTACTCGCGGCTAAACCCATGGTTGGGTTGGGCGTAGTTATTACGGGCATCGTCGTCGGCACGATTTCCGGGCTGGTTGTAAATGCTTTTCATAAAGAAGATTTTTTACGCCCTGTCCATAAAATCGATCCAAATGAATCTTTTGATACGCAAAGCCAGAGCAAGCGCTATAACGAACAAGAACAAAAGGCGATCAATTTACAAGGCACATTCTGGAAATGGCTGCTATTGCCGACCAGTATTATCGCACTGATGATGTCTTTCCAATTGGATATCAACAAGTTGCTTAACTTGCCATCAAATACCATTGAATGGGTTGGGGCGACTTTCTCGGTAATGACGATGTCACTTTGGGCAATGACCAAAGAGCTGGGCTGTTACCAATCGACGGTATCCGAAGATGCGAAAATTACCGACTCCCATCCGATTCAAAAAGCGGCGCAAGATACTAACTTCGTCAGCGCGTGGGTGATCATTGCCTTCCTCGCTTTTGAGTTTACGACGTACTTTTCGGGGCTGGATATAGCCGGTTCTCTCTCGGATTGGGGGATCTGGATGCCATTGGCCGGTCTGGCAATTGGCACGCTTCCAGGGTGTGGACCTCAGATTTTAGTGACAAGTTTGTATCTTTCCGGTGCTGCACCATTTTCAGCGCAAATAGCCAATGCAATCTCAAACGATGGTGATGCCCTTTTCCCGGCTATTGCAATGGCCCCAAAAGCAGCACTTGTTGCGACTATTTACTCATCGATTCCTGCATTTATTGTTGGTTACGGTTACTACTTTTTATTTGAGCTTTAACCGCTTCAAAATGGAAAAAGAGCCTCATTTGAGGCTCTTTTCTACGCTTAATTCATCACACTATACCGTGACGATGGCTTTTGCATTCAAGCCCTTATCCAGGCTGACTAAAAACATCTGACAAGGGTCTTGATTCAGCTTTTCTCCCGACCAGAAATCATACCAGTCGACAGGCTTGTCCGAAGTCAGCGTAAACTCCGTTGCGTCTTGATTTGAGAAGTTAAACAAACAATGCAGATCATTTTTCGATGTTAGCTTCAAAAATGCGTGATTTAAATTCAATGACGAAAAGATGGCAGACTCTTGGCTGCGACGCTGGCGCAACATAAGTTTCGACAACGTTTTGCTCGCAAATGGGGTAATCTCTGGCAGTGGATCGCCAGAAAGTAACAAACCACCACAAGCCAAAAGTACAGTACGATGAAATTCGTAGTCCTCACGCGAAGCCGCTTGATTTGGTAACGAGGTAAACGTTGCGCAGTCTGGGTCAATCTGCCAAAGCTTTCGGTGCTGCCAACTGCGGTAAAATGTTTCTTTAGCAATTTGTTCGAAGCGATGACTATGACGTTCAACGTCATCGGAAACACGCATCGCATCCACCAGCCCCAGTGAAGGCCACATTGGCGCATTACAACCCAGCAGCCAAGCGTCACCCGCCCCTTTCGCTATCGCTTCCATGCCCATTCGGTACGCTTCAACGCCTGTCACTCCAGACTGGCTGCGTTTTCCTTTGAGGGTACCCCAATAGTTGGCATCCAGCTTAAACAGTTCGACGCCCCACTCTTCACGCATGACAGACACCACATGGGTAAGGTGATCTTGGACTTCTGGATGAGAAGTATCGAGAATATACCACGGTGTGCATCGCCAGCCTCCGTAGGTAACATCTTCAGCTTTCATTAAACTGCCATCATGATGGCGCACAAACCAGTCAGGGTGTTGTTTGAACACTTCCGACTCTGGTTGAGCAATAAATGGCGCCATCCAAATCGCTGGCTTTTTCCCCTTAGAACGAATGTTCTGAATTAACTCTTTTACACCACCAGAAAACTTATCGGAAGGCGTCAGCCAGTCCCCCATGAACGCCTGATAGCCATCGTCAAGTAACACCCACTCAAGATCCGCCAGCTTATCGCTCATACACTCGACGTTTTTCAGAATGTTCGTTTCTGTCACGTCAGCGTAATAGGCGTACCACGAGCACCAACCTACAGGAGCACGTTGTGTGACACCGTTACGTACCGGATGATTGTCTGTAATCATCTTGCTGTATTGTTGGTAAAGTGCTGACAATGATGTTCCGCTCAGCACGGTAACAGACTCCAAAGCATTACTTTCCCAATCGGTCACTTGTGTATGCTCGCCATCAATAGCCGCAGCCAGAATCCACTGACCTTCATGCAATCGCACATCAAAATAGCCAGCGAAGCGACGGCAACTGGTAAAGCCAAATAACGTATATCCATCAGAGTCTTCAACCACTAAGTAGTTGTAGTAACGCTTGGGTTCATCTTGAGAATAGATCCGATAACTCGGATTGTTATCAGGACAACGACCAACATCAATAGGCTGGCTTATAGTCCCCGAGGTTTGTGCCAGCATCTGAAAACCGTCTCCGATCACGCGAGCGCCATGTTCATATAAAAATGGGACTTCAAAGAGCACTTCGCGATCAGTAAAGGTCTTCTGGTGGATACCAGCAAAAGAAAAGTGTACTTGATTGCCGATGACATCGGCGCGCAGGTCGCTATCAACGACGGTAATTTCTATGCGATTAGCGAACTGAAAGGTTTGAGTCATATTAGATCTACTTAGTTATTATTATCTTTATACCCAAGAGACTTGGTTCAATATGAACCGTTTAGGTACGGTCACCATTATCCTACGGTTTAGAAGCGTAAATCGTTAGTTGCCTCACGAATACACCTTAGCTCTTAGTGAAACATAATTATTGAGATAACGCTCCCCAAAATTCAGCTAAAAAAATACCAGCCCGAAGGCTGGTATTGGATTTTGTACTTGTGCTTGTATTAAGCAACTTCGATTGGACCACCGAATGATGTGACCGGCGGCACTTTACCTGTGAACTTCTCAAAGTCGACGATACAAGTGTTCGCAGAAGTAGCCTGTGCAAGCTCAGACGAACCGATGTCTTGCGTTAGCGTATTAGGGTCACCATACGTACAGATAGCGCCTTCTTTCTCGTTCAGAGGACCATACCAGGCACCTTCTTCGATACGAACAACGCCACGTGGGTAACTGTCGGTCAGAACCGCACCTGCCAAAAGCTGACCACGACCGTTAAATACACGCACCAAGTCACCATCTTTAATGCCTTTCGCTTTTGCATCAACCGGGTTGATGTAAACAGGCTCACGACCTTGCACCGCGTAAGTGGCGCGGAACTCTTCAGATTCACACATTTGTGAGTGTAAGCGCTTATCAGGGTGACAAGACTGCAACCAGAATGGGTATTTGTCTGAACCCGGACCACCGTGTGAACGTTCTGATTTTTCGAACCACATTGGGTGCTCTTGACAATGTTCGTAACCGTAACGACCGATCTTACGAGAGGTAATCTCGATGAAACCAGATGGCGTACCCAGTGGATTCAACTCTGGATCTTTACGGAAATCCGCGTGACGAACCCAAGGTTTGCCTTCACCAAAGTCCAGTACACTCTTCTCCCAGAATTCGTTGAACTCTGGCATTTCGAATTTACCTTCATTGGCTTTCTTACAATCGTTGTACAGGCTTTCGATCCATTCCATCTCACTCATACCACGAGTGTACTCTTCACGGCGGCCAAAGCGCTGTGTCAGTTCACTCATGATCTGGAAGTCAGGTTTAGATTGGAACAGTGGATCCACTAAACGGTGCATCGCCACCAAACCACGGCTTGAGTATGAGCCATAAACGTCGATATCGTTACGCTCCCACTGAGTACAAGCTGGTAATACGATATCAGAGAAGCGACAAGTTGCCGTCCACGCAAACTCAATGGTCACAACCGTTTGTAGCTTCTTGAACGCTTTCTTCATGCGGTTGCGATCTTGGTGATGGTGCCATGGGTTACAACCCGAGATAACCATCATTTTGAAATCTGGCAGTTTAACTTTGCCGCCGTTGTAATTGATCTCTTTACCTGGCTCGAGAATAGCATCAATCCAACGCGCTACCGGGATAGTGCGACTGTAGCCGTTGAAATCATTGTTATCCCACTTCGGTTTCATACCTTGGTCAAGGTTACGCGGGAAACCGCCAGGGCCAGCGAAACCCGTTGATGGAACACCGATACTTGAGTAGTGGTGACCATAAGAGATACCGCCGCCCGGCAGACCAATCTGACCTACCATCGCAGCAACAACCGCAGCCGCCCAATATGGTTGTTCGCCGTGCTCCTGACGCTGAATACACCAGCCCATCAAGATTTGCGTACGACCATTCACCAACATGCGGGCGAATTCGCGAATCTTGTCCGCCTTCACGCCACAAATTGATGCCGCCCACTCAGGAGTCTTTTCCGTCTTATCTTTGGTTTGACCCTGAACGTATTGAATGAACTCTTCAAAACCCAGACAGTAAGTCTTAATGAACTTCTTATCGTAGAGCTCTTCGTTGTACAGCACGTGTGCAACAGCCAGCATGAACGCCACGTCGGTCATCGGGTTGATGTACAGGTGATCGTTCTCTAGGTAGCGCTGAGTTTTGTTCTTCACTGGGTCAACAGACAGAACGTTGATCTCACCTTTCGCGACTTTCTCTTTTAGCTGTTCTAGATACTTGAAAGATTCGTGCGTTTCACAGTTCCAACCTACCTGAAGGTTTTTCACTGGATCGTTTGCCCACAAAACAATGTTGTCCGAGTTCTCTAAGATTTCAGACCAAGACGTACCTTGTGCATAAACTTCTGTTGAACCGAGTACGTAAGGCATGATGGTTTGACCCGCACCCGTCGAGTAGTCGCCAACTTTTGTGATGAAGTTACCATGCATGCCCACCGCACGTTGCATGTGTGCGGTACAGTTGTTGAACGCACCCGTTTGGTTCCAGCCAGTTTGGCCAGCGTGTAACGCCCACGGACCGTATTCTTTCTGTACACGCTCTAACTCACGGTAGAACAGATCCAGTGCTTCATCCCACGTTACACGGATAAAACGGTTGTTGCCGCGAGTATCTGCGCTGTACTTGTGCTTTTTGAGCCAATCCAGACGAACCATTGGGTAACGAACACGCGATGGGCTGTAAATGATGCCCTTGATGCCGTTCAGCATCTCTGTCGGGTTCTTATCAAGCTCTAGTGGTTTGATCTCCTGAACCTTACCCGCGTAGATATGAGCGCGAAATGCGCCCCAGTGCGAGCCCGTCACTTTCCAGGTACCAGTCGATTCCGCGGCTTTTGCAGAAGCTGACGCTAATAAGCTTGGACCGATAACTGACGCGGCACTTGTCGTTGCTACGCCTTTAAGAAAACTTCTTCGTGTAATAGCCATTTAAAATTCTCCAATCCGACGCTTATTAGTGGTGGCCTTCAGCATAATCTGAAGAGTGCTTCTGTAGATATTTCAAGATAAGCGCTTCGCTGTCCGTATCCAGGTTCACGAACGCTAACATACCGTCGAACATACCTGGCCAGGTGTTCGCGTCGAAGTGCGCTTCAGCAGGTTGCGTGTGACATACTGAACAGTTGGTTTTGTACGCTTCACGAGATTTTTCCCATACTGGATTGATATCGTTCAACGCCGACTCTTTCTTCAGCCAAGCTTTTGCTGTCACTTTTTCCCATGGGAGACCAGTGAGTTCATCAACACGTTTTTCACCTGTCGTCACCATGTTGCTGTCGGTAGACGCTTCTTTTAGCAGAGATGCAGTCGCAATGTTCTTACCGAAATCTTCTTGGATTACGCGACCAAAGCCTTTCGCTTTACGCCAGCCATCGATTTCGATTTCAACAAAGTCGCCTTTTTCTTCGATCACTTTTACGGTCGATGCCGGGTTCAGAAGACCCGCTTCTTTAGTGCCTTGCTCATCAAAGTAAAGTGGAAGATGACGAATGCTGACTAGCTGCTGACCTACTGCGTAATCCGTGTTTGATGTCATTTGTTCCAGATCGCCGACAATACCGCCGATGCTATCCATACCAGCAGGTAAGTTGTGCGCAATGCCTTTGTGGCAGTCGACACAGCTTTGATCTTTCTCTGCGGCTTGTTTCATTTGAATACGCGCGGTCGGAGACATCTGGTCGAAGTCCATCGAGTCGTAGTTATGGCAGTTTTTACATTCAAGAGATTTGTTCGCAGAAAAACGATCCCATTCATGTTTGGCTAACTCGATACGGCGCTCTTCAAACACCCCTTCTTCATCGTAGTTACCAAATACTTGTGCAAACACTTCTTTAGAAGCCTGCATCTTACGAGCGATTTTATCTGTCCAGTTATGTGGAACGTGACAGTCAGGACAAGTCGCACGTACACCAGAGTGGTTTTTCCAGTGAACCGTGTCTTGCAGTTCAACATAAACGTTGTCGCGCATGGTGTGACAGCTGATACAGAACTCTTCCGTGTTGGTCGCTTCTAACGCTGTGTTGAAGCCACCCCAGAAAATAACGCCTGCGATAAAGCCACCCATAGTTAGCACACCAAGGCTGATATGCACGGCAGGGCGTGTCATCGTACGCCACAGTTTAATGATTAATGATTTCATTATTTGCTCTCTTAAAATCTTTTCAAAAGTGTGGTTATGAGCTCAACGGCTTACATACCGTGCGCACCAGGAGGTCCAAAGAAGAACACCTGCAACATCCATACGATGAATCCGTAACCGCCAACGAAACCCACACTTAAAATTGGAAAGAGAACAACCGCGATAAAGAAAAACGACTTCCATTCAAGGGAGCGTTTTTCACTGCACTCAATATTATTAACATCTCTCATACATTTGCCTACTTTGTATTTAGTGTTATTGAAAAGCTCAGGAAATAGAGCTTAAGTTTTTTACAATTTATAACCGAAAATGTTAGTCCATATTAATAGTAGGGTTCAATCAAATAACGCCCTTCAACCCTTGTTATTCAACACTTTTTTGAGTTCGAACGGAGATGTGTGGGATTGATATTATTTATTAAAAAACATGAACAGATATGAAAAAATAAGTCTTTTAAATAAACGTTAAATTGGCAACAATATAAAAACACAAATAACATTTTCACGTTAAACATTACGGGGAAAATGCATTTTCATAGCGAAGAAAAACCAAATAATGTAAACAAATTGATAAGAAATGATTTATAAAGGAGGCTTTAACTCGCATTTAAAGTCATTCGAAAAAAATGAGTTAATATAGAAAGGATAAAGACGAGAACTTAGGAGAATTGATGGACAGCGTAGTAGATATTAGCTGGATAAAACTGGCGTTATTCAGCTTGATTTTGCTCATCCCACTGGCAATTAACTATCGCTACAAATTGGGAATTGCGAAAGACACTACGATCAGTGTTCTTCGTATGACAGTGCAGCTGATCCTGATAGGCGTTTACTTAGAGTACCTCTTCCACCTAAATAGTTTACTGATCAACGTGCTATGGATAGCTGTCATGATTGTGGTTGGCGCAAGCACGATTGCGGGTAAAGCTCACTTACCTAAAAAACCATTGATGCTGCCTTTAATCACAGGGCTTGTTTGCGGTCTATGCCCGCTTCTGATTGCCATGATGGTAGGTTTAGTTCAACCGACTCCTCTTTATAGTGCCCAATACATGATTCCTCTGGCAGGTATGTTGTTAGGTAATAGCTTAAGCAGCAACATCATCGCGCTACAAAACCTCTTTACCGCCTTTGAAGAACGTAAGACAGAGTATGAAGCCGCTATTTCACTTGGTGCATCTCCTAAATACGCTTCATTTCCCTTTGTTCAAGAGGCGCTAAGAAAATCCATGGCTCCAATCTTAGCATCAATGACCGCAACTGGCCTTGTCACGCTTCCAGGGATGATGACAGGGCAGATCTTAGGAGGAGCAAGCCCTCTGGTCGCGATAAAGTATCAATTGGTGATCATGTTAGCGATTTTCGTCATGTTAAATATATCTGTGGTTATCACCCTAGAAATGACATTGAGCAGCGTGCAAACCAAAGAAGGCCGAATTAGAGTAAAAATTGAGCAAAAAAGTTCTACAAAATAAGCTCGACTTACTCGCATATAACCGTTTAATTTTATAATATTTTCTACAGTCAGATAGATACACACGATCTTTAAGACAGGTTATCCACAGAAAATGTGGATAAGCAATGAAAAAACATACGCAATCAGAAACATAACAGGTTGTCTGGAAAAAGGTTTTTCCGAAACGTAACGGTCATAAATTGATCACTTAGCTGAAATACTCTAGTTTTAGAGTGCAGGGAGTAGCATAAAGGAGCAACTATCATGGATGTATTAATGGTCTCTGAAAAGTATGATGAATTGTTGTCTGACACGCCGCTGGAGTGGCTGGTTCAGGTACCAAATGAAATGACGTCACACTGGGTGCCGATCGAGTTTGGGATTAACGAAGAGTTGGTATAGCTGCATAGGTTTAAAGCGAGCAGACGCAAGACAACAGACAAGAGAAAGGCGAGCTATTTGAGCTCGCCTTTTACTAATCTGAAATAGAGAAGATCACTGATTATCTCAGGTGCTTGTCTTCATCACGCAGGTAAATCATCCAGTACCACATACCGACAAACACACCGCCACCGATAATATTCCCTAACGTAACAGGGATCAGGTTGTTGAGAATGAAGCCTGTCATGTTCAAATCCGCGTAATTCGCAATATCTGCGCCAGTCATTTGCCAGAACGATTCCGGAGCAAAGTATTTAATCCCAATCGCCATTGGAACTTGGAACATGTTCGCAATACAGTGCTCAAAACCTGCTGACACAAACATGGCAACGGGTAGAATCATTACCGCAATCTTATCGGTTAAGGTGCGTCCACTGAATGTCATCCAGACAGCAATACACACTAAAACGTTACACATTATGCCTAGGGCGACTGCCGCGAAGAAACCGTGATGTAATTTATGCTGGGAAATAGCCATGGCATTTAAGCCGACCTGCCCGCCATCAAACATATACTGCTTGCTGACCAGCATACAAGCCACCAGCATAGCGGCACCAGCCATGTTACCAAAGTAAACCACAAACCAGTTTTTAACTAACGCCTTCCAGGAAATTTTTCCACTGGCGCGCGCTACCAGTGTCAACACCGAGCTGGTGAAAAGCTCACCGCCAGTGACCACCACAAGGATCAATCCAAGACTAAACGCAAGACCACCAATTAAACGCGTCATGCCCCAAGGTAAGTCGCCTGCACCCGTTGTTACGGTTGTATAGAAAATGAATGCAATACCAATATGAAGCCCTGCGGAGATGGCAAGTAGGAAGGATTTAACAGGTGCTTTAGTCGCTTTACCTACACCAACTTCGGCAGCGCGTTCAGCAGCTTGCGGCGGTAATAATGAGTCAAACTGATTGAAATTCATGGTGGCGTAACATTTAGAAACAATTAAGGAGGCGGCGATAATCGCGCGATTTTCACACTTTTTCAAGGGGTATTTGTAGTGTTAACTAAAAATATTGTTTGCGGGATGTTTATCACCAAATCTGGGACACTAAAATGGCAAATTTTTACTGTCATTGATATGTGACAAGAATATTTTCTTTCGAACAAAAATCCCACGTTATATCAGCCTGATAGCAATACAGTTAACACTTCTCGCGGTTTTGTGTTGCTCTAGTTGGTTTTTGAGACTAGCTTGGATAAAAAAGCGCAAAGGAATTATTTATGAAATATTCAGCGGAACACATGGCCGAATTGAATCTACTTCTTCAGTTCGATTTAAGCAGTGCGGCAACGGGCATTAAAGTTCACAAAGATGCGTCCGAAGAAACGCAAACTGCCATTGCTCGTCTGTATGAGAAAAAACTCTGCACACAGCCTGATGGTGGCTATTTAACTGACGAAGGTATTGAGGTCGCAGAACACGCAGAAAAAATCTTACGAGTACTAGCAGCAAGCTAATCTAAACGTCAATGGCTGCATGATTAGCGTTCAAGCCGTCAAAAGCGGTCTGAAACCGTAACATCGCTAGCTTGACCGTACAAATATCAATCACCTTTCCTCCTATAAAGTGCCATCATCATTGATGGCATTCACATATTTTGCCAATAGGTTTACACTTATTTCTAATACACTGAAGTTTGACTATTGCAATCAATAACGTACATCGATACCAGATTAGACGCCTGATAAGGTATCCCCTCCCTTGCTTCAGTGAACAATACAACGCGCATAACTCTGTTTAACAATTTTAATTTAGTCGGGAAGAGACATATGGCAAACACATTGATTGTAGGTGCAGGCTGGCTAGGCACACCACTCGCCCAAGCGTTAGTAGACGAAGGACAGACTGTTGTAGTGACTCGCCGCAGCCAGGAAAGGTTGGATGAATTACCATCGATACTCATGAACGCTGAGATCCTCGATCTCACTCAACCACACGCAGAAATAAAATTGCCAGAGCTTATCCAGCGGTATCAAATCAAGCACATCGTCGGTGCGTTTCCCCCAGGATTTAGAAAAGGTGGTGGTCAAGAGTATGCTCAGCAATGGGCAACCTTAGTTGAAACCGCAAAGCAGCAAGAGATCGAAAAGTTAGTGATGATCAGTTCCACGACGGTCTACCCTAATTTGCCCTCTGACATGAATGAAGATTCCGCCTCGTTGAAACTGGCACAAAACCATCCTCATTTTTCTGAAAACGCGCAGATCATGTTGCAGGCGGAGCAGTCTGTCATCGACTCTGGTATTCACTATGCCATTTTAAGATGTAGCGGGTTGATTGGCCCGGACAGAAACCCGGCTCGCTTTGCTGCGCGACTCAAACAAGTTAGCCGCAAGGCCCCTGCAAACATGCTTCATCAAAAAGACGCGGTTGCCGCTGCAAAATTTGCACTGGAACACATTGATAATGAAATTGTTAACGTGACAACACCCAATACCGTCAGCAAAGCCGAGTTCTATCAGGCTGCAATCACTAAGAGTGGCGCGGAGCTTTCTCTTCCTCCAGTGACAGAAGATGCCGACAAGCGCATTGTCGCAGATAAGCTCGTTTCTCTCGGTTATCAATTTCAATATAACTCAACGCTGGATGCACTATGAAGCTTTATCAACATATCGAAACACTCTGGGATTACATGCAACTTAAGCATCAGCTAAAACCAGCAGATTGCTTATTAGTCATGTGCAGTAACGACCTTCGTGTCGCAGAACATGCTGCAAAGCTTTATCAGCAGAAACTTGCACCACTCATTGTGTTCTCTGGCGGTAAAGGGCGATTTACAGATGGTTTGTTTGACAAAAGTGAAGCTGAAGCTTTCGCAGAAATCGCGCAAGCGGCAGGTGTCCCTGGCGATGCAATATTGTTAGAAACCCAATCAACAAATAGTGGTGAAAACGTACGCTTTACTCATCAGCTACTCGAAAACAGCGGTATTTTGTGTGACTCAGTGATTTTGGTGCAAAAACCATTTATGGAGCGTCGAGCCATCGCTACGTTCGAGAAACAATGGCAATCGCCCTATTCTCAACTTCAAGTGAGCTCCACTGCACATCCGTTCTTCGAGTACATTAATGAAGACATGCCGTTGATGATGGTGTTAGAAGCATTGATGGAAGACTATTCTCGCGTCAAAACCTACCCTGAAAAAGGTTTTCAGACTGAGCAAGTCATTCCGGAAAATGTCGAGTCGTCTTATCAGGCATTACTGCAACGTTTCGGTTTTAACTTTGCATAATTGAATAACGCCAAATGGCAAAAAAGCCACCGATTTTGGTGGCTTTTTGGTATGCGTTTAGCGAATCAGGACTATTTCCCTAACGCTTCTTTGTAATGCTGACGACAAACTGAAACATAGCGTTCATTACCGCCAATCGCGACTTGGTCGCCCTCTTTGATAGCAACACCATTTTCATCGGTACGAATAACCATATTCGCTTTGCGGCCACAGTGACAAATCGTCTTAAGTTCTACCAACTTGTCTGCCCATGATAACAGGTACTTGCTGCCTTCAAAAAGTTCACCAAGAAAATCGGTTCTAAGGCCGTAACAAAGTACAGGGATATGTAGCTTATCCACCACTTCTGTTAGTTGATATACCTGCTCTTTGGTTAAGAACTGGCACTCATCAACAAGAATACAATGTCGCTTTTCAACCTCGTTTAGAGCAGCAATCTCCTGATATAAATTGGTATCCTGACCAAAAAGATGAGCGTCTGACTGTAGACCAATTCGTGAGCTTACTTTGCCCACACCGTAGCGGTCATCAAGTGCTGCCGTAAATATCACTGGCGTCATGCCACGTTCTTGGTAGTTAAAAGAAGATTGAAGAAGAGTCGTTGATTTACCCGCATTCATCGCAGAGTAGTAGAAATACATCTGAGCCACAGAGCATTACCTGAAGTTAAAATTATAGAAGTAGAAAATAAAAGGGCTGAATTATCAGCCCTTTAAAAAAAGAAAATTCAATTACTTACGACGCCAAGTTGTGCCTTCTGGACCATCTTCCAGCACGATGCCCATTTCGGTTAGCTTGTCGCGAGCCATATCAGCGTTCGCCCAATCTTTAGACGCACGAGAGTCGTTACGCAGTTTGATCAACGCTTCAATTTCTGCCACTTCATCATCATTACCTGCGTCACCTTTTAGGAAGGCTTCAGGATCTTGATAAAGAATACCGATAACATCAGCAAGCTCACGCATTAATGCGCCAAGTTCGCTTGCTTTCTCGGTGCTTTCTGTCTTCAGACGGTTCACTTCACGCGCCATATCAAACAGTACTGAGTAAGCTTCAGGCGTGTTGAAATCGTCATTCATCGCGTTAGTAAAGCGAGAAACGTACTCTTCACCACCAGCTGGTGCTGCTTTTAAATCAAGACCACGTAGCGAAGTGTATAAACGCTCAAGTGAAGCACGCGCTTGGTTTAGGTTATCTTCGCTGTAGTTTAGTTGGCTACGGTAGTGACCAGACATCAGGAAGTAGCGTACAGTTTCCGCATCGTAGTGACCTAGAACGTCACGGATGGTGAAGAAATTGCCCAGAGACTTAGACATTTTCTCGCGATCGACCATCACCATGCCACTGTGCATCCAAGTGTTCACGTACTTAGTGTCGTGTGCACAGCAAGACTGAGCGATCTCATTCTCGTGGTGAGGGAACTGAAGGTCAGAACCGCCGCCGTGGATATCGAAGTGGTTACCAAGAATTGACGAGTTCATTGCAGAACATTCAATGTGCCAACCTGGACGGCCAGGGCCCCATGGAGATTCCCAAGTTGGTTCGCCTGGCTTAGACATTTTCCAAAGTACGAAATCTAGTGGGCTGCGTTTTGCTGTTTCGATATCAACACGTGCACCAGCCTGAAGCTGATCCAAGTCTTGCTTAGACAGTTTACCGTATTCGTCAAACTTGCCTACTTCAAACATGACGTCGCCGTTATCCGCAACATACGCAAAGCCACGTTCAATCAGCTTTTCAACCAGATCGATGATTTCTGTGATGAACTGCGTAGCGCGAGGCTCAACGTCCGGGCGCTTCATATTTAGCGCATCGAAATCAGCATGCATTTCGCCAATCAGGCGCTCAGTTAATGAATCACAAGATTCACCGTTTTCTGCTGCACGCTTAATGATTTTATCGTCGATATCGGTGATATTGCGAACAAACGTTAGATCGTAACCCAAGTAACGCAGGTAGCGAGAAACAACGTCAAAAGACACAAAAGTACGACCGTGGCCGATGTGACAGAGATCGTAGATGGTAACTCCACAGACATACATGCCAACTTTGCCGGCTGTAATTGGTTTGAATTCCTCTTTCTGTCTTGTGAGTGTGTTATATATCTTTAACATGATCTCTATCTATGATTGTGAATGATTACAAGAAGGCCGAGTATAACAACTCCGACCTTATTAGGTAATAGGAATTAACCGATAAAACGATAATCGGCTAAACTTCAAGCACAAAACGATTAATTTCTTCTTCCTGAGTTTTTAAAGCGTTGTAACTTAGGCTAGAATCTCGGGCTCAATACAACACAGTAAAGGACAGTAGCATGATCACCCTTCACACTAATTTTGGTGACATCAAGATTCAACTAAACGAAGAGAAAGCGCCAGAAACAAGCGCAAACTTCCTACAGTACTGCCGCGACGGTTTTTACGACAACACTCTATTCCATCGTGTTATTGATGGTTTCATGGTTCAAGGTGGCGGCATGGAATCAGGTCTACGTGAAAAAGCAACACGTGCACCGATCAAAAATGAAGCAAACAACGGCCTTAGCAACAAAGTAGGTACTCTTGCTATGGCACGTACTATGGAGCCGCACTCAGCAAGCTCTCAGTTCTTCATCAACGTAAACAACAACACATTCCTAGACTTCCGTAGCGAAAGCCTAGACGGTTGGGGTTACTGTGTATTCGGTGAAGTTGTAGAAGGTATGGACGTAGTTAACCAAATCAAAGGCGTTAGCACTGGTTCTTACGGCATGCACCAAGACGTACCACTAGAAGACGTGGTAATCACTGGTACAACAATCGAAGAGTAATTCTTACGAATTATTCCCACCACTTAATTAAATGGGGAGGCCTCGCCTCCCCTTATTTCTATGACAACATTATTTATATCAGACCTGCACCTTACGCCGTCACGCCCTGACATTACAGAATGCTTTGTGACGTTTATGCGCACAGAAGCCCCAAAAGCAGACGCTTTATACGTATTAGGCGATCTTTTCGAGTTTTGGGTCGGTGACGACGACAAAACGCCTTTCGCAAACAAAATTAGGACCGAATTTAAAGCACTTACCGACAGCGGTGTTCGTGTCTTCTTTATTCAAGGCAACCGTGACTTCCTGTTAGGGAAACGTTTTTGCAAACAAACGGGAATTACGCTTCTTGATGATGTTTGTACCATTGATCTTTATGGCAAAAATGCGGTGATCTTACATGGCGATACGCTATGTACAGACGATGTTGACTATCAGAAATTTCGCAAAACCGTTCACCAACCATGGTTGCAATGGGTCTTCAACCATATCCCTTGGTTTATAAAGAAAAAAATCGTCGCCAAAGTTCAATCTGATATTCGAGATGATAAAAGCAACAAATCTTTGGACATCATGGATGTTAACCAAAGCGAAGTAGAAAATGTGATGTCTCAATATTGCGTCGACCTGATGATTCATGGTCACACACATCGTCCAGATACACACCATTTCGACGTCAACGGGGTTAAGAAAACACGCATAGTTTTAGGTGACTGGTATACGCAAGGCTCAGTTTTACAAGTGAATTCTGACTGCTTTCTTCTGGAAACAAGGCCTTTCAACTCATAAATTACGCAAAACCTGTTAAGAGCTTACAATATTCGGACTTAAAGCATAGATATTTTACCAAAAATTGTTATCATCATATGACTCAGTTAAGCAGAATGAAGTACCTAATTGAAGTATTCTTACGTAGCTCGCCAACCAATTCTAGATAGAGAAAAGCGAACCATTGGTTATGAACTTCTCTTTCGCGACGGCCCCAAAAATACCTTCCCTGAAGTAGAACCCGAGCTGGCTACTAGTCGATTGCTGTCTGATCATTTTCTATCGACGCATTACAATACATTAGGTAACAAGCTGGGGTTTGTTAACTTCCCCCAGCAGAGTCTGATCAATTTGGTTCCCACTTTATTTCCTAAAGACTCATTAGTTATTGAGGTCTTAGAAGATTGTGAGCCGACAGAAGAACTGCTTAAAGCGATTAAATATTTGCATGAATGTGGGTACAAAATCGCACTGGATGATTTCGTACCAACCAAGGCTTGGAAGCAATTTCTTCCCTACGTCTCGATCATCAAGTTTGATATTCGCCTGGTGCCGATAGAAAAAGCGGCAATTTTTATTCAAACCCTTCGTCACTACAACATCGAATTTCTTGCCGAGAAAGTGGAAACTTATGAAGAGTTTGAACAGACCTTAGAAGCCGGATTCAACTACTTTCAGGGCTACTTCTTCAGTAAACCTGAAATGATCAAGAAAAAGCAGCTGAAACCGTCATTTTTGGCAGTTATCCAGTTGTGTAAAGAGATTGCCGATAAACCCATCAACTTTGATGAAGTTGAACGTCTGTTTTCAATCGACATTACGCTTTCATACAAGCTACTGACTTACGTCAATTCCGGATACACACTCGCGACCAAAATTAAGTCATTCCGACAAGCTCTGATTTACTTGGGTGAAGATCGCCTGCGACGGTTCATCTCACTCGTTGCCATCGCTTCAGTTCAAGATGACAAGCCAGACTCTCTCTATACGCTTGCAATCCAACGCGCTCGAATGTGTGAGGTATTGCTGAGCTTGATGAGAACCAAATATGATCCGGGACAAGCCTTTCTTACGGGGATGTTTTCGCTGCTAGACTCACTGCTCGACCAACCGCTTAGCGATGTGATTAACGATATTCCGGTGGACGACGATATCAAATTAGCGCTCACAAGCCACAAAGGTGTATTGGGTTACTTACTGTCGATGACTATCGCTTATGAACAAGCAAACTGGGAGCGAGTTGAGAAATATTGCACGGCTCTAAAGCTCACAGAAGAGCAACTTGTCGAAGCATTTAACCAGTCTACCGTCTGGGCTCAGGAACTCCTTTCCCAAAGTTCTTAAGCGTTTCATCTTCTGATAACGTTGTTCGGGTGTATAATCCTACCGATCTCACCGACGTGAGCCTGTTTAATCAAATAGAGATTTCTTTTTATGTCTTCTACCTGCCCATGCGGCTCTAATCTCCCTTATCAACAGTGTTGTGAAATTGCCCATAGCAATCACAAAAATGTAGAAACACCAGAGCAGTTAATGCGCTCACGCTACAGTGCTCATGTTTTAGGGTTAGTGGATTATGTTGTCGCGACTTATCACCCGAGTTGTCATGCTGAAGATCAGCGCGAAGGCATTGCACAATCAGGGTAAGATTACGAAGCCCCTTGCCCCGCAAGGACTTTGGAAAGATAAGCGTTACTTCGATTCGCTTTCTTCTGTTTCCGCTTAATGCCTGCTTTAAAGCTTGTCTCTGCCGTTAACAGGTTTAACGACGCATGACGGATAACCGCGAAGTTCTCTCCCGCTTGCTCTCGCCTGATTCGACAATTATCTTCATTAAAGCCAACATCCAAACGCCAATGCATTTGATTCTCGATGCTCCAGTGCGAGCGCGTCCCTTCTAGCAACTCTTTTGCGCTCAATTTAGCTGAGCTAATATAATGCTTTATCTGCATTGTCTCCGCTGGCTTATTACCCTCTTGTCGAATTGAAACAACTACACCAAGCGTTGTTAGTTGAGACCACTCAAAAGCCAAATCACCGAGTAAGTCAACGTTATGCTCCACAAGGCAAAGGCGTGTTTCTGTACGTCCATGCCCCTTTTCTTGAACGACAATCTTGTCGCCCTCAAATGAGTTCAACATGGTCGCGTTAAATATCTCGTTCATCGCATGGTTAAGCTTTTTTTGATTGTCTTTAACCGCTAAGAGATAATCGGCTTCTTTCCTAATTATTTTATTTGCAATCGATTTTTGGCAACCCATCGCATCGATAGTCACTAAGCAACCCTTGATAGATAGGAGCTCCAGCAGCTCGGGGATCGCTGTGATCTCATTACTTTTCTCGCTTGTTTTTACCTGACCCAACACCATCTTGTTAGCAGCACTAAAAGCGCTAACCATATGAATCGCTCCACTACGCTTGTCTTTGTTGTAGGTACCGCGGAGCGTCTTACCATCGATTGCGACAACTTCGCCTTCAGTCGCCTCATGACAGTCTTTCATCCACTGGGCAAAGCAGCGCTGCAACTGCTTGGCTGAGATAAGATTAATAACTCTTGCTATGGTGTCATGAACAGGGACTCCATTTTCAAAGTCACCATATTGCCTGAGCCAATCAAGGTTATCTTGACCAAAGTCTTCGATATCTTCCCACCCTTCTGCGCCAGCAATGACAGCAGCAACCATAAGGAAAATGATATCTGTCAGTTTGTGTTCAACCTTCCATGATTGGCGAGGGTCACTTATTACCGAGATATGTTCTAACAAGCTTGCTCCAGTCATCTGATTTACTCCCAAAAGAGAGTATATGATCACGACTAAACATGATCGTCAAATCGATCCTTAATTTTGTTACTATTTCGATGCATTCATTATACTTTGGGTGTAATTCTTACTTGTGCTGACCCCTTATTCCATAAGGGTTTTTCATGATCTTGCCCTGATTGCACAATCTATCGATAGTGACTGGTGCCAACTTGAAGTAATAAAAGCTGAAGCAGGCAGCAATGAAAATGAAGGGTTTGTTGAATTCAACGCCTACTTCAATGAAGAAGGTAAACGCTACTGCCTGAGTGAGCGTTCACGCTTTGTCAAAGAGCATGGCCTTTGGTACTACATTGACGGAACCTTCCCACAAGACGAACAAGAACCAGATCCTCGTCTGAGCCAGCCAGTAAGTAGCCTGAAAGTCGGCCGTAATGACCCATGTATTTGTGGCAGCGGTAAGAAATTTAAGAAGTGTTGTGGTTAATCCAAATACTTGCTGATAGACAAAAGGCTTCCTGTGGGAAGCCTTTTTCGTGTAAATGATAAGCAAAGTTACTTGTGGCGCTCTTTAAGCTTATTCACTACGTCGTTCATAGACAGACCTTGGTCTTGCAGCAGGACCATCAAGTGATAAATCAAATCCGCCGATTCGCACACTAGTTCCGCCTTGTCACCCGACGTTGCCGCAAGCGCGACTTCAACGCCCTCTTCGCCCACTTTCTGCGAAATACGCTTGGTGCCACGGGCATAAAGACTGGCGGTATAAGAGGACTCTGGGTCGGCGTCCTTGCGGGCAGCCAGTAGCTGCTCAAGTTGATGAAGCCACACCATTTGCGACTCTTCTTGCGGGTCTCCATCCCAGCACGTTGTGGTGCCAGTGTGGCAAGTTGGACCAATCGGATTCACTTTGACCAATAAGGTGTCATTGTCACAATCCAGTGAAATGTTCACCAACTGAAGAACATTGCCCGAGGTTTCGCCTTTCGTCCACAAACGCTCTTTGGTGCGAGAGAAAAATGTCACCTGACCAGTTTCGCCCGTTTTTACTAGCGCGTCCTGGTTCATGTAACCCATCATCAGCACTTGGCTGGACTGGAAGTCTTGGACGATAGCAGGTACCAGACCATCCACCTTCTCCCAGTTGATTCGCTCTTGTAGCGAACTTACTTCGGCGGCTGCAAAACTCATACTCGTACCTCTATACCTTGCTGTTTTAAATATTGTTTCAACTCGCCAATATTGATGACTTGTTTGTGGAATACTGACGCGGCTAATGCGCCGTCAACATTCGCTTTTTGGTAAGCTTCTGCAAAGTGCTCCATTGCACCCGCACCACCTGAAGCAATCAGAGGCACCTTACACACTTCACGAACCATATTGAGCTGTTCAATGTCGTAACCGTTGCGGACGCCATCTTGGTTCATCATATTCAGAACGATTTCACCAGCGCCGCGCTTTTGCACTTCTTGTACCCAGTCACGCGTTTCCCATTTTGTCGCTTTTGTACGCTCTTCATCACCAGTAAACTGGTAAACCTGATATTTGCCCGTGTCCTTGTCATAGTATGAGTCGATACCAACCACAATACATTGAACACCAAACTTATCAGCCAGATCTGTAATCAGTTGTGGATTCGCGAGAGCCGGAGAATTGATCGAAACTTTATCAGCACCAAACTCCAGAATACGCGCTGCATCTTCTGCTGATTTAATGCCACCTGCTACACAGAAAGGAATATCGATAACTTCTGCTACGCGCTTCACCCAGCTTTTATCGACGACACGTCCGTCACTAGATGCGGTGATATCGTAAAATACCAGTTCGTCCGCGCCTTCTTCTGCGTAGCGCTGTGCAAGAGGAACGATGTCACCGATGATTTCATGGTTACGGAATTGTACCCCTTTCACCACCTGACCATCACGCACATCAAGACATGGAATTATTCGCTTTGCCAACATGTGAATGCCTCCTCTGCTGTGAATTTACCATCAAGCAACGCGCGGCCAACAATAACACCTGCCACTCCGCTGCCTTTCAGCGCTTCTATATCCGCCAGTGAGCCGATGCCACCTGAAGATTGAAACTGAACTTGTGGATACTGCTTGCAAAGATCCACGTACAGATCAACGTTTGAGCCTTCTAGCGTGCCGTCACGGGAAATATCGGTACACAGAACATGTTTGAGACCCACCGTTAGGTAGTCGTCGATAAGCGCTTCTATCGTGACACCTGAGTCTTCCTGCCAACCAGAAATGGCGACTTTACGTGTACCATCCTGATCGATGTTAATATCCAGCGCCAGAACGATCTTCTCCGCACCGTATTTTTCCATCCAGCCTTTTACTAACTCTGGCTGTTTAACGGCTGTAGAGCCTACTACGACACGCTGAGCGCCCGCTTCTAACAGATCCACAACGTCCTGTTCAACGCGAACACCACCACCAATCTGAATGTTGGCTGGTGTGCTTGCCAATAGTTTTGCAATCAGATCAAGCTGTCGTGCAGACGTGTCTTTTGCACCCGTTAAGTCAACCAAATGCAACCAATTTGCACCCGCTTGATGATACAGGTTGAACTGCTCTGCTGGATCCACTTTGTATTCAGTTACTTGTCCGTAATCACCTTGGTAAAGGCGAACCACCTGTCCTTCAATTAAATCAAGAGCTGGAATAATCACACTAAATTCCTTTTTATAATTCTAAGAAGTTTTGAATAAGCTTCGCGCCCGCTTTTGAAGAACGCTCAGGGTGGAATTGCACTCCGTAGTAGTTGCCGCTCTGTACTGCTGCGGTGAACGGATTGCCGTAATTACACTCAGCAATGGTGTAATCTCCGACTGGCATCGCAAAGCTGTGTACAAAGTAGAAGTACTCACCCTCTTCGATGCCTTTAAACAATGGGTTACCCGGTTTCGCAGTAACCGTATTCCATCCCATGTGTGGCAGTGGTAAATCGCCCGTTTGAAGCAATTTCACTTCGCCATCACAAAGACCCAGACATTCAACCAGCTCATCGGCTTTTTGGCCTTTCTCTTGAGAAACCTTACCCAATAGTTGCATGCCCAGACAAATGCCAAGAAGCGGCTTTTCGACCTTTTTCACCAGCTCGATTAGATCGCGCTCCTCCAGGTTTTTCATCGCTTCACTTGCTGTGCCTACGCCAGGTAAGAAAAGCTTATCCGCCGCCAAGACAACTTGAGGATCTTTTGAAACAGTTACTGTGTAGCCAAGGCGCTCAATGGCAAATCTCACCGAAGAAACGTTGGCACAGCCAGTATCAATAATCACAACTTTCTGTTCTGTCACTGTACTCATCTCCTATTAATACTTTAAGGAATGACCTTAAAGAACGCCTTTACTACTTGGCAGCTCGTTACCTTCTACTTTGATCGCCTGACGCAATGTGCGGCCGAAGGCTTTAAACAAACTTTCAATGATGTGGTGATCATTGTCACCAGCAGAAGACAGGTGCAGAGTACATGCTAACGTATCAGTCAATGAGCGGAAGAAGTGCACAACCATTTCTGTCGATAAATCACCCACTTGCTCACGGCCAAATTCCGCGTCGAATTTAAGGAATGGACGGCCTGATAAATCTAATGCACATTGTGCCAGACACTCATCCATCGGTAAGCTAAAGCCAAAGCGGCCAATACCTCGTTTATCGCCCAGTGCTTCTTTCAGAGCCTGTCCAAGTGCAAGCGCGGTATCTTCAATAGTGTGGTGATCATCGATGTGAAGATCGCCTTCTACTTTGCATACCATCTGGAAACCACCGTGAGTTGCGATTTGATCAAGCATGTGGTCAAAGAAGCCCAACCCCGTTGAAATATCGTTACCGCCTTGCTCATCAAGATTCACGGCAACTCTGATGTCCGTTTCTTTGGTGGTACGAATAACTTCAGCAACACGTGCTTTTACCGTCAGATCTTTCAGGATTTGCTTCCAACCCATGGTCTCTGGGTTGTATTGAATACCACGGATGGCCATATTCTCAGCAAGCTGAAGGTCTGTCGCTCGGTCGCCAATCACAACCGAATTCTGGAAGTCCACTTTGCCGCCCTGAAGGTATTCTTTCACCATACCTAGCTTAGGCTTGCGGCAAGAACAGTTATCTTCGTCAAAGTGTGGACAGATAAGAACGTCATCAAACTTCACGCCTTGAGATTCAAAAATCTCCATCATCATATTGTGTGGCGCATCAAAGTCGTCTTGTGGGTAGCTATCTGTACCCAAACCATCTTGGTTAGTCACCATGACTAAACGGTAACCTGCATCTTGTAAAGCAAGCAAGCTTGGAATTACGTATGGCTCTAACTTCAACTTGTCGAGGCGGTCTACTTGGAAATCAATCGGTGGCTCAACAATCAGTGTGCCATCACGGTCAATAAAAAGGATTTTTTGTTGTTTGCTCACTAGAACATCCTTATTGCTAATCTTGGTTGGCTCTCACTCAAGTGTGAGAGCAAAGTAACTTTATGGCTTTACGAATAGTAGTTTCGAATAAATCCAAGTGTCTTTTCGCACTCTTCGCGATTGCCGATACTGATGCGCACACAGTTTTCAATCGGCGAGTTACGTAAAATAATGCCTGTATCCCATGCAGCTTTAAACAGAGCGTCACCATCTGGGAATTTCACCAACAGATAGTTCCCCCAGCCTTCGAACACCTGAAGACCCGGTATCATCGATAAGCCAACTTGCAGGTAAGCACGGTTAGCATTGAGATCCAGAACCTGAAACTTAGCGCGAGCCAAACCAGCTTCCGATAATGCTTGCGTCGCGATGTCTGCAACCGGAACGGGTACCGGATAAGGCGCGATAACTTTAAGAAGTACATTAATCAGCTCTTCGTTTGCAAGCGTAAATCCACAGCGCAGACCAGCAAGTGCAAATGCTTTCGATAACGTACGCAGAATCGCTAAGTTCGGGTATTGCTCCAGTAAGTCTACCGTTGAGGCTTCAGGACAAAAATCGATGTACGCTTCATCCATAACCACGATGGCGCGATCTTTTGTCATTTCAAGCAGCGCTACAATATCCTCACGCTTAACTAAATTGCCGGTAGGGTTATTTGGAGAGCAAACAAACACCAGCTTCACGTTATCGAGATTCGCTTCAATACCCGCCAGATCCAGTTGCCAATCTGAAGTCAGTGGTACGGTCTTACGCTCGACACCAATGGTTTCTGCACTGATTGAGTACATACCGTAAGTTGGCGGACAGTAAAGAATGGCATCTTCGCCAGGCTCACAAAAAGCACGAACAAGTAGCTCAATACCTTCATCAGCACCACGAGACGTCAGTGTCTGCTCTGGTTTTACGCCAGCATAAGCCGCATATGCCGCAATAAGTTCTTTTGGCTGACACTCGCTGTAGCGATTAAGACGAGCAAAATCGGTTTTGTATTCATTATCAAATGGTGATTCGTTTGCATTCAGCCACACATCACCCGTACCACCAATGCGGCGAGCCGATAAGTAAGGAGTTAATTCCTGGACTTGTTTACGCGCTAGCTTTTCCATCTCAATGTTTCCTTCTTACTTCGCTGCCAGTTTTTCTACACGAATCGTTACTGCACGTTTGTGTGCATCCAGACCTTCCGCTTCCGCCATAGTAACAACCGTAGGAGCCAGGTTTTTCAGGCCTTCAGCAGAGAGTTCTTGAACGGTCATACGCTTCGAGAAATCCGCTAAGCCAAGGCTAGAGTATGTGCGAGTGTAACCATACGTTGGAAGCACGTGGTTCGTACCTGACGCGTAGTCACCCGCAGATTCAGGCGACCAGTCACCCAAGAAAATTGAGCCTGCGTTATCAAGCAGAGGCAGCAACTCACGCGGGTTTTTGGTTTGAACAATTAAGTGCTCTGGGCCGTAGTAGTTCGAGATAGAAACCGCCTGAGTCAGGGATTCAGCGATAATGATCAAACTTGATGCAAGTGCCTTTTGTGCGATATCAGCACGCGAAAGCTGTTTCAGTTGACGTTGTACGGCATCCGTTACTTGATCCGCAATGATTGCTGAAGGAGTAACCAGTACAACTTGAGAATCAGGACCGTGCTCTGCCTGGCTAAGTAGGTCAGCAGCAATAAAGTCAGCGTCAGCCGTATCATCAGCAAGAACCAACACTTCAGACGGACCAGCAGGCATATCAATCGCTGCACCACGGAAATCGTTACTTACCTGGCGTTTTGCCTCTGTAACATACGCATTGCCCGGACCGAAAATCTTATCAACTTTAGAAACCGTTTCCGTTCCGTAAGCCATCGCTGCAACCGCTTGACCACCACCCACATTGTATACTTCATCGATACCGCAAAGTTTTGCAACGTACAGGATTTCATCAGCAATTGGCGGAGGAGAACAAAGCACCACTTTGCGACAACCTGCAATTTTTGCTGGTACACCAAGCATCAAAACGGTTGATGGCAATGGCGCGCTGCCACCCGGGATGTACAAGCCGACTTTTTGGATTGGACGAGTCACTTGCTCACACATTACGCCCGGTTGAGTCTCAACTTTAATTGGCTGAGGCTTTTGTGCTTTGTGGAACTTAGCAATATTGTTATAAGCTTGATTCAACGCGCTTTTCATCTTCTCAGAAAGACGATTTGCAGCTGCGTCAATTTCATTAGCAGAAACACGAATTGATTCTGGCTTTACGCGGTCAAACTTTTCCGTAAGTTCTACAAGTGCAGCATCACCTTCGCTACGTACTTTCGCAATAACCTCTGCAACCGCAGCAGTAATGTTTGCGCCTTCTGCGATGGCTGGACGCTCTAAAATCGAATCTTGTTGATTCTCACTCAGTGATTGCCAAACAACTGTTCTCATGACCCTTACTCCATCATTTTTTCAATTGGTAGCACGAGAATTGAGCTCGCACCTAGCTCTTTTAGCTGTTCCATTGTTTCCCAGAACAGATTCTCAGAGCTCACCAAGTGAACCGCCATTTTCTGCTTGTCTGCTGATAATGGTAATACAGTTGGGTCTTCCGCACCCGGTAATAGCGCTTTAATTTGTTCCAGCTTTTCTGCTGGCGCGTGAAGCATGATGTATTTTGACTCTTTTGCTTGCTGAACGCCTTGCATACGAGTAAGTAGCTTATTGATCAGCGCCGTCTTATCCGCGTCAAACTCACCTAAGCGTTGAATAAGCGTTGCTTTTGATTTAAAGATGACCTCAGCTTCTTTAAGACCGTTGGCTTCTAGTGTTGCACCAGTTGAAACTAAGTCGGCAATCGCATCCGCCAGACCAGCGCGTGGTGCAACTTCTACAGAACCTGTAAGCATACAAGTTGAGAACGGCACACCGGCTTTATCCATGTATGCCTTTAGTAGGTGCGGATAAGTCGTAGCAATGCGTTTACCCGCTAAATCTTGAGGACCGTTATATTCTTCGTCTTTATCGATAGCAATAGACAGACGACAACCACCAAAATCAAGGCGACGAAGTTGAACAAATTCACATGGCTCACCTTGTACTTTACGGTCTAAACGCACTTCTTCCAGTTCGTTTTCACCGATGAAACCAAGGTCAACAACGCCATCCATAACCAGACCTGGAATATCGTCATCACGTACCAGCAACAAATCAATTGGCATATTTTCTGAGTGAACCACAAGACGCTCACCCATGAGGTTAAACTTCACGCCGCACTGTTTAAGTAGAGCTTGGCTCTCTTTGCTAAGACGACCTTTTTTCTGAATTGCGATTCTTAAGCGTTGTGATTGCATTGCTATGTCCCTGTACAAGATATTGAAAAATAAATATTTTTTAAACCAAAAACGAAAAAACCCTCGGAAGAATGTTTTCTCCCGAGGGTTTTAAATCTGAATTTCTTTGATTTTAACCTCCGGGAGTATCCTGTCTCCCGGGTATGCGCACATCTCCCGAAAGACTAGACTGGGTGATGATGGTGATGAATGTTCATTACAAAATTGCGCATACTTATTTACTACTCTGTTTCGTTGCTCTGTTGGTAAACACACTAACCAAGGATTCTGTTTTTTTCAACACTAAATTTTACCTTTTCTAACATTTTTTACTAATACGTTGTTTTTGTTTGATTTTTATTTATCTGACCTGTACTAAAAACCAATGAAAAAAGTCTCTATTCAACCGGTATCCTAGTAAATAACGTCGAATTTATAAATTTTGCTATAAACAGCGAGTTAGCATTTTTCATCACTACAATTAACAATTTTCTCAATAAAAAGACAATAACTCGCCTTCCGGCAACTAATTAAAAACTATTATTTTATTGGGGCAAAAATAGTGATTAATGATGAAACTGCATAACAATGGTGCTAACAAAGTTGTGGATTTCAGCGATGCCGATTTATATCCATTAATCGGTAACAGCGCATGTATCCAAGAACTTCGTAATGCAATTAAAAAATACGCTCGATGCGATGCAGAAGTGCTCATTCAGGGAGAGACTGGCGTGGGCAAGGGCTTGTGCGCCCGACTTATTCATCAGTTGTCGAGAAGACGAGACTGGCCTTTTATTGAGGTAAACTGTGGTGCGATTCCGAGCGGTCTTATTGCGTCTGAACTCTTTGGGCATGAAAAAGGCGCATTTACGGGTGCTATTGCTGATCGCATCGGTTTTATTCAGAAGGCTCATAAAGGCACTTTATTCTTAGATGAGATTGGAGACATGCCTCCCGATCTTCAAATTCACTTATTACATTTTTTAGAAAGTAAGCAGATACATAAAGTCGGCGCTGATAAGTTTATCGATGTCGATTGTCGTGTGATTGCTGCCAGCCATGTTGATTTGAAAAGTGAAGTGGTACAGGGAGAGTTCCGAGAGGATTTATTCTACCGACTCAATATATTGCCTTTGACGATCCCTCCTTTGAGAAAAAGAGGCAGGGACATTCTTATGCTTTCAGAGCATTTCCTAAACAGTTTATCGAATGGCCAAGTAAACAAAATGTCTGCTGACGTCGAAGAGATGCTACTCAAGCACCGCTGGCCGGGTAACGTGCGGGAACTGCGTAATGTCATCCAAAGAGCGATAATCATGTGTGACGACAACACTTTGTTGGTTGAAGATTTAGGGCTAGATTGCAACGAACGACAACTCCTCCCATCTGTCGACCAAATCGATCTTGATTATTTGCTGCAAGCTATCGAAGAAAACAAACACAACATGAGTGCTGCGGCAAGAGATCTTGGCATATCCAGAACAACACTCTACCGCCTTATCAAGAAATACAATTTGAGCGTTTAACACTGTACAGCTGTAACGTAACACTGTGTAACAGTAAACTTATCTATTATCATTCACTTAAAATTTTCACGCCAAAAGCTGAAATTCAGCCCCTTATAAATCAATAAGTTAAAACAGGCATACTCTTTGCTCTCTACTCCTTAGTCATTAAACAAGATGACACAGGAGCAGAAAATGAACACCAACAGGCAATTTTCCAGAATAAGGACAGCGACTCTTGCGGTATCTGCACTGGCTCTCATGTTTTCAATGTCAGCTTTTGCTAGATTAGACGGCGCTATTTTCACAACCACACCTCTGGGCGACATCGTCAATGAGAATGTCCGTTACCAATCTAAAGAAGAAGTCTTTTTAGATGGCGGCCCTGGGCCACAAGCCCCAAGAACGGCGGCAGCATTACCTGAAGGGCTTTATTACTTCCAGGTCACCGATCCATCCGGTAAGTGTTTATTATCAAGTACGCTAGAAAGCGCTGATACAAACGGCGGTACCTGCTACGAAGATGTAAAAATCAAAGGTAAAAATGCAAAAAATGCCGAGGCATTTTACGCTGAACCACTATCATGCCGACTTTTCTACTTTGATGGTGAAGATGGCGTGACCTTTATCAACGACTCCTACACTATGACTCAAGAAGTGAAAGTTCGCGGTAAAATGGAAACGCAATCCACAGTCGTAGAATGCAGACATCAGCTTGGTAGTGAGTATTTGGAAATAGACCCGTCAGCAATGCCAGATGGTGAAACCATTCAACTCTTCCCGTTTGCAAATACGCCTAATTCAGGCGGTGTTTATAAAGCATGGGTATCCACTGCGGAGAGCGTAGAAGCAGCTTGCGGTAACTACATCAATAACGAATTAGAAACCGGTGAAAACTGTAATGGTTTCTTTGGTTTTATTCCACGTAACTCGAAAACGGATAACTTTAAAGCTTTAACTGCCATTCCTGAACCACCTAACTTTGATATTGCACTTCGTTCTTTCCACGATAAAAATCTGAACTGTCAATACGATCCACTTATTGATGAAATTATCCCAAATTGGGAGTTTGGTCTTCGTGATTTAGATGAAGTCATGGGAGGTATGCGCAATACCAAGTTATCTAATGACTCCCCTGATGAGCCAGTTAGATTTAGCGTAATGGGTGTTGAAGATCACCCTTGGAGTGTCGACCAATTTATGTGGTGGGCTCAAAGCGTTGGTTTTGCGGCCATGAATACTCCGTTTACCCACTTCACAACTTTTGCTGATCTAAGAGATTTCGCACCAACATTTATGGATGGTGAGCTCAAGATCGGCTTTGCTAATGCACTAGCCTGTCACGACAATATTACCGGCAATGTAAGACGATCCGCTGGTGAGGACACCGATGAAGCGAGTGGCGAAGAAGAAAGTGATACTGGGTTTATTCCAAGTGCTTGGGCAGAGCCTACTTACGATGATGAACCCGTACTATCGATTCGCTTCGGTTCTATTGGTGTTGCAAGACTAGAAGTTTGTAAATCATTCGATGCAAATGGTAACGGTATGCATGATGAAGGTGAGTCACTTATCGCTGACTGGCCGGTAACGTTAGTTATTCCAGACAGTGTCCCAGTACCAAAACCATTCGCTCCGGACGGTATCATTGGTAACTACGAAGATGATGCGTTTGAACGTCTTGAAAAACTGCTACTAGACGCAGGGTACTTAAAAGCAGGACAAACACTCACAGCCGTAGAAGCTGATGGTTCTGTTCATAAAATGACTGGTAGTGATGGATGTGTTGAATTCCACGTTCTCGTACCTAATGTAAGAGGCGAAGATCCAGCACCATATTCAATTAGCGAGGATGTAGCAAGTCTTACCCCAACGTGGATGAATACCAGTGCTTATAACATCACTTTTGATGTTGAGTCAGTATTGAGCGAAGAGAATGGAGCACCGGTGCTAGAAGGTGTGGTTCGCAATCGTAGTGATGGCGAAGAAGGTAACCAAGTTTACTTTAACAACGTTTGTAAAATCACTGTCGATTTTGATACCAAAGGCTACTGGCACAACAAAAATGGTTTGGCTGAGCTGACAGAAGCAGACCGAGACTATGTCAATGGACTAGACCCATACGACAGTCCTACCGTCTACTTTGGCGCCGGTGATGAACCATTCGACGGTGAATACATGGACGGCACAGCTGTCGCTGCAGCCTTCTCTGACGGTTCAGTAATATGGGGAGCAGGCACCTGGCAATCAGAAGTGTCACACTTCCTAACCGATAACAATGGTAATGCCGATCTTAACGAGCACAAAGAACAGTTAGCGCAACAATTATTGGCATTTATCTTTAACACTCGTCATCGCCCTGTTGATTCAGGATTAACTCTTGCAACCAAACTTTGGTTCGGCGGTGAATGGGTATCTGTAGAAGACATCATCAACAGTGCAATTGCTGCATGGAAAGGTTCTGATATTTACACAATCGATCATATTAAAACCCTACTAGATGGTATGAATAACAACGATGCAGTTGAAATTCCTGTGTCATCACCAGAGGAGTGCCCTGCTGCTTATCTACCTGAAGAAAGTTAACCCCAAAAACGCGATTGCCCCCCTCACCTAAATCGCGTTTCAAAAAAAGCTCCGCTATTACTAGCGGAGCTTCCTCTTTTGCAATTAAATCAAAAGTTGTTAAACGTTCTGATAAGACGCCATCTTAGATTTAGACAACCAAGAAAGAACGCTACAAACAATCACAAAAGTAACGGCTGCTGCTGAGAATGAAATTGCGATAGATGCTGTCATTCCCAGAGTAATGAAGCCAACACAAGACACTAACGCCACAGATAGCGCGTAAGGTAACTGTGTCGACACGTGGTCAATATGATTACAACGTGCACCAGTAGATGACAGAATTGTAGTATCCGAGATTGGCGAACAGTGGTCACCAAATACCGCACCTGCTAAAACGGCGCTTAACATAGGCAGCATAAGTGCGATATCCGTCGCACCCGCCATGTCACCCGCGATAGGCAGCATGATACCGAACGTACCCCAAGATGTACCTGTCGAGAATGCCATCAAACCAGACAACAAGAACAGAATCACAGGCAGCCAGTGTGGGTCAATATTACCTTGAGCCAGCGTTGACAGGTAAGAACCCGTTTCCATGTCACCGATAACAGAGCCGATCGTCCAAGCAAATACTAGGATCAAAATAGCGCCAAACATTGATTTCGCACCGATCCAAAGCGTACGGATGATTTCACCCATTGGAATACCCTGCTTAAGCACAGTAAATAGACCAACCGCCAGACCAAGCAAGCTACCGTAAATTAGAGACATACCCACATCGGTATTCTCGAATGCGCCCAGTAGAGCAAACTCTTTACCATCCGCAGCCAAAGCCTGACCACCGGTGTACATCATCGCAGCAATTGTCGCGACAATCAGTGTTACGATAGGCAATATCAAGTCAGATACCTGACCTTTATCGCTCTCGCGAATATCAAGTTCTTCGTTGATTTCATGAGCTTCAGGCGCGTCGTTCTCTGTATCCTTGTCAAAGCCACGGCCTTGAGACGCAGAGATCTCATGCTCGCGCATCTTACCGATGTCCAGACCAAACCACGCAACAGCAAACACCATCAATAAAGCGAATACCGCGTAGAAGTTCATAGGAATCAGTCGAATGTATGCACCCAAAGCTGAGTATTCTGTGATGCCATGAGAGACTAAGATGCCGCCAATAATAGTGATGATGTAAGCGCCCCAGCTCGATGCAGGCATAATTACACACATTGGAGCCGCAGTTGAGTCCAAAATGTAAGCCAACTTAGCACGAGAAACATAGAAGCGGTCAGTAACCGGACGAGAAATCGCACCAACAGCCAGGCTATTAAAGTAATCGTCGACAAAAATGAATACGCCTAAGAAGGCAGCAAGAAGTTTGGAGCCACGCTTACTTTTAACACGAGATTGTGCCCACTCAGCGAATGCTCGAGTACCACCAGATAGTGTTAATAATGCCGTTGTCATCCCCAACAGGATAAGGAAGCCAACAATGCTCATATTCCAGGTGTTAAGGCCACCATCTTCAACAAAGACAGAAGAGACTTGAGTACCAACATAGCCAGCGGTATCACCAACCGACCAACTATTTAGCAGTACCGCACCGAGTACGATACCCACACCAAGAGAAATTAATACACGACGAGTCAAAATAGCCAGTGTCAAAGCGACTAGCGGTGGCAATAATGAAACAGGAGAACTAGAAAAATCTATTAAATTCATGATCTTCAAAAACCAAAGTTTGGCTAGAGATCTACTGCAGACAAGTTACGTTTTACTTAAAACGTACTCATGTTGAACTTAGCGACAGGGAAGCGAACACTCCACCCAACCCTACAGTAGCGCTCCATAGTTTAATGTAAATATACTATGGCAGTGTTGTTCCTTTCGGATACAACCCCAGCAAATAATGTTGATGGATTACTTGCTTCGGCAATCTTCGCCTTCCACTATTATTCATTGGCATCACCCCAATAATAGCTACTCTTCGAGACTGCGCCTCTACGGCAACAGCAAACAATTGACCGCTAATTATACAAATTAGCAACAATTTATCTGCAATATTGCATCAGGTAGCGCTATTGTACTTATGATGGGAGCCATTGCAACACATCAAACTAAATTAAACAGATAAAACTCAGTTAAACCAACTGTAAAGTGTTAACTCACTCTAACGTTATCCAAATCATTATTGTGCAACTGACATCAGTTCAATTAGGCTGTCTATGAAACCTTATTACTACACAAAATTACCATGCCTTATGTAATATTGATAAATAAGGTAAATGTAATGCGAATACAAAGAGACTTTATCTTTACCGACAAGTAAAAACATCTAGGCGCTTAATAAAAGTAATTACACAATTTCAGTGATTAAAATTATGCGGACTAACTTGAAATTCCATCTTATAAGTTTTAATTCTCAATAATAATATTACTTTCTCTAAAAAAGTGGCCAAAATTAAACGAAATCATGATTTAGTATTTGCACATAAGTAAAAGATAAAGTTAAATATAAGGACTTACTATTTATTTGTAGCATGGCATTATTTCATCGTAACGATAAAAGGTGCCAAACACATTAACCTATTAATAGGAATCGTTATGTCTGAGCTGACTAAAACACTTCTAAATATCCGTAGCCTTCGTGCGTTTTCTCGTGAGCTGACTCTTGAGCAATTGGAAGAAGCTCTAGATAAACTGTCTACTGTTGTAGCAGAGCGTAAAGAAGCGGAAGAAGCGGAACTCGCAGCACAAGCTGAGCAAGAAGCTAAGCTTGCTGAAATCGCAGAAAAAATTGCTCAAGACGGTATTGACGTTGAAGCTCTTATTAATGCGCTATCAGGCGAAACTAAGACTAAAGCAAAATCTAAGCGCGCACCTCGCCCTGCAAAATACAAGTACACGGATACTAACGGTCAAGAAAAAACTTGGACAGGCCAAGGTCGTACACCTTCTGCAATCCAAGAGCAGCTTGATGCAGGTAAATCACTAGATGATTTCCTAATCTAATTGCTGGATATATAAAAGGCTCCTCAGGGAGCCTTTTTTGTATCTATTAGACAAATAAAAATGGCGCATATCATTATGCGCCATTTTTACATTTGTAAATGAGCTGTTAACTTTAACTAAATTAACGTTCCCAATACGCTTCTTCTAAACTATCTTCTCGCTCTGGCAAGCCACGTGATAGACGTGGAGAATGCTGAACAAGAACTTCATAACTTGCACGGTTTGCGTATTTACAAACTTGTGAAAAAGAAGAGTAAGTTAAATACTCATTGCTGTGCTTACTTGAATTAGGCACATTTTCTTTGTGGTATTTATTCGCAGCCATGTCATGTAAAACCGCAGACAAAGCCGCATCACCTGCGCCATTGGTATTCTTAATTTTCTCCGGGCCACCCATATATGGTGAAATATGAGAATACACTTTGATCGGTGTTTCACACGCGTCTTTTTGTGCAGGTCGGCTAAATTCGTAACGATTAAACTCTGCAATTGATCCTGGCAACAATGGCAAAGTGGTTTCACGCTTCGCGCTATCTTCTGTATAACCCGCCATGAATAAGCCAACAGGTCCAGCAGTACAAAGTACTAGATCTGCCCAATCCAACGTCTTGTCTGATGCCGCTAAAGGATCGGACTCTCCAGTCAGTGCTTCGGCTTCATCTTCATTCATTGCGACAACAGAAACATGGTCACGAATAAACGCTTGCCAGTATTGAGGGTCGTCCTGAATAACAAATTTTGTACCCAATGTCAGTACAACTGGCACATCATACTTTTTCGCGTACTCGATCGCCTTCATGGTTGCTTCCGGCATTGGGTCGCCCTCTTTGCAACGCACCAGGTAAGACGTCAATAAAAGCGCAGAAGCATTTTTGAAGATTTTCTCTGGGATGCTATCAGGATGAAGTTGGTTCATCTGACCTTCGCTGATGGCAAAAGTACGTTCACCGTCTTCTGTAATTAGAGCAAAACAACGCCCTATTGAGCCATTAACACCTTGAAGGTAGTTAAGGTCCATACGGCTTGATGTATTACATAAATAACGGTAGCCGTAGCTACCAATTCTAATGTCCTGACTCATTACCCCAAGCAAAGTGGAACGATCATCAGCAAGAACAGAGTAATTGTGCAACGTATTGCCAATCGTACCACCAGCGTATTCGTTAGTGATTAGGTTCTCTTCTTTTAATTGCTGATAAAGCGCTTCTGCTGTTTCATCATCAATAACTAATGAGTGACCTTTACTCAAACCATATTTTTCAATCACATCTGTCGTAACTTTTGCTTCAATATCGACCAGTGTTTGATCAATACCGATGATGTGAGTACGCGTCATCTTCTTGCTTTCTTGTGCTTGACTGACTAAAGGGTCACGAGCATGAACAGGAAAATAATGCTTGGATTTGCGTTGTCCAGGAAATTTCATATTGTTAGTCTGAGTAAGGGATGAAAAAGAAAACGGATTCTATACCGCGAATAATATTGCGGCAATAACAGCCATTATAGCAAACGTTTGCCCGTCTCTTTTTTCTCCGCGATGACTTATTCGCCTTCCATAAAGCTTAAATCTGGCAGTTGATCCAGGTGCTCGCTATAACGTTTCAGACTAAACTCACCTTCGTTTTTCATCACATCAAACACTTCAATCGACATCGCACATGCCATCATTGCCACTGCATCTTCGCGAGGCGTCCCCGTCATCACTAGACGCATAAGTGTTTCTTTGGCTTTCATCGGATTGCCGTCTTCTAATTGATTTTCAACAATCTCAATTAACTCAGCTTCTTGCATAAATTGGTTTTCTTCAGTCATCTTGATATTACCTCTTGGATTTTCGGCAACTATGCCATATATATCCCTTCTATACTTATCGAATTCTCACACAGCGCTCTCTTTCGGTTAAATTTACATCAAAATCGAAGTGTGATTTCGCTCTCGGATCTGTCACCGGTTTGTGGATTCTGGTAGAATCTGCCTCCCGTTTATTTAAGTGGTGTTTAGTAATGTCTGATAACAGCCAAAAGAAAGTCATCGTCGGTATGTCCGGCGGCGTTGATTCATCTGTTTCTGCGTATCTTCTAAAGCAACAAGGTTACCAAGTAGAAGGCCTGTTCATGAAGAACTGGGAAGAAGATGACAACGAAGAATATTGCACAGCAGCAGAAGATTTAGCCGATGCTCAGGCAGTATGTGACAAGCTTGGCATCCACCTACACACCATTAACTTTGCTGCCGAATACTGGGATAACGTATTTGAGTATTTCCTTGCTGAGTACAAAGCAGGCCGTACGCCTAACCCAGACATTCTTTGTAACAAAGAAATTAAGTTTAAAGCGTTCCTTGAATTTGCTGACGAAGTACTGGATGCAGATTACATTGCAATGGGCCACTACGTACGCCGTTCTTTCCCAGAAAATGGCGAGAAGCCACAAATGTTACGTGGCTTAGATAGCAACAAAGACCAAAGCTACTTCCTATACACATTGAGCCACGAACAAGTTGCGCGCAGCCTGTTCCCGGTTGGTGATCTGGAAAAACCTGAAGTACGCCGTATCGCGGAAGAACAAGGTCTAATTACAGCGAAAAAGAAAGACTCGACTGGTATCTGCTTTATCGGAGAGCGCAAGTTTACTGACTTCTTAGGCCGTTACCTGCCAGCTCAACCAGGCAACATCGAAACGCCAGAAGGTGAAGTCATTGGCCAGCACCAAGGTTTGATGTACCACACGCTAGGTCAACGCAAAGGTCTGCATATTGGCGGCCGTAAAGGCGGCGGTGGTAATGAAGATCCATGGTTTGTTGGAGAGAAAGATCTTGAGCGTAACGTACTGATTGCAGTTCAGGGTAAAGACCATCCGATGCTAAAATCAGAAGGTCTACTTGCGTCACAACTGCATTGGGTAGATCGTGAGCCAATTCGCGATGTTATGAAGTGCACGGTAAAAACTCGTTACCGTCAGCAAGATATTCCTTGTACAATCATCCCTATCGATGATGAGAACATTAAAGTGATCTTTGATGAGCCACAAATTGCAGTGACTCCAGGTCAATCCGCTGTGTTCTATAAAGATGACGTTTGTCTGGGTGGCGGTATCATCGAACAACGCATTAAATATTCTCAAGCTTAGGAGTTGTTACGTGGCGAATACACTTTATGACCGTACTATCGCGTTTGCTGGCATTTGCCAAGCTGTTGCTTTGGTTCAACAAGTTGCGAAAAACGGACATTGTGATCAAGATGCCTTTGAAACATCCATTAACGCCATTTTGAACACCAGTCCAGCCAACACGATTGGCGTATTCGGTCGCGAAGTCGACCTTAAGCTCGGTCTGGAGTGTCTGGTTAAAGGAATCGATAGTACGCCGTCTGGAAGCGAACTCACTCGCTACATCATTAGCCTGATGGCGCTGGAACGTAAATTGACGGCGCGTAACGACGCCATGTCTCAGCTCGGTGATCGAATCCAGATGGCACAGCGTCAAACCGACCACTTCGAGTTGATGGACGACCAAATGATCAGCAACCTGGCAAGCATTTACCTGGATGTAGTTAGCCCTATCGGTCCGCGTATTCAAGTAACTGGTACGCCTGCTGTCCTGCAACAGACCTCGATTCAGCATAAAGTTCGTGCACTACTATTATCTGGTATTCGCAGTGCGGTACTTTGGCGTCAGGTTGGTGGTAAACGTCGCCACTTGATTTTTGGTCGCAAGAAAATGGTCGAACAGGCACAGATCCTGTTGGCCCGTATGTAAGAATAACAATAACAAGCTCGCGTTTATCGCGAGCTCGTTTTTTTAGCTTAAAACCACTCTCGCGCAAACGTTTGCGCAATGTTCGTGACAATTGCCACAGTTATTGGTATAACGCTCACGAAATTTAGAAACCCAATTCAGGAGAACATCATGGAACTGTCAGCATTGACTGCTGTTTCACCAGTAGACGGCCGTTACGGAAGTAAGACGATTGCGTTACGCGAAATTTTCAGTGAATACGGTCTACTTAAATACCGTACTATCGTTGAAGTCCGCTGGTTACAAAAGCTAGCTGCTACTGCTGAAATCGCAGAAGTGCCAGCATTCAGCGCAGAAGCGAACCAATTCCTAGACGACCTTGCTGCAAACTTCTCTGAAGAAGATGCGCGCCGAATCAAAGAGATCGAGCGCACAACTAACCACGACGTAAAAGCGGTTGAGTACTTCCTAAAAGAAAAAGTGGCCGATGTTCCTGAACTGCACGCAGTTAATGAGTTTTTCCACTTTGCATGTACTTCTGAAGACATCAATAACACGTCACACGCTCTAATGCTGAAAGAAGCACGTGAGACGGTAATTCTTCCAGAAATCCGCAACCTAATCGACGCAATCAAAGCACTTGCTGTTGAATACCGCGACATTCCACTTCTGTCTCGTACACACGGTCAGCCAGCTTCTCCATCAACAATGGGTAAAGAGATGGCTAACGTGGCGTACCGCATGGAGCGTCAATACAAGCAGATCGAAAACGTTGAGATCCTAGCGAAAATCAACGGCGCAGTAGGTAACTACAACGCCCACCTTTCAGCTTACCCAGAACTAGACTGGCACAAATTCAGCGAAGAGTTCATCACTGAATCTCTAGGTGTAACTTGGAACCCATACACAACTCAAATCGAACCACACGATTACATCGCTGAATTGTTCGACGCGGTTGCACGTTTCAACACGATCCTAATCGACTTTGACCGTGACGTTTGGGGTTACATCGCACTAGGCCACTTCAAGCAAAAAACTATCGCTGGTGAGATCGGCTCTTCTACGATGCCACACAAAGTTAACCCAATCGACTTTGAAAACTCTGAAGGTAACCTAGGTCTTGCGAACGCAGTATTCGGCCACCTAGCGCAAAAACTGCCAATCTCTCGCTGGCAACGTGACCTGACTGACTCAACAGTTCTACGTAACCTGGGTGTTGGTGTTGGCTACGCAGTAATCGCATACACTTCAACGCTAAAAGGCATCAGCAAGCTAGAAGTTAACCGTGAAGCGCTTCTTGCTGAACTTGATAAGAACTGGGAAGTTCTAGCCGAGCCAGTGCAAACTGTAATGCGTCGTTACGGCATCGAGAAGCCATACGAGAAGCTAAAAGAGCTAACCCGTGGTAAGCGTGTAGACGGTGAAGCAATGCGTGTATTTATCGATGGTCTTGAGCTTCCTGAGCACGAGAAAGCTCGTCTTAAAGAAATGACGCCAGCAAACTACATCGGTCAGGCAATCGAGTTAACTGATAAGCTGTAAGCGCTAATTTAATTAGCCAGACATTGAAAAGGTTGACGCTTTCACGTCAACCTTTTTTGTTTTATACGGGTTTTGATAATGGCAAAGATACGTAACGTTATTGCTTTTGAAAAAATAACGTTATGGTCCCTACTTCGACACCAAACTTCTTAATTTTAGTCAGGTTAAACACGTGTCTGTCATCTTGACGATAAAGCCAGTCATCAAAAGCGACAGTGATGGTGTCGTCATCCATTTTTAACTCAAAGTCATACTGCCACTGTAATGCGTTACCTTGCTCCTGACCTGTTGCCACGCCAATAATGTCATCTGCTTTGCCCTCATAACGGTTATCCTCTAATCTGGTAATCACCCAAATTCGCTGGTCCACTTCGCCATCATCAAACAAGAAGTCTTCTACCAGTGTTAATTGATTACCTTGTACCGTACCAACAATCTCTACTTCGAATCGTCTGGTTTGTTTATCAGAGTAGTCTTGTACCATTCCCCACGCTTTTACATTGCCATCGAAATAGCCAAACAAATCAAAGCTGGGTTTCGTCGTCTGGTAATTGTCTAAATCTGCCGAGCAGGAGCTAACAAGCATGGCAACGGCGCTCACCACCAAAACAATGAACAATTTAAAGATCTTCACTGCGAAACCTGCCCTATCAATTGTTTACGAAGTTTCGGAAACTCGGTTTTTGGTGACAACCAAATGGAGAGAAAAGCATCGTTTAATGCTTCATCTTTGACATAGCCAACCGTTTGAGGATAAGCATCTCCAGCACGACGATGAAGAAGATGCCCGGTTTGACCATCTGTGACATAGGCAAGCTCGTCGCCTTTTTTAATGGTTGGATACATCATATTAAGAATGGTTAGCCATTGCTGACGAAGGGATTGTTCTATTCCCAGCTTTTGCCACTGCTCATCGGTTACTTCTAACAACTGTTGCTTGGTGACGTCGCGCTTATAATAAATTTCGAGTGCAATTGGATGGGGAGATACATCCGCGCTAACCTGATAGCGTCCATCCGGAGCTCTTAACCGTGACTCGTAAATATCAAAGATGAACCAAGTTAGCTTTGCTTCACCGACCGTTTTCCATTGACGCCATTGCGCTGTATTCACATGGGCGGTGTCGGCACCCGCGCTCTGTGCATACAGCGGAACCGGCAGAATTAGCCCAGAAAGGAGTAACACGCTAATTAGATTCTTGGTTAACTTTCCCTGTAAGCTTTTCATTTCCATACACCCTGAGTATCAACTGGGTTACAACGCACCATTCCACGAATAAAACCATAAGCGTGAAGGTAACATCGTAACCAAAATCAACAGCCTGGAGTTTGTAGCCAGCGAAATAACTCGCTGCTCCCCCAATGCCGCCTATTATTGATACGTAAGTTTTAGGAAAACGATACAAAACGGATTTCAGCTGGTAGGCATACCAGGCAAACATTACCCATAAGCACAGCAACCATATTGGCAGCCAAATCGTTAGGAAGCTCAGAAGCGAAAACTGTTGGTTAAGACTATCCAGGGCGAGCCCGAAAATAACGATGACAGCGATGGGTTTCAATGACGTCACATCGCGTACCGCACAGTAGGCAATGGTGGTCAAAGTAAAACCAAGGGTAAACCATTGCCACTGATAGGTACCTAGTACCGCAGCAAACCAGCAAAGTTGAAACCAGGTTGATGCAATCAATACTCTCATGACGAATTAAGGTCGCTGAAAAGTCATGTGTACTGTGCTAATGGTTCGTGCTAAAAAACCACCCTCGCAATAACTCATGTAATAACGCCACATTCGAATAAATCGGTCATCATAACCTAGCGCGCGAACTTCTTTCTCAGCTTGATTAAACCGGCGATGCCACTCATTGAGTGTTTTCGCATAATCGAGGCCGATATCGAACAGGTCACGAACGACAAGATCACTGTACTTTGTTGCTGCTTGAGTCAGAGAGGTCACTGAAGGTAAAAATCCACCTGGAAATATGTACTTTTGAATAAAATCGACGTTATTGCTGTAATAGTCATAACGCTGATCGGCAATAGTGATCGCCTGAATAGCCATTAAACCACCGGGTTTCAGCAGTGACTCACACTTCTTAATATAAGACGGCAAAAACGCTTTCCCCACCGCTTCAATCATCTCTATCGAAACTAACTTGTCATACGTGCCATCAAGGTTGCGATAGTCTTCTTTAAGCAAGGTGATTTTATCCGACAAGCCTTTCTCTTCAATCTGTTGCTTGGCGTAGGCGTGCTGTTCTTCTGAAATGGTGGTGGTGGTCACCCGACAGCCATACTGCTCAGCCATATAAATCGCCATCGCGCCCCAACCGGTACCAATCTCAATAACGTGATCGGATGCTTTTAGATCGATCTGTTGGCAAAGACGATCCATTTTATTGATTTGCGCCTGCTCTAGTGACTCACTATCTTGGCGATAAAGCGCAGATGAATAGAGCATATTGCTGTCTAGAAATGACTCATACAGCGCATTGCCGAGATCATAGTGCGCATGAATATTTTTACGAGAATTCTCTTGAGAATTGCGGTTAGCCCAATGGCTGACTTTGTAAAACAGCTTGGTTATCCAACTACCCTGCTCCTCTATTTGATCTAATGCGCGCATGTTTATCGCCATTAGTTTCATCAATGCCGTCAGGTCTGGGCTATCCCACCAGCCATCCATGTAAGCCTCACCTGCAGCGATACTGCCACCTCGTAAAATACGTGAGTACAAACCGGGATGTTTCACCTCGATGGTCGCCGACACAGGCTCCTCACGATACGTACCAACAGGTGCTGTAAAACGTTCGCTTTTTTCTGCTGCGCCGGAATTAAAGCTCTCGATTAAGGTTAAACAACCAAATTCCATTTTTTTCAAACATTGAACGATCACTCTGCGAGCCGCTTTTTGAGTGGTACTCAGTTCGCACGGCAATGTGATTGCACTACTATTCAACATGCAGAATTCTCCTTGTTATTGCTTTCCTTTTTTTTCTTTTCTGGCTGCGTGTTACTTTCGTTGGAGTATTTAGGGTGAGAATAAAAAGGCGCACCTTTTCTCCATAACTTCAATGCGTGCCAGTAAATGCCAAACACCACTTTGACTGTTTGTATCGGTGTGATGACCAAACACTTCATCAAGCTTTTACTAGATAATACTGTCGCTTTCATTGCCATGGTTGCATCAAAATGCTTACCATCTTTATGGCACTCTAAATGGATATTGAGTTTGTCGGTCAGTGGTTTAATCTTCCAGTGGTACTGCTGGTCAATCGGGTTAAACGGGGAGACATGGAACGCTTTTTCCTGCTTCCAGCCAAATTGTTCATCATCCTGATCAGCAGAAACGGCATAATAATGACGCTCATTCCACGGTGTATTGCTCACTTCAGCCAGCAAATATTTCCATTCACCCTGCTTGTTATAAACATAGTAGAAATTAACCGGACTAAAATAGAGCCCTAAATAGCGCAAGTGGCAAACCGCAATAACTCGACCATCACATTTCACGCCTGTCAGGCTTTCTAATTTGTCTTGTACTGCCTTTTTAAGACTGCCCTCACCGACATAGTCACTGCGCTTAAACCGCGCCCAATGCCACCAGCGTGTTCCAAATCCCCACACTTTCTTTTCAAGCTCATCAATCTCGTCAACATCAATGGCTGGCATGAATAACGAATAGTTCAATTCGTGCGACACGGGAGTGAAGCGACGATGTCTTACATTGCCAATAAACAATCGGCTGTTCATACCGCTAGCCATATTATGCTGCGCCTCTTTGCAGCGTAGTAACATCTTGTGCTTTCGTTTTCTCTTTCATCGCTTTGACTACATCCAAAGCACTACGCACACCATCTTCATGAAACCCGTTATGCCAATAAGCCCCGCAGAACCAGGTATGTGCAACGCCCTGAATCTCACTCCTTCTCTGTTGAGCCGCTATAGATTCGGTCGTAAAAACGGGATGATCATAAGAGAACTTACGAAGAATTTTGTTTTCATCGATCTGCTCAGTGCTATTCAACGTTACGCAAAAAGTATGAGGAGAATCTACATGCTGAAGTATGTTCATATCGTACGTGAGTGACGGTAATCGTTGTTTCTCGCTGTCACTCCCCTCTAAAAGATAGTTCCAGGAAGCCCACGCTGCTTTGCGTTTCGGCAGCAAGCTTGTATCAGTGTGCAGAACCACCTCGTTGGACTGATACGCCATATTACCAAGAATACTTTGCTCCTCGTCAGACAGCTCACTGAGCATTCTCATTGCCTGATCACTGTGGCAAGCGAATATCACTTCGTCGAACCACTCCGTAGTCCCGTTTACGTGCAAAAGCACACGATCTTTACTTCGCGTAACGCTTTCAACCGGACTGTTGAGACGGATATTTTGTGCAAACCCCTGAGTCAATGGCGGAATGTAAGCGCGAGAGCCACCTTTGATTACATACCACTGTGGACGATTCGTCACATCAAGCAATCCATGATTCAAGAAGAAACGTAAGAAAAACATCAACGGAAATGCACGCATATCCGCAAGTGTAGAAGACCAAATGGCCGCGCCCATAGGAAGAATGTAATTGTCAGTGAAGAACTCACTAAATTTATGTTCATCGAGAAATTCGCCAAGCGTTTGCAAATTGGTGTTTTCTTTCTTGGCGAAGGCTTTCGCTAACTTGTTGAAACGAAGTATCTCGTAGATAAAGCGATAAAACTTTGGATTTAACCAATTACGCTTTTGCGCGAACAGTGTAGAAATCGTGTGACCATTGTACTCCAACCCGTTTCCGTTGTTACGGACGCTGAAGCTCATTTGAGTTGGTATACCTTCTACGCCAATTTCATTCATCATCTTGATAAAATTTGGATAGGTACGGTCGTTATAAACGATAAAGCCAGTGTCAATTGCATACTCTTTTTCATCAACAGTGACATCAACGGTTGCTGTGTGCCCACCGATGTAATCATTCGCTTCAAATAAAGTGATGTCATGTTCTTTATGCAAGTAATAACCGCACGTCAGTCCGGATATCCCTGTGCCTATAATTGCAATTTTCATATTTTCTTCCTTTTTACGACACGAGTTTACGCATTAAGCGGGCTTGCCAGCGGTATGGAAACAACGAAATGAAGCGAAGAATGCTGGTAAACCTCGCAGGGAAATAGATGTGACTTTTATTTGCTGAAAGCTGCTTCCTGATCGAATCAGAGGCTTGCTTGACGGAAATGATCATCGGCATTTCAAAGGTGTTTTTGTCGGTCAACGGCGTCTCGACAAAGCCAGGAAAGACCGTGATAACCTTTATCCCTTTCTTGGCGAGATCTAAGGCGAGTGTGCGGGCAAAGTAGCTCACAGCCGCTTTCGATGCCCCGTACGCCTCTGCTCTCGGTAAAGCCACTTCAGACGCAATAGAACCGACAATCACCACTCTGTGCCCCGCTTCAAAATAGCTCTGACAGGCTTCGACACAATTGGCCACCCCAATAACGTTAACGTTCAGCACTCGCGCCATGAGTCTCGCGTCAACGTGGCCATTGTCCATGTACTCGCAATCTCCAGCATTGAAAAACCAGGTATCTGGAACAAAGCTGAGTGATGACAGTGCATGCATGGTTTCTTCGTAATTCGTCACGTCAAACCGAAGCGTTTCGATCTCCGGTGAAACATCACGTAGCTCTCTGAGTACGGATTCGTTACGCCCACAAGCAATAACACGCCAGCCAGAATTGGCGTAATCCAACGCAAGCTGCTTTCCTATGCCAGACGTCGCACCAGTAATCAAAATCGAGCCGCTCATTGCGATAACCTCTGCTTCACGATTTTTACCACCGCGCCAAGTAGGGGTAAGTTTTCATAAAGCATCTCGCCGAGATCAAAGTAGTCGCGATGATAAATGACTTGTCCTTCAGCAAACTTCAGATGAGAAGCTCCATTTACCAAAATTGGCGATCCGCCCTGTAGCTTTGGATGGCGTAATTCCATGGTCCAGGTAATAAAACCCGTATCATCCACCTGTTGGTGTTCATGAATGACAAAGTCACAGCGGATTACGTTGGTATACAGTGATTGAAAGTATTGGTAGAGAGCGGTTCTGCCCTCTAATCGATGCGCTGCGTCTTCAAACACCACATCAGGGTGATAAATTTCATCCAGCAGATGCAAGTTATCTTTGCTGAGCTGCTGGTAAATATCGACGACAGACCGTAATTCCATTTCGTTGCTCCTACGCACCTTCAATCGCTTATGTTGTACAAAAATATTATACGTACAACATAGACTAATCACATAAAGTTGTACAAAAAATATTTTGTATAACTTTGTTTCTTTTAGGTGTGATACGTGAACAAGGAAGGTAGCGATCAAACAAACGAAAAAAAGGCTTGGTAAAAACCAAGCCTTTTCAGAAAATTATTCGATTAGTACTGTTGATTGCGCAGAGCGTTAATACGCTTGTCTAGTGGTGGGTGGCTCATTAGTAGCTCTGTCAAAGACTGCTTACCGTTGATACCAAACGCCATCATAGTGCCATCTAACTTCGACTCTTGGCTCATTTTCAAGCGCTCAAGAGCAGCAATCATTTTTTCTTTGCCGACCAGACTAGCGGCACCAGCGTCTGCATGGAACTCACGATGACGGCTGTACCACATGGTGATGAAGCTTGCTAAGAAACCAAACACCAGTTCCAGTACCATAGAGACACCAAAGTAAACCATCATGTTTGAACCTTGACCTTCTTCCTCATCGTTAGACGCCACCATATTGGCGATAAAACGTGACAAGAAGATAACAAACGTGTTCACAACACCTTGCATCAGTGTCATCGTAACCATGTCACCATTAGCAATGTGACTCACTTCGTGTGCCAATACTGCTTCAGCTTCATCGCGAGTCATGTTATGTAGCAGACCCGTAGAAACGGCAACCAATGAGTCATCACGCTTTGCACCTGTTGCGAAGGCATTAATGTCTGGTGAATCATAAATTGCCACCGTTGGCATGCCGATCCCCGCTTGCTGAGCCTGACGACCTACTGTCTCCAGTAGCCAGTGCTCTGTTTCGTTACGTGGGCTTTCGATAACCATACCGCCAACCGAACGCAGTGCCATGCCTTTTGACATCATTAACGAAATCAGTGCACCACCAAAACCAAAGACCGCAGCCATAACCAGCAAACCAGACAAACTGCCCGGCTGCATTCCCGTTGTAGCGTAAACAATATTCAGAACAACACTAAGAACTAGCACAACGGCTAGGTTAGTTGCCAGGAATAACATAACTCGCTTCATTACTTTTCTCCGAGGAAGCTTATTGTTGTAAAAGCCGATCCCATTTGGTTTCGTGCTCCGTTGCGTTATAGATATAGTCTATCGCTGTTAAAAACAAGGTTAAGCAATAAATTGCAACATTTGTTTTCTCAACTGAAATAAATCGTAAATTTTTATAGCCTAAAAACAGTATTTTAGACCAGGTTTAGACTTTGGTCTTATTGTTCGATTGTTTCAGCGTGCTAAATTCAGGTCAGATGAACAAAAACAGAGCGAACTCTAAAGGCTTTCCGAAGCCGAGTAGCTCCAAATCCATGTCTTGAGGGAAAAATCATGGTAGAAACGAACGACTATCAAATGGCTATCGATTTACTACGTTGTCACCTAGGTATCTCAGAGGACGAGGCAAAGCAACAACTTGGTATTTCAACCGATGATCATATGGCTAATCGTATTGCAGAAACGCAACACGCATTGATGGGTCTCGGTAACGAAAAATAAACCTGAATTAAGTTTTCGAATTCGAATAATGGAAAGGGCTGCGCAACGCAGCCCTTTCGTTTTTCTGTTTTAGCGTTGAAGCAAAGGATCGATGTTAATGTATTTTCCGAGTTCTTTACGCTTCGCACTAGGAACATAAGGGATCTCACCTAATTTGGGTGCACCTAAGCGAGATTCCAGCATCTCGATGATGTCTGCATAGTGCTCCGTTCCCGGGTTCACGCGATTTGCTACCCACCCAACAAGGTTCAAACCATCGGCTCGAATTGCCTCTGCGGTTAAAAATGCGTGGCTCAAACAACCCAGTTTAATACCAACAACCAAAACAACCGGAAGTTGCTCTTGTTTAACCCAAGTAGAAAGGTTGTCTGTATCCGAAACCGGGACACGCCATCCCCCCGCACCTTCAACCAATACCACGTCAGCCTGAGATTTATGCTGAGCCAGTTTTCCACTTAAAACGTCGTATTTAATTTCAACATCTTCATGTTTCGCGGCGATATGCGGCGAAGTTGGAAGCTCTAGTGCGTACGGGTTTATATCATCGTAAGCCACTTCTAGTGTCGCTGCTTTTTGTAAATGCAACGCATCTGAGTTGCGCCAACCTTGCTCTGTCTTTTCGCTTCCTGCTGCCACTGGCTTATAACCAATGGTGTTTAACCCTTTTGCCGCTAACGCTTGCAGAATGGCTTTAGACGCTACCGTTTTTCCTACATCAGTATCCGTACCAGCAATAAAAAAAGCATCAATCATAGATGTATTACTCCAAAACAAACCTGATAACTTGCAGGTAAAAGACCTTTATCGTTTTTGAATTCTTGGTACGCACGTTCTACGTGTAAAAGTTTGCGGCGGCTTGTCAACGCAGGAGAGCGCCCACTAACATGGGTTGCTCCGATACCTTTAAGGTCTCGCATAACAGAAAACGCAGAGTCGTACCAAACTGTGATGGAGGTCAAGTCTAGATGATGGTCATTGCAGTGAGCTTGCGCCAACGCAATTTTTACCTGATTGATCGTTATAAAGTTATTGACGTGTTGATATGCATCAATTTTTTTCCATGATTCACGTAGCTCATAGAGAGAACCATCAACCAGAGTAGAGAAAAAGCCAGCGCCCCCGTCCTTGAGAACTCGGCGTACTTCGCGTAACGGATAGCTTAAATCACGACACCACTGCAGAGCCAAACTCGAAAAGACAAAATCAAAGTGATGATCATCAAAAGGCAAGTTTTCTGCGTCGGCTAAAACATAGCGTGCTCTCGCATCGCCGCATCGTTGATGGGCCTTGTTTAACATCTCTTGAGAGATATCCACACAAACCACTTCGGCACCACGTTGCTGGAGTAACTCAGAGAAGTAACCCGTCCCACAACCTAGATCTAATACGCGCTTCCCTGATAAATCTTCTGGTAGCCTTTCTAATAACCGATGCCCTACATCGCGTTGAAACGCCGCATGTGCGTCATACGTATTGGCGGCTTTACTGAATGAAGTAGCGATAGCACTCTTATCTAGACTTTCAAGAGCCAGATCTCTCTGTTCTGCTTGATTCATTACCGCGCTCCTAGTGCTTGTTCAAGTACGTGAGATAATGTTTTGATTTGATCTTTGGTGTGATTCGCCGTCAAGGTGATACGCAACCGGGACGTCCCTGCTGGAACCGTCGGCGGTCGGATCGCCGTAACCCAGAAACCGTGTTGGCGACATGAGTCTGCGACACTTAACGCTTTCTCTGCATCACCGATAACAAAAGGTTTAATCGGTGTCAGCGTTTCAACAAAGCCGCTCATGCCGTGTAAGCATTCCTGATAGTAAGCACTTAACTCCGCCAACTTTTCTCTCCGCCAACCTTGCTCCTGAACGATGGAAACCGCATGAGTTAACGCATACGCTTGTGCAGGAGGCATGGCTGTCGAATAGACGTGATGACGCGCGAACTGTGTCAGGAAGTCACCTGTCACGCGGTCACACAAAATGGCAGCACCGGAAACGCCAAACGCCTTGCCAAATGTGACTACGAGTATATCTGGCTTGATATTGGCCTTCTCGCACGAACCACCACCAGTATCGCCCAACACACCAATGCCATGAGCGTCATCCACTGCCAGCCAGGCATCATTTTCTTGAGTAATCTGGGCAAGCGCCGCGAGAGGTGAGCAATCACCATCCATACTAAAAACGCCTTCCGTCACCACTAAATGATTACATTCGGTATTGATAAGCGAGCTGAGATGTTCGAGGTCATTATGTTTAAAGCGTTTCATTTTAGCGGGAGACAACGCACCGGCTTCCATTAAAGACGCGTGATTGAGTCGGTCTTGCAATAAGACATCTGACTTTTCCAACAGAGTAAACAGCAATGCCTGATTGGCACTGAAACCCGAGCCAAACAGTATTGCGCGCTCATATCCCAACCACTCAGTCAGTGCGGCTTCTAGATTACTGTGCGCAGCGCTAAACCCTGTCACCATAGGTGAAGCTCCGCTGCCACTGCCGTAAACACTTAGCCCCTGCTGCCAAGCCCGAACCAAAGATTGATCATTGGCCAAACCAAGGTAATCATTACTCGAGAAGTTGATATAGCGTTTGCCCGCGTGTTCCAGAACAGACTGGTTACCGGCAAACACTAAGTTCATTGAGCGATCCAGCCCCTGCTCTTTGCGTTGAGAGAGTGCTGATTCGATACGAGATTTAAACGCTGGCATCGTAGAAAAGGTCGTCTTTAGTCGGACGAGCGGCAACACGTTCTACCACACGATCAAGCAATTCGTTCTCTTCAATTTCATCCGGCTTTTGCGAAACTTGCTGGCTGTTTATGCCTAACTTATCAAACAGCATCATATCTTTGTCTTCAGAAGGGTTTGGCGTTGTAAGTAGCTTACAACCGTAGAAAACAGAGTTCGCACCAGCCATGAAACACAACGCTTGCATTTGCTCATTCATGTTTTCGCGTCCCGCAGACAAGCGAACCGCAGATTGAGGCATCATGATTCGTGCGATAGCAATGAGACGAATAAAATCAAATGGTTCAACATCTTCGACTTTTTCAAGCGGTGTGCCTTTCACTTTAACCAGCATGTTGATTGGTACACTTTCTGGATGAGTCGGCAGATTAGCAAGTTCTACTAATAAACCAGCACGGTCGTTGGCACTTTCGCCCATACCAATGATGCCGCCCGAACAGATTTTCATGCCCGCATCGCGAACATGAGATAGCGTATCCAGACGATCCTGATAAGTGCGAGTTGTGATGATATTGCCGTAAAACTCAGGTGACGTATCGAGGTTGTGGTTGTAGTAATCCAAGCCCGCGTCGGCGAGTTGATTCGCTTGCTCTGGCGTCAACATACCCAGCGTCATACAGGTTTCTAAACCCATACCTTTCACGCCTTTGATCATATCCGTCAGGTGTGGCATGTCGCGCTCTTTCGGGTTTTTCCACGCAGCGCCCATACAGAAACGGGTAGAGCCTGCATTTTTCGCTTTTTGCGCCGCATCGAGGACACGTTCCACTTCCATTAAACGCTCTTTTTCAATGTCTGTGGTGTATCTCGCGCTTTGAGGACAGTACTTACAGTCTTCTGGGCATGCACCCGTCTTGATTGATAGCAATGTGCTAACTTGAACATGATTGGTTTGCTGGTATTGACGGTGAACAAGCTGTGCTTCGAACAGAAGATCCATAAATGGTTTTTCCATTAGCTCTTGTACTTCTGCATGCGTCCAGTTATGACGTACTTCCACGTGTATTCCTTAGATTACTTTTTTTGTTGTGTTGACAGTCTACTTAGTCTCGATAAACTGTCAACATAATCGCAAAATCAAAAGTTTACAATTGGTTAATTTTTAATCTTTACAATATTGGAATTACACATGGATCTTGCCTTCGATCGCCAACATATCTGGCATCCCTACACTTCAACGCTGACTCCTCTGACCTGCTATCCGGTTGTTTCGGCTGATGGGGTCTACATTAATCTAGAAGATGGCACCCAATTAGTTGATGGCATGTCGTCTTGGTGGTCAACGATTCATGGCTATAATCATCCGCATCTGAACCAAGCGGCGCATCAGCAAATTGATCTGGTCTCTCATGTCATGTTTGGTGGTATTACGCACCAACCCGCTATTAGTTTGTGTAAGAAGCTGCTCTCCCTCGCACCTGACAATCTCGAACACGTTTTTCTTGCCGATTCAGGCTCGGTCGCTGTAGAGGTAAGCCTCAAAATGGCGTTGCAATATTGGCATGCAAAAGGCGAACGCAGACCTAAATTCCTTACCTTAAAACACGGCTACCATGGTGACACGTTTGCCGCAATGTCGGTCACTGACCCCGACAACTCGATGCACTCGCTATACAAAGGCTTTCTGCCAGAACATATCTTCGCGGACTCTCCGACATGCGGTTATTGGGATGAATGGAACCCCGACGACTTGGCTGATTTCGCACAGAAGATCGAGCAGCATCACCAAGAACTTGCCGCAGTGATTCTCGAGCCAATCGTACAAGGTGCCGGGGGGATGCGTATTTATCATCCTGAGTTCCTTAAAGGTGTCAGAGCACTCTGTGATAAATATGAACTTCTATTGATTGCTGATGAGATTGCGACAGGATTTGGACGCACTGGAAAGCTTTTCGCATGTCAGCATGCCGATATTCAGCCAGACATCCTTTGTGTTGGTAAAGCATTAACTGGTGGCTATATGACGTTATCCGCCACTCTTGCGACCAAACATGTCGCTGATACGGTTTGCGGTGGCGAAGCAGGTTGCTTTATGCATGGGCCCACTTTCATGGGAAACCCGCTCGCTTGTGCGGTAGCGACCGCGAGTTTAGAGCTTATCGAGCAAGGAGCCTGGCAACAGCAGACTCAGCAAATTGAAACGCTTTTTTCTGAGTTGTTACCCAAGCTAGAACAATATGATGTGGTGAAAAATACACGTTGGCTTGGTGCAATAGGCGTTGTGGAAACTCATCGTCCCGTTAATATGGAAACGATTCAGGCGCTATTTGTTGAGCAGGGTGTATGGATTCGTCCGTTTGGCAAACTCATTTATATGATGCCACCATTTATCAGCGAGCCAGAACACATTGAAAGGTTGGTAAACGCGATTGAAACAGCGCTTCAACGTGAAGACTGTTTTTTATAACTACCACGCCCACTGATTTTGGTTTTTAGATATTAAAAAACCCAGCTCAAAAGCTGGGTTTTTGTATTTATTCAGTTTACTTATTAACCGATGTGCGTTGCGCCGCCCATGTACTTCTGAAGTGCAGTTGGGATTGCAATACGGCCGTCTGCTTCTTGGTTGTTTTCAAGGATAGCAACCATTGTACGACCTACTGCTAGGCCAGAACCGTTTAGCGTGTGCACAAGCTCAGGTTTCTTCTCGCCTTTACGACGGAAACGCGCTTGCATACGGCGAGCCTGGAAGTCCCACATGTTAGAACATGAAGAGATTTCACGGTAAGTTTCTTGCGCAGGAACCCATACTTCTAGGTCGTAAGTCTTACGAGCACCGAAGCCCATGTCACCTGTACACAGAACGACTTTACGGTAAGGAAGCTCTAGAAGTTGCAGAACTTTCTCAGCGTGACCTGTTAGCTCTTCAAGTGCATCCATTGAGTCTTCTGGCTTAGTGATTTGTACAAGTTCAACTTTGTCGAACTGGTGCATACGGATAAGACCACGAGTATCACGACCGTAAGAACCTGCTTCTGAACGGAAACACGGTGTGTGAGCCGTCATCTTAAGCGGTAGATCCGCTTCGTCAGAGATCGTGTCACGTACCATGTTAGTTACTGGTACTTCAGCTGTAGGGATAAGTGACAGTCTACGCGGCTCTTCGTCGTTCACTTTCTCTTCAAGCGGTTCTGTGTGGAAAAGGTCTTTACCAAATTTAGGTAGCTGACCTGTACCAAATAGGCTGTCAGAATTCACTAGGTACGGTACGTACATTTCTGTGTAGCCGTGTTCTTCAGTGTGAAGATCTAGCATGAACTGAGCGATTGCACGGTGTAGGCGCGCGAACTGACCTTTCATCACGATAAAGCGTGCACCGGTAATTTTAGTCGCGCTCGCGAAATCAAGACCGTCGCCCATTTCACCTAGGTCAACGTGATCTTTCAGTTCGAAATCGTAAGTTTTTGGCTCGCCCCAACGAGAGATTTCTACGTTGTCTTCTTCATCTTTACCGTCTGGCACATCGTCAGCTGGCAGGTTTGGAACAGAAAGCGTGATTTCCTCTAGTTGAGACATCACTTGCTCAAGTTCCACTTTTTTAGCATCAAGATCGCTACCTAATGTACCGATTTGTTTCTTGATCTCTTCTGCGCCTTCTTTGTCACCAGCTGCCATTTTTTGGCCGATTTGCTTGGAGATGGAGTTACGCGTGGATTGTAAATTTTCAACTTCTACTTGAATGGACTTACGTTGTTCTTCAAGGTTACGGATAGTCTCGACGTCTAGCTTAAAGCCACGACGCGCCAGTTTAGCAGCTGTTTCATCCAGCTCAGTTCGAAGTAATTTAGAATCCAGCATTGTTAATCCTATGCTTTTGTAGTTGTGAAATCGCGCACCAACATCTTGCTAGTACGCTATAAAAATTTACCGAATAAATGTATCCAAAAATGCCTACTTTTCATAGCGCTTTTGTGGGCTATTTGCGTCTAAAGTAGCCAAGTAATCTAACTTTTCGCCGATTTTGGTCTCTAGACCTCGATTTGTCGGCTCATAGTACTTACGATCATCCATTTCCGGTGGCAGATATCGCTCACCCGCTGCATACGCTCCCGGCTCATCGTGAGCATACCGATATTCAGCGCCGTACCCCATGTCTTTCATCAAACTTGTTGGTGCATTACGCAAATGATGAGGGACTTCGTACTCGGGTAAGTTATGCGCATCTGAAAGCGCTTGTTTCCACGCCACATAGACCGCATTACTCTTAGGTGCACACGCAAGGTACACGATCGCCTGAGCAATCGCACGTTCGCCTTCTGCCGGACCAACACGCGTAAAACAGTCCCATGCAGAGAGCGCTACTTGCATAGCTCGAGGATCCGCATTTCCGATATCCTCGGAAGCAATCGCGAGTAATCGACGTGCAATGTATAAAGGATCACAACCTGCAGCGATCATTCTCGCAGCCCAGTACAGTGCTGCATCTGGGTTAGATCCGCGAATTGATTTATGTACCGCAGAAATCAAGTCGTACCAAATGTCGCCTTTGTTATCAAAACGAGAGACTTTTTCCCCTGCGACTTCGGCCAGTAGCTTAAGTGTGATCTCTTTGTCACCTTGTGCATTGTCTTCGGCCATATCGTAGAGCAACTCAAGGTAATTTAGCGACATGCGAGCGTCACCGTTAACCAGTTCTGATAAGCGATCGAGCACGTTATCAGCAAAGTGGGCAGGTATCTTACCCAGACCACGCTCTTTATCGTGAATTGCTTGATTGAGCGCCTGTGCAATCTCGTCTTTATTCAGTGAGGTCAGTTTGTAAACACGCGCCCGAGACAACAATGCGTTGTTGAGTTCGAAAGACGGGTTTTCTGTGGTTGCACCGATGAAGGTAACCGTACCATCTTCGATATGCGGAAGGAAAGCGTCTTGCTGAGACTTGTTAAACCGGTGCACCTCATCCACGAACAATATCGTGCGGCGACCCGTCATTTTATTTTCTCGTGCTTTCTCAATCGCAGCACGTATTTCTTTCACGCCAGACGTCACTGCAGAAACACGCTCCACCTCTGCATTCGCGTAATTCGCTGCGACTTCTGCCAACGTCGTTTTGCCGGTACCCGGAGGCCCCCACAAAATCATTGAGTGGATATTCCCAACTTCCAATGCACGACGTAAAGGTTTCCCCGGACCTAAAATATGCTGCTGTCCGATATACTGTTCGACCGTTTGCGGCCTCATACGCGCAGCAAGGGGACGAAAATCTTCGTCCCCCGAGAAATCTAGTGTGTAATTCGTCACTACCCGTTAATTCCTTTGGTCATCCACTTCCACTCCTTTTGGAATCGTGAATGTGAATCGGTTGGCTTTTGGTTTTCCCAGCTTCACGTTACTGAATTTGAACAGGCCTCTTTGACCATCTTGTTCAATCACATTGAAGCCTTTTACGATACCTTTTGCATCGATATTAATCTGGAAACGACCTTGCGTTGAATCGACGGCTGTCGGGATCAGTGTGAACTCATTGCCTTTTTGAGAGACTTTGTAATTGTCCCAATCACTTGCGCGATTACGAGTCAAAAGCACAAATGGTGTTTGTTCTGCCGCTTGTTCTTGCCAGTAAATGCTCACTTGTTCGATAAATGGGCTGTAATACCAAAGCGTTTTACCATCAGACACCAACAAGTTTTCGTCTGGGAATGTCGTGCTCCAACGGAACAAACTCGGACGGGCAATCTCAACGGTCCCTTCCCCTTCCATCACCGTTTCCCCTTCAGGGCTGATGACTTGTTGAGAAAAGTCGGCACTGAAGCCTTCGTTAATTGATAAACGCTTGCTTAACTCTGCTTTTGGGGATGCGGCATACGCAGTTGAGAATATAGAGAAGCTTAAAACAAGCGCGGAGATGAGTTTCGCTGAAAATCGTTGTTTCATTCAAATACCTATCACTGTGGTCTAAAAGACCGAATTTTACTCACCTCTTTGGACTGAGGTGAGTAAGACAAGTTCATTAATCTTTTGGCGGCGCAGGCGCGAGAACTTCGCGGTTGCCATTGTGGCCCGGTGCACTGACGATACCTTGTGCTTCCAGTTGCTCAACGATTCGAGCTGCTCGGTTGTAACCGATCTTGAAGCGACGTTGCACACCTGATACAGAGCCACGACGTGACTGAACGACGTGCTCAACCACTTGGTCGAACAACGGGTCTACATCTTCATCAGATTCCATCTGTTCGCCCGGGAGTAAACTTTCCGGACTCTGGTCGCCGCTGATAATCTCATCGATGTAGTTTGGTTTGCCGCGAGCTTTCCAGTTATTCACGACAGCATGAACATCGTCATCTGAAGCAAATGCGCCGTGTACACGTATGGTATGGCTCGAACCCGGCGGCAAGTAAAGCATATCACCCATACCCAATAGCGATTCAGCACCACCTTGGTCTAGGATCGTACGCGAGTCCGTCTTGGTTGATACGGTAAATGCCACACGCGTAGGGATGTTTGCTTTAATCAGACCGGTAATAACATCAACTGATGGTCGCTGAGTCGCAAGAATCAGGTGAATACCCGCTGCACGTGCTTTCTGTGCCAAGCGTGCAATCAGTTCTTCGACTTTTTTACCGACAACCATCATCAGGTCAGCAAACTCATCCACGACAACAACGATGTATGGCAGTTTCTCTAGCAGCGGTGGCTCAGTGTCCATGCTGTCGCCTTCTTGCCAGAATGGGTCATGAATTGGGTGACCCGCTTCCGCAGCCATCTTCAGTTTTTCGTTGAAGCCTTTAACGTTACGAACGCCTAGCGTTGACATCAGTTTGTAACGACGTTCCATCTCGCCTACACACCAACGGAGAGCGTTAGACGCGTCTTTCATGTCTGTCACAACTTCAGAAAGTAGATGCGGAATGCCTTCATATATTGAAAGCTCCAACATTTTCGGGTCGATCATGATAAAACGCAGATCTTCCGGAGACGCTTTGTAGAGCATACTCAAGATCATCACGTTTACACCGACCGACTTACCCGAACCGGTTGTACCAGCCACCAGCACGTGAGGCATTTTAGCAATATCGGCGATGACCGCTTCACCAGCAATGTCCTGACCAAGCACTACCGTTGTCGGTGATTTAGCCTGCTCAAATTGAGGGCTGTTGATAACGTCGGAAAGATATACGGTCTGACGGCTCATGTTTGGCAGTTCCAAACCTACGTAAGGTTTACCTGGAATCACTTCAACAACACGTACCGCCATAGCGGAAAGTGCACGCGCCAAGTCCATTGAAAGGCCAGAAATACGGCTGACTTTTACACCCGGCGCCAAATCCAACTCAAATCGAGTGATAACAGGGCCTGGATAAATACCGACCACGTCCGCCTTAATTTTGTAATCTGCCAACTTACTTTCAACCAATCGAGCGACCTGCTCTAACGCGTCACGATCAATAAAGTTCTCGCGTTTTTCCGGATGATAAAGAAGTTCCAGAGTTGGTAATGGCTCTTCTGGCACAGGCAGGTTTTCTTCTTGTTTCATCAAGAATGGGTTTTGTGTTGCTGCCACTTTAGCTTGAGCACCAGCTACCATGTTCTGGAATGCAGCCACATCTTGATCGCCCTCAGAAACCTCTTCAACTTCGACCACAGGAGCAGGCTCAAATGTCTCATGTGGAGACGGTTCAGACCTTACAAACGGCTCGCTTGATGGCACTATTGAAGCCTCTGATTGAGGAACAGCTGTCGGCTCTAGTTGAGCAGCAACGTACTCGTCCTCATCTTCGTCATCAACCACATCAAAGTTCGAAATCGTTGGTTCAATATGATCGCCAGGCTCTGTCTGCTCAGAAATGTTATCCAAAGAGGCGGGATCTATCACTGGCTCTTCAAATGGTACTGAATCAACGTGAGCCTGCTGTGCTTGCTCCGCTACGAACTGAGCGTACTCAGCGTAGTCCGGTTCACTTTGGAATGATGTTGTATCAGTCTCTTCATGTTCAGCAGGGCGTTGTGGCTCTGAATAATTCAGTTGTGTCGATGTTAGCGTTTGTTCAGGTTGCTCTTCCAACGCCCAATCGTCAGCCTGATGAGCAGCCGCTTCCAGCTCTTCAATCGTGACATTCAGCTGTTTAGTGCGTTCCACTGATGGATCAACATGACTCGCGCTGAATGCCTGCGTTTGAGGTTCTGGTTTGGAATACGCCATTGCCGGCTTTTCTGCTGCAACCGAAACAGGTTTTACCGAATCCGCCACAGGTTTTGACACTCGCGGTTCCGGCTGAGTTTGCGGCATATAAATAGGATATTCGTGCGGTGCTTCTTTAGGCTCTTCGACATCATATGCGGTCAAGTGAGGAAGTGCTTCTTCTTCCTGTTCAACCTCAGCGCGTCTTGTGGTGACTTTATCTTCAATAAACTCATCAAGTTGAGGTTCCAGTGTCTCCTGCTCTGAGCCTCTGAGTTTATTAGCAATACCATTAACTAACCCTAGGGAGCGATCGCCTAACCATTCAACAATGTTTAACCAAGATATTCCGGTAAACAGAGTAAAGCCTGCGCCCCACAAGAACAACAGAACTAACGTTGTCCCCAAAATATTGAGTGTAGGTAATGCCAGGCTGGAGAGTACGTCGCCTACAACGCCACCCGATGAGAAATACCAGATATCATCGAAATTAATATCGGCCAAACCACAACTGGTCATAATTAGAACAACAAGACCAAGTAGTCTTGTGCCCCAAAGCATAAGATCGATTGGCTCATCTTCGCCGCGCTTACGACAAAGCACCCATGCCGCCGCCGCCAATAAGAAAGGCAGAGGGTAAGCCAATGAGCCAAACGTGAAAAATAGAGTATCGGCTAGCCAAGCACCAAACAGGCCACCAGCATTATCGATCTCCCCTCCCCAAGCAGTTTGGGACCAGGAAGGATCGGCCGGGCTAAAGGTAAATAACGCTACAGCAAGCAATACCGAGCTAAGAACGCCCACAATAAAGCAGCACTCTTTCAAGCGTTGGAAGCCATTTAAGCGTGAAGACTGAGGCTCTTCACTTGTTTTGATGATGGTTTCGACTTTCTTTGCGTTCTCTTTGAACATAAATCAACTTGAATATGGAAATGAATTAGGAATTTGCAAAACATTCCGAGCGGCATAAAGCCGCTCGGTAAATTGATTTAACCATATCAAAGAGAAAAACCCAATTACTCAATGCCGAAAGCGGAAGCATATACCGCTTTCTTTGCAAGAAATTAACGAGTTTTAATCACAAGCTGGTTAGATTGTTTCACTTCTTCCATAACAACGTATGTACGAGTGTCGTTTACACCAGGTAAACGTAGAAGCGTATCGCCAAGTAGTCGACGGTAAGCACCCATATCTGATACACGAGTTTTAAGAAGATAGTCAAAGTCACCTGATACTAGATGACATTCTTGGATATCATCCAGTTTTTGAACCGCAGAGTTAAACTGCTCGAACACATCTGGTGCGCCACGGTTTAACGTAATTTCAACGAACACTAAAAGTGAAGCGTCCAAAAACTGCGGATTCAGTAACGCAGTATACCCTGTAATGTACCCCTGACGTTCTAATCGACGTACACGCTCCAAACACGGAGTTGGCGAAAGACCAACACGCTTTGAAAGTTCTACGTTCGAAATACGACCGTCTTTCTGCAATTCATTAAGAATGTTGCGGTCGATACGGTCTAGTTCCTTGGACGGCTTTTTATAGTTGTCTGCCATTTTTTATTCCACCTTATTACTTCCTTGCAAAAAAATATACTACAACTTTTTAATATTTGGTGCCAAATATTACAAATCTATAACTATACTAGCTATTAATTCGATAATAACACCCTACAAATAGTTAAAATAACCATTATAGAAAGAGGATACAGGATGATCATTGGCGTACCTAAGGAAATCAAAAACCACGAATATCGTGTCGGTATGATCCCAGCAAGCGTGAGAGAGTTAATCTCACATGGTCACCAAGTTTTAGTTGAGACCAACGCAGGTGCCGGCATTGGTTTTACAGACGATGATTACATCGCTGTCGGCGCATCCATTCTCCCTCATGCTGCAGACGTTTTCGCGCAAGCAGACATGATAGTAAAAGTTAAAGAACCCCAAGCAGTCGAGAGAGCAATGCTCCGCGAAGGGCAAATTTTATTTACTTATTTACACCTAGCACCAGATTTTCCACAAACTGATGAGCTAATCAAGAGCAAAGCTGTCTGTATAGCCTATGAGACTGTAACAGATAATATGGGTCGTTTGCCACTGTTAGCACCAATGTCTGAAGTAGCAGGTCGGATGTCTATTCAAGCAGGTGCACAAACGCTAGAAAAATCACACGGTGGTCGTGGTTTACTGCTTGGCGGCGTACCTGGTGTTGAGCCTGCGAAAGTGGTCATTGTGGGCGGCGGTGTCGTTGGCGCAAACGCAGCTCGTATGGCTGTGGGCCTTCGTGCAGACGTCACTATTCTTGATCGTAATGTCGATACTCTGCGTAAACTGGACGAAGAATTCCAAGGCCGCGCTAAAGTCGTTTATTCTACAGAAGACGCGATTGAGAAGCATGTTGTAGAAGCTGACCTAGTAATTGGCGCAGTTCTTATCCCGGGTGCAGCTGCACCTAAACTGGTGACAAAAGAACACATTGCGAAGATGAAGCCAGGCGCAGCGGTAGTTGATGTAGCTATCGACCAAGGTGGTTGCTTTGAAACATCGCACGCAACCACTCACGCTGAACCGACATACATCGTCGATGAAGTCGTGCACTACTGCGTAGCAAACATGCCAGGTGCCGTTGCCCGTACTTCTACTTTTGCATTGAACAACGCAACGTTACCTTACATTTTGAAACTGGCGAATAAAGGCTACCAAAAAGCCCTTCTCGACGAGAAAGGTTTCCTTGAAGGACTAAACGTTATTCACGGCAAAGTGACTTGTAAAGAAGTTGCCGACAGCTTTGGTCTTGAATATGTAGAAGCAGAGCAAGCGATTGCAATGTTCAACTAATGACAAAATAATTCATTTTTGTCACGTTTTGTTTACAAAAGCCCACTAGCAGGTGGGCTTTTTCCTATAGAGCATTTAGATATAAATAATAACCATTACTTATATGCACAAATTAAAATATTTCGAGGCGTGACAGTTTTAGCGCAAAACTCCGACAAACTGGCACGATAACCACGTTGCTCAAGATAAAGTACTTTATCTAATGCGAGCCAAAGCTCTAATGGACGCTGAAATACCAGCTGAACTAAGCTCATTCTTTCCATATGCCAAAAGCGCTGTTCCGCTAAGGTTTCGAACTTATTAAAGTCAATCGACTGACTGATATCGATCGCCTTTTGCTCTGCCGCCCACAAACAAAATGCCTCAAACCCTTCACTCAACTGTGATTTGCGGATACTAGGAACCGGTTGATATTCTTCAATGCCTAGCACCTGACGTGTGATCAGATCAAAGCCAAGCCTGAAAATCATTTCTTGCTGACGATGACGGCGGACACGTTCCCCACCCGTCACCGTTTGTTGCAATGGAATACGAAGTTCTTGTTTCGACAACACTAACGTAGAGTGTTGAGCAATCTCGGACAATGGTTGATACGTTTCGCCCTGAATAAGGTGATAACAGCACGGAGAAATCGTCATTGCCGAGACTCCTGCTTCACAGCCGTACTGAAGCAAACGCACATGTAAGTCACCACAAGCATGCAGCGCTACGGCATGTTGCGTAGGCTTAAAAACCGCTTTCGCTTTGGCATCAAATGCGTCGCCTTGAATAAACGTCATCTTCCATTGATGTTCATTAGCCGCCGACTGTCCCGAATCGCACAACGATTGTTGATATTCAAAGCTGGTAACAGGCTGATCCGTTTGTGTGGTAAGAATACGTCCAAGGTATCCTTTACCCGAGCACCACTCGAGCCATTCTTCACCATAATGGCTTTGGATTGCGGCTTCTCCCATGGCAACTATTTGCTCAAGTTTACGACCAGGAACACCGCTGTCTAAACCGCGGTCAAGATCCAAACCTTTGAGTGGTACCGTTTCTAAGTGGGTATGCTCAGACAGTAATTTAAGTACTGGTAGGTAAGCGCTAATTTCAGCCAACGCTTCTTCAGGTTTTGCTTTTAAGCGTTCAATTTCAAGAGGAGACAGTGACGCTAACCACTGACAAAGATCGGGATACTGTTCTTGCCAAGGTAGTACTGGATGAATGCTGCTTTGGAATGGATCAAATCGCCACAACGATTGGTTATCAATCAGACAGTCATTAATAAATTGGAATCGAGTGTTCATTAAGCCCCCACCACACTAGCGGGGGCGGATTATATACCTAACCAACCCTTTCCGAAACACTCGGCTTGGGTATGGGCATGTAATTCATCGTTATCGGACTGGAAGGTCGATATCTTTAAACATCTCTTCAATTTCCACGTTTGACTTCAAAGAGATAGCTTGCTCTACCACTGGTCGAGTCAAGTGCGGCGCAAATCTTTCCATAAAATCAAACATATAAGAACGAAGGAACGTGCCGCGACGGAAGCCGATACTGGTGGTACTTGCCCCGAACAAATGACTCGCATCGATAGCAACTAAATCCGTGTCTTGCTTTTCATCAACAGCCATACTTGCAATCACACCAACACCAATACCCATTTTTACGTAGGTTTTGATCACATCCGCATCGGTTGCAGTAAATACCACGCGAGGAGTCAGGCCTTCACGGTTAAATGCAGTATCGAGCTCTGAGCGGCCTGTAAAACCAAATACGTAAGTCACCAGCGGGTAAGCGGCAAGGTCATGGATGCTTATGTTGGCTTTCTTCGCCAGAGGGTGATCTTTCGGCACAACAATAGAGCGATTCCAGTGATAACAAGGCAACATAATTGCGTCTTGATAAAGATGCAGTGCTTCAGTCGCTATCGCAAAATTTGCCGTACCTTTAGCGATCGCTTCTGACATTTGCGAAGGAGTACCCTGATGCATGTGTAAAGAAACTTTAGGGTAACGAGTCGTAAAACCTTTAATGACATCGGGTAAGGCATAACGCGCTTGTGTGTGCGTCGTCGTAATGTTCAGGGTTCCCATTTCAGGATGCGTATGCTCACCCGCTACCGCTTTAATACTTTCGACACGTCCAAGGATTTCTTGAGAAATTCGAACAATCTCTTCGCCCGCGCCAGTCACCTGAGTTAAGTGCTTACCACTTCGCTCGAAAATTTGGATGCCCAGTTCGTCTTCCAGTAACCTCACCTGCTTACTGATACCAGGCTGTGATGTGTACAAACTTTCTGCGGTGGCAGACACGTTCAAATTATGGTTTACAACCTCAACAATATACTTCAGTTGTTGCAGTTTCATCGTAATCCCTTACTCGTTCCCGAGACACTAAAATCGAAAGCAAAAATCATCACTCTTTTGAGCGATATAATAATTAGTTATAACGCGACATCTGCCAAATGAACAGTAATTTCTAACATATATCTCAAACTCATACTAAAAAATTAGAAGCAAATTAATATGCGCATGATTGAATCGTTTAAATGCTGCTTTATAGATGCGAGCGAATCCATATAAATTAAAACGTGTGGCGGGCTAAATAATCCGATAAATAGGGTGCCTTGCTCGTTGAGATTCATGTATTCTTTAGCGCTAGCCGTAGAAACTAAAAGCAGACGCAAAGATATGAATATTGGTTTAATAATCGCTTTGGTAGCCATCTTATTGGTCTTGATCCTGGGCTATAACATGATGTTGCAATACAAGGTCAAAGTCGAAACGGCAAGAAGACAGGAATCCGCTCGTTACGTTGCTTTAATTGACGGTACTGAAGAACTTATTGGTCACGCTCACCATATTCCTTTCAGCCATGATCTTCTGCTATGCCTGAACAATCGAATTCTTGACGCCTTAGAAGCGATGCAACAACTCGATCCAAAAAATAAACAGCTCTCCCAGCGGGTCGAAAATCTCAAGCAGCAAATTGTCCAGTTAAAATTAAACGAGCAAGCTGGTGACAGTACGACATTCAAAATGCCAAGCAGCGATAAACAAGCTATTGCGATGCTCAAACTGGTGAAACGCCTGAGAGACACGGTTCGTAACGAGCACAATAAAGGTCGATTAGATACTCAGACTTACGTTAGTGAGAACGCGCGCTTGGAAACGATCCAAATCCGCATCAATATCGAAAACGTAATAAAAAGAGCCAACGACTCTATTGCGCGTGGTCAACCAGGCACTGCACTTCAGCTTCTACGTAAAGGCATTGACGCGTTAAGCACCAAAAATGACGCCTATTCCATTCAGGCCAAACAAAAGCTTGAAGAGATGCTGGGTGATTTAGATAAAAGACGCCAAGATAAAAACAACGCAGAAATTCAGCAACTGGCCGATAAAGAGCGTGACAATGATATGGAAGTGCTCTTCGGTCAGAAGAAAAAGTGGTAATATCTGCTTAGCTTTCCACTCATGGAAAAGGCTGCTCTGGCAGCCTTTTTTGTATCCAGGCCACCAGTGGATAAAAATCAGAACGTAAAGTATTAAATTAACATGATAAATTTAGACGCCTATCAAGATCTTCTTGCTCCTATCAACCAGTTTCTACAGTGCAGCACACCTGACGAGTGGGTTGAAGAAGCCAAGAAACCAGAAAATCTTCAAACCATTTTGTTAGACCACCTACTTTGCGAGCTCAAAGCAGGCCAGTCAGCCATGTTTTTGATCCGGAAATACGCCGTTGATCAAAACAGTTCACACGCGCTGCTAGACTGGTTTAAACCCTATGAAGACTTCGCTTATCGCAATGTTGGCTCATTAGAAACATTGAAAGGCAAAAGTAATATTTCCAAATCAATTATGGCGAAATCAGACTCACCATATAGCCAGGATCTAATTGATAAGATGGTGCTTTTGATCAAAGAAGAGTTACACCACTTTTATCAAGTGCTGGAGATTATGGAAAGCCGTGACATTGAATACCAGAACATCCCGGCAAGTCGCTATGCTAAAGGGCTGATCTCTCATATGAAAACCCACGAGCCAGAAACGTTGATCGATAAGCTGATCATTGGCGCATACATAGAAGCTCGCTCATGTGAGCGCTTTGCGAAACTGGCACCACATATGGAAGAAGATATCGCTAAGTTCTACATTTCTCTACTGCGTTCTGAGGCCCGTCATTACCAAGACTATTTGGTGCTGGCTGAACAAATCGCAGGGAAAGACATTAGTGAACGCATCGAATACTTTGGACGTGTCGAAGCGGATCTCATCTTAACGCCAGACGAAGATTTCAAATTCCACAGTGGCGTACCCGCTTAATCGTCGGATAAAAAATAGAATAAAGCCGGAGCATGCTTCTTTAAGGGGTCACTTCAAGTCCCGGCTTTTTATTAATTGAAAAAACTGAATAGAATTTCATCATTCTACTGTTCCTCTCCCCCTAGTTTGTGGCTTAATAGCTTAAACAATAATAACTTTTCTCAACGGGTACCCGAATGGACTCGGTTTTAAATCAGTTGCAATTTTCTCTATCGATTACAGGCCCTATCTGTTTGATGCTAGTGCTCGGGGTGGTCTTTAAACGAGTTGGCTTGATTGATAATAACTTTATCGATGTGGGGTCAAAGCTGGTCTTCAAGGTGACACTTCCAGCTATGCTATTCATCAGCATTGTGTCTTCAGAACATGACTTCGCTTCAGCCAGTAATTTCGTCAACTATGGCATCATCGCTAGTATTTCATTTTTTGTTTTTACCTACATTTCCGTCAAGTTGTTATTTCCGACCTCCCCTGATCAAGGAGTGCTGGTGCAAGGCGGATATCGTGCTAATACGGGCATCATAGGTCTTGCTTATGTGTCTAGTGCTTATGGTCCATCAGGCGTCGCGTTAGCCGCTCTTTATGTAGCTGTCACCACCTTTATCTATAACGTACAAGCGGTTATCTGCTTATCACCTAAAGGCGCGACATCCGTCTCTCAGGCCACAAAGTTGATGTTTCGCACGCTGACTAAAAACCCGTTGATTATATCCATCGTGCTCGGGATGCTTTTTTACATACTGTCGATCCCTGTGCCTAAAATCGCGATTGATGCAGGCAATTACTTGTCGAAGATGACATTACCACTTGCATTGTTATGCACGGGCGGATCGTTGAATTTGCGCTTAATGAGGCAAGAGAAAGGCCCATCATGGTTTGCCAGTAGTTACAAACTTCTGGTAGCACCTGCGGTAATCACATTAGGGGCGTATTTGGTCGGATTCAGAGGTGTTGAGCTAGGCATTTTGTTCTTTATGAACGCTTCGCCCGTTGCGGCAGCAAGTTACGTCATGGCCCGTTCTATGGGCGCAAACTCTGTACTGGCGGCCAACATTATTGCTATGACCACCGTCCTTTCCACACTAACTTGCACCCTAGGGATCATCATGTTGAATTCTCTGGATTTGATTTAAACATGAATTCAGCAGGTCCGAACTTACGTTGACTTGTGGGTTTCGCTAGCTATTGTCAGTCGTGATTGGCCAGCGTCACCTTCCTGATCAGACGAACGAACTCCGAGGTTTCCGACTCAGACAAGCAAGAGAAGAAATCCCGCTGCAAGTTAGTCATGATTTCATGAACCTTTTGCAACGTTTGCTGGCCGTCAGTGGTCAGACTTAGCATCTTGATTCGACGGTTTGATTCACATTTAGAAACCTGTACCAAACCACGCTTTTGCAAATTATCTACCATACGCTTCGCAACACTACGTTCGCAGATCACGGCATTCGCTAACGCTTGCTGACTCATTGGCTGAAATTCTTCGATCGCCGCCAGCGCACTCGCCATCTCTAGGGTGACTAAACTTTGACGTGAAAGTTCTGCCTGGGCGCGATTTCGATACATACGTTGCATCACACCACAAACAAACATCGGGCTTTTGTCTAAAACGGTAATTGGAGAAATCTTTTTATCTTTCATGGATGGCTATTTTTAACTAGAGCAGATAAACAAAGAGCGCCGAAGCGCTCTTATATTACAAAATTATCAGTAGTATAACTTAGTTCAAGCTATTAAGGTCTACTTTGAAGATTCAGATTCTTGAGCCAACGCTTGTTGTTCTTCTTCCTGCTCTTTTCTCGCTTTGCGGTCAAACAAACGTTCTACCACGACGAAGAAGATCGGAACAAAGAAGATCCCCAACAATGTTGCACTGATCATACCGCCAAGTACACCTGTACCTACTGCGTTCTGACCTGCTGAACCTACACCAGAACTAATAGCCAAAGGCACAACCCCAAGACCAAACGCCAGTGACGTCATGATGATTGGGCGTAGACGCACTCGAATTGCATGCAACGTGGCTTCAATAAGCCCCGCACCTTTCTCGTAGTACTCTTTAGCAAATTCAACAATCAGAATGGCGTTTTTGGTCGCCAGACCGACAGTGGTTAATAGACTTACCTGGAAGAACACATCGTTATCCAAACCTCGTCCCATCACCGCAAGGACCGCACCAAGCACACCCAGAGGCACCACCAATACAACTGCGAACGGTACAGACCAACTTTCATAAAGTGCAGCCAATACGAGGAAAACAACCAGAATCGACAACGCGTATAGCATTGGAGCCTGGTTTCCGGATAGGCGCTCTTCATAAGAGATACCCGTCCACTTCACCTGGAAACCTTCAGGTAACTGTTTTACCAACGATTCAATCTCGGCCATCGCATCACCAGTACTAACGCCAGGCGCTGCGCCACCCTGAATGTTCATCGCAGGCAGGCCATCAAAACGTTGTAACTGAGGAGAACCGTACGTCCATTCGCCATGAGCAAACGCAGAGAATGGCACCATGTCACCATTGGAGTTACGCACGTACCAAGAATCAAAGTCTTTAGGCTGCATACGGAACTCGGCATCACTCTGTAGCATCACCTTTTTAACACGGCCACGGTCAATGTAGTCGTTGATGTACGCGCCACCCCATGCCGAAGACAGGATTTGGTTAACGTCATCAATACTCACATTCAAAGCACGTAGCTTCGCGTGGTCAACATGTACTTGGTACATCGGCGCATCCGCCTGACCGTTAGGACGCACGCCAACCAAGTTAGGGTTTTGTGCAGCCATACCAAGTAGCTGGCCTTGCGCTGCAACCAATGCATCGTGCCCTTGGTTTAACGAGTCCTGAAGATAGAAATCAAAACCGGTGGCGTTACCTAACTCTTGGATTGCTGGCGGTGCAAATGCATAAACCATCGCCTCTTTGATGGTCGAGAAGTAACCCATCGCTCGACCCGTTAATGAAGCTGCGTCCATTCCCGGCTCTTTACGCTCTGACCAATCCTTCAAGTTAATGAATGCCATACCCATATTTTGTCCCTGACCAGCGAAACTAAAACCAGCCACGGTAAATATCGAGTTAACTGCATCTTTTTCTTCTTCAAGGAAGTACTCACGCATCTTATCGAGCGTTTTCTCGGTTTGTTCCTGCGTTGAGTTCGGTGGCAAAATCGACATAGAGAAGATAGTGCCTTGGTCTTCATCAGGTAAGAAAGACGTCGACAGATTAGTAAAGAACCAACCTGCCCCTGCGGACAACGCAACAAACAACAACATCATACGACCCGTGCGTTTTAGCAGTCTTGCTACGCCCGATTCGTATTTTGAAGTTAAGGAGTCAAACTTACGGTTAAACCAGCCGAAGAAACCTTTCTTCTCAGACAGTTCTGCATCGCCTTTCTTCAGCAAGGTCGCACACAGCGCTGGCGTCAAGATGATCGCAACCAGTACCGAAAGCGTCATAGCGGCAACGATCGTTATCGAAAACTGACGATAAATAACCCCGGTAGAACCTGTCATAAACGCCATCGGTACAAATACCGCAGACAAGGTCAAACCGACACCAACCAAGGCGCCAGTGATCTGCCCCATCGACTTTTTGGTCGCTTCTTTAGGTTCGAGCCCATCTTCGTGCATCACACGTTCAACGTTCTCTACTACTACGATGGCATCATCCACCAGCAAGCCAATCGCCAGAACCATCGCAAACATGGTTAAGGTGTTGACGCTAAAGCCCGTCGTATACAAAACCGCAAACGTACCGAGCAATACCACCGGAACCGCGATGGTCGGGATAAGCGTCGCACGGAAGTTCTGCAAGAACAGGTACATGATCAAGAACACCAAAACAATCGCTTCCAGAAGCGTTTTCACTACTTCATGGATTGATGCTTCAACGAAAGGTGTGGTTTCAAATGGGTAAGCGATCTTTAAGCCAGCCGGAAAGTTTTCCTGTAACTGTGCCAAACGCTCTTTCACCGCGGCAGCCGTTTCCAGCGCGTTCGCTCCAGTACCCAGAGAAAGACCCAAACCCGATGCTGGAAAGCCATTGTACTGACCCTTGATGTCGTAACTTTCCGCACCACGTTCCACACGAGCAACGTCTTTCAAATACACATTTGCGCCGCTGGTGTCGGACTTAAGAATGATATTTTCAAACTCTTCGACACTGCTCAAGCGGCTTGCAGAAGAAATAGTCGCGTTCAGCAGTTGTCCTTTTTGTGCTGGTGCCGCGCCAAGCTGACCTGATGAAACCTGAGCGTTCTGCTCACTGATCGCGCCAGCGACATCAATCGCAGTCAGATTAAACTGGGTCAACTTAAACGGATCTAACCAAACACGCATCGCATATTGCGCACCAAACGCCTGAACCTTACCAACACCTGATACACGGCTGATTGGATCTTCAATGTTCGATACCACATAGTCTGCGATGTCATTTTGTGTGTAGTCTGGATCTTCAGAATACAGGGCAACAACCAATAGGAAAGAGGTGTTCGATTTCTCGACAACAATACCCTGGCTTTGTACTTCACTCGGTAACGAGGTCAGCGCCAACTGTAGCTTGTTTTGTACCTGAACCTGAGCAATATCCGGATCGGCTTCGCTATCAAATGTTAGCGTAACTGTCGCATTACCAAACGCATCACTGCTTGATGAAAGGTAACGCAAGTAGTCAAGACCAGTCATGTTTTGTTCAATAACCTGCGTAACGGAATCTTCAACCGTTTTTGCAGAAGCGCCCGGGTAGCGAGCAGAAATTGTGACCGTCGGCGGTGAAATGGTTGGATACTGCGACACTGGCAAGTTCATCAGGGACATGACCCCCGCCAGCATAGTCAGAATAGCCAGAACCCAAGCAAAGACCGGACGATCGATAAAGAATCGTGCCATGATTACTCCTGTTCACCGGTTTGAATGCTTACAGAACTACCTGGCCCTACCTTTTGCAGACCAGCCGTAATCACTTTGTCGCCCGCTTTCAGGCCGTCGATAATACGCCATTGGTTATCAACCACTTCAGCTGTCGATACCGGAGTCGAGACAACTTCATTTTCTGCGTTAACAACCATCACGGTCGCTTGTCCCCTTGCATCACGAGTTACCGTGTTTTGAGGAACAAGAATCGCTTCAGGGTCAACACCCGTAATAACCGTGGCACGAACAAACATACCCGGAAGAAGCAGCCCATCAGGGTTAGGGAATTCCGCACGCAGCGTGACACTGCCAGTGCTCTCATCAACATTCACTTCGACAAACTTCATTGTGCCTTTGTGAGCATAGGTCGAGCCATCTTCTAGTTCTAAAGTCACTTCGGCTGACTCATCCTGCTGGATATGTCCTTCCGCCAGAGCAGATTTCAGACGCAGCAACTGAGCTGATGACTGCACGATGTCGATGTTAATTGGATCAAGCTGTTGAATCGTCGCTAACGTGTCAGACTGGTTTGCAGTTACCAAAGCACCCGCCGTGACACTTGATTTACCGATAACACCACTGATAGGTGCCTTAACCTGAGTGTATGACAAGTTGATTTTCGCAGTATTGATTGCCGCTTTAGCGACTAATGCCTGAGCTTTTGCTTCTTTATAAGCCGCTTCCGCTTCATCCAAATCTTGTTGACTGATTGATTTTTTCGAAATGAGGGCACGGTAACGCTTAACCGTTGCAAAAGTGGATTCTTCAGTCGCATTCGCGCGGATTAATTCTGCTTCAGCGCTTAACAGAGCCGCTTGATAGGTTGAGTCGTCGATCTGATACAGTGACTGACCTTGTTCGACAACACTACCTTCTACAAAGTTACGTTCCGAGACAATACCACTCACCTGTGGGCGGACTTCTGCTTCTTTAAACGCACGGCTGCGGCCCGGCAGCTCTACGGTTAACATTTGACGAACTGGCTCAACAGTCATCACTTCGACTTCTGTTGCTGGAGCGGCACCACCGCTTTGCTTCGTTCCTTCTTGGCTTGGTTGGCATCCGGCCATAAACAGGCTTGACGCAATCAACAGCGATAGCGTGGTTTTACGTCTCATTAAACATCTCTCTTCTTACTTTCTCTAAAAACCATTCAGGTGCCTAAATACACCTAAAAAATGTGGTTATAATTGTTGAAGTTACATTCAAAAATTACTTAGGATGATAATTACCCAGTGTTGTACATACAACAATATTTACGTTTCTATACGCTTGCAGAATACGTTTGTCTGAAAGGTGTGCTTAACATCTCAAAACTGATTATTTTGCGTTGGAAATCACATTTTTCTGTGTGCAATCATATTGCTCAAAAAGAAGACATATTGATGAAATAATCGCCAGGAGTTTGTACAAAAATTTGATCCCAAGTCCACTTTTATTTCTTAAACGCCTAAGAAACAATTCGTAGATAACCAAAAGTAATGTTAGCTAATGCACTAAAAATGACCTGAATTTATGCATGCATTCTTATTTCTAGTACCCGAAACCGGGCCAGGATCAATCAACACAACACTTTCGTCGCTGGCAATGCTTATTCGCGGACCGCTTTATGAGTTAAACGCAGATGCATAATCCCCACTAACAAGCCCCACAATGTCGCGCTCACACCAAGAAAACTGATTCCGGACAGAGTGATAAGAAACGTAAACAGTGCAGACTCTCTGTATCCTTCGTCATGAAAAGCCGATTGCAAACACATCATTAACGTCCCTAACAAGGCAAAACCCGCTAAGATTTTTGTTACTTCGTCAGGGAGTGATAAAAAGATCGCCACAACCGTCGTCGCGAACACACCAGCTATCAGATAAAACACCCCGGCCCATATCACTGCGCGGTAGCGTTGTGTTTTGTCTGAGTCTACTTCTGGTGTCATACAAATTGCTGCTGAAATTGCGGCAAGGTTGACACTAAAACCACCAAATGGCGCAGACAAAATATTGGTGATTCCCGTACCCATTAAAATGGGTTTCACTGGTGTGTCATATTGGTAGCTTTTCATCATCGCAATACCAGGCAAATTCTGAGAAAGCATCGTAATGATATAAAGCGGGATCGATAAGTTCAGTATCGCACCGAGATCCAAACCCGGAGTGACCCACATAGGCTGAGCAATGGAGAGTTCCTCGATGTTAAGCGTGGCGTCTTCCACCGCAACTGCGCAAACAACACCCAGGATAAGAAGTACGAGCATTGCGTACCTTGGAATCGTATTCTTGGCTAACAAAAAGCCAGCAAACATAATTAAAAATGTGATTGGTGCGCTGCTCACTGCTTGAAAACTCCCTATGCAGAACGGCAACAAAATAGCACCAAGCATCGCAGTGCCGAGTTGTGGCGGAATGCGTTCAAGAGCTCGACTTAACGGTGAAATGAGCCCCGTCAACAAGATCAGAACGCCAGAAACAACAAAAGAACCGATGACGACTGACAATTCATACTGCTGTGAAGCAATGACCAACATCGCCGCTCCGGGTGTCGACCACGCGGTCAGAATCGGCGTTTTATAAAACCATGAATAGGCGATGGAGGTTAACCCCATTGTGACGCCCAAGGCCAACAACCAGCTTTCTATTTGACTGGGTGTCGCACCGGCAGAGGTTGCCGCCTGAATGATAATCACCACCGAGCTGGTGTAGCCCACTAACACGGCAGTAAACCCTGCTGACAAGTGACTTAAATTGAACAGCTTTTTCATCCTTCGTTCTTCCCTGCTTTATGGTAAAATTTTTGTGCGCTATAACATACAAACAAAAAGATAACATTGTGCGCAATAACGCACAACAAGGTATTTAGTTATGAATGAATCAGCATTTAAATCCGAGATTGCTCATCACCTGAAATCTGAAAGGAAAAAAAGAGGATTGAGTCTGGATGCGACCTCTAAACTGACTGGGGTTTCAAAAGCGATGTTAGGGCAGATCGAGCGAGAAGAATCAAGCCCGACGATTTCGACGCTGTGGAAAATAGCCAGCGGTCTGGACACATCTTTCTCGGCGTTTTTTGCCAATGACCCAGAGCTACGCTCTGCAGACCAGGCCTTCCCCGACGACTCAAAGATGAAAGTGAATACGCTGTTTCCTTACAAAGCAGATTCAGGTTTGGAAATGTTCGAAATCACGCTGACTGATCATCATCGCCAAATGTCCTCTCCGCATGGAATTGGCGTCATCGAACATATTCATGTGTTGAAAGGAGAGATGAATGTGTTCTTCAACGATGAATGGCATCACCTGACTACAGGAGAGAGCATCCGCTTCTTCAGTGATCAACCACATGGCTACGAAGCTGCAACGGAAACAGCAACGTTTCAAAACATCGTTTGTTATCCGAGATGACCATCCCTGCGAGTGTTGATTGGAACGAACCTCCCATTCGGGCACTTAAAGGACCTCAGAAAGTGTATAAGTCTCAGACTAAAGACTACATTTTATATGCCGATGCCCCACACAGAACATTCAGCAGTCGTGTTCTGGCAACGAATAGTTGGGCTTTATTTCTTCCTGTGTTTAGCCAGAGTGGTAATGCTCTGGCTTCTTTTTACCTGGAGTAAAATGGCTGGAGAGTTCCCTTCATCAATTAGCGTGTTCTCTTTACCCACTCTAAGGTGTTGTCTAAGTTGGTGGAGTCAAGGTTGATGCACTGCGTCTGATTCATTGATGACTGGCAAAGTGACGTGAGTACGGCACCCGGAGCGCATTCCATTGCCAATTTTACGCCACGTTGTCCCATCATCGACAACGTATCCCAGAGGTTCACCGTTTGACACGTATTGAACGCTAAATCTCGACGTATGCTTTCAGCGTCGTGCAGCACCCGGGCTCGGTTGGCGCTGACGTAAATACTCTTAGCGCGGTTGATCGTCACCTTTTGCATTTCGGCATACAGAATTTCCGCCTGAGACGCGAGTAACTCACAGTGCGAAGGCACCGAAACGTTAAGGCGTCGGGCGCTATGTGCCTGTGCTTTTATTGCCTGTTCACAGATCCGGTCGAGGTCGTCGAGCTTGCCTGATACGATGGTTTTATTCTCTGAATTAACGTTGGCCACATAGACACACAGCCCCTGTTCTTGCGAGCGGAGTACCAGATCGCTCACCTGATTCTGTGAAAGCCCAATTATCGCCGCCATGCCATAACCGCTCGGATAGGCCTGAGCCATCAGTTCGCCTCTCAAAGAAACAATATTAAGCCCTTGTTGCACATCTAAAATGCCACTGCAAATTGCGGCAGTAAACGCTCCGATTGACAGTCCCATCATATAGTTTGGCTGCACACCATGGGCTTTCAGGTAGCGGTACTGAACATAGCCCGAAATGGTAAGCGCTAACTGAACATCCTTATTTGAGCTGTTCTCATCAAGGCTATCAAAATTAGTTGGGGAGTACCCCAATGCCTCTTCCACCTGCTGCAAGGCCAATTCAACCTCAGCGTGACAAGGTAACTCAGATATCATGTTGGGGCGTTGTGTTCCCTGTCCGGGAAAGGTCATTAGAATACTCATGATTAAGGCTTCTCTGATCGAAGGGTATGCCCAGCAGCAAAACCTAAACCGGGCAAAATAGAGCAAATTTAAGAATTAGGATATCCAAGGGTTATCGGTCAGTAGCGGGCCCTCATCCGTTTTGATCAGAACGTTAGATTCTCCACGGCCTAAAACCCATTCTCTCAAAGCCACGGCCCCTAAAGCCGTCTCTATTTGCGTATCGACCCTGCACGCTAATTTGTCTAGCTGATCGCTTAAAGACGTTAGCGTTTCTACTGGCACCGGCTCTGATAAGTAAACGGTCATGTCGATATCACTGTCCTGATGCGCGCATGGCATCCCCGTCGCCAACTCGTAACCTAAACTGCCTGTGACGCCCCACTCAATTCCATACGCCTGACATATTGCATCCACATCAGTGAGCGTTTGAAAAGCTACTAACTCACTCGACTGCCAGTACGCTCGTGCATGCTCTGACTGAACAAGCTCTCTAGGCGAAACTGACTTGACGACTGATGATTTACACGCCCATGCTGCCAAACGTTCACTGCGGGTTTTGCCTCTCACACCGACGGGAATTAGGGTTTGTCGGCTAGCCCGGCGGACAACAACTGGCAGAGACTGATTATGGCTCGCGTACCAGCTGGGCGATTCATTTCCTTCCAGGGTTATTTCATCGACCCACAGTAAATCATGTGCGCTAAAAGACATCATCAGCCTCCTCATTACCCTAATACACCCAGGCTTGTTGCATCTGCTCTCGAATATGACGGGTTGCTTGTCTGTTCTCCCCTTTCAGGCGATGAGACCAGCCATTGCCGTTGACTTGGATATCTTCCAATGCTGCAGAAAAGAGAGAGCGAATATGGTCAATATCCTGATTAGAGGGCTGCTGCGCATTCTCTACCGAGACCAACTTCCACAATAATCCCAGTGTATTGTAATTGTTGATATCGTACGCCATCGGCGGATGTTCAGCAGCGAGTGATTCTAGCTGTTCAACGGTTCTGAGCGTCACCTTCGCCGCCGAGGCTTTACCCATCGCATGCACACTGCACTGCTCATCATCCAAAGCAATCAATCGAGACGCCTGATAACCATGAGCAAGAAAGCCACCTGACATCGCTTTGCCCACAATCAAACCTAACACCGGGTGACCCGCCTTACGAGCCTGAGCGTATGCATTAGCCGCTGCTGCTAATGACAAATGAATGCCATAAGCCTCTTCGCGGCGACCGTAGGCCTGAGAAGGAACATCAATAACCGCGACAATGATCGACTTTGAATGGCTGTCTTGATCACGTTCAACCACCTGACGCACGGCCTTCGCAACATTCCATCCTTCCAGTAACCCGACTTCACCATTTCTCGCTCGTGGGAATGGATTATTGAGGTCTTGAGTCACGTTTATATAACGAATAGGAAGGCCATTAAACTGATCATCAACGACTTGTACCGATGGAGAAAAACCAGTGACTACCTGACCGTTCTCGGCCAGTGCTTTCATCCAAATATCACCTCGTTTATTCATCAGCCTCTCCTCCTGCTAAATCAGAACATACCTGTGTAGGCGTTGCTTGAACCGATGTATCTACCTGATTCAATATCGATAAATAGTGGTCAATTTGTTCACTACGGGTTGTTGGTGGCTTGCCAGATTGAAGTGTCTCAACAAGCTGTTGTTTAATCGCGTTTGCATCATCTTCAACTAAATGATCGACCAAATTACTTCGATATCTCTGCTCACCACCGGTGATTCCCCAGATAAAAGGTCGATCGGAAGAGTCGTATTCCGCGATCCCCGCTTCCTGTTCAATAACGGCAGGGCCATTCAAACCAAGTCGCGCTTCACGGGTGACGATAAGCTTGCTGCAAAGTCCTGCTGCAATCGACATACCACCAAAGCAACCCACGGCTCCGGCCACAATCCCTACAACAGGGACATAATCATTAAGCCCGATAATGGCTGAGTGGATGTCGGCAATGGCAGCCAAACCAAGGTTGGCTTCCTGTAATCGGACACCTCCAGTTTCAAGTACAATGACCACTTGAGTTTTTACACCGCGTTGATTGTCTTGCAGGGCGAGATCAAGAGCGACTGCCATTTTTGCTCCTGAAACTTCACCAATCGCACCGCCCTGAAACCCACCTTCTATTCCGAGAACAACGGCGCGCTGGCCATCAATTTTTCCTAGCATCACAACCGCGCCATCATCACTTTGTGAAACGATGCCTTGCTTAGGTAGCCATGGGGATGTTAACTGTGCTTCACAACCCAAAAGCTCCGTAACTGAACCTTCATCGAACAGGAACTGACAGCGCTGACGTACTGGCATTTCGACAAAAGAGCGACCCATTTCCGAGCTATCGAACGAAGGATTCGTTTGTTCCTCAAGCTGCTCGAGTGCCTGAGCCAGCCTGAGGTTAATCACGCCGGGAGTCGCGCCAAAGTCATTAATGGTGACAGTCATCGCTTCGTTCACCTCATCAAACGCACGCGATAAAATCACTTGCCAAACTTCATGACGATGGTTAATTGAAGTCGAAATATTCACGTCGATTTCGGGGCTTGAGTTTGGTTGTAGCAAAACTTCTAAGTCACCAGACCCAACATTACCCACCCGCACGTTTTTGGAAACTGAGTGCTGACCTGGATAAGTAAATTGCAGTTGTTCCATTGCTAATAATCTCCTTTATAAATCAATGAACTGGAATCATTGATCAACCAAAATGATGCTACGGTTTACTATTGCATCGACAAAGAGTGTCGCCGCTAACAGATCAGCTGCGCCTCCCGGAGAAGCATTGATAGCAACCATGTCTCTGTTCAATTCGATGAGCTTGTTAAAGCCTGACTCCGTCGCCACTCCACCAGCACGAATGATGTCATTCGCGCCTTGTTGCATCAGTTTTAACCCCTTCATTCCAGATCTGGATAGCACACACGTATCGGTCAGTTCTGCCATCAGGGCTACTAACGCATTCAACTGCGCATGAGGTTCAGAGTCACCATTCTGCCGACTGGTGATAAGAGCCGGAAACGCGATGTCTAAAATGGCAGGAAACCCATTCTGAGCTTGCTCTCGAGCGCCGTTGATCTGATATTTGCGTGTTGCCTTAAGTCCTTTACTCCACGTCTGTTTGACGAATTGATCCGGCAAACAAGCGATGCGCCCGGCGACCACACACAGATCATTTGACGTCGCGTTTTCACCCAACATCCCTGCGGAGGTAGCCAGTAAACCCAGCGCCCAAATCGCCCCACGATGCGTGTTCACATTGTTGGTCACCGTCATCATTTGTGACTCGGCATCTCGGCCAATGCGACCAATTTTCTCTCGGAGAGCAAGCAAAGAATCCATAGTCTGATCAGAGTGATACCTTTGCCCTTCTGCCGCCATTTGCGCGAAATAAGGCGCAAGGCAGTGGGCCGAACGCACCATCAATTCAACAGTCAAATCACTGTGTGACCCGTTGTTCCACTGATCAACTAAGCCAGGTTTTGGCGATAACATAACTTCAGCGACCAACGCATCACGCGCTAATAAACCTATCTGATTTGCCAACGGAGAAATCGTTGTGTATTCCTCCCAATTTGGGCGGACTTTCTGAGCAATATGCGACATTAACGTTCCCTCTACCTACTGCTTATTTAGGCGTTTGCTATTACTACTTAGCGGCTAATAAACAAGTGCTGTTCTATAAACCCATCTGCCTACCAACTGCGGAATTTCGCAGGCGGCTCGTACAAGCCTTCAGACCACTTAACCAGCTCATTCATATTTTTCGCGGCTAACAAGTCACGAGTCGCTTCAGAGCGTTTGATACCCAGATCCTGAGGTGTGGCGACCTTGCCTTCCGCTCTGAGTTTATCTATCTGATCCTTAGTGATTGTCTGCCCCAAATGAGTAACGCCAGCCACCGCTGCAATCATCTGTTTGCGCTCTTCCAGATCTCGCGCCATGTACAGGTAAGCAATGCCTTCTTCGGTCAATACGTGGGTAACGTCATCGCCATAAATCATCACCGGTGCGATTGGCATATTGCTGTGCTGGCCAACATCAACCGCATCAAGCTTATCGACGAAGGTTGGCTTTTCCCCACTTTGGAATGTTTCGACCATCTGTACCACCAGCTTTTTACCTTTGAGGATGTCTTTGTCGCGATCGGTGATGAGATCCATCCAGGCATCACTCGCGTGTCGACGTCCACGAGGATCGTGCCCCATGTTTGGCGCACCACCAAAGCCGGACAATCGACCATGCGTCACAGTTGACGAGTTACCTTCCGCATCCATTTGCAACGTAGCGCCTATAAACATATCCGCTGCGAACTGGCCAGCCATCTGACACATAGTTCGGTTCGATCGCATCGAGCCATCGGATCCGGTAAAGAACACATCTGGTCGATGACGGGCGTACTCTTCCATGCCTAATTCGCCACCAAACGAGTGCACGCTTTCAACCCAGCCTGATTCGATCGCGGGTATCAATGTAGGATGCGGGTTTAATGTCCAGTGCTGACAGATCTTGCCTTTCAGTCCCAGTTTTTCGCCGTAGGTTGGAAGAAGTAATTCGATCGCGGCGGTATTAAAGCCAATACCGTGATTGAGGGTTTGCACTTTATGCTTGGCATAAATTCCTTTGATTGCCATCATCGCCATCAAAATATGGGTGTCTTTGATCAATCGGGGGTCGCGAGTGAACAGCGGTTCGATAAAGAAGTCTTTGTCAGCTTCAACCACAAAGTCGACCCAATCGCCAGGAATATCAACACGTGGTAAGTCATCGACCGTGTCCACAATCTTGTTAACTTGAGCGATAACGATGCCGTCTTTAAAAGCAGGCGCTTCCACCAGAGCAGGCGTATCTTCCGTTGATGGACCTGTATATAAATTGCCTTTTTTATCCGCTTTGTAGCCAGCTACGAGGGCAACATTGGGAATTAAATCGCAGTACAAACGCGAGTAGAGTTCGATGTAGGTATGGACAGCGCCAACTTCTAGTATTCCGTCAGCGAGCATTTGAGAAATACGTACGCTCTGTTTTCCTGCAAAAGCGAAATCCAGCTTTTTGGCTATCCCCATTTCGAAAATATTCATATGCTCAGGTAAGCTCACACTCGGCATGATCATATGAAGGTTATTCACCGTTTGGGGATTTACTTTTTCTAGGCTGCGCGCCAAGAAGTCAGCCTGTTTTTGGTTATTGCCTTCGAGGATAACTCGATCACCGGATTGGATAATTTTTTCCATCACTTCAACAATATTTTCGGTTGGAATAACCTTCCCTTCCGTTATTGAATGAACTGATTTAATTCGCTGCTGTTTTAAGGTGCGCTTAATATCCCACTTCTTCTTTTCCGTCATAAAAGTGCCTCACGATCTATTTCAATCACGCTGTTATTTCTTAATTTGAAAAATAACCCGCTGTTCCATGGCATTGTTTTCCGTGAACTAATGTCAGTGACAACGCTCTGAATCTATCCATAGATTCAAACTACTCGTGAACGAGACCACATTCAATTAACTGGCAAGCAACACTATTAACCTAAAGTTAACAATGCTATGGTGATGACATCATTGGAACGGATTCGAACAAACATGATTAACGATGGTGTTACGTTAAAGAAAATAATGATTTTTCATGAATTTATGAAACACAACAGCATGAAAGATGCTGCAAGTAATTTGGATATTAGTGTGGTGAGTGTGCATAAAGCGCTGCACTCATTAGAAGAAGCGATTGAGTGCCCACTTTTTGAGACTCAAGGCCGTTCCCTCCGCCCGCTGAAAAGTGCGGAAACCTTGTATACCTACTCAGAAAAACTGTTGAATGAACTGGATTCCGCCATCAAAGAAGCGAAAGAGCAGCTGGGGATTCAAGCCGACAAGTTGGCATTAGGTAGCTTGTATTCCTTAACGTATGATCTGGTTCCAAGTGTTGTCTCAGGTTTGCAAAATCGACGACCTGAACTTCAGGTTTCGATCACCCAAGGCTCGAACCAAACGCTACTGCAACGCTTAGACAAAATGGAAATAGACGTCGCACTGATTGCGCAACCGCACACCGCGGCGAATAGCACCTATACCGTCATGCCGATCTATCAAGATCACATGGTGATTGCGTTATCCAACTCTTCGCCTTTTGCCAACAAAACCCAGATAGCACTGGAAGAGCTCGCCAATGAAAAGCTCATCACTCTATCGCCTGGCTTTGCTACCTATGAACATTGCATGAAGTGCTTTGAAAGGGACAACCTTAAACCTAATATCGGCATGCAGGTGGAAGATATTTTTACACTAATGAACATGATTCAATCTGGCGTGGGCTACTCGATCGTACCAGCACGATTAAAAGACAAATACCAACCACACGTTACGTTTGTTGATATCGATACCCTTCACCCCGAGCCCGAACCTCAAACCGTGTCTCTGGTTTGCTTAAAAACGAAAGAGCGTGAAATAGGCATACTGAGTTGTATCGCAGAATGTCGATTATACGCGCTCAAACATAAAGCGTAGAATTAACAACTAGAATCAGAAAACCCCAGACAATGGGTCTGGGGTTTTCAAAGCGAGCCTTGCGCATCATTAAAGAGCTAGGTATATCTAATCAAAAAATAACGACGACTTCGCTTGAACAATTATTCGTGCCAGCTTCACACACCTTATAAGTATATGTCGCACTGCCCTTACTTATTCTGGCATCAGTGTAAGTACCGCCCGACACACCAGTTGCTATCATTCCCATCTCCCCAGTACCTTCGCTTCGGAGTACGTCGACGCTAGTTGAAGCAGTCCAGCTAAGAATAACATCGTGCCAACCCGATTTAGCAGTGTTCGGATAAGCAGTTAACCCAAAGGCGTCCACGGGTGTAGAATCGTCAACCTGAGTTTCAATCACCAGTTGGTCAACGGATATTTCATCTGCCACAGTATCACTGGCTTCGCTGTTATTGTCAGTCACACGAATATATACAGTACCGTCTGAGCTCTCAGGTAAAGTGAACTCAGCTCTGTATATCACAGGGGACTCACCGTCTTGTGTATTAGGTATCGATGTATAAAGGCTGCCATCTAACGAAAAGCTAAAATCAAAGAGCTCTACATTAGAGCTAGCCGAACTTGCACTGGCCTTTAAGTATAACGTTGACGTGCCAATAGGTACGTTGGTAAATACCCACGTATGTTGGAGGTAGTAATAGCGATTGGCTGGTTTTCCTCCGGATAAACGCTCTACAATAGTTTGAACGTTCCCATCATTAGCCTCTGCAGTATCGACATATGTTCCTGTTACCGTACCTGCCCCAAATATTTCGCTGCTCGCTACCGTAGTTTGAACCGTATCAGAAGGCGTACTTTGTGTCGTCGCTGACGCCACATCAGTATAGGCGGAATCACCCACTTCGTTATAAGCAACGACTTGATAGTCATAAGAGTTTTCAGCTGTTAAACCCGTATCACTATAGGTAGTGACATTCGCTCCAACGATGGCGAAATCTACCTCCCAGCCAGAGCCACTATTGCGTTCTATACGGAACCCTTGTTCATTATTCGAATTATCTTCCCACGTAAGCATGATTTCTGTATCAGAGACCGCCGTCGCAGAGAGTGAGGTTGGCGCAGTCGGTAAAGTCGCGGGCTCTTGAACCGCATCCAAAGCGTTGAGAACACCTCCGGTGACTGTTTTCCCTGCTAAAGATGTCAGTGGACGAGTCGTGCTCAAAATACGGTTTTTAATGTCTGCGTAGCCCCATTCAGGATGCATGCTCGCCACCAAAACCGCCACACCAGCAACATGAGGCGCAGCCATTGACGTACCTGATGCTATCTCATAGTCACCTGCTATCGTATAAGTACTCACGATGTCTTCGCCCGGAGCTCCAAGATCAACGCGGTTACTACCGTAGTTTGAAAAAGAAGAAAGATCATCGGCGGCGTTTGTTGAGGCAACCGAAATGATGTTATTTAAATCGAAGGATGATGGGTAATCTGCTGTCGAGTCGTTATTATCCCCTACTCCATCGCTACCTCCGTTGCCAGCAGCAGCGATAAATAGGTGGCCACTCTTCGCGGCACTTTGTATTGCAGTGTACAGCCCATCTGAAAATTCAGGCTCTCCTCCCCAGCTGTTATTTGAGATTTTCGCGCCATTCTCTACGGCATACTCAATCGCGCTGATCGCATCACTGGTGTAGCCTGAACCATCAGCGCCTAGGAAACGCAGCGCCATAATCTGGCATTGCCACGCAACGCCCGCGACACCGACTTGGTTATTACCCTGGGCACATATCGTACCGGCCACATGGGTTCCGTGCCCATGTTCATCCATAGGGTTATTATCGTCGTTATAAAAGTCATAACCATGAACTCCACTAGGGCTGCCAGTGTTCGACCACATATTTCCGGCTAAGTCTTCATGGTTATAGTCCACCCCGGTATCAATCACCGCAACAATGACATCCGAGCTACCCGTGGTGATGTCCCAAGCTAGATTGGCATCAATATCAGCGCCAGCGGTAATTGGGATGCCTAAAAAGTCAGCAAGTGGCCCCCACAAATTAAAATAGAAAGTACCGTCATTATACGGAGCCCATTGCAACCCCTCGGTGTAGTAATAATCATCGGGTTCCATGTAAGCACGAATAACATAATCAGGCTCGACGAAATCGACAAAAGGCAAACGCTGTAAGGTTTCAATCGCCTTTTCTACACTGCGCCCGGGGCCTAACTGAAGATGCTCAAGCGCATTCACAATCGCAAATTGGCGCATCGTTTTACCGTTCACCAATTGCCTTGCTTGTTGTTTATTTGCCGCGCTGGCTTCAGGTTTAAAACGTATCAGAACCGACTCTGATGAGTAAGCTAATGATGGGTTATTTTCAAGCTCAGCACGAGCCGAAGGAGAGGCTGCATGAATTGGAATAGAGGTAAGAGCGAGGAACAAAACACACCACAACTTTTTAGTCTGCGCTCTTATTGTTTTGACAAAGGTGCTAGTAAACATAGTCGTTCTCTTCTTATTGAGTGTTTACACAGTTCACTAGTCAGTCTAGGACAGATTTTGTCTATAGCATTCTTTAAAAGTGTTTTTGATATACGCTCATAACGGTTTATTTATCTTAAAAGCCCTTAAATAATTCTGCGCGATGATAACCGAGATACGACTTATGCTCTGGATAAAGATTAAAAGACATGTCCTCTCTCAACCCAATTACTGAAGGATCTTCTAAGTAGCTAGAGATCATAACTTTTCCGTCATCATCAAAAGAAATAAAACCGATATCAAAAGCTTTATCTAAATTAGCCAACAGTAATAGCCCGTTAAATTTATCCAGACGCTCCTCATTATTTGAATCACGCCACGGCTTGATATGAGAAGCTAACAACATTTGTGTATTTCTATATCCAGTAACCGCACACCCGCCCCACATTTGAATAAGCTTTGCCCGAAACTGGCCTTGACCCATCCTAGTATTTACCAAAATTGTTTTTTCTGTTTCCGATAAAGTATTATCCGACATGACTTGCTTTATATCTGCGTTAATATCGATTTGAGATAGATCAGCGAGAAACTTGTTGTAATGAGATAGAGCTGCGCTGTACATTCCTTTTCCTTTCGCATCGCGAATTTGAAACTCCTCTAACCTCTTTACCTTTTCTTTATAATCAAGAAATTTTCGATATGAATTAATATTAGTTAGCGGTTGATCAATCTCCCCCGCCTCAATCAACCAATTAGACATTGAGCCACGAATAGCTCCAAGGTAGTTAACCGCTGTTTTCTCGGACTTTCCAATATCGACTAGCCATTGACGAAAGAGTGTTGCTAAATCTGAAAAATTTGAAATCAGTGCTTGTTTGAATTCATTTGACACAATATAACTTTTCATGAACGTAAATAGCTCTTCATCAATAAATGCATAAGCCACAGACTTCGATGAATATCGGCTTGTGGTCTTTTCATCATATCCATCTTTATATGACAGGTGCCAAAATCCTTCACTTCTCAGATGAAAATAAGGATTTTCCGGCGTGTCTTTGTCTTTATCTTGCGCAAAGGTGTTGAAATGGCGAGTAAACTGATCTTTAAGTACCTGATTGAATGTAATTTGGTTGGAAACAATATGCCCCGCTTGAATGAGATCCATTACTGCCAGTAACATACAGACTTTATGTGGGCTCTTTTGACCACCAGAACTATTCATTTTTAAATTTTGAAAACGTTCTAAATAATACTCCAGCGCCATCATTTACCTTTCAACGTTTTAGTGTTTTCTAAAATCACGCTTTGCCATTTAACTTCAGATCGATTTAAAGCGTCCTCTCCGTCAACAACATGACAGACAGAGAACCCGAGTTTTCTAGCCATAGTTTCTATTTCAGCTGCTGATACACCGTATGTCTCGCGTCCCTCATCAAAACTCCCATGACGCAACGTAATCACCAATTTTCCTCTGTCAGATAAAAGAAGTGATAAAACCCTCATCGACTCAGTTCGCTGCTTGGTAGTTAAATGCATCCAAACTGCAGATAATAAAATAAGGTCGTACTGGTACGGCAATTCACTGACACTAGTCAAGTCAGGCAGTGACTCCCCTACCCATACAATTTGTGCTGAGGAGTTTGAAATGGCTAATTGGCGGAGATTACTGGCAGGTTCAACAGCAACAACAAAGCAGCCTTGATCAGAAAACCACTGAGCATCCCGACCAGAACCTGCACCAACATCCAAAACATTCGCGCCTTTTTCTGGCCAATACTGTTTCCATGAACGGTGCACTGACTCAAATGAAAGAGAGTCATATTGCTTCGCTAGCTCAACAGCATTTTTATCGTAATAAGAGATATTTACAGACATGAACCAAGCCACCATCTACCATTCAATGATGATAAATAGCATGGTTGCATAAGGCGATTAAGTATTAATAAATAATGAGTTATTGTGATTTACCTCACAACAACTAGTCAGAGAAGACAACAAAAAATCACTCGTTGTTTTTGAGATATAAAAAAGACGTCCTAAGACGTCTTTCTTCAAGAATGTGGCGGTGAGTGAGAGATTCGAACTCTCGATACGTTGCCGTATACACACTTTCCAGGCGTGCTCCTTCAGCCACTCGGACAACTCACCGAATCAAATTGTGGTTAGCATCGTTGGCTAACGAGGCGCTAATTTAATGATTATGTGCCTTATGGTCAAGGCTAAAAATGAAAAAAAGCCCTGTTTTTCTGTTGTTTGCTCACTAAGTAACTAAATTGAACAAAACAGGTGCAGTTAAACACCTTGGTTGTAGCCAGGGACTCGGAACCAACGGCGGCACATGTCTAAGAAGTAACCGTACAAAACGCCCATTCCACAAGATACAACCGCATTACTCGTAACTGCGGTAATGATTTGATCGGTCGATGCACCAACGGCTAATAGAATACCTGCGTAAACCGGAGATTGAAAAAGCACATAGGCGATAAGGTCAGACACGTTTTTCATAAATGAAGACGGTGAAACTTTACTACCTTGACGTAGTACCCAATCGCGGAAAACACCATAAGGCCAAGCGATAGCAATGTTAACTGGAATCGACAACGTACGTGATGCCAGAGACTGCTCAAACGTCATCCCTGAAATCAAAATCTCGATAATCATCCCTGTGACAAAGCAAAAAACCACCATAGCAAAAGTATCCGCTGCGGCATTACGAATACAAAATGGTCCACGAGACTTCATTTAGCGACCTCTAAAATCAAAAACTGCAATAAACAAAAAAACAAACATGATTAACTACATATATAGCAACCACCTAGATTATGTCGCTATTAGAACACAACGTTTGTAGTTTATGGTTCCATATTTAAAATGAAGATGTAAATTTATAACCAAATTTTGAAACTAAAGTAGTTTAATTCACCGATCCGGGCAAAAACTGCACTTTTTCGATCAAAAATGGCGTAAAAAACCAAAAATTTTCGTTAAATAAGGAATTTAGAGGAGGAGAAAAGGTAATTTTACAGAACAAAATCTGGCACAATATGCGAAAAATAACTCGCTTATGCTACCTGCAGGTCATAATTCAGAGCTTCCCAATTTCTAGAACAATAGTCTTTATACAACAATGACTAGCGAGTTGGAAAGCCAGGTATGTTAAGGCGTAGCAAGCATGACTGTTAGCGCATCAACATCCGCTTGCTCTGGTGCTTCCTGACGCTGTAATTTACTTTCAATGCGTGCAGTAATTTGTGCAAGATCCTGATTGGAGTGTGGTGTAATGTGCTTGATGATGTCAGAAAAAACCTCCAGAGCTTGGTGAAGGTTGTCATTATCAAGCGAAATGTAAAAGCTAAGTAGTAACGAGTCCGTGTTTATGTGATGCGGATGCTTAGCCTTATTGCTTTTTGGGTCTTGGTACTGAAAGAGCAAGTCTGCATGGCGATATAGGGCGTCGTCGAGTTCCGACACGACAACGGGTTTAGCAATGATATGGTCCACCCCAGCTTCCGTCATCAGTTCTTGAGTCTCTTTAAATACATCTGCGGTGCAACCAAAGATGAGAACTGACTTTGTTTCTGAATCCATTGCCCTGATAGCAGATATTGCACCAATACCATCTAGTACAGGCATGTGGTTATCCATCATTATTAGGTCAAACTGCTGTTTTCTCACTTTCTCCACGGCTAATTGACCATTTTCCACTCGTGTACATTCAAAACCCTTGGCTCGTAAAAACGTTTCCATGATCATGGCATTGGTTGTGTTATCTTCTGCGATTAAAGCCTGTAAACCATTGCAGTCTAGTTTATGTTTAAGTGCCGTCCCCGTTTGGCTCGGCTCGCACGGTGTCAACTCAATCTCTACGGTGAATGTTGTACCAACATTTTCCCTACTTTCGAGCAAAACACTGCCGCCCATGTTTTCGGCAATTTCTTTGACAATCGCCAACCCTAACCCTGTGCCGCCAAAACGTCTGGTTGTTGAAGATTCTGCTTGCTCAAACGGACGAAAGATCCGGTTCTGAGCCTCTTTTGGTATCCCAATACCGGTATCTTTAATCGCGATGCTCAGTTTGGTTGCACTTGGAGTAACATGTTCGCTTAATCTAACTTCAACTTCACCCTGTTCGGTAAACTTGACGGCATTATTTAGCAAGTTGAATAGGATCTGGCGCAATCGTGCTTTGTCGTTGTTATACCAGCGTCCGGATGGTACCTGTGAAACGACACGAAAGCGCAACCCCTTCTCTTCACATAAGGTGTGATAAACACTTTTCATGCTGCCAATAATCGATTCGATCGGAAATGGTGAATTAGAAAATTCAACGTGGCCATGCTCGATTTTCGAGTAATCCAGAATCTCGTTAAGCAGTGTCATCATATGATCGCCTGATTCATACAGTGTACTTAACTGCTTTCTTTGCTCGTCGGTTAGCTTGGTCTTTAGGAGTATTTGCGCGGTACCCAAAACCCCGTTCATCGGTGTACGAATTTCATGAGACAACGTCGCCAGAAAGGCGGTCTTTGCGTTGGTTGATGCCTGTGCTTTTATCTTTTCATGTTCCAGATAAATGGTCTTTTCATTAAATTTATTGATGAGGTGCCCTATCTCATCTTCACTGTGATATTCGATATCGATGATTCCCCCCGTTTTAGAGTCATCAATTTTTGCCGCTATTTTGACAATGGGCTCAACGATATAACGGTTAAGTAAGTAGTAACCGACCAAAACACATAACAGTAGAAACGGAATGATGCCGCTCTCAACACTCATCACCTGAGCAAAAACCTGATCGGCTACACGCTCTTTCGCATTCACCACTTCCATTCGCCAGTTGAACTCTCCAAAGTGAAGCTCACTAACATACATCTCATTCCGCAGCTGGAAGTTATGTTCGATAATCACGTTTGAGTTGGCATCTCTAATGTTAACGCCCAGAGAATATTGATTGGTATGCTCTCGAATAAACTGAAACAAAGCTGCCAAAGAGACATCCACAGTCGCTACACCTGCAAACTCACCGTCTCTATAGTAAGGTGCAGAAGCGGTGATCATTTGAACTTGGGTGAAAGTATCGATGTAAACCGAAGACCAGCGAATAGAGCCTGCTGACGCATTGGCAGCAACGACATACCAAGGTTCTTTATCGTATCCAGCCGATTGAGGGTTATTGTACGAATGAATTTGATCGATACTGCCATCCAGATTCTTGTTGAAAAACAGGCTGGTATACTTCCGTTGGTCAGCAAGTTGTTCAGGCTTTGGCCACAAACCACCGCTGACAAGCATGTCACCGCTTAAGCGTAAGATTTGAGGGATAGTCGTACTGAAAGAGCCAGTTTGATTGGGGCTTTGAGCCAGGCCTACGAGGCTGTTAAGGACACTGGTTGACGCAAGCAACGGTTCTTTAATCTGAGAAGCTAGCAGTTGCGTTCGTAAATCGAGGTTTTGTTCTAGTTTTTCACGCACAGGCGGCTCAAGCACAAAGTACACCACCGAGCCAACCGTTGCGATAAAGAAGCAAAGGTAAAGCGTCAGTGCGAAAATACTTTTTCGGCGGAGTGATGAGCGAATTTCCATAGGTGTTAACAAATCTTCCCTAATATCGATTTATCGTTAATTGATTGGTAAGATGGCCGCAACCAACCAGCCCATGAACAAATGGTATTCTATTTTGAAACTACAAGACATTCTTTCTCTTCCAGAACTTGATGGAAAACTACTAAATCTAGCGAAAACTCAAGGCTTTGTCACTGCGATGGCTTCAGCACCAAATGTATTGATGCCTCAAGAGTGGCTACCATTCTTGTGGGGTGGAGAAGAGACAGCACCTTTTAGTGATGGTGAACAATTAGAACTGTACATTGATGGAATTGTACAAATGTGGAACCAAACTCGCCCTGCGTTGCTAGAAGGTTCATGGGGCTGGCCGGAAGGCTGCGCGCTGGATGAAAAAGACATCGTAACCACCACCACTCGTGACTTCTGTGAGGGTGTATTACAAGGCTGGCAGTTGGCTCGTGACGACTGGGAAACACTGATGCCTGAAGAAAGCGAGGATAACGCGCTACTTGGTGGTGTGCTGCTTTCTCTGACTATGCTTTACGATCCAGAAACCACGATCGAAACATTAGCAGAACAAGGCATGGTCGGGCTTGAGCAATTCGAAGAGATCTTCAACGCAATGCCAGTCATGCTTTGTGGTCTGACTCAACGCGGCGTAACGCTCGCTGAAGAGCAATAAATAAAGACTTTAGCGAAACGCAATTGTCATGAATAGTCAAAAGCTCTCCACGGAGAGCTTTTTTGATCAGGTCAAAATGATATGGGGAATATAACGCGCCATATCCTGAGTAACTAAATTGCTGTCCTCACGAATCGAAATACCCGCGGCTCGGTCGTTAATCAGCCAGCTGCCGATAAGCGTATGACTTTGTCCAAACTTCGGTAACGGATGATATTGCTGAACAATGTTTTTGCGCGATTCATAAGGTCCTGGCGTTTTAACCACGCGCTGACCATTTTTCACTATCTCGATATTCGCGCCTTCACGTGAAAATAGCGGCTTTATCACATAGTCTTTTAAGCTGGCCGCTTTGGGATCGTCGGCAAAATAGGCAGGCAGTAAATTGGGGTGATTAGGAAAGCGTTGCCAAAGTAATGGCAGCAAAGCTTTATTCGAAAGAATGGACTTCCACATCGGTTCTAACCAGTTAACGTTCGCAGTCGAGAGATAAGTGCTGTACGCATCCTCAAACATAAACTCCCAAGGGTAGAGTTTGAACATCCAGCGAATAGCTCGGTTGTCCGCATCAACAAATATCCCCTCTTCCGTCACGCCAATGTCTTCAACGTAGACAAAAGCCGTTGATAACCCAGCCTCCCGAGCACAATCTTCAAGATATTGAACGGTACCTTTGTCTTCTTCGGTATATTTGCAGCAACTGAAATGCAGCGTTTGTCCCGGCTGTAGCTTGGCAATCTCAGCAAAGCGCTCGATAAGGAAATCTTGCAGTATATTGAATTGATCTGCACTTTGGTGAATTCGCCCTTTATTCACCACATCTTCGAGCCACACCCATTGCCAGAATCCAGTCTCGAATAATGATGTTGGCGTATCTGCATTGTTTTCCAGAAGCTTCGCTGGTCCAGATCCGTTGTAGGCGAAATCCATTCGTAAATAGAGGGACGGTTCATTGCGTTTCCATGAGGAAGCGACCTGAGACCACATAACTTCAGGAATCGCACATTTCGTCAGTAACTCTTCACTGCGTACCACTTGGTCAACAATTTCGAGGCACATCTGGTGCAGCTCTTCTGTGGGATCTTCAAGATCCTGTTCGATCTGCGCCAGAGTAAACTGATAATACGCGGTCTCATCCCAGTAAGGTTGGTCGTACATGGAATGGAAGCCAAAACCAAACTGGCGTGCCAGTTCACGCCAGTTTTCTCTTTCTTGTATTTCTCTTCGAAACATAGTGTCTGTTAACCGCCGCGACTACCTGATACCGCTTTGCCAAAGCCGCCTCGAGACATAGCCTGACCAATCGTACCGCCGCCACGCTTGTTCAATCGGCTGCTCGCAACGCTAGTCGGCTGGTTTCGGTACGAGCCATAAAACTGCCCGGCACCGTTGTAATATTTCGACTTATAACGGTACATCGGCTCGGAGTAGTAACTCTTGTTGTATCCGCTCAGATTGCTAAGAGCGCGACTAAAGAAGAACCCACTGGCAAAGGGAACATAGGAGTTGTAGCGAGAACTGTAATAACAGTCATCTTGATAGAAGTCGTTCTCACACTCATGCTCTGTGGTATAGCGTGGTGCATTTTGCTCCGCTCTTTCCTTCGCTTCCTGATAGGCGATGTCACACTGCTCGCTGAACCCGGGTTCCGATGCTTTGCACTCACTGGCGTCAAGGTAAATAGCGCCTTCAGTCGTTGACTCCTGTGTCGCAAGATAAAATATCCCGCCAAAAGCTGCAAAAGGGATAAGGCGACTGACTTTAAAGCTCTTATCCATGGATGAACGTTTAACGTTAGAGCTGCGTTTCATCGTTTCTCCTAATACGTCATACAGGCGGCATTAAGTACACCGACAGAAACGGATACTGCAGCAAGTACAATACCCGCGGGTACCTCGTTGTTTTCAATCCGCTCTGATACTTTTGGCATCAGAATAAAACGAACAATTCCAAACGCAATCAGCTGAGCTAATAACGCGACAACACCCCAAACCATAAAATCAATGATGCTGACTGAGTTTTTCGCCGCGCCTGCAATTGCCAGACAGTAACCAAGAAAAGCACCACTTAACGCCACCGCTGCTGCTGTATTTTGCTCTTCTTTAATGAGTTGCCATTCATCATAAGGGGTCAGTTTTATATAAACGAATTTGAACGCCAAAACGAAAACAATCGACACTGAAAAATAGAGTAAGAAATTGGGAAATCCCGCTAACAAGTCTGCGATGATGTGCATTATTTGTCCTTTATCATTTTGTTCCATGCAAAATCTTCAATACGTTCATCTGCAATATAAAACAGTTTGCTTTTTGGTGGTACGTCAGTATCTAGGTCCGGATTTAGCTCGATGCCCTCACCTAAATCGATGGCAATAAGCGTTGCATGGTGATGCTTTTTAATAAACCCAAACAGGTTTTCAATCTTGGTCGTTGGTTGGTTTTCAGGATAGATCACGGAGTATTGTGTCATACCTCGAGTTGAGGCTAGCAGTTCCTGATGCAACGCACTCGAACCAGGATCCACGGCTGCCTTGGCTAACATTTCAGCCCCAACAGCTGGAATACACTCCGCTTTCGGGCAATGCTGGCTCAGTAAACGACCCAGCGCTTCATCTTTAAAATAGGCAAGCAAGTGTGCGTCAGGGTTCACAGAGGCACAATACAGTGCAGCAGACAAAGTGATATCATCCGATAAGTTATCGACGATGATGCAGCTCGCCTCTGTAATGTTCGCGTTTGACATCTCCTGTGAGTCGGTATAACTGGTTACTTTAATAAAGTGAATTTCACCCGGTAGAGGGTTTTCAATATCTGAGCGACTGCACAGTACTACCGGACGTTTTCCTGACTCTTCATGCTGCAACATACGAATCAGGTGCATGGTTCTTGACCCGTTCCAGCCCAATAATACGATATGGTTTTCCACTCTTACTCTCCGTTTACCGATAATTCCCGCTCGCCAATAATCTACCGCCGCACCTGCCACACGCCCCAAAAGTGCCGCAAACAGGCTCAATCCTCCCGGAATTACAAACAAGACCACAACCCACTTACCTAAATCGGTTACTGGAGAATGATCGCCGTAACCAACGGTGCTCGCCGTCACCATCAAGTAATAGATAAAGCTCGAAAAGTTTTCCGTAAGTTCCGTCTCGCCTGCCAGAACCAATAGCCCCCAAGAGAGGCTGATATATAAAAGGCTAATGACGACAAGGTTGCGGGTACTTAGTTTAAAAAGGTGCGAACTTAACCACTTTTTAACGACCAGCCACACTGCCATAAGTATTCAGTTCCTAAATGCATTACGTCTTTCAATAGTAACCCATTGATTGTAAGACACAAAAAAACCAGCCATATTCGGCTGGTTTTTGAGATTCATCTTAAGATAATGCGAAAAACTTACGCGTTACCCTTTACCTGCATATTAAGCTGTTCTGCGAAATCTAACATGCGGTTTAGTGGGATAAGCGACTTAACGCGAAGCTCTTCATCAACAAAGATTTCATGCTCTGCACCACCTTCACGAAGTGCTTGTTCGATCGCTTTCAAGCCGTTCATCGCCATCCAAGGGCAATGCGCGCAGCTACGACATGTCGCACCAGCACCTGCTGTTGGGGCTTCGATAAGCTCTTTTTCAGGAACCAGTTGCTGCATCTTGAAGAAGATGCCTTTATCGGTTGCCACGATCATTTGCTTGTGAGGAAGCTCTTTCGCGGCTTTGATTAGCTGACTTGTAGAGCCAACAGCGTCGGCCAATTCAACCACGCTTGCTGGTGATTCTGGGTGAACTAGAATCGCAGCGTCTGGATATACGCTTTTCATTTTGCGCAGTGCGTCAGCAGAGAACTCATCATGAACCACACATTCGCCTTGCCACAGCAGCATGTCAGCGCCGGTCTTGTTCGCAATGTACGAACCCAGGTGACGGTCAGGACCCCAGATGATTGGTTTGTCTTCTGCGTCCAGGTGTTCAACAATTTCAAGTGCAATACTTGATGTGACTACCCAGTCAGCACGAGCTTTAACCGCTGCAGATGTATTGGCGTAAACCACAACCGTATGGTCAGGGTGAGCATCACAGAACTCACTGAATTTATCCGCAGGACATCCAAGATCAAGCGAACATTCCGCTTCCAACGTTGGCATTAGAATGCGCTTTTCCGGAGTTAGAATCTTCGCCGATTCGCCCATAAAGCGAACGCCACCGATGATCAATGTGCTTGCCGGGTGACGGTTACCGAACTTCGCCATTTCTAGCGAGTCACCAACAAAACCGCCAGTCTCTTCAGCCAACGCCTGAATTTCAGGGTCAGTGTAGTAGTGCGCGATAAGGACGGCATCTTTTTCTTTAAGCAGCTTTTTAATGCGCTCAATGTAAGACGCTTTCTCGTCTTCGCTCAACGGAACAGGTTTTGGAGGGAATGGGTAAACAGTGTCGATTTTATCTAGTATATGGCTCATTGCTCTTGCTCTACGCAACTTCCTTTAATCCGCGTATTGTAACCTCGTTAATTTTCAAAAACCAACCCATAGCGAGGATTTATAGAGCTCTAGCCGTATATCTTTGTTCCAATTAACACTTATTAACTTAATACACAGGCCAATAAAAGAAAAAGGAGCCAGAAGCTCCTTTTAGAAATAATCAAAGACAGTGGTTACAGTTTAGCGCCTGCAATTTTTGCTGAGGCACTATTTGGGTACTCATCGACCACTTGCTGATAAAACTTCTTCGCCTGCTCAGCATTGTTGTTACGCTCAGCGATATCGCCAAGTTTCACCAATGCATCTGCTCGCTTGTTAGAATCTTTGTAAGAAACCACTGCAATAAAGCTTTTCGCGGCGTCTTTATCCTGCTTTTTAGCGTAATACAATTGGCCTAACCAATAATGTGAGTTCGCTGTGTAAGTGGAGTCAGGATAATCCTTCTGGAATTGCTGGAATGCAGCAATTGCGCCAGCGTAATCGCGCTTTTTAAGGATAAGATCCACAGCGTCTTGGTAAGCCGTTTGCTCATCCGCATTCGGAGTGTATTGACCACCCGGTTCTGCTGACTCCGTCTCTTGAACGACGGGCGCTGACTTCATCTCACCACGCATGCGATCAAGCTCAACGAACAGCTCTCTCTGCCTCTGAAGCATTTGCTTCATTTCATGGTTGTTTCGTTCCAACTGACCTCTTAGATCACTGATCTCTCGTGACATTTGGTCAATTTGCTCTTGCATTTGGAACTGAAGACGGCTGCGACTTTGCAGTAGGCGTTCTAATCGCTCGACATCCGTCTCGGATGAACGACTTTTAGAAACTGAAGATGTGCTGTTGAGATCAGATACTGGAGCTGGTGCAGCGAACGCAAAGCTCGCTGCACTTGCCAGTAACGTAAGCGCAACAGCGCGCTTAGTGTTACTGAACAACATGAGGATTCCCTCGAATTAGTATACTAAAACCGCGCGACGGTTCTTAGCGTAAACGTCATCAGACTGGCCAAGAAGAAGTGGCTTCTCTTCACCGTAGCTAACGATTGAAATTTGGTCTGCCTGAACACCCAGTGCTTGTAGGTAGTTTGCAACTGCTTGAGCACGACGCTCACCTAGCGCGATGTTGTACTCTGGAGTACCACGCTCATCAGCGTGACCTTCGATAGTTACGCGTAGTGATGGGTTTTTGCTTAGGTACGCCGCGTGAGCCGCTAGCATCTCTTCGTAATCACCAGCAATTGTTGAGTTATCAAATGCAAAGTAGATAGTTTGAGTTTCGCGTAGCGCTTGCTCTTTAAGCTCTTGCTCAGTCAGTTGACCAGCTTGATCGATCGGTGATACGACTGTTGTTTCAACAGCGCCGCTTTGGTTAGTTGCGTCACCTGTACTTGAAGCAGCGTCGTCACTTGAACTACACGCAGTCATAGCCATAACTGGAAGCGCGATAAGTAGCCCTTTTAGAACCTTGTTAAGTTGCATCTTATTTTCCTTTATTAATCTATCTTATTATTACAAAAACGGTGACCACGCAGGCGCTCTTACGCGTCCATTTGTCGCAGGTAATCTCGCTTTAAATCGACCATCAATGGAAACCATCGAAAGTACGTTTTTCTTATTGTACATGGAGCTATATACAACCATGCCACCGTTTGGAGCAATACTTGGTGACTCATCAAGTAAGGTCTTGGTAAGAACTTGAAGAGCACCCGTTTCTAAATCTTGTTTTGCCAAGTTAAAGCCTGAATCACTGCGATTCACCATCACCAGGAATCTGCCGTCAGGTGTGATTTGACCACTCAGGTTCTGACTACCTTGCCAAGTTAAACGATTAGTATCACCGCTGCCCAAATCTACTTGATAAATTTGAGGTTTTCCACCCCTATCCGATGTGAAAACCAACGATTTTCCATCTGGGTGCCAGAACGGTTCTGTATTATTTGATCTGCCACGCGTAATTTGTGTGAGCTGGCGAGATCTCAGGTCGAATGTGTAGACCTGCAATGACCCCGTCTTCGACAGAACAAGTGCAAGTTTGCTTCCATCTGGCGAAAACTTAGGTGCACCGTTGTGACGAGGATAAGAAGTAATCTTTTCTCGTTCGCCAGTGTAGATATTCATGATGTAAATTTCAGACTGACCGTTTTGGAAGCTTACATACGCTAGCTTCTGGCCATCTGGAGACCAAGACGGTGACATCAACGGCTGTTTAGAGCGAAGTACCAAACGTTCGTTGAAACCATCGTAGTCAGAAACACGCAGTTGGTAAGGAAAACGCTCAGTGTCACTCACCACTACATAGGCAATTCGGGTCATGAATGCGCCGCGGTCACCCGTCAGCTGCTCATAAACCAAATCGGAAATGCGGTGCGCGTATTCACGCATGCGAGACGCTTCTACAGTCGCAACTTTGTTAAACAACACATGGTCTTTCGATAGTACGAGTTCACCATCACCGCCTAATGCTTTACCCTGACCGCCAGTTAGCTGACCACGAACGATATCAACAAGCTGGTAGTTAACCACATAATTACCCTGCTCATTTTGCGTGATAGAGCCTGTCAGTAAGGCATCAACACCCAGGTTAGTCCATGAATCAAAATTAACCTCAGATTCATTAAAAGGCGTCTGTGGCATTTTGTTTGTCGGCACCGGGCTGAATTTTCCGCTGCGTTGTAAATCAGAGGCTATTACCGCAGAAATATCTGTTGGCAGCGCCGCAGCACCTTCCCATTTAAATGGAACTACAGCTATTGGTCGTGCTGAATCAATACCGTCGGTAATAACCAACTCTAGTGCAGCATTCGCTACATTCGTCATACTGCTTAGCAGTACAAACATTCCTAGTAAAAGGCGTTTAATCACGTCTCTGTTCCTTTTAGTCCAAAGCAACCGTTAAGTTGATGTCTTTCAGTTTTTCATTGACCGCAGCTTCTGACGATTTAGGGAACGTCCCAACTTGTGCAATCGCTCTTTTAGCTGCCGCACAAACTCGCGTATCGCCACCCAGTACGGTAACACCAGCAACCATCATATCCGACCCGGTAGGAATCAGTTTGATGTTGACCCTACACTCCTTTCCCAGCAAATAGTCATCCTTAATCAACTTTTGCTGAATACTCTGAGTGTATATCGACGACATACGAGAAAGCTCGTCGTTGATAAATTGGTTACGAGCCGCACTGTTTTGGCTTGCTTCATCTTCTAAGCCAGCAAAAATGTCATCCAATGCTGCTTCTTGTTGTTTACGTTCACGCTCGGCTTTCTCAGCAGCTTCACGAGCTTTACGTTCGCGCTCTGCCGCCTCTTTAGCGGCTTTTTCCTTAGCGATACGATCTTGCTCGGCTTTTTGCGCGGCTTCACGTTCACGTTTGGCTTTTTCTTCAGCTTCTTTCGCTGCTTTCTCGCGCGCCACACGTTCTTGTTCCGCTTTTGCAATCGCCGCTTCTTTCGCTAAACGTTCCTGCTCCGCTTTACGTACCGCCTCTTCTTTGACTTTACGTTCTTGTTCAAGCTTAGCAGCTCGCTCTTGCTCTTTGCGAACACGTTCCTCTTCGGCTTTGCGTTCCTGCTCTTTTTTCTTGCGCTCGGCTTCCGCTTCACGAGCAGCTTGAGCATCTTTAGCCTGTTGCTCTTTCAGCTTGCGAATTTGTTCTTCTTCAGCTTTGCGATTTTTTTCCAGCTGCTCGGCTTCCCGTCTTAATTTATCCAGACGTTCTTGCTCCTTCTTAGCGGCTTTTTCGCGTTGCTGACGAATCTCTTTCGCTTGTTGCTGAACAAGCTTTGGATCGATAACAACGGCCTGAACCATCTGTCCTGTTGGTTCAGGTTTTGACATTGTTAGATCAGTACCCCAAAGCAATGCAACTACCAACAGGGCGTGCAAACCCACCGATATCATTATCGGCTTGGAGTACTCTTTCGTCTGGTTCTTTTTTTCTTTCATGAATAGTTGACGTTTATTCCCTGATATCGGTCAGGAGCCCTACTTTAGGGATACCGGCACGACTCAATTCATCAAGTAGAAGGACTACATCTGCATACGGGGTTGCTGCATCGCCACCTACCGCAACAGGTGAATCAGGTTTAAGCGCTCGCTCAGCTTTCACACGTACAATCACATCTTGCAGTGATAAGCCACGTTGAACTTCTTCATCGTTGACACTCAGACCTAAGTTACCATCGCGATCAATTTCGATAATGATGAAACTGCTATCAGTATCTCCGGCTAGCTCCTGCGCGGGTGTTGCGTTTGAAGTTTTCGGTAATTCAACATCAACACCTTGCGTCACAAATGGAGCGGTTGCCATGAAAATGATCAACAGTACCAGCATCACGTCGATATAAGGAACAACGTTGATCTCTGCCGTCATTTTGCGCTTTTTAGGTTGGTAACCCGCCATGCTTTATTCCTTATCCGCGCTGTCTCGGCCAGCCATCGCCTGACGATGAAGGATGCTGTGGAATTCTTCTGAGAAAGTCGCGTAAGTGTGCTCAAGCTTACTTACTTTGTTGCTTAGTCGGTTGTAAGCCATTACCGCTGGGATAGCAGCAAACAGACCCATTGCCGTCGCGATCAACGCTTCTGCGATACCTGGTGCTACCATCGAAAGGGTTGCTTGTTTTACTTCACCCAGTGCGATAAACGCATGCATGATGCCCCAAACGGTACCAAACAGACCAATGTACGGGCTGATTGAACCTACCGTAGCAAGGAAAGGTAAGCTGGTTTCTAGCTCATCAACTTCACGAGCAACGGCAACGCGCATGGCACGTCCTGTCCCTTCCATAATGTAAGCTGGAGAGTTCGCGTTACTCTTACGTAGACGTGCAAATTCTGTAAAACCGGCGTAGAAGATCTCTTCTGTGCCGATGATTTCATCTTTACGAGCTTTTACTTTTTGGTAAAGCTGAGAAAGATCGGTACCTGACCAGAACTTGTCTTCAAATGATTCTGCATCTTTTGATGCGTGTGAAAGCACTTTGCTGCGCTTAATGATCATCGCCCATGACGCAATCGACATACCAAGTAGTGTCAGCATCACAAGTTTTACCAACAGACTTGCCTGAAGAAAGAGATCTAAAATGGAAATATCAGCAGTCACTATTTGTTAGCTCCGAATTAATAAATGCTGGAATAGCTATTGGTTTCATTTTCTTATTATCGACACATGCTACCTTAACAAAGGTACTGCACAATATCCGCCCTTGATCATTGACCAACTCTTGACAGAATTGTAAAGACGCACGTTTTATTTCTGACACTCGGGTCAAGACTGTCAAATGTTCGTCCAGCTTTGCCCCTTGTTTGAAATCGATATCCATGTGTCGGACAACGAAACCGATGTTTTGTTCCAGTAACACTTGTTGAGAGATACCTTTTGCACGCAACATTTCAGTACGGGCACGCTCAAAGAATTTCAGGTAATTTGAATGATAAACAACGCCACCCGCGTCTGTGTCTTCATAGTACACGGTGATCGGCCAGCGGAATGAATTAGATGTGCCTTGCAAGAGAGTACCAATAGAGTCAATTCTTTAAAGTAGTTACTATAACTTAAGCAATATGAATTGGTACCAAGTGAGCGGAATATTTTTGATTTTTGTAGAAAAAATAAAAGCCAGGCAAAGAGCCTGGCTTTTAATCGATGATGAAATAACCGACTTTATTTCAGCTTATTTCAAGCTACATGAAATAGCGTACAGTTAAGTACAATAAGATAGTCAGTGAAAAGTATGGGCTGAATAACACTTGCCAATACCAACTTCTCGGCTTGAAGCCTACCCCAAACACCATGCTTGAACATACTGCCCAAATCAGTGCTGGAGCGATGACGGCGTTAAACCCGCCAATCGCCTGGCTGTAAGCTTCTGGCTCCCACATGACCAATCCAACATGCATAAAGCCGAGGATGAGAGATAAGACCCTCAGCAGAGTCTTATCTGTTGGTTCATGCAACTTCGCTACCTTATCAGCGAGATCACTCACTGTCTTTGTCCATCATTTCTGAGTGCTCTAACCAAAGAGCGTTGATGATACCGAATGCACAAGCAAGTAGTACACCTAGAATCCATGCGAAATACCACATAGTGATTGCTCCTTAGTAAAGTGAGTTTTTGTTGTCTTCAATGTACTTATCATCCAAGCGGCCGAACATCTTGTAGTAAGTCCAAGACGTGTAACCCAGAATGATTGGTACCATAACAAACGCAACACCTGTCATTAGGTTAAGCGTCAGCTCAGATGAAGTTGCATCCCACATCGTCAAGCTATGGCTAGGCACTAGATCTGACGGCATGATGAATGGGAACATCGCAAAACCAGCAGTAAAGATAATACCCGCAACACCAAGGCTTGAAGTGATGAACGAAGTCGCACACTTTTCAAGGCGAGAAGCCAGAACAGTAAGTAGTGGCATCGCAACACCTAGTACTGGTGCAGCCCATAGCAGTGGGTGGGTTTCAAAGTTCTTCATCCACGCACCTGCTTCACGAATCACCTCTTTGTTCAGAGGGTTAGACGCTGCATTGGTATCAATACCACCAACAATTACGTAGCCTTCAATGTTCTGAACCCAGAAACCAGCAACAACAAACGTTACCACAGTTAGCAGACCAGTAAGCTGAGCGACGTTACGCGCACGAGTATGCACTTCGCCAGTAGTCTTCATCTGTAGCCAGCTCGAACCTTGCATCAGAATCATGAACAAGCTTACTAATCCACACAGTAACGCGAATGGGTTTAGCAGGCCAAAGAATGAACCGTGATACGTTGGCATCAGGAAGTCACTCAATTGGAATGGAACACCTTGTAGAAGGTTACCAAAAGCTACACCGAAGATAATTGGCGGTACAAAGCCACTGATTGAGATACAAATGTCCCAGTTTCTGCGCCATTTTGGATCTTCAATTTTCGAACGGTAGTCCAGACCAAGAGGACGTAGCCATAGCGCTGCAAGCGTCAAGATCATCGCCAGGTAGAAACCAGAGAATGACGTTGCGTACACTAGAGGCCAAGCCGCAAACAATGCACCACCCGCAGTGATAAGCCAAACTTGGTTACCATCCCAGTGTGGCGCGATTGAGTTAATCATGACACGACGTTGTGTGTCGCTTTTACCGATAACAGGTACAAGCGCGCCTACACCCATATCGAATCCATCTGTTACTGCAAAACCAACTAGTAGAACACCGATCAGTACCCACCAGATGAATCGCAAGATTTCGTAATCAAACATCTTGTTGTCTCCTTGTCTTACGCTTCTACTTGGCGACTAACTTTGTCTTCAACAGAGTCAGCGTTTTGCTCGAAGTGGTAACGTCCAGTTTTCAGACTACTTGGACCTTTACGAGCGAATTTCACCATTAAGTAAACTTCTGCAATCAAGAATGCAGTGTAAAGCGCCAGAATAGCGAATAGTGAAGTTAAGATTTCACCCGCTGTCAGTGCTGAGGCAGCGACGTGTACTGGGAGAATCTCACCAACCGCCCATGGTTGACGACCAAACTCCGCAACAAACCAACCGGCTTCGATAGCAATCCATGGAAGTGGAATACTGAATAGCGCAGCTTTAAGCAGCCATTTCTTCTGTGTAATCTTCTGACGACACGTTTGGATGAACGCCAAGCCGAATACGAATAGCATGATGAAGCCACACGCAACCATGATACGGAATGACCAGAATAGCGGCCACACTGTTGGGATAGAGTCATCCGCTGCTGCTTGAATCTGCTCTTCTGTCGCATCAACAACATTTTCTGTGTAGCGTTTTAGAAGTAGACCGTAACCTAGGTCACCTTTCACTTCATCGAACGCAGCCATGTTCTCTTCAGACTTATCACCCGCACGAAGCTTCTCTAGCAGCTCGTACGCGTACATACCCGTACGGATACGCTCTAAGTGTTGATCATGCAGGTCACGTAAGCCCGTTACTTCCTTATCGATAGAACGAGTTGCAATAATACCCATTACGTAAGGGATCTTAATTGCGTAGTCAGTGTGCATGTCTTCTTGGTTAGGAATACCAAACAGCGTGAATGCAGCTGGTGCAGGTTCTGTGTGCCATTCAGCTTCTACTGCAGCAAGCTTCACTTTCTGAACTTCACCAAGCTCATAGCCTGATTCGTCACCAAGAACGATAGTAGAAAGAATCGCTGCCATACCGAATGAAGCTGCGATAGCAAATGAACGACGAGCGAACGCCACGTCACGACCTTTTAATAGGTAGTATGAACTGATGCCTAGAACAAACATTGCGCCACAGGTGTAACCAGAAGCTACCGTGTGAACGAATTTAACCTGAGCAACTGGGTTAAACACAACTTCTGCAAAGCTCACCATTTCCATTCGCATGGTTTCGAAGTTGAATTCCGCGCCAACTGGGTTTTGCATCCAGCCGTTCGCAATAAGGATCCACAGTGCTGAGAAGTTAGAACCTAAAGCCACCAGCCAAGTTACCGCTAAGTGTTGACGTTTAGACAGTCGATCCCACCCGAAGAAGAATAAGCCTACAAACGTTGACTCCAGGAAGAACGCAACCAGTGCTTCGATGGCGAGTGGTGCACCAAAGATGTCACCTACGTAGTGCGAGTAATACGACCAGTTAGTACCAAACTGGAACTCCATGGTAAGGCCGGTAGCCACACCAAGTGCAAAGTTAATACCGAACAGCTTGCCCCAGAACTTGGTCATGTCCTTATAGATTTGCTTATTCGTCATTACGTACAACGACTCCATAATGGCCAGTAGGAAGGCCATACCAAGGGTCAATGGTACGAATAGGAAGTGATACATCGCTGTTAGTGCAAACTGCAACCGCGATAGATCAACTACGTCAATCATGGTAACTCCTATGTGTCGGCTGAATGACACTCTCTACATATTGCAATCCATAATCAAGTGTTATTCACACATGAAATATGTTGAATTGTCACAACTTTTTGTTGCGAAAATGTACTTCGTTGGTTAGTTAATTGTTAAGCATCAGCTAATATAGCTGTGGCTAATATTACTTGTAAAAACACATTGTTTCAAAAGATTTATAGCCAGAATGCGCTTTGATACACATCAATATTTATGCACAGAACGTGGACAAAAATCCATCACCTTGACGCAAATCAAACAACACCTGACGCAAATGTTAAGGCTGGGTAATCAGGGGAGTAAATAACGGGCTACAGGCAAACATTAGCGCAACAACTAGAACTTTTCTGTTAACTAAAAAGGAATTAAAGAAATTCAATAAATGAGATATAGATCACCAAAAGCAAAAAGGCTGAGCAATTTGCCCAGCCTTTTTACTTTCTATTTTTCGATTCCAAAGTGGAGATAAGCCCTATCAGTGGCAATTCTACCCCGTGGTGTTCGTTGTAAATAACCTTGTTGAATCAGATAAGGTTCCAGCACGTCTTCTATGGTGTCTTTTTCTTCACCGATAGCCGCTGCCATGTTATCGAGGCCAACCGGACCACCGCCAAACTTCTCCATAATCGCGAGGAGAAGTTTACGGTCCATATAGTCGAAGCCCTGAGCATCAACATCAAGCATGTTAAGTGCTTTATCAGCGACATCAGCACAGATGTGACCATTGCCTTTCACTTCTGCATAATCACGCACACGACGTAATAAACGGTTTGCAATACGAGGTGTGCCTCGAGCACGACGTGCGACCTCTAAAGCCCCTTCCGGGTCCATAGAGAGACCTAAACAATCCGCACTACGCTGAACAATGTCCTGCAGGTCTTTAATCTTATAAAACTCAAGACGCTGAGTGATACCAAAACGGTCGCGTAATGGTGACGTCAGTGAACCAGCACGTGTCGTCGCGCCGATTAAGGTAAATGGCGGCAAATCGATTTTAATTGAGCGAGCTGCCGGACCTTCACCAATCATAATATCTAGCTGGTAGTCTTCCATCGCGGGATAAAGTACCTCTTCAACCATTGGGCTCAAGCGGTGGATTTCATCGATAAAGAGAACATCGTTTTCTTCTAAGTTGGTGAGCAGCGCGGCTAAGTCCCCTGCTTTTTCCAGCACAGGGCCTGAAGTGGTACGAATGTTCACTTCCATTTCGTTAGCAACGATATTGGCGAGTGTGGTTTTACCCAAGCCAGGAGGACCAAAAATCAGCAGGTGATCTAACGCTTCATTACGCAGCTGTGCCGCTTTAATAAAGATCTCCATCTGGCCTCGAACGTGATCCTGACCTTGGTAGTCTTCTAACTTTTTCGGACGGATTGCACGGTCAATGACGTCTTCTTCCCTAAACGCCGGGTTTTCTGGAGCGATTAAACGATCAGCTTCAATCATCTTGTTACCTTGAAAAAATGGTTACCTGAGAGAATGGATTACCTTAAGCAACTTATTGCCATTGGCAAACTTTTACCTTCGGACTAGCGTTACACCATTGATTTTAGCGCTTCACGGATCAACTGTTCGCTGTTCATATCCGGCTTCGCAATTTGAGACACGACTTTCGAGGCTTGGGTTGGTTTGTAACCCAGAGCAAGTAGCGCACTCACCGCCTCTTCTTCTGCGTTGTTAGATGCAGCCGTTGCGGAATCTGCCGGTGCGGCATCGGTAAATGGGGTAAAGAGATCACCAGCACCCCACCCTTTCAGACGGTCTTTCATTTCAACCACAAGGCGCTCAGCGGTTTTCTTACCAACGCCCGGCAGCTTAACGAGTGTTGAAACATCCTCTCGTTCAACGCATGTAACAAACTGACTTGCTGTCATACCAGACAAAATGCCCAAGCCCAATTTAGGGCCCACGCCGTTTGCTTTAATCACTTCACGGAACAACGCACGCTCTTTTACGGTATTGAAACCGTAAAGCAGCTGAGCATCTTCGCGAACAACAAAATGAGTATAAATGATGGCTTCTTCGCCGATGTTTGGCAGCTCGTAGAAACAGCTCATTGGCATCTGAACTTCATAACCAATGCCGTTAACTTCAATTAAAACTTCAGGAGGTTGCTTTTCTAGCAAGGTGCCGCGAAGACGTCCAATCACGATAAATACTCTTTGGAAATGAATTTGCGACAGGATAATAAAGAACTGGATAGACATCCAGTTAATTTTACCGGTAGCGCCCTTTTCGTGCGCTGGTCGCCTTTCCTGCCAAAGCCACTAGCGTTTTGTTGGTATTGGCATGACAGATTGCCACTCCCAAGGCATCGGCCGCATCGGCTTGCGGTTTTGCTGGCAGCTTCAACATATGTTGGACCATGTGCTGGACCTGAGTTTTATCTGCACCGCCGGTCCCCACAACGGCCTGTTTAATCAGGCGTGCGGCGTATTCATAAACAGGTAAATCCGCATTTACAGCCGCGACGATTGCACTGCCTCGAGCCTGTCCCAGTTTTAGCGCAGAATCGGCGTTTTTCGCCATAAAAACTTGTTCGATAGCGAAGACATCTGGCTGAAACTGAGTAATGATTTCCGTAACACCGGCATAAATTTGTTTGAGTCGACCCGGGAGCTCTTTTTCAGACATGCGGATACAGCCGCTGCCAAGATATTGCAAATGGCGGCCTTGCTGGCGGATGACACCGTAACCGGTAATACGTGAGCCTGGGTCAATGCCCAAAATAATTGACATTAAGTTTCCTAATCAACAACTCATTAGATTTATTAGAATATATTTCATTAAAACAAAAACTCCCGCAATTGCGGGAGTTTTTCTTCAATTGTTGTGCGCTTATTCTGCGTCTTTTTCTTTTGCTACTGTTACCGCAACTGCCAGCTCTTCTAGCGCTGCAGGGTTTGCAATGCTTGGTGCGTCTGTCAGTAGACACGCTGCTGCTGTTGTTTTAGGGAACGCGATAACATCACGGATGTTCTCAGTACCACATAGCAGCATAACCAGACGGTCCAGACCGAATGCAAGACCTGCGTGTGGAGGCGTACCGAACTTCAGTGCGTCTAGAAGGAAGCCGAATTTTAGTCGTTGCTCGTCTGCATCGATACCTAGGATATCGAACACTGCAGCCTGCATTTCTGCGTTGTGGATACGTACAGAACCGCCGCCCACTTCGTAGCCGTTTAGAACCATGTCGTATGCGTTTGAGTTCGCTGCCGCTGGGTTCGCTTTTAGCTCTTCCGCATTAACACCAAGAGGTGCCGTGAACGGGTGATGCATTGCGTGTAGGTTGCCTTCGTCATCTTCTTCGAACATTGGGAAGTCAACAACCCATAGAGGTGCCCATGCAGACTCGTCCGTTAGTTCTAGATCTTTACCTAGTTTCAGACGTAGTGCACCTAGTGCTTCTGCAACGATGCCTGCTTTGTCAGCACCAAATAGGATGATATCGCCAGATTCTGCTTGAGTGCGGTCTAGAATACCGTTGATCACGTCTTCGTTTAGGAACTTAGCAACTGGAGACTGGATACCTTCCACCCCTGCAGCGCGGTCGTTAACCTTCATCCACGCCAGACCTTTCGCGCCGTAGATACCAACAAACTCAGCGTAACCGTCAATTTGCTTACGAGTCAGAGATGCGCCACCTGGTACACGGATTACCGCAACACGACCTTTCTCGTCGTTTGCCGGACCAGAGAACACTTTGAAGTCTACGTCTTTTACAAGATCAGCAACGTCTACTAGCTCTAGTGGGTTACGTAGGTCTGGCTTGTCAGAGCCGAAACGACGAATTGCTTCCGCAAACGGCATTACTGGGAACTGACCCAGGTCTACGTTTAGTAGCTCTTGCCACATATCGCGAACCATGTTTTCAGTCACTTCACGTACTTGATCAGCCGTCATGAATGACGTTTCGATATCGATCTGAGTGAATTCTGGCTGACGGTCAGCACGCAAGTCTTCGTCACGGAAACACTTAACGATTTGGTAGTAACGGTCAAAACCAGACATCATTAGCAGCTGTTTAAATAGCTGTGGAGACTGAGGAAGCGCGTAGAAGCTGCCTTTATGAACACGGCTTGGTACCAGGTAGTCACGAGCACCTTCTGGCGTCGCTTTAGTTAGTACTGGTGTTTCGATATCCAGGAAGCCGTTGTCGTCTAGGAAACGACGAACAAAGCTAGAAGCTTTAGCACGTAGCTTGATGCGGTCACTCATTTCTGGACGACGTAGGTCCAGGTAACGGTACTTTAGACGCTGCTCTTCAGAGTTCTTTTGGTTGAAGTCTAGAGGTAGAACGTCAGAACGGTTGATTATTTCAAGACCTTTCGCAAGGATCTCAACTTCACCGGTTGCCATGTCTTTGTTTACTTGGCTTTCTGGACGAACACGAACTTCACCCGTTAGTTTGATACAGAATTCATTACGAAGTGTGTTAGCCACTTCATACGCATCCGCCATATCTGGATCTACAACTACCTGAACGATGCCTTCACGATCTCGCATATCGATAAAAATAAGACCGCCTAAATCACGGCGACGGTTAACCCAGCCGCAAAGTTCTACAGTTTGTCCTGCAAGGGACTTGTTCAGGTGACCACAGTAATGGGTACGCATAATGAAATTCCCAATCTCTCAAAAGTTGTTGACTACGCTCTGTCGGCTTCATTGCCAAGCAGAGTAAAGATTCAGTTATACGCTGAAAGTCTATGAAAATCGACTACTCAGCGTACAATTAAGTGTGTTTTATCATTCATTGGTGCTTTTTAGTACTACAACTGTTCAAAACCGCACCAGAGCGAAAAAATTGCTGCTGATTATAACGTGAAATTACCTATTTCAGCAAAACTCTCGTAAAGTGATCGCAGGATTAAATGTAAAGAAGAATAATGGATAACTTACCCCTTCGACTTGGACTAACCATGTGGTCACATAACCTGTGGCAACAAAGCTTTTATGGTAGTGGCACAAAGCCAGCAGAGCGTTTAGAGAAGTACGCACAGGTATTCCATACTGTAGAAGGCAATACCACCTTTTATGCGACACCGTCACTTAGTACTGTTCAAAACTGGAAATCAGCAACACACGACGATTTCAAGTTTACCTTTAAGCTACCAAAAGCCATTACTCACCAGCAAATGCTTAGAGGATGTGATGAGCAGCTGCGAGACTTCATGAAAGTGATGGAACCACTCCATGAGCGAGTCGGTCAGTGGACAATCCAGTTACCAGCCGCTTTTGGTCCTGAATACCTCGACCGTTTAAAAAAGTTTTGCGCCAGCTTTCCACCGAATTTCCCTCTTGGTGTAGAAGTGCGTCATATGGCGTTTTTCTCCAAAGGTGATGATGAGCGAGCGCTCAATCAATGGCTGATAGAAAATGGTATCGACCGAATCATTATGGACAGCCGACCTGTGTTTGCAGCTAAACCAAATAGTGAAGCAATCATCGATGCGCAGATGAAAAAGCCCAAAGTGCCAGTACACGCGATTGCCACTGCTTCCCACCCGATGATCCGCTTTATCGGTCACCCGGAAGAACAGCAGAATTATGACTTTTTTAAGCCTTGGCTGAGCAAACTTCCACAGTGGATCAATGAAGGTAAACAGCCTTATGTGATGATCCATACCGCCGACAACATCATCGCACCAGAACTGGCTGCAAACATTTATAAGAATCTACAAAAGCACATTACGCTCCCTGATTTGGAGCCCTTCCCTGCCAATGATGGCAACTCCCAGTTACAGATGTTCTGATGCAATCTAAAGCAATGCATGACAGAGGCGCGAATTTCTCATAAAATACGCGCCTTTTTTGATGTCTGACGTTTTTTGAAGACTAGACGTTTTTGAAAACTAATAGTCCCGTCAGCTTGTATGCAGAGATTTGGTTATGAACCCTAAGAGCAATCCAGATACTATTTTTTCGGCTCCAATCGATAAAATTGGGGATTTCACGTTTGATGAACGCGTAGCGGAAGTCTTTCCAGACATGATTCAGCGCTCGGTACCGGGTTACAGTAACATCATTTCTGCGATTGGCATGCTGGCTGAACGCTTTGTTAAGCCGCACTCCAACATTTATGACCTTGGGTGTTCTTTAGGTGCAGCGACACTTTCAATGCGCCGCCATATTAAACAAGAAGGTTGTAACATCATCGCTGTCGATAATTCACCAGCCATGGTCGAACGTTGTAAGCTGCACGTAAACGCTTACCGCAGCGACACACCGGTAGAAGTCGTTGAACAAGATATTCGTAATATCGAAATTGAAAACGCTTCAGTGGTCGTCCTGAACTTCACACTTCAGTTTCTTTCTCCAGAAGATCGCTACACGTTATTAGAGAAAATCTACGCAGGTCTGCGTCCTGGCGGCATTCTGATTTTGTCTGAAAAATTCGTTTTTGAAGATGAAGTGTCTAATGAACTATTGATTGATCTTCACCACGACTTCAAACGTGCAAATGGCTACAGCGAGCTGGAAATCAGCCAAAAACGCAGCGCAATCGAAAATGTAATGCGTCCGGATTCTAAGAAAGACCATAAAGAACGTTTCGCAAAAATTGGATTCTCTAGCTACGACGTCTGGTTCCAGTGCTTTAACTTCGGCTCTATGTTTGCAATTAAGTAACCATTCGGATAAGTAAACATTCGAACTAAAACTCAATTTACTTTTACACCATCAACTCAGCGATTAACTAATTATGTTTAACTTTGCAAATTTCTATCAATTAATTGCCCAAGACACGCGTCTTCAACCGTGGCTAAACGTGTTACCACAACAGCTAACGGACTGGCAAAATGCAGAGCACGGTGACTTTGGTCGCTGGTTGAAAGCACTGAACAAAATTCCTGAGGGCTCACCGAATCAGGTTGACATTAAAAACTCAGTCACCATCAGCAATGACACACCTTTTCATGAAGGTGAACTGAAAAAACTAGAAAATTTGCTGCGTACCTTCCATCCATGGCGCAAAGGGCCGTACACAGTACATGGTATTCACATTGATACCGAGTGGCGCAGTGACTGGAAATGGGATCGTGTTCTTCCACATATCTCACCGCTAAAGAACCGCAGTGTGCTCGATGTTGGCTGTGGTAATGGCTACCACATGTGGCGCATGCTTGGTGAAGGTGCTCGTCTTTGTGTCGGCATTGATCCGTCTCACCTGTTCCTGATCCAATTTGAAGCGATCCGCAAACTGATGGGCGGCGATCAGCGAGCGCACCTGTTGCCATTGGGTATTGAGCAACTACCAAAACTAGAAGCGTTCGACACGGTATTTAGTATGGGTGTTCTGTATCACCGCCGTTCTCCGCTTGACCATCTAATTCAGCTCAAAGACCAGCTGGTTTCGGGTGGTGAGCTTGTATTAGAAACCCTGGTGATTGAGGGTGACGAAAACGCCGTTCTTGTACCGACATCTCGCTACGCTCAGATGCGCAACGTGTATTTCTTCCCTTCAGCAAAAGCACTCAAAGTGTGGTTAGAGCTGGTTGGCTTTGAAGATGTCCGTATCGTCGATGAGAATGTGACTACGGTAGGTGAGCAACGCACAACAGACTGGATGACTCACAATTCACTACCAGACTACTTAGATCCAAACGATCCGAGTAAAACAGTGGAAGGCTACCCAGCGCCACGCCGTGCAGTACTTGTGGCTCGTAAATCATAATTAACTTAGATTTCTGACATTTCCCTAACTCACTGCTTCTATTAAGACATTACCCTCTCATCTTATCTCTTCAAGGGTGTGGTTCGCACCCTTGATTCTAAGCTTTTCGTCACTATTCCTCACTCTATAAGAGATAGAGAAACATTCTTACTTGTGAGGCTTTGTTGATATAAGCTAAACTCTTAAAAATCAAACAACTTAATCCATCCCAAGGTTTTCAATGTTATTACGATTGACTCCGGTTGTTGCCATCGTCTTGCTATCTGGATGCACACTTACCAAAGGCGAACAGTACCACCAAGAAACGTTAGCCGCTATCCAATCCTCAGAAACAAATGTCAATAATCGTATTGCTACTCTGGAGCAGCAGCTCAGTAACCAATCGAACCATATCGACAACCTTGAAGGCGAAGTGACGACACTAAAAGGCGAGCTTCGTACATTCCGTGACGAAGCCATGGCCGAAGTCAAAAAGCCAAAAGATCCTATCATCGTTCAGGCTCCTACCCCCGTAGAACAGACGCCAACACATAACATTATTCTCGGTTCAATTGAGAAAGTGACCATAGATTCTATCAAGCAGACGTTCGATGCTCGTGTCGATACTGGCGCAGCCACTTCGTCTTTAAACGCTATCGATATTAAAGAGTTTGAAAGAAACGGAAAAAACTGGGTTCGCTTTCATTTGGCCGACAATACAAAGTCTGAAGAAGAAAAGAATATTTGGATTGAAGCTCCTGTCCTACGCTACGTGAAGATACGTCAATCCACGGCAGATGATCTTGATCGCAGAGCCGTTGTAGAACTGTGGGTCAAAGTTGGGAAAATCCATGAAAAAGCGCAATTTACGTTGGCAGATCGTTCCCATATGAACCATCCTATTTTACTAGGTAGAGAATTTATTCGCGACATCGCGTTGGTCGATGTTAGCCGCACATATATTCAAACAGAAGAAAACTAAGAATAATAAGGTAGATTATGACGTCAAAAATACCGTTTTACGTATCCGTCATTTTATTGGTGGTTGCGGGCATCGCTTTGAGTGTTTTCAGACACCAAAATTATGGCGTGCCATGGACTCCAGGTGAAACGCGTCAGGTATGGGATGTAGAAGCTCGTATAGAATTCAACGCTAACGGCAACGAAGTAAAAGCTTCCCTTGCCGCCCCTCATACTCAAAGTGGTTACACACTTATCGGCGAATCCGCTTCTTCTTCTGGTTATGGGGTCTCTTACATCAACTCAGACTCCGGACGTCGCGCAGAATGGTCAATCCGTCAGGCTCGCGGTCCTCAGACCATCTACTACAAAGCACAATTTCTGGTGGACCCACAAGCTCAGGTTACGCCTCTCCCACCAGCAGATGAGATTACTCCTCCAACGCTTTCAGCTCCGCAACAAGCTGCTGCAAACGCTCTGATTGAGCGAGCAATGAGCCGTTCAGCGGATAACGTGACATTTGCACGTGAACTGATCAAAACATTGAACGATCCAGACAGTCAAAACTCTGCGCTGCTACTGAACGATTTTGACCGTACCGATGCGTTACACAATATCCTTCTCTCAGCGGGTGTCCAAAGCAAAATAGTGGGTGTTATTGAGCTGGAAGATGGACGCCGACGCCAAACCATTCAACCAATGGTTCAGGTGTGGTCTGGTAAAGACTGGGTTCTGTTCTCTCCAAACTCAGAGCAAAAGGCCGTGCAACCTAACCTGTTGGTTTGGGATGAATCCAACGTATCGCTGCTCGATTTAGTTGGCGGCAATAATAGCCAAGTTCATTTCTCAATGATCAAGCAGGATATGACGCCTCAACAGGCCACCAACAACAAGATTGAAGCCGATGGCCTGATGAACATCTCTATTCATAGTTTACCTCTTGAAGAACAAGCTATGTTTAAGACCATCATGCTGATCCCAATTGGCGCGCTTATTGTGGTATTCCTGCGCGTAATCATTGGCCTTAAAACATCAGGTACCTTCATGCCGGTTCTGATTGCGGTCGCTTTCGTCCAAACGCAATTAATTACTGGTATTGTCGGCTTCTTGCTGATTGTCGGTACGGGCTTGATTATCCGAAGCTATCTATCGCGACTTAATTTACTTCTGGTCGCTCGAATATCGGCGGTTATCATCACGGTAATCATGATCATCTCGGTATTCACTGTCGTCGCATTTAAGATCGGTCTGACAGAAGGTCTGACGATTACCTTCTTCCCGATGATCATCTTGTCATGGACCATCGAACGTATGTCGATTCTGTGGGAAGAAGAAGGGGCGAAAGAAGTAGCGATGCAAGGTGGTGGCTCACTACTGACCGCAGTATTGGTTTATCTGGCGATGACCAATTCGTACATCCAGCACCTGACGTTTAATTTTATTGGTCTGCAGTTAATCGTACTGGCAGGGATTCTACTACTTGGTACGTACACTGGTTACCGCTTGACAGAACTTCGTCGTTTCAAACCGCTAGCGGAGGATTAAACGATGTTTGAACGTTATACCACGCCAGCAAAACTTCGCCATAAAGGTATTATGGGGATGAACAAGCGCAACCATAGCTATATTGGTCGCTACAATGATCGTTCCAAATATCCTTTAGTGGATGACAAGCTGAAAACTAAAATCATCGCTCAGGCAGCAGGGGCGACCGTCCCTGCCCTCATCGGCGTCATCCATAACCAAGCTGAAGTAAAAACCATCCACAACATGGTTAAAGAGTGGCCAGGCTTTGTAATTAAGCCTGCTCAAGGTAGTGGTGGTAAAGGTATTTTAGTTATCACCTCACACAAAGATGGCGTATACACCAAGCCTTCAGGTGCAACCATTGGCAAAGAAGAAGTAGAGCGCCACATCAGTAACGCGCTTGCCGGGCTATTTTCTCTTGGTGGTAAAAACGATGTTGCCGTCGTTGAGAACCTGATCAAGTTTGATGACTGCTTTGATGGTTTCAGTTATGAAGGTGTGCCAGATGTTCGAATCATTGTATTTAAAGGCTACCCTGTAATGGCGATGATGCGTTGTTCGACAGCCGCTTCTGATGGTAAAGCGAACCTTCACCAAGGCGCTGTGGGTGTGGGTATTGATATCGCCACGGGTAAAGCGATCAGAGCTGTACAATTTGACCAACCTGTCACTCACCACCCTGATACAGGAAAAGACCTTTCAACGCTGGAAGTTCCACATTGGGAGCGCTTGCTTGAACTGGCTTCTAGCGCTTGGGAAATGACAGGTCTAGGCTATATGGGCACAGATATGGTGTTGGACAAAGAAGAAGGGCCGATGGTTTTAGAGCTCAATGCGCGTCCGGGCCTGGCTATTCAAATCGCGAATGGCATGGGTTTACTGCCTCGTTTAAAACATATCGAAAGCCTTGGTACTCCGGCTGAATACCCTAAACCGAAAGAGCGCGTCGCCTACGCAGCAGCGCAGTTCAGCGTTAAACCGCAATTCTGATATCACTTCGCTCACTGAACCTCTAACATGTGGTTCAGTGAGTGCAATTAGCATAAATTCCTCTGATTGCTAGGTCACCTTTCATATTTGAGCGATATAGCTCGTTTTCAATTTAAAGCGCGAAAACGCTAGCCTCAATCAATGATCTATCTAACAAATTAAACATAGAACGTTTTTTTAATACTCAACATCTTGAGTATTATAATAGCTCCCCTAACTCAACTTATGAGGTTGAGACGTGTTAACAAAAGATACAACGAATAAAGAACCATCGCTTGTTGACCATGAGACTCTAGACCAGCATCTACAACGCTTGTCAGAGATTTCTATCCAGGCACTTGAAGAGCTTGCTGAAATGCTCGAAGTTAAAAAAGACGTTTCAGAGGAGTAGCATCTAGCCTTTGTATAAAGCTAAATGCTCAAAAAGCCGAGACTGCCGTCCTACTGTCTCGGCTTTTTTATTTTGGTTTTGACACCAGTTATTTTCCTAGCGGCCTACCCTACCTTAGGTATCATCGTTTCAGACTCAGAATATCCTGCATATTGTGACTTAATTTGATCGGAGATTTTTTCCGCAATCATGATGGTAGGTGCATTGGTATTTCCACCGATAAGCGTTGGCATTATCGATGCGTCAACCACTCTTAGCCCCTCTACCCCATGGACGACTAAATCCTTATCCACCACCGCCAGTGGATCATCCGCCGTTCCCATTTTACACGTACCCACCGGGTGATATTGGGTATCAGCCCGGTTACGGATATCCTGCTCAATGGCATGGTCATCATCAGCATCAACTGGATAAAAATTATCACCTCGAACGTCATCAAATGCCTGACTTTCCATCATCTGGTGTTGCTTCTTCCACGCTTTGATCATGATGCCGATATCATCCGGGTGGTTTAAAAAGGCAGGATCAATCAGCGGCGCGTCATAAGGGTCAGCACTTTTAAGTTTGACGGTTCCCTTACTTTTTGGCCTTAGTAGCGTCACGTGAGAGCTATAACCGTGGCTAAGGTGGACCTTACGTGCATGATCATCAACCACTCCCACCACAAAGACGAACTCCAAATCAGGCACATCAATATTGTCATCAGAGTAAAGAAAGCCGATTCCTTCAGCAAAGTTACTGCTCATTTTGCCACTACGCTGGTTCATCCACTGAGGCAACGCTTTACCCATTTCAGAAACCATTCGTAGCGAGACGCCGAAAGACTCTCTCTTATCAAGGCATTTGTAGCTGTGTACTAAATCAATATGGTCTTGTAAGTTTTCGCCAACACCCGGTAACTCATGAACTTGCTCAATATTGTGCTTATCGAGATCAGCTTTGGCTCCAATACCCGATAAAAGTAAGATCTGTGGAGAACCAAATGCGCCTGCCGATAAAATCACTTCACGATTGCATTTAATTTGGAAACGCTTCCCTTTCAAACCGTATTCGACGCCAATCGCACGCTTTCCTTCAAAAAGAACCTTATGCGTGGTGGCTTTGGTCAGTACCGTTAGATTGGTCCGGCTTAAGTGTGGTGTCAGATACGCTTTTGCTGCACTGCATCGCTCACCATCTCGTTGAGTCACTTGCGTGTAAGTCGCGCCAAACTGTTGTGCGCCATTAATATCTGCACTGCGGGGCACTCCGATGGACTCACAGGCCGACAAATATCGTTCAACAAGTTTACTCGGAGAGCGCAAGTCAGCGACATTCAAAGGCCCGCCCTGACCATGATATTCATTGTGGTGAACCTCGTTGTTTTCCGCTTTTTTGAAATACGGCAAACATTCGTCGTAGCTCCAGCCAGTATTACCTAGACTTGCCCACAAGTCGTAATCATACCGGTTCCCTCTCGAGTACATCATGGCATTAATCGAGCTCGAACCACCTAACGCTTTTCCTCTCGGTTGATAACCTTTACGACCATTTAATCCGGTTTGTGGCACCGTTTCAAAGCCCCAGTTATGTAACTTGGTCGGCAGCATAGCCACCGTGCCGACAGGGGTTTGAATAAACGCACTGTTGTCTTTGCCACCAGCTTCTAAAAGACAAACTGTCACCTCTGGGTCTTCAGATAAACGCGAAGCTAAAACGCAACCTGCAGAGCCACCACCGACAATAATGTAATCGTAGCTTTCCATTACCGGCCTCCCAAAGAAAGTGAATGAACGTTACTCTCTTGCCATTGATGCAGGTAAGTCATGCCACTTGAAGAAAGACGCAACACGCAAATGCGTAATCCTTTCGCTGATTTCGTCATATTTCATCCTTGAATTGATTAGGTCGTTACAAACGTACTAAGTACGGCGCGGCAGTGCCGCGCCAAGGCGGTAGTCAGAAGGGCAAGGCTTCATATCCTGATGAATCCACTAACTGTCTCCCTCAATACCAAGAGGCGCGGTGTCAGTTATTTTTTATTCTTTAATCGCGGGTCCGGCTTGCCGACAAAAACACGCAGTATCAGCTTTTGTACCCAACTTCCGTATGGGGGTGAAAAGAGCTGAACTGGAAACCAGTCTCGCATTTGCAATACAGAACGTGCATGGCTCAACTCTCTGAACCCTTCTTCACCGTGGTAATTCCCTATCCCTGAATTACCTACCCCGCCAAACGGCACCGAGTGATTGAGAACATGCCAGCCCCAGTCATTCAAGGTGACGCCACCACTATGAGTCTGTGTCAGCACAGTTTCACGCTGCGTCTCATCGTTAGTAAACAGGTAGCAAGCGAGGGGACGTGGTTTGTCAGTAATATATTGAATTACGTCATCAATGGATTGATAAGTATGAACAGGAAGCAACGGGCCAAAGATCTCTTCCTGACAAATACGCATATCTGGTGTCAGGTTGGTCGCGATATAGAGCGGCGTTTTACGTCCTTCTCCACCGTCCAGACATTGCGTGATCTCAGCGCCCTTTTCTTTTGCATCATTCAGTAAGTCATGGAATCGCTTATGCTGTGCATCATCCACGAGCGCGGTATAGTCCTGATTCGCTTTAATCTCGCCATACATGGATTGGTGAGCAGCTTTTAGTGCTTCGACAAACTCTTGCTGTTTGCCCTTCGGTACAAAAGCGTAATCTGGGGCGATGCAAATTTGTCCCGAGTTCATCCCCTTACCGTGTGCAAGGCGTGCCGCCGCTTTTTTAACATCGTAATCTTCAAATACTATCGCAGGCGATTTACCACCTAGTTCAAGCGTTACCGGAGTTAAATTGGCAGCAGCGTTTGCCATAATGGTTCTGCCACTTTTTGGCGATCCGGTGAAGACCAAATGGTCAAACGGAAGGTGGGATATTTCCATTGCTTCAGGGTGCGTGCCGTCGACAACGCGCACCAAGTTATCCGGGTAAATCTCCGCTAACATGCGGCGTAACTGTTTTGTCGTCGCAGGGCAATTTGGTGGCATTTTGATCATGCAGCGGTTACCAGCGGCTAATGCGGTAATCATTGGTCCAATCGACAAGTAAATAGGGAAATTCCACGGACAGATAATACCTACCACGCCTTTCGGCTGATAACGGATTTCAAGCTTATTGCCTTTAAACAACCATTCTGTTGGTCGTCTGCTTGGTTTCATCCAGCTTTTCAGGTGACGGAGCACATGGTTGATATCAAGAATCGGAGCAAGAACATCAGCCATGATTGATTCTGTGTGACTGCGACCGCCAAAGTCTTCATTCATTGCTTCCGCTAACACATTCTGATAGCGAGAAAGTTGTTTTTTCAAAGCTCCTAGCCGATGTTTTCTGACGGCTAACGTTGATAACGGCTCCGCTTGATAGGCAGTTTTGAGTTCAGCGAACCAGGTAGCCAATTCGCTAGAATTGAGGTTTTCAGGCACGTCCATGTTTTGGTTGTTATCAACCGTCTCATCTTGCTTTGCCAGCATATTCATATTTCTCTCCCACCATGCGATTTATTGCATTACAACATTTTGATAACATTAATCACAGGTTACAAAATGACAAAAACCGGTGATATTCGGACAACTTTGAGAACAACCTGACAGAAAGCCTCGGTCAGACCAGTTAGGATTATATCGAACGTAGAGGGAGAAACGATGGAATACACCGCGGTTTATGAGCCAGATACACAAGCTTTCGGCATTTTAGATTTACAACTACTCAGGCGTTACTTAGAGCCCAGTGTCAGTGTCGAAGCGTTACTTGACGGCAGCGGTATCAGTGCTTCTCAGCTTTACGCACCAGACACTCATATCACCCTGACACAAAAGCTGATTATCTTCAGTAACGCCCTTAGCCACTCAAAAGAACCAAGTTTAGGGCTTAGTATGGGTCAACAAGCCAAGTTCAGTGATTTTGGGGTACTCGGCTATGCCGTGTTGAGCAGTAACACACTATTTGATGCGTTAGTGATGGGGTTTAAGTATCTGCGTCTCGCGGGGCCCGTTCTGAAAAAGAAGATGTGGGTTGAAGACAACTTAGGTTATTTCCGTGCCGAGCAATTAATTGACCTTCAATCCATGTTGCCATTTTGCTGCGAATACTGGTTTTCCACCATCCAGAACCTATGCGAAGAAGTCATGCAGCACCCATTCCCGTCCAAAGTCATTCGCTTTCCTTATCCTGAGCCTGAGTACAGCGCGTTATATAAGCAAGTTTTTCATTGTGACATCGAGTTCGATAGCGAGCGATTGGAATGGCAATTTGATGCGCAGAGCATTTACCAACCACTGCCTGCCGCGAACCCCATCACATTACAAATGTGCCTCAAATCTTGCGATGAGATGCTGGCAAAAGTCAGTGGCAGTAACGGCTTAAAAGACAAAATAACCCAGATATTTATTGAGCGTCCGGGCAACTACCCTTCTGTGGAAACGCTGTCAGCCGAGCTGGGCATGTCGTCAAGAACATTAAGTCGTCACCTTAAGCAGGAAAATACCAGCTATCAGCAAATTCTCGATCAAGTCCGCTTTCATCTCGCACGACATTACCTGGCATCTACCCAAATCAGTATTGAAGATATCTCCGAACGTGTCGGTTTTTCGGACAGTGCAAACTTCCGCCATGCCTTTCGCAAATGGAGTGGCTGTTCGCCAAGGCAATATCGGCAAACCGCTTCTATAGAAAACACGCAGGTTTAATTAAAGCGCTGCGACTTAACCATAAAAAATGCCCGCTATCGTTAGCGGGCATTTAACTTCAAAACAGAAGATTAAGATTCAAACTCTTCTGCCATTTCCTGAGCTTCGCTCTTCGGCTTATCTGTCTTACCGAAGCCGCGCAGACCCACAACGTGTACATGCTCGTGATCTTTAAACACCTTACGCACCAGTTTGTAAGTTGTGCCTTTCTCTGGGCTGATGTTTTCTGGCGCAGCAATCAGAAGCTGCATATCCAGACGGTCACACAGTTCGAATAGTGTCGAGATAGATCTCGCATCCAGACGCGCCGCCTCATCAAGGAACAACAGACGACAAGGAATGATGTCTTTACTACGCAGACGACGGGATTCTTCTTCCCAACTTTGCACCACCATCAGCAGGATCGACTGACCCGTACCAATCGCCTCACCAGTAGATAGCGCGCCAGACTCAGCCTGTAGCCAACCTTCTGAACCACGGTTCACTTCCACGCTTAGTTCCAGGTAGTTACGGTAATCAAGTAACTCTTCACCAAGAACCTGTGGAGAACGTTGCCCCATGTCGATATGTGGGTTTACACGTTGGAACAGCTTCGCCATCGCTTCTGAGAAAGTAAAGCGTGAAGACTCAAACAGGTCTTTATGTTGCTCCTGCTGAGAAGAAAGACCATGCAATAGCACTTCGTGGCTTTCGCGGATCTTCACGTTCAAACGAACCCCTTTCACCTGACCAAACGAGATGTTCGACAAGCCTTGGTTCAGCATACGAATACGGTTTTGCTCACGCTGAATCGTCTTCTTAATGATGCTTGCTGCAGACTCAGAACTGATCGCCAGACGGTTTTCACGTTGAGTCAGCTCCTCCGTCAGACGCGCCAGTTCCACTTCCATTTCTTCGATTGCTTCTACCGGATCATCGGTACGGATGATGTCCTGACGAATACGCTCACGCAGATGCTGGTAAACAGCAATGTAGAACAGAACTTTACGCTCAGGACGTGAGTTATCTTCCGAAAGACGCAGTGAATCACGCAGGTCGTCATTGTTCGCGACAGCCAGACGCAGCGCACCCAGCGATTTATCCGACATTGAACGCAGTTCGTCAGCAGACATGTACGCCAGTTCGCGTTTGTGCAGACGACGCTCAACATCGTTTTCACGAGCAAGACGAAGTACCGAGCACCAGCCCGCTTTTGCGGCTACGACAAAAGTGCGAAGCTCAGTGTACTCTTTCTGAACTTTCTTCAGACGCTTCGCCAGACCTTTCATCTCTAGCTCAGTCGAAGTGATGGTGCGCTCGTACTCACTCTTACGGCTGCGTGATGAGTGTAAACGCTCGTGCAGCTCGTCACGACGACGCATTGCACGCTCTTCTGCGCCTTCATCCGCATTAACACCGAATTCTTGCAGCTCCTGCTTGAATTCCTGAACGGTTTCCAGTTTCGCTTGGTGTGAGCTTTTCAGCGAAGCCAATACTTGGTTGTACTGGTTCATCTGACCTTGCGCTTGTTTCAGCGCTTCACGAGAACGAGTACGCATTTGCTCAGCCTGAACCAGCTTCGCTTTTAGCTGCTCGCTCAACTCGCTGCTCTTGTTCAGCAGATCAACCGAATCTGAGTATGCAAAGTAGTGACGACGTTCAACTAAATCGGACAACGCGAAAATTTGTTTCTTCAATTCCTGAAGCTGCTCGTCAGCCGCCTTGTATTCGGCTTCAAGCGCATCAAACTGCTCTGGGTCTGCATCCAGAGCTGAAACAACTTTCTCAAGCTCAGTCACGGCTTTCGCGTGTTGGTTGAGGAACGATTTTGCTTCTGACAGTTGCGAGATTTTCTCTTCCAGCTCATCAAAACGGGCTTGAAGTGTGTCGTCTTCAATCAATGCCATGTTTGGTGCAAGTTTGTCCAGTGAAGACAGAGCTTGCTTGCTGGTTTGAAGCTGAGAACGTTGCTGTTGTTCTTTTGCTTCCAAATCAGCCAGTACACGTGCGATTTGGTTACGCTTTTCACGTACATTTGCCAATGCTTGTTCAGGATCAGCTTCAAACGCGACCTGAATGTGATGAGCCACAAACTGGTTGAACGCTTGGTACAAACGCTGCATTTTCTGCGAGTCGAATGCCGCCTTGGCATGCTTCTCAACCACTTCTTCACGTTCGTTACGCAGCAGCTCTAAACGTTGCTCGCGTGCCGCACGGCCGAACAGTGGGATTTCAGGGAAGCGAGAGTAACGCATTTGACGATCGTTCATACGAACGCATACAGCGCCTTCTAGCTCTTCTGCGTCGAATGAGCTGTCATCAAAGGCATCAATGTCGCCTTCAATGATGTACAAATCTTCCGGACAGTCGTCCAGCTCAACCAATTTCTCTTCGATGCCGGACAAATCTGAAACGACAATGGCGTGGCGCGCTGGGCCATACATCGCACTGAAGTAAGGCGCGTCATCGATGGTAATGTCGTCATAGATTTCCGAAAGTAATACACCACCCAGCGTGTCAGCCAGACCTTTAAGGCGGGGATCATTAGAACCACCCGGTGATGCAAGACGTTCGATTTCATTTTCTAGTTGAGAACGACGTTCAGCCAGTTTGTCTTTTGCCAGAGACTGTTCTTTCTCTTGCTCAAGAACCACCTGCATATGGCTCATTACTGCATGACGATCTTCTAGCTCGACACCGCTTTGCTCACGTAGCTTTTCCAACGCATCATTGGCTGCAATCCACGTTGGTGCAATGGCTTCAAGCTTTTTGATTTCAGCTGCAGAATCCTGTTCTAGTCGACGCTGTTCACTGCGTTGTTCACGCACGTCTTCTTGCGTCAATTCCAGCGATTCAATTTGCATTGCGTGACGCTCACGCTCCTGCTCGAAGGTGATTTCGTCAGTCAGTTCAACATGGAATTGCTTCTTGTAATCGGACACCAACTCGTTTGCCTGACGCTGCTGATTTAAGCTACGCTCAAGATCGCGATGTTGTGCTCGCCACTGTTGCTCATTCTGAGCGATTTGCTGTGAGTCACGCGCTTTAGCGATGACTTTTTTCGCCTGTTCAGACGCATCTTTACGCTCAACTTGACCAACGATGCTTTGTACTAGCTTCAGCGCCGTTTCGAACTGCTCCGCAGCTGCCGATGACATATCCAGCTTGTGCTTAACAGACAGTAACGCATTGGTGCTTTCTGTTTCTTTGTTCTTAAGTTCAGCCACTAACGCTTGCGCTGACTCAGCCGTTAGGCTGTCATCACCCAGTAGCTGCTTCGCTTTATCCAGTGCCTGAACCGCTTGCTGGTATTGAAGAGCACGTGTTTGCTGAACGTCCAGCGCTTGCTGGTAATCAGCAAGTTGCGTTTTAAGGCTATCGACTTCTTCTTCAGAAACGGTCGCTTGCTCTTCAGCGTTCATCACGCGTTCTTGAGCTTCTTCAACGACCATCATCTGTTCTTCAAGACGTTCGCTGAGCTCTTCCAGATCTTCCTGGTAACGTTCGATCTTCTCTTGCTGACGCAGTGCATTTTGCACCAGTTGCAAGTGATCCGACGCGGCTTGGTAGTCCTGCTCTAACGCAGATTCTGAGTCAATCAGCAGCTCAAGCTCTTCTTGCACGCGGTTAAGCAAATTATTTTGCTCAATCAAGGTCTCGCGAGAGCCAAATAGCTCAGAACGCAGAGACAACGTTTGTTCTAGCTTGTTGCGGCGATCGTTGGCGTGACGCATGTAGTCTGCAGCCACGTAGTTGGTAGACTCGGTGATCAAATGTTTGAATAAGTCACGGTCAGCCTGCGTGGTTTTGATCGCTTCTAACGTCATGCGGTTTTCGCGCAGCGCGGATTCCATATCCTGGAATGCTTTCTTCACGCCACCGTTTTGTGGCAGAAGGTAGTCACGCAGCGAGCGAGTAATCGCACTCGAAATACCACCGTAAAGTGATGCTTCAATCAGACGGTAGAATTTTGAGCGGTCACCTGAGTTGCGCAGCTTCTTCGGAATCACACCGAACTCAAACATTTGCGCATGGTAATCGACGATAGATGAGAAGGCTTTAAATTGAACGCCTTCAAACTCTGAGATTACGTCTTTAACTTCGTTAATCTGACGTACACGAGCTTGTGTCGCAGAAACGCTCTCAACAAGAACATCCGTCGGTTTCACGTGGCTAGGAAGGCCTTGAATAACAAACGGTTTGATGTCTACTTTCTTATCACGGCCCGCGACTTGCTGCAGTTTTACTGCAAATAGTAAACGTTGGTTACGTGAGTTAACCACATCCAGCGCCGCATAACACGCACCTGGTTGCAGCTTGCCGTACAAACCTTTATCGCGAGACGATTGGCTACTGCCCGCTTCCGTGGTGTTACGGAAATGAAGTAGCGTTTGGTCAGGAATCAAAGCAGTGATAAACGCCGCCATCGTGGTTGATTTACCTGCACCGTTACCACCAGAAAGCGTCGTAACCAGACCATCGATATCAAAAGTACGGGCAAAGAAACCGTTCCAGTTGACCATGGTCAGCGATTGATATTTACCGCGTTCAATCATGCTCATGCTTCACCCTCTTCTGTCATTTCTTCTTGGGCTTGTTCTTCTTGATCGTCTTCAGACAACAGACTGCCTTGGCTTGGTTCTTTGGTATGAACCACGGCTTCACCGTCACGGATCAGACGCAGTTGAGCTTCACGCATATCGTCACCAACACGAACGTCGGCACCAAAACGGAATACTGCTTCACTGATACTGAATTTACCGGTTTCACCGATATTGATGATCATACCTAGACGACGCAGACGACGCAGTGAAGTGCGTACTTTTTCAAACAGCTTCTCTTTATCGAGGTCTGAACCCGTCGCGCGGTTGGTCACCAGCTTCATCAGCTTGTTTTCATCCGCCAGCGCCAGCATCTCGTCATAGAGTTCCTGATTGGTAAAGATGCCTTCATGAGCCAGACGCTCGGGGCTCAGGTAAAGGAAACACAACACCTTACCCACCAGCATATCCAGTTCAGACAGGACGCTACGGCCAATCAAAGACGTAGAACGTGGACGAAGGTAGAAGAAACCTTCCGGTGCTTTCACCAACTCAGTGTTGTAACGCTGGTAGAAAGAAGACAACTCAAGTTCAAAATCCGACAACAATGCGTGGTTGTCCAAATCTTCGCTTGAGATATGACGCCCTGCTCGTAGCATGCTGTCTAATGCTGGGAACAGAGGGTTAGAAATTGCTTTTGCCAGTTTATCTGACATATATTCATTAGTATCGGTCGATGACATTCGCTTGTACCTTTGCCCCAAATTCGTTGATTGATTTCCAGTCTGGCTGAATGGCTTGATAATCCGATTCTGAATAGCCCAGACGAACGGCCTGATCAACAATAATTCGGGCTAAATCAAAGTGATGAGTAAATGGGTGTTGTGCAAGGTAATCTCGCAGTACCACGCTCAAGTCGATTGGTGTGCCCTGATCTTTATGGGCTTTTAGCATGTCACCAATACGCTCTGATAACTCATCATTGACTTGTTGAAATTCTTCGTATTCCACTTCCATCGGAACTTGGCCTGTTACCTCGTCATCACGCAGTACCAGAGCTTCGTCACGAAGGTCGGATAATCGCTCAGCATCTGCATAAGTCAGATACCAAGGCATATCAAAGTAATCTTTTATCGATTGACGCAATCGAGAACTGAACGCACGGTTCTTATCCATATCGATGGCGGTACGGATAAATTTATGTACGTGTCGGTCGTAGCCAATCCAGAGATCGATCGCTTGCTGGCCCCAACTGGTGATTCGGTCCAGCTTCATTTGCAGACCAAACAGGGCTTCTTCAATAAACTCAAGCTCAGGATCGCCATAAACAAGCTCCTGAATATCGAGGATCTGAGTTTGCAGCTCATCACTTGCTGCCTGCAAGGTATCTTGAAGTTCACGCAGCGTGCTCGACGTTTCTGACAATAACGCTTCACAGTTATTAATCGCTTCGCGCCAATCCTTATTCAGCAAGTCAGCAATCTGCTGTTTTACAGATTGTTGCTGCTCGTCCATAACACGCTGGTTAAGATCGATTTGATCGAAGATCTCGCCTACGGAATATTTAAGTACGCCATACACGTTTTTCTTCCAGTGACCCGGTGTGCCACCTTTTTGGGCTGCTTCAATTGCTTTCGCCATTTCATCCGCAACCATAGACAGCTGAATAGAAAGGCGAAGTTTTGAAAACTCACGATGACGGACGTAATAGTCCGTGATGCCTATCGCCAGCGGCGACAAACGGTAAATACTCGCCCCATCCGTCACCTCACTGACGAAGCGACTGATCAAACGCTGCTTAACCATCTCATTGATGGCATTGTTCGCTCTGAAAGCAGAGGCTTCCCCCGTTTCATCAAATAATCGAGTAACGATAGTGAACGCATCGTGCAGTTCACCTTCACCCAATTCATCGTCAAACCTTTCATTACTTAGTACTGCGATGGCAATCAAAAATGCCAAGCGCTCTGTGGTCAGGTTCAACGAGAAATCTTGCTGCTTAACCCAGCCAACCAATTCATCAATAGGTTGTTCTGCAGCATCGAGAGTCATCTCACTCATTGTTATTCCTGTTTTTCTTTCTTTTTGGCCCACACGTGAATGTAGCGACCTAATGAGAGGTATGGCTCTTGTCGACAAAGTTGTTTTTCTAGCGCCAACACATCTTCAAACTCGTAATCACCCATGTATTGCATATTTCCTATGTAATCACTGAATGAGCGAATACCAGATTTACCACAAATACTGAACCCGGAGTCTTCTATCCATTGGTAAACTTCTTCTGGTTTCAGACCTTTTTGCGGCTGTAGTTTAAATCTTTTTCGGTGGGGCATGCCGTCCAAAATATGAGGAATGTTGCCACAAACCACATTTTTGTAGACTAAACCATGGTGGTTATAGAACATTATCGATGCAATGCCCCCCGGTTTGACTTGTTCCAGTACCGTTTCAAGCGCCGTCTTAGGATCGACCAGCCACTCCATCACTGCATGAAACATGACAAGATCCACCTGGCTGTCCATGTGCTCGCCAATGGACTGGACAGGTGAATGAATCAGGCGATACTGCTCAAGCAAACCATTATTTTCAATATCCTGTTTGGCTAGTTGCAGCATTTCCGAAGATAGATCACATAAAGCGACACGATGTCCGAGCTTAGCAAGCTTTTGAGACATTTGTGCTAAACCACCACCTGCATCTAAAACTTCTAGGGGTTGCTGGTCTGCCTCTAATTCACTTAGAATCTGTAGAAAATCTTCCCACACAATGATTTGGCGGATCTCCCCTTTATCGGAGCCGTAAATATTTTTTGCAAATTTGTGGGCGATATCGTCGAAATTGCGGTCTTCTGTCACTTCTGCTGAGTTATCATATCGGATTGTGTCGCTATTCTGGCACAAGGAAAGCAGGAATAAAGAGGAATACCCTCATTTTTATTTTCAATTGATGTTTTTTCGGACTATTTATGTATGTTTGAGCTGAAAAAAGTAGTGTCAGCTTTGCTCATGCCCCTACCAGCATTGCTGCTGATAGGATTATTGGGCCTGGCTCTCATTAGTTTTACCACTAAGCGTAAAACCGGCTGCTTCGTTGTTTTATTCTCATTTGTCGGCATTTTCCTTGTTGCCTTCCAGCCTGTTTCAAGCAAGCTTCTTATGCCATTGGAACGTGAACACAAAGCGTTTCTACCCGTTTCAGGGACCATCGACTACGTGATGGTACTCGGCAATGGTCATGTTATCGATGACGAAATTCCACCCACTTCTCAGTTAAGTCGTGCCGCGCTAATGCGTTTGACCGAGGGAATCCGAATTTTGCGCATGTATCCTGGCGCCAAATTGATTCTGTCCGGCTATGACGGCGGTTCTGAAATCAGCCATGCGCGTATGATGGCAAACGTGGCTCTGGCGCTCGGTGTAGCGAAATCCGATATTATTTTATTGGAAGACGCCAAAGACACGTGGGAAGAGGCACGTCAGGCTGCGGCGTTTGTCCAGCAAAAGGAAATGGTTTTAGTTACCTCGGCGAGCCATATGAGCCGGGCGTTGTATGAATTTAATGCAGCAGGCATAAAACCAATCCCGGCGCCGACAAACTACTTGGCGATTGAGAATGTCAATCAAGCTTGGAATAAATACTCGCCAAAAGCACGTTACTTAGAACAAACGGAGCTTTTCTGGCATGAGTACCTTGGCAGCATTTGGCAACGCTTACGTGATGTCGTCGGCGAAACACCTATGGTCGAGCCACAGTAGTTAATGAGTTAACGCCATTACTCAATGCAATTTGCACAGACAAAAAAGGAGAGCAAGCGCTCTCCTTTTTCGTTCTTATCTCGTCTCGTGGTGGTGATTAATCACCAGCAAACATGTAGCCCTCACCATGAACCGTAACAAAAATTTGCGGGTTTTTAGGATCAAATTCCATCTTCGCACGCATACGACGAATCAAGACATCTATCGTACGGTCATTCGGTGCATCAACACGATGGCTGATCATATTCAAAATGCGTTCGCGGCTTAGTACTTGATTCGGGTAAGACGATAACGCCACCAAAAGCTCGTATTCGGCTTTGGTTAGTTTTACTGGCTCACCATTACGACTCAGCGCTCGACGCTGGATATCAAACGTCCACTCGCCAAAACGAACAATATGTTGCTCGTTGGTTTCGTTTGCCTTACTTGATCCATCGCGAGCGATCGAAATACGCCACAGCAGGTTTTTGACACGAACTAATAACTCGCGCAGTTCAAAAGGTTTGGTGACATAATCGTCTGCCCCCATTTCCAGGCCAACAATTTTGTCGATGCTATCCGTGCGTCCTGTAACTAATATGATACCAATATCCGATTGGCTACGTAATTCACGCGTAAGCATCAGGCCGTCTTCACCCGGCAAGTTAATATCCAGCATGACAAGATCAACATCACCAGCTTGCAGCACTTCACGCATTTGCGTGCCGCTCTCTGCTTCACTAACTGTATAACCTTCATTTTGGAAATAACCCGCTAGCTTACTACGCGTTACAACATCATCTTCTACGACTAATACGTGATAGCTCATTTACACCACTTTCTGTCATTTTATTATTCGAGATGTATTCTATTCATAACTATTAACATTTCTAGTCATTGGCTGACTAAAAAGCAAGATTTAGTGATTTTGTTGATTCAAGACAAGCTTAGCGAACCCTGTTAATAAATGGACATATTTCGCCATAAAACATCATAGTTATAGTTACTGCTGTTCATTTTAATTGATTACACTTAAAGGACATCTGAATTTGATTTTGTGATGCCAGAAAGAAGGCATCATTCAGGAGCCTAAAATGCAAGAAGTGAAAGCTTTTAACGAAAAACGCGCCGAAATTTATTGGTGGTTTTCTAGCTTATTCGCCAAAGAACTGACAGACAAAGAGCTGGAGGCTTACCACAGTGTTGAAATTCGCAGCTTTTTGGCGGGCTTAGGTGAAAATGAATCTCTCAAACCTTCCATTGATAGCCTCGTCGACGCACTAAATCGCCTGCAAGACCGCGAAGATGCTCAGCTAGAGCTTGCTGCTGACTTTTGTGAATTATTCTTGAAGACAGAAAAGTACGGCGCGCTTCCCTACGCTTCCATGTACATTGGTGAATCTGGTTTACTCAACGACAAACCCGCCGAAGAGATGGAAAAGTTGATGGCTGAGTTTGGTGTCCAAGTGGACGACCGTCTAAAAGAGCCAGCCGACCACTTAGCGGTAGAACTGGACTTCCTGGGTAACATGATCATTCGCTCTAATGAGTTTGAGCAAGAAAAGCACATGGAAGAAGCCTTTGTTAAACAAAATGAATTCATCGAAAGCCAACTCATGTCCTGGTTACCGAAGTTCGCTCACAAGTGTCAGCAACTGGATGAATTTGGCTTCTACGCCAGCGTCGCGCAACTATTAATTGCATTTTGTAAACTGGACAGCGCTTACCTTCTTGGTGAATAATTGCCGCCTATTTTAGGGAGCCTGTCTTTTAGGTTCCCTATCTTTTATTCGTTAACTATATAAATCGTTCCAATCGCTCGCTTTTTAGCAATCAAAATGTGACTTATTAGGCACAAAACCATTGCTTAAATTATTGCCAGCTTGCCCGCATAGGGCTAAAATGTGAACGCAAACGATTAAATATGATTTTAATGTAAACCGCTGAAATAAAGCGGTTTTTGTGTTTTCTTAATAGGTTGATAACGATTCTTCATTCGATGGAAGAAATGAGCTTTATCAACCACTGTCGCTACATACCCTCTACCGACTTCGGAGTAACCACTGCTAAACATACTCAGCGCCATTGTTTTTGTTGCGCTAAGTTTACAAAAGACGAACAGCAAAAAGGTTTATCCTCCGCGGTATATTCGTAGCTCGAAACAGGACACCATGTATGGCCACTATAAAAGACGTTGCTAGATTAGCCGGCGTTTCTACAACTACAGTTTCGCACGTTATCAACAAGACGCGTTTTGTTGCAGAAGCAACACAAGAAAAAGTAATGAAAGCCGTTGATGAGCTTAACTATGCACCAAGTGCGGTTGCTCGTAGCTTGAAATGTAACTCAACTCGCACCATCGGCATGTTGGTGACACAATCTACCAACCTATTCTTCTCTGAAGTCATCGATGGTGTAGAGAGTTACTGCTACCGCCAAGGCTACACGCTGATTCTGTGTAACACTGGTGGTATCTATGAAAAGCAAAGAGATTACATCCGCATGCTCGCTGAAAAGCGTGTAGATGGCATACTGGTGATGTGTTCTGACCTGACAGAAGAGCTGAAGCAAATGCTTGACCGTCATGCAGATATCCCGAAAGTTGTCATGGACTGGGGCCCAGAAAGCTCGCAAGCAGACAAAATTATGGATAACTCGGAAGAAGGCGGTTATATCGCGACCAAGTACCTGATTGATAATGGTCATACTGATATTGCTTGCTTGAGTGGTCACTTTGAAAAACTCGCTTGCCAAGAGCGCATTGCGGGCTACCGTCGAGCGATGGCAGAAGCCAACATTCCTGTCAATGAAGACTGGATTCTTGAAGGTAACTTTGAATGCGATACCGCAGTTTTGGTCGCAGACAAAATTACCGCGATGGAGAAACGCCCTACTGCGGTATTCTGTTTCAATGACACGATGGCGTTGGGCTTGATGAGCCGTCTACAACAGAACGGTATTAAGATTCCTGACGACGTCTCTGTTATTGGTTACGACAATATCGAATTGGCAGAGTACTTCTCTCCGCCGCTTACAACGATTCACCAGCCAAAACGCCGTGTCGGTAAAAATGCTTTCGAGATTCTGCTTGAGCGTATTAAAGACAAGCAACACGAAAAACGCATTTTTGAAATGCAGCCAGAGTTGGTCGTTCGAAATACTGTTAAAAAACTCAAATAGTTACTAACAAGCGCTCTCCGGAGCGCTTATTTTTTATCCGAAAATTAACTTTTATCGCACTCTTTGTTCACTACAGTCAGTAAACGTTTTATAAGTTACTGTTTTGTATAAACACAACCCATCTCACATAACCTAGCCACTCGCACTCAAACTCCAATCTTAAATATGAAACAAACACCATAAAAGCACTGCGTTTTACTGAAGCAATATCACACTTTGATCTCTAGATTGTGATGTTAATTCAAGATAAAAAGTATTCTCAACATGTCACGCACAGGGCAAACCATCCGAAAGGGTGGGACGCAAAGCTTCCGGCCTTAACCATTTTATAAATGGAAGGTAGCGGGGTTACCGATGGCAAATATGCATATGATGAGTTTACCCTTTAATGACATTGTGCTTGCATGTATTTGCTACTCTCTCGGACCTGACTTTTGGTGGCGTAATAATAATTACACCGAGATAACACATCATGGATAAACCGATACTCAAAGATTCTATGAAGCTATTTGAGGCACTTGGTACGATCAAGTCGCGCTCAATGTTTGGTGGCTTCGGACTTTTCGCTGATGAAACGATGTTTGCACTGGTTGTGAATGATCAACTTCACATACGAGCAGACCAGCAAACTTCATCTAACTTCGAGAAGCAAGGGCTAAAACCGTACGTTTATAAAAAGCGTGGTTTTCCAGTCGTTACTAAGTACTACGCGATTTCCGACGACTTGTGGGAATCGAGTGAACGCTTGATAGAAGTAGCGAAAAAGTCGTTAGAACAAGCCAATTTGGAAAAAAAGCAACAGGCAAGTAGTAAGCCCGACAGGTTGAAAGACCTGCCTAACTTACGACTAGCGACTGAACGAATGCTTAAGAAAGCTGGTATAAAATCAGTTGAACAACTTGAAGAGAAAGGTGCATTGAATGCTTACAAAGCGATACGTGACTCTCACTCCGCAAAAGTAAGTATTGAGCTACTCTGGGCTTTAGAAGGAGCGATAAACGGCACGCACTGGAGCGTCGTTCCTCAATCTCGCAGAGAAGAGCTGGAAAATGCGCTTTCTTAATCTGTAGGTATAAACCTATCGTACGTATAAAAACCGCAGCTTTGACTGCGGTTTTTTTTGAAATTTTTTCCAGGCTCAACCTGTCTATTACTCCATATATCAATCAAATAATATCAAGTAACATATTTCATCAATGGTATCTGTTAACCTTTTAGAACAAGGCTATCCTTCTGGAGTACGACAATGAATAAAAAACTGGTTTTTGGCTTAATACTGCTATTAACGATCATTTTATTAGCTGTTAACTTTAGCCAGTACCTCACTTTAGAGAACGCCAAAGCGCAGCAAGAGGCTCTTAACGCCTATATTGACCAGAGATTTATCTTGGCGGTTACGGTTTATTTTGCGGCCTATGTGGCTATCACTGCGTTTTCTATTCCCGGTGCAGCGGTCGTTACTCTGTTAGCCGCAGCTCTATTCGGCTTTTGGACTAGCTTACTTTTAGTCTCGTTCGCCAGCACCATCGGGGCAACGCTGGCTTTTCTGAGTAGCCGTTACTTGTTACGAGATTGGGTACAAAGCAAATTTGGTTCAAAGCTCACCGCGATTAACGACGGCGTCAAAAAAGACGGTTCATCCTACCTACTCTCATTAAGATTGATCCCTGTGTTCCCTTTCTTTCTAATCAACCTATTAATGGGATTAACCCCGATGTCTGTTGGCCGCTTTTATTTGACCAGCCAAATAGGAATGCTTCCAGGCACCGCTGTTTATCTCAATGCCGGAACTCAACTGGCAACGATTGAAAGCCTCTCGGATATCGTCTCACCGAGCGTGTTAGCTTCATTTGCGTTGCTTGGGCTTTTTCCTATCATTGCTAAATGGCTGATGAATAGATTCAGACCCACTCAAGTACAGCCAAATGGAAACCCTTGATGAAGATATTTATAGCGAGAAATCCGGCAGAAGCGCATATCGTTTGTGAGTTGCTGAGAACCGAGCAAATTCTTTGTGAAGTTCGCGGTGAAGGTCTTTTCGGATTGAAGGGGGAACTACCATTCGGGGATGATACCGACCCGTACGTGTGGTTATTGAATCCAGAACAAAAGATGAAAGCCTTGGCTATTATTGAAGCCTATCAAAAACAGACTCAGCCAAACACCTATCAAGATTGGAAATGCCCTCAATGTTCGGAAATCAATGAAGGGCAATTTGGCGCGTGCTGGCGTTGTGGCCACCACATTGAGTAAGCGTAATGGCGCCAGTCACCTAGAAACGTTAAGCAACTAATGTTTGCTGTTTGATAAACTCAATCGAGTACTGATTAAAGTCTTCCGGACGTTCTACATTACAAACATGGCCACAGTTGGGGATCTCACGGAGCACACTCAGTTTATGTGCTGCAACCATCTCTTTAACCGGCTGGATGAACATATAATCTCTGTCACCCATTAAGTAGAGAGTGGGAATCGCTAATTCTCTGTCTTTAAAGTACTTCATTAACGGATTCACATCCGCCGCCAAGATAAACCAGCGCTTAAACTCTTTTTGGCAGAGCTTTTTGGCTTCCCTGATAAACAGGTGGCGAGATTCGCGTTGATTGCGCTGTGGCATCACGATATAAGCGAACAGTTTATACAGCCACATGTAAGGCAAGATATGTTTGCCAAAGTTGCCCAGTTTGACGAGGATTTGTGAGCGTGTATTGAGACGAGTAACCGCTCCACCTAACACCATTGAATTCACACGTTCAGACGCCAACTCCGCAATGTTTCGAACAATGATCGTCCCTAATGACATGCCGACAAAATGCGCGGATTGGATTTTTAAGTGATCCAACACTTTCAAAATATCTTGGGTAACTTCAGTAAAGGTATAGCGACTGGTAATGAGTTCTTTTAGTAACTGATTTGACTTGCCATGCCCTCTTAGATCAATGAGCACTAAATTAAAGTGCTGCTTATAGGCTTTTATTTGCTTAAACCAAATCGAAGAACTGCCACCAGCACCATGCACGAAAACAACCCACTCATTACTGGTGGGGTGCAAGTAGGTTTTATGGAAAAGTAGTGGCTCAGTCATATACCAGTAATAATAGTATTGTTATTAATTTAGAGGAAGCAATCCTATCACACTAGGATTGCTCACGATAACAAAGGCACCGAATTAGGTGCCATTTGTTACAATTTTAGGCAAGGCTAATTGACTTTAACGCAGAATGGTAGAGTTCCAAATATTCTTCCGCAGCTTTGCGCCAGCAAAAGTCCTGTTGCATTGCATGCAATTGAACTCGTTTTACTTCGGCATTATTTTGCGTATACAGCAACAGTGCCCTAAGCATGGTTAACAACAAGGCTTGCGGTGTAGGATCATAAAACACAAAACCCGTTGCATCAGACGAGTCAACATCATAATCGTTCACACTGTCTTTTAGACCGCCTACGCCTCGCACAATCGGTAACGTGCCATAAGCCATGCTGTAAATCTGATTAAGTCCACACGGCTCAAACTCAGACGGCATCAAAAAGAAATCAGACCCAGCCTCAACCAAATGAGCAAGCTCATTGTCATAGGCGTCAACAAAGACAAACTTATCTGGGAACTGTTCAGCGACTTCTTCTAAATGCGTAGCAAGAACTGGATCACCAGTTCCGACCACAACTAATTGCACGTCGTGCTTGAGGAAGTCCGTCAACGCTGGCAGTAAATAATGCAGTCCTTTCTGCATTGTCAGGCGACAAACCATGCCAAACATCGCACAGTCTTTCTCGGCTAAGTTCAGACGTTGCTGTAGCGTTTTTTTACACGCACTTTTGCCTTCAACCATGCTTTGGTGATTAGGTTCGTAGTTCAACGGCAGATAAGCATCGGTTTTAGGATTCCAGGCGCTGTAATCACAGCCATTGAGTATACCAACTAAATCTTTAGCTCGTTGTTGGAACTCCCACGCCATGCCATGACTACCAAGCTCAGTCTGTAACTCTTCAGCATAAGTAGGGCTTACCGCGTTGATTTTGTCAGCGTTTAGCACGCCTGCCTTAAGCATCGCAATGTGCGTTGAACTGACGGCTGCATCGGGTACATTTCTGCTCTGAAACTCTGGCAGACATTGCACCTCATCATAGCTAAATACCCCTTTAAATACTGCGTTGTGAATCGAGATCACGCTGCGAATATTTGCATAAAATGGGTCAGATCCGTATCGATGCTTCAACAAAAATGGCACAAGGCCAGTATGCCAGTCATTGGCATGTACGATGTCAGGTCGGAAATCCAGCTTAGGTAGCATGTCTAAGCAAGCTGCGCTGAAAAAGGCGAATCGCTCACCATTATCTGAATACGCTTCGTTGTTCTCAGCATACATTGATGGGCGGTTGAAATACGGCTGGCAATCAATCAAATAAACTGGCGTATCACCGAGATACAGCCTTAATACTCGATATTCTGTATGCGGCCACGAGGTTAGCTGCGTTTCTAACAACACCTCCGCTTCAGAAAGCCTTTCAATACCATTGTATGCGGGAATGGTAATACGTACATCTTGCTGAAGTCCGTGGAGCGCTTCAGGCAGTGCCTTGGCTACATCAGCCAAGCCACCACTTTTAATCAATCCTTCGACTTCAGACGCTACAAACAGAATAGATAAGTTGTTAGTAGCCAACTCGTGCTCCTTTAGGAATAACAACAATACCGTCATCCGACACGTGGAAGTACTTCTTGTCTTCCTGAAGGTTCACTCCAATCTGTGTGCCAGGTGCAATATCAGCGTTCTTGTCCACTATTACTCGACGTAAAACACAGCCTTCACCGATTTTAACGTCACCAAGGAGTATACATTCGCTGATATCGCATGCAGATGCAATATTACTTCTGAAACCAAGTACAGATTTTTCTATACGGGAGCCTCGAATGTAGCTGCCATTACACACCAGACTATCGATAATTTGGACACGACCGTTGTCTGAGTCCGTGAACGTCGCAGGTGGTAAAGGCGGGTAATAGGTATGCAGTGGCCATTTACGGTTATATAGCGAAAATGGTGCATCTTTTTCTAGCAAGTCCATATGTGCTTGCCAGTAGGCATCAATCGTACCGACATCTCGCCAATAAACTTGCTCTTTCTCACCATTGATCTTGTTGGTGCTAAAGTCATAAACAAACACATCCCCACGTGGGAACATTTTAGGAATAATGTCTTTACCGAAGTCATGGGAAGACTCTTCGTTGCTCGCATCTTCGATCAACTCAGAAAACAGTTCTTTCGCTTCAAAGACATAATTCCCCATTGAGACCAGCGCGTAGTCAGGCTCGCCAGGAATCGACTTAGGATTTTCTGGCTTTTCTTCAAAGCCAATCATGCGCCCTTCGCTATCCACTTCGATAACACCGAACTGAGAAGCTTCTTTTAGTGGCATACGCAGAGCCGATACGGTCAATGAAGCTTGCTTGCTGATATGGAAATCCAGCATCTGCTTAATGTCCATTTTGTAGATATGGTCAGAACCAAAAATACAAACTTGGTCAGGCTCTTCCATTTCCATAAAACGAAGGTTCTGATAGATAGCATCTGCCGTGCCCTCATACCAACGCTTGCCGGTACGCATCTGAGCAGGAATCGGGTCGATGAAACGATCAGTGATTCCGTTGATGTTCCATCCTTTTTTTAAATGATAAAACAGGGATTGCGATTTAAATTGGGTCAGCACGTAAATGCGCATTAAATCCGCATTGACGAAGTTGTTGAGTGCAAAGTCAATTAGACGATAGCTACCACCAAAAGGTACTGCAGGTTTACTGCGAGATTCAGTTAAAGGTCTCAAACGTGAGCCTTCACCGCCAGCAAGAATCATTCCCAAAACACCAGCCATTGTTGTTCTCCGTATCGTTATAGCTTGGAATGGATGCTCACTTAATTGAACGTATTGTGGGGAATCAAGTGAACACATTGTCAGCCACATCCAGTACTTCTCTGCGCACCTATCATGTGGATTAAAAAGTTTCGGCATTGCTCTGCCAAATTACAGGGTGTGTTAACTTTTCGTGGAGCGCGTTTGCGTTTTATCTCAGTTCAAAAATTCGTTTTAGTTTTAAACGCGAAAAAGAGGGTTTAAGGGGGCTCTATTCCATTTTCTTTTCAACAAAGAGTCAGCACTTTTTTAGTATAGGTACCTAGCCCACATCCATTGAGCTATCGATATTTGGCAACTCTAAATCGTGATTTGCTTCTCAATTAAAAAATGACAAATCCACGACATTATTTGTATTAATGCCTAATATCGAGATACCGATATCATCACGAAACAACACACCCTAAAATATTCTTATCTGTCGACACCGATTTAAATGCATTTTGTTGCATTTGTTTTGTAATAAACTATCTAATTTGAACCTTAATTACAATTTAAAATACGTCATTCTGTGTATAAGGTAGGCACGACTTACTCGATACGATATTCAGATCACATTAGAAAATGTAATAGATTACACTCTGAAAACAATTTACGAACGAAAACACTACATAGTTAGCGACGTAAATATGCACGGTTTATTCGCGCTGTATTGAACGCTTGTAAATATCATACGATTGTAAGCTTCACGCTACGACACACATGTTGCTAAAAAATGAATGAGACAAACCTGAAGATAAAGATTTGTAAAAATTGTGAGGCTAAAGGTGTGAGGATGAAATATCGCCGAAATCAGAGAAGGTAATTTGGAACCAATAATAAAAAGGCAGCGAATTCGCTGCCTTTTTGTTTACTGTGTGTACCGTTTAAGCTTTGGCTTTTTTACGTTTGTCGGTGACTTCCCATTTACCATCGACATAAAGCGCAGTCCAACCGCTTGGCTTGCCGTTCTCTTCAGAGCGAACGTAGTTCTCTTTCGTTTTACGGCTAAAACGAACCACTGCCGGACGACCATCAGGGTCTTCCTGCGGTGCTGTCGCGAGATATTTGAACTTCTCTGGTAAGCGTTCTTCGTAAAGCGCAAGCTCTGAAACAAGTGGCGCTCGTGTTTCGCGTGATTTAGGGAAGTTGCTGGCTGCCATAAACAGGCCAGATGCCCCATCACGCAACACAAAGTAAGCGTCCGAGTTTTCGCATGGCAGTTCAGGGAAGTGCACTGGATCTTCTTTCGGCGGCGCGACTTCACCGTTCTTTAGAATCTTACGGGTGTTTTTACATGTCTCGCTCGTGCAATCCATGTATTTACCGAAGCGACCATTCTTAAGCACCATGTCAGAACCACACTTGTCACACTCAACAACCGGTCCATCATAGCCTTTAACTTTAAACTCGCCGTATTCAACGATGTAACCTTCACAATTTGGGTTGTTACCACAAACGTGCATCTTACGTTTATCGTCGATTAGGTACGCGTCCATCGCTGTTTCACAGATTGGACAACGTTTCTTGGCACGTAGCGCTGCGGTTTCTACGTCTTCTTCTAAGACGTTGATGATACCTTCTTCATCGCCTAAGTTGATGGTAGTTTTGCAACGCTCTTTAGGTGGCAGTGCATAACCAGAACAACCTAGGAATACGCCGGTGGATGCTGTACGAATACCCATTGGGCGGCCACATGTCGGACATTCGATGTCTGTCATCACAATGTGGTTAAGCTTCATACCACCTTCAGACTCATCCAGGTCGGCTTTTTCAAGGTCACCGGTGAAGTCAGTAAAGAAGTTGTCCAGTACTGATTTCCAGTTGACTTCGCCTTCTGCGATTTGGTCCAGCTTTTGTTCCATACGCGCGGTAAAGTCGTAGTTCATCAAATCATTAAAGCTATCGTCCAAACGGTCTGTAACGATCTCACCCATTTTCTCTGCGTAGAATCGACGCTGGTCGACTTTCACGTAGCCACGATCCTGAATCGTCGAGATGATAGACGCGTAAGTCGATGGACGGCCAATACCACGCTTTTCAAGTTCTTTAACCAGTGCAGCTTCTGTAAAGCGTGCTGGCGGCTTGGTAAAGTGCTGTTTCGGGTCAAGTGACTCTAGGCTCAGCTTATCGCCAAGCTGCACCGCAGGAAGGATTGTGTCCTCGTTTTTTCCCATTGGACGTTGTACGCGAGTCCAACCGTCAAACTTCAGGATGCGACCTTTGGCTTTTAATGTGAACTCTTCAGCTTTGACGCTGATGGTTGTGGAATCGTATTCTGCTGGCGTCATTTGACACGCAACGAACTGGTTCCAAATTAATGCGTAAAGTTTATGAGCGTCTGCGTCGACACCTTGCAGGTCTTCCGCTTTCACATCAACGCTAGACGGTCGAATCGCTTCGTGCGCCTCTTGAGCCCCTTCTTTGCTGCCGTATTTTAACGGTGAAGCTGGAAGGTACTTGTCACCAAACTCAGAACCGATGAAATCACGGACAGCATCCACAGCTTCTGCACTCAAGTTAGTTGAGTCAGTACGCATATAGGTGATGTAACCCGCTTCATACAAGCGTTGAGCCAGCATCATGGTCTTCTTAACGCCATAGCCTAAGCGGGTACTTGCCGCTTGCTGCAGAGTCGAAGTGATGTAAGGCGCTGACGGCTTACTTTTCGTTGGTCGGTCTTCACGCTTGCAAACTTCGTAGCTGGCTTTTTCCAGCACAGACATCGCTGCTTTGGTTTCTGCCTCGTTAACCGGCTTAAACGCTACGCCGTCTTTCTGAGCAACCAGCAGTTTGAAGTCCGCTTTGTCTTTAGTCTTGGTGTTTGCGTGGATGTCCCAGAATTCTTCCGGCACAAATGCGTTGATTTCGCGCTCACGTTCTACCAGCAACTTAACCGCTACCGACTGAACACGCCCTGCAGACAAGCCACGAGCAACTTTCTTCCATAGTAATGGAGACACCATGAAGCCAACCACGCGGTCCATGAATCGACGAGCTTGCTGCGCGTTTACGCCATCCATATTTAGCTCACCAGGTGTCTGGAAAGCTTGCTGGATAGCATTTTTCGTAATTTCGTTAAAAACAACTCGTTTGTATCGCTCTTCATCGCCACCGATGATCTCACGAAGGTGCCATGCGATTGCTTCCCCCTCGCGGTCCAAATCGGTTGCGAGATAGACGTAATCAGCATCTTTGGCTAATTTTTGTAATTCGCTAACTACTTTTTCTTTGCCAGGAAGAATCTGATAATTCGCTTCCCAATCGTGATAAGGGTTGATCCCCATTTTTTTGATCAGCGCTTTACGATCTTTCTCTTTTTTGACTCGTGCTTTCTCTTCAGCACTCATCCCTTTAGTTGAAATGGCAGCTGCTTTCTCACCAGTGCTTTGGCCGGCCGTAGGCAGATCACGCACATGACCAACACTAGACTTAACAACAAAGTCTTTACCAAGGTACTTATTTATTGTCTTTGCCTTGGCTGGTGACTCCACTATAACGAGTGATTTACCCATAACTGACTCTAACGTCCTTCATAATAATGCGGGTAAACCCCTGACTTGGAAGTCACCCGCATAATGTTCTATTTCATTGCTTCTTTTTTTACTATTGTGCGAGATGAAAAGAAGATCAACTGCTTTTTTGCAATTCAGATCCGATCGGTTGACAATTCATCGTCTTTATACTTCAAACAGACAGGGCTTTGAAAGGTCTGGTCGGCATATCTAAACAGGCAAAGTTTGCTACTGCTAATCGAATTAAGGAAATTTTGTTACCCATCACAAAATAACTTTTGTCTATTATCCGCAACCTTAGGCGACTAAGATGAAAACCCGTCGCTAGAGAGTAACCTTTAATTGCATTCCATTGGGTATAATCCCCTGTTAATAATAGGTATACTTCTTCGCTCTGAGATTGTTATGAATGACGGGAACGTTATGTCTGATAGAAAATTTATTGAAGAATTTGACCTTCTTTTAATCGCTAACCAAATCATCCAAGAGCACGATGATTACATTGAGGGTATGCGCGCGACAAGCGTAGAAGAAAAAGACGACGTTTTAGTCTTTAAAGGGGAATACTTTCTTGATGAGAAAGGATTACCAACGGCAAACACGACTGCCGTTTTCAATATGTTTAAGTATCTAGCGCATCATCTTTCAAAAGAATTTACGCTGAAAAAATAGTCAAACAAGCCCCTAGAAAAAGAAAAACCAGAGCCACATTGACTCTGGTTTTTTATCTGTTTATTTATGTGGAATGCTTACTAGCAACTAAGCGATTTAAGCTTGTCGAAGTAGTCCGGGAACGTCTTCGATGTACATTTCGGATCGTTGATGGTCACAGGTGTATCACTCAACGCAACCAGTGAAAAACACATCGCCATTCGGTGGTCATCATAGGTGTCGATCGCAGCATGTTTGAGCTGAGGAACTGGCTTAACGATGATGTAATCTTCACCCTCTTCCACTTCAGCGCCAACTTTACGAAGTTCAGTCGCCATCGCAGACAAACGGTCGGTTTCTTTTACGCGCCAGTTGTAAACATTGCGAATCGCTGTCGTACCTTCTGCAAACAGAGCTGTGGTTGCAATCGTCATCGCCGCGTCAGGGATATGGTTATAATCCATATCAATACCTTTCAGTTTACCCGCACGAGCAATCACATAGTCATCGCCCCATTCAATTTCAGCGCCCATTTTTTCAAGCGCATCTGCAAATTGAATGTCACCCTGAATACTGTTTTTACCAATACCGGTAACTTTAACTTCGCCACCTTTGATCGCCGCTGCTGCCAGGAAGTAAGACGCTGAAGAGGCGTCACCTTCCACGAGAAAATCCCCAGGTGCAACGTAATGCTGACCAGCAGGTATCACAAATTCCTGATAATCATTGTTGATTACATTAACGCCAAACTGCTTCATGATATGCAGCGTGATATCGATGTACGGCTTAGACACCAAGTCGCCTTCGATATTGATGCGCACTTCGCCTTCAGCGAGTGGCGCAGACATAAGGAAAGCGGTTAAAAACTGACTCGAAATGGAACCATCAATCGATACCGTACCTGACTTCAAACCCGTTCCCACAATTTTCAATGGCGGGTAGTTTTCATTTTCGAGGTATTCGATATCTGCACCAGCATCTTGTAATGCAGTAACGAGGTGACCAATTGGGCGCTCTTTCATACGAGGCTCACCGGTCAAAACATACTCACCTTCGCCAAGACAAAGCGCAGCTGCTAGTGGGCGCATTGCCGTGCCAGCATTGCCCAAAAACAGCTCTACAGGTTCTGACACTGAGAATGGTTGGCCAAGTCCTTCCACAACACACTCGGTTTTGTCTTCAGACAACTGATATTGAACACCAAGCGTGGTAAGGGCGTTGAGCATATGACGGATGTCGTCACTATCTAGAAGGTTTGTCAGGCGAGTCGTGCCTTTTGCTAAAGCAGCTAGCAAAAGAGCTCGGTTAGAGACGCTTTTTGATCCTGGAAGATTAACTTCCCCTTGGATTTTATTGATTGGTTGTAACGTTAGGCTTTCCATTGAAAGTTGATAATCCTTTGTGCTCTCAGTTCACGTTTTTTTGAGAGCTGAACAATTCTTCGTGGATTCAGACTAACCAAAAAATCAATACAAAACCAGAGCAAATCTACGCTAATTTATGAATAATTAGTCAGCGTATCTATTTGCCTGAAAACTGGGGCCTAATAGACCATATCAACCCGCACACCGTCATCAAAATACAAAAGACGAACCTCGTCGCCGCGGCCAAATAACATATTTCTATCAACGTCTTGAATAACATTGATAAGTTTGTCGCCATCAACCTTTATCAAAAGTTCAACCAACTGAGATTCAACCGTGTATTGCTCAGTACTTTGATTTTGTGCAACAGCTGCACCAGTAAGCGCACCAACGGCGGTCGCCACTTCTTTGCCTGTTCCGCCACCAAACTGGTTTCCGACCAACCCACCAATTGTTGCACCTAGTAACGTTTTCCAGCCATTATTTTTTGATTTAACAACCTCTTGCTGCGTGATATAACGAACAGAATCCACTTTTCCATAGACAACTTCGTTGACGGGCTTTGCCACATTTCTTTCGTAAGCTGCATTGGCGAAAAATGGTAAAAGCAGTATGATCCAAAACCACAATTTCGCTCTATTTCGTGTTCGCGTCATCATAAACTCCTCTGGTTCAAATGTTGGTAATGACTTTTTATGGCAATCTATTTAACTGAACTTGGTAAGGCATTCACCTTCCCCTCTCCCTATAAAGCACTGAGCGACCCTAATGGGCTCCTGGCTTTTGGTGGCGACTTGGACCCGATGAGAATACTTAAAGGCTATCATCAGGGAATTTTTCCTTGGTACGGGCCTGGTGAGCCTATACTTTGGTGGAGCCCTTCTCCTCGTGCGGTCTTTGATCCTTCGACTTTTAAACCATCAAAAAGTCTCAGAAAGTTTCAGCGAAAACACAATTATCAAGTCACCCTGAATCAAGCAACCCAAAATGTGATTCAACTCTGCTCCTCCACTCGCCCTGAGAGTGAAACATGGCTCAACGAAGACATGCAAATGGCTTACATAGAACTTGCTGAGCTTGGGCATTGCCACTCAGTAGAAGTATGGCATGAAGATGAACTGATTGGCGGCTTGTACGGGTTAAGTGTCGGCCAAGTGTTTTGCGGCGAATCTATGTTTAGTTTAAAGGATAACGCATCGAAAGTGGCTTTGTGGTATTTGTGTCGTCACCTTAAATCAAATCAAGGTCAGTTGATTGACTGCCAGGTAATGAACTCTCATTTAGCTTCACTGGGCGCATTTGAACTTGATCGGGACGAGTTCATGCAAAAGCTACTATCTTTAAGAGAAAAGCAAATGGCTTCAGGCACTTTTGAGCCACAAGTTCTGCGGAATTCAGCATCATGAGCACGGATCTACAACATATTCGCATAGGATTGACCAACAACCACCCTTGTAGCTATCTACCAGAGCGACAAGAGCGTGTTGCGGTCGCACTTGATGACAGCTTACATACAGAAAACAACTATCAGCTATTGATGGCTAACGGCTTTCGTCGCAGTGGTGACACGATATATAAACCACATTGTGAGAACTGCAACGCGTGCCAACCTATCCGTGTGGCGATAAAAGACTTCACCCCTTCAAAAAGTCAGAAACGACTGCTTAATAAAGGGCAAGGTTTGCGTTGGGAAATGAAACCGCAGATGGATCCTGACTGGTTTGAGCTCTATAGTCGCTACATTTGTAAACGTCATAAGAGCGGTACGATGTACCCACCCAAACGTGATGAGTTCGCTCGCTTTGCACAGACTAACTGGCTTACCACACTATTTTTGCACGTCTACGATGAATCAGAACAACTGGTTGCCATTGGCGTTACGGACGTCATGCCTCATTGTTCGAGTGCATTCTATACCTTTTTCGACCCTGATTACCCTCTATCGCTTGGTACATTAGCGGTGTTGTATCAAATCGAGTACTGCCAAAAAAGCAACCAGCAATGGCTATACTTGGGTTATCAGATAGATGAATGTCCAGCAATGAACTATAAAACACGCTTTCAACGCCACCAAAGGCTAGTAAATCAGCGTTGGCGAGGGTAGAATACGCTCCAACTTTACATAATTACTATTTAGCGGCAAAATAAAGCCCGCTAAAATTTGCCTAATTTCTAAAGAGGATTAAATGGCTAAAGAAGACGTAATTGAGATGCAAGGCACTGTCCTTGACACTCTACCAAACACTATGTTCCGTGTTGAACTTGAAAACGGTCACGTTGTGACTGCGCATATCTCTGGTAAAATGCGTAAGAACTACATCCGTATCCTTACGGGTGACAAAGTAACTGTAGAGATGACTCCATACGACCTAACTAAAGGCCGCATCGTCTTCCGTGCTCGTTAATCTCTGATTTTCGGATGCAAATAAAAAACGGAGCCTGACGCTCCGTTTTTTATTTGTGGTCGATAAATCACAAGCAGAGCTATCGCGCATGATTCATGTTGCCCGAGTTTCATTAAAAAAGGATGCTAACGCATCCTTTTTTGTTTCATAGAACCGAGAGTTTATCAGTGCACTGCGGCTTCTTTCTCGCTCAAATACTCAAATTCCAGAGCATCGTTTACGAGTGAAACCTTCACGGTACCGCCGTTAACCAAAGAGCCGAACAGAAGCTCGTTCGCCAAAGGTTTCTTAAGCTGCTCTTGGATAACACGGCCCATTGGACGAGCACCCATCGCTTTGTCGTAACCCTTGTGAGCCAACCAGTGGCGCGCGTCTTGAGAGACTTCCATCGAGACACCACGAGCATCCAGCTGCACTTGAAGCTCAACGATAAACTTATCGACAACTTGATGGATAACCGTCTCATCTAGGCTGTTAAACCAGATGATGTTATCAAGGCGGTTACGGAATTCAGGAGTAAATACTTTCTTAATTTCCGCCATCGCGTCATGGCTGTTGTCTTGTTGAATCAAGCCTATCGATTTTTTCTCGGTTTCCGCAACACCGGCGTTGGTCGTCATGACAAGAATCACATTGCGGAAGTCCGCTTTACGACCGTTGTTGTCGGTAAGGGTGCCGTTATCCATCACTTGCAATAGCAAGTTAAAGATATCTGGATGCGCTTTCTCGATCTCATCCAACAGAACCACAGAGTGCGGGTGTTTGATCACCGCATCAGTGAGCAAACCACCTTGGTCGTAACCCACATATCCTGGTGGAGCACCGATTAGACGACTCACTGAGTGACGTTCGCCGTATTCAGACATATCAAAACGCAGTAGCTCAATGCCAAGCAATTTAGATAGCTGAACAGTCACTTCCGTTTTACCAACACCTGTAGGGCCTGCAAACAAGAATGAACCGACAGGTTTATTGTCTACACCCAACCCTGCGCGGGTAAGCTTGATGGCTTCTGATAATGCATCAATCGCATTGTCTTGTCCGAACACCAGCATTTTCATCTTGCGGTCCAGATTCTTCAGAATATCTTTATCCGAAGAAGATACCGATTTTTCTGGAATGCGAGCCATTTTCGCAACCATTGCTTCAATGTCTGCTACACCGACGGTTTTCTTACGTCGGCTTGCTGGAGCCAAGCGGCTGCATGCGCCAGCTTCATCAATAACGTCGATTGCTTTATCAGGTAAATGACGCTCATTAATGTACTTAGCCGATAATTCCACAGCAGCACGAAGTGCTTTGTTTGTATAGCGAACTTCGTGGTGCGCTTCGTACTTCGGCTTAAGACCCATCAAAATCTTAGTTGTGTCATCAAGTGATGGCTCAACAATATCGATTTTTTGGAAGCGACGAGAGAGTGCGCGCTCTTTCTCAAATATGTTGCTGTACTCTTGGTACGTTGTTGAGCCGATACAACGAAGCTTGCCGCTGCTAAGCAGAGGTTTAATTAAGTTTGCCGCATCAACTTGACCGCCAGACGCAGCGCCCGCACCGATGATAGTATGAATTTCATCGATAAACAGAATGGCGTCTTCTTCTTTCTCAAGCTGTTTCAAAATGGTTTTGAAACGTTTCTCAAAATCACCGCGATACTTAGTACCCGCAAGCAAAGAACCAATGTCCAAAGAGTAGATTACGCTGTTTTCGATAACTTCAGGAACCTGCCCTTCAACAATTCTCCACGCCAGGCCTTCTGCAATCGCAGTTTTACCCACGCCAGCTTCACCGACAAGCAACGGGTTGTTTTTACGGCGACGACAAAGTACTTGAATAGTGCGCTCGAGCTCTTTGTCTCGACCGATTAGTGGATCAATATTCCCCGCTTTAGCCACCTGGTTTAAGTTGGTAGCAAAACTCTCCAGGCGCTCTTCTGAGTTCGAATCATCCGTGCTTTCTGAACTGAAGGAATCTGGTGATGATGGGTCTTCACTCGCGCCAGACGCTTTGGTAATGCCGTGGGAGATAAAATTGACGATGTCTAAGCGAGAGATATCATTTTTCTTAAGAAGGTAAGCAGCATGAGATTCTTGCTCGCTGAAAATAGCAACAAGTACGTTCGCCCCTGTCACTTCATTTCGACCCGACGACTGAACATGAAAAACTGCACGTTGTAGGACGCGTTGGAAGCTCAAAGTCGGCTGAGTTTCACGCGTCTCATCGCTTTCTGGGATGAGAGGCGTAGTTTGATCGATGAATATATCGAGTTCATTACGCAAAGCATCTAAATCCGCTTTGCAGGCTAGAAGGGCTTCCTTAGCTGCATCATTTTCCAACAATGCAAGTAGGAGGTGTTCGACAGTCATAAACTCGTGACGTTTGTCGCGCGCACGAGCAAATGCACTGTTAAGGCTTGACTCTAGTTCTTTGTTTAGCATAAGTACCTCCCGAAAAAACAACTGGGGTTGTTCGAGCAAGTCTTCTTTTTACGCTTGCTCCATAGTGCAAAGCAACGGATGTTCATTTTCCCTTGCGTACATCGTAACTTGCGCTACTTTTGTCTCGGCAATTTCTGCGCTGTACGTCCCACAAACTGCCTTTCCTTCATAGTGTACCTTGAGCATTATTTGAGTCGCTCTATCTATATCATGAGAAAAGAATCGCTCAAGTACCTCTATGACGAAATCCATAGGTGTATAGTCATCATTGTTGAGTACAACGTTATACAGCTTAGGTGGCTGAATTTTTGTACTTTCTCGCTCCAGAAGATCAGAGTCTGGAGTGACCCACTCAAAATTTTTACTCATGGCAATTAAAGATATCGTATCAAAGGGTTGATGTTTTCGACCTATAAAAACAATCTACCACAAGCATGCTGCGCGGTGTAGTGAGAAGTGACACCGAAATAGAACTTTGATAGATAAAAGTTACTACCTATATAGAGACTAATGCACCTCTTGCGGGGGTGCAAATAAAAGATGCTTATCGATACGCTGTGATCTTTTACTTAAAATATTGCCGCTATCAACCCTAAGATTTCTTACTTATACGTTGCGATTGCGATACCAATGCACAGTCCGTATTAGATCACATTTCCCGATTTTTGAGGCGATATTTATCACGAAATCTTCATTTTTTATTCAATCAGAGGATTTCACTAACATAACAAACACAAATAGTATGGCTATTTTTCAACTTGTCATTTAGCAGCTAAAACATCTGAACATCAACGTACAGCCAGGAAAGTGTTTGCAAAATTGTTAATCTCAAAAGTGATTTGTTTTCAATAATGTTTCTGTTTGTTGCGAAACGCTATTGACTGTGTGGACTGATTGACTACAGTGGAAAGTGTTGATGCATAAATCATCATCTGTGCGGAGCTTTTTTATTTCGAAGGCTCGCAGAGTCGAGGATTCACATTGACGCGATGGACGAACAGAAATTCTTCTGTTAGCAGTCGTTAAAAGTTAATAGTAGTTTCAAGTTAAAGGTATAACTTGATTAAAGTAACAACATCAGTAAAAAATGCATGAGGGATGTAAAAGCATGGCTACAGGTACAGTAAAGTGGTTTAACAATGCCAAAGGATTTGGGTTTATCTGTTCTGACGAAGAAGAAGGAGATATCTTTGCCCACTACTCAACTATCCAGATGGACGGTTATCGTACACTGAAAGCAGGCCAACAAGTCTCATACGAGATAGAAAAAGGTCCAAAAGGTTGTCACGCGAGCAGCGTAGTACCGATTGAAGACCAAGCGAAATAATTAGAGCGCTGTAGAAACAAACCATTGCTCTCGTAACATAAATCAAAACACTGTTTATCGTTACGCAGAGAAAAATAAACCCGCCAAGTCAGCGGGTTTATTATTATCTGAACGACACACCGCGCACGGTGTGTCAGATTCACATTACTTATCGATAATTGAGTTCAGGATTGCACTTGGACGCATTAGTTTAGACGTTAACGAGTCATCAAGTAGGTAGTAACCACCTAGCTCGCCTTTCACGCCTTGTGCGTTGTTCAACTCGGCAACAATCGCTTCTTCTTGCTCTGATAGTGCTTTGGCAATCGGTGCAAATTCAGCGGCCAGATCAGCATCCGCAGTTTGCTCAGCCAACGCTTTTGCCCAGTATGATGCTAGGTAGTAGTGACTACCGCGGTTATCCAGCTCGCCTACTTTACGTGATGGTGACTTGTTGTTATCCAGGAATTCACCTGTCGCTTTATCCAGTGTATCTGCCAGAACTTGTGCTTTCGCATTGCCTGTAGCTACGCTTAGGTGCTCTAAAGATGCAGCTAGCGCTAGGAACTCACCAAGAGAGTCCCAACGAAGGTGGTTTTCTTTTTCAACTTGCTGAACGTGCTTTGGAGCAGAACCACCAGCACCAGTTTCAAACAGACCACCACCATTCATCAGTGGAACGATTGATAGCATCTTAGCTGACGTACCAAGCTCAAGAATTGGGAACAAGTCAGTTAGGTAGTCGCGTAGTACGTTACCTGTAACAGAAATTGTATCCAGACCTGCTTTGATACGCTCTAGTGAGTACAGACATGCGTCTACTGGTGACAGAATCTTAATTTCTAAACCGTCAGTATCATGATCAGGTAGGTATGCGTTAACCTTCTTGATAAGCTCTGCATCGTGTGCACGGTTTTCATCTAGCCAGAACACTGCAGGAACGCCTGTTGCGCGAGCACGAGTCACCGCTAGCTTAACCCAGTCTTGGATTGGAGCATCTTTCACCTGACACATACGGAAGATGTCGCCTTCTTCTACAGCTTGCTCAAGTAGAACCTGACCCGCTGTATCAACAACACGTACTGTACCTGCTGCATCTAGGATAAACGTCTTATCGTGAGAACCGTACTCTTCTGCTTTTTGAGCCATTAGACCAACGTTTGGTACGCTGCCCATTGTTGTTGGATCAAATGCACCATGCTCTTTACAGAAATCAATTACTGCTTGGTAAATACCTGCGTAGCAACGATCAGGAATCAGTGCTTTCGTATCTTTTTGCTTGCCGTCAGGACCCCACATTTGACCTGAAGAGCGAAGCATTGCTGGCATAGACGCGTCAACGATGATGTCGCTTGGTACGTGAAGGTTGGTGATACCACGGTCTGAATCAACCATCGCTAGCTCAGGCTGAGTTTGGTAAACCGCTTGAATTGCCGCTTCAATCTCTTCTTTTTGTGCTGCTGGTAGTGATTCGATTTTTGCGTAAACGTCACCAAGACCATTATTTACATCAACGCCAAGCTCTTCGAATAGCTTACCGTATTTAGCGAATACGTCTTTGTAGTACACTTTTACAGCGTGACCGAAGATGACAGGGTCAGAAACCTTCATCATGGTCGCTTTCATGTGTAGAGACAGCAATACGTCTTGTGCTTTTGCTTCAGCAATTTCTTTTTCGAAGAATTCAACCAGTGCTTTTTTCTTCATTACTGAAGAATCGATTACTTCTTTGTCTAATAGAGGGAATGCTGCTTTAAGTTCTTTAACCGAACCGTCAGCACCAACAAATTCGATTTTTACGTCTGTCGCACCTGAAACGGTAGTCGATTTTTCACTGCCAAAGAAGTCATTACCAGACATGCTAGCGACATGTGATTTTGAATCCGCAGACCATGCACCCATTGAATGAGGGTTTTTCTTCGCATAGTTCTTAACAGAAAGCGGAGCACGACGGTCTGAGTTACCTTCACGCAGAACTGGGTTTACTGCACTACCCTTAATTTTGTCGTAAGCCGCTTTAATCGCTTCTTCTTCGTAAGTCGCTGGCTCATCTGGGTAATTTGGAAGATCGTATCCTTTGCTTTGAAGCTCTTTAATCGCCGCACGTAGCTGTGGGATAGATGCAGAAATGTTTGGCAGCTTAATGATGTTCGCTTCTGGAGTTTGAGCTAGATTACCAAGCTCTGTCAACGCATCGCCAATACGTTGTTCTTCTTTCAAATGCTCTGGGAAGTTAGCGATAATTCGACCTGCTAGTGAAATATCACGAGTATCTACATTGATGCCAGACGATGCAGTAAACGATTGGATAATTGGTAGTAGTGAATAAGTTGCTAGCGCCGGTGCTTCATCAGTGATGGTGTAGATAATTGTAGGCTTTTCTGTAGGCATGAAATTTCCCTATATTTTAATCAACTTGTTGGTTGATCAACTCAATTTCTGAGTTGGTTTCTTTGACGCACTGCGCTTATGAGAAGTACGATTCAACTCGATAACGCAACATGCGGTGTGCACCCTTTGTTATAGTTTGAAGCGCTGGGCTCTGAATCCATGAGTGCACTGATATAATTAAACAATTCACACGAAATAGTCTATCATTCTGTGCGCGTTTATTAAATTTAGGCGCGCAAATGATATCCGATCATAAGAAAAGTTGAAACTTTCAAACACAGTTCATTTACATTTTTGTAGGGTAGTTAACATGTCATCTCGCACAGGTTATGAAAAAGGTCGTCGTAGTCATCAATCTAAAGAGGGGCATTTTAAACGTTCTGAAAAGTCTAACCGTCCCCGTACCACAACGAGTAATAAGCGCCGCTCTACCCGAGCAGCACAAAGTCAAAAACCGCGCATCAACCCACAGGACCGCAAAGTGGTTGTCTTTAATAAACCTTATGACACGCTTAGCCAATTTACTGATGGTGATGGACGTAAAACACTCGCTGACTACATTCCGGTAAAAGATGTCTACGCCGCAGGTCGATTAGATCGTGATAGTGAAGGCCTAATGGTGCTCACAAACGACGGTATTTTGCAGGCAAAACTAACACAGCCTAAATCTAAATCCCCTAAAACGTACTGGGTACAAGTCGATGGTGCGCCAGAAGAAGCCGATCTTGATAAACTGCGTAAAGGGGTAGAACTGAAGGACGGGATGACGCTACCAGCGAAAGTTGAAGTGATGGATGCGCCCGAGATCTGGGAAAGAACGCCACCCGTGCGCTTCCGTGCCAATATTCCTACCACCTGGTTAGCGATAACCATCATCGAGGGAAGGAATCGCCAAGTGCGACGTATGACCGCTCATATCGGCTTCCCTACTCTGCGTTTGGTGCGTTTTTCTATGGGGAATATCGAGTTAGGCGATCTACAGCCAGGGGAGTGGCGAGAGGTCGAGGTATAAGGACTGTTATTATCGCCTGCAATAAACATAAATACAGCGGTCAGGGTAGCAAGCGACATTACAAGAGCGGGAGGACCCTATCCCCCCTCACAAAGACTTATTCCTCAGATAACCATTTAAGGAATGCAGTGCGATCGCTATTTGACAGCTGTAGATAAACATTTTTTGCTTGATTGAGCTCAGGACTGTCTACGCTACGACTAACAGATGTCTCTGCTATTGTCGCATTAGTAACCTGTACGCCATTAGCAAGATTGTATTTCGCTAGCTGTTGATCAAGATTCGCATAAGGGAACATACCTTTGTTACCTGGCATTTTGTATTGCGTATAATCAATGGCTTGATCATTCAGTGTTACGTTCCAATCTAACTGCTCATTTGAGAAGAGTTTTTCTGCGTCACGAGCATCTTTAAAGCTCGGAGAGTCAATATAAAGCGACCCAGCACCAACCTCTAAATTGAGAATGTAAGGCGCAGATTTAATTTGAGTGCGTTTATCGCCACGGCCAATGGCTTTGTCAACTCGGATTACCAATTGGTTACTACCTGCAGGTAGCTTAAATGGTGACGTCAAATCATCCGCATCAGTACTGTTTACAAACAGTACTTCAACGCCTTGTTCAGCTTGAAATGTTGTTAGTGTTTCATTCTCAGCACTCGCCGTTGTTGCAACAACCGAAAGTGCGAATGCTGTAGTCCAAATATTCAGATTCATTTTTAAAACCTTTAAAATCATTAACGTCAAGTCGTTGGATTAATGTTCAACCCTAAATACTGCCCGTACGCAAACTAGCAAAACGAGGGCACTACTATTATATCCTTGTGAGAATAACAGCAAAAACACTCGGTACAAACTCCCTACCAGCTATTGCAGACTCGAAATTGTACTCAAATACATGTTACAAGACAGAGTATTAGAATTGAGTAAAAGAAAAAGGCCGCATAAATGCGACCTTTATAGTATCAGTTTAGACAAACACTAAACTTAGAAAGTGTAGTATACACCTACTAGAACTAGTTCATCTTCGTCTTTAACGTCAGAAACATTTAGCTCAGCAGCAGAGTATTCCGCGAATGCTAGAACATTGCTTGAGAATGCGTAGTCAGCACCTAGCGTGTAGTAGTTAAAGTCGTCATCGCCATCAGCGTCTGTAAAGCCGAATGAAGTGTATAGACGTGCTTTGTCGATTTGGTAATCAAGAGCTGCTGAAATTGTTTCTAGATCATCAGCACCATCGATGTCTTCAGAAATGTAGTTCACTGCCGCGCCGAAGTTAGCGATGCTCATACGTGCTGCTACACCCATGATTTGGTGATCATCACCATGGCCACGGTTACCTTGATCTTGGTAAGTTGCACCTGCAGTGAACATGTCGTTGAATGCGTACTGAGCAGATACACCGTATGCAGCATCTTCATCTTCATCGTCAGATAAGTAAGTATCAGCAATTAACTTTAGACCACCCGTTGTGTACTTCATTGAAACTGCGTGAGGCTTAGACTCAAGGTAACTAACGAAGTCATCCATGTAGCCGTAACCTTCGTTGGTGTTATCAATAGTAACTGCATCTAGAGAGTCACCGAAGTCACCAACTTCACCAGCAGCGATGCCAAAGTTTTCACCGATGTAAGCGCCGAAGTATAGGTCATCAGTTACAACGTCGGTTTCTTCGCTATCGTCGTAACCAAAACCGCCGTTGTTTTCTACTTCGAATGAGCCGAAGAATGTAACATCGTCGTTTAGTTTATGTGTAGCATCAACTTGAACTTTAGCCCATACGTCAACGTCTAGATCGTTTTTAGCAACTTCGTTACCGTTAACTTCGTTTTTACGAGTGCTTAGGTAAGTATCAATCTCGCCTTTTAGGTTGAATGAAGTCGTACCGTCATCGTAGATGCTACCTGCTGCAAGTGCAGAAGTAGATACAGTTGCAACTGCTAATGCTAAAAGAGTCTTTTTCATAATTAATCCACTGCCTTTTCTTAGTTTGGGATATCCTTTCCGAATTCCCTTTTTTTATTTTTTTGAGCGCTAGCGTTAACTGGTTGTTACGCAATGCTTTCCCAAAATCTGAACCTAGAGTGCAAAAGATTGTTCTGCCTGTCAAATTTTCTAAACTCGAATGTAAAAAAACAAAAAAGATCTTATTTAACAACAAGTTGATATTTTACATATCATTTTTTAGATTAACATCTAAACAATAAACTTGATTTTTTTACAATTACACAACCATTAATTACAAATATAAACACCACGTTCGGATTAATAAATAACCACTAAATTAGATTTTTATTCTTTAATTTTTATAAAATAGAGGATTTTATATATAAATACTAATGAACTCGATTTCATTTAGATTAGGTTCAATCTTTTTTTGTGAAGAAGATCCATATTCCGAACAAAAGCATTCCATTTTGTGAACTACTTTACAGCTAGTGATGTGTGCTACTATTCGCCTCCAACGCATTTGAGGCCCGTATGCTGACCAGTAACATTCAAAAATCGATTCGCCATAGCTACCAGAACTTACAAGCTCAGCTTGATAACTTTGTTCCTAGAAGAGCGCAAAACTATCTCGTTGCTGAAATAGCAAAAACACTTTGTGGCCAATATCATAAATCTAACCGCATGCTGGTCGCAGAAGCAGGGACTGGTATAGGTAAGTCTCTCTCCTACCTGATGGCAGCCATTCCAGTCGCCGTTCACAACAATCGCAAAGTGGTGATATCTACTGCCACTGTCGCGCTACAAGAGCAGCTTATTAACAAGGATTTACCTTTATACCGCCGACTAACGGATAAAGAGTTTTCTTTTATTCTGGCAAAAGGTAGGCAACGTTATTGTTGTGCAGAAAAACTTGCTACGGCGAGCGGGGTCGATGGCGGCCAATTAGCAATGTTCGAAACCAAGCCTAAGAAAAAAGATATTGAGCTGTTGGAGACGATGTATCGCTCTCTAGCTCAAGGCAAATGGGACGGGGATCGTGACTCGTGGCCAAAACCTATTGATGACCAGCTGTGGCAGCTTATTGTCAGTGATAAGCACAGTTGCAATAACAGCTTGCCAGGACATCGTGGTTGTCCTTTTCAAAAGGCTCGCTCAGAGTTAGATAAAAACGACGTCATCATTGCAAACCATTCTCTAGTAATGGCTGATGCCGACTTAGGTGGTGGCGTGATTTTGCCAGAGCCCGAAAACACCATTTATGTCTTCGACGAAGCGCATCACTTACCGCATGTCGCGCGCGATCATGCGTCTGCATCAGCGAGTTTGAAGGGTGCTGCCGCGTGGTTAGAAAAGCTCAATCAATCGATCAGCAAGTTTTCCGCGCTAGCGGATGAAAAACGCGTATCTCGGTTTAGGAATGATTTACAGGAATCCGTGCAAACCTTGATACCTGAGCTTAGCCAGTTGGCAAAGCAGTTTGACCCTGCCCACTTTGACCAAGACATTTATCGCTTTGAACATGGAGAGCTGCCGACGTGGTTGGAAAATCAATCAAAAGATCTCAAACAAGCGAGTAAGAAAGCCAATCAAAGTGTCGCAAAAATCGCCGATCTTATCGCTGAGCGTGTAAAAGATGGGGAACTTTCGACCAGGTTAGCCGAACCTGCGCTTGCGGAGCTGGGGTTTTATATCCAACGTTTGGAAAACCTCGCTCAAGTCTGGCACCTGATGGCTGAACCGACACGTGAAAAAGGCGCGCCTCTGGCGAGATGGTTACAAAAACACCCAGATCGTGAAGGAGACTTCATCGTCAGCGTTTCCCCGTTGGAAATCGGCTGGCAGCTTGACCAACAAATTTGGAGTCGCTGTATTGGTGCGGTATTAGTATCGGCAACGATTAGAGCCCTCAATTCGTTCCATTACTTTTGTCATCAAGCTGGCATTGATGGCAAACCAGAATCTGGCACTCAGTTTTTAGCGTTAGCTTCACCATTTGATTATCAGAACCAGGCCGAGTTACTTATTCCAGCGATGAAATATGAACCGCCTGCACCTCAGTTTACCGAATATCTTATTGAGATATTGCCTAAGTACTTAGAAGACAATAAAGCCAACTTAGTATTATTCTCTTCTTACTGGCAAATGAACCAAGTCGCCGAGGCCTTGTCTACAGACTTTGTTAAGCGAGGCTGGGCGTTGCAAGTACAAGGTGAAAGCTCGCGCCAAGAAATTCTAAAAAAACATAAAAAGCTAATAGAAACAAATAAAACCAGTGTTCTATTTGGTACCGGAAGCTTTTCTGAAGGACTTGATTTACCGGGTGAGCTTCTCGAAAACCTGGTCATTACCAAGATACCATTTGGTGTTCCGACTTCTCCTGTAGAACAGGCTCATTCCGAATACATCGAAAAGAAAGGCGGAAATCCATTTATGCAGATCACTGTACCAGATGCGAGTAAAAAGCTGATCCAAGGCGTTGGTCGGTTACTGCGAAAAGAGCGCGATTCTGGTAGAGTAACCATTCTAGATAGACGCCTTGTCACAAAGAGATATGGGCAAGCGTTAATCGACTCGCTGCCGCCATTTAAACGTAAAATAGAATATTAGAAGAAAAACCATTTATGGAAATGATTGAGCCAGGCATGTTGCTGGTGTTGGCGCTTGTCGCTTTTGTTGCTGGATTCATCGATGCCGTTGCTGGTGGTGGTGGTATGCTAACCGTCCCAACGTTGTTATCTTTGGGGCTTCCTCCACACATCGCTCTGGGAACAAACAAACTCGCCGCGACGTTTGCCTCTTCGACGGCGGCTTTCACTTACTACAAAAAGCGTTTATTCCGCCCAAGATGCTGGGGAAGAGCCTTCGTTGCCACGCTAATAGGAGCAACCGTTGGTACGCTGTTTGTCGACGCTATCAGTACCGAGTGGTTAGAGAAAGTATTGCCGCTGATCATCTTGGCAGCTGCTCTATATACCGTTTTCCATAAAACGCCGAAAACGACACACCAAAGTCCAATACCAGAGCCGTGTCCTCGACTACATAAAAAGCAATATGCACAAGGCTTTTCACTTGGCTTCTACGATGGGCTGGCAGGTCCTGGCACGGGGGCATTCTGGACGGTGAGCTCAATGGCACTCTACCGACTGAATATCCTACTTGCATCTGGCCTGGCAAAAGCAATGAACTTTACCAGTAACTTTACTTCCCTCATTACTTTTGCAGTATTGGGGCATATCAACTGGGTGCTAGGCTTAACTATGGGGCTATGCTTAATGGCAGGTGCTTTTGTCGGCGCTCATTCTGCGATTCACTTTGGCGCTAAATTCATTCGCCCGGTATTCGTTACCGTGGTGAGCATACTTGCTATTAAATTGGCCTATGATGCTTGGTTTGTAGGGTTAACATGAACATCGATCAACTTTCAGCACATTTAGAGCAGATGGCAAAACAAGCAGCCATGCTTGATCGTCAAAGAGGCGAACATCATGTGCCGCTTTTTGATGAACGTCTGTTTAGCTGTCGTTCTCGATCACTCACACCTTGTGTCAAAGAAGCCAAGTCGACACTGGGTGCCATCGTTCGAGAGCAGAACGATGGCAAGTTAACCACCCTGCGCGCTGAATATCTTACTGAACGTTTGGTCGCACAGATTGCTGCCATCCAGCGAGAAATCTCAACAACCAAAATCCGTAAAAACGAAATCAAGCACAGCAGCCATTTTCGAAAACCGATCAATGTTCTGTATCAAGAGCTTGCTCAGCATCAAGAGTGGGCTCGTCGTTTACGAGAAATGGTCCTTGAAAAAGAGAGAGCAGTAGCAACAGCTCCGAGTTTCATGAGCGCAGAAGCGCAGAAGGTTTTACTCGCTACAGAACAACGGCTGGAACGCTGCGAAGCGGCGTTAGTTAAGCTCGAAAACCAAATCACTCACAGGGAAAAACATCAGTAATGTCTGACCAACCAACCTCTCCTCTTGACGATGCACCAGATGATGTAAAACTGGCCGTCGACCTCATCTACTTACTCGAATCAAACGAAGTTGACCCTGAAGTTGCGTTAAGTGCGTTGAAAATCGTACAAGTAGATTTAGAGAACAAATTAAAAGAAAAACAGTAGCTTCTCTTCTTCAGGTTTCGTTTTCAGTTTGTTTCTACAATAGATACAAACTGAAAAACCTTGTTTACCATAAAAGATGGCCAATAACTGGTGCCAATAACACAGTAATCATACCAGCGAGCATCATCGCAACGCTGGATATGACCCCTTCAGAACTTCCCAGTTGATAGGCTTTTGCAGTACCCGCTCCGTGAGCAGAAGCTCCCAGACTTGACCCCTTACCCAAGCGAGAACGAATGGATAAAACGGTAAGAATTACTTCTCCAACAGCCATTCCTATGACACCAGTCATCACGACAAATAATGCCGTTAAATCTTCTTGACCACCGATCAATTTACTCGCTTCAACCGCAAAAGGCGTCGTAATAGAACGCATTGCTAAGCTTTTCTGCAAAATCGCTGATAGGCCAAAGATTTTGGCCAACAAAACAGAGCTTCCTATGGCTACAAAAATGGACGTAAGAACACCAATTGACATGGATAACCAATGCCGTTGAATAAGACGACGGTTGTCATACACAGGAATAGCAAAAGCAACCGTGGCAGGGCCAAGCATCCACAACAGCCAATGAGACTCTGACATATAAGATTGATAAGGAATATGAAAAGCGAACACGACCACAATCAGCAACAAGGGCGCCAGCAACAAAGGCATCAAAAAAATCGTTTTTTTACGCTGATAAAGTATTTTGCTCAAATAATAAAAAACAACCGTCATCAATAAACACAATATACCCAATCCAAAATCTGTTTCGAACATAGTTAATGCTCCGTATGTTTTGTCAGTTTTTGGTAGTGTCTGTTGCTTTTTCTCCGGGACAACTGCAACTCAAAACGATAAACACGATCAACAACCGCAGCCGTAATTCCCAAAACTAAAACTGTACTAATCAGTAATACAACAAATATTCGTAATCCTTCCGTTTCCATCAGTGATTGGTATTTCACCACGGCAACTACAGCTGGCACAAAGAACAATAGCATTTCAGCTAACAGCCAAGTTGCACCTTTACGTAACCAGCTTGCTTTGATCACACCAAGAAACAGACACAACAGTAATATCAACATCCCAGCCAAATTAGCTGGCACCGGAAAATTAAACTGTTTAACCAAATACTCGGCAATCACCCATATCGCAGATAACAAGCCAATTTGCAGCAAGGTAAGCAATCCACCAGTAAATACCTTCATGACTTCTCACTCCATTCTGAGATTTTGATCACATTATATCCAGAACAAAAATAGTCATATAGTGAATTTTTATTATCAAAAGCATGCCAAAATGGAATAGTTTTCTAATGGCTAAATTGAGCAAAGCATGGACATTAAATCACTTCGTTATTTTGTCGAACTCATTGATCAAAAAAGTTTCACCCGGGCTTCAGAAAATTTATACGTGACCCAGCCAACAATCAGCAAAATGATACAAAGTCTCGAACAGTCTGTTGCACAACCACTTATACATCGTGAGGGGAGAAAGTTCTGGCTCACTGATGCAGGAGAAATCGTATATCTTCGGGCAAAACAAATATTAGAGACAATGGCACAATTAAACTCCGAACTCATTGATCTCAACAAATTAGAACGAGGTCATCTTCGCTTAGGCATCCCTCCTATGGTTGGTCCCCTGTACGCTGGATTAATTCGCCAATATAAACAACTCTACCCGAATGTAGAACTAACGATCGTCGAATACGGAGGCAGGAGGATTGAGCAGGCACTTATCGAAGGCGATCTTGATGTTGCAATCACCATGTTAGCGACTCAGAATAGTGATTGCTTAACAAACCTTGTCCTTGATGAATATCTCATTCATGCCATTTTACCTGACACAACTTCTTGGTCAGAAAAAAGCTCGATCTCATGGGAAGAGCTAAAAGAGGAACCTTTCTATATCTACACAGAAGAATTTACTTTGAGTGATTACATTCTGAGCCAATGCCAACAAGCAGGGTATTCTCCGCAAATTTCAGCCCGTAGTAGCCAGTGGGACTTTCTCGTTGCTCTCGTGAAAAGTGGAGTTGGTGTGACCTTTCTTCCCCAACCTTTATGTAATCGTATTCTTGACGAAGATCTGCTGATAATACCTATTCAGCCCTCCATCAATTGGCAACTTGGCGTGGTTTGGAATCAAGAGAGATATATCTCTAAAGCTGCAGAGGCATGGATTAAACTTTGTCAGGAAAGTGGAAAGGAGCCATGCATAGCCTAAAGCAAGGGCTTTCATGCGTAATGGCGGTAATATCCTCGATTTGAAAGCGGCACTAGGTCATGTCAAAATTGAACAAACGATGGTTTACGCCAGATCACCTTTCGTCGGTAGTCAATTTCAACCCGATCAGCGGCCTCAAAGTATAGCGATAAAAATGGCGACAAAGTGGCGGCGTTACTCAACAAACCTCGCCATCATCCATCAAAATACACTTTATTAGTTTTCAAAAACCCTTTAGCCAAAAGGCATTACAAGGGATAACAATAGGTTCAAAAGTATATGAAAGTAATCAGCTTTAACATCAATGGACTCCGTGCAAGACTGCATCAGCTCCAGGCGCTCATCGACAAACACCAGCCTGACGTTATTGGGCTTCAGGAAATCAAAGTCCACGATGAAGCGTTTCCAATAGCAGATGTCGAAGCCATGGGTTACAAAGTGTATTTTCATGGTCAAAAGGCGCACTACGGTGTTGCGATGCTTTGTAAGCAAGAACCTATCAGTGTGCAGAAAGGTTTTCCGACCGATAACGAGGAACATCAAAAGCGCATGATCATGGCGACCTTTGAAGACGAAAATGGTGAAAAGGTAACGGTACTTAACGGCTACTTCCCTCAAGGGGACAATATCAGCCACGAAACCAAATTTCCGTATAAGCGCCAGTTCTACAAAGACCTAATGACGTATTTGAATGATCATCATAGTAACGATGAACAATTAATTGTTATGGGCGACATCAACATCAGCCCAATTGATGACGACATCGGCATTGGCGAGCCAAATCGCAAACGCTGGCTAAAAACGGGCAAATGTTCGTTCCAGCCAGAAGAGCGTGAATGGCTGAAAATTTTATTAGACTGGGGCTTTGAAGATACTTTCCGTAAACTGTACCCAGAAGTGAATGACCGTTTTTCGTGGTTTGATTACCGTTCTCGCGGTTTTGATGATAACCGTGGTCTACGAATCGATGTGATTTTAGCGACGCCTTCACTGGCACAGAAATGTATCGAATCAGGTATCGACTATGAACTGCGTGGGATTGAAAAACCATCTGACCACGCCCCTATCTGGTCAACGTTCAAGTAGTCCTTTCTCACCTAAATAAAAAGAGCGCATTGATGCGCTCTTTTTATTTGTTGCTGCCATTGGTCTTATTGGCTTAGTGGTCGAGAATAGGCTAGCAATCGCTTTTCTGCCTGTTTAAAACACCACAGGATGATAAACGTCAGCGACATATAGAATAAACCCGCCGTTAAGAACGATTCAAATGGAGCGTAGTAACGTGAGTTAACCAAACGAGCTGCGCCGGTTAGATCCATGATGGTTACAATGCCCGCTACCGCACTACCGTGCAGCATGAAGATCACCTCGTTTGAATATACTGGTAAAGCTCTTCGTAATGCACTCGGTAAAATGATACGACGGTAAGTCTTAAATTTACTCATTCCATACGCTTTAGCCGCTTCTACTTCGCCTTTTGGTAAGCCATTAATTGCGCCTCGGATAATCTCCGCCGTGTAAGCTGAAGTATTCAATACAAAAGCAACCAGTGCACAAAACCAAGCGTTTTCCCAAAGGGTATCTTTGACCGGGAAGAACTGGTCCATACCGTAATAAATGAGGTATAGCTGAACCAGTAACGGTGTCCCACGGAAAAAGTAGATAAACGCCCATGCTGGCATGCTTAACGCGTAGTTTTTACTGTTTCTTGCTATCGCCATTGGGATAGACACACTCAGCCCAATGATAAGCGAAATGCCCACAAGCCATACCGTTGTCCAAAGTCCACTTAGATAAATCGGGAAGCTTTCAATAATCAGTGAAAAGTCCATAACTTACCTCGCGTGAATACTGAACTTGCGTTCAACAAGTTTAAGCAAACCTGTAGAAACACTGGTAAAGAATAGAAAGATGATCGCGACGGCCATGTAAAACGTAAATGGCATTTTCGTCGAGCCAGCGGCTAGAGAACTCATTCTCACCATATCATCCAGACCGATGATAGAGACCAGCGCCGTAGTTTTAAGCAGAACCAACCAGTTATTACCAAAGCCAGGTAAAGCATGGCGAATCATCTGAGGCAAAAGAATTCTTCTGAATGATAAAACAGCGTTCATACCATAAGCTTTCGCCGCCTCTAGCTCACCTCTGTCTACGGCCATGATCGCACCACGGAACGTTTCTGCCATGTATGCGCCAAAGATAAAGCCAATGGTCAGTACACCAGCAATAAATGGGCTCACGTCGATGTAATCTGGCAGATATGACGTCCACTCATGGTTAGGATCACTTGATGCAAACCACTCATTTAGCGTTTCATTGATAGAATAAAGGCTGTTATTCAAAAGTATTTGTCCACCAAAGAAAATCAGCATCATCAGAACCAGATCTGGGATACCACGAATAATGGTGGTGTAGAGAGTGGCAATCGCTCTTGCCCATTTGTAAGGTGATAACTTGGCTAAAGCACCAAGCATGCCCAATATCACTGCAAGCAGCAGAGAAAGCACTGCAACTTCAATAGTTACTAAAGCTCCTGTAAAGATGGAAGCTTCGTATCCTTGTAAATCCAGCATAGGTGAGTTCCTAATCCCTAAACTCAAAAAATCGACCGTTGACTACTTCTAGGAACAGGCCAACGGTCGCTTAATTACGACTTATTCGCCGTACACATCGTAGTTGAAGTATTTACCAGCAAGTTGTTGGTAAACACCTTTCTCACGTAGTGACAGAATCGCTGCGTCTAGTTTTTGCGTTAAATCTTTGTCTTGCTTGCGAACCGCGATACCAAAGCCTTCACCAAACCATTTAGGATCAGTTAAAGATGGGCCAACAAACTCATACGCATCGCCACCAGCTTTGTTAAGAACGCCTTCTTCTAGAGCAGAAGCGTCACCTAGAACAGCAGCTACACGACCGTTAGCAAGATCAAGATAAGCTTCATCAAATGAGCCGTAACGGACGATCTCAACTTTGTCACCGTAGTTGTCAGTCAGGTATTTATCGTGTGTAGTTGCACGCTGTACCGCGATTTTCTTACCGTCTAGTTTGTCAAAGTCTAGATCAGCGCCTTTCTTCGCAATAAATTTGTTTGGAATAAGTGCGTATTTGCCGGTGAAATCAACTTTCTTCTTGCGCTCTTCTGTAATCGACATTGCCGCAATGATTGCGTCGTATTTGCGCGCCAGTAGAGAAGGAATGATGCCATCCCAGTCTTGAGCAACGATTTGACACTTCACTTGCATTTCTTCACAAAGTGCATTTGCCATGTCAACGTCAAAGCCTTTTAGAGAGCCATCAGTTTCAGTCCAGCTAAACGGAGGGTATGCACCTTCAACACCAAAGCGAACGGTTTTCCATTCTTTCGCTTGAACGGCGCCAGATACAGCCGTTGCAGCAAGCGTTGCTGCTAATAACCACTTTTTCATTTCCGTACTCCTGTGATTTCCATTTTATTTAATTTTGTATGTTGTGTTTACATAGGAGGCAAAAAACTGCCTCCCAAAGATCTCTTAATAAATCGATGAGATAAACTGTTGTAAGCGAGGTGAATCTGGATTGGTAAACAACTTGGCGGGATCACCCTGCTCTTCAACCAGTCCTTGGTGAAGGAACATGACGTGGTTCGATACATCACGAGCAAACGCCATTTCGTGCGTCACTACCAACATCGTACGACCTTCTTCTGCCAAATCTCTCATTACCCCTAACACTTCGCCTACTAATTCTGGGTCAAGCGCTGATGTCGGCTCATCAAACAACATGACTTCTGGATCAACGGCTAGCGCACGAGCAATCGCGGCACGTTGCTGCTGACCACCAGATAAATGTCCTGGGTAGTAATCCTTACGCTCATACAGACCTACTTTCTTAAGCAGTACCTCTGCGTTTTCAATAGCTTGAGCTTTAGGCACACCCAATACGTGAACGGGTGCTTCAATGACATTTTCTAGAACAGTAAGATGAGACCATAGGTTAAAACCCTGGAATACCATCGCTAGACGAGAACGAATTCGCTGAACTTGCTTTTCATTCGCGGGAACAGATTCACCAGCTCGGTTATTCTTCATTTGAATAAGCTCACCGTTAACCCAAATCTCACCAGCGGTTGGTGTCTCTAATAAGTTGATACATCTGAGAAAAGTACTCTTACCGGAACCGGAAGAGCCAATGATAGAGATAACATCCCCTTTGTGTGCAGAAAGAGAAATCCCCTTAAGTACTTCGTTTTGTCCAAACGTTTTGTGCAGGTCTTTTATATCTAGCGCTGGTACATCAGTCATGCGCTTTACTCCCTGTGTTTTTTTCACTGCTGTAAGGGACTCCGCCCTATCTATTTCGGAACAAATTAGCACCCCGGCTTGAAAGTTGCAACAAATGATTAACCTAAATAAACCGAATAGTTAGATAGGATAATCAAGTTAATATGCAATATTTAGCACTATATGCTTTATTACTTGAATATTATGTATAAAAAAGCCCCTACAGTGAGGGGCTAAATATATTATAAAAGTGTTAGTTAGTTCTCTCTAACAACAGTGTTTTGGTCTGAGCAACGCGGTTACTAATCGCTCTTACTTCTTGTTCATTCTTCACAATACCAAGTACATCTTCTGTGGTATCTAAGCCCTCACCATTAGCATAAGCCGCTAGAAAATCAGCAACTTGAACATCACCACTTTGTTCCGTGAAAACATAGCTTTGTGTGATTAAAGAGTCATCTGAAATCACAAGCTCATTGGCTGCATCAGACGGCACACTTGAATAATCAAGCTCAGGTACAACAACTCTATCATTGATGTATGAATAAATAGAGTGACGTACAACGTATGGCGTCGTACCTACCTTCGCACCCTCTTCGTAACTCACTCGCTGCAAACCATTTTCAGTGCCCAAGCCAATACTGTCACTTAAATAGACCGTACGGTTAGAAACACCAGGTTTGGTATCTTGTGTGTTGCTTACGGCAAAAAGTGAGGTGTCATCAACATCAATAGTCCAATCGTCGCCTACTACGTCCGTGTATTGCGCTTCCCACCCAGAAGTCACAATGGTTCCATCTACACTGAATGTCCAAACATCACCATTTAGTTCGTCAGGGTGATAAAACGCGCTCGTTCTCGACACTTCCGCTAAGCGATATGAGAAGTTCTTATAAATCGTGTCAATATCAATGGTTGTAAAATCAATACCAGAGCTACTCACTGATGGCGTAGATGACGAACCCGCAAATACCATTCGGCTATCCGTCCAGTCCTCAAAGCCGTATTGATAAAGAGCAGAACGGGAAGAGGTTCGATACTGCGAAATCATCGTTTTTTCAGTGCTTACGGCTGACAATGTTTCACCTTTCGTGAAGCGTGATTCGTTTGCCGTGACGGTTTCATACTGAGAATCAAAGTAGAAGGTTGAATATGGGTTACCCGCCGCGTCTTCCGCAGCTTTATAGTCCAGGCTGGCCTTGCTAACGATTTTATCGTTACTGCCCGTCAAACACGTCGTGTTGCTTACATTAGCTTGCGCAGAAAGGTAGACATTGCGTAATGAAGAATCAGACTCTAACAACTGTTTTGAAAATGTCAGCGCGTTAATTATCAAGCCGTTCGCTTCTTGGATCGTCACGCTCCCCTCGTCAGGAATATCTTGCAGAGTGATCGTCAACAGATCATTGCTTGCCGTCACTACATCTCCGACACGCTCACCCGATGCATCTGAATAATAAGCCGTTAGCTGGTTGTCGATCACACCACCTATTGCATGATAATTGAGGACTTGTTCTACACCATTAGTAGTAAACCTGTCGTAAATAGTACAAGAACCATTATCTGCTAGCGCCTGAGTTTCAGGAGTCACAAAAGTGAATTTATATAGCGTTTTGGGTGTGCTACTGCCGCCACCGCCGCCTCCACAACCGACCATTAATCCCGAAATGATTGCCACTAACGGCACTATTTTAAGCTGTTTCATGTTTTCTTCCTAAACTGAGCGGCAATGATTAGCCAAAAAAGTTGTCTTTTCCGGTTTAAGCAAGATTGAAGCCAGCTTTATATGCATTTGATCGATAACTACATTTCACGTGCCACTAGTGTTATATCGTCTCAATAATTTCTAGTTTTATGCAACTTGTGTAATGAAATTACGTCCTATTTGGCCCTATTATTCGTTGAACTGACACATTTTGTAGTTTTATTTCACATCGATTATTTAAAGTGATCTAAATCAATCACCCAAAATGGCTATCTTGTTAGACTCCAGCCATCATTTGAGGAAAATTTTGTGCCTCAACACAACAAGTTATTAGCTATGCTTAGGCGCAAGGTTAACGTGCAACAAATCTAATAATAGCTAGCATAGGGCGCACCGTATTACGCGGGACAGCGCAACTTAGTTAAGAATTCATAACTTTTAAATATATGAGGAATCTATGTCAGACGCAGTGAATAAAGTGCACTCTGATTCAGATATCGAGACCAAAAGCTACCGTGAGCTTCATCGTCCAGCATCTGAATTCGACAGCCGTTCAGACTATCTAGACCACGAACTGCAAATCATGAAGCCACGTCGTTTTGGCTTAAACTTGCCGGGTCGTGATTTCCGTTTCGAGCTTGAAGATTTTGTTCCTGCGATTGCGGGTACTATCGGCATTATTGCAATGTACTCTGCGGTAATGATGTCTTGGGCTGAAGGTTTAACCCAAGCCTGGGATCATGTGCATTTAACAAAAGAGTTTGCTATCGAAGTCGCTCGTGTAGAAATGCTTATCCCTGCACTCCTTTTCTGTGTCTTAGCTTCAGGCGTCTTTAACCCTAAAGCTAACCTTGCTGGTAACCATGGTCCGATGATTCCATTGATCGGTACTATTGCGCTTGCAGGTGCACACCCTCTCGCACTCGCTATCTTAATCGGTATCTTTGGCCTTCTACTCTCCTTTTTCAAAGGCGGCTCAAAACTCGTCAACCTCACTTCTGAAGGCACAGCCGGTGGATTGCTTATTTTCTTAGGCTTGACGGGTACGATTAGCCAAATCAACTCGATTCAAGCGTGGGCGACTGGCTTACAGTCAGCGGATGTAGCTGCTGGCAGCATGGGCTACGTTGGCTTTGTCGTACTTGGTATCACTGTTGCGATTTATGCTTACCTTGCAAAAATCAATAAACGCTGGTTAGCAATCCCTGTTTGTGCGTTTACAGGTCTGGCAATTGCTTTGGTTCTTGGCGCTGGCTTCGATATTAAATTCGAAACAGAGATGGGCCTGCCTAACCTAAACCCTGTTTACTGGTGGGGTAGCACGGAAGAAGGTTGGATGCTAGGTCTGCCAAATGCAGAACACTTCATCGCTTCTCTGCCATTCGCTATTCTTGCTGTTGCAATGTGGTCACCAGACTTCCTTGGTCACCGTATCTTCCAGGAAATGAACTACCCTCGTAAGACAGAAAAAGTACTGATGGACGTGGATGACACTATGACGATGTGTTCTTTCCGTCAAATGGTTGGTACTGCAGTCGGTGGTGGTAACATCACTTCATCTTGGGGTACTTACATGATCCCGGCAGCTATCGCGAAACGTCCGATTCCAGCTGGTGCTATTCTTCTTGGTCTAATCGTTATGACGGTAGCGATTCTTGGCTTCCCAATGGATGTGGCGGTATGGCCACCTGTAATGCGCGTTGCTCTGCTAGTTGGTGTATCTCTTCCTCTACTTGAAGCCGGTATGCAAATGGTTCGTGACACGAAAGATTCACAAGCAGCAGGTATCTGTATCTTTGCATCGATTGTTGCTAACCCAGTACTAGCTTGGGCATTAACTATGTTCTTAGATAACAATGGCCTGATCGGTGATAAAGAGCGTGCATCACGCTTGTCATTCATGGATAAGATTATTATTCCTGTGACTGTGTTTATTATCTGTTTGGTTGCTATGCTAGCAGTTGGTATGCTAGAAGCTCAATATGGATTAAAAGCTTGGCTATAATGCTTAACGCTTAAAAAAATGTGTGGGTAGCGCTTGTCGCTACCCCATTTTTATCCGAAAAGTTGAGCATTTATTGATTTAGTTTAAGGTTTGCAAAAAAATTTTAGTTTAACCTGCAATTGTTGTTTCAAAAGGTAGACGTTTAAAGCAGTGACAATATTTATGGTTTTGTAACCCTAAAAAGTGATTTTAAGACTATAAATATTGTTATTCATAAGAGTGTACTGTTCCCCTATTTTTCTGGGGATAGCTGGCTCAACGGCGAAGCAGTACGTATTTTTTTCTACTAAAAAGGTAGGTATGTCATGGCAGAGCAATTTGCTAAAGCTTGGGAAGGTTTTGCTGCAGGTGATTGGCAAAACGAAGTAAACGTTCGTGATTTCATTCAGAAGAACTACACTCCGTACGAAGGCGACGAATCTTTCCTAGTTTCTGAAGGTACTGAAGCAACAAACAAGCTTTGGGCTAAAGTAATGGAAGGTATCAAACAAGAGAACGCGACTCACGCTCCTGTTGATTTTGATACATCTGTTATCTCTACCATCACTGCTCACGATGCAGGCTACATCGAAAAAGATCTTGAAACTATCGTAGGTCTACAAACTGAAGCGCCTCTAAAACGTGCGATCATCCCTAACGGTGGTATTCGCATGGTTGAAGGTTCATGCAAAGCATATGACCGCGAACTAGACCCACAAGTTAAGAAAATCTTCACAGAATACCGTAAAACACACAATGCTGGTGTTTTCGATATCTACACTCCTGATATCCTTGCATGTCGTAAGTCTGGTGTACTAACTGGTCTTCCTGACGCATACGGCCGTGGTCGTATCATCGGTGACTACCGTCGCGTTGCGCTTTACGGTATCGACTTCCTAATGAAGGACAAACTAGCTCAGTTCACTTCTCTACAAGAGAAATTTGAGAACGGCGAAGACCTTCACATGACTATGCAACTTCGTGAAGAAATTGCAGAGCAGCACCGCGCTCTAGGTCAAATCAAACAAATGGCTGCGAAATACGGTTTCGATATTTCTCGCCCTGCTGAAACTGCACAAGAAGCTATCCAATGGACTTACTTCGGCTACCTAGCTGCTGTTAAGTCTCAAAACGGTGCTGCAATGTCTCTAGGTCGTACTTCTACATTCCTAGACGTGTACATCGAGCGTGATATCGCTGCAGGTAAGATCACTGAAGATCAAGCTCAAGAAATGATCGACCACTTCGTAATGAAACTACGTATGGTTCGTTTCCTACGTACTCCTGAGTACGATGAGCTATTCTCTGGCGACCCAATTTGGGCAACAGAATCAATGGGTGGTATGGGTCTTGACGGTCGTACGCTAGTAACGCGTTCTAACTTCCGTTTCCTAAACAGCCTATACACTATGGGTCCTTCTCCAGAGCCAAACATCACTGTTCTTTGGTCTGAAGCACTTCCAGATGGTTTCAAACGTTTCTGTGCAAAAGTATCTATCGATACTTCTTCTATCCAGTACGAAAACGACGATCTGATGCGTCCAGACATGGAATCAGACGATTACGCTATCGCTTGTTGTGTATCTCCAATGGTTGTTGGTAAGCAAATGCAGTTCTTCGGTGCTCGTGCGAACCTTGCTAAAACTATGCTTTACACCATCAACGGCGGTATCGATGAGAAGCTGAAGATCCAAGTTGGTCCTAAGATGGACAAGATCGAAGGTGAATACCTAGATTACAACGAGCTATGGGAAAAAATGGATCACTTCATGGATTGGTTAGCTAAGCAGTACGTGACTGCACTAAACAGCATCCACTTCATGCACGACAAGTACAGCTACGAAGCGTCTCTAATGGCTCTACATGACCGTGACGTTAAACGTACAATGGCTTGTGGTATCGCTGGTCTATCTGTTGCTGCTGACTCTCTATCAGCAATCAAATACGCGAAAGTTAAACCAGTTCGTGACGAAGATGGTCTAGCAATCGACTTTGAAATCGAAGGCGATTACCCTAAATTCGGTAACAACGACGCTCGCGTAGATGACATCGCTTGTGAACTTGTTTCTGTATTTATGAACAAGATCCGTGAGCTTAAGACTTACCGTGATGCTATCCCTACTCAGTCTATCCTGACTATCACTTCAAACGTGGTATACGGTAAGAAGACTGGTAACACGCCTGATGGTCGTCGTGCTGGTACTCCATTTGCGCCAGGTGCAAACCCAATGCACGGCCGTGATGAGAAAGGTGCAGTAGCATCATTGACTTCAGTAGCGAAACTACCGTTTGCTGACGCTCAAGATGGTATCTCTTACACATTCTCTATCGTGCCAAATGCACTAGGTAAAGAAGAGACTAGCCAACGTGCTAACCTTGCAGGCCTAATGGATGGTTACTTCCACCACGAAGCTGGCATCGAAGGTGGCCAACACCTAAACGTGAACGTGCTTAACCGCGAAACTCTAGAAGACGCAGTTAAACACCCAGAGAAATACCCTCAGCTAACTATCCGTGTATCGGGTTACGCTGTACGTTTCAACTCTCTGACTGCTGAACAGCAAGCTGACGTTATCGCTCGTACATTCACTGAATCACTATAAGACTGTCGCGAAATAACGTTATAGTAATACAACAAGAGCCGGTGCTGAAAAGCATCGGCTTTTTTTCATTTCCACCGCCAATCTTGTGATATTTCAAAAGATTTAGTTGCCTTTCTTACGTATGATGCAAAGAAAAATATTCAATGCATTATATGAAATTTAATAAATTATTTATTCTTACTCTTTTGTCGCCAGTTGCTTTGGCATCCAACAAATCCACAGTTTCCTTTACGCTTGATAATGACGGTATTTTCGGTGTTGACCATGATTACACCAACGGCATATTTCTCTCTTACGCGACCGGACAATTAAGAAAAGAAAGTGAATGGAGCTGGCTAAGCCTAAACAACGCCTCCGACAGGAATGTCGATAAAATAGAGCTGGTACTTGGCCATAAGATGTGGACGCCGAGTGATATTGAAGTCGACTACCCTCTGGCGAATGATCGCCCATACGCTGGTTATCTGCACACAGAAATCAATTACCTTTCATTAACTCAAGATAAAGCTGTTCGTTATAACTTTACCATCGGCGCAACGGGCGAAAGCGCTCTGTCAGAGAAAGCACAATCTCTGGTTCACAGCATTACTGGCTCTCCAGACCCTCAAGGTTGGGATTACCAAATTGACGACTATCTCGCGTTAAGCGTTGGATACCGCGCGTTCAATAAGTTAATGCGCAGTGAAGGGAAAAACACACAATGGGAGATTACCAACGTCAATGACATTAATGCCGGCAACTTCCGCAGTGATGTGTCTCAGGGTGTCATGTTTCGTTGGGGAACCAACTTAGGCAATAGCATCGGTGCAGCCAACATCAGTGTAGAAAGCCCCTTCTCAGCAAGCATGTTGTCCAACCACGCCAGCAGCTGGTTCTTGTTTACCGGGTTTGAAGGTCGCTACCGTTTCAATGACATCACACTCGAAGGTGATCGTTCCGGCATTCCAGAACCATCTAAGCCTTATGACGTGACACTGGAACACTGGCAAACAACCGCCGTTGCTGGAGCAACTTGGTATAATCAAAGCTATGGAGCGAGCATAACCTTTACGGTGAAAACTCCAGAATATAAAGAGTCTCCAACCGATATTTATGGTACCGGATCGTTTTCTGTCTTCGCCTTCTTTTAAATAGAAAGCTCAAATGGTCAATAAACAACTCATTGACCATTTGATTAACCGTATTCCCTCACCTTCCTTGCTACAAGACTGTTTTAACCCTGCTTTTTGTAATAAAATAACAGCATTCTTATTTAAGTCATGAGAGCAAAAGATGTCAGCAACTGGTCGAATTCACTCGTTTGAGTCATGTGGTACCGTAGACGGACCTGGTATTCGTTTTATCGTCTTCTTGCAAGGTTGTTTGATGCGTTGTAAGTATTGCCATAACCGCGATACTTGGGATACGCATGACGGTAAAGAAGTTACCGTAGAAGAAATCATTGCAGAGGCGAAATCATACCGTCACTTCATGAAAGCGTCTGGCGGTGGTATCACTTGTTCAGGCGGTGAGGCTATGCTTCAACCGGAGTTTGTTCGTGACTTTTTCCGAGCGGCTAAAGCCGAAGGTATTCATACCTGCCTTGATACCAATGGCTATGTCCGTAAACACACCGATGTGATTGACGAAGTTCTCGATGCCACAGATCTCGTGATGTTGGACATCAAGCACATGAAAGATGAAGTTCATCAGGACTTAATCGGCGTGTCGAACAAGCGTACTCTCGACTTTGCTCGCTATCTTCATAAAATTGGACAAACGACCTGGATTCGCTACGTTGTAGTTCCTGGTTACACAGATGATCCAGAAGCAGCACACATGCTTGGTGAGTTTATCAAAGATATGGACAACATCGAGAAAGTCGAGCTGCTCCCTTACCACAAACTTGGTGCACACAAATGGGAAGCGCTGGGCCTTGAGTACCCTCTTGAAGGTGTAAATCCTCCGTCTAAAGAGACGATGGATGAAATCCAGTCCATTCTTTCTCAGTACCATCCAAATGTAAAATACTAGAGTGGTCCATTTTCTCTGATTAAAAATACCAGCCAAGCGCTGGTATTTTTTTATTCTGTTAAATCAAATAGGTTAAATACCTCATCCGTCCATGTAGAATAGCGCTCGCTGACGAACGTATAAGAAACAAAAGAACGTTGTAGGAAATGAGTCATGGATTGGTTTAACTTAGGATCATTAATCGTTATCGCTTGGGTCGTTATTGCTTTTTGCATTCCCGACTGGAGAAAGGCCGTTTGGCCTAAGCTAGAGCAAGAGAAGTCATTTCAGCACATTGTTTTTGCCACTCTTTTTCTGTTAACGATTTTGTGGTCTGCGCAAGCGGGTGTGAAGGAAGGGCTGAAAATACACTTTCTCGCGTTAACGACGTTAACCATGATGTATGGGTGGCGAATGGCGTTTTTGCTCAGTATTCCTGCAATGATTGTTAATCATTGGATACAAGGCACCTCGCTCATCCTGTTACCAAGCTCACTGGTACTTTCCGCCCTATTCCCTATTCTGATCAGTTACTTGGTATTTCTGCTCAGTTACCACTATTTGCCTCGTAATATCTTTGTCTTTATTTTCGTTGCGGGTTTCTTCAACGGGGCAATTACCGGCAGCTTGCATCTGCTGATCAATTCGTTCTATCACTTGTCTGTCGGTCATTACGACTGGGAAACGATTCAGCACAACTACTTTATTTTTGTCCCTCTTCTGGCCTTTCCCGAGGGCTTACTCAACGGTATGTCTCTCGCTGTGCTGACCGTGTTTAAGCCAGAATGGTTGAGAGTTTTCTCCGATAGAGATTACATATACAACCACTATCACAAAAAATAGAGTCCGCTTGATAGAGATGGGGCTGAAAGCTAGATAAATTGAGAATTTGTTGTCATTTTTTCATATTAAATATGTGTTGAGATCATGTTTCACACGTGTCTGAAGCGTTAACCTAAGCACATTAAAAATGTATTAGATTATTTAGTGAGGTCATCATGGAAATGTCAAACGCTCAACGTTTGATTCTATCAAACCAGTACAACCTAATGTCTCAACTCGACCCAAGTAATGCGTCAAAATACAAGCGCTTACAGACAATCGTCGAGCGTGGTTATGAACTACAAATGTGCGAATTAAACAAAGACTTTGGCCGTATTACAGAAGCAGAATGTCGTGAAATCATCGACATTATGGAGATGTATCACGCGATGCAAGAGTCTAACAACCTGCTTGACAGTGACGAGAAAGGCAAAGTCGACCAACGTCGCCTACAGTTTTTGGGATTCGATATCGCTTCAGAAGCGCAACAAGTACATTACGTACGCTTTCTTGTTGACTCTGAAGGCCTTTACCCACAATTTGACAAAGCAGATCACCATTTCAACAGCCAAATGCCAATGCTAGAGAAATACCGTCGTATGCTGCAAACATGGCGTAACTGTCCTCGTCAGTACCACTTATGTCCGAACGAGCTGGCACAAATCTTCAGTGCCTAGTTATACAAACTATTGAATAGGAGAGCTGTGGCTCTCCTTTTTATTTGCCTTATCGCCCATTATCTTTTTCACTTCAGAGCAATTTTCTCAATCTTTCTCCAAGGCTAACGATGAATCACTAACATTGGCCACCTGATGCCAAACATTTGATTTATCAATACTGAACACACCACACAATCCTGCCATTTATGCAAGAGTGATAAATATGCCACTTTTACAATAAATTCATAATTGTTAAGCAAAATTGCAAATCCCCGACTAGGCTTAAGTAGAGAAAGGCTGTGATTGAATGATTCAAATCCACCGCTCACCGTTGTGATGATAAATCTGTACTTAAAGCAAAGTCTTTGGTGTCGCATAACTTACGTCCTGTACAAACCAAATCAGAGGTCAGTACGTATACATTCAGACAACCAAGAGCATGACAACAGGTGAGTAAGCCTTCATCAACGTTCGTCGGTAGACTGACTATTAAAGGGGAAAGCGACATGAGTATTTTCGACCACTATCAATCCAGATATGAAGCTTCTAAAGATGAAGAGATGTCGTTACAGGAGTTTCTAGCCCTGTGTAAGGATGACAAAAGCGCATACGCTAATGCAGCAGAGCGCCTACTGATGGCCATCGGTGAGCCAGAAGTAATCGATACAGCCAAAGATCCACGTCTAAGCCGGATCTTCTCAAACCGCGTTATAGCGCGTTACTCAACATTTAAAGATTTCTATGGCATGGAAGATGCGATAGAACAAATTGTTTCATATCTAAAACATGCTGCTCAAGGTTTAGAAGAACGCAAACAGATTCTTTACCTACTCGGTCCAGTAGGTGGTGGTAAATCATCACTTGCAGAAAAACTGAAAGCATTGATGGAACAAATGCCAATTTATGTGCTTACCGCGAATGGTCAGCGCAGTCCAGTCAATGACCATCCTTTCTGCCTCTTTAAAGCTTCCGAAGATGGCGAAATTCTTAAAAAAGAATACGGTATTGAACAGCGTTACCTACGCTCCATTATGTCTCCTTGGGCAGCCAAACGTCTGCATGAGTTTGGTGGCGACATCACCAAATTTAAAGTCGTCAAAGTCCGCCCTTCGATCCTCGACCAAATCGGGGTAGCGAAAACCGAACCAGGCGATGAAAACAACCAAGACATTTCATCACTCGTTGGTAAAGTCGATATTCGTAAACTTGAACATTACTCTCAAGACGATCCAGATGCCTACAGCTACTCTGGCGCGCTATGTAAAGCAAACCAAGGCTTGATGGAATTCGTTGAGATGTTCAAAGCACCGATTAAAGTACTTCACCCGCTACTAACTGCGACTCAGGAAGGTAACTTTAACGGCACGGAAGGCCTGTCTGCGATCCCATTCGATGGCATGATCTTAGCGCACTCGAACGAATCAGAATGGCAAACGTTCCGTAACAACAAAAACAACGAAGCATTCCTTGACCGTGTGTACATTGTGAAAGTGCCGTACTGTCTACGTGTTTCTGAAGAAGTGAAAATTTACCAAAAACTTCTCGAAAACAGTGAACTGTCACAAGCACCATGTTCACCAAGCACGTTAGAAACGTTGGCGCAATTCAGTATTCTTTCACGCCTGAAAGAGCCTGAAAACTCGTCCATCTTCTCAAAAATGCGGGTATACGACGGTGAAACCCTGAAAGACACCGATCCGAAAGCGAAAAGCTATCAGGAATATCGTGACTACGCCGGGGTTGATGAAGGCATGAACGGCCTGTCCACTCGTTTCGCGTTTAAGATTCTGTCGCGTGTATTTAACTTCGACCAAACCGAAGTAGCCGCGAACCCAGTTCATCTGTTCTACGTCATTGAGCAACAAGTAGAACGTGAACAGTTCCCAACTGAAACGGCAGAGAAATACCTCGAGTTTTTGAAAGGATACCTCGTACCTCGCTACGTCGAGTTCATTGGTAAAGAAATTCAGACCGCATACCTAGAGTCATACTCTGAGTATGGTCAGAACATCTTTGACCGTTACGTGACTTATGCAGACTTCTGGATTCAAGACCAAGAGTACCGCGATCCAGAAACCGGCCAGCTATTTGACCGCGCTTCACTCAACTTAGAGCTAGAGAAGATCGAGAAAACAGCTGGTATTAGTAATCCGAAAGATTTCCGAAACGAAATCGTCAACTTTGTGCTTCGTGCGAAAGCCACTAACAATGGTCAGAACCCGGTTTGGACCAGCTACGAAAAATTGCGCACAGTTATCGAGAAGAAAATGTTCTCCAACACTGAAGAACTTCTTCCGGTTATCTCATTTAATGCGAAAACCTCTTCTGAAGATCAGAGGAAGCATGACGACTTTGTCGCTCGCATGATGGAAAAAGGCTATACCGAGAAACAGGTTCGCCTACTTTCTGAGTGGTACCTACGAGTACGTAAGTCATCCTAACCAAATGTTGAGTTAGGTCGCTTGTGTGAAACATGAAGAGGGCTATTTCATGGCGCAATTTATAGACCGAAGGCTCAATGGCAAGAACAAGAGCGCTGTTAACAGACAGCGCTTCTTGAAGCGCCATAGAGAGCAAATCAAGGAGTCGGTGGCAGACGCAGTGAATCGACGCTCGATCACGAATACGGAAACGGGCGAAGACGTATCGATACCGCATAAAGACATAACCGAACCGATTTTTCATCAAGGTCAAGGTGGGCTACGTGAGCGTGTCCATCCAGGTAACGATCAGTTCATTACTGGTGACAAAATCGAGCGTCCAAAATCAGGAGGCCAAGGCAGTGGCTCTGGCGAAGGTAATGCAAGTCCGGACGGCGAAGGTCAGGATGAGTTTGTATTCCAAATTTCGAAAGACGAATACCTGGATATTCTTTTCGAAGATCTCGAGCTACCGAATTTAGAGAAAAACCAAATCGCAAAAATTACCGAGTGGAAAACACATCGTGCTGGCTTCCAGACTGCGGGTATCCCCTCTAACATTGCCGTTGTGCGTTCACTCCAACAATCTCTGGCTCGAAGAACGGCCATGACAGCAGGTAAAAAGCGACTTCTCAAAGAACTTGAGGATGAGCTATCACGTATTAAAAATATGGAGCCTGCTCAACCGTTTGAAGAGACCCGTTTAAAGAGGGAAATAACCGAACTGCGTAAGAAAATCGACAGTGTTCCGTTCATTGATACATTCGACTTACGTTTCAAAAACTACGAGAAACGCCCGGTACCATCCAGCCAGGCAGTCATGTTCTGCTTAATGGACGTATCAGGCTCAATGGATCAAGCGACCAAGGATATCGCAAAACGATTCTACGTACTGCTTTACCTATTCCTAACTCGTACCTATGAAAACGTGGAAGTGGTGTTTATTCGCCATCATACACAGGCAAAAGAAGTGGATGAGCACGAGTTTTTCTACTCTCAGGAAACCGGGGGTACCATCGTATCCAGCGCTCTAAAACTCATGGATGAGATAATCAAAGCTCGTTACCCTGTCGGACAGTGGAACATTTATGCAGCCCAAGCATCCGATGGCGACAACTGGGCGGATGACTCACCGAGATGCCGTGACTTATTAGTGGATAAGTTACTGCCTAACTGTCAGTACTACTCATATATTGAGATCACACGTCGTTCTCACCAAACTTTGTGGCATGAGTATGAAAAACTCACCGAAGAGTTTCCTAACTTTGCAATGAAAAATATTCGCTCTGTTGAGGATATCTTCCCTGTCTTCCGTGAACTATTCCACAAAGAAACGGCGTAAGGAGGCTAGCGATGAGTACCGCAACGAAAAACCTCTCTGGTAAAGCTCCAAAAAAGCGCAGTAGCAAGTTGCTACCTGATGGTCCCGACTGGACCTTTGAATTGCTGGAGCGATACCACAAAGAGATAAAACGTGTCGCTGAGCACTATCGCCTCGACACTTACCCAAACCAAATTGAGGTCATCACGTCAGAACAAATGATGGATGCATACTCAAGTATTGGGATGCCGATCAACTACAACCACTGGTCGTTCGGTAAGAAATTCATTCAGACAGAGCAAAACTACAAACACGGCCAAATGGGCTTGGCGTACGAGATAGTCATCAACTCCAACCCTTGTATCGCCTACCTAATGGAAGAGAATACCGTGACTATGCAGGCACTGGTAATGGCGCACGCCTGCTATGGACACAATTCTTTCTTTAAAGGTAACTACCTGTTCCAGACTTGGACAGACGCAAGCTCTATCATTGACTATTTATTGTTCGCAAAAAAATACCTGGCAGAGTGTGAAGAGCGCTATGGTGTTCTGGAAGTTGAAAAACTTCTCGATTCTTGTCATGCATTGATGAACTTCGGGGTCGACAGATACAAACGTCCAGAAAAAATCTCCATTACGGAAGAGAAAGCGCGTCAAGAAGAGCGTGAGGCGTACCTGCAATCACAAATTAATGATCTGTGGCGAACCGTGCCTAGGTCGAAAACCAAAGAAGAGGACATCGTAGAGCGCTTCCCAAGTGAACCACAGGAAAACTTACTGTATTTCTTTGAGAAACATGCACCGCTACTCGAGCCATGGCAGCGTGAAGTCATCCGTATTGTGCGTAAGATAAGCCAATACTTCTACCCACAAAAGCAAACTCAGGTGATGAACGAAGGTTGGGCAACGTTCTGGCATTACACCATTCTTAACCATCTTTACGACGAAGGTTTGGTGTCTGAAAAGTTCATCCTAGAGTTCTTACACAGTCACACCAGCGTAGTAGCGCAGCCTGCGTATAACAGCCCTTACTTTAGCGGCATTAACCCTTACGCGCTCGGCTTTGCCATGTTCCGCGATATCAAACGCATCTGTGAAGAGCCAACTGATGAAGATAAGGAATGGTTCCCAGATTTAGCGGGTACCGACTGGCTAGACGCAGTGCACTTTGCAATGCATAACTTCAAAGATGAAAGTTTTATCAGCCAATACCTGTCACCTAAATTGATACGTGACTTTAAACTGTTCGCTATCAAAGATGATGACCATAAAAACTTCATCGAAATATCGGCGATTCACGATGAGAGCGGTTATAAGAGCATCAGAGAAAAGCTCGCAGCGCAATATAACCTATCGAACCTTGAGCCTAATATTCAGGTCTTTAATGTTGATGTCCGTGGTGACCGTTCATTAACACTTCAATATGTTCCTCACAATCGCATCCCATTGGATGACAGTTATGAAGAAGTATTGAAGCACGTATATCGTATATGGGGATTTGACGTTGTACTCCAAGAAGTGAAAGATACAGGTCATAGAGAAACGCTGGCAACGTGCCCTAAGCGTAACCAATACGACAACAACATCTGATACCGATTCCTTTAACCCCTAAGCAATACCTCAAAAGCAAAAGGCTCCAAGATTGGAGCCTTTTTATTACAGTGAAACAGCAAAGGTTACTTAGCTTCGTTAGCGACTATCGCTCTTACGGCGTCTAAGTCTGCTTGAGTGTCAACACCTGCTGCTGGAGCTTCCTTCGCTACCGCAACATGAATTTTTTCGCCATACCAAAGTACGCGAAGCTGCTCAAGACATTCAATTTGCTCTAGCGCACTTGGTGCCCAGTTGATGTAAGTATTAATGAAACCTGCGCGGTAAGCATAAATACCAATGTGGCGCATCAACGGATTAGCAATGGTTTTATCTTGCTTGGCAAAATTGTCACGATCCCATGGAATCGTTGCTCGGCTAAAGTACATGGCATAGCCGCGCGAGTCCGCCACCACTTTTACCGCATTTGGGTTGAAGACTTCATCTTCGGAGTCAATTTCTACCGCAAGCGTTGCCATTGGAGCATCACAAGCTGCGAGATTATCAGCAACTTGACGAATGATTGATGGTGGGATTAATGGCTCATCACCTTGCACATTAACAATGATGTGATCAGCAGGGATCGCCATTTTCTCAACCACTTCAGCCAAACGCTCAGTGCCCGATTCATGGTTTGGTGACGTCATGCAGACTTTTCCACCAAACTGCTCTACCGCAGAAGAAACACGTTCGTCATCGGTTGCAATAATGACATCTTCAGCACCGGCTTGCATGGCTTGTTCGTAAACCCACTGAACCATCGGTTTACCACCAATATCAGCCAACGGTTTGCCCGGTAAGCGACTAGAAGAATAACGAGCGGGAATAACGACTGTAAAAGACATTAACGCCCCTCATCCATGCTCATGGTTCTTGCTTCCGGCTCAAGCAGAACAGGAATGCCTTCTTTAATCGGATAAGCAAGACGATCCACTTTGCAGATCAGCTCTTGATTATCTTTATCGTACGTCAGCTTACCTTTACACACAGGGCAAGCTACAATCTCAAGCAGACGATGATCCATAAGTCGCTTTAACCTCTTTTATTCTATTTAAAATTCGCTCTGCATCGCTTGTTGCAAACTGAGCAGATACAGGCAGATACCACCAATTATCTTGTGCGTATTCACGACACTTGACGGCGTCTTTCTCGGTCATGATCACATTGGATCCTTGTTGAGCCAATGTTTCTAATTCTTGCTGGTCAAAGTCTTGATGGTCTGCAAACCCTTTGGTGACTTTGACGTCGGCATTCAGCATATCCAGTGTACGAAAAAATCGCGGTGGGTGCCCAATGCCTGCAAACGCCACCAGGTCGTTTAACTCTGAGACTTCAACTTGCTGTTTCGTCTTCAGGTTAATCGCCTTCTCCGGAGCCAGTGACATCGCGATTTCACTTTGTTTAGCCTGACCACCATTCGTAATCACGAAATCGACTTCTTTTAGCCTTTCAACACTTTCTCGCAAAGGACCCAAAGGTATCAGACTTTCGTTACCAAAGCGTCGATTGCCGTCAACGATCACCAACTCAATATCTCTCGCCAATGCGTAATGCTGGAGACCATCATCCGTGATCACAATATCAACGCCAGTCGCCAACAGCGCTTTAACCGCATTTGCTCTCACCGGATCAACGGCAACGGGAGCCCCAGTGCGATTATAAATAAGTTTAGGCTCATCACCGCAATGTTTCGCGGGCGTATCGACATCTAAAACGAGTGGATAGTGAGGTGCTTTAGCGCCATAGCCGCGTGAGACAACACCCGGCTTGTAACCTAGCTGTTGTAATTGCTCCACCAGCCAGACCACAACCGGCGTTTTACCATTTCCGCCAGCGGTAATATTACCGACTACGACAACAGGTACAGGGGCTTGATACGCATGTTTGCTCCCTTGCTGGTATTGTTTTCGCTTCGACTGACTGATTGCACCAAATAACAAACTCAGTGGCCACAAAAGCGGCCACAAGAGATATTTTAATGGGTGGTTTTCAAACCAGATTTTTTCAATCACCGCTTAACCGCCAAACTGAATTCGGTGCAATTGCGCATACGCACCGTCTTTTGAGATCAGATCAGCATGGTTACCACGCTCGACAATCGCACCATCATCAACAACGAGGATTTCATCAGCTTTTTCAATCGTCGACAGTCGGTGAGCAATCACTAGCACGGTTTTATCTTTTTGCAGCTCATCTAATGCAGCCTGAATCGCACGCTCCGACTCGGTGTCCAGTGCCGAAGTAGCCTCATCCAAAATCAACACTGGCGCATCACGTAGCAATGCACGTGCAATGGCAATACGTTGACGCTGACCACCTGAAAGACTCGCGCCATTTTCACCAATCATGGTATCGAGGCCGTGCTCCATTTTGCTGACAAACTCCATCGCATGTGCGAGCTCAGCCGCTCTTTCGATATCACTGCGCTGGAAGTTATCTTCGGTTGCGTAAGCAATGTTGTTTGCGATCGTATCGTTAAACAAGTGAACATTCTGGGAAACCAAAGCAAACTGTTCACGCAGGTTTCTCAGCTCGTATTCGCGGATATCGTGGCCATCAAGCTCAATCACACCGCTGTCCACATCGTAAAAACGGTTGAATAAGTTCGCGATGGTACTCTTACCAGACCCCGAACGACCGACCAGAGCGACCGTCTTACCCCGAGGAATGTCAAAGCTAACATGTTCAAGTGCTGGCTTTTCTGAACCTTCGTATGTGAAAGTGATGTCTTTTACAGAAATATCACCATTCGCTCGCTCAACCTTGTGCTTACCTTCATTCTTCTCAGGTTCAAGGTCGATAAGAGCAAACAACGTTTGGCTGGCAGCCATACCTCGTTGGAACTGAGAGGTCACGTTAGTCAGTGCTTTAAGTGGGCGCATCAGACCAAACATCGCTGAAAATACTACGGTAAACGTACCAGGAGTCAGTTGCTCTTTAATGGAGTCAATACTCGCCAGATACAGTACCGCTACAATCGCAACGGATGCGATCATCTGGATGATAGGGTTCGCAGCTGCCTGAGCCGTCACCAGTTTCATGCTTTGCTGACGCATTTGGTTGCTGACTTTTTCGAATCGTTGACGTTCGATATCCTGGCCACCATAGCTCAGTACAACTTTATGCCCTTTCAGCATTTGTTCTGCAGAAGCGGTTACGTTACCCATCATGGTTTGCATATTTTTGGAGATCTTTCTAAAGCGTTTAGAGACAACGCCAATCCCCCATGCGACAACCGGCGCTACCGCAAAAAGAACCAATGATAGCTGCCAACTGTTGTAAAACATCAGCGTCAACAGACCAATAATACTCGCCCCTTCACGAACAATACTCACTAAAGCACGGCTCGTTGCAGCGGAGACTTGTTCTGAATCATAAGTGATACGAGACAACAGGTTGCCTGTCTTTTCTTTATCAAAGTAAGACACGGGCATATGCATAAAGTGGTTGAAGACCAGACGTCGTATCTGCATGACGACGTTGCCAGAAACCCAGCTCAAGCAATAATCGGAGACAAATCCACTGGTACCACGAATAAACATCATGGCAAAAATTATCAACGGAAGAGTGCGCAGGAAATCAGACTCAGCGCTGCCAAAACCTTCATCAAGCAAAGGTTTTAGTAAGGAGATCATATAGGTGTCTGAGACAGCATTAATAACTAATGCAATGATAGCAACGATTAGACCAGCTTTATAAAGGCGAATAAATTGCCATAGACGCTTAAACGTCTGCCAAGTCGTTTCATCAGTATTTATCGACATAGAAGTGCTTTATTTTCTTACATTAAGACTCTCATTCTAACCCCTTACGCAGCATCTGCCTATACCAAGGCTCAAATGTATCACTGCGTTTGGTTACAAAATCCCACTTATCTTTCGTTACTCGGATAGTAACTTGTCCACCCTCACCAGTATCAAGCCATAGCGCCCCTGCGTTGAGATACGAGGTCACTACCTTGTCAGCAGGCATTCCCCACTGATTGTTTTTCGCCAGTGATGCTACCGCTAATGTTGGAGAGACTGCATGGATAAAAAGAGGGTTGGAGGAACTTTTGCTACCGTGATGAGGAACGAGCATCACATCACTAGATAATTTTTCAGGCGCACGAAGAAGTATCCACTCGCTAATCGATTCAATATCACCCGTGAACAGCATGGAAAAATCAGATTCTCGGTCTCTGAGTCTAAAGACACACGAGTGAGGGTTGTAGGCTCGAGTGACCATTTGGGGTGGCCAGAGCACTTCGATATCGAGTTGCTGCCACATCCAATTATCACCGCTCACACAAGGTTGATACCCACTAAAATCTTGGCTGCTGCGTTTATGGGTCGGCTTGAGGTGCGTTTCAATCACTTGCCTTCCTCCTGCGTGGTCATTATCCGAATGACTGAGAACCAAGGTATCAACCTCTCTAAATCCTCTGCGATGTAACACGGGTATAATCACCTGCTCCGCAACACTGCCCTCCGGCCAGGATTTTCCAGTGTCGTAAATCAGAGCTTTACCCTCTTTTTCTACCAGAACGGCAAGACCATGACCGACATCGAGAACATCGATTCGCCAACTGGTACTTTTTTGCCCATTCCAACTTGAAATGATGATGGTAATAACGCACAGCAATAACCAACCCTGCCAAAGCAATAACCGCTTCAAAACCAAGAAAGTACAGAGAGAAAACAGTATCCACGTAAGTTCTATCGACAATGGTTGCCACGTACCAAAGGCATACTGAAGAGATTCACTTAACGGCCATAAAGAAAAATCCATCAATTGCCAAACTATTGGCGAGAATGTGGGTAGCAATAAAGAAGTAGATAACGCGATAAACATTAAAGGAACGACGACAAACCCAAACCATGGGATAAACACAAGGTTATAAGCGATGGACGATAAGCTGAAACCAGAGAAAAAATAGCCACTGATAGGTATGACAAATACACTCAAGGCAAGTTGAGTCACAAACAAGGTTCGCAGTTTTCCTCGCCAGCTACTGTTATTGAACCGGACAAAGTTAATGACCAACAGCACCATACCTACAGAGAGGTAAGACAACCAGAAACTCATACTAAAAGATGCGAAAGGCTGAATAAGTAGCTGAAAAGCAACCGCCAGTAGCAACACTCGCCAGGTACTCCAGTGAACCAAACCGTATTTTAAAACAATGTAGATGACACAAACCGATACGGCGCGAGTGGTTGGCAGAGAAAAATCAGCGAGCCAGGCATAACATAGCGCGACGGTTAACCCCGTAATTGAAGGCACCACTTGATAACGCGGTAAAACGGAGCGAACACTTACACCGAGCAAAAAACCAAAGCTAAAAGCCATTCCAATGTGCAGCCCGGAGATAGAGGCCAGGTGCAATAATCCACTGTCTCTCAGCCCTCGCCAGTCATCACCAGAAAGCCAGCTTCTATCAGCAAATACCAGAGCACTGATTAACGGAAAGTGGTCTAGATGGGAGATATCATCCATTACCAGGTTGATTATCGACTGACGTACAGAACGTCCGTTACGAATAATCCAGTGCGCATCACCAGTCACAATCATTCTGGCTAAAATACCACTTCCCATTGCCTGCTTTTCAGCGTCGAAGCCCGCTTCGTTACGTAACCCAATAATGGGCTTTACCTGAGCCGTGGTCGTAAATTCACTGTTAACAGGGATAGGAAAGGTGGTGATAAAACGGACTTTAGGTTTAAGAAAAGGTAACAGACTTTGATCACCCACTTGTTTTATCGTCACGAGTCCTTCATATCCATGACTTATTTGATTAAAAGAGCTGTCAACTTTGCCAGTTATGGTACTATTCTCCCCTACATTAAAAAGGGCTTGTCGCTGATACTCCAATACATTGCCGTGGATGATGACTACCATTAAGCCCAAAATTACGCCTATGCTAATTAAGCCACGACGTAATTTAATTATTGAACCAGTGGTAATTATTCCCAGCAGCAGCCAGCGCCAATCTGGCATTATCGGCCACCATGCCGATGAGACAATGCTTGCGACAAATAACGCCAAGGTGCAACTTTTTTCTGAGAGAGTCATGCAGTCCTATGCCTAGAAAGCTGATAAAACGCTTCATGCCAGATCACGAGTTGATCAAACGTCAAAAAGCATTAAAAGTCTTCGGCAATGTCCTATATAACCCGAACCTTTGGTGCCTTAACCGTCGCTCTGCGTCTGGCGCGTTTGCCGTTGGTCTTTTTATGGCGTTTGTACCGCTTCCTAGCCAAATGATTATGGCGGCAGGTTTAGCCATTTTAATGGGTGTCAACTTACCGCTTTCTGTTGCTCTAGTTTGGGTTAGTAACCCAATTACGATGCCGGTTTTGTTCTACTTCGCCTACAAGATTGGCGCATGGGCTATGCATGTTCCTCCGCAACCATTTCACTTTGAGCTATCGTGGGAATTTATCATGCAGCAAATGCATACTATCGGACCACCATTCCTGCTCGGCTGTATGATATGTGGCGTCGTCTCAGCTATCATCGGCTACTTTGGTATTCGCGGAGTATGGCGCTACTCTGTAGCCCGTAGCTGGAATAAACGTAAAATAAGATAAGTCGTCGGCACAAAAAATTCAGCACTCTGATTAGCTGATGAGGGGCAGATAACTCTTAACCTGAAAAGCAATGTCGCTCGAGTATGTTAACCTGATAGCAAATACACAAAAGGACCGAATTCGGTCCTTTTTGTTTTTTGCCTGCTTTGATTTTACTTCGCACTTAGAACCGCAGCTGGATTTAATTTAGCCGCACGAGAGGCAGGATACCAAGTCGCTAACAAGCTGAGAACAATTGCCGTAATCGACACCAAAGCAACATCCGGCCAATGCAGTTGTGATGGTAAGAAATCAACAAAATAAATGTCACCAGATAAGAAATGATGTCCAATCAGTTGCTCTAATCCTGTGATAAGCGGCGTTAGGTTTAAGGCGACTAAAACACCAATAACGCTGCCGACCAAACTACCCAGCACGCCAGAAAATACGCCTTGCCAGACAAATATTCGCTTGATCAGGCTGTCTTTTGCGCCCATGGTTCTGAGAATTGCAATTTCTGCCGCTCTGTCTTTAACCGCCATCATTAAGGTCGAGACGATATTGAAACAAGCCACTCCTATCACCAGCACCATCACCAGATACATGATCGTCCGTACTAACTGGATATCACGGTAAAGAAAACCAAACTGTTGCTGCCAGCTTTTCAGATAAACATACACATCGATAAGGCCGCCCACTTCACGCACAATTTCCGGTGCGTTAAGGACATCGTTTGTCTTCAGCGAAACACCAGTAACACCATCCCCTAAACGGGCATATTGCTGAGCATCCGCTAATGGCACTAACGCAAGAGAGTGATCAATCTGGCCATTCAAGGTCAAGAAACCTATAACCTGTACACGCACACGCTTTGGTGCCTGAACTTTTGTACCCGTGCCCGTTTGTGGAATCATTAACGTGACATAGTCACCAACTTCAGCATTTAACTCAGTCGCTACACCCCGGCCTAAAATCACCTGCTGCTGACCCGCGTAAAAGTTCTGCCACGCTTCCGGGTCGATAAAATCAGACATATTGGAAACGGCTTGTTCAAATGAAGGCTCTACCCCGCGTACTTCAACCGCTTTGAGTTTACTGCCCTTCTCTGTTAACCCAGTGAAGCGAACATAGGGTGCAGCCGCAACCACATTTTTATGCTTCAACGCTTGGTTCATGGTCTTGGAGTAATTCTGCAGCGGGCCATCAACCCCCTCTAACTCACCATGTGGAATCACCGACAACACTCGCGACTGTAATTCTCGCTCAAAACCATTCATCGCAGACAGGCCAATGATGATGACGACGACACCAACGGCAATGCCAATGGTGGAGGACAAAGAAATGAACGAGACCATCTTGTTACGCTTTTTCGCGCGACTAAAACGGCCACCGATCATTAATGCTAAAGATGAAAACAAAATTAGCCCTCCGCCACAGATGCTTGACTCGTTAAACGATCTACCAGCAAACCGTCTTGCATGTGCATTTGGCGATCCATCTTCGCGGCCAGTTCGTTATCGTGTGTCACCACCAAAAAGGCGATGTTCGATTCTTGGTTTAACTCCCGCATCAGGTCATAGATAGACAGCGCTGTGTTATGGTCCAGATTACCCGTCGGCTCATCAGCCAGCACCAAGTCTGGCTTGTTGACCAGCGCACGCGCAATCGCCACACGTTGACGCTCACCACCAGACAACTCCGATGGACGATGATCGATACGGTGACCTAGACCGACTTTATCCAACAACGCTTGTGCTGCCGCTTTCGCTTCCGGGGCTTTCGTTCCGCCTATTAAAAGTGGCATTGCTACGTTTTCCAACGCCGTAAAGTCAGCCAACAAGTGATGAAACTGGTACACAAAACCGAGGTGCTTGTTTCGCAATGCAGCTTGCTTATTTGAACCGAGTGATGACAAGTTTTGACCTAAAAAGTCCACTTCGCCGTGCGTCGCATCATCAAGCGCACCAAGAATATGTAGCAAAGTGCTTTTACCCGAACCCGATGAACCAACAATAGAAACCAGCTCACCTTTCTCAATATCAAAGCTGACACCTTTAAGCACTTCCGTATCTAACGAACCCTCTCGGTAGACTTTACGAATATCACGACATTCTAATAGCTTATTCATAGCGAAGTGCCTCAGCAGGTTTAACAGAAGATGCTCGGTAAGAAGGGTAAACTGTCGCGGCCAGGCTCAGAGCAATTGCCAATACCACCACTAACAGAATCTGAAATGAATCAATTAAAATTGGCAGACGGCCGCCAAAAGAGAACAACGCGACACCAGCCGCCTCAAGAATCGGATTTAAGTTGAGAGATAACGTCACGCCAGCCAAACCACCAACAATCGCACCAATCACACCACTGCTTGCGCCTTGAACCATAAAGATTGTCATTACTTGAGTTTGCGTCATGCCCTGAGTTTTAAGAATGGCGACTTCGGCTTGTTTTTCCATCACCACCATGATCAGAGCAGAAATAATATTAAACGCTGCAACACCAACGATCAGCCCCAGCATTAAGCCCATCATGTTCTTTTCCATTTTTACTGCCTGAAAAAGTTCACCACGCTGGGCACGCCAGTCGCTCCACTGCCATCCCTCTGGCATTGGTTTATCAGCGAAATCCGTCACCATAAACGGATCAGAGAAAAAGACACGCCAGCCAGACACGGTATCCTGCGGTAATCGCATCAGCTTGGCTGCATCGGTCATATTGACGATCATAAGCTGCCCGTCAACATCGGAACCCGTATTAAAAATGCCAGCAACCGTAAAGTTACGCTGGCTGGGAATACGGCCAATTGGCGTAAACTGCGTCGCGTTTGTCACCATAAGGCGAACTTTGTCGCCGATAGAAACTTTCAGAGAACGGGCAAGGCTATGTCCCAAAAACACTTGGTATTCGCCTGCTTCTAGAGCAGAGAGTCGACCAGCGATTAAGTGGTTAGCGATTGGGTCTCCCTTTTTAGGCTCAATCCCAATCAAATACCCCGCAGTCAATTGTGCGGAGCTTTGAATAACGGCTTCGCCACGAACGACAGGTTCAGGCTTCGCGACCTTTGAAATGTTCTGAATAAATTCAGGTGCTGTTTCAGTCAATGGTGTATTGCCGTCGCTCTGAGAAATCACAGCATGAGGAAGTACACCAAGAATGCGTTCTTTAAGCTGCGCTTCGAAACCATTCATTACGGACAGAACGGTCACCAACGCCATCACTCCGATTGTGATGCCTGCGGTCGACATATAGGAAACAAATCGGCTAAACCTATCTCCGGAGCGACCCCGAAGATATCTCAAACCAATAAATAATGAGATAGGATGATACATATAAGACAAACCAACCGGCTGTTTTGATATAAGACTAAACTTTGTCGGCTATCTTACCTTACTCTTCTGGTGAAAAAGACAAGATAATCGCTAAATTTGTCAACGACATGCAATAAGTCCGCATTTAAAGCAAAAAGTTCAAGCCAAAAAACCGGTAAACTTGATAACTTCATTCAGTTAGCGATAATCAGTGCCTTACTCTCTGATTTGCAAATCAATCAGAGAGCGCTCGCAGGCCAAAGGACAACCATATGACAGAGCAAGAATATTTCACCGTTCACCACAGCATCACCATCAACGTGGAAGCGTTAGGTACCGATTTTGCTTTGCCAGATGAAGAAACCTTTGTTGCTGAAATTCCGGCGCCTTTCATTGTCGCTTGTGAGTTTAGCCAATTAGACATGTTGTCAGACAACGCTCGCTCGGAACTAAAAAATAAAGATTTAAAGCACGTTATCAGCTTACTCGACACGCAAAATACCAAGCTCAACCTCCTGTTAAGCTTTATGCTGTCACAGCAAGATGACGCCTCCGTCAGATATCAAACCACGCAGTTTGGAGCGAGCCAGCTAAGCTATCATGCCAATAGCAAATTAGACATAGAACAGTTAGTGCGTGTGAAACTGTTCCTCGATAATCCGGCCGCAGCAATATACTGCTACGCTAAAGTCGTAGAATGTGCTTCGTCGGATCAGGGCTTTCTCGTCACGCTGAAATACAAAATGCTCAGAGACGCCGATCAAGACTTACTGATCAAAGCCGCCTTATACCAACAACAAAAACTTTTACGTCAGCGCTCACTGGAGCGAGATAAAAAATAACTCCTATGACAAAAGCAACGATACTTTCCGTCACCAACCCATCTGAGCGTGGCGATAAAAAACAGTTAGGTAATTTACCTGGCGCTGCTCTGCCGCTTGCGATTGCAGAGCTCGCAAAACAGCATACAAGCCATTCACTGCTTGTTGTGCCAGATCCTCAAATCGCCCTGAAACTGCAAGCAGAAATAGAGCAGTTCACCGATCAGCCTGTCAGCCTTTTCCCTGATTGGGAAACTCTGCCATACGATAACTTTTCTCCACATCAGGAGATCATTTCTGATCGGATTGCGCGCTTATACCAGTTACCGACCCAACAAAACGGCATCACGATTGTTCCAGTCAGCACCGTACTGCAGCGTCAATCTCCGCGTGATTTCTTGTTGCGACACACTTTAATGGTAAAAACCGGCGATCAGTTTTCACTCGAAAAGCTGCGTGTTCAGTTAGAAAACTCAGGTTATCGTCACGTAGATCAGGTTTTTGGCCCTGGTGAGTATGCAAGCCGTGGTTCCATTCTTGATCTCTTCCCTATGGGTTGCGATGACCCGTACCGTATCGATTTCTTCGATGATGAGATCGACACCATCCGTACGTTCGATCCAGAGAACCAACGCTCGATAGAAGACATCAAACAGATTCAGTTGCTTCCCGCTCATGAGTTCCCGACCACCAAAGAAGCGATTGAAGAGTTTCGTACCCGCTGGCGTACTCAGTTTGAAGCGCGTCGTGAGCCTGAATCGATTTACATGCAGGTGACCAAAGGAACGTGGCCGGCAGGGATTGAATACTGGCAACCCTTGTTCTTTGACCATACAGAAACCCTGTTTGATTACTTGCCAGAAGACTCGCAACTGATCACTTATGGTGACATTGAAGCTGCCGTAGAAACATTCTTGAATGATGTCGAGTACCGTTACGATCAGAAGAAAATCGATCCATTACGTCCACTACTTGCACCGCACGATCTGTGGCTGAAGAAGGATGAACTCTTCACCCACTTTAAACAGCTTCCGCAAGCACAACTGCATCTGGACAAAATCGTCAAGCGTGCTGGTCGTCAGAATTTGGCGGTGCAGTCGTTAGCTGAACTGGGCGTTCAACAGCAGAACAAAGAACCACTTTCGCGTCTGCGTCAGTTCAGTGAGCAGTTCACTGGCAAAATCATCTTCTCTGTTGAATCAGAAGGTCGACGTGAAGCGCTCACAGAACTTCTACAAGGCATTAAAGTTCGCCCTGTCGTTCACCAATCGTTCTACCAGGCGCTCGATTCTAAAGATCGATTTAGCTTGATTCTGGGTGCGACTGAGCATGGTTTTATCCATGATGAGCTGAACTTCGCCCTTATCTGTGAAAGTGACCTGCTTGGTGACCGCGTCATACAACGTCGTCGTAAAGACAAAAAAGCCGTCAACAGCGATACCGTTATTCGCCACCTTGCCGAGCTAAAACCAGGCCAGCCAGTTGTTCATATCGACCACGGTATTGGTCGTTATATCGGTCTGCAAACGCTTGAAGCAGGCGGTATGAAAACTGAGTACGTAACACTTGAATATCAAAACGACGCCAAGTTGTACGTACCTGTATCATCACTGAACCTTATCAGCCGTTATTCTGGTGGAGCAGAAGAGAGCGCGCCGCTGCATAAACTTGGCGGAGAAGCGTGGGTTAAAGCTCGCCGTAAAGCCGCCGAGAAAGTGCGTGACGTAGCAGCAGAGTTACTGGATGTTTACGCCAAACGTGAATTAAAACCGGGCTTCAAATTCGAATTGGATCGAGGTCAGTACGCCACATTCAAAGCAACGTTCCCATTCGAAGAAACCGATGACCAGGCAATGGCTATCAATGCCGTTATGTCTGACATGTGCCAACCAAAAGCCATGGATCGCTTGGTATGTGGTGACGTTGGTTTTGGTAAAACCGAAGTAGCAATGCGAGCAGCATTTGTTGCAACGGACAACAGCAAGCAAGTCGCAGTGCTGGTTCCCACTACCCTACTTGCCCAGCAGCACTTTGAAAACTTCCGTGACCGCTTTGCCAACTTACCGATCCGAGTAGAAGTGTTATCTCGCTTTAAATCGGCTAAAGAACAGAAAGCGATTTTGCAAGATGTAGCGGAAGGGAAAGTTGATATCGTCGTGGGAACACACAAACTGCTTTCTAACGATATTCGATTCAAAGACCTTGGCCTGCTCATTGTCGACGAAGAGCACCGTTTTGGCGTGCGTCAAAAAGAGAAAGTGAAAGCAATGCGTGCGGATGTCGATATTCTGACCCTAACCGCAACGCCGATCCCTAGAACGCTCAATATGGCGATGAGTGGAATGCGCGACCTGTCCATCATCGCTACTCCGCCAGCGCGCCGACTAGCAATCAAAACCTTTGTCCGACAACGTGAAGAGCCGGTTGTACGTGAAGCAGTACTGCGTGAAATCATGCGTGGGGGTCAGGTTTACTTCCTGCATAATCAGGTCGAAACCATTGAAAAGACCGCTGAAGATCTACAAAAACTGATTCCAGAAGCGCGTATCACTGTGGCACATGGACAAATGCGTGAGCGCGAACTAGAACGCATCATGAACGACTTCTACCATCAACGTTTTAACGTACTGGTGTGCACCACGATCATTGAAACAGGTATCGATGTCCCAACAGCGAATACCATCATCATGGATCGCGCGGATAATCTTGGTTTGGCTCAGCTGCATCAGCTAAGAGGCCGTGTGGGTCGTTCTCACCACCAAGCCTACGCTTATTTACTAACACCGCATCCAAAAGCGATGACCAAAGATGCCATTAAGCGTCTTGACGCCATTGCCTCTCTCGAGGATCTTGGCGCTGGCTTTACGCTCGCAACACACGATTTAGAAATTCGCGGAGCCGGTGAGCTACTTGGTGATGAACAAAGTGGGCAAATTCAATCGGTTGGCTTTACACTGTATATGGAGATGCTCGAACAGGCGGTTGAAGCATTGAAAGAAGGGAAAGAGCCATCGCTGGATGAGTTACTGCGCGAGCAGACCGAAGTGGAAATGCGCATTCCTGCACTCTTGCCGGATGATTACATCCCCGATGTAAATACACGTCTTTCAATGTATAAACGTATCGCGAGCGTCACCAACGCCGATGAGTTGTCAGAATTGAAAGTGGAATTGATTGACCGCTTTGGTCTTTTGCCTGACGCAACAAAAAATCTGCTGGCTGTCTCAGAACTGAAATTTGCCGCAGGTAGTCTGAAAGCGAAAAAGATTGAAGCCCATGATAAAGGCGGATTTGTAGAGTTTTACCCTGATGCTGACATAAATCCAGCGTATTTAGTTAAACTCCTGCAATCACAGCCTCAAAAATTTGCGATGGAAGGTCCAACTAAGTTCAAGTTTAGCGTACCATTAACTGACCGACGCAAACGAGTTCAGTTTGTTAAAGACTTACTGAATGATTTTAAACAGAATTTATTACCAACGAGCTAATAGTCGAATGAGAATACTGATCCCGTTATTACTTCTTTGTGTCTCAATGCCCTCTTGGGCACAACGTCAATTTGATATTGAAGTGATCATTTTCAAGCGCACCGTCGACGCGGAAAACACGAGTGAGTCTTGGCCAGACCAACTACCGAAAATCGACATGACCAATGTCGGCAGTTTAGATAGTGACGCTTATCGCTCATCTAAAGGTGTCTCCTTACTGCCTAGCTCTTCGTTTCGCTTAAACCCGCAAGAGGCTGCGCTGAACAATCACGCCGGATTTAGAGTATTAAAGCATGTAGCTTGGCGACAAGGTGATCAGGGACAAGGCAGTGCACCGACTTTCCGCATTGTAGCTGGCCGTGATTTTTCTGGCTCGTATTATTCCGATGGCAGCCCTATCGATGGTAGCCAAACCACGTTCACTAGCGATGGTTACAGTGAGTCAAACGTAAATGGCCCGTTGTACGAGTTAGATGGCAAAATTCAGGTCTACGTTCAACATTACTTGTTTGCAGAGACAACCATGGATTTGCGTGCGCCGGGTGTCAGAGAAATTCGTTTTGAGCCTAAACCCGTTGAACAACTTGCAAACGAAATGGGTGAAGCTGACGGAAATGTTCAGGTTGGTAACTTAGCCGATGTATCGCCAACCGTGACTGAAGAGAAGTTTCTTAAGACTTACCGCCTTGATCAAAAACGCCGCATGCGAAGCAGCGAAACACATTACCTGGACAGCCCTTTAATGGGGATGATCATCCAGGTACGCCGTGTAAACTAAACCATAAAAATAATAAAAGCGCAGCTCAGGCTGCGCTTTTGTTTTATAACTAAAAAAACGACCAGTAAGGGAGTCATATCAATTCATGAGCCCCGATTTTGAAATTATTACGCCGCGCTTAGCTTTACGTCTTATTCCTGCCGATGATGCAAATGCTCTGCATACGCTGCTTGCCGAATCTCCTTCACTGCATACCTGGTTAGACTGGTGTGGTGAAAACGTGTCACTCAAATACGCACAGGACTTCTTGCTTTCCACACGCTTGAACTGGGTGAAAACAGAAGCTTTTGGTTTTGGTGTTTATGACCGCGAAAGCAATGCCCTTCTTGGCATGGTGGCTATTAATGAGCTCTACCATACCTTTAACATGGCGAGTATTGGCTATTGGATTGCCGACCGTTATCAGCGACAGGGTTACGCACAAGAAGCGGTTTGTGCATTAGCCGAATTCTGCTTCGCTAAACTTAGCCTGACGCGTATCGAAATTGTCTGCGATCCAGATAATACTGCCAGTCAGGCACTGATCGAATCCGTTGGTGCACATCAAGAGGCTATTGCCAGAAACCGCTACATCTTTGACGGTAAGCCAAAAGATGGCATTGTCTATTCATTGCTACCAGAAGATCTAAAGTAACGTTTGGGACGTTATAGCAGAAAAACAAAAAGCCACCGACATGCGGTGGCTTTGTATTTATAACGGCTTAGAAACTTCGCACAGCTTTCGCTAAGCGAAGCTTAGTCTATTAATGCAGCTTCAAATTTGGACGCAATACGCGGTTGATTCGACCAACCAGCATCATCAAACCCGTTTTGAAAAGGCCGTGCAACGCAATTTGGTGCATGCGGTACAGTGAAATATACACCACGCGAGCGATACGACCCTCAACCATCATTGAACCTTTGGTTAAGTTGCCCATCAAGCTGCCCACTGTCGAGAACTGGCTCAGAGAAACCAAAGAACCATGATCTTTGTACACATAGTCTTTTAGTTCACGACCGTTGATCATCGCGACAATGTTGCTGAATGCTCGGCTTGCCATTTGGTGTGCAGCTTGAGCTCTTGGCGGTACAAACGAACCATCTTCCTGAGTACACTGAGCCAAATCACCGATCACAAAGATGTTGTCATCACGCGTGGTTTGAAGGGTACTTTTCACCACGAGCTGGTTGATTCGGTTCGTCTCCAGACCCGCGATGTCTTTGATGAAGTCAGGCGCTTTAATACCTGCCGCCCAAACCATGATTTTAGCGGAAATCTTCTCACCGTCTTTGGTCGTTAAGCCATCTTTCTCAGCTTTTGTCACCATCGTTGCGGTACGCACATTCACGCCAAGTTTCGTCAATTCTTGATGTGCTGCAGTTGAGATTCGAGAAGGAAGCGCAGGGAGAATCCGTGGGCCAGCTTCAATAAGGTTTACATTAAGCTTGCTCGAGTCTAAGTCACCAAAGCCGTATGCACGAAGCTCTTTAATCGCATTATGCAGCTCAGCTGAAAGTTCAACACCTGTTGCACCTGCACCAACGATTGCGATATCAACGGTACCGTTACCATTTTTCGCGTGGAGCTTAAGAAACTCATTGTTCATTTCGCTGCGGAATCGATGAGCCTGTTCAGGGCTGTCGAGGAAAATACAGTTTTCACGAACACCCGGAGTATTGAAGTCGTTTGAAGTAGAACCTATCGCCATCACCAGAATGTCATATTCCAGCTCACGGCTTGGCATTAACAGTTCACCATGTTCGTCTGTAAGCTCACTCAACGTGATGACTTTACGCTCACGGTCAATGTCTTGAAGGCTACCCATTTGGAAGTCGAAACTATGATTTTTCGCATGAGCACGGTAGCTCAATGCATCAACACCCTCGTCTAATGATCCGGTTGCTACTTCGTGTAACAACGGTTTCCACAAGTGGCTCGCTTTACGGTCTACCAGCGTAATTTGCGCACGGTTCTTTCGACCAATTGTACGGCCAAGCTTAGTTGCCAATTCCAGGCCACCAGCACCGCCGCCTACAACGATAATGCGTGTCACAATGATTTTCCTCTACAAAAATGAATAAATGGGTTCAGCTCGACCCTTCACTATCAGTCACACTGATGAGAAGCATCCAACCGATGAATTCTTGGTTCTTAGAGGTGTCTCAGCTTTTGGGATTAAAATAGATGCTTAATTTTTCTTCATTTTTATCAATTGGTTATTGTGCATCTTTTGTTGAGTCTGATACCTAAAGTTCAGACGAAAATGGGCAAGTTTTTTACCTGCTCTCAATAATTTTTTTGATATTTGTCAAACAATTTTAATCCCGCTCATTATATAGAGCCATGTATTGAAGGCAACCAAAATCCTTGCTCTGAATACGGTTTGCCTACTTTATCGACCAGTCTACAACACCGCCTTCGTGCCACATAGAACCTCTATGGTAAAACAATAGACAGAACACAATAATTGTTTAAAACAAAGGCAAATTTGGCTAAGTCATAGGTCCATATGGCAGAGCGACAGAAATCATAAATGAGGAGGGTTTGATAAAAAAATAACACTCCGCGGAGTGCCATTTTTGTTTAACAACTGGATGAAGTAGATCGTATTAGGTGTTTTTAAATTCTTTCACGGCTTGTAAATGATGTGAGATCTTCTTGAACTTGTGTGTTTGAGTCTCATCCCAAATAATAGGGTAATGCTTTTCTAGCTCAGCGGCGGTTTCTTTGTTATCGCGCACTTCGTCTTCTTTAGACAAAATAACCAGGCAATGCCCTTTATTCTTTGCTCGAAACTGATCGACACATTTAGTGGCAATGTCTTCGTACTCTTCAGGACGGTCAATACGCCCTGCCATATTCTTCTCAGGGTGCAGGTTCGGGTTGAAGATCACCTGTTTGATACCACATAGAAAACCAATTCGTTCTGACCAATAACCACCGAGACCAACACCACAAATCAATGGATTTGGATCATCGGATTGATCAATAACCTTCGACACCTCTTTTAACAAATGCTGCATATCGTGTTTAGGATGAAGCGTACTGTAATTAATAAAGCGAACGTCATCGTCGATAAATTGTAATTGAAGAACTTTTTCGTGGTTACCCGGGCTAGTGCTATCAAAGCCGTGCAAGTAAATAATCATCTGTACCTCTCCCTGTATATATCTGGTACTTTTCTTAAAACTAACACTATTTCCTTACTCTTAAAGGGGAATATGTCACGAGTTATTAAAACAGTGATCGTCAATACACAATAAACCTTTAAACTCGTTGGCACTGCTTAAGTATTGTTCATCTCCCCACAATTGATAAGCCAGTAAGTACCAAAGCATTGCCATCACCAATGTTCTTGGTTGCCACGCTCTCACCCCCTCCAACCAAACAGAGACATCTTCGATATTACGAATTTGGCAATAGCGTTCTACCCCACCGTTGATAGGCACATCGGCAACCTGCAGTATCAGAGCCAAGTCTAATCGTGGATCCGCGAGCCCGGCATACTCCCAGTCGATGGCTTTGACACCCTCATCGCCCCGAACCAAGTTGTAGCTACCTAAATCAAAGTGACACAGTGCCAGCGGCAGTGGCTTTATGCTCGGTTCCGTGCGCCACTTTTGATACAAAGCCTCAAACTCTGTTCCTGTATAGCTACCGCCTAATTCTAGCCAATAATGATCGATTCGGGAGAGATAAGAGAACGGAACAACTGGTACGGCCTTCGATGGGAAGGTGTGAATCGTTGCAGCGAGAGAAAGTAACTCGTCCAATTCGATACCAATATGAGAGAGTGTTTCTCCTTCTACCCACTCAACGAGAAGACCTTGTTCATGGATGAATACCGGTTTGGGACCAACGCCAAGAGACCCGATGGCGCTTAGAACCTGATATTCATTGTGACGAGAAATGAGAAAAGCCTGACACACTTTACTCAACGGCCTCCAGACGTAAGCTTGCCCATCAGCCGTTTCTAAGCGCCAACAACGGTTTGTCAGCCCTCCTGTGAGGGTTTGAACTTTCACAGGAGGTTCAATAAAGAAGACATCAAGCGCATTAAGCGTCGGATCCAGCTGTTTAGCCTGCGGCCAACAGAACAGTGCCATTGATGACTTCTCCATTAACTATCGGTTAGAGACCGAATAAGCTCTTCGATTGCGCTTTACGGATTTCTGTTTCATCCGCCCATTCGATCAAGCCAGTTTCGAGATCCATCAGTCGCATTGTCATTTTGTAGTACACGTCTTTGTCACTTCCTGCATTCTTCACAATGCTTGAAAGGTTGCCGTACAGCATGTATTGAGCACCAACCATTTTACCAAACTGAATAGCAGTACTTTGATTGACTAGCTCATCGGTATTCTGGAAGTTCAGCTGCTGACGAACAGACTCAACGCGGTCCATATCGACAAAACGGAACTTACCTGAATTCAGCATCTTAGTTGAAATCGTGTCTGTAATAGACTCAGTATCAATATGCTCGCTGGTCTTATTTTTAATGCGTTCAACAAACACAATAGGACGCTGATCACGAGTAATTGCAGCTACAGAACCAGACATCATCATGCTATCGACCATTTCAGCGGCAATGGTTTGCAGGTCGGTAGAACCAAAATCAATCGTGGTAGTTTCTGTCGCTTGCGCATCACCGTAAGAGACCTTGTTAGAACACCCCCCTAAAATGACGGCAAGACCTAAAAGAGCAATAATACTTTTTTTCATGAGAGTTCCTTAGTTTATTCAATACCTACGCACTCAAGGCGCAAGCTAAAAATTAATTGTCTTGTGCTTCTCTGATTTGTACTCGAAATCGAGTGCCGTTTGGATTCACTGTCACTTCAGAAAGTGTCACTGATTCAAAACCACGCACGATCGCTTTTCGCCACGGCCCCGGTTTGGTATTCACTTCCAGGCCGTTATTGTCATACCAGTAAAAGCGGTAGAGGATATGCTGATCACCTTGATAGTTACTATTAAGCTGAACCACGCCTCTTGGCCGGTCGTCGACATACGTGGTCGTAATCTTGTCTACCAGTAATCGACTGCCCAACACATTGTCGTTAAAAAAGAGTTGCTGCGTCTGACCATCAATTCGGATACCGGCAGTGTTGTCTGCACACCCTGCCAAACCTACAATCAACGCTAAGCCAATAAGCCAAGATCTCATTACAATATCCCCAGTTGTTTATGCCAAACAGTCGAATGTGCCCCCTGACGTGAAACCCAAACTAATGTCGTTTGCTGCGCAGGCACATCAAATTGATAGACTTGATCACCCAAGTTTAAACGTTGTGTGCCGGGTTTCACGATTTGAGAAGCGGTTTTTACTCTCGCTGGCAGCGTTTGCCAGCTTCTGGTATCAGGCTGCTCGGTTAATGTGTTCCAGACGTTAAAAAGAATGTTACCAACATCATCACCTTTCGCGGCCGCTTCTTTACGAATACGATCTTTTGCCCAAACTCGGATAGCCTGACGAATAACAATCGTCATCAAACGTTCGTTAAGATCGTTCTGCGCCATGGCATTGATATCGGCCAAATTACTGGAATTAAGTTTAGTGTCATTCAGGCTCAAATCACTAAACCTCTGCGACCCTCGGTTGGGGTAATAAGGCAGAGCTAGTGAATAGATCGCCCATCGTTTTCGACTGTCGTAAATGGGCAGATCAATACGCCAGCCTTGCAAAGCTTCAACCACACCTTGCTCATCAAAAATGATCACGCGACCTTGTGACTTACTCAAACCAGAGGGCGCTTTACCATAGCGTTTTTCCAGCAAGCGAAGGTCTTCCCTCATGCCTAGCTTCTTGGCGGCATACAGTGTACTTTCTATCACTTGTTTATTGTCTGGCATTACCGCCAGAGCGCGCCGGTAATCGACATACGCACTATTCAGGTCTCGCGACGCTTCATATAAAAGACCCGAAAGATAAAACAGATAGCCGTTTTGTACCGCACTGAGTTTCCCCCCTGCATCGGGATAGCTTGCCAGTACGCTACCCAAATTAGCTGACATGCCTTGGTTTTTCAGATCTTCTTCTGCGGCTTGTAACGATTTCTCACGTGCTTTTCTGGCAGCTTCCTGTACTTGGTTAGCACGACGAACTTCAACTAACGCGCCTTCCAGATCATTTTTCTGCAGGTAATTTAGACCCAGATATAAGTGCAAAAAGCCAAGCTCATAGTCAGCGGGTTGATAGTCTTTGAGGTTATCATTGACGGCTAAAGCACCGACACTGGTCGTCGTCTCAGACAGTGAGATTGTGGCACGCTCTTGTTGGACGCGGACAGCACTATCGCTTTTTTCCAGCGCACTAAGGCTGGTTGGATAGTCTTGGGCGAGAAATGAAAGTCTGCCTTTTTCGAAATTGCCAAGTATCTCACCACCAACATCACTCGACTGAAGTTGCTTGGCTTTTACATATTCTCCAGCAACCACAGCTTGGTACATTTCTTGGTTTTGATCACTGTAGTGGCTAAACAAATTACCCGCAGACAAATTAGCACAGCCGGTCGCCATAAGAGCCCAACTGACCAGCCCTAATAGCTTCACACCTAATTTCACATTTATCTCCACAAATGTGTGCTCAGAACAGAGTATAAAGTGGGTGGCCAATTCACCACCCAATAAATGCAGGCTAACTCACCACCATTGGCCCTAAAGGACGGCCGCCCAGTAGGTGCATGTGAATGTGATAAACCTCTTGGCCACCATGTGGGTTGCAGTTCACGATCAAGCGGTAACCGTCTTCAGCAATGCCTTCATCTTTTGCAAGCTTTCTCGCGACGGTAAATAGTCGTCCCATCATCGCTTCATCTTCAGCTTCGACATCATTCACTGTCGGGATCAATTTATTTGGGATGATAAGAATATGGCTTGGCGCGCGCGGGTTAATGTCACGGAAAGCGGTTACTAAATCATCTTGGTAAAGAACATCAGCGGGGATTTCCTTACGAATAATTTTACTAAAGATAGTCTCTTCCGGCATGGGTACTCCATTTTATAAGTTGTGTAACGTAGTTAGTATGCGCCAACCCTAAGCAGAGCTCAATAAAAACAGTGTTCACTTAACATTATTCATTAAGGTGTTTAAAACAAAGCCTTTTTTGTAGCCTGCGTCATAAAATGCGCGTCGCATAGTCAATACAATCCGGTTAATTTTGTTACATTTTTAAGACAACTATAAATTATCTCCAAATCACTTATAGATACTGTTCAGATATGGACTAAACCATTACGAATCCAGCATTTTGACGTCATTTGGAAAGCTTTTTGTCTATTTTTGGGAGAGGACGCTCACGTATGCGAGGTTCAGTAATTAAACGGATGTATGCTGGTTTTGGACTTATCATCATCCTATTCGCCGTCACTATTGCCATAATGATGGGTGGAATGAATGACATTCATGGCAAGTTTCAGACCGTATCCGAGTCATCTTTACCGCTGGTTTCGCTATCGAACCAAACCAGTGTCGAGTTACTTTCAGCAGATAAATCTTTCAAAGACTTCCTGACTACTGAGAATAAACAGCGCATGGACGAGTTGCGTCAGGAATTCGCCAAATCTCAACAACGTTTTGAATCCACCCTGGAGCAATTAAAATCCGCGAGTGAAATCTACCCTTCTCTAGCCGAACCCTTTGCTGAGCTAAAAACATTAGAGCAAAGCTACTTTACAGAAGCTATCGAAGCTATGGATAACTACGAAGCCATGTTCGCAGCCCAAGACGCGGTTCAGAAATCTTCACGACGCTTCCAAAAGCTGAATACTGAGCTCTCTATCGGACTGAAAGAATACGTTGATGATCAATCCAGTATTTCAGTGAAAGTGATGGCGAAAAGTTACTTCATTAAACTGAAAGACGCGGAAGTCATTACGTCAGATGCGTTGGCCAGCTCAAACTCTGACTTTGTTACTAAAGCCGTCGCTAAAAACCGTAAAGCGATATCGCACTTAAACGACGCGTTCCGTGGGCTGACAGCTCAGTTACCAGAACTTAAAAAAGTCTTCGGCGATTCAGTCGAACAGTTCACCCGCGATGTAGGCAAACGTGGTGGCGTTCTGGATCAGCACAACAGCTACCTCACCGCTCGCTCTGCGCTGTATGCCAACATAGCGAACCTTACCAGCAAAGTAGACGCAACCATGGCGATTCTTGAGCAGTTTACAACTACCGCCACGGATAAATTAAATGAATCTCTTGCTGACGCGGGCGATATCTACTCGGCAGGGGTTACAAAAGCCATGATCATTGGTGTTGTTGTGGTGCTGTTTGCTGCCGCTATCGGCTATCACATTGCTCACAGTGTGCGTGAACCTCTAACCAAGATCCTCAACGTACTTGAAAGCCTAACCGAAGGCGATATGACGCAGCGAATAGATGTTCGTTACAAAAATGAATTCAGTCGGGTAAGCGGCCACATCAATTCGCTCGCGGATAGCCTGCACAACATTCTGGTTAAGTTGAATGATGCGTCTGAAAACCTGGCGTCTACGGCTGCCACTAACGAGCAAACCTCTTCCCTCGCTCAGAGACAATTGAATTCTCAACGTGAACAGACCGCCAATGTCGCGACAGCAATGACTGAAATGTCACATTCCGTTCAGGAGGTGGCACAAAATGCTCAAAGCTCGCTTGAGATGGTACAGCGCGTTGAGTCGGCTTCAGAAGAAGGTCGCAACATTATGAGTGGCAATATCAGCACGATTAATCAGCTGGAGACGCGTTTACATGAGTCTGTCAGTGCCGTTTCTGAACTACAGAAGATGAGCGCACAGATTGGCTCTATTCTGGATGTGATTCGTAACATTGCCGAGCAAACCAACCTATTGGCGCTGAATGCTGCCATTGAGGCCGCTCGCGCTGGCGATCAAGGACGTGGTTTTGCCGTCGTTGCGGATGAGGTACGTGTTCTTGCTTCCCGTACCACAGAATCAACAACCGAGATTGAGTCGATGATTAGCAATCTTCAATCGAGCTCCCAATCGGCTAATCATGTGATTCAAAGCTGTATGAACGATATGGAAGAGTCGGTGGAACAAGCTTCAAAAGCCAATAGTTCGATGGAAGAAATTCAGGCACTTATCATCGAGATTAGTCAAATGAGCACCCATATTTCACAGGCCGCCGCAGAGCAAAGTGAAACATCAGCAGACATCGCTCGCAGTATTGAAGACATCAACAATATCGCAGATGAGAGCTATCAGGCCATGTCTAACATCGCGCAAACCAGTGAATCGCTGACTCATCTGGCACATCAACAAAACTCGCTGGTGCACCGATTTACGCTATAGCCATAATTAAAGGAACTGGTTCAACCAACTGTGCAAGGGCGACTTTTTATGATGTCGCCCTTGTTTTTTATCCGTCGTGTCTACATATCGTTAGTATGGCCGACTCATCCTCTTGCATATCTATTTTCGAGCGGCCGCATAAAAAGGAAAATCTATGGCTGTTCATGTTGGTATAATTGACCAAGACCCAGTGAGATTGGTTACCCCTCTATTGGATAATCGCACGCTAAGTTCGCATATTGTCTTCATCGGCGACTCTAGCCAAAAAGAAATGTACAACCGACTGAGCTCCGTATTAACGCAGCGAGAGATTACTTCCGAATTCTTTGAGATCCCTTCCGCAGTCAATACCACGTTAATTAAACAATCGATTCAGAAATTAGCGAAGGACCTTCACGATCGCGGCGAAGAAGTAAAACTCAATGCCAGCTGTGGCCTTCGACATCGTTTACTGTCTGTTTATGAAGTGTTCCGCACTTATCACTGGCCAATTTTTGTGGTTGAGCCAAACAGCGACAAATTATGCTGGCTTTACCCTGATGGCCAGGAAGACACTCAGGTAGAAGACCATATTAAGATTGCTGATTATCTGACGATTTTTGGTGCTCGAGGCGAGTTCCAGTACCTTGACCTTCCTCCTCTGCTTGATAAAAAGCTATACGATTTGGGTGAGCGTTGGGCTTCAAACGCCCTTGAGCTTGGTCCTGGCTTAGCCACACTCAACTATCTTGCAACGACGTGTCGTAAAGAGCAGAAGCTGGATGTAGAGCTGTCTGAAAAGCAACAAGGCTATCGCGAACTTAACATGCTGCTCAGTGATCTTGTTGAAGCGCAAATTGCCACCTACGAAAACGGCATTCTGACCTTTGCAAATGAAGATGCTCGTCGTTTTTCTAACGGCGAATGGCTAGAGACCTTGGTACACAGTACCGTTAAGCAGATTCAAGACACGATGCCAACGATTCAAGACCGCTCATTGAATGTTCAGGTCTACCGTAAGCTTGGAGAAAGTGAAGTTCGTAATGAACTGGACGTCGCGACAGTGGTAAACAATAAGCTTCACATCATCGAGTGTAAAACAAAGGGTATGCGTGATGACGGCGATGATACGCTGTATAAACTGGAATCACTTCGCGACCTTTTAGGTGGCTTGCAAGCCAGAGCCATGCTGGTCAGCTTCCGTCCGCTACGTCATAACGACATTACTCGTGCCGAAGATCTGGGATTAGCTCTGATTGGTCCTGATGAGCTAAAAGATCTGAAAACACACCTTACTGCGTGGTTTAAAGCGGCAGGTGGTTCAGACGAGGTTTAATCAACACAAAATACAAAAAGCAGCGAAAACGCTGCTTTTTTCATGATTGTGTACAACCAAAAGCAAAAAGCCAGAGGTTTCCCTCTGGCTTTTTCAATTCTATTCCGTCAATGAAAGACGAATTAAAGCATTTTACGCGCTGCTTCTACGACGACTTTGATAGAGCGAGCTTCTGTCTCTTTCAGAGTAGAGTGATCCGGGATCTCTTTCTGTGTACGGTTGATAATTACACCTGCAACACAACCTGCTTTAAGACCAGAACTTGCACACATGGTTAGCAGTGTCGCTGATTCCATTTCAAAGTTCAGAACGCCCATGTCTTGCCACTCTTTCATTGAACCTTGGAAACGCTTAACAACGCGGCCAGTAAATGTATCGTAACGCTCTTGACCTGGGTAGAAAGTATCACTTGATGCTGTTACGCCCATATGAACAGTGGCACCAGACTCTTCCACAGCAGCTTTCATCGCTGTTGCAACGTCAAAATCAGCAACCGCAGGGAACTCCATTGGTGCGAAGTGCAGGCTCGCACCATCCAGACGAACAGAGCCCGTCGTCACAATCATGTCACCAACGTTTACGTTTGGTTGGATAGCGCCAGTGGTACCAACGCGGAGGAAAGTACGTACTCCAAGCTGAGCTAACTCTTCAACCGCAATAGAAGTCGAAGGGCCACCGATACCAGTTGAACAAACCACAACAGGCTTACCGTCCAACTCTGCACGGTATAGCGTGTATTCACGTTGGCTTGCAAGAAATACTGGGTTCTCCATTTGTTCAGCGATTTTTTGAACGCGGGCAGGATCACCTGGAATAATGGCTAGAGTCGCACCATTAAGATCAGCTTCAGTAACACCTAGATGGAATACAGCTTGAGACATAAGTCGCTCCTTATTGTGGCTTATTTTTTCGGCAATAAGCTCATTAATCTGTGGTTGGGTACAGAACCACTGTAACCAACCTTAAGGGGATATATAGTGATATTAATCACACCAACGAAATGTAATATAACCACACTTTCACACAAAATAGATTTGCATCACACTTTTAGTGAAATTTAAATCCAGTTGCATATAAGATAGACAACCATTACCACCCAGCTATCAAGCCGAGCAATACCGAGTGCAAGAAAATAAAAAACCCGAGACACCGTCATGTCTCGGGTTAAATATAGTGCAACTTTGTTTCAATACTACATGTGCTTCGACTTAAAACGTAACAGCCTTAACGCATTCAGTGTCACCAATGCTGTCGCTCCACTATCGGCCAATACTGCCATCCAAAGTCCGGTAATACCAAACAGACTCGTCACAAGAAAAACGCCTTTAAGGCCAAGTGCTAACGCAACGTTCTGGCGAATATTGTTCATTGTCGCACGTGACAATTCGATCATTGCTGGTAGTTCTGACAGACGATTATGAGTCAGAGCCGCATCTGCCGTTTCAAGTGCCACGTCCGTCCCGCCTCCCATGGCAATACCAATACTGGAAGCCTTCATCGCTGGCGCATCGTTGATTCCATCTCCCAACATTGCAACGGTATGCTGCTTCGAAAGCATTTCAACATAATGTACTTTGTCGGCAGGCAACAAACTGGCTTGATAATCTAACCCTATTTGGCTGGCGATGGCTTCCGCGCTGCGAGGGTTATCTCCCGTTAACATCACAGAGCTGATGCCTAACCCTTTCAGAGCAGAAACGGTAAGTTGCGCATCTTCACGTAACGTATCCTGCCAGGCAATCAAACCCACGATTTCTTGCTCAAAGCGTACGATAACCACCGTTTTCCCCGACGATTCCAGGTCAGTAACCTGATCTTGTATTTCCTGGGAAAGCTGAAATTCCGATTTCGACGGGGCAATTACCTGAATTAACTTACCTTCCACGAGCCCTGTTATGCCCGAGCCAACCTGCGCAGTTTTTTCGCTTGCTTCTGGTATTGTGATACCCAACTCTTTGGCCTTATTGACCAACGATACGGCTAATGGGTGGCTTGACCCCACTTCAATCGACGCAGTATGGCTCATTAACTGCTCTTTGGTTACACCATATGCCAACACATCGGTGACTTTAGGCTTACCCTCTGTCAGCGTGCCGGTTTTATCAAAAGCCACCGACTCCACTTTCCCAAGCAACTCTAATGCGGCACCGCCTTTGATTAATGCACCGCGACGAGCTCCCGCCGCTAAACCTGAAGTAATCGCAGCTGGTGTCGAGATAACCAAAGCGCACGGACAAGCGATCAGCAGCAGTGCCAACCCACGGTAAATCCAAGTCTCCCAAGGCTGAGAAAACAGCAGCGGCGGAGCAACAACGACCACCAACGACACTAACATCATTAACGGCGTATACCATCGGCTGAACTTATCTAAGAAACGTTCCAGCGGGGCTTTTCGTGATTCTGCTTCTTCAATCAAATGTAAGATGCGATCAATCGCATTATCACCTTGTCGTGAAGTAACTTGCACCTGTACTACCTTATCAACCACGACGGCACCCGCCATGATTTTTCCGCCTTCTTCGTATTCAACAGGTACGGATTCTCCAGTCAGCGCGCTTTCATCAAAGCTGGCCATTGAGTTCATTAGCATGCCGTCGGCAGGCATACGACCTCCGGGCGCTACTTCAATCACATCCCCCGGCTGAAGTTGAGAGGCAGGCACTTCTTTGCGCACCCCCTCTTGAATCAAGATCGTGTTTTCAGGAACCAAATCCATCAGGGCCTGAATGCCACTACGAGCACGCGATGATGCATACGCTTCTAACTTTTCACCAATAAGGAAAAGCAATAGCACCATCGCCGCTTCTGCGGTTTCACCTAAATATAATGCGCCTAACGCTGCAACGCTCATTAGGGTTTCAATCGCAAACGGCGTTCCTCCTTTGGCTAACTTCACCGCTTTACGTGCGATAGGAAATAGGCCAAGTAGACAGGTTAGTGTGAATATCCATGAGCTCACTTGAGGGCTCACATTGGCAACCACAGCAGCGACTAACATGGCTATAGAGATAGACAAAATTTGCAAATTGTCTGAAATAACACCGCGCCAACCTTTACTTTGATTTTTCTTCGTTGGTTTATCGAGTGACGCAAGTGGAAAGCCCGTCTGACGAGCGGTTTGTTCAATAAGAGAGGTAAGTGAATGGTTGTCGAAATCCACGATCAGTTTCTCAGTAGAAAACAACACTTTTGCATTGCTGACACCGTCTAAACTGGTAATGGCTTTTTCAAGCTTTAAAGCACAGGACGGACAGTCCATATCAGAGACCAGCCAACTATTGCGAATAGAAGCACTGCGGATAGAAGCATTGGACAGTTTTTCGGGGGCTTCTTCTTCGGGAGAATCTGAGCTGCAACCACCACTACAGCAGGAGCCTTCTGTCGTATCAACACTCGCTTGCGAAATATTAACTGTCGGTTTGGTTGGCTCACAACAGGAGTCAGTTGCACCTAGCGGCACCGCCGATTTGATTTTGCCTGATTGGCAACCTTGATGTTTCGTACACATAAGTTCATTCCTTACTGGTGAAAAACTCTTCATCTAACAATAAGGATAAGCCTTGGAGTAAGCTCCAAGGTCAAGTTGAATTACTAAAAATTTTTTACCCAAAAGACCAAACACAACCCCATTAAAAACAAAAAGACGCCAGTGCGCCTTTCTGTTTTCATTTAAAAGTTAACTGACTATACCGGATGCATGAAGCACTCGTTGAGTGTTACACCCAATGCTCTCAAAACATCACGTCTGGTAATAATGCCAACCAGTTTTCCCTTGTCATCAACAACTGGATATACCTTAGGCTTACCCACTTTCATCATATCCGCTAACTCAATAATCGACATTTCAGGCGACACAGAAAGTACATCCTGGTGCATGCATTCCTGAACCGTGTGCGTGTCTTGGCAGTGATAACTCGCTTTAACCAACTTATCCAACAAGTCCTGTTCTGATAAGAATCCCACTACCTTTTTATTCTCATCGATAACAGGACCACCGAGAGTGACACTTTTTATTACCTTGTTCAAAGCAGCCGAAAGCGACATGTCTTTGGTGAAAGTCACTGCTTGCAACGTCATGTAATCTTTTACTTTTAATGATCGCATTCTTATCTCCTTAGAACCATATTCTTGCGGCCTTAAGATAAGTGTCGTCTAATTTTTTGATTTTACTAAATGGAAAGTGCCAATTTTGCTCATAGGGCTAGACTATTGATCTTTCCACCAATTAACAGAGTGACGAAACCAACAAAAACGCAGTTGCATATTTATGTCATTCACTCCTCTCTTAGCCATTATTTTCCATACCATTAACTAAACCGAATGAGCATAAATACGCTGCTTTTTATTGCATGTGTAGAGGTAGTGAACGAGGTAACGGAACAAGTAAACTAAATACAAAAAAGCCAGTCAGAGAGACTGACTGGCTTTATTCACTTAATCAAGCGACTTAGAAATTAAGCGTTTTCCATCGCAGCAACGATATCACGCGCCACGGCTTCCGCGACTTTGATACCGTCGATACCAGCAGACAAAATGCCACCAGCATAACCAGCACCTTCACCCGCAGGATAGAACCCCTTCAAGTTGATGCTCTGGAAGTCTTTGCCACGTTTAATACATACTGGTGAAGAGGTACGCGTTTCTACACCCGTCAACAAGCCATCGTCTGAAGCAAATCCTTTGATCTTGCGGTCAAAAGCTGGGATCGCTTCACGAATCGCTTCAATTGCGAACGGTGGTAGTGCTTTCGACAAATCAGTCAGTTTAATGCCCGGTGTGAATGATGGTTCCACATCACCCAACTCACTTGGATCGCGACCTTTAAGGAAATCACCAATCTTCTGCGCTGGTGCATCGTACGTCTCACCACCTAGCTTGTATGCGCCAGATTCCAATTCACGCTGCAGGCGAATACCTGCAAGCGGATCACCCGGGTAATCTTGCTCTGGAGAGATACCCACTACAATCGCACTGTTTGCGTTACGCTCTGAACGAGAGTATTGGCTCATACCGTTGGTTACTACGCGGCCTTCTTCTGACGTAGCCGCAACTACAGTACCGCCCGGACACATACAGAAGCTGTAAACAGTACGGCCATTCTTACAGTGGTGCACCAGTTTGTAATCCGCAGCGCCAAGAATCGGGTTACCTGCATTTGGACCAAAGCGCGCTTCATCAATCATCGATTGCTTGTGCTCAATACGGAAACCAACCGAGAATGGTTTTGCTTCCATGTAAACACCACGATCATGCAACATTTCAAAAGTGTCACGAGCACTATGGCCAACCGCAAGAACGATGTGGCGAGACTTAATTTCTTCGCCATTAGATAGCGTTACACCCGTAATCTGACCATCTTCCATGTGAAGATCATCCACACGTGTGCTAAAGCGGATTTCACCACCCAGTTCGATGATTTTCGCGCGCATTTTCTCGATCATCGTAACCAGTTTAAAGGTACCGATGTGCGGCTTACTTACGTAAAGAATTTCTTCTGGTGCACCCGCATCGACAAATTCAGTGATCACTTTACGGCCGTAGAAGTTTGGATCTTTTACCTGACTGTAAAGCTTGCCGTCAGAGAACGTACCTGCGCCGCCCTCACCAAACTGCACGTTTGACTCCGTATTTAGAGCACGCTTACGCCAAAAACCGAACGTATCTTTAGTACGTTCACGTACTTCTTTACCACGCTCAACAATGATTGGGTTAAAGCCCATTTGAGCCAAAACCAGACCAGCAAACAGACCACAAGGACCGAAGCCGATGACCACAGGGCGTTCTTTTAGGTTTTCAGGTGCTTTCGCGACAAATTTGTATTCCATATCTGGAGTTTGGCGAACATGTGGGTCTTTCGTAAACTTCTCTAGCAGCGCCGTTTCATCACCTTCAACAATGATGTCTAGCGTGTAGATAAGCTGAATATTCGTTTTCTTACGAGCATCGTAGCCGCGTCTAAAGACGTTAAAGGAGATAACTTTCTCAGCAGGAATGCCAAGCTTTTTAGTGATCGCGTCTAATAGCGCGCCTTCCTTATGATCAAGAGGAAGTCTAATTTCATTAATACGAATCATATCGATGTCTCGGGTAGTTGGTGTCTTAGCCAAAACCCTGCGAAATACAGGGTCAGCTCACAATGGCGCGCATTTTACGAGAAATTGAATTGTCTGTCATACTAAATCAAAGTGAGAGGGGCTATTTAACCTATCGAATGTTGAATTTTACCTTGGGACGAGTATTATCCCCTTTCTTTGATTTTGACTAACTTAAGAGCGGATTATCATGGCATTTGTCGTAACCGATAACTGTATCCAATGTAAATACACTGACTGTGTCGCAGTGTGCCCGGCTGATGCCTTTCACGAAGGGCCAAACTTCATGGTAATCAACCCAATAGAGTGTATCGACTGCGGCTTGTGTGTCGACGAGTGTGACGCTCATGCGATTTTTCAGGAAGATGAAGTCCCAGAAGATCAACAAATCTATACGGCATTAAATGCAGAGCTTGCTGAGATTTGGCCAGTACAGACTGAGGTAAAACCAGCAATGGAAGACGCTGAGAAATGGAATGGCGTGCCAAACAAGCTAGATATGTTGGAAAAATAAAAGCATCCAAAACGGAAAAAGCGTAACAACCGAAGTTGTTACGCTTTTTTTGTGTCTCAATTCAGCTCAATTAGCTGTGTTGACGACGCATGTTGTCCAGAATAATGCCCGTCGCCATGGCAACGTTAAGCGACTCTGCGCCACCAAAAGCTGGAATGGTGATTTTGTCAGTCACGAATTTCGACGCTTCTTCACGCACACCGTGTGATTCACTGCCCATCAGTAAGATACCTTCGGCAGAGAAATCGGTTTTATGTACGCTTTCCCCTTCCAGAAACGCGCCGTAGACTGGCAAGTTCGCTTGCTCTAAGTAGCTTGGCAGGTCAACAAGGCTAACCTGAACTCGGCCAAAGCTGCCCATCGTCGCACTAATGGTTTTAGGGTTGTACGGATCCGCACAGTCCGAACTCGCGACAATGTGCTTAATGCCGTACCAATCCGCTACGCGAATGATGGTACCTAAGTTACCTGGGTCAGACACACCATCTAGTGCAATCATCAGACCTTTTGCCTGAGGCACTTTTGTACTTGGAATTTCTACGACCGCAATTGCCGCGTTGTTACTGACCAGTGTGCTTGCTTTGGTCAAATCATCCAATGATGCTTCGATACAATCGAACTGACCAAGATCTTGGCGGTGCTGTTCAAGAAATTCAGCTGTAGCAAAAATCTGTTTCACCGTTAACGAACTCGTTGCTAGCTCCAGTACGTTCTTTTCACCCTGAACCAGAAATAAGCCGTGTGCTTTACGTTGCTTCTTTTGTCCCAAAGCACGAAGCAGTTTTAATTGGTTTTTTGAAATCATGAAAATATCCCGGGAGAAAATGGTTAAGTACCGAATAAAACGCAGGGATTATAGAGTAAAGACGTGCGCAGCTAAAGAGAGGTTGAAGTGAGAAGTAAAAGATAGCTAGCGAGTTTAAGCAGTTTCTCACTGTAAGGCCTTTGTCGTCATCTGTAACCAACGACATTCGAATCATTAATAATGCTGATATAGAATGCCGCGGTCACAATGGTAAACCATTCTTTATTAGCCGACTTTCTGCATTTCCTCAGAGCCTATCCTTTGCTGATCACGCGTAAAGAACGCGTCCATCCAATGCAAAAAAAGCGCGGAATCGTTAGGCTTTTTCAACTGAGCAAACGCATCCTCATACTGACGTTCAGACAACAGATGTTGGCGCTTTCTCACCAGTAGCTCGGTAAACTCGGAGCTGAATTCGGGATGACCTTGTACGGTTAAAATATGATTGTCTTTGACCAGCATGAAGTTAGGACAAAAATCGTTTCCTGCGATTACGCTCATCTCTTTGGGTACAATCACCACCTGATCTTGGTGGCTTACCAGCATACGCGCACTGTCAATGGCAAGATTCATCCATTTCTTAAGTGCCACGACTTTTACCTCATAACTGCCCAAACCCCAACCTTTCTCAGACTTTTTAACCACCCCACCAAGTGCTCTGGCAATTAACTGATGTCCGAAACAAATCCCGACCAGTGGTTTTCTTCTTGCTTCACAGCAACGAATCCAATCAGCTAAATCCAGAATCCATGGCAAATCGTCATAAGCGTTGTGCACACTACCGGTAATAATAAAACCGTGGCACTCATCAAAACTTGGTAACTCACCTTTTATCGCATCAAAATTTTGAAACGTCATCGCGTCATTCACACTAGCAAAAGCGCTTTCAATCATATCTGCATATTGGCCGTGGCCATCAGACAAAGGTGGATCGACATATCCGCAGGTTATTATCCCAATTTTCATTATTCACCTATCATCCTTGAATTTACATTTCACTTGATTTTAAACCGTTCGATCATCAAGCGGCGATACTTTTCATTCTAGTATCAAATCGCACGTCATCTATTCCAAGACCGTTATTCAATTAACGAACCCCAATATTTAACAAGATAGACTAAATACGCAGTTTTTATATCTAAAAATCATAAAATACTGAACACTTTGTTGATTTCTCTACATTCACTATCTACGTTTTGATTAGTTTATTTATCAAACTTTTCGTTCACGGCTATCAATTAGCTCGATTCAAGCACGATTTTTTAACTTTAACGCAATGGAGAGAAAACAGCGTTAAACCTTCTTTGCATATTTAATCGCTAAGCAGGTTTAGCACTTCATCAGGAATACAAAGACATAAAAGGAATAAGGACACAGAATGGACACTACAAACTGGCATGATAAAGCCACTGAGTTGAGGTTTAATACACAAGCCTACATTAACGGAAAACTCACTAACGCTATCAGCGATGATACCTTCGAGATTATTAACCCAGCAACGGGGAAACACCTCGCTCATGTAGCGCGTTGCCGTGAGGAAGATGTCGAGATTGCGGTTAAAGCCGCGCGTGATGCTTTTCATTCCCGAGTGTGGGCAGGACTGCCACCAGCGCAGCGTAAAACGGTATTACTCAACTACGCCAAGCTTATCGAACAACACCAAGAACAGTTCGCTCTTCTGGAGTCTTTAGATATGGGAAAACCCATTTCTGATGCCATGGGATACGATGCGCCAGCCACCGCTCGATGCATACAGTGGAACGCTGAAGCGATTGATAAAATTTACGATGAAGTCGCTCCCGTGACCGAAGAAGCGCTCGCGCTGGTGACAAGAGAGCCTTTAGGCGTCGTCGCCGCCATTGTTCCTTGGAACTTCCCTACCGTGATGGCGGCTTGGAAAATTGGCCCGGCACTCGCCACTGGTAACTCAGTCATCATCAAACCATCGGAAAAATCGCCTCTCACCGCTATTTTACTCGCAGAATTAGCTTCTCAAGCCGGGATTCCCGACGGTGTACTTCAAGTTCTACCAGGCTTTGGTCATGAGGCAGGGCAAGCACTAGCGCTTCACAACGACGTCGACTGCATTACTTTTACTGGCTCTACGGCTATCGGGAAGAAATTATTGACCTTTGCTGGTGAATCTAACCTCAAGCGAACCTTTATGGAATGTGGAGGCAAGAGCCCTCATATTGTCCATTACGATGTAAAAAATATTGAGAAAGCGGCTGCCACCGCAGCAAGTGCGATTTGCTATAACCAGGGCGAAGTCTGTACCGCTGGCTCTCGTCTTTTGGTTCACTCATCCATCAAAGATCAATTCATCAATCTACTAATGAAGAACATGGACAAATGGCAACCTGGCGATCCTCTTAACGACAGCTCTCGTGTTGGCGCGATTGTCGATAAAGCTCAGTTTGAACGCGTACTCGATTATATAGAGGTAGGCAAACAGGAAGGTGCAACACTTCGATTTGGTGGCCAACCCGTTCTTGAACATACAGGCGGCTACTTTATTCAGCCTGCTGTCTTCACAGACGTAACACCTGACATGCGTATATTCAAAGAAGAGATATTTGGTCCTGTGCTTTGTGTGACGACATTCGACACGATTGATGAAGCGATCGAGCTTGCCAACGACAGTGAATATGGCCTTGCTGCAGGCGTGTGGACTTCCGATATTTCCACTGCGGTAAAATGCTCTCGCGCGCTACGAGCCGGTACCGTATTTGTGAACAACTGGGATGGTGGAGATATGACAATGCCGTTTGGCGGGTACAAACAAAGTGGTAACGGCAGAGATAAGTCTTTACACGCCTTAGATAAATACACCGAAATCAAATCGACATGGATCGAACTTGATTAGTCTTTTTGTCTCATAACCGCATTCACCGTGACTAAAAATGCACCGTGATTAAAAATGGCCTCGTAACAGAGGCCATTTTTTCGAAAGCGATTATCTAAAACGTTGGTGGCGTCGAAGCGCTTATCAACTCACACTCCACCTTGCCTTTATTGCGAAATCGGTGTGGCTTACGCGTCTCAAAATAGTAAGAATCACCGGCTTTCAGTACCTGAGTGCGACTGCCTACTGTGATCTCTATTTCTCCACGAATCACCACGCCGCCTTCTTCACCTTCGTGCTGCATGAAATCAGTGCCGGTATCAGCACCTGGCGGGTAGACTTCATGCAATATAGCAAGTTTGCGACCTTCTCGTTTCGCACCCACTAACATCAGGTTAATCTTGCCATCGCCTAAATCCGTCATCTGTTCCGGACTAAAAAAGATGTCGTCCTCACATTCAACGTCTAAAGTGAAAAACTCACCCATTGAGATGGGAATCGCTTCCAGTATCTTTTTTAGAGATCCAACGGAAGGGTTCACAAGGTTCTGTTCAATTTGAGAGATCATGGAGTTCGTCACGCCGCTTCTCTTCGCAAGCTCTCGTTGGGATAAACCACGCATGGTTCGGATCGTCTTAAGTTGCTTGCCTACATCCATGTCTCTATCCATGTATCTCTCCTAATTTGTCAGCGAATGCCTCTACTGCTGGCTCATTTTTGCCTCTTGTAATCGCCGTTTCTCCGCTTTAGCGAGTACCCACCACGCAATAAAGGTGGCACAGGATACCGCTAAAATAATCAACGTCGCGAGGGCATTAATTTTAGGACTAACGCCTAGTCTAACGCTGGAGAATACCACCATTGGTAGCGTTGTAGCACTCGGACCAGATACAAAACTCGCAATCACCAGGTCATCGAGTGATAACGTAAACGCCAGCAACCAGCCTGCAACAATAGCAGGAGCAATCGTGGGTAAGGTAATTTGCAGAAAGACCTTCCAGGGCGGAGCCCCCAAATCCATTGCAGCCTCTTCAATTGAGCGATCGACCTCTTGTAACCTGGAGCTAACGACTACCGTAACGTAAGCCGTGCAAAACGTAACATGTGCAATCCAGATAGTCATCATTCCGCGTTGATTAAATAAATCAAACACTTGCCCCATCGCAATGAAGAGTAGCAGTAAAGACAGGCCGGTGATCACTTCTGGCATCACCAACGGCGCCGTGATCATAAACGCGAATCCGGTTTCACCTCTAAATTTCCCGAAGCGATTCAGGACAAACGCCGCGATAGTCCCCAGCACCACAGCGGCGCTGGCAGAGAGAAAACCAATTAACAAGCTCAGCTTTACCCCGCCCATTAATAAGTCATCGTCAAATAACTCTGAATACCACTTAAAAGAAAACCCAGACCAAACGGTCACTAAGCGGTTTTCATTAAAAGAATAAATAATCAAAATCAGAATGGGTAAATAGAGGAAAGCAAAACCTAACCCTAAAACCATCCACTTCCATTTGTTGTTGTAAACTGGAATATCGTTCATCCCTGTACCTCCAATTCACGTTTTTGATAACGGTGGAACCAAAGAATTGGCACCATTAGTATGAGTAACATCGTGGTGGCAACGGCCGAGGCAACAGGCCAGTCTCGGTTATTGAAAAACTCTTGCCATAACACTTTGCCGATTAGTATTGAATCTGGCCCGCCGAGCAGTTCAGGAATAACAAACTCCCCTACCGCAGGAATAAAGACCAGCATGGAACCGGCGATAATACCGGCGCGGGTTAAAGGAATTAAAACACTAAACAATGTGGTGATTGGTTTCGCGCCTAAATCACTCGAGGCTTCTATTAGTGAATAATCGACTCGCATCAGCGCGGTGTACAAAGGTAAAACCATGAAAGGCAGATAGGTATACACAATGCCGATATATACGGCGACGTCGGTATACAATATCTTCAATGGCTCGTCAATCGCCCCAATGGTTAGTAGCACGTTATTAAGTAATCCATTGTTTTTGAGGATACCTATCCAGGCATAGACTCGAATCAAAAAACTCGTCCATGAAGGCAGAATGATCAGCATCAGCAGGACGTTACGCGTCGACGGCGTTGAATGCACAATAGCCCAGGCAATTGGAAAACCGACCACTAAACACAGTAACGTTGAAATGAATGCGATACGTATCGACTCTAAATAGGAAGACACATACAAATCATCTTCCAACAAATATTCGTAGTTACCGATATTCAGCAGTAGCTGCAATTGCTGCTCGGCGTAACTGAGCAGTTCAGAATAGGGAGGAATCGAGACCTGAGCCTCGGCGAAGCTGATCTTAAATACGATCAAAAATGGGAGTAAGAAGAACAGTAACAACCATCCATAAGGGACAGCAAGCAGTAAGCACTTGGGCGTGGGTATGACACGCCAGATATCGAGTTTGGCTTTCTTTATCATATTTTAAGTACCACGCAGCTTTCCATTTCCCAACTTAGCGTGACCTTCTGTTCCCACGTCGGCATGTCTTTTCTCAAGCGAGTGGTATTTTGTAAGGTTGCCGTGACTAATTTTCCAGACGGTAAACGCACGTGGTAGATAGATTGATTACCCATATAGGCAATATCTTCAACGATCCCTGTGCAGCTGTTGACCGAATGATTGCTATGTGTGCTCAACGCCATTTTCTCTGGCCTAACCGCAATCATCACGGGTACCCCTGTCACACCAGAAATGCCTTCATTAATACAAATCGGGTGTTCAAGATCCTGACTGCGGACGGTGCAACTGTCGTTTTGATTATTTTCCAATATGCCTTCAAAGATATTTACGGTGCCGACAAACTTGGCAGAGAATTTCGAATTCGGGTGCTCATAGATCGATTCTGGAGAGCCAATTTGCACAAACTGACCTTTATTCATAATCGCCATTCGACTGGCCATGGTCATGGCTTCTTCTTGATCGTGTGTCACCATCACACAAGTCACCCCCACACGCTCTAAGATATCCACCACTTCGAGTTGCATTTTTTCTCTTAAGTTTTTATCTAAAGCGCCCATTGGTTCATCCAGAAGCAGCAGTTTTGGCTTTTTCGCTAAACTACGAGCCAGTGCAACACGCTGTTTCTGACCACCAGAAAGTTGATGAGGTTTGCGTTTGGCATAGTCAGACATATGGACCAGCTCTAGCATCTGTTTGACGGTTTGATTGATTTCTTGGCGTGACATACCGTCCTGCTTTAAACCAAATGCAATATTGTCTGCAACGGTCATATGAGGAAACAGCGCATAGGATTGGAACATCATATTGACCGGGCGACGATACGGAGGTATCTCGGCAAGATCTTCTCCATCTAAAATAATCTGCCCTGCTGAAGGTTGCTCGAAGCCAGCAAGCATTCTCAGCAACGTTGATTTTCCACAGCCCGATGCGCCAAGCAGGGCAAACAGTTCACCTTGATTGATCGTCAAATCCAAACCATCAACGGCGACGTGACCATCAAAGCTTTTGGTGAGCCCTTTGATTTCTAATAAAGGTTTTGGCGGGTTAGAATCCACATGCATATGAGGAAGATCATTACAAATTGACATCACTGTCATGGCACTCTCCATAAAAGAGGCGACCCTAGGGTCACCTCTTTGTCTCTATCTAGTTTTTAACAAAATCAGTCCACGCACGAGTCATCGCACGAGCGGTTTTATGAGGTAACATTTTTGCGCTGTAGAGCTTCTCTTGTGTTTCCTCATTAGGGTAGATGCCTGGATCATCCAGAATCTCACTATCAATAAACTCACGTGACGGCGGGTTTGGATTCGCGTACCAAACGTAGTTACTGATTTCAGCGATGATTTCTGGTCTTAACAGGAAGTTAATGAAAAGGTGGGCATTTTCTGGATGCTTAGCATCTTTAGGAATGGCCATCAAATCAAACCAAGCTAAAGCGCCCTCTTTCGGAATTGAGTAAGCAATCTCAACACCGTTATCCGCTTCTGCCGCCCGATCTGCCGCTTGAAGAACATCTCCGGACCAACCGATCGCGACACAAATGTCACCATTGGCTAAGTCATTAATGTATTGCGAAGAGTGGAAGTAAGTGACATATGGACGGACAGTTTTGAGTAACTCAAGCGCATCCTTTTTGTAATCATTCGGATCCGTACTATTTGGATCTTTGCCAATGTAGTTCAGCGATGCCGCCATGATCTCTGATGGCGCATTCAAAAAGCCCACACCACATTTCGCCAGTTTTTCCATGTTCTCTGGTTTAAACACCAGATCCCAGCTGTTGACCGGAGCATCCTCTCCAAGTGCCGCTTTGACCTTCTCGACGTTGTAGCCAATACCTGTTGTACCCCAGAGGTAAGGCACCGAATAAGCATTCTCAGGATCGACGGTGTCTGACAAGATTCCCATCAGTTTTGGGTCTAGGTTTTTATAGTTGCTGAGCTTTTCTTTATCCAGCTTCTGAAAAGCGCCCGCTTTTACTTGTCTGCCCAAAAAGTCGTTACTCGGGACAATAAGGTCGAAGCCAGTGTTGCCTGATAGAACTTTTGCTTCCAGGACTTCATTAGAATCAAAAACATCGTAGACAACCTTGATACCCGTTTCCTGCTCAAATTTGGCGATGGTATCTTCAGCTATATAATCAGACCAGTTATAGATATTGAGTACTTTGTCTTCCGCAGCAATTGATGTTAACGGGGCGAACCCAAGAGTCATCCCCAACGCTACCCCACAATAAACCTTCATTTTCTCCATTTGGATCTCCATTCCTTGGTGAGTTTTGGTATTGTTCTCGTCGGCTACTGCTGAACGTCGGCGAGCGTGTTATCTAAAGCCAGTTTTGCAAGTGCAACTAGTTCGTCTATTTCTGATTTAGTGATAATCAGTGGTGGAGAACAGATCATTGAGTCTCCGACGGCTCTCAATACCACGCCACTGTTAAAACAATGGTCGCGGCAACGAGTACCCACATCTAACTCTTTATCGAAGCGTTGTTTGGTTTGTTTGTCTTTAACAAGCTCAATTGCACCGACCAGGCCAACGCTACGCGCTTCACCAACCATTGGGTGCTCAGCGAGCTCTGCCCAACGTTTGGCAAAATATGGACCGGTCTCTTCTCGTACTTGATTAACAACGCTGAGACGCTGCATCTCTTTAATGTTGGCGATGGCAACCGCACAAGAAGCAGGATGACCTGAGTAAGTAAAACCGTGTGCGAATTCCGTATCTGCATCGGTGAGTACTTTGGCAACATGATCACGAACCATCACACCACCTAGCGGCAGGTAACCTGATGTGATCCCTTTCGCCATACACATAAGATCTGGCTTTATGTTGAAGGTCTGACTTGCGAACCATTCGCCAGTGCGGCCAAAGCCACAAATCACTTCATCAACAATCAATAGAATTTCATATTTGTCACAAATACGTTGGATTTCAGGCCAGTAGCTTGACGGTGGAATAATCACGCCACCAGCACCTTGAATAGGCTCTGCAATAAAAGCAGCGACATTTTCTTCACCGAGTTCTAGAATCTTCTCTTCTAGCTGCCTTGCACGCTCTAAACCAAATTCGGTTTCATCGACGCCATTTCCTTCACCAAAATAGTAAGGTTGATCGATGTGCACGATGTTAGGTAAAGGAAGACCACCTTGCGCATGCATCGCAGACATGCCGCCGAGACTTGCCCCCGCCATAGTGCTGCCGTGGTAAGCATTTTTACGGCTGATGATGGTTTGCTTTTGCGGTTTACCAAGGCTACTCCAGTAGTGACGAACCATTCTCACTACCGTGTCATTACACTCAGAACCTGAGCCCGTATAGAACACATGGTTCATGCCTTCTGGCGTGACCTCGGCCAATAAAGTAGAAAGCTCTACCGCTGGTGGATGTGCGGTTTGGAAAAACAAATTGTAGTACGGCAATTCTTGCATTTGCTTTGTCGCGGCATCAATAAGAGGCTGACAGCTGTAGCCCATATTCACACACCATAAGCCCGCCATACCGTCGAGGATTTTGTTGTCATCCTCGTCATAGATGTAAACCCCTTCCGCGCGCTTAATAATGCGAGAACCTTTGTCATTTAACGCCTTGAAGTTAGTAAAAGGGTGCAAGCAATGTGCACTATCTTGCTCAATCCATTTAGACATAGTTTCATTCCATGGTTTATTAATAACGTGAGCACTACTTTCCCTTTATCCGCAAAGATAAATGGTTCGACGGTAACGTTCGCTAGGAGAAAGTAGCTTTCACTTGGTAATTAAGTTTGACTTATACGTTTAAGAGTAAGAACTCACGCTCCCAAGAGCTGATAACTTGAAAGAACGTTTTGTACTCTTTTCGCTTAATTGCCACATAAGCAGAAACAAATCGATCACCGAGAATTTCTCTCAGCTCGTTACTGTTTTCCAGCAGCAATAACGCATCTTCCAATGTATGAGGCAGTGAGTAAGGTTCTGTCGTCATGTCACCTGTACTCTGCGGTGTCGGGGTAAGTTTTTCTTTCATACCCAAGTAGCCACAGGCCAATGACAATGCCATCGCTAAGTAAGGGTTTGCATCCGCACCGGCGTAACGGTTTTCAATCCGGCGGGCATTTTTATCAGAGACCGGAACTCGAAGCCCAACCGTGCGGTTGTCTTCTCCCCAAGCCACGTTGGTAGGCGCTGACTCGCCGAAGACCAGTCGACGGTAGGAATTGACGTTTGGCGCAAAAAAGGCAATCGCTGCCGGGGTATATTTTTGCATGCCAGCAATATAATTGAGGAAGAGTTCGCTGTTAGAGCCGTCTTCATTGGCGAACAGGTTCTTGCCGTTCACGTCCACCAAACTTTGGTGAATGTGCATTGCACTACCAGGTTCATGCTCCATTGGTTTCGCCATAAACGTGGCATAAACATCGTGGCGCAATGCGGCTTCTCGTACCGTGCGTTTAAAGAGAAACACCTGATCTGCCAAATCTAACGGTTCACCGTGATCGAAGTTCAACTCCATCTGAGCGGCACCCGATTCATGAACTAATGTATCAACGTCCAGGCCTTGCGCCTCACAGAAGTCATACATATCTTCAAAAATAGGATCGAATTCATTCACAGCATCGATACTGAAGGATTGTCTGGCCGTTTCTGGTCTCCCATTTCGACCAATCGGCGGCTCAAGCGGATAGTCCCAGTCCAGATTTTTCTTAACCAAGAAAAACTCTAGCTCAGGGGCCACTATTGGGTTCCAACCCTCTCTTTCGTAGAACGATAAAACACGATGTAATACCGCTCTTGGGGAAACTTCTACTGGCTCACCATCCACTGTGAAACAGTCATGAATTACCTGACCTGTTGGATCTTTTGTCCATGGAACTAACCTAACCGTATTTGGATCTGGCTCGAGATTCATGTCTTTCTCGGTAAGATCAATCATGCTTTCATCGTCTGGCCAGTCACCGTTTACCGTCTGGAAAAAAATCACTTCGGGAAGATGCATCCCTCCTTCTCGAAGAAATTTTTTGGCGGGCATAATTTTGCCTCTTGCGTTACCAGTAATGTCAGGGATAAGACACTCGACTTCAGTAATACGGTTTTCTTCAATCCATTTCTTGAATGTTTCCATAAATCCTTCTTTGCAATAATTTCGGTCCATGAAATACAGCTTTATGTTTACAGCTTTGCGTCCGCTCAAAAACGGCGAACAACAAAATAACACTCGTATGTTTTTCTAATCCCAACTACCGAACCAATCGGGTTGAGTACAAAATCGCCCGTTGCTAACCCACGTCAAAAATCATGGATGTATCAATAAGCCCTATTTAGCATTGTGCCTAACTCGCCCAAAAGTCAACCAATCTGTTAAATATTTTATATCAAGATACAGCATCGGTGAGGTTAAAGTTACAAATGTGTTGCAATTTTCTAAACAATGTGTGTATGTTTAATAGGCAAGTAAAGCTGTCTGCGGGGCATTCCTGAGCCCATATAGAACAAGGGATTATTACGTTTAACGCCAAGGAGGCACAGCGGATATGACTAGTCTTGCCAATCAACCGATTAACATTGACCGACTAAAAACCAAGCAAGAGCAGCAAGAAATTGCTCATTTTATCGAACAAAATCCAAACATCACGACGATTGATTTGATTCTGTTCGATATGAACGGCGTCGTCAGGGGAAAACGGATCAACACCGCCCAACTCAGCAAAGTCCTGGAGCAAGGTATCTGTTTGCCTGCGTCCGTTTTTGCACTGGATATCTGCGGCGAAACCGTCGAAGAGACCGGATTGGGATTTGAAAAAGGCGATGGTGACCGTATTTGCCGTATTGTGCCAAACTCATTGCAGGTCGTACCGTGGCAAGAGAATAGCGCCCAAGCCATCGTTACGATGTACGAGCCCGAGACGAACCAACCTTTCTTTGCTGACCCCAGACACGTCCTCGATCTTCAAGTAAAAAAACTGAAAAGCAAAGGCTTTCATCCGTGTGTCGCGGTTGAGTTAGAGTTTTATTTGCAGGATCCTGAAACCGATGATACTGGCTGCCCACAACCCCCTCTGATGCCAGTTAGCGGCGAGCGAATGACACAAACGCAAGTCTATTCACTGGATGAACTCGATGAATTTAAAACTTTTTTGGATGAAATCGTAAGCGCATGTCAAGAACAAGGCATTCCGGCAGAAAACATCACAGCCGAATATGCACCGGGGCAATTTGAAGTAAACCTAAAACATTCCACCGATGTATTGCTTGCTTGTGACCATGCCATGCTACTAAAACGTGTCGTTCGTGCGATAGCGAAGAAACATGGATTTCATGCCAACTTCATGGCTAAACCTTATACCGAATATGCAGGCAGCGGTTGCCACGTTCACATCAGCTTGCAGGACGCCGATGGGATTAACGTGCTTGGGTATAATGACGATTTACTGCTCAATGCCATTGCTGGTGTCTTAGAACACATGGATGAATGCATGGCGATTTTTGCTCCCAATGCCAACTCCTATCGACGCTTACAACCGAATATGTTCGTACCAATGCATGCTTCATGGGGGTGGGATAACCGAACGGTTGCCGTACGTGTGCCAGCCAGCGGCGAAGAAGACAAGCGAATCGAGCACCGTTTATCAGGTGCCGATGTTAACCCTTATCTTACTGTGTCTGTTTTATTGGCATCCATCCTAGACGGCATTGAAAACAATCTGGTACCGCCAGCGCCAATAGACGGAGACGCAACTCAGCTCGATCTGCCGACTCTGCCAAGCTCTTGGGACAGCGCTTTACATGCCTTCTCAGCAAGTGAATTTATGCAAAACAGCTTTGGAGAAGAGCTTTGCAAAGTTTACCTCGCCAACAAAAAACACGAGCAGGAAAGGTTTTCGGCTCAAGTTTCACCACTTGAATACCAATGGTACCGATAAGTATTGAATCAAGATTAGAAGAAAAGGATGTCAAGATGAGTACGAAGCATACCCTCTCTTACTATGCTGCATCAAAAAACCAAGATTTGCGCTTTCCTACGTTGAAAGGAAGCCACGTTGCCGATGTGTGTATTGTGGGATCTGGTATAACCGGAGCAACAGCGGCATTGGAACTCGCCAACAAAGGCTATAGCGTCATCGTATTGGAAGCCAATCGTGTCGGTTGGGGGGCATCAGGGCGCAGTGGCGGACAGGCAATTTTTGGCTGGGCTTCAGAGCAACATACACTTGAAAAGCTGGTCGGTGAGTCTGACGCCAAGAAACTTTGGGAACTGTCCATCGAAGCGCTCGCTCTGACCAAAAACAATATTAAAAAGTACAATATTGACTGTGATTGGCGGGATGGCATGGTTCATTTGGGCATGAAATCGCGTCATGACAAAGAGCTAAAAGAATGGTATGCCAACCTGACAGAACGCTATCAATATGACTCTCTTGAACTGTGGGACAAAGAACAAGTCAGAGAGAATATTGATAGCGACAAATACACATCCGGCATGCTTGATCGCAATAGTGGTCACTTACACCCATTAAACTACACGCTTGGCTTAACTAATGCCGCCCAAGCCGCCGGAGCTCAGTTCTTTGAAGAAAGTGCGGTGATTAAAATAGAGCACGGCGACCCTGCTACTCTATTTACCAAGCATGGTGAGGTGAAAGCGAATCACGTTATTCTTGCGTGTAATGCTTATATGGAAGGGTTGGAAAGCTCGCTGGAAAACAAAGTCATGCCCGTGGGTACCTACATCTGTGCCACAGAACCACTTGAAGAAGACCTAACCAATAAACTGATGAAAAACCGTATCGCGGCGAGTGACATCAACTTTGTACTCGACTACTTCCGCTGTTCCGGTGACAACCGGATGCTATTTGGCGGACGGGTCAGCTACTCTGGGGTTGCACCATTTAATTTAGAAAAGGCGATGCGCAACCGGATGGTAAGCATATTTCCTCAATTGACTAACGCTAAAATCGATTATGCGTGGGGCGGTAACGTGGCGATCACCATGAATCGCGCCCCTCACTTTGGCCGACTAAAACCCAATGTTTATTTTGCACAGGGGTTCTCTGGCCATGGCATTGCGGTAACAGGCCTGGCAGGCACTTTAATGGCCGAGTGTGTTGCAGCCACCTCTGAGCGCTTTGCCATTTTTGATAAAGTGCCTCATATGTCATTCCCCGGCGGACGTTTACTCCGGACCCCTGCACTTGTTCTGGCTATGTCTTACTACCGGGTTCGCGACTTGCTTTAAATATGACGTCAAAGGGCTTCAGCTGCGCAATCACGACCGAAGCCCCCTATAACTCATACTATGCCTTTGGTGGAGTCAGCGCTTCACCATTGGTTTGAATCACATTTTGATACCAGTAAAAACTCTTTTTCTTTAAACGATTTAACGTGCCTTGACCGTCGTTATCACGGTCTACATAAATCAGGCCGTAGCGTTTTGACATCTGTGCGGTTGAAGCACTGACTAAATCAATCGGGCCCCAGCAGGTGTAACCCATTATTTCGACCCCATCCTGAAGCGCTTCACCAACCTGATACAAATGGTCATTGAGATACTGAATTCGGTAATCATCCTCAATCTCTCCATTTTCATTGACGGTATCTGCCGCACCAAGACCGTTTTCTACGATGAACAATGGCTTTTGGTATCGGTCATAAAGTAAGTTCAAAACAATACGCAATCCTTTAGGGTCGATTTGCCATCCCCAATCCGTTGACTCCAGATACGGATTGCTTCCCATTTTGAAAGCTTCCTGATCCGTCATCTCTAGGTTTTCGTTCTGAACACTGACACAACCCGTCATGTAGTAACTGAATGAGATAAAATCGACGGTCTCTTTTAACGCCTTTTTATCTTCATCCGTGATATTAAGAACAACGCCCATTTCTTTGAATTTACGCATCATATAGCCCGGGTAGTAACCACGGCTTTGTACGTCTCCGAAAAATAGCCATTCGCGGTTCTGTTGCATTGCTTCAAACACATCATCCGGATGGCTGGTTAATGCATACTGAATTGCGCCTAACATCATATTACCGATCTTGGCATCTGGCAGCAGCTCATGACAGACTTTGACTGCTTTTGCACTGGCCACCAACTGGTGATGTATTCCTTGGTAAAGAGCCTGAGCATCACTGCCGCGTGGAATTCCGGCCCCCGTGAACGACTCATGTAATGTGGCATTGATTTCATTGAATGTCAGCCAGTACTTAACACGGTGTCCAAATCGGGAGAATACCGCGGTAGCGTAACGCTCAAAGAAGCCGATGAGTTCTCTGCTTGTCCAGCCGTGATATTTCTCAGCCAAATGCAGAGGCATTTCATAGTGAGATAGCGTAACGACTGGTGTAATGCCGTGCTTTTCGAGCTCATCAAAAATTTTGTCGTAATAAGCCAGCCCCAACTCATTAGGCTCTAATTCATCACCCTTGGGAAAGATTCGGCTCCAGGCAATCGAAAGGCGAAAACACGTAAACCCAAGTTCAGAGAACAGCGCAATGTCTTGTGGGTAACGGTGATAAAAATCAATAGCAATGTCTTTGATATTAAAGTCACCATCCTGTCGGTGCTTTAGTTCCCCGAACGATCCAAAGGGTTGTATATCGGATGTCGACAGTCCCTTACCATCCGCATTATACGCACCTTCAATTTGGTTTGCGGCCGTTGCCCCACCCCACAGAAATTCATCGGGAAAACGAAAAGACATAGCTTGCTCCTTGAAACTGACAATTAAAATCACATAAGACAAGCTAATTAAAAAGGAATATTTTGATCGTAACAACTCAATTCGAGTACAGTATGAATTAGCTGAACTAATAGATAAGAGCAAAATGGAAAACAAACAGCACGTCGTCTCAAACCTGTATACCTTCAACGTTGCCGCAAAGTGTTTAAGCTTTACCAACGCGGCCGAAGAGTTGCACTTAACTCAGGGAGCGGTAAGTCAGAGAATTAAACAACTGGAGCAGCAGTTAGGCTTCAAGCTATTTGTCCGGCTGACCAGAAAGCTGGAGCTGACGGAGGAAGGAAAACGACTATACGAAACAGTAAGCGGCTCTTTTTCTACCATCTTTTCTGACATTGATGATATTCGCTTTAATGAGCTCACCGGAGAGCTATATATCGGGGTCGCACCAACGTTTGCCCAGTCATGGCTTTTACCTAAGCTGGCAAATTTTCAGGATCGCTATCCTAACCTGAACTTAAAAATCAGGGTAAAAGCCAGTCACCTCGACTTTCATCACGAGCCAGTGGATTTAGCTATCTACTACAGCCGCGAACCCCAATCTGATATGCATAACGAAATGCTGTTTGAAGAGTACCTTACTCCTGTTTGCACGCCGTTATACGCAGAAAAGCATAAGATTACGGACCAAGTGAGTAGCTTAGCTAACGCCAATTTAATCCATTGCACAGAGTCTATTGATTCAGCCAATTACGATTTTGAATGGCAACATTGGCTCAAACAGCAAACAGAACCAATTGCCCCAAACGCCAATTACTATGTCTTCAACCATGGTGAGATGGCGGTATCTGCGGTTAAAAAGCATATGGGCGTAGGCATGGGACGTGTCGCGCTCATTCAGCCTTATCTTGATAGCGGTGAATTAATCGCACCATTTGGTGTTATTCCAGCCGACATGAAGTACTTACTTATTTGCCCGAAAGGAATGGAAGAACGCCCACGTTTCAAGGCATTCACATCGTGGTTACGGAGTCAGTTAGTTGAAGATCATTAAACGATTCAACGTTGCAAGAAGCAAAAACGAAAAAAGCCTGCAATGTATTTAAACACTGCAGGCTTTTCAATGGGTGGGACCCCAGCCACATCCCGGCACACAAGTCACACGCTGCGGCTGCTTCCTTCCGGACCTGACCGAGTTCACGAGCTATTGTTGCGAGAGGACCAGAGCCCCATAATTCTTTTGTTGAGGGCTTGCCTCAAACGATGGGGCGATTATTCAGTATCGGACCTCATAATGCAAGGGCAAAAACCTTTAATTTCACCAATTAGCGATCGTTTGAACAAAACTCGGTCAATCTAGGATCTACTGAGAACCTACAGCTCTGCTTGCTCATCACCGCTGCGCAGGATGTAATCCGTCATCCACGCCGTACCCAATAAACAGATCCAAACAACAAAAACGGGCTTAGGCACATCGGTCGCAGGGCTGACAACCAACGCGGCAAAACCAACTGTCGGAAGCGTCCAACAAAGCAGCTTACTCCAGTGAATGGATTGCTTTATCTTTGTCAGTGTCTCCATTGAGGCAAGCATACCGGTCAGACAGAGTGCAACCAATGCGGCATAGGTTAAATCTGCCACCCACAGAGGTAATAACAGCAGCAATGGCCACCAGCTGTGCTTATTCGAAGCCTTCCAATGAGTAATTGCCCACCACATGACGATGACAGCAAGCGTCTGCACAACGGTTACTGATGCTGAACCTGCCAATTTCCCACCCTGCTGGGTGACCATAATGCCGACTTGCAAGGTCAATACAATTAACCCGGTGGTGAGTAATACACCAAGAGAACTACGATGAGAGAACACCACCATTAACAGTGGGAATAGAATTAACACCCCAATAGATAACGCGATGGGCTGCATCGAGAGTGTGGCTCCGTATGCCATCATGGCACCAAGCAGTACTAAACCCGCTAGTCCGCCTTGAGGGAGTAGCCATAATGCAGGGATCATGAGAGCGAGAACAGGGAGTTCACCGCCACTTAAACTCATTGCTCTGGCACACACTACCGCGAGTAGAATCGTGATAAAAAACTGGATTGTAGAAAAAATCATAGCGCCTCCTGGCTTCCCCACCAACTTTGGAACTCAACGACAAATAAAGCACGAACTCGTTCGTCGTTAAGTGGGTCTAGACATCATTTTGAATCTCACAGAGTTCACCAATATCGTTACTGCGCTGCAAAAATGTAACGGCGTTCAAACGCGAAAAACTGGGGTGCTACACGCGTCAATAACTAATGGCGAAATACTGGCCGTCTGTATTACCATTCCTTGGTAATACACAACGGACACTTTGAGTATGGACCAATTCTTAGCGCAAATCTTTGCTGTGATTCACCAAATTCCATCTGGGAAAGTCTCGACTTACGGGGAGATCGCAAAAATGGCAGGTTATCCCGGCTACGCTCGGCATGTTGGTAAAGCATTAGGTAACTTACCGGAAGGCAGCAAGCTGCCTTGGTTTAGAGTCATCAACAGCCAAGGCAAGATTTCATTAAAAGGTCGGGATCTGGATAGGCAAAAAGCCAAGCTTGAGGCAGAAGGGATAGAAGTGTCTGAAATTGGAAAAGTATCGCTCAGAAAATACAAATGGCAGCCTTAACTAAAGCTGCCATCTTTTGTTCGCTTGGTTCTTTTATCGAACGTAAATTAACGAACACCAACCAATCGGATGTCTACCTGATGAGTTTGTGCTTCATCAGTAATAACCGCGTGATGGGTATCGCTGATGAAACGCAACTTACCGTCAACTTCAATACGAGCACGAACGCTGTATCTATGCTTCGCTTGAATTTCATTGCTGTCGTAGCTAAGTTCAAAAGCAATAGGAACTTGTTTACCTTCAGTGTTAAAGGTTTGCTTAGCGATGACTTTTGATGGTGCATCCGCCAGAGACACATCTTCTAGAGATACGCTAACCAAAGCATTTGGCGGTAAAGCAATACGTTCACGGTAAGCCACTGTACCTGTAATGGTCTTCATTGACACCTCAGCAGAATCCACTTCTGTTGTTTGAGAAGTTTGGCAACCCACAAGAGCAGCACCAAAAAATAAAGATGTAACAAGCAATAGTGTTTTTTTCATATATTCCTCAGGATGAATATTAAACCAAGGTAAGTATACGGCCGAATCACGAGGCTGTCTTTGATTAGTTACTTGATTTAACAATAGTTTGACGAACTCAAGAGATACCAACCATTTGATTTTGTTTCATATTTGTTACAAGGTATACTCTTAGTAGTTTAAGATCCACTTCACAGACCTGTGGGAAATGGGTTAACTTGATGTTCAACACACACGGTGAGGAGACACAATGAGTAAACCACTAAGAGAGTTGCTCAGCCTGCTACAACTCGAACAATTAGAAGAAGGCTTGTTCCGCGGACAAAGCGAGAACTTAGGTTTACCTCAAGTGTATGGTGGTCAGGTGATTGGACAGGCACTTTCTGCCGCTCGTTACACCGTAGAAGAGACACGCACTGTACACTCATTTCATAGCTACTTTCTCTATCCGGGCGATTCTGAAAAACCGATTATTTACGACGTGGAAAACCTGCGCGATGGGCGTAGTTTTAGTACCCGCCGAGTTAAAGCGATTCAAAATGGCCGCCCTATTTTCTACCTAACGGCTTCCTACCACGGCGATCAACCTGGATTCGACCATCAGAAAACCATGCCTGATATTCCGGGACCAGAAAACTTTCCTTCCGAAAGCGAGCTGGCAAGCCATATTGCGGAATATCTGCCTGAACGGCTGCGCAAAACGTTTTGTGGTGAAAAGCCGATTGAGACGCGACCAGTTACGGTGATTAATCCGCTAAAGCCCACCAAAGCCGAGCCTAAACAATACCTTTGGATTCGCGCTAATGGTGAAATGCCAGACAACCAGCTGATCCACCAGTACTTGTTGGCTTACGCATCGGATTGGGGCTTCCTAGTTACTGCGTTACACCCACATGGTGTTTCTTTAATGACACCAAACTTCCAGGTGGCAACCATCGACCATTCTATCTGGTTCCATCGTCCGTTTAAGATGGATGAATGGTTGCTTTACGCTATAGAAAGCCCGACCGCGAGCCACACTCGTGGACTGGTTCGCGGAGAAATCTACAACCAACAAGGTCACCTGGTCGCAACAGCGGTTCAAGAAGGCGTGATGCGTTACACGAAATAGATTGGCTTTTAAATACGACAAAGGAGCGGCTCGCGCTCCTTTTTAGTAACGGGTTGCCGTTGATTAAATACGGCCAATCGGGAGCTCTGTGGTGTACTTGATCGACTCCATGGCAAACGTAGAGGTCACATTTGAAAGCCCTTTCACACTATTCACCAAACGCTTATAAAACTTATCAAAGCACTTCATGTCTTTGACCAGCACTTTCATCATGTAATCGTACTCACCCGCCATTCGATAGAATTCCATGACTTCGGGGAAATCACTCACCGTAGTAACAAAATGGTGATACCACTCTTCAGAGTGATCGATGGTCTTAAGTTGCACAAACGCAATGAACGACAGATCCAGTTTTTCCGCACTTAACAGCGCAACTCGCTTTTCAATGAACCCATCTTCCTCCAGTTTCTTAAGGCGCTTCCAACATGGCGTTGTGGTGAGGTTAACCCGTTCAGCCAATTCGTTTAAAGACAGTGTTCCGTCGGTCTGGAGTAAAGCAAGTAACTGCTTGTCAATTTTATCTAAATTATTTTCCATAAAGCCTAATTTAAAGAGAATTTATTTCTACAAAATAATCATCATCAAACAAATATAGCAAAGTTTTTCTCCCAGATTATAGGTAAATTATTTTCAAACAAAACCTAATTTATCACTTCCAAGGAGAGACGCTATGTGTACTGACCACCAGTGGATCAATAATGCAGTACGTAAAATTGAAGCGGATTTTCAACGCTCTGCAGACACTCATCTGTTTAAATTCGACCTTCCTTCTCTTGATGGTATCGATATCTACTTGAAAGATGAGAGCACACACCCTACTGGCTCATTAAAACACCGTTTAGCGCGTTCTCTTTTCCTGTATGCGATTTGCAATGGCTGGATTGGCCCTGAAACTACCGTCATTGAAGCCTCGTCAGGAAGCACTGCAGTGTCTGAAGCCTACTTTGCGCGTCTGCTTGGCCTGCCATTTATTGCCGTTATGCCAAAAAGTACGGCCCGAAAAAAAATAGAACAAATCGAGTTTTATGGTGGTAAAGCCCATTTAGTCGAACGCTCAGATCAAATCTATGACGAGTCCCGACGTCTCGCAAAAGAGTTAAACGGACACTACATGGATCAGTTCACCTATGCGGAACGTGCAACTGACTGGCGTGGGAACAACAACATTGCAAACTCGATCTTTAGCCAAATGAAGTTAGAAGACCATCCCATTCCAAGTTGGGTGGTTATGAGTCCGGGGACAGGTGGCACATCGGCAACCATAGGTCGATTTATCCGTTACCAAAAATATGAGACGAAATTGTGCGTTGCTGACCCTGAAAATTCGGTGTTCTATGACGCTTTCCAGTCCGGAAATTCGAATTTGAAGTGCGAGAGCGGAAGCAAAATTGAAGGCATTGGTCGCCCTCGGGTAGAGCCTAGCTTTATCGCTGGCGTGGTCGATGAAATGCGCAAAATACCAGATACGGCAAGCGTAGCTACCGCACACTGGGTTTCTCACTTGATCGGTCGCAAGGTAGGTGCTTCTACGGGAACCAACCTGTATGCGGTGCTTCAGCTTGCTTGTGAAATGAAACTGCGTGGTGAAACGGGATCTATCGTGACCCTGCTGTGTGACTCTGGTGACCGCTACTTGGATACTTACTTCAATATGGAATGGGTTAAGACAAACATCGGCGATATTCAGCCTTATCTAACCCAGCTCGAAATTATTCAGGCGAAAGGCTGTGTTGAGCCTGCATGCTGTGAGCCGGTCATCGCCTAAAGAGGCTAAACAACGAGATAGGAAAAACAAAACAGCCCGCACGACGCGGGCTGTTATCTATAAATGTCCGTTTATAGCGCTATTTTTTCTGACGCGCTTCAAAAGCCGCTAGCTGCTCTGGTGTCGCTGCTGGTTGGTGGTTTTGCTTCCACTCATCGTAAGTCATACCGTAAACACGCTCACGAGCATCATCAATGTCTAAATCGACACCCAGTTTTTCTGCCTCTGCGGTGTACCACTTGCTAAAGCAGTTACGGCAGAAGCCCGCGAGGATCATTAAGTCAATATTCTGTACGTCTTTATTTGCATCCAGGTGGGCTAAAAGACGACGGAATGTCGCTGCATCAAGTTTATCTTGCTCTTCTTGCGTAAGATTTTTGTATTTAAATTCAGCCACTTTACTTTCCTTCTCGACTATTTTACTTGCTGCTGCCCGCATATGTTGGAGTAACGTAATCGCATCCATCGCTAAAGCGTGAACAACAAGCCCTATTATTGTAAAAATGATTCGTCACACAGGGTAACGCCAAGTTGCCAAAAACACCATTGCGTCATACGCAAAACGGGTTTAGACAAAACAAAAAAGCACCGAATGGAAAATCAATCGGTGCTTTTTGTCATCAACAACTTAGTCTTTCTAAGGGTGAGCAATACGTCCTTTGGTGTCCTGACTCAATGCCTTATTGAGTTCCGCTTCAACATGACCTGGTGCACGCGTATTCGCTGCAATCAATCGGTACATTGCCGGAATAACGAATAGAGTAACCATTGTCGCGAAGCCCATACCAAAGAAAATCACCGTACCAACGGCGACTCGGCTTTCATAACCCGCCCCTGTTGACGAAATCAATGGGATAGCACCAGCTAGAGTGGTAAATGCCGTCATCAAGATTGGACGCAAACGGCGAGCTGCCGCATCAATGATGGCTTTTTCAAACTCAACCCCACGGTCACGAAGCTGGTTAGCGAATTCAACGATCAAGATGCCGTTTTTCGTCACCATACCAATCAACATGACCATACCAATCTGGCTGTAAATGTTCATGCCCTGGCTCATTACGATTAAGCCCAAGAAGCCACCAAATACCCCCATTGGAACGGTAAACATCACCACCAATGGGTTGACGAAACTCTCAAACTGAGCCGCCAGTACGAGATAGGCAACCAGCAAGGCCAGTGCAAAAACAACCGCTACGCTGGACTGATTCTCTTTAAAGTCTTTTGACTCGCCAGAGTAACTTACTGAGATATCTCCCGGTAGAGAATCAATCGCTTCTTGGTCAAGGAAGTTCAGCGCTTCACCTAAGGTATAGCCTTCTGACAAGTTCGCCGTAATGGTGATTGATTTTTGCTTGTTGTAGTGAGACAGACGAATGGAAGCGGCTACCTCCTCTATTTTGGTAACCGTATCAAGCGTCACTAGCTCACCACTATTGGTGCGCAAGTAGATCTGGCTTAGATCTGCCGCATTGTTAAAGCTATTCTCGTCACCGCGCAGATACACGTCGTATTCTTCGCCGCGATCGACATAAGTTGTCTCACTTTTACCGCCTAACATAATTTCAAGCGTATCAGAGATGTCTTTCACGCTGACACCGAGTTCCGCTGCACGCTGTCTATCGACGGTCACTAATAGTTCAGGCGTCTTCTCAGAGTAGTCAATCTCTGCGCCTTCCATCATTGGTGACTCTTCCGCTTTGTTTTTCAGTGCTTCAGCCCAGACCAGCAGCTCATCATAATCTGAGCCGCCCAACACAAACTGAACGGGTTCGCTTGATCCGCCGCGGAAACCAGGCATGAATGGGAACACACGCACGTCAGGAATTCCGGCTAACGCGCCACGCACTTGACCTAAAGCCTGTTGAGCAGTGATGTTTCGCTCGTTCCAATCTTCCAGAATCATGATGACAAAACCCGTTTGGTCACCCGCCTGACCTCCAAATGCCGGGGTTTGGATACTGAATGATTTAAGGAACCCTTGCCCTAATAACGGCATTAGTCGGTCTTCGACAATATCCATGTTCGCGGACATTCGGTTGTACGAAGTCGCATCGGCACCACGAACAAAGGCAAAAATCACACCTCTGTCCTCTTGTGGCGTCAACTGCGCAGGAACCTGATTCATCAGAACATAACTGCCGCCCATACAAGCTAAGATAACCAAAGGCGCAATCCAACGTACTTTTAACGCGCCTTTTAATGCACCACGATAACCAGCCTCAAGCTTGGCGAACATACGATCGACGGTTTCATTGAAACGATTTGGTTTGACGTTCGCTTTTAGAATCTGACTGCCCAATACTGGCGTCAACGTCAGTGCTATCAGCGAAGAAAAAATTACCGACATCGCCAGCAATACTGAAAATTCGGTAAACAGCAAGCCAACCATGCCATCCATAAAGGAGATTGGCAGGAATACCATCACAAGAACGAACGTAGTTGCGACAACCGCAAAGCCAACTTCTCGAGTCCCTTTGTAGGCGGCAAGCAACGGAGACTCTCCCCGCTCTATGTGGTGGAAGATATTCTCCACGACCACAATGGCGTCATCGACCACCAGACCGATGGATAGAATCAACGCCATTAGCGTGATCAAGTTGATAGAGAAACCGAAGTAATACGCGGCGATGAAAGACGAGATCAACGAGACTGGCACCGTCACCGCTGGTATTAACGTCGCTCGAGCCTGACCAATAAAGATATACAGCACCAGAATCACCAGACCGCCGGTAATAAACAGCGTGCTATACACTTCTTCTATCGAGCGCTCGATAAACACCGTCGCATCATAGTCAATCGCAAGGCGAGTACCTTCCGGTAAGAATTTCTGGATATTATCCACTTCAGATCGAACACGTTCAGCCACCTCCAACGGGTTAGCATCCGACTGAGGCACTACTCCTAAACTGATGTTTACCACACCATCACTTTTAAACGTCGAGTTTTCGTTTTCCGCGCCAATAAAGACATCCGCGACATCTTTCAGGTAAATTGGCGTACCATTACTCGCGCGCTTAACAACTAGGTACTGAAAGTCTTCTGGTGTTTTATAGGTTCGCGCAGTGCGTACCGACATGACGGTAGAATCATTTCGCACTTCCCCACCCGGACTCTCGAGGTTTTCATTACGCAATGCGGTGGTAATATCCGAAGCCGTCACTGCTCGACCAGCCATAAGATCTGGTTTCAGCTTTACGTACATCACTTTGTACAAACCACCAGAAAGATCGATGGAACTCACCCCAGAAATCAAACTAAAGCGATCCATCAACACGCGCTCTGCATAATCCGTCAGTTGGGTGCGATCCATTTCTGACGAGCTAAGGTTGATATAAAGAGAAGCCTCGCCAGAACCATTGTTCTTATAAACAATTGGGTCATCTGCTTCGTCAGGTAATGAACGCTGAGCTCGGGCAACCGCATCACGTACATCGCTGACGCCAGTGTTGAGATCATACCCGAGGTCAAAGGTGATGGTGATTCGTGAGGAGCTGTTACGTGTTGTCGAACTGATTTCATCAATGCCACTGATACCGGAAAGCTGATCTTCGAGAACTGACGTAATCTGGCTCTCGATGATTGTGGCGGAAGCCCCTTCGTAACGTGTCGTAATTGACACGACAGGGCTTTCGATATCTGGCATTTCGCGTACAGAAAGCTTGCTAAATGACACAAAGCCAAACACGCAAAGCAACATACTCAATACCAATGACGCGATAGGGCGTTTTACGGAAATGTCAGAAAGTAACATTAGTTTTCTTCCTTATCCGAATCGTTACTCTGATTAGTAGAAGTCATTTTTGGCGACTTAAGCGGAGCGACGATTTCTTCGACCTGAACACCATCACGCATGTTAACGATGCCTTGCACCACGATCTTGTCACCGACTTTTACGCCTGACTCAATCACAACTTCGTTGTCCACGCGAGCGCCAAGCAGCACCTCAGTACGTGTTGCTTTGTTGTTTTCATCAATGACGTATACGTATCGCTTGGTACCAGAATATTCCAATGCCTGTACTGGGATAATCGGCGCTTCAATGGCTGGAAACGCTAAAGATGCATTCACCAGCATTCCCGGCTTCAAGCGATTTTCCGGATTATCAAACTGAATACGAACACGTAAATTCAATGTCGCAGTGCTAATACGAGTATCAATACCTGTCACTTTACCGATAAAAGTTTGATCACCCCATGCGCTTGTCTTGGCTTGGACCTCCATACCAACAGAAAGCTTCGACAAGTATCGCTCTGGTACCTGCAGGTCTAATTCCATCACCGAAAGATCATCCAGCGTTAAAAGTTCAGTACCCGCACTGACCATTTTTCCTCGGCTGAAATCAATAAATCCAACAGTCCCGGAGAATGGTGCAGCAATATGGAGATCGGCAAGGTTAGCTTTTGCAGCATCTAAGCGAGCATCTGCAATTTGAACACTGGCTTTCTGAGCATCAATTTCCGTTGGAGTAATCGCATTTCGTGCGACTAATCGCTGAAACTCTTTGAGCTTACGTTGCTCATCTTTAAGGTATGCCTGAGCCTCAACAAGCGCTGCTCTTGCTTTGTCATCATTTAACTTAATCAACAATTGCCCTTGTTGGACATTCTGATTCGCTTTTACGGCAATTTGCTCGACTTTGCCCGACACTTCAGAAGCAACAACTACAGACTCCGCTGCCTCTAATTTACCAATTAGAGATAAAGACTGATTGATTTCATGCGTTTCTACTTGCTCTGTCACAACCGTAACAGCAGTTGGGCCGCGCTGCGCTGCTAAAGTAGTTTGCGATGCCAATAATAGAGAAAGCGTTAAAACAGATAAGGATAAAGTGGCTTTCATATTCATATTCTTAGTCAATTAGCGAATAAACTTAGGTCATTAAACTTCATACAGTTTATCAATAGTTACGAGCCTCAACGTCAAGTAGTGTAAATTCCGGAAGAAATGAGGATTTATTCTGTATAAATGACAAACAAAACGCTGACTTTCTAGCATCTTTGCATAAAAAGACAGCATTCGACGTATAAACGCAAGAAAAATACTTTACAGTCGGAGCGAGTTTGCTATGATTCGCTCCGCACTTGGGAGATGAGTTGGGAAAACAGCTTCTAAGTATAAAAATACCCTGGAGGGGTTCCCGAGTGGCCAAAGGGAGCAGACTGTAAATCTGCCGGCACTGCCTTCGATGGTTCGAATCCGTCCCCCTCCACCATATTTTTTCTGATGTTTATTCCTTTTAAACATTAGAACAACTTGAACGATGTGTTGGGAAATCATCTTTTAAGTATAAAACACCCTGGAGGGGTTCCCGAGTGGCCAAAGGGAGCAGACTGTAAATCTGCCGGCACTGCCTTCGATGGTTCGAATCCGTCCCCTCCACCATATTCTTCTGGTGTTTATTCCTTTTAAACATTAGACAAACTTGAACGATGTGTTGGGAAATCATCTTTTAAGTATAAAAATACCCTGGAGGGGTTCCCGAGTGGCCAAAGGGAGCAGACTGTAAATCTGCCGGCACTGCCTTCGATGGTTCGAATCCGTCCCCCTCCACCATATTCTTCTGGTGTTTATTCCTTTTAAACATTAGACAAACTTGAACGATGTGTTGGGAAATCATCTTTTAAGTATAAAAACACCCTGGAGGGGTTCCCGAGTGGCCAAAGGGAGCAGACTGTAAATCTGCCGGCACTGCCTTCGATGGTTCGAATCCGTCCCCCTCCACCATATTCTTCTGGTGTTTATTCCTTTTAAACATTAGACAAACTTGAACGATGTGTTGGGAAATCATCTTTTAAGTATAAAAACACCCTGGAGGGGTTCCCGAGTGGCCAAAGGGAGCAGACTGTAAATCTGCCGGCACTGCCTTCGATGGTTCGAATCCGTCCCCCTCCACCATATTGAAAAGCCAGCTCATTGAGCTGGCTTTTTTCGTTTTGCCCCTCGTTAACCTACAGACTTATAAACGTTATTTCCCTTCATTAACCTTCTCACTGCTCATTCAGATACTGAGCTCCTTCAACACAGCTAAATACAAAGTAACAGACGGTTATTTATCCCCCTGTGGCTAATACTCATAGTCCAAAATAACAGCAAGTTATTGAGCTAGAAGAAGCATTGAGAACAAGGTGTAAATTGCAGTAACGAGTTTATCGCATTACTAGGCATAACGTGGCTAACACCAAGTGTAACCAAACACATCAATGAGAGTTTTTCTGGTACTGGTATTACTAGACTGCCCACCAAAACTTAATGGTAACTTTCAGGTACAAAAAATCCCGCTATAAAAGCGGGATTTTATTGATACTAAATTGAACGCTGTTGAAGATTAACCTTGAATACCAACAATCAACCAAGGTGCGTTAGGTACCGTTAGATCACGTTCAAGGTGCCAGATATCAGTGATATCTTCTTCGATACCTTCGACAGCATCGCGGTAACGGCCACTAAACTGCAAGCTAAGCTCAGCTTTGTTTGCGTCGTAATCAGCACGAACAATCTCTGCATCAACGTACATCACATCAGTATGCTGTTCGCCATCCAGTTTCGCGCGCTCTGCTTTTAGATCATCAAGTAAGCTCGGAGAAACATATTCTTCAATCGTTTCTAGCTGGTTGTGGTTCCATGCACCTTGTAGGATTCGGTAGTGTTCGCGAGCACCATTCACAAATCCTGCCTGGTCAAAGCCCGGAGGAAAGTTATGTGGAACGTCACTTTGTGCACCGAAGCCACCAAAACCACCAGCATTTACGTTTGGCTGCTGCTCAAAATTTTGAGTGTTCGGCTGTTCGAACTTCGAGCTGTTACCACCAAATGCAGGCTGCTGACGATGCTGATTCATACTGCCCTGCTTCGCAGCCAACATGCCTCGCATCAGTTTAAAGATTAGGAAGGCAATCAAGCCAATAATAAGGATATCCATAAATTGGATACCTTCAAAAGCACCACCAAAGAATGCTGCCAGAAGGCCACCAGCTAAAAGACCTCCGAGTAAACCACCCATCAAGCCTTTCTTGCTTGAAGATTTGGCGGTTTGATCTTTACCGACGGTACTCGTGTTTGTTGTTTGCTTCTGTGTTGGCGCAGGCGCAGTCTTGTAGCTCTTACCAAAAGACTTACCACCACCAAACTTTTTCGCTTCTGCAATAGGTGTTACAGCAACGGTGAACATTAGCAGAGCAACAATCGAAAATATGCGTTTCATCGTTATCCTTACAGTTGACGATAGTTATCCAAGAATGTGCCCAACTGAATCATCATTTCTAGTGTTCAGATAGTGGCACGTCAAAGATGAGTGTTGATTCATCATACTCCGTATGCATGCTCATTAAAACAATCTAACCCGTCTGACATGTATCAGAATATTGCCAAAGTTACACTCGCTGATCATTTCTTATGCAAGTATCAGTAACAACAGACAAATCCATCTCTCGTTATGCTCATTTGGATACAGGATTTATTGACGGTGAATAACTAGCCGACTATCATATTGAACAATGTTCAATATAGCAGTTTGAAGTATGGCGCGCAGAAACGATCACACCAGAGAAGAGTTAATAAACCTAACCTTAGCAACCGTTAAAGATTTTTTAGAAGATAACTCTTATCACGAGCTTAGTCTTCGTAAGATCGCTAACATGATCGGTTACGTGCCAAGTACATTAGTTAACATTTTCGGTAACTACAACTTACTACTTTTACATGTTGTAGCTCAGACTCTGGATGAGTTATCCCAGGAATCAAGAAAAGCGACAAGTGATTGTAAAAACGCAAACGAAGCACTGTTTGAACTGGCCTATTGTTACCACGATTTTGCCCTTAAACATCCATACCGATGGCAATTAGTATTCGAGCATAACATGAACGGCGCAGAGCTCCCTGAATGGCAAGCAAAACGCATTGATGGTATGACGGGGATATTAGAGTCACTTCTCGCGGAAATTGCGCCTCACCGCACAGACTCTGAAGTAATTCAAGCCAGTCGTGTGTTGTGGTCTGGCGTACATGGCATTACCCTACTCAGCGTAGATGATAAATTTTTCTCGAGTGAACCAGTGGACGGTAAAGTTTTAATAAGTAACCTGCTATCTAACTACCTCAATAACTGGTAATAAAGGATTCGACATGTCATCGGACAGACATCCCTCCTTACTTAGACAAAGAAAGTTCCTGCCTTATTTCATTACTCAGTTTTTCGGCGCTTTCAATGACAACATTTTTAAGAACGTTTTACTGCTTTTTGTCGCCTTTGCTGGTGCCGGTGCCTTACCTATTTCCAGCAACCTGTTCATCAATTTAGCCGCGGGTTTATTCATTCTTCCTTTCTTTCTGTTTTCAGCCTCAGCAGGTGTGTTAGCAGACAAGTACGAAAAGTCATGGTTTATCCGCAAGGTAAAGTTATTTGAAATTGCAATAATGGCTTTGGGCGCCATTGGCTTTATTACCGAAAGTTATGGCGTGTTATTACTGCTGCTGTTTTTGATGGGCACTCAGTCCGCATTTTTTGGCCCGGTAAAGTACGCTCTGCTGCCACAAAACCTGAATGACAAAGAATTGGTTCCGGGTAACGCCTTAGTCGAAGCCGGTACCTTTATCGCAATTCTGATTGGGACGCTGGGAGCCGGCATTATTGCCTCATCAGAGAATGCCAAATACCTCGCGGCATTTTGTGTGGTGCTATTTGCGCTGCTCGGTTATTTATCGAGTCGTTTTATCCCATTTTCAGCCGCTAGTGCACCGAACCTGACCTTCCGCTGGCAACCATATCAACAAACTAAGCACACCCTCTCGATCTGTAAGTCTGATCGGGTAGTCTTTCAGTGTATTATGGCAATCAGTTGGTTCTGGTTCCTGGGTGCTGCTTACCTGACCCAATTTCCAAACTTTACGAAAGTGTATCTGAACGGCACAGAAAGCGCGGTTTCCTTCTTACTTGCCCTCTTTTCAATCGGTATTGCGCTTGGGTCATTGCTTTGTAACTGGATTTCCAATCACCGAATTGAAGTCGGTATCGTGCCAATTGGCGCGCTGGGTATCACAATATTCGGTTACTTGATGGCGACCTCGATTCCAGGCGACTTACCTCAATTTCAAACTTTTAGTGAATTCATCGCCTTCCAGGATTACTGGCTTCTGTTTTTCTACCTATTGATGATTGGTGCATCAGGCGGGTTATTCATTGTTCCTCTTTACGCGTTAATGCAGCACCGAGCAAAAGAAACCGAACGTGCTCAGGTCATTGCTGGGCTCAACATCTTTAACTCGTTCTTTATGGTCGGTAGCGCGGTATTAGGTATTGTCTGCTTAAGCGTGATTGAAATGACGATTCCGCAGTTGTTTGCATTACTTGCAGTACTCAACCTCCTTGTCACTGTGTACCTGTTTATGCAGGTACCTATCTTCGTCGTCCGTTTTGTTGTTTGGATGCTGACTCACACTATTTACCGAGTCAAACACAAGAACCTGCATCATCTACCAGAAAGCGGCGGCGCCTTGATTGTGTGTAATCACGTCAGTTATATGGACGCACTACTTTTAAGCGCGGTATGCCCTCGCTTAATTCGCTTTGTAATGGAAGAAGATTACGCCAACCTGACGCCGATACGCGGCTTCTTGCGCCGAACGGGTGTGATACCTATTTCAGCCAGTAATCGAAATTCAATCCGAAGAGCGTTCAATGACGTCGAACAAGCATTAGCCGAAGGCGATATCGTGTGTATTTTCCCGGAAGGTAAGCTGACCTCTGACGGCGAGATCCAAGAGTTCATGCGCGGTATTGATATTATTCTGCGCCGCAGTCCAGTCCCTGTTATTCCAGTAGCATTAAAAGGGCTTTGGGGTAGTTACTTTAGCCGATGCAAAGGCAGAGCTTGTAAAGGGCTTCCAACCAGATTCTGGTCGAAGCTGGAAATAGAAGCAGGCTCGCCAGTCCAGCCAAACGACGCAACGGCTCAATTGATGTTTGAGAAGGTGCGAGAATTACGCGGTGATTGGCGCTGATAAGCCCCGTTGAATCTATTCATTTGAACACATGTTTAGGATAACTGAACATGTGTTCAAATCATTAAGACAAACTGACCATAAGTGATGCGATATACTCACACTTTCACAAACAATAACGAATAATAAACCTTGAATAAAAAGTATCTTCTTTTTGGATTGGCGCTGCTGTTTTGCCTGACCCCTTTTGTATCCTCACCTATCGCGCTGGTTATTGGCTTTCTACTCGCTAGCTTTGGCTTTGTGCCAGGCGAACTGCCTATCGCGTCTTTCACCAAAAAGCTACTTTCTTATTCCATTATCGGTTTAGGGTTTGGGATTAATTTCGAGCAGGCTCTGGCGGTTACGTCTGATGGTATCGGTCTAATCATCGCAACCATACTTGGTACATTGGTGATCGGTTCGCTCATTGCCAAAGCCATCAAACTTGAAACAACGACGGCGTATTTAATTTCTTCTGGTACTGCGATTTGTGGTGGCAGTGCTATCGCCGCCGTTGCACCTGCGATCAGAGCTAAAGATGAACAGATTGGTTTGGCACTGGCAACTGTCTTCGTCCTAAACTCGGTCGCCCTATTCGTATTCCCCGTAATTGGCCATGCGCTGGAACTAGACCAACATACGTTTGGCACATGGGCAGCCATTGCCATTCATGACACCTCTTCAGTGGTCGGCGCCGCATCGACTTATGGTGAGGAAGCGCTTACCACAGCAACGACCCTCAAATTAGCTCGCGCGCTTTGGATCATTCCGGTTGCATTAATTAGTGCTGTGATTTTCTCGCGAGATAATGGAGAAGATGGTTCAAGTAAGATTGCGATTCCTTACTTTATCTTTTGGTATTGCGCGGCCATTGCGTTCAGTGACTTTTTACCTCAATTCGAGGTGCTCTATCACGGTATCTTTACCGTTGCCAAGCAGGCATTGGTGGTGTGCTTATTCTTGATAGGATGCAGTATTTCCGTTTCCAAGCTGAAGTCTGCTGGTGCTAAGCCATTGCTGTTTGGTGTCAGTTTGTGGGTTTTAGTTTCCGTATCATCACTGATATGGCTGTTGATTCACTGATCCAATCAACCGTAGAAAATATTAATCAAACGCTTTCTGACTCAGTTCTGCCTGACGTACGATCACTTCGTTGCTTGTGGATAAAAACTAAAGCGATCGCGATAAGAAATGCCGTCAGTTCAGCTAAAGAACGAGCTAATCCTTCACTGTTTAGTGAGATGCCTATTTGTAGCAGAACTGCCGCTATTAACGCAGTCTTGACCATACTGAACCTTATGCTTTTATTCTTTAGAATGAAGCGTAATTATGATTCAGTGTTATAAGGATACAAAATTCCCTTTCTGACTAACACATAGCAAAATTGACTAACCTTACTTAAGATTGGTCAATTCCTCTGCAGCCACTCTTTTACCGCTTTGCGAGAGACCTTTATTCCACCCGCTAATAATGTCTTTGGCATCGAGTGATACGCGATTGGCCACTTGAACTTCTCAAGTTTGGCTTGCAGGAAATGTTCGTAGTACTCTGAACTCATCAACTGGTCGGTTTGAATCACCGCTACAGGTCGATGACCGAACTCCTTATCTTCAACGGGCACCACAATACTTTGCACCACAGTCTCGATCTGGTTCAGAACCGCCTCTATCTCTTCACAATGAATGTTTTCACCACCCGAGATAAACTGATTATCAGCCCGGCCAATAATCTTAAGCTCATTTCCCTGCCACTCTCCTAAATCCTTGCTGTCAAACCAGCCTGATTCGTCCACCAACGGCGTAATGTCACCCTGAAAAAAATAGCCAGATGCTAAGGTTTGCCCACCGATAAAAATACGGCCATCCACTATCTTGATGTCGCGATTTTGGAGCACGTGGCCAGCATTGCTGGTTTTGTCGATTTGCTTTGCTGTCACTGTAGACGCCGCTTCTGTCATGCCGTAGCCCAGCCAGGTTTCAATCCCCTGACTTGCTGCACGCAAAGCCAACTCATGATCGACATGGCTCCCTCCCAGCAAAACATGAGATAAAGACAGCTCTGCCTTGTCATCCAATAATCGTTTAAGTTGTGTAGGCACCAGTGAGGCATGAGAGACACCTAAAATATCCTGTGCTAACTGACCATTACCAACCTTCAGCGTTGCACCAGCAAACAACCAACGATACATAATCGCCAGCCCAGACACGTGATAAAGAGGCAGTGACAACAACCAAGTATCCTGCTGAGTGAACGTAAACTCACTCAGCAAACCTTGTGCTGAGGCGTAATGTTGTCGATGAGTATGCACCACGGCTTTCGGCACGCCCGTTGAACCTGAAGTGAAGACAATCGACGCCGCATTGTCATGGCGATAACCGCTCTCTTGCTTGGCGTTTAATGATTGTGATGTATTCTTGGGACAGTTCAGTAATGTGCCGTTCAGAGCGGTTTGATTTAGTTTAGAATAAGAGGCCAATACCTCTTTGGTAAACCACATGAAACGCGGCTGTTTTGACTGGTATAAAATGTGCAACTTGCCGTTAAGAGCCTCGAACGGCTGTGGCATAGTTAATGCCCCAATAGCGCCTATCTGCTGCGCCGCCAGATATAACAACACCGTCTCAGCTTTATTCTTGCCGACGAGCGTAACAACACTTCCGCACCCTACTCCTTGCTCCCGCAAATAGTGAGCATAATGTTCAATACGAGATTCAAGCTGCTGCCAGGTTAAGGACTCTTCCGGAGTCACTAATGCAGTCGAAAATGGGCTCGTCTGAGCCCAGTAAATCCAAGGTGCAATCGCGCTATTTTCTGTCGCGAATGGCTCTACGCTGATTGCCACACTAATTCCTGCTCAGCGAGAGGGGCAATTGGAAGTTCACACTCTGGCCAACCTTGCTCTAACTGTGATTTAAACAGTCCGATGGTGTCTAATCCCGGAACTTCATCAGGAAGTTGCCATTTCGCAAAACGTGCAAGTTGAGTCAATCCTAAGCTGGATTCGATACTTGAACTGATCACCGCTTTCATGCCCAGAGACTTTGCTTTTTCGATTAGCTTAATACAAAAATCAACGGAGCCAATCAGAGTCGGCTTAATGATGATAGCTTTTACGCCGGTTAGATCTTCGAGACGGAAATCTTCACGTCGAGATGCATCCTGTAGGGTTTCATCCCAAGCGATCGCAATGCCAGTGTTAATAGCGAACGACAGACTGTCGCCCGGCGAACGGCAAGGCTCCTCTAAGAATGAGATCCGTTGACGCAACGAAGGTGTTACATACTTGGCGAACTGCTGAGCTTTTTCTGGTGTCCACGCCCGATTAGCATCAAGTCGCAAAGTGAGCTGAGGAATGGATTCCAGAAACAGGTTCACCAACATACCGTCGCGAATAGGCTCATAAAGCCCTACTTTGATCTTGGCGACTTTGTCCCCTTCCATCTCGTTCAATTTTGGAATCAGTTCGTCAGGATCACCGGTACAAAGTGGCGCTGCTTGATATTGACCATCACGAGGCAACTCTCCAGCTAATTCAAGCTGAGCCATTGATAAGCCGAAAGCAACCGACGGCACCATATTGGCGTAATCAATCGGCAATCCGGCAACCCAACGTTCAGCCTGGTCCTGAAGCTGCATACCCGCCTCATCGCTAGTTTCGTGGCTAAACCCTACAAGAGGGGCCACTTCACCAAGGCCAACCTGCTCACCATCGGTTAACTCAATAACGTAACCGACACGCTCGGTCAGTTTGTTATCACGCAGTATTACGCCACTATCCATGGGAAGGCAGTAACGGTAAATTTTAGCTTTACGCATAATCCTCTCCTAGTCGTCCGTATAGCCCAAGCACGCTAAAAGACAAATCAGCGTCCTCCCGAAGGACAAGATCCTTGGGCTCTAAATTTAATTCAGAGAAGCCCTATGGCTTCTCTTCTATACGGATTAAGGGTTACGAGGGAATTTATCGAAGTCTGGGCGACGCTTCTCGTTAAAGGCGTTACGGCCTTCCTGACCTTCATCGGTCATGTAGAACATCATGGTCGCGTTACCTGCCAGTTCTTGTAAGCCTGCCTGACCATCACAGTCAGCATTCAACGCCGCTTTCAGACAACGCAGCGCCATTGGGCTGTGCTGAAGTACTTCACGACACCAGCGAACGGTTTCTTTCTCAAGATCTTCCAGTGGTATAACGGTATTCACTAAGCCCATATCTAATGCTTCTTGCGCATTGTAGAAACGACACAGGAACCAAATTTCGCGTGCTTTTTTCTGACCGACGATACGAGCCATGTAAGAGGCACCCCAACCGCCGTCAAACGAACCGACTTTAGGACCAGTCTGACCAAACTGCGCATTATCAGCGGCAATGGTTAAATCACACATCATGTGCAGAACATGACCACCACCGACAGCCCAGCCAGCAACAGAAGCAATGACTGGTTTTGGACAAGTGCGGATGTCACGTTGGAAGTCCAGAACATTCAAATGGTGAGTGCCCTGATCATCTTTGTAACCGCCGTAATCACCACGGATCTTCTGGTCACCACCAGAACAGAACGCATCTTCACCCAAACCGGTTAAAATAATCACACCAACAGCAGAGTCATAACGTGCGTCTGCTAATGCATCAATCATCTCTTTCACTGTTTGAGGGCGGAACGCATTACGCACTTGTGGACGCGCGATGGTTATTTTCGCAATGCCATCTACAGACTTGTGATAATGGATATCATCGTATTTTTCGCTGCAATCTTTCCATTCAACCGGAGCGTAAAGTTCTTCTTCAGAAATGCCTACTGTTTTTGCCATGGTGATTCCCATTGTTATCGTTACTCTCACTTTAAGTGAGATTCAATTATTTGCTTTATATACATCGCAAATTGTTTGGGTTGCTCTTGATGGACGTTGTGTCCGGCTCCCTCAATTTGTCGATACATCAACCCGCTATTTGCTGCCAGTTGACAGAATTTTTTATCTTTCGCACCACAAAGGTAATAAACCGGTACTGGTTGCGCTTGTAATGCTGGTAACAGATACGACTGTGTTGCCAACGATGTCGCACGTAACATCTTCGCGACAGCATCGCCAAGATTAGCACTACGCTTTGCAATCAATGTTTGTCTTTGCTCATGGTTTAGTGAAGAAAACACCGTTTGCTGATACCAATCGCTCAAAACATGTTCAATAGGTTCAATTTCAAAGCGCGACGCCCAGCGATAGTCGTTTTCAAACCTCGCTCGTTTCTCTGACTCTGTTTGAAGCCCGAAGTTTCCCCCCTCAATAAACGCGGCGCAAATATTGAGATCTGGAAAGCAGTTCTTGGCTAATCCATGCATGGTAATTCGGCCACCCATGGAGTAACCAATCAAAACAAGCGGTTGGTGAGAAGAAAATAATAAAGATAGTGTGGAATTAAGGGATTTGCAGCAATCATCTAAATCGGAGCAACAGGTAGCCTGGCTAGCCCCATGGCCGGGTAGATCTATGGTCACCCGTTCAAACTCGGTCAACTCATCGATACAGGTTTGCCAATCCTCCCCACTTCCTAACAAGCCATGCAAAAACACCAAAGTAGGGAGTTTGACGCTTTGGTGTTTTCCAGTTGCCGTAAAGTATTTAGAACTTAGCATGCAGGTTTTTATTAAATATTTTAATCAGTTCCACCGCTTGGCTAGGTGGTGTTTGTACTTCTACTACCAGTGTACCTTGGCCACGCTCAAAGTGATCGGAGACCAGTGCCTGATACTGTTCTAACGTTTTGGGCTGTTGGTAACTCAAGCCAAATTGTTTTGCCGCATGTTCAAACTGATAACCATGAGGCATTTGGTAATAGGTCTGGCGATGTTCCTGTGGCACAGGGAGAATATCAAATATGGCGCCGCCGTCATTATTGGTAATAACAATAACAGCAGGCCGCTTCGAATGAGTAAACAGCGACAGAGAGTTAAGATCGTACAACGCGGATGTATCACCAATATAAACCAGTAATGGATTGTCACGAGAGCGCTGTACGCCAGATGCCGTAGCCAGAATTCCATCAATACCAGAAGCGCCACGATTAGAAAACACCTCACTTTGGCCCAGACGACCAAACATATCGACTAAACGGACAAACAGGCTATTGCCAAGAAAGACGTCTACGTTTTTCGCTCTTTCTTCGATATCAACCGCCACGGCAACTTCATTTAAGTCGAAGGTCGATGCACTTAAAAACGAGTGTCTAATGTGCAGGCTGATTTGCTCAACGTCTGCTTTTAGCTGGCTTGCCCATCCAGACTCAATTGAATTGACAGCAGCGACACGTTCCACCCAACTTTTTGGCGATTCAACCCAATGCAGTTGCGGCAGATGGCTTTGGTTATTTCGGCCTGGGCGCTGGGAAATATACCAATATTCAGTTTCTCGCTCTGCAACTCCCCGGGTAACCTGAGTTTCAATCCAATGATTAAGACGCTTGGAGATAATGCGGCTGCCGAACTGGATGATCAGGTCACACAATTCAAGCTGCTGTACCAGATTCGGCAAGGTCAACCATAAATCGTAGTGCCCCCACTCGGAGCTGACACCACTTTGTGGATCAGCCAATACCGGCCAACCCATCTTTTGAGCAAATGAAAGCGCAGCTTCGGACTCTTCCAAAGGCAAACTACCAATGATCACAACACCTTTTTTCTGTTCCAAACAAGGGATGTCGCTGACTGCGAGAGACGAAAAACGCTGAGTGTAAGTACGGTGGCTCTCCCTCCAAGCGGTGACAGAGCTGAGATAGTGCTGATATTCGCGTTTAGAGCATATGGAATAGAGAGGCTCAGGGAAAGCACAGTTAATATGTACAGCGCTCCCTTCCAGCTGCTGTGTAAACATCACTTCATCAACGGATGTAAGCAACCAGTTAAGTGGCGTAGTTTCTGTCGGACTTGGCAGATTCAAGCTCGCAGACACATGTTGAGAAAAAATGCCCAATTGATTGATGGCTTGATTCGCTCCACAGCCAACCAGTTCTACCGGACGATCTGCGGTTAACAGCACCAGCTTCTCACCGGTTAATTTAGCTTCCGCAATCGCTGGCAGTAAGTTCGCGACAGCAGTACCCGAAGTCACAATGACCGCTACCGGACTTTGACTGGCTTTCGCTAAGCCCAACGCCATAAAGCCTAATCCACGCTCATCAAAATGGGTATGAATCGTAAAATTAGGATTATCGGCGGCTTCCAGCGTTAACGGTGTTGAACGTGAACCAGGCGCGATGCACACATGCTCAACTCCAAATCGATTCAGCTCTATCAACAGTGTTTCAGACCAAATACGATTTAGTACGGCTTGATCATGACTCATGATGCCACTCCAAGTGGCGGGTGCTCAGAGATGAGCGTTAACAACGTTGACATTTTCTTATCCAGTTCAGCCCATTCATGCTCGGCAACTGAGCCAGGTACGATCCCTGCCCCGGCAAACAACTGAACTTGATCACCAAGTACCAAAGCACTTCTTATCGCGACACAAAACTCCGCACGTTCGTGACTAATGTACCCCATAGAACCTGCGTACCAACCTCGAGCAAACGGCTCATTTTCAAGGATGAACTGCATAGACTCTTGGCGAGGTAAACCAGCAACGGCCGCGGTAGGCTGTAATGCAGAAAGCAGCTGCACACCATTTATGCCAGCTTTGAGGCTTGCGTGGATATTACGTTTGAGATGCTGCACTTTTCTCAGTCGCACCAATCGGGGCTCCGTTTCCACCTCGACTGATTCAGAGTGAGGGGACAAACGCTCAACAATATCATCCACAACATACTGATTTTCTTTCAGGTTTTTAAGGTCTTGCGATAGCCAGTTAGCCAGTTCCATATCATGGGTCGCATTATCCCCACGACCAATGGTTCCAGCTAAAGCTTCAGTATGAAGTTCATGCCCCACCCGCGCATAGAGACGCTCTGGGGTAGAGCCCATAAAGCTGTGCTTACGATCCAAACTGAACAGAAAATGGAAGCTATGATGATTTTGGCTGGCACTTGCTTTGAGCAATTGTGCTGCACTCAACTCTCTATCGAGGTGAAGCGTGGAACGACGTGCCAGAACGACCTTTTTAAAGTCATCATTTTCAATACCATTCAGTACTTTGTCTACCAGGTCTCCCCACTCAGGCTGAGTCGGAGTATGCTCTATTAACCGTATGTGAGTAGAAATTGGCGTTAAGGCTGCGACATCACAAGCCAGCTTGTGTAATCCAGCTAATGTACGTGATGTATCTTCAGCAACATTAACCGCTAAAGACCATTGCTCATCAAAGCGAATCAGTTCTATTTGCGGCAAAAAGAAAAACGAGGTCATGCAGCGACGGTTTTTCTCATGCTGGCCGTCAAAAGAGCGCCCGCCCCAAACTCGCTGGCCCTCTCCCAGAATCGTATAGGCTGAACCAGGGTCGACAAAAGAATGCAATTGTCCTAGAGCGACAACTTCTTCACGAGTATCACGGGATTGCCAATAAAACTTGGGAAAAAGTGGTTGCGCATCAAGCCAATCAATCAATGAAAAGTGTGGTTTCTCGCCAAGAGGCTCGACCAAACGCATTGGATTGCCTTGTATTTTCTGAACTCGCTTGATAATTCTTTGTACGGCTTGATGGAACTGTGACAAATCAACCTCGTAGTATGTGAGGATAAAGGGTAACTTATGGCTACTCTAAGTTTAGACCTAAAGCAAATCAAGGCTGTATGCGATCTTTTGCAAACTCGTAGAACAGCACAGGTGCAAAACAAAGACTATAAACAGATAATTTACAGATATATATTCTATTAAAATACAAATTATTGTATTTTAATAAAGAAATTAACGAATTTTTAGGAATTAAACAATGCAAAATATCGGGATGTCGTCAAAACTCGATAATGTCTGCTACGACATTAGGGGTCCTGTACTCAAACATGCTAAGCGCATGGAGGAAGAAGGGCATAAAATCCTAAAGCTAAACATTGGTAACCCCGCCCCATTTGGTTTTGACGCCCCTGATGAGATTTTAGTCGATGTAATCCGAAATCTGCCAACTTCTCAAGGTTACTGCGATTCCAAAGGGATCTATTCGGCTCGTAAAGCCGTGGTTCAGCATTATCAGCGTAAAGGCATTCGCTCTCTAGACGTAGAAGATGTCTATGTAGGCAATGGTGTATCAGAATTGATCATGATGTCGATGCAGGCGCTGTTAAACAATGGTGACGAGCTGCTAATTCCTGCTCCGGATTACCCATTGTGGACTGCTTCTGTGGCACTATCGGGTGGTAAACCGGTTCACTATATTTGTGATGAGGAATCAGACTGGTATCCAGATTTAGAAGATATCAAGAGTAAAATCACGCCGAAAACTCGCGGCATCGTTTTAATCAACCCGAACAACCCAACGGGTGCGGTTTACAGCCGTGATTTCTTACTTGAATTCATTGAAATTGCGCGTCAGCACAATCTGATTATTTTTGCAGACGAAATCTACGATAAAGTTCTTTACGACGGTGCGACACACACCTCTGTTGCGACACTGACTGAAGACGTGCTCGTGATGACGTTCAACGGCCTGTCAAAAGCATACCGTGTATGTGGTTTCCGCGGTGGCTGGATGTTCCTTACAGGGCCGAAGCACCTCGCACCTGGCTATATAAAAGGTCTGGAACTGCTCTCGTCAATGCGTTTGTGTGCAAACGTGCCAATGCAGCACGCAATCCAAACCGCACTGGGTGGATACCAGAGTATCAATGAACTGATTTTACCTGGTGGTCGCCTGCTCGAGCAGCGTAATCGCGCTTATGAGCTGATCACGCAAATCCCGGGAGTATCGTGCGTTAAGCCGAAAGGCGCTATGTATCTGTTCCCGAAAATTGATACCAAGATGTACAACATCAAAAACGATCAGCAAATGGTGTTGGACTTCCTGAAACAAGAAAAAGTGCTTTTGGTTCAGGGCACCGGCTTTAACTGGCCAAAACCGGATCACTTCCGCATCGTGACACTCCCACATGTCGAAGATCTTGAAACCGCAATCGGACGATTCGAGCGCTTCTTAACGACTTATAGCCAGTAATGAATCACTGGTAGTAATTAGTACTGATCTCTCATATGCTTAGAGGAACTCCTAGTGAGTTCCTTTTTTACACCAGAAACGGAGAAAGCTATGAAAGAGAGCCATTTTTTCGCCCACTTGGCAAGAATGAAGCTGATCCAACGCTGGCCTTTGATGCGCTCTGTATCACCAGAAAACGTTTCGGAACATAGCTTACAAGTCGCTTTTGTTGCCCATGCCCTCGCGTTAATCAAAAACAAGAAGTTCGGCGGCGCTCTGAACCCTGAACGTATTGCCCTTCTCGCGATGTATCACGATTCAAGTGAAGTGCTTACTGGCGATTTACCAACGCCTGTTAAGTACTACAATCCAGAAATCGCGAAAGAGTATAAAAAGATTGAAGCCGCTGCTGAGCAAAAGCTTCTGTCTATGCTTCCTGAAGAATTTCATGAAGACTTTGCCCCATTTCTTCTCTCTCACTCCGCACACGAAGAAGACGCAAAAATTGTCAAGCAAGCTGATTCCATTTGCGCCTATTTGAAATGCTTGGAGGAATTGAGTGCAGGTAACCACGAGTTTGCTTTAGCGAAAAAGAGACTTGAAGTGACATTGCAAGAGCGTCACACACCAGAAATGGATTACTTTCTGACTACCTTTGCACCAAGCTTTGAGTTGTCACTGGATGAAATCAGTTAAGGTCTTAGTCAAAGGAGATATTCGTGTCATTTGAATTGCACTCACAATGGCAACAACGCCATGACGATGAACATAAGATCCGTCGAGATGACCACAGAAGCCCGTACCAACGTGACAGAGCCCGAATCCTGCACTCTGCCGCATTCCGTCGCCTACAGGCTAAAACCCAGGTGCACGGTAACAGCTTAGAAGACTTTCACCGCACCCGGTTAACCCATTCACTTGAAGCGGCTCAGCTGGGAACGGGAATCGTTGCTCAGCTCAAAAAGAAACAAGCGGAATTTCGCGATCTATTACCATCAGATAGCCTGATAGATTCGCTCTGTCTGGCACATGACATCGGTCATCCTCCATACGGGCATGGTGGTGAAATCGCGCTAAATTACATGATGCGAGAACATGGTGGTTTTGAGGGTAATGCTCAAACCTTTCGTATCGTGACCAAGCTAGAGCCGTATACAGAACACTTTGGCATGAACTTGTCGCGCCGAACTCTGCTCGGTCTGATAAAGTACCCCGCTCTAATAAGCCAGACTCGCTCAACCGTTTTACCTGCGCCAGCAGAACACCAACGAAAACTGAAAGCGCACGAATGGTACCCAGCGAAAGGAATATACGACTGCGACAAAGCGCTGTTCGACTGGGTACTCGAGCCGCTTACAGACAATGATAAAGCTCAGCTTAGCCAAATGCGCAATGAGCCAGAATCCGATTTGGAACACAGCAAAACGCGCTTTAAATCGCTTGATTGCTCCATCATGGAGTTAGCCGATGATATCGCCTATGGCGTTCATGACTTAGAAGATGCGATTGTTCTCGGCATGGTAACGCCCCATCAATGGCAAGAAGGCGCTGCCAGCCAATTAGCCGACTGTGGTGACCCGTGGTTTGAGGCACATATCGACTCCATTGGGCAAATGCTGTTCAGTGGTAAACACCATGAACGAAAAGACGCGATTGGCGGTATGGTCAATGCATTGCTGACCAGTATTTCAATTAAGCCTGTGGATGTCGCCTTCACTAGTCCGCTTCTCGCCTGGAATGCTTGTTTAGAGCCGCAAACAGCAAAAGCCCTCGATGTTTTGAAACACTTCGTTAGCCAGTACGTCATCCAGGTTCCACAAGTGCAAATTGTGGAGTACAAAGGTCAACAAATTATCATGGATATCTTTGAAGCGCTGACGGCCGCGCCTGAACGTTTACTTCCGATACACACCAAAGAGCTTTGGTGCCAGGCTGACACTGAAAGCGACAAAATGAGGGTCATTGCTGACTACATTTCAGCCATGACCGACAGCCATGCGCAGAAACTGCATCGACAATTATTCTCGTCGATCGTGCTTTAGTCGTTACTGTCCTTCAGATAATTCTTTTCAAAAACGCCCGGAGGCATCTGGGCGATTTGAAACTCAATCATCTTTTCAAACACATTCAGCAGAGGCGTAAAGTTCTGTTGAGGTTCAAGTATGCTTAGTGCATAAAAGCCCGCTTCTACCGTCGATAAACTGTTCTGAGAAGGTGCTTTTCGGATCGTATAACCACCCTGAAGGTTTGCAGGCAACTTCACCGTTGGTAAATCATGTAGGTTGGTTGAAAGCTGCCACATCTTGTACGCTTTCTTCCAGGTTCCATCCAACAGGATAAGACGAATTTTCTTGTTGTTTATACGCTTCTCTTCTTCAACTTCAGACAGGCATACGGATTGCTCCGATGGGTAGAGAATCAAATGCTCATAATCGCCATCCGCCAGTAAGTTGTTTAAGGATTCATCCTGAGAAAAATCTTCACCGATCAAACAAGTACAGTTGTCTAAGCTTAATTTTAGAATCCGTGCCGTACCAAGTGGCCGATGCTCTTCACTACTATGTTGAAGAATGATAAGTTCGACTTCGCTTTCTAGCGGTACAATCCAAGAGCAAATACAAGCTTTGCGCGATTTTCCACACTGAGAACAATAACGAGACATAGAGTGAACCTTTATACTTTGCTGACTATCATCAGCGTTATCTGCGTAGCACTGCAATTTGAACCAATGGCGAGCCTGAGCGAGTGGCACGCCTATAATATTCGCCACGGTGAATGGTGGCGAATCGTAACAGGAAATTTAACTCATACCAACTTTGCTCATTTAGGCATGAACCTGGCCGGACTATGGATTATTAGCTTTGTTTTCCGCCCGAGTACAAAAAACTTCCTCATTGTCTTTCTACTGCTGTGTACTTTCGTCGGTGCTTTGAATTTGTTCACCAACATGAAAGTCTATGTGGGACTTTCTGGTGTGCTGCATGGCCTGTTTGGCTTTTGGGCGTTAAGAGAGGTGTTCGAAGCCAGAAGAAGCAGCTTACTACTCGTTGGCGGTTTGATAGCTAAAGTGGTTTGGGAACAGCTTTACGGCCCATCAACAAGCACAGCAGCTATGATTGGTGCACGCGTCGCAATTGATGCCCACCTATTTGGGACGATTGGCGGGCTGGGTATGGCACTGCTGGAAAAAGGCAGTCGTCGCCGTTTGTTTGGGTAAAAAAACCGAGCCAAGAAATAACTTGGCTCGAAAAACAGTAACCGGATACTAAACTCAATAACGCAATGAACAAAAGCCGTGGCTAGAGGATGATGCGACCCTCGTTTTTCTTCAAAGTAGCATCTCCGATTCCCTTAACATTCCCCAGGTCACTCACTGTTTTAAATGGGCCATGCTCTGTACGATAATCGACAATATCTTGCGCTTTCTTTTCACCAATCCCTTTCAGCATTGTTGCAATCTCTTCAGCTGTCGCTGAATTGATGTTTACGGTAATTTCAATTCCTTCATATTTATCCGCTGTTGTATCTGCGGCCAACCCAAACGGTGCAAATACGCATAACAATAAAGTTAAAACCCATTTCATATTAAACATATGCTCTCCCTATTAGTTGAGATATAAATTTCAACGATGGTCTCAGTATTGTTGCTGATAAAAACATCGGAACTAATTTAGGTAAAGCTCGCTATTCATTGAAGTTTGTTGAGCAGAAAATAAAACGGGCCGCTTGCGCGACCCGTTTTAGTTGACATGCAAATTACATTATTACTGCTTAGTTGCTCACAACAAAGTATTCGATGTCGGTATTCGCTCGTAGCACTGCCAGTACAGAAGACAGATCTTGTTGCGAAGATGAACGTTCCATTTGCATTGCTACTTGATCCTCTAGGGCACTATCTAGCTCAGAGTTAACCGCATCCAGTTCAATAACAACAACGTTGCCTTCTAGATCTTTCGATTGCGCGTATACAGGCTTACCTTCAACTGGTTTTGCCATAGCAAATACAGTCTGTGCAAACGGAGAGCGACGATCGACTGTTTCTTTCTCGCCGAACGCTAAGTTATTTTCAGCAAGAACTTCCGTTTTGCCTTCTTTCAGAGCCGCTACAACTTTTGTACCAAGCTCTAGTGCACCCTGCTCACCTTTCACTCGTGAAAGTTCAGTAACCACTTGGTCTTTCACTTCGTCAAGAGGAAGAACCGTCTCAGGGCGAGCCTCTTCAACACGAACAACGACAATGTGTTCAGGTGCCACTTCGATCGCTTCAGAGTTAAGACCGTCTTCTTTAACTTCAGGGCTTAGGATAGCTTGCATCACAGCAGGGTTACGAAGTACTTCTGGTGCATCCGCTTGAGAAACAAAGCCAGTCGTTTTCACTTCTTGATCTACCGCTTTCGATGCGTCGTCCAGTGAATCAGGGTATTCAAAGGCAACACGTTCAAGCTCATTTTGTAGCTCATAGAATTTATCAACCGCTTTCTGATCAACCAGTTCTTGTTTGATTTCAGCAGCTACATCAGCAAATGGTTTTGCAACTGAATCTTTTAGCTCTTCAAGCTTGATAATGTGGTAACCGAAATCAGACTTCACTAGCTCTGACACATCGCCAACGTTCTCAAGTGCGAAAGCCGCTTCCTCGAACGCCGGGTCCATTACATCACGCTCAATCCAACCTAAGTCACCACCAATTTCAGCGCTGCCAAAGTCATCAGATTTTTCTTCTGCAAGTGTTGCGAACTCAGCACCGTTATTTAACTCATCCAAAATAGCTTGAGCTTTCGCTTCATCATCACCTTCTACCAGAATATGAGCGACACGACGCTGCTCTTCTGAAGAGTATTTATCTAGGTGTTCGTCGTAATACTTTTGCACTTCTTCATCAGATACTTCGATCTGTGTTTTCAGTGCTTCAGCAGACAGTTCAATGTAAGCCACTTTAGCTTGCTCTGGGCGAGTAAAGTTATCTTGGTTCGCTTTGTAGTAATCTTGAATTTCTTCATCGGTTAGTTCTACGTTTTTCGCAAACTCTTCGAAATCGATAGCAACAGTGCGGATATCACGAGTTTGAGTGAAAAGCTCACCTTGAACTTGTACTTCACCAGGAAGAGTGAACTCACTGGTTTGTAGAGCATTAAGCAGCTGCTCACGAACGAGCTCACGACGCATGTATTCAGCAAAAGTATCTGGTGAGAAACCGGCGCGACGTAAAGACGCTTGGTAGATTTCCTGATCGAATTGGCCGTTTGACTGGAACTGAGGCATTTCCAGAATCATGCTACGAACCTGCTCATCGCTGATTCGAAGACCAAGTGCTTCTGCTTGCTGATCAAGCAACACATCATTGATCATACGATCAAGAACCGATTTGCGGAAAGATTCAACGTATGCCGGATCTGCCAGCATTTGAGAGAAGTAGTCACCCAATTGAGCTTGCATGCGGTTACGCTCATTTTGGTAAGCCATCTCGAACTCGCCACGAGGGATATCCGTGTTACCAACTTTCGCTGCTGCGTTGTTAGTGCCACCAACAATGTAGCTACCTACACCTGCGAATACGAAAGACAGGATGATAAGCCCAAGGATAATTTTGACCGCGATGCTATTCACGCCTTCGCGTAGTCGATCCATCATAATTTAATTGCTCTCCACAATTGAAGCCTACTGCTTCTATCTAATAGAAATAATGCCGCAATAGTACCAGAAAAAGAAATGCGCATCAGTATGATGCGCATAATTTAAGAAAGTTCGGCCCGAAGATTGTAAATTTTTGTTCGAAACGAATTGTTTGAGCAAAAGTTATTCAAATAGCCTTTATAGAGTCAAAGCCCTATGAATTAGTTCACTGAATCTTTTAGTGCTTTACCAGCTTTGAATGAAGGCACTTTTGCTTCTGCGATTTGGATTTCTTCACCAGTTTTTGGATTACGACCAGTACGTGCAGCGCGAGTACGAACGCTGAAAGTACCGAAACCAACTAGAGCAACTTGGTCACCTGTTTGAAGCGTACCGCTTACTGCTTCAATGAATGCATCTAGTGCACGACCTGCTGACGCTTTAGAAATATCTGCATTTTCTGCGATTTGTTCAACTAACTGAGTTTTATTCACTGTAATTTCCCCTTTGTGCCATCTGTGATTATTTTTGTGATGACTTTTCGTTCCATAATTAATAAATATGCTTCAACCCTTATACATAAAGGGCTGAGAGCTATCAAAACTAACTTAGCGCCCAAAAAAAACGCTGACAAGCCTTTTTAGGCTTATCAGCGCAAACTTTTACTTATTTTTGCTACACATCACTATTTTTTAGCTTCAAACTCAACGCCCGTCGGGTCTCGCTCGAGTGCAACTTTCAGTACTTCATCAATCCACTGAACCGGGATAACTGTCAGATCTGCGATAACATTCTCTGGAATCTCTTCCAAATCACGCTCGTTATCTTTTGGAATCAGTACCGTTTTAATGCCGCCACGATGTGCCGCAAGTAATTTTTCTTTTAGACCGCCGATAGGCAAAACTTCACCACGTAGTGTGATTTCACCCGTCATCGCCACTTCCGCTTTCACTGGGTTACCAGTTAACGCAGAGACCAAAGCAGTGCACATTGCTGTACCAGCACTTGGGCCATCTTTTGGTGTCGCACCTTCAGGAACATGCACGTGGATGTCTTTCTTCTCGTAGAAATCGGTGTTGATACCCAGCTTTTCAGCACGAGAGCGAACAACTGTCATGGCTGCTTGGATAGACTCTTGCATCACGTCGCCAAGAGAACCCGTCTGTGTCAGCTTACCTTTGCCCGGCATAGACTGAGTTTCAATCGTTAGCAAATCACCACCAACTTCAGTCCAAGCCAAACCCGTCACCTGACCAATACGGTTGCTTTCGTCAGCTTTACCATAGTCAAAACGCTGAACACCCAAGTACTCTTTCAGATTATCCATGGATACGGTCACAGACTTGATGTCTTTATCCAGCAAGATATTCTTCACCGCCTTACGACAGATCTTAGAAATTTCACGCTCTAGGTTACGTACACCCGCTTCACGAGTGTAGTAACGAATAATGCCGACAATCGCTGAGTCCTCGATAACAATCTCGTTTGGTTTCAGGCCGTTACGCTTCAACTGCTTATCTACCAAGTGGCGTTTCGCGATGTTCAGTTTTTCATCTTCTGTGTAACCAGAAAGACGGATAACTTCCATACGGTCAAGAAGCGGACCTGGAATATTCATCGAGTTAGACGTCGCAACAAACATTACATCCGACAGATCGTAATCTACTTCCAAGTAGTGATCGTTGAACGAGTTGTTTTGCTCAGGATCCAGAACTTCTAGCAGTGCAGACGCTGGGTCACCGCGCATGTCAGAAGACATCTTATCGATCTCATCAAGAAGGAATAGCGGGTTTTTAACCCCAACTTTAGACATTTTCTGGATAAGCTTACCCGGTAGTGAGCCGATGTAAGTACGACGGTGGCCACGAATCTCAGCTTCGTCACGCACACCACCAAGCGCCATACGCACGTATTTACGCCCAGTCGCAGATGCGATCGAACGGCCAAGAGAGGTTTTACCCACACCTGGAGGACCAACAAGACAAAGGATTGGGCCTTTCAGCTTGTTAATACGGTTTTGTACTGCCAAGTATTCCAGAATACGCTCTTTGACGCGCTCAAGACCGTAATGATCTTCGTTTAGAATCTCTTCTGCCTTAGCCAGGTTCTTTTTCACTTTAGAACGCTTAGCCCAAGGAACGCTCACCATCCAATCGATGTAGCTACGCACCACTGTTGCTTCCGCAGACATTGGAGACATCATCTTAAGCTTTTGTAGCTCTTGTTCTGTCTTTTCACGCGCCTCTTGAGGCATTTTGGACTCTTCGATTTTATTCTGCAGCGTTTCAAATTCATCCGGCGCATCTTCCATCTCACCTAGCTCTTTCTGAATCGCTTTCATTTGCTCATTCAGATAGTACTCGCGCTGAGACTTCTCCATTTGCTTTTTAACGCGGCCACGGATGCGTTTTTCAACTTGCAGCAGATCGATTTCCGACTCCATTTGGCCCATAAGGAATTCCAAACGCTCGGTAACGTCGATGATCTCAAGTACCTGTTGCTTGTCGACCAATTTCAAAGGCATGTGAGCTGCGATGGTATCGGCTAGACGCGCGGCTTCATCAATCCCATTTAGCGAAGTCAGAACTTCTGGTGGGATTTTTTTGTTCAGCTTGATAAAGCCTTCGAACTGGTTGATCGCACTACGAACAATAACTTCTTGCTCACGCTCATCCAGCTCAGGTGTCGAGATGAATTCAGCTTCAGCTAAGAAAAAATCGCTCTCTTTAAAGTGATTAATCTTCGCACGCTGCTGACCTTCAACCAGTACTTTTACTGTGCCATCAGGAAGCTTTAAAAGCTGAAGAATGGTGGCTACCGTACCTACCTCAAATAGGTCGTCAACCGTTGGCTCGTCTGTATCCGCTTGCTTTTGTGCCACAAGCAGAACTTGTTTGTTTGTTTCCATCGCCGTTTCTAGACAGCTAATCGATTTTTCACGACCAACAAACAATGGAATGACCATGTGCGGGTAGACCACTACGTCACGTAGAGGTAGTACCGGGATCTCGATACTCTCGGAACGTTCCAAGTTCATATAATTCTCTCTTCCGCTTTCACGTTTAACGTATTACTTAAGGCAGTATATGGGGGCTAATTGTTTGGATTCAATAAGAGAAATAAAAAAAGGAGGTAATTACTTACCTCCTTTTTATTCATGGCTTGATTTACTCTGCTCCAGCGGCCTGATTATCGGCGTTGCTGTAAATAAGCAGCGGTTCTGACTCGCCATTGATGACTGATTCATCAATAACCACTTTACTCACATCTGTTGCAGATGGTAGCTCGTACATGGTTTCAAGTAGAACACCTTCCAGAATTGAACGTAGACCACGAGCACCCGTTTTACGCTCCATCGCTTTCTTAGCAATTGCGCGTAGTGCGTCTTCACGGAACTCAAGCTCAGCATTTTCTAATTCAAACAATGCTGCGTACTGCTTGGTCAACGCGTTCTTCGGTTCACATAGAATCTGAATAAGCGCTTCTTCATCAAGCTCTGTCAATGTAGTAGTTACTGGCAGACGGCCGATGAATTCAGGAATCAGACCGTATTTCACTAGATCTTCAGGCTCAACCTGAGTAAATAGCTCACCGACAGTTTTGGTTTCATTCTTAGAACGAACTTCAGCACCAAAACCGATACCAGTACCTGTTGCTACACGTTGTTCAATCACTTTATCAAGGCCTGCGAATGCACCACCACAGATGAACAGGATCTTAGACGTGTCCACTTGTAGGAATTCTTGCTGAGGATGCTTACGACCACCTTGAGGTGGAACAGAAGCAACCGTGCCTTCGATAAGTTTTAACAGTGCCTGCTGAACACCTTCACCAGATACGTCACGCGTAATGGATGGGTTTTCAGCTTTGCGTGAAATCTTATCAATTTCATCAATGTATACGATGCCGCGTTCAGCCTTAGCTACATCGTAATCACATTTTTGCAGAAGCTTTTGGATGATGTTTTCTACGTCTTCACCCACGTAACCTGCTTCGGTTAACGTAGTTGCGTCAGCCATTGTAAATGGCACATCCAAGAATCGAGCTAGTGTCTCAGCAAGCAATGTTTTACCACTACCTGTAGGACCAATTAGAAGGATATTACTCTTACCAAGCTCTACACCTTCGCTCGTTGTATCACCATTGCGTAAACGCTTGTAGTGGTTATATACCGCAACTGCAAGCACTTTTTTCGCGTAATCTTGCCCGATCACATAGTCGTCAAGGTGTTCGCGGATCTGTTTTGGCGTTGGTAACGCTTCAGATTCTTTCTTAGGGAGAACATCCTTAATTTCTTCGCGAATTATATCGTTACATAAGTCGACACATTCGTCGCAAATGTACACTGACGGACCTGCGATTAGCTTGCGAACTTCGTGCTGACTTTTGCCGCAGAAAGAACAGTACAGCAATTTACCGCTGCCACTTTCTTTGCTTTTATCTGTCATTCGCTAACCTCTTAGCCTTTACTCTTCATGAATGAGTGTATATCAATTTTTGCCAAAATGCGCTGGCAAATTACTCGCCGCGATGGCGTAACACTGCATCCACGATACCGTATTCCACAGCCTGCTCTGCTGACATGAAGTTGTCACGATCAGTATCGCGCTCAATCACTTCAAGTGGCTGGCCTGTATGTTCTGCTAACAACTTGTTTAGCTTCTGCTTGATAGTCAGGATTTCCTGAGCATGGATTTGGATATCAGAAGCCTGACCCTGGAAACCACCTAGCGGTTGGTGGATCATCACACGTGAGTTAGGCAGAACGTAACGCTTACCCGGAGCACCACCAGCAAGTAGGAAGGCACCCATTGAGCATGCTTGGCCCATACATACTGTGCTTACATTCGGTTTGATAAACTGCATGGTGTCATAAATAGACATACCTGCTGTTACGCTGCCGCCTGGAGAGTTGATGTATAGGAAAATATCTTTATCTGGATTTTCAGATTCTAGGAAAAGTAGTTGAGCCACGACAAGGTTTGCCATGTGGTCTTCCACTTGACCTGTTAAAAAAATCACACGCTCTTTTAGCAATCGGGAATAGATGTCGTAAGAACGTTCGCCTCGGGAAGTTTGTTCAACCACCATTGGTACTAGTGCGTCCATAATTGGCGACATTGCATTTTTTTCTTGGTAGCTCATATTCTTATGTCCCTAAAATAAATGGCCCGGATGATGAGTATCATACGGACCATTGTTAGCAGAATAGTTAACGTGAAGTCAACCTTCTACGCAAGATATTGCTTATTAAGCAGGTTGTTGCTGGTTAAGTAGCTCGTTGAAGCCTACTTCTTTCTCAGAAACTTGTGCTTTAGCGATGATCGCGTCGATTGCTTGCTCTTCTAGCGCTACGTTACGCATGTTGTTCATCATTTGCTCGTTTTGCTCGTAGTAAGCAATAACTTCTGATGGATCTTCGTATGCAGTCGCCATTTCTTCGATTAGCGCTTTAACTTTCTCGTCGTCCGCTTTTAGCTCTTCAGACTTGATTACTTCACCAAGTAGAAGACCTACAACTACGCGACGTTTAGCTTGCTCTTCGAACAGTTCACGTGGAAGCTGTGCAGCTGCTTCTGGGTTACCACCGAAGCGTTGTGCAGCTTGCTGACGTAGAACTTGGATTTCTTGATCGATAAGTGCAGCAGGTACGTCGATTTCGTTTTGCTCAACTAGACCGTCAAGAGCTTGCTCTTTGATGCGGTTCTTAACAGCTTGCTTAAGTTCGCGTTCCATGTTCTTACGAACTTCAGCTTTAAGCGCTTCTACACCGCCTTCAGCAACACCGAACTTAGAAACGAATTCGTCGTTAAGCTCTGGAAGTTCACGTGCTTCAACTTTGTTCACTTTGATAGCGAATTTCGCTGCTTTACCTTTTAGGTTCTCAGCGTGGTAGTCTTCTGGGAAAGTCACGTCGATGTCGAATTCCATACCAGCAGTCTTACCTGCGATACCGTCTTCGAAACCTGGGATCATGCGACCAGCGCCCATTTCTAGTGGGAAGTTCTCAGCTTTACCGCCTTCGAACTCTTCACCGTCGATAGAACCAACGAAGTCGATGCTTACGCGCTTGCCGTCTTCTGCTGCTTCTTCAACTTCAGTCCAAGTTGCTTGCTGCTTACGTAGAGTATCGATCATCTCTTCTACGTCTGCATCTTTAACTTCAGTTACAGGCTTCTCTACAGAAATGTTTTCTAGGCCTTTAAGCTCTACTTCTGGGTAAACTTCAAAAGTTGCTGTGAAAACTAGGTCTGCACCTTCTTTGTTTTCTACAGGAGCGAAAGTTGGCGCGCCAGCTGGGTTAATTTTCTCTTTTACGATCGCTTCGATGAAGTGACGTTGCATAACTTCACCAAGAACGTCTTGACGTACTGCTTTGCCGTACATCTGAGCAACCATTTTTAGAGGCACTTTACCCTTACGGAAACCATCGAAACGACGGTTTTTAGCGATGTTGCGTAGTTCAGCTGTTACAGCGTCTTCGATGTTTGCAGCTGGAACAGTAATGTTTAGACGGCGCTCTAGGCCCTCTAGCGTTTCAACAGTAACTTGCATTATATATAAACCTCTAAAGTGGCTCGGTTTTCCGAGCGTATGAGCGTAACTCACCTGAGTTAACGCTTCATCCTTGTGTTGTGTTCTGTCCGAGCACCTAATTTAAATCGAGTATCGATACTGTTCATCAGTACCGGACTAATCAGTGATATCTTCAGTGTCATCACCAAAGGTATCTCCTATTAGCCTCAAGACAGATTTTTAGACGCGACATTCTAGCGATCTGTTACTACCCTGTCGAGCCAATAGCCACTATGTGGACATTGTCTGCACTAAATTCTCGAATGTTGCCTCATTTTTTGTAAAAAATGCGATAAAACACCCGCATCAGAAACATCGGCATATCTAGAATGGGGACAATAGCGACTTTTTCAAGGGAATCGACCGCTTTTTTTATTGAAAAGCGTAAAAAGAGATCTTGCTCTTGTTTTACTCCACAGACTTGGCAACTAAATCCCCAATCTAACCTACAAGCCATTAACATTTCTTAATTACAAAGAAGTAGCAAAGTCAGGAACGAAGGAATGTCACAACGAAACCGTATTCTACTGATTTTTTTCGCCTTATATTTCCTGTGTGCGTTTGTTGGCGGCCACTGGGTCTGGAAAAACAGTTATCAATCGCTACTGGATAAACACCAGTCTCAGCTTGAACAGTTTTCTAGCCATATTAAGAACAAATTGGATAAGTACGCTCATATTCCTAACCTACTGGCAAAAGATGCACCTTTGTTTGAAGCATTGCTGCACCCAAAAAATAGCGCGCAACTTGAAGTGACGAATCGCTACCTGGAATCAGTAAATCAAGTCATTGCGGCTTCCGACACTTATCTCATTGATCAATGGGGAACCACCATCGCCTCCAGTAACTGGCGGCAAAGGCATTCATTTGTCGGGCGCAATTTTGCTTTTCGTCCTTATTTCAAACAAGCCATCATCGGTGAGCAGAGCCAATACTACGCGCTTGGGTCCACGTCTGGTAAGCGGGGCTACTACTACTCTTCTCCCATCGTTTACGCAGGCGGCGTGATTGGCGTTGTGGTCGTAAAAATGGATTTGAGTAAAATCGAAGATAACTGGCAGCAACCAGATAGCGTATTTGTCGCCAGTGATCCTAACGGCATTGTATTCATGAGCAGCAGAACGGACTGGCTACTCAAAAGTTTACAACAGCTTAGTGAGGTAGAAAAAAAACAAGTTTGGGCCAGCCGACAATATCTTGAAACGCAAATTCGTAGTTTAAATTTCGTCGGAGATCTGAGCCTACCTATTAGCGAATTAAAGCAAGGTTACCCATACAATAAAGGCACTCTGGTGGTTTCTTCTCTCGCTCTTCCCGAGATAAAACTGACCATGAGGGTATTGTCACCTAAACAATCAATCGTATGGATAACCTTGGGTTACCTGCTGGTACTTACTCTCATTTTTACCATTCTATTCCTTATCGGCCAGCTGATTTATCACCGCCAACAACGCCATTTACAACTCGAGCTGATTCAGCAAGAAGCCAATCAAAAACTGGAATATCAAGTAATGGCTCGTACTGCGGAATTGCAAGCAGAGATCGCTCAACGAACAGAGGCAGAGCAAACACTACGTGTCACTCAGGATGAGCTGGTTCAGGCAGCAAAACTCGCTGTACTGGGTCAAATGTCCGCAAGCATTAGCCATGAACTGAATAATCCCCTTGCGGCAATTCGCAGTTTCGCGGAAAACGGTAAGCTATTCTTACAAAAAGAAAAATTTGAACGAGTCGAAGACAATTTAAGCCGTATTTCAGCGCTCACTGATCGTATGGCGAATATCAGCCAACAACTGCGCTCATTTGCCAAGAAAACCAGTGGTACTGAGCTAACCAAAACTCGACTGTTACCTGTCGTCGCCTCTGCCAAAGAGTTAATGAAGCCTGCTTTCAAGTCAGCCCGCGTAAACTTGTCGACCGATCTAATGACACAGGATGCAGAGGTTTTTATCAACACGATTCAGCTGGAACAAGTCCTAGTCAACCTGCTAAGTAACGCGATTGAAGCGGTCAAAGATCAAGAGAATAGACAGGTCTGGCTTTCGATAGAACATGACCAGAATCGAAATCAAATCATGGTTCATATCGATGATAATGGCCCAGGGATAGGACAACGTTCCCTCACCGAACTTTGTGAGCCATTTCTGACTACCAAGAAAAATGGCCTGGGTTTGGGACTGTCGATATCACAGCAAATATTGAGTGGAATGAACGGCCAATTAAGTGCTTACAACCAAGCGCAGGGTGGCGCTCGATTCTCAGTTTGTTTACCTGTTGTAGCAATACACGCTGAAAAAGGTTCAGAGGAATAATTATGTGTCAGGTGTTTTTTATTGATGATGAAGCGGATCTCAGGCTAGCAATAGAACAGACGTTCGAGCTGGCCGATATCGACGCACAGTTTTTCCCCGATGCAGAGTCCGCTCTGCTGGCGATGAAAAACGGCGAGGAACCTGGCGTTGTTATCACTGATATTTGTTTACCCGGCATATCAGGAATGAATCTACTTAATACTCTGGTGCAAAGAGACAACCACCTGCCAGTGATCATGATTACTGGGCATGGTGACATATCAATGGCGGTGAACGCGTTACATCAAGGTGCCTACGACTTTATTGAAAAACCATTTTCTCCTGAACAGTTGGTTGAAACGGTCAAGCGCGCGATCGAAAAGCGTCAGCTTACGAATGAAAACGAGAAGTTACGGCAATCACTCAAAGCCAGTCAGGCTCTCGGCCCTCGAATTATCGGCGAAACGGTCAGTATCCAGATGCTACGCGATACGATTTCTCACATTGCCGATACCGATGCCGATATTTTGTTGTTCGGTGAGACAGGTACAGGTAAAGAGCTCGTCGCTCGCTCATTACATGAACAAAGCTTGCGCAGAAATCACAACTTTGTCGCCGTAAACTGTGGTGCGGTACCGGAAAACCTGATCGAAAGTGAACTCTACGGCCATGAAAAAGGCGCATTTACTGGCGCAGAAAGTCGCCGGATTGGTAAATTCGAATTTGCTCAAGGCGGGACACTATTCCTGGATGAAATCGAATCCATGCCCATTCAAGCACAGATTCGACTACTGCGCGTTCTTCAGGAGCGGGTTATTGAACGAGTCGGCTCAAACGAACTCCTTCCCCTTGATATTCGCGTAATAGCGGCAACCAAAGTGGATTTAAAACGTGCCGCCGAAGAAGGTACATTTCGCCAAGATCTCTACTATCGACTGAATGTCGTCACACTGGATTTACCCCCTCTGCGGCTGCGCAAAGAGGATATCCCTGCTCTCTTCCATCACTTTTTGCTCGTAGCGGCCTCTCGATACGGAAAAAGCTCCCCGAGCTTGTCGTCTCAAGATTTAGCGACTTTGATGGCGCATGACTGGCCCGGCAATGTACGAGAGCTGAGAAATGCAGCAGAGCGCTTTGTCCTGCTTGGGAAATTGATTCAACTCGGAGATACAAGCCCGGTTCCGGCTCCTTCCTCTAGCTTGGCTGAGCAAGTGGCAGAGTTTGAAAAAGCAGCCATTGAGCGCGCATTGCTCGAGCATAATGGCAGTATTAAGCAAACCATGACTCAATTGAATGTTCCTCGCAAAACACTGTATGACAAAATGCAACGCTATCAGATTGATAAAGATCTGTATAAATAAAACCTGACATCACATTTGTCGCTTTAGTCAACCTGTCTCATACTATTTATAGTTCCATGGTTGGTAGCGCTAAGCATGAATGAGAAAACGAAGATACCTGTGATTAGGGAAACAGTGGTTGTCGACGGACATTATCAGGAAGAACGACGCTCCGGTGAGGATCGCAGAAAGAATAAACAAAAATGGCATGGCTACGAGCGAAGAATAAACTCTCAGCCCAGAAGACATGACTACAAATCAATAGACGAAGAGGTGTGACATGTCACACCTCTTTTTGCATTAATGAGTCTGAGCCCGTTATTTGGTAATAATCTCCGGCCCCATCAACATCGTCGGTAACCATGTTGAAACCCAAGGAATGTACGTTACGATAATGAGGAACAGGAACATTACCGCCACCCAAGGCAACGCCGCTTTAACAACACTCATCATCGACATTTTAGCCACCCCTGCTGTAACAAAGAGGTTAAGCCCTACAGGCGGCGTGATCATCCCAATCTCCATGTTCACCACCATCATGATACCCAAATGAATAGGGTCAATCCCTAAAGCAATGGCGATAGGAAATACCAGTGGCGCCACAATGATCAACAAACCAGAAGGTTCCATGAACTGGCCGCCAATCAAGAGCAGAACGTTTACCACGATCAAAAATGTGATTGGACCTAAACCAGCAGAAAGCATCGACTCGGTGATCATCTGCGGGATGCGTTCTTCTGTCAGAACATGCTTCAGTATCAGCGCGTTTGCGATGATAAACAGCAGCATGATCGTCAACTTACCGGCTTCAAACAGCGTTTGCTGAGTGTCTTTGTGAACAAAGCTCTGAATGACTTTCACCACGGCAGGCTTGGTATTCTGTTTATCGGCAAACGGCCCCATGTCCTTGTAAACAAAGTTTGCTATTAAGAAGGAGTAGACCGCTGCCACTGCCGCCGCTTCCGTTGGTGTAAAAATCCCGCCGTAAATACCACCGAGAATAATGATTACCAGCATCAATCCCCAGATTGCGTCCTTAGCTGCCGCGATGGCTTCTTTCCAGCCGACAAAAGGTTGTTTCGGTAAGTTCTTAACTCGGGCAGCAATGTAGATGGCAATCATCAGCATCACACCGGCTAATAAGCCCGGAATAACACCACCTAAGAACATACGACCTACCGACACATCTGTCGCTGCTGCATACACAACCATTACGATAGAAGGTGGGATCAGGATACCAAGTGTGCCCGCGTTACAAATAACCCCTGCGGCAAAATCTTTGGAATAGCCGTTTTTGATCATACCTGCAATAACGATGCTACCAATCGCAACTACCGTCGCCGGTGACGACCCTGACAGCGCGGCAAACATCATACATGCCACAACCGAAGCCATAGCAAGACCACCACGGAACCAGCCGACCATTGCAATCGCAAAACGAATGATGCGCTTCGCTACGCCGCCAGTTGACATAAAGCTCGATGCGAGGATGAAAAACGGGATAGCAAGTAAAGTGTAGTGTCCTTCAAACGCATTAAAAAGCGTTTGAGCAACCGATGCCAGAGACGCATCTGAGTGCCACATCAAAAATAAAATACTGGATAGGCCCAGTGAAACCGCGATCGGAACGCCCAACAGCATGAAGCCAATCACCATCAAGAATAACCATAAAATATCCATCGGTTAGTGCTCCTTGTTCTTGTTGTTATCTTGGCTGTTGTCTTTGCCCTGCGTGGGTTCCATCACATCACCCGCATCTTTAAGCTCTTCTTTAAGTGCTTCTAACTCTTCTTCACCTTCATGGCTGGAAATCAGACGGTCAAGCTTGCCAGTCAGTATTTGGTAGGCCGCCTGAGCAAAACGAAACGTCAGTAACGCCATACCAATTGGCAGCGCCATGTAAGGAATAAATCGAGGCAGCTTCTCGTAGCGCTCGCCTTCGTTCAGCCAGTCAGCCATAAACTGCAACATCTCTGGCATCGGAATATCATCCGTCTCGTACCATGCTCGCTCTGTGGCAAACGGGTACCAGTAATTCCATGAACCAATGAGAAGTAGAATTGAAAATGTCAAACAACATGACACGGCAAGCAAAGCACAAGCCTTTCTAAACCGTTCAGGTAATAAGTTAATCACCACGTCAACACCGATGTGAAAATGCTTTTTCACGCCGTATGAAGCGCCTACGAGAACCATCCAGGCAAAAAGAAAAACAGTAACTTCAAGCGCCCAAAGAATATTGTCATTGAATAAGTAACGCATCACGACGTTGACAAATGTCAGCATCGTCATCGCTCCGAGGAAGAAAGCAATTAAGGTCTCTTCAACCTTGTCGGTAAACTGACCGACTTTCGAAAAAAATGAGTGTTCCATAACGGTACATCGCTCGAATCAGGTAAGTTTGGCTCCCGACGAACGGGAGCCGCTTATCATTATGTTGAGTTATTTTTGGTTGGCCGCTAATGCCGCTTCAATTAACTCTGAACCAATGTCTTTTTCAAACTTGTTCCAAACTGGTTTAAGCGCTGCTACCCATTCTTCACGCTGTTCTGGCGTCAGCTCGCGAACCACACCACCAGCTTCGATAACGTACTCTTTGTTTTGTTGCTCTACGCGGTTTGACTCAGCATTACGGGTTTGAGTCACTTCTTTAAGAATCGTCGCAAGCTGGTCACGTACGTCGTCTGGAAGTCCATCCCACCACTTGGTAGAAGTAACCACTAGGTAATCCAAAATTCCGTGGTTGGTTTCAGTCGTACCGTCTTGAACCTCGAAGAACTTTTTACCGTAGATATTCGACCAAGTATTTTCCTGACCATCGATAACTTTGGTTTGCAAGCCACCGTACACTTCGGCAAATGACATTTTTTGAGGGTTAGCACCCAATTGCTCAAACTGCGCAACCAATACATCGGAAGCCTGTACGCGGAACTTAAGCCCCTTAGCATCTTCCGGGTGAACCAGTGGCTTGTTGGCTGAGATTTGCTTCATACCGTTGTGCCAGAACTCTAGTCCTCGAATACCACGTCGGTTCATCGCATTCTTAAGCTTTTCACCCGCCTCAGAGTTTTGGAAGCGGTCAACAGCGTCTACGTCATCAAAAAGGAAAGGAAGGTCGAACAAACGGAATTTTTTGGTGAACTTTTCAAACTTAGACAGTGAAGGTGCAGCAAGTTGTACGTCCCCATTCAACATAGCCTCAAGTACTTTGTCATCATCGTAAAGCGTCGAGTTAGGGAACACTTGCATACACGCCTTACCGTTCATCTCTTCATTGACACGCTTTTCAAGCAGCGACGCCGCGATCCCTTTCGGGTGTTTGTCGGTGTTGGTTACGTGGCTGAATTTGATGACCAGCTCACCTGGGTCACAGTTTGCGGCAGCGTTAAAACTGGTAACAGCAAGAATTGAGGCAGTTAGTAGGGTAACAGGCTTAAACATTATTATTCTCCTTGATAAATGAACAACCCCATCACTGGGTGTTGATACATCTACTAAAGCAAGGACCGAACCACTTTCTTTAACTATGTTTTTATTTTTATAAATCAGACACTTAAAAAGATACCATTCACGATGCATTTACCTAGATCACAAAATTATTTTTGAAATGGGTGAAATCTACCCACGCCAAATGATTAAGTGGGTGGATTTAGACACATCCGTAAATCAGCAAATAAAAATGGCAGCCGCTTGGCTGCCATTTAAAAGTTACGAGTTGTTGATTTGCCTTGCTCTTATCGTTAGTGAAACTCTATGCGTTGCTCAGTTGAAGCGTCAAAGAAAACCGCCTTGGACAAATCAAAATGCAGCGGCGCGACCTGACCGACCTTTACATCAAACTCCGGAGACAAGCGACAAGCGACTTCTTGATCGTTGACCTTAATCATCGCGATGGTATCTGGCCCCGTTGGCTCAAGGACTTCAAGCTGGAGGTCGAGTTTCGTCGTTGCGGTAGAATCTTGGTTCTCACTGTCCGTAATATGTTCCGGACGCAAGCCAATCACAATCTCTTTGCCATCTTGTTTTCGCATCGAAGCTGGCAGCTTGATGTGATGCTCCTGCGCGTTACTGCCTGTCACTTTTATCACGGGGTTATCCTGAGCATCCAAATCGACCATGGTTTTAATGAAGTTCATCGAAGGTGAGCCCATAAAACCTGCGACAAACATATTATTAGGCTTGTTGTAGATTTCTTGTGGTGTTCCGAGTTGCTGTAACTCACCGTCTTTCATTACCGCAATACGGTCCGCGAGTGTCATCGCCTCAATCTGGTCATGCGTTACGTACACAATCGTCCTATTCAGTTGCTGGTGAAGACGCTTGATCTGGTGGCGCATTTCAACACGCAGCTTCGCATCTAAGTTCGAAAGTGGCTCGTCAAACAGATAGAGCTTCGGGCGACGAGCAAGCGCACGTCCCATCGCAACTCGCTGGCGCTGACCACCTGATAATTGCGAAGGCTTACGGTCAAGCAGATGATCAATCTGTAGCATTTCCGCTACTCGCTCCACTTCGGCATCAATTGCCTCTTTCGCCATTTTACGAATCTTGAGACCAAATTCGATGTTGCCTCTTACCGTCATATTTGGATATAGCGCATACGATTGGAACACCATCGCAATATCGCGATCTTTCGGTTCCACATTCGACACATTATTACCATCAATCACGATGTCACCGGAACTGATGTTCTCTAAACCCGCAATGGTGTTCATCAGTGTCGACTTGCCACAACCAGATGGGCCAACCAAGATAAGAAACTCTCCCGAATCGATACTGATATCGATACCTTTTAACGTCTCTTGTTCCGCTTTTGGATAGGTTTTACGGATTTGTTTAAGTTCGAGTGTTGCCATAATAATTATCCTTTTACCGATCCAGCCGTAAGGCCACGAACAAAGTATTTTCCTGCTAATACATAAACGAGTAGCGTTGGTAACGCTGCAATGATCGCCGCCGCCATATCGACGTTGTACTCTTTCACCCCTGTACTGGTGTTAACTAAGTTGTTCAGGGCAACCGTAATTGGCTGTGTTTCGGAACCTGAATAGACAACCCCAAACAAGAAGTCATTCCAAATAGCGGTAAACTGCCAAATCACCGTCACCATGATGATTGGCGTCGAGATTGGCAGAAGAATTTTAAAGAAAATGGTAAAGAAACCTGCCCCATCCAACTTCGCGGCTTTGACAAGCTCATCCGGAATACTGATGTAGAAGTTACGAAAGAACAACGTGGTAAACGCCATACCATAAATCACATGAACGATAACCAAGCCGGTGGTTGTATTTGCCAAACCTAACTTACCGAGCACCGCCGCCATTGGTAACAAAATTACCTGAAACGGAATAAAGCAGCCAAACAGCAGCAAGCTGAAGAACAAGTTTGAACCCCGGAATTGCCACTTGGTCACAACGTAACCATTAAATGCGCCCAACAGCGTAGAGATCGCCACTGCAGGAATCACCATTTGGAACGAGTTCCAGAAATACCCTTTTACCCCTTCACATTTCACGCCCGTACAAGCGTTGTCCCACGCCTTATACCAGGCATCGAAGACCCATTCGGTTGGCAGACTCATCAAGTTGCCCGCTTTAATATCTGGCAGTGTTTTGAATGAAGTCACCACCATCACGAACAACGGCATCAAATAAAATAAGCAAAAAAACGCTAACCCGAAGTAGATAAACAGCCGAGAGAAATTCACACTACGCATCATGACTTTTTCTCCCTAAGCTCTGAGTACAAATAAGGAACTAAAATGGCGAGAATACCTGCCAACATCATCATCGCGCTTGCAGCCCCCAAACCTATCTGACCACGAGTAAATGAGTGCGCGTACATAAACAGCGCTGGCAAATCTGAAGAGTACCCCGGGCCACCAGCCGTCATAGCGGTTACCAGGTCGAAGCTCTTAATCGCAATGTGTGAAGTGATGATTACCGAGCTAAAGAAAACAGGTCTTAAGCAAGGCATAATGATGCGCCAGTAAATGGTTGGCAGACTTGCGCCGTCGATTTGTGCCGCTTTGATAATGGATGAATCAATGCCGCGCAAACCCGCCAGAAACATCGCCATGACAAAACCAGACGACTGCCAAACAGCGGCTATCACCAAGGTGTACACAGACAGGTCAGAATTTACTAACCAGTCAAATTTGAAATTGGTAAAACCCCAGTCTTGCATCAACTTCTCAATACCCAAACCAGGATTGAGAATCCATTTCCAGGCGGTACCCGTCACGATAAAGGAGAGTGCCATCGGATAAAGATAAATGGTCCGAATTGCACCTTCCTGACGAATATTTTGATCAAGCAAAATGGCTAAGCCCACGCCAAGAACAATAGCGATGAGCATAAATAGCAGCCCAAAAATACCAAGGTTGCTAATAGAAGTGATCCAGCGATCGTTATCCATCAGCTTTTCATACTGAGTAAAACCAACAAAGTTAAAGCTTGGCAGAAAACGGGAGTTGGTCATTGATAATGCCGCCGTCCAGAAGATGTAACCATAGATGCATACCACAGTTACCAGAACGGTCGGGGCAAGGACGATTTTCGGCAACCAGTGCTGAAGTCTGTCCGCCAAACTGAGTTTCGCGTGGGACTTCTTTGGATACCGATTCACAACATGCTCCATAACGAATCCTTACGTCTTAAAGGAAGGGCGCATAGGCTCCCTACAAGCCTGTACGCCCTTTAGGGTGTGATCTGTCAATGGATTAGATAGCGGCTTTCACTGCTTTCGCTAGCTTTTGTGCTGCTTGTTTCGGATCCGCATTGTCATCGTTGAAGAAGTTGGTCACAACATCGTAGATTGCACCTTGCGCATAGCTTGTGGTCGACAGGCCGTGTGCCATACTCGGCACTAAATCACCGGACTGAGCACTGGCTTTGAAGGTTTCCATTGAGTCCAGAGCACATTGGTCAAATTTCGCCATATCCATATCAAGACGAACTGGAATGGAGCCTTTGTTCAGGTTAAAGACTTCCTGGAACTCTTTGGTCAGAATGGTACGAGCTAAGTCTTGCTGTGCCTTTTTGTTCTCTTCGTTGCTGAGTTCAAAGAAAGCAAAGCTATCAATGTTGAACGTAAATTGACCGTCAGTGCCTGGCGCAGGCGCACAAATGTAGTCTTTACCCGGCACTTTACCCGCCGCAGTAAATTCACCTTTCGCCCAGTCACCCATGATCTGCATAGCCGCTTCACCGTTAATCACCATCGAGGTCGCAACGTTCCAGTCACGCCCTGGTGAGTTAGCGTCAATGTAGTCGTGGATCTTCTTAAACTTGGTGAAAACTTCGACCATTTTATCGCCAGACAATACGTCCATATCTAGGTCTACAAACGCTTTGTTGTAGTCTTCACTTCCCAGCACGTCCAGTGCGACGGCTTCGAACACGGTCGCGTCTTGCCAAGGCTGCCCACCATGAGCAAGTGGGATAAAGCCGGCCGCTTTAATTTTGTCTGCCGCAGCAAAAAACTCGTCCAGCGTTGTTGGAAGTTCTACACCTGATTTTTTCAGCACTTCCGGGTTTGCCCACAGCCAGTTAACACGGTGAACGTTAACCGGTACAGCCACATACTCATCTTTGTACTTCATCACTTTAGTGACAACAGACGGTAGTAGGTCATCCCACTTTTCCTGCTTCGCCGTACTTTCCAGTGAAGTAAGGAAACCTAAGCTGCCCCACTCCTGAATATCGTGTCCTTTGATTTGAGCCGCCGATGGAGGATTGCCAGATACCGCGCGAGTTTTAAGCACGGTCATCGCTGACTCGCCACCACCACCAGCGACTGCAAAGTCTTTCCAGGTATGATTTTGTTCTTCCAGCATTTGTTTCAGAACAGCCGCAGATTTTGCTTCACCACCAGCCGTCCACCAGTGAAGCACTTCGACTTCACCCGCGTTAGCCATGTTTGCCGCAGAGAGCAGAGAAAGAGTTAGTAGGGTTTTATTTAGTTTCATTATTATCTTCCGTGTATTGGATTAGACATTCAGGTCGACGACTCGATGACCTCAAGCGTTGATACTTGAACTAAAGTCAGTCTATCCAATGAGAAAATTTTGATTGAAACAAAGCGTAACCTTAACGTAACAATCATGTTACATTGAGTTTTTAATTGATATTAAACAAACACTTGAACACGTAGCCCGCGACTAGGCAAGTTGTCAATTATGAGATCTCCGCCATGACCGTGGAGAATATTACGGCAAATTCCAAGCCCTAACCCGTGGCCCTGATCATCATCAGCCAACCGATAGTACGGCTCAAATACCATGTCGAGCTGATCTTCTGGAATGCCCGGCCCCTGATCACAAATCTCGATTTTGACCCGGCCATCAAAGTTGGTGAGGGTTATTTCCGCTTTTTCCCCATATTTCACCGCATTATCAACCAAGTTGCCGATAACGCGTTTTATCGCCAATGGCTTTGCAACGATTGATTTAATGGGACTAGGCGAAAACGTCACCCGTGTTTGTTGCTGATTATAAGGCTCAATCACGCTAGTAATGACGTCATTCAGGTCAACATTGACCGTATTTTCATGCAACTCTGTATCTCTTACGGTCTGAAGCGCCCCCTTCACCATCATTTCCAGATCATCAAGATCGCGGTTAAATTTTTCACGTTTGATATCACTTTCCAGCAGCTCAGCGCGCAGCCTTAGGCGGGTAATGGGCGTTTTTAAATCGTGGGAGATTGAAGAAAACAATTGTTCCCGATCAGAAATATAATGACGAATTCGCTGCTGCATCCGATTAAATGCTCGTGTGGCGGTGACAAGCTCACTCGCGCCCTCTTCTTGTAGCGGAGCCTGCTCTACGTTCATACTCATTTCATTGGCGGCTTTTGCCAATCGCTTTAACGGCTTCACCTGCCTTTTCATCAGCAAATAAGTGAGAACCAATAAAATCGTGGTAGAAAAAATCAGAAACAGGATCTGCTCTCGCTCAATTAAGGTATCGTCTAGATTGACGTAAGGGGCTGGCAGCAAAGCGGCGATATAGAGCCACTCATCTTTGGCTAGTTCGAGTTGCACAACCAACACCGGAGGATCGATTGGGCTCAACGTTAGGGTGTGATGTGCCCACGACTTGGGTAAATCGCTCAAATAGATATCGTTTTTCAGCAAACGTAGGTTTTCGGGCAACGAGAAGTCAACCAAAATCGTGTCTACTTTTGGGAGCTTCTTTTTCAGCACCTCTTCTATCGCTTCGAGAGAAGCCAACTTAAGCGGAGTATCTTTAATTGGTTCAACAATGAGCTGCTCTCGATTAAACGACACAAAAAAGCGCGTCCCGCCCATATTACGGATCTGGTCGAGCACAATATGACGATAGCTGACAGGCAACGACTGAAAGAAGGTTACCGTTGAGGAGAACATATTCGCCATGCTTTGAGACGCATCGCGAATCCCCGCCAGTTCTTTCTGTTTTGACTCGGTATACCAAATGGTTGTTGCCACACCTTGAGCCAAAATCACCGCCAATAACGTTAAGCCTAATGTACGATTAACTAACGAGTTTGGCTTAAATCGCCTGAGAAAACGCCACCATTTATTGTTCATAACTGACTGGCACAGCGAGTAAGTAACCGTTGCCTCGCATCGTCTTTATGTAATGTGGATATTTGGTGCTTTCACCGAGACGTTGGCGCAAACGGCTGAGCTGAACATCGATGCCTCGTTCAAAGGGTAACGCTTCCCGACCTCGCGTCTCTACTGAGATCGTATCTCGGTCTATTATTTGATTCGGACGTTTTAGAAAAAGCATCAACAGCGAAAAATCACTGCCGGATAAATCGTGCGACTGTTGGGTTTCTTGATGGGTTATTCTGTGTGACAAAGTGTCCAACAGCCAGTCACCAAAACGAATAGGCTTGGCTGTTAAAGGACTGACTTGCTCTTCTTTGGTCACTTTAACTCGGCGCAATACGGCTTTAATGCGTGCATTAAGATGACGCGGATTAAATGGCTTGGCGAGATAATCATCAGCGCCGATTTCTAAGCCGATGATTTGGTCGGTGTCATCTGAAACTGCGGTCAACATAATGATTGGTGTAGACGAATGCCGACGAACCGCCTGACATAAAGAAAAACCATCTTCACCGGGTAACATCACATCGAGCAAAATAAGGTCTGAGTACCCATGTTGCTCAATGTGAAGGTGCATTTGCTCACCATCATTCACGGCACTGACGATATATCCTTGTTTCGTCAGATACTCCTGTAGCAATTCACAAATTTCTTGATCATCATCTACGACCAGAATTCTAGCTGACATTTTTCCATCCAATGTATCACTTATATTTCAGAGCAAGTGTAATCGGTACCAGAATTCATATTCAGCGACAATTTATAAATACTTTGAACCTGTCGCGGACAAATGTCACATCTTATTAACAAACCACTAAAATAAATCCCTTATGATGAGCAGCTTATTTCCATTTTTTTGCCCCACTCTGGTGGCAATTTCGCGTACTCTTCAAACTCAGGCTGAGAATCGTAAGGGTGACGCAGTAGTGCGGCCAACCGATTGACTTCACTGAAATCGCCTTCTTCGGCTTTATCTATTGCTAGTTGGGCCAAATAGTTACGAAGAATGTACTTCGGATTCGCACGACGCATTTGTTCACAACGCTGTTCTGTGGTGACTGGTCTGCCTAGCTCATCGACTTCTAACTCGCATCGTGCCAGATAAAGATCTAACCACGCTTGGGCTGCTTCACGATCAATAAACAAATCAATCACATCTTGAGGCGACTTTTTGTCTAAGTTAGATAGCGTTCTAAAAAAGCGCGTATAGTCTGTTTTGTTCTGATTGAGTAACTCAAACATAGATTCAAACAAGCGCGAATCTTCATCGATTCTGTTTTTTAAACCAAGCTTACTGCGCATCAAGCGACTAAATTGCTGGCTTAAACGAACCTCAAACTGGCCAAGTGCAGCTTCTAAATCTGTACGCTCCACCAGCGGAGATAACGCGTGTGCCAGTGCCGAAAGGTTCCAAAGTGCAACTCGCGGCTGCTGGTCAAACGCATAACGCCCCTGATAGTCGGAATGATTACAGATATAGCCAGGATCGTAGTCATCCAAAAATCCAAATGGTCCATAATCGAAAGTTTGACCAAGGATAGACATGTTGTCGGTGTTCATAACGCCGTGGGCAAAGCCAAAAGCTTGCCATTTCGCAATCATGTCCGCCGTTTTCTCCACAATATTGGCAAACATCGCAGCGTATGGTTTTTCGGCTTGAGCGCATTCAGGCAGGTGCCACTCTATGACCTTATCCGCCAACAGCTTCTGCTCTGCCAGTTGATTGGTGTAAAAGAAGTGCTCAAAGTGACCGAATCGAATATGAGTTTCCGCCATACGAATTAACATCGCGCCGTTTTCCGTTTTTTCACGGTAAACCGGCGTATCGCTGACCATCATACCCAGCGCACGGGTAGTCGGTATTCCGAGTCCTTGCATGGCTTCACTGCACAAATATTCACGAATCGTCGAACGCAGCACTGCTCTGCCATCACCCATGCGCGAATAAGGAGTAAGACCTGCGCCTTTTAGGTGGATATCAAACCACGTACCATCCTGTCGTTGGATTTCAGCCAGTAACAACCCTCGACCATCGCCTAAATCCGGATTGTAAGTACCGAACTGATGCCCTGCATATTTCATCGCTAATGGACGAAATTCATCAAAGTTTGCTTGGCCAGAAAACACCTCAAGCAGCGTTTCATCGGCTATAGGGGGCAAACCAAACTGCTGGGCAAAATCCCCATTCCAAACCACCCATTGAGTGTTCAATAACGGTTGTGGCTCTATGAAAGTGAAAAATGCCGAAGGCAGTTGGCTGTAACGATGGGTGAAATTGACCCCTTGCCAAATGGACATATTGGGTTCCTTATCTAAAAAGACTAACTACTAGTCAGTATACGTCCGATCCCAATCACCATTCAGCCATGAATTCAACATGGGTATTTACTGCTTCTATCGCTCGAAAACAAATAAGCCACTCGAAGTGAGTGGCTTACGTCTAGAACGAGATTGGTATTAGTGACGACGTCTCCAACCTAACAGCGCAAGTAACATAAGAGACCAGTAACCGACACTTCCGCCGCCACCTGAGCTCTTACCTTTATTACTACTGGCTGCGACAACTTCAACGCTGATTACACCTTTTGCTGTCGCGCCTGTACCATCAGAAATCACGTACTCCAACATGCCATTATCAGCTGCGCTATCTGGTGCCTGATAAGTCACCTTACCATTTTCAATATACGCAGAACCAATACCTGAAATGTTATCCACACTTTGAACCACGAGGCTGTCGCCGTTCATATCGGTGTCATTCGCCAGTACGTCGATCACAATGCGTTCATTCACCGCTACCGTCACCGCATCAGCTGAGGCAATCGGTGCACTGTTTTGAACTTCAATTTCGACCAAAGCGATAGATAAAGCGGCACTCACATCTGTCACCGTCAGTTGGAATGTGAAAACGTCCCCTGCTTTAGCTCCCTTAGGAATCTCGAAACTGGCAGTCACATCACTTGGATTACTCAAAGAGACAGTATCGCCAGCAACCTGCTTCCACTGATAAGTCAAAGCATCGCCATCGGGGTCACTGCTGTTGGCGGCGGATAACGATACACGGTTCCCAGCTTTCAACTCGGTGCTAATGACATCTGTAACAGCATTTGGGGCAGCATTGAACCCTATTACTTCAATCGAAACATTGACTGTAGAGGAAGCGAGTGAACCATCTGCCGACACCAATCGGTATTGGAAACTGTCAAATCCGACAAAGTTATGATCAGGTTGGTACTGATTGTCTGTAATGGTGCCGTGGACAGGCTGTTGAAATACCTCGACCTCAAACTGGTAGTCGGTAGCAACGACGTCGTTAGACATCAAGTTCAGTGACAGTACTGTGTTCTTATCCGTCTGGTAAATATCTGGCTGTGCTTCAACAATCTTGGCGTTTTCGTAGTTCAGCAATACAGCAAACGGAACCGTTGAGAAGCTAGACTCAAGCAAGCCTTCAGAATACTGCTCACTGCTCTTGCCAACCCACATCTTGGGTTGAGTTGCTTTCTCCATATCCAATAAGCGGCTAAAGTTGAAGCTTTCTTCGAATTCACCACCTTCAATTTCAACCACAATAATATGTTGACCAGCACTTAACTGTGTCGCGTGCGGAAATAGAATCCGAGATGACTTCTTGAAACTACCTTGTTGCAATAGTTCCGCATTTTGTTGATTCAATACCAAGCTATATTCATTATTACCCTCGTTAGGGAAGCGCCACACGCGAAAGGTCATATCGCGCTGTGGTGAACTTTTCTCAGCATAGATCTGTAATCCATCCAACTCTGTATCTCGACTTAAATCAAGCAGCACTGCCAACACATTTTCATCATTTGAGAAGACGAATTCTTGATGGAAGGTGTTTAACCACGCCGATTTATTCGCATCATTCAGTTTGGTTAGTAAAAAACTACCGCCATTTGCACTGCTAGAAATATCTGAAATCGAAACATCAGTGTCGAACCCTGTGATGACATTCAACCCTGGGTTAGAGAAATCAGAAATCTCGCTGCCGCCATTAGGGTATAAATCACCCTGATCGCTTCGTTCGCCCTTTTCCAATTCACCTCTGCCATCCGCTTGCATCACTTGAACTTGCATATTCCCCAATCCATTGAACTGATTGAGAATGTTGACAGACATGGCAAGTACACCTTCAGCAGCCAAAGCTTGGTCATAATCTTTGAAAGTTCGATTTTCTAAATACACTCGCGGACCATATTCTTTGAGGTATGGATCAAGGTAGACCAGCTTAACTTCATCATCTGTTAATCCGTGAGGCATGTTACTTTGATGAGCAATTGTCGGCACTACAAAACCAGCGGCATGCCTGCTCCATGCAGTCATATTGACTGGCGTTTCACCAGGATAAGAATCGCCGGGCTTCATCGACCATGAGCCCGCACCCATGACGCCCCAAGTACCGATCGACGCCTTACTGTATCGAGCGTAAAGATCAGGCAATCCGAGCATTAGGTGCCCTAGTTCATGAACGATAACCCCTAAGGTAGATTGGTGCGTTGCCTGATAGTCAGCAAACAAGCAGTAGTCTTTAATAGTCGTGCCATCGATTTGAACATCGTTATGAAAGTACCTATGAGGCCAGATTGCCGGCTTGTTTAGAACTCCCGTCGAACGGTCACCACCAGCAAATACAAACATAACCGACAGCTCTGTCGCATCCACGGTGCCATCCCGATCACGATCGTAACTCGACAAATCTATATATGGGTCAAGCTTGCGATACGCTTCTGCGAACACAAGGTTCATTTTATCTGTACAAAGGCTATCGCTGGTGCTGGCATGACAATCTGGATGACGCAGTGGTACAGTCACGTCAATCACACCATCGTTCACCGTACCGTAGCTTTCAATCGCTGGGATAACCTTATATTTCCCCAAAGAGTTCTTGTCATAATAGTCAACGACACTTTGCCCGTTTTGATCGAAGACTCGTTGCTCAAAATCATGCTTCATAACCTGATTAGTAAACGAAACCTGGACAACTAAGAGAGGTTGCTGCGTCACTCCAGAGCTACTCATTGCCCTATAAACTACATCTGTATCTGAAGCTGCACGGAATAGGTTCTTACGCGCCATAGGCTCCATGGTTCGTAATGAGGAAAGGTGGGGCTGGATAGATAAATCTGGTCGAGACTTGGAAGATTCGGGCGCTACAGAAGTTTGCGTTTTCTTTATACCTGTAGACACTAATTCTAGGGCGTCTGATTCACGCAAAACTTGCGCAAAAAACCAGTCTCCGTCTCTCTGTATAAGCGCGTTGCCTTGCTTATCTTCAAACCAGTGGAAATCTGCGGTCCCTCTTAAAATCGCTTCGCTTGACGTTCCGTCAGTTAACTTGATTTCATGCCAGATAGGTGACGGTGGTGTGGTTGCCATGCTCTTTCCTGCCAGTAAAGCAGATAACACGGTTAACGCAACTAGGTTGAATTTCAAAATACGACTCCTTGTTCTCAATTCGCTTTCAGCACGCTACATCAACGCCTATAGTCACAGTTTCCATTGGTGAAGCTTATGCCTGCAAGTTAAGTCCGGCCGTTAATATAGATTTGTCGAATGCATGGTACAGAAAGGTGAAAACGATGGCATAAAGGTTCGAAATTTCACAAACAAATTTGCGTGGCAGACCTCGTATTTGATCCAGATGGGAGATCGCTGCTTTTTAAACAGCGATCAAAGCAAAGTTCTGATGTTTCTCTTATAAATCAACCGGTCAATACCGTATCTTCTGGGTATTTAATCAGAGTAGGTTCTGGGCGAGCTAACATATAAGCCAAAGTCAAAGGACCGATACGGCCAATGATCATCACCACGATCATGATGTATTTTCCCGGTTCCGATAGTTCTGCCGTCAGACCTGCGCTAAGGCCGACTGTGGCAAAGGCGGATATCGTCTCAAACATAACTCTATCAAACGCCGCATCCTCAGTAATCATCAGTAGAAACATTGCGGTTGTCAGTATTGCTCCGCTCACCACGATAATCGCGAGCGACTTAGTGACAGTTGGCCAGTTGACGGTGCGTTTGAATATCACGACGTGTTTCTTTTGGCGTAAAAAAGTCCAGGTCGCCAAAAAAGCAACGGTAAAAGTCGAAACCTTAATCCCGCCGCCAGTTGAGGTAGAACCAGCACCAATCAGCATCAGAATAATCATGATGAGTAAGGCTGGCTGAGAGAACTGAGATAAATCAACACTGTTAAAACCAGCGGTACGTGCACTCGCCGACTGGAAAAATGCTGCAAGCCACTGCGCTGACAAAGGTAGCGATTCCATCGTAGTCGGATTGCTTCGCTCTAACAGCCAAAACAGTAGCGTGCCCACCAACAATAGTACTGGCGTCGCAATCAGCATGATTCGAGTATGAAGATGGAAGGAGTTAAACCCTTTACGCCAGTTTAACCAGATATCCCCGACAACAGTAAAACCTAAGCCACCGAAAATGAACAACCCTGCAAGGGTAAAGATCACCAAAGGGTCATTCACAAATCGGGTCATGCTATCTGAGAATAAGGCAAAGCCTGCGTTATTAAATGCGGAAATTGAATGGAACAACGCGTAGAACATTCCAGTCTGCCAGCCCATTTCCGGCACCCAGCGAAAAGACAGAACGATAAAACCCAGCGTCTCTGCCACTAGGGCAAATACCATGATTTTTTTAATCAGATTACGCAGGTTAACATGCCGATCCTGACCGAGCGCTTCTTTGGCCAATGCTTGCTGACGTAAACTCAACCGCATACCGAATAAATAGAGCAGCACAGCAGACAAAGTCATTTGCCCTAATCCACCAATTTGCATTAGGCACATTAAGAGAATTTTACCCGCCAACGTGAAGTGCTGACCGGTATCCACAACGCCGAGGCCCGTTACACTGATCGCAGAAGTCGCCGTAAATAAAGCATCGGTGATCGATAATCCGCTGACAGAAAAGACGGGAAGCGTGAGAAGTATCGCAGAGGGCAATAGCACTCCGAGAAAACTCATTAGGATAATCCGAGGCTCGCTGCCCTTCTCTTTTGTCCTTTGGCTATCTGGGACGTAAAATAAGCCTTTTTGGTGAAAATGCATCATAGTGACTTCAATGTGCGGGCCAGTTTTTCCTCTGGGCCAACCACAATCATAAGGTCGCCAATTTCTAAGGTCACATCCATGCTGGGCGCTTTAGTGATCTCCGGCCCACGTTTAAAGCCAAGAACTTGCACACCTTCAACCTGACATAGAGACAGCTCGCCTAGCTTTTTTCCCATCCAGCGAGAACCAATCACAAACTCGGTCATTGCCAAGTCGCTGCCCAATGGATGGAAATCGAGCACTCGCCTGTCGAGCATTTTACGTGCAACACGAATACCCATGTCACGCTCTGGCATGATGACATGATCAGCCCCAATTTTTTGCAGGACTCTGGCCTGAAAGCGGTCGTTCGCTTTTACCCAAATCGATCTTACCCCTGCTTCTTTCGCAATCAAGGTGGCGAGAATACTGGCGTTAACGTCGGTGCCAATCGCAATCATCACCATATCGTAATCATCGAGTTTAAGCTCAGCGACCGTCTCTTCGTGGGTGCAGTTTGCAACGATAGCCTGACTTACAAACCCAGCAACTTCTCTTACTTTTTCTTCGTCAATATCTACCGCTAAAACTTGAGAGCCCGCATCTTGCAGCTCTTTACATACAGCCAAACCAAATCGACCAAGGCCGATAACAGCGAATTGCTTATCACCTTTTTTCATTTATGCCTCTTTTATGCATTTAGTAGCAAGAGAAAAAGTCTGCGCCTATTTTTTCCCCTGTGCAAACCAGACGACAGAAAATTAACCAAAGCCTTACCAAGCTTAGGTTACAAATGTTAAGCGTATGACATGATTTGTTTTTTTTCATCGTTATGCTTAACAAAAGATAGATATCTAAAGATCAAGAATATAAAAAAAGCCGCATTAAAATGCGGCTTACTATCAAGAGGTATTTACCCTGCTATCAATCTCTCGTCTGACGTTTATCAGATTGAGAACGGTCTTCCTGAGGTTTGCGCTTATTCTTTGGCACATAGTTAAGAATAGAAATTGGTACTGGTTTTCTTGGTGCAAATCCGTCAATTTCAACACGCTCAAGCAAGTGGCCTAATCGGCTTTCAATCATGCATAAGTTTTTGAAGTCGTCCTTTGATACCAGTGAAATCGCTTCACCTTGCGCACCAGCACGACCTGTACGTCCAATTCGGTGTACGTATTCATCCGCCGGGTAAGGTAAGTCGTAGTTAATAACCACTGGCAGATTATCGATATCGATACCGCGAGCCGCAACGCCTGTCGCGACCAGGTACTGGATCTCCCCGGCTTTAAACTGCTCAATCAGCTCCTGACGCACACGCTGATTACGCCCACTGTGGAACGCTTCCGCAACAATGCCACGCTTCTCCAGCTGGCTGACCAATTTCGCAGCGCCGTGTTTGGTTTCGATAAATATCAGAACTTGTGACCAGTCATTCTCTTTTAGCATGTGGCTCAGTAACGACGATTTCATGTCTTTATCGACGGTTGTAATCCACTGCTTAATGTTTGATTTAGAAGCACTATGTTTCGCAATCGTAATCTCTTCAGGATCGACAATCGCATTCTTGGCTAAGTCACGAACTGGGTTAGAAAGCGTGGCGGAAAACAGCAGGCTTTGCACATCCTCTGGCATGCAATCAACGATTTTATCTATTGCATCGATAAAGCCCATATCCAGCATCTTGTCTGCTTCATCTAAGACCAGCATTTCTACTTCATCAAAGTGAATCGAGCGTTGACCGTACAGATCAATCAGACGACCCGGCGTACTGACAACAATGTCCACACCCTCGATCAATGCTTGCTTCTGCGGTGCGTATTCAACGCCACCAAACATCGCCATTGAGCGTAATGGCAGGTTCTTACCGTAGGCTTCAATGCTTTGGTGTACCTGAAGCGCTAGCTCACGCGTTGGCGTAAGAATGATGGCACGCGCACGTTTTTTACGCTGCGTTTCACCCTGACTGAGCTTCTCTAAGATTGGTAATACAAAGCTGGCTGTTTTACCGGTACCGGTTTGCGCTGCTGCGATCAAGTTACGCCCGCGCAGTACAATCGGAATGGCTTTTTGCTGAATAGAAGTCGGTTTTTCATAACCTAGCGCCATCACTGCATCAGTGATTGGTGCGCTTAAACCAAGCTTAGAAAATGGCATAGAAACGTCTCAACGGAGGAAATGGGCGCGTAGTGTATCAGTAACAGAGTGATTAATCAGCTTAGCTGTACTGAGAAGTTCTACCCTTTAAATAAAACATAAGCTTAGCAAGAAAACGGGATTTATCCGCTACTTCACATTTACTCAGCCGGAATCTCGCTATGCTACTAACGTGTGGATGACTGGAAGGCTTCATGGATATTTTATTGCTAGTAGGATTGATAGGTTTAATTACGCTCAATGGCGTCTTTGCGATGTCGGAAATTGCATTGGTCGCAGCCAAAACAAGCCGTCTAAAAACGATGGCAGAAAACAGCAAACGCGCAACACTGGCTTTGGAACTCAAGAATAATCCGACACAGTTTTTATCAACGATCCAAATCGGCATCACTGTAATTGGTCTACTAAGCGGCATCTTTGGCGAAGCCACACTCTCCGTTCCTTTAGGGCAATGGTTAGTGAGTCAGGGTGTAGAAAAAGAGATTGCCAACTTTGTAGCCACGTTTAGTGTGGTTCTGTTGATCACATACTTCGCCATTGTAATAGGTGAATTGGTTCCCAAACGTATCGCGCAAAATAATGCAGAGATGATTGCCATCAATGTGGCTTACCCAATTCATTGGTTAGCCAACTTAGCCCGACCATTTGTTTTTCTTTTGACCTTTACCACCGATACCTTGCTCAGGATATTGGGGCAAAATGAGAGTAAAAGTGAGGTCGTCACAGAAGAGGATATCGTCGCCATCGTTAGCGAAGGTTCCGAATCTGGCGCTATTGAGCCTCAGGAACAATTGATGATCCAAAATCTACTCCATCTTAACGACCGCCTTGCACTCTCGTTAATGACGCCTCGCTCTGAAATTCATTACCTCGACGCCACACTACCCATTGACGCAACCCTAAAAAGCCTTCGACAAACCCAGCACTCGGTTTGGCCAATATGCAAAGGCGGCCTGGATAACATCATCGGTACGATTTCTTCCAAAGTGCTGCTGGATGAATATGACAAGATCTCGATTGAACGGCTTAATAAACGTCTAAAGCAACCGCGTTTTGTACCCGAGTCGATGAAAGGACTGCCTTTACTGAACTATATGCAACAAACCAGTACCGAGATGGTATTTATCGTCGACGAATATGGTGATGTGCAAGGGTTAGTGACCTTCTATGACTTACTCAAGTCAATCGCCGGAGAGCTGGGTATGGAGCCTCAGCACATATGGGCAAAACAGCAAAAAGACGGCAGTTGGTTGATGGACGCACTCATCCCATTAAATGAACTCAAAAACAAACTCCAGCTGAGCAACATTGAAGGAGAAGAAAGCGAAGGTTTTCAGACCCTAAACGGCTTCCTTACTTGGTTAATAGATCGTGTGCCTGCTCAAGGAGAAATCATCGAGTACCAGAACTGGCAATTTGAAGTACTGCTGATGAAAAGTAACCGCATCGTGCAAGTTAAAGCATCCCAACAAGTGCCTGCGGAAACACCCGAAGAACCTGAGACTTAGAAGTAAGCGGCATAAAAAAACGCCTCCAGTGGGAGGCGTTCTTTATTGATGTGAAATCTACTGAATTAGAACAGGTAAGTTGCACTTACGTACGCGCTGCGACCTTTCTCTGAGTAACCGTAGTAGTCATCTTCGTCATCCAGCTCAACGTCAAAGATGTTGTTCAAACCCGCTTTCAGGTTCACTTGCTGGAGGTCATAAGAAACGCCCAGACCAACCAATGTGTAGCCGTCCACAGTTTTATCTTCGCTACTTAGATTTGTGATCACCTGCTTACCGATGTAGTTGACGCGAGCAAAAGTGGTCAACGAGTCGAATACTTGCCAGTTCACATCCAAGTTTGCCAAGTGTTCAGGCGTATCTGTTAGCTTTTCGCCAGAGCTCTTATCCTCTGCATCCGTGTACGTGTAGTTCGCTGACAAATTGATGTTCTTAGTAATGTCATACCAAGCTTCCACCTCTATGCCTTTGATTTCTGCTCGGCCAATGTTTTGGTAAGTGATGATTGGCATGGTGCCATCCATACCCACCGCGGTGCTGGTGTCTCGTTCGATTTTGTTCTTCAGCTTAGAGTAGTAGTAGGTCAAGCCCAGACCTAGCGAGTCCGTCTCGTAAGCCAGGCCCGCTTCATAGCTTTCTGACTCTTCCGGTTTCAAATCATCGTTACCGGTTAACCAGCAACGGTTACCACAACTTATCACACGAACTTGGTCGCTACTCTCCATCATACCCGGAGCACGGAAGCCGCCGCCGCCGCCCGCTTTTGCAACAAATTCATCGGTAAAACTGTAGACTGCATAAGCACGTGGGCTGAAGTGACTGCCGTAGACCTCATGGAAGTCTTCACGGCCACCCAGCGTCAACGCCAGTTTGTCCAAATCGAACTCACTCTGCAGGAACACTGCACCTTGGTGGTAATCGATATCACCAGAAGGAATGTCGCGACTGTTGGTCAGTTCAGAGGTACGGAATTCGCCGCCAAATACCCACTCGTGGCTGTCTCGCCATAAACCAGACAGTTTGAAATCGGCGTAATTATTCTGCAACTCAACGTCCGCCGAGCCATTGGTGTACGCGGTACTGCCGTCATTCAAATCCATGGTTTCGCCATACAAACGAGCCTGAGAGTCAAACCCTGACCAATTACCTTCATGCGTTAAACCGTAATTCCAGCGCGTAGAATCCTGAGTATTGGTTTGGTCTCCGGAACGAGGGTGCACCCACTCGGCTTTTCGTTCGTCCTTGGTGTAAGTTACATCGGCAATCAGCTTTTGCTCATCGGTCAGTTGCCATGACATTTCACCAAACACGTTTGTGGTATCTTTTTTCTCCAAAGCATCGTAATCAGGCGTCGCATCGGTGCGCCATGGATCACGAGTCGAGCTTTCAACGATGATGCTACCTGCCAGTTCTGGCGTCAGTTCACCACTTGCGTAAGCATGGCCTTTCCAGCCATCGCCGCCGTTACCTTCTAGCAAACTTTCATATTCAAGCCCTAGCGAGCCAGCCATCTCTTCTGTTGGTGTTTTTAGAATCACGTTTACTACGCCACCCATCGCCTCTGAGCCGTACAGAGAAGAAACCGGGCCGCGCACCACTTCGATACGTTCAATTGCCGTCAAAGGAATCGTCGATAGATCAAAGTCGTTACCACGAATTAATGCATCTTGAGAATTGATACGACGGCCATTAATCAGGATCAGAGTATGCTTTGACTCAAGACCACGAATACGAATGGTGTTACGACCGTACGCGGCGCTGCTTAAAACACTGACGCCTGTAGCACTACGTACTGCTTCAGAGATGTCTTTCACTGGCATCTTTGCGATGTCTTCCGCAGTAATAACCGACACAGATGCAGGAGCAGTAAGCTCAGAATGTTGAGTTAATGACGCGGTAACAACCACTCGTTCAATTTCTGGATTTTCATTCTGCTGCGCTGCATTAGCTTGACCGCTAAAAGCAGTCACTACTGCTGCGGCCAAAATGGAAGGCATAAACGAAGGCTTTTTCACTTGAGTATTCACTGCATATCCTTATATCTATTTTTTGTATTAATTAGGCTCGCCAACTTTAATAAATAACTGTATAAATAGCAATAATTATCAGTTGCATTATCATTTGTATTTTTTGGTTGGTTTTTACTGTGAATAACAAGAGTTTGAAAAATATTAAGTTAGATGAAATTCTCTCCCCTAACTGCTTCCACTTTGGGACAACCAGTCCGCTGATTCAGATGGTGAAAGCCACATCAGATATGTACGCCAAAGCAGGCTTACCTTTAGAAGAGGAACATATTCAGAAATCAGTACCCAAACGGCAGGAAGAATTTAGAGCTGGGCGTCACGCCGCACGTGCCGCAATCAGAAAACTGACTTCAGACAATGCTTTTGCGGATCAATCCCCCATTTTGGTTGGCGCATCTAGAGAACCCGTTTTCCCTAACACTGTTAGCGGCAGTATTAGTCATACAGACTCCCTGTGTTTGGCGGCGTGTGCGGTTAAAAATGATGTGCCAAGTATTGGGATTGATGTTGAAAACAATCAAAATCTTGCCGCTCACCTTCTTCCTGCGATTTACACAGCCAATGAACAACATCACCTACAGAAATCAGACACCATCCCAAACGTGCTGATATTCAGCATCAAAGAGAGTTTATTCAAATGTCTGTTTCCATTCGTGAGGGTATATTTTGACTTTTTAGATGCCGAAATTGCGCTGCACCCCGAGACGGAAAACAGCGGACAGTTTCAGTTTGAGTTGATTGGAGATAACCGAAGGGATCTCCAATCCGCCCTGCCAGATCTAACGTTTCACGGTTATTATTGCTTTACCGAACAAACCGTTTTCTCGCTGTGCTTTTTTACTCCTTGAATTACCAAGAGTCCCTATTCAATAACCTTTTGAATTACCACTCTCTGGCGCTGATTCACAAGCGGTAGCCTCTTCTTTAGCTGCGCTTTCCACTTCTGGGGAATTTCAACGCCAGCCGCACTCAACTGCCGGGTTTGTGGGCCTAAATACCAGTAAGCATCCACCAACTGATCAACGGGTGTCTCAGCGTAAGGATTCACCGTAGGTTTGTTAGGAACCAGATCGGCGAAGTTCATCTGGCTAAACCTTGGCTGTTGGGTCGAATAGATACCCCATTCCAGCGAGTCTTGTTCAAGCGTTGTCGGCAACATATGTGGCCATACTGAAACGTATTGGACACCAAATCTCTGCGCGGCTAACACCCCGAAAGGATGATGGCGAGTTGAGCCAAATGTAGGAGAACGCTTGAGAATATGCCTTGCGCCGACGAGCACGACCACACCTTTGTCATTTTGGCGCTTGATGACTTCAATACCTTCAACCAGAGCCTGATCTCGCTCTGCATTAAGCTGGGCAAGCTGTGAAGGATGACGAAGCTCTTGCCAATCGAACGGAGGCTCGGTCAGTACAACTTTGATAGGAGTGTTACGCTGGGCGTTTACTTGCTTTAAGCGTCGGAAAAACTCGCCATAGCAAGGGTGCATCCAGGCAGGAAAAGCGATGGAGTCGAGCCAGACCGCAGCCAGCTCATCGTCAGAAATGTCACCTCCTGACAGATAATCAGCCAACATTTTTTGATGCTTGGCGTTACCAAACTCGACAAACAGATGAGTAAACACACCATCCAGTTCTGTCGAAAGCAAAACCTGCGTCATTTGCTCAAAAAGGTCCGCATACCAGTGGGCTTCACCAATAGCCAAAACAGAGCCCGACTCCAGTTTGCCTTTGAAGAAAGTCAGAGGGGAAATGCTCCCCTCCCACTTATTCTCTGGTAACAACGGATGACCAGAATTAAACATCGAATTTCGCTCTCAGCTCTTCAACCATTCGGGTTCCAATCAGACGTAACATGTCTGGTCGCATCATATCTCGGTGAATACAATCAACATCCACGACATTGATTTCACCATCCATGTAATTAAACCAACCATTGCGATCCAAGAATGACTCTTCTGGTGGCTTCTCAGCATTGAAGAACAACATATCACCCTGATAACGATAATCTACCGAATCTCGTACGCGATGGTTGTTGTTGATCACCACTTCGATCATCGCAGATATGGTCTCGGAGCTCAGGTGAGCCATCGACGATCCCGCATCTTGTAAGATGTCGATAACTTCTGGCTTAGTAATGCTGCTATGCGCTGATTCATCAAACTCAACACCCGCCATTCGAATCAATGCCCCCAGAGCTTGCTCTTCACCAGGTGGATTCATGGTCTGCCACTGCTCTGTAGGGTAGGAGTCAAGCAAAGTAAGTAAACCGACTTCTTGTCCCTGCTGTTGCAAGATACCCGCCATCAAGTGCGCAATCATGCCACCAATAGACCAGCCAAGTAGATGGTAAGGACCGAAAGGCTGTTCTTCACGGATAGCAGCGACATAATCTTCTGCCATCTCCTTCATCGTTTTCGGCAAAGCCAAAGAAGGATCGCCAAGGTTACGAGCCTGCACACCATATAGAGGAATGTTAGATGGAATAATTGGCGTCAGCGCCGCATAACACCAGCTTAGACCACCTGCAGGGTGAACACAGAATATGGCGGCTTTACCCTCGCGTTTACGCAGTGGCAATAGCATATTAAGCGCTTCATCACTTTCGCTACCATTTAGTTTGGCTGCAATGCCCGCGACGGTCGGAGACTCAAAGACTGCTGCCAGCGATAGTTCGATTCCCATGATCTCTTTAACATGCGCAATAAGCTGCGCCGCTAACAGAGAGTGTCCGCCGAGCTCAAAGAAGTTATCGTCAACGCCTACCGCAGGCAGCTCAAGTAACTGGCAGAACAGCTTACACAAACGCTCCTCGACTAAGTTACTTGGTCCTTTTGTACCGACCTGACCAGACAAATCGGGTTTTGGTAACGCATTGCGATCGAGCTTTCCGTTTGGCGTTAACGGAAACGCTTCCAGTTCAACAAAATAGCTCGGTACCATGTATTCAGGCAGAGGATCAGCAAGATACTTCTGTAGCTGCGCAACATCGATAGGTTGCTCAGCACCTTCAGCTGTCACGTAGGCTACCAGACGTTTATCGCCATCGCTGTATTCTTGAGCCAACACCGCAACTTGCGCCACATTAGGGTGGCTTGCTAGGGCATTTTCGATCTCCTCCAGCTCGATTCGGAAACCACGAATTTTGACCTGAAAATCACTGCGACCACAGTATTCTATCGCCCCATCTTCACGCCAGCGAGCCAGATCGCCCGATAAATACATTCTGCTTCCTGTTGGACCAAACGGATTATCAATAAACCGCTCTGCCGTCAGTTCTGGCTGGCCATGATACCCGATAGCAAGCTGACGACCTGCAATGTAAAGATGACCAACCACGCCCAGTGGTACTGGGTTAAGCGCATCATCCAGAATATAGATTTGCGTGTTCCAAACCGGGCGACCTATTGGGGTCGAGCTGCCTTGCGCATTAGCTTCACTCGGCCAGTAAGTCACATCGACGGCTGCCTCAGTTGGGCCATATAAATTATGCAGCGGCGCATCGAAAGATTGGTAATATTGGTTCACTAACTCAATCGGCAAGGCTTCCCCACTACAAAATACCTGACGCAAACTTTCGCATCGCTGGGCATCCGCCTGTTGAACAAAAATCTGCAGCATCGAAGGAACGAAATGCAATGTGGTGATCTTTTGACTGTGAATGAGTTCCTGCAGATAAACCGGATCTTTGTGTCCGTCTGGTTTTGCAACCACCAAACAAGAGCCGACAATCATTGGCCAGAAGAATTCCCACACTGACACATCAAAGCCCGCAGGTGTTTTTTGCAACACGCGATCATTAGCATCAATCGGATATTGATCGTGCATCCATAGCAATCGGTTCACGATAGCATCATGGCTCACCACCACGCCTTTGGGCTTACCAGTCGAGCCGGAGGTATAAATCATATAAGCCGGCGAATGTGGATCTGGCTGAACTTGGGGTGGTAGCGGCTCTACATTCTTATAAATAGCAGGAAGTGTTTCATCATCGACAAGTTTACTCTCGCACTCGTGTGGCAACTTGGATTGTAATGCCGAAGTCGAGAACACGAGCTTAGGTGCAGAAGATTCCAGCATGTAATGAATGCGACCTTCTGGGTAGTCCGGGTCAATCGGCACATACACCGCACCAGCAGCAAGAATGGCTTGCTGTACAACGATTAACTCTTCACTTCGCGGTACACAAACAGCAATGCGATCTCCTGCTTCCACACCTTGGGCAAACAGCCAGTTCATCAAAGAGTAGACCTTTCGACTTAACTGCTCATAGGTGAGTGTTTGATTCTCAAAAATCAGTGCCGGAGCATGAGGCGTCAAGATTCGTTGTCTTGCCATCAAGGCTGATAAGGAGGTTTCTGGAACAGAATGAGCGGTATCGTTCCAGGTATTGATCACTTTTTCTCGTTCACCAGCAAGCAAAATGCTGACATCACTGATCTTACACTGACTCGCACCCTGCTCACGAGCAGCCGCAAAAAAGTCACTCATAAAATGGAACAGACGCTGCTGGTGTTCTTGAATTTCACTCTCTGAATAAAGCTCGGGGTTGGCATCCATATCCACATGCAACTCGCCGCCAAGCTCATAACAGTACAGAGAAATGTCATCCACAGGCCCTGCTGAAAGGTTATGTGCCTTAGAATTTAGCTCTCCAAACTTATGCTCATACTCAAACGGCATAATGTTCACCAGCGGACCAAACAGGTTACGGTTGTCTTTGACCAGATTAAGTTCTCGGTGTAACTCTTCATAACGGTAGCCTTGATGACGACGTACAGAAGAGAACTCTTGGTTGACCTGCTTGACCAAGGTTTTGATATCCAGCCCGTCATCAAAGCTGACTCGTACTGGCAGAATATTCACTCGCATTGCAGGCGTTTGAATTGCCACGGAGCCTAACCGCCCCATGAGTGGCACACCAAGCACCACTTCCTTCGAGCGAGTCATACGATGAACATACGCCGCAATAGAGGCGATAAGAACACTGTACCAGTGTGTACGGCACTGCTTCGCCAATAATTCCATCTGCTGAAAATCGCTGACTGGCATCACACCCTTGAGGCGCAGAAAGTGATCGGAAGTGACCGTTGGCTGACCTGCTAAGTTGACCGTGTCTGAGTGGTCTGCATAGCGTTGTAAGTAAAAAGCGCGATCGTTTTGATATTTCTCTGAGGCTTTGTAGTTGTCGTCTTCTGTTAGCATCGCTTGCTGGTCAACAAACTCAACCTTATCAAATGGTTTGCCTTTGATAAGCTGGCTGTAAATATGCGCGACTCGGGACACAATTAATGACATGCTGTAACCATCAATTGCGATATGGTGCAGTGATAAAAACCAAACGAATTTGTCTTCCGCCAGCTTAAGCAGCGCCATAGAAAAAAGTGGCCCCTGCTCTAGGTTGACGGGTTGTTTCAATTGCACTTTCATCCAGTCAATCGCGGCATTCAAAGGCTCTGATTCAGAAGAAAAATCAAATCGGTCCACTTGCCAAGGCTGTCGCTCTATCACCATGCGAGGCCCTTCGGTCGTCGTGACAAATTTAGCATGCAATGAGTCAACTTCTTCAATAGCGGCTTTGACTGCCTCGACGAAACACGGCTCATCTACCGCACCGTCAATCAGTAGATATTCGCCCGTCTTATATATTGGGTTTTCTGGATCTCGAAGCTGCGCAAACCAAATCCCTGCTTGCGCATCCGTTAGCGGTAGCAACTGCTCCGCCGTATAAGGTAAATCGTACATTTCCGTTCCTTTACTACTTGTCCTTGCCAGGCACTAGGTGCGCTTCTTCTCAATCAATTGCCACCAGTGAGCCAAACAAGGCTGAGCAGCAAGCTCCATAAAACTTAAATCCAGCCCCGCCTGTTGCCAGTCACCGACCAGAGACATAATTCGAACCGAATCCAGACCGAAATCAAGCAAGCTATCCTGTGGTTCGATTTCTTCAGCAGGAACGTCAAGCAAAGTCGCCAGTTGCAGAGCTAACTCTTGCTCAGATTGAGGAATCTCGTGAGTAATTGGCATATCGCTCACCTGGCTCAGCAGCTGTTGTTTGTCCAAAACATAACCACATCGGCCCGCGACATAATTCAGTGCCATTTCATGCTCGCTCTCAGAAAAGTCCGCTACCGCATCCGAAACCATAAAGGCTTGAATGTCGGTCATGAACGCTTCAGAAGCGGTCTGTAAACAACCAATATGCGCGTATACACCAACGATGATCAGCTGGTCTCGCCCGGTTTCATCCATCATGGATTTAAGCGGCGTGCGCTGGAAAGCACTGTAGCGCCATTTGGTATAAACGATGTCTTGCTCTGTTGGCGCAAGAGCAGGCAGAATTCTCGTAATAGTGTCATCGGCTTTTAGACCCGGCCCCCAGAAGTCCGTCAGTAATGCTCGATCGTCCTGACACTGATCGCCAGGTTGCGCGGTATATACCACTGGAATGCCCGCTTCAATACAGGCTTGTTTGATCTGTTGGATGTTCTGCGTCAAGGTTTGAATCAGCTCGCTGTCCAAATCGTAAAAATTCAGAAAATACTGCTGCATATCGTGGATCAGTAATACGGCACGCTCTGGATCTACCGACCAAGATACGCGATTTTGGGGGATCGCTTTAGATAACGGATAACCCGCAATAGCTGGAATTGCCATGAGGCATTTCTCCTAAAATTTGTAGATAAAAGTCTGGTTTGATTGAGTGGGTTAAACCAACTCAAGGAGTTTGTTCTTGTTGATCTTTCCGACAGGGGTTTTCGGCAATACATCGACGAAAATGACGCGATCTGGGATCTTAAATTCGGCCAACCCTCGATTTCTCAGGAAGCGCTTTATTTCGATCGGTTTTGGTTTATCTTCAAGACAAACTAATGCGGCACAACTGCGCTCACCCAGATAATCATCTGGTATCGCGATAACAGCCGCATCATGGACGGCGTCATGCACCATCAAATGATTTTCGATCTCTTGTGCTGCGATTTTCTCTCCGCCGCGGTTGATCTGTTCTTTATCGCGCCCGACGACTTGTAAGTTCCCTTCTTTGGTTAACACCACCACATCGCCTGTTCGGTAATAGCCCCCCGCAATAAAGGAACGTTGATTGTGCTCCGGTGCGTTGTAGTAGCCGCGAATCGTGTACGGGCCTCGTGCGCATAACATGCCAGCCGTACCCTGAAGCACAGGTTCGCCCATTTCGTTAACAACGAGTATCTCATCAGCGGGTGACATCGGCCGACCTTGCGTGGACACAATGACGGAGTCTGGATCGTCCAACCTTGTGTAGTTCACCAGCCCTTCAGCCATACCGAATACCTGTTGCAACGTGCAGTTTAATGTCGGTTTGACACGTCTCGCAGCCGCTTCACTAAAGCGCGCACCACCGACCTGAAGCACTTGTAACGAGCTGATGTCATATTGGGTCCGAGGCGCTTCATCTAGCCACAACAACGCCAAAGGTGGCACCAGTGCAGCAACAGTAATACGGTGCTTTTCAATCAATTGAAACGCAGTTTGCGGACTTGGATCCGGCGACAACACCACCATGCCACCAGCCATAAAACACCCTAAAGCACCCGGCGAGCTCAACGGAAAGTTATGCGCAGCAGGTAACACACACAAATAGCGAGTTTGAGGTGAAAACTCGCAAACATCATTGCTGGCTTGAACGCTGTAGAGGTAATCCGTGTGGGTACGCGGAATCAACTTTGGCGTGCCGGTTGTCCCACCAGATAACTGGAAGAAGGCAAAGTCTTGTTCCGGCATTGGCTCAGTTGCCGCGTGCGATAAGAAAAGTGATTCCAAATCAATACTACCCGTTGGTTTTAAGCTGTTCTCACCAGCCCAGACAATGGTCTCCAACGTTGGTAATTCATTCGCGACTTTTTGCGCAATATCGGCGGTATCGACACCCATTTGTGGCGCAGTAATTAACGCTTTTGCCTCAGTAAAGTGACAAAAGTATCGAATCTCATAATATCGGTGGGCCGGTAAAGCTAATACAGGCTGAACACCAATTTTCAATAGAGCAAAAAAGCTCAGGTAAAACGCGCCGATATTAGGTAAGTGCAAGACGGCTTTATCGCCAGCCTTCAGTTTCAGCGTTTGTTGGAAGCCTGCTGCCAGTTCATCAACCTGAACGGCTAACGCTTGGTAAGTCCATTGCTGGTCACCGGATACAAGTGCAATCTGTTCGGGATAGGTTCGAGCGCTGACTTCAAGCATCTCCGGTATAGTTTGCTCCGTCCAATAGCCAGCTTCCTGATACTGGCGTACAGCCTCTTCTGGCCAAGGTGTAAACCCAGACGCTTTCATGCTTGGCAGTTTCACACCACAACCTCCATGTTGTCCTGAACTTCAATGCCAATTGCATTCAGTACGGTACGCATTTTGTTGCCCGTTTCTTCTAGCTCACTTTGTGGCTCAGAACCACTGACAATTCCCGCCCCGGCGTAAACGCGCAGACGCTTTTTTTCCACTTCCGCGCAGCGAATCACTACGACCCATTCACCATTACCGCGGGCATCCACCCAGCCGACCAGGCCAGTAAAGTAACCACGATCAAAAGGCTCAACTTTTTCGATAAAATCGTAGGCCTGAGCCGTCGGATAACCACACACAGCCGGCGTTGGATGAAGTGCACTGGCAAGCTTAAGCACACTGGTGGCAGAATCCGAAATCGTACCTTCGATGCGGGTCGACAGGTGCAGCATCGCTTTGGTTTCAATAACCGACGGTACCATTGGAACATAAAGATTGTGGCACCAAGGCTGAAGTGCTTTTTCTACTGCATCAACAACCACTGCATGTTCATGGAGATCTTTACTGCTCTCCATCATCAGTTCGCCTTGTTGCTGGTTCATCGTTTCGTTATCACTGCGTCTGCGTGAACCAGCCAATGGGTTGGCGCAAACATGCGGCCCTTTGCGTGAGACCAATAGTTCAGGGCTCGAGCCCATTAAGTAAGTATCACAACCTTCGCCCCCTAAACGGGTTGAAAAGGTATAACCGCCCGGATTTTGTTTTAGCAGCGTTTTAAGAAATTGAGCCCGATCTATCTCTTGTTCGGTATCCACTTGCATTGTTCGTGAAAGAACAACCTTCTCCAAATCAAACTCTTTTCGGGAACAGGCATTCGCTGCTTGAGCGACACTGCGCATGTATTCTTCAGGAGCTGGAATTGGCTTTATCGAAGACGGAACGCACTGGTTAGAACCATCCACGGTTGCCACTTTGTCCGGACGAATCGGTGATGTCGTACATAGACGTTCAGGCACAATAAAATGCACAGGATTGTGCTCAGAAAACGGGATGACACCAACCGCAATAGGGTTGTCGCTTTCATCTTCCTTGACCGATTCGAGTAGCTGACTAATACAAGAATCTAATTCTGAGAACCTGATTTTTTGGGAAAACTCTGCAGCAATGCCTTGTGTCAGTAACGTCACAGTCGGTGAACTGAAGAAAAACGAAGCATCATCCGAATGAGCGTTAAGAAACTCTGTGAGCATAGTACTGCTCCCCATTGAGTTACGAAGCATAATCATCTCTCAAATTATATTAAACATAGGACCACAAATGAGAATCCCTCTCAATTGCGATGTAAGAGTACACATACTGTTACATTTGATCAAATGCTTTTAATAACTATTATCATTCGTATTATTTGCAAATTAGAGGTTTGTTCCATTTTGGTAACATATGAAAAGAGTTCGGAAACCATCATTGAGATATAAGGAGAAACAAAAACGGCTGATGATGTCACTACTCAGCCGCTTGCGTTGGTACTACTTGTATAGATAACAGGGTTGAACACTACCCCTTGCTGGTAAAACCGTACTGTTCATCACTGCGTTCAATAAGCTCATTAAAGCTCTCTTGCATTTTGCCGCCGATGATATCAACTCGACGCTGCATCTCTTCAACCCAGTCACGATCTGCGACTACGTCACGAGGAAGAACCATGGTTCTCTGGTTTTCGCCTAGATAAAGAAAGGCATCAAACAGGTCACCAACCTGTGCATCCATATCGTCCATTGCGGCCAGTTTGTAACGTGCTTTTGGCAAAAAATCGATCAAACGTAGATCCCGCATTGGTCCCTGATCCACTTCCAATACGGCTGGTGATTTCAGTGAACTAAACGTCTTTACTACCTTGGGGTCAGTCATCGGCCAAATCAAATAAGTGCTGTCAGGAAAGGCTTGCTGCAGACGCGTTGCCAGCGGCCAGTCTGTTTCCTGTGTTTTCTTTACATAATCTGCTGGCGCATTAACCAAATGAAACGCACCAAAAATCATCAATGCTTTTTCATTATTCTTGATTCGTTCAGACGCGACTTGATAGAAATGATCGGTCTTATTCTTCGCTGCTTTCTTCCAAACTGTAACATCCTGCAAGGCATCCCAGTCAAAAGGCGCTTCAGCCAGATGCACTTGAATTTTCTTTCCCTCAGGTAAAGCTTCGTTGCGCTGCTTTACGGCTTTGAAAAAGTCTCGATAGACATCTGGCATCCAAGCCATAAAGTACAACGAACCTCTTAGCATCGTATTCAATTGGCTCTCACTGACTTCCCCTCCAGCAAGGTAATCATCCAGAATCGATTGGTATTTAGCGTTACCAAACTCCACGACGATATGATTCACCTGCTCGGAAAACTCTGGCTTAGAGACTAACTCGGTCGCATAACGAATAAACGCGTCATTCCAGTGATAATCTCCAATCGCGACAAAGTTATGCGTGTCAAAGGCCTGCAAAATGGCATCATCTGCGTACTTTGCTTGCTTAACCACTTGCGCCACTTCTCTTGGTGGTAAATCAACCTTAGCCGAGTGAGGTAAATACTCACATCCAACTAAACTCACGAGCCCTACACTTAGTAGCCATGGCTTTATTTTTCGACTTAATTTCCTCATGACCTAATCATTTCCTAGTTAACAAGATGACAACGATAACAAAAATAATTATCATTTACATAATTAAAGTTACCCATCTGTATCACGAAAAGGATGTTTAGATGAATGAAAACCGTTCAGAATTCAATGGCAAGTTATGCCTGGTCACTGGCGCTGGTCAGGGAATTGGTCTCGCATGCGCCAAAAGTTTATTAGCACAAGGCGCACAAGTGATTGCCTGTGATGTGAGTGAACAGACGCTAATGAATTTGATGAGTTCGATTCCTGACGAACAACAGGTCAGAACCACCCTTTTACCATTTGATCTGGCAAGTCCTGAATCTATCCAATCTGCCTGCCAACGTTTAGAAAATGACAAACTCATTCCAGAATATATTGCGACCTGCGCAGGTACCTTACACCTCTCCCCCATTCTTGAACTGCCTTTGGACGCACTCAGTAAAACATTGGATGTAAACCTAAAAGGTACTCTACTTTTAACCCAGCATATGGCTAAGCTATTAGTTAAAAACGGGAAAAGAGGCGCTATCGTAGCTGTCGGATCAAATGCAGCCGATACTCCAAGAAGCAATATGTCGGCTTACTGCACATCGAAAGCTGGGCTCCATATGTGGATGCAGTGTTTGGGGCTAGAATTGGCTGAGCATGGTATTCGCTGCAATATCGTCAGTCCGGGGTCAACCAGAACTCCAATGCAGGAGCAAATGTGGAATGAGTCTTACGGAGAAAAAGAAACGATTCGCGGCAATCTGGAATCCCACCGAATTGGCATCCCGCTGAATAAAATAGCCGAAACCAAAGATATCACCAATGCGATCGAGTTTCTGCTCAGCGACAAATCAGGACATATCACCATGCATGATTTAAGAGTCGATGGCGGCGCTACTTTTTAGCCGTATAAACGACAAAGCCCCGACAACTCATCGAGTTATCGGGGCTTTTGAATAAATGGCACGCCCTATAGGATTCGAACCTATGACCACATCCTTAGAAGGGACGTGCTCTATCCAGCTGAGCTAAGGGCGCTTTCTACCGTGAGCACAGTCACGGGGGATGAATCGTACAGGACTGTGCCTGAAAACTCAACCATCGTTCACACTCATGTAGTAACACCTAGCTGTTTAATTCAGCATGTCAGTCAAATTTATCTCAGTGAAGAAGCTTGAAGACCTTCACAAAAACCTAAATTCACAAAAGAACCAAAAAATACAAAATACAAACAATTACAAAACAAATAATCAACAAAAAGCCACCCGCTAATCGAGTGATTATATTGTGATAGCGTATTTAATAACCAGTCAAAATCTCTTAAATTCCAATAACCTTTTCGCTTCAATGTTAAAATAATGTAAGTAAAAAACAAATTTACTTCGGCGACATTTTTAATATTTAATCCAATGGTTCTTGTCCGGACAGAACACAAAAAGAAACATTTTATCAACACTTAATATTGGTGAAAATAATGAAAATTATTCATGAGCACACTCCGAAATTTGTCGAAGTACTTATTCAACATGGTTTAGTGCCGCCAAAACAGGTTATTGCTGATGGAAAACTTCACCGTTTCAGTTCAAACGGTAAGTCTGGCGACAAGGCTGGATACTACGTTCTGTTTTCAAACAAAAACGGGTCACTTGCTGGCAAATTTGGCTGCTTTCGCTCACTAGAGCAGACTTCCTGGTCATCAAAAGGCCATACTCGTTTATCCCTCGCAGAAAAGCTGGAGATCGAGGAAAACTGTCGTCATGCCCAGCTTGAAATTGAGAAGGTTCTCTTTGAGCGAGCACTGTTTGCAAAAAGTGTTCTAAATAATGCTAAACCAGCCAAGAACAGCCATGCGTACATCCAGAAAAAAGGTGACTTGCCAGTCGATGGGGTTTTCGAACTTGAATCAATCCCATGCTCACTCTTTTTCGATAACCCAGAGAATACAAAAGTAATGCGTAACGTTCTCTTAATTCCTGTGTATGACAAAGAAGGCAAGCTTCTTACCCTACAAGCCATTAACGAACGTGGTGACAAGATGTTTATGTCTGGTGGTACAACGAAAGGCGGCATGTTTACTTTTAAAGGTAACGACGAACAGGTTTTCGTTGCAGAAGGGTTTGCGACAGCGGCTAGCATTCATGCAGCAACTGGCCATACTGTCGTGTGTGCTTTCAACGCTAGCAATCTCAAGGCAGTAGCACCACAGGTGAAAGAGCTAAACCCTGATTCACTGGTAATTGTCGCCGCTGATAACGACAGCCAGAAAGAGCAGGAAGGTAAAGGCAACAAAGGCAACAAAGGCAAAGACATCGCTCAAGAATTGTTTGAACAAGAGAGTTTACCGTACACTTTGCCTGTATTTGAGGAAAGTTCTGCTGGTACGGACTGGAACGACTATGCACTAGAATACGGTGTCGAGACGCTTCACGATGCTATGCAAAAAGCGTTGGTTATGCCTAAAGCCCCGATTACAACCTTTGAGCAAGCGATCGAAAGCTTAGCTACAGACTCGAACGACGTTGAGGCTTACAACGTGGCGATTAGTTTCATCAAAGATGCAGAGTCATTGCGCAAAGTTAAAATGATGAAGCAGCTGAAAGAACTGACGAATGTACCTTTCCAAGACATGAAGGAGAGTATCGCGCAACTAAAATCGAAAGAACAGCCAGTACAACTGAGCCAAGGTGACATCGCTCACGCTCTTATCGAGAGTTTCACAACAGTTGACATGGTAGCTGCTTATGGATGTGTTTGGACCTATAACGATTCTACTGGTCTATGGACAAGTATGAAACTAAGTCTTCTTGGTGATGTAATTGCAAGACGTTTTAACACTCAAGATAAATGTAAACGCGTGTCAGACTATAAGGCTATCGCTGGCTTTGCGTATGATTTACAAGAAGAACAGGAATTCTTTGATGAAGCTCCTAGCGGTATCACGATACCTTCAGGCTTTTTATGCGTGGGTGACGATGGCATTGAAAAGTTGCCATTCGGCCCACTACAGCGCTCTCGTCACGGCTTAAGTTTTGAACCCGCGCCAAAGGGTATTAAGCCAGAGCTATTCCTGAGCATGCTAAATGATGCGTTCGAAGGGTGCCATCCTGAAGAACAAATCCGTCAGTTACGAATGCTGTTCGGTTTGTCGCTTTTTGGATTGATGCCAAAACACCAGACTGCTGTATTACTGCATGGTGCAGGTGGTTCAGGTAAATCACTGGTTCTTAAGGTATTAGAGAGCCTATTGTCCAGCGATGCTATTGCGACGGTCTCGCCTATGCAAATGGATAAGGATTACAAGGTGGCAACCTTAGCAGGAAAACGATTTAATCTTGTCCCTGAGTTGGATAAAGACATTCCCATCACTAGTGCGGCTTTTAAAGCAATTATTGGTGGTGACACAATTAATGCACGTGAGCCTTATGGCAAATCGTTCAATTTTACACCGAATGTTACGAACTGGTTCAATGGCAACTTTTTCCCTAAAACTACAGACCATACCGAGGGGTTTTATCGTCGCTGGGCAATTATTCATTTCCATAACACTAAACCTGTATCTGAACGCGACCCTTTCCTGCTAGAGAAGATCGTAAAAAACGAGCTGCCTGCGATTTTGACATGGGCTATTGAAGGTGTAGAGGACTACCTACAGCAAGGCTATGACTTAGATTCTGGAGAAAACGCCAATCATAGTCTTTACTTATCGCCAGCACATGAACAGTACTTGGCAAAGTGGGTAGCTGAAACAGATAGTGTAAAAGGTTGGTTAAATGATTCTGGTGAGAACGGAATTGTGGAGCGTAAGCGAGGCACTTCTATTCCACCACTTAAGTTGTCGATTGCTTACAGTATTTACAAAGACTGGTGTGTCACAACGGGCATCAAACCTTATTCGAAAACAGAATTTGAGTCAAATATGGAAATGTGTGGTTATGTAGCGAGTAAACCTAACAACACCAAAACCTACATGGAGTTATCCCAAACCCCTACCATAAACGATGTTTTATTCAAAGGGGCGGCTTAGCGCAAGGTGGTAAAGGTTAATGTAGTTAATAATACTTTTCTGTAATGAAAAATATTACAACCTAAACATACCTATATTTATATAAGTTAAAAAGGTGGTGTCGAAAACACCACCTTTCCCACTTTTTAACAAGAAGAAGATTCACCTGACAAGGAAGCAAAGGAAATGCACGATCTACCGTTATACTCTTGGCTCCCCATCACTATCATTCTAGTTATTGGATCACTCTACTTCATCAGGAAGTTTGTGCTCCGTTGGCGCAATCTTAAACTTAACTCGGTTCAGCCAGCCCTTAGAAAGCCCGAGGGCGATCTTACGGATTTGGTTGACTCTGAGGTTAAGGTCATCAGAAAGCATCACACCCTCACCCGCGACGACACCGCGTTTATTGAGTCGTGCCTGTTTACGAGAAAACGCCGGAGCTGAGTCGTTATTTTTATTATATGAATCATTATCACGTAGTTACGCACAGACAATTGAGAGAAAGATCAACCACGAGCATTTGATAAGTGATATTTTTTCGTTTTTGCTTATGCTATCTGGGGGAGTTAGAGTAGATTTCAATATTAGGGGCTTAATATCAGTATCAGAAAGTAAAGGCATCCCAAAGGGATACCTTTGATTCATGAACTAAAAATACCAAACTAGGTTAGCATTTACACCGCTTACTTTTATGTTGTAAGACAGTCGTTCAGTATCTGAATAGCGGTACGAGTAATCTTCATCATGGAAGACTGCGTATTCGATTTGTAGTTTTACGTTGGTACCTTTTCCTACTTCGATACCTGCACCATATGTAAAGTCGCTTTCTGAATCACTTTCACCAAGCGATTTCAATGTCCCGACACCATAACCAAATAACCCATATAGAGAAAAGTATTCGTGAATCGGTAGTGTTGGTCTAGCGTATATTGCAAAGAACTTACTAACTTCAACATCTATGCCTTCAAAGTCACCGTCACTTACACCGAAATAACCCCTTACTTCACCAGAGATCCACGGGTTAAACTGATACCCAGCAAACGCACCTATCATTCCAGCGCCATCCGCACTTCCACTTCCAGAAAAAACTGAACCGCTATCGTAGTAGGTTGCATCTACATCGATGTTGAGGAAAGAACCTCCAATACCAAAATACATATCATTGTAATTATCGAGATAATCACTTGCCGCTGAGATTTTAGGAGTTAACGCTAGAAATACAACAGAGGCACCAACTAACAAAGATTTATTCATATAATCCCTTATATTTTTATGGTCATGATGCGTAAAATGTAGGTCAACTTTTATTAAATATGAACCAATGTACTATAAAATAAATAGCAAATGTGACTTAAGGCATATTAAATGACTATTTTTTAGCGTGGCTTTTATACAGCAAAGGTTTGGGTTTTGGTGTTGATAAGTTGCCTATTACGTATTATTGGTCAAAGTGGGATAACAAGTAATGTTAAGAACAAAAACTATAAGAAAAAGAGAAAGTCCATTTTAGTAGACCATTCAATAACCTAACCCCTCTATATTGATTCAATATTACTATTACTTAGGTTAACTCCTACATACATTAGAAGTAACTAACATACAGTGTTAGAATTAGAATAATCTAATATAAGGACGAAACCATGGCTGCCCCCACAGGAAACCAGAACAACAACAAATACCAACAGGAATATGCCGTACAAGTATACAAGCTCTGTTTGATGGGGACTCGTGACCAGGACTTAGCGGAATTTTTTGAAGTTCACAGAGACACTATCTTCCACTGGGTCAGCCTGTATCCAGAGTTCGCTGAAGCAAGAAAGCGTGGGAAGCTCGCAGCCGATGCAGAAGTAGCATACAGCCTATTTAATAGAGCAATGGGTGTAACAGTGACAAAGCAAAAGGTGTTAAGTTCCGGACAAGTGGTCGAGTTCCAGGAAGAGTTACCACCCGATATTCGAGCGATGGAGTTTTGGCTTAAATGTCGTAATCGTAGTAATTGGAATCCGAGTCAACAGGTTGAACTGTCAGGCAGTAAAGAAAACCCACTCGCCTTTATTCTTGCAGATATTGCGAAAGAAGCAGAGGATGCTTCCCCACTTCCGTAAATTGTTCAAAAAACAGCCACACTTAACATAATAACCCTAATCTGCACCAATCGAGTCCGCCCATTTTAAAATGTCCAACGAAACGTCTATTTTCCGGTGATTAGTCACCAAATATGGCTGAATAATAAATGCATAAACCATGCATAAATGAGCGAGTTTTAAAACCCGAACGAAAGCGCCATTTTCAACACTTTTGTTGTGACCACACTCTAAATCACTGAGTAGACCAATGGACTTCCTATTGGATTGCGACATAATTTTTATATTGGAAAGTAGCGGTTTCTCGCAAGATTCCTTCGCTTTCTACATACCCAATAAACCTCGCTCCGGCGGGGTTTTCTCGTTTTAGGAGACCTCTATGGAACATTCAAACAGACTAGTACCGACTTCTATCTTAATTATGACAATGCCATTCACACCGTTCGCAGTGGGAGCAAATTCGCCATCACATCATGAAGCCTATATGGACAGTGAGCAATTTAAAATCGAAATAGAAGCATCACAGCAACAGTTAACCTCCGCAGTCGAGCACTTCAATCAAGTATTAGAACAACAGATGGAAACATTTATGCATGCACAGACAAAGCGGTTTGACCGATACCATGCTCGCCAGATAGAGATGTCCAACGACATAAAAGAACTTTTAAGACGAGAAGGGTTATAAATAATCAGGGGAATGGACCAAACACTAACACCCCCTTCCCCACTTCAATATATCGGAGTCGGGAATTTATTTGATTTTTGAACCTGAAAACCGCCGAGCGTTGCGAAACCGTCTTATAGTGTTGGTTAGGCCTTTGACCAATATGGATTCAACGTCGCGTCAATTTCCCTACATGCATCTTCATGAAATAAATCAGTAGTATTGATTAAACTGAAAGGACAAAGCTCACCTACAAATTTTTTAGCGTTTTCAAAAACTGGGCTCTGTGGTGAAAACATCGCTTCAGAATCATCTCCGATTATAAATTCAAGGTCTAAACGGTTAATAACTTGTTCATTTTCATTACCATATAGGTGGTCACATTGAACAATAACCAACCATACCGTTTCAATATCTTGTACAATTTGAACCTTTACTATGTCCGGTTTTAACCAGTGCGAATACATTTTTTTTAATTCGCTTAGAATATCGCAAACGTCTAATGAATATTCTGCGTCAGATGCATCTGTACTAGCACCACTTTCCTCCAGTGAGAATCCTGCAACTAATAACCACCTTTTATCAGAAGTTTTTTCATAAAGCTGACCAATTCCCCATCCAATTCCAGCGCCTTCAGTTTCAAAGCAACTCTCGCACATATATGCCCATGGTGAAAACCCACTGGGCTTCATTGAACCATCAATTAAAAATCGCTGCGTTTGTAAATCACAGCCACAGAGGTCACATTCGGTAACCTCATCGCAACAAAATTCTTGTTCTTTTTGTGCCCGACCTCTATCGATCAATGCTTCGAGGTTACTTTTCATTTGACCATCCTTGGAGTTAATTATCTACGGTTCTGTTAAAGGGAAATCAAACAGAGAGACTTCCACAAGCATCTTGAACGCTCAAAGCAACGCATAATAAAAATGCCGAGCTTTGCTGATCAGTCTAAACAGTAGTTAGATTATTTATGACCGCTAATGCTTTTAATTGGTCTATTGCTCATGGAAAAAGTATCTAGATAGCCTGCGATCTTCATACTAACGCGAAGGTTTGGAATGATGTCAAACGCTGTCGGCTCTGGAAGCTCAAATTTTAGACCATATATAATAGTCATGTTCTTTGGGGCTGTAACCTTTCTGTATAAGGCGCTTTGTGCCTGATTACCAAGCTTACCAAGATTATCTACTCTCACATGAGCTTTTTCACCCGTCACTATGTAAGTGTTACCTATATCTACCGAAACCTCTTGATCTTTCTCAGATACGTTCTTGAGACTTACATAACAATAGATCACACGCCCAGATTGATTACATTCGTCAGACCAGGCAACAATTGTTCCATTAGAGCTTACAAAATTGGTTTTCTCTGCCGTATAGTAATCATCCTCAGGCAAAATTAGTGTATAGACAGGGTCTTTGTACCAGCTTCCCGATAGGAACACACCAATAACAACAAACGAGGACGCAATATAAGTTAAGCACTTGGTATATACCGCCGCCTTGAGATTTTTACATAAGTAGAACAACAGGATACTAACTAGTATTCCAACTAAAATTGCAGGGACATAACGGATCCAGTGCACTGAGGAGATAGGGATATGACTTAATTTACTGACGTTATCTCCAACTAATGAATCCAACAACTTTGTCATGAAGTAACCTATAAGTAGATTAACTAAACCCAGTAATGGTATGAGAATCCAAGATTTAAGCCTTTCCATGTACGAATTATCCTAGTCAATTAATTTTTTAAAGTTGAATTGGAACAATAAAAAAGTCAGATAGTTACGTCAAGTTGTCTGTATATTCAATAAGCTAACTCCGCATTAAGACGTGAGTAACTCTACTACCAACGAGGGGTGGGGTGAACCCAACCGTTATCCCCCCTCCCCCCACATCTATATATTGGCATCAGAAATTTATCTAAATTTTGAACTCTGAAACTGTCCCTAATGCTATCTGCCACCCTAATCGAAAAGCTTCTCCGCCAGAGCTTCGGCATCCAACTTTACGTACCGACTCAATACCCGGTGATCTCGGTGACCTGAAACCTTGGACACCAGCACACTGTCATGCCCTGCTTCTATAAGTTTGGATAACCTGTAATGCCTGAGCGAATGCAAGACAAACTCATGTAGCCCTTCTTCATCGGCTGCTTTTCGAAACTTCTTGCTGACGTATTCAGGTAATGCGCTAAAGACAGGGTATGTTGGCGCTCTGTCCGTGGTTAACTCCATCCTTTTACCGAGTATCGCCATTGCCATAGTAGAAAGCGGAACCTTACGGTCTTCCCCATTCTTTGTGTTCCATAGCTGTATGTAGCGGTGTTCTAGGTACACATCGCACCTTCGAAGCTTCAGGACTTCATTCCTGCGACAGGCTGTTTCACTCAAAAGCATACAAATGTCGCGCAGCTCTTCTGTGGGTAATTTGGCGACTACTGCCTCGACTTGTTCATGGGTGGGAATGAATTGGCGAACACCGTAATCTTTTGGTAACCGTATCTGTTTAAAAATATCTGGGATTTGTAAGCCGATATCCCGACGAAGCCAATTGAGCATCGCTTGCAGAGCTGCGGCATCCTTCCGAACAGTACCTGGCTTAACACTAGATAGACGATGAGTGATGAAAGAGTTGATGTTATCCCTAGCATAAGGGCTTGTGGTGAGATCTTTGATTAAATAAGAAGAAAAGTAGCGGCTGATTCGCTCTAATCGGTACTTTAACGTTCCAATGTAAGTTTTATGGTATTGCGCACGAATTTGAACGTAGCTGTCTATACAAGACGGAATTGGGGTGTTTAAATTAAGGTTTTGTGGTGGTTTTTTTGTGAGATTGTTCACTAAATACATGGCACAGTCCTAACGGTTTTGGAGAGGAAGACTGTGCTGAGGGGAGGAATGGCACGCCCTATAGGATTCGAACCTATGACCACATCCTTAGAAGGGACGTGCTCTATCCAGCTGAGCTAAGGGCGCGCTACAGGGAAAGGATTATACGAGTTAAAATGGGTAAATCAACGGCTTTTAGTAACATTCTGATCTGAATGCCTAAAAAAAGGTCACTGAAGCAATGAATGCTCAAAAACACCTCAGAGCAAACGTTTGCGTATGGATGTTAAATAGAAATTCTGCGACAATGCGCCGCAGATTATCTGCCTTCTAAAATTTATAAGGAAAGTCATGACTGCTCAAAATATTGATGGGACTCTCATTTCCCAAACTGTTCGTTCTGAAGTTGCAGCACGAGTAAAAGCTCGCGTTGAAGCTGGATTACGTGCCCCTGGCCTTGCAGTTGTTCTAGTTGGTGAAGACCCTGCTTCTCAAGTTTACGTTGGCAGTAAACGCCGCGCTTGTGAAGAAGTGGGTTTTGTTTCCAAGTCTTTTGACCTTCCGGCATCAACCACTGAAGCAGAATTGCTAGCGTTGATCGATGAGTTGAACAATGACAACGAAATTGATGGCATTTTAGTTCAGCTTCCACTTCCTGCTGGAATTGATAGCACTCATGTTTTAGAGCGTATTCATCCAGAGAAAGACGTGGATGGCTTCCACCCTTATAACGTAGGTCGTCTTGCTCAGCGTATCCCTAAACTACGCTCTTGTACGCCGAAAGGTATTATTACCCTGCTCGACCGCTACAATATTAATCTTCGTGGTAAGCACGCTGTGGTTGTTGGTGCTTCAAATATCGTTGGTCGTCCAATGACACTTGAGCTGCTATTGGCGGGCTGCACAACGACGACTTGTCACCGCTTTACTAAAGACTTAGAGAGCTACGTTCGTCAAGCCGACGTCGTTGTTGTCGCAGTAGGTAAACCAAACTTCATTCCTGGCGAATGGATTAAGAAAGGCGCTGTGGTTGTCGATGTGGGTATCAACCGTCTTGACTCTGGTAAGCTAGTTGGCGACGTGGAATACGATAAAGCACGAGAAAGCGCGAGCTTCATTACTCCAGTACCTGGTGGCGTTGGTCCAATGACAGTAGCAAGCCTGATTGAAAACACAATGCTGGCTTGTGAGCAGTTCCATACGGACAAGTAATCTCAGATCGCTAAATACTAAAAAGGCTCCTCTCGGAGCCTTTTTTCTTTATGTTGTATAAATTTAGTCTAAATCGTTAAAGACTCAAAATCACACCCGCAATGGATGCACTCATCAAGTTCGCCATCACACCCGCGACAATCGCGCGGAATCCATGCTTAGAAACAAACGCACGCTTCTCTGGCACCAATGAGCCCAAACCACCAATGAGCATTGCCATGCTTGAGATGTTCGCAAATCCACATAGAGCAAAAGTCACAATCGCTTGAGAATGGGCACTTAGCTGCGACTTCACTTCTGCAAGTTGGATAAAAGCAACAAACTCATTTACTACGATTTTATTCCCGATCAGAGACCCTGCCGTTATCGCCTCTGCCCATGGGACACCTAACAGCCATGCAACTGGCGCAAATACATAGCCCAAAACGAGTTCGAAGCTTAATGGTGTGCCAATAAGATCGCCAAACCATCCCAAAATACCGTTAAGCAATGCAATCACACTGATGAAAGCCAACAGCGTGCCGCCAACGGCAACCGCGATACGAACACCCGCCATCGCACCATCTGCCAATGCTTCAACTACATTGGTTGCTCGTGGGATTTCAACTTGGCTAAGATCGATTTCCTCAGCTTGGTTTGTGTCTTCCGGCATCAGAATTTTAGCCATCAACAAACCGGCAGGAGCAGACATAAACGCCGCCGCGATCAGATAATTTAAGTCTACGCCCAAAGATGCATAACCGACCAACGTACCACCAGCAACCGAAGCCAAACCACCAGTCATTACTGCAAAGAACTGAGAATCCGTCATGTGCTTTAGATAAGGTTTAACCATTAATGGCGCTTCAATCGTACCAACAAAGATATTGGCTGTAGCAGATAAAGACTCAGCACGACCAATGCCTAACAGCTTTTGGATACCACCACCGATAAAGTTAATCATTCTTGGCATAACACCAATGTGGTAAAGGCCAGCAATAAGCGAAGAGAAGAAGACAATAATGCCCAGTACATTAATAGCGAAAGTGAATCCGCCTGTCGCCAAATTGCCGAATAAAAACGCGATGCCTTCCTGACCATAGTTGATTAAGTTCGATACTACGCTGCTCACTGAGTTTAGAGCGTCTCGCCCTGCTGGTACATACAGAACCAATAATGCAAACAATACCTGTAAGGCAAAAGCAAGTGAGACGGTTCTGAGCTTTATATTTTTTCTATTTGTAGAAAGTAGCCATGCTACGAAGAGTATGGCTACGATACCAATAAGTGAGTTCATAAATTGGGTCCGACAGAAGGGGAATGGTAAAGGCGTCGGATTGTATAGCGGACTCAAAATGCTGCAACTTGAGGTTGTTAACAGTGTGAAAAGTTTCAGTGGTCAATATTTAAACTAAACATTAAACCATTGAATTTAATAATGATAAACGTTTGCTTTTTGTTATTATTTCCACATGGAAAAATTGTTTATAGATTCAGAAAAATTTTTGTGACAAAAATCACCTTATGTATACGATCGTCATGACTTAGGAATGGAGATATACGGTGCTAATCTTTGATCCCAATGACACGGATTACCGATCTTCTGTTTTATAAAGTTGATCACCGCAGATATTTTTTTCGGCATGTGCTGTCGGCTCGGATAAACCGCATAGAAAGGCATCGACTGGCTGGCTTTCCATTCCGGCAGCAATTGAATTAACTTCCCAGTTCTGAATTCATCGCCAAGCAAATACGTCGCGAGATAAGCAATTCCCCACCCTGCGATTGCAGCGTCGCGAACCGCTTCAGCAAGATCAACAGAATAGTTACCGGAAACTTTGACGTTAAGTTCCTGCTGATCTTTTGTAAATGCCCATCCGGTGTAATCACGCTCCCAGCTTCTGTAGATCAGGCAGTTGTGCAACGATAGATCGTCAGGTTCCACTGGCTTATCATGTTTAAGCAGGTAGTCTGGAGACGCCGCGACAACAAACTGGCAATCCGTTAATCGCTGGGCAATGTAACCTTCGGGCAAGTGTTCATTGTTGGTTACCCATAAATCCAAGCCTTCAGCTAACATGTCCACCTTGTAGTCGAACAAGTGCACTTCAACCTCAAGTTGAGGATACCGTTCTCTTAGCTCCTGAATGGCAGGAATGATATGTAACGTGCCGAACGATTGCGAAATGCCCAACCGCACAAGCCCAGCCACTTCATCTCTCTGGCTTTCCATTTCCAGCGTCGCGCTGCTGACAGCCTGAACGACCTGCTCACAATGATGATAAAAGGTTTTGCCCGCTTCAGTCGGAGTAAAACTTCGCGTTGTGCGTTGCACCAGCTTAATACCAAGTGAGTTCTCTAATTGGCTAAGTTGTTTACTCACATGGGAGACGGATACGCCGAGGCTTTTTGCTGCAGCCGTAAAGCTTTTGTGTTTGATCAATGCAGAGAAAATGACCATTTGAGCAGCACGTTCAGATAACACGAATTACCTCGATTTAAATGCAGTAAAAACTAAGGGCTCCGAAGAGCCCTTAACAACGATAATTTATTCAGGAACTAGTATGTGATGCGATCAGCTAAGTGGCTAACAGCTAGAGCGAAGTAGTAAGAGCGGTTCCACTTCATCAACACATTGTAGTTATTGTAAACCAGATAAGTTCGACCGTTTTCATCGTCAGGCATAATCAGCCAAGCTTTAATATCGTCATCCAGTTTAGGTAACGGGCTGCCATCAAACTTGGTGATACCTAATTTGCTCCACTCCTGCAGGTACTTACCTTTCTCTTCGGTTCGACCTTCCAAGTTATGATCAATGCCTTTCGGAACTTTTACCTGACGTCCCCAAGTGTAATTGTCATCCCAGCCGGATTTGCTCAGGTAATTCGCTGTTGAAGCAAACACGTCCGCTTTGGTTTGCCAGATGTCTTTCTTTCCATCGCCATTGCCATCCGCTGCAAAGCGAAGGAAGGAGCTTGGCATAAACTGACACTGCCCCATCGCACCCGCCCATGAACCTTTAAAATTCTCCAATTCAATATGGCCTTGATCCAGAATCTGAAGGGCAGCCATGGTTTCTTTACGGAAGAACTCTTCACGGCGACCTTCAAATGCCATGGTAGAAAGCGCGTCTATGACACGGAAGTTACCCGTAAACTTACCGAAATTACTTTCCACGCCCCACAACGCGACAATAAAACGTGGCTGAACGCCGAAGGTCTCACCAATGCGTTTAAGTTCCGTGTAGTGCTCTTTGTATAATTCTTTCGCTTGCTTAACCTTCCACTCTGGGACTGCACGCGGAATGTACTCATCCAGCGTCAGTTTTTTCTCAGGTTGGTTTCGGTCTGCTTTCACTGCTCGTGGCTTATATTCAACATTAGCGAAAGCGGCGCTGATGACCTGCTCGGAGATGCCTTGAGCACGCGCTTCTGCACGCAACTTATCCAGGTATTCCTCAAAACCTTCACTACTTGCAAAGGCTGAGGCACACATGCCAACGCTAAGCAGTGTAGCCAGTATTTTTTTCATATTCCCCTCCTTGAGCAAGGCAGAAGTCTCAGCAAGATATGGAATTATTTCCTGTCTTTTTGCTGAGCTTTTTGTTCTTTATATTTTTCTAACAGATTTTCCGGTGGTGGCGGAACCTGCAGGAAGAAACCATCGTTAATTAATGAGGCTTTCACTTTCTCGATATCCACCTGCGCCAATGTACGACCATCAAGTTTAATCGTCATGACAGCGATAGGCTTACCGAACATCTGCATCAAGGTGTCAGGAACCTGTGAAAAATCATCCTTTTTCGGAATATAGAGATAAGTACCTTCTTTTTTAGAGCTTTTATAAATAGAACAAAGCATGACACGCCTTTTATGCTGATTTAGCCGTTTTTATTACGGATTTAGTTGGAAACGTAAAATTGCCGCAAACTTAATAGCAAATTTGAGATTAATTCACCGAATTGCTTGTTAGAGAACTTGCTGCGCCAAAAGATGAAATATAACATGATAGACCTAGTTTAAGGCAACGCTCTTTCAACAGAGGCAAGAAGTCCACGATGACCCATTCACCAGACCTTAAAGGTAGCAGCTTTACTTTGTCAGTTTTACACCTTTCTGACAGCAAGATAGAAAAAACTATCGAATTTTTGCAAGAAAAAGTGTCTCAGGCACCGTCATTCTTTGCATCAGCACCTTTAGTTATCAATATATCGAAAGTCGAAGGCGACATTGATTTTCCTAAACTCAAGCAAGGTATTGCCGACGCTGGGTTCATTCCGGTCGGTGTAACGGGCTGCAAAGATAAACGTGTACAGAACCTTGCTTCTGAAGCTGGCTTCGCCATCATGTCTGCTAGTAAATCGCCGAGCCAGGCACCCGCGAAAATGGCGCCGACGAAGTTCGTTCGTACACCAGTTCGCTCTGGCCAACAAATCTATGCGAAAGACGGTGATTTAGTGGTACTAGCACATGTTAGCGCTGGGGCAGAAGTTATTGCCGATGGTTCTATTCATATTCACGGAACTTTGCGCGGACGCGCAATTGCAGGCGCTAGTGGGCAGCATGAAGCGCGGATTATTTGCCACGATTTACAAGCAGAACTAGTATCTATTGCTGGAGATTACTGGTTAAGCGATCAAATTGAGAGTGAGTATTGGCAGCAGAAAGTAATGATCAGTAGAGCCGAAGAATCATTACATCTCGAAACACTCACGATTTAGTATAAAAAGGAAAACAAATGGCACGCATTATTGTAGTAACGTCTGGTAAAGGTGGCGTCGGTAAGACCACTTCAAGCGCAGCCATCGCCTCTGGCTTGGCTTTAAAAGGCAATAAGACTGCGGTAATCGATTTCGATATCGGTTTACGTAACCTCGATCTTATTATGGGCTGTGAGCGTCGCGTAGTTTATGACTTTGTGAACGTCATTAACGGTGAAGCGACACTAAACCAAGCGCTGATCAAAGATAAGCGCACAGAAAACTTATTTATTCTTCCTGCATCACAGACACGCGACAAAGACGCACTCACGAAAGATGGCGTACAGCGTGTATTTACCGAATTGGACGAGATGGGTTTTGATTTCATCATCTGCGATTCACCAGCAGGTATCGAGCAAGGTGCTCTAATGGCGCTCTACTACGCGGATGAAGCCATTGTGACCACCAACCCTGAAGTCTCATCTGTACGCGACTCAGACCGTATTTTGGGTATTCTGGATTCGAAGTCGCTACGAGCAGAGCAAGGTTTAGAGCCTGTGAAGCAACACCTTCTGTTGACTCGATACAACCCGATGCGCGTAAACCAAGGTGAAATGCTGAGTGTTGAGGACGTTGAAGAGATCCTTCACATCCCGCTTCTGGGCGTGATTCCTGAAAGCCAGGCGGTGCTTAACGCATCAAACAAAGGTGTGCCAGTAACGTTTGATGAAGAGACAGACGCGGGCATGGCTTACTCTGACACAGTAGACCGCTTACTTGGTAACAAGGTAGATTTTCGTTTCCTTACAGAGGAGAAGAAAGGGCTCTTTAAACGACTGTTCGGAGGATAGACATGTCACTATTAGAATTTTTCCGCCCACAGAAGAAAAAATCCGCAAGTCTAGCCAAAGAGCGTTTGCAAATTATTGTGGCAGAACGCCGCAGCCAAGATGATCCGGCACCGTCTTATCTGCCTCAGTTAAAAGAGGATATCCTGAAGGTGATCGGCAAATACGTAGATATTGACCCGAACATGGTTGATTTAACATTTGAGCATAAAGACGATGATATCTCGGTGCTTGAGTTAAATGTAAAACTGCCTGACGACGAAAAGTAATTCGGATTTAGGTGTTTGTGAAGTGAAATCAGTCATTGGTTTACTAACAAACACCTACATTTCTACATTGCACACTGCATAAAAAAGGTTGGCTACATGGCCAACCTTGTTCTATCTACATCTTGCGCTACTTAAGCGCTTTATTCATTTTTTCGCCGATAAGTTCAAGACGCCAGTTTTGCATCACATCAGGCATTCTTGCCGGATCACGGTCCTTTTTCCATACCCAGCTAAGCAACTGATTGATCTGCTTTTTAGAGGCAAGGAACTCAGTAGCTAAGCCAGATTTCTGTGATGCACTTTTCACAATATCTTTCATGTTCTTGAAGACCTGCTTATAGCCTGGGTAGTCCATAAGACGTTCAATTTTCTCAGGGTATTCATCCGCAGGTGTCTGCTTGGCTTTTTTAACGATATCAGCAATCTTTGCACCGTGACGGTTAACGGCTCGGATATCAATGCCTTCCGCTTCCATTTTCTTAAAGCTTGTTAAACCAAGGCGGGCAACCGTTAATAAGTCCCCTTCTTTGAAAACAAAGTTCAGAGCGAGGTCACGTTTGATTGCCTGACGGTAACGCCAAGTGGCCAACGGCTTTAAGACAGCCAACTCTGCCGGTTTAAGTTGCCATGCACCTTTGATATCAAGGTACGCATTTTCTTCGTTCACTTCACGAATACGCTTCGAAACCAGTAAATCGCTCTCCTGCTGCACCGCATGCCACCAGCCAGCTTCGGTGACTTTATCGAGCAAAATTTCGTAAAGCGGCAGCAAGTAGTGTACGTCAGCCGCAGCATAATCAAGCTGCTTTTGCGTCAGCGGGCGAGCCATCCAGTCTGTGCGAGACTCGCTCTTATCCAGTTCAACACCCAGATATTCTTCCACTAGCGTTGCAAAGCCTGTTGATAGCCCATGCCCAAGAAACGCTGCCATAAGCTGGGTATCGACCATCGGAAATGGCGTGCAACCAAACGCATTCTGGAACACTTCGAGATCTTCACCACATGCATGCAGAACTTTTAATACCGAGGTATCTTTCAAAAGTTCAACGAAGGGTGACATATCCGTCAGTTCTGTCGGATCGATTAAGGAAAGATTATTGCCGTCGAAAAGCTGAATCAAACCTAGCTGTGGATAGAAAGTTCTGATCCGTACAAATTCCGTATCCAACATAACGACATCTGCGTCTCTGGCTTGAGCGCAAACTTGTTCTAGGTCTTTGTTTTTAATAATAATCTTATAATTCACATGCTTCTCGCTATAAAAAATGCCAGCAAAACGCTGGCATTCTATCATTTTTTAATTCCGGCGACTTCACGAAATCGACTTATGCGCTCTTCTTCGCAAGCTCTGCATCGTTTTCTTCACGAAGAACACGGCGCAGAATTTTACCTACGTTAGTCTTCGGTAATTCTTCACGGAATTCAACCAGTTTTGGCACCTTGTATCCCGTTAAATGTTCGCGACAATGCGCAATCACTTCATCTTTCGTTAAGCTTGGATCGCGTTTAACGACATAGATTTTCACCAGTTCACCAGAAACATCGTTAGGCTGACCAATCGCTGCAACTTCCAGAACTTTACCGTGCAATGCGACAACATCTTCGATTTCGTTCGGATAAACGTTAAAGCCAGAGACCAGAATCATATCTTTTTTACGGTCAACAATATGCAGGAAGCCTTCGTCGTCAAACTTAACAATATCACCGGTTGATAACCAACCTTCTTGGTTGATGGTGTCTTTGCTGGCCTCCGGACGCTGCCAGTAACCTTGCATCACTTGAGGGCCACGAACCTGAAGCTCACCCGTTTCAGTATTTGGCAGAGCATTGCCCTCTTCATCAACGATACGAACTTCTGTCGACGGAACAGGCAAACCAATAGACCCATTGTATTCGATAAGATCATGCGGGTAAGCGGCCACCAGAGGAGAACATTCTGTCAGGCCATAACCTTCTAGCAGATAGCAACCTGTTGTCTTCAGCCATTTTTCTGCAACGGCGCGCTGAACGGCCATGCCACCACCAACAGACAGTCGCAGATTGCTAAAGTCCAGCTCATGGAAGTCTTCATTGTTAACCAGAGCGTTAAACAGCGTATTAACCCCGGTGATAGCAGTAAATGGATGCTTTTGTAACTCTTTTACAAAGCCCGGAATATCACGTGGGTTGGTAATCAACAGGTTACGGCCACCCATTTCGATAAACAGCAGGCAGTTCACGGTTAATGCAAATACGTGATAAAGCGGTAATGCGGTCACAACCAGTTCTCTACCAGGAGTCAGCACCGGGCCATACGCACCTTTCGCCTGCAATACGTTTGCAATCATATTTCGATGGGTCAGAATCGCGCCTTTCGCCACCCCCGTCGTACCGCCGGTGTATTGTAAAAATGCAATATCATCGCCAGACATAAATGGCTTCACGTACTGTAAACGGCGACCTTTGCCTAACGCTTTACGCATTGAAATTGCACCAGGCAGGTTATATTTTGGCACCATACCTTTAACGTATTTCACGACAAAATCGACAATCGTACCCTTCGCTCGCGGCAACATCTGCCCAAGGCTGGTCAGCACAACATGTTTTACAGAGGTGTTCTCAACAATTTGTTCTAACGTGTTAGCAAAGTTAGAAACAATCACGATCGCTGTTGCACCAGAGTCGTTGAGCTGGTGTTCAAGTTCACGAGGAGTGTATAACGGGTTCACGTTTACCGCGATGCAGCCTGCACGCAAAATACCAAATAGCGCAACGGGGTATTGAAGCAAGTTAGGCATCATCAGAGCAACTCGGTCACCCTTTTTTAGCTTTAACTCATTTTGTAGGTAAGCGGCAAATGCACGACTACGCTCTTCCAGCTTTCGGAAGGTCATAACCGAGCCCATGTTCATAAATGCTGGTTGGTCTGCGTACTTTTGTACAGACTGCTCAAACATTTCAACCAAAGACTCATATTGGTCTGGGTTAATGGTTTCAGGTACGTCACTTGGATAACGTGAAAGCCATGGTTTATCCACGATATTACTCCTCGTTCATCGCTGTCTTACGATAACAGCCTTTTTATTTTGAGGGCCATTACAGCACAGCGAAGGTGCTTGAGCACGAAACTCCCAAACACTTGTTTAAATTTTGTTAACTACACCAAGAATTCCGTCTGAAACTTCGAGTATTTGCTCTAAATGACAGTGATGACCTCCCGAGACAGTAATCACTTGTGGTGAATTCTGCCCCCAATCAGCTTGGCTGGAAGGTAAATTTTTGAATCCTTGGTCGCCCAATACGATCAGGTGTGGACAACGTATTTGGCTGGTGATTGAGTCCGCATGCTCTTGCGCCATTCGGTAAAGCGAAGCGCATTTTAACTTAGCGTCATGTCGCCAAAACCAGACATTTTCACGCTGTACTGTTCCACGTTCTACGATTGGCAGAAGCTGTTCAGCGGTCAGTTGGTTGGCTTGCATGCGTAACTTTAGAGCCAGTTCAAAAGAAGATAGGGATCGTTCAGGCTTATTTTGTTGCCGATGTCGACTCAAAACGCCATCACGAAGTCTTTGCAAACTATTGGAAGGCACCTCGGTAAGAGGACCAGCACCTTCGATTTGCACTAACGCTTCGACCTGCTCAGGAAACGCAGCACTATAGCAACTTGCGACTAAAGCACCAAGTGAATGACCTACTAACACCAGCCTGTTTGGCGATAATTCATCCAACAACTCATATAAGTCGGCAATATAATCGTGGAAGAGGTAATAATTGTCGGATGATTTGTGGCTGGACAAACCATGCCCAAAGTGATCAATGGCTAATAAATGGAGAGTTGGGTTGAGCTGATGCATTTGCCCCATCAACGCTTTGAAGCTACCTGCGTTGTCTAGCCAACCATGAAGAAAAACGACTGACAAGTCAGCCGTTTTTTCATTACCTATTTCAAGGGCTGCCATTGTTCCGGCAGCAAGTTCAAATCGACGCTCATGCATAGCAGATTATTTGACCTGTTTGATGATTCTGCCATCTTGCGGAAAATCGTGACGCTCCATACGGCAGTTAATTGAATAGCAAGGGTAGAGGAAAAGTGGTGTATCGTAAGTTCGTACTCGCTCTTCTATCGTCCATAAACGGTAGCCCTGACCTTTCATCAGAGGGAAGATGTATTCACGCTCGCCGATTTTCCCTTCTTCTTCACCCGCACTTTTTCCGACCACTGTGACTAAACGCCCTTTGCTAAATGCCACAGGCTCTAAATAACCATCGAAGTAAACGGCAAAACGGCCTGCTGGTTCAGCACTAATATCGGGCTTGCCCGTCTCGCTAATGGGTAAATTAACGATTTCTACGCGCGTTTTGTCTTTGAAGTTGTCGACTTTAGCGATGATCCCCCCTAGACGGACATCACTATTTACAAGCCCTTGCGACTCAGCAAACGTTTTATAGTCTGTAAGAACTTGCTCAGTTGTTGCATTCAATTCTTCAGGAAGAGAACTGCACGCCGACAGCCCAAATGCAGCTAACAAAACCAGAAAAATGTGTCGAGAAAATGTCATAAGCTACCATTGAAATCTATTTATCGGGAACGAATGAGTTTCGTCCATTACACATAAATATCGACACCAAGCAATTGAGCCAGTTCCTCTTTTTTCGCTCGATTCATGACATCCATGTACTGTTCCATCGCTTTTCGTGCATTTCCCTCGGGAAGATCGTACTGCACTTGTGCTCTGTGAATCTGGGATTCATCCACTTGCTTTATGGAATGCGCGACCGCATTAGCAACTTTAGACGTCTGACCGACAGGTTGCTTAATCTGAGATTCTTTTACCTGCTTCTTTTTACTGATTTTGTTCGTGCGAGTCGAACCTGCTATCAGTGAGGGCGGTAATCCATTAATCGACGCCATAACGTTCCATAAAAAAGCGGGGTAATCCCCGCTTTTATCTCAATCTAAATTATTCGCGGCCCGGAAGTTTCTTCCAGGTCACATTATCGCGCAGATAAACCGGGCTCGATTCTTCAACCGGAACCGTGTTGCCTTTTTCTAACTCTTGCTTAGCCAGAATCACGATGTCTTGAGAATCAGGGTAAAGTACGTCACTTGAAGTAACACTGAATGGCAAATTGGCCAGCTCTTCCTGATAAGCACTCCAACCGGTACCTGCCGTTGTCCAGGTTTTATCGTCGGCTTGAGCTTCTTCAACCAGACGTGCTGGAGGAATCACACACTCTTCATCCATACCTGCCCACTCACCATTTTCCTGGCGAGAATAACGCGCCCAGTACACTTCACTCATACGTGCATCAATCGCAACGGCAACTTCAGTCGAACCATGAAGACGGTAGCTTGCTTGTGCCATCGCAGCGAGTGTTGACACACCAATCATCGGCAATTCAGCACCAAACGCTAAACCTTGTGCAATGCCGATACCGATACGAACACCTGTGAAGCTACCCGGACCACGACCAAATGCCAGTGCATCCAGTTCTTGTAGAGTCAGACCCGCTTCTTTCAACACTTCATCAACCATAGGTAAGACTTTTTTCGTATGGTCACGAGGTGCAACTTCACTGCGTGAAATCACTTGATCATTAACCAGTAGTGCAACTGAACAGTTTTCAGTTGATGTATCGATGGCAAGAATTTTTGCGCTCATTTAACTCTCTACAACTCTAATTGATTTGATTATGCCACAACACAGGTCTGTGGCTGATTATCCTGCTTTAAGGAAAGCTTTGATTCGTTCTAAATCCCGTGTTCTTGGAATCGGCGGTAAGCTTCCCAAGAAGGTGCCACCATAATCTCGGGTCACCAAGCGATTATCACAGATGATCAATGCTCCATGATCTTTCTGATCCCGAATCAAGCGTCCTACGCCCTGCTTTAACGTAATCACCGCATCTGGAATTTGCACTTCAGCAAAAGGCTCGCCGCCACGCAGTCGACAATCTTCGATTCGGGCTTTGAGGAGCGGGTCATCAGGGGCGGTAAACGGTAATTTGTCGATGATAACACAGCTCAGTGCATCACCTCTAACATCGATCCCTTCCCAAAACGCACCCGTTGCCACCAGCAACGCATTTCCGAGCTCCATAAACTCTGCCAAGGTTTTTTGCTTACTCATTTCACCTTGCATCAGAACAGGCAAATCCAGTGTTTCACGGAACTGTTCACCCAACTCACGCATCATGCTGTGAGAGGTACACAGAAAGAAGCAGCGTCCCTGGTTCTCTTCAATGACTGGCGCTAACATTCTCACCAGTTTATCCGCGAGCCCTGGACTGTTTGGTTCTGGTAAATAACGAGGTACACATAAGCGCGCTTGTTTTTCATAATCAAACGGCGATGGCAACGAAAACTGCTGTTTGGGCTTCAGACCTAAACGCTCGGTAAAATGTTTAAAATCTCCCGACACCGCCAAGGTTGCGGAGGTAAAGATCCAAGACCCCTGCTTAATTTCAATTTGCTCATGAAACTTATCGGCAACAGAAAGCGGAGTGATGTGCAACGCAAAATGACGGGGTGAAGTGTCATACCAATAGGAATAACCAGTGATGTCGACGTCACAAACACGGTTGATCCGACCTTTAATTAAATTGGCACGTTCAAATGCGGCATCCAGCAGTTGGCTACGGCCTAATGCAATTTTGAGAACATCAATGGCAAGATCGAGACTGTCGGTCAGCCGGACCAATTCACGCTTGATGGATTCCGACTGCATCGCTTCTCGCCAGTTGCCACGAAATCCAGGTTCGCCAAGCACAATTCTCATGTCCATGGCACTTTGCAATAACTTATCCCCGACCTTCTGCAATTGACGCATGTCTTTCGCTTCGGTTCGGTAAGCAATTTCAATGTCTTTAGCCAAATCATGAATTTGACGGCTAGAGACCGTCTGCCCAAAATATTCACTGGCAATGTCTGGTAACTGATGCGCTTCGTCGAAAATAAAGACGTCCGCCTCTGGGATCAACTCACCAAACCCGGTTTCTTTAATCGCAAGGTCAGCAAGAAACAGGTGATGGTTCACCACAACCACATCGGAATCCATGGCTCGTTTGCGTGCTTTTAGTACAAAACAGTCGGTATAGCTTGGGCATTCTTTGCCCAAACAATTGTCGTTCGTCGATGTAATCGTCGGAATGATCATGCTGTCTTCCGGCAAATCTTCGCAGTCACCTAAGTCACCCGTTTTGGTTTCGGAAGACCACGATCTCACCTTAACTAATTGAGTCAACAACGTGGGATCAGACTCGTTAGTGTGGCTTTCCACCATCTGACGGCTAAGGCGATCCAGACAAAGGTAGTTGGAGCGCCCTTTCAACAGCGCTACCTGACCATAAAAGCCCAGTGCATTCACCATGAGTGGTAAATCTCGATGGTACAGCTGCTCCTGCAGGTTTTTAGAACCGGTACTGATGATGACTTTCTTGCCGCTTAACAGAGCAGGAACTAGGTAAGCAAAGGTTTTGCCTGTTCCTGTCCCGGCTTCCACTACCAGTTGACTCTGATCTTTGATCGCACTACTGACGGCTTCTGCCATATCAATTTGGGGCTGGCGAGCCTGAAAGCCCGGTATAGCTTTACCTAAAGCGCCCTCAGAGGAGAATGTTTTTGCGATCATATCTGGGTCTGATTAGAAAAATTGCCGAGATTATAACAGACGATTGGCGCAGACATCAGCCTACAATATGACCTGCTTATTACTCATCGTAGATATTTTGTTGAAACCAGTCCCAGAATAGATTATTTATGGTGGAACATTGCGGTACGGTTGGTTCCTGTCAGCCAACGCACTTTTCGTACGCTTCATTTTTATTGCATGGAAGTCCCTAGTTTATGGAAAAGAAAACCCTGTTAACCCATTGTTCAGACGCTCCGGGTTTAATCTCAAAAATCACTAACATTTGTTACAAGCATCAACTAAATATCATTCACAATAACGAGTTTGTTGATAACACCAGCGGGCACTTTTTCATGCGAACGGAGTTGGAAGGTTACTTCAACGATCAAACTCTTCTCGCCGATTTGGATCAAGCGTTACCAACCGGAGCAAAACGCACACTGGTTAGCTCCCGACGTAAGCGCATTGTTATCTTGGTAACGAAAGAAGCGCACTGTCTGGGCGATATCCTGATGAAAAATTACGATGGTGGCTTGGATGTTGAAATCGCGGCGGTCATTGGTAACTACGACAAACTGCAAACGCTGACTGAGCGATTTGATATTCCTTATCACTATGTGACGCATGAGGATCTCAGCCGCGAAGAGCACGAACAAAAAATGCTCGAAGTCATCGGCCAATACGATGCGGACTACATCGTTCTAGCGAAGTACATGCGCGTATTAACTCCGTCATTTGTTGAGAAATACCACCACAAAATCATCAACATTCACCACAGTTTCTTGCCGGCGTTTATTGGTGCGAAGCCTTACCAACAAGCCTATGACCGTGGGGTTAAGATCATCGGTGCTACAGCGCACTTTGTGACCAATGATTTGGACGAAGGTCCGATCATTAAGCAGGACGTAATTCCTGTCGACCACAACTTTAGTGCACAGGACATGGCGCAAGCAGGTCGTGATGTCGAGAAGAACGTCTTAAGTAAAGCGCTTAATAAAGTGTTGAATGACCATGTCTTTGTCTACGGCAATAAGACCGTGATTCTGTAATAAGCTCTTCCGTCACATACCAGAACGAAAAATAAACCCGCCTCATTGGCGGGTTTTGTCTTTTCAGCACTATCCTGAGCTTTTAGCGTTTTAACGAAGCGATCTGCGCCGAAATTTTTCCATTTACTTACAATCATTTACCTAACGAATAATTTGGTTTATAAATCAAGCTCCTTATAATAAACCAATTTAATAACGAGGAATTAAAATGAAAAAAACGTTAGTGGCTTTTCTGATTGGGATGACTTTACCTGCAACCACAATGGCAGATACTGACACTCTTAATCCTTTTCAGAATGATGTATCCACACGAATTATTGGCGGAGAGCCAGCCAATACAACAGACTGGAGATTTATTGCTTCAATCGTACATAAAGACCAGCCAGCCTACCTTGGCCACTTCTGTGGTGGTAGTTTCCTTGGCGGAAAATACGTATTAACCGCAGCGCACTGTGTTGCAGACACCAATGCAGATGATATCGATATCGTGCTTGGCCTCTACGACCAAACAAATGAGTCTCAAGCGCAGCGTATCGCAGTTCAAAATATCTATACACATCACGCCTATAATAGTTATACAACGAACAACGATATCGCCCTTATCGAACTTGCACATAGTGTCGATAGCGCGACTATCGAATTAGCAACGCCTACAGTATTAGATAGTGTGCAAGCAGGGGACAAGCTCCATGTCGCGGGCTGGGGCAATACCTCGACCACAGGTACAGTATTCCCAACCGTGCTACAACAAGTGGATCTGGAATATGTAGACCGCGCTACGTGCCAAAATCTGGAGGGAAATTATTCCAATGTATCAGATGATGGCATTTGTGCTGGGTACATCTCGGGAGGAAAAGACAGCTGTCAAGGAGATAGCGGCGGACCACTCATTGTCGATGATAACGGCATCAACAAACTGCTGGGTGTGGTTAGTTGGGGTGAAGGGTGTGCTCAACCTGAGGCCTATGGCGTTTACGCCAACGTGGCCCACTTTCAGCACAACGGCTGGATAGATAGCCATCGCAATACCATCAGCTATACCCAGTATCGAGATCTTCGTCTGGTTGAAAGAAAAGCTCAGCAGGAGACCTTTACCATTCGTAATGACGAGGCAGATTCTCCACTCAACATCACTGATGTTACCCTATCAAGCGGACTAACAATTGCCGAAAACACTTGTATAGAGACCCTGAGTCCTTCTGAAAGTTGTCAAATTACGGTGGGCTACTACCCAACTTATGCAGCTTCAGTGGAAACGATTGAAGTCACCACCGATCACCCGAAACTACCAATGCTCTCGACCACCTTTGAATACATGGGTGTTGATAAGGCCAGCAACTCGTTGAGCAGTGCTGTTTCGCTGACAAACGCGAAGGTCTTTACTAATGAATACGCTTGGACAGCCGTAAATGGAGAACTTCAATCGGCAGATATGGGGACTTATACTGGTGCATCCATCTTATATCTCACCGATCTACCGAAAGGTAAACTGTCTGCAGATCTAAAAGTTTTGTCTAATACCAGCGACTATTTTGTCGTTTTAATCAATGGCCAGGTGGTCGATTACACCAACCAGCTTCTCGATTACACCGAGGTATCCGCCGATCTTTATAGAAAGTCAAATACGGTTATGTTGGCTTACGTGAAAAACAGTGCATCAAGTGGTGGTTATAACGCACAAGCGTATATTCGCAATATCAGAATGTCAGTTAGTGCAGATAGCAATGACGATAACGACAACAGTGTTAAGAGCAAATCCAGCTCAGGTGGCAGCTTCTCTATTGGTCTGTTAATGCTGCTGGCTGCTGGCTCATTCCTTCGCCGAAAAAGAGGATAATCAGATGAAATATGCATTCAAAACAGTATTGCTAGGTTTGAGTTCTATCGGCTTGGCCGCTTGCTCGGCGAATGCAGAGATGCAAGAAGGTCTCACATCTGAGCACCAAGCAATGATGGTTGAAGCTTACCGAGTGAGTGAGAGTACGATTTCATTTATCGCCGAATCGACCGGCTGTAGTCAAAACGATGACTTTAGCCTGAGAGTGGAGCAAAATTCTCAAACAGAGGTTCTGGTCAACATCGTCAGAGACAAAATGGATCATTGTAAACGAATGCCGTTTTCAAAGACCTTCACATTACCTTTGGGTGAAGAGTTGCAAGGCAAAAAGCTTTCCATCTCAAACCCAATGGGCAAGTCACTGACTAAAAAGTAATTCTCTAATTTAAAGGGAGCCTCAGCTCCCTTTTCATCTTCTACAGCAGAGGAGATTACCAACGAACTTGTTGAGACGGCAGTAACAAGCCAACCTCTCAACTCTAACGTTCTTGCTTTTATGCTTCAGACTCGACAATCGCCTTTAGTGAATGCGGATGAAGTTTGATACACACCTCTTGGTATTTAAATGCCACCGTTGGGTTGTTGAGGCGTTCCCCTTCCCCTTTCGGACTCGATAATTTGGTTTTCACGCCAATTTCTGCCAACTTTTCAAACTGCGCACCGAAATCCGGGTAAGTGTGTCTTAGATCAGCAAGAAACTCATCCGCCGTATCCGCATGAGACGGGAAGACAAACTCTACGTGCTCCCAACCTTCTGTTGAGTAAATTTTGCCTTCTGCGGGATACGGTAACTCCAAACATTCAATTTTCCAGCCCCGGCTTTCTAGCATGTTTTCTAATTCAATCACGATGATTGGACGGCCATTGATTTGCGCTTGAGAAATGACTTTACCGTACTGAACCCATGCTTGATGTGCGTGTTGCGCCATTTGAGTGTCGTTGATACGCAATGCAATATGGTCAGCTTGAGCCAAACTCAAATCCAAGTGAAGCATTGAAGCCAGTGCTTCAATTCTTTCCATAAACGCGTCCAAGTCTTGGAGCATCAATTCGGGTGTTAAGCGTTTTTCTACTAATTCAGTCGTCATCGGTATTCTCTGAAAGGAGGATTTTGTCTTTTATAGAGTCGCAATAGTAAACCTAAAGCGCCTTATACCCAAATAGCTTCACTATGATGGGTTCAGCGAGGCAGGGCTTGTTTGGATGTACATTTCCATTCAGTCGAAAAAGTATAAATTTCCCCAAATCCTCTCTGTATGAAAAGCAATAAAGTTGTTATCATTAGCGCCATTTTTGTGAACTCCAACAGAACTCGACTCCGATTATAACGGGTTCTTAGTCCTCGAATTGAAGGAAACTCGTGTGAATATCCAAGCACTTATTAATGACAAAGTATCTCAGGCTCTAGAAGCCGCTGGCGCACCTGCAGGCAGCCCTGCAGCCGTTCGCCAATCAGCAAAGCCACAATTTGGTGACTACCAAGCAAACGGCGTAATGGGCGTTGCTAAAAAACTGGGTACTAACCCACGAGAATTTGCACAGAAAGTACTGGATGTTCTAGACCTTGACGGTATCGCGAGCAAAACAGAAATCGCTGGCCCTGGTTTTATCAACATTTTCCTAAGCGAAGAGTTCTTGGCGAAACAAGCGGATGCAGCACTAGCAGATTCACGTCTGGGTGTAGCAGAAGAAGAAGCGCAAACTATCGTCGCTGACTACTCGGCTCCAAACGTTGCAAAAGAAATGCACGTTGGTCACCTGCGTTCAACCATCATTGGTGACGCTGTTGTACGTACTCTTGAGTTCTTAGGTCATAAAGTGATTCGTGCGAACCACATCGGTGACTGGGGTACTCAGTTCGGTATGCTTATCGCTAACCTTGAGCGTGTACAACAAGAGTCTGGCGAAGTGTCTATGGAGTTGGCTGACCTTGAAGCCTTCTACCGCGAATCTAAAAAGCTTTATGATGAAGACGAAGAGTTCGCAGTTAAAGCGCGCAACTACGTGGTGAAACTACAAAGCGGCGACGAGTTCTGCGCAGAAATGTGGAAGAAACTGGTTGACGTAACCATGATCCAAAACCAACGCAACTACGACCGTCTAAACGTTTCACTAACTCGTGAAGACGTTATGGGCGAAAGCATGTACAACGACATGCTACCTAAGATTGTTGCAGACCTAAAAGAGCAAGGTCTTGCGGTTGAGGATGACGGCGCGCAAGTTGTTTTCCTAGACGAGTACAAGAACAAAGACGGTGAGCCTATGGGCGTTATCGTTCAAAAACGCGATGGCGGCTTCCTGTACACCACAACAGATATCGCATGTGCAAAATACCGTTACGAAGAACTGGGTGCGAACCGCGTACTTTACTTCATTGACTCTCGTCAGCACCAACACCTAATGCAGGCTTGGACTATTGTTCGTAAAGCGGGTTACGTGCCTGAGTCAGTTTCTCTTGAGCACCACGCATTCGGCATGATGCTAGGTAAAGATGGTAAGCCATTCAAGACTCGTGCGGGCGGTACAGTACGTTTAGCGGACCTTCTTGATGAAGCAGAAGTTCGTGCAGCGCAGCTGATCGAATCTAAGAACCCAGAACTAGATGCAGAAGAGAAAGAGAAGATCTCTAAAACAGTTGCGATGGCAGCAGTTAAATACTCAGACCTTTCTAAGCACCGTACGACTGACTACGTGTTTGACTGGGATAACATGCTTGCGTTCGAAGGCAATACTGCACCATACATGCAGTATGCATACACTCGTGTTGCTTCTATCTTTGCAAAAGCAGGGGTTGCCATGGATGACCTTCAAGGTGATATCCAGGTTACTGACGAGAAAGAAAAAGCGCTCATCGCAAAACTTCTACAGTTCGAAGAAGCGGTTCAATCTGTCGCTCGCGAAGGTCAACCACACATTATGTGTAGCTACCTATTTGAACTAGCAGGCCAGTTCTCAAGCTTCTACGAAGCGTGCCCTATCCTAGTTGCAGAAGACGAAGCTGTTAAACAAAGCCGTCTGAAGCTTGCTGCACTAACAGCGAAGACCATCAAGCAAGGTCTGTCTCTACTAGGTATCGAAACGCTAGAGCGCATGTAAGCGAATCTTAGCTAACGCTTAAAAACAAAGGCTGACGTGAGAGCGTCAGCCTTTTTGTTTATACTGAATTCAATCAATACAATTAAAAATGAATTGGAAAACAAAATGAGTTTTGAACTGCACCCTCAACTAGCAAAAGACACTACTGTTATTGGTCATTTTCCACTTTGCGTTGCTCTGCTACATAAAGATAATGCCGTACCTTGGGTAATTCTGGTTCCCAAGCGTGCAAACTTAAAAGAGTTGCACCACTTACCCATGCACGATCAGAGACAGTTCTTGTTAGAGTCTCAGGCGGTGAGCCAAGCTCTTGAAGCGACATTCCTTCCAGACAAGCTCAATATGGGAGCACTGGGTAACATGGTGCCTCAACTGCATATTCATCATATCGCACGCTTTAAAGATGACGTCGCTTGGCCCGGGCCTGTGTGGGGCAACACCAAAGGTGAGTTCCGCAGTGACGAAGAGCAAGATGAAGTCCTTGGGCGCATTCAGAATGTATTGTCACTCAGTTCTATTTTCCAAAAAGTATAGATCTGGCACAGACTCCAGAGACGAAAAAGCCGCCCGTTAATATGGCGGCTTCTTTATGTCCGACGGTTTACATCGTCACTGTCAGTGATAGTCCATCTTGCCGCGTCACCGCATAACGCACGCGAGTCACATGATGCGCTTTATTGGTGTCAACCAAACGGGTAATACGACCTTTGTTAATCCACACACTCAGCATTGCGTCGGCGCCATCTTCACTCATGCCAAACTGTTTTGCCAACTCTGACTGCGACACCGCGCCGTGGTCTTCAATATAGTTATAAAGCTGTTTTAAGATCATGCCACTTGTACCTCGAGCGAACCTTGCTGCTTCTTACCAATGCGCTTAAAGACACGATAAGTACCAAAGAAGATCGCCACGATCACTGCCATCCATATACCGCTTGTAACTGGACTGTCCGCAAAGTGCATCATTTGATGATAGAAAGTTGCCGTTAGGTAAGCCAGTCCCATTGTCCAAACCGCAATAAAACGAGCAAAGTTATTACCAAATTCACGCACATACGCCCCCATTGCAGCAACACATGGCGTGTACAGCAGAATGAAAATTAAGTACGCAAACGCAGCATGGCCAGAAACAAACTGAGATTTAATGTTGCCAAAAATTGAGGCATCAATTTCTTGCTCTTCTGCTACCGCATATGAATCGGTTAAGTCACCAACCTCGATGCCTAATGGATCTGAGTAACTAAGACCGGCAAGGTTCTCAGGTATACTCATGACCGCTTCTTCTAAGCTACCTATTAGGTCGTATTCCGCTTCGTCACCGTCAGTTGGCGTGGTATATAAGCTGTTCAGCGTACCGACTACGGCTTCTTTAGCGAAGATACCGGTAATAATACCCACTGTCGCAGGCCAGTTATCCTTTTCAATACCAATTGGCGCAAACACGGGGGTGACAACCTGTGACGCTTTTGAAAGTACAGATTTCTCGCTATCTTCATTACCAAAGCTGCCATCAGTACCAAGGGAGTTTAGGAAGCTAAGCAGCGCCACCACAATAACAATGGTTTTACCTGCCCCGAGTACAAAACGCTTGAGCTTTTGCCAGGTTTTAATCACAACATTCTGAAGTGTCGGTAGCTCATAATTAGGCATTTCCATGACAAAGCTGTCACTGCTACCCGGGTAAAGGGTATTTTTAAGGAACAGGCCGGTGAAAATGGCAGCCACAATACCAAGCAGGTAAAGCGCAAATACAACATTTTGACCTGAATCAGGGAAGAATGCTGCTGCAAACAATGCGTAAACAGGTAGGCGAGCACCACAAGACATAAACGGAACCATGGATGCTGCCAGCTTACGTTCACGTTCTTGATCAAGAGTTCGGGTAGCCATAATAGACGGGACATTACAGCCAAACCCTAAAACAAGCGGTACAAAGGCTTTACCTGGCAAGCCGATTTTCTGCATCACTTTATCCAGAACAAACGCCGCGCGAGCCATGTAACCAGAGCTTTCTAGTACTGCGAGGAATAAATATAGACAAGCAATGACTGGAATAAAGGTAGCGACCGTTTGAATACCACCACCAATACCATCTGCAAGCACAGTCACTAGCCATACAGGTAAGTGATCATCAAGTAGGTAATGGCCACCATCAACCAGTAACGCACCGACTCCGATATCAAAGAAGTCAATAAATGCGCTGCCGATGTTAATCGAGAACATAAACATCAAATACATGACAGCAAAGAAAAACGGAATGCCTACCCACTTATTTAAGATAAATTGGTCTAGTTTTTCTGTCACACTACGACTGAGTTTGCCCTCACTACGGCGAATCTTCTTACACTTCTCATGCAAATGCGTATATTTGATATCCGCAACATGTAAATCAATATCCAGACCAAGCTTTGCAATCGACTCTAAAACCGTGCTTCTATCACTTTCTGAAAGACTGTTAAGAACCAGAGTGTCTTTTTCTAAGGCACGAATAGCAAGCGCACGATGAGAGACGGTTTGATCACTAAAAAGCGTTGAGACTTTTTCAATCGCCGCTTCCATTTGTTGACCATAGTTCAACGACATCTCTTTAAGCGCAACACCCTGAATGATGGATTTGTGCAATCGTTCTTTAAATTCTGCGACTTGTTTTTTGTCCGTCGCCGACAAACTGAGAACCGGGCACCCCAATGTCTTCTCTAACTCGGCCACGCTAATTACTTGACGTTCGCGCTTTAGCGCATCCATCTTGTTCAGAACGACAATCATCGGACGCCCAAGCTCGCGAAGCTGCAGCGTCATGTATAGACTGCGCTCCAAACTTGTGGCGTCGACAACATTGATGATCAAATCTGCTGGATGAGTCAGTACCGCACGTGAAGCAATTGATTCATCGATACTGTTGCTATCATTTCCGCTGTCTAATGAGTAAATGCCAGGAAGGTCTGTAAGCAAAAACTGGTCACCGGCATGTTTAAATTGACCCGTTTTTTTCTCGACAGTCACACCAGCCCAGTTACCGACCTGTTGCTTTGCGCCTGTTAAACCATTAAAAAGAGTCGTTTTGCCACTATTAGGATTACCTACCGTAAGTACTTGATACTGCATTACACCCTCTCCACTTCGATTTTTTGAGCAATCGTCTCTCTTACTGCAACAGACACACCACGAACTTCAACTTGTAATGGGTCACCCATTGGAGCTCGCCTAATAACTTTGACTACTGTGTTAGGCAATAGCCCCATTACCATTAGCTTTTTTCTTACGTCAGGTGAAAGACCATCTAATAAACGAATAGTCACCGAATCGCCGGGTATAATTTCTGATAGCTTCATTATGGCTCCAACATGATTATTGCTAATGATAAATATTTTCATTTAATAAATTGATGCTGCAATATTACTCCTATGTCTCCATTGATTTATTGTGTGAAATCAAAGTTACCATAATTGTTGTCACCCTCCTTTAAACGTCAACTTCGTCAAGTTTGGACACGTCAATTTCGTCAAAACTATCTTTATTGGCGTTTTTTATCTTTATCAAAACGATAAGAATCAAAGCTGAAAATATAATTATTTCTTATATATCATCAACTTAAATTAACCACCCAAATATTGTCGCTTTTTTCACATTAATGTGTCGTTATTTTTATAAGAAAAATAAGTAACCCCTCGTATAGTTAACTCATCGAGAGGGCGACCTCTCAAATGTATTCCAGAGGTGGCATGTCTCATGCCACTCCGGCAGCAAGCGAAGGTGTCCTTGACACCCGTGGTATAGTCCCCCCGGCTATACCACGATATTTTTTTTCATTGTTCCCTCCCTTTTAAACCACTACTCAAACCACACATTTACTTCCCTAATCGATATAGCTTTACACTAATAGACAAAGACACACGTTAGCTTTAGACATGTCAGCAACTTAAATAATCTGGCACTAACCAAGTGAGCGTTGGAAAGCGTAATGACACAATAATGTCTCTTTCTAAGACAACACCATCCAACGACGACGGTATGATGCCAAGCCGTGAAGACATTGAGTTGAATTACTAGATAGGGAGAAGCGCTGAGCTTAAGAAAGAAAAATGGGGACAGTTCTGAGTGGCAAAAATTAGCTTTAATTTTCGCAGGAAAAGAACCGAGAGATAAATATCGCCCACTTAACTCAGAGAGCTATCGGGAGCCAAAACGGCAAGTAGCATGACGTGACTTATTGGTTCTCTTGAGTCAGTGCAAACTTAGAAGGAGGCAAGCCAAAATATAATCTGAACTTCTGGCTAAAGTAAGATGGGTCGTTGAAACCACAATTAAATGCAACTTCACTGATTTTCTCTCCGGCGAGTAGCTGCTCACAGGCGGTTTCTAAGCGTACTTCTGTTAGATAATCTTTTAACGTTCTTGACGAGGCTGATTTGAAACGCCTTTGCAAACTGCGTTCCGACATAAATAACATTTTTGCCGCTGATGCAGTACCGAACTCAGCATCGTGGTAATGCTCAGCCACAAGCTGGTAAACCTTTTGCAACCACTCATCTTCCGGGCTAACTAAGTCTTCAAGCTCTTTATCTGGCACAAACTCTGATAAAGGCTCATCTACATGACTAAGCTCTTGAGCGACTGGCCATGTGATCTCAATTTTGTTCTGCGACTCGGAAGTAAATACCGCTAAATGCCCCCCACTCTCACTGACTAATTGTGAGATGCTGTCTATTCCCAGATCGTTAGCATTCCCACTTGAAGCCCGACTTAAAGATACCTTGTTCGTCAATTGGCTACCGTAATCGATAAAATTTAACCATACGGATTCACTTCCTTCAGACAGCATGATTTTGACCGTTTGTCCGCGATATGAACGCTTAATGATATTGGCAAAAATACTGTTAAAAATGACGTCTAGGTTGAAGCTCTCCAGAGCGATTCTACTCGATTTGTTTTCGTCAATAATCTCAACCAGGATACCCGCTTTCGAAAAGTCTTCTTTCCATACATCCACTACAGATTGGGTTATTTGGCTCAAATTGTAGTTTTGGCTGCCGCCACAAGATTCATCCGGAACGCTTCTTAATTCATTTAACTGCCAATAGGCTTTAGCAAAATGATCTTGCGTTAACGCATCAATTTCTTGGGGATATTTAGAAGCAAGATGATCAACGCTTGATTTGATTGATTGAGCAACATGATCAACCAACAGGTTTCTCACTTGGATCTGCTTGCGAAGTTGTTGGTTACTGGCTAGCAGTACACGGCTTTGGTGTCTGAGCTGATTGGTTTTGAGAGTAACTTGTGCGGCCAATGCACGATTGACTTGCACCATATAGCGAGAGCGCCAATACGTGAGTAAACCCATAATAATGAGCGTGGCCGCTAGGAAACCAAATATCGCCAGAGAAGATAAATACCATGGTTGCTTTACCTTAAAGCGAGACTCTAATCCAATCAGACCCGCAGCAACTTGAGACTGGCTACTTACCTGAAGATGATACTCGCCAGAATTAAGGTGTTCTAAGGTAAGTTGTCCGCCTTCCAATGTTTGCCAAGGCTCACCATCACTCAATCGATAATACAAGTTTTGGCTATCGGGCCTTGGCATGGTGCCAAAGCGGAAGCTTAATGATGAGCCATAAGGTAATTCAACGTCATCAAGGTTGGCACTTCCTACCTGAATAACTTCATTTTCATGCACTACCTGGCTAACGATAAACGTGGACTCAGGGGCGTTGGAGACCCTCAGAGTTGAGGCTTTGGCTTTTACCAGACCATACTTCGAGCCAAGCACTAGCTCGCTATCCTGATTTTCATCTCCCTGTATTACAGTACATATTCCTGGCAGAAACTCATTGTTTATCAAACCGGATGAAGAAGAGAAATGCTTTACCAACTCTCCAGAAAGATGGTAGTAGCTCAACCCGACAGACGAAGCAAGCCAGACACCTTGAGCGTCACCGATCATGCAGGCAGGTTTGGCATTAGAAACGCTCAACTCTACAACTTGCTCTGAATCACCGACATTAACCGTTTTAAATAAACCATAAGACGAAGCAAACCAAAGGTTTCCGTCAGCGGCAGTTAGAATATCTAGAGATTCACCGAATTTTTCCGAGAAACGCTTGAAGCGAATTTGTTCATTGTCATATTCATAAACACCGTGATCAGTACCAATCAATAATCGATCTTGCGTATCGTACAAGCTTGTTATTTTTGCAGGTAAGTACTGGCCAACCAACCATTCACTGCCTAGGTTCCTTACCCGTTGATTGGAGATATCAACGTTATACAATTGATAGCCGCTCGCAACCCAAAGACGTGAAGCATCATCAGCAGCAAGGTGTTCAACCGCATGTCCTGCCATTACTTGTAAGTAAGGAAAAGTGACCTCTTTTAAACCATCAAGATCGAATACTTTCAACCCTTCCGAGGTTGCGAGCCAAAGCAATCCTTCTTGAAACACGAGATCATTGATTGGAGTGTGAGACTCGAGGATTATTTCGTTTCCGTGCAATCCTCTCCGGTAGAGTTTGTAATCATCTGCAAACCACAAGGCACCATCAGGTCCCGTCACTGTTTTTCGGATTCTTCCCGATAGTGTTTGTGAATCGTAACTACTGAAGGTAATCCGCTCAAACTTTTTACTGAACATGGAGTAGTAACGAATCCCCTGACCCGTTGCTATCCACATCCCCCCCATGTTGTCACTCAACAGTGAGAAAATCTTATTACTGTCCAGCTCTAACTCTAGGAAACTCGAGGATTCAACTTCCGTCACCTCCCCAGTCAAAAACGAATATAAGTACAACCCGTGCTCCGTCCCAACCCAATACTCTTGGTTGGTCTCAGCAAACGTTAATACATGTGATCCGCCGACTTGGGTAACTTGCTTATTCGGCTCATTGATATTGAAAACCAACGCTCCCCGAAGCGTCCCAACCAATATTTCCCGTCGTGTAGGAGAGTAGTAAATTTTTTCAATGTAGTTCTGACCAGATTCAGCGACATGGTCAAAGGCGTTTCCTTCAGACAGATAGAAGCCCGAAGTCGTAGCAAGTGCCCATTTATTTTCTATAAAAATCGCATCATTAATATAGACGTAACTGTTATTACTATGATGATAAAGATGGAGCAATGAATACGTTTTTAACTCACTGGTTTCTATATGGTAAGTATAAAAGTGTGCACCATCACTAACCCAGATATAGTGGTTAGAAGCGCCGATCTTTCTGATTTGGGAGCCGGGGTTAAGGCTGAACACTAAACGCCGCTCTTGATTTGGATAGGTTTGGTAGACTTCATTCTCAACGAATGTCCAAAACGCACCTTTATTGTAGGCAAGTTGCTTGACAGGGCTCTTCAAAAAACTGCCTGATTTAGGAAGTATATTCTGGCCATCATAGAATAAAACGCGTCCATGAACGTCGTGTATCCAAAGGCCACCTTGCTCGCCTAAATACAAATTTTCCGCCGCAACAAAAGTCCCCTTCACCTGCGTAGGCAAAGGGTAAAAAATCGCATTGGCTTTATTAAACGCAAATGCATGACATGAAATAACGGCTCCAACGAGTAATAGAGCCAGATAGCGTAGCAAGACGAAACCTTTAATATCTAAATTTATGCCGACTCGTCACATTTCATGTCTTCCTCGACATGGTTATTTCGAGTCGCTAATTATTGGATAATAATATCTCAATTGGCTGTTGATAAAAGGCTCGCCTTACCAAAGGTTGCAATTCTTACTGCTGGATCACGTAAAAAAAGAAAATTCCCACAGAGAATAACAACCCTATAACTATTTATTGCCTAAACACTGCTCGAAGCTATCTGCCATGCCTGACAGAAAAGTGAAGTAACTTCCCGGTTTAGATTCAACTGCGCTGCCTAACGGATCTAACTCACCTTTAGCCACATTACTGCCACGCATTACGCTTTCAACGACTGCTGGGGTAAATTGTGGTTCCGAGAACACACAGGCAACATCTCCAGAACTGAGCGCTTTACGTATTTCAATCAATGTTTTTGCACCTGGCTTGCGGTCTGGGCTTACAGTAAAGGCACCAAGTTGATTCAGTTGATAGCGCTGTTCAAAGTAGCCATAGGCATCATGAAACACAAAATAGCCTTTATCTTTTACTGTATCGAGCTTGCGCTTAATTTCACTATCCGTTGCAGCTAATTGCGCTTCAAAGTGAGAAAGGTTTTCTCTATATTTATTCGCGTTAGTAGAGTCAATCTCGATAAGCTTTTCTGCCAATGCGTTAGCGACTTGTTTGACTGGTTCAACGCCAAGCCAAAAATGCGGGTCGTAAGAGCCATGGTTATGCCCGTCGTGATCATGATTGTGCTCATTATCAAATTCACGTAATGATAAATTAGGGATATCACTGATCGTCATTGTATTTGCTTTGCCTGCCACAACTTTCTCAAGAAAAGGCTCTAAGTCATGTCCATACCAAATGACCAGATCAGCTGAAGCGACTTTCTTCACATCTGAAGGTCGCAGAGCGTAATCATGCGGGGAAGTATTTGACTGGAGCAATACCTCTGGCTCCGTCACGCCTTGGGTTAGCTCTGCCACCACCAATTGAATAGGTTTTATACTGGTAAGCACTGTTACCGCCTGCGCAGGTAACGTTAGCATTGCCGAAGCAATAAGAATTAAAGCTCTTTTCATAGTTTTACTTGGGATATCGAGTGGAAAGTGCAATAATGTTACATTATAACATTATTGATTTGCAAACGAGTTTCATTCATGTCCTCATTAGTCCATCTGGAACACTTATGCGTCGAATTCGATGAGCGCAAAGTTCTGGACAACATCAGCATGGAATTAACCAAGGGTAAAATAACGACCCTGATTGGCCCCAACGGCGCTGGGAAATCAACTCTAGTAAAAGTCATTTTAGGGCTCCAGAAGCCAACTAGTGGGAAATTATCTAAAAAAAAGAAATTAAATATTGGTTACGTCCCACAAAAGTTAAAGCTAAATGACTCTTTACCATTAAATGTCACTCGCTTTTTAAATTTGGCAGGCAAATACAGCAAGCAAGAGTGTATTGATGCACTGAGGCTTGTCGGCGCCGAGCACCTAATCAGCAGCAATATGCACAGTCTGTCTGGTGGTGAAAATCAGCGTGTCCTCCTCGCACGAGCTTTGCTTCAGCGTCCTGAGCTTCTTGTTCTTGATGAACCCGCTCAAGGCGTGGATATTCAGGGACAAATCGACCTGTATGATTTAATAGAAAGCATTCGTCACCGCTTTGATTGCGCTATTTTTATGGTTTCCCATGATTTGCATTTGGTGATGGCTAAAACTGATGATGTGATTTGCTTGCATCACCACGTTTGCTGCTCCGGTTCTCCTGCGACAATTACCCAGGATCCGTCTTACATCGCCTTATTTGGCAATGCGGGTAGAGAATCACTAGCCTTTTATCATCACGACCATCATCACCATCACGATCTGTCCGGTGATCCGGTTTCCGGTGATGCATCATCTTGCGCCAAGCATAACCACGGACACCATCACCATGATTGAGTTTCTGCTCCCCTCTATTCTTGCCGGTATTGGCATCGCAATTATCGCAGGGCCATTGGGCTCATTCGTCGTCTGGCGGAAAATGGCCTACTTTGGTGACACGCTAGCCCATGCCTCTCTAATGGGTCTGGCGCTAGGTTTTTTGCTGAATGTGAACATTTACCTGGCTCTACTCGTGTGCTGTTTGGCTCTCGCCGTACTGCTGGTAACACTACAAAAGCAACAATTGGTCGCCACTGACACCTTACTCGGTATTCTAGCGCACAGCTCACTATCAGTAGGCTTAGTATCGGTTAGCTTTCTGGATAATGTGCGCGTTGACTTGATGAGTTACTTATTTGGTGATTTGCTCGCTGTTTCATTGCAGGACCTGATATTTATTTATGCGGGTGTTGTTGCCGTTAGTGCATGTTTATACATTTTCTGGCGCCCATTGCTATCGAGCACGGTCAGCGAAGAGCTTGCCGCAGTGGAAGGCGTGAATACCGATCTTGTACGTCTGGTACTGATGTTGATGGTAGGCGTTGTGATTGCGGTGGGCATGAAGTTTGTCGGTGCATTGATCATGACATCACTGCTTATTATCCCAGCGGCAACGGCTCGAAAACTGTCTTCCACACCAGAACAGATGGCGCTGTTTGCCTCCATTATCGGTTCGATTTCTGTATTGATGGGGTTAAGCCTGTCCTGGCACTTTGACACACCAGCTGGCCCTTCCGTTGTGATAAGTGCAACTTCGCTGTTTATGCTAAGCCAAATCATCCAACGTAAAGCATAAGAATGTTGTCTGTTTGAGTTTGATTATCGCGAAGTTTCACTCGCTTTTCTTGTCTTCATTCTTAACCAAACTCCACGATCAAAAAAGCCTGGCAATTGCCAGGCTTTTGTATTCTAACAAGTTGGAAATTACCAGCCTGTTACTTCGCGTAGACCTTTACCGATCTCTGCTAGAGATTTAACTGTCTTAACGCCAGCTTCTTCTAGTGCAGCGAACTTGTCTTCAGCAGTACCTTTACCACCAGAGATGATCGCACCAGCGTGACCCATACGCTTACCTGGAGGCGCAGTTACACCAGCGATGTAAGAAACAACTGGCTTAGTCACGTTCTCTTTGATGAACGCTGCCGCTTCTTCTTCTGCTGTACCACCGATTTCACCGATCATTACGATCGCTTCAGTTTCTGGGTCTTCTTGGAACAGTTTCAGGATATCGATGAAGTTTGAACCTGGGATTGGGTCACCACCAATACCAACACACGTTGACTGACCGAAGCCTTCGTCTGTAGTTTGCTTAACTGCTTCGTAAGTAAGTGTACCAGAACGAGATACGATACCCACTTTACCTTTCTTGTGGATGTGACCAGGCATGATACCGATCTTACACTCATCAGGAGTGATAACACCCGGACAGTTAGGACCGATCATGCGAACGCCAGTTTCTTCTAGCTTCACTTTTACGTCGATCATATCTGTTGTAGGGATACCTTCCGTGATAGTTACGATTAGCTCGATACCTGCGTCAATCGCTTCTAGGATTGCATCTTTACAGAAAGGTGCTGGTACGTAGATTACTGTCGCTGTTGCGCCAGTTGCTTCTACTGCTTCGCGAACTGTGTTGAATACAGGTAGGCCTAGGTGAGTTTGGCCGCCTTTACCTGGAGACACACCACCAACCATTTGCGTACCGTATGCGATAGCTTGCTCTGAGTGGAAAGTACCTTGACCACCAGTGAAACCCTGACAGATTACTTTAGTGTCTTTGTTAATTAATACAGACATTATTTAGCCTCCGCAGCAGCAACAACTTTCTGAGCAGCATCTGTTAGCGACTCAGCAGCAATGATATCAACATCAGAATTAGCAAGAACTTCGCGACCTAGGTCTGCGTTAGTACCTTCTAGACGAACAACAACTGGTACGTTTACACCTACCTCTTTAACCGCACCGATAATACCTTCTGCGATCATGTCACAACGTACGATACCACCGAAGATGTTTACTAGTACTGCTTTCACGTTGTCATCAGATAGGATGATCTTGAATGCTTCTGCAACACGTTCTTTAGTTGCACCGCCACCTACGTCTAGGAAGTTAGCAGGTTTGCCGCCGTGTAGGTTTACGATATCCATCGTACCCATTGCAAGGCCAGCACCGTTAACCATACAGCCAACGTTACCGTCTAGTGCTACGTAGTTCAGTTCCCACTGAGCTGCGTGCGCTTCACGCTCATCTTCTTGTGATGGATCGTGCATTTCACGAAGTTTAGGCTGACGGTATAGTGCGTTTGAGTCGATGTTGATTTTGCCATCAAGACATAGCAGGTTGCCTTCGCCAGTAACAACAAGCGGGTTGATCTCTAGTAGAGCAAGGTCGTACTGAGCGAACATCGTGCCAAGACCCATGAAGATCTTAACGAATTGTTTGATTTGGTCACCTTCAAGACCAAGTTTGAACGCAAGCTCACGACCTTGGTAAGCTTGTGGGCCTACTAGTGGATCGATTGCTGCTTTGTGGATTAGCTCCGGAGTTTCTTCCGCAACTTTTTCGATTTCCACACCGCCTTCAGTAGAAGCCATGAAAACGATCTTACGGCTAGCACGGTCAACTACCGCGCCTAGGTAAAGTTCGTTTGCAATGTTTGATGCTTCTTCAACAAGGATTTTTGTAACAGGCTGACCATTTGCATCTGTTTGGTAAGTTACTAGGTTCTTACCTAGCCACTTTTGCGCAAACTCTTTTACGCCATCTTTTGTATCGTGTAGCTCTACGCCGCCCGCTTTACCGCGGCCACCAGCGTGAACCTGACACTTAACGACTTTCTTAGCTGTACTAATACGGCCTGCTGCTTCAAAAGCTTCTTGTGGTGTATCACACGCGTAGCCTTCTGGCACAGGTAAACCGAATTCTGCAAACAGCTGTTTGGCTTGGTATTCATGCAAATTCATTTCGATATTCCGTTTGTTTTTTCCCAAAGGGATTTATTATTTCCATAACGCTGCAGTCTTGGCTGCTTGTACGTCTGTAGGGTCTTCTCAAATCAATCACTTAGTGATTCAGATGAAGGCCAGACGTCGAGCTAGTCTAGCCATTGAAATTTTTAACGTCTAGCTACGCAAGGCAACTAGACGTTTTAGCGATATTAAACGTCTAATAGGAGACGTGCTGGATCTTCTAGTAGCTCTTTAATGGTTACTAGGAAGCCAACTGACTCACGACCATCGATTAAACGGTGATCGTAAGATAGCGCTAGGTACATCATTGGCAGGATTTCAACCTTACCGTTCACAGCCATTGGACGCTCTTGGATTTTGTGCATACCAAGAATCGCCGATTGCGGTGGGTTGATGATAGGCGTAGACATTAGTGAACCGAACACACCACCGTTAGTGATAGTGAAGTTACCGCCCATTAGCTCATCTACTGTTAATTTGCCGTCACGACCTTTAATCGCTAGCTCTTTGATACCTTTTTCGATATCAGCAAAACCTAGCGTGTCACAGTCTTTCAGTACTGGAGTTACCAGACCACGTGGCGTAGATACCGCCATGCTGATGTCGAAGTAGTTGTGGTAAACGATATCATCGCCATCGATAGACGCGTTTACTTCTGGGTAACGTTTTAGCGCTTCAGTTACGGCTTTCACGTAGAAAGACATGAAGCCTAGACGTGTACCGTGACGCTCTTCGAACTGGTCTTTGTACTGCTTACGAAGATCCATGATTGGTTTCATGTTCACTTCGTTAAACGTCGTTAGCATCGCTGTGCTGTTTTTCGCTTCTAGAAGACGGTTAGCAACTGTCTTACGTAGGCGAGTCATCGGTACGCGTTTTTCACTACGTGCCGCTGCTGGAGCTTCAACTACTGGCGCTTCAGCTTTTGTTGCAGCTTTTGCGTTTGCTAGGTGCGCTTCAATGTCTTCACGAGTGATACGACCGCCAACACCAGTGCCTTTCACTTGGCCAGCTTCTAGGTTGTGTTCAGCCAGAAGACGACGAACTGCTGGGCTTAGCGCATCATTGCTCTCTTCAGTAAGTGCCGCTTTGTGACGCTTATCTGGAGATGCTTGTGTACCTTCCGTTTTATCTGCTGTTGGTTCACCAGCAACTGCACCCGGCTTGATTTTAGCCAGAAGCTGTTTTGAAAGTACCGTCGCACCTTCTAATTCAACAATAGCTTCTAAAACACCAGCTTCTGGAGCTGGCACTTCTAGTACTACTTTATCTGTTTCGATATCAACCAGTACTTCATCACGCTCAATAACGTCGCCTGGTTGTTTGTGCCATGTCGCAACGGTTGCATCTGCAACTGATTCAGGTAAATCTGGAACCAGAATTTCAATTGTCATATCTGTTTCTTCCTTTAACTTCTAGTTCTTAATTCGAAGTTTTTGAGTTCACGTTCAGAGCGTCTTCAACCAACGCTTTTTGTTGTTTCAAGTGCACCGACATGTAGCCAACTGCTGGCGAAGCAGAAGCTGGGCGACCTGCGTATTTAAGATCTGCACCTGCAGGAATAGCGGCACGGAAGTTATGTTGGCTACAGTACCAAGCACCTTGGTTCTGAGGCTCTTCCTGACACCACACAAAGTCTTCAACATTTGTGTATTGAGCAATAGCGGCTTGTACTTCTTCCATCGGGAATGGGTAAAGCTGTTCAATACGCACAATTGCGACGTCTTCTTGCTCGTTGTTGCGACGCTGCTCAAGTAGGTCGAAGTAAACCTTACCAGAACAGAATACAACGCGTTTCACTTTGCTTGCTTCCAGATTATCGATTTCTGGAATAGCCGCCTGGAAAGTACCTTCTGCAAGGTCTTCGATAGTAGACGTACAAAGTGGATGACGAAGCAATGATTTAGGAGACATTACAATCAGTGGTCGACGCATTGGGCGTACAACCTGACGTCGAATCATGTGGTAAACCTGCGCTGGAGTTGAAGGAACAACTACCTGCATGTTTTGCTCTGCACACAACTGTAGGTAACGCTCTAGACGCGCAGATGAGTGCTCAGGACCCTGACCTTCATAGCCGTGAGGCAGAAGCATCGTTAAGCCACATAGACGAGCCCACTTCTGTTCACCAGAAGAGATAAATTGGTCAATAACCACTTGAGCGCCGTTCGCAAAATCACCAAACTGTGCTTCCCAAATCGTTAAGCCGCCTGGCTCTGCGGTTGCGTAGCCGTATTCAAACGCCAATACCGCTTCTTCTGACAATACTGAGTCGAAGACCTGGAAAGGACCTTGCTTGTCATGAACGTTTGCTAACGGAATGTATGTGCTTGCGTCTGTTTGGTTGTGAAGAACCGAGTGACGGTGGAAGAAAGTACCACGACCCGAGTCCTGACCAGAAATACGGATACGCTTGCCATCGTCAACCAAAGTTGCGTAAGCCAGTGTTTCAGCCATACCCCAGTCAATCGCTTTTTCACCAGTCATCATTGCCAAACGGTCGTTGTAAAGCTTGTTTACTCGACTTTGTAACTTATGACTTTCTGGGTACTGACATAGACGAGTACCAAGTTCAACCAAACGTTGTTTGTCGTATTGAGAGTCCCATTGCATGTCCCACTCGTGACCTAGGTATGGAGACCAGTCAACAGAGTGCAATGCCATTGGACGCCACTCTTTCACCACAACTTCACCGCGGTCAAGCGCATCACGGTATTCGTTGACTAACTGAGTTGCAGTCTCAATATCTGATTCGTTTTTGTCGATCAAAACATCGGCGTAAAGCTTACGTGGTGTTGGGTGTTTCTTGATCTTTTGGTACATCAAAGGCTGAGTTGCATTTGGCTCATCTGCCTCGTTGTGGCCATGGCGGCGGTAACATACCAAGTCAATAACTACATCACGTTTAAACTCGTTACGGTAATCCAATGCGATACGCGTAACAAACGCAACCGCTTCTGGATCATCAGCATTAACGTGGAAAATCGGTGCCTGTACCATCTTAGCGATATCAGTACAGTACATGGTCGAGCGAGTATCACGTGGGTTAGATGTCGTGAAACCTACTTGGTTGTTAACAACAACGCGAACCGTACCACCAACGCAGAAACCACGCGACAGAGACATGTTGAATGTTTCCGCAACCACGCCCTGGCCAGCAACAGCTGAGTCACCGTGAATAGTGATAGGAAGAACTTTACTGCCTTCTTTATCACCCAAACGGTCTTGACGAGCGCGCACAGAACCGATAACCACTGGGTTTACGATTTCTAAGTGCGATGGGTTAAATGCTAGCGCTAAGTGAACATCGCCACCCGGAGTCGCGAAGTCGGCAGAGAAACCTTGGTGGTATTTAACATCACCCGTTCCCCACGTTTCATCATGCTTGCCTGCAAATTCATCAAACAGATCTTGAGGTTTCTTACCGAGTACGTTCACCAACATGTTCAAACGACCACGGTGTGCCATACCAATAACCACTTCGCGCATGCCACTGTTACCTGCATGACGGATCAATTCTTTGGTCATTGGGATAAGCGCGTCACCACCCTCTAGAGAGAAGCGTTTTGCACCCGGGAATTTTGCGCCTAAGTAACGCTCAAGGCCTTCAGCTGCTGTTAGCTCTTCTAGGAAAGTACGCTTCTCATCGTTGTTGAATGATGGCTGGCCTACGACAGACTCAAGACGTTGTTGAATCCAACGCTTTTGCTCTGTGTCAGTCATGTGCATGTATTCAGCACCGATGGAACCACAGTAAGTTTTTTTGAGGGCTTCGTAAATGTCTCTCAACTTCATGGTTTCTTGCCCAATAGCAAAAGAACCTACGTTGAAAGTTTCTTCGAAATCTTCTTCGGTAAGATTATGAAATGCTGGATCCAACTCAGCAACGGTTGGACGTTGCCATAGACCTAGTGGATCTAATTCTGCAGCCTCGTGTCCGCGGAAACGGTATGCGTTGATTAGCTGTAGAACTTTTACTTGTTTTGCATCGACATCTGGGTCACTAACTTGGACATTGTAATGCTTTGTTTCTTGAGCGAGTCGTCGGAAGTAGTCACGGACACGTGAGTGCGGCTGTTCTGCCACTTCTTTTGAAGGCTTAGGCAAGCCATCAAAAACACGTTTCCACTCCTCACTTACCAGATCGGGATCACTTAGATACAGTTCGTAGAGTTCCTCTACATACGTTGCATTGGCGCCAGCCAAGTGTGAAGACTCGAGCCATGCCTTCATCACGCCGTTGTGCATATTTTCCCTTAACCAGTAGTTTTCACGTTTGCTTCGGTCTACGCCGAGCTATAAATAGCCGACTAAAATAATCGGCAATTTTAATATTCGTCTACTCGAGTTATGCAGTTGCAGCGCAGTGATGGGGTTTACGTTACACAACACTGCAACTGGTTCATCTACGAGTAAATTACACCGAGCGATTTACCAGCATCGACTTGATATGGCCGATTGCTTTCGTCGGGTTAAGTCCTTTCGGACAAACACTTACACAATTCATGATGCCATGGCAACGAAAAACGCTAAATGCGTCATCAAGATCAGACAAACGTTCATCTGTTGCCGTATCGCGGCTATCAATTAACCAACGGTAAGCCGCTAGAAGACCTGCAGGGCCGATGAATTTGTCCGGGTTCCACCAGAATGACGGACAAGAAGTTGTACAACATGCACACATGATACATTCGTACAAACCATCTAAATGAGCACGGTCGTCTGGTGACTGCAGATTCTCACGAGAAGGTGGTAATGCACCATCATCGATCAAGAATGGCTTAACTTTCGCATAGTTATCATAGAACTGCGTCATGTCAACAATAAGATCACGTACCACAGGTAGACCTGGTAGTGGACGAATTACGATCTTATCGCCTTGTAGTGCAGACAATGGCGTGATACATGCCAAGCCGTTTTTACCATTCATGTTCAGGCCGTCAGAGCCACAAACACCTTCACGGCATGAACGACGGAATGCGATGCTTGGATCTTGCTCTTTAAGCAGAATCAACGCATCCAGAACCATCATGTCTGAGCCTTCTTCTACATCAAGTGTGTAGTCTTTCATGTAAGGCTTAGTGTCTACATCCGGGTTGTAGCGGTACAAAGAGAAGTTCAGTTTCATAGTCATATCCTCCCTTAGTATGTACGTACTTTCGGCGGGAACGCGTCACGGTGTACTGGCGTCATGTTAACATCACGCTTAGTCATCGCTTCAGTTTCCGGGTTGTAGATTGAGTGGCATAGCCAGTTCTCGTCATCACGATCTGGGAAGTCGAAACGAGCGTGCGCACCGCGACTTTCTGTACGGTAGTTCGCAGCAACTGCTGTTGAGAACGCTGTTTCCATCAAGTTATCTAGCTCTAGACACTCAATACGCTGAGTGTTGAACTCTGAAGACTTGTCCGCTAGGTGAGCATCTTTTAGACGTTCACGGATAACTTTAAGCTCTTCCAGACCTGTTGCCATCGCATCACCTTCACGGAATACCGAGAAGCTGTTTTGCATGCAGCTTTGCAGATCTTTACGGATTTGTACTGGATCTTCGCCACCTGTGCTGTTTTCCCAACGCATAGTACGCGCCAGAGAAGCTTCGATGTCTGATTCAGTTGCAGGACGAGCTTCAACTTGTGCTGCTAGTGTTTCACCAAGGTGAAGACCTGTAGCACGGCCGAATACCACCAAGTCTAGTAGTGAGTTACCACCTAGACGGTTTGCACCGTGAACCGATACAGAAGCGATTTCACCACAAGCGAATAGACCTTGAACTTCCGCTTCGCTGCCATCAGCAAGCTGTTTAATTGCTTGACCAGAAACCTGAGTTGGAACACCACCCATCATGTAGTGACAGGTTGGGATTACAGGAATTGGTTCTTTAACTGGATCAACGTGTGCGAATGTACGAGACAGTTCACAGATACCAGGTAGACGTGACTCAAGCACTTCTTTACCAAGGTGATCCAGTTTCAGTTTAATGTGTGGACCCCATGGGCCATCGCAACCACGACCTTCACGGATTTCGATCATCATTGAACGCGCAACCACGTCACGACCAGCAAGGTCTTTCGCGTTTGGAGCGTAACGTTCCATGAAACGTTCGCCGTCTTTGTTCAGAAGATAACCACCTTCACCACGACAACCTTCTGTTACAAGAACACCGGCGCCAGCGATACCCGTCGGGTGGAACTGCCACATTTCCATATCTTGCATCGGAACGCCCGCACGTAGAGCCATACCAACACCATCACCAGTGTTGATGTGTGCGTTAGTTGTTGAAGCGTAGATACGACCTGCACCACCAGTAGCAAGGATGGTTGCTTTTGATTTGAAGTAACAGATTTCGCCTGTTTCCATACAAATCGCTGTACAACCCATGATCGCGCCATCTTGGTTTTTCACCAAGTCTAGTGCATACCACTCAGAGAAAATGGTTGTCTTGTGCTTAACGTTTTGTTGGTAAAGCGTATGAAGAAGCGCGTGACCTGTACGGTCTGCCGCTGCTGCTGTACGTGCAGCCTGCTCACCACCAAATTCTTTTGACTGACCGCCAAATGGACGCTGATAGATAGAACCGTTATCAAAACGAGAGAATGGAAGACCCATTTTTTCTAGTTCGATAACAGACTCAGGTCCATTCTTACACATGTATTCGATAGCGTTTTGGTCACCAATGTAGTCAGAACCTTTTACGGTATCGTACATGTGCCACTGCCAATCATCCTTGTGCGAGTTACCTAGAGCAACGGTGATACCACCTTGCGCAGATACTGTATGAGAACGAGTTGGGAATACTTTAGATAGCAAAGCACATGAAAGGCCTTGCTCTGAAATTTGTAGTGCAGCGCGCATACCTGCACCACCAGCGCCGATTACTACGGCGTCAAACTCACGAACTGGAATAGACACTTACGCACCCCACAAAATAAATAGACCAGAGAAGACATAACCGAATAGAACGGCAATAACACCAAGTTGTAATGCGCCACGAAGTTTCGCGCACTTAATATAGTCGGTGAACACTTGCCACATACCAACCCAAGCGTGAATCAGTACAGAAACAAGAGCCAACATGGTGAATACTTTGGTGAAAGTGCCACCAAAGAATTGGGTCCAAGATGCGTAAGAGATATCTGAGAATGCACAGAAGCTAACCAGATAAATCGTGTATAGAGTCATAATGATGGCAGTAGCACGAATCAGTAGGAAATCGTGTACACCGTTACGACCAAATGAAGAAACGTGTTTTACCATACCATTATCCCCGCCAATAGTGACAATACTGCAGTCGCACCAAAAGCAGCTTTCGCGCTCATCGTGCCTGAATCTAGCTCTTCAAAGTAGCCTAGATCCATCATCAGGTGACGGATACCACCAGCAATGTGGTATGCAAGTGCAGTTAAAATGCCCCATAGGATGAATTTTACGAAGAAGCTATCGACGATATCGGCGGCTTCCATAAAACCCATTGGGGATGACAGAGAAATGGACAGTAACCAAAGTAGTATACCTACCGCAACAAACGTGATTACCCCGGACACACGGTGCAGGATGGATGCGATTGCTGTGATAGGAAAGCGGATGGTCTGTAAATCTAAATTAACAGGTCTTGACTTTCTTTCTTTCACGGGCTTGCTCACTCAGCTCCATTGAGCATTTATTGTTATAACCAATTTCAGCGTCCAAATGTACAAAAGTTAACATTTATTTAACAGATACGACCGATAATCACCGAGAATATTGTAAACAAGTTGTTAACACCGGGAGCCATCACCAAACCTCACACTTTGTTATAGCCCCGAATTTATAAGGATTTAACTAAAATTTTCTTTGCCAATATACGGCGAGCAACATTCTAATACAATTGGTGTAACAAATTATGCTACATAGAACAGATTTTTAACGATTTTCAAAGAAAAAATCATAACAAGTGCACACAAAGATGTAGAAAAATTGACTTTACGCCTTAACAACAGTAAAAACATTGCACACAAACATCCTGGACGGATTAAATAATAAACAAAGGAGATTGTTATGGCGGATAAGAAAGCGACCCTTCATGTTGAAGGCAAAGCGCCAATCGAACTGCCAATTATGGAAGGTACTTTAGGTACTCCTGTAATTGATGTTCGTAAACTAGGAGCTAATGGTTACTTTACTTTTGACCCTGGTTTTCTTGCCACTGCATCTTGTGAATCATCAATCACATATATCGATGGCGGCAAAGGTATTCTTTTGCACCGCGGTTACCCGATTGATCAATTAGCCAATAACGCAGATTACCTAGAAGTATGTTACATCCTTCTTTATGGTGAAGCCCCTACCCGAGACCAATACGAGCAATTCAAGAAAACCGTTACTCGTCATACTATGGTACATGAGCAAATCGCAAGCTTCTTCCACGGCTTCCGACGTGATGCTCACCCAATGGCGGTAATGTGTGGCGTAGTCGGTGCATTAGCAGCCTTCTACCACGATTCGCTCGATATTAATAACGACGAACACCGCGAAATTGCGGCGTACCGTCTAATTTCGAAAATGCCTACACTGGCGGCAATGTGTTACAAATACTCTGTCGGCCAGCCATTTATCTACCCACGCAACGATTTAAACTACGCGGAAAACTACCTACACATGATGTTTGCAAACCCATGTGAAGAGTATGAAGTGAACCCTGTCGTTGCACGTGCTATGGATAAAATCTTTACACTTCACGCGGATCACGAACAAAACGCGTCAACATCAACAGTACGTCTTGCTGGTTCTTCTGGCGCTAACCCATTTGCATGTATTGCCGCTGGCATTGCATCTCTTTGGGGCCCAGCGCACGGTGGTGCTAACGAAGCATGTCTGAAGATGCTGGAAGAAATCGGCAGCGTCGATAACATTCCAGAGTACGTAGAACGTGCGAAAGATAAAGATGACCCATTCCGTTTGATGGGCTTCGGTCACCGTGTTTACAAGAACTACGATCCACGTGCAACCGTAATGCGTGAAACGTGTCACGAAGTTCTAAAAGAGCTAAACATCCAAGATCCTCTACTAGACGTAGCGATGGAACTTGAGCGTATCGCTCTTTCTGATGAGTACTTCGTTTCTAAGAAACTGTACCCGAACGTAGATTTCTACTCAGGTATCATTCTTAAAGCGATCGGTATTCCAGTATCAATGTTTACGGTTATCTTCGCTCTATCTCGTACCGTTGGTTGGATTGCTCACTGGAACGAAATGCACAGCGATCCGCTAAACCGCATTGGTCGTCCTCGTCAGCTATATACTGGTGAGGCACAACGTGAATTTTCTCCGCTTCATGAGCGTGAATAATCACTGAGTGAAATGCTAAAAAAAGGGTTGAGATGTGAATCTCAACCCTTTTTATTTTTGCTTATTGTTCTGCGCTAGACCGGATTATCAATATCCACAAACTCGACTTGTAAGCCGTATTCATCAGCCAACCACTTACCAAGCGCTTTGATACCGTAACGCTCTGTTGCATGATGTCCCGCTGCGAAGTAATGAATGTCCATTTCTCTCGCAGTGTACGTTGTGCGCTCAGATATTTCACCTGAGATAAAGGCATCTAGCCCGTGCTGCACGGCCAATTCAATAAAGTCTTGCCCGCCACCGGTGCACCAGCCTACGGTCTCAATCATTTTATCTGCATTTTCTGGTGCAATATGCAGCGGTTCTCTCTCAAGTACTTGATTGATCTTGCTCGCAAAATCAGCACCGGACATCGGCTTTTTCAAACGTCCATACATCGCGACTGACTGCGGATGACCTTCTAGGCCGCCTTCAACGTCAATTTCCAACAATTTTGCCAGCTCAGCGTTGTTGCCAAGTTCAGGGTGAATATCAAGAGGAAGATGATAACCGTACAAATTAATATCATTTTTAATTAAACTGCGGATTCGCTTTCCTTTCATACCGCGAATTGGTTCAGGTTCACCTTTCCAGAAGTATCCATGATGGACAAGCAATGCGTCGGCATTAAGTTCAACCGCTTTATCAATCAAAGCCTGTGAAGCCGTAACACCGGTAACTATGCGGTTTACGGTTGGAATTCCTTCGACCTGCAGCCCATTCGGGGCGTAATCTTTGATTAACTGTGGTGATAGTTTGTCGTTAAGAATCTGTTCTAGCTTTAAGTTATTCATCATCACTTCCAATTTCTAATGCATGTTTAAAGTGTATATCGAACCTAGATACTGATGCCAGACATCGTGTCCCCATCGTTGGCAAATTTCGTTACAATAATACTGCTTCGTCACTTTATTGCTAAAGCTAAGGGTTAAAAGGAAACGGGATGAATCAATTGCAACGCTTTTATGATTGGATCGCAACATCGCCACCACTTTTCCAATTGCGTCCACCATTTGCAACACTTGAAGATTTATCCGTAGCGCCGTTATGCGAATCTGAACAATATAGTGGTAATCCAAGACTGGGCTTTTTATATCAGCATTTGTGTACTGCTGTGCTTTCTCATTCCGAACGATACCAAGTTGTCGCAGAGGAGATTCAACTCAATGACCACACTGGAAGAACGATTGGTGCAGTGGATTTAGTGTTGCAAAATACGGAGTCAGGTCAGTTGGAACATTGGGAAGTTGCCATTAAGTTCTACCTGCTTCATCAAGGCGTTTGGTACGGCCCCAATGCCCATGATCAATTACATAAAAAACTGGATAGAATGCTGACTCATCAATTAAAAATGAGCGAAAGGCCTGAATTCCAGCAAATTCTCCCACTAGATACACCACCAAAAGAGCGATTGCTGATGCAAGGCCGTCTCTATATTAATCCGTTTTCTTCGGAGACAACGCCAACGGAGTGTTTGGGTTATGAGCTTAATGCCTCTCAAATAAGCGGATATTGGTGCTACCAAAGTCAATGGGACTTGATTCCAAAGCCACTTTATCATCTGAGCAAACCTTGCTGGGCAACGGGTACCGATGACTTTTCCCACCCTATTGAGAAACCGTCGGGCCGATTTGAGCATGCACAAACTGAAGATGGTGAGTTCTGGTTTATTGTACCGGATCAGTGGCCAAACTAGCTTTGAGGCGCTGAACGCTATCTTCTTTAATCTATGAAAAATCAAAATAAAAAGGGTTGATGCTTTCACATCAACCCTTAGCTTTACGATTTAGAAAATTGTCTCATTTACAAGCCAGCTGCTGCAAATACCTGATTAACAATTTCTTGCGCTTCGGCTTCGATTTGTTTTAGGTGCTCTTCACCCTTGAAGCTTTCGCAGTAAATTTTGTAGATGTCTTCTGTACCAGATGGGCGAGCCGCAAACCAACCGTTTTCAGTGGTGACTTTTAGACCGCCGATCGCCGCACCGTTACCAGGAGCGTGAGTGAGGCGTGCCGTAATTGCATCACCAGCCAGTGTTTCTGCAGCAACCATTTCCGGAGACAGTTTTTTCAGTACGTCTTTTTGAGGACCGTTTGCTACTGCTTGAATTCGGTTGTACTTAGATTCACCATGCTTCGCCGCCAGCTCTTCGTAGTACTCTTGAGGGTTTTTACCCGTTACTGCTGTAATTTCTGCTGCTAGTAGACAAAGCAGGATGCCATCTTTATCGGTTGACCACGGTGTGCCATCTTTGCGTAGGAAAGAAGCACCTGCACTTTCTTCACCACCGAAGCCGAACTTACCCGTGTAAAGGCCATCAACAAACCATTTAAAACCAACTGGTACTTCACATAACTCGCGACCAAGATCCGCTACAACACGGTCGATCAGTGCGCTCGAAACCAGTGTCTTACCAACCGCGACGTCTTTACCCCACGCATCACGATGACGGTATAGGTAGTCGATACATACAGCCAGGTAATGGTTTGGATTCATCAAACCTTTTGGTGTCACAATACCGTGGCGATCATAGTCTGGGTCATTACCAAACGCCAAATCGTATTCATCTTTCAGCGCCAACAAACCAGCCATCGCGTAAGGTGATGAGCAGTCCATACGAACAACGCCATCTTTATCCAGTGACATAAATTGGAATGATGGGTCAATCGCTTCACTAACCAGAGTCAGATCTAGGTTGTAAGCCTTGCCAATTTGACGCCAGTAATCGATACCGCTACCACCTAATGGATCAACACCAATCTTTAGGTTCGCTTTTTGGATAGCTTCCATATCGATCACGTTAACCAGATCATCGATATATGGTTTGACTAAATCGACTTCCACAAACAAGTCAGAAGATTTTGCTTCTTGCAGAGGCAGACGTTTCACGCCTGTTAGCCCTTCGGCGATCAGTGCATTAGCGCGGTCTTCAATCGCTTGAGTCAATTCCGCTTCCGCAGGTCCACCATGAGTTGGGTTGTATTTGATACCGCCGTCTTGAGGTGGGTTGTGCGAAGGAGTGATCACAATGCCATCTGCTTTCTCATCGTGTTTGATGTTGTAAGTCAGAATTGCGTGTGAGATACCTGGAGTTGGTGTGTAGCCATTATCTTGCTGAACGATCACTTTTACACCGTTCGCAATCAAAACTTCGATAACACTAGAAAAAGCAGGCTCTGACAATGCGTGCGTATCTTTACCGACAAACAGTGGCCCAGTCGTGCCCTGCTCTGCACGGACTTCTGCAACCGCTTGTGCAATAGCCAATATATGATTTTCGTTAAAGGTATGCTTGTCTGCAGTACCACGGTGACCTGATGTACCGAATTGAACCTTGTGGTCTGGGTTAGTCGAATCAGGTTGAAGTAAGAAATAATTCGCAACTAACGCCGGAATATTATGAAGATCTTCCTGCTGCGCTTTTTGCCCAGCACGAGGGTGCATAGCCATGTCTGACATCCTTTCTATAAAAATAACAAACTAAAAAGCCTCATAATATCCGCTAAATGCTAAACATTATGAGGCTTCTATCAGGTTTCTTAGATTGAACCTGTTACTTTTTCTATCAAGTCCGGTTGGAATCCCATGTGCGCCATCACTTGTTCAACCATTTGTCTCTTGCGGCTGGTATTATTATTTGTGATAACCCAGAACGGTGTTTCTGGAATGGCCTTAGGTTTGGTTGTATTGCCGTTAGCCAGCAGGGTTTCTTCATTATCAGCAAAGTAAACGCGCTTGCGTCCCTTCACATTTGTCGCTTGTGCGAATCCTTCTGGATTTAATTTGTGTAATGTTGATAGAACCAACATGAAGCGATCAATCGCTTTCTTAAGATCAGCAAACTCATCAGATATTAGCAGTGAACGCATTTCTTTCACTGTATCTATTTGCTCTGTTTTACCTGCATCTTTACTTACTACAATCCCTTGTGGCTTCTCTACTACAGGCGCAACTTTTGCTTCCTGCAACTCACCATCAAGGTTTAAAAGGCGTCGCAAAATATCCGAGGCACTTTCGCCGATATGCTTAGTTTGACCAGCAATGTAACGGTATAGATCCTCATCAACCTCAATTGTTTTCATTCGCTTTTCACATTCTCAATGTTTAAACTCTGTGGAATTATACCCAAATAACTTCAAGAAGCTAGGTTCAGCGAGAATGACTTGGAGTCATTTGGCTATACAATGAGATCCTTGCGGATACTCCACGTTAAACCCATCACGAATAAGATAAAATGTCAGCATTACTCAACTATAAGCAGGAAGGCCAAGGCCAAACAGTTGTTTTGATTCATGGATTGTTTGGTAGTTTAAGTAATCTGGGCCTTTTGGCTCGTGATCTTGTCCAAGATTACTCAGTGATCAGTATTGATCTTCGCAACCATGGCCTCTCTTTCCACTCGGATACCCACACGTACAGCGATATGGCACAAGACGTTGCCGAGTTGCTTCACCACTTAAACATTGATCCGGCCATCATTATTGGGCATTCGATGGGTGGTAAAGTTGCGATGAAACTTGTCGACATCGCCCCACAATTTGTCAAACAACTGGTTGTATTAGACATCGCTCCGGTCGCCTATACGACGAATCGTCATGACAACGTTTTTAACGGTCTTCAAGCGGTCATAGCCCAAGAACCAACGAGCCGCCAGCAAGCGATGGATGTGCTAGCGCAACACGTTGAGATAGATGGCGTGAGACAGTTTCTTTCGAAGTCGCTATATAAAGACGGTGATAAAATGGCATGGCGCTTTAACGTAGAAGGCCTGTTGAAAAATTACGCGGAAATTATTGGCTGGCAAGAGATAACACCAACCGAGATCCCAACCCTCTTTATTAAGGGTGGAGATTCAGATTATTTAATGCCAGAGCATCAGCCTGCCGTACAAAGACAATTTAAGCGTGCCAAAGCACATATCATCGCCAACACAGGACATTGGTTACATGCAGAAAAGCCAGCCGAAGTCATGCGAGTGATCAGGAAACACATTTCGGCTTAACAAATTCACCAACAACCATTGATTATTGGAATAACCACTCTGGTATTGCATTAACTTTACTGGTTAACAGTGGTATAGTGCGCGCAATAATTTTCGGCATGAAGGACTACAATGCTCTACGACTACATGGATATGCTCGAATCTATCGGGCTCGATCTTCTTTTTGCTGCTATCTTCTTCTTCATCGGGATGGCAATAAAAGATGTGCTAAAGCAAGGCAATGTACCTGTTTTTGGTCGTCGTATTGTATGGTTAGTCCTTTTTCTAGGCTGCGCTGGTTTTATCGCAAAAGGGATAATTCAGCTAACGTGGGAAGGCTCGGGGTTAGGCTAAACCCTTAGTACCATCGCCAACAACAAACAATGTAAAGGTATAGACTCTATGGCAAGTGTAGGTATCTTCTTCGGTAGCGACACAGGTAATACTGAAGCCGTTGCAAAGATGATTCAAAAGCAACTAGGCAAGCAACTAGTTCACGTTCAAGACATCGCGAAAAGCAGCAAAGAAGACATTGATAACTTTGATCTTCTACTTCTAGGTATCCCGACTTGGTACTATGGTGAAGCTCAGTGTGATTGGGATGACTTTTTCCCAGAGCTTGAGCAAATTGACTTCTCTACGAAGTTAGTTGCTATCTTTGGTTGTGGTGACCAAGAAGACTACGCAGAGTACTTCTGTGATGCGATGGGCACAGTGCGTGACATCGTTGAGTCAAAAGGCGGCACTATCCTTGGCCATACATCAACTGAAGGCTATGAATTCGAAGCGTCTAAAGCGCTTGTTGAAGGCGACGATAGTCAATTCGTCGGTCTGTGTATCGATGAAGACCGTCAACCAGAGCTAACCGATGAACGTGTTGAGAACTGGGTAAAACAGATTTACGAAGAGATGTGTTTAGCTGAGCTTGAAGGCTAATCGCAAAATCTTATTTAAGACCTCCGCTCTGGAGGTCTTTTTGTATGTAACGTTTACGAGGATTCCGTTACGACCTCCTCCTCTCGGTACTGAGGCTTTTTACGAACATAGAGCTTGCGTTTTACCTCAGACACCACGTTCCCATCCTTATCCTTGATATGAATAATGAACTCGGGAAACCATTTGTCTCCATTACGTGTCTTTTCAAATATATCTTCAATCATCCCTTCTGAGATTTCAAAATCTGCGTACAAGTCACTGTGTCCGGGCTTAATGAAGTTAATGCTGGCTTCTTTATCCCACACATAATATTCCTCCCGCAGAATCCCAATCAGCATCATTGAGTAAATGGGATCTGTAAGAGAAAAAATACTTCCCCCATATTGAGTCCGATTGGCGTTCTTATTCCACCAGCTCAATTTCAAACGTACTTTCACCAAACGAAAGTCTTCAGAAATATGTAAGATTTTAATTCCAGCTCCCCAGAATGGGGGCCAAAGATTGAGCCCAAATTTTATGATTCCTGGTTTATAAATTTTGGCAATCCGCTTATCCATTGCAATCCCTGCTCTCTGCGCGATTTATGTTACTAAAATGTAACTGGTAAGAGCTCTAATATAATTGACCAATTTCTAATTTACAAAGAAAGAATATATTAACCCTTTGAAGTTCGTGGTTTAATGTTTTTGGCCATTCGCCTATAATGGTAGGAATATTGAATTCTGTTAAATCGCTGCAGATGATCCAACGGGAAAGTATATGTCAGATAATAATCAGGCGCTGAAGGATGCGGGTTTAAAAGTAACCCTTCCAAGGCTAAAAATTCTAGAAGTACTTCAGCAGCCAGACTGCCAGCACATCAGTGCTGAAGATTTGTACAAAAAGTTGATTGATCTAGGTGAAGAAATCGGTCTAGCAACCGTTTATCGAGTACTCAACCAATTCGACGATGCAGGTATCGTCACTCGTCACCACTTCGAAGGTGGTAAATCAGTTTTTGAACTGTCGACTCAACACCACCATGACCACCTAGTTTGTCTAGACTGTGGTGAAGTTATTGAGTTTTCAGACGATCTTATCGAAGAGCGTCAAAAAGAAATTGCGTCTAAATACAACGTAACTCTGACTAACCATAGCCTTTACCTATACGGTAAATGTGGTGATGGTAGCTGTAAAGACGATCCAAACGCACACAAGCCAAAGAAATAATCACTAAATATAAATAAAGCGCTCAATGAGCGCTTTTATTTTAACGGTTATCTCTTCACTAAATATAAAAAAATGCCAGTCTCAGGACTGGCATTTTTATTTTTAGCTCAATTATTTAGCTTCAATTTTCGCCCAAGTATCGCGAAGACCAACTGTGCGGTTGAACACTAGATTATCTGCGCTTGAATCTTTCGAATCAGCACAGAAGTAGCCCATACGCTCAAATTGGTAGCCTTCCTCTGCTTGTGCAGACGCTAGACTTGGCTCAACGAAACCATTAATCACAACAAGTGAGTCAGGGTTAATCGTCGAAGCAAAATCTTCAGCAGCAGCAGGATTCGGAACCGTGAATAGACGGTCGTATAGACGAATTTCCGCTGGTAATGCTTTGTCCGCTGATACCCAGTGGATTACACCTTTTACTTTACGGCCGTCAGCAGGGTTCTTACCCAGAGTATCAGCATCGTAAGTACAGAAAATTGTAGTGATGTTGCCTTCTGCGTCTTTTTCAACACGCTCAGCTTTGATCACGTAAGCACCACGCAGACGCACTTCTTTACCTAGCACCAAACGCTTGTACTTCTTGTTCGCTTCTTCGCGGAAGTCTTCACGCTCAATCCAAACTTCACGAGTAAACGGAACTTCGCGCTCACCCATTTCTGGTTTATTCGGATGGTTAGCAAGAGATAAGCTTTCTACCTTACCCTCTTCAAAGTTCTCAATAACAACTTTTACAGGATCAAGTACAGCCATTGCACGCGGTGCATTTTCGTTCAGGTCATCACGAATACAAGATTCTAGTGAGCCAAACTCAATCATGTTGTCTTGTTTTGTAACACCAATACGTTTACAGAACTCACGAATAGATGCTGGCGTAAAGCCACGACGACGCAAACCAGAAACAGTTGGCATACGCGGATCATCCCAGCCGTTTACTAACTTTTCAGTCACTAGTTGGTTCAGCTTACGCTTAGACATTACTGTGTATTCTAGGTTTAGGCGGCTGAACTCGTACTGATGAGGGCGACAATCAATGGTGATGTTGTCTAGTACCCAGTCGTAAAGACGACGGTTATCCATGAACTCAAGCGTACAAATTGAGTGAGTGATGCCTTCTAACGCATCTGAGATACAGTGGGTAAAGTCGTACATTGGGTAAATGCACCACTTGTCACCTGTTTGATGGTGAGTAGCAAAGCGAACACGGTAAAGTACCGGATCACGCATGACCATGAATGAAGAACCCATGTCGATCTTAGCGCGAAGACAAGCTTTACCTTCTTCAAACTCACCCGCGCGCATTTTTTCAAACAACGCCAGGTTTTCTTCTACAGGGCGATCACGGTACGGGCTAGGCTTACCTGGCGCTTTTAGTGTGCCGCGGTATTCGCGAATCTGCTCTGGACTTAGCTCATCTACATACGCTAAGCCTTTATTAATCAATTCAATTGCATATTCGTAAAGCTTATCGAAGTAGTTTGATGAGTAACATACTTCACCACTCCACTCGAAGCCTAACCAGTTTACATCTTTCTTGATAGACTCAACGTATTCGATGTCTTCTTTTTCAGGGTTTGTATCATCAAAACGTAAGTTACATTGACCCTGGTAGTCCTGAGCAATACCGAAGTTCAAACAGATAGACTTAGCATGACCGATATGCAGGTAGCCATTCGGCTCCGGCGGGAATCGAGTATGCACGCTAGTGTGTTTACCATCCGCTAGATCCTTATCAATGATCTGGCGAATAAAGTTTGATGGACGAGCATCAGCTTCACTCATCTATAGCACCTCAAAATATTAGTATTGTCAGAGAAAACGGCACTCTGCATCCAAGTATGGAAATGCAGAGTGAATTACTTCTAATGATCCACAATTCTAAGCAATTAGACAACAAGAACTCGTGCTAAATCGGCAATATTTATCGAGTTAGCATGAAACCGCAGCAGAATAGAAGCCACAATATAAAAAAAGACCTCCCAAGGGAGGTCTTCTTCGATTCATTCGTACAATGTGATTATGGTAATTTCACATTCGAAAGGTCTTCGTTAGCACCGATTGCTTTCATTTCGCCAGCAACGATTTCTGCTAGAGGACCAAGGATAACTTGAAGGTTGTTCTCACCTAGTTTCACAACACCTTTAGCACCAAGTTTTTTCAGTACAGCTTCATCAGCTACAGAACGGTCTTTCAGAGTCAAACGTAGACGAGTGATACAAGCATCGATTGCCGTTAGGTTCTCGTGACCACCAAGAGCTTTTAGGTATTGGCGAGCCAAGTCACCGCTCTTCGCTTCACCAGATGGCGCAGCTGCTGTCTCTTCATCACCTTCACGACCAGGCGATTTCAGGTTGAAAGCGCGGATAGCGAATGTGAAAGTGAAGAAGTATAGAGCACCAAAGCCAAGACCAACTGCACCAAGTAGTAGAGGTTTAGTTGCTAGACCGAAGTTCAACACGTAGTCAATTAGACCAGCAGAGAATGTGAAGCCGTGTAGCGTACCAAGCATGTTAGCAACAACTAGCGACAGACCAGTGAACACTGCGTGAATCGCGTAAAGTGCAGGAGCTAGGAACATGAACATGAACTCTAGTGGCTCTGTGATACCAGTTAGGAATGCACAGAATGCTACTGAGAACAGTGCACCACCAACTTGGCCACGTTTTTCAGCAGGCGCTGCAAAGTACATAGCAAGTGCCGCACCAGGAAGACCGAACATCATGATTGGGAAGAAGCCGTTCATGAATGCACCAGCACCTTTGTCGCCACCAAAGAAGCGATGTAGGTCACCAGATTTAATTGTCTCTGTCACTTCTTTCACTGTTGCTGTGATTTCAGGTGTTACTGAGTTAGCAAATTCAAATGTGTGAGTTTGACCAACAACAAGCGTCTTAGCTAGAGCTGGGTCTACACAAAGCTGCTGTACTGTAGGCAGAGCTTGACCTGCAGCAGAAGCACCCGCAATTAGGACTTCCTGACATGAACCCATACCGAACCAGAAGAACGAGTTTAGTACGTGGTGTAGACCGACAGGAATCAGCGCACGGTTAAGCGTACCGTATACAAACTGACCGATAGCACCAGATGTAGAGATAGCGTGAGCAAGTGCGTCCAGACCACCTTGGATCGTTGGCCATACAATACCACCAACTGCACCAGCGGCTAGAGCAAAAAGGCCCGCCATAATAGGCACTAGACGTTTACCAGAGAAGAATGCCAACCACTCAGGAAGACGGGTAGCATGAAAAGCATTGTAAGAGTGACCGGCAATGATACCTGCAATGATACCGCCGAAGAATGACATGTTAACTGAAGCATCAATTGTTGACGCTGTAGCAGTGAGTACGAAGTACGCAACCGCACCAGCAAGACCTGCAGCACCTTGGCCGTCTTTTGACAAACCGATAGCGATGCCGAGACCGAACAGTAATGGAAGGTTAGAGAAGATTGAACCACCCGCTTGCGCCATAAACGCAATATCAAGTACATCAGGTTGGCCCAAACGCAATAACAAACCTGCGATTGGCAAGGTCGCGATAGGAAGCATAAGAGCTTTACCCAACTTCTGCGCGTATCCGAGAATATTCACCTTTAGTTCCCCCTATAGGATTAGATGTTATGTTGAATAACTTATTTTAGTCGTTCAATTTAGTCCTCTTCAGTTTATGACATTAATTTTGCTCCGCAAATTAAAAGCTCACTGTTTGTGATCCTAATCACCAGAATTCACCCTAAAAGGAGGTTTTTGCTAGCGGGATCATAAAACTTATTTTATCATACAAAAAAATGGCATTTGCAAGATAACATCCTCGCACTTTATGTAAGGAAGAATCAGTGTTATTTTAGTCTACAGCGAGTAACCACGGTAACTTCGCTCTGAAAAAGAATCAGTAAAAAAGTTCATTTATCATTTTTCAGTCCGTTATAGTTAGTTACTCCACCATGGTCGAAATAAACACAACTTGCCTTATGTAACTCGTTATCTAATTTCTTGGTAAATACTAAGTAACCACATGACTCAAATCGTCATCCTTTAGATAGCATTACAGACATGAATTCTCACTATAAGGACTAGCTGACTATGTACGCGCTAACTAACTGTAAAATCTATACCGGTAGTGATGTTCTACAAGAACATGCGGTCATCATCGAAAACGACCTAATTCAATCCGTTGTACCAGTTGCCGAACTACCAAAAGGCATCGAGGTGAAAGATCTAAATGGTGCGAACCTAAGTCCAGGATTCATTGACCTTCAACTAAACGGTTGTGGCGGCGTTATGTTGAATGACGACATCACACCAAAAACAATGCAAATCATGCATGAGGCAAACCTCAAGTCTGGTTGTACTAGTTACTTGCCGACACTGATTACCTCTTCAGACGAAGACATGCGTGCCGCGATCACGGCAGCTCGCGAATACCACGATAAATACCAAAATCAATCACTAGGTCTACACTTGGAAGGACCGTATCTTAACGTCGCGAAAAAAGGCATCCACAATGTCGACTTTATTCGCACCTCAGATGAAGACATGATTGATCTGATTTGTGCTAATAGTGACATCATCGCGAAGGTGACGCTTGCACCAGAGCAGAATGATCCTGAGCATATTCGACGCTTAAAAGCGGCTGGTGTGGTTGTTTCTATCGGACATACTAACGCTACGTATAAAGAAGCTCGTCAAGGCTTTGAAGCTGGTATTTCCTTTGCGACTCACCTGTTTAACGCGATGACACCGATGGTTGGACGCGAACCTGGAGTGGTTGGTGCAATTTACGACACGCCAGAAGTTTATGCTGGAATTATCGCCGATGGTTTCCACGTAGACTACGCAAACATCAGAATTGCTCATAAAATCAAAGGTGAGAAGCTTGTTTTGGTGACGGATGCCACAGCTCCAGCAGGTGCTAACATTGATCACTTTATTTTTGTCGGTAAGAAAGTATATTACCGAGATGGTAAGTGTGTTGATGAAAATGGCACACTAGGCGGCTCAGCCCTGACTATGATTGAAGCAGTTCAGAATACGGTTGAGCACGCAGGTATCGCTTTAGACGAAGCTCTACGTATGGCCACATTGTATCCAGCAACCGCTATTGGGGTTGAAGATAAACTTGGCCGAATTCGAACAGGCATGGTTGCAAACCTGACTGTTTTCGATCGTGACTTCAATGTAAAAGCGACGGTTGTTAACGGACAATACGAGCACAATTAAGCATGAATGGCGGACAAATTGGTAATGTAGATTTAGTAAAACAGCTTAACAGCGCTGCGGTATACAGGCTGATAGATCAGCAAGGTCCTATCTCCCGTATTCAAGTCGCGGACGTTAGCCAGCTGGCTCCCGCGAGTGTTACCAAAATAACCCGCCAACTTTTAGAGCGTGGCCTGATTAAAGAGGTCGCGCAGCAAGCTTCTACCGGTGGTCGCCGAGCTATCTCACTGACCACTGAAGTAAAACCTTTTCATTCAGTCGCCGTTCGTCTGGGACGTGACTACATTCAGTTTTGCTTGTACGACTTGGGCGGTACCGCACTTGCCGAAGATCAGCATGAGCTGCACTACACCAATCAGGAAGACTTGATTGCTGGTTTAATTGATTTACTGAAAAGTTTCATGAATCGCAATCAGGATAAAATCGAGCAGTTAATTGCCATTGGCATTACCCTACCAGGCTTAGTTAACCCATCTACCGGTGTGGTTGAGTACATGCCAAATACGGATGTTGATAACCTGGCCCTTGGTGAAATTGTTAGCGAGAAGTTTAATACCGCTTGTTTCGTTGGTAACGACGTTCGCGGAATGGCTCTAGCAGAACACTACTTTGGCGCAAGCCAAGATTGTCAGGATTCAATTTTGGTCAGTGTCCACCGCGGTACAGGTGCAGGTATCATTGTTAATGGCCAGGTGTTTCTTGGCTTTAACCGTAACGTTGGTGAAATTGGTCATATTCAAATCGATCCATTGGGTGAACAGTGTCAATGCGGTAACTTTGGCTGTTTAGAAACGGTTGCTGCAAACCCAGCAATCATCCACCGTGTAAAACAGTTAATCGCACAAGGTTACGAATCTAGCCTAACTGAGCTGGAAAATATCACCATTCAGGATGTGTGCGAACATGCAGTTAACGGTGATGAACTCGCCAAGCAAAGCTTAGTTCGTGTTGGTAACCAGCTAGGTAAAGCGATTGCTATCACCATCAACCTATTTAATCCACAGAAAATTGTTATCGCTGGTGATATTACCGCAGCGCAAGAAATTGTATTCCCGGCCATTAAACGTAACGTTGAAAATCAATCGCTAAAAACGTTCCATAACGCTCTTCCTATTGTTGCCTCACAAATCGACAAGCAGCCAACTATGGGTGCATTCGCCATGATCAAGCGTGCAATGTTAAACGGGGTTTTGTTACAAAAGTTATTGGAAGACTAAGTATATTCCAACAGTTGAGTTACAATCTCGGGCTGTGCTTGCACAGCCCGTTTTTGCATATCAGGAAACTCAACCCAATTACTGCAAATTAGCCTTGCTCTAAGTGATTTTTCCTGCGCAATTACCTGACAATAATTTACTGGCATAGGTATTACTTATCAGTATGGAAATAATTCTAATAACAACAGCATTTTTGGCTGGCTTCCTTGCGCTAAAGTGCTCACTCCCTCCACTCGTTGGCTTCTTACTCGCAGGATTCGGATTACACGCATTTGGCTACCAAAGTAATGAGCTGATCGTTGACCTAGCCGACCTCGGCGTTACCCTTTTATTGTTTACTATCGGCCTAAAACTCGATGTAAAAACACTGCTATCAAAAGAAATCTGGGGAGGTGCGACCGCACATAACATCCTCTCCACAGCGGTGTTCACCATCACACTCGGTGGTTTAAAACTACTCGGCATTACCTCTATGGCCGGTATGGATCTTGGGCAGATTCTTTTACTGGCGTTTGCTTTGTCATTTTCGAGTACCGTTTTTGCAGTTAAAACACTGCAAGAAAAAGGTGAGATGAGTGCCACTTATGGCACCATCGCGATCGGTATTCTGGTAATGCAAGACATCTTCGCTGTCGTATTTCTGACGGCTTCTACCGGTAAAATTCCTGAATGGTACGCCATAGCACTGTTCGGTCTTCCCCTCCTTCGACCAGTTTTTTACAAATTACTAGACAAAGTAGGCCACGGTGAGATGTTGGTCCTATTCGGTATATTCTTCGCGCTTGTCGTCGGAGCAGGTCTGTTTGAGCTAGTAGGCATGAAGCCAGATCTTGGTGCACTGATTCTAGGCATGTTACTGGCTGGTCACCGAAAAGCCTCTGAGCTCTCAAAATCCCTGTTTAACATGAAAGAGCTCTTCTTAGTTTGCTTCTTCTTGAATATTGGCTTATCGGCATCGCTAAGTTTTACTGGTATCGCACTCGCCATTTTATTCATTCTGCTGCTACCGATTAAGGGCTTGCTGTACTTTTTAACCATTAACTACTTTAACTTTCGGGTCCGCACATCGTTGCTCGCGTCACTATCCCTGTTTAACTACAGCGAATTTGGCCTGATAGTTGGTGGTCTCGCATATAAAATGGGCTGGATGCCAAGTGACATGCTCGCTGCCATTGCTGTTGCTGTGTCACTTTCATTTATTATCGCAGCGCCACTCAACCGTTTGAGCAATAAAATTTATCAACACTCAGGCAAGTGGCTACAAGAGACCGCCGCGGAGAAACTGAATCAACGTGATCAGTTGATCAATCCAGGGCATGCTCAGGTACTAATCCTTGGTATGGGCCGCATTGGCACGGGAGCTTACGATGAGTTATGCGCTCGTTACGGGAAGATATCGCTTGGGGTCGAAATTCGCGAGGATGGCGCTATTAAGCATCGTGAAGAAGGTCGTAATGTCATTTCCGGTGACGCAACTGACCCAGATTTTTGGGAACGAATTCTCGATACAGGACACGTCCAACTGGTGCTACTGGCAATGCCTCACCACCAGGGTAATCAGACCGCACTGGAACAGCTGCAACGCCGTCACTATAAAGGCCAGATAGCCGCGATTGCAGAGTATCCAGACCAACTAGATGGCCTTCTGGAAAACGGCGTACATGCCGCATTCAATATCTATAATGAGGCTGGTAGTGGTTTCGCAAGACATGTTTGTCAGCAATTGCAGCCTAAATTCACACCAATAAAATAAGCACTCATGTGAATAAGCAATAAAGCCTTCGTTCAAAAAGAAGGCTTTTTTTGTGTTCTTTTTATACCAAACCTTAATTTCATTCATCAAAATGGACAAATAATTAGAAATTATTCACCAGCAAGGGTCTTTTATAAATTTTTTCATCACAAAGCGTTGCTTTTTTTACTCAAACTGGCAAATTGAAGCCATACCGATTAGAAATTGTTTAGTTTAAAAAGGAAGTTGTATGTGTTCAGTATTTGGCATTTTAGACATTAAAAGTGACGCAGCAGCGTTACGCCCTATCGCATTAGAAATGTCGAAAAAGCTTCGTCACCGAGGCCCAGACTGGTCTGGTATCTACTCTTCAGATAGAGCGATTCTGGCTCATGAACGCTTGGCAATTGTTGGCCTAAATAGCGGTGCTCAGCCACTGTACAGCCCTGATAATAAGCTAATCCTTGCGGTAAACGGCGAAATCTACAACCACAAAGAGATCCGCGCACGCTACGAAGGCAAATATGAATTCCAAACGGATTCAGATTGTGAAGTTATTCTAGCGCTTTACCAAGACATGGGCGCAGATCTTCTTGAAGAACTGAACGGTATCTTCGCCTTCGTTCTGTACGATGAAGAGAAGGACGAGTATCTGGTTGGCCGTGACCACATCGGTATTATTCCTCTTTACCAAGGTCACGATGAGCACGGTAACTACTACGTGGCTTCTGAGATGAAAGCGCTAGTGCCTGTATGTAAAACAGTGAGCGAATTCCCTCCAGGTAGCCACTACAGCTCTAAAGACGCAGAGCCACAACGCTACTACGTTCGTGACTGGAACGAATACGCAGCAGTTCAAGGGAATAGCACAAGTAAAGAAGAGCTAACTGAAGCGCTTGAAGCAGCAGTTAAACGCCAGCTAATGACTGATGTACCATACGGTGTACTTTTGTCAGGTGGTTTAGACTCTTCTATCACTTCTGCGGTCGCTAAACGTTTTGCGGCGATGCGTATTGAAGATGACGAAAAATCAGAAGCTTGGTGGCCACAACTGCACTCTTTTGCGGTCGGCCTTGAAGGCGCACCAGATTTGAAAGCTGCGCGTGAAGTTGCAGACCAAATCGGTACTGTACACCATGAAATGACTTACACAATTCAGGAAGGTCTTGATGCGATTCGTGATGTGATTTACCACATCGAAACGTATGACGTAACCACAATCCGTGCTTCAACGCCGATGTTCCTGATGGGACGTAAAATCAAAGCGATGGGTATCAAAATGGTACTTTCAGGCGAAGGCGCAGATGAGATCTTTGGTGGTTACCTATACTTCCACAAAGCACCAAACGCGCAAGAGTTCCACGAAGAAACCGTTCGTAAACTGCTTGCTCTAAACATGTTTGACTGCGCTCGTGCAAACAAATCACTTGCAGCATGGGGTGTTGAAGGCCGTGTACCTTTCCTAGATAAAGAGTTCATTGATGTAGCAATGCGTCTGAACCCAGCCGACAAAATGTGTGGCAACGGTAAAATGGAAAAGCACATCCTACGTGAGTGTTTTGAACATTACTTACCAGAATCAATCGCTTGGCGCCAAAAAGAGCAGTTCTCTGACGGTGTAGGTTACAGCTGGATTGATACATTGAAAGAAGTAGCAGAACAGAAAGTAACGGAGCAACAAATGGAAACGGCTAAATTCCGCTTCCCTTACAACACGCCAACCACTAAAGAAGGTTATGTGTACCGTGAAATCTTTGAAGAACTATTCCCACTGCCATCAGCAGCAGAATGTGTTCCGGGCGGCCCATCTGTCGCTTGTTCTTCAGCAAAAGCGATTGAATGGGATGAGTCATTCCAAAACTGTGTAGACCCATCTGGTCGAGCAGTACAGGCCGTTCACAACGACGCTTACTAATTAATTAAAAGACACGAATGAAAAGCAAAAGGGCTGGTTTAACCAGCCCTTTTATTTATATATCAACATGTTACTTTAAGTCTAAATCATTATTGTCAATACTGACTGGAACACGTTTGGTAATCATCTGCACGAGCATAATTGAACGCTTCTCCCCATCTTGCTCCTGGAAAATAGCATCAATACCAGCAAACTGACCACTTTTGACCCGAATCTGATCACCGCGCTTGGGCATGCCTTCACAGGCCACTTTTTCATGAACGCACTTTTCTATTTTCTTCAGTTCAAAAACCAAATCGCCCTGAATTTCTTTTGGCTGAGCGCCAAAGCGGACAAAATCAATAACCCCACGGGTGGAACGAACTGATGTAAAGTTCGGCCCTTCCTCGTAATCAAAACGAGCAAACATATAAGAAGGGAACAGTGGTTCTTCGACTTTCTGTCTTTTACCACGTAATATTTTTTCGACTTCGACAGTCGGATAAAAGCACTCCACCCCTTGATTTTCAAGGTGTTGCTTCGCCCTAACCTGCTCTCCTCGTTTACAATAAAGTAGATACCAACGTTTCATTTTTTACTAGCCATTTATCTTTTTCATGCATCCTAGCATTAAGCCAAAGATGAGTCATGAGCAATTCATTCATCTATATAATTATAAATAAATATCGCTCGCATAACCCAATTTCTCTTTGATGGTTGTATGAATATTACACAAAACCAAAAATGAAAAATTAGTTTTAACTACATGCCAATCCTTCAATTATTCCATAAATAAAATGAAAAACAGAGACTTATACAGGTGTAGATGCAATTGTATAAAATTTTTTGTTTGTTAATTGTTAAATTTAAAGGTATATATTTTCCCCGGAAAATGTAACAACTATTATTAAAAGATCCTATGACAAACCAACATCAATATTTTGGCCACCCTCGTGGCTTATTTTTACTGTTCGGCACAGAATTGTGGGAGCGTTTCTCTTACTACGCAATGCGTGCCATTCTCGTACTTTATCTCACAGATACCACAATGAATGGAGGTCTGGGCTGGTCGACTAAAGACGCACTAGACCTATACGGCATTTATACTGGCCTTGTTTACATCACACCTCTGATCGGTGGCTACCTGGCAGATAACTACTTAGGCCAACGCCGCTCCATTTTACTCGGTGGTGCATTAATGGCTATTGGTCAATTTACCTTGGCATTGCCAGCCGATGCACTGGGCCTTGGCTCTCTTCACACCTTTTATTTAGGTCTTGCGCTTCTGATCTCAGGTAACGGCTTGTTCAAGCCGAATATCTCAACGATGGTGGGTGACCTATACAACGAAGGTGACAACCGTCGTGATGGCGCATTTACCATCTTCTACATGGGTATCAACCTTGGCGCTTTGCTCGCTGGTGTCGTTTCTGGCTCGGTGACCAACTCATTCGGCTGGAAAGCTGGTTTCGTTGCTGCGGGCATCGGTATGCTTATGAGCCTTGTGATGCAAATAAGCTTCGCTCAATCCTGGCTAGGTGATATCGGCCGAGAACCAGCAGCCAAACGCGCACTAGCAAATCAGAAATCAACCAAGAAGCAGCCACTTACTAAAGAAGAAGTGGACCGCATTAAAGTCATTCTGGTCATGAGTCTTTTCACTATCGTATTCTGGGCTGGCTTTGAGCAAGCAGGTGGCCTGATGAATATCTACACTCAGCAATACACTGACCGTATGATTGGCAGCTTCGAAGTTCCTGCGGCTTGGTTCCAGTCACTTAACCCTTTCTTTATTATTACGCTTGCACCTGTGCTTGCGGTACTGTGGGTTAAGCTAGGTAAACGTGAGCCAAATTCACCAGTGAAATTTGCAATGGCGATGTTCTTCCTCGCTCTGGGTTTCCTATGTATGGTTGGTGCGGTACTTGAGCAAGGCGGTGATACCACAGTGAAAACATCAATGCTGTGGTTAGTGGGTGCTTTCTTCTTCCATACACTGGGTGAACTTTGCCTATCTCCAATCGGCTTGTCTCTGGTAACCAAACTTGCGCCTCTGCGTTTGGCATCATTAATGATGGGTGCATGGTTCGGCTGTAATGCGATTGCAAACTACGTAGCTGGCTATGTGGGATCCCATGTTGGTGAGCTAGGTGCGATGGCTATCTTTAGCGGTATCGCAGCGAGTGCGACGGTCAGTGGTCTAATTTTGCTGTTGTTCTCTAATACGCTAGTGCGCTGGATGCACGGTGCTGAAAGTTCAGCGAGCAACGCGGAACAAGTAGAAGAGCAACAAGTACAAGTGGCTTAATACGTCATTCAAACTAAAAAGGGTCGCACTTGCGACCCTTTTTGTTAAGAACATTTCATGACAACGATTATAGCTTATTGCGAACTAACTCCGCCATCATCTCAATATGTCGATCATCATCATTCAGGCAAGGAATGTAATTAAACTGCTCACCGCCTGCTTCTAAGAAAATGTGTTTGTTTTCTCCCGCGATTTCTTCTAGCGTTTCCAAACAATCCGAAGAAAATGCTGGTGTCATGATATCAATCTTTTTAATACCTTTGGCAGGCAACGTTTCCAGAGTTTTATCAGTGTATGGCTGTAACCACTCTTCACGCCCAAAACGGGACTGATAAGCCATCCCTATCTGCGTTTCATTCAACCCAAGAGCTTCACCCAGCAAGCGAGTCGTCGTTTCACAATGTTGAGGATAAATGTCACCGTTATCTGCAAAACGTTTCGGTATGCCGTGATAGGAACATAACAGATACTCCCCTTGTCCATGTTCAGCCCAATACGCTCTTACGGATTGAGCCAAGGCATCAATGAACATTGGATGGTCGTGATAATCACGAATTAAGCTGTATGCCGGTATGACGGGTAATTTCTTAAAAGCTTTGGTTATCCCATCAGACACCGCCGCTGTTGTTGTACCTGAATACTGAGGATACAAAGGCAATACGATGACCTCATCGACCCCTTGCGACAGTAAGGCTTCAAAACCCGCGTGTAAACTTGGATTACCATAAGTCATGCCAAGCTCTACGGGGATATCTAACTGCTTAGCCAGTTTCTTCGCTTGGCGCTTTGAGTACACCATCAGAGGGGAACCCTCTTCCATCCAAACGGACTCATAAAGCTTGGCAACTTTTGGCGCACGTATTGGCAAAATAACCCCGTGCAAAATTGGACACCAAAGCCATCGTGTCATGTCGACCACACGGTGATCATGAAGAAACTGGCTCAAGAAGCGCTTTACAGCAGGAGCAGTTGGTTCGTCAGGTGTACCCAAGTTAACCAGAAGCACACCTTGTTTTTTTATTTTTTGCATAGCGTCCCTTTGTTTCCAGCGTGTACCAATGCCAGCTATTTTAACCAGCAAGAATGATAAGATATGACTGGAATTGGTATCATAAAAATGTATAAAAAAAGCGACCTTACGGTCGCTTAACTATAACAAAATTCTTAAAAATTTTGATAATAGGTATTACCTATTATGCTAATGCCTTCTCGATATCAGCACTTACTTCAGAAACTTGCTTAGTACCATCGAATTTTAGGTACGTAGTTTTACCAGCTTCTGCTTCTTTACCGTAGTAGTTGATAAGTGGCGCAGTTTGCTCATGGTAAACACCTAGACGTGCACGTACTGTTTCTTCTTTGTCGTCATCACGAACAACAAGATCTTCACCAGTTACGTCATCTTTACCTTCCACTTTAGGTGGGTTGTAAACAACGTGGTAAGTACGACCTGAAGGAAGGTGAGCACGACGACCAGCCATACGCTCAACGATCACGTCATCAGCAACGTCGAATTCAATAACGTAATCAACGTCAACACCCATTTCTTTTAGGCCATCAGCCTGAGGGATAGTGCGAGGGAAACCGTCTAGTAGGAAGCCTTTTGCGCAATCGTCTTGAGCGATACGTTCTTTGATAAGGCCAAGGATGATTTCATCAGAAACTAGCTGACCAGCGTCGATAACAGCTTTCGCTTGTTTACCAAGCTCTGTACCTGCTTTGATCGCCGCACGAAGCATATCACCAGTAGAGATTTGTGGAATACCGTATTTATCCATGATGAAGTTTGCTTGTGTGCCTTTACCTGCACCTGGAGCACCTAGAAGAATGATGCGCATGATTTATCCTCTTTAATATTTAAGATTTATACCGAAGCTCACAATAGCCTGCCTACTCAAGTTTCAAACCTAAGAAGCAATCGCAACGATAAGTTTCGGTATAACGTTAGGCGGCAAAAATACACGCCTTGTGACTGACATTCAAGTCACAGATTCTACCACAGGTTATGTGAGCAAAGAGTGAATTAAGACTAAAGAATGTTAACAACCGCATCTTTATGCCGCTATTGACTATTAACTCAACATCTATAATGCAAATTTATGCGATAACAAACAAAAAGCTCGCAATACGCGAGCTTTTTAATGTGTATTGACTATTAAACCTTAGTCAAAAGCTGGTTGATCGCACCTAAGAATTGCGCAGGGTCTTCCATTGAACCGCGTTCAGCAAGCATCGCCTGCCCTAAAAGTACCTCAACCCAGCGGCCAAACGCTTCCTCGTCAGCTTCATCAGCCATGCGTTTAACCAGTTCATGCTCCGGGTTGATTTCGAAGATGTACTTCACTTCTGGCACTGCCTGACCTGCTGCCGCAAGAAGCTTCGCCATTTGAGTCCCCATCTCGTAATCATCCGTCACCACAACCGCCGGTGTTGAAGCCAATTTGAACGTTGTGCGAACTTCTTTTACGCGATCGCCTAAGTAAGACTTAGTGCGTTCCACAACTGACTTAAACTCTTCCTCAGTCTCTTTCTGCTTTTCTTTCTCGGCTTCATCTTCGAAGTTGCTCAGATCCAGACCCACTTTAGTGATTGACTGGAACTGCTTACCGTCGAACTCAGTCAGGTAGTTCATTAACCACTCATCAATGCGGTCGTACATCAGGATAACTTCGATGCCTTTTGCTTTGAACTGCTCTAAGTGCGGGCTGTTTTTCGCTGCGGCGTAGCTGTCTGCTGTCAGGTAGTAGATCTTGTCCTGACCTTCTTTCATGCGCTCAACGTAGTCAGCCAGTGCGACAGTTTGCTCAGCAGAGTCAACTTCAGTAGACACGAAACGTAACAGACCAGCGATCTTCTCTTTGTTTGCGAAGTCTTCAGCCGGACCCTCTTTCAGTACAAGGCCAAACTCTTTCCAGAATGACTGGTATTTTTCTGAGTCATTCTTTGCCATGCGCTCTAGCATCGTCAATACACGCTTGGTACAAGCATTGCGCAATGACTGAGTCACTTTGTTATCTTGCAGAATCTCACGCGATACGTTTAGCGGAAGATCGTTTGAATCTATCAGACCACGCACAAAACGCAGGTAAGACGGCATAAACTGCTCTGCGTCATCCATGATGAATACACGTTGAACATACAGTTTCAGACCAGATTTATGGTCACGGTTCATCATGTCCCATGGTGCTTTAGACGGGATGTAAAGAAGACTCGTGTAGTCGTTTTTACCTTCCACGCGGTTATGACTCCAGGTCAGTGGATCCGCGAAGTCATGCGAAACGTGCTTGTAAAACTCTTGATACTCTTCTTCTGAGATATCAGATTTATTGCGAGTCCATAGCGCTTGAGCCTTGTTAATTTGCTCCCACTTTTTCTCGCCAGTTTCATTGCCTTCTTCATCACGTACCGCTGTTTGAATAGAAACCGGGATACCGATATGGTCAGAATACTTACTGATCACTTCGCGCAGACGCCATTCACTCAGGAATTCTTTACCTTCTTCACGCATGTGCAGAATGATGTCGGTACCGCGAGCGTCTTTTACGATGTTTTCAATCGTGTATTCACCTTCACCCGCAGAGTGCCATTGCACGGCCTCTTCTGCTGAAACACCTGCAGCACGAGTGCGTACCGTAACTGCATCTGCCACGATAAACGCAGAATAAAAGCCGACACCAAACTGACCAATCAATTGTGAGTCTTTGCTTTGATCTTCCGACAGTTTTGAGAAGAAATCTGCCGTGCCAGATTTCGCAATAGTACCCAGATGCTCGATCACATCATCACGGCTCATGCCGATACCATTGTCAGAAATCGTTAAGGTATTTGCGCTCTCATCAAATGACAGTTTTACGCCAAGGTCAGCGTTACCCTGATACAAATCTGGGTTAGATAGCGCCTGAAATCGCAATTTGTCTGATGCATCTGATGCGTTAGAAATCAGCTCACGCAAAAAGATCTCTTTGTTGGAATAAAGAGAATGGATCATTAAATGCAGTAGTTGTTTTACTTCTGATTGAAAACCACGAGTTTCTTTATTTTGAGATACAGTTTCGCTCATGTTTGCTCCATAACATCTAATCTAACAAACCATCTCATGGAGAAAAGTAAACACCTCAACTCCAAGAAATAGCGTTTCTAATATGTCATGTAACATGTGGCTGACAAATGTAAATTCAAGGTCAATCCAACTAAAAACAGTGTTTTTTTACAAAAATTTAATTATCCTACCCGGCTAAAAGCATCTAAAACGTCGTGCATATCCTACGCGCATAGCATGAATTTGTGATATAAATCACCATAATTTCAACATCATCCATCTAAGAAGAACTAAATGACTAGCATTGGCACCAAATTTCTACTTGCTCAAAGGTTTACTTTTGACCCAAATAGTAATTCGCTTGCTGACCAACAAAACGACAACGACGTTGTACGTTTAGGAAGCAACGAAAGTCGCATTCTCCTGATGTTGGCAGAAAGACCCAACGAAGTGTTAACCCGTAACGAACTCCACGAGTTTGTCTGGCGTGAGCAAGGTTTTGAGGTGGATGACTCAAGCCTTACTCAAGCGATCTCTACCCTGCGTAAGATGTTGAAGGACTCAACAAAATCTCCAGAGTATGTAAAAACCGTACCAAAGCGTGGCTACCAGTTAATCTGTTCTGTAGAACGATTGAATCCGCTTTCCTCTGTTGTTAACTCAGACTCTGAAGAGCTAGCTTCAGACGTTGAGACAGATAAAGCAAAAAGCACGGATATTTCTGACGAGCCACCAGCAGAGCCGATCTCCGAAACAAAAGTAGAGCACGAGTTTCGTAGTGAACAAGCTCAGGTTCAGCCTCAAAAGAAACCAAATATGTGGTTGCCTCGGCTGATTTTATTGGTAGCTATATTGTTTCCAGTTGGTGTACTGCTATTCACGAATCCCGCGGAGTCCCAATTCCGTCAGGTAGATATTTATCAAAATGTACCTGTGCTAACGCCTGTGAATCACCCGCAAATTAATGACTGGTTGCCGTCTATCAAGCAATGTGTGGAACGCTACGTTGACCATCACACAAAAGATTCATTGCCTGTGCAGGTCATCGCAACCGGTGGCCAGAACAACCAACTGGTGCTGAACTATATCCATGACATCGACCACTCTTATGAGAATGTCACTTTGCGTATAGTTTCTGGTCAAAGTGACCCAGCCGATATCTGTAAATAAGGGGAGGCCAATATGAAGATAAAATTTGCATCTGCGGTTTTGGCCGTATCCATGCTTTTCAGTGGCTGGTTATACTGGGGCAGCGACCTCAAAATTGAACAGGTTCTGACTGCAAACGAGTGGCAATCTGCCATGGTGACACTCATTACTGATAAGTTGCCGAATGACACGGTAGGTCCGCTGCGTAAGGTCAATGTCGAGTCCAACGTGAAATATTTGCCTAATGGCGAATACATCCGTGTAGCGAACATTAAGCTGTTTGCTCAAGGTTCTACGGCGGAATCAACCATCAACATCTCAGAGAAAGGTCGCTGGGAAGTGAGCGATAATTACCTGCTCGTTTCACCGTCTGAATTCAAAGATATTTCATCTTCTCAGTCGAGAGACTTCTCTGAAGAACAGCTTCGCTTGATCACTCAAATTTTCAGGCTGGATGCCGAGCAAAGCCGCCGTATTGATGTGGTTAACGAGAAAACGCTGTTATTAACTAGCCTGAATCACGGTTCTACGGTACTGTTTAGAAACTGATTTTCTGATTAAAGGGGGCGAAATGTCCCCTTTGTTGTGCACATGGACTGGCTAGATACCCTCACGCTCTTTTTGGGCTCTCTTATCGCAAACACGTTAGCGTCACTTTCTGGTGGCGGCGCAGGTTTGTTGCAATTCCCCCTACTGATTTTTTTAGGTTTGCCTTTTTCTGTTGCTCTTGGCACTCATAAAGTCGCGTCCGTTGCCTTAGGTTTAGGCGCAGCCAGTACGCATTTAAAAGCTGGCACAATAAAACTTCCCGTAGCGCTGTATTTAATATTGGTCGGCAGTATTGGGGTCATTATTGGTGCCAATATCATCGTTCATATTCCTGATGGTATTGCTGAGAAGATGTTGGGCTCCATGATCCTTGCCCTGGGTATTTACTCACGGCTTAAAAAGCAGTTAGGACAATCTGAGGTGATGATGCATCGCGATCGAGCCGGTTGGATCGTTGGTGGTTTTGGCATCATGCTGATTGGAATCATTAATGGTTCACTCACCGCTGGTTCCGGACTGCTGGTTACTCTATTTTTGGTTCGCTGGTTTGGGTTTGATTATAAACAGGCGGTCGCTTACACCATGATTTGCGTCGGGTTGTTTTGGAATGGCATTGGAGGCGTCGCTGTTGTTCAAGCCGGTGCCCCGATTCACTGGGCATGGTTACCCGTATTACTGTTAAGTTCCTTTTTAGGCGGAAGCTTGGGCGCTTGGGCTGCCACCCGATATAGTAACCGCGTGATAAAAATTGCGTTTGAAATTCTCACCTTTGCCGTTGGGTTGAAGCTGCTGGTTTAATGCCCGGCTTAGGAATTAACGGGCTATTTTAGTTAAAAGGAAAATAAAATGGAAAAAGCTGTGATTAACATCTACTACTGTCGTCAGTGCAATTGGATGTTACGCTCAACCTGGCTTTCGCAAGAGCTGTTGCATACGTTCAGCGAAGAAATCGAATCTGTTACCTTGCATCCTGATACCGGTGGTCGATTCGAAATCTTCTGTAATGGACAGCAAATCTGGGAGCGTAAAAAAGATGGTGGTTTTCCGGAAGCAAAGGTATTGAAACAGAAAGTCAGAGACATTATTGCACCGGACAGAGATCTAGGACATTCGGATACAAAATAAGGGAGTGCAGTACTCCCCTAATCATGTAAACAAAACCATTCTCTCAGTCGGATCTCAAACACTATATCTCTGTCTGAGCCAACACTTCGCCCTCTGGCGTCTGTACTGTTAATTTCTTGCCATTCATCAAGCCGTAGCTTCGAGGTAAGTCATTGCGCGGAAACGTCATAGAACCAGGGTTGAAGATAGTAACGCCATCTTGTAACTCTGCGACAGGTATGTGAGTGTGACCATGGGCGATCACATCCCCTTCTTTCAGCTCCGGGCGATGGCTACCGTTGTATATATGACCATGAGTTAAAAACAGACGCTGACCGGATTCAAGCAACACCCAAGCATAATCCATCATCATAGGAAAGGTTAGTAGCATCTGATCCACTTCACTATCGCAGTTACCTCGAACCGCAATAATCTGCTTGCTGTACTGATTTAAAAGCTCAGCCACTTCTGCTGGGTTATAACCTTCTGGAATTGGGTTTCTTGGTCCGTGGTAGAGAATGTCTCCCAACAGAACCAGATGATCCGCGCCAGATTCAACAAACAAATCGATGGTTTCTCTCGTCGCAGGTAAAGAGCCATGCAAATCTGAGGCAAAAAATAGTTTCAAAGCATTATCTCCTCATAAAAACAGAGGCTATTCTACGCCATTCTGACTACAGCTCAACTTACTGGTTACGAACAAATTCGATCAGCATTGGCAGTAAATAAACCCACGCAGCATAACCAGCGCCTACAAGTACCAACAACCAAAAAACCATTGAGATAAACTTCGACTTTGCTAAGTGATTCAGCGGATCCGGCTCCCCACACCCAGGACAGGTATGAGCTCGTTTAGAAATCTGTTTCTCACAGACCGGACAAGCAACTAAAGGCATGATAAAAATCCTCGACTATAAGCGTAAGGCACAAAGGATAAGTGCCAACGGACACATATGCAACATCACAAGTAATCAATGCAATATAGATGGATAACTGTCGCCGATCTGAGAGAAGTAAAGCTGAGCCTCGATTTACCTTTCGACTTAATCTCTTACCATGCCATTGATTACGATATTGTTGTAACTGACCATACCAATCACCTCGCCGTCTTCAATAACCGGAGCGCGACTAATGCCAAACCGTTCAAACAATCTGGCGCAATATTTCACGTTCATGTCCGGCCCAACACACAGAGCTGGCTTGGTCATAATCTCATAAATATTGGTTCGTTGAGGTGCACGGTTATTCGCCAGCACTTTTTTGGCAATATCATTCATTAATACTATGCCGAATTCATCATTGTCATCGCGCTTTTTAACCACCAGCGCTTTCACTTGATATTTTTTGGCTAGTGTAATCCCTTCGTACACCGTCATCAGCCCATCTACCATAACGTAAGTTGCAGCCATGACGTCTCGAACCCGTACTATCGCCTGATTACTCATAACTCGTCCTCTACAACCTTAGCCAATGTCTCTACCTGATGGGCGACGCCGACCGCATCTTCAATATCAATTTGAATAGCAATGCCCTGTCCGGATTCCTTGTCAAATTCACCGACATCGCTGATGGTTTCTAAAATGTGTCGAGAGAGATGCTCCTCGACCACAAATAGCAGAACATCTTTTTGTACTTCCAAGGTCAATCCAAAAAAAGTTCGCTTCTGGTTTAATCCTTGCCCTCTGGCATTATTAATTACCGTAGCACCTGTTGCTCCAGCATCCCGAGCAGCATCAAGCACCTTATCTGTTCTGGCATCCTCAACAAACGCAAGTATCAATTTAAAGCGCATTTTCTTCGTCCTCCGAGGTGTCTTTATTAAGCCATTGAGTAATTTGCGCATATCCCATGACGGATATCATCGGAAACAAACTGGCAAAGGCAATCAAACCAAAGCCATCTATCATAGGGTTTCTCCCGGGCACAGTAGACGCCAGGCCTAATCCCAGAGCGGTCACGAGCGGTACAGTAACAGTCGATGTCGTGACACCGCCAGAGTCATAAGCCAAAGGGACGATCATCTGAGGGGCATAAAAGGTCTGGGCGACGACTACGATGTAACCAGCCATGATGTAATAGTGAATAGGGTCCCCGACAACAATCCGGTAACTGCCCAATGCAATACCAATCGCCACACCTAATGCAACCGCGACACGCAGACCATTCACGCTAATACTGCCACCGGAAACTTGATTCGCCTTGATTGCTACCGCAATTAATGACGGCTCTGCAATCGTTGTACTGAAACCAATAAAAAATGCGAAGGTGTACACCCAATAATAGTCGATCCACTCCAGTTGCTGCCCTACTGATACTTTGAACTCTCTGACAAAATCCGGGGTGGTAAGTTGTACCGCCATGGTTTCGCCAAGCGGAAACAATGCCATTTCCAACCCGAGCAAGAACAGGGATAAACCCAAAATGACGTAGGCAAAACCAAACAGCACTTTTCTCAGGTTATTCACCGGACGGCGAAGTACCGCGAGTTGAAAACCAAAAATGATGGCAGCAATTGGGATAACATCGCGAATGGTGGATAGAAGCGTGTCAAAAAAGTGCTCGAACGAAATCATGCCACGACCATCCCATAAACCATGACAAACATCATTGGCAGCAACGAGGCAAAAGCAATCAACCCAAATCCATCGACCATGGGGTTGCGTCCTTTAATTGCTGAAGCGAGACCGACTCCGAGCGCGGTCACCAATGGAACGGTAATCGTCGATGTCGTTACTCCTCCCGAGTCGTATGCCACGCCAATAATCGACTCAGGTGCAAACCAAGTTAACACTACGACGCCCACATACCCGCCTATGATCATGTAATGGATAGGCCAGCCTTTCAGAATACGAAGTACACCAACCACAATAGCGATGCCGACAGACAACGCCACAGTTACCCGAAGCCCAGTACCATACTCCTGGATCGCCAACTCCGAGTTGTTAATCATCCCTCCCTCAGCCGCCACCCGAGCCGCTTTATCTGCTACGGCAGTCAGTGCAGGCTCGGCAATTGTGGTGCCAAACCCTAAACAAAACGCGAAGACTAAAAGCCAAAAAACGCTGCCTTTTTTCGCAAACGCCTGAGCCATGCTCTCGCCTATCGGAAAAAGACCAAGCTCTAATCCAAAAATAAAAAACGTCAATCCTAGTACGACAAGCAGTAAACCAAAAAGAATAGAGACTAGGTTAGGCAAAGGTTCCTGTAATACCACCAGTTGAAAAAAAGTGATGACAAGAACGATGGGCATCAGATCGCGCGCACTATTAAGGAGGGCTCGAAAAAGAGCAATAAATGCTTCCATATCTTCTCCTTATTGAATGCTTTTGAATAATCTAGCGATAATTAACTGAAATGATTTAACCGACTCATATCAGTCTGACATAAAATTCTTGATGCAAATGTGAAGGAACCAATGTCACCAATAACAACTAGTTACAATTTTTCAATATGTGAAGTTGGTGCGGAGCAAAAGCTTTCTAATCGAAAGGAGATTTACGACGAATACACGGGAGAATATGATCATGCAGCAAACAAAGTGACTATAATGTTTTCATGTTTTTGTCATTCAATGAGACGCCATGAAGATATTATTAACAGGCGGAACAGGATTTATTGGCTCTGAGTTGCTCAAGCTACTCACCACTCATCACGTGGTGCTATTAACACGTTCACCACAAAAAGCGAAACTGCATCTTCAGCATGCTGATGTCGGTAATATTGAGTATATAGACTCTCTTGACCAACTTGCCGATCTTAATCACATTGACGCGATCATCAATCTCGCGGGTGAACCAATCGCAGATAAGCGTTGGACTCAAAAGCAGAAAGACAAAATTTGTAAAAGCCGCTGGAAAATAACCGAACAAATTGTCGAGCTTATCCATGCGAGCACAAAACCACCATCCGTGTTCATTAGTGGATCGGCTGTGGGCTATTATGGCGACCAACAAGAGCACCCTTTTGATGAATGCCTTCATGTTAACAGAGAAGCGTTTACGCACCTTGTTTGCGAAAAATGGGAACAGATTGCTAAACGTGCAGAATCCGAGGATACACGAGTGTGTTTATTGCGGACTGGCGTGGTTCTCGGCCCTAACGGTGGCGCTTTGGCAAAAATGTTACTCCCTTATAAGCTAGGATTAGGCGGACCACTTGGAAACGGCAACCAATACCTGCCCTGGATTCATATCCTGGACATGGTGCGTGCCATCATGTATTTACTGAATACCCCTCATGCCCATGGCGCGTTTAACATGTGTGCCCCGCATCCAGTAAGCAATCGCATTTTCAGTGCGACATTAGCAAAAACCCTGAAACGACCGCACATACTGTTCACACCTCAGTGGCTCATGGAGTTGGTGATGGGAGAATCAGCTTGTTTGTTGTTTGACAGCATTAGAGCAAAACCGAAAAAACTGACAGAATTGGATTTCCAGTTCAGCTATTCGAGAATTGAACCCGCACTTAAGCACTTGCTTCATGAGCGAAGCTGTTGAATGATAAACGTTAATATACGTTTATTCTGAGCTTAATTTATGAACAAGTCGATTCTTATCACTGGTTGCTCAACCGGTATTGGTTATGTGTGCGCTCATGCCCTGAAAGCACAAGGCTTTAATGTTATTGCCTCGTGCAGAAACCCTGACGATGTCCAGCGATTGCAGGCCGAGGGCTTAACCTGCATACAACTCGACCTCAATGACCCCATCAGCATCACGCAAGGCGCTGAGCAGGCGATAAGTTTAGCTCAGGGGAAACTGTACGCTTTGTTTAACAACGGCGCATACGGCCAGCCAGGAGCATTAGAAGACCTTCCAACCGAAGCGCTCAAAGCTCAATTCCAAACCAACTTTTTCGGCTGGCATCAACTGGTACAAGAGGTACTTCCACACATGCGCTCCCATGGCGAAGGCCGCATCATTCAAAACAGCTCAGTACTTGGCTTTGCCGCTATGAAATATCGCGGGGCTTATAATGCGTCAAAGTTTGCTCTGGAAGGTTGGACAGATACCTTAAGACTTGAACTGGCCGACACCAATATCAAAGTTGCGCTTATAGAGCCGGGCCCAATCGAAACTCAATTTAGACAAAATGCGCTTGCCGCCTTTGAAAAGTGGATCAACACAGAATCCAGTCCACATCGCGTCGCCTATGAAGCTCAGAAACAGCGCCTGGATAATGACAAATCAAACAATAAGTTTGTGCTACCAGCAGAAGCATGTATTAACCCGGTACTACATGCACTCACTAGCGATTCACCCAAAATCCGTTACCGTATTACCACACCAACCAAGCTGTTCGCAGTGTTGAAGCGGGTGTTACCAACTCGACTGCTCGATAAAATTTTGCGACAATCAGCATAAAATTCTTTTGTCGTAGTGTAATTTCATCGTAACAATGTGATGTCATTATGAACATGTAGGTTAAAAAAACCTCACCTGTTCGAATCAATATCTAGGCAAACCTCACGCCACAATGAATGCGTTTTGTGTACAGGTTTGATTAGATTTGGTATCGCCACCCGATCTGTTTTGTAGCAATACTTTGTTCCAATGCGAGACAATAATGACATTAAATCAGCTTAACTGGCTTAGTGTGGGTGTAGTGGTGACCTTGTTCATCCTATTCTGATACCACACCCTGCATAATAAAAACGATAATCACAGTGCAGGAATCGCCACTTTAATACGCTATTAGGACAGCGCTGCTTGGGCAGCGTTTTTCCTTTCTACGTAATCTAAATCTCACCAATTCATACATCTCGATGTTATTTAGCGATACTGCTTGATTTTCCACTAAATCAACTCCATATCTACAAGCAACGACAAGAAACAAAAGCAAGGATACTCTGATGCAATCCCCATTTATCGTTGAGATCACAGAACAGAACTTTCGCGAAACGCTTGAAGGATCAATGAACACGCCCGTTCTGATCCACTTTTGGGCTAATGCTCAGCCAGAAAGCGCACAAATACTCCCTGAGTTACAAACGCTTGCTCAACAGTACAATGGTGCTTTTACCCTTGCTCTACTTAACTGTGAAGACCAGCCAGCCTTAGCGTCTCAGTTTGGCGTTCAGGTACTTCCGACGATTGCATTGTTTATTAATGGTCAAGCTGTCGATGGATTAGGTGGCCCTCAACCGATAGACGCCATCGCAGCCATGCTTCAAAAGCACCTGCCAAGCCCAGATGAGCAACTACTTAAACAAGTTACTGAACTATTGCAACAAGGTCAGCACGCAGAAGCTCTGAGTATCATCCACACATTGCCTGCAGAGCTGCAATCTCGTGGCGATGTCAAACTTGCTACGGCAGATTGCTTATTGGAAACGAAACAGTTTGATGTTGCTCAAGAGCTTTTAAGCTCTATTCCACTTGAGTATCAGGATAATTACTACAAGGGCTTAATCGCTAAGCTAGAATTGCATCTTCAAGCGGCTGACAGCCCAGAACTTCAACGCTTAGAACAAGAGTACGCAGCAAATACAGACAATCTGGAACTGGCGTGTGAGTTAGCCGTTCAGTACAACCAAGTTGGTCGTGATGAAGAAGCATTAGAACTCCTTTGGAACATTCTTAAGGTGAACTTAGGAGCTCAGGATGGCGAAGTGAAGAAAACCTTTATGGATATTCTTAGCGCGTTAGGTCAAGGAAATGCTTTAGCGGGTAAGTACCGCCGTCAACTGTACTCGATTTTATACTAAGTTCGTCAAAATATAGATTTGAGATAAAGGCCGGAGTATTTCGGCCTTTATTTTGTCTCACATCAAACTACTTCACCTGTTCTCACTTCTTAAATTGTCTAATCGTGATAAATGAGTAAAAATGAATCAGACTTTATGCATTTAAGGGAATATTCCATGCCAATTGATTCGTTGATTACTATCGGTATTTTTGTTGTCCTTGCTATTATTATTCTTTCATCCGCGATAAAAACCGTTCCTCAGGGGAGCAACTGGACCGTTGAGCGATTTGGACGTTATACCCACACACTCAAACCCGGGTTAAATTTAATCATCCCTTTCATCGATCGTGTTGGTCATAAAATAAGTATGATGGAGCGCGTATTAGATATCCCGGCACAAGAGGTTATTAGTAAAGATAACGCCAATGTCACTATTGATGCCGTCTGTTTCGTACAAGTCGTCGATGCCGCAAAAGCTGCCTATGAAGTTAACGACCTGGAGCATGCGATTAGAAACCTCACTCTCACTAATATTCGTACTGTATTAGGCTCAATGGAACTCGATGAGATGCTCAGCCAGCGCGATATGATCAACTCAAAGCTCCTGCTCATTGTTGACCAGGCTACCAACCCTTGGGGTGTAAAAGTGACGCGTATTGAGATAAAGGATGTACAGCCACCAGCTGATCTGACCGCCGCGATGAACGCCCAAATGAAAGCCGAGCGGAACAAACGTGCAGAAATCCTGGAAGCGGAGGGCGTTCGTCAAGCCGAGATCCTAAAAGCAGAAGGCCACAAGCAATCACAAATACTGAAAGCTGAAGGCGAAAAGCAGTCTGCTATTCTTCATGCAGAAGCTCGTGAGCGCGCTGCACAGGCAGAAGCCAAAGCGACCTACATGGTTTCTGAAGCAATAGCAAAAGGTGACATGCAAGCTGTGAATTATTTTATCGCTCAGGGCTACACAGACGCAATTAAGAGCATTGGACAGGCTGAAAACGGTAAGATCATCATGCTGCCTCTGGAAGCAACGGGGCTAATGGGATCCGTTGCGGGCATTGCTGAAATGTTTAAACAACAAAACAAAGAATAAGACCTGCCTATGGATTTTATAAGCTTACTTGATGGGATCACCTTTTGGCATTGGCTCGCACTGGGGTTTGGTCTACTTGCTGTAGAATTACTCGGAACCGCGGGTTATTTTCTCTGGCTTGGTCTGTCTGCCCTGTTGGTTGGTATTTTATTGTCTCTGATGCCGATTAGCTGGCAGCTACAATGGTTGTCTTTTGCCACGTTCAGTCTTGTCACCACTTGGTTGTGGTGGCGACGTCAATGGAAAAACGACGAACAAGATGATTTATCCAGAGATCTAAATCAGAAGTACAAGCAACTGATCGGACAAACTCTCACAATAGACGAAGACTTCTCTGTTGGAGTGAATAGAATCCATGTTGCAGATACCACTTGGTCAGCCCAAAGTGACCAAGCCCTTCCTGCAGGGACCAGAGTAAAAATCGTTGCTGTAAAGGGTATTATTTTAGTCATCGAACCGGTTGATGATTAATTTATGTCAAAATAATGGAGCTTACATGGCTCCATTATTATTTTTCTCACTACTTCTTTTATTTCATCACCTTAATTTAATTCCCAATAAAAATTAAGTTAAAGTTTACTATTATTATCCTATCTATAAATTAAAAATCAACATTAGTCTATGTTATAAAATCAAATAGATATTAAAGTGCCTCGTTACTATATTTACTCTATTTTAAAATTAAAAAATTAACTAATCATGAATAATTTTTTGATCTTTATTGGTCTACATACATACTTAAAGAATAAGCATTGTCATTTAGTGCTTATATTTTAGGTAAGTAAAAGATGTACTATGAAATATGATATTGTTTTAGCTTAACGATGTGTACCACTCGTCACCATGAGCATATACCAATAGCCGTGATAGAAACATCATCACACAAGCACTAGTTCAACCCCTTAATGCAATGGCATGCTTATAGTGAAATACGAGTACTTAACATCCTAACGAAGCTATATTCAAGCTTAGTCTTCTTTTAAGAATTAATCTGGTTATAAATTAATAGTATAGAGACGACTCTATACTCATTAATAAGTATGAGGTTTACCATGAAACGAATTATTACTTTAATTTTTGCTTGCTTGGTATTTTCTTCTCCTATTTCGTTAGCTCAAAATGCCGGTCATGTATTTGGTGCAGGTGTAGACTGCACTTTTAGTGACGGCACGGTTAAGCAACTTCCTCGAGAATTGTGCAAGATGTATGGTGGAGTATTTAAATAAAGATGAATGTTAATTATACGAAGTTTATCTGAGAGCAACTAAGGCACCCAGATAAACTTCATCATACTCGCCAAAAATACCTCTTCATTGTTAGGGGTAAACTAGAGCTTGTAAAAGTCAGAGCCTATAAAAGCTTCCCAACCTCTCTGCCACTCAGCTTTAATCATGATTTCTTGAGGTTGACCGCTACACTGTCCATCATAGCGGATGCCTTGTCTACCCTTCTCAAAAGCTTTAAACGGGTCACAATACTCCGCTTTACCCGCTTTATAGCCATTTTTATATGACTGCTCATCAAAAGCCACCGACTCTTTGAGCGTCTCTAAAATTCCGTTGTCATACGAGTATCCGTTAGCTCCGAATCGCTCGCCTTGACCATACCAGTATTCTTCGGCTGTTTTAGGATTGCTGCTGCATGCTTGTAGAGTAAGAACTAAGACTGAAACTAAAAGAACTTTCTTCATAAAACCACCTAATTACATAATGAAGAGGTACAGTGAAAAACTGATGGCTAAGAACAAAAAAAGCTGGGCGATTGCCCAGCTTCTCCTTTATTCACTAATTATTTTACGCCGAATGGCATAGTTAGAATTAGTTTAAAGTCTGTCTCATCGTTAAATGCGTTTGAGTATGGACCCCAATCTGGCGCATCTGAATCATTGTAGAAGTTAGTGTAGTAGAAGCTAATGTTAGCATCTTTAAGCGCGCCACCTTGAATAGCGTAGTTTGCGAAGAAGCTGTATGCGTACTCTACCAACTCATCGTAACCTGAAGCTTTCGCTCCAGCACCGTATGCGCCGCTTAGACCCGCGCTAAACCCGTTACCACCGATGTCAGCAAAGTCACGAGAAGCAGATAGGAAGAAGGCGTACTCACCATCGTGGTTAAAGTCAGAACGATTGTTCCACCAAACGTCGTATGAACCGTTTGAACCACCGTATTGCTCAGTCAGACGGTAAGCCATGTTACCTACTTGACCACGCTTGTCATCAGAGTCTGCTGATGTGTATGTTGCGTCAGCACGGAAGCTGTATTGACCCATTGATTTAGACGTTAAAAGCGCTACCTGGAATGCAGTGCTGTCGTATTGGTTGTCATCATCAACTACATACAATTGCGGAGACCAGTATAGACCACCGTCTGTTGTACCTTTCACTTTGAAATGGAAGTTCTTACGGTCGCCATCAGTCAGGGCACCGTAACCTGCGTCAAAAGAGATGCCGTTGTCTAACGCGTAACGAGCACCGAATGAGTAAGCATCGCCTACGTCTTTACCTGCACCACCCCAGAACGTACCTTCGTTGAACTCGTAAGTTTCTTTGAACCATGGAGCCTTGTATTCATCTGCGTAAACAAAGCCTAAAGCAAGTTTGCCAAAGTTCGCGCCAATTTGACCACCACGGTATGTACCTGGAGCAAATGACCAGTTCACACCTAGCGTGCTAGGAACAGATGGTTGGAAATAACCTAATTTAGCGTTAAAGTTTTCACCGAACTTGAATTTCAGTGCCGCTGACGCGAAAGATACACCGTTGTCAGTTTTGTATGAATCACATGAATCACCAGCACCGTAAGGAGAATCACAGTCAAAGAAGTTCATTTCGTGTTCAAATGAACCACCTGTATCTTCACCAGCCCACATGTCGAATGTAGAGTAAATTACTGTATCGAAACCGATTGTGTCAGCCACGTAGCCAGAGTGGAAGCCGAGGTTGGCAAAAATTGAGCCGTGGTCTAGGTTTGTAACTTTAGAAGTATCATTTCCGTTTGCATCCATACCCGCGCGGTCACGTGCACGCATAAAGAAGTTAACGTTACCGCTGATAGTAGATTCAGAGAAAAACTCTGAAACTGATTCCGCGTAGGCTGGGCCGACTGGATCTTCAGCCATTGCAGGAGCTGCAACTACTGCCCCCATCATTGCCGCAGTTAGGGCAGATACCTTAAAAAATTTGTCCATGGATAAACTCCTAAAAATAGATATAGCTGTTTTTTTATCTCACCTTTAGTTGGCCGCCGAAGGAGAGAAGTAATTTCGTGGTAAAGCTTCGTTATTTCTAACTGGGCTTTTTTTAGTTCCTGCATACACACCGTGTATAACACGTTATTAAGACTAACTTCGCGACTAAAAACATCCAAATGGAACTTATTTTTTTTCTAAAAAAATATGAGCCACAACAAAGTTCCATATAAGTTATTGATCCAGATCTTACTTTTACAACCCTTACGTCAATAAAGAAAAATAGCTTTATAAATCAATAATATAAATACAAACACAAAACTCAACATGAAGTGCCTCGCAGAGTATGAAACAAAACAATTTCAATCCGCAAAGGGGAGATCTTGATCACTGAAAAGATTAAATCACTCTAATAATAGAAATATTAGAACTTAATAAGAGGCATTAAAAAGCCCCAGAAGCTTAGCTACTGGGGCTTTTTAGAAAGGTATTTAGGTTTTGGCTAAACTTAATTCATTAAGTCGAGTAAGTCTTGTTCGGTTTTAATTTCAATTCCCAAGTCTTGCGCTTTTGCTAATTTAGAACCCGCATTTTCACCTGCGAATAAAATATCCGTTTTCTTCGAAACACTGCCGGTAACTTTAGCACCCAGCGCCTGTAGTGCCTCTTTTGCTTCGGATCGCCCTAGTTGAGAAAGCGTACCAGTTAGTACAACCGTTTTGCCTTCTAACGGCAGTTCAACACCTTGTTCAGGAGCACTAATTTCTGGCCAGTGAATACCTTGCTCTAGTAAGTCTTTCACTACTGCTTGGTTTTGCTCTTCACCAAAGAAGGTGGTGATATGCTTAGCAACAATGACGCCGATGTCCTGAACTTCAATCAACTGTTCTTCTGTCGCAACCTGAATCGCTTCTAGCGTTTTGAAATGCTGCGCTAAGTTAGCGGCTGTCGCTTCGCCGACTTCTCGAATGCCTAGTGAGTATAAAAAGCGAGGTAATGTGGTTAACTTCGACTTGTCTAACGCATTCACAATATTCTGCGCTGATTTTGGCCCCATACGCTCTAAAACCGTCAAAATGCCTGCAGACAACTTAAACAGATCCGCTGGAGTTTCGACCATTTCTCGATCAACAAGCTGTTCTATCACTTTATCGCCAAGACCATCGACATCTAACGCTTTACGAGACACGAAATGCTTGAGCGCTTGTTTACGCTGCGCCTGGCAAACCAAACCACCCGTACAACGGGTCACAGCCTCTCCCTCAATTCGTTCGACATGAGAATCGCAAACAGGACAGAGCGATGGAAACACAATCTCGCGCGCGTTTTCTGGACGACGCTCGCGGATCACTGAGACAACTTGGGGAATCACGTCACCTGCACGGCGGATCACAACTTGATCACCGATTTTTACTTGAAGACGTTCAATTTCATCAGCGTTATGCAGAGTAGCATTACTTACCGTCACACCGCCGACAAAAACAGGTTCCAGTTTAGCGACTGGCGTAATCGCACCAGTACGCCCTACCTGAAATTCCACATCATTCAATGTGGTGATTTCTTCTTGCGCCGGGAACTTATAAGCAATAGCCCAGCGAGGAGCTCTAGCAACGAAGCCCAGTCTTTCTTGGATCGCAATATCGTCGATTTTTATAACGACACCATCAATCTCATATGGCAAAGCATCACGTCGCTGTAAAATATCTTGGTAGTACGCTTTGACATCCGCCAGGCTATCTACACGCTTAGTCTCAGGGCACATTGGCAGCCCCCATGACTTAATTTGCAGAAATCGTTCATAATGACTCGACGCTAATTCCGCTCCCTGAACAACGCCCACACTGTAGGCATAGAAACTAAGCGGGCGTGAAGCGGTAACACGTGAATCTAACTGACGTAAGCTACCAGCTGCGGCATTACGAGGGTTAACAAAAACTTTGTCTCCCTTTTGACGAGCCAGTTCGTTGAGTTTTTCAAAACCCGCCTTAGGCATGAAAACTTCACCACGAACTTCAAGACGCTCAGGCCAATCATTGCCTCTTAATTTGAGAGGGATGGCGTTGATGGTACGAACGTTTTCAGTAATGTTTTCACCGGTTGTACCGTCACCACGCGTCGCGGCCTGGACAAGAACACCGTTTTCGTACAATAGGCTTACTGCTAAGCCATCCAGTTTTGGCTCACAACAGTATTGTTTAACACTTTGATTGCCAACTCTGTCTTGTGCTCGTTTGTGGAAGCTATCCAGCTCGCTGTCGTCAAAAGCATTGTCTAATGACAACATCGGAACTTCATGCTTCACTTCGCTAAATTCAGATAATGGTTTTCCACCAACACGCTGGCTAGGCGAATCTACTGTAACTAGGTCTGGGTGTTGAGCTTCAATATCCAGCAATTCACGCATGAGTCGATCATATTCAGCATCCGGAATCTCTGGGTTATCTTCCACGTAGTAACGAACGGCGTGGTAATGCAACGACTCTTTTAATTCTTCTAGTCGTTGAAGTACTGTTTCAGACATATTAAAGCCCCGTGTGTTGTCAATCGATGAGGTTGGGAATCGAAGAAAAAGGGCTCCAACCGGAGCCCTTTTATAAATTGGTGTTAAGATTATGCGTTCGCCGTCTTAAACTCAACTATTTGACGTCGATAAGCCGCTAATCGGTCAGGAGTCATCAAGTTTCTTTGGTCATCAAGCACATTACCTCCCATGTCGTCAGCAATCTGTTGTGCTGTCCGAAGCATTAGGTTGAAGTTCTGTTCCGCTTCACCAAAACAAGGTAGCGTCATAAAGAATGAGATGCCTTTAGTCGTAAACTCCGCAGGGTCTCCATGCTCTAAGGTTCCCGGCTGCATCATATTAGCAACGCTGAACAACACTTTTCCGTTACCCGACAGATCAACGTGTCGATGGAAGATATCCATCTCGCCATAAATTAGGCCATTTTGCTTCATGCTATCAAATAGCTCAGTGCCAACGAATGGTTCTTCACCCGCACAATGCACATTGAGAACAATTACCTGCATTTCTGGCTCAGGTTTAGGCTCTTCTTGCGGCTCAGAAACTGCTGCAGGTTGCTCTGCGACATGCATTTCAGCCTGCGGTTCTTCAAACGCTGAAGGTACCGTTTCCTCAACTACTGGCTGAACTGGCTCTTGCATCACAGGTTCTTGAACTACGACGTCGTCATCATGACTCTTCTGCGCAACAAATGAAGGGATCTCTTCCGGCTCTTGCTTAAATGGCTTGTCTTCCGGGACACCGCCAAGCAAAGGATCCGCCTCAAACTTCGAATCAAACGCATTGTCCATACCGAAGTCTGGTTCTTTACGGTCTTTACGAATAATTTCAAAATCGTCTTCAGGAGCAGAGGCGAAGCTTCGCTCTTGCTCTACTGAATCTGCATCCCCTTGGTCAACCTCTAATTTACCCAGAGGCTTGTTACCAAATTTCGCTTTGCCTTCCTTCTTACTGCTCCATAAACCATGAAACAGTAATGCCGCAATGGCTAAAACGCCAACAACAATGAGTACGAATCGCAATTCCTGCATTATTTACTCTCAATATACTTGTTTGTACTACTCGCAGTTCCTTGAGCAGCAACCCAAGTGTAATTATTCTGAATGATACGTTTACTTTACCAAAACTATATGGAGGTTTAGAACAACTTAATGCAAGAAGTTCACTTTTTTGTTGTGATTCTTGCCACGATTCCACTTTACGAGAGGCCTTTTGTTAAGGCATTGAAAGAAAAGTCGCGACAGGTACAATGAGTTTTCTTTCTCTCAACACGAAATGGATATGACGCTAAACAATCAGCCAAGAACCGGATTCGGTTATTTCCTGTATGGAATAAAGCTAGCACTATCTCCAAAGATCAGACGCTTTGTTGTATTACCACTATTAGCGAACGTTCTCCTTGTCGGTGGTGCCATTTTTTATCTGTTCTCTCACCTAAATGTATGGATTGAGAACTGGATTGGTCAATTGCCAGAGTTTCTATCCTGGCTAACTTATGTGCTTTGGCCTCTGCTCGCGCTAACCATACTTGCCACGTTCTCGTATTTCTTTAGTACTTTAGCAAACTTTATCGCTGCGCCGTTCAACGGACTGCTGGCTGAGAAAGTAGAAGAATACCTGACCGGACAAAAAATCAATGATGACGGCTTCACTGCTGTGATCAAAGATGTTCCTCGAGTCTTAGCTCGAGAGTGGCGTAAACTGCTTTATGTGCTGCCTAAAGCGATTGGTTTATTTTTGCTACTGTTGATACCCGCGCTCGGTCAAACGGTTGGTCCAATACTTTGGTTTATCTTTACAGCCTGGATGTTAGCTATCCAGTACTGTGATTACCCGTTTGATAACCACAAAATTCCATTCAACGATATGCGTTACAAATTGAAACAAAAACAAGGCAAAGCTTATGGGTTTGGCGTTCTTGTTTCTGTGTTCACCACCATCCCAATTTTGAACCTTATCGTCATGCCCGTTGCGATATGCGGTGCGACTGCAATGTGGGTCGCTGAGTTCAAGCACCAAAGATAAGCTATGCTTTCCCTGAAGCACGGGAAAGGCCTCTGCTTTTCCCGGTTCCCTAGCTGAAATCTGGACAACCTAATAAGATATAACTTTTTAATCCTTTCCCCTTTTTTTTAGACCGAATATTCTTCTAACTATATTCACAAAACGTGTAATGAAGGAACATAACTATGAGCAAGATCTACGAAGATAACTCTCTTACTATTGGTAACACTCCCCTAGTTCGCTTAAACAAAGTGAGCAAAGGCAACGTTCTAGCAAAAATCGAAGCGCGTAACCCAAGCTTCAGTGTTAAGTGCCGTATCGGTGCGAACATGATTTGGGATGCAGAGAAGTCAGGCAAGCTTAAGCCAGGCGTAGAGCTAGTGGAACCAACCAGTGGTAACACAGGTATCGCATTAGCGTTCGTAGCAGCGGCTCGCGGTTACAAACTGACTTTGACAATGCCTGAATCTATGAGCCTAGAGCGTCGTAAGCTACTTAAAGCACTTGGGGCAAACCTAGAGCTGACTGAAGCGGCAAAAGGCATGAAAGGTGCGATTGCTAAAGCAGAAGAAATCGTTGCTAGCAACCCAGACAAGTACCTACTTCTTCAACAGTTCAACAACCCAGCGAACCCAGAGATTCACGAGAAGACGACTGGCCCAGAAATCTGGGAAGCAACTGACGGTGAAATCGATGTGCTTGTAGCCGGTGTTGGTACTGGCGGTACGATTACAGGTACAAGCCGTTACATCAAAGGCGAAAAAGGCAAAGCGATCACTTCTGTTGCTGTAGAACCTGCAGAATCACCAGTGATTGCACAAGCGCTAGCAGGCGAAGAAATCCAACCAGCACCACATAAAATTCAAGGTATCGGCGCAGGTTTCATCCCAGGTAACCTAGATTTAGAGCTTTTAGACCGCGTTGAGCCAGTGACTTCTGAAGAAGCGATTGAGATGGCTCGCCGTCTAATGGAAGAGGAAGGTATCCTTGCTGGTATCTCTTCTGGTGCGGCAGTAGTAGCAGCGAACCGCATTGCAGAACTTCCTGAATTTGAAGGAAAAACTATCGTAACAATTCTACCAAGCTCTGGTGAACGTTACCTAAGTACAGCACTGTTTGCTGGCATCTTTACGGAAAAAGAGAACGAACAGTAATATGTGTTCAAATCAATTTTTCGTCTAAAAAAGCCCCGTTCAGGGGCTTTTTTGTTGATCCCTGCCCCACCTTTGGTAATATCAGGGCGTTTTATTTCTAGCTTCAAAATAAAGAAACAGAACACAAAAAGGTTTCAAAGTGATTACGCACGCAAACAGTTGCGCAATCGCAAATCTTTTGACTAGTATCAGAACTAACACGCTTTGAACTCTCCCGTGCTAGCGCACAAGGTATAAAGCAGTTAAGCTCAAACTAGTCACTACTAACAAAAAAATACATTTATTGGGGTATATCACATGTACGAGAAGCAAGTAGAAATCACAGCAGAAAACGGTCTTCACACTCGTCCAGCTGCACAGTTTGTAAAAGAAGCAAAAGCATTCGATGCAGACATCACTGTGACTTCTAACGGTAAAAGCGCTAGCGCGAAGAGCCTATTCAAACTACAAACACTAGGCCTAGTAAAAGGTACTCAAGTAACTATCTCTGCTGAAGGCCCACAAGCTCAACAAGCAGTTGATCACCTAGTTGCTCTAATGGACCAGCTACACTAATCGGTGTCACCTACTCCAAAAGCCATTTTGTGAAAACAAAATGGCTTTGTTGGAAATAGGCTCAAAACTAAGCTAAAACTATTCGTTAGCACACCCATTATTCTCCCGTTTTATAAAGTTGACCAAACTTAAGGTAAGGCTATGATTTCAGGCATCCTAGCATCTCCTGGTATTGCAATCGGTAAAGCACTACTACTTCAAGAAGATGAAATTGTCCTAAACACAAACACTATTTCTGATGATCAAGTAGAAGCTGAAGTTCAGCGTTTCTTCGACGCTCGTGAAAAATCTTCCGCTCAACTAGAGACTATCAAGCAAAAAGCGCTTGAAACGTTTGGTGAAGAAAAAGAAGCGATCTTTGAAGGTCACATCATGCTTCTTGAAGACGAAGAGCTAGAAGAAGAAATCCTAGCACTAATCAAAAACGACAAGCTGACTGCAGACAACGCTATCCACACCGTTATCGAAGAGCAAGCATGCGCTCTTGAGTCTCTAGACGACGAATACCTGAAAGAACGTGCAACTGACATCCGTGATATCGGTTCTCGTTTTGTTAAGAACGCACTAGGCATCAACATTGTTTCGCTAAGCGACATCAATGAAGAAGTTATCCTGGTTGCTTACGACCTAACTCCATCTGAAACAGCGCAAATTAACCTGGACTACGTTCTTGGTTTTGCTTGTGATATCGGTGGTCGTACTTCGCACACTTCAATCATGGCTCGCTCTCTTGAGCTACCAGCGATCGTTGGTACTAACGACATCACTAAACAAGTTAAGAACGGCGACATGCTGGTTCTTGATGCGATGAACAACAAGATTCTTGTTAATCCATCAGAAGCTGAAGTAGAAGAAGCGAAAGCAGTTAAAGCGGCATTCCTAGCTGAAAAAGAAGAGCTAGCTAAACTGAAAGATCTGCACGCAGAAACGACTGATGGTCACCGTGTAGAAGTTTGCGGCAACATCGGTACAGTTAAAGACTGTGACGGCATCATCCGTAACGGTGGTGAAGGCGTTGGTCTGTACCGTACAGAATTCCTATTTATGGACCGTACTGCGCTACCAACTGAAGACGAACAGTACCAAGCGTACAAAGAAGTTGCGGAAGCAATGAACGGTCAAGCTGTGATCATCCGTACTATGGATATCGGCGGCGACAAAGATCTACCATACATGGATCTACCTCAAGAGATGAACCCGTTCCTAGGCTGGCGTGCAGTACGTATCAGCTTGGATCGTCGTGAAATCCTTCGTGACCAGCTACGTGGTATCCTACGTGCATCTGCACACGGCAAACTACGTATCATGTTCCCAATGATCATCTCTGTTGAAGAAATCCGTGAGCTTAAGAAAGCAATCGAAGAGTACAAAGCAGAACTACGTGCTGAAGGTCATGCTTTCGACGAAAACATCGAAATCGGTGTAATGGTTGAGACTCCAGCAGCAGCTGCAATCGCGCACCACCTAGCGAAAGAAGTGTCATTCTTCTCTATCGGTACTAACGACCTGACTCAGTACACACTAGCGGTTGACCGTGGTAACGAGATGATTTCTCACCTATACAACCCACTATCACCAGCGGTACTAACAGTGATCAAGCAAGTTATTGATGCATCTCACGCTGAAGGTAAATGGACTGGTATGTGTGGTGAGCTTGCAGGTGATGAGCGTGCAACACTGCTACTTCTAGGTATGGGTCTGGATGAGTTCTCTATGAGCGGTATCTCAATCCCTAAAGTGAAGAAAGTTATCCGTAACTCTAACTTCGCAGAAGTGAAAGCAATGGCGGAAGAAGCACTTTCTCTACCAACTGCTGCTGAGATTGAAGCAGTCGTTGAAAAGTTCATTGCTGAGAAAGTTCAGTAATACGTAGTACCAAGTAATTCAATACTTAATGGCCATTAGACGGCGAAAAAAGTCGTCTAATGAGCTATATTGGTATACTATAATTCGACAGAATAAAACTAAACCTTAGGAGCATGACACAATGGGTCTGTTTGACAAACTTAAGAAGCTTGTATCTGATGACAGCGCTGACGCTGGTGCAATCGAAATCATCGCACCACTATCTGGTGAAATCGTAAACATTGAAGATGTGCCAGATGTTGTTTTCGCTGAGAAAATCGTTGGTGACGGTATTGCTATCAAGCCAGCAGGCGACAAAATGGTAGCTCCTGTAAACGGTACTATCGGTAAGATCTTCGAAACTAACCACGCATTCTCTATCGAGTCTGACGACGGTGTTGAGCTTTTCGTTCACTTCGGTATCGATACAGTTGAACTTAAAGGCGAAGGCTTCACACGTATCGCTGAAGAAGGTCAATCAGTTAAAGCTGGCGACACTATCATTGAATTCGATCTAGCTCTTCTTGAAGAGAAAGCGAAATCAACGCTAACTCCAGTTGTTATCTCTAACATGGACGAAATCAAAGAGCTGAACAAGCTTTCTGGTTCTGTAACTGTTGGTGAAACTCCAGTTCTACGTGTAACTAAGTAATTATTACTTAAGTTCAAACACGGATAAACGCTGCCAAATGGCAGCGTTTTTTATTGCCTGCTATTTACGTCAGGTCTGTAACTCCAGACTACAGGAACAGTAAATGGTCAGCTTCTCGCGCTGAGATCAAACTGCAGATATTCATACCCCATAGCCTCCTCCGCAACCTATCACGCTTTACATTGGTATCGCGACTGACAGAGATGTTAACCAGCAGGGAATAATTCGGACTTATTTTGATTGGACTTCGAAGAGAGGGAAAAGAAAAAGCCCCTTTTCCTTTGAGAGAACTGGGGCTAGGTTGGTTGCCAGAGCCTATGTGGAGATCAAGAGAAATGAACACATTTCCGGCATACCGGGTGCAACTTTACATTGAAAATGATTGGCAGGTGAGAGATGAGAGAGCCGCTCATTCTGTTATAAAGTTGCTTGCCAAAAGCCCATACTCGTATCCACGTCTGGATATGTTGAATACAGGCTCGATAAACTACTGCAATAGTGTCATTGCAGAGTTTGGCAACTGTTTCGCTTGAGCAAGAATCGATGTACCTGCCTGTTGCAAAATTTGTGCTTTAGTCATTTGCGTGGTTTCTTTCGCAAAATCAGTATCTTTAATTCGGCTGTTTGAAGCGTCAACATTTTCCTGGATGTTCGCCAGGTTATTGATACTGTGGCTCAAACGGTTCTGTTTCGCGCCTAAATCAGCACGTTGCGAGTCGACATACTTCAGCGCAGAATCCAATACAGAAATCGCATTTTGAGAGCCCTGAACCGTCGTCATATCAATATCTTGTACCGACGTTCTCACTGGTTCGCTGTTTAAGCCTAACTCAGATGCGAGGCCACCGGAGATAGAAATATCGCCTTGAACATTTGGATGAGCCACAAAAATCTGTAGCTTGCCATCTTCGCTCACTGACGCGTTAATCATATCAGACTGGCCGTTGATATACGTCGCAAGCTCTTCAATGTCGTCACCCGCTTTAGCGCTGATGCTAATGTCTAGATCATCAACATTTCCGTTCTCATCCTTGCCCATACCCGGCAGGGTAATGTTGAGATCTGCTTTAGTCGGATCGACACTCCAATCTTTGCCCTTACCAGATTCAGAGAAGAAGGTTACGCCACCCATACGCGTATCGTCAGCACGGATACTGGTGAGGCCCATGATCATAGCTTCACCCGAGCTAGCACCTATCTGGAATGCCGCGTCACCAAATGAGCCGTTAAGTAGACGACGGCCACCGAATGAGGTCGTTTCTGCAATTCGGTTTAACTCATCAATCAGAGCTGAAGATTCTTGGTTAATAGCTTGGCGCTCTGCCGGAGAGTTAGTTCCGTTCGATGATTGAATCGCAAGATCGCGCATACGTTGCATCACGGATGAGGCTTCATTCATCGCACCTTCAGCCGTCTGCGCAATCGAAATACCATCGTTCGCGTTACGCATAGCCACATCCAGACCACGAGATTGCGCAGTAAGACGGTTCGAGATCTGTAAACCAGCCGCATCATCTTTCGCACTGTTAATCTTGTGACCTGTAGATAAACGCTCCATCGAAGTATTTAACTCGTCAGTCGCTTTGTTTAAATAACGCTGCGCGGTCATCGCGGAGACGTTAGTACTAACTGTTACAGCCATTTTGCTCTCCTTTTGAGTTCGCAAGCTTTTGCGAAGCGGCCAGCTTTACTCTCATTTGGATAAGCACTGACCGTAAAAATTACCCGCTAAATCTACCTGGATGCAGGGTTTAGAATTTAGAAATCCATACTGACAATCTCAATACAATTTGTATGCCAACTTATAAGCCACATAAAAATTAAACAACAATCCAATTTGAAACAATCAGTTACACCAACAAAGTCGCCAGCTCCATCCACCCAGTAGCGAACACGAGTCACGTATGATTGCCGCTTTCGGTAACAATATGCCGCTCAAATACCTTAACGCTGATTGGAAATTTCTCGCACTTAAGGCATGGCACATAAGGCATTAAAAACTTTCCAAACCATTCAGATAAAGCTGAGTATCGCACCTAGATATAATTAAATAACGTCAGGTCTTTAGTTTTACCAAAAGCTTGTTGTGAGGCTTGCAAAGCACGTGAATTCTCACTGAATTCAATCACGGCTTTCGAGTAATCTAAATCTTCAAAATTGCTCTTTGCCTTGGCCAGCGACAGATTAAAGTCTTCGTGGTTTTGCTCCTGAATATCGAGAGTACTTAACCTTGCCCCGACATCGGTGCGCGCCTTGTTGAGATGAATAAACGCCGCCTGAAATTCCTCGGTCATTTGATGTAATTTCGCTGTCGAGGATGTATCCGAAACAGATTGTTCAGACCATGACATGGCTTGCTTAAAGGTGTCGAAAATATTGAAAGATTCGCGCTTTTCAATACCAATGCTGTCGCCGGGCGTAATCTGCCCTTTTACCTGCATTTTTAACTCTTTGTACTCAATGCCTTTCTCAGGTGAAAATTCATCCGCTTTAACGACCGAACCATTACGCTCTAGCTGATAGCCAAACTTACCGTTATTCATATCAACAAACGTCACCCGGTAAGAAGCCGTATCTTCTGTGTCAGCATTGGTTGCTTTGCCTAACAACAACTCTGAACCGTTCTGCAACTCGTAATTCGGCTGATAATCACCAAATGGGTTAGGGATTTCCATAAACAATTTGCTGCCAGGGTCGTTCATCGGCATCTCAAGCATGTTGGATACTTTCATCTTGCGCTGATAGTCATCACCGGCGTAGTGCACACTGCCGTCTTTGTCGCGATAAAAAGGCTGACTTTTCGACTTTGTACCGGCAAATACATAATTCCCCGACTCATCTTGCGCATTCACCAAGCTCAGAAAGTTATTAGCAATTTCTTCCAGTTCACGCTTTTTGGCTTGCCTGTCCTCGACAGAGAGCGCACCGTTAATCATTTCCATCGTGAGACGTTTTGATTCGTCAGCGAAACTCTCTGCGTTGGCGATGTTCACTTCGTGGTTTTCTAGTCGGTTACGTACCAAAGTTATCGAGCTTAAATACTGCTGTATTTGCTCTTGCTGCTGACCAATATTCTGAACGTAATGCGCAGCCAAAGGGTCATCACTTGGCTTAAGCAACTTCTTACCCGATGCAAGTTGTTCTTGATTGTGATGAACCTTGTTCTCCTGGCGGCGCAAGTCATTTTGTACGGACTGATAGTTATGGAAACTAGAAATTCGGGTTAACACTTATTTCTTCTCCTTACCTCAGTTGTAAAATGGTGTTGAAGGTATCATTCGCCGCCTGCATCACACGTGACGACGCCATATAAGCCTGCTGAAATTTCATCATGTTGGCGGCTTCTTCATCTAGGTTGACGCCAGAAATGGACGCTACACGTTCTTGTGCGGATTCATGTTCCAGCTGAGCAACCGATGCCAAACGGTTAGCCGTTGCCGATTTCAGCCCCACCTCGGTATTTAGATTGTGGTAAACATCAATCAGAGTGCTCGACTTGCCATCCATCATTTTGTCAGTCTGCAACTGCTGCATTTTCCTTAAGTTGCCGTTACCACCTGGCGACGGTACTAAGTTGGCTGTAAATTTGTCGTTCAGCAGTGCGCCTTCCGTGAGTTCAAAGATTGTTACATCACCATTTTTATACAACGGATGGTTCTTCGGCACTGAAATTTCGATGATTGGATTGTCTTTATCCAACGGATAGTCGTAGTTATCGGACAACAAATTGCCTTTGTTATCGGTAATTTTTAGCCACGCTTTGTCGTGTTTTTCGTCCGCAGGCTGTACCGTCACCTCAAACTCTCTAACGTCACCGGCTTCATGAATTTTGAATTTGGCGCTGCCTTGAGCAAACGTGGTAGACGCTTCATAGCTTTGCGCCGCAATGGATTTTGCGTCGTTGGTTTCCATTTTAATGATGGCGGCACCGCTGCGGGTAGGACGTAAAAGTACACGTTCGCCAGTGGCAAGGCCTTCACCAATTTGAACGTTCATACCGTCCAACACGAAGGAAGAATCCGACTGATCGATATCCAGCTTAAGCTGCTCACCCTTAGGGGTCGTGACGCTGTACTGGTCGCCATCATAGCGCAACGTATATTCCCCGCCTTTGAGTGCAGAGATATCATCCACATAAACCGCGACTTCTGCCTGAGAGTCAGGTGCGGCGAACACTCGTGATTGTGCGACCAGTTCCGAGTTAATATCGGTAAATACCTCTTTACCAATTTTGCCGTTGAGATCCAAACCTTGGGATTGCAACTGATTCACTTTGTATGAAAAACCGGTAGCCAATCGGCCCATCTCATCAAGTAACTGTGGAATGTGCTGGTCACGCATATTGAGTAGAGCGCCCATTTTTCCGTCGATGTCGTCTGATTGAATCGCCTTGATGCCGCCACCTTCCACCATCGCCAAACGTCGCTGGAGAACGTCTGGATACCCATCAATCATTTTTAACTGACTGGCTTCGGTGCCTGAGACTAAAGTGTGGCCATTACCAATGTGGACGTTAAACCCTTCCGCATTTTTGCGCGGGGTAACTGTGACCTTGGTGTATTCAGACAGTTCCTTAATCAGCTTCTCATGTTGGTCCATCAAATCATTGTGCGGCCCCGGAGTACGCATCATGAGACGATGAGTATCGCGAATCTCCAGCGCGATCTGGTTAATGCGCTCTATCCCCATATCCAACTTTTTGTTGGTTACATCAGACTGTAATCGAACCGTTTCATGGAAATCGTTCAATGTGTCAGAAAAGATTTTTGATTTCTCAAGCACCACTTTACGCGCGCCTAAATCATTTGGGGTGTCAGACATGGTTTTAACTGCATCAAACCATTCATTGAGGTTTTCAGGGATCTTCTTCGAGGCAACCGAGCTCAGCATGCCTGAAAGCATGTCGAGATTATCTTGGGTATCGGTTTTGTTGGCATTGTTGGTCGATGCCATATTGAGTTCATTAACGGCAAACTGATCCCAAGAGCGGCGAACATTTTCCACATGCACGCCCATGCCATAAGTGGCTCCGCCAAACTGACGCGGATCGTTAGTGCCTTGAACCACAGACTGACGGCTATAACCCTCTGTATTAACATTAGAAATGTTATGACCAGTGGTATTCAATTGTCTCTGAGCGGTAAGCACACTTTGAGTACCTACATTCAGAAGATCTGACGCCATACATGCCCCCAAAAACGAAAAAATCGGTAAAAGTCCGATTGCCTACACAAACAAAGCAAAAGGTATGCCAAGCAAAGAAACAAGTAGGAACTATCGATAAAATAAAGGCTTGCACAATGGCAAGCCTTAAAGATGAGAAAAAATAACGAGGGGCTACATGCTTTCTATTTTCTGCTGCACTTGCAGAACTTTATCCGCGTAGTCAGGGTCAGTGGCGTAACCAGCATGTTGAATGTCACGAATGAACGATTCGGAATCGCCACGTCTTTGCAGAGCGACCTCATAACGCGGATTATCGTTTAAGAATCGAACGTAATCGTTGAAGCTGTCTTGGTAGCTTGAGTACGAGCGGAACGCGGCAGTTTCTTTCACTGGCGTATTGTCATGAAACTCTAATGTCTGAGTGGTGACTTTCTCCCCCTGCCAACTGCGATCCGCTTTGATATTAAACAGATTGTTGCTGCTGCCACGTGCGTTCTTAACTACTTTTTGTCCCCAGCCTGTTTCTAACGCGGCTTGAGCAAGAAGCAGAGATGGCTCAACCCCTAACGCTTTAGCTGCCTTTTCTGCATAAGGCATCATTGAACTGACAAAAGATTCTGGAGAGTCAAATCGAGTCGGTGCTTGAATGTTAGCTAGAGTACGGTTTGGACGTTCTAACTCGCCAGATTCAATCAAACGTTGTTCGGTTTCACGTGCTTTTTGCGGGTCAACACGGCGATACTCCACGGCATTATTTGCCGCATCACGCACAGCGGTTTCACTCTTATCGCTGCCCTGTCCTGCTGTCAACTGAGCGACAATCATATCAGCGAGGCCCATTGAGCCCGAAGCACTCAGTTCACTCGCCATCTGCTCGTCCAACATTTGACGGTAAAACTTTTCGTTCTGACTGTTCATGAAGTTCGATTCGAAACCTTCGTTTGCTTCACGCATCGACTTGAGCATCATTGAAGTAAAAATGGATTCGAACTGGCGCGCTGCTGCACGCAAGGCTTCGTGCTCACCATCTTTGCCCTCTTTGACTGCTTTTTGTCTTAGAGTATCGAGTGAGCTGATGTCGTGGATAAAGCCGATATCGTTAGGATTCTTAATCATTGCCGCCTCCTAACGACTTAGATGATGATCAACTGGCCTTCAATCGCACCAGCTTGCTTTAATGCCTGTAAGATAGCCATCAAGTCTGAAGGCGCAGCGCCGACTTCATTGACTGCGCGAACCAAATCGTCCAGCGTCAGACCCGGCTCAAACTTGAACATCTTGCCCTGCTCTTCGTTCACTTCAATGTCAGAATCCGGAACAACGACCGTCTGGCCGCCCGAGAAGGCATTCGGCTGACTCACACTGAGGTTTTCTTTGATGGATACCGTCATACCACCATGTGTTACTGCTGCTGGCTTAAGGCGCACATGCTTGCCGACAACGATGGTACCCGTACGGGAATTTACGATGATTTTTGCGGCACTATCAGCTGGGTCGAATTCCAGATTTTCAATCGCAGACAGAAACGCCACACGTTGGCTCACATCACGCGGCGCGCGCACACGAACGGATGTCGCATCGACCGGACTCGCCATTTGAGGCCCTAGGAAATTATTAACCGCATCGGCCATGCGTTGCGCCGTGGTGAAATCAGACTCTAGCAAGTTGAAAGTGATGTAGTCGCCACGGCCAAAAGGGTTAGGAATTTCACGCTCTACCGTCGCACCACTAGAGATAAGACCCACGGTTGGGTTATTACCGACAATCTTTGAGCCATCGGCACCTTCCGCACTGAAGCCACTAACGACCAGATTACCTTGTGCAACGGCATACACCTGGCCATCTAAACCTTTTAAGAAAGTTTGCAGTAGCGTGCCACCACGCAGGCTTTTCGCGCTTCCGATGGATGACACCGTGACGTCGACTTGCTGACCTGGCTTAGAAAAAGGCGGCAATGTTGCCGTTACCATCACAGCGGCAACGTTTTTGATTTTTGGCTTGGTACCCGGCGGCAGTTGAATGCCGAAGTTTTGCAGCATGGCCGCGAAGCTTTGTTCCGTAAACGGGTTAGACTCCCCAGTACCCGGCAAGCCTGAAACTAAACCATAACCTACAAGTTGGTTGCTACGTACCCCTGCCACTTGCGCGACGTCTTTAATACGTGCGGCTTGAGCAGCAGTTGAAAACAGCGCAGCGCTCAGTAGGAGTAAAAAGATTTTTTTCATGCTTACCTATCTCTCGCAATTAAATTGCCGCAGTACGGCACCTTAAAGCGCTACATTAAAGAATCGTGCCAAGAAGCCAGGCTCTTGCATATCTTGTTGCAACCCGGTGCCTGAATATTGAATGCGGGCATTCGATACACGATTGGAAGCAATCGTATTGTCAAAATTAATGTCGTCAGGGCGAATGGTGCCACTTAAACGAATGTACTCATCGCCCGTATTCAGAGTCATCCACTTCTCGCCACGGATAACCAGATTACCGTTGGCAAGCACTTCAATCACTTCGACAGTAATGTAACCGCTGATGCTGTTACTCTGTTTCGCTGACGAATCACCCACAAAGCTGTTACTGCTGTTTAAGTCATAAGAAAAGTTGTAATTGCCGCCGATTTGCAGCTCTTGACCACCGACTGATAACGGGTCCATGGTCGAGTCATTACTTTTCGACAAATCCGCGTTAGCACTCTTAGTCGCGCTTGTGGTTTCATCTAACGTAACAGTGATGATGTCACCAATACCACGAGGTTTGGAGTCGTCGTAAAGATCGGTAATGTGCTCGGGACTGAATAATGACCCGGTTGCCGCAGCATAGTGCTCCGGTTTCTGTTTGGGATGGATTGGAGCCCATGCAGGATCGCCAGCCACCGGATCAGTTCTGCCGCGTAAAGTGTCCACAATGCCGCTGCTGTCTTCTGATTTGTCGCCTTCAACGGCATCAACCACCGTGGTTGCTTGAGAGACTTCATCGGTTTCAATTGGCTCTAGCATGGCACAACCAGACATGGTGCTGATAAGTGCAAGCAGGTAAATACGTTTCATCATAAGATCCTTAATCTCGATGCTTAAGCGTTACAGCTGCTGGTTCACGAAGCTCATCATCTTATCGACGGATGAAATCACTTTAGAGTTCATTTCATACACACGCTGCGCTTCGATCATATTGACCAACTCTTCGGTCACGTTAACGTTCGATGCTTCCAGCATGGATTGGCGAATTTCACCCAAACCGTCCAGCCCTGGTACCCCTTCTTGTGGGTCTCCACTCGCGCCAGTCGGCAAATAAAGGTTCTGACCGATTGGCTCTAGACCTCCCGGGTTGACGAAGTCGGTAATGGTGAGCTGACCGACGACTTGGTTGTCTTGCTGACCACGAACACGAACTGACACTTCCCCGTCCGTCCCCACCGTGATTGAGATTGCGTCTTCAGGAATGACGATTTCTGGCTCTACCGGGTAACCAGAGCCTGATGTCACGAGCGTACCTTCACCATTGAGCGTGAATTGACCATTACGCGTATAGCCGATGTTGCCATCCGGCAAAGTCACCTGAAAGAAACCATCGCCTTCCACCATCATATCCAGCGCATTCGTGGTCGTTTGCGCATTACCGTGAGTGTGCACTTTTTGCGTGGCAACCACTTTAGAACCGGCACCCAACATCAAACCACTTGGTAATTCTGTGTTCTGAGAAGACTGACCGCCTGGCTGATTAATGTTCTGATAAAACAAGTCTTCAAATACGGCACGGCTCTTTTTGTAGCCAACCGTTGAGGCGTTCGCCAGGTTGTTTGAAATCGTTGCGATGTTGGTTTGTTGGGCGTCTAAACCGGTTTTACTAACCCATAGTGCTGGATGCATTGTGAACCTCTAACTCTGTTAACTCATACGAAGCAGTGAATCTGAAGACTTGTCCATATCTTCAGCGGTGCTCATCATCTTGACTTGCATTTCAAACTGACGCTGAAGGTCAATCAATGCCGTCATTTCACCCACGGCATTGACGTTACTTCCTTCAATAGCACCGGTCTGGATGCCGATGGTTGCGTCTGCTTCGTAAGGCTGGTTTGGAGTTTTATGGCGAAATAAGCCATTGGTGTCTTTAAATAAATTGCGGTCGTCAGTTTTCACAAGCTTGATACGATCAACCACTTGTAATTCTTCTGCTGGAGCACCTTGTGGAAGTACAGAGATGGTGCCATCACGACCGATTTCAATTTTAGAGAGAGGGATAGGTAAAGTAATCAGGGCGTCATTCTCACCCAATACGGCATGGCCACTCGCATTAGTCAGTAAACCATTTTGATCGACTTTTAAGTTGCCGTTACGGGTCAACCCTTCTTTGCCAGTGTGGTCTAAAACAGACAACCAACCGCTGCCTTCGATAGTAATATCCAAATCGCGGCCAGTGGTGATCACACTGCCTTGAGCAAAGTTATGTCCCGGACGCTCTGTCATGCTAAACACACGTGAAGGGAGCCCTTCTCCATACGCTTGCATCGAACGAGCCTGTGTCAAATCCGCACGAAAACCCGTGGTGCTCACGTTGGCCAGGTTGTTGGCACGCAATTGCAGAGCCTGCATGTTTTGCTTGGCGCCGCTCATTGCGAGAAACAGTGCGCGATCCATAAATTACTCCCTAAAGTCCTCTGTACTTGAGAGTAAAAGCAATACTTATGCCAAAATAAAATACACTTAATATTCAACGAGTTGATTTGAAATCAAATCAGATAAAGGAAAATTTTCGAGGATAAATCCGGAAAGAGGCAAGTTTTTGATCCTCTGAGCGGCAATGGCGGCAACGTAGAGATCAAATAATACCTAGCCCAAAGTGAAGACTTTTAGGGCTAGGTATCTGATGAATGTCATAAAGTAATCAAGTGAGCCGCTAAGCAGCGTCACTTGATAAAGCAGATTATCCGGCTCGCGATCTAGCGGATCTGCAGAATATTTTGTTGTAGCTGGTTATGTACTTCTAGCGAACGCGAGTTAGCCTGGAAGTTACGCTGAGCCGAAATCAGATCCACCAGCTCCTGAGTCATGTCAATGTTTGACTGCTCAAGCACACCGTTATTGAGGGTACCAAACGAACCTTTATTGGATTCGCCCCAGATTTTGTCACCAGAGAACTGAGTTGAATCCCACTGAGTGCCACCTTTTTTATCCAGACCTTGTTCGTTAGGAACACGGACGAGCGCAACGCGGCCCAGGGTGACGTTTTCACCGTTTGAGTATGTGCCCAACACGCTGCCGTTTTCATCAAAGTCAACTTTGGTCAGGAAGCCCGTCGTAGCACCATCTTCATCAAACTTGGTCAGTTCAAATGGCGCCGCAAACTGAGTTGATGCATCTAAACCAAAGTTCAGAGTTTGCATCGGATCAGCGCCGTTAAGATTGATACCGGCATTTTCTGCCGCCGCACCACCTTCACCAACCGAAGCACCTAACGCCACTGAGCGAATAGGGTTGCCACCGTTTAGGCTCGCCAGAGTACCATCATTGTTGAACCTCATCGTGTGACCAACATGGCCAGATGCGGTTGTTGCATCACCTTGAGCAATGTTAACCGGCTTCTCACCATCTTTGTCCGTTACCGTGTAGTAGGTATTCCAGGTATTTGGCTGAGTCTGGTCTTTCAGGTAGTAAGTGGTCAACTTGTAAGACTGACCCATTGAGTCATAAATGGTTGAAGACGTTGAACGGTTATAAGTATCTGGATCTGAAAAATCAAACTGAGTCGGATCTTTCAAATCACCATTAGCAGGTAAGTTTACGCCCACTTCAATGTTCGCCGTTTGTTTTGGCTTACCAAACTCAGCTGGAATATTGATTGGCTGTGGCTCGTAAGATGACACCTCACCAGAGTCTGGATTTACCTCATAACCAAGCAGAAACTCATCGTTCGCCGTTACCATGTAGTTGTCTCTGTTCAAATGGAACGCACCGTTACGTGTCATTTCATTTTGCTGCGGCACGAGACGATCTTTCGCCACGGCGAAGAAGCCCGTTCCTGACACACGCAAATCCATCGGGTTATTGGTGTAAACACTTGAACCTTCATGGAATTGTTGAGCAACCTGGCCAGCCTGAACACCGCCACCTGGTGTGGTTTTGGCGTTGGTGAACAAAGAGTTTGAGTAGACATCCGCAAACTCGGCACGAGACTCTTTAAAGCCATACGTATTGGCGTTCGCAATGTTGTTACTGGTGGTGTTTAAATCCAATTGAGCGGCGGACAAACCGCTTAAAGATACATATGACATTCCAAAGTCTCCTGATCTCGCGTGTTATGCGTTACGCTTTGCCGACTTCCAATACTTCTGCAAGTCGAACTGGCGATTCAAAACCCGCCAGATTAAGTAATACGTTTCCGTCGCCCTTACCGAGTAATACGCTGTTTACATTGGCATAAGTGGAGACTGGGAACTCTTGCGACGCCCCATCAACTAAGCCAGATGCTTTCACTTTGTATTTACCGGCAGGCAATGGATTCCCGCTTTCATCATTACCGTCCCAGAGTACACGGGTGTCACCAGCTGGTTTCGCTCCTACCTCAAAAGTACGAACCAGTTGGCCAGCCTCGTTTTCGACACGAACAAATAAATTGTCGATAGACTGCGAAAGCTTAACCATGGCTGCCATTGGGGCTTCGTCTTGCTTCACACCCGCAGCGCCTGGGACCAACACATCGCGTCCAACCAGAGAAGAAGCCTGTAATGCTTGGTTCGATGTCATCGACGAGTTCAGACTCTCAAATTGAGTGTTCATTTTGCCGATGCCATCAACGGTCGCAAATGACGCCATCTGCGCGATCATCTGGTCATTGCTGACTGGCTTAAACGGGTCCTGCTGAGACAATTGCTTGGTGAGCAAAGATAGGAAGTCTTCCTGTTTCAGGTCCTGCTTACCTGTACTCTCTTCCGCTTTTTTGTTCTCTTGTAGGCTTTTGAGCTGGTCGATGTAGGACAAGCCGCTTTGACCAACGTTGTTAAATCCGGCCATACGCTACCTCCTTATCCTTATTGACCCATCTGCAGCGTACGCAGCAGCATTTGTTTACTTGAGTCGGCAACTTGAACATTGGTTTGATATGCGCGAGAAGCCGAAATCATGTTTGCCATTTCTTCCATTACATTAACGTTTGGCTTGTAGATGTAGCCTTGTTCGTTTGCAAGAGGATGATCAGGGTTGTACTCCGCATTTAGCGGTTTATCACTTTCTACAATTCCCAACACTTTTACTGGCACCGTATTACCGTTACGCATGGCGTTACCTAACTCGGCACCAAATACAGCATGACGCGCTTTGTAAGTGTCTTTCGCAGAGCTGCTGACACTATCCGCATTCGCCAGGTTGCTTGAGGTAGTATTCAGACGAACAGACTCAGCGCTCATTGCGGAACCTGTCACATTGAAAACGTTAAATAAGCTCATCTAAATTAATCCCCTTTGATTGCCTTGGTTAAGTTCTTAAATTTGCCACCTAGAAAGTCGAGTGATGCCTGGTGTCTGATTTGGTTCTGCATGAACAGGTTACGTTCTAAATCCAAATCTACCGTGTTGCCATCACCCGTATCAGGTTGGGTAGGAAGACGATATAGCTTGTCTCCTGTCAATGTTGTAGTGGCAGGAATATGCCGACCATCGGTTCGATTAAGACTAATACTTGCCCCTGATGTTGCCGCTTGTAATTCCTTTGCAAAGTCTAAACCTCTTGCCTTGTAACCAGGTGTGTTTGCTTGCGCGATGTTGGTGGAAATCACCTCAGCATTGCGCTCACGTACGCCCACCGTGTGTTGGTGGATGCCTAGTGCATTGTCAAAAGATATAGCCATGTTTGCCTCTACAATTAGAACTGACCGGTATAGATAACTAAAAAGCAATTACTATGCCAAAAATTGGCACACGTTTACGGCTAAAAGTTATCGATGCTTTGAATCGCAATATGTAAGCCAAGGTGATTAATGGAATGTCAGTGTCAATCCACTCGGCTTAAGCGTAAAGATACCTTTGTTTGAGGGAGTAGGCAAAAATGAAGGGGAAGATCAGGTATTGGGTTAAGAGAGATCCTAGGTCTTGACCCTAGGATCTTTAAACTATTTCAATTTATAAATGATACCCGGATTACAACGCACCATTTCAAAACGATCCGTCAGCCCGGTTAACGACTCAGATGCCCCCAGCAGTAGATAACCACCCGGATTGAGCTGGTTTGCCATTTGATTGAGCACTTTCGATTTCATCTCCGGTGAGAAGTAAATCAGGACATTACGGCAAAAGATAATGTCAAACTTACCCACCAGCGCGTAGCTGTCGAGCAAGTTTTGCGGGCGAAAGTTGACCAGACGCTTTACATTGTCTTTCACTTTCGTGCGGCCATCTCCGTTGTCTTCAAAAAAGACACGACGACGTTCCGGAGAGAGACCACGCCCCAACGCTAAATTGTCATACACGCCAGCGCGACACATCTCCAGCATACTGCTCGAAATGTCGGTTGCGGTGATAGAAACGCTTGGCAACAATCCCGGTTTACGCTGCTGCGTTTCCAAAATCGTCATTGCGATGGAGTACGGTTCTTGCCCCGATGAACTGGCGGCTGACCAGATTTTAATCGGGCGTTTGTTTGCCGCGACTTCCGGCAATAATTTCTCAGCTAAAACCGTGAACGGATACGTATCTCGAAACCACAGCGTTTCATTGGTTGTCATCGCATCCACAGCCGCAATACGTAGTTCCCGATTGCGGCCTGAGACCACATCACGCAGTAAATCAGACAACGAAGTGAGCTTAAACTTGGTCACTAACGGACTTAATCGACTGCGCACTAAGTACTGCTTACTATCGCCTAGCACAATGCCACATTGCGCTTCGAGAAAACGGCTAAAGTCACGATACTCTTGATCGCCAATTGTAATAGCAGTCATTCATGTCTCTTTATTGTATTAATGCAGTTTTAACCGCGTTACCCAGTTCGTCTGGATTAAATTTCGCAATGAAGGTGTTCGCTCCCACGCGATCAACCATAGCTTGGTTAAATACGCCACTTAAGGAAGAGTGGAGAATAACATAAAGGTCTTTCAAATCCGCATTTCTGCGAATTTCAGCGGTTAGGGTGTAGCCGTCCATCTCTGGCATTTCGATATCAGAAATCACCAAAGAAATTTGCTCGTAGATGTCACCCTCTCGAGCCATCTCAAGCAAGGTGTTGTATGCCTCTTTACCATCTTTCACCGACAACACCTCGAAACCGATCGAACGGATAGCTCGCTCGAGTTGTTTACGTGCAACAGTAGAGTCATCGGCAATCATAATACGGCGTACAATTGGTTTCACCTGCTCTGCCTGAGCGATTTCTTCACCAATCGAAGCGTCCATCGTCTCATCCACTGGCGCAATTTCAGCCAAAACTTTTTCTACATCGAGAATTTCAACGAGCTCGTTATCAATGTTGGTTACCGCGGTCAGGTAATGTGCTTTACCCGCGCCTTCCGGAGGCGGCAAAATCGCTTCCCAGTGCATGTTTATAATACGCTCAACCGACGATACTAAGAACGCCTGAATAGAGCGGTTGAACTCCGCAATCACCACAAAGCACTTGTCAATTTCCGTGGTTGGGCGGCCACCAATTGCCAGGCTTAAATCAATAACGGATACGGTATGGCCACGAATATGAGCAACACCTTTTACTAACGGATGCAGATTTGGCATTACTGTCAGCTTTGGACATTGCAGCACTTCCCGAACTTTAAATACGTTAATGCCATAACGCTGCCGCCCCATCAATCTAAAGGTCAACAATTCCAATCGGTTCTGACCGACGAGTTGCGTACGCTGATTCACTGAGTCAAGAATCCCCGTCATATGCTCATCTCCATCTCAAACTTTTTGTTTTTAAATGATACTCTACCACTGGCAAGCATTGTTCCAGGGAGACCTTATGGCGTATTTCACTATCACTTCGACTACATTGACTAAAACAATATGTAGATCGGTATTCACAAAGTACGCTAAGGCTATCGGCATTTTGCTCAGTATATTTAGCTTTTTTGTTCATTCAGCCACTGATAATCAGCTCGAACAGATAAAAATGGCAGCAGAACAACATGTTCTAGCCACCGTCGAGCAACCTGCAGGCGGTGAGTTAACCGTCAATGCAGCAAATATCGACTCACGGATTAAAGCTACTGACTGCCCAAAGCCTCTCGACACATCGGCTTCTACCACCAGCAGCACGCGCAGCAATATTAATGTATTGGTTGAATGTTTTGCTGATGACTGGAAAGTCTACGTCCCAGTGCGTATGTCAGTTTCGGTCCCGATGCTTGTCAGTACTCGCCAACTCGTTCGAGGAGAAATCATCAGTGCTTCAGACGTCACCACGTCAATGATTGAGTTACAACGCTTTCGCAAAGATGGCTTTACCGACCTTTCTCAAGTCGTGGGCGCGAAATTAAAGCGTAGTGTTCGCCTTGGAGATGTCGTGGAGCGAAATGATGTGTGCGTGGTGTGTCGTAACGAGAGAGTGACAATTCAAGCGGTAAAAGCGGGGATGACGATCTCGACCCAAGGCACCGCATTGCAAGACGGTGCAGCAGGTGATCAAGTGAGAGTGAAAAATGATAAGTCACAACGTATAATAGAAGGCATAGTGACTGGCATTGCAGAAATCACCGTCAACTTTTGACCTTCGGCGAACAACAGCACGAGATGAAAATCGATCAATAAAAGTGCACAAAATGATTAAAGTTATTTTGGCGTTGGTCGATAGTCTGAGTACCAGTATTACGATACAAGGCAAAGGTAAAACATGGCAGGTATAGACAATATACGTTCAGGTCAGATAATGACGACTAATAAAAGTCGCGCACCTGCACGTAATGAATCGAATGCGACCAACACAACAGATTCGCATAAAGTGTCAGCGCAACAAGATGCAGTATCTTTGAGCCAACAAAGTAAAGACGTCAATAAACTCCAAAAGGATATGGCAGCTTCACCGGCTTATGACACCGCAAAAGTGGCCGCAATCAAAGAAGCAATCGCAAACGGCTCATACAAAGTTGATCCAGAAAAACTGGCCGACAACATGATTAAGCTTGAAAGCGAATTGCAAGGCAAAATCTAACTGACTTAGGCTCAAGGTAAGTATTCATGGCAGCATTAGTCGATCTCGTAAACTTCCAACTAGAAAATGCAAAAGCACTTTCTGTCGTTTTACGTCAGGAAACACAAGCCATCACTGCGCGTGTTTCTGCTGATATCGAAAGTATTGCCAAACAAAAGATGACACTCATTGATCAATTAAAGATGACTGATCAGCGAATCGCCTCTCACCCGCATGTCAATCAGCTTACCGAAGATGAACACCTAAGTCAGGTGGTAAACCAGATTCAATCTATCGTCATTGATTGCCAACAAGTTAATCAAATGAACGGTGAATCGCTCAATCGAGCGCAGCTGAGCTTCACCAAGCTCAATAACATGCTTCAACGCACCCACGGTAAAGTCGGTATGACTTACAACGCCGGTGGGCAAACTCACACCATTTCGACTTTAGGCACCAACATCAAAGCCTGACTTTTCTCTTCGTGATACCCCTATCGTTTATCTACTCTAAGTTTTACGCACAAAAAACGACCCAATGTTACCAATGAGCCGCTAAAGAGATTATCTGACGCTATTTAGATGTCAGAACAGGGTCTGCTGACGCTTCTCAGGTACCTGCTGAACTTCACCATAGTCTCGTAGCTTATCCATTTTGCGGATATCCAGACGAAGCTCTGTTACATAACTGTCTTCGACCAAGTAGCTTCTCACCACTTCCGCGCCGCGAATAACGCCGTCAACCGCACCGGTTGTGCTTTCCGTCCCTAAACGCTGATCTTGCAACTCCGCTCGGCCACTGACACGCATACCATAGACCTGCTCTGCCAGTTCACGGTAAGCATCAATTTTCGATGCGCGCATTGCTCGAACACGTTTTTCTTCTACAGTGCGACCAGTTTGTTCACTCACGCTGGCATAACCTACGGCAACGAGCAGCTCATCCTGACGCATCTGCTGTAATGGTTGGCAACCCACCAGCACCAAGGTGGCGATAATAAATAATAATTTTTTCATGGCTCTGTCCTATGGGCGGAGAATCACAGTGTATGGCTGACGAATCGTCGGGTCTGAACGAATCAGGACGCCATCTTGAGTACGAATACTGTTGAGCGTATCTAAGTCGCGGCCAATACGATCCGCAGGCAAAAAGCCCTGTGCCGTTGCTACAACAATTCGGCTTTGCATCCCAACCACGCGAGCGTTTACAAGCACACCACCTTCTTGGCGTAGCATAGTGCCAGTTAATACGTATTGGATTTCCTGCTCTTGAGCGAGATCGCTCCAGTCTCTGCTCAATGCAAAGTCACCTTGTTGAGTGACTTGAATCGAGCCCGTCGTTTTAAAGTCCACCACTTTAAATCCACGACGCTGGAACTGATGGATGAATCCTTCAGATACCGAGTTACCCAACCAATTGGTTGCATCCATATTCTGTAAATCAACGAATGATGTGATCGCAATCGGTGTACGCGCAGAGACCGCGACGTTAGAAACCATCAACTCTTCCGTCATGCTTTCAATAAAAAAGTCCATCGTATGACGCGGGCTATCCATCAGCATGAACTGACTGCCTGAATAGGGTTCTTTACCATTGTAAATTGGTGAATACGCGCACGATGTCAAAAGCGTCATCATCGATGCGGCAGCAAGCCATTTTTTCATGGATTGATTCTCCAGATAATCTTGGGTGTCACTGTTCCTTGTCATTCATGACAAGAAACGAAATCTTGGAACAGTCTTTGCTTTTCTTTTGCCTGTCCAAACTAGAAAGCGCTACCAAACTTCACTGATGTTTGTTTTAGCAATATTTATACCTGAACGGTTACAAGCCATGAAAAAAATATTAATCAGCGTATTATCAATCACTTTCGTTCTGCTTCTGCCTTTTCGCGCAGTCGCCGCGTGGTACGAAGTGACAGGCGTTGCCACGATCGTATCTTCGGACGATGCGGCAAGGCTACACGCCTTAGAGGATGCGCTTTTTAAAGCCGTCAACTTTTCGGGGGCAGATATTGGCAGCATCAGTAATTTAATGCCGCTATTAGAAGAAAACCGCAAAGAGTATCAGTTCACTAACCATGAAGTACGCTACATCCTGGTCGAATCTGAGCGAAAACGAAGTGGTAAGATGGAGATAAAGCTCCGTGTCGACATCTACCCATCGGCAATGGGTTGCCACACGGCTCAATACAAAAAAACCATCCTGGTTGGGAATATTGATGTCGCCTCTCCTCAACAAGCCGTGATGGGACAAATTTATCAAGTTGGTGATGACTTTAGTCACGTAGTGAATCGTCAGCTCGATCAGACCTCGCACAGTTTCGTTTCTGTCGGCACTACCGACTACTCAATTAGCCGCAACTACCCTGCTCGCACTCAGATGATTGCCGAGGACAATGGAGCACAGTACATCATTGGTGGCGTCATTACTGACTTAACCGCGACGATTGAATCTAAAGTACTCAAAGATGACATCATCAACCGGCAGTTTGCCTTAGAGATGAAAGTTTATGATGGTAAAACTGGCCATGAAGTCTTTTATAAAACCTACCGCGAAGTCGCTCGCTGGCCGTTTGCAAAAACCAGTCAGGTCGACACACGAAGCGCGCGATTCTGGGCCTCTACTTATGGTGAAATGATGCTGCGCGTAAGCCGTAACATCATGTTAGATTTGGAATCAGAACTGTCTTGTAAGATAACCTTGCCGGAAGTAGTGGCTGTCTACGGAAACACCGTCACTATGGATTTAGGCCGTATGCACGGTGTTAAAGAGGGCGACAAATTGCAATTGTGGCACACCGCGTCTTTTATCGATCAAAGCGGTTTACCACGTAACAAAGTATCGCAAAGTGAAGTGACCTTAACCGTGTCGCGCGTTTATGAACACGAAGCAGAACTGAGCATCGATCAACCCAACCTGTCATCAAGCGTTCAAATTGGCGATGTAATGAACAAGATACTCTAAAAGACAACATTAGCCCTTGAGATATGCGTACTTTTGAATATTATAGATGACGCATCTTATTTGATTATACCAACTGCAGTAGCTGGTATTACGCCCTCATGGCACAGCTGGATAGCGCAGTCCCCTCCTAAGGGACAGGTCGTAGGTTCGAATCCTACTGGGGGCGCCACATCAAAACCTTAGTTCGCGGTTGAACTAAGGTTTTTTTCTTTTCCCTTGATCTGACATCACTTGAGACGATTCATTAGAAGCTCACTCAGCGTCTTTTTCTAGAACATTCACTAACGGCACAAAACCAATTTTAAACGCAGCTATTTACAGTTTTATATTTTATGACTTTAATTATTGATGAGTTTTGCTTACCCTTTTTGGCTATTAATAAGAATATTAGTTAGCGCTATGTCTAAGAGCAATTTAATTACAAATACCGGACACCGTTTTATATCCAAAGGCAAGACAGCCTTTAAGATCCACATCCACACCCCAGAGGATACGGTACTTCACCGCTCTGTAGGGTTTGTGCGCATTGGAGAGGAGAAGGGACTAAAGAAAGCCATTAAATTGAGAAATGAATTGGGACAGCAGATGTGGGGCAAGTTTTGGCGGCGCCTTTTGAAAGATCCCTATCTGATGACAAGATTACCGCACAGTGTTGAACCGAAAATCGTTCATAAACCCAATCCAACTCTAGAGAATCCAGACAATCGAGACACTTGTTACATTGCCAAGTGGCGAGAGTTTAACGAACATGGAGAATATAAGTACAAGACGGTTGTGCGCTCAATCAGTAAATACGGCAAGCTTGCCGCATACATGCAAACCAAAAAAGCACTGTTGGAAGCTCACAAGGAAAATCTGGAAATACTTACGTTCATGGGACGCCTAAACAGTATCGATCTTAAATAACCCAATGTACTAAGTCATTTTTGAGTGAGACTGTTTTTTGCATCGACAATAGATATAAAAATGCCCCAAAGCGCTAACGCTTTGGGGCATTTAAATTCAGGACTCTATTTGTTTAAATAGTATCTTATTGCTGAACTTGGTATTCAAATTCAGGAACAATCACTTCTACGCGACGGTTTTGTTGGCGACCTTCACGCGTTTCGTTTGATGCGATAGGGTTGTTTTCACCTTCACCACGAGCGTGGATGCGTGATGCATCAATGCCTTTTTCTACTAGTGCGTTAGCAACAGATTCTGCGCGTTTCTCAGAAACTTTTTGGTTGTATGATGCAGCGCCAGAAGCATCTGTGTAGCCTACCACTTCAACATTCGCTTGTGGATGCTCGTTTAGGAAAGCAACCAAGTTGTCTAGTTTAGCTGCGCTTTCAGGTTTTAGTGTTGTGCTGTTTAGATCGAAGCCACCAGTACCGATAGTTTGAGTTTCAAATGTTTTCGTTACAACGACTGGCTCTTCTACAACAACCACTTCTTCAACGATTGGCGCTTCTTCAACAACTGGCTCTTCGCTGCCACCGAACTTGAATGAAACACCTAGGGTCGCTGTATTGCCTGTTGCGCGAACTACATCGTTGTTGATGTCAGTGATAGTTTGGTATTCCGCACGAGCTGTAACATTTTGGCTTAGGTTGAACTCAAGACCTGCCGCACCAAGGTAAGAGTAATCGTCTTTACCATCGAACATTACGTAAGCGCCACCCACTTTACCGTAAAGTGCGATGTCTTCAGTGATTGGTAGGCTGAATTTAGGCGCAAGGGTGATAGCTTCTACGTGACCACCGAAAGAGGTGTTATCAAAATCACCAACATTGTCAAAACCTGCTTCAACTGCAATGTAGTCATTGAATTCGTAACCAACAAAAGCACCAAGAGTCGAGTCATCTTTATCGCAAGATTGACCTGCTACACAAGCATCTTCCAACCAAGATTTACCCATTTTACCGCCAACATAAACTTCGGCTTGAGCCGCTGATGCCATAAGTAAAGATGCTGAAATTACCGCTGCTAGTTTTTTCATTATTGATTCCTATTAAGAATTACTTTTATTAGATCACGAAATGCGTCGCCGACTGACGTTGTATTCCAATTTGATTCATTCCTTGAGCGTATTACCGAAGCCAACTTCGTGCATATGCATGCAAATTATTTATCAAAAGTTGCTCGGGTATCATTCCTGTACAGTATTCGGGACCGTTATTTGGGTCCCACTGACGAGATGAACTATAACGCTAAGAAATCTCGAGAAAAATCCCAAAACTGTCAATTTAGTGTCATCAAAACCGCAAACATTATGTGACATAGAGCACCAAAAGCCTATCGCGACAACGACGCAAACGTTTGCGCTAAAAGTCACAACAAAGTAACTAATGCAGATATTTGTCTCACTATTGAGATACTACTTGGGGAACTTTATAGATAGTAGATATTAATCAGAGGGATAGTTTGAAAATCAGCCATTGAATAAGCACTAAAAATCACGATCTTTAATTACAAAAATTTATCAAAAAACAAACATCAACACGCCGACATAGCATGTACATCAGTCAAATCTGTTCACTACTTTCGCTTTTATTACATTCTTTAGACATAAAAAAACCGCGGAAATTACCGCGGCTTTTGAATATTTACGCAATTTAATTATGCATTAGCTTCACGTTCAGCAATAAACGCTAAGGCCATTTTAATACGAGCAATACAACGCTCTTGACCAATTAGAGCCATAACTGCGTCAACAGATGGAGACTGACCACCGCCTGTTACTGCGACACGTAGCGGCATACCAATTTTACCCATGCCGATTTCTAGCTCTTCGCAAACGGCTGTAATTACACCATCTTTGATGCTTTCAGTTGTCCACTCAGTTAACGCTTCTGCTTTTGCAAGTGCAAGCTCTAGAGGCTCTTTTGCTACACCACGTAGGTGTTTCTTCGCAGCGCCTGCTTCAAACTCAGAGAAATCTTCGTAGAAGTAGCGAATCTGCTCAGCCAGTTCAACAAGTGTATTACAACGCTCACCAACCAATTTGATCACTTCAGTGATTGCAGGGCCGTTTGTCACGTCCAGCTTCTGTTGGTCTAGGTGCCATTGTAAATGCTCTGCAACGTACGCTGGATCAGAGCTCTTGATGTAGTGGTTGTTTAGCCACTGCAGCTTATCTGTGTTAAATGCAGACGCTGACTTAGATACGGCGTCCAGACTAAACAGATTAATCATTTCTTCTTGAGTGAAGATTTCTTGGTCACCGTGAGACCAACCCAGACGAACAAGGTAGTTGTTTAGAGCAGCTGGTAGGTAACCCATATCGCGGTACTGCATTACCGACACAGCGCCGTGACGTTTAGACAGTTTCGCACCGTCGTCACCCAGAATCATTGCACAGTGAGCAAATGTAGGTACTGGTGCACCTAGTGCTTCGTAAATGTTGATCTGACGAGGTGTGTTGTTGATGTGATCCTCACCACGAACAACGTGTGTGATGCCCATATCCCAGTCATCAACCACAACACAGAAGTTGTACGTTGGTGAACCATCAGTACGGCGAATGATCAAGTCATCCATCTGCTCATTACGGATTTCGATACGACCACGGATTTGGTCTTCAAATACAACACTACCCTCTTTCGGGTTGCGGAAACGAATTACGCAAGGATCACCATCTTTCGCCGCATCGTTTGCCGCTTTGATTTTAGGATGGTTAGCATCGTAGCGAGGCATTTCTTTGTTCACTTCTTGCTCTGCACGAATTTCATCCAGTAGCTCTTTAGATGCGTAACATTTGTATGCTTTGTCTTCAGCAACCAGCTTATCAACCATTTCGTTGTAACGGTCAAAACGTTGAGTTTGGTAGTAAGGACCTTCATCCCACTCCAGACCTAGCCATTCCATACCTTCCAGAATCGCATCAACCGCTTCTTTAGAGTTACGCTCAAGGTCTGTATCTTCGATACGCAGAACGAATTCACCACCTTGGTTTTTAGCATATAGCCAAGAATACAGTGCCGTACGCGCACCACCAACGTGTAGATAGCCAGTTGGGCTAGGAGCAAAACGAGTTTTAACCGTCATTTGAGTTCCTTAGGGTTAATGTTCAACGAGAGGGTTCTCGTTGTATTGTCAAGGATAAAAGTGGCGACATTTTACCATCGTAAGTCAATACTACAATCCTTCCGTGTTCATATACCCAAATAACCTCTCGATGCGGGGTTCAACGAAATTCACTTCATTGATAACAAACCTTGACCTTACCCTTGCAGTAAGGTTTAAGCTCACTATATTACGATCAGTGAGGACAAGTTATGAATCAGTTTGTAGTACCGTTATCAGGGCTTAACTGCATGGGTTGTGCAAGGAAAGTGGAGAAAACTTTACTTGCAAATCATAGTGTTGAGATTCTCAACTTGTCCCCGACCTCTGTGGAAGTCAAAACCGATGCCTCTTTAAACGAGATTGTTGAGTCTATTGAGTCCTTAGGCTATCAGGCTGGTCACGCCTATGACTTTAATTTATCCGGATTAAGCTGTGGCGGCTGCGTCAAAAAGCTCACGGCTTTGTTAGATTCAAATGCAGACGTTATCTCATTTAAAGCTTCGACGACGCAATTAAATATCCGAACTCTTCTTTCTGAACAGCAAGTCATCGATCTTGTCGCGAGCTTAGGCTACACCGCGAGTAAAGAAGCCATCACTGGCACCGAAAGTACAGAAGCTAAAAGTGCCAAGCCTGAAGATGAATCCCAACCAGCACAAAGCAAAGCACCAGATAACCCACTGAAAGACATTCCACCAGCCAGCGGCACTCAACTGCAAATGCTAATCCAGGGAATGACCTGCGCAAGTTGCGTTTCTTCAGTCGAAAAAGCATTAACTAAGGTTGAAGGTGTAGAAAAAGCTCAGGTAAATCTTGCTGAACAAAGTGCCTTAGTGTTCGCGACTCAGGATTCTGAAGACCTACACCAAGCGATTGTAGAGTCGGTAAAACAAGCAGGATACCAAGCGGAAATCCTACAAGACGCCGCAACACAACAAGAAAAGCAAGCGCAGCAGCAATTGGCACAGCAAAAACGCTTTAAATTTGATGCCATTGCTGGCTTAGTGGTGGGTGCTCCCTTAATGCTGTGGGGTGTGGCTGGAGGTAACATGATGATTCGCCACACCAGTGACCAGTACATTTGGGGCGCGGTCGGTCTTTTATGTTTGCTGCTTCTGGCAACTGCTGGTCGCCACTTCTTCAGCAACGCTTGGTTAGCGGCGACTCACAAACGCGCAACCATGGATACACTGGTTGCATTGGGCACAGGTGCTGCTTGGTTCTACTCCATGCTCGTCGTGGTTTTCCCAAACTGGTTCCCGCTCGCATCACGTCACGTCTATTTTGAAGCAAGTGCCATGATCATTGGTTTGATTTCTCTCGGTCACTATATAGAAGCCAAAGCCAAGGCCAACACTACTCGATCATTACAAGCTTTAATTAACTTGCAACCACAACAAGCGACGGCTATTACAGAGAAAGGCGATCAGACCATCAGCGTTGAGCAAATAACGCTTGGAATGAAATTAAGAATTAAGCCCGGCGAGAAAGTGCCAGTAGATGGCACCGTACTCGAAGGCGAATCCTATATAGACGAGTCAATGCTAACCGGAGAGCCTGTCCCGGTACTAAAAGGGCTGGATGCAGAAGTCTCTGCTGGTACGCTAAACACCGACGGTAGCTTGGTTATCGAAGCCACTGGCATTGGTGCAAATACGATGCTTGCGCGCATCATTCGTATGGTTAGAACCGCTCAAAGCAGTAAACCTGCCATCGCCAAATTAGCCGACCAAATCTCAGCGGTATTTGTACCTGTCGTGGTTGGTATTGCCTTACTTGCTGCGTTGGTTTGGTTTGCCGTAGGCCCAGAGCCTAAAGCCAGCTACATGCTCGTGGTGACAACAACCGTACTCATCATCGCCTGCCCATGTGCACTTGGCTTGGCTACACCTCTTTCCGTCACGGTTGGCGTAGGCAAAGCCGCCGAGTTGGGCATCTTAATTAAAGACGCTGATGCACTGCAGTTAGCCAGTAAAGTCGATACGGTTGTCTTCGATAAAACCGGCACGTTGACACAAGGAAAACCATCAGTTCAACAAGTGTTTACTCACGCGACCAGTCAAGATGAGCTGCTTGCTATGGCCTATTCGGCAGAGCGTCAGTCTGAGCATCCACTTGCCAAAGCCGTGTGTGATTTTGCGAAACAACAAAACGCGCAAGAAGTCACATTAGATAAATTCGAAAACGTCCGTGGACGCGGCATCTTAGCGACTTACCAAGGTAAACCATTGCTGATCGGTTCTTTGCAATTTATGCAAGCCGAGAACATTGACACAAGTAACCTAAAACAAGCGATAGAAGAGAGTGCAAAAAACGCTTGGACACCTGTCGCTGTGGCTCTGGATAACGAGTTAGTCGGACTGATTGCGATTGCCGATCCAATCAAATCAGACGCTAAAGAAGCACTTTCAGCTTTAAAAGCTCAGGGAATCAAAACCGTGATGTTGACGGGTGATAACCAGCACGTTGCTGATGCGATCGGTAAAGAGCTCGGTATCGATGAAGTGATTGCCCAAGTGTTACCAGATGAAAAAGCCCAGCACATCGAGCAACTTCAATCTAAAGGCCATATTGTGGCGATGGTCGGAGACGGCATTAACGATGCGCCTGCTCTTGCACTTGCCAACCTTGGTATCGCAATGGGAAGCGGCAGTGATGTCGCGATAGAAAGTGCGCAAATGACGATTCTCAACACTTCACCAATGGCCGTGGTGCACGCAATAGAGTTGTCGCGCGCTACACTTAAAAACATGAAACAAAACTTGTTTGGTGCCTTTGTTTATAACTCGTTGGGCATACCTGTTGCGGCAGGTGTACTTTACCCAGCATTTGGCTTTTTACTCAGTCCCGTAGTTGCAGGAGCAGCGATGGCACTGTCTTCAATTACTGTCGTTAGTAATGCAAACCGACTACGACTGTTTTCAGTAAAATGACGACTTCTTTCTGAGGGTATTATGAAATTGAAACTTGTAACTTTTGCGATGCTTGCGACCGTATCCGCCAATGTATTGGCAGCCGATGTCATTAACCACAAGTCGCCATATTGTGGCTGTTGTGGTGACTGGACAAAACACATGGAAGAGAACGGCTTTACGGTCGAAGAAAAACTGCATGATGATATGAATGCCATCAAACGCGAATTAGGCATGAAAAACCAACAGCTCTACTCTTGCCATACGGCAGAAATAAACGGTTATCTGTTTGAAGGACACGTGCCAGCAGCCGATATTAAAGCCTTCTTGGAAAACCCACCGAAGAATGCGAAAGGTCTGACGGTTCCTGGAATGCCAGTAGGCTCGCCGGGCATGGAGTATGGCGATAAAAAGGACAGTTACACCGTTTACGCTTTCAATGAACAAGGACAGGTTTCGGCCTTTAGTCACCACAAAGGTAACGACAAATAAAATAAAGCCCAGCTCTTAAAACAGATGCTGGGCTTTTTCTTAGCAACTTAATGGACAATTAAGACGAAATCGTTAGAAACCGTAAGAAGCACCAAATACAAAGGCGTTGTTCACTAGGCTGTCTCCATTCGCATTTTCTGCGCCATGAGCCTGAGAGCGAAGTTCAAAGTATGGTTGAACACCTTTACGAGTCCATGTCGCACGGAACTCGTGGTCCATTGTATCGGCATCAATCATGTATACATTGTTGTAGCTTAGCGTCACATCTTCATTCATCACGTAACCGATGCGGTTATCCATGCGGTAGTCCGTATCTGCATCTGCGTCTGTTGCATCAATGTGTGCACGCGTGCGGTTGCTCAGAGAAATACCGTTATCGAAGTTGTAACCAATTTTCACCAGTGGACGGTATTGAATGTTTTCGCCCGCTGAGAACAAGTGTTGGTAACCTGCTGCAACCCAAAGACGATCGGTGATGTTAAATGACTGCTCACCCCCTACCGTAATGTAAGGTGTTATGTTCCCTGCGCCACCATTTTTACTTTCTAGTTTGCCAAGTTGAATACCATCAAACTCAGTGTAAACCGTAAAGCCACCAAATGAATTATCGAAAGTATGACCAGCTTCGAGTGTAGAAGTCACGTCCGAGCCGTGAATTCGGCCATCATCGTGAAATTGAACGTTACCTGTTACGTAAGAAGAACCAGCAAATGCGCTAGACGCGAAAGCGAGAGAAAGAGCACTCAGTGCAAAAATGTATTTCATAATTACTGCCTTTATTTATTCACGTTATGTGATGGTTCCAGACTCGTAGGTTCCTTTACATAACAAAATTTGGAATCTGCCTTAGTGGGCGGAGGCAATACTGAAACAATTAATTTTCGATGAAAAATAAATCCTTTAAAAAAGTGATCATGTTCAAAACGGGAAACCAGACAATAAATAAAACCCATAAAATACAGTCAATTACAACTGGACTAAAAAATCTTTCAAAAAATCCATATCCGACCTACATCACAACAAACTACATAAATCAGAACGATTTACCAATTAAGATCACATTATTAATTTAAATTTTCACCCCAATCTTTTTTATCAGAGCGAAATAATTAGATTTCGATCACACTTAATTTACGCATAAAAATAAATAGCACGTCGTAAAATGGTGAGTTTATCGTGACAATTCTATCTGCCCCCTATTAAGCGGCTCGTATACACACGAGTTATTGAAAACGTGTTCTATGCTCAATATGGCATCTTGCTCCAGTTTCGGTATAAAGTGATGTGCAGATGCGCTTTCAAGATGCTGGATACAAAATGTTATCCGGGATTCAGTTCGAGGATAATAATATGTTCCGCATAATGACCTTTGTATCATCGTTTTTCGTTCTTTTTACTTCCTTTTCGTCCAGCGCTGAGCCACAACATTGGTTAGCCAAAAAAGGCGAGACAGAATATATGATTATCGGCTCAGTACATGTGGGGGATAAAACCATGTATCCCTTGCCTAAAAACCTACTGGAACACCTTAGCGAAAGTTCGGGGCTGATCATTGAAGCGGACGTAAGAAGTAGTGAGGGTGCTGTTTACCCGCCAGTGTCTACGCGAACCAAAACGATACTGAACAAAACGCAGCGTCAACAACTGATCAAAATAGCAAAAGATTTGCAGATACCAGAAACTCAGTTGCTGAATGCCCCACCATGGAATACCGCTCTCACCATCCAACTCGCTTTAGTGAACAAACTGGGGTATGTCTCAACAGAAGGCGTCGATATGCACTTAATTGGCTTGGCCGACAAAACCGGCATTCCTGTCATTTCACTCGAAACCGTACAGTTTCAAATCGATTTAATTACTGGTCAGCCTGATGAAGGTAAAGAAATGCTGCTGTCATCCATCAATGAATATGAAGCAGGAGAAGAGCTCGTCGAATGCCTGATTGAAAGCTGGAAAAGTGGCGATGGTAGCATGTTGGAAGAAGCCTCTTTAACTGACAAAGCAACAGAAGAGTTCAATGAGGCCTTTTTGTATGCACGTAATAAAGACTGGGCAGAAAAGCTCGACATCGGCAGCATACTCCCGCAAAAGCAAGGCCGCTATACCGTTGTGGTTGGCAGCCTGCATCTCGTCGGTAAAGATAACCTAATAGATTTGCTGGCCGAGCGAGGTTTTGAAATTACACCGCTTGGTAATACACGCAAAGCGAAGTGCAATATCCAACAGTTGTAGATACAGTAAGCTCAATGCAAAAAGCCGCAACATTTCTGCTGCGGCTTCTTTTAATATGGTCGCTGGAGAGGAATTCGATCGGACTGGCGTTCCAGCCCACGACCCTTTGCTCCAACACGCCTTTAAAATGCAAAAAAGCTCTGTATTTCTACAGAGCCTTTTTTAGAAAATAATCGGTGAAGAGCCATATTCTAACTTCAGGCGAACCCCCGCTTTGGTTCGAATCCGTTAGTATGAATTTTATGAACTCTAAAACGACGAAAGCCTGCTTTAAAAGCAGGCTTTCTTAATATGGTCGGTGAAGAGGAATTCGATCGGACTGGCGTTCCAGCCCACGACCCTATGCTCCAGCACGCATTTAAAATGCAAAAAAGGCTCTGTATTTCTACAGAGCCTTTTTTAGAAAATAATCGGTGAAGAGCCATATTCTAACTTCAGGCGAACCCCCGCTTTGGTTCGAATCCGTTAGTACGAATTTTATGACCTCTAAAACGACGAAAGCCTGCTTTAAAAGCAGGCTTTCTTAATGTGGTCGGTGAAGAGGGATTCGAACCCCCGACCCTCTGGTCCCAAACCAGATGCGCTACCAAGCTGCGCTATTCACCGAGATGTTTAACTGAGGACTTGTCCCCGTCAACGAGGTGGTATATTACGGATTCTGATCCGAGACGCAAGTGCTTTTTCTAAAAAAACGTAATGTCTTAATCCGTTTGGTGAATAACTGAACACAAGCACGCAAAATGTGACTGACAACCCACAATAAAATACAGTTCATTAACCTCAGCAACATAATTGATCCAGATCAGTGTGCGAAAAAACACCAACAATTAATTTGTGTCTATCGGGAATATCTTGGAGGAAACATATGGACTTTTGGCTTGATCTCCTATTTGGTAATGCAGTAGGTCTATCATCGATGATAGTAATCTTCGGAGCGATCGGTCTAATGTTGTTTTATGGCGGTTTCTTCATGTACAAGATCATGAACGATAAATCTCCTCACTAGATCTCGCTTAGCCCTATAAACGCTTTGCACCGGAGTCGGTTACTTGCCTACTCCGGTTTTTTATTGATCTTTTCCCTCATCTCATTGATATAATCACCTGTACCTATCCTGTTCTTTATGAGATCGCCACTATGTCTCACGATGACGATTTTGAGTTGTTCCAACAAATGATGGGTGATGTAAAGCCAATCACTCAAGACACCGCAGAGCACAAGAAAGTTCACCAAGTAACCGATGCACACCTTGCTAAGCGAGAAGCGGCTATATGGTTAACAGAGGACGACCCAGAGTATCTCTCTCTCGATCATGCCGAAATGCTCAAGCCCGACGACTTTGTCGAGTTCAAACGTGATGGTGTGCAAGACGGCGTATACCGCAAACTACGCTTAGGCAAGTATCCGATTCAGGCACGTTTAGACTTACACAGAAAAACACTGAAAGAAGCACGTGATGAAGTCGTAAAATTCCTGAAACAATGTATATCAATGGACATTCGCACGGTTGTCATTGTTCATGGTCGAGGTGAACGGTCTAATCCACCAGCGTTAATGAAGAGCTTCGTCAGCAGTTGGCTACAGCAAATTAAAGAAGTGCAGTGTGTTCACAGTGCGCAGCGCTTTCACGGTGGTAGCGGAGCCGTCTACGTGTTGTTAAGAAAGAGTCCAGATAAGAAGCTGGAAAACCGAGAACGCCATCAAAAACGGTTAGGCTAAGTTTCTTGTCGGTGCTAGAATGCCCGACCTTATTTTCCCCTTCGCTAGCATTAGCTGGGATACTTTATTCACCGCCGTTGTGAAACGTTAGGAGTACAACATGTCACAAGATAATTCTAAACGCTTAAATAAGTTTATTAGTGAAACAGGCTATTGTTCACGCCGAGAGGCTGACAGACTGATAGAGCAAGGTCGTGTCACGATTAATGGTAAGCAACCAGAAATGGGCACAAAAGTCTTACCAGGCGATGATGTTTGTGTCGATGGCAAACCTGTCGCTGCAAAAGAGAAACCTGTTTATATCGCGTTAAACAAACCGACCGGCATTACCTGTACTACAGAACGTGATGTACCGGGCAACATTGTCGACTTTATTGGACATAAAAAACGCATTTTCCCTATTGGTCGCCTAGATAAACCGTCTGACGGTCTGATCTTTTTGACTAACGACGGTGACATCGTTAACAAAATTCTTCGTGCAGGTAACAACCACGAAAAAGAGTACGTGGTGCGCGTCGATAAACCAATCACTGGTGAGTTTCTTAAACAGATGTCGAGCGGTGTGAAAATCCTCGATACGGTAACGCTTCCTTGTAAAGTGACCAAAGAAACCAAGTTCTCGTTTCGAATTGTGCTGACTCAGGGTTTGAACCGTCAGATCCGCCGTATGTGTGAAGCTCTGGGTTATGAGGTATACAAACTACGTCGCGTGCGTATTATGAATATCTCCCTAGATGGTATTCCGAACGGTAAATGGCGTTACCTTACAGATGCGGAAGTCGCTGAAATCATGGCGATGTGTGATGGTTCGGTTGGTACTGAAGAAGCCTCTAAAGTGGATTCTAAAGGGCGTAACATTCGAAAAGCAACAGACGCTAAACTGTTTGATAGTCGTGACGAAAACCAAGATTCAACCGCTCGTCGTAACCAAAAGCCGCGTACCTTCCGTGGCAACAATGCCGATGAGTTCCGTCATGCACCTAACTCTAAGAAAGGTCAACAAAGACGACGTCCGGACAATGACCATTCTCGTCCAAACAAAGAGAGCTTTAAAGCGAAAGCGCAGGACTCCGATCGTAAACCGACGAAACAAAAAGTGCGTTACGACAATCCAAACGCGGCTAAGCCATCTCAACCAGTAAAACGTAGTGGCAATACATTAAGCTTGAAAAAATAATTTATCGCAGCATGTAGAACAGAAAGGACGCCAGTGCGTCCTTTTTATTTATCTGTCACTCTTAGGTTGCCACTTATAAACACAAAGGTGCAAATTGACCACGAGTTAAGGTCAGCAAATCTTGTGGGGTCAGCTCTATTTCCAACCCACGCTTACCAGCACTCACACAAACGGTTTCTTGCTCTTTGGCGCTTTCGTGTAAAAAAGTGGGGAGCGCTTTCTTTTGTCCAAGCGGGCTAATACCGCCCACCACATAGCCCGTTGTTTTCTGAGCGATGTCTGGGTCTGCCATGTCCGCCTTCTTTCCCTTTGCCGCTTTAGCTGCCAGCTTAAGATTCAATTTCTGGTCAACGGGAATGATGGCTACTGCAAGATTTCTAGGCTCGCCGTTTAAACAAAACAGCAAGGTTTTAAATACTTTTTTTGGATCTTGTCCCAATACTTCAGCAGCTTCCAAGCCGTAGCTATCGGCTCTTGGATCATGTTCATACTGATGTATGGTATGTGGCACTTTTTTCTTTTTCGCAAGATTAATGGCCGGAGTCATCAAGATTCTCCTTATCAAAATAAAAAACGCAGCTTGCGATAAATGAAGCTGCGTTTTTAGTTAATGATATCAGCGATTTTGAGTCAATCGCTTTTTCGCTATCTGGCGTTATTGATAAATAACATTGTCAGTTGCGTATTTGATTTGCCCGGTAGGTGCGTAACGGTTGACATCGATCGGACTGTGAGACTCGAGATAATATTTTAATACTTCAGCATCGGTAAAGCCCGTATTCACGTAGCCTGCATGGTTATCAATTTTCGGATAACCATCACCACCCGCCGCGTTATAACTTGGTACCGTAAAACGATAGTTGCCATCCAAGCGAAGCTGTTGGTCACCAATAAAGACGTTGGTCACCTCGCCATTTTCAATAGTTAAAGCGATGCCCGCAAACTGAGCATATGCGCCCGAGTCAACAGGTTTGGTCGCGACAACATTCAGATAGTCCAGAACTTCTTGGCCCGACATGTCTACGTAAGTCACCATATTGCCGAATGGTTGAACCGTCAGGACGTCTTTATAGGTAATGTCCCCTTTCTCAATCGAATCGCGAACACCACCCGAGTTCATCACCGCAAAGTCTGCTTTGGCGCGTTCCATATGAGCAGTTGCAATCAGACGGCCAAGATTGGTTTGCTTAAATCGCACCACATCACGATCACCTTCCAGCTTGCCATTTGACTCCGCAATTTTTACATTCAGCTGCCCCTGACCTTTCTCTTGATAAGGACGCAGGAACTCCAGCATCGATTCATCCTGAGCAATTTCATCTTCAACCAGAACGCGCTCTGATTGCCCATTAATTTCCACTTTCTTCTTCAAGTTGACCGGAATAAGGTCGTAACTCACCATCGAAAGCTCACCGTTACGAAACTCGTAATCTGCACGACCGACATACTTACCCCACTCATAGGCTTGAACGATGTAAGTCCCGTTTTGTTGATCTGGCTGGCACTCATCACCCGGCTTGAAGTTTTGCTTCATGACATTTGGGCCTTCCATACAAACAGGCTCTTGCGAGTGGCCGCCGACAATCATGTCCAAATCACCTTCACTTAAATAACGCGCTAACGCTACATCACCCGGCGCATTAATGCCACGGTTGCCGTTTTCATAGTGTCCCATATGAGTGACAGCAAAGATCAAATCAGGATATTCGGTCTTTTTCAGCTCAGCGATCAGTTTTTTCGCTTCCTCTTTTGGATCACGGAAGTCCACTTGACCTATGTATTCAGGGTTACCTAACTTCGCAGTATCTTCTGTTGTCAGGCCAATAACGGCGATCTTAATGCCTTGCTTATTGAACATTGCATAAGGCTGGAACATCCGTTTACCAGTTTCTTTCGAATAGATATTGGCGGACAACATTGGGAAAGTCGCCCATTCCTGCTGCTTAAACAAAACGTCTAACGGATTATCAAACTCATGATTGCCGAGTGCCATCGCATCATAGCCAATTTTGCTCATGCCTTTAAAGTCAGGTTCCGCATCTTGTAAATCTGACTCAGGAACACCCGTGTTGATATCACCACCAGAGAGAAGCAAAAGACTTCCCCCCTCCGCTTCTACCTCTTCACGTAAATCATCAATCAGTGTTTTACGTGCTGCCATACCGTATTCGGCATATTTGTTCTGCCAAAAACGACCATGGTGATCGTTAGTATGCAGTACCGTTAACCGGTAAGTGGTATCTGTTTTCCATTCATGGGCGGGTTGGGTTGCACATCCGGCAAGAGTAGCCAGAATGACCGCACTCAAGGCGGTTTTTACCATCAGACGCTGCTTCATTGTTTTACCTTTTCTTTTCTGAATCCACTGCTGTTGTACTTTATTAAATACGTTTATCGGCCACTTCACGAAAGTACGAAACGACAAGTGGGCTATTCTAACGTATTGATTTTTAATTATGGCCAATTGTCATCTGATCTCAAATTTAACAATGACAGTTTGAGACTTCGGTTATTCCAGACAAAAAAATAGCCAACATAGAGCTGGCTATTTTCTCGTTTGGTAACATTACTTATTTAATGTCGATGTCCGCAAAGCTCTTGATAAGGTCGTCAAGTGACTTCATTTGCGCCAAGAATGGTTCTAGCTTGTCCAGTGGCAGCGCAGAAGGACCATCACAACGTGCTTGATCTGGGTTCGGGTGGGCTTCGATGAATAAGCCCGCAATGCCTGTTGCAAGGCCTGCTTTTGCCAATTCAACCGTCTGTTCACGACGACCGCCAGATGCCGCGCCTGATGGGTCACGCATTTGTAGAGAGTGCGTCACGTCAAAAATAATTGGGCTGCCTTTTGAAGCGTTTTTCATAACGCCAAAACCAAGCATGTCTACCACTAGGTTGTCGTAACCATGGCATGAACCGCGTTCACATAGAATGATTTTATCGTTACCACACTCTGCAAACTTCTCTACGATGTTACCCACCTGACCAGGGCTCATAAACTGAGGTTTTTTCACGTTGATAACCGCGCCTGTTTTCGCCATCGCTTCAACAAGGTCAGTTTGACGTGCTAGGAACGCAGGAAGCTGAATAACATCCACTACGTCTGCAACTGGCTGTGCCTGAGCTTCAGTGTGAACATCCGTGATAATTTTCACGCCAAAGGTGTCTTTAAGCTCCTGGAAGATCTTCATACCTTCTTCAAGGCCAGGGCCACGGTATGAGTGAACAGAACTGCGGTTTGCTTTGTCGAACGACGCCTTAAATACGTAAGGAATACCCAGTTTTTCAGTTACTTTTACGTAGTGCTCACAGATCTGCATCGCAAGATCACGAGACTCGAGAACGTTCATACCTGCAAATAGGGTGAATGGCTTGTCGTTAGCAACCTGAATGTCGCCAATATTAACGATTTTCTGTTCCATTTTGATTCTCTTTTTCTATTCACGATAAGCTTCAGAGCGCCTATCGGTAACATTAGTGTAGTGTGGTGTGCTTCTCAGTCATCACGTTTACTTGTGATTTTAGTAGCTCTGAAGCCGGATCATCCGGGCACTGGTCAATAAAGTACTGGAAATCAGACGCCGCGACCTGATGGCACTCTAACTGCTGAAAGATAAACCCGCGATCTCGAATCTCATATGGGTCATCTGGTACAAACGTCAGTGCGAGGTTGGTACAACGTAGTGCCAACGTGTAGCGCTCTTCACGTAGCATGGCACTTTTGATCAGCGCAAGCCAACGGCCAATAACTGTCGGATTGTCCGCTTCTTCGAAATGCTCCGGCTTGAGCTGTGCTAGTGGGCCGTCTTGGCCAATTAACCAAGCCTGAAGAATTCGTTCGCCTACGTATTCGCCGTTAAACGGATTAATGTAATCTGGCGTCTTGTGCATCCAATCAATTTTCAGCAAAAACTGCGTTGGAAAAGTAATGCCTTTTAACGGGAAACCGAGCTTGTTACCCAGATACAATAAAATCGAGCCCAAACTGACTGGAATGCCTTTTTTACGCTCTAACACTTTATCGATAAAGCTGTTATCAGAGTTAAAATACTCTTGGTCATCGCCTTTAAAGCCCCACTCCTGGAAGAATAGGCGTAAAAACGAATCGAAGCGCTGCTCTTCATTCGTTTCATGAACCAAAGCCACTTCAGCTTCTTGGTATAGGCGTTCCAGCTCTTGTTTTGCCCAATGTACATTCGTCTCAGGATCGACAGACTTGTTAAGCTCTAACGCGCCTTCCACCAACGCCATATTGTCAAAATCTTCGTCAAAAAACTCAACCATGACTGTTACCCAAATAAAGTCGGACTCTTAGACACTGCAATATTAGCGGCCATCACTAACCAGCCTAATGCGCCGAAGAAACCGAAAATTTGTAGTAGTTTGTTTTTGGCTAACTTCAAAGCGAAGAAGCCCAGAGCAATGTACGCTAACACGCAAGTGATCTTGTTGGTTAACCAAGGCGCTGCGTCAGTGAATGGAATGAAGCCTGTTACGAAGATCAGAGCGATACCAGATACGAGTAGCGCAGTATCAACAATATGCGGGAACACTTTCAAAAAACGGTTGTTACGTTTTGGCGAGTTCATCATCATTAACACAAAGCGAATCGACAACAATGTCGCACTAAGTGCAATGGTCACGAGGTGAATATGTTTTAGAGCTACGTACATTTTTCTTCTCTTAGTTTAAATTTGCTGACTTTCTCGTTATTGTTCAGCGGCAAAACAACCAAGGGTCACCCGGTCATTGCCAGCGTAATCTTGTTCAGTAACGACTTGTTGATAGCCAAAGCTACACATGATGTCTCTCACCGCTTGCCCCTGATCGTAGCCGTGCTCGAAAACAAGCCAACCGCCCTCTTCAAGGTACTGACGAGCAGCATCAGAGATATGACGAATATCCGCCAACCCGCCTTCATCAGCCACAAGTGCAGATTTGGGTTCAAAACGCACATCACCTTGAGCTAAGTGCGGATCTTTCTCATCGATATACGGGGGATTAGAAACAATAAGAGCAAACTTTGTTCCCGGAGCAACAGGTTCGAACCAACTTCCCTGAGCAAACGTCACATTTTTGATATTGAGTTGCTCAGCATTGTACTCGGCCAACTCTTTCGCTTCTTGCTTAAGATCGACACCCATCACCTGACGATTCGGCATCTCAGAAGCCAAAGCTAAAGCGATAGCACCCGTTCCAGTACCCAAATCTAGGATAGAACCACTCTGCTCAAAGGTTTTATCTAAGGCAACTTCCACCAAGCGCTCGGTATCCGGTCTTGGAATCAAAGTAGAAGGGGAAACTTTCAGTGGCAAAGACCAGAACTCACGCTCACCAATAATATAGGCAACCGGTTCACCCGCTAAACGTCTCTCAAGCAAAGCATCAAACTGCACTTGTTGTTCAGCTTCTAGGATTCGTTCAGGCCAGGTAAGTAGATAACTTCTTGGTTTGCCAAGGACATGACAAAGCAGGACTGCCGCATCGAGAGAAGGCGACTCTTTGCCGCCCTCTGTCAGTTTTGCTGTGGCACTTTTCAGTGCTTGCTCAATAGATTGAACTTGAGTCATCGATTAAGCGTTCTCAGCTAGCGCCGCTAGTTGGTCTGCTTGGTGCTCTTGAACAACAGGGTCGATCAAGCTTTGCAGGTCACCTTCCATCACTTCATTCAAACGGTAAACCGTCAGGTTGATGCGATGGTCTGAAACGCGACCTTGAGGGTAGTTGTAAGTGCGAATACGGTCACTACGGTCACCAGAACCTAGCAAGTTACGACGAGTGTCTGACACTTCAGCCGCGCGCTTCGCTTCTTCAGCCTGAATAATACGTGCAGCAAGAACGGCCATCGCTTTCGCTTTGTTTTTGTGCTGTGAACGCTCGTCCTGACACTCTACCACGGTACCCGTTGGTAAGTGGGTAATACGGATTGCAGAATCGGTGGTGTTAACGTGCTGACCACCCGCGCCAGAAGCACGGAAAGTATCGATTTTAAGGTCTGCTGCTTTAATCTCTGGGATTTCAGCTTCAGGAATTTCAGCCATAACCGCAACGGTACAAGCAGAAGTATGCACTCGGCCTTGAGATTCAGTTGCTGGAACACGCTGTACACGGTGGCCGCCTGACTCAAATTTCAATACACCGTAAGCACCATCGCCGCTTACTTTGGCAATCATCTCTTTGTAACCGCCGTGCTCAGCTTCATTTGAAGACATCACTTCAATGCGCCAGCCTTTTTTCTCCGCGTACTTGCTGTACATACGGAATAGATCACCCGCGAAAATACCCGCTTCATCACCACCGGCACCTGCACGAATTTCCAGGAAACAGTTGCGATCGTCGTTTGGATCTTTTGGCAGAAGAAGAATTTGCAGTTCATCAGCAAGGCGCTCGATAGTAGCTTTCGCTTCTTTGATCTCTTCTTGCGCCATTTCACGCATTTCTTCGTCGTCTTCGTTAGCCATCTCTTCAGCGGCGATAAGATCATCTTGCGCTTGTTGATAAGCCTGGAAGCACTTAGTTACTTCTTCTAGCTGAGAGTACTCTTTAGATAGAGCACGGAATTTATCCTGATCTCCAATTACGTCAGGATCACCAAGAAGATGTTGAACTTCTTCGTAACGTTCTACTAGCGTTTCTAGCTTAGTCAGAATAGAGGCTTTCATAGTGTCGTTTTCTTAATAAAAAGCGTGAGTTATAGATCATCCAAACCGAGTGTTTGGCGGATAATCGTTAATTTTGCTGGTTCGCCTTGCTCCGCTGCACTCTGAAGTGCTCGAGTTGGGGCGTGAATCAGTTTATTGGTGAGTTTATTACTGAGCTCGCGCAGAACTTTTTCCGGGTCTGTGCCAGCCGCCAATGATTGCAAGCTTTTGCTCAATAAATCTTCACGTATATTGTTTGCTGACTCGCGATAATCGCGAATACTGTCGACCGCTTGTAGTGAACGCAACCACGTCATAAACGCAGCACTTTCCTCACTCACAATCGCTTCTGCCTGAATGGCTTCTACTTTTCTCTGCTCAATATTGCTGTCAATAATCGACTGCAGGTCATCAACAGAGTACAGGTAAGCGTCATTAAGCTCACCAACTTGAGGCTCTACGTCGCGCGGTACCGCGATATCAACCAGTAAGATAGGTTGATGACGACGTTTTTTCAGCGCCGTTTCGACCATACCTTTGCCAATAATAGGCAGCGGGCTTGCCGTAGAACTAATAACAATATCTGCTCTGGCAAGGTGATCAGGAATTTCGTTTAAGCTGATCACCTCTGCTCCAAACTGGTCCGCTAATCCTTGTGCGCGCTCTTTGGTGCGGTTAGCCACAATCATTTTAGAGCAGCCGTTAGAGGCTAAGTGTTTGGCAACCAGTTCAATGGTTTCTCCCGCACCAACCAAAAGAACCGTAGAGTCAGACAGTGATTCAAAAATATGTTTCGCCAGTGTACATGCCGCATAGGCCACCGACACGGCATTGCCACCAATATCCGTCTCTGTACGCACACGTTTCGCAACAGAAAAAGTTTTTTGGAAAAGCTTATCAATCGACGCATCAACCGTTTGGTGTTCACGCGAGTCGGAAAAAGATTGCTTCACTTGTCCTAAAATCTGCGGCTCACCCAATACCAGAGAATCGAGACCGCATGAGACGCGCATTAAGTGCTTGATAGCAGATTGCTCTTCATGCACATACAAACTCGGCATCAGCTCTTCCCGGCTCACGTCATGAAACTCAACCAGCCAATCGATTAGCTTGTTACGTGCCCCTTGCTTTACGTCGCAATACAACTCGGTTCGGTTACAGGTTGAAATAATAACACTGCCGTTTACCGCTTCGTGCTTTCTAAGTTGCTCGAGGGCCGGGCCGAGTTTATCCGGTCCAAACGCCACCTTCTCGCGCAAGTCGACAGACGCTGTATTGTGATTAATTCCAATAGCAAGCAAGGACATCTAACGTGGTATCTCTGAGATCGATTATGAAATAGGTTCAGAATTTTACTGTAAGCACGCATTTATTGAAAGGGCAAGCCGGATTTGTTTTCCTAACTGCGACTTTTCAATGCTATAGTTGTGAGCGAATACCGATGAAACTGATTAATAAGCCATCAAACATGACCTTACGCCCCTTTATAATATTTGTCTTGTCGAGTCTGATACTCGCTGGCTGTGGCTCTGTTCCGGAAAGTATCACCAGCGTGGAATGGCAAACACACGAAAAAAAACTTGAAGCGATTCATGATTTTCAAGTAACTGGCAAACTTGGCTATATTGGGCCAGACCAAAGACAAAATCTTAATTTCTTCTGGAAACACTCAACGGCACTCAGTCAACTGCGTTTGACGACGATTCTTGGTCAAACCGCATTAAACCTAACCATCACTCCAGACGGTGCTACGGTAGAGACTTACGATGACCAGGTGCTTTCTGCGCGTCATGCCAACCAACTAATATTCCAATTGACCGGATTAATGATGCCGGTAGAGCATATGCCTGACTGGCTACTCGGTTTACCAACCAACGCAGACACGTTCAAACTCTCCTCAACCAATACACTGCAAGCCTTGAATAAGCAGATTGGCTTAAACGACTGGAACATCGATTACCAACGCTACAGCGATGTAAAATGGCATGAGCAAGCACTGCCGCTACCAAACCGATTAAAGCTGACTACGTCGGACGTTAAAATAAACCTCCTGATCACCAAATGGAACATCACCCAATGATCGACATTTCAACCCGCTGGCCTTCACCGGCGAAATTGAATCTCTTTCTTTACATCAATGGCCGAACCGAAAACGGTTATCACGAACTCCAAACGCTTTTCCAATTCGTGGATCATGGTGACGAACTCACCATTCAAGCCAATAAGACTGGAAACATCACCCTAACTCCGGAAATTGAAGGTGTTCCTCTTCAAGATAATTTGATTTGGAAGGCCGCGACTGCGCTGCAAGAATACGCACAATGTCATTTAGGTGCGCACATTGATCTTAAAAAAGTTTTGCCGATGGGCGGTGGGATTGGTGGCGGATCATCGAACGCCGCGACAACTCTGGTGGCACTTAACTACCTTTGGCAACTGAATCTCAGTGATGATGAACTTGCTCAAATTGGCTTGAAACTTGGCGCTGACGTGCCAGTATTTGTACGTGGGTTTGCTGCCTTTGCTGAAGGTGTCGGAGAAAAGCTTTCTCCGGCTTATCCAGAAGAAAAGTGGTACCTCGTCGTAAGACCTAACGTCTCGATCGCGACCGTTGACGTATTTCGTCACCCAGATTTAACACGAAACACCGCAAAACGAGATCTAGCCACACTTTTGGACACACCAAACGTAAACGATTGCGAAAAAATTGTCCGAATGCTCTATCCGGAGGTTGATAAGCAACTTTCTTGGCTGCTACAATACGCGCCGTCAAGATTGACTGGGACAGGATCTTGCGTTTTTGCTGAATTTTCGAGCAAATCAGAAGCAGAAACTCTCCTTGCGCAACTCTCTGATGATGTCTCGGCATTTGTCGCTCAAGGGCGCAATATTTCGCCATTAAAAGAGACTCTGGCTGAATACCAATCAGCCACACACCGACCTAATTAAAACTGGACGCAAACCCGAGGTTTCCACCGTGCCTGATATGAAGCTATTTGCTGGTAATGCAACACCTGAACTAGCCCAACGTATTGCTGATCGTCTTTACATCTCTCTTGGTGATGCATCTGTTTCTCGCTTTTCTGATGGCGAAGTTGCAGTTCAAATCAATGAGAATGTTCGTGGTAGCGATGTTTTCATCATTCAATCCACTTGTGCACCGACTAACGACAACCTAATGGAATTGGTTGTTATGATTGATGCAATGCGCCGTGCTTCAGCAGGCCGTATCACTGCAGTTATCCCTTACTTTGGTTACGCTCGTCAAGACCGTCGTGTACGTTCTTCTCGTGTGCCAATTACTGCAAAAGTTGTTGCTGATTTCCTATCTAACGTTGGTGTTGACCGCGTTCTGACTATCGACCTACACGCAGAGCAGATTCAAGGCTTCTTCGATGTACCTGTAGACAACATCTTCGGTACTCCAGTACTACTAGAAGACATGCAAGCTCGTGGCCTGGAAAACCCTGTAGTGGTTTCTCCTGACCTTGGTGGTGTTGTCCGTGCTCGTGCAACGGCAAAAGCGCTAGGTGATATCGATATCGCTATCGTTGATAAGCGTCGTCCACGTGCAAACGTTTCTGAAGTGATGAACCTAATCGGTGATGTTGAAGGTCGCGACTGCGTGATCGTTGATGACATGATCGACACTGGCGGCACACTATGTAAAGCAGCAGAAGCGCTGAAAGAGCGCGGTGCTAAGCGTGTATTCGCTTACGCAACTCACGCTGTATTCTCAGGTAACGCGGCACAAAACATCGGCAACTCTGTACTAGACCAAGTGATCGTAACCGACTCAATCACTATGTCTAAAGAGATGGAAGCGACAGGTAAAGTAACTACACTAAGCCTATCTCGCATGCTGGCTGAAGCGATTCGTCGTATCAGCAACGAAGAGTCAATTTCTGCAATGTTCAACTAATTCGGACATTTCAGTTACACTGATTTTTAAAACACCCCTTTTGGGGTGTTTTTTATTTGTGCGCAGGACACAGCCAATGGTGGCACATTGAGGAAATGATCAATCTCAACCGAGTTCCCCCACTGTCAGTTTTCTGTGCTATCATACTGCGCTTTTTGAGATTCCAGAGAGATCCTAACCTTGAGTCAACCAATCAAACTTCTCGTTGGTCTTGCTAATCCGGGACCAGAATACGCCAAAACTCGCCATAATGCGGGCGCTTGGGTTGTAGAAGAATTAGCACGCGTTCACAACATTACGCTGAAGAACGAACCAAAGTTCTTCGGATTGACCGGACGTATCATGGTCAACGGACAGGATCTCCGTTTGCTTATCCCAACCACTTTCATGAATCTTTCGGGAAAATCCATCGCCGCGATGGCGAAGTTTTACCAAATAAAACCAGAAGAGATCATGGTTGCTCATGACGAGCTAGACTTACCGCCAGGTGTCGCTAAGTTTAAAAAAGGTGGCGGTCACGGTGGTCACAATGGCCTGCGTGACACAATAAGCAAATTAAGCAACAACAAAGATTTTTATCGTCTTCGTATCGGCATTGGCCATCCGGGACACAAAGATAAAGTGGCAGGTTTTGTACTAGGTAAAGCTCCAGCTAAAGAACAAGAGCTTTTGGACGCCGCGACCGATGAATCGGTACGTTGTCTAGACATTCTGATCAAGGATGGCCTATCAAAAGCACAAAATCGCCTCCACACGTTCAAAGCTGAATAAGGTTACTATCATGGGTTTTAAATGTGGCATCGTTGGTCTACCTAACGTTGGTAAATCAACTCTGTTTAACGCACTAACTAAAGCAGGCATCGAAGCAGCAAACTTCCCGTTCTGTACGATCGAACCAAACACTGGTGTAGTTCCTGTGCCAGATCTACGTCTAGATGCACTAGCAAAGATCGTTAACCCACAGAAAGTGCTGCCTACTACAATGGAATTCGTCGACATCGCCGGTCTGGTAGCGGGTGCATCACGTGGTGAAGGTCTAGGTAACAAATTCCTGGCAAACATCCGTGAAACTGACGCGATCGGCCACGTTGTACGTTGTTTCGAAAACGACAACATCGTTCACGTAGCAGGTAAAGTATCTCCAATTGAAGATATTGAAGTTATCAACCTTGAGCTAGCAATGGCTGACCTTGATTCTTGTGAGCGCGCGATCCAGCGTAACGCAAAGAAAGCAAAAGGCGGTGATAAAGACGCGAAATTCGAGCTAACTGTGCTTGAAAAGCTTCTTCCAGTGCTAACAGAAGGCGGTTCAGCACGTACCGTTGAGCTTGCTAAAGAAGAACTAGCTGCAATTGGCTACCTAAACTTCCTAACGCTAAAGCCAACCATGTACATCGCTAACGTGAACGAAGATGGTTTTGAAGACAACGCATACCTAGATGCTGTACGTGAATTTGCAGCAAAAGAAAACAACGTTGTTGTTCCTGTATGTGCGGCTATCGAGTCAGAAATGGCTGAGCTAGAAGATGACGAGCGTGAAGAGTTCCTGGCAGACCTAGGCATCGAAGAGCCAGGTCTGAACCGCGTGATTCGCGCAGGTTACGAACTGCTAAACCTACAAACTTACTTTACCGCTGGCGTAAAAGAAGTTCGTGCATGGACAATCCCTGTCGGTGCAACCGCGCCAAAAGCAGCAGCGAAGATCCACACTGACTTTGAAAAAGGCTTCATCCGTGCGGAAGTTGTTGGTTACGACGACTTCATCGAATTCAACGGTGAAAGTGGTGCGAAAGACGCAGGTAAATGGCGTCTAGAAGGTAAAGAATACATCGTAAAAGACGGTGATGTTATTCACTTCCGCTTCAACGTTTAATTAAATGAATGAATTTTAAACACTTCATTTACATAAAAAGCCAGCATGATTGCTGGCTTTTTTTATCCCTTCAACAAAAGACCTGAAGTTAACTACCTAGCTGCAAGCGATTTTTTTTCCAGTTTTAGATCATAAACACGCCTCTTTGTTTAAAAAGGAAGCGAACGAGGTTTTTTCCGAGATTTATTTAAAAAAACTGTTGACGGATCTTACTCAACTTCGCATAATGCGCGCCGTTCCCGACAACAAGGCAACGAAGTGTTGAGAACGAAAAATATGGTTTTGGCTACGTAGCTCAGCTGGTTAGAGCACATCACTCATAATGATGGGGTCACAGGTTCGAATCCCGTCGTAGCCACCATTTCTAAATGCTCTTTGAAAGAGTGATTAGGAATAGATGCGGAAGTGGCGGAATTGGTAGACGCACCAGATTTAGGTTCTGGCGCCGCAAGGTGTGAGAGTTCAAGTCTCTCCTTCCGCACCATATTTTAAGTAGTTGTAAGACTACTGCCTGCAGGTCTATCGCCAAGCGGTAAGGCAGCGGCTTTTGATGCCGCCATTCCCTGGTTCGAATCCAGGTAGACCTGCCACTATTCAAAGTGGAGATTCCTTGATAAAGGGGTTGTCACTTAGAGCGCGAAGGTTTATATTGTCTCGCTCAAAAAGATGGCTACGTAGCTCAGCTGGTTAGAGCACATCACTCATAATGATGGGGTCACAGGTTCGAATCCCGTCGTAGCCACCATTCTTTCTTTTTGAAAGAACTATCTTTGTGATAAAGAAAAACAACTATTAGTTTTTACCAATTAACTGATGGTTTATAGAGTTCAAGACGCGGAAGTGGCGGAATTGGTAGACGCACCAGATTTAGGTTCTGGCGCCGCAAGGTGTGAGAGTTCAAGTCTCTCCTTCCGCACCATCTTGATTTAACTCTATTAAAGAATATATGCGGAAATGGCGGAATTGGTAGACGCACCAGATTTAGGTTCTGGCGCCGCAAGGTGTGAGAGTTCAAGTCTCTCTTTCCGCACCATATTTTAAGTAGTTGTAAAACTACTGCCTGCAGGTCTATCGCCAAGCGGTAAGGCAGCGGCTTTTGATGCCGCCATTCCCTGGTTCGAATCCAGGTAGACCTGCCACTATTTAAATTATTGAGTTTTCTCAGTAATTATGCGGAAGTGGCGGAATTGGTAGACGCACCAGATTTAGGTTCTGGCGCCGTAAGGTGTGAGAGTTCAAGTCTCTCCTTCCGCACCATATTTTAAGTAGTGAAAACTACTGCCTGTAGGGCTATCGCCAAGCGGTAAGGCAGCGGCTTTTGATGCCGCCATTCCCTGGTTCGAATCCAGGTAGCCCTGCCATATACAACGACGTTGAGATTTTACCAATTATCTTGATGTCTATAGATTAAGTTGCGGAAGTGGCGGAATTGGTAGACGCACCAGATTTAGGTTCTGGCGCCGTAAGGTGTGAGAGTTCAAGTCTCTCCTTCCGCACCATATTTTAAGTAGTGAAAACTACTGCCTGTAGGGCTATCGCCAAGCGGTAAGGCAGCGGCTTTTGATGCCGCCATTCCCTGGTTCGAATCCAGGTAGCCCTGCCATACAAAACGATATTGAGATTTTACCAATTATCTGAATATCTAAAGATCAAGATGCGGAAGTGGCGGAATTGGTAGACGCACCAGATTTAGGTTCTGGCGCCGCAAGGTGTGAGAGTTCAAGTCTCTCCTTCCGCACCATTCTTGATTAAACAATTTGAGATGGCTACGTAGCTCAGCTGGTTAGAGCACATCACTCATAATGATGGGGTCACAGGTTCGAATCCCGTCGTAGCCACCATTTATAACGTTATTTAGGTTTTACCAATTACCTTTATAACTACAGAATAAGTTGCGGAAGTGGCGGAATTGGTAGACGCACCAGATTTAGGTTCTGGCGCCGCAAGGTGTGAGAGTTCAAGTCTCTCCTTCCGCACCATTTATTCATAATAAGTAGTTTTTGACTATTTATTTGTAGGGCTATCGCCAAGCGGTAAGGCAGCGGCTTTTGATGCCGCCATTCCCTGGTTCGAATCCAGGTAGCCCTGCCATTATTTTCCTTGAAATACAGGAATGATATTGAGATTTTACCAATTATCTGAATATCTAAAGATCAAGATGCGGAAGTGGCGGAATTGGTAGACGCACCAGATTTAGGTTCTGGCGCCGCAAGGTGTGAGAGTTCAAGTCTCTCCTTCCGCACCATTCTTGATTAAACAATTTGAGATGGCTACGTAGCTCAGCTGGTTAGAGCACATCACTCATAATGATGGGGTCACAGGTTCGAATCCCGTCGTAGCCACCATTGATTAGATTGAAAGCCTAAGCTTACAGTCATGTAGATTTAAGATGCGGAAGTGGCGGAATTGGTAGACGCACCAGATTTAGGTTCTGGCGCCGCAAGGTGTGAGAGTTCAAGTCTCTCCTTCCGCACCATCTTAAACTCATCTACAATATCAAAATATGCGGAAGTGGCGGAATTGGTAGACGCACCAGATTTAGGTTCTGGCGCCGTAAGGTGTGAGAGTTCAAGTCTCTCCTTCCGCACCATTCTTTCTTTTTAGAAAGACATAGTCTCATGACTATACCTGTAGGGCTATCGCCAAGCGGTAAGGCAGCGGCTTTTGATGCCGCCATTCCCTGGTTCGAATCCAGGTAGCCCTGCCATACAAAATGATATTGAGATTTTACCAATTATCTTGATATCTACAGATTAAGTTGCGGAAGTGGCGGAATTGGTAGACGCACCAGATTTAGGTTCTGGCGCCGCAAGGTGTGAGAGTTCAAGTCTCTCCTTCCGCACCATTATCGGAAAACCCAGCATTAGTTTGCTGGGTTTTTTCTTTTTTCTGTTTCTGGACTCGATGAATCTCTGATTTGTCGAATTAAAAAAGCGAGCTCTTGGCTCGCTTTTTTTCTATCTGCTATTTATTTCTGATCACATACCCAACGCGTATTTCAACACTTGCGCTTTAATTGGCCCTGAATGTTCAGCCAACTTTAATGCCGCATTGCGTGCAAGCTTCAAAGGCCCTAAATCATTGCTAAAGCCTTTGTAGAAAAAGTCCATACCCGTTTGCATTAACAGATTATCAGGACGACGTGCTCGCTCATATTTGGCCAAAAGCGGCTCAGTGAGTTCTTCCTGACCTTGTGTAACCGACAGCAACACATCAACATCTTTAAAGCCTAGGTTCACACCCTGCCCAGCTAACGGGTTAATGGTATGAGCGGAATCTCCGACGAGTACACAGCCTCTATTCGAATATGACTGAGCATGACGGCGAGTTAAAGGGAATGAACCAAACTGCAGAACCTCTATATCCCCTAACTCTTTCGGGAAGTAACTTATAATTTCGTTTTTTAATTGTGGCTTGGTCATGGCACCAAGTTGCTTGATGCGTTTTGGCGAATCATACCAAACCAGAGATCCTTGCCCTACTTCCTGACCATCTTCAGTAAGTGAACATAAAGGTAAGAAAGAGCGAGGACCACTTGGCGTAAACTGTTGCCAGGTAATATCTTGTTGAGGCAACTCGGTCTTTACGTTGATCAGCATACAGTGTTGGCGATAATCCCAAGCCGTGATCCCGATTCCGGCAAGCTGACGCACTTTTGAGTTAGCACCATCGGCGCCAATCACCCATTGGGCCTCAAATTGCTTACCACTCTCTAAAGTCACTCGATTAACGTCACCAAATTCGATTGTTTTTAGGCGTTCAGGACACTCTACAGTGAGGTTGTCATGGTTATCGAAGGCTTGCCATAAACCTAACTGAATCAGGCGGTTTTCAACAATATAACCAAGTTGCTCTAGAGACAGTTCATCGGAATGGAATCGCGTGCGGCACTCTGGATGCTCCCATGTTTCCAAACGACGGTAAGGACAGACACGCATCGCTTGGATCGATGCCCATGCACCTAGTGATTCAAGCAACTTAACGGATTGGTGTGAGATGGCGGATACACGAATGTCCATCGCTTGTGACGGTTCAAACGCCTTTGGCTCTGAGCCTTCGACGACAACAACACTTCTGCCCTGCTGTGCGAACCCTATCGCGATTGCCGCTCCAACCATGCCTCCACCGATTACGGCGATGTCATATCTGTTCATTTTTTGTTCTTCATTATCTTGATTAAATTGCCTTTTCAATTGTACTTTCAGCCAATCCATTTACAAAACGGTTTATTTTCCCTCTTCCTAAAGATGCGGGCTCTGCGTAAATTTACCCATTTGTAAACCGAGTGTTTCTGCCTGATTTGCGAGCTAAAAAACCTTGTTCGATATAAGGCAAAAGCCTAGATTTCATCAGGCTTTGCAGAGAATTAGCCAGATCACTAGTCAGGTGCTTTTTAAAGCAGTACAATACGCCGCTTACCGCCGTGATGGCGGCTATAATTTGAGCAATAGCTCTCCGATTTAAGTACAACTGAACGAGCGAAAGTGAGATGAGTAAGAAACTGCTAATTAAAACCTGGGGCTGCCAGATGAACGAATACGATTCATCAAAAATGGCCGACCTGCTTAATGCTGCAAACGGCTATGAGCTGACGGAAGAGCCAGAGGAAGCAGACGTACTTCTACTTAACACCTGTTCGATCCGTGAAAAAGCGCAAGAAAAAGTTTTCCACCAGCTTGGCCGTTGGAAAACACTAAAAGATAAAAAACCTGGCGTAGTCATCGGCGTGGGTGGTTGTGTAGCAACACAAGAAGGCGACCACATTCGTGAACGTGCACCGTACGTTGACGTTATTTTTGGTCCACAAACTCTGCACCGCCTGCCAGAGATGATCAAACAGTCTCAATCTGACGATGCTCCAGTCATGGACATTTCTTTCCCAGAAATTGAGAAGTTCGACCGCCTGCCTGAGCCACGCGCGGAAGGTGCAACGGCATTCGTTTCAATTATGGAAGGCTGTTCTAAGTACTGTACTTACTGCGTAGTACCATACACACGTGGTGAGGAAGTTAGCCGTCCGATGGATGACGTATTGTTCGAGATCGCTCAGTTAGCGGAACAAGGCGTACGTGAAGTTAACCTACTAGGTCAAAACGTAAACGCATACCGCGGCCCAATGCACGACGGTGAGATTTGTTCATTCGCTGAACTGCTTCGTCTGGTTGCATCTATCGATGGTATCGACCGTATTCGTTTCACAACTAGCCACCCGCTAGAGTTTACAGACGACATCATTGCTGTTTATGAAGATACACCAGAGCTAGTAAGCTTCCTGCACTTGCCAGTACAAAGTGGTAGTGACCGTATCCTAACCATGATGAAGCGTCCACATACAAGCATCGAGTACAAGTCTATCATCCGTAAATTGCGTAAAGCGCGTCCTGATATTCAGATCAGTTCTGACTTTATCGTTGGTTTCCCTGGTGAAACAGACAAAGACTTCCAAGACACAATGAAGCTGATCAAAGACGTAGACTTTGACATGAGCTTCAGCTTTATCTTCTCTCCACGTCCTGGTACACCAGCAGCGGATTACCCATGTGATGTATCTGAACAAGAGAAGAAAGAGCGTCTATACGAACTTCAACAAACGATTAACCAACAAGCTATGCGTTACTCTCGCTTAATGCTTGGTACAGAGCAGCGTGTACTGGTTGAAGGCCCTTCTAAGAAAAACCTAATGGAACTGCGCGCTCGTACAGAAAACAACCGTGTAGTAAACTTTGAAGGTAACGCCGACCTAATTGGTCAGTTCGTAGACGTGAAAATTGTAGACGTATTTGCAAACTCATTGCGTGGTGAGCTAGTACGTACTGAAAAAGACATGGACCTTCGTAGTGTGATTTCACCAACGCAAATGATGGCGAAAACACGTCGCGAAGATGAGCTGGGTGTAGCTACTTTTACGCCTTAAGCTCGTACAAATAGCCATGGAGAGCCTGGTCGTTATCAGGCTCTCAGTAAATGGCAAAAATGAGAGGCAACATTGAGCAATAAAATAGTAACTCTAGAAATCAACCTAGAACCTTCAGACAACCGCCGACTAGCTAGCCTGTGCGGTCCTTTCGATGACAACATCAAGCATTTAGAACGCCGTCTGGGCGTTGAAATCAACCACCGTAGTGACCACTTTACCATTGTTGGTAAACCACACACTTCTGCTGCTGCACTGGATATCCTGAAATCACTTTATGTCGATACCGCACCTGTGCGTGGCGAGATCCCAGACATCGAACCTGAGCAGATCCATTTATCGATTAAAGAATCAGGCGTTTTAGAACAAAACACTGAATCAAACATTGAACACGGTAAAGAAGTGTTCGTGAGAACCAAAAAAGGTGTGATCAAACCACGTACTCCTAACCAGGCTCAATACTTGGTTAACATGGTGACTCACGATATCTCGTTTGGTATTGGCCCGGCAGGTACAGGTAAGACTTACCTTGCAGTAGCGGCAGCGGTTGATGCTTTAGAGCGTCAAGAAATCCGTCGTATTCTTTTGACTCGTCCAGCGGTTGAAGCGGGTGAGAAACTGGGCTTCCTGCCTGGCGATCTCAGCCAAAAGGTTGACCCATACCTTCGTCCACTGTACGACGCACTGTTCGAGATGCTAGGCTTTGAGCGCGTGGAAAAACTGATTGAGCGTAACGTGATTGAAGTTGCACCACTGGCTTACATGCGTGGTCGTACCCTGAATGATGCCTTTATCATTCTGGATGAAAGCCAAAACACTACCGTAGAACAAATGAAAATGTTCCTGACGCGTATTGGCTTTAACTCACGTGCAGTCATCACTGGTGACGTGACTCAGATTGACTTGCCGCGCGGTGCAAAATCAGGTCTTCGTCACGCAATCGAAGTACTGAGTGAAGTCGACGACATCAGCTTTAACTTCTTCCAGGCAGATGACGTTGTGCGTCACCCTGTTGTGGCTCGTATTGTTAACGCGTACGAGAAATGGGAAGCGCAAGACCAGAAAGAGCGTAAAGAGTTTGAAAAGCGTCGCCGTGAAGAGCGTGATGCCAAACTGCTTGAAGCGGCAAAAGCTGAGCTAAGCGCTCAAGTTACTGCGACTAAGGAATAAAGATGGCGATTGAACTTGATCTTCAACTGGCAGTCGAAAACGAAGAAGGCTTGCCTTCTCAGGAAGACTTTCAACTGTGGCTGGATAAGACCATTCCTCTGTTTCAGCCGCAGGCAGAAGTCACCATTCGTATCGTCGATGAGCAAGAGAGTCACACTTTAAATCACGACTATCGTGGTAAAGATAAACCGACTAATGTGCTATCTTTCCCATTTGAAGTACCTCCGGGTATGGAAATGGATCTGCTTGGTGACTTGATTATTTGTCGTCAAGTAGTTGAAAAAGAGGCGATAGAACAGAATAAACCTCTGTTAGCACATTGGGCGCATATGGTTGTACATGGCAGCTTGCATCTGCTAGGTTATGATCATATCGAGGATGACGAAGCCGAAGAGATGGAGTCCCTCGAAACAGAAATCATGCAGGGTATGGGTTATGAAGACCCTTACATTGCTGAAAAAGAGTAACCTCGGTTGCTCAACAGGGAAAGGCGAATCACCTACATTACCCTCGTGTTCGCCTTTCTACGTGAGCTATCACACTTCTGATAGCGTTACTTAATTGAGAAACAATGAACGAAGATAATTCTCCCTCTTCTAGCGAAGGTAAGAAAGAAAAGGCAGAAGGTCCGAGTAGAAAGTCCTTCTTTGAACGTCTAGGTCAACTTTTCCAGGGCGATCCTAAAGACCGCCAAGAGCTTGTGGATGTTATCCGCGACTCAGAAGAAAATGACCTGATTGACCACGACACCCGCGATATGCTCGAAGGTGTTATGGAAATCTCCGAAATGCGCGTGCGTGACATTATGATCCCGCGTTCGCAAATGGTTACTGTTGAGCGCACTTACGATTTAGATACGCTAATCGCGCTAATCACGGATGCTCAACACTCGCGTTACCCTGTTATCAGCGAGGATAAAGACCATGTGGAAGGCATTCTACTTGCGAAGGACTTACTCAAATACTTAGGCTCAGGCAGCAACCCATTTGATATTGAAGAAGTAATTCGACCTGCAGTCGTGGTTCCGGAAAGCAAACGGGTCGACCGCCTGCTAAAAGAGTTCCGCGAAGAACGCTATCATATGGCGATTGTTGTCGATGAATTCGGCGGCGTTTCAGGCCTCGTAACCATTGAAGATATCCTTGAAGAAATTGTTGGTGATATCGAAGATGAGTTTGACGAGTCGGAAGAGACTGACATTCGTAAGCTAAGCAAACATACGTTTGCTGTCAGAGCTCTGACAACGATTGAAGAGTTTAATGAGACATTCGGCACCAACTTCAGCGATGAAGAGGTGGATACCGTTGGTGGTATGGTAATGACTGCCTTTGGTCACCTGCCTTCTCGTGGTGAACTGGTTGAAATTGAAGGCTATAACTTCAAAGTCACCGCTGCCGATAACCGTCGTGTCATTCAACTCCAAGTGACGATTCCAGACGAAGAAACACTGGTTGAAGCCACTCAAGAGTAACGCGATACCCTACCGGGAATATCAGAAAAATATAATGATGAATGTACTCTTTCATCGCCTCAAGCGGCCTTTAGTGGCCGCTTTTGTTGGCGCTTCCACAACACTGGCTTTTGCTCCTTACCAACTATGGCCTATCGCTATTCTTAGCCCTGCGATACTGCTTATCCTTCTTGCCAACCAAACGCCTAAACGCGCACTTTGGATTGGTTATTCATGGGGCCTTGGTCAATTTGCTACCGGCGTCAGCTGGGTATACGTCAGTATTGCTGGCTTTGGCGGTATGCCGCTGATTGCCAATCTATTCTTAATGGGTCTGTTAGTTGCCTATCTGGCGATCTACTCGGGTCTGTTTGCCTGGCTGAAAAACAAGTTCTTTCCTCAATTCACCTTAACTACCGCACTGCTCGCTGCGCCTGCTCTCTGGCTGATTACCGATTGGCTACGTGGCTGGGTAATGACAGGTTTCCCATGGCTATGGCTCGGATACAGCCAGATTGACGCCCCGCTGGCGAGCTTTGCTCCAATTGGCGGTGTAGAGCTTCTCACTCTGTTTATTATCATATCTGCTGGCGCATTGGCATACGCTTGGTTAAATAAACAGTGGCTAGTGGTGGTAATACCGGCTGTACTTTTGAGCACAGGTTTTGGTATCCGTCAGTATGATTGGGTGACGCCTCGTTCTCAGGACGTCACCAAAGTCGCGCTGATCCAAGGCAATGTCGACCAAAAACTGAAATGGCTGCCAACACAGCGCTGGCCAACCATTATGAAGTACACCGATTTGACTCGTGAAAACTGGGATGCGGACATCATTGTCTGGCCAGAAGCCGCGATTCCGGCGTTTGAGATTGAAGTGCCTTCATTTCTACAGAACTTAGACAGTGCTGCGAAAATGAATAACAGCGCCATTATCACTGGTGTGGTGAATCAGGACGAAGACCGACAGTTCTACAATAGCATTCTTTCTCTCGGAGCGACGCCATATGGCGATTACAGCTTTGACTTAACAGAACGTTACCATAAGCATCATTTGCTGCCATTTGGTGAGTTTGTGCCGTTTGAGGACATCTTACGCCCACTTGCGCCTTTCTTTAATTTGCCGATGTCTTCATTCAGTCGTGGGGATTTTGTGCAGCCAAACATCGTCGCTAATGGCATGCATATGGCACCTGCGCTGTGTTATGAAATCATTTTTAACGAGCAGGTTCGTCAAAACGTCAACGACGAAACAGATTTCATCCTCACGCTTTCTAACGATGCGTGGTTTGGGCATTCGATTGGTCCACTTCAGCATATGGAAATCGCCCGTATGCGTGCACTGGAGCTAGGCAAGCCTCTGATCCGCTCAACGAATAACGGATTAACTGCCGTCACCGACCACAAAGGTAAGATTATCGAGCAGGTACCGCAGTTTAAAACGGCAGTGCTGCGTGCAGAACTGACTCCAACCGATGGGAAAACGCCCTATCGACTCGTTGGCACCTGGCCATTGTATATTTGGGTAGCATTAAGTTTGATGCTCGCTTGGTGGATACCAAGAAAGAAAAACTAATCAACTAAAAAGAGGCCAAACGGCCTCTTTTTTCATACTTGTTAAGGTTTTAAAGACCGGCGACTAAAGCCAGTATGACCACATTTGATACACGGAATAATAACGGTTGGATGGTTATACGTGGTTTTATGACCACACTCATCACACACTAAAGTACCCAAACCAATCACATCACCAGCTTCATACAGGCCTTGATGCTCGAGGTCATCAAATAACTCAACCCATTCAACCTTGGTTCGGTCAGTAATTTCTAACAATCCTTGCCAGATTGAATCTGCAATCGTTAGGTAAAAAGGACCACTTTTACTGTCTTCGTAATTTTCTGAAAACTCTTTTAAGTCAGATTTGACGTACGCTTTAATCAAAGCCAACTCATCTTTGGTCAGGTCATTCGCGGCTTCCACCACTTTGCCTGACGTCTCTATCGCTTTGTTAACTTCTTCAGGACTGTGCTTCAAGGTTTCGATCACATCCTCGAGCATTTCCTCATAACCTGTTTTACGTTTAGGCATAACTGACCTCCATCTTTCTCCTACCTGCGTGACTTGAGTACGCAAGGGTACAGATTGGCTATTGTTGTGATCCCTAGCTTTAGGTATTCTATGACGATCTATTTAAGTCTGTTCTAACCGAACTCACAAATTCCAAGATAACCGGATATCATCGATGCAAGAGCAATACAACCCACAAGACATTGAACAGAAAGTTCAAAAGCACTGGGATGACAACAAGACCTTTGTTGTAAGTGAAGACCCAAATAAAGAAAAATTCTACTGTCTATCTATGTTCCCTTACCCAAGTGGTCGACTGCACATGGGTCACGTGCGTAACTACACCATCGGTGACGTAGTATCTCGTTTCCAACGCCTACAAGGCAAAAACGTGATGCAACCTATCGGTTGGGATGCATTCGGTCTGCCTGCAGAAAACGCAGCAGTAAAAAACAAGACCGCACCAGCGCCATGGACTTACGAAAACATTGAGTACATGAAGAACCAGCTTAAGCTTCTAGGCTTTGGTTACGACTGGAACCGCGAATTCGCGACCTGTACGCCAGAATACTACCGTTGGGAACAAGAGTTCTTCACTAAGCTTTACGAAAAAGGCCTGGTTTACAAGAAGACCTCATCAGTGAACTGGTGTCCAAACGACCAAACCGTTCTAGCGAATGAACAGGTTGAAGATGGCTGCTGCTGGCGTTGTGACACGCCTGTAGAGCAAAAAGAGATCCCTCAGTGGTTCATTAAGATCACTGAATACGCACAAGAGCTACTGGATGATCTAGACAACCTTGACGGCTGGCCTGAAATGGTGAAAACCATGCAGCGTAACTGGATTGGCCGCTCTGAAGGCGTTGAGCTTAAGTTCCAAGTGAAAGACCAAGCTCAAGATCTAGAAGTTTACACAACTCGTCCTGACACACTTATGGGTGTGACTTACGTGGGTATCGCAGCAGGCCATCCTCTTGCAGCATTAGCAGCAGAGAACAACCCAGAGCTTGCAGCATTTATCGACGAATGTAAGAACAACAAAGTTGCTGAAGCTGAGCTAGCGACAATGGAGAAGAAAGGTATGGCGACTGGCCTTACTGCGATTCATCCATTGAACGGCCGTGAAGTACCAGTATATGTAGCAAACTTCGTACTGATGGACTACGGCACAGGCGCGGTTATGGCTGTACCTGCTCACGACCAACGTGACTACGAATTTGCAACCAAATACGGCCTAGACATCGTTCCTGTCATCAAACCAGTTGACGGTAGCGAGCTAGATGTTTCTGAAGCAGCATACACAGAGAAAGGCGTTCTGTTCGATTCTGGTGAGTTCGACGGTCTTGAATTCCAAGCGGCATTCGATGCAATCGCAGCGAAACTAGAAGCAGAAGGTAAAGGCACTAAGACTGTTAACTTCCGTCTACGTGACTGGGGTGTATCTCGTCAACGCTACTGGGGTGCACCAATCCCAATGGTAACGACTGAAGACGGTGAAGTTCACCCAGTACCAGCTGACCAACTACCAGTGATTCTTCCAGAAGACGTGGTGATGGACGGCGTAACGAGCCCAATCAAAGCAGACAAAGAATGGGCGAAGACTACATTCAACGGCGAACCAGCTCTACGTGAGACTGACACGTTCGATACGTTCATGGAATCTTCTTGGTACTACGCGCGTTACTGTTCACCACAAGCAGACGACATCCTGGATCCAGAAAAAGCAAACTACTGGCTACCAGTAGACCAGTACATCGGTGGTATCGAGCACGCTTGTATGCACCTATTGTACTCACGCTTCTTCCACAAGCTTCTGCGTGATGCGGGCTACGTAACGTCTGATGAGCCGTTCAAGCAGCTACTATGTCAAGGCATGGTGCTGGCAGACGCGTTCTACTTCGAGAACGAAAAAGGCGGCAAAGAGTGGGTTGCACCAACAGACGTGAAAGTTGAGCGTGACGGTAAAGGCCGTATCACCTCAGCTACCGATAACGAAGGTCGCAACGTTGAGCACTCAGGCATGATCAAAATGTCTAAGTCGAAGAACAACGGTATCGACCCTCAAGAGATGGTAGACAAGTACGGTGCTGACACAGTACGTCTGTTCATGATGTTCGCTTCTCCAGCAGACATGACGCTTGAGTGGCAAGAGTCTGGCGTAGAAGGTGCAAACCGCTTCCTGAAACGTGTTTGGAAACTAGTGAAAGAGCACACAGCAAAAGGTGCAGCAGAAGCGGTTAACGCAGATGCACTTTCTGGTGATCAAAAAGCACTACGTCGTGACGTTCACAAGACCATTGCGAAAGTAACCGATGATGTGGCTCGTCGCCAGACATTCAACACGGCTATCGCAGCAATCATGGAACTGATGAACAAGCTAGCGAAAGCGCCTCAAGAATCAGCACAAGACCGTGCTATCCTTGATGAAGCACTGAAAGCAGTAGTTGCAATGCTTTACCCTATCACTCCGCACATTTCATACGAGCTATGGGCTGCACTGGGTGAGACTGACATCGACAACGCGGCTTGGCCAACTTTCGATGAGAAAGCACTGGTTGAAGACGAAAAAACGATCGTTGTTCAAGTTAACGGTAAGCTACGTGCGAAGCTGACTGTTGCAGCAGACGCAACTAAAGAGCAAGTTGAAGAGCTTGGTCTGAACGATGAGAACGTAACTAAGTTCACCGAAGACAAAACCATCCGTAAAGTCATTTACGTTCCGGGTAAACTTCTGAACATCGTTGCAAACTAATCATAGTCTGCAATTTCTCTCAGCTTAGCGAACTTATTCGCTAACCAAGAGTCATTAAACAGGGTAGTCCTCTACCCTGTTTATTTACCTCAAACCATTCCCACTGAGTGGTTTAAGGTAAATATCCCCCTTATGCAATTTAGGATGAATACAATCAATGCGCTTTTTCTCTTTGATTAAACTACCTGTGGTATTGGTATTAGCCGGACTTCTCTCTGCCTGTGGTTTTCACCTTCGCGGCGAATACTCTGTACCGGAAGAGCTGCACACCATGTCATTCACCAGTTACGATGAATACAACCAGCTAACCCGCTACGTGAAATCTCAGCTCACGCTGAATAAAGTAGAATTAGTTCAACCATCGTCAAGCGTACCAAACTTACATCTGATTGAGACAAGCCTTGAAGAGCGCACGCTATCGCTTTACCAAAACAGCCGTGCGGCAGAGAAAGAACTGACTTACGTTGTACAATACCGTGTCACGATCCCGGGTTATGGCACGAAGAACTACACCACTACAGTCAATCGCAACTATCTGGATAACCCACTGACAGCCTTGGCTAAGTCGGTTGAACGCGACGTGATTAAAGATGAAATGCACTTGCAAGCTGCCAAGCAAATGATGCGTCAGTTAGGACGAGTACGTGCTGAATACGAGTCTGGAGAAATTAATCAGCCAACTGCGAACACGAACTCTTAAGTAACATGCGAGTATATGCTGACAAGCTGGCGGATCATTTAGCCAAGCACATCAAGCCGATTTACCTGATCTTTGGTAATGAACCACTATTAATTCAAGAAAGCCGTCAAGCAATCCAAAAAACCGCATTCCAACACGGTTTTGAAGAAAAGCATCGCTTTGCGGTTGATGCGAGCTTAGATTGGAACCAGGTTTATGACTGCTTTCAGGCGCTTAGTCTATTCTCCAGTCGCCAACTCATTGAGCTCGAAATACCAGAAAGTGGCATCAACACCGCAATAAGCAAAGAACTGCAGGCACTGTCAGACATGATGCATAACGACATCATGCTGGTCATCATCGGCAGTAAGCTGACTAAGGCGCAGGAAAACAGTAAATGGTTTAAATCGCTTAGCGCGAAAGGTGACTGGGTAAGTTGCCTGACACCAGACCTCCAGCGCCTGCCAATGTTCATTCAGGCTCGTTGTCGCAAACTTGGATTAAAACCAGACCAGCAATCGCTGCAAATGCTCGCTCAGTGGCATGAGGGCAACCTGTTTGCACTGTCGCAAAGCTTAGAGAAACTCGCTCTACTTTACCCTGATGGCGAACTCACCACCGTGCGTTTAGAGGAAGCGTTAAGTCGGCACAACCATTTTACAACGTTCAACTGGATTGATGCTTTGCTGGCCGGAAAAGCTAACCGTGCCCAACGTATCTTACGTCAGCTTGAAGCTGAAGGCGTGGAGGCGGTGATTCTTATTCGTAGCGTGCAAAAAGAGTTCAACCAACTGCTGAGCATGCATCAGGATTTGGCCAAGATGAACATAAACCAAGTGTTTGAAAAATACCGTGTGTGGCAAAATAAACGCCCTTTGTATAACGCAGCCTTGACTCGTCTTTCAGCCAGAAAAATCTTTAAGCTTGTGTCTCTTCTTACTCAGGCAGAGATAAAAGCGAAAACCCAATATGACGAATCCGTCTGGCCAACTATGCATCAATTGAGCCTGGAAACCTGCTCTCCTGATATTAAGCTGGCAATTTAAAAACCAAAGCGTGATATAGTGCGCGACCCGTTTTGCCAGATTAGCGCAAAACTATTTAGAGATAAGAGACAAACCGAGGAAAACCGAGTGCTTCGCGAAGAACTGAAAGACTTTCTAGCTGATAAAGCCGACGATATGAAAGCGGAAGATATCATCATCCTGAATGTGGAAGGCAAATCAAGCGTGACAGATTACATGATCATCTGCACGGGCACATCTAAACGCCACGTTTCATCCATCGCTGATCACGTTGCGACTGAAGTAAAAAAAGCAGGTCTTGAACCTTTAGGCATGGAAGGTGAGAACGAAGGTGAATGGGTGGTTCTGGATATGGGCGATGCCATGCTGCACGTGATGCAAGAAGAACACCGCGAGCTGTACCAACTAGAAAAACTCTGGGGTTAATCTTTTGAAAATTCAACTCATTGCTGTTGGTACAAAAATGCCAAAGTGGGTCGAGGAAGGCTTTCAAGAGTATCGCCGTCGTTTCCCGCACGATATGCCACTTGAACTCGTGGAGATTCCTGCCGGAAAACGTGGCAAGAACGCCGACATAGCGCGCATTCTGCAAAAAGAAGGCGAAGCAATGCTGGCCGCAGTGCCAAAAGGGAGCCGTATCGTCACTCTTGATATCCCTGGCAAAAAGTGGGACACCCCACAACTGGCTGAACAACTAGAAGCCTGGAAACTCGATGGGCGTGACGTATCGATTTTAATCGGCGGCCCTGAAGGTCTGGCTCCAGCATGTAAAGCAGCCGCAGACCAAAGCTGGTCATTATCAGCCTTAACGTTACCACACCCTCTGGTACGTATTGTTATGGCTGAAAGCTTATACCGAGCGTGGAGCATTACCGCTAACCACCCTTACCATCGCGAATAATCGCTGTTTAACTTTAGAGCCAAGCGTTAATGATTCATAGACGCCGCAGTCAAATTCGAGATTATCAAGCCGAAGCGCGCCTGTTTGCCAGCCGCGCTATCGTTGCATTTATCGGTATCGTCATTTTGATGGGAGCCCTGGTCGCCAACATGTACAACATTCAGGTGAACCAGTTCCAAGATTACCAAACTCGCTCTAACGACAACCGTATTAAAATCGTACCAATTGCGCCCAACCGCGGGCTTATTTACGATCGCAACGGTGTGTTACTGGCGGAAAACCGCCCTGTCTTTAACCTGGAGCTGACTCCAGAAAAAGTGAAAGACATTGATGAGACCATCAAAGAGCTGCAAACTATTCTGGAAATCACACCAGAGCAAATTGAACGCTTTCATCGTGAGCGAAAGCGTACCCGTCGCTTTAAATCTGTTCCTCTTCTCACTCAGCTGGATGAAAAGCAGGTTGCCGTATTTTCAGTCAACCAATATCGCTTTCCCGGCGTAGAAATCAGTGCGACCCTAAAACGTTACTACCCATTTAGTGAAGTGCTTACCCACGTGATTGGCTATGTTTCTCGCATCAACGATCGAGACATACAACGCCTGATTCGTGAAGAAAAAGCCTCGAACTATCAAGCGACCCGTGACATCGGCAAGCTCGGCATTGAGAAATATTACGAAGATATACTCCATGGTACTGCTGGCTATCAAGAGGTAGAGGTGAACAGTCGTGGTCGGGTGATCCGCACACTGAAATATGTCCCACCCGTTCCTGGCAAAGATATTGTATTGAACCTGGACATTAATCTGCAGCTTTATGTGCACCAGTTGCTTGATGGTCGTCGCGGCAGTGCCGTGGTTATCGACCCAAGAGATAACGGTGTGCTAGCGATGGTATCTAGCCCGAGCTACGATCCTAATGCCTTCGTTCATGGTATTTCTGGTAAGGCTTATCGTGCGCTACTTAACGATAAAAACCGACCTCTGGTAAACCGAACGACATTAGGTATTTATCCACCAGCGTCAACCATCAAACCATTTATGGCCGTTGCCGCGCTGCAAGAAGGTGTTGTGACCCCACAAACAACCCGTAATGATCCAGGCTACTGGCGTATTCCAAATTCCGACACTCGCCCTTTCCGTGACTGGCTGCGTTGGGGGCATGGCCGTGTTGATATCATCAAATCAATTGAAGAGTCAGTGGATACCTTCTTCTACCAAGTGGCTTACGACATGGGCATCGATCGCATTTCCAGCTGGATGATGATGTTTGGCTTTGGTGATTACACCGGAATTGATATTTACGAAGAAAGTAAAGCCAACATGCCGACACGTGAGTGGAAAATGTCTCGCCACAGAACACCTTGGTATAAAGGCGATACGATCCCGGTAGGTATTGGTCAGGGTTACTGGACTGCAACGCCGATGCAAATCGCTAAAGCGACCTCAGTGCTGGTCAACGACGGGGCCGTTACCGCCCCACACTTGCTTAAAGCTTCCATCAACAATGGTGGCGATTTCGACGAGCAGCACTCAGAGGAATACCTGAGTTATCCGCCGATTAAAGACGTACCGAAAAAGTACTGGGATATGGCGAAAGAAGGCATGCGCCGTGTAAACCATGGGGTTCGAGGCACAGCTCGTCGTTCGTTTTACGACATGAGCTACGAAACCGCAGGTAAATCCGGTACCGCACAGGTATTCGGACTGGCAGAAGATGAAGAGTACAAGGCAGATGAAGTCGCCGAACATTTGCGTGACCACGCCTTATTTACTGGCTTTGCACCGTTTGATGATCCAAAAGTGGTCGTGACTGTGGTTCTTGAAAACGCGGGTGGCGGCTCAAGTAATGGTGCGCCTGTAGCAAGAAAAATCTTTGACCGTGTCGTACTTGGCCCGGAAAAAATCGAGCCTGAAGAAGATGAAAACAACGTTAAGCAAGAGGCAACGCAATAATGAAAATGGATCCCTCTACAGGTAAAAACCGAGCCCTGTTTGAACGCTTCCATATCGACTTGCCACTCTTACTCGGTATTTTAGCGTTGATGGCATTTGGCTTGGTGATCATGTACAGCGCGAGCGGCCAAAGCCTAGCGATGATGGATCGTCAGGCCATGCGTATGATGCTCTCTCTTGTGGTGATGGTAGTGCTTGCACAACTTTCTCCACGCACCTACGAGAGTCTCGCGCCCTTGATGTTTGCGTCAGGAGTCATCCTGCTTTTTGGCGTGCTGTTTTTTGGTGAAGCGTCCAAAGGTGCCCAACGTTGGCTAAACCTTGGTTTCGTCCGATTCCAGCCATCTGAATTACTCAAGCTAGCCGTGCCGCTAATGGTGGCCCGTTATATTGGTCGTCAGCCACTTCCGCCAACCTTCAAAACCTTGATGGTTGCCTTAGTCATGGTGTGTGTGCCGACCATATTGATTGCGAAACAGCCTGATTTAGGCACCTCGATCCTGATCGCGGCATCCGGTATTTTCGTTATCTTCCTTGCGGGGATCAGTTGGAGAATCATTGCTGCAGCGGCTGTTGCTCTAGGTGGCTTTATTCCAATTCTGTGGTTCTTCCTGATGCGTGAGTATCAGAAAACGCGTGTACGAACCTTGTTTAACCCAGAATCTGACCCCTTAGGTGCGGGCTATCATATCATCCAGAGTAAAATTGCAATTGGTTCTGGTGGTATTTCAGGTAAGGGCTGGTTACACGGGACACAATCTCAGCTGGAATTTTTGCCAGAGCGACACACTGACTTTATCTTTGCAGTAATTGCTGAAGAATGGGGTATGATTGGTTTTCTTTGCTTATTAGCCATCTATCTCTTCATTATTGGTCGAGGTCTGTACCTTGCCAGCCAAGCGCAAACTGCATTTGGACGAATGATGGCAGGCAGTATTGTACTTAGCTTTTTTGTGTATATTTTCGTAAATATCGGCATGGTAAGTGGCATCCTGCCCGTCGTAGGCGTACCGTTACCTCTCATCAGTTACGGTGGCACTTCAATGGTGACCTTGATGGCTGGCTTTGGTATTTTAATGTCAATTCATACGCACAGAAAAGCATTCTCTAAGGCGACCTAGACATGCAAAAACGCGCTTTATATTCCTTAGTTTTTTCTGCAGTTATTTTGGCTGGATGTTCATCAACCAGCCAGAAAACTCAGCAAGATGGCCGCTACGAACTTGAGTCTGATGTCGCGCCAGACACACCACTTTCAGTGGATCATATTGAAGACGCCTACCCTAAGTACGAACCATACAGCTTAGGCGGCAACAGAGACTACCATCTCCTCGGTAAGAACTACCAAATAGTTCGCGACGCGAAAGGCTTTACCGAACAAGGACGAGCGTCCTGGTATGGTAAGAAGTTTCAGGGTCATCTGACGTCCAACGGTGAGATCTACGACATGTACTCAATGACAGCGGCACACAAAACACTGCCTCTGCCGAGCTACGTCAAAGTGACCAACACCGATAACGGCAAAACAACGGTAGTACGCGTGAATGACCGAGGTCCATTCCATGATGGCCGAATTATTGATTTAAGCTACGCGGCGGCACATAAGTTAGATGTACTTAAAACTGGCACCGCGAATGTCAAAATTGAAGTCATCAGCGTAGATAAACCGACTGACAAAAAGTCTTTGGACGAGCATCCTAAATACGTAATTCAGGTCGCATCTTCAAAAAATGAAAATCGCGCCCGAACTTTAGGCTCAGAACTCGGTCAAAAGCTGGATACGGATACTTTCCTTGAAAATGCGAAAGAGTCGTATCGCTTGTTATTAGGCCCGTTTAGTGACTATTCCCTGACGCAAGCCACACTGGATAAAGTAAAATTGCTCGGCTATTCGTCTGCATTTATTAAAAAACACAACACTGTAAAATGACGTAGGTTCATGGATTTCTCATTGAATCCCCTCTGATTATCGCTGGGGATTCTGATAAGATGTCCGCAGTTAAACCCAAAAATTTGAATTACCATGAATAAAAATAAGTTTGTGAAATCTATTCTCGTCTCATCCGTTGTTCTTTCAGCAACCTTTGCTCAATCAGCTCTTGCCGCACCGATCGTGGTACCAGACTCTCCTCAAATCGCAGCGAAAGGCTACGTACTGATGGATTACCATTCAGGTAAAGTACTGGCAGAGAAAGAGATGAACACAAAGTTGTCTCCTGCTAGTCTGACCAAAATGATGACCAGCTACGTTATTGGCCAAGAGCTAGCGCGTGGTAATATTTCAGAAGATGATGATGTAACCATCAGTAAAAACGCATGGGCGAAAAACTTCCCGGACTCTTCAAAGATGTTCGTCGAAGTTGGCACCACTGTAAAAGTAAAAGACCTGAACCGTGGCATTATCATCCAATCAGGTAACGATGCATGTGTGGCAATGGCAGAGCACATCGCTGGTTCGGAAGATGCTTTCGTTGATCTAATGAACGCATGGGCAAACACGCTGGGTATGAGTAACTCTCATTTTGCCAACGTGCACGGTTTAGATAACCCAGAACTTTACTCAACGCCATACGACATGGCACTGCTAGGTAAAGCGCTTATCCGTGATGTACCAAACGAGTACCGCGTTTACGCTGAGAAGAAGTTCACCTACAACGGCATTACCCAATACAACCGTAACGGCTTGCTTTGGGATAAGAGCATGAACGTTGACGGTATCAAGACAGGCCACACAAGTAACGCTGGTTACAGCTTGGTAAGCTCTGCAACTGAAGGCCAAATGCGTCTGGTTGCGGTAGTGATGGGCACTAAAGATGCTAACGCTCGTAAATCAGAGAGTAAAAAGCTGCTAAGTTACGGCTTCCGCTTCTTCGAAACTGTTGCGCCACACAAAGCGGGCGAAACGTTCGTAGAAGAAAAAGTATGGATGGGTAACAAAGACACGGTTGCACTTGGCCTGGATAAAGATACTTACGTAACCCTTCCACGTGGTGAAGCGAAGAATCTAAAAGCAAGCTTCGTACTTGAAAAAGAGCTAGAAGCCCCAATTAATAAAGGTGATGTAGTTGGTAAGCTATACTATCAAATCGATGGTGAAGATATTGCCGAATACCCGCTAATGGCACTGGAAACCGTAGAACAAGGCAGCCTATTCAGCCGTATGTGGGATTACATCGTATTGTTAGTTAAGAGCTTCTTCTAAAGACAGCTAAAGATTAACAAACCGATTCATTAAGCCGCCGATTATGGCGGCTTTTTAAGTCAATAATCCTTGCCTTGAGTTCACCTTAAATTGACTGTACTATTTCGCACCGCAACGAATACCAACTGGAGTTACCGATATGCTAACCATCAACTCTGATGCTAAATTAAAAGACCTGCTTGAGTTCCCTTGTTCTTTTACTTACAAGGTAATGGGTCATGCAAAGCCTGAGCTTCCAGAACTTGTTCTTGAAGTGATTCAGCGCCATGCACCTGGTGACTACAGCCCAACAGTAAAACCTAGTGCGAAGGGCAACTACCACTCGGTGTCTATCAATATCACAGCGACCTCAATCGAGCAGGTTGAAGTCCTATATAAAGAACTGGGCGAAATCGACATCGTTCGTATGGTTCTATAAAAATTTGATAAATTAAATTTTTTTTGAAAGCAGCTTCGGCTGCTTTATTTTTACATATCAACAAGATAGTAGAAAAACACTTACCTTTGAGTTAAAAAACTGTTACTCAATGGTAGAGTAGAAGGATTATCCAGTTTATAATCCAAACACTTTATATAATCGCGACAGGAAATGACATGCAACACCAACTTGTTGTAAAACGACTTGGCCGCCAGGACTATGAGCCCGTATGGAAGGCAATGCATGAGTTCACAGACCAACGTACAGAAGAAACACCTGATGAAGTTTGGTTGGTAGAACATAACCCAGTATTTACTCAAGGTCAGGCAGGTAAAGCCGAGCATCTGATCAACACTGGTGATATTCCTGTCGTGCAAAGCGACCGCGGCGGTCAAGTGACTTACCATGGTCCGGGCCAGTTAGTCGCATACTTCCTGATTAACCTGCGTCGCAAAAAATTAGGAGTACGAGATCTCGTTACCAACATAGAGAACCTCGTGATCAACACGCTAAAAGCATACAATATCGACTCTGCAGCAAGACCAGACGCTCCTGGTGTCTACGTCGATAGTAAAAAAATATGCTCTCTCGGCTTACGTATTCGTAAAGGCTGTTCCTTTCATGGCCTCGCCTTAAACGTCAATATGGATTTAACACCATTCCTGCGTATTAACCCTTGCGGGTATCAAGGCATGGAAATGGTTCAGGTAAGCCAATTTGGTGGACCGGACGATGTGGAAGCTGTAGAAAAGCAACTAATAGAAGAACTCGTTACTTTGCTCGATTACGAGCAAGTGGAATTCAGCACAGAAGCACCTTCTCAAGGTAATAAAGCATGAGCAAACCAATCCAGATGGAAAAAGGCGTTAAATATCGTGACGCCGACAAAATGGCATTGATTCCAGTAAAAAACATGCCTACAGAGCAGAAACAAGTGCTGCGTAAGCCTGATTGGATGAAGATCAAGCTACCAGCCGATAGCCAGCGAATCCAAGACATCAAAGCAGCAATGCGTAAGAACAAGCTTCACTCTGTATGTGAAGAAGCATCTTGCCCGAACCTGGCTGAATGTTTTAACCACGGTACTGCGACCTTTATGATTCTGGGCGCAATCTGTACTCGTCGCTGTCCTTTCTGTGATGTTGCTCATGGCCGTCCATTACCACCAGAAGCGGAAGAGCCACAAAAGCTGGCGAAAACCATCGCTGATATGAAGCTGAAGTATGTTGTAATCACTTCTGTAGACCGTGATGATCTGCGTGACGGTGGTGCACAACACTTCGCTGACTGTAACCGCGAGATCCGTGCGTTGAACCCTAACATCAAGATTGAAACTTTGGTTCCTGACTTCCGTGGTCGTATGGACGTAGCTCTTGATCTGATGAAAGATAACCCGCCAGATGTTTTCAACCACAACTTGGAAACTGCGCCACGTCTTTACCGCAAAGCTCGTCCTGGTGCAAACTACAAGTGGTCTCTACAACTGTTGAAGAAATTCAAAGAACAGCACCCAGATGTACCGACTAAGTCAGGTCTGATGATGGGTCTTGGCGAGACTAAAGAAGAGATCGTCGAAGTACTGAAAGATCTTCGCGAACACGGCGTAACGATGCTAACGCTTGGTCAGTACCTAGCGCCAAGCCGTCACCACCTGCCAGTAGAACGTTACGTTCCACCATCAGAGTTTGATGAGCTTAAAGAGATCGCACTGGAACTTGGTTTTACACACGCAGCGTGTGGTCCATTTGTTCGCTCTTCATACCATGCCGATATGCAGGCTCAAGGTATCGAAATCAAGTAATCCATTGATTCTGAGAGTTAAAAAGGTTGGCACTTCGCCAACCTTTTTTTGTGTCTGGCATTTTTTGTATCTAGCAAATGATGCTAAAAAGTCATTCCAAACGCCAGACAAACAAAAAGGCCCTCAAATTGAGGACCTTTAATATATCAATGTTCAAAGTAGATGAGTCGAGTTCTAGGAGAACACACGGAGTTTGCGCGAGCAAATGAGTATGTTCGACACCGAAATCGGCTCACTCTATGAAGAACAATTATGCGTAAACTGGTAGACGCTTACAAATATCAAGCACTTTCTGTTTTGTCGCTTCGATAACTTCTTCGTTGTCGATGCTATCAAGAACGTCACACATCCAGTTCGCTAGCTCTTTTGCGTCTTCTACTGTGAAGCCACGGCGAGTGATTGCTGGCGTACCTACACGGATACCAGACGTTACGAATGGGCTACGTGGGTCATTTGGTACTGAGTTTTTGTTTACTGTGATGTTCGCTGCGCCTAGTGCTGCGTCAGCTTCTTTACCAGTAATGTTCTTGTCGATTAGATCAACTAGGAACAGGTGGTTTTCTGTACCATTAGAAACGATTTTGTAACCGCGCTCTTGGAACTGAGCAACCATTGCTTTCGCGTTTTCAACTACGCGAGCTTGGTATGCTTTAAATTCAGGTTCCATAGCTTCTTTGAACGCTACTGCTTTACCAGCGATAACGTGCATTAGAGGGCCACCTTGACCACCAGGGAAAACAGCTGAGTTCAGCTTTTTGTACATGTCTTCGCCAGCGTTAGACAGGATAAGACCACCACGTGGACCTGCTAGTGTTTTGTGCGTCGTTGTTGTTACAACGTGTGCGTATGGTACTGGTGTTGGGTAAACGCCTGCTGCGATAAGACCAGCAACGTGAGCCATATCTACGAATAGGTAAGCATCAACTTTGTCTGCGATTTCACGCATGCGTTTCCAATCAACGATTTGAGAGTAAGCTGAGAAACCACCGATGATCATCTTAGGCTTGTGCTCAATCGCAAGCGCTTCCATCTCGTCGTAGTTGATTTGACCAGCTTCGTCGATACCGTAAGGGATAACGTTGTAGTGCTTACCAGAGAAGTTTACTGGTGAACCGTGAGTCAGGTGACCACCGTGTGCTAGGCTCATGCCTAATACTGTATCGCCTGGGTTCAGAAGCGCCATGTATACTGCGCTGTTTGCTTGAGAACCAGAGTGAGGCTGTACGTTTGCGTATTCACAACCGAATAGTTCACATGCACGATCGATTGCTAATTGTTCCGCTTTATCTACGTACTCACAACCGCCGTAGTAACGCTTGCCTGGGTAGCCTTCAGCGTATTTGTTCGTTAGCTGAGAACCTTGAGCTTCCATTACACGTGGGCTTGTGTAGTTTTCAGAAGCGATAAGTTCAATGTGTTCTTCCTGGCGAAGAGTTTCTTCCTGGATAGCTGCGAACAGTTCCGCATCGTAATCTGCGATGTTCATATCACGCTTAAGCATCTGTATCTCCTGACTCAGATTAGTACTGAAATTGGCAAAAAAACTGTTTAATGACCGAGCGCAAACGTTTCCGTCACCCTAATGGCGCGCATTCTACATAATTTGATCTGGGTCATAAAGAGAAAATTTAAATTTTTCTCATGCAGTTTCTTCATGATGACAAGTAATAAATATCATGTCGATGTTGCAATCATTTAAACAACAGTCATTACTGTCAATTTTGTGCTTTACACCCTGTAAAACAGCAATTACATAGGTTTACCGTAAATTTTAGCCTCTAGCTACCGAAAAGATCATCTTTTTACTATGATGCCAGCCTTATTTCTCACCTATGACTGCAAATTGATGGAAAAACACTCGTTAAAAGAAGACTGGATAGCAATTCTTACAGGTACCTTTTTGGTTGCTCAAGGCGTTTTCTTTCTCCAATCCGCGCAACTCCTTACTGGAGGAACCACCGGGTTGGCTTTGCTTATTAGCCAATTTACACCTTTTACCTTTGGTGTGCTGTACTTTTTAACTAACTGCCCTTTTTATCTGTTAGCTTGGAAACGCTTTGGACGTCACTTTGCCATCAATAGTGTTATTTCTGGTGCTTTAGTTTCAATTTTTGCCGATCATCTTTATTTACTGATTTCATTAGAGTCAGTCAATGAAATCTATTGTGCTGTCGCGGGTGGGCTACTGATGGGGTTAGGCATGCTAATCTTGTTTCGTCATCGCTCTAGCCTGGGCGGCTTTAATGTTTTGTGTTTGTTTATCCAGGATAAATTTGGCATTTCTGTCGGCAAGAGCCAGATGGCGATTGATGTGTGTATTGTATTGGCGTCGATGTTCTTCGTCTCACCTTGGGTTATCGCTTTGTCAGCCTTAGGGGCGTTTGCGCTCAATCTGGTACTCGCCATGAACCACAAACCACATCGATACTCTGTCACCTACGGCTCTCAGTAACCTCTACGAAAAAAGGCTTTGGGGAGCATTCCAAAGCCTTTAGTGGGGGAGATAATCTCAGGAAAAGTTAAATTACTCTTCAATCAATAAAATTCGTGTTTCATACGGACGCAGTGTCTGATGTCGAGAGGCAACCGAACTTACCGAATTATGGTAGTTGGACAACAAACACTTCGCTTTCGCCATCTCAAAACGCTCTGGCAAGACACATTCCACCTCTTCCCCATAGTAATTATTGATACACAACAACGTCTGGGATTCATTCTGGCGAGCGTAAGCAAAAATACGCAAATGCTCTGGCAGCAAATCTTCATAGCTGCCGTCCGTGATGACCGGGATCTGTTTGCGCAGTTCAATCAAGCGCTTGTAGAAATAAAATACGGAGTTTAAATCTGCTACAGCAGACTCGGCATTGATTTGCGGATAATTCTGCGCGACCTCGAGCCAAGGCGTTCCTTTGGTGAAGCCAGCATGCGGTTGGCCATTCCATTGCATAGGTGTTCGCGAGTTATCACGAGACTTCTGAGCCAGAATAGCCATCATTTCTTGGTGTGGAACACCATCACGATTCACCATGATGTCGTACATGTTGGTACTTTCAACATCGCGATATTGACTGATCTCGGTATAACCCGGATTGGTCATGCCAATCTCTTCACCCTGATAAACATAAGGTGTGCCCTGCATCATGTGAACAGACGCAGCCAGCATCTTCGCCGATTCAACACGGTAGTGCTGATCATCACCAAGTCGGCTGACCACACGTGGTTGATCGTGGTTACACCAGAACAGCGCTCCCCAACCTTTACCGTTTAACCCTGTCTGCCAGTGATTAAAGATTTGTTTGAGCTGAAGAAAGTCAAACGGTGCTTTGGTCCACTTTTCACCGTTAGGGTAATCTACTTTCAAATGATGGAAATTGAACACCATAGAAAGCTCTTTGCCGTCTAAAGAGGAGTATTGCTGACAGTGCTCAAGGGTTGTCGAAGACATTTCTCCAACCGTTACACTGCCGTACTTTTGAAATACCGCTTGGCTGATTTCCTGTAAATACTCATGCACTCGTGGACCATCGGTATAAAAACGACGTCCATCGCCACGCTCATCATTCGGGAAGTCTTGCTGTTTAGATATCAGGTTAATGACATCAAGACGGAAACCATCCACGCCCTTCTCTGCCCAAAAGCTGATCACGTCTTTGACTTCTTCACGCACTACTGGGTTTTCCCAGTTTAAATCCGCTTGCTCCTTGGCAAACAGGTGCAAGTAGTACTGACCAGTTGCTTCATCCAGCTCCCATGCGTTACCACCAAACTTGGATTGCCAATTGTTGGGCTCTGCCCCCTCTACCGGATCTTTCCAGATGTAATAATCACGATATGGGCTGTTTTTATCACCCAGCGCAGACTGGAACCATTTGTGCTCAGTCGAGGTATGATTGACGACGATATCCATGATAATTCGGATACCCAGCTGGTGCGCTTCCACCAGTAACTCATCAAAGTCAGCCATTGTGCCGAAGTCAGGATTGATCGAGTAGTAATCGGATATATCGTAGCCGTTGTCGATCATTGGCGATGCATACACAGGCGTTAGCCAAATCGCATCCACACCAAGGTGCTTTAAATAATCCAGTTTAGAAATGATCCCTTTGATATCACCCGTACCTTTGCTGTCACTATCGCAAAAACTCTTCGGGTAAATTTGGTAGATTGTTGCGGTTTTCCACCAGCTGTTATCTTGCTTGGTCATTGCCATTTCTAACACCCACTTACCATTAAATTAAAAAGTCACCATGACAATCATGGTTAAAGTTCAAGCACTCCTGAGCTCAAAATGACGTAGTCAGGAATGGCTGTTTTAAATTGGGAAACAAGCGATGGCATGACATTCTCCATTGCCATCGCTGATTTAAGTTTGTTATGCGTTTGCCGTTTCAAGTTCACCTTTCGCTTTTGCGCGCTTATAAAGAATCAGCGTCAAACCAGCTGGAACCACTATCGCCACCAACATTGCTAATGCGAACACACCCCAGAACTGAGGCTGAATAGATAAGATGCCCGGCAAACCACCCACACCGATACCGTTCGCCATTACGCCGGCGCTACCACAAACTGCCGCCGCACAAGCACTACCAATCATTGCGCTTAGCATTGGGAATTTGTATTTCAGGTTGATGCCGTACATTGCAGGCTCAGTCACACCCAGATAAGCAGAGATTGCCGCCGGAACGGAGATTTCACGCTCATCTTGTTTTTTACTGATGATAATGATGCCAACCACTGCTGATGCCTGAGCAATGTTTGAAAGTGCAATCAAAGGCCAGATTGGGGTGCCGCCAAGCTCTTGCATTAACTGTAAATCCACGGCGTTGGTGGTGTGGTGAATACCGGTGATAACCAATGGCGCGTACAAGAAACCGAAGACTGTCGAGCCAATGATGGCAAAGTCTCCCGTCATGGCAGCCTTGGCAGCGAATGCCACACCATTACCTAACATGCGGCCAAATGGACCGATGATAGAGTGTGCAAGAATCACCGAAATAATGATGGAAACAAATGGCACCACAACCAGATACAAGTAAGACGGAGTGATACGTTTAAGGTATTTTTCGATATACGCCAGTGCGATACCCGCGAGCATGGCAGGAATCACCTGTGCCTGATAACCCACTTTTTCAATCACAAACCAACCGAAATCCCACACTTCCGGTACTTGTTTACCAATCAAATAGGCGTTCATTAACTGCGGAGAGACCAGAGTCACACCGAGCGTGATCCCCAGAATCGGCGTACCACCGAGCTTTCTCACTGTTGACCAACAGACGCCAACAGGCAGGAAGAAGAAGATCGCTTCACCAATCAGCCATAGGAATGAATGGACTGTCGCCCAGAACTGACTGATTTCGGTCAGCGTTTGGCCATCAAACATCTTGATATCGCCAATCACATTACGGAAACCAAGAATCAGACCACCAGTGATGATAGCTGGTAGCAGAGGCACGAAGATTTCAGCAAGGTGAGAGATACCACGCTCAACGATGTTCATGTTCTGACGCGCGGCATTTTTCGATTCGTCTTTGCTGGCTTCGCTTTTACCCGTCATCTCGATCAGCACCTTGTACACTTCATCGACTTCAGTACCGATAACGACCTGGAATTGACCTGCGTTGGTAAAACAGCCTTTTACTATAGACAGAGCTTCTAACTGCTTGATGTCAGCTTGCTCAGTATTATTAAGTACAAAACGTAAACGAGTTAAGCAGTGACTCACACTTGCAATATTGTCTGGCCCACCGACCAGCTCAATAAGATGCTGTACATCTTGACGCGCAATCTTACTCATAACTTTGCCCACCCTGTATTGGATATGTTTAACTTTTCTTTGTATTTATTATTAGTGGGAACATTCCCACGAAGTGGTTTTATATTGCCACCTGAAGATAAAAAACAAAATGGGAACAGTCCCATTAATTGAAAAGGATCACAAACTAAGTCTAGAGCAGAACACTCATTATGCGACTATGGCATATATATCTAACCGTGGTGGCTGACAGGTTTCTGGGTGAAGTGGAGTAAAGAGTCATTGCCGCTCAACTGATTAATCAGCATGTTAGCGGCTTTTTTGCCTGCATGCGTATAACCAGGATCGACACTGAAGATATTCGGGAAAAGAAAAGAAAGGAGTTCATTGCCGCCCACGCCAGTGACGACAACATCTTCGCGCCCTAACTCTTGTAGACGTTTAATAACCCCAAGTGCAAGCGTGTCACTGGCACAAACAATGGCTTGGGTGTCTTGTTGTAATACGTGATCGACCAACTGATAAGCACTCTCATGGCTAAGAGCTCCGGTCTTAAAGCATGGCAGGATATTTCTGCTCTGGCACCACAACTGGTAAGCATTCAAACGGGCAAACCCCGTGGTTCTGTCATCAGAATCCACACCGATATAGGCAATACGAGAAAGCGATTGCTGCTCTAAGTGAGAAAGCGCCATATCGATAATGCCCTGGTTATCATAATTAATAGAGGAAACCTCATTCGTATCCATGGCAATCACCACAATACGACTGCCCCACTCAGCGAGGGCCTTCTCATCGCAACCTGTAAAACCAAATACAATCACGCCATCTACATTGCGACGTCTAAGAACCTCAAGATGCTCAATGGTTTTTTGGCGATCAAACTGGCTTTCCATGATCACCACATCATAACCAGCAGAATATAACTCACGAAGCATGGTGCCTACGGCTTGGTTTTCTGATGGTGAATCTAAACGAGAAATGATCACGCCCACCACCTTTTGACTTCCTCCACGCATCGACTGAGCGGATTTGGAAGGAACATAACCTGAATCACGAATGATTTTTTCAACCTTCTCACGCGTTTCTGGCTTTACCTTGGGATCGTTCGTGAGCACACGACTTACCGTCGACTTACCAACGCCAGCCAGTTTTGCGATATCAAGAATGGTGAGTTTTTTGTTCATAGGTGATCAAACTAAAGTGGGTAGAAACTTAGGTAAATGAACTTTAACAACAAATAGAGAAAAGGGAAGCCAGTGCTTCCCTCTAAAAATATAGCGATGATGTTATTTGTTTAAATATGCAGGAACGTCCGCAATGCTATCCAATACTACCGTCGCTAGCGCTTCACCCTGCTCAGTAATTGGTTTGCCGGTACGTACAAGAATCTTGGTCCCTACGCCAGCCGCTTCTGCTGCCATCATGTCTTCCGCTTTATCGCCAATCATGACCGACTTTTCCATGTCAATCTTCAGGAAGTCACGTGCAGAAATGAACATACCCGGCTTTGGCTTACGGCAGTCGCAATCTTGCTTGTATTCGCCAATCCCCTCTTCAGGGTGATGCGGGCAGTAATAGAAGCCGTCAAACTCAACGCCGTGATCAACAAAGTTCCAATCCATCCATTGAGTCAGAGATAAAAATCGGTCTTCACTGAATTTACCGCGTGCGATACCAGATTGATTCGTCACAAGAACCAACATGTAACCTTGGTCTTTCAGCGCTTTCGTCGCTTCAAACACACCGTCAATGTACTCAAAATCATGTTCGTCATGAACGTAACCATGATCGACGTTAATCACGCCATCACGGTCGATAAAAACAGCAGGTTTTGCCAAAACGTATTTCTCTATTAGCTCGGTTTAAGCAGATTATTACATACCTTATAAGCTTCAACACTATCTATTTAGATTGACATTGAGACAAATCAGCACGCTACGTCTCAAGAATCGTTGAATCTCGGGGGCTTTCATCTTATGTTCGAAAATACACCTCTGACAGAACCAAGTTCCGATATCAGAACGTTTGCACATTTAGACGTCTAGACGTAAAAATATCTATTGACTTAAATCTTCTTAACCCATAGCATCAACTGAAAATTGAGATAGAGCTCAAAATTAAGTTCTGTCAAAAGCCGTTTTTGACAACGAAGTTCCCCATATCTCTATGCAGGTTGAAACATGATAGAAATAGAAAACGTCAATAAAGTGTTCTACCAGGGCAGCAAAGAAATTCTGGCTCTGAAAGACATTAACCTACATATCGCCAAGGGCACCATCTTTGGGGTGATCGGCTCGTCAGGTGCTGGTAAAAGTACTCTGATTCGCTGTGTGAACATGTTAGAGGCTCCGACCTCTGGCTCCATCATCGTAGATGGCGTTGACCTGACCAAACTAAGCAAAACACAACTAGTAGAAACACGTCGTAACATCGGCATGATTTTCCAGCACTTTAACCTGCTGTCGTCTCGTACCGTTTTCGATAACGTTGCACTACCTCTTGAACTCGCAGGTAAAGATAAATCGCATATCAATGCGAAAGTCACTGAACTACTGAAACTAGTAGGATTAGAAGACAAACATGAAAGCTACCCAGCGAACTTAAGTGGCGGCCAAAAGCAGCGTGTAGCCATTGCTCGTGCATTAGCCTCTGCTCCAAGCGTTCTACTTTGTGACGAAGCCACCAGCGCATTGGATCCGGCAACGACTCAATCAATCCTTGAGTTATTAAAGAAGATCAACCGTAAACTCAACATCACTATTTTGCTGATCACTCATGAAATGGAAGTGGTTAAAAGCATCTGTCACGAAGTGGCGATCATCGGTGGTGGCGAACTGGTTGAGAAAGGCACCGTGGGTGAAATTTTTGCTCACCCGAAAACAGAACTGGCGCACGAGTTCATTCGCTCGACTCTGGATCTGTCTATTCCTGAAGATTACCAGGCTCGACTTCAATCAAGCCGTGTTGAGGGCAGCTACCCGCTAGTCCGTATGGAGTTCACTGGCGCAACGGTTGACGCTCCATTGATGTCTCAGATTTCACGCAAATACAATATTGATGTGAGTATCCTAAGTTCAGATCTTGATTACGCCGGTGGCGTGAAATTCGGCATGATGGTCGCTGAACTGTTTGGTAATGAACAAGATGACAACGCAGCAATCGAATACCTGCGTGAACACAACGTGAAAGTAGAGGTACTTGGTTATGTCCTTTAATACGGCTTCTGAATGGCTGAGCCTAAATAGCAATCTACTTCTTGGGGCAACCTGGGAAACGGTATACATGGTTGCAGTTGCGGGTATTGTCGGCTTTGCTATTGGTATTCCTTTAGGCGTTATTTTGCACATCACTAAAAAAGGTGGTCTGCTAGAGAATACTAAGCTTAATAGCATTCTAGGCGCGATTGTTAACGTGGGCCGTTCTGTGCCATTCCTTGTACTGATGGTTGCGATTATCCCAGTGACTAAAATGCTGGTCGGCACCTTTATTGGTACAACCGCAGCAATCGTACCGCTCACCATTGGTGCCATTCCGTTTGTTGCGCGCCTTATCGAAGGTGCTCTACTTGAGGTACCAACTGGCTTAGTTGAAGCGGCACAATCTATGGGCGCAACACCTGTACAAATCATTACAAAAGTTCTGCTACCTGAAGCAATGCCGACTATTGTTAACTCAGTGACAATTACACTCGTAACCTTGGTCAGCTACTCTGCAATGGCAGGTACCGTTGGCGGCGGTGGTCTGGGCGACGTTGCAATCCGTTACGGTTTCCACCGTTACGATGTGACAATCATGGCTGTTACCGTCGTCATGCTCATTGTTCTAGTACAAATTATTCAGTCTATCGGCGACGCAGTGGTACGCCGCGTGGATCACAGATAAGCATCAAATTACATAAATTATAAGGAGATACCGATGAAATTTAGCCTTAAAGGTCTTTTGACTGTCATAACAGCCGCTTCTGCTCTAGCACTTACGGGTTGTGGTGATAAAGAAGTTGATGTGAACAAAGTAAAAGTGGGTGTTATTGCTGGCGCTGAAGCACAGGTTGCGGAAGTTGCAGCTAAAATCGCAAAAGAGAAGTACAACCTAGACGTTGAGCTGGTGACTTTTACTGATTACGTTACACCAAACGCAGCGCTAGACGACGGTTCAGTTGACGCTAACGCATTCCAACACAAGCCATACCTTGATCAACAGATTAAAGACCGTGGCTACAAACTGGCTATCGCAGGTAACACATTCGTTTACCCAATCGCTGGTTACTCAAAGCAAGTTAAATCTGTTGATGAAATCCAAGATGGCGCGCGTATCGCAGTACCAAACGACCCAACTAACCTAGGTCGCGCACTGATCCTTCTACAACAACAAGGTTTGATTGAACTACGTGACGGCGTTGGTCTGCTTGCAACGGTACGTGACATCGTTGGCAACCCTAAAAACATCGAAATCATCGAACTTGAAGCGCCACAACTTCCACGTTCACTAGACGATGTAACGCTATCTATCATCAACACAACATACGCAAGCTCTATCGATCTGTCTCCAGAGCGTGACGGTGTGTTCGTTGAAGACAAAGAATCTCCATACGTAAACCTAGTTGTAGCACGTGAAGAGAACGTTAACGCTGAGAACGTACAAAACTTCGTTAAAGCTTACCAAACTGAAGAAGTTTACGAAGCAGCGAAAGAGCTATTCAAAGGCGGCGTTGTAAAAGGCTGGTAATATCACCCGTCTTAGCAAACATCTCTGCTGACCATTGCAAAAAGGGCTGATGTGAAAACATCAGCCCTTTTTCTTTGCTATTCGGCAGGAGATACAAACCTGTTACTTGAGATGGTCCCAAGAGATATTCGAAACAATTCTGCAGTCATCGCACTTAAAGTAGAAGATGTCATGCAAGGGCTCGTCTAATAGCCAGTCACCACCACACTTAGGACACTTACGCGCTTTTTCACTTTCAAGTGACTGGCCACCAACGCGGTATTGGTAGTAGTAGGTTGGAATTTTAGTGATGTATTCAATACGGCCACGTAAATCCCAACCACGGCGAAACAGGACACTGTCAGCATCACATATCTCGTGCAGCGCGGCATGCTCAGCACGGCATCCGCCCGCCATTTGGATTTCATCACACGCTTGCCATTCCGTTTGCCACTTAATGACCGCTTTATGGTCACCGTTTAGTGTTGGATCATTGCGGTACAAAGGGATTGGTAATAAGGTTTCACCGCTTCGCAGTGGCGAACAAGTATGTACGTAAGTGGTATAAAGCACCTGCCAGCTTGGTGTCTCATCTTCTGCTGCTTGTTCAGAGTTCAGATCACGACCAAGCAAGCGCATTTTCGGCGCGAGCAAAGAGGCTTCCGACAAACGATTCATACACACTTTGACAAAGTCTGAATGGTAACGCGGGTGTAGGCTGTCCTGCTCCGGGCAAACCACACGTACAAAAAACTCGCCATCGCCCATCACAATAGGAAACTCACGACCAAGTACCTGGCCGTTATAACGCAGTGCGTCCATTAACCCATTAATCGCCTTATCAACCGCGCTTACGGTAGTGTTATCAAAACACTCAAACTGCAATTCAACAACGTACATGTTTACACCGCAGCTTCTAAATTGGTCAGGAACTCACTGACATTATCGGCAAGAACATCACGCTGAGAAGTACCCAGACGCTCAAGAATGACATTGCCCGTCAAGTTACAGATAGAAATAACATCCAGCTCTGCGTCTGTTGCAGCAATAAAAACGGTTGGTTTAAGCTTGAGACGACGCTGAGTCACCAGATGACCAAGAATATTTTCTTGCAGACGATCAAAATCATCATCGCTCCACACCTGCAACAATGTCAGTTCGTTACCCTTCCAGGTCGCTTCCATGTCTGCGCTGTATTGCGAACCATAAAAAGCTTTAATGTCATCATGCAACGTCAGTTCAATCGCATTTTCCACGTTGGTGAAATCCGCATGCTCTTCACGCAGACACGCTTTCCATAAGACCGCCCCATCTCGTTTCTCTTCAACACATGGAGATACAAGATCAGCAAGCTCTTCACTGCGTGGCAATTCATTGTGCTTATTTTGCCAAGCTTGTTGATAGCGTAGGCTAAAATCTTGTAGCGCCTGAGTAACGGTTTGGGTCATGAAGGTCTCCTATTCCTTGTTTATCTGCCTGCAATATTTGCCAGATAGCAATTAATCAGCGGATTCAGTAAAATTCTCTCCATTCTAATCGAAAACGACCACAAAGTATGAGCAAATATTCCAACGCTAAAGAGCTTGCAGGGCTGACTCTGGGTAAAAAGACCGAGTACGCGAACCAATATGACGCGAGCTTGCTGCAACCTGTGCCGCGTAGCCTTAACCGCGATGACCTTGAATTAGGTGAAGCGCTGCCGTTTATGGGTCATGACATCTGGACCTTGTATGAACTGTCGTGGCTCAATAGCAAAGGCCTGCCACAAGTGGCCGTTGCAGAAGTGTACATTCCTGCGACCAGCGCTAACTTAATTGAGTCCAAGTCATTTAAGCTGTACCTGAACAGTTACAACCAAACCCGTTTTGCAAGTTGGCAAGACGTGACCGAGCGTTTAGTACAGGATCTTTCGGCTTGCGCTGGTGAACAAGTCATCGTTGAAGTAAATCCGGTTACTCATTACACCAATCAGCCTATCGTCACGATGGACGGTGAATGTATTGATGATCAAGACATCGAAATCAACAGCTACGATTTTGATGCATCCTTACTGGAAGGCGCTGCTGGTGAAGAGCAAGTCGAAGAGACGCTACATAGCCACTTGCTGAAATCAAACTGCCTGATCACCAACCAGCCAGACTGGGGCAGCGTTGAAATTCGCTATCAGGGTGCGAAGCTAGACCGTGAGAAGCTGCTGCGCTACCTCGTTTCTTTCCGTGAGCACAATGAGTTTCATGAGCAATGTGTCGAGCGTATTTTCACTGACCTGATGAAATATTGTCACCCAAGCAAACTGACCGTGTTTGCTCGCTATACTCGCCGTGGTGGTTTGGATATCAACCCTTACCGCTCCACCGAGAACGCCAAGCCAGAGCACAACCACCGCATGGCTCGTCAGTAATTATTCAGTGGTAAAAACAAGTTCGGCAATCTATTGGATTGCCGAACGTTTTTAATACCTAAGCATGGTATTATCAAAAAATCTAAACCAGTTCGAGGGAACGAAAGGATGTTTTGGGACAGATCGCGTCTATTCAAATTGATTGGCTTTTTCTGCTTACTGCTGGCACAGCCGCTTCACGCGACCATTTTATCTTCAACTTTACTTAATGAAGCCCAACAACTGGCGGAAATCGATCCCTCACAAGCAAGACAAGCAGCAACCAACTACCTTTTGCAGCGAGAGTTGATAGAACGCAGTGAAAGTGATGGTCCTTCTGCCATGTCCCGTGAAGAAACCGACCGTAGCATCCGAACCCCAAACAGCACCATCGAAGCACATAAAATTATTGCCCAAGCAAACTTCGCTTTGGGGGATGTCAGTGCAGCAATCAAAAGCCTCAATGAAGCGCAAACTCTGGCACAAAAATACGAGCTTCCATACCTGTATCTGGATGTGCAACTGATCCGAAACCAGATGATCTGGACTGGAAATAAAAATTACGCTGCTGCGGAAGAAGCTCTGGACCAAATAGAGAATACGCTTAATCAAGAGGATGCCGTTTTACAGCGTGCTGATAGCATTCGTTATCGCTTGGTCATGCAACGTGCGCTTTTAGCGTCCTATCGTGGTGATAGTGTCAAAGCAGAAAGTTATTATGCCGAAGCAAAAGAGATGCTGGAACAAACTCGCTCCAGCTTGGCACTCATCGATTACTACACCACGGTTGGCGAGTTTTACCTCAACGAGAAAAAATACAACCTTGCGCTTTCTGAGCTTTTATACGGTTACTGGCAATCGATTGAAAGCGATAGTGGTGCCCGACTGGCCAAGGTAAACCGATTACTGGCAAGACTATTCCAAGAACGACGCGTATACGATAAAGCGGTCGAGTACTTATCTCAGGCTGCAGACTTTTACGACTCTTACCCAAATTCACCAATCCTGGCGGATGTGCTTGAGCAGATGGGTGACATTTACTTTTATCAGGGCAAATTTAACTTGGCACTGGTCCACTACTTCAATGTATTGGATCACGAGAGCACGAGTAAAAGTATCAACCGTATGATCAATATTCGTCTGAGCCTTGCCGCGACTTACCTTCAACTCTATAACTACGCTCTGGCGGGGCAATATCTGGATAGCTCGACTGAACTGCTCGAGTATGCCGACATTCCAGCGCTTAAGGCCAAAGCTGCCCTACTTCACTCTGGCCTTGCTTATCATCAGAATGACAGTAAAAGCGTAATTGAAAACGCGCAAAAAGCGCTCATGTTCATTGATGCGACGGCTACAGGAAATAACTTTATCAAGCAGCAGTCTTACCGTTATCTTGGACTCGGTTATGAACAAGCCGGTGAATACCAGCTTTCGCTACAGGCGTATAAAAAATACACCAACTTAGTAAAACTAGAACAGGTGCAGTTAAACCAGATCAGCGAAGATGCATTCCGTCAGCAAAAAGAGTTCGCAGAGCAGACTATTCACTATGTAGGACTAACTGAACGCTTGGCACAAGTCGAAGGAGAGCACCGTAAATTCCAAAAAATCTCTTTCGCTCTATTTATTACCGTCTTAGTGATGTTTTTGTTCATCATGCGCCGTGGCGTCATCATTCAGCGCCAGTCAGGTCAGATAGATAAACTACGAAATGACCTGTTCACCCACTCACGCTCTCGCCTGAATAACTTGCGCATGTTGAATGTAAAACTGTCGCGCTCTTTGAAGAAATCGAGTGACACCTTCGAACAGTGGCAGCTTGGTGAGTTAATCCACGAGCCTCTCAATGACCGTCTGCGCTTTGTGATGATCGACCTGCCTTTCTTACGCAGTATGTACGTTCAAAATGGTTACAAAGCAGGGCTGGAGTTAGAGCGAGCGTTTGGTGAGTTCCTGGCAGAAAAGATCAAAAAGCCCGCTCGTTTGTATCACTTCTCAGATGCGAACTTGCTTTACATCGAACCCAACGCTGATAGAGATGCGTCAGCAGAAATGATGTTTGATAAGTTTCAGGCTTGGGTGGATGACTTTGCGAATCAGCATAATGTTAATCGTACTATTCGCATGGGAATCAGTGACTACCCGTTCCTGCCACGAGCCTACACGGCAATTAATGATGCAGAGCTGCTGGATTTACTCCTACTCGCAACGCATATTGCGCGAGAAATCAGCTTGCAAGATAAACAAAGCCATTGGGTATTCCTCAAAGCCATTGATAACGCGCCAGCAGCAAGCTTTGCAACCGGCGACATAAGAAAAGCGTGTCAGCACGCTATCAATCAAGGGTTAATCAAGATTCACTCTTCATACAAGAATGAGGATGACATCAAGAAAATATTAAAAAATGGATAATTAAGCGCCACTTAGGATTAATAACTGATGACGCTATAAGGTTTTTTGTTATTATCAAGTGACCGTCATCTCACATGGATTTAAACGTAGTCGTTTCATGGGAATCTTGGAATCCGATATTCAGGCACAGCTGCATCAGTTAAGTTGTCAACTTGATCAACTTAAACTGACACATCGCGATAGTTCGCTGAAGTTTAAACGTGAGCAACAAATCCTTAAACGCGTTCTGGCGTCTTTGTCGTCTGCATGTCCCGGTTCTGATGCGCAACTATCCAGCTACTTATCAGAAATTCAGCAAGAGCTACAGCATAAAACGGATATCAGTGCGTTAATCCCTCGTTTGGCGATATTAGAGAGAAAGCTTAAACAGCAATCCAGAGCCATGGAAAAACAGAGCGACCATCTCGACGAACAAATCAAACGTAGTGGTGAAACGCTGCAACGAGTGACCGGTTTACCCGCCCAACTAAAGCGCGAACTGCGTAATCTGATGAGCTTTTCTGAAGCGAACTCTGTGACCAATGTCGATCAAGCGACCAAACTGCTCAGTATTTATGAACGTGCGCTGAAAATCATCGCTTCTAACTCACGTTTGCATTTAACTGAGTTTGAGAATACTCCAGAGAAGTCTCAGCTTGAGTCTCTTGCGAGCGATCTGCAGCACACCATTACGGAACTGGATTTTGAGGGTGAGTGTGGCGAAAAACTACTCGATATCCGCGCTAAGCTCCTGATGGGAGTGAATGCAGAGTCTTTAGTGGAACTAACCCTAGTAACGTTAAAGTTAGTGGTAGAAGCCACTAAATTTGAACGAGAAACCTCCAGTCAATTTCTCGACCAACTCAATACAGCCCTTGCAAGTAACCTGAAAACCATCCATCAAAACGCCGATCAGCATCAAACCTATTTTGAGCACCGTCACGAGCTAAACTCGGAAATGAATAACTTGGTTGAGCGCAGTCAACGCTCATTGAATCAAGCTCAGGATTTATCCGAGCTCAAGAAAGAGATGGCACCACTGCTGGCTAAAATGGCGTCACTGTCAGAACGTTTGGAGATGACGGAAGCTCGTGAACAAGCATTGCAAGAGCGAATGACTTACAGCAAAAACCAGCTGGAAGCCGTCTTTGAAACCACACAAGACTACCGCCGCCGCTTGGATGACCAAACTCAGCGCCTGCTGCTTGATCCATTGACTAAGGTATACAACCGCACCGCATTTAACGATCGCCTCGAACTGGAATACCGACGCTGGGTACGTTCTCAAAGAAACTTACGTCTGGTCATGTTTGATGTCGACAACTTTAAAGCCGTAAACGATAGCTATGGCTATACCGCCGGCGACAAAGCACTCAAAATCATTGCCCGTACCATCAGTAAACGAGTCTCCGAATTAGAGACGGTTGCTCGCTTCGGCGGAGAAGAGTTTATCTTGCTTATTCCGGAGCAGTCGGAAGAGTACACATTAGAATTAATGAAAAGCATCCAGCGTGAAATCGGCCAGCTGCCGTTTAAGTTCCGAGAGCAAAGCATCATGATCACCCTAACCGCGGTTTCTACTTCATTTAGAGAGTCTGACTCTCCGGAGCAGGTACTCGGTCGTCTCGGAAAAATGGTACGCGAAACTAAAAAGCTTGGAAAAAACCAACTCAACTGGAGCTAAATCGTTCAAAATATAAGCAAACAAACAGATTTCATCCCTTAAGTTTACTTATATCCACCATTTTTCAACGAGTTATCACATTTCTTCCATTCCAGTCTGCTAAGCTTCAATTATCCAGCCTTCCAATCACCACTCACAAACGACACGTATAAACCAAAGGTGATGGAGTACTTTACCTCAAATATAATCACAACAAGGAGGCGCTATGATTACCCATATCAGCCCCGCAGGTAGCATGGATTTGCTATCCCAACTGGAAGTTGAGCGTTTAAAAAAGACCGCATCGAGTGATCTTTACCAACTTTACCGAAACTGTACATTAGCGGTCTTGAACTCAGGCAGCCATACCGATAACTCAAAAGAGCTGCTAGACCGATACCAATCCTTTGATGTTGATGTGCTTCGCCGTGAACGTGGCATCAAATTAGAGTTGACCGATCCACCAGAGCACGCTTTTGTCGATGGTGAAATGATTAAGGGGATACAGGAGCATCTGTTTTCAGTCTTACGCGATATCGTGTATGTGAATATGCACCTGGCTGATAGCCAACGTTTAAACCTGACGAATCCTGTTCATATTACTAACCTGGTATTTGGTATCTTACGCAATGCCAGAGCACTTACGCCCGGAATCGCCCCTAATCTGGTGGTTTGCTGGGGTGGACACTCTATCAACGCAGTAGAGTATCAATACACCCGAGAAGTGGGTAACGAGTTAGGCCTACGAGAACTGAATATTTGTACCGGTTGTGGACCCGGTGCGATGGAAGGCCCAATGAAAGGGGCAGCCATCGGCCATGCTAAACAGCGTTATACCGACCAGCGCTACTTAGGCCTGACCGAGCCGTCTATCATCGCGGCTGAACCGCCAAATCCGATCGTGAATGAATTGGTGATCATGCCAGACATTGAAAAACGTCTGGAAGCCTTTGTCCGTATGGCACATGGCATTGTGATATTTCCGGGTGGTCCTGGAACCGCAGAGGAGCTGCTCTACATTCTGGGTATTATGATGCACCCAGAAAATGCCGATCAACCAATGCCAATCGTACTGACTGGTCCTAAGGAAAGTGAGGACTACTTCCTTGCGATCGATGAATTTATTCGTGACACGCTTGGAGAAGAAGGTCGTAAACATTACCAGATCGTGATTGATAATCCGTCAGAAGTTGCCCGGATTATGAAGCGCGGCATGGATGATGTTCGCACACATAGAAAAGAAAAAGGCGATGCCTACAGTTTCAACTGGTCACTAAAAATCGAGCCGCACTTCCAGTTACCATTTGAGCCAAATCATGACGCAATGGAGCAATTGGATCTGCATATGGATCAGGAACCTCAAGTTCTCGCAGCAAACTTACGTCAGGCGTTTTCAGGCATTGTTGCAGGTAACGTGAAAGCGGAAGGCATTAAAGAAATCGAAGCTAAAGGTCCGTTCACCATCCATGGCGAACCCATACTGATGAAGAAGCTCGACAAATTACTGCAAGACTTCGTCGATCAACATCGGATGAAATTACCTGGTGGTACCGATTATGAACCTTGCTACCGAATCGCTCATCCTGAAAATGATGGTCGATAGTCAGGCTAGCATTCGTTACACTAGGGGCATTACGCCCCTTTTTTATTGCTAAGTCATTATGTCTATTCATCTTGTTATTATTGATGCCCTAAATCTGATCCGTCGAGTGCACTCCGCTCAACCCGATCCCACTGACATAGCAAGAACCATTACCACTACCCAAAGAACGCTGACTCGGATCCTGTCTGAGGCGCAGCCAACCCATATCATTGCGGTATTTGATCATCATGAGCAAGACCGAGGTTGGCGTGCCGAGATACTGCCGGACTACAAACAAAACCGTAAGCCAATGCCGGAGCCGTTAATGCAGGGCCTCGATGCGATTCAGCAAGCTTGGTGGGAACAAGGTATTGACTCATTGTTGTCTGACGGCGATGAAGCCGATGACTTAGTAGCAACACTGGCAACCAAAGTCGCTGGGCATGGAGAAAAGGTCACCATTGTTTCGACCGACAAAGGCTACTGCCAACTGCTTTCTCCGACATTACAAATCCGTGATTACTTCCAGCACCGTTGGTTAGATGAGCCATTCATTGAAAAAGAGTTTGGGGTTAAACCAAGTCAGTTGGCTGATTACTGGGGGCTGGCTGGCATCAGCTCTAGTCAGGTTCCGGGCATTCCGGGTATCGGACCTAAAGCCGCAAAAGAAATTCTGACCCAATTCGACGATATTGAAGCAGCTTACGCCAGTGACGAATTAGTACCAAAGTATCGAAAAAAACTGGACGAGCATATCGAGTCGGCCCGCCTATGTAAGAAGATCGCAGCACTAAAATGCGATATTGAGCTTGGCTTCAATCTGCAAGATATTCGCTTTACCGGGCCAAACAAAGCCGAATAAAATTGTTCCAGCCAATAAAAAAGCTCCTGAAAATAGGAGCTTTTTTAATATCTGTTCAACTCGCTTAATTAGTATGGCGAGATGTTCGATAAGCACTGGATGTGAATGGTGATCTCTTCACGGTCATGGTACAGGTGCTTAGCTTGCAGCTTGAACTTCACCTTGTTCTCAATCAGGAACATTTTCAGGTTTTCAAGATCTTGCAAAACCTCGTCATAACGACCTTTCATTGGCAGCTTGAGGTTAAAGATGGCTTCTTTTGCCCAACCTTTTAGTAACCACTGTCCCATAAGATGTGCCACGCGCGCCGGTTTCTCAACCATGTCACATACAATCCAAGTGACATTCTTGCGGTCTGGTTCAAACTTAAAGCCATCCACCATGTGGTGTTTGATCTGGCCAGTTTCCATCAGACTGTCTGCCATCATGCCATTATCAACACAGTGCACAAACATCGAACGCTTCACCAGTTGGTAAGTCCAGCCACCCGGACACGCACCTAAGTCTACACCCCACATGCCCGGAGCCAAACGCTCATCCCACTCTTCACGTGGAATAAATACATGGAAGGCTTCTTCAAGCTTTAACGTTGAACGGCTTGGTGCATCTGCTGGGAACTTCAGACGAGGAATCCCCATGAAGAATTGTGAGTTATTACCCGGGAATGAGTAACCCACGTAACAATGACCCGGTGCAACAAAGCAAATATGTAATACTGGCTTCTTAGCGTTGTCTTTATCCCACATCAGGCCTTTTCCACGCATAGCCTGACGCATCGGCACAGTAAACTTACGGCAGAATTTCAGTAACTCTTTCGCTTCATTGGTGTCCGGCGTTTCAATACGCAGATCACCACAACGAGGGAAGTCTTCGACTTCAGACAACGCCTCAAGAATTGGACTGATACGATCTTCGCTTGGCAATGATTCACATTCGGCTGCAACAGCAAACATTTGGCGAGCAAAGATCAACGAACTGAAGTCGAGACCTTTTACCAGTTTGTCTGCGTCTCCATCCTGGTAACACTCGAAGACAACATAACCTGAGTTTTTCTTCACACGAGGGAAGCCGTACACTTCCAACTGTGTCGCTTTGTCCTGAATTTCACCAGCACACTCTTTCTCAAAGCCTGAACGGCAATAGAGCATTAGTTGTTTCACTTGGAGACCTCTTTGATATTAAACGCAGCAAAAAAGAACAAACACCAGCCGATCATGAACATCAATCCTCCCAGCGGAGTAATCGGTCCAAACCATTTAATGCCTGTCAGCGCCAGCGCGTATAGACTGCCGCTAAAACAAAAGATGCCGATGATAAAGCAAATTGCAGCGATGAAAAAATACTTTTGCGCTTTTTGTTCTAAATTCACCAACAGTAGAATGGCACAAAATGCGATCGCTAAAGTATGGATGAACTGATACAGCACACCCGTTTGAAATACATCAAGAAGATACGGCGCAAGTGTCGCTTTTAAACCGTGGGCAGCGAATGCCCCTAGCGCAACAGAAACTAACCCAGACAAACCCGTAAAGGAGAGTAACCACTTACTTTTCACTGTACACCTCGTTAATAAAACGCGCTAAGTGTTCAACCGCTAAAGCAATATTGCCCTCTTCGGTATACCCCGAGCGCTTGCGTGGTTTAAAACTGTGGTCACCATCTGGTACAAAAGTGACTGACACCTGCTCAGATAACGTGAAGTTTTCAAACTCTTCACGCTTTCCAAAGGTATCCCGCTCGCCTTGTAGAATCAGTGTTGGTTTCTCAAGCGTTGCCAGATGTTCACCTTTGTAGTTTTCTGGCTTGCCCGGTGGGTGAAAAGGAAAACCTAAACAGGCAATGCCCGCCACCAGCGTATTTTCAGCCAACAAACTCGACATACGCCCGCCCATAGATTTACCGCCAATTACAACTGGTGTACTCGCAAAGTGAGTGATCACTTCTTCGTAGGCTTCGATCAGCTTTGGCGCACGATCTGGCGGACGCTTTTTGCCATCTTCGGCACGTTTCATCATGTAAGGGAAATTAAATCGGACGACACGAATGCCCTGTTCGACTAATCCTTTAGCAACTGCGGCCATGAAGTCGTGCTCCATCCCTGCCCCAGCGCCATGGGCAAAAATAAATAACGGTCCGCTTTCCGGCCCCTCAACTATCCACTGGCTCATCCAATACTTCCTCTTGTTCTTTTCTCGCTGTTGCAAGCATCCAGTCACGGAACGTTGCGATACGCCCCATGTCCGCTTGCTGCTCATGACAAACCACGTAGAACGCATTCTTCGATATCAACACCTCATCAAATGGTGCGATAAGTCGTCCTGCTTCCATTTCTGGCTGAGCTAACACGTTATTTCCTAGCGCAACACCTTGTCCATGCACAGCCGCCTGTAACACCATTGTTGAATGGCTAAAAATAGGGCCATGATTTACATTGATGCCTTCGATGTTGTAGTGGCGAGTAAACTGCTTCCAATCTTTACGCGAAGTATCATGTAACAAAGTGTGTAATCTAAGGTCATTGAGAGATTCTAACGGCTTCGTCCCCAATAGTAATGAAGGCGAACAAAGCGGAATCAAAAATTCTTGATACAACTTGTCTGCACGTAAACCAGGCCAGTTACCACGTCCGTAATAGATAGCGACATCGACGTCGTCGGTCAGTGAGCCTTCATCCATGTCTACCGCTTTAATCCTGACATCAATGTCTGGCTCCTGAGCGTTAAAGTCGGCCAACCGTGGCACGAGCCACTGAATAGCAAAACTTGGCGGCAAACTGATCGTCAAAGCACCTTTTTCACTGCGTTCCAATACTTTATCGGTCGCTTCTGCAATAGAAGTAAAAATATCCTTGATGTCTAAAAAGTAACTTTGACCTTCTTCCGTGAGTAGCAAAGAGCGGTTTCTGCGGCGAAATAGCTTGAGTGATAGAAACTCTTCCAGCGCTTTGATCTGGTGACTCACTGCAGCTTGGGTGACGAAAAGCTCTTCGGCCGCACGAGTAAAACTAAGATGACGTGCTGCTGCTTCAAATACTCGAAGAGAATTCAAAGGAGGCAATCTGCGAGACATAAGGAACCTCAAATAGGATTAGTTTTTTTTATCTGAAACATTATAAAATCTCCGTTGCCGAACAGCCAGATAAATTCTATATTTCACCCCGCAACACGGGCCTGAACGGCTTGATTTCTCTATAAATCAATTGGCTTCGTTGTTGCGATGTTGTGTTTGCAAACTCGTTTTTCGAGTTAGGTAGATTTCTACCAAAATGTTTTGTCTACTATCCCTGGGACAAAACAATACTTCCTGTATTTATTTTTGACCTGTCTGTCAAATTTCTTACACCGCCTGTTTAGGCGGTGTTTTTTTATCTGAATTATCTAAGTTTAACAAAATAACAAACTAATCCATAAAATAATGTCAGTTTGATTCACTGCCGGGTCAACTCAACCTTGCAAGGCTGCCTTAGTGACACTTCAACTATCCCCACAGCGTCATTACACTAACTAGCATTGTGATAGATACTGAACAACCTAGCATCTCTACTACCTAGATAAAAATCTCTCGACTTCATCCTTGGAATAGAGCTCATCGTTTTTCGCTCTGTTCGGATTAATTAACGTTATATCAGTAGTCATCATAAAGATTGCGAGTCACTTCAATTTAACGACTCGGAAACCTTTCCAAAGACTGAATAAAAGACATAAAAAAACGCAAACTGATCACTCAGTTTGCGTTTAGAAAGTCTTCTTGATTTCGCCTTACTATGGGCGATAAACCTTCACGTTGTTAAAGCCCTGCTCTTGCAAGTAAAGCGCTTGCAGTCGGCTCATCACACCACGGTCACAGTACAACAGGTAAGTCTTAGCTTGGTCCAAGTCACCAAATTGCGTACCCAGCTTGTAGAACGGGATGTGTTTGATATCAACGCCGTCAATTTCTAGAGGGTTATCGTCTTCCTCTTCAGGGCTACGGATATCAAGAACAATCGCATGTTCTTCAACAGCCTGAACCTGTTCGACTTCTGGTGCCGCTTTTTCAGATTCTTTCGCGATATCACGAATATCCATAACACGCGCTTCTTTCACCACATTTTCCAAAATGGTGAAATCAAAATTCGCTTCTTCCGCTTCCAGCTTCGCTTTGACTGCTTTAACTGTCGGCTTCTTAGAAATGACACCACAGTATTCAGGCATCGTCTTCGCGAAGTCTTCAGTACCAATTTCACGCGCAAGGTTGATGATGTCTTCTTTGTCCCAGTTAATCAGAGGACGCAGAATCAGAGTGTCTGTCACGTTATCAATGTGGCGAAGGTTAGTTAGCGTTTGGCTAGAAACCTGACCCAATGCTTCACCTGTTACCAGAGCTTCAATCTTGAATTTCTGAGCAACCATACCTGCGGCACGCATGAACATACGCTTCAGAATGACGCCCATTTGGCCATCATCTACTTTCTCAAGAATCTCAGCCACAACAGGTTCGAAATCAATCGAGATAAAGCGAACTTTTGCTGAAGAACCGTACTTATTCCATAGGTAGTAAGAAACCTGTTTAACACCGATTTCGTGCGCAGGACCACCTAAGTTAAAGAAGCAGTAATGTACTTTTGAGCCACGCTTAATGTGCAGGTAGCTTGATACGCCTGAGTCAAAACCACCCGAGATCAGGCTTAACACATCTTCTTGTGTACCTAGCGGGAAACCACCAAGACCTTTATGACGCGCAAGAACCTGGTTCAGTTTGTCACCCGACACTTCAACCTTCACGGTTACGTCTGGGTTGCGCAGTTTCACGCTCGCGCTTTCGACAGCTTGGTTCAAACCACCACCAACGTAACGTTCCAACTCAATCGAGGTAAAGTCATGTTTACCACGACGCTTAGCGCGAACCACGAAGGTTTTGTTTTCAATCAGAGGACGGCTTAGCTCAAGCACTTGCTCAAAGATATCGTGCAGATCTTTAAACTCAGACTGCTTTACTTCCAGCACATGGTGAATGCCCGGAGTGTGAGTCAGAATTTCTAGCACTTCCGCGTAGTATTTGTTGCTCTCAGAGGTCACTTCAATGTGATCGCGACGGTTAAATACTGCGACAGATTCCGTACGGCTCTTGACGATATTACGAATGTTACACTCTAAAATCTTTGTGAAGCGCTTACGCACAGATTCACTTTTTACAAAAATTTCTGGATGGGGCTTTACAATAAATTTCATAGTCTTGTTCGCAGGTTAGTTTCGCAATCAACAGAGAGTGATACTCAACTTCGATACTTCATACGCAGCAAAACCACGTCTTGGTCACAAAAGATTGTCTGAGCTCACTTCAAAGGCGCAAGATTATATACCCAAATAGCCTCAAGATGCTAGGTTCAGCGAGATTGACTTGGTTCTCAGGCGCGGCAACGATTTGAAGATCTAGTGGTTCTAAATCAAAAAGCGTTAACAAAGTCTGTGGACCTAGTCAGCTCGCCCTTCGGGAGCGTGTCACGGACACAATTTCTGTGTCAAATAACTAGGAAAGAGCTCGCTATTCCACTGCGTTATTTTCCTTGAACTTGAGTCAGTGACAACGCTCTGAAACCTGTATCTTGAAGCCATTTGGGTATACATCCAAGCGGATTGGAAAGACAAAAAAAGCGAGCAATCTGCTCGCTTTCTTATCTCTCTGCTGACTTTAAACCCAAGCCGAGTTATTGAATAACTGGCACTTCATCGCTGTAGAGTGGTTCACCCTGCATAATACTGATTTCCACACGACGGTTAAGGGCACGATTATCATCGGAGTCATTTGGAACCAGCGGTTCAGTGTCAGCCATTCCTCGCACTCGTAAACGTTGATGAGAAAACCCTCTCACCTTCTCCATCTCCTGCGCGACAGAGACTGCACGCTGAGAGGAGAGATCCCAGTTAGAGCGGTACAGTTCAGAATCCAACACCTGGTTATCAGTGTGGCCAGAGATTCTCACTATGCCAGGCACGTCTTTAACCAGTTCAGCAATCTGGCGTACCAAAGGACGGAATTTAGGCTGTAAGAACGCGGAACCTTCTGGGAAAGCGCCCTTTTCACGCATACGAATAACGATCTGTTGACCTAAGTTTTCGACTTCGATAGCCCCCTGATCGATCTCTCGCTCTAGCGCTTTCTTGATGCTCTCCATCAAGGTTTCCATCTCTTGCGACATCATTTGCGACTGCTGCTGTTGCACGTCAGATTCTGCCGCCTGGTTGTCTCTTGTCGATGTCTCCGGTGACTGGCCACCGGTTAATTTTCCTTGGTCACGCTTACTTCCACCTGAACGATCCGATTCACCTTCATGGAATTCCAATGTTTGCTGCGTGATGTCCATGGTTTGCTGCATAATCACGTCGATCGGCGTTGGTTCTGGACGTCCCGGTCTGAACTCCTGAGCAATAATGCTGGTTCCTTTTGGGATATCTTTTACTTCGAGCTGACTTTGTACACCAAAGGCGAATTTCATTGAGCCTGCAATCTGCTTAAATTTGAGCACATCCATCTCTGAGAACGAGAGTAGCAGTACAAAGAAGCACATCAATAGTGACATTAAGTCAGCAAATGTCCCCATCCACAAGGGAAGCCCAGGTGGCGGACAATCACATTTATTATCTTCATCATCCATCACAACGCTCCTGATTACTCACCTATCTCTAGGGCGCGCTTGCCTTCATTGAGATAGTTCTTCAGGTAACTGTCGATGACTCGCGGGTTCTGACCGTCCTGTATGGCGAGAACACCATCCATAATAAGACGACGATTCAACGTTTCTTGGTCACGTCGTAAAGAGAGTTTGTCAGCTATCGGGAAAAACACCATGTTGGATAAGATAGCGCCATAAAGCGTGGTCAAAAGCGCAACGGCCATCGCGGGTCCAATGGATTTAGGGTCATCCATATTCGAAAGCATTGCTACCAGACCCACTAACGTACCAATCATTCCCATCGCTGGCGTAACATCACCAAATGCACGGAATACGCCAGTACCTTGTGTGTGTCGCTCACCAGTCAGCGCAATATCTTTTTTTAAAGCAGCACGAACAACGTCAGCATCGTGACCATCCACCAACAGGTCGATGCCTTTTTGCATAAAGCTGTTATTTATTTCCATCTCTTCTAATGCGAGAAAGCCACCTTTACGTGCCGCATCAGCCATCTCTACAATTTTCGCAATCAAGTCTTCTGGCTCGTCCGCCTTGAAAAGAAATGCTTTACCCGCAATTTTTGCCGCCCCAAAGAACTGCCCGATGGTGAACTTCATCAGCACGACAAAGGTAGAGCCGCCAACAACGATAAGGATTGATGTCACATCGACGAACATACCGATGCTGCCACCGAGCACCATCGCCATCACAACGAATGCAATACCGCCTATCAAACCTATTAGGGTTGCTAAATCCACAAAGCACTCCTCTCGCTCTTTTTATCTATTGCTAACGAATTACTCCTTGTATCGACAACTTGCGGAGAACTTTTAGAAAAATCTTAGCTAGCAGATCACAAATTGATACCAGTAATCTTTAGTAAAATGGGTACTTTCGTCGCTTAGACACATTTAGAGCCAATTTTGTGACAATTATGTAAGGTTAAATTTGACCAAGTTACTAGGCTAAGGTAACTTTCGTGCATCTTATGAGAGGCTGAATTAAGGCAGAGAAGAGATGGCGGTTAAGAAACCAGAAAACATGACCTTCGAAGCAACCATTGAAGAGCTTGATAGCTTGGTTGATCAATTAGAAAATGGCGATCTTGCTCTAGATGATGCCTTACGTAAATTTGAACGAGGTATTGCCTTAGCTCGTGCTGGCCAAACAAAGCTAAGCGACGCTGAACAACGCGTAAGTATTCTTCTCAGCGAAGATGATGAAGCACCACTGAGTGACTTCAATCCAGATTCAGAATAATTATTAGTAGTGAGCGATGTGATGCAACAGACATTGACTTCTTTCCAACAAAGAAACAATCAACAATTAAACTTGTGGCTAGAACAGCTTCCTTATCAAGAACTTCCATTGATTGATGCAATGAAATATGGCCTTTTGCTAGGCGGGAAACGCGTTCGCCCTTTTCTTGTTTACATCACAGGCCAAATGTTCGGTTGTAAACCTGAAGATCTGGACACACCAGCCGCAGCGATTGAATGCATTCACGCTTACTCACTTATTCATGATGACCTGCCAGCGATGGATGACGATGAGTTACGCCGTGGTCAACCGACTTGCCATATTAAGTTCGATGAAGCGACCGCAATACTGACTGGTGACGCTCTACAAACGCTCGCCTTTACTATTTTGGCAGATGGTTCTTTAAATCCAGAAGCTGAAAGCCAGCGTATCAATATGATAAAAGCTCTGGCTCATTCGTCTGGCTCTAACGGCATGTGTGTCGGACAAGCACTGGATTTAAGTGCAGAGAATCGTCAAATTTCTCTCGAAGAAATGGAAGAAATCCATCGTAAAAAGACCGGAGCCCTAATTGACTGTGCGGTTAAATTAGGCGCTTTGGCCGCTGGTGATAAGGGTATCGCAGTTTTACCTCATTTAGAGCGCTATTCGAAAGCAATTGGTTTGGCGTTTCAGGTTCAAGACGATATTCTTGATATCATTAGTGACACAGAAACATTGGGTAAGCCTCAGGGTTCTGATCAAGAACTCAATAAGAGCACTTACCCTTCCCTGCTGGGTTTAGAGGGAGCGATAGAGAAAGCTCACTCTCTGTTACAGGAAGCACTTCAAGCATTGGAAGCTATCCCATACAATACTCAGTTACTTGAAGAGTTCGCCCGATATGTCATCGAGCGCAAAAATTAACACTATAAGCGCGCATTTATATGACTCTTGATATTTCAAAGTACCCAACACTGGCGTTAGCAAATACACCGGAAGAGTTGCGTCTTCTTCCTAAAGAAACATTACCTGCTCTGTGTGATGAGCTTCGAACGTATCTGCTAAATTCAGTGAGCCAATCAAGCGGACACTTAGCGTCTGGCTTAGGCACAGTAGAGCTCACAGTTGCCCTGCATTATGTATATAACACACCAGTAGACCAGTTAATCTGGGATGTTGGTCATCAGGCTTACCCACATAAAATCCTGACCGGACGTCGTGACAAAATGCCGACCATCCGTCAGAAAGGTGGGCTTCACCCATTCCCTTGGCGCTCAGAGAGCGAATACGACACGCTGTCGGTTGGTCACTCTTCCACTTCAATCAGTGCTGGACTTGGCATGGCCATCAGTGCACAGAAAGAAGGTAAAGGGCGTAAGGTCGTGAGTGTTATTGGTGACGGCGCCATTACCGCGGGTATGGCATTCGAAGCAATGAACCACGCTGGCGATGTTCATCCAGATATGCTGGTGATTCTGAACGATAACGAAATGTCGATTTCAGAAAACGTTGGTGCGCTAAACAACCACTTAGCGAAATTACTGTCTGGTAGCCTGTATACGTCGATTCGCGAAGGCGGTAAAAAAGTGCTTTCTGGCGTTCCGCCGATCAAAGAGCTGGTTCGTCGTACAGAAGAACACCTCAAAGGCATGGTCGTCCCTGGCACACTATTCGAAGAGTTCGGATTTAACTACATCGGCCCAATTGATGGGCATGATGTCAATGAACTGGTTCAGACTCTGAAGAACATGCGTGAGTTGAAAGGCCCTCAATTCCTGCACATCATGACCAAAAAAGGCAAAGGTTATGAGCCAGCAGAGAAAGACCCTATCGGTTACCATGCTGTACCAAAGTTCGCACCATCAAATAACAGCTTGCCAAAGAGCAGCGGTGGTAAACCAACGTTCTCAAAGATCTTTGGTGACTTCCTATGCGATATGGCCGCGCAAGATCCTAAGCTGATGGCGATTACGCCAGCAATGCGTGAAGGTTCTGGCATGGTGCGTTTCTCGAAAGAGTTCCCAGAACAATATTTCGATGTTGCTATCGCTGAGCAGCATGCAGTGACGCTCGCTACCGGTATGGCGATTGCTGGCAATAACCCAATCGTTGCCATTTACTCGACCTTCTTACAACGCGGTTATGATCAGCTCATCCACGACATCGCAATTATGGATTTGCCAGTCATGTTCGCTATCGACCGAGCAGGTTTGGTTGGTGCTGATGGTCAGACTCACCAAGGTGCGTTTGACTTGAGCTTTATGCGCTGCATTCCAAACATGGTGATCATGGCACCAAGCGACGAGAATGAATGTCGTCAAATGCTATACACTGGTCACAAGCACACGGGTCCGAGCGCAGTTCGTTACCCTCGTGGAAACGGTATGGGAACCGACATCGAAAGTGAATTTACCGCACTTGAGATCGGTAAAGGCCGAATTGTACGTCAAGGCGAAAAAGTCGCGATCCTGAGCTTTGGTACCTTCCTGGGGAATGCGTTAGAAGCCGCTGAAAACCTTAATGCAACGGTTGCTGACATGCGCTTTGTTAAGCCACTAGATGAAACGTTGATTCGTCAGCTAGCGAGCGAACACGATGTACTCGTGACACTGGAAGAGAATGCGATTGCTGGCGGTGCCGGTGCAGGTGTTCTTGAATTCATGATGAAAGAAAAAATCATCAAGCCAGTACTCAACCTTGGCTTACCTGATAAGTTTGTTCATCAAGGCACTCAGGATGAGCTGCATGAAGAGCTTGGTCTGGATGCGAAAGGAATTGAACAATCCATCAACGATTATCTGGCGAAGTAATCTTCACTAACGTGAACCTACTGATACTAAAAAGGGATGCATGATGGCATCCCTTTTTATTTTGCTCAGATGTAGTTTAAAGCTTTTTAGTTCATCCAGCCTGCGTAGTGGGCAACTAAAAACAGTACAATACCCGCCATAATTCCCGCGACAATGTCATCGATCATGATGCCTAAGCCACCATGCACTCGCTTATCGAGCCAGCCGATAGGCCAAGGCTTAACCATGTCGAAGAAACGGAACAAGATAAAACCAGTCAGCAGCCATTTCCATTCAGTTATTGGAATATTCAGTGCCGGCATAATACTCATCGTAATCCAAAAGCCAGCGAATTCATCCCAGACGATCGAACCATGATCGTGAACTTTCATGTCATCAGACGTCACCTGACAGATTTTCACGCCAATTACGCATGATATGAGTACCACGACGACATAAGCAGAAAACGGCAGTTGAGCTAACAACAAAAAGAAAGGTACCGCAGCTAATGTCCCCATTGTTCCCGGAACAACAGGCGATAAACCGCTACCAAACCCTGTTGCCAATAAATGCCACGGATTCTTTAACGAAATAAGAGAAAGAGGGTTGGTCATATCCTTAAACCTATAACTGCTAGTTTGGTTTCAATCGTGGTTACTTAAAGTGGTCAAAACCGCTTAAGTCCCAGTCAAGAGGTTGATTGTTATCGTGAAGCTCAAAAGTACCATTCGGTCGAATCTGACCAATGCATGTCACCTTACAGCCAATATGGGACAGAGTACTTTGTAACGAGCCATGGTTTTGCTCTGAGACGGTAAAACACAACTCGTATTCTTCACCACTCGATAAAGCATACTGCTGTGCGCTGACCTTATCATCTAAAAACTGCGCCAGATCCGAAGATATAGGCAATTGAGAGACATCGATACTGACACCGACCTGTGACCGCTTCAGTATGTGCTTGATATCGGATATCAAGCCATCAGAGATATCGATAGCAGAAGATGCAAGACCAACTAGTGCTTGTCCCGCTAAAACACGTGGCGTACTCAAGTAATGCGCTTTTTCCAAACTCTCCGCACCTACGCGAGTACGAAGAGAGTTGTCTAAGATAACATCCAGTCCAGCTTTCGCATCGCCAAGACAGCCTGTTACATAAACCCAGTCGCCTACTTTCGCCCCAGAACGAGTTAACGCTTTTCCTTGCGGGACAAATCCCTGCACAGTCAATGTTAAACTCAAAGGCCCTTTGGTGGTATCCCCGCCGATAAGTTGAATACCAAAATAATCAGCAAGTTCAAAGAAGGCATCACAGAAAGGCGCAAGCCACTCTTCGTCAGGCTCCGGCATCGTTAACGCAAAACTCACCCACGCAGGCGTCGCGCCCATCGCGGCTAAGTCGCTGATGTTTGAAGCGAGTGCTTTGTGCGCGACCCAAGCAGGGTTCGCGTCAGGAAGAAAGTGTGTCCCCGCAACTAAGGTATCGGTGCTGATCGCAATATGCACATTATCTGGTGCTTTGACCAGTGCACAATCATCCCCTGCAGCAAGGTGAACATCTTTTCGTTGGTTTTGACGACCAACAAAGTACTTGTCTATTAAGCTAAATTCACCAGACATAATTTGTTTTTCTTTTTATATAAACGCTTTTGATATAAAAAAGGTCAGCATATGCTGACCTTTTTACTGAAGAAATCGTTATTTCTTACGTACGTGAGGTGCTGCTTTATCCAGCACACCATTCACAAACTTGTGACTGTCTTCCGCAGCGAACACTTTTGCAAGTTCAATCGCTTCGTTGATCACGACTTTGTAAGGCACATCTTCGCGACGAGTCATCTCGTACATAGCAAGGCGAAGAAGAGCAAGTTCCATCATATCCAGATCCTGCATTGGACGTGAAATGTATGGACGAATTTTACTATCTAGCTCAGCGTGGCTAAGTACAACACCGCCTAGTAGTTCACGAAAGTACTCTACGTCAGTTTCTGGCGCTGCTAGAGCTGGCTCTGATGCATGAAGTTCTTCTTCATCGTATTTGTCACCAGACAAAAACTGTTCTTCAATCTTGGCAACATTCTCTTTAGTAATTTGCCATGAGTAGATCGCTTGTAGAGCGAATTGACGTGCATTACGACGTGCGGCTGGTTTCACACTGGCCCCCATTAGGAATCAATTTCAGATAGTACATTAATCATTTCAAGTGCGCTTAGTGCAGCCTCTGCACCTTTATTACCAGCCTTGGTTCCTGCGCGTTCAATCGCTTGATCGATAGTATCAACAGTCAAAACACCAAATGCGACTGGAATGCTGTATTCCATAGACACTTGTGCCAGACCTTTGTTCATTTCACTACAAACATAGTCAAAGTGAGGCGTTCCACCGCGAATAACTGACCCTAAAGATACGATAGCGTCGAATTTACCGGTTTTAGCAACACGTTGAGCTACTAGAGGTAGTTCTACGGCACCTGGACAACGAACAACGGTAATGTTGTCATCGCTTACTTGCCCGTGACGCTTTAGTGTATCGATCGCACCAGAAAGTAGGCTTTCGTTAATAAAACTGTTGAAACGAGAAATAACGATAGCAATTTTTGCATTTGGCGCTGGGAAGCCACCCTCGATCACTTTCATAAGCTTTCCTTTAACTCTATTTTTAAGTGAAATATGTTCATCAAGTGAGAATCGCCGGATTCTAGCACAATTGTGTGAGCAATATCTAATGGAAATTGGCGGGAGCAACGAGTTACTGGCCTAGGACAGCCTAAGACTATTCAAGACCAGTTACTTATCGTTCAGTCGTTACTCACAGACGTATTCAACGACGTTTAGGCCAAAACCGCCTAACGCATGGTATTTTTTATTGCTTGACGATAACAGACGCATGTCATTCACGCCAAGGTCAGCAAGAATTTGAGAACCTACCCCTACACGACGAGAAGTGCCTTGTTTCTTCGCAAGCGTCGGAGCTTCACCTTTATCTTGCGCTTCAAACATTTTCACGCGATGGATAAGAAGCTCACTGGAGTCTTCATGACCAAGCACAACTAAAACACCGCCTTCTTCGCCGATGCGCTTCATCGCTTTATCCAGTGTCCAGCTGCGTTCAGCATTGCGGTCACTGCGAAGTAAGTCGGTAAACACATCTTGAAGATGTACGCGAACTAATGGTGTATTTGCTTTCAAATCGCCTTTACACATCGCGTAATGGACTTGGTTATCAATCGTGTCTTTGTAAGTCACCAGATTAAACTCACCAAACTCGGTCGGCAGCTTACATTCAGCAACGCGCTCAATGGTTGTCTCAGTATTGTTGCGGTATTCGATTAAGTCAGCGATCGTACCCAGCTTGATACCGTGTTTTTCACAGAAGATCTCAAGATCTGGTCGGCGAGCCATCGTGCCGTCATCATTTAGAATCTCAACAATAACCGACGCAGGTTCCAGACCAGCAAGACGAGCTAAATCACAACCAGCCTCAGTGTGGCCAGCGCGAGTTAACACACCACCGTCTTGAGCCGCTAGTGGGAAGATATGGCCTGGTTGAACTAAATCCGCTGCTTTTGCATTTGGCGCTACAGCCGCTTGAACAGTGCGTGCTCGATCCGCAGCTGAGATACCCGTTGTTACCCCTTCTGCTGCTTCAATAGAAACCGTAAAGTTTGTCGTATATTGCGCGTTATTGTCTTGCACCATTGGCGGCAAACCAAGACTTGAGCAACGCTCCTTAGTCATAGTAAGACAAATCAAGCCACGTCCATGGGTAGCCATAAAATTGATCGCTTCCGGCGTGATATGCTCGGCAGCCATGATCAAATCACCCTCATTCTCGCGGTCTTCGTCATCCATCAAGACGACCATTTTACCTGCGCGAATGTCATCAATAATTTCTTGTGGTGTACTGATTGGCATATTCTGTTTCCCGTTATTCTAAATTTATTTTCGGCAACAATTTGTTGGGGCTTGAGTACAAGCAGACTTACGGCAATAGTTTGAGCTTTACAAACGGTAAGTCAATTGCCCCACGGATGTTCTGTGAATACTGTCTTAGGCGAATCCGTTCTGCTGCAAGAAATCCATAGTAATACGCGACTCTTGCTTCTCTTCTTGCTGCCCCTGAAGTAATCGCTCCATATAACGAGCTAATACATCCACTTCTAAGTTAACTTTGCGACCGACCTGAAATTGATCAATCGTGGTTTCTTCGCTCGTGTGAGGAACAATCGTTAACTTGAATGCATTTTTACGTAAGTCATTTACCGTAAGACTAATACCGTCTACGGTGATCGAGCCTTTTCCTGCGACATATTTGCTGATTTCGGCAGGCATCGCCACCCAAAACTCGATTGCTCGACCAACTTGATTACGTTCTACAATTTCGCCAACACCGTCAACATGACCAGACACGATATGTCCACCAAAGCGCGTGGTGGGCAGCATGGCTTTTTCTAGATTAACCTTGTCACCGACTTGATATTGTGCAAAACCCGTCATTTTCAGTGTCTCTAACGACAGATCCGCACTGTAATAATTGCTGCCAAAATCAATAACCGTCAAGCAAACGCCATTAGTCGCGATACTGTCGCCTAACTTAACGTCAGACATATCTAAATTGCCCGTTTCGACGGTTACGGTGATGTCTTCGCCTTTCGGCGTAATCGCAGTAAGTTTACCTACTGCTTCTACAATGCCTGTAAACATAATTGCTTCTTTTCTATCTATTTTCGTATAAGCGTTGCGGTAATTCGAATATCTACCCCAACCATACGAGCATCGGTAATGTTCAGATCGATAACGTGATCCATCGACGTTAAACCAAGTGCCCCAATCAGCCCGCGACCATCACTGCCCATCAACTTTGGAGCAAGATAAACGATCAGTTCATCTACAAGATTAGCCTGTACGAGTGCACTCGCGAGCGTCGCTCCCGCTTCAACCCATAAATGATTGACTTGATGCTGATTGGCAACGGCTTTCAACGTCGTCGCGAGGTCAATCTGGCCATCTTCATTCAATTGAGGGGCGATATCACCGTCTTGACTGACAATGATGCGCTCACCATCGGTATTAAACAACTTGAGATCATCTGTCAGCTGGCATTGGCGATCTAAAATGATGCGTACTGGCTGACGTACTGCTTCGGGTTGATACTGCTCTCGTATCGTTTGAGGCAAATCGTCCCAGCGAACATTCAATGAGGCATTATCGTCAATCACCGTTTTGCTGGTCGATAAAATCCCACCACTCATAGCACGATAACGCTGAACATCCTGACGAGCCCGTGGGGAGGTAATCCACTGGCTCTGTCCATTACTGAGTGCGGTTTGACCATCGAGACTGGCCGCCATCTTTAATTGGATGAAAGGCATACCCGTCTGCATAAATTTGATGAATCCTCGATTCAACTCGAGAGCGTCGCTTTCCAGTAAGCCAACCTGAACCTCGATTCCTGCATCGCGAAGCATTTGAATACCTCGCCCTGCGACTTTGGGGTTCGGGTCTTGCATCGCGCAAACAACTCTCGCCACCTTCGCTTTAATCAGCCCTTCAGCACAAGGAGGCGTTCGCCCATGGTGAGAACAAGGCTCGAGAGTAACGTAGGCAGTCGCGCCTTCGGCTTTACCTTCAGCCATTCGCAGGGCATGGACTTCGGCATGTGGTTCTCCGGCTCGGAGATGATAACCTTCTCCGACTATCTGTCCATCACGAACGATGACGCAACCAACATTTGGATTAGGAGCCGTGGTATAGATGCCGCGCTTAGCGAGCCTGATGGCGCGCGACATCATTGAGAAATCTTGAGGGGAGAAGGTAATTTGAGGCGTGTTTTGATCCATGTTTAATCAGTCTTCCAGACGGGCAATCTCTTCGCCAAATTCGCGGATATCTTCGAAACTGCGATAAACAGACGCAAAACGGATGTAAGCCACTTTGTCCAGTTCTTTCAGCTGATCCATCACCAAGTTGCCAATCATCTCACTTGGTACTTCACGCTCACCCGTAGCGCGTAGCTGGGATTTAATCATACTGATCGCCAGCTCAATTGCATCAGCGCTGACCGGACGTTTTTCTAATGCACGCTGAATGCCACCGACCATTTTATCTTCGTCAAACGGTTCGCGGTTGCCATTGGATTTAATCACCTTAGGCATCACCAGCTCAGCGGTTTCAAACGTCGTAAAGCGTTCACTACAAGTCAAACACTGGCGACGACGACGAACCTGATGGCCATCTGCAACCAAGCGAGAATCAATAACTTTTGTTTCGTTTTCCGAACAAAAAGGACAATGCATATCACCTCCAATCAATGCGCTCTTAAAAGCCAAACTAGTGTAGCGGAATTGGTATGCGAGAGAAAACAAAAAGGGGCTTTATCGCCCCCTTTTTCAATCAATATCGAGTGGAATATGTTAACTACGTACTAAGTAGTTGGCTTTACCTACCCATTTGTAGCTGGTCAGCTCTTCTAAGCCCATTGGACCACGCGCATGAAGCTTCTGAGTAGAAACGGCAACTTCAGCGCCGAGACCAAATTGTGCACCATCGGTAAAGCGTGTTGCCGCGTTAACGTATACTGCCGCAGAACCCACAGAGTTGATGAACAGCTCTGCATTTTCTAAGCTGTTAGTCATGATCGCATCTGAGTGGCTGGCGTTATGTACTCGCATGTGGTCAATGGCATCTTTTACATCATCAACGACTTTCACACCAAGCGTGTAGCTCAACCATTCTGTATCAAAATCACCTTCGCCCGCATCGCGAATTTGCTGCGCGTTTGCCATCAGCGCTTTGGCTTTTGGTTCAGCAACAAAAGTAACCTTCTCGTTCATGCGCTCAACCAGCAAGGCCAAGAATTCAGCCGCCACGTTTTTGTGCACTAATAAGGTATCAAGTGAGTTACATGCCGATGGACGCTGTACCTTTGAGTTTTCAACCACATTAAGTGACTTCTCAAGATCCGCTGATTCATCAACAAAAATATGGCTGATGCCAAAACCACCGATAATAACGGGAATGGTACTGTTTTCTTTACACATTTTGTGTAGGCCAGCACCACCACGTGGAATGATCATATCCACGTAGTCGTCCAATTTTAGCAATTGAGAAACTAGCTCACGGTCTGGCTTTTCAATGTATTGAACGGAAGCCGCAGGCAGGTTCGCTTTAGCTAATGCAGACTGGATAACTTTGACCAGCTCCATGTTAGAGAAGAAGGTCTCTTTACCGCCACGCAAAATACTTGCGTTTCCGGTTTTCAAACACAAGGCTGCGATATCAATCGTTACGTTCGGACGCGCTTCGTAAATCACACCCACCACACCAAGAGGAACGCGGCGACGAGCCAAAGACATGCCATTTTCTAGCACTTTACTGTCGATTTCGCTACCAACAGGATCGTTAAGGCTGATCACGTTACGTACGTCATTCGCGATACCCGTTAAGCGCTCTTCATTCAGCAGCAGACGGTCCAGTAATGCATCCGTCAGACCTGCTTCACGGCCAAGTTCGATGTCTTTTGCATTCGCAGCCAGAATAGCCGCTGAGTTTGCTTCCAGCTCATCGGCAATGATAGCTAGAGCTTGGTTTTTCTGTGATGTTGACGCTGTCGCCAATTCAAAAGCTGCATCTTTAGCAGCTTTACCCATGTTCGTTAAATCCACTGTGCTTCCCTTAATTTCTATTCCTGAATGACGACAAGATCATCGCGGTGAATGACTTCTGAGCCGTAATCGTGCCCCAAGACAGTGATGATATCTTTGCTGTGCTTACCAGAAATTTTAGTTAAATCCTCGCTTGAGTAAGCACTAATACCACGAGCCACTAACTTACCATGAGTATTGGTAACACGTACCACCTCACCACGGGCAAAATCGCCACTGACCTTAGTCACCCCTTTGGCTAACAAGCTGCTGCCTGTGCCAATCACTGCGTTTACTGCACCATCATCGATAATAATATCGCCTGATGCAGCAGGACCAGCCAAGATCCAACGCTTACGGTTTTCCAGAGCTTCAGAACAAGGTAAGAAACGTGTGCCATGTGGCTGTGGGCTCAATGAATCAAAAATCACGTTAACGGCACTACCCGCAGCAATGATAACTTCAATCCCTGCGCGACGAGCGATATCTGCCGCTTGAAGCTTAGTCGCCATACCACCAGTACCCAGCGTCGTGCCACTGCCACCCGCAATTTTGCGTAGCGTGTCATCAATCGTCTTAACTTCTTTGATCAGCTCTGCATTTGGGTCTTTACGTGGGTCGGCAGTAAACAGTCCTTTTTGGTCTGTAAGGAGCAGTAATTTATCTGCACCACATAAAATTCCCACTAGAGCCGACAAGTTGTCGTTATCTCCGACTTTAATTTCGCTTGTCGCTACGGCGTCATTTTCATTAACGATCGGAACGATATCGTTTGCGACTAAAGCGTTAATCGTATCGCGCGCGTTTAGAAAGCGCTCACGATCTTCCAGATCTGCACGAGTCAGTAGCATTTGGCCGATCTTGATATCGTAAATACTAAACAGAGACTCCCACGTTTGAATCAAACGAGTTTGCCCTACTGCAGCAAGTAATTGTTTACTCGCCATTTCGTTGGGCAATGCGGGGTATCCAAGATGCTCACGGCCTGCTGCAATTGCACCAGACGAAACCATTACCACTGAATGGCCTTGTTTCTTAAGTTCAGCACACTGGCGCGCCAGCTCAACCATATGAGCACGGTCTAGCGCGAGTGTCCCGCCTGTAAGCACACTTGTACCCAGTTTCACAACGACGGTTTTTGGATGTGAAACGACTGCATTTTGTTGATTCGTTGTCATGATGTCTTCTGAAGTGAAAAACAAATTAAAGGAGAGTTTTAACAATCAAATTGGGATTTAACAAGAGAAAAGGTGCGAAAACGCACCTTTTTGTTTTTCAGCGAAGAAAAAGGGCTGAATCAAGCAAAGTCAAACGACTCTGTATGGTATTCAACCTCTAATTTGAAATGCTCTTCGAGGGTATCGACCAGTTTCTGATGGAAGGTACTTTGTGTTAAGTAAACTTCCTCTACCGATTTTTTAGGCAACGCTTCCGAGTCCCATTGCCCTTCTTTATTGTATTTGCCAATGTGGTATTTGGCAGTAAAGCCCCCTTCGATGGCCTCTAAGTCCATCCACCAGCCCCAAAACTCTCGTTTTTCTGGTGATTTCTTATCGTCGACGCACACCGACAAACAATCAAAATAGTAACGACCTTCTTCTGATTGCGGTTCTCGTAGATAAGGCCCTATCGCCTTTAACTTAGACATCAAGCGAAAGTGAGTTGGCCCCTGAGTCGTCTCTGGCATATGAATCTCCGTTTCCATAATAAAAAGTGAATACTCAAGAATGATTATTATTTGATTATCATGAGCTTAATTTTTGCTCAGGTATTCACTTTAACTCAATGGGAAGGTTTGTCATCTTAATAATTCATCTTCCAACCACTTTATGGCCAAATCGAGGGATTGCTCATAACCTTTTGAAATAGACTTAGCGCTGATTTTTTTCGCCTGTCCATACTGACTAAACAGTGCAACTAACTGGTTATCACTATGTGGAGAGACCGGATCGCCTTCCAAGCCCAATGCCAGAATTGGCACCTTCGTTCTACGGTTGGTTAGAAAGCCCTGAACTTTCAACGACCAAGCTTTCATTTGCCCTGCCATGCTGTTGATATCTACCGCACTCTTGCCTAATCGTGATGCCAATAAATCCAGGTACATTTTCGGCATCTGCTGTAATTTTTGAGACGAGGTAAAAAGATCGTGTACAGGCGCGCCCATCGCAACGCAGGCTTTGATCTTTTCCTGCTCAAGAAATGAGAGACGAACCATTGCATTGCCGCCAAAGCGAAATCCAACTAAACCCACTTTATGGTGATCAACGTAAGGAATCGAATAGAGCTCATTCAGGACTGCCTGATGGATACAGCTCGTGTCTTCAGTCAGAGGCCAGTGTGAACTGTGTCCAATCGAAGGCATATCAACCGTTAGCATCGCAATATCTTTCGGCGCAAAATGATGACGGAACAGTTGCCACATGTCAGTTTGCAGACTATCCAACCCCGCACTAACCATCACCACAGGCAATTGTTTATCCGTTCTAGGCAGATGTAAATTCGCGATAATTTTTCGATTCTGGTACGGCACTTCGATTTGTTTGATCGTGTATTGGGTTTTCTCTGCCCCTTCCGAATACGCTTTGTTGGCCAGTACTTGAGCCTGCAACGCTAAATTATCGTTCTTTAAATGCGGGTAGCCAGCGATACTGAAACACAAAGAGGCAGTAAAAAGCTCATCAGCAGCTGCTTCTCCTTGCAAATTTTCAGAGCGCTTTTGATGCTCCATGCCCAACTTGATCCACTCGAACGTCCAGTTTCCACTGTGGTAACCCATAACGGTATCTAACCATTCATCTTTAGTACGAGAGTGCTTTGATGACGCTATTTTAGATAATACCGATTCTATATCGATAGGAGGTACACCTTGCCATGCCCATTGCAGACGGAGTAAATGACGATACCAAGCACTATCTCCCTGCTCTTCTCTTTCATCGAGGATTTTCTGGCTAGTTGGCATGTACTGAGTCAATGCCGAGGTTTCTTTGGCTTGCTTGTGTTTGACAAACAAAGTTTCGGATAGGTTTTTACTGATATCTTCCGGCATACGAAGCGCTCTAGACTATTTGCAATATTTACAATGATAATAAAAAAAATGCCCCTAAACAGGGGCATTTCTCAATATTCTTTGACTGCAATTATTTTTGCTTGCGGTTTACCGGCTCAACGTACTGGATAGACATATCCCACGGCTGCTCGATCCAAGTATCTTGCTCAATATCAACAACGTAGTCATCAAGAAGCTCTTTACCTGATGGCTTAGCGCATACTGCAATCATTTTTGCTTTAGGGTACATTTCACGCAATTGACGTGCTGTATCACCGCTATCTACTAGGTCTTCAACGATTAGGTAACCTTCACCGTCACCTTCTGGTGCTTTAAGCACAGACATATCACGCTGATGGTCATGGTCGTAGCTTGAAATACAGATAGTATCAACGTAACGAATGCCCAGTTCGCGAGCCAGAATTGCACCAGGAACCAGACCGCCACGGCTTACTGCCCAGATACCTTTCCACTGCTCAGCTGGCATTTGCTTTTCAGCCAGTTCACGACAGTAAGTCTGCATCGCATCCCAAGTGATAATGAATTTTTTACTCATTGTAATAACCTAATAATTTAAAAATATGTATCCCCAATATTCAGTGAAAAAGGCGGATAAACGACATATTCACTAAGCTCTCAAACTAAATTTGAGGCGGGGCTTAAAGCAGCGCAAACGATTATTCTACCGAAAGCTAATATTAATACCAATGGTGATATCAAATTTCTCCACATAGAGCGCAGAAACATAGATTTCGGTGAACAAAATCAAAATAAAAAGCCAGTAAGAACAGATGTCCTCACTGGCTTGGAACCAAATAGAATTAACCTACAAGGTATTTCACGATAAAGATGGCTGACATCACCCAAACACTTAGCGATACATCACGGCCTTTACCACTAAATAGCTTGATAGCAGAGTAAGCGATAAAGCCTAGAGTGATACCTTCAGCAATTGAGAAAGTCAGTGGCATAACCAGACAAGTAACAACCACTGGTGACGCTTCAGTCAGGTCACGCCAATCGATACTTACTAAGCCAGACAGCATTAGGATCGCTACGTAAAATAGAGCGCCTGATGTTGCGTATGCTGGAATCATACCTGCAAGAGGTGAAAAGAATAGAGCCAGTAGGAATAATACGCCAACGACCACAGCCGTCAGACCAGTACGACCACCCGCAGCTACACCCGCAACACTCTCAATGTAAGAAGTGGTGTTTGATGTACCCAGTAGAGCACCTACCGAAGTTGCAGTTGAATCAGCAAGCAAAGCTTTATTCAGGCGAGGAATGTTACCGTTTTCGTCGGTTAGACCTGCTTTTTGAGAAACGCCAACCAGCGTACCTGCAGTGTCGAACAAGTCAACGAATAGGAAAGCAAATACAACGGAGATCATGCCAACTTCAAACAAGCCAGAGAAGTCTAGTTGTAAAAACGTAGGAGCAATACTTGGTGGTGTCGACATCACACCGCCCCACTGAACGTCACCGAAAAGTAGGCCTAATGCAGTCACACCAAGAATGGCAATCATTACCGCACCTTTCACACCACGGTGAACAAGCGAAATAGTCAGGAAGAAGCCGATTGCAGCAAGTACTGATGGTAACGACGTAATATTACCCATCGAAACCAGTGTCGCTGGGTTATCAACTACGATACCTGCATTTTTTAGTGCAATAAACGCAAGGAACAGACCGATACCCGCTGAAATACCGGTACGTAGAGAGTGAGGAATTGAGTTGATGATCCATTCGCGGATCTTGAACACACTTAATAGAATGAACAAAACACCAGAGACAAATACGGCAGCCAGTGCCACTTGCCATGTGTAACCCATTCCCAATACTACAGAGTAGGTAAAGAACGCGTTAAGCCCCATACCCGGAGCCTGTGCGATTGGGTAGTTTGCTACCAAACCCATAATGAAACAGCCAATGGCCGCAGCAAGACAGGTTGCTACAAAAATAGCGCCACGATCCATGCCTGTATCAGATAGGATAGCTGGGTTTACAAAGATGATGTAAGCCATGGTCAGGAAGGTAGTAACACCTGCGATGATCTCAGTGCGCACATTTGTGCCATTTTCACTGAGCTTAAAGAGCCTTTCGAGCATGATCGAATCCTGTTAAAGGTAAAAAGTAAACGGTTGCGTAATCGATTGTGTGAATTATAAAGTTATCAAATAGCAAATTCTAGATAGAATCTTCACTCTAAATGGATTTTTTTGCAGGATATGAAACCCATTCGCTAGGATTCCTCACACGAAAAAAAATTAAGACTTAATAAACAATGACTAGCGAGTTAGGACACAAAACGTACAAAGAATACAAACTGAACAATGTTCTAAACTTTCAAAAGGAAAGCTCGATTTCTAGTTAGCTTTTAGAGCGTATTGCGTGAAGATATCGCATTAGACAGGACAAGCGATAAGGGAATTGGCACTTAGTGATGAATTTTTAGACAAGCCACGAAAAAGAACATAAAAAAACGCCACTCAAAATGAGTGGCGGCGAATCATGTCAGAACTATTACTGAAAAAAAATTCCAAATTATAGGGGTGAACAAACTGTTCAAGTCACATGCGTTGACAACTTACTTAGTAGCCAAAGCTTGTTGGGTATACAAAGTTACCGGTATATACAGATTTGCTATTCCAGAACATTGTACTTGGTAAACCTTTCATAACTATCACCTTCTTAATCAATTAATGCAGTCGTTGATTCTCAGTTCCTTGGAGGCGATTAACGGACTCATCCTTTGAGCATTTTATTCTTCTCTCTGAAGATGGTTATAAATATACCACCAAGAAATTTTATTACAAGACTTTTAGTGACTCAAATCACAAAAACTAGTCCAACACACAGGTAAATTGCGATTAATGTAACTAAATTACACTTCTATAAATAAACGTGTGAGGAAATATGACAAAAATCTCATTGTGTCGTGATTCTCATTCATAAACTGTGACAATACTGAAAGAAATCGTGCGGTCACCGACTACTAGTCGCGTTCTTCAGGTGGTATCCTTGGGCTATTCAAGCCAGATGGCACTAGCAGTTTATGCTAACCATATGTAATTTTCACAATGCATATCTGGAAATATAGATAAAAAGGAGCTTTCCGTGTCTGAATTCCATTCTGAAATCAGTACCTTGTCACCCACTCCACTTTGGCGCTTTTTCGATAAGATTTGTTCTATCCCTCATCCATCGAAGCATGAGGAAGCACTGGCACAATACATTATCGGTTGGGCAACAGAGCAAGGATTTGACGTACGCCGTGATCCTACTGGTAACGTCTTCATCAAAAAGCCAGCCACTCCAGGTATGGAAAACAAAAAAGGTGTGGTTCTTCAAGCACACATCGACATGGTGCCGCAAAAGAACGAAGACACTGACCACGACTTTACTAAAGATCCAATTCAACCATACATCGATGGTGAATGGGTAACCGCAAAAGGCACTACTCTCGGTGCTGACAACGGCATCGGTATGGCATCTTGTCTTACGGTTCTTGCTTCTACCGACATTAAGCATGGCCCGATTGAAGTGCTGCTGACCATTGATGAAGAAGCAGGCATGACAGGCGCATTCGGACTTGAGTCTGGCTGGTTAGAAGGTGAAATCCTGCTAAACACCGACTCTGAGCAAGAAGGTGAAGTCTACATGGGTTGTGCTGGCGGTATCGACGGTGCAATGACATTCGATATTACTCGTGATGCGATCCCAGCAGGCTTTGTCACTCGCCAACTAACACTAAAAGGCTTAAAAGGCGGCCACTCTGGTTGTGATATTCACACGGGTCGCGGCAATGCCAACAAATTACTGGGTCGCTTCCTGGCAGGTCACGCTCGTGAATTAGACCTTCGCTTGGTTGAATTCCGCGGTGGTAGCTTGCGTAATGCGATTCCTCGTGAAGCATTCGTTACTGTTGCACTTCCAACAGAAAACCAAGACAAGCTTGCAGAGTTATTCAACTACTACACTGAGCTACTGAAAGCTGAACTAGGTAAAGTAGAAACAGGTATTGTTACTTTCAACGAAGAGATTGCAACCGACGCTCAAGCGTTTGCTTCTGCAGACCAACAGCGCTTCATCGCGGCGCTTAATGCATGTCCAAACGGCGTTATTCGTATGAGTGACGAGATCGAAGGTGTCGTAGAAACCTCTTTGAACGTTGGTGTCATCACCACCGAAGAGAACAAAGTAACCGTACTTTGCCTAATCCGTTCTTTGATTGATTCTGGCCGTAGCCAAGTGGTTGGTATGTTGCATTCCGTTGCGGAACTGGCTGGCGCTCAAATCGAGTTCTCAGGTGCCTACCCTGGCTGGAAACCAGATGCGGATTCAGAGATCATGGCAATCTTCCGCGATATGTACGAAGGTATCTACGGTCACAAACCAAACATCATGGTGATCCATGCAGGTCTAGAGTGTGGCCTATTTAAAGAGCCTTACCCTAATATGGACATGGTATCTTTTGGTCCTACGATCAAATTCCCTCACTCTCCTGACGAAAAAGTGAAGATCGATACCGTTCAGCTATTTTGGGATCAAATGGTCGCTCTTTTGGAAGCGATTCCTGAAAAAGCATAATCACTTATTGCGTGAAAATAAGATAAAGTCAAAAAAGGGTGCAATCGCACCCTTTTTTATGGCAGATAATGCTAGCTGATTACACACGCGTTTGTGCGTAGGCTGCCAACTCATCCATTGAAGTCTTAGCTACCACTTCACCATCAATGTAGTAAGTAACAAAGTCGCCTTCACGTACGCCAGTCAACAAAGCTTTGTCACCGTTACTGTAAGTAATGTCCATTTGAATGGTGTTTTCGTCGATTTGTTCCATTTGGCCTTGCTCAATCACGCGATTATTCGCAAGAGGGCTAATTGGAGCAGTAGTCAGAGACTTATCTAATTGGTGGTTTACATCAATGTAAGTGTCCACCTTAGAATCAAAAATATGCGGCTTACCGTTTAACGGGTTTTTACCTGTCCAAAATTCCAATGAGTTAAATACGATATAATCAGCTGCGATCGCTACACCATAAACGGGTGCCATAAGCATGTTCAGACCACCACGAGCATAACGGTTATCGACAGCTTTTAAGTTAAAGCCCATAACATAACCAGTCACTGCATTACTGCCCACACAACCTGAAAGCGCAACTGCCACAGCAGTCATTACGCCAATTTTAGCTATTGCCTTTTTCATCAAAACCTCAGAGTAGAGTTTATTCGGTCAAAATCCGGCGCGGATATTAGCTAAATAAAAATGAGGAAAAAAGCCATATTTTGTCACTAAAAGTTTTATTATTACTTTTAAGACTCAATTAGTTAGAGGCTAAATAGTTACCTGCCAATATATAGAAATAACAAGATAAAACCGTTATAACTGGCGTCATATTTACAACATAAATCTCACACAAGAGTGATTACTCGCGTTAATTAAAATAATTTGTCGTATCCTTAATCAAAATGATTAGTTTGATTATGACGCGATTGTTACATTGTTGAAAAACTATTGGAAAGAGATGGTTTTATGGTTAGAAGTAAAAGAAGCAAAACCTTTGAGCTCCTCGGATATCAAGTACAACCAGGTCAGCGATTAGAGATCGAATTCGAAGCCGCACAGCTTTATACGCACTCTCCTTTGTCGATTCCCGTAGAAATCATCCACGGAAAACAAGACGGCCCAGTACTGATGGTTAACGCTGCCATTCATGGCGATGAGCTCAACGGCGTTGAAATAGTACGTCAGATGATTAACCAATTAGATCCACAGAAGCTGAAAGGCACAGTCATCGCTGTTCCAATAGTGAACGTATTCGGATTTATCCATAAGTCTCGTTACTTACCAGACAGACGCGATCTCAACCGTTGCTTTCCAGGTAGTGAGAAAGGTGCGCTCGCATCGAGAATGGCATATGGCTTCTTTAATAACATCGCGAAACGTTGCAACTATATTATTGATTTACACACTGGTGCTATCCATCGTACCAACCTGCCACAAGTACGGGCGAATCTTAGTAACCCGGAAACATTACGAATAGCGAAAGCCTTTTCCACTCCAGTCATCATCGACTCAGCATTGCGCGACGGATCTTTGCGCAGTGAAGCGGAAAAATGTGATATTCCGGTTCTCACCTACGAAGCGGGCGAAGCGTTACGCTTTGATCCACTCTCAATCAGTGCAGGTGTGTTGGGTATTCGCCGTGTCATGCAGGCAATAGGTATGTTGCGCGCAAGCCGTAAAAAATTCCCAGAGCCAGTGATCGCGAAATCCACCAGTTGGGTTCGTTCACCAGGAAATGGCATTTTGCGTACTGTGGTGAATTTGGGAGATAAAGTTGAACAAGGTGAAACTCTCGCCTATATCAGTTCTCCCCTCGGGCATATTGAGCTTGAACTCACTGCGCCTAAAAGCGGTCTGGTCATTGGCCAACACACACTACCTTTAGTAAATGAAGGTGATGCTATTTTCCATCTGTCTTACTTCAAGCATGGTGACGATGAAGTTGGTCAAGCCGTGGAAAACTATATTGAAGAGCTGAACGAGTATGATGTTGAACAAGTCACGACTGGTCAAATCCCACTCGACGTTCAGTAAAGTACAAAGTTAGAAAATCGAAGCCTAGTTGTGTTAACGCTGGGCTTTTCCCTCCCAAAAGTAAAACTATGCTTCCTCATCAGATTGCCAAGCTATTAAAACGAAGGTTAGCCTCTGACTAGGTCTCAACTCCCGACTGAGATTACTCACCACAAACAAACACAATTGCACAGTGTTTTATTTATTTGTATGATACCTGCTTTTGCTTGCATTCATACTATGTACAAAACCTTTTCTATTACTCTGATGAGTTTCGTATTCTCTACGTACAGTTTTGCCCAGTCATCAGATCTTATTGCCCAATACTTACAAGAACAAAACCAGCAGTCATCTTATGACGATCACTACGCCCATCCCGTTGCAGCGCAGTTAGATACAGAGGCTAAATCCACAGGGGTAATCTGGCGCGAAGATGGCAAACCAGATCACTGTCAATATGTTAAAAACCGACCTGCAGCTACAGGTAATTTTGACTACGGTGAAGCGACCGATCTGTCCGATGGCTTACATCATTTCGATTTACCGCCAGTACATTCACCCAATGTAAAAGTATCGCATCGCGTTTATGCCAATTCGCCAAATTTATTGCCAGGCAACCAGCAGTTCTCGACACCATCAGAAGGTTCAATCAGCCTTTCAATCTCATCGGACTGTTTTTGACTAACATAACACCTATAAAAAAGCCCTGAACAATACGTCAGGGCTTTTTAACATCACAAGTTAACTTGTCTAAATCGAAGTCTTATTCTTCGTCAGCTTCTGCTTCAGCATCACGCGCTTTACGAGCTTCTTCTTTACGAACTTTAGCTGCAAGTTGCTCAGCTTCACGCTCTTGACGTTGCGCTGCTTTACGTTCGTTGCGAACTACTTGGTTTTGAACAAAACCAGCCAGCTCTTGTTCAGCCCAAGCTTGAGCTTTCTCTTCACTTTCAAAACCAGTTTCACGCTTTGATACTACAGTTTTACGAGAAGTTACTTGGCGAGTGATCTCTGCGCTCCAGCCGTTACGTTTTTCAGTTACGCGGATAGCAAATTTTTGATTTTTTGACATTTAATTCATTTCCTAAGGGATTAATCAGGGATTCGGTCAACTTGATAACTCCATCTAAGCTGAGCTGTTTAACACCATCCCTTGGTAAGCGCGGTATTAGAGCATAAATCACCGTTGTTGGCTGCAAATTTTTTCCTTACTTTTTTAACTTCAGCGATTCATGGGGAATAGCCATGATAACAACGCGACTCAAGCTCATTTGATTTTTTCAAAGAAATACGCCACTCCGCAATTCCGTATACGCCCCGCTTAAAACCCACAAAGTAATTTCACTTTGACCACTTTAAATTCTCAGTGTCCATACAAGTGCAGTGATGCAATCAAGGGAATATATGCAGATACGAGTAAGACTGACACGGTTAAATTTAACCCAACCGAGTTAAGAGCAGGTTAAAAATGTGAAGAGAAACACAATAAACCATCATCCATATGGATTAATTACTCTAAAAAACATATATAACCAGCCGTAATAAAAACAATTCTCAGTTAGATTATCAAATGAAATTAACAAAGACACTTTTGGCAGTACTCGTTACTGCCCTTGCAGGTTGCGATTCTAATGACGAAGCGACCACTGCTAACTCTGGACCAGATACTCAACTAACCAAATCGTGGGATGCCCATAGTACCTATGCTTCGGAGACAACCGTTTCCGGGACCAGTAGCGACACTGACGGTGTGGAGTCAGTGACCGTTTCAATCAATGGTACTGTTCATTATGCTGACTTCGATGGCCAAAACTTTTCACTGAAGATCAACTTGGTACCGGGCTTAAATAACTACACCGTGACGGCAACGGATTCGCTAGGCAATCAAACGTCATTGGAAGATCAAGTCTATTTCGGTCATCAAGTATCTGCTGGCGGCGCTCATAGTGGCGCTATCTTAGATGGAAAACTATGGACTTGGGGTCGTAATAACAAAGGACAAACTGGTCACGGGTATGTCAGTACTCTTGAAGAAGAAAACCACCCAACTACTCCAACGGAACTGACCGTTATTAGTGAGGAACAAGCCGTCTCATTTGTATCACTGGCATTCAACCAAAATGCCTCTATTGCACTTGATAGCACAGGTCAGGTTTGGGCTTGGGGTGACGGCGACGGAGGCCAACTTGGTTTGGGTGAAGACGATGACATATTGAGCGAAGAAGATGTATTAAGTCCGCAAAAAATATCCTCTTTGGAGAATATTATTTCTGTCGCTCGTGGATATGACCACACTGTAGTTCTCGACGAACTAGGCCAAGTGTATACCTTTGGTGAAAACGACAAAGGACAATTAGGTAACAACTCGCTAGAGGACTCCGACTTCCCGGTAAAAGTTGAGATATCAGATATTATTCAAATTGAAGCTGGATCAGATAGTACTTACGCACTGGATATTAACGGCAACCTATACGGATGGGGGCAAAACAACAATGGTCAGCTCGCACAAGGACAAGACTATGTTGAAGATATCCTTATCCCTACTCTGATTAACTTACCTGAGAAAATCACCTCATTTTCAGCGGGTAAAGCACATGTCATTGCAATTGGGGCAAGTGGTCAGCTTTATGGTTGGGGTCTGAACGCAAGCAATCAATTAGGTAATGATGAGGACGAATCATGGCCAAGAGAGCTTTATGAAGCAACAGTATTACCTTGGGTTGAAGATGGCGTCATGGTTTGGGCAAACGGCAACCAAAGCTTTGTTGAAAGATCAGATGGCCAAATATACCCGTGGGGTAACAATGGTATGGGTACATTAGGACTAGAAACTGATGAAAGCCCTATCGCTCCGACGGTTGCAATTACAGACCTGTCTTCGGTATTAGACATCGGTGCTGGCGCATTACACACCGTGGCTCTAAGGTTCGACAGCGTATTGTTCACTTGGGGCTGGAGCTTTGAAGGGTCATTAGGGATCCCTGATCCAATTAATGCTTGGGGCTACTCTTTGCCACAGAAAGTGAAATGATGAAAAAGTCTTTATTATTTCTGTGCAGTATTTGGCTTTTTGGTTGTGACGGTTCATCGTCACAATCAGAAGATCAGCCAGCATACGTTGAACTTGGGCCTGCAGGTGGCGTAGCCACTGTTAGCTATGATGCAAACAACGGCTTTTTGCAATTTATTCCTGAATTGGACATTCAAGACTATCACGGAGCCTCTCAAGGCAGGGAGCTGTTCATCGCTACATGGCTTCCTGCTCCCGGAAGCCGTGAACTGCTCGATGGTTTCGGCCCTTTGGCAATAACGGATTCATGTACAGGTTGTCATGAAACATCAGCCAGAGCTGAATCACTGAAAAGTGATGGCAGTACAGGAGACGGCATTTTATTCCGCTTGGCGGATAAAAACGGTGCCGTCGACCCATTCCTTGGTGGACAGTTGCAAACTTTTTCTGCCGATGGGTCTCCAGAAGGCTCCGTGACTTGGACTAAAGGCAGCAGTGACGAAATTCTCTTTCATCTAAATGATGCAATGAATCCTCTCGCGGAAGGGGTGTCTTTAGGGCCTCGCCTCTCACCACAGCTGATTGGCATGGGGTTGCTGGATTTGGTTCCAGAATCAGTCATTCTTGACTATCAAGATATCGAAGACAGTAACTCTGATGGTATTTCAGGACGGGCACATCAGCTAGAAACATGTATCGGACGTTTCGGCTGGAAAGGCGTTCACTGTACTTTAGAAAGCCAAGTAGCAGGTGCTTTCCATCAGGATATGGGACTCACATCCAGCTACAACCCTGCAGAGCCTTGTACTGAACAACAAGAGGTTTGCGAATTGATGCCATCTGGCGGTTCGCCGGAAGTATCCGATGCTTCACTCGAAGCAATTAATGACTTCCTGACCATTCTTGCAGTGCCTGAACGACGCAACGGAAGCAGCATTGCTTTCCAGCAAGGTCGAAAGCTGTTTATGGATGTAGGCTGCAACGCTTGCCATCGAGAGTCACTGACGACAGGTGAAGTCACTCGTTTCCCTATTTTAAGCAATCAAACCTTCTATCCATATACAGATTTGTTATTGCACGATATGGGAGCTGACTTAAGCGATGGTGTGAAAGAAGGCAGTGCAGAACCAGCAGAATGGAAAACCCCACCCTTATGGGGACTTGGTCTTATCGAAGGTGATGGTCAGAGCCGATTTTTACATGATGGTCGCGCCGAAGATCTGCAAAGTGCTATTTTGTGGCATGGCGGAGAAGCGCAATCCGCTAAACAAGCGTTTATAGAGCTTACTGAAGAAGACAAACAGTTACTCTTAGATTTCCTTCGCTCCATTTAGCTAACAGCCGCGTTTAAATGCCAGTAAGCAATTGCTTACTGGCATTTTTTATTGCGTAACAACTAGAAAATACGCTGTAAACCAGTCACTCATACCCAGAAGCAGAAGTCATCACCATCAAAATTTCAAAGACACTATCGAGCATACTCTTGGTGAGAGTTTGGTTGGTAAAAACAAAAAGCGCAGACCTTTCGATCTGCGCTTTACGGTTTGTTTATTGTTTATATAAAAAACAGAATTAACCGATGTTCTTACGTGCGTTTTGGAACATACGCATCCAAGCGCCGTTTTCACCCCAGCCTTCTGGAGACCAAGAGTTTGCAACCGTACGGAATACACGCTCTGGGTGAGGCATCATAATGGTTACACGGCCATCTGCTGTAGTCAGACCGGTAATCGCATTTGGCGAACCATTCGGGTTGTTCGGGTATTGTTGCGTTGGGTTACCGTTATTATCAACGTAACGTAGTGCTACAGTACCTGACGCTTCAATTGCGTTTAGGTGCTCACCGTCACGTACTTCTACACGACCTTCACCGTGAGAAACCGCGATAGGCATGCGTGAGCCAGCCATGCCATCGAAGAACACAGAATCAGACTTCTGTACTTCAACCAGGCTAAAGCGTGCTTCAAAACGCTCAGATTCGTTGCGAACAAAACGTGGCCACAAGTCTGCACCCGGGATAAGCTCTTTCAGGTTAGAAAGCATCTGACAGCCGTTACACACACCTAGAGAGAATGTCTCTTCACGGTTGAAGAACGCTTGGAACTGCTCACGAGCTTGTGCGTTAAACAGGATAGACTTCGCCCAACCTTCACCCGCACCTAGTACGTCACCGTAAGAGAAACCACCACAAGCTACCAGACCTTGGTATTCATCCAGTGCCGCTTGGCCTGTCAGAATGTCGCTCATGTGAATATCAGTTGCTTCAAAACCAGCACGGTCAAAGGCTGCTGCCATTTCAACGTGAGAGTTAACACCTTGCTCACGAAGAATCGCCATCTTAGGTTTCGCGCCTTTCGCAATGTAAGGTGCTGCGATATCTTCATTCACATCAAAGCTTAGAGATACGTTCAGACCTGGGTCCGTGTTGTCTTTCTTCGCTTCAAATTCTTGGTCTGCACATGCTGGGTTATCACGTAGAGCCTGCATTTTGTGCGTTGTTTCTGCCCAGATAACACGTAGTTCAGTACGTGAACGCTCAAGTACAACTGCATCACCAGACGTGATAACAAAGTCGTCTGAAGCTTCAACAGAACCAATCACATGTGAACATGCTTCTAAGCCATTCGCTGCTAGCGTAGACAGAACTGAATCCAGCTCTTCGTTCTTAACCTGAACAACTGCACCTAGCTCTTCGTTAAATAGAACTGCCAGCGCATCTTCGCCCAGACCTTCGATGTTCGCTTTCACACCACAGTGACCAGCGAATGCCATCTCAGCAAGTGTTACAAACAGACCGCCGTCACCTTTATCGTGGTAAGCAACAAGCTTGTCATCACGAACCAGTGTTTGCATTGCATCGAAGAAGCCTTTTAGCTGTTCTGCGTTGTCTACGTCTGCCGGCTTGTCACCAAGCTGCTTGTAAACCTGTGCCAGTGCTGTTGCACCCAGACGGTTTTTGCCGTTACCCAGGTCAACAAGAACAAGTGAAGAATCACCTTTGTCAGTACGCAGCTGAGGCGTTACTGTCTTACGCACGTCTTCAACACGGCCAAACGCAGTGATTACTAGCGATAGTGGCGAAGTCACTTCTTTGCTTTCACCATTTTCTTCCCACTTGGTCTTCATTGACATTGAGTCTTTACCAACAGGGATAGTCAAACCTAGCGCCGGACATAGCTCTTCGCCCACAGCTTTCACTGCTTCGTAAAGACCTGCGTCTTCACCTGGGTGACCCGCTGGAGACATCCAGTTCGCAGAGAGTTTAATGCGCTTGATATCACCGATGTCAGTCGCCGCGATGTTAGTTAGTGACTCACCAACAGCCAGACGAGCAGACGCGCCGAAGTCTAGTAGAGCAACCGGAGTACGCTCACCCATCGACATCGCTTCACCGTGGTATGTGTCGTAACTTGCCGCCGTAACTGCACAGTTCGCTACAGGAACCTGCCAAGGACCAACCATCTGGTCACGAGCGACCAAACCTGTTACTGAGCGGTCACCGATAGTAATCAGGAACGTTTTCTCAGCTACAGTTGGAAGACGAAGAACGCGATCTGCCGCTTCGTTGATTTCAATACCGTCACGTGCAATCGCTGGGCTATCTACTTTCAATGTCGTTGCTTCACGGTGCATCTTCGGTGTTTTACCAAGCAAGATATCCATTGGCATATCAATTGGCGTGTTGTCGAAGTGAGAGTCTTCTAGTGTCAGATGACGTTCTTCTGTTGCCACACCAACCACTGCGTAAGGTGCACGCTCACGCTTACAGATTGCATCGAATGCTTCCATATGTTCTGGCGCAACTGCAAGAACGTAACGTTCCTGAGATTCGTTACACCAGATTTCCAGCGGGCTCATGCTCAATTCATCATTTGGTACATCACGTAGCTGGAACTTACCGCCACGCTCGCCATCGTCACAAAGCTCAGGAAGTGCGTTAGAGATACCGCCCGCGCCCACATCGTGGATAAATGCGATTGGGTTCTCTTCACCTAGCTGCCAACAACGGTCGATAACTTCCTGACAACGACGTTCCATCTCTGGGTTTTCACGCTGTACTGAAGCAAAGTCCAGATCTTCTGCTGACTGACCAGACGCCATTGAAGACGCAGCGCCGCCACCAAGACCGATGTTCATTGCCGGACCACCAAGTACGATTAGGCTCGCACCTACTGGGATCTCTTTCTTCTGTACGTGTTCGTCACGGATATTACCCATACCACCAGCAATCATGATTGGCTTGTGGTAACCACGAATTTCTTCACCTGCGTGAGAAGTCACTTTCTCTTCGTAAGTACGGAAGTAACCTAATAGGTTTGGACGACCAAATTCGTTGTTGAATGCCGCGCCACCCAGAGGGCCTTCAAGCATGATATCTAACGCGTTTACGATACGACCCGGCTTACCGAAGTCTGTTTCCCAAGGCTGTTCAAAACCAGGAATACGCAAGTTAGACGTTGTAAAACCAACCAGACCCGCTTTAGGCTTACCACCGATACCTGTCGCGCCTTCGTCACGGATTTCACCACCTGAACCGGTTGATGCGCCTGGCCATGGAGAGATAGCCGTTGGGTGGTTGTGCGTCTCTACCTTCATCAAGATGTGCGCATCTTCATGGTGGTAAGTGTATTGACGAGATTTAGGATCTGGGAAGAAACGACCCACTTTAGAACCTGTCATTACCGCTGCGTTATCTTTGTAAGCAGACAGAACGTGGTCTGGCGTCGTTTCAAATGTGTTTTTGATCATCTTAAACAGAGACTTCTCTTGGTCTACGCCATCGATAGTCCAGTCTGCATTAAAGATCTTATGACGACAGTGCTCTGAGTTCGCCTGAGCAAACATCATCAGCTCGATGTCGTTTGGATTACGACCTAACTTAGTGAAGTTCTCCACTAAGTAATCAATTTCATCTTCTGCTAGCGCTAAGCCAAGTGAAACGTTTGCTTCTTCAAGCGCAAGACGACCACCAGCTAAGATATCAACGTGCGCCACTGGAGCTGGCTCTGCCACAGTAAATAGTGCAGAAGCGGCTTCAAGCTCGGTAAACACCGTTTCCATCATGCGGTCGTGGATTAGGGCTTTAACTGTGTCGATTTGAGCATCAGAAAGTGTCGCAGACGTTTCTACGTAGTACGCTGTACCACGCTCCAGACGCTTAACATTGTCCAGACCACAGTTGATAGCAATATCGGTAGATTTAGAAGACCAAGGCGAAATAGTGCCAGGACGAGGCGTAACAAGAAGTAGAAGACCTTCAGGCTCGTGCTCTTCGATCGTTGGACCGTAAGTCAGCAACTTTTCAAGCTTTTCTAACTCTTGGTCATCAAGGTCAGATTTTAGATCCGCAAAGTGCATAAACTCGGCGTAAATGCCGGTTACAGGCAGATCTTGTTCACGACAAAGTTCCAATAGTTTGTTAACACGGAACTCAGAAAGAGCTGGGGAGCCACGCAAAATTCTCATGTGCTTAGGTCTCTTATGCAATTGATTAAGGTGATATTGGAATAAATTCAGCCACTTAGGCGTAAAAACCCGAACTTATACCGATTCCACCTCTCCTTTGCGAGCGCATTATATAGCAATTGTTTTTGTGATGTAACACCAAAAGCAACCGTTTGCGTCAATTTTTTTATCAAATTTGAATTATAACCAAAATGTCGATAAAACACGCAATGTCGCACTCTATGTGTGCGATTCCCTTTGCCCCACCACTTCCCTTTGATATAAAGGTAGTTAGAAATTTCTCGAGAAGTACCAATTAATGCAAATTAGCCAGCTCAACCGACTTAAGCGCAGCGTCCTACTTTTCGCTTCTGTGCTACTACTTTCTGCCTGCCAAATTGAGTCGACCCCAAAAAGTGAATTCCAAAAAATCCAGGAACGTGGCGTTCTTCGAGTTGGCACACTGAATAACCAGCTCTCTTATTACATTGGTCCTGATGGCCCTGCGGGCCTGGACTATGAACTTGCACGTCAGTTCGCAGAAGAACTCGGCGTAAAGCTAGAAATTAAACCCGCTTTTCGCCAAGCCGATCTTTTTCCGGCACTCAAGAAAGGCGACATTGATATTATTGCCACAGGTTTGAACCAGACTTCTCAAGCGGTAAAGCGTTTTCGACCTGGCCCTGCCTACTACTATGTCAGCCAGCAAGTCGTGTATAAAAAGGGGCAGCTGAGGCCTCGTAGTATTGAGCGATTGATAAAATATCAAGCGACTCAGGCTGACGAAGCCGATGCCGATAGCAACGCGGCAGCTAATACACTGCAAATCGTCGAGCAATCACAATATGTTCCGACACTGACGGCATTAAAAAAGCAGTATCCTGAGCTACAGTTTGAAATCGTTGGCAATGCAGATACCAGAGATTTGCTGAATCGCGTATCCACAGGCGAATTGCGCTTCACGGTGACGGACTCAGTTGAGCTTTCACTGGCCCAGCGCCTTTACCCAGATTTAGCTTTAGCATTTGAGTTAACGGAAGACCAACCGGTGTCTTGGTTTACCCGCCGTTCCGAAGATGAAAGCTTATACGCGATGCTGATAGAGTTTTTCGGCAACATCAAGCAGTCGGGTGAACTCGCCTCCTTAGAAGAGAAGTACATCGGCCATATCGAAGCGTTTGATTATGTGGATACTCGGGCCTTCATTCGTGCACTGGATGACAAACTCCCTAAATGGTCTCCCCTATTCCAAAAGTACAGCGAAGAGTTTGATTGGCGCTTAATCGCAGCGTTGGCTTATCAAGAATCTCACTGGAAACCGAAAGCGAAGTCTCCAACTGGCGTGCGCGGCATGATGATGCTCACCTTACCTACGGCGAAAAGCGTCGGCGTGACCAACCGTCTCGATCCTGAGCAGTCTATCCGTGGTGGTGTCGAGTACCTGCGCCGGATTGTCGCTCGCGTACCCGAAACGATCAGTGATCACGAAAAGATTTGGTTCGCACTGGCGTCTTATAACATTGGTTATGGTCATATGCTGGACGCTCGACGCCTGACAAAAGCTCAGGGCGGCGATCCAAATGCGTGGGCGGACGTAAAAGACAGGCTACCATTACTGCGTCAAAAGCGTTTCTACAGCCAAACGCGTTACGGTTATGCCCGAGGAGATGAGGCGCGTAATTACGTTGAAAATATTCGTCGTTACTATCAGTCAATTATCGGCCACGTCAGTCAGAAGCCAGCTACCGATGAAAGCACTGAAGATCTGCAAGTCATCCCACCGCTTAATCCCGACACCCTCACGTCAGGTGCAGTAGAAAGTATCGCTGAGACAGTATCGGGCGCAGTTGAGAGTGTATCGGAACCAACAACAGAGCAGATAGAGGATGAAAAACCCGAGGTTTCAGGCGCTTCTGGTACGACAGAAGAAAACCAAACAACGTCAGAAGTCATTCCCGAATAAGGCTCAAATATCGAATTAAAAATGGCGAGTGAATAGCTCGTCATTTTTTGTTGAGTCTTTGAACAAACTTATCTAGAATCGATCTTTCCGAGTTCGGTCAGCATCATAAAGTAAGTGCAAACAAACTTAATGACCAATATTGTAACCCCTTAATATTAAAACGTTAGTTAGATATTTTGAGCGCAATATACTCGGCTGGCTACCCTCTCCCGATTAAACATGACGCTGATTATTAGAATGTCATCTAATGGTTGTCCACTAATCTGAGGTCGGGATATGAACGTCTTTGCGATTGAAAATTTCATCGATGACGCTCGGCCCATTATCAGTGTTGCAATTTCCCATGCCTAACTGGACGCCGACTACACACCACGTTTTGTGTAAGTGGGGTTGATTACGTTGTGCATGAAAAAGTGAATTGTTGGACGTGATAACGATGAGTTTAGGTTAGTTAGACACAATCAGTGTCTACTTGAGGGTGTTCGTAGTCTTGTCTGCTAGAGGTTTAGAATATGAGAAGACGTAAGGTTCAGTCAAAGCGTTTGCATAATACAGTGGCGGCAATTCGTCGTAAGCGCAAACTGACGAGCATGAAAAAGAAAATCAGTGAACGCCATCGTGTTTTCATTCACTTAGTGAATCACTGATACAAGAAGCAAACATCTACCCGAACGTAGATGTTTGCTGAATCTCTCTTCCTCAATTCCCATTCTTTGTCTGATCACTCTGTAACGCTTTTTCAGCCTGTTTCTTTGCCTTAATCTCTTTACGGCGGCGTTTAAAAAAAGCTTGGAGCTGATCTCGGCACTCGGCTTCTAACAGCCCTTTTTCAACCATTGCATAATGGTATGCTGCCTGACTTTCGAACAGGTTTAACACTGTCCCTGCAGCCCCGGCTTTCAGGTCCGGCGCACCGAATACCACTCTCTTAACACGGCTGTGTAACAGCGCTCCAGCACACATCGGGCAAGGTTCTAATGTCACATAAAGCGTAGTATCCAATAAACGATAGTTCTCTAATACTTGTCCCGCTTTGCGCAGAGTCTGAATTTCTGCATGGGCAGTCGCGTCATGAGTACAAATAGAGCGGTTCCAGCCCTCTGCAATAACCTCTCCATCTTTTACTAAGACGGCTCCAACAGGCACCTCTCCTTCCGCTTCAGCCAGCTCAGCCAATTCGATGGCTCTACGCATAAATTGTTCGTCTTGGGGAGTAAATTGAAGGTCTGACAAAGGGACTCCAGATTAGTGAATGTGCGACGGGCCAATATTACCACTAACTTTCGACACGCTACAGTCACGTTAGAGATTACCGTCTCCTAACCAAAAGAAAGAACAAAAAAAGCGCAGACCTTGCGATCTGCGCTTTCAAATTTAAGCTGTTACGACTTACATGGTGTAAGTGTACGGCGCTTGAATACCTAGAGGAATACCAATCATCCAGTAAACAATTAGGAAGATTGACCAGCCGATCAGCATAGCGATCGAGAATGGCATCATCAGTGATGCAAGCGTACCAATACCGGTCGACTTCACGTAACGCTGACAGTACACCACCACTAGTGGGAAGAATACCATCAGAGGTGAAATGATGTTCGATACAGAGTCACCAACACGGTATGCCGCCTGAGACAACTCAGGAGAGATGCCAACCGCCATTAGCATAGGAACCAGAATTGGACCAATTAGAGCCCATTTCGCAGACGCAGAACCAATAAGCAGGTTTACCGAAGCCGTTAGCAAAATCATACCAATGATCGTAGCTTCACCCGGAAGGTTCATTGCTTTCAGACCTTCAGCGCCGTATAGCGCCAGCATCGTACCAATGTTTGACTGAGCAAATGCTGATAGGAACTGAGCACAGAAGAAAGACATAACGATGTAAGCACCCATCGTCGACATGGTGTCTGCCATCGCCTTAATGATGTCGTTGCTGGATTTGAATGTGCCAGAAACTTTACCGTATACGTAACCAGGGATGATAAACAGAATGAAGATCAGTGGAACGATCGACTTCATGATTGGTGCTGAGAATGCAGTAATCTCGCCTTCAGGTGAGCGTAATGCTGAGGTTTCAGGAATTAACGCCACAACAAGAAGAGCAATACCAGCCAGCATCGACCAACCCGCGTAGCGGAATGCTTTTGATTCAATTTCAGAGAATGAACCTAGGTCAGGAGCGGCTTCTGCATCTTCATCTACTGGGGTTTTCGCTAAACGTGGCTCAATAATTTTCTCAGTAACGTACCAACCGATAGCCACAATGATTACTGATGAGATACCAGTAAAGAAGATGTTTGCTAGAGGGTTAACAACGTATTCAGGATCGAGAACTTGTGCTGCTGTTTGCGTGAAACCAGCCAACAGTGGGTCGATACCAGAAGGAATAAAGTTTGCAGAGAAACCACCTGATACACCCGCGAACGCTGCCGCAATACCCGCTAGAGGATGACGGCCTGCTGCATGGAAAATAATACCACCCAGAGGGATAACCAGAACGTAGCCAGCATCTGCAGCAGTATGCGATACAATAGCAACCAGAATAAGCATTGGAGTAAGAAGCTTCGCAGGTGTAAAGCTCAGCATCTTCTTAAGGCCCGTGGTGATAAAGCCCGAAGAGTCAGCAACACCTACGCCTAACATAGCGACCAATACGATACCTAGTGGTGCAAAGCCAGTGAATGTCGTCACCATATTTGCAAGGAAGCTAGCCAACGCTTCCCCTGTCAACAAGTTAGTGATGATTAAAGTTTCACCAGTTCTAGGGTTTACAAGATCGAAAGAGACATTCGATAAAAGTGCAGATGCCGCCCAGGTAATGACTAGTGCCCAAAAGAACAAAATTGCAGGATCAGGAATTTTATTACCTGCACGCTCAATAAAGTTTAGAAAGCGATCCATCCCACTCGGCTTAGAAGATGGCGCCTTATTAATTGCTTGGTTACTCATGGTAACTCCATAATGAATGATGTTGGTGCTATGGCCTTTTGGAATAATTTATTGCGGCCTGTTTTCAGCCAAGTATTCTAGTTAAAACCAAGATAAAAAGTACAAGATGCTAGTATTTTTTCATATTTGGAGACACATTTTGCAAAAATGGCAACCGGATGAAACATAATAAAAACAGCAGCACATCATTCACGTTAACAGTTCTAAAACCCTCCATTAACTGATGGAAATAAACCTGAAAAGGACGTAGGAAAAAAGCGACGATGCTTTTTAAAGCAATAATGACGCACTGGAGAAGCGTTACTTATCAAATTCACTATAACGAGAAATCATCGTTTTCAACTGAACAGACTGGGTCTGCCCCATCCTGTCTTCCCAGCTTGAAGTAACAGTAATCGTTTTAAGCGACCCAGAGATCGTTGCGGGAGGCACCTGCCATTGAAGACTGTAAGCGCCTGAAATTGAAGAGCCAGTCGCGATAGAATCGAAATCGGCGATAGGTATTACAGAAACGGCAGAAGATGCACCTCGGGTGCGGAACCATTCGAGTTTGTTTTCGGCCAGACGAAGAGCCTCGATACTTTGAATCGCATAGTCCGATTCGCGCTCTAAGTACACATTTAGCTTTGTTAAACCTAATGCTCCTACTCCGAGAAGCAGAAAAGCAATCAAGACTTCGAGTAAACTAAATCCTTGCTGTTTAGAGATCATTCCAGGAGCCTTTTTTCCAATATACTTTTTTGATCTTTTTCAACGGTTCATCAATCACATCACGATTGTACTGAAAATCTAATGCGGCGTTGAAAAGAGCGAAAGTGCCAGGTGCATCCATTACAAAACCTCCTAGAGGGTTAAAAGAGCCATGTTGGAAGTAGCCGACTCTTTCCTTTTTCATTGGTACGGTAGCAGCAAGTGCAGAAATCACCCCTTTTAAATCTTTATGGTTCTCAAGTTTATCCCAACCAGCAAAGTCCGGAACAACCCCCTTCGGATCAGCATATAGGGGGGAAATAAAGTGATAGAGCATGCCAGTAAAGTCCTGAGTTCCTCTCGTAGATAAAATCCCGTCTTGAACGACTAAAATAATGCCACTACCACTTAAGTGTTTATCAATAGCAGATTTGATGCTGGAAAAGCCCGCCGTATTTATTTCACATCCGCCATAGACCCAAACCAGATCTTTGCCGGTTTTAATGTTGTCTACGATATTTTCCGCACACTTGTCGTTGAAACTAGGCTTAGGTAAATCTTTCTCAGAGTCCAAAGTGCCAGGGTTTAATGAGAGTGGCACATAACCAAACAGCGAGTTGTTAGACATCACATCAAACCATTCGCTTCGTGGCACATCAAATACATCCTTAAAAGGATCCATGCTTGAAGATTTTCGATAGTCATCTTCAGAGTTAGCAACACTCTTTGCCCAACTGTAATGAGTTGTTGCACATTCTTGCAATTGTCCAGGATTGCTATCTGGAAATTTTGCGTAAGGCTTTTTAGACATTTGATAGGGATGACGTGTGCTCACGCTTGTAGCATAGAAATAATTGGAGTAGAGAACCGACGTGCATTCCCATAAATTATTTCCGAGACTTTTTCCGGGATCAGCAGAACTCGTATAGGAACCATTAATAACAAGATCAGAAGTAGATTTTATAGCCCCAGCCCCGCCAACAGCTGGAAACTTGATGATTTTCCGAAGCCTTGCGTTTTCTAATTCAGAAGTAACGACACTAAATTCTCCAGCAGAAAAAGTTAATCCATTGAGTTCCATTGCAGTTTTACAATCATCTACCGTGGCGGGTATCTTTTTCTCTAGTTTAGCTTTAGAAAATGCACATTCCAGCCCACCCTCAGCTTTCCAATGCGCCTGTCGAGCTCTTAACTCATTCTGAGCAACTTTGATTTGAAAAAAGATACCTTTTGATGAAGCAAGAACCACAATCAAAGCAAGCAGCAAAAGAATGGAAGTCACCAGCAGTGCGACATAGCCTGATTGATTAGACTTAAATTTCATTGCCAGTTCCTTTGCTTAATTGAGACTGTTTCCACTTTGCTAAAAGAGCCATCAACCGTTTGTAAACCTAATTGGATGTCGGTTAATGCACTTGTCGTTTTTCCATTCGTAACGGTTCCTGAACTCACTGAAAATTGAGTGACGTGCAAAATATCTTCATCAAATAAAGATCGACAAAAATCTATACCATCAAAAGTTAATATTTGAGCTTGTGAAACCACACCTTTTTCGCATATTAAAAGTCGAGTATCGCGCTTCTCATACTTAATATTTCGATAGTCTTTGTTATCCGGAGAGCCTTGTTTGAAATAAACAAAACCAACAGAAGAAGCGCCGCTCAACGTTATTGTATTTATAGAGCCAGATACCTTGAGCGAATTACCGTTTCCGCCATCGTAACCAGCTCGTTGAATATCTTCTTTCATCATTGCAAAAGTAAGGTTAATCCCCTGTAGGAGATGCAACTCCAAACTTTTATCTCTTGCTGTTTTTTGCAAGCTAAGAAAGACCGAGCCAATCACACCTAATAGAATTAAACCAATTAAAGAACTGATCATTAACTCGATTAAAGAGCTGCCTCTTTGATAGCGCAGCCTAACATTTAGAGTAGTCATATAATTTTGCTCCCGACATACTGCAAACTTTAATACGACCAGGAGGGTTAGAAAGTTTGATTTTCAGTTTGGAATTCTGATTGTTAGTCGAAAAGAACTCTATATTCCCAGAGTTCGGCCGTCCTCTTACTTCTTCAAAGCTTATATATTTCGCGTCATAGTTATGATTTATCGATAGCTCTGAATAAGGTGAACCGGATAAATGTAAAATGCTCGTTCCGCCAGCAACGGAGGAATCCGTCAAGTTAAGTGACCAATTTCCTTTATTAATGGTGTTACCTTTATCCATCGAAAAATGTACATACAACTTTTCATTTCTCATTACCGCTTCTGACCTACTTTGATTCAGAAAACCAAAGAGTTCTGTTGCAAGACCTTGCATCTGTACTGTTTGTGAAACACGACTAAATCTTGGTGCCGCAACTGCCAATAAAATACTCAGCACCGATACCGTAATAAGTAGCTCCAATAACGTAAACCCGCGAGGCATTTCCCAAATTCCTATGCAAACATCTAGTCAACTGTAATTCATCTTGCACAGATGCTATCACCTGCGAAAAATAGCCGTAAAAGTGAAAAGGGAACTACTCGTAATGATTCGAATATATTGTTGTAACAGAGACAAAATAAGATTAAGCGGGATGACATTGATCGAATTACTGATAGCCGTCGTGATTGTCGGGATCATTTCTGCTATCGCTTATCCCTCGTACACAAATCATGTCATTAAGTCGCACCGAACGGTGGCACTGAGCGATATCAGCCGTATCCAACTGGCTTTGGAAACCTCTTATGATGGAGGGTATGACTGGAGCTCTATTATTTCGGGAGGCAATTGCTCGATCTGTGATTCTGCAAATGATCGCTTTACTTTTTCTATCGTGAGTTCCGCAACCACGGCTTATACCATCACGGCAACAGCGAAATCCGATCTTGGCCAAGATGAGGACAGTTGCTTCCCCTCAGGAATCAATGCACTCAAACTTACTGCAACCAATGTTGAGTCACCAAGTACATGCTGGAACTGAGCTTCGTCTAAAAACAAAAAGGCCTGCATCTCTGCAGGCCTTTGTGATTTTGAATTGTGGGTCGCTTTAGCTCGTCAGATCATCGAAGAACTTTTTAACGCCATTGAAGAAACCTTCTGACTTAGGCTTGTGTTTTGTCGCCGCTTCGCCACCACAAGATTCTTCAAACTCTTTTAGCAACTCTTTCTGACGTGAACTTAGGTTCACCGGGGTTTCTACAACCAACTTAACGATGAGATCACCGATACCACCGCCACGAACACCTTTCACACCTTTACCGCGCATACGGAACATACGGCCAGTTTGCGTTTCTGATGGTACTTTCAGGCTAACTCGGCCATCCAATGTTGGTACTTCTACTTCACCACCTAGTGCTGCCATGGCAAAACTTACTGGTACTTCACAGTATAGATTGTTGCCATCGCGCTCAAAAATATGGTGGTCTTTTACGTGTACCTGAACATATAGGTCACCTGCTGGTGCGCCCATTTCTCCCGCTTCACCTTCGCCAGACAGACGAATGCGATCACCCGTATCCACACCGGCAGGGATCTTAACGTTAAGTGTTTTGGTTTTCTGTTTGCGGCCCTGACCATGACACTCGTTACAAGGGTCTTTGATGATCTTACCTTTACCATGACAGGTTGGACAGGTTTGCTGAACCGCGAAGAAACCTTGACGCATTTGTACTTGGCCGTGGCCATGACAAGTACCACAGGTTTCAGCTGACGTGCCTTTTTTCGCGCCGCTACCATCACAAGTATCACAGTGAACCAGTGTTGGAACTTCGATTTCTTTTGTTACACCGCGAACGGCTTCTTCTAGAGTCAGTTCCATGTTGTAACGAAGGTCAGCACCACGTTGTGCACGATGACCACCGCCACCACCACGGCGACCGCCACCAAAGATATCACCGAATACATCGCCAAAGATGTCGCCGAAATCAGCACCGCCGCCACCAAAGCCGCCGCCACCGAAACCGCCGCCTTGTTCAAAAGCAGCATGACCGTACTGGTCGTAAGCCGCTTTCTTCTGAGGATCAGTGAGAATTTCGTACGCTTCTTTTACTTCTTTAAACTTATCCGCAGCAGAATCATCACCCTGATTACGGTCTGGGTGGAATTTCATTGCAAGACGCTTATACGCCTTTTTGATATCACGTTCTGATGCATCACGGCTTACGCCTAATACTTCGTAAAAATCACGTTTTGACATGTTCTTCGTCACCAATGTAGTACTGCAAACGGCCGCTGCCGCTTGGTGTTAATATCGTTTTAGATAAAAGCTTTCTCTGAAAAGCGCTTAGCTAGAAAGACTGGGCTATTTACAAACATGCGGGCGTTAGAGTCACCTCAAACGCCCGCAAAGATTCCAATAAGTGTTTCCAACATGGTAATTTTCTACCAGAGTATCAAATTACCCTAATGTTGAATTACTTCTTATCGTCTTTAACTTCTTCGAACTCTGCATCTACAACATCGTCATCTGCAGACTTTTGAGCGCCAGCTTCAGCACCTTGTTGTGCTTGAGCTTGTTGCTGAGCGATTTCCATCAGTTTTTGAGCAGCAGTCATTAGCGCTTGAACTTTAGCGTCGATAGCTTCTTTATCTTCGCCTTTACGCGCTTCTTCTAGCTCAGAAATTGCAGCTTCAATCTTCTCTTTCTCTTCAGCTGGAAGTGCTTCACCCGCTTCTTCCACTTGCTTACGAGTACCGTGAATCATTTGGTCTGCTTGGTTACGTGCAGTTGCTAGCTCTTCGAACTTTTTGTCCGCTTCTTTGTTAGCTTCTGCTTCTTGTACCATTTTCTCGATGTCTTCGTCGCTTAGACCGCCAGAAGCCTGAATAGTGATCTTCTGCTCTTTACCAGTCTGCTTGTCTTTCGCTGATACGTGTAGGATACCGTCCGCATCAAGGTCGAAAGTTACTTCGATTTGTGGCATACCACGTGGTGCAGGCTGGATGCCTTCTAGGTTGAATTGACCTAGAGACTTGTTGTACATCGCTTGCTTACGCTCACCTTGTAGAACGTGGATAGTTACCGCGCTCTGGTTGTCTTCTGCTGTAGAGAAGACTTGGTTTGCTTTAGTTGGGATAGTTGTGTTCTTCTCAACTAGCTTAGTCATTACGCCACCCATTGTCTCGATACCTAGAGACAGTGGAGTTACGTCTAGAAGCAGTACGTCTTTAACGTCACCAGCAAGTACACCACCTTGAACTGCAGCACCCATCGCTACCGCTTCATCAGGGTTCACGTCACGGCGAGCTTCTTTACCAAAGAACTCAGCCACTTTCGCTTGAACCATAGGCATACGAGTCTGACCACCAACTAGGATTACGTCAGTGATTTCGCTTACTGATAGGTCAGCGTCAGCTAGAGCTACTTTTAGAGGCTCAAGAGAACGTTGTACTAGGTCTTCAACTAGAGATTCTAGTTTCGCACGAGTCACTTTGATGTTCATGTGCTTAGGACCAGTCGCATCTGCAGTAACGTAAGGTAGGTTTACGTCAGTTTGAGTAGTAGAAGAAAGCTCGATTTTCGCTTTTTCTGCTGCTTCTTTAACACGCTGCATTGCTAGTGGATCGTTCTTAAGGTTGATACCTTGCTCTTTGTTGAACTCGTCAACTAAGTAGTTGATCAGACGGTTATCAAAGTCTTCACCACCTAGGTGAGTGTCACCGTTAGTTGCTAGAACTTCGAACGTTTTCTCGCCTTCAACTTCATCGATTTCGATGATTGAGATATCGAATGTACCACCACCAAGGTCGTAAACAGCGATAGTGCGGTCACCGCCTTTCTTGTCTAGACCGTAAGCTAGCGCTGCTGCAGTTGGTTCGTTGATGATACGTTTAACTTCTAGACCTGCGATACGGCCCGCATCTTTTGTTGCTTGACGCTGAGCATCGTTGAAGTAAGCAGGTACTGTGATAACTGCGCCAGTTACTTCCTCACCTAGGAAGTCTTCAGCAGTTTTCTTCATTTTCTTAAGAACTTCAGCAGAAACCTGAGGAGCAGCCATTTTTTGGCCTTTCGCTTCTACCCAAGCGTCACCGTTGTCAGCCTTAACGATTTTGTAAGGCATGATTTCGATGTCACGCTGAACTTCTTCGTCTTCAAAACGACGACCGATTAGACGCTTAATTGCAAATAGCGTGTTTTCAGGGTTAGTTACTGCTTGACGTTTTGCTGGCTGACCTACTAGTGTCTCACCATCAGTGTAAGCAATAACCGATGCAGTAGTACGTTCACCCTCTGCGTTTTCAATTACACGAGGTTTGTCGCCGTCTAATACAGCAACACATGAGTTAGTAGTACCTAAGTCAATACCAATGATTTTACCCATCTGGCTATCTCCGAATAAATTCTATTTTCGTTTGGTTATAACCCCAATGTGGGGGGAGGAGAATCGGGTTTCAACCCTTGCTCACAAACAAAAATAATCAATGTTTGCTTCTCTATGCCACATAGATAAGGGCGGTAAAATGCTTTTCAAGGGCAGAATTGAAAAAAAGCGTTTTTTTTCTGATTTAATCGCTTTCTTTCTGATTAGTTAGGATTAGGTCACATCACTGTCGTTCAATAAAGCAACACTAACCAAGAGAAAATGGGCACTCATGGCCCAGAAAACAAGAAAGCGAGCCGTAATAGCTCGCTTTCTTGTTTATTGAGTAACGTTGCTATGCATTTGCCTGTACTGGCTCAGCATCAACGCTCTCCTCTTTACCAATCTCACCTTCTGTTTTTGCAACAATAGTGTTGACTGCGGTATCACCCACCACGTTTGATGAGGTACAGAACATGTCATTAATACGGTCAACCGCGGCAATAATTGCCAGGCCTTCTGGTGGCAAACCAAGTTGGTGAAGCAGAACCCCAACCATCACAACACCACCGCCAGGAACGCCACCTGCACCAATCGATAACAGAAGAATCGTCAAGCCTAGGGTGAAAATGTCCGAAGTATTAATAGGCTGACCAAAAGCGTTCGCGACAAACAATGTAGCCAGAGCAATATAGATAGACACACCTGACATGTTCATTGTCGCGCCTAGTGGCACACCAAAACCAGCAACTGATTTAGACACCTGTAGCTTATCTGTCAGAGTACGCATAGTTACAGGAATGGTCGCGTTTGAGCTTGCCGTGGATAGAGAAAATAGAATCTGCTCGCGAGTCGCACGAAGAAATGTCTTCGGAGACGTGCCTGTAGCAAGACCTACCGCCATTGGATAGAAAACGAAAATCCAGAACACAAGCATAGTCACAACCAAAGCAACATAACCTGCAACGGACATTAGCGTGTTTGCATCCAGAGTCGCACCTAATTGAATCATCAGTGCGAATACACCGTAAGGCGCAAGGCTCATCACCAACCCAACAAGCTTCATCATGATCTCATTAGCCATCTTAAAGGTACGGATAGCAGGACCACCACGAGAATCCAAAGCTTGAATCGCCAAACCGGTCAGAATTGCCATAAAAATGATTTGTAGCATGTCGCCATTAGCAAATGCCTGAACTGGATTGCTAGGAACAATGTTAACTACGAGTGAAAAGATATCTGGCGTTTCAGTTGTGGTCAGTTTAACGGTTTCAGCAACGGTACCGGCTAAATTAGCACCTGCACCTGGTTGGAAAATAAGGCCGACTGTCAAAGCAGCTGTAATCGCAATAATTGTGTTAACGATATAAAGCGCAAAGGTTTTACCACCAAGGCGACCAAACGCGCTGATATCTTTAAGATCAACAATGCCACATACGATTGAGACATAAACCAAAGGAACAACTAACAATTTAATCAGCGAGACGAACATGCCGCCCACACCTTCTGCCGTTCCAAGTAAGTAAGTGTCAAAAATCGCAACACCGTTAAACAAGTATTGGATTGCAGTTCCCAAAATGAGGCCGGCAAACAAGCCGACAAAAATCTTACTAGAAAGCGATTTATCCATCGTAAATCTCCGATATGTTGTGTTTGCTATTAACGCTTTTGTAGTTATATATGCTTACTTTTAAAGCATTCGTCGCAAATCATACACAGAGAAGTTACAAAATAAAGTGAAAGTTTACAAATTTGTTAACACTGAATATCAGCAAAAATCACTAGATACCTCCCCAACATCCAGCACAAGCTTTCACAAAGTAAGTAATTACAGGAAGTTATGAAGCTTGAGTTCGAAACGCAGAATAAAAACTGAACAATTTTTCACTATAAGAGAAATAATCCCCAATAAGAAAATATTTGAAGAAGATCAACTTTCAATTTCTAGGGTGAATAACAAAATAGTGCAATTGATGGAATAAAAAATGCCCATCACTAATGTGATGGGCATTTTCAAATTGTTTTCAGCGGTATTAAAGCTTACTTAGCAACCATAACCATTGCTGGACGAACAACACGGCCGTTTAGTTCGTAGCCTTTTTGCATAACGAACATAACCGTGTTTGATTCGTGATCCGGGCTCTCTTGGATAGACATAGCCTGATGGAATTCAGGGTTGAATGCCTCGCCTTCTGGATTAATTTCCTTCAGGCCAAATTTAGAAACCACATCAACGAAGGTTTTGTGAGTCAGTTCCACACCTTCAAGGATCGGCTTAATGACCTCATTTTCTGTGTCTGCCGCCTGAATTGCGCGCTCTAAGTTGTCAATAACAGGAAGCAGTTCCTCTGCGAACTTGTTCAGAGCGTATTTACGCGCTTTATCGATCTCTTGCTCAGTACGACGACGCATGTTCTCGACATCAGCTTTTGCACGCAGAACCGCGTCTTGCTGATCTTTCACTTTTGTCTCGCTAGACAGTAGTGCTGCTTCTAGTTGAGCAATTTTAGCGTCTTTCTCGTCACCAACTTCTTCCAGCTCCGCTTCAGCTTCTTGAGCTGCTGCTTCCACTTTCTCAGCCTCTTCGATGATTTGATCAAGCTCTTCTTCTGTAACTTTGTTTTCTTCGTTGCTCATGATATCTCCAGAATTCAACGTAATGCCCTTCAAGCCATGCGTTTTTTGCGGGCTTTAAACACATAAAAATTCGCATATTTAGGTAACTTGCCATTATTATGGGGATGAAGATTCCTGATTCAAGCCTCTTTAATGCGGAAATGCTATGAAAAATCCATGTAACGTGATCGCGATTATCGGTAAACCTAGAGATCAACAAGCTATTCAGACTCATAGTGAGCTGTACCAATGGCTGACATCAGAAGGTTACCAAGTATTTATTGACGATCGTCTTACTGCAATTTTAGACGAGATCCCGCCAAAGCAGTTTGCGAGCTTAGTTGAGCTAGGACAAAACGCAGATCTGGCGATTGTGGTCGGTGGTGATGGTAATATGCTCGGAGCCGCACGAATTTTATCTCGTTTTGACGTTCCCGTAATTGGTGTCAACAGAGGTAACTTAGGCTTTCTGACGGATTTAAATCCAGATGATTTCCAAGCCGCCCTTAAAGCTGTACTGGACGGTGAGTATATTGAAGAAGAGCGCTTTCTACTTGAAGCTGAAGTGCATCGACATGGCCAAATTAAAAGTCACAACGCCGCTTTAAACGAAGCTGTACTCCACCCTGGCCAAATCGCACATATGATTGAATTTGAAGTTTATATCGATGAAAGCTTCGCTTTTTCATTGCGTGCAGATGGTTTGATCGTATCGACTCCGACAGGTTCTACCGCCTACTCGCTTTCTGGTGGAGGTCCAATTCTTTCACCAAGCTTGAACGCGATCTCTTTGGTACCGATGTTCCCGCACACACTTTCCAGCCGACCTTTGGTCGTCGATGGTAACCGCCGTATCAAACTGCTGGTATCTCCAGAAAATCGTGGCACGCAAGAAGTCAGTTGTGATGGCCAGGTATCTTTGCCTGTTTCTCCGGGCGACGAGATCCACATTTACCAGAGCCCTAATGTGCTAAAACTTGTTCATCCAAAAGACTACAGTTACTACCACGTTCTGAGAAACAAACTAGGCTGGTCGAGCAAGCTCTTTTAACCCCTGTTATTCTATTTACAAACGCAGGTATCCACATGCCTGCGTTTTAATCTCTGTAGTTAGAAAGCATTAAAACCTTCCAATTACCGTCGGCTATCTTCCGAAGTCCTTTTATTCAATATCCCCCTAACTCTTTCAATTTAAATAAGTCGTTGCCTCTCATCGACTCGTTTTTCCTAATCCATCACAAAAATCCATTTCACCAACAAAAAATTTAAAGACCACCTTTACTGTATGAACAAACAGTATATACTGTTTTCTTATACAGTATTGTTCAGTTATACAGGTAAATAAAAATGCTGGCTCATCTAAGTGTTAATAATTTTGCGATTGTTAAGTCTTTACAACTCGAGCTGTCTAAGGGCATGACCACCATTACGGGTGAGACGGGTGCGGGTAAATCTATTGCTATTGATGCGCTCGGTCTCTGCTTAGGTGGGCGTGCTGATGCAGGCATGGTTCGACAAGGTGAAGAAAAAACCGAAGTGAGTGCCGCTTTTTTACTGGATAACAACTTACATGCAACGCGTTGGCTAGAAGATAATGATCTGCTCGATGGCAGTGAGTGTATTTTACGTCGCATCATTACAAAAGAAGGCCGTTCAAGAGCCTTCATTAATGGCAGTCCGGTACCACTTTCACAACTCAAATCTCTCGGACAGCTTCTGATCAATATTCATGGTCAACATGCCCATCACCAGTTGATGAAAAGTGATCATCAAATGGCCATGCTGGATCAATATGCGGGTCACCTTAATCTACTAAAAAGTACTCGCAGTGCCTATCAGCACTGGCGTCAGGCTGACAACAACCTCAAGCAACTAAAGGAAAACAGCCAACAGAATCAGGCACAAAAGCAGTTGCTTGAATACCAAATCAAAGAACTGAATGAGTTATCGCTAGGTGAAGAAGAATTTGCAGAACTCGAACAAGAGCACAAACGACTGTCCAATAGCGGTGAACTCGCCGCTACCTGTCAGCAAGCCATCGAACTTATTTACGAAGGTGAAGAAGTCAATGCGCTTGGTATTTTGCAATCGGCCAATCACTCCCTGATTCAATTAGCTGAGTTAGATGAAAAATTAGCAGAACTGCCAAATATGCTGGCAGAAGCCATGATTCAGTTGGAAGAAACCAAAAACGAACTCCGCAGCTACCTTGACGGCATTGATGTCGATCCGGGTCGCATGGCTTATGTGGAAGAACGTTTCTCCAAAGTCATGTCTATGGCACGTAAACATCATGTTATGCCAGAGGAACTTTACCAGCATCATCAAGACCTTCTGGCCCAAATAGAAGCCTTAGATTGTTCTGATGAAAGATTGGATGAACTCGCACAGGAAGTGGAACAAAAGTATCAAAACTTCTTAACTGCAGCGGAAAAGTTACATAAATCACGCAGTCGTTACGCCAAAGAACTGAATAAACTAATTAGCCAAAGCATGCACGAACTAAGCATGGAAAAAGCCGTGTTCAGCATTGCAGTCAATAACGATAATGCCCATCCTTCTCCATTGGGTATGGACAGCGTTTGTTTCCTAGTTTCAACAAACCCGGGCCAGCCACTGCAACCAATCGCTAAAGTCGCGTCCGGTGGTGAGCTATCACGCATATCGTTAGCGATTCAGGTTATCACCGCTCAGAAAGTCGATACTCCAAGCCTCATCTTCGATGAAGTCGATGTAGGTATCAGTGGCCCGACCGCCGCCGTAGTAGGTAAAATGCTGCGTAAATTGGGAGAGTCAACTCAGGTACTGTGTGTCACTCACCTTCCTCAAGTGGCAGGCTGTGGACATCAGCAAATGTTTGTAGCGAAGCAGACTAAAAAAGGTCAGACGGAAACCCAGATGCACGCTCTGGATGAACAACAACGCGTGGCAGAATTAGCCAGACTGCTAGGTGGCAGCCAGATCACCGACTCCACCCTTGCAAATGCTAAAGAGCTACTTATCGCCGCTTAAAAAACATTCCCAGGAGCCATGGAGAAAACATCCATGGCTTTTTGCTTTCTACTCACTTTGAACTTTGGTTTGGTCTTGCATTCAAAGTTATCTGACAGAATAGACACAAATGAATATCTGCCAATAAATGCAACTCAACTCAAAATTCGTTGTCAGATTCCCTACCATACGACGCATAGCTTTTTACATCTGCGTCGAGCTTGTTTATTATCAGCGCAGTATTTTAAAGGTTAGTAAGAAATTATTATGCAATTAAAGAAGTGGTTAGTTGCCGTACCATTAGCAATGACATTGCTTACAGGATGTTCGGTAGTAGAAAAACTGGTTTATCGCATTGATATCAACCAAGGCAACTATGTAGAACAAAGTGCGGTAGATAAATTAAAGTTTGGGATGACTAAAGCACAAGTTCGCTTCGTACTTGGCTCACCAATGCTTATCGAAAACGGCTATCCAAACACATGGTATTACATATACCACCATACTCCGGGCCATGGCGATCCAGTGCAAAAAGACCTTGTTGTTAATTTTGATGATCAAGGCACACTTGCTGATATTGCTGGCGACTTCCCGAAAAGTGACGCGTTTTACGAGCAAATTCAATAACAAAACCTTTATACAAAAAAACCTCCCATCTGGGAGGTTTTTTAATGTTTGGCATTTACAAGTTAATCGCTTTTACGCATAGCGTTAGGCTTGCCACCTGTAACGGGATCAGCATTACCTGCGGCTTTAGCTTGTTCAGCACGTTTACGGCGAATCTCTTTGGGATCGGCGAGAAGCGGACGATAAATCTCTATACGGTCTCTGTCGCGTACAGTAGCATCCAATTTTACATTTCGGCTAAAGACACCAACTTTATTCTTCGATAAATCAATCTCAGGGTACAACTCAAGTACGCCAGATTGACTAATAATCTCTTCCACCGTTTCGTGTTTGTTCACAACTAAATTGAAAACACGTTGCTCATGCGGTAAGGCGTAAACGACCTCAACATGAATCATGTCTGATTCAATACTCATAACACTCGTATACCTGTTTCGCGCGTTTTGTAAAAGCATTGACCATGTTACTGGTTAACTCATTAAAAATCTTACCAAAAGCCATTTCAATCATTTTACTAGAGAATTCAAATTCAAGCTTAAGTTCAACCTTACATGCTTGCTCATCTAGTGCAGTAAAAAACCAGCCACCACGTAGCGTCTTAAAAGGACCATCGACCAGATTCATCATAATGGACTGACCAGGAATAAGTTCATTAGACGTGGTAAAGGTTTTACTGATCCCAGCTTTCGCGACATCCACAGAAGCCACCATACCATCGCCAGAAGCGTCAATGATTCTGGAACCTGAACAACCAGGCAGAAACTCTGGGTACTTAGCAACATCATTGACCAGATCAAACATCTGCTCTGCACTAAACGACACCAACGCAGAACGGCTGATTTGCTTCATACTTACTCCTATCGATACATGTCCAGATGAAAAGCGAGCCCCAATTTTACTTTTATTCCGCGATTGCGCAAATAAAAGGATTTCCTAACCGATATCCAGGCCGTATAATGACGCCATTATGGCAAAGAAAAAATCAAAACAAAAAGCGGGTAGTAACACTATCGCGCTGAACAAAAAAGCTCGCCACGAATATTTTATCGAAGATGAAATCGAAGCTGGCATGGAGCTCCAAGGTTGGGAAGTGAAAGCCCTTCGCCAAGGTAAAGCCAATATTTCTGAAAGTTACGTATTTATGCGTGACGGTGAAGCCTTTGTGAGTGGCATGACAATCACTCCTTTGAATCAGGCATCGACACACGTAGTGGCGAACCCTACTCGTGTGCGTAAACTACTCATGAGTCGTCGCGAACTTGATAACCTACTCGGACGTGTTAACCGTGAAGGTATGACGTTAACGGCACTCTCTCTGTACTGGTCTCGCTCTTGGGTGAAACTAAAAATCGGCGTAGCAAAAGGTAAAAAGCTGCACGATAAACGTACGGATTTAAAAGAAAAAGATTGGGCAAGAGAAAAAGCGCGCGTAATGAAGAGTTCACTGCGTTAATCTTGACCACTTAAACGCATAGTGCTGGACAGCTAATACTTTTCTGTTACTATGCGAACAATACCTTGGGGCTGATTTAGGATTCGACGGGAATTCAGAAGTCTGAGGTGCATGCCGAGGTGCGGTAGGCCTCGTTAACAAACCGCAAAAAAATAGTCGCAAACGACGAAAACTACGCACTAGCAGCTTAATACCCTGCTCAGAGCCTCTTTGCCCTAGCTTCCGCTTGTAAGACGGGGAATTACAAAGAGTCAAACCCAAACTAGCTAGCCCGGATTCTCCCGCCTGAGAGATGAACGGCGAATTATAATTCAGGATAGTCATTCATTAGCGTGTCGGTTCGCAGGTGGGTGGTGAATTTAAAGATCGACTAAGCATGTAGTACCAATGATGAAAGGTTTTCGGACGGGGGTTCAACTCCCCCCAGCTCCACCAAACGTTTGGAAAGGGCGATAACTCATAGAGTTATCGCCCTTTTTGTTTTTTTATTATTGTTTTGTGCCAACTGAACTAAAAGGGTTACCGAAATACTCTGCATCCACTGGGTGGCAGCGTTGCTCTCAGTAGCGCCCTTTTCGTTGTTGTTCTTAACATTCCCTCTATTACCAAAAGCATCATACTCTTTGCATTAGGAGGAATGATTCACAGCCTGGTACTCACGTTGTTGGAACCAAGAGTTTGTTCTCAATGGCAAAGCGAACAAGATTTGGAATATCTTTAATATTCAACTTCTTCATGATGTTGGATCTGTGTGTTTCAACGGTTTTGATACTAATGCATGTATCGTCAGCTATTTTGTTTGTGGAATACCCTTCGACGATTAGCTGAAGTATTTGCCGCTGTCTGCTTGTCAGTAAATCCAAAGGTACTGCATCTTGCGTTTTTCCTAGCAAGTCCTTCAGCATAGGCTTGTCGATTTTTTGGCTGATATAGCTTCCACCACTCATAACGGATCCAACCGCTAGCTCCAGCTCTTCCACTGCAGAATCTTTAAGTAAATAACCTTGAGCACCATTTCTTAAGCACCTTGCAACATACTCAATATTTTTATGCATCGATAGCATAAGGATGTTAATCGGTATCTTGTGCTTTCGGATCATGCTAACCAGCTCTATTCCATTAATCCCTTTAATTGAGACATCCAGAATAAGTAGGTCTGGTTTAGACTTTTTCAGATTTGGGATCAAGTTGAGCCCCGTTCCACTTTCACCAACCACTTCAACACTTGATAAGGTGTTTAAAATACTGCATATACCCGCTCTGACGATATCATGGTCATCAACAATAAATACTCTACTCTTATAGATCATATTTAAATTCCGCCAATATTCTTGTTCCAGTATTTAACTCTGATTGGATATGGATTTTTCCGTTATGACGCCCAGCCCTTTCCTCCATACCCAGCAATCCTAGGTGTAGGTTGGTGTTTACTTTGCGTTTTATTTTGGTTATTTCAAAACCATTACCATTATCCGAGATAGATACTGTTACTTTTTCTCTGTCAAAGTCTAAATTAACGAAGATGTTGGTCGCGTTAGCGTGGCGGATTGCATTATTTACGGCTTCTTGGATTATTCTGAACACGTCAACCTTTAATTGTTGACTGACATCAGGGAAGTTATTTCTATATTTAAAATCTATTTTATTCTCTTGAGATATAGACATTTTTTCAAGAAGACGTTTAATTGCATCAATAAAACATAGCTCACTAATAACACCGGGTCTTAACTCGGCAGATTTATGGCGAACTTTCTCTATAATGTCTTCAATTAACTCTATTGAGTCATTGACGCGGTCACTACGATTACAACACTCCTTCCGGTGCAATTGTAAGTTGATTTGAATAGCGGTTAATATCTGCCCGAGATCGTCATGCAGTTCCCTAGATATACTTGCTCTTTCTTCCTCCTTACTGTTTTGTAATTTTTGATTAAGAAAACGTATCCATCTATCTGGATCTTCAAAACTTACACAATCCATGTGGCTCTTACCCCGATTCATAGAACCATTTTACTAGCAAAAAACTTAACACTCTATTAAACTAGTGCGCTAGTACACTTACAAATTATATGTATCTATAGAGTGATGCATTAATCCTTTAATGCATTGATTAACATTTGAATAACACCATTATTTTTTTACATCAACTTAAATAAATAGAAGAAGAACCATTATTGTCACAGCAATAAGTAGTGATAAATCTATTTTTATCGAACTACTATTCCCTGAAATAAATAATTTTTGATAATTCCAACTAATTATAGGGAGAAAAATAGATATTTATAACACTCAAATTTCAATTGGTAATCGCTATTTTATGGAAGCAAGGTCAACACTTGCGTAGAGTAAAATCTGAGCAAGAGCTCTAGCCTTAAAAAGCAGATAAAAAGAGGAGAAAATTCACCATAACGGTTATCCCTTTCAAAAACAAGCATATATCTAATAACAGTGCATATGTAGCCCGTAATATTCCCATCCCCCCTTCAAACAATCCCTTTGTAAATAAAGCCATCATGGTTTTGTAGTTTTTAAAAAATCAGGGAATCCCTGATATCGCAATTTAATACCATTCGCTATTTTGATTCGATGGTAGAGGATCTACCTGAATAAATTGCTAAAAAATATATAGTCAAGGATAACTAATGAAACTCAGATCAAAGATGGCTGTGCTGCTATCAGCGTTTACGCTGTTTGCACCTATCGCACAAGCAGCCCAACTCCAATCGCAAAACCTTAAGCAACTCATTGCCGAATCTGAAAGCATTATTTCAGGTCAGGTTCAAACCGTCACTGATGGCATTTCTGAGCAGGGCTTACCGTACACAGAAGTTACTATCAAAGTTAGCGACGCGGCATTAGGTAAACACGCCGAAGGTTCTGAATACACGTTTCGTCAATTTGGCTTACTAAAGCCTCGTACTCTGCCAAATGGCAACCAAATGCTAGCGGTAGCGCCAGAAGGCTTCCCTCGCTGGAACCAAGATGAAGTCGTTGTCGTATTTATGCATAAACCAGCATCACTGACTGGTCTTCAAACAACGGCAGGCATGGCTAACGGTAAATTCGTCATCCAAGGTGGCAAAGTATCAAACGAGTTTGATAACCAAGGCATTTTCGAAAACCTAGAGTTTGCTGAAGGCGCGCTTGCTCCATCTGAGCAACAAATGGTGAATACAGAAGGTGCTTACAACGCAGTGGCTTTCATGAGCCTGCTAGGTAAAGCAGTGTCAGAGCAATGGATCAGCAATGGGAAGATGAAATAATGAAACACAGTACATTAACAGTTGGGATTGCCGCTCTACTCTCTGCAGGTGCCGTTCAAGCAGGTGGTCCACTATATACGACCGAGGATGGTAACCCGACACCTTTCCTATGGGACACGTCTAATGGCTCTATTCCAGTCTATGTTGACGGCGGCGACGCTTTTACTTACGACTACGACGGTTCAGTATTTTTATCGATTGAGCGAGCACAGCAAATAACTCAATTTGCTTTCAGTCAATGGAATAATGTTAAAACTTCTACATTCCAAGCAGATGTAGCGGGCACCATTGAAGAACAAACGGGTATCGCTGACGTAGATGGCTCTAACGCCCTTCAGTTTTATACTCAGCAGAATGGCTACGGCTTCTGGATGCTTTACGATACAGATGGCAGCATCCTAGAAAACGTGTTCGGTGTTCCTAAAACAGCAGTACTGGGTATCGCCTTCCCTGAGATTGCGGACGGAAACAACGTGATTATCGAAGCAACAGCGGTAATCAATGGCTGGAACGTGTACGCCAACGATAATGCGGGTCTCCAAATTGCTGGCGTGTTCACTCATGAAATCGGGCACGCAATTAACTTATCTCACTCTCAAACGAATGGCCATATTGGTTACAGAAGTAACCCTTCTACACCATTATTCCCAGGTGTGAAAGGCTGTAACGTAGAAGCAGTTCATGCGCATGATACGGGTAACTGGTATTTAGGTGAGATTAACCGCGCCGACCCAGAAGTGATTGAGACTATGTACCCGTTCATCGGTCACCACGGTGCAGGAGCGGTAGCACAAAGTACCGTTAACATCACTGATGATCGCGTGGCGATCTCTAACCTTTACCCTACTCAAGAGTACTTGAGCCAATTTGGCTCTATTGAAGGTACACTTCGCTTAAAAGACGGCTCTACTGAATACAGCGGTGTAAATATCATCGCTCGTAACATCGATGATCCTTTATTTGATGCGGTATCAGCACAGTCAGGCAACTTGACACAAGGTAAAGTCGGTCCTGATGGCTACTTTAAAATTAATGGTCTGACTCCAGGCCAAAGCTATGTGCTTTACACCGAAGAAATCAACAGCGGTGCTTATCCTACCGCTACATCTGAGATCCTATCGGTCGCGGAATACTGGAACGACAACGAAAGCAGCAACCCAGCGTCTGATGATCCATGTGACGTAACACCAATCGTTGCGGAAGCAGGCCAAACCAAAACAGCGGATTTAGTGTTTAACGGCTATCAAGATGGTGTTGACTTCAAACAAGTGGTTTATGCACACCTAAGTGACTTAGCAAAAAATGGTAAGTCTTCAATAGGTATGGCAGGCAGTACTCCATTTATTTGGGATGAAAGTAAAGGCTTTAAGCTTCTTCCTGATTATCTAAGCACTGGCTCAGCCAAAATGAGCGCGAATGGTAACAAACTTCTGGTCAACTCTGATCACGACAGAAACGGGATTAACGCACCAGTTATCTGGACGGATGCAAATGGTGTAATGCCATTAGGTGACCTTACGGGCAATGCGTGTGGTGGTTCAAGTGAGCAAGGTAAATCAGCAGCAACAGGTTGGGATATTGATGCATCAGGAAATACGGTAGTTGGTACCGCTTATAAAGATGCTGATGGTAATGGAACCTGTACTACTTACTTTACCGGTGATGTTGTGCCGTTCATCTGGACACCTAAGGAAGGCATGCGCGAACTAGATACCAGAAATGTTGACTGGTCAAATGCAGCTTGGGCTCGTGCACATGCTGTTTCAGGTAACGGTGAAGTGGTAATGGGCGCTCTTGGCGGCTACAAAGCGGTAGCATGGGTCAATGAAGGTGAAATGATCAACCTTTATGACGCTGTTGGTGCAATGGGCGCGTACACCTCTTCTCACGATGGCAAGCAAGTAGCACTACAAACGAGAACAGGTAACGTTCTGTTGTGGGATCACACTAAAGAAGGCGATGCAGCATTTACTGATATTGGCGGCTTAGAATGGTGTAAAGATGTACCGCTAGTCATGCTAGGCAGTGACTTCTGTGAAACGCGAGGTATTGATTGGGTTCATGCTGCGATTGGTAAATACACTGGATTAATGCCTGCTGACATGAGCGACAACGGCGACGTAATCATCGGCCGTGCTGGTGATATCCGTACTGGATTCACAGGTGCAATCTATATCAAAGGCCTAGGCTGGATGAAACTGGATGAGTTCTACGCAAAACAAGGTGTATTAGAAGCTCAAGACGCCTACATGGATAACCCTATGTCACTTTCTGGCTCTGGCGCAAAAATGACAGGTGGTGTAACTGGTTATTCTGTCGCTTTCCATGTCGATATGTCTCACGTATACGTTTGTGAAAACGGTGCTTCTGTCAAAACAGGCTTCCCGAACGGATTAATTAACAAGATGAACTCTGGCGCGGAATTTGGCCGCTGTGAGCATCTAAACGATTAATTTTACGATGAAATAGCAAGGTGGCTAACAGATTGATAGCCACCTTTTTCAAAAGAAATAATTTCGACGGACACCTTATTACTCCTTAGAAAAGGAGTAATGAATAGAAGAAACACACCAAACCGCTTTGATTAAAGATCAAGTGGATAACTGGACGTTACAATCTTTAGGGATGATTATGAAAATATTAAATAAGTCGCTAATTGCAATGGGTATTTGTTTATCTTTTAGCGCGCATGCAGCCGATGACCGTTATATCATTCAAGTTGATAGCGCAAATAAAGGCGTTGTTAAAAACCTGGCCAAAAAACTGGGTGCAGATATCAATGTCGAAGGTGAAGAGTTTTTTGCCGCTACCTTCACTGGCAAAGACTTAGAAACCGTTAAAGGGCTGCTTAACAACCCACATATCCAACTTATCGAAGAAGACGCTAAGCGTAAGCTGCTTAGCTACAGCGATGACATCGGTGACGCACGTGAAACTCAGCTAACACCATATGCCGTATACCAATCTCAAGCTGATCAACTCACTTTACAGCCTAATGACTTCATTAAAGTTTGTGTTATTGACTCGGGCTTAGACCGTTCAAACAATGACTTTGAGTGGACAAATATTACTGGCGACAACGACTCTGGCACTGGTAACTGGGATGAAAACGGCGGTCCACACGGCACGCACGTAGCTGGTACTATTGGTGCGGCAGACAACGGCTTTGGTATTATTGGTATGGCACCAGGCGTACCAATGCATATCGTTAAAGTCTTTAACTCTGATGGTTGGGGATACTCTTCAGATCTGGCGTACGCCGCAGAAAAATGTGCGGATGCTGGTTCGAATATCATCAACATGAGTTTGGGTGGCGGTGCGCCAACAACGGCAGAAGAGAATGCGTTCAAAGCCTTCACTAACGACGGCGGTTTAGTACTCGCAGCAGCAGGTAACTCTGGTAATGATGTTCTTTCATTCCCGGCAGGATACCAGTCAGTCATGATGGTCGGTGCAAACGACAATAATGATCAAATCGCGGCATTTTCTCAGTTCCCTGAATGTACCATCGTGTACAACGGCAAGAAAGGCAAAAACAGCCAGGAAATCATTGATTCTACCTGTGTTGAAGTCACAGCAGGCGGCGTGAACACACTTTCAACTTACCCGGCAAACATGGCCTCTACATCAGTCTTAGCGGCGGGTGAGCAAATCATTGCTTCCTCTAGTTTTACCTTTTCAGGTCAGGGTGATGTTTCAGGTGAAGTTCACTACATGGGGCTAGGCAACGCGGTTGATACCGACGCTAACGGCAAGATTTGTTTGATGGACCGTGGTGAAATCACCTTTGATGAAAAAGTACTTAACTGTGAAAACTCAGGTGGTATTGGTGCCGTTGTAGTAAACAATGTTGATGGCATGCTTAACGGTACATTGGGTGAGGCAACCACGACCTCTATTCCAGCTGTGGGTACCGACCTAAAAGATCGCGCTCTATTGCATGCATCTTCGACTATTGGTGTTGAGGTTAGCACTTCTGATTACGGCTTTATGAGCGGTACGTCAATGGCGACACCTGGCGTAGCGGGTATGGCTGCGTTACTTTGGTCAAATCATCAGGAATGTACTGGTACTCAAATCCGTGATGCACTAAAACAAACTGCGTTTGATGCAGGTGCGTCAGGCCGAGATAACTACTTCGGTTATGGCATTGTGAAAGTTGCTGATGCTAACGAATACTTGTTAGCGAATGGCTGTGATCAACAGGCAGCAGCGTACATTGAACTGGCTACGTCAACTTACACTGCAAAACAGGGTCAGAAAGTTAACCTAGAATGGTCAAACGCTACAGCACGTAAAGTAGACGTTTACCGCAACGGTGTGATTGTATCTACAACTGGTAATGATGGTTCATTTACAGATACATTAACAAGTGACGCCTTCGGCATGTACACATATAAAGTATGTGACCAATCAAGCGGTAACTGTTCAAATCCGTCAAGTGTCTCATTTGAGTAAAGATACCTGAGCGTCAGGCAATGACGCTCAATTCTATTTTCATTTGATAGTTACCCCGGCTATCACAATCCGCTCCAATTATTTAGCCCACATAAACTAAAGACCATCCTAGGGTGGTCTTTTTATTTGTTCATTGTCTTACATCCGGATTTTATAATTAAGCCCATGCAATTAGAGGCTAGGATAAAAGATTAATTACCGGAATGGCGCATTCGTGCTTCTCGTGGTGTCTGATTAAAGACTTGCTTGAATTTAGTCGAGAAGTAATTACTGTCCTGATACCCAACCCCAAAAGCAATATCTGTAATAGATTGATCAGTGTATAGAATATCTGAAAACGCTTTGCTGGTTCGCGTATAATGTAAGTACTGATTAAAGTTCATCCCTGTCAGTTTTTTTATACTGTTTGTTAATTGACGCGATGAAAGCTTAACGGCATCCGCTACTTCTTCTATTTCATTCACTCCAGCGTAATGCTGTTGAATATGGGACAAAGCATAAATCACTTTATCATTGTTATTTAACAGATCGACGTCTTTTATTTTTCCTCGCCAAAGCTCAACAATAATCTGCTGGAAAATGAATTGAGCAATCATTCTCGACTCTTCACTATTAATATGAGACTCAATATGCAATCGATCTATTAGTTGGCTCACTTGCTGTGCCGTCTTTTGATTAATAAACCAGCCCGTTTCTTTATCTGATTCACTAGGCATAAATCGCTTAAGCTCCGAGCAAACTTGGAGTTTCTCCTTTTCAAACAGGATATTACTTAAATAAAGATCATCGACTGAATCAAATAGGTGACGGTCTTCTTTCTTAACAAAGCAGACGTAATTTTTGCTCAGATTCATAGGCACATCATTCATGACATGTGTACCACAACCCTCTGAAACAATAATGATTTCTTCAAAGGAGTGCGCATGCTCAGGATAAGGTTCCTGAGGAGCTCTAAGCTCGGTAGTGACCGGACTATTTGAGTTCATAAAGAACTCTCTCGATTTAAGATAGATCATTTTACACCTCTTTATTCTACGGGCTAAATGTAGAGGCTTAGACTTCTGTTTACCTAGTCGAATATCTCACTTTTGCTCACTCTTTTATTGATATTTTCAAAAGTGTGAAGGCAAAGTTGCTCACCTTAAAAAACTCACCAAAATACCCTCTTATCTATGTTAATTCTCCAAGGTTAAAATTTGCCAGGTTTGTAAGCTGACCTTAATCCTTCTGATGACAAACATTACGAACGTCAGCATTTCAGAGGGAAACGTAAAATAAAAGTTTAAACAATAAATATAAAGACATAAGAAACAAAAGCTTACGAATAGCAAGGAGACAATCATGTCTGAAACTATTACCTCTACACAAACACAAGAAACAGAAGCTGCCTTAAATGAATATGAACAAGAGCGAGTGCCCAAACATAAACTGCTTGGTTGGCGGCACTTTCTCGGCTCTTATTCCGGCGAACACGTAGCGGGTACCGAATTTGTTATCGGTGCCGCTTTTGTCGCATGGGGAGCAAGTACCTTTGATATCCTTATGGGTCTGCTGGTTGGTAACCTAATGGCAGTACTTACCTGGGCATTGATCACCGCGCCTATCGCAACCCAATCTCGATTAACAGTTTACGAATATCTGCGCAGAGTGGCAGGCCCTGGATTTAACAAAGTCTACAACGTGGTCAACGCCGTGTTGTTCTGTGCATTAGGCGGGGCAATGATTACCGTGTCAGCCTCTGCAGTACGTATTTTATTTGATATTCCAGCGCAAACTCACTGGTATCCAAATAGTGCTGCGTTTATTGCAGTTGCACTCGCTGTGGGTGCCATCGTTGTCGCCATTGCGGTACTGGGTTTTCAAAAATGTGCTCAGTTCGCAACGGTTTGTTCACCTTGGCTGCTGATTATCTTTGTGACTGGTGGCATGGTCGCCCTTCCAGCACTGAGCAACGTTGGCAATGGTGAAACCTTTACTGGGTTTGGTCAGTTCCTTTCTCTGGCGGATCAATACATCTGGACAGGACAAACACCAGATGGCTCACCATCAATGACGTTCTGGCAGATCGCAGCTTTCGCTTGGGTATGTAACCTGGCAATGCACGGTTCTCTGGGTGATATGGCGCTGCTACGTTTTGCGAAAAGCGCAAAATACGGTTACTTCTCAGCATTTGGTATGTTCTTCGGCCACTACATTGCATGGATTTGTGCTGGTGTAATGGGCGCAGGTGCCATGCTACTGATGCAAACCAGCATGTCTAACTTAGACGCAGGCGGTATCGCGTACGCTGTGCTTGGTTCAACGGGTATTATTGCTGTAATTATCGCAGGCTGGACAACATCAAACCCAACTATCTATCGTGCAGGCTTAGCAATTCAAAGTATCTTCCCGAATAAATCGCGTGCATACATCACGACTATCGTTGGTGTGGTTACCGCTGTGATTGCTTGCTTCCCATTTGTATTTACTCGCCTACTAGACTTTGTTGGTTACATGGGCTTATTGCTTGCACCGGTTGGCGCGATCATCGTTTCGGAGCATTGGGTATTTAAGAAAATTGGTCTGACGCCACTATGGTCAAAATACCAAGGTAACGACCTAAACAAAGCCGCTCTTATCACTTGGGCAATTGGCGTCGTCTTCGCCGTGACTTGTGAACAGTTAGGCTTCTTGCACCTGTTCTTCCTATTCGTCCCAACTTACCTGCTATCGATGGCGATCTACATCATGCTAGCAAAATCAATGGGCGCAGGCGATGACTACACTCAGCAGGAGGCGGAGTACCAAGAAGAGCTAAAACAGCGTGAAACATACCATGCGGAACTAGCGAAACGCGAAGAAGCACAGCAAACAGAAGCGAAACCAGCCAGTATGCTGGAGAAGGTATCTGGCGCAGTTGCTCTGGCTTCCTTGGCGGCCATCGTGATTTCTGCGCTGAACGTGTGGGGAGCTGGCGCTGACTATCAAGTCGCCTTCGAATCCTTTAAATCTTTCGCGATTTACCCGACCATCATTTACTTTATCACCGCAACCACCTGGATCACGCTACGTGATAAAGCATAGGAGACTCAGCTAGTGGAAAATCTGATTCGAAAAGCCTTTGTCATGCAGTTAAATGAAGGCTGTAAGGCGGAATACAAAAAGAGACATGACGAGATCTGGCCAGAGTTGGTGGATGTATTAAAAAGTCACGGTGGTCACAATTACTCCATCTTTCTCCATGAAGATACCAACCAACTGTTTGGCTATGTCGAAATCGAGAACGAGGAACGCTGGCAGCAAGTTGCCGAAACAGAAGCCTGTCAAAAATGGTGGTCCTTTATGCAGGACATTATGGCAACCAACCCAGACAACTCTCCTCAATCGATTGAGTTAGATTCCGTTTTCTATCTTGCCTGAGACACACTCTAATAACCAAGCCCCGCAATTCGCGGGGCTTATTATTTTTAGCCAGCCAAATGTTACGCCCTCCCCGTAATTTAAAACAGTAAATAGCTTGAATAAATAAGAAAAACCACACCTTTTACACGCCTACTCCACTTCACTTAAACCCAGGTTTTATCTGGCCTCAACGCACGAGTTGTCAAAAGTTTGAATTACCGCAAGAGCTTCTTGAGAAAAACGCATCGAATACGTTTTTTCAGGGGGATTTTTGAAGTTATTTAGTGCGGAAAAACGGTGTAATACCTCTAAAGAACAAGAGGTGTTAATCATGATGAAGGCTGTGATTGCAATAGACCTTGGGGCGTCAAGTGGACGCGTCATGGTCGGTTATCTGAACAACGGAAAAATCGAACTCGAAGAGTTTCACCGTTTTCAAAACCAGCAAGTGATGCATGGTAATGAGTCGTGCTGGGATCTCTACTCAATCTTGGAAGAGATTAAAGTAGGCATCAATAAAGTACTCGCGACGGGTGTAGAAATAACTTCTCTGGGCATTGATACCTGGGGCGTAGATTTTGTCTTGCTGGACAAGTTTGGCCGCCACCTTGGCGAGTTCGTCAGCTACCGTGATGCACGAACTGAAGGTACGTTAGAGAAACTACTTGAAGACAGTCAACTTACCCGTGAGCAAATCTATCAGCAAACTGGGATTCAGTTTTTACCGTTCAACACACTTTACCAGTTAAAAGCGATTGCTGACCAGCAACCGGAATGGTTCTCAGAAATCGATACGTTGCTATTTATTCCAGATTATCTGAACTACAAGCTCAGTGGCGTTAAGCATTGTGAGTATACCAATGCGTCCACCAGCCAATTACTGGAATGCAAAGATAAGATCTGGAACAAACCATTACTGGATGCTTGTGGCGCGAAGATGGAGTGGTTCCTGCCACCTAAAATGCCTAACCGCATTATCGGCCAATACCATGTAGGCGACGTACAAATCCCTGTGTGTTCGGTGGCAAGTCACGACACCGCTTCAGCGGTAGCAGCGACCCCTATCGCACATGACACCATGGCCTACCTGAGCTCAGGTACATGGTCACTGGTGGGTATTGAAAGCTTCGAACCGTACACCGGTGAGCTCGCATACCAATACAACCTGACTAATGAAGGTGGTGTCGACGGTCGTTATCGCGTGCTGAAGAACATCATGGGTTTATGGCTGATTCAGCGTATTAAAGCAGAAAACCCATCACTGACTTTTCCTGATATTGCCAGTCTTGCACGTCAAGCCGAGCCCTTTAAGTACATCGTGAACCCTAATGACAACGATTTCTTAAACCCGTCATCCATGACGCAAGCGATTAAAAACTGGTTTAAAAAACGTGACCTTGAAGCGCCAGAAACCCTGTCCGAAGTCATTCGCTGTATCTACGACAGCTTAGTTCTGGCGTACGACAGGGTACTGACTGAGTTATCAGAAGTCACCGGCAAACCAATTACTGAATTGCGCATTGTCGGTGGTGGCACGCAAGACCAGTTCCTTAACCAACTTTGTGCGGATGTGTGTCAAATCAAGGTTTCGACCGAACCGACAGAAGCCTCCGCATTAGGCAACGTGATTAACCAATTTATCGCGTCCGACATTATTACCTCGCTGGAAGAAGGCCGCCAAATTATCGATGCCTCTTCTGATGTGAAGAACTTTACTGCAAACAATATTGAGGGATTGGAACAAATCAAATCCCAATTCCAACAAATTACTAAATAAGGTACCTGACCATGAGCAAAGAGCAGATCATTTCAGCTTACGAGCAAGCAAAAGCGGTTTTCGAAAAGTACGGTGTGGATACAGACAAAGCACTAGAACTACTTAACCAAACGCCAATCTCTATGCACTGCTGGCAAGGCGACGATGTACGTGGTTTTGAATCTCCAGATACGGCATTAAGTGGCGGTATCCAAGCAACAGGTAACTACCCTGGCGCGGCAAAAACGCCTGCACAACTACGTGCAGATATGGAAAAAGCCTTCTCGCTGATTCCGGGTAAAAAACGTGTCAACCTGCACGCTATCTACATCGACGCTGATGAATACGTAGAACGTGATCAAATCAAACCTGAACACTTTGCACGTTGGGTTGAGTGGGCAAAAGAGAAAGATCTTGGCCTGGACTTTAACCCGACTTTGTTCTCTCACCCGAAAGCGGATGACGGCCTGACGCTGTCTCACCCAGATGAAGAGATCCGTCAGTTCTGGATCGACCACGTAAAAGCGAGCCGTAAGATTTCTGAATACTTCGGTCGTGAGCTTGGCTCTGCATCATTCATGAACATCTGGATTCCTGATGGCATGAAAGATCAACCAGTTGACCGCCTGTCTCCACGTGCTCGTCTACAAGACTCTCTGGATAAAGCACTGGCTGAGAAAATCGACACGGCATTCCATAAAGATGCAGTAGAAAGCAAACTGTTCGGCATAGGCGCAGAAGCGTATACGGTTGGTAGCAACGAGTTCTACTTAGCATACGCAGCAACTCGCGGAACGGCTCTATGTCTGGATGCGGGCCACTTCCACCCAACAGAAGTCATCAGTGACAAAATCAGCGCATGTTCACTGTACGTAAACGACCTGCAACTGCACGTTACGCGTCCGGTACGCTGGGACTCAGACCACGTAGTTTCTTTCGACGACGAAACTCAGGCGATTATGCGTGAAATCGTACGTAACAACCTGCTCGACCGCGTCGCTATCGGCCTGGACTTCTTTGATGCATCAATCAACCGCGTCGCTGCTTGGGTTATCGGCACCCGTAACGCGCAAAAAGCTTTGCTAAAAGCCCTGCTAGAACCAGTAGCGCAATTAAAAGCGGCAGAAGAGTCATTCGACTACACCACTCGTTTGGGTCTAATCGAAGAAACACACTCTCTACCATGGGCAGCAGTATGGAACTACCACTGCCTGCAAAACGAAGTCCCTGTTGGCTTTGATTGGATCAACGACGTGAAAGACTACGAAGCAACCATTCTGGAAACACGTTAATTCAAATCGCTCAACAACAAACAAGTCAGATTCACTATCTGGCTTGTTTGGTTAACTAGATATAAAAGGCTAATACTATGATTCAATTAAACGATGCAGTAATGCTCGAAATAGAGAAAGTCAGCGAAGTTTCTCAATACCTTTGGCAACGTGAATGGGCAGAGCGCAACGGTGGTAATATCTCTGTTGATGTGACTGATCTGTTCGATGAAATTCCTCAAGTAGACGTGCAAGAAAAAGCACTGCCTCTGCAATTGCCAATCGAAAGTGCGAACCGCATTTACTACGTAAAAGGTACCGGTCAGCGTATTCGTGAATTACGTGATCCTGCCTATGCTGGTTGTGTTCTTAAGATCAACTCAGCAGCTAACGGCTACCAAATTCTTTGGGGTGGTAAAGCGAGTGATGATTTCGCACCGACCTCTGAGTTCATCAGTCACATCAAGATCTTGGTTGATAAAATCAAAGCAGGCTCTGACCACAGATCAGTGGTTCACACTCACCCACTAGAACTGATTGCCCTGTCTCATCATCCAGATATCTCTAAGAGCAGCGAACTGTTCACGCATACCTGCTGGAAAATGCTGCCAGAAGTACGTGCATTCGTACCTCGTGGTATCGGTATGATTCCATACTGCCTGCCTTCTTCAGAAGAGATGGCAGATGGCACAACCGCGTCACTGCAAGAACATGATGTCGCTATCTGGGAAAAACACGGTGCAACCGCTTCTGGCGCAGATGTTCTACAAGCATTTGATTACATTGATGTAGCAAACAAAGGTGCCAAGCTGTACCTGATGTGTACCTCAGCAGGTTATGAGCCAGAAGGTGTCACTAAAGAAAACATGGAAATCCTGAAGCAAGAATTCAACCTATAAGGTGTAAAGGTTGGCTCTTGGTGATGTAAGGGGCACAAAGAGCAAACCATCAACATCCGTTGAAGCGTAGGGGGCAAGGTCTGGTATTTATCCAGACCTTTGCTTTTTAGCCTCCCTCATTATTTACCTCTACTGACACTCCAATGTCTGATTCAGTTACTTTGCTTCAACAGACAAATCCTCTACTCTGTGAATAATTACCTCTCAATGGACCTGAAGGCATGTTAAAAGGCAGTGAGTACCCTTCCATCCGAGCATTAAGAGCTTTTATTGCCGTCGCTAACCACCTGAGCTTTTCCAAAGCTGCAGATGAACTGTGTTTGACACAAGGTGCGGTAAGCAAACAGATCGCCTCGTTAGAACAACTCGTGGGATTACCATTGATCAAACGTGGTCTGAGTGGCGTGGAACTCACTGCTGAAGGTAAACGGTACTTACCACAGATAACGGAAGCGCTGGAGATCATTCAGCATGCCACTGCAAGCCTTATTCAGTTCAATACGGAACAGGAGCTGTTGACGGTTGATGTTACGCCTTCTTTTGCCAGTTTGTGGCTCGTACCCAACATTGACGACTTCCACCAGCAACATCCGAATATAAGAGTCAAAATTCGCACGGGTGATGGTGCCATCACGAATCTCAACAATGACAGCGATCTCAACGTGAGGTGCCTACCGCTTTCAACACACTATGACTACAGCTACTTATTGTGTGAAGAAACCTTACTGCTGGTTGGCAGTACCAACATGCCACCGTTGCCAAGCCAACAAGCGGTAAGTGATTATCCGTTTATCCCCCAAACCACTCGCCCTCAGCTTTGGGAACAATTCAAGATTGAACACGCACTAGAAAACCCGATTACCTATCATTCGGTCGGATTTGAGCATTTCTATTTAGCTTGTGAAGCCGTAAGGATGGAAAAAGGCCTGGCACTGTTGCCTGATTTTATGGCGCAATTTTCTATTCATCGCGGCGACATTCAGCATATCCAGAACATGACCCTGCAAAGCGGGTACGGCTATTATGTGGTCATTCCAAGTTACCGCTTAAACACCAGAAAAGTGTCGCTGTTCTACGAATGGCTAAAAAGTAAATTGATGCACAACGCCTAAAAGCGAAGGCAGTGATTACATAACCTTAACCGTGGTCGGGTGTATGTATGGTTAAAAATATGGCATTCTCATCCATACAGTTTGAAAAGGATAAATGGAAAGTAGTATATGGACAGCAATACGCCGAAACTCTCTTTACGCACCATTGAGCCTACGGACTACCCAGAGCTCGCGGAATTGATGGACCTGGTATTTCCGGATGTTGGAGGATCGTGGCCGCGTCTGACCATCATGGATCTTATTCATCAGTTTCCTGATGGGCAAATTTGTATTGAAGATAACGGTAAGATTGTCGGTGCAGCGCTGACGATGAAAGTCGATTACAATCGAATCTCACTCCCTCACCTTTACAGTGACATCATCACTGAAAACAACGTCATTCAAAACAAAGTCACTGGCGATGCCATGTACGGGCTTGATGTGTTTGTCCATCCGGATTATCGCGGATTGCGCTTAGGACGCCGTCTGTATGATGCGCGTAAAGAGTTGTGTCGCAGTAAAAACTTTAAAGCAATTTTAGCCGGTGGGCGTATCCCTAATTACCATAAATACGCGGATGAACTCAGCGTTGCCGAGTACATCGATAAAGTTAAGCGACGTGAACTTCACGATCCGATTCTGTCATTCCAACTGGCCAACGATTTTGATGTAAAGCGTATTATGCGTGGTTATCTGCCGGAGGACGATGCGTCCATGGGCTACGCAACGCTACTTGAATGGGACAACTTTTTCTACGAAGAGGATATTCAGTCTGTCCACGATGTCGAAAAAACGCTGATTCGTATTGGTGTTGTGCAATGGCAAATGCGCGCAATGAACGATTTGGAAGATTTGCTGGATCAAGCGGAATTCTTCATCTCTTCTTTGGCTAATTACAAAGCTGACTTTGCACTGTTCCCGGAGTTCTTTAACGCTCCGCTGATGGGACTACAAAAAGATCAAAACTCCGTCGAGGCAATCCGTTTTCTCGCCAGCTTCACAGAAGAAATTAAAAATCGCTTCTCACAAATGGCGGTCACCTACAACATCAACATCATTGCGGGAAGCATGCCGGTAATTGAAGAGGACGGAAAACTCTACAATGTCGCCTACCTGCTTCAGCGCGACGGTGAGATAAACGCCCAGTACAAAATTCACATCACCCCCCACGAGCAAAAAGACTGGGTCATCGACGGGGGTGACAATGTTCAGGTATTTGAAACCGATGCAGGTAAAGTCGGCATTCTGATTTGCTACGACAGTGAGTTCCCGGAATTGGGTCGAATGTTGGCCGAGCAAGGCGCTCAAATCGTATTTGTGCCATTTTGGACGGATACCAAAAACGGCTATCAGCGCGTACGAATTTGTTCTCAGTCTCGTGCGATCGAAAACGAGTGTTATGTGGCGATTGGCGGCAGTGTGGGTAATTTGCCTCGCGTCGACAACGTGGATATTCAATACGCCCAGTCAGCCGTATTTTCACCTTCTGACATTTACTTCCCACACGATGCAACGTTGACAGAAGCAAGCGCGAATACCGAAATGATCATTTTCGCAGATGTAGACTTAACTAAGCTGAAGCAACTCAATACGGAAGGCTCAGTGACGAACTTACGTCATCGCCGACTGGATTTGTACGGTGGTTTTACCAAAGCAAAAGATCAATAACAAACTTACGCCAGCTTCTTTTACTTAAAGCGGCTGGCGAATATTCTCTGCAAACTTTATCGGCCTGTCTTCGAGACGCGAAGCCAACACACTATGACAACCAGACGCTAAGGCTTCGCGGCCTTTGTCTTTATTCCGAGACAGTACGGGAAAGCTTTTGGAACAGATTAACGAACTACTCATCTCTATGAAGCCCCTGCTTGAGCAGTATGGTTACTTAGCGCTTTCTGTCAGTATTTTCCTTGAAGGTATCGGAATTCCTATGCCCGGTCAGTCGCTCATGGTCGCGGCTTCGATTCTCTCTTCAGAACAAGTGATGAACCTCACTTTAGTGATGGCGGTATCCTGGCTGAGCTGCTTTATCGGTAATACCTGTGGTTACTTAATTGGCTACTACTTTGAAGGCTGGTTAGATGAAAAAGGCTACATCTCTGGGCCAAAAATGCAGAAACTTGAGGGAGCGATACTAAAATACGGGCCTGCTTGTCTGGTCGTCAGCCGATTTATTGAAGGTATGAAGCAGTTTATGCCGTTGGCTTGTGGTATCGCCAAAATGCCCCGTAAAGAGTTCTTGCTTGGCAATGCACTCGCAGCCACCATTTGGGTCATGGTATTTAGCTTGCTTGCGCACTTTGCGTTTGAGCACATGAGTTCACTCAGCCATCTTTATACTCAATACAAGTACTTTGTCTGGGTAATAACTGCTGCCTTATTTGTATGGATGGTACTCTGGATTATCAAACGAAAAAAATCAAAAACTGTTGAATAATTAGACTCATAATTAAAACGAATAGTATCAATAAGATAAAACCCAAATCTTTATGTTCTATTCTCTCGGAGCACACATTTACCCAGCCATTTAGACGTCTAGACGTTGACTTCTCTTGGCTGTGAGATTAGTCTTCACGCCTTTCTCGTTTTAAGATTTGTCGTTTACATGTCCGGTTCTCAGCACACTACTAAAGCAGTTGCACCTTCTGCGGTCGCACTCATTCCACTTATTGTCTTTCTTGCTCTATTTATTGGTGTAGGTACCTACCTATCGCTACAAGGCGTAGAATTTGCGTTCTACCAACTACCAGCGCCAATCGCTGTGTTGCCAGCGATCATCATCGCCTTTTTGTTGAGTAAAGATAAGCTCAATCGCTCTATCGAACACTTTATGCGTGGCATAGGTCACCAAGACATCATTGCTATGTGCATGATCTACCTGCTTGCGGGCGCATTTGCGGCGGTAGCTAAAGCCTCTGGTGGTGTTGATGCAACAGTGAATCTGGGCTTGTCAGCGATTCCGACCAGCATGATCTTGCCGGGTCTGTTCCTGATCTCGGCATTCATTGCGACGTCAATGGGTACTTCGATGGGTACAATTGCGGCAGTGGCTCCGGTTGCGTTAGGTATTGCGGAATCGGCGGGAATGAGCTTGCCATTAACGGCAGGTGTCGTACTCAGTGGCGCTATGTTTGGTGACAACTTGTCGATCATTTCTGATACCACTATTGCAGCAACGCGCTCTCAAGGCTGTGAAATGAAAGACAAGTTCAGAGAGAACATCCGTATTGCCCTGCCTGCGGCACTGGTTGCGATTGCGATTTTTGCTTACAACAGCACAGCAACACAAGTACCAGAAGCGGGACCAATTGAGTGGCTGAAAGTGCTGCCATACGTCACTATTTTGGTGTTAGCGGTATCTGGCCTGAATGTATTTGTGGTTCTGACTATCGGCATTTTACTGGCGGGTGGTGTTGGCCTTATCTCTATCGATGGTTATGGCCTGACGAATATGGCGCAAGATGTTTACACTGGCTTCGGCAATATGCAGGAGATCTTCCTGTTGTCGATGCTTATTGGTGGCCTGAGTGAACTGATGCGTCGCCAAGGCGGTCTTGCATTCTTGACTAACTTAGTAAGCAGCATGATCAAGACTTTTGGTTCAAGCCACTCTAAGCATGCAAACAGCCGTGCAAGTGAACTGGGTATCGCTGGACTGGTTTCTCTGGTTAACGGTTGTACCGCGAACAACACGGTGGCGATTATTGTATCGGGTAGCGTTGCACGTCAGTTAGCCGAAGAGAACAATGTCTCTCCTCGCCGCTCAGCAAGCTTGTTGGATATTTTCTCGTGTGTTGTGCAAGGTGTCTTACCTTACGGTGCGCAGGTGCTGCTGCTAGGCTCAGTATTTAATTTGTCACCGCTGGAAGTGGTAGCGAATTCTTACTACTGTTTTGCACTGGCCATTGCCGCTATTGCTGCAGTATTTGTTAAGCACAAAGCTCGACAGCCAGAAGCGCAAACCGAACAATAACGACAAATTCAGAAGAGGCTCCAACAGGAGCCTTTTTTCATTCTGATAGAATATCTTTGCCTAACTGCAGATAGAAGATCTCAAACTAAAGGCATCTTCCAAAGGAATATTCAAGTGTTGGCTTAGTTCGCTGAGCAGGCTGACTTGAGCCGCATTACTCTCGGCCAATCTTCCATTAGCGTCGAGATGGTTATTCTCAAAACCAACCCGAACATCGAGACCAAGCAGCATCGCAGACGTCAAACAATCCAACTCTTTTGCCCCAAAAGCACAAACGGCGCAGCGAATGCTCTCTTGTTTAAATCGCTCTAAATTCAGTCCTCGTAAATCCCACGGTGAAGACTGTTGCTGTTTATGGTACCGACCCAGTACAACAAGCGCATGTTGATTAAAATTAGGCAATGCGCCCAATTTACGTAGGTGAAAGTAACGTTCAATATCCGCCTCATCGTAGAGAATGATTTGGCCGAGTATATTTTGCTCAGCAACCCAGTGGAAAAAGGCACTTCCTTCTCTTTCACTCTGCTTGTCAGGAAACAACTCTCTTAATGCAAATGAAGCTGCTTCCGGCTGCACCGCTTTAATCAACGCTATCTGCTGCTTTGGGGAATACTGACCGACCGCTTCTGTGGTTAACTGAACCAGCATGTTCTCACCAACCGCTTCTTTCACGGCGTGATAAAGGGGCTCATTATCGTCAATGTCTAGCGAGTGCTTGCCGTGGCCATCACGCGCATGCAAATGGATCATCGCAGCTCCTGCCGACTGACAGGCTCGCGCTTCAGTAATCGACTCCTCAGTGGTCATCGGCAAACTGGCATGATCTTGCTTGGTCTTTCTCGCGCCATTAGGTGCAACTATTATCGCGACGGCCTCTCGATGAGGTGCTGAATCTATAGCCATGTACTTGATACCTCATTCAACGTGCGGGTCAGTTTTTCTATCAGTTCATCGACATGAGCTGGCTGAAAAATGAAAGCCGGAGCGAGCAAAATATGGTGTCCGTTTACGCCGTCAATAGTGCCGCCCATGGGATAGCACATTAAGCCATTTTCCATCGCTCGCTGTTTAATACGCTTATCTGCCATCGTGGCTTTGTTTAAAGGTGCTTTGCTCTCTTTATCCGCCACCAGCTCAATCCCTAAGAATAGACCTTTGCCTCGAATATCACCGATAAAAGGCAACTCAGAAAGCGCTAAGCTGAGCTCATTTCGCAATAACGCACCTTGTCGATTCACGGCTGTTAATAGATCTTCCTCGAAGATCGTTTTGACCGTCGCAACTGCTGCGGCACAAGCAACGGGATGAGCCATAAAAGTATGACCGTGTTGGAAAAAACCACTCCCCGATTCAATCGCCCGGTACACTCTGTCGTTAGCCACAACGGCACCAATTGGTTGATAGCCCGCACCTAACCCTTTTGCCATGCAGACTAGATCTGGCTCGGCTTGCTCTTGTTCAAAAGCGAAGAAGCTACCACTACGACCAACGCCACACATGACTTCATCCATGATCAGAAGCACATCATATTGGTCGCAGATTTCTCGAATACGTTTGAAGTAACCGTCGGTTGCAGGTACCGCCCCGGCAGTCGCCCCCACGATTGGCTCAGCGATAAACGCCATCACATTTTCCGCGCCCAGTTGAAGAATTTTGACTTCTAACTCGTTCGCAGCGCGCAGTGAATATTCCAGCTCTGACTCATCCGCTTTCTGATAGCGGTAAGCGTAACAAGGCGCAATATGTTGGCCAGAGTGAAGAATTGGCCTAAACGGTTCACGTCGCCACTCATTCCCTCCTACCGACAATGCCCCGAGGGTATTGCCGTGGTAACTCTGTTGGCGGGCAATGAAATATTTTTTCTCTGGCTTGCCGGATTCGACAAAGTACTGGCGCGCCATTTTTAGCGCCGATTCAACCGCTTCAGAACCACCACTAACAAGGTAAACATGGTTGAATTGTTCTGGCATGTGCTGGCAAATTAACTCAGCAAGCTGCTCTCCGCTTTCGCTGGTAAAAAAGCCCGTATGAGCAAAAGGAACTCGCTCTATCTGCGCTAGCATCGCTTGTTTAACCGCTTGATGGCTGTGACCGAGGTTCGATACCGCAGCGCCGCCACACGCATCTAAATATTGTTTACCTTGTTTATCAAACAAGTACACCCCTTCTCCGCGGTCGATTACTGGCAACGTATTGTGACAATGACGATGAAAAACATAAGACATGTGAGTTCCTTCAAGTGAATGCCGTCTCGTCACATCATCTTGAACAAACGAGATTCTCACAAGGGAATAAAATTCGACCGGCATGAGCTTTTGGAATACAGGAAACCAAAAGCCATTAATTCATTGAAAATAAAAATAAAAATAAAAAAAGGCCAGCTTTACTAAAGGCTGGCCTATGGGTGACTAAAAGCTCTGTTCAGGTACGATATTAGGCGTTTAGTGCCTGCTCTAAATCGGCCAAGATATCATCAATATGCTCAATACCCACTGACAGGCGAATCATCTCTGGCGACACGCCGGCTTGCTTTTGTTCTGCTTCGCTTAATTGGCGGTGAGTCGTAGATGCCGGATGACAAGCCAGTGATTTGGCATCACCGATATTGACCAAGCGCTTAAAGATTTTTAGTGCATCATAAAAACGAACACCCGCTTCGTAGCCGTCTTTGAGCCCGAACGACAAAATCGCTGAAGGCTTGCCTTTCATATATTTCTGCGCTAATTCATGGTGCTCTGATTCTGGCAAACCTGCGTAGCTGACCCAACTGACTTTCTCATGCTGGTTGAGATATTCCGCCACTTTCAGCGCGTTTTCGGTGTGGCGCTCCATACGTAAAGATAAGGTTTCTAATCCCTGCATTAACATAAACGCATTCATTGGCGAAAGCGCCGACCCCGTATTTCGTAACGGAACGGTTCGCGCGCGACCGATAAAGGCCGCATCACCAAATGCTTCGGTATACACCACACCATGATAGGACGGTTCAGGTTGATTAAACACCGGGAAGCGGTTGCTGTGCAGTGCCCAAGGGAACCTACCCGAATCGACAATCACTCCACCTAATGTCGTACCATGACCACCGACATATTTGGTCAAAGAGTGCACCACAATATCGGCTCCAAATTCGATTGGCTTACACAGAACCGGCGTTGCAACGGTGTTGTCCACTATCACAGGTACACCCTGTGCGTGAGCAAGATCGGCAACGCGCTCTAAATCAATGATGTTACCAGCAGGGTTACCAATGCTTTCGCAGTACACAGCTTTGGTATTTTCATCGATAAGTTCAGCCAGACTTTCCGGTTTGTCGTCTTTGGCAAACTTCACTTGGATGCCCTGATTAGGCAACATGTGAGCGAACAAGGTGTAAGTGCCACCGTAAAGTTGCGGAGTCGATACGATGTTATCGCCCGCCTGTGCCAAGGTCAGAATCGCATAGTTAATCGCTGCACTGCCTGCGCTCACAACCAAACCTGCAATACCACCTTCCAAAGCGGCCATACGCTTTTCCAGAACATCATTGGTTGGGTTCATAATACGCGTGTAAATATTGCCCGGTACTGCCAGGTTAAAAAGATCCGCACCATGCTGAGCGTTATCAAATTCGTAAGCGACGGTCTGGTAAATTGGGGTCGCCACGGACTTAGTGGTAGGATCCGTTTCATAACCAAAATGGATCGATAGCGTTTCGTCTTTCATGTTCTTCCTTGTGCGTTATCTCTAAAAATAGCGGTATTTATCATGCCTATTTTTCGCTCAAAGAACCTCGCTATTGGTCACAATGCATATCATTAACCCTGTCACTGTTATGGTAATGGGCGGCAGAAAATCACTTACCCAGTAGCCACTTGCTGTAGTAGCCAATGACGAAACTTTTCTGTCGAGTCATTTTTGGTATTGGTGATCAAATAGTAACCGGCGTTGGCAGGTATTGGGTCAAAAGGCGATACCAAGCGTCGAGTGTCCAGTTCATCTTCGATTAGCGCCATCCTTGCCATTGCGATTCCCACCCCCGCTTCAGCCGCAGACATGGCCATGTCAGTACGGTTAAAAAAGTGTCCGACATCGGTTTTAAAATCGAGCCCCATTGCCGAAGCCCAATAAAGCCACTCATAATCACGGGTCGCCTTGTCCCACGGCAGAGCATCATGCAATAACGTCGCCTCTTTCCACTGAGCACTTGAAGCTAAAGCATTATTTTTATCTGACGTAGCTTTCAGCCATGCATGATCCTCAAGGTATTTAGGGCTCATCACTGGCAATAACTGTTCGTCTAAAAGCAATTCAGCGTCTTTATGTCGGTAAGGGTGTAACCCGTAATCGATAGCGACGTCGTAATCTTTCAAATCGCTGTTAACCAATGCCACTTCTGCAAAGATCTGCACTTGGATATCTGGGTGTTCCAGATGGAAACTCTCTAGCTTTGGCACCAGCCATTTGAAGGCAAACGACGGCGTCAGTTTGAGTTTAATTTCATTGTTTTGCTTGTCGACTTTCAACTCATCAAGCAGTTTTCCCAGCTCATTAAAGTGAAACTGAGCCGCTTGTTGCAACTGAACTCCCTTTGCCGTTAAGCGGATACCACGAGAGTGGCGTTCAAATAGATTAAAACCTAATGTCTCTTCTAAGTGAATAATTTGTTGACTAATTGCCCCCGTCGTCAGGTGCAAAGACTTTGCAGCACCAGTAAAACTGCTATGTTCAGCAACTTGACTAAATAACCACAAACCGCTTACTAGATTACCTCTCATACACAACCCTATAGTTTTTCTAAACTCTATATGTAATTTATATCGATTGTTAACAAAAGGTAAGCAAAAGAAACTAGCGACAAATAATTATTGTGTGTGGAGTGCAAAATGGAAGTCATCGTATTAGGCAGCGGCGTTATCGGTTTAACATCGGCTTGGTATTTATCTCAGGCAGGTTACCAAGTAACTGTCATTGACCGTCAAGCAAGCAGTGCTATGGAAACCAGCTTTGCTAACGCTGGGCAAATTTCTTATGGCTACTCTTCGCCTTGGGCTGCGCCGGGTATTCCGCTTAAAGCGATCAAATGGCTAATGGAAGAGCATGCTCCGCTGAAAATAAAGCCAACGCTAAACTCGGACATGATCAGCTGGGCATCAAAAATGGTCGCTAACTGCACTTTGCCACGTTATCAAGTTAACAAAGCGCGTATGCTTTCTATCGCGAATCACAGCCGCGCTTGTCTTGAGCAGCTACGTAAAGACCATGCAATTGAATACCAAGGTCGCCAGTTCGGTACTCTACAAGTATTCCGTACAGAGCAGCAGCTAAAAGCTATTGAAAAAGACCTGAAACTACTTGAGCAAAGCGGCACACGTTTCCAGTTGATGGACGTTGAACAGTGCATCAAACAAGAACCTGGGCTTGCTCTAGTGCAAGAGAAGATCGTGGGTGGTTTGTACCTTCCTGATGATGAGACGGGTGACTGCTTCCAGTTCTGCCAACAGCTTACTGAGCTGGCAAAAGCACATGGTGTTAGATTTGAATTCAATACTGAAGTGAGCAATTGGGTTACTGAAGGCAAAAAGATCACAGGTGTCCAAACGAACCGTGGCCTGTTCAAAGCGGACCAATTTGTCGTGGCTTCAGGAAGCTATTCAACAGCGTTGCTTAAACAGCTAGATGTGAATATTCCGGTTTACCCAGTCAAAGGTTATTCACTGACGGTTCCAATCGAAAACGAGCAATACGCACCTCGCTCTACGGTAATGGATGAAACGTACAAAGTCGCTATGACACGTTTTGACGATAGAATTCGTGTTGCAGGCACTGCAGAACTTGCTGGTTTTGATGGCTCTATCCCACAGAAAAGAAAGAACACGATTGAAATGGTCATTCGTGATCTATTCCCTCGTAGCGGAGACTTTAGCCAAGCTGAATTCTGGACAGGTTTCAGACCGATGACACCAGATGGCACGCCAATCATTGGAGCAACGCCGTACGAGAACCTGTTTACGAATACCGGACATGGTACGTTAGGCTGGACAATGGCATGTGGTTCAGGCCAGCTTTTAGCAAGCATAATGACGAAAGAAAACTCCAAGGTTATTGAACAATCAGAGCTTAACTTATTCCGTTACGCCTGATTAATAAATAGCCTATTAAACCACAATATGCATTTACGTTAGCATAATTAACTTTTGCATTTTTGAGTAAATTTTAATAAAGATATACTGCATACTTAGTCAAACAAGGAATCTTAGCTAGGAAATACATTGAATAAGCAATGGTAACCAGATATGAATGGTAGTCTATCATTCTGTGTTCACCGTCACGCTATCAAGGATTTTAAGCTAAAAAGGTTAACAATTACGTTACAAAAAAAGGTAATGTGTTGTTGGGAAAATAACCGCAAACACAACTAACAGGGAAAATACTCATGCAGTCATTAGTTGATTTTCTGAATGGAATTATCTGGAGCCCAGTACTTATCTACTTGTGCCTTGGTGCTGGTTTATTCTATTCAATCATGACTCGTTTCGTTCAAGTTCGTCATTTCTTCGAAATGTGGCGTTTATTGTTATCAGGAAAGAGTTCAACAAAGGGGATTTCATCATTTCAGGCACTTGCCGTATCGCTATCTGGCCGTGTAGGTACAGGTAACATTGCCGGTGTTGCAGCCGCTATCGGTTTTGGTGGCCCAGGTGCCGTATTCTGGATGTGGGTAGTTGCGTTCTTCGGTGCTGCAACTGCTTACGCAGAATCAACACTAGCTCAAATTTATAAAGAAGAAGACGAAGGCGAATTCCGTGGTGGCCCTGCTTACTACATTGAAAAAGCAATGGGACAAAAATGGTACGCTTGGATCTTCGCAATCTCGACTATCTTTGCGTGTGGTGTTCTACTTCCAGGCGTTCAATCGAACAGCATTGGTAACGCAGTAGAAGCAGCATTCGGCACTGGTGACATGATCGAAACCGCTATCGGTACCATCAGTTTTGCTAAAATTTTAACTGGTACGGTTGTCTGTGTCATTCTTGCTTTCATCATCTTTGGTGGTGTAAAACGTATTGCAAACTTTACTCAAATCGTTGTTCCGTTTATGGCACTGGCTTACATCGTTACTGCCTTTGTTATTATTCTTCTGAACATCGGTGAGGTTCCACGCATCTTCGGTATGATCATTGGTGACGCGTTCACACCAATGGCAGGTATCGGTGCAGCTATCGGTTGGGGTGTAAAACGTGGTGTTTACTCTAACGAAGCTGGTCAAGGTACTGGTCCTCATGCAGCGGCAGCAGCAAGCGTAGAGCACCCAGCTCAACAAGGTCTTGTTCAGTCGTTCTCTATCTACATCGATACACTGCTTGTTTGTTCGGCAACAGCATTCATGATTCTTATCACTGGTGCTTACAACGTTCACGGTGCAGTGGAAGGTGCATTCCTGGTACAAAACCTACCAGCAGATATTGGCGCTAACGGTCCTGTATTTACTCAGATGGCGATTGAAAGTGCGCTTCCGGGCGTGGGCAAATCATTTATTGCTGTTGCTCTGTTCTTCTTCGCATTTACAACGATTCTGGCGTACTACTACATAGCAGAAACAAACATCGCTTACATTCGCCGCACGTTTAAAGTGGATGGTCTAATGTTTGTTCTGAAGCTAATCCTTCTGTCAGCGGTATTCTACGGAACAGTGAAAACCGCAAACCTGGCATGGGCGATGGGTGACGTAGGCGTAGGCTTGATGGCATGGTTAAACATCGTCGGTATTCTGATTATCTTCTTCATGTCTAAGCCAGCACTTAAAGCGCTGACCGATTACGAAAGACAACAGAAAGAAGGCGTGACTGAATACACGTTCAACCCAGTAGCGCTTGGTATCAAAGGTGCTGATTACTGGGAAGAGAAATACAAACGTAAGACAGGTAAATCTGCTCACACTGCCGCTGTTGAAGCGACACAAAAAACAGCAGAAGAAACGTCTCTATAAATTTACAAAAATAAATACAGCATTACACAACAACAAGGGCCAGCAATTCGCTGGCCCTTTTATTTTCTTCATCAGAAACGGCAGACTAGAAGTCGGGGTAGATGTCTCGCATATCCTGCAATATGCCATCAAACAGTGCTGTCGCGCTCTGCGTCATAATATCCCTCTTCGGACGTACGACTGAGATGACGCTATCTGGGATATTATCCAGCAATGGCACTGCCGCAAATTCATTTTTGATGTAATCCAAATCAAGCGATTCCGTAGAAAATAGGGCAGCAAAATCGGCGTTTTGAATCAGTGAACGGGCTAACGTCATCGAAGTACATTCACGAATACGAGATGGCAATGGTAGACCATTAACGGAAAACAACTGGTAAAAATAGGTACTCGGATCATCGGGAGAGTCCAGCGTCAGCCAGTCACTCTGATGTAATGTCCTCAACGACCGAGTATTACACAGCGGATGGGACTTACGGGTCACCACGACATTAGGGATACGACAAACCGCTTGCCACTCCAGCGCACTATCAATCACCGGTATTTGCGATGTGATAGCAAAATCCACTTCTCCCTGACGCAAATGTGTCAGTAGAGGAGCAGGACGCAACTCTACGATACGTAGAGAAACTTCCGGATAACGCTGCATGAACGTGTTCAGACTGGAAGCCAATGATTTAAGTAGTGAAGCAACGGGTGTCACTCCTATAGTCACGCTGCCGTTGGGAACCCCGCGCATGGTGTCAATCTCTTGCTTGGCTCGTCGGGCGGTTTCGTTCATTAAACGTGCGTATCCCATCAAGCGCTCACCATATGGCGTGAGAGTTAACCCACCAGCAGAACGCTCGAATAGAGCAACACCATATTGCTGTTCCAGTTCTTTAATGGCTTTGCTTAGGGCGGGCTGCGTCAGATGCAGTTGTTCTGCTGCTGCTTTCAGGCTCCCCGCCTGACTCACAGCCAGAAATGCTCTAACTTGATGTAACTTCATCTGTTATATACCCTCATTGTCCTTAATCAAAGCCATTCTACACCACTTATTCAGTGCTCAGGTATTCACTCACCAGCTCAACCCAGCAAGCCGCACCAATCGTAACTAGCTGATCATTAAAATCATAGCCAGGGTTGTGTACAGAACAGCCATGCCAGTCGCCTACCCCATTAGCGAGGAAGAAATAACATCCCGGACGTTCTTTCAGCATCCAGGCAAAATCTTCACTGCCCGGAACAACTGGTGATTCATCGCCAGCAACATTGTCTTCACCAAGCACAGCCTTGACCACTTTGCGAGCTCTCAGAGTTTCCTCTGATGAATTGAACACTGACGGCACCTGACGTAGGTATTCAACTTCTCCCTGGATACCAAACGCCTGACACTGTCCAGCCACTACCTCACGAATTCGCTGCTCAATCAAATCCTGATTCGCTTCACTGAAGTTACGTACTGAAAGCTTCATTAACGCATCATTTGGAATCACATTCGCTGTTTTTCCTGCCTCAATCTGACCAATACTGATAATACTTTGGTCAGCCGGATTTATATTGCGCGACACAATACTTTGCAGCCCAAGAATGATATGACCAATGGCAATGGTGACATCATTTGATAGGTGGGGCATTGCTGCATGACCACCTTTCCCTGTCAGACGAATGGTGACTTTATCTGACGATGCTAATGATGCTCCACTGCGTACGGTTGCCTGCCCGACCTCGTTGCCCGGCATATTGTGCAAAGCGAAAACCGCATCACAAGGGAAGCGATCAAACAAACCATCGTCAATCATCGCTTTTGCTCCCGATAACCCTTCTTCATCAGGCTGGAAGATGAGGTTAATCGTGCCGTCAAAAGAAACATGCTTCGCGATATAATGGGCCGCAGCCAGCAAGATTGCGGTATGACCATCATGACCACAAGCGTGCATGTGTCCATCTATCTTACTGGCGTAAGGTAACCCTGTTTCTTCCTGAATAGGCAGAGCATCCATATCCGCACGGATACCAATACAGCGTTGCGAAGTGCCCTGCTTTAGCACACCGACCACACCATATCCGCCAATACCAGTATGAGTTTCATAGCCCCACTCTGTTAACAGTTCCGCCACCAGCTTAGCCGTGTTAGGCACTTCTGCTCCCAGCTCTGGATGGGCATGAATGGCATGGCGAGTCTGAATAAATGGCTCACAACTGGCAACAAAATCGGCGTTTTTGAGTAGCGATAATTCAGGTAATGTCATCATCAATTCCTTTTATTAATTCGGTTCTTTTAGCAGAGAGGGTTATTGAGGCGCTTTCGCAGGGAAACGCCACATGGCCAGAGAGCTCACCACAATCGCAGTCATCAGATAAAACGCAGGGGCCATTTTATTGCCGCTAAACTCGATCAAAGTAGCGACTAACAGTGGAGTGAAGCCACCAAAAACGGTCACGCCAAAGCCATAAATCATTGAGATGCCACTCGCGCGGTACTGCTGAGTAAAGGCTTCCATAATCAGCACCAGTAACGATGCATTAGCCAGAGCAAATAACGTGATTAAACCACCGATGATCAGTAATGCTTTAGGTAGAGAGGCTTCACCACCAAGCAACGCGAACGCAGGATAAATACAGACAAAAGCACCGAACATACCAACCAGCGGCAAGGTTTTACGACTTTGCAAACGATCCGCCCATTTACCAAATAAAGGCATCAGCATCATCAACATAAAACCCGCCATCACCGCGACCGCAAAAGCCGTCGTCGGCGCGTAGCCCAACTCTTTAATCAGGTAAGTTGGCATGTAGAACACTTCAATATACATACATGCAGTACCACCCCAAATCATTAACATGCCAGTTAAGATCGTGCGGCCTTGTTTACGCAGAACGGTTTTAAATGGAGTATCTTTCGCGTGGGAATCTGCCTGATGTGACTCTTTTAGATGACGACGGATGTACCAACCTACAGGACCGATCAATAAACCAAGGATAAATGGAATACGCCAACCCCAGCTATGCACGTCCTCGGGTGTGAGCAGACCATTTACCGCAAAAGCAACGAGTGCACCAAACAGCGCAGCTGCACCTTGGCTTGCAAGCTGCCAACTCACCATGTAACAACGGCGCTTGTAGTTGTTTGACTCCATCAATGCCGCAGACGCAGCGCCAATTTCACCACCAGCAGACAAGCCCTGTAACAGGCGTCCAACCACCAAAATAATGGTTGCGGCTATACCGATACTTTCATAGGTAGGCGTCAGTGCAATCATGCCAGTACCGATCGTCATTAAAGCAATCGTGAGGGTCAGAGCGGCTTTGCGTCCATGTTTATCCGCATAGTTACCAATCAGTACCGCACCGAGTGGACGCATAACAAACCCAACGCCAAACGTAGCCAGTGATAACAATAACCCGGCTGCTGCACCACCGACGTTAAAAAATAACTCGCCAATAATGACGGCAAAAAAGCTGTAGACCGTAAAGTCATACATCTCTAATCCATTGCCAAGTGAGATGGCAAAGATCGCTTTACGAGGTTCTGAAGAAGACTTATCGGCTTGACCAGCCACGGTGGTCAATTCTGGTTCTAGTGAACTTGATAGTGTGCTACTCATGGTTTCCCTTCCTTGTACTAATGGCGACTCATTCGACATTGACTGTCTAGATAATAGCCAAGACAAGAAGCCTCACCACAAACCAAAAGTTATCCTCATAACCAAACATAAAAAACAAACACTCTTCTAAATGATCGCTCAGTGATCATGCGCTCTTGAACGGTGCAAACCCAATAGAGCAACAGAAGAAAAATCTGTGTAAGCAAAATAAAAACAGCAAAATAAACAAAAACACAAAATAAAAACTAAAGTGCAGTAGATTAACTAAAACTCATACTGATAAAAAAAAGAAAGGGGTTACCCTATGGATAACCCCTTTCTTATACAGAGATAGCACAAGCTATTTCGACGGATATATTTGTACCCAATCATTTTTCATATCCGCAACTAACCAGCCTTTCTCTTTTGCTTCGTCGAGACCCTTATCGAGTTTGCCTACGCTGGACTCACGATCGTACTTCCACTCTCGTTTCTCATCAGTATGGTGAACATACATTGCAAGACGCGGTCCCGGACCAGAGGTGGTCCACTGCAGCATTTGCAGGTCACCATCCGAGTTGCCAAATGAAGCAATTGGACGCTTACCGATGTGTTGATAAATCTGCAGTGGTTTTTCTACTTTGTCATTATTCACCACAACGCCCGGCATTCGCTTAACTTGATAGCTTCCGTCCACATTCACAAACTCAGTTGCAAGTTGGGTCCCAATAATTCGCTCCGACGGAATGTTATAGACATCGGAAGCCCAAGCGCGCATAAAAGCATTTCCTCCGCCGGAAACGATAAAGTTTTTGAATCCATTATCTTCCAAGAAATCTAAAAGCTCTAACATCGGCTGGAAAACCATGTCGGTGTATGGCGCGCCTGTTACTGGGTGTTTTGCCATATTGATCCAGCTTTTAACCATAGCGGTAAATTCATCACTGATCACACCTGTATGAGTTTGCAGCACTAATTTGATGAGATCGTCTGCAGTCAATTTATCCAACTGGTCGTTCAATACGAGGGAGTAAGGCGTAGTGGTTTTCCACTCTGGATGGTCCGCAGCTTGTGCTTTAATTTGGTCCAGAGCAAACAGTACCTGGAAGTACATCGGCTTTTCGGACCATAGCGTTCCATCGTTATCAAACGTAGCAATGCGATCCGCTGGAGCAACAAAATTAGCAGAATCTGAGTCGGTAACCTCGCTAACAAATTGGATGATAGCTTGTTTTGTTTCGCCTTCATTCCAAGAAGGTAATGGATCGCCACTCTGAGCTAAGAGTGGAGATGAGATCACCGCAAAGGCGAATGTGAGAATAACTGACAAATGCTTTTTCATAGAATGTAACTCGTTGTATATGGATACGTAAATAATGAATTATTCTTTGAGAAAAAGCTCGCGTAATGTCACAACAATATATAAATCAGACAATTCTCACGTGATGCAGTTAAGTTCAGATAATAAAAAAGCGGACCTGAGGTCCGCTTTTGAAATCTGCAAAATATAGCGTTTAAGCCATTGCAACCGCTTCAACTTTACGAGCGATTTTAGCTTTGCCAACAGGTAGAACTTCACGCCCAAACTCATTGTTTAGTACTTGAGCCATTGCGAAGTAAACCGCACTAGCACCACAGAAAATGCCTTCAAAGCCAGCAATTGTACCGATCAGCTCGCTACCAGTGAAATCGCGCGCAGCAAGCAAGAAGAACAGAATAGTCAGAGAACCAAACACAACCTGTTTCGCTGTTGGGTAGCAAAGAGAGCCAATGAACATAAAGCCAGTAAAGATACCCCATAGTGCCAGGTACCAACCCATGAAGCTCGCTGGGCTTGCTGGTAGTCCCATGTGAGGCATAACAATCAGACCTACTAGAGTCAGCCAGAATAGGCCGTAAGATGTAAATGCAGTTGTACCGAACGTGTCACCGCGCTTAAAGCACATGATGCCAACGATAACTTGACTAAGGCCACCATAAAAGATGCCCATCGCTAGAATCATTGAGTCCAGTGGGAAAAATCCTGCATTATGAATGTTTAGCAGAATCGTGGTCATACCGAAACCCATTAGACCTAGCGGTGCTGGGTTAGCCAGTTTTGTCGACATGTACAAATACCTTTAAAAAAAGTTGATAAAAAATGCGCGCAAATTTTAATGGAGGCAGTCACAAAAGAGAAAAGCCGTTACTGGAAACTTAGATTTCACAAATAACCACCCACTGATTAAGAAACAACCTAATAACAAAGACGAAACCACCATCTACAGGTTTACTGGGGGAGTTACTGAAGGTTCAAGTTAGCGTGCTCAACTTTCTTTATCGTTGGCTAAAAAAGCGGGAGCTTGATAGCTCCCGATTTATGGTGACTTTTGCGCTAGCTCTCTGAGGTAAGCGGCTCGGCTTCCCTGTGTTGATTCTGTTTTGAGATGATAAAGTAAATAGCAAATTGCGCAGCAACTGCCAGCAATACAATAATCGGTGATGCGGCCATTCCTGCGATAAGAAAACACACCAGCGCTACAGCACCATTCAATAAAGCGTATGGTAGTTGAGTTCTAAAGTGCTCATATTGCTCACATCCAGCCCCTGTAGAAGATAGAATGGTGGTCTCAGATATTGGGGAGCAATGATCACCAAACAAGCCCCCAGAGAGTACTGCACCAATACAAACTAACAATGGGGCATCAATAGCGATGGCTGTAGGAATCACCAAAGGCATCATAATCGCAAATGTTCCCCATGATGAACCTGTCGCAAATGAAATAATTCCCGCTAATAGGAAGGCAACAGCAGGTAGCAACCAATTAGGAAAGCCCGTTTGTGCCTGCTCGGCAATATAAGCAGCAGCCCCAAGCTCTTTGCCAACAGAGCTTAGTGACCATGCTAATACTAGTATTACCGCAACCGACATCATGTTCGACATACCTTTTAAGTACACCTGAATGCCATCTGATAACTTTCTAACGCCATAAAGTGCCATCAGTGCAATAAGAGTAAATGCGGCAAAAAAGTAGGCTGATGAAAGCGCGGCACGGAATGTCGAACCCGCTACCTTTTGCAAAGGGAAACCATGCGGTACGAGAATAGTGCACAGAACAAGCAACATCACCAAGAGTGGAGCCCACACAAAGCTAGATTTTGCATTTTTATGCGTAAACACATTTAGTGACTCTTGAACTTTCCCAAAATCATCGCCCTGCTCTGCGAGTTTTTCTGCTTTGGCCATTGGTCCGAAGTCGAGTTTAAAAAAGGAAACGATGGGTACGATAGCAATCGCTAAGAACGCATAAAACTGGTAAGGAATTGCTCCAATGAAAGCATCCCAATCACTCATACTCACATTCAGTGCAGTGAACTCTTTTTGGATTAAGCCCATGATGTAAACGCCCCACCCGATAAAAGGAATCAAGATTGCGACGGGAGAGGAAGTGGAATCGATAATAAAAGCTAATTTTTGACGTGATACTTTTAGCTTATCAAATAAAGGTCGGAACACTGGGCCAACAATCAAGGGCGTACCAAGGTCTGAGAAGAATATTACTACACCGCCAAACCATGCAGAGATCTGAGCTTGGCATTTACTCGCCACCCATTGCGTTACCTTTTTAGCAAAGGCAACACCACCGCCAGACTTTTCCATTAAAGCGACGAAACCACCGATAAAGACTAATAACAAAATCACACCAGCGTTATAGCTGTCGGTAAGTTGCGGGAGTAGGTAACTTTTCATCAATGCACTAAACGATTCTAGCGGCCCTTTTTCAACAAATGTGCCTTCAAGCATAGCGACACCGCTAACCACACCCGCGAATAAACCAACGACAACATTTCGCGTAGTCAGAGCGAGAAAAAGAGTAATAAGGATGGGAATGAGAGAGGTAAATTCAGCCTGTTCCATAGCAATACCATTCATATAATTAAACAATAAATATGAATATACATTCATTTTAACTAGGTGTATATAATCGCTAAGAAAAAACTGACGATTTCGATTCGAAGATTTTAGATATAAAAAAACCAGCCCGAAGGCTGGTTCTATCAAACAAAATCTTTGGGAATTATTCCCACTCGATTGTCGCTGGTGGCTTACCAGAAATGTCGTAAACAACACGTGAAATGCCATCAACTTCGTTGATAATACGGTTAGAAACCTTACCTAGGAAGTCGTATGGTAAATGTGCCCAATGCGCTGTCATAAAGTCGATGGTTTCTACTGCACGCAGAGATACAACCCAATCGTACTTACGGCCATCGCCCATTACGCCAACTGAACGTACAGGTAGGAATACCGTGAACGCTTGAGACACTTTGTTGTATAGGTCTGCTGCGTGAAGCTCTTCAATAAAGATAGCGTCAGCGCGACGTAGCAAATCACAGTACTCTTTCTTGATCTCGCCAAGAACACGAACACCTAGACCAGGACCCGGGAATGGGTGGCGGTAAAGCATGTTGTAAGGAAGACCTAACTCAAGGCCAATCTTACGAACTTCATCTTTAAATAGCTCACGTAGAGGTTCAACCAGACCCATTTCCATATCTTCTGGTAGGCCGCCCACGTTGTGGTGTGATTTAATCACGTGCGCTTTACCAGTTTTAGAAGCTGCTGATTCGATTACGTCTGGGTAGATAGTACCCTGAGCTAGCCATTTTGCATTAGCCAGTTTCTTAGACTCTTCATCGAATACGTCTACGAATACGTGACCGATTGTCTTACGCTTATCTTCTGGGTCAGACTTGCCTTTTAGCGCGTCAAGGAAACGATCTTCTGCGTCAACTTTGATGATGTTTAGACCGAACTTGTCGCCAAACATATCCATTACTTGCTGACCTTCGTTTAGACGAAGCAGACCGTTGTCAACGAATACACACGTTAGCTTATCGCCAATCGCGCGGTGAACCAACATAGCAACAACCGATGAATCCACACCACCAGACAGACCCAGGATAACTTCGTCGTCACCTACTTGCTCTTTAATGCGAGCGACTGCGTCTTCGATGATAGATTCAGAAGTCCAAAGACGCTCACAACCACATACACCAAGAACAAAGTTCTCTAGAATTTGTAGGCCTTGTTTTGTGTGCGTTACTTCTGGGTGGAACTGAACGCCGTAGTATTTCTTCTCTTCATTCGCCATCGCAGCGTAAGGACATGTATCTGTCTCACCTACTTTTACGAAGTCTGCTGGGATTTCTACTACTTTGTCACCGTGGCTCATCCATACGTCTTGAGTTGCTTCAAGATCTTTGAATAGTGCAGATTCGCCAGAAACTTTAACTTGTGCGTAGCCAAACTCACGCTCGTTTGAGCCTGCGACTTTACCACCTAGCTGCTCTGCCATGGTCTGCATGCCGTAACATACACCAAGAACAGGAACACCTGAGTCAAATACATATTGAGGAGCGCGTGGAGAGTTTTCTTCCGTTACGCTTTCAGGGCCGCCAGATAGGATGATGCCGTCTGGGTTGAATTCGCGAATATCCGCTTCTTCTACGTCCCAGCTCCATAGTTCACAGTAAACGCCGATTTCACGTACGCGACGAGCAACTAATTGAGTGTACTGAGAACCGAAGTCCAAGATCAGAATACGTTGGTCATGGATATTTTTAGTCATTTTGAGCAGTCTTTTTAGGCTAAGTGATTAAAACCGAGGCGAGTGTACTCGCCTCTTCTTAATGCTTCAAGGAAAAAGCAAACGTTTACTCTAGGCAATTAGTTACCTAGGCGGTAGTTTGGCGCTTCCTTAGTAATCTGAACGTCATGTACATGAGACTCTTGCATACCTGCACCAGAGATACGTACAAATTCAGCTTTAGTACGCATATCTTCGATAGTTGCAGAACCCGTTAGCCCCATGCTTGAACGTAGACCACCCATTTGCTGGTGTACGATCTCTTTCAGACGACCTTTGTATGCGATACGACCTTCGATACCTTCAGGTACAAGCTTGTCTGCAGCGTTGTCAGACTGGAAGTAACGGTCAGAAGAACCTTGAGACATTGCACCCAAAGAACCCATGCCGCGGTAAGCTTTGTAAGAACGGCCGTTGTAAAGAATCACTTCGCCCGGTGCTTCTTCTGTACCTGCAAACATAGAACCAACCATCACACATGATGCGCCAGCTACGATTGCTTTACAGATGTCACCTGAGAAACGGATACCGCCATCTGCGATAACAGGAACACCGTATTCATTCGCTACTTCAGCCGCATCTGCGATTGCTGTAATTTGAGGAACACCAACACCAGTTACGATACGAGTCGTACAGATAGAACCAGGGCCGATACCAACTTTTACTGCGCTTACGCCAGCTTCGATAAGAGCTTTCGCACCAGCACCTGTTGCAACGTTACCGCCGATGATATCTAGATCTGGGTAAGCAGCACGAGTATCACGAATACGTTGTAGAACGCCTTCAGAGTGACCGTGAGAAGAGTCGATTAGCAGTACGTCAACACCAGCTTCAACTAGTGCAGCAACACGTTCTTCGTTACCTGCACCAGCACCAACTGCTGCACCAACGCGTAGACGACCACGTCCATCTTTACATGCATTTGGTTTACGTTCTGCTTTGTGGAAGTCTTTCGCTGTGATCATACCAGTCAGTTTGAAATCATCATTTACAACCAGTACTTTCTCTACACGTGCTTCGTGCATTTTTTCCTGCACTTCTTCACGAGTCGCACCTTCTTCTACAGCCGCCAATTTTTCTTTTGGCGTCATAACAGAAGATACTTTCTTAGAAAGGTCAGTAACAAAGCGAACGTCACGGCCAGTGATGATACCAACAAGTTCATTGTGCTCAGTGACAACAGGGAAGCCAGCAAAACCGTGTTTTTCAGTCAGTGCGACTACGTCAGCGATGGTTGCATCAGGGTTTACTGTCACAGGGTCTGTAACAACACCTGATTCGAATTTTTTAACTTTACGAACTTCAGCTGCCTGCTGCTCAATAGACATGTTTTTGTGGATAAAGCCAATGCCACCTTCCTGCGCAAGTGCAATAGCGAGACGAGCTTCCGTCACGGTATCCATAGACGCAGAAATCATTGGAATATTCAGAGCAATATTTTTCGTTAGCTGAGTGCGAAGATCAGCTGTGTTTGGGAGAACGGTGGAGTGTGCTGGCACTAGCAGTACGTCGTCGAATGTCAGCGCTTCTTTGGCAATTCTTAGCATTTGCAATATCTCACAATTAGAGGAGTAAAAAAAACAATCCAAAGTCTCATCGTTTCGCATAATGAGGGTAACCGTTTTGGTCAACGAGTTACATTTGGATTAGATATTGCGGAGGGATTATACGTTCAAGACAATCGATTGACTACAAGTTTTTTAATTTTTTTCTTGCAATTACCCCCTTGCTATGTATTATATTGCCGCTAATTTCCATACTCACGTCTACGAGATTAGCTGTGCTCTCCCAGACCAATCAAAACATTTTCACCGTTTCTCGTCTTAATGCAGAAGTCCGCCTCCTGTTGGAAAATGAAATGGGGATCGTCTGGCTTGTCGGAGAGATTTCAAACTTCTCAGCCCCTGTCTCTGGTCATTGGTACCTCACGCTAAAAGACTCTCGCGCTCAAGTTAAATGCGCCATGTTTCGTGGCAACAATCGTCGTGTGACTTTCAAGCCTGCAAACGGTAACCAAGTATTAGTAAAAGCACGCCTGTCTCTGTATGAGCCTCGTGGCGACTACCAACTTATCATCGAAAGTATGCAGCCAGAAGGCGATGGCCGTCTGCAGCAAGAGTTTGAAGAACTCAAGATGAAACTGGCAGCAGAAGGTTTGTTTGCCCAAACGAACAAACAGATTTTGCCAGAGCACCCAAAACGCGTGGGCGTAATCACCTCTAAAACCGGTGCGGCACTTTACGATATCCTCGATGTATTAAAACGCCGTGACCCTTCTCTTCCCGTTGTAATTTATCCGACCATGGTTCAGGGAGAAGAAGCCGCTATTCAAATCGCACAAGCAATTGGTCGTGCAAACAGCCGCAATGAGTGTGATGTGCTTATTGTTGGCCGTGGTGGTGGTTCATTAGAAGATTTATGGTGCTTTAACAACGAGATCCTTGCGCGTACGATCTCGGCCAGCCAAATCCCAATCATTAGTGCCGTAGGCCACGAAGTCGATGTAACGATTGCTGACTTTGTTGCCGACGTTCGAGCACCAACGCCGTCGGCAGCTGCGGAGCTGGTGAGTCGCGATAATAGTCATAAAGGTCAAGCCCTCATTACTTGTCAACATAAATTGGCGAGCGCAATGCGTTATTATTTGGCGGAACAAAAGCAGCAAGCAGCGCAACTTCTCCACCGTTTAGAGCGCCAACATCCCAGCTATCAGTTGCAGCGTCAATCGCAGCAATTAGATGAACTGGATGTACGACTGCGCAGAGCAATGCAACGCTTCATCGATACTCGTCAGCAAGCGATTGAGCGTAAACACCACCGTCTGCAATTGAATTCTCCTGTCAGACACTTAGCTCAGCAAAAATCGAGACTAGACCGTGTCGAGCAAAAGCTGTTGGATGCCATGGATCGCAAATTACTGACTGTGCGCCATCAATTGGCAATGGCTGCAGAAAAGCTGGAGGCAGTGAGCCCACTTGCAACCCTCAAACGTGGCTATTCCATCACGCAAACAGAGCAAGGCAAGGTGATTACACAAGCTGAAGATGTGAAAACGGGCGACCGTCTGGTCACCCGTTTAGCAAATGGCGAGATTCGCTCGACCGTCAACTAACCCAGTTTAGGGTTAGTCAATCTTTTGAAACTCAAATCGAACTCGAGATTTCGATTTGAGTTCATTACAAGTATTACAGAAGTAATTCGCCGCACCACAAGCCTGAAGCTTTTCCAGTTCAGCGTCACAATCGGGACAAAACCCTACCTTTTTGAAATCGGACTCACACTGGTTACAGTGATACTGACCCGTCCACTCTAATTCAACATCACAAGTCGGACAAATATTCTGCTGCATACGCCTTTACCTTACTCATTTCTTAATCTCATTATTCAAAATTTGCCACGCTAAACAATGATCGCCGTCACTGCTTTTGAGATCTCGGATTGATGCGTCATTCGCTCGGACATATAAAGATCTTATTCTGATCGTCGGATATTACCCACTTGATCAGCGATCACCCCCTAAAAGAATATTTATATAACCACACACCGAAAGCATAAGTTACATATTCTGTATTTCAATTTAAATTAGATTAAAAAACCAAAGGTAACGTAAAAACACCAGACAAACAGAATTTAATAAAAAGATCTAATTATCTGAAAACGCTTTTACTTCGGTGTGCATTTCAATGGTTTGTGGGTCACATTCTATTAAGGTTACTTGTATTGAGGCAAACTCATTTAAATGACTGGCATGCGTTCCACCACAAGGGATCACAGCGATTTCCCCTTCTCCCAGATCACACTTCCAATAGCGAGAATCGGTAAGATTATCACCATGACACTCTATAATGATCGTCTCTTTGCGCTGAAGCCATTCTGACAACTGAGCATTGACCTTATGTTCTATGTCACTAAGGTCCGACAGCATATCTGCGCTGTTTAGCCCTCTTTTTCGGAGTGTTTTACCTAAACGATACGTATCCACGCACTTGTCCGGCGTAACGAAGCTTGTCTCCTGAGCATAGCTGTTAAAATCATAATAACCATGAGGGTCTTTACGGTCAGCGTCTTTACGCCAATAACCATCGGCCAGAACTTTATTTAATGCTAAGTAAGCCAGATGTCCGGCACTGTGGCCACGACTCAGAGAAAGCTGATAGGATTTATCCACTTGCAAAGCGACCATCATATCTGACTCAAGTGAGTCGACTTTTGGTAGCACATGCACGACAACAAACGTCCAGCCTGCTGTATCTCGTTTTACAGGAATTGCAGTTCCAACATACAGTATGTTTGTGGCTTGCTCTACCGCACCTACCTGACAGTCGAGAACCGTGAATAACGTTCCGTCTATCTCAATCGAGCCTTTATCAGCGGGGTGATCGGGCCAAATGTGGCTTACGGGGTGAAAAGGAGTGGTCTCAGTCACCAGATAGCTTACATCATCGTTATGCTCGATGAGTTGTACAGAGGATTCTAGCTGCCATGTCTGATGACAGAAGCGAATTTTAGTCGCAGTAATCGTCATAGTTGTTGTTCTGTGTTTTGAAGATAAAAAAATACCCAAGCAAAACTTGGGTATTTTTGAACTCGATTATTTGTTACGGTTTTTAACCGCAGACATCATACGCTTGCGCTTACGTTCCTGAGAAAGAGTAAGTTTGTTGGTACGGTTCTCAAATGGGTTCTCACTGTTCTGGAAGTTAATACGGATTGGTGTACCCATGATTTCCAGAGACTTGCGGAAATAGTTCATCAGATAGCGCTTGTACGAATCTGGTAGCTCACGAACCATATTACCGTGAATGACCACGATTGGTGGGTTATAACCACCAGCGTGCGCGTATTTCAATTTAATACGGCGACCGCGAATCATAGGTGGTTGGTGATCATCAACGGCCATTTTCATGATACGAGTCAGCACTGAAGTACCGACACGTGTCGTTGCCGATTTATAGGCTTCCTGAATTGACTCAAACAAGTGACCAACACCAGTACCGTGCAACGCTGAGATGAAGTGAATACGAGCGAAGTCTACAAAGCCCAGACGACGGTCTAGCTCTTTCTTCACGTTCTCTTTCACGTCGTTATCCAGACCATCCCACTTGTTTACAGCAAGTACGATAGAACGACCCGCGTTCAGAGCAAAACCAAGCAGGCTCAAGTCTTGATCCGAAATGTTTTCACGCGCGTCGATAACCAGCAGAACCACGTTGGCATCTTCTACAGCTTTCAACGTTTTAACTACTGAGAATTTCTCAACCGTTTCATTGATACGACCACGACGACGTACGCCCGCTGTATCAATAAGTACGTATTCACGACCATCACGTTCCATTGGAATGTAGATAGAGTCACGTGTGGTGCCTGGCATATCGTAAACAACAACACGCTCTTCACCCAAAATACGGTTGGTCAACGTTGATTTACCAACGTTTGGACGGCCAATGATTGCAAGCTTGATTGGCTGATCTTGCAAACGTTGAAACTCTTGTTCCGCTTCTTCTTCGCTGTACTCTTCTTCTAGGATTTCCGCATCTTCAAATTCAGTCAGATCTTCAATCTCACCTTCTTCTGACTCGCTGCCCAGCAAGTCATCAAAGAACGGCGCTAAAGCTCGTTCAAGAAGCGCAGTCACACCACGGCCATGAGCGGCAGCGATCTGGTACATGTCGTCGACACCCAACTGCCAGAAATCGGCACAAGCAGCATCGGCATCAATACCGTCAATTTTGTTTACTACCAGCATGGCTGGCTTTTCAATTTTACGCAGGTGCGCCGCAATCGCTTCATCAGAAGGCGTAAGACCAGCACGACCGTCAACTAGGAATAGCACAACGTCAGCTTCATCAATGGCCGCTAAAGACTGCTCGGCCATCTTTGTTTCAACGCCTTCTTCCGTACCATCAATACCACCAGTATCAATGACGATGAATTCGTGCTCTTCACCAAGTTTAGCTTGGCCATATTTACGGTCTCGCGTCAGGCCAGGAAAGTCCGCAACCAAAGCGTCACGAGTGCGTGTCAATCGGTTAAATAGTGTAGATTTACCTACATTCGGACGCCCGACTAGGGCCACAACAGGTACCATAACAACCTCTACAATAATCTTTCTTCTGTAGTTATAGGTAACGACTTGCCCAATGCCAAATCAAACCAGGTTTTACCTATAACCACGTCAGGAATAACTTTTAATAAATAAACAATAATTTCAAACAACAAAACGGCTCCTAACTGTCACCAGCCAGGAGCCGAATGTGAATTATATCACGATATTATTCGTTAATGGTTAGTTTCTTTACATCGCCGTTGCGAGTAGTAAGGACATAACCATCAGACAGCAACGTTGGACCAACAGCAAAACCACTGTCGTCAATATATTGCTGTGCTACGAATTCACCAGTTGAGCGATCCATCCAGTGCAGGTAACCCAATGTGTCACCAACAACCAGATAGTTACCTATCACAACCGGCGCCGTCAGTTGACGGTGCTCAAGCAAGCTGTTTTCCCACAACTCAGTGCCACTTCGCGCATCAACGGCAACAACATGATCTTTTTCAGTAATGACAAACAGACGGCTACCATCCGTTGCCATGTCATTCGCCGATGAGTAATTACGCTTCCAAATCGGGTTTGCAGAGCGTAAGTCAACCGCAACTAGCTGGCCATTAAAACCGATGGTGAAAAGAGTGCCGCCAAGTACGATTGGTGAAGCGTCAACGTCAACCAAACGGTCGATTTCCGTTGCACCTTTTGGCGTACCGATTGGTTGTTGCCAAATAAGCTGACCACGTTCCACAATCGCTGCTGCCAATCGGCCATTTGCCGTGCCCCAGAAAACACCACCACCAATCGCCACAGGTGTACTGTCACCACGTAGAGTCAGGTTAGGAACTTCAGTGCTCAATGCCCAGCGTTGCTCACCAGTGCTTTCGTTAAGAGCTACAAGCGTGCCTCGGCTGGTATTAATGATGATCAAACCAGAGTCAGCAACCGGCTTTGCGAGTACTTCTCCGCCGACCTTAACACGCCAGTTCACTTCACCAGTCTCTTGGGAAAGTGCAATAACATCACCGTTGTCAGAACCTATGTATAGGCTTCCGTAAGCGGCTGTGATACCTCCAGATAGACGAGCTACAACGCTCTCTTCTAGATCAACTTCCCAAAGCGGCTTGCCGTTTTCTGGATCCAGCGCTTTGACAACACCGTCACGACTTGCAACAAATAAAGTGCCGTTGGCATAAACTGGAGACAGTTTAGAGAAGTAATGACCAACGCCATCACCCACCGACGTGCTCCATTCTGTATGAGTCGTAAACTCACTATCGACTTGAGGTAGCGGCGCCATAACAATGGTATCTTCTTCACTCGCACAACCTGCGAGGATGCCCATCGTTAACGCGCCTAACAAGGCTTTTTTAAAGACTCTTTTCATCCAATGCGGTCCTTATTTCGCCAGATCGTCCAATTTCATTTGCAGTGTCGGGCTTGCATCTGTCGCTTGCTGCGCTTCAGTATAAGCGGCATAAGCGGCATCTTCGTCACCTTGACGAAGCGCGATATCACCTCGAAGCTCCGCAATACGACCATTCCATGCGGCATCGGTTACTTTGCTTAGTTCAGACGTTGCTGCATCAAAGTTACCCAGTTCCGCTTCAATACGAGCAATGCGGTAACTGATAAGTGGTGACAATGCTGCATCTTTAGTGCTGCTTTGTGCCCACTTTAGTTGCTCAAGCGCAGCAGAAAGATCCTGTGCTTCAACTTGTGATTTCGCGAGTTGCAGAGCGGCCAATACTGAATATTCTTTTACTTCGCTTGAATCGATGAATGCCTGAACTTCAGCCTGTGCATCAACACCTTTTTCTTGCAATGCACTAATCGCTGTTGTGTAGCTCTGTGAAGCTGCTTCACTCGCCTGAATCACTGAATCCTGGTAGTAACGCCAACCAAATAGACCACCTAAACCAACAACAGCACCGATGATGACGGCTTTACCGTTCTCTTTCCACCAGTCTTTAATGGCTTCAACTTGTTGTTCTTCAGTATCGTAAAGTTCCACTTCCTGTCCTCTTAAAACATGTAAATGGCAGCAAAGCTGCCATTGTTCCCATCTCGTTTAAAGGCTCCACATGTGGGAGCCTCAAATAACGAACCAGGATAAAATTACTAGCTTACTAAAAGACTTAAATCAGTGCTGCGATCTTTTCAGCAACTTCTGCTTGGTTGTAAGTGTGTTGCTCACCACCAGCCAAGTCTTTCAATACTACGGTGTTATCCGCAACTTCATTCTCACCCAGAACCAATGCTACTACAGCACCAACTTTATCTGCGCGTTTAAACTGTTTCTTGAAGTTACCGCCACCAAAGTGATTCATCACACGTACGCCAGGTACTTCTTCACGAAGCTGCTCGGCAAGTTTCATCCCTGCCATCATGGTACCTTCGCCCGCGGTCACAACGTATACGTCAACGCTACGACGTACTTCCGTTAACTCTAGTGTTTCCAGCATAAGCACTAAGCGCTCAAGGCCCATAGCAAAACCAACTGCTGGCGTTGCTTTACCACCTAGCTGTTCAACCAGACCGTCATAACGACCACCACCACATACTGTACCTTGTGCACCTAAGCTTTCAGTGATCCACTCGAAAACAGTACGGTTGTAGTAGTCCAGACCACGAACAAGACGTTCGTTAACAGTGTATTCGATGCCTGCAGCATCAAGAAGTTCACACAGACCTGCAAAATGTTGCTTAGATTCTTCGTCTAAGTGCTCAGAAAGACGAGGAGCGTCACCTAAAATAGCCTGAACATCAGGGTTTTTAGAATCAAGAACACGAAGAGGGTTAGTGTGCATACGACGTTTGCAATCGTCATCCAGTACATCGATATGTTGTTCCAGAAACGCCACTAAAGCTTCATTGTAGTTTGCACGAGCTTCAGGCGAACCAATAGAGTTCAGCTCAAGACGAACGTGCTTGTCGATGCTAAGTTCACGCCACAGACGAGCGGTCATCATAATAAGTTCAGCATCTACATCAGGTCCATTCAGGCCAAATACTTCCACGCCACATTGGTGGAACTGACGGTAACGACCTTTTTGAGGACGCTCGTGACGGAACATTGGACCCATGTACCAAACGCGTTGTTCTTGATTGTACAGTAGACCGTTTTCGATCCCAGCACGTACACAACCTGCAGTACCTTCCGGACGAAGCGTCAGGCTATCGCCATTGCGATCTTCGAACGTGTACATCTCTTTCGAAACCACGTCTGTCTCTTCGCCAACAGCGCGGCTGAACAGATGGGTCATCTCAACGATTGGCATGCGCATTTCGTTGTAACCGTACGCGCTAATTACATTTTTCACTGTGTTTTCTAGCTTTTGCCACAGCGGTGATTGAGTTGGGAGGCAGTCGTTCATGCCTCGAATTGCTTGAATTGTTTTTGCCACAATACTTACCGTAATTCTCGTTGAGATTAATCTTGTACTTTTACTTCGATGCGACTTTCGCTGTCCATCATAGACGCTTTCGCACGGATTTTAGCTTCTAGCTGATCCACAAGGTCGTTGTTATCAAAGCGCTCTTTCTGACGTTTACCATCTTCATAAAAAGCACTCTTCTTGTTACTACCCGCCAAGCCTAAATGAGAAACTTCCGCTTCACCAGGGCCATTGACGACACAACCGATAATCGAAACATCCATTGGGGTGATGATATCTTCTAAACGCTCTTCAAGTGCGTTCACAGTCCCGATAACATCAAATTCCTGACGAGAACAACTCGGACACGCAATGAAGTTGATTCCACGTGAGCGAATGCGTAGGGACTTCAGAATATCGAAACCAACTTTGATTTCTTCGACGGGATCTGCAGCAAGAGAGATACGCAAAGTATCGCCAATACCTTCAGCCAGCAGCATGCCCAAGCCTACAGAAGACTTCACGGCACCTGCACGTGCACCACCGGCTTCGGTAATGCCTAAGTGCAGTGGTTGGTCAATTTTCTTCGCTAACAGACGGTATGAATCTACCGCAAGGAAAACATCGGATGCTTTCACGCTCACTTTGAATTGATCAAAGTTAAGACGATCTAGGTGATCCACATGACGCATTGCCGACTCAACCAACGCTTCTGGCGTTGGTTCACCGTACTTCATCTGCAGATCTTTTTCTAAAGAACCACCGTTGACACCGATACGGATTGGAATGTTTTTGTCACGGGCACAATCAACTACGGCGCGAATACGCTCTTCGTTGCCGATGTTACCTGGGTTGATACGCAGACAGTCAACACCGTACTCTGCTACTTTAAGCGCAATACGATAATCGAAATGAATATCAGCAACCAACGGAACAGACACTTGCTGTTTGATCAGTTTGAAGGCTTCAGCTGCATCCATTGTAGGTACAGAAACACGGACGATGTCTGCGCCCACTTTTTCTAGTGCTCGGATTTGTGCGACTGTCGCTTCCACGTCAGTCGTGCGAGTGTTGGTCATTGACTGTACAGCAATTGGAGCACCATCACCAATTGGCACATCACCCACATAAATACGCGTCGATTTACGACGAATAATAGGAGATTCGTGTTGCATAATTTTTTATAACGGTAAAGTGAATCTAGCGACTTTGCCTGAAGTATACCCAGAAAGGTCGACAGGTTCACTCGCAAATGTCATTGTAACCCCTTCCGGTGCGCCCAAAATCACTTTAAATGGTGCTTTTCCGGTAAGTTCTACATCCTGACCTGGTTTATGGGTGCCGCTCACCAGAGTTTTGCCATTGGTATCTTTCACCTGAATCCAGCAGTCTGCTTTAAATGTCATAGTGAGAAGGCTCATTCCCTCCGGCACGATGATAGCTGGCTCTTCAACGACCTCAGCCTCTTCGAGCACTGCTACAGGCTCTTCAATATCTGTACTTGCCAGTTGATCACTAGGCAATACGTCCGTTGCTTCAGCAGAACTTAACGCTTCATCTGCTGCTACAGGCTGTTCAGCGGAAACTGTAATATCAGCGGGAGCGCTTGCGATTAATTCATCGGCACTCATCTGATCAATGTCCGCCAACTCTTGTGCGCTAGGCTCTGGCCCTTCTACACTGGAATCCGTCACAACCTGAGTCAGGCTATTATCTTGTTGGTTCTGCCACCACCAGGCAGCAGAGATCCCGGTAATCACAATGGCGATAACCCAGGTCAGGAACATAATGCGGCTGTTGTGCTTTTCATGCTTAGTTTTGCGAGAAAAGCTCTGCATTTCGATTTCTTGATCTTTCGGCTGGATATCGGCGGTTTGCTCTAGTGCTGTTAGTACTACTTTTTCATCAAGACCAACCACTTTGGCATACGAGCGCAAGTAACCACGAGTAAAGGTCGCTACTTGTTGTGATTCAAATCGATTGTTTTCAATATCTTCAATAACAGAAACGCGAAGTCTCAGGCGATCAGCAACTTGCTTTTGTGTCATTCCTAAAGATTCGCGTTTGTTTTTCAATAGTGTGCCCGCTTCAATGGAAAGCGGTACTTCATTTGTGTTTTCGTGTTCTGTCATAATGATGGTTTTTAGTCTGTTTTAGTGGCTAACACTGTTATTTATTTTCGTTGTTTTTCTTAAGACTCGCTTAAAGATAGCCAGCCTAATCGTGTTAACCAAAGTAATAATTTTAAGAAATTCTCTGAGCTTTGAATGTGAATACTCGCCCTGCCGATATCTGCAAAACGTATGAGAGAATAAGCCGAGATTTCCCGATGCTGTCGTAAATGCTATACAATATGATAAGACAATGTATAACAAAGACAAAAACTCTTTCCACTCAAACTAACAGATTGCTCAAGCTTTTGTCCAAACTTTGACACTGTAATTGGAAATTATACGCAATTCCACTCTAAGCACAGGGTTATGATGCGAAACAACCTTCAGTAACCGCCTCAGCATCGTTATTTTCCCACTATCAATGTAGTTGAAAAAACTATGCATCACCTCTCATGACAGCCATTTGCTTATCGCAATCTCTCTAAACAAAATAGCCAGAGCAAAAGGCTCTGGCTATTTTAAAATTCACACAGCTTATACTGCTTTGACTTCAATGGTATCCGCGCCACGTGCCGCTTTTAACGCAGCGGTACGCTTGGTACGGTCAATAACGTCACCAACAAGCTGACCACATGCCGCATCGATATCGTCACCACGAGTCTTACGAATGGTAACAGTATGCTCGTACTGCATCAGAGTCTTTTGGAAGCGGTCAATACGAGAGTTGCTTGGCTTCTTATACGGTGAACCTGGGTACGGGTTAAACGGAATCAAGTTGATCTTACATGGCGTGTCTTTCATCAGTTCAGCAAGCTCACGCGCGTGGTCCATGTCGTCATTGACATGATCAAGCAATACGTATTCTACCGTCACTTTGCCACGGTTCGCGTTAGACGAAGCGATGTAACGACGCACAGAGGCTAAGAAATCTTGAATATCCCAACGATCGTTGATTGGCATGATTTCACTGCGCAACTTATCGTTCGGCGCATGAAGAGAGATTGCCAATGCAACATCGATTTTACCTGTCATCTGATCAAGACCAGATACAACACCCGATGTCGATACCGTCACACGGCGCTTAGATAAACCGAAGCCTAAGTCATCCAACATGATTTCCAGCGCAGGGATCAAGTTCTTCATGTTCAGAAGAGGCTCGCCCATGCCCATCATTACCACGTTGGTAATTGGACGACGTCCTGTTTCCTTCTCAAGGCCAACTTCACGTGCAGCACGCCACACCTGACCAATGATTTCAGACACTTTAAGGTTACGGTTAAAGCCTTGTTGAGCCGTTGAACAGAACTTACATTCCAGTGCACAACCAACCTGAGAAGACACACACAATGTAGCGCGATCATCTTCAGGGATGTAAACCGTTTCTACGTCTTGATCGCCAACCTTCATAGCCCATTTAATAGTGCCATCAGAAGAGTGTTGCGCTTCAGCTACAGTTGGTGCTTTGATTTCACACTTGTGCTGCAGTTTTTCACGTAGTTTCTTGTTGATGTTCGTCATGTTGTCGAAGTCATCAACACCGAAATGGTAGATCCACTTCATAACCTGATCAGCACGAAACGCTTTCTCGCCTAGTTCTTCCGCGAAAAATTGACGCATGCCTTTGCGATCAAAGTCGAGTAGATTAATTTTTTCAGTAGTCATGTTGCCTCTCAATGACTGAAACAAGAATAAGGGCGCGAATTGTACAGCCTTTATGCAGCTACAACAAGGGGTCTAAAACCCTGAGTTTGCTAAGGCATTAAAATTATTCTGATTAAAATTTAAACAACTTTACTGTTGGAGCGAGTCTTCCTTCATAAACTAAAAAGCCCCGGAATTATCCGAGGCTTACTATCTTTACGAGCACAGGTTAATCCAAGATTAACGTGGGCAAATCTCCGACTCAGGGAAGAAGAACTCGATCTCACGAGCCGCCGACTCAGGGCTATCAGAGCCATGTACTGAGTTGTGGCGCATGCTTAGCGCGTAATCACAACGAAGTGTGCCAGCAGCCGCTTCTTCTGGGTTAGTTTTGCCCATCAGTTCACGGTAACGTGCAATTGCATTTTCGCCTTCTAGAACCTGAACCATAATAGGACCAGAGGTCATAAACTCTTTCAGAGGAGGGAAAAATTCTTTGCCTTCATGTTCTGCGTAAAAACCGCTCGCCTGCTCTTCAGTCAGATGAACCATCTTTGCAGCCACAATACGCAGACCCGCTTTTTCAATACGGTTGTAGATTTCACCGATTAGATTTCGTTCCACAGCGTCAGGCTTAACAATTGAAAACGTTCTTTCTAGAGCCATAAAGTTTCCTTTTTTGTACTTGTAATAATAGTTTTGTATCAAAGTGACTGATTAATGCGGCATCGGAAAGCCCAATGCCGCACATTAATTACTTGTCAGCTTGCTCGTTAAGAAGGCGAGCAAGAGTGCGAACACCCATACCAGTTGCACCAGCAGCCCATTTTTCAGACGCTGATTTGCGGTACGTACCCGCGCAGTCAAAGTGCAGCCAGCCTTTCTTGTAATCTTCAACAAAGTAAGACAGGAATGCCGCAGCGGTACTTGCGCCAGGTGAGTAATCACCAGAGCTGATGTTTGATAAATCCGCGAAGTTTGATGGCAGCATACCACGGTGGAAATCAGCCAGAGGCAGTGGCCATAAGCCTTCTTTCTCTTGATTTGCCGCCGTCAGAGCTTGATGAGACAGCTCGTCATCAAAACTCATTAGCGCGTGGTAATCATTACCCAGTGCGTTTTTCGCCGCGCCAGTCAATGTTGCGCAGTCAATAATTAGTTCAGGGTTCTGCTCGCTTGCGTAGATTAGACCATCCGCCAACACCAAACGACCTTCCGCATCGGTATTCATGATCTCAACGGTTTTACCATTTTTGTAGGTAATGATGTCACCCAGTTTAAGGGCACGACCTGATACCATGTTTTCCGCACAGCAAAGGATCAGTTTCACACGTTTATTCAAACCACGCAGAATCGCTAGGCCTAAACCACCGGTGATGGTACCAGAGCCGCCCATATCCGCTTTCATTGCGCTCATAAAGTTAGAAGGCTTCAGGCTGTAGCCGCCCGAATCAAAAGTGATGCCTTTACCAACTAAACATGCGAATACTGGTGCGTTTTCATCGCCAGTTGGGTTGTAGTCCAACTGTAGCATTGCAGAAGTGCGCTCAGAGCCACGGCCAACGGCATAAATACCTTCCCAGCCTTCTGCTAGAAGATCTTTGTCTTTAACGATACGTGCGGTAACGGTGCCTTCTGGCGCGACAGATTTAATAAATTCCGCCGCCATGGTCGCAAGTTGACGAGGTGCAACCTCTTCGGCTGTTTTGTTGATGATATCGCGAGTGAAATCAGTAGCGGTAATACGCCCCTGAAGTTCAGCTTGATCGTCTTCAGATAAAGCAACCCACTCTAGAGAGCCGTGTTTTTTCGGGTTACGGTAGCCTTGATGGAAAGCCCAGATACTCTCCAGATCCCAGTTGTCACCAGAAAGTAGAATCGAATGAATTCCCTGACCATCAAGCTGACGAGCTGCGCGTTGAATTGCACCAAGATCATGGCCTTCACCTAAATGAATAGTCGCGCCAGTCTCGGCGAACGAAAGCAGGGCCTTTTCACCCCAATGTGGAGCTGCAGAATCTTGGCTTAAAAATACAGACATCTGTGTAGACATGGTTTCTCCTTGTCTTATAACGGCGTTGCCTACGCCGCTTGTTTTTTAGTAACTCACGGATGTTAGCATTATGTAGGGCAAAAATGTCAAAATGATAAAAAAACGGACCGAAGGGTCCGCTTTTTTTAGTAAAATTTGTTAACTCGGCTGCGTTTTACCGCCGAATTGAGCATCAGTCAGCTTCATCCATCCAGCACATAATAACGGCTTCCAGAATCTTTTCGTTGCAATGGTTTGGGTCATCCTCAAACTCATCCAGCTCCATGATCCATTGATGAAGGTCGGTAAAACGTACGGTTTGTGGGTCCACATCTGGAAACTTGTCACAAAGCTCAATCGCGATATCGCGAGAATCTGTCCATTTCATGCTCATCTTCCTTTTCTTTCCCTTATAACTTAAGGGATAGTTTTTAGTGATCTTCTGACGCGTGGTTTAGCGTGTATTTAGGAATCTCTACAACTAAGTCTTCATCCGCAATTCTCGCCTGACAACCAAGACGAGATTCAGGCTCAAGACCCCATGCTTTATCTAGCATGTCATCTTCTAGCTCTTCACTCTCTTCAAGAGAATCAAAACCTTCACGAATGATCACGTGGCAAGTGGTACAAGCACAGGATTTTTCACACGCGTGTTCAATACCGATACCATTCTTTAACGCTACGTCTAGAACCGTTTCACCAGTATTAGCTTCCAGCACAGCACCCTCTGGGCACAAATCTTCGTGTGGTAATACAATAATCTTAGGCATAACTACTTATCTCTTATATATCGTCTACTGATTGACCTGACAACGCAGCTCGAATCGATTTATCCATACGACGCGATGCAAAGTCTTGGCTCGCTTTATCGGTGTCTTTAATGCCCTGCTCTATCGCATCAGCACTATCACCATTGCGCAGCTCAATCAGTGCTTCAATGGCTTTTATTAGATCTTGTTTCTCTTGCTCTGATAGTAGTTCATCACCATCAGCTTGCATTGCAGCGATCAGACCTTCAATAACGCGGTCAGCTTCGACGCGCTGCTCTGCTAACGCACGTGCTTGCATGTCTTCTTTCGCATGACTCATTGAGTCTCGCAACATGTTAGCCACTTCTGTGTCGCTCAAGCCGTATGAAGGCTTCACTTGAATTTCAGATTGTACACCAGTGCTCTTTTCCATTGCCGTAACAGAAAGAAGGCCATCGGCGTCGACTTGGTAGGTTACACGGATGTGCGCCGCACCTGCCGCCATTGGTGGAATGCCCTTAAGCGAGAAACGAGCCAGTGAACGACAATCATCAACCATTTCACGCTCACCTTGCACAACATGCACACTCATTGCCGTTTGACCGTCTTTGAATGTGGTAAATTCTTGTGCGCGTGCAACAGGAATCGTGGTGTTGCGAGGAATGATTTTTTCAACCAAACCGCCCATGGTTTCAATGCCCAATGACAATGGAATCACGTCCAGCAGCAGCATTTCAGAATCTGGCTTGTTACCTGCCAAAATATCCGCTTGAATACCTGCGCCAATTGCGACTACTTCATCCGGGTTAATGCTTGTCAGAGGTGTACGGCCAAAGAATTCGCCAACCATATCGCGAACCAATAGGGTACGAGTTGAACCACCAACCATGACTACTTCAAGTACTTCGTCGGCATCAACGTCAGCATCTTTCAGTGCACGGCGGCAAGACATGAGTGTCTTCTTCACTAGCGGACGGATCAGCTCTTCGAATTGCTCACGAGTCACTGTACCTTTCCAGCCAAATACATCAACTTCTACGCTGTCTTGCTCGGAAAATGCAATTTTAGTTGCGGTTGCGATGTTCAGCAGTGTGCGGTTTTTCTCTGCAGAAAGAGGCGCTTCAAGACCAGCTTGCTCCATTAGGAAGTCAGCAAACAGATGGTCAAAGTCATCACCGCCTAGCGCTGAATCACCACCAGTTGCCAATACTTCAAAGACACCTTTAGACAGACGCAGGATAGAGATATCAAAGGTACCACCACCCAAATCGTAAACCGCAATCACGCCTTCCTGACCCGAGTCGAGACCGTAGGCGATTGCTGCTGCGGTTGGTTCGTTAAGAAGACGAAGAACGTGCAGACCAGCCAATTTAGCGGCATCTTTGGTACCCGCGCGCTGCGCATCATCAAAGTATGCTGGCACTGTGATCACCACGCCAGCAAGTTCACCGCCTAATGATTCTTCAGCACGTTTACCAAGAACTTTTAGGATATCAGCAGAGACTTCAATCGGGTTTTTATCACCTTGAGGCGTTTGTAGAACTGGTAGACCGTTATCGCTCTCTTTAAACTGGTAAGGTAACGACGGGTAACGAGATTGAATGTCTTTCAATGAACGGCCGATTAAACGTTTTACCGAGATAATGGTATTTTCTGGTTCAAACTCTGCCTTCGATTTTGCGTCATCACCTACGATGGTCGCTTCTGCTGAGTAGTTCACCACGGACGGCAGAATGCTGCGGCCCTGCTCATCCTGTAAAGTCGTTGCATCGCCACTGCGCACGGAAGCAACCAATGAGTTGGTCGTGCCTAAGTCGATACCTGCAGCTAACTTATGCTCATGAGGTGCCGAGCTTTGGCCCGGTTCTGCGATTTGAAGTAGTGCCATGATTGGTCCTTGTCACACTAACTAGCCGAGGAGTCTCTCTTCAGCCAGCTCAATTTCGTTCTTTAGTTTGGCAATGAATTTCAGCTTACGGACGCGGTCTGCGGCTTCTGCCCAAAGACCGTCATTGAGCTCTTGCTCGACGCTTGCCAAATGCTGTTTGTACATTTTGCTGACCTTAGAATCGAAGTCAAAGAGCGCTGATTCAGGATCAGAGCCGCCAGCAATATCTTCCAGTTCTTCACGCAGTTCCATTTGCTCCATTAAGAACATAGGATCTTGCATGGTTTGTTGTTCGCCACGAATTTCCGTACCCTGCTCAGCCAAGATGTACTCCGCTCGAGAAATTGGGTTTTTCAGGACTTGGTACGCATCGTTAATCTGCGCCGCTTTTTGCACGGCCATCAAGCGATCACGCTCAGACGCAGTAGCAAAGTTATCCGGGTGGAAACGTTTTTGTAGTTCTCGGAACTGAGAAGAAAGAAGGCTACCATCCAGCTTAAACTGACTTGGTAGCCCAAATAATTCAAAGTGATTCATTAAGTTCGGGTCCTAGTAAAGCCTTCCGGACTCGTTTGCCCAGAAGGACAATCAATTAGACGTTGAAGCTTTCACCACAACCACATTCACTTTTCGCGTTAGGGTTGTTGAACTCAAAACCTTCATTCAACCCTTCTTTCACGTAATCCAATTCGGTACCGTCTAGGTACACTAAGCTCTTTTTGTCGATGATGATCTTTACCCCTGAGAGGTCAAATACTTCATCTTCTTCAGCATTAAGCTCGTCAACAAACTCAAGCACATACGCCATACCGGAACAACCAGTCGTCTTCACTCCAAGACGTAAACCGATACCTTTACCTCGGTTATCCAGGAATGCTTTTACGCGACTTGCCGCTGTTTCTGTCATTGTGATGGCCATACTGCACCTTAGTCTGTCTAAATTTCGATTGGAATGGGAGCGTTAAAGGCTCCCATTATATTACGGAATAATTATTGTTGGTGTTTTTTCTTGTAGTCTGCAACCGCTGCTTTGATTGCATCTTCAGCAAGAATTGAACAGTGAACTTTCACAGGTGGAAGTTCTAGCTCTTCTGCAATTTCAGAGTTTTTGATTGCAGCTGCTTCATCAACAGACTTACCTTTAACCCATTCAGTTACTAGTGAGCTTGATGCGATTGCACTACCACAACCGTATGTTTTGAACTTCGCATCTTCAATGATACCTTCTGGTGTCACTTTGATTTGCAGTTTCATCACGTCACCACAAGCTGGAGCGCCAACCATGCCGCTACCTACTGATGGGTCTTCTTTGTCAAATGAACCAACGTTACGTGGGTTCTCGTAGTGATCAATTACTTTTTCGCTGTATGCCATGATAAATTACCTCGAATCCTCTATCTATCCCTGAGATTAATGGTGAGCCCATTCAACTGTGCTCAAATCAACCCCTTCCTTGTACATATCCCATAGAGGAGACATGTCGCGTAGCTTAGTCACTGCAACGCGGATCTGTTCAATTGCGTAATCAATTTCTTCTTCCGTCGTGAAACGACCGAATGAGAAACGAACCGAGCTGTGAGCCAATTCGTCGTCCATGCCCAGGGCACGTAGAACGTAAGATGGCTCTAGACTCGCAGAAGTACAAGCACTACCAGAAGATACCGCTAGATCTTTTAGCGACATAAGCAGTGATTCACCTTCTACGAAAGCAAAACTGATGTTCAGGTTTTGTGGTACACGTTGCTCTAGGTCGCCGTTCACAGTCACAGCTTCTAGATCTTTCACACCATTCAGAAGACGGTTGCGAAGTGCAAGTGCGTGATCGTAGTCTTTCTGCATTTCTTCTTTTGCAATGCGGAAAGCTTCACCCATACCAACAATTTGGTGAGTCGCAAGTGTACCAGAGCGGAAACCACGCTCGTGACCACCACCGTGCATTTGCGCTTCAAGGCGAATACGTGGCTTACGACGTACGTAAAGCGCACCAATACCTTTAGGGCCGTAAATTTTGTGAGCTGATAGTGAAATCAAATCAACTTTCATTTCTTGAACGTCGATTGGCAATTTACCAGCAGATTGAGCCGCATCGACGTGGAATACGATTTTACGCTCACGACATAGCTCACCGATGGTAGTGATGTCTTGAATAACGCCGATTTCGTTGTTCACGTGCATGATAGAAACCAGTACGGTGTCATCACGCATTGCTGCTTTAAGTTTTTCTAGATCGATTAGGCCGTTTGATTCTGGCTCTAGGTAAGTCACTTCAAAACCTTCGCGCTCTAGTTGACGACATGGGTCAAGAACGGCTTTGTGTTCTGTTTTACAAGTGATTACGTGCTTACCCTTTTTAGAGTAAAAGTGAGCTGCACCTTTGATTGCAAGGTTATCAGACTCAGTCGCACCAGATGTGAATACGATTTCGCGTGGATCTGCATTTAGAAGGTCAGCAATTTGCTCACGAGCAGTATCCACTGCTTCTTCTGCCTGCCAGCCGTAACGGTGCGAACGAGACGCTGGGTTGCCAAATGTGCCATCCATTGTCATGTACTGAACCATTTTTTCAGCAACACGTGGATCAACTGGACATGTAGCGGAATAATCAAGATAAATCGGCAGTTTCATTCTCTACTCCAATGTAAAATGCTGACCGCTAAGAGCGGACGTTGATACCGATGGGCGCGGTAGTTGTATTTTTGTTGGAAAGCCCATTAGTCACCGCCAGATCAATATCCTGACGATCAGAAATTTCTAGTACTTCGTTGTCTTTCATCAACTCGCCGAGCGTGATGTTATTCAAGAAGTCACTGATACGAGAGCTTAAGTCACGCCAAAGTGTATGAGTAAGGCAACGAGTACCGCCTTGGCAGTCTCCTTTACCTTGGCATTTAGTTGCATCGACTGACTCATCTACAGCTGCAATCACAGTACCAATTGCGATGTCGTTTGCGTCAGTACCAAGTCGATAACCACCACCAGGACCGCGAACACTGGCAACAAGGCCCGCTTTACGCAATTTCGAAAACAGCTGCTCTAAGTAAGAGAGCGAGATCCCCTGACGTTCTGAAATATCAGCAAGAGGTACAGGGTTTTGTTGCGAATGCAGTGCCACATCCAGCATGGCTGTCACCGCATATCTTCCTTTAGATGTAAGTTTCATACCACACCGTATCCACATGGTTTGTAATGATTATGATTTTTCCATACCCGAGTGTTTTAGTCAAGTATTTATCTGACCATTTTACTCAGGTATTTACCCTTACACTATAGGTGGCTATTTTTTACTCAGCGCTTCTTCTCTATTGAGGTCAGGATGCCTCGAAGAATATTAAGCTCTTGAGCTTCAGGTCGAGCTCGATTGAACAAGCGACGCAGTTTATTCATCACCTGCCCCGGCTGTTCTTTACTAATAAACTGGGTTTCCACGATCACCTTTTCAAGGTGTTCAAAGAACATTTCTAGTTCTTTATGACGTGGGTACTCTTCTTGCTCAGCCGGAGAAAACTGACTTTTTTCCAGATTAAGATGAGCAACGCGAACTTCATAGCTGAGGGTTTGCACCGCCATAGCTAAGTTCAAGGAACTGTATTCCGGATTAGCTGGAATGCAAACATGATAGTGACATTTCTGTAACTCTTCGTTGGTCAAGCCTGTTCTCTCACGCCCAAATACCAGCGCTACTGGGTGCTTTTGACCTTCAATAGCGAACATCTCACCACACTCTCGCGGCTCCAACATTGGCCACTCTAAGGTACGTGAGCGCGCACTTGATCCTACGACCAGTCCACAATCTTGAACGGCTTCATCCAGCGAGCTGACAATCGTCGCATTTTGAGCGATATCACCGGCTCCGGCCGCTAACGCCAACGCTTGTTCATCCACTTCACATTGTGGATCAACCAATACAAGCTGGCTTAACCCCATGACTTTCATTGCACGGGCTGCAGAGCCAATATTGCCTGAATGAGAGGTACCTACGAGTACGATTTTTACTTGATCCAACATCTGTGTTTGCTACCTAATTAAAAACCGCAGGATATTAACATAATTTTTTAACACACCCTAGGGCGAAGCCGTGCCCTATTCGCATTCTCGTTAATTGATGTCGTATACCAAACAATAACAACTCTTCCCTGTTGCTTTTTAGCGCAAAAAATAACCACTTCCTTTTTCGTTTATCTTTGGTATACTCGCCGCCGCTTTTATTCGTTCTTTAACATCCGTTGGGAAATTCGTATGCATCCAATGCTAAACATTGCTATTCGCGCTGCGCGAAAGGCAGGCAATCATATTGCTAAATCATTAGAAAACACAGATAAAGTAGAATCTACACTTAAAGGCACTAATGACTTTGTCACTAACGTAGACAAAGAAGCAGAATACATCATCATCGATACAATCAAGCAGTCTTACCCTGAGCACTGTATCGTTGCTGAAGAACAAGGTCTTATCGAAGGTAAAGATAAAGACGTACAATGGATCATCGACCCACTGGATGGCACTAATAACTTTGTAAAAGGTTACCCACACTTCGCTGTTTCTATTGCAGTTCGTATCAAAGGCAAAACTGAAGTTGCTTGTGTATACGATCCAATGCAAAACGAGCTATTCACGGCTCAACGCGGTGCTGGTGCACAGCTAAACAGCGCACGTATCCGTGTTACTCCGCTAAAAGACCTTCAAGGTACTGTTTTAGCAACTGGTTTCCCATTCAAGCAGAAGCAACACTCTGAGTCTTTCATCAAGATCATTGGCTCTCTATTCACTGAGTGTTCTGATTTCCGTCGTAGCGGCTCTGCTGCACTTGACCTATGTTACGTGGCTGCTGGCCGTGTTGATGGTTACTTCGAGCTAGGTCTAAAACCTTGGGATATGGCTGCTGGTGAGCTTATTGCTCGTGAAGCTGGTGCAATCCTAACTGACTTCTCTGGCGGTACTGACTACATGAAGTCTGGCAACATTGTTGCTTCTAGCGCTCGTGGCGTGAAATCTATCCTTAAGCACATTCGCGAAAACGGTAACAGCGCGATCCTTAAGTAATAGATTTTGAAGTCATACTAGCCCGTCACGCTGATGACTTTGAATAGCCCTGCTCTTTGAGCGGGGCTTTTTTATACCTGAATATCACTATTTAGGGCTGGCCATCTAAAAGCTTCCCCAATAGTTTTTCCTTTAAGTATAAAAAAACCGCTGATTGCTCAGCGGTTTTTAAACTTCGATTCTTAATCTGCCTTATGGCATTTCGTCGAACTCTGCACCTTCTTTTTCTACTTGAGGTGGCATTAAGTGCTCTTTCTGGATGCCCAGTTTTAGCGCTAGTGCCGATGCAACGTAGATAGAAGAGTAAGTACCTACCGTGATACCAAGTAGCAATGCGGTTGCGAAACCGTGAATCATAGCGCCGCCCTGAACGAACAGTGCGATAACTACGAACAACGTAGTACCAGAAGTAATCAATGTACGGCTCAATGTTTGGGTGATGGAAGCGTCCATAATGTCAGCTGGTTCACCCTTACGCATTTTGCGGAAGTTCTCACGAATACGGTCAAATACAACAATGGTATCGTTGAGCGAGTAACCGACAACCGTTAGTAGTGCTGCAACGATAGTCAGGTCAACTTCGATTTGCATGAACGAGAACACACCAAGCGTAATAATGATATCGTGCGCCAGTGCCAATACTGCACCCGCCGCTAGACGCCATTCAAAACGCATTGATACGTAGATCAGAATACAGATCAGCGACACAAGTATTGCCAGACCACCAGCTTCTGTCAGCTCATCACCAACGTTTGGACCGACGAACTCAATTCGGCGCATCTCTACGCTTTCACCAGTACCATCTTTGATTGCACCAATGATTTGGTTACCCAGTGTTTCACCAGATACATCATCACGAGGACGAAGACGAACCATCACATCGCGTGCACTACCAAAGTTCTGTACTGTTGCGTCACCGAAACCTTGTGCATCCAAAGCCGTACGGATTTTTTCCAGATTAGCTGGCTTTTCAAAACCAACTTCAATCAGCGTACCGCCTGTGAAGTCCAGACCCCAGTTCAGCCATTTGGTTGACAACGTGAAGATAGAAGCAGCAATCATAAAGATTGAGAATACGAAGGCTACTTTCGACCAACGCATAAAGCCGATCGTCTTCTCTGCTTTTAGAATTTGAAACATATTAATTCCCAGCCTTAGATCGACAGTTTATCAACGCGTTTGCCACCATACAGTAGGTTCACGATACAACGTGTACCAATGATAGCGGTGAACATTGAAGTTAAGATACCGATGGATAGTGTTACCGCGAAACCTTTCACTGCACCTGTACCGACGGCAAACAATATGATTGCAGTTATAAGTGTCGTGATGTTCGCATCGGCAATGGTACTGAACGCGTTCGCGTAACCTTGGTGAATCGCTTGCTGCGGATTGCGGCCATCGCGAATCTCTTCCCGGATACGTTCAAAGATCAGCACGTTTGCATCGACAGCCATACCAACGGTTAATACGATACCGGCGATACCAGGTAAGGTCATGGTCGCACCTGGAATCATCGACATCACACCGATAATTAGGACTAAGTTCGCCATCAGTGCGATGTTGGCAATCAGACCAAAACCACGGTAGTAAAGCAGAGTAAATAGCATTACCGCTACCATACCCCAGATACATGCCTGAATACCCATATCGATGTTTTGCTGACCCATTGATGGACCAATGGTGCGCTCTTCAACGATAGAAATAGGTGCGATTAGAGCACCTGCACGCAGTAGTAGCGCAAGGTTGTGAGCTTCTGCCGCAGAGTCGATACCGGTAATACGGAAGTTACGGCCAAGCGCAGACTGAATCGTCGCCTGGTTGATGACTTCTTCGTGCTTAGTCAGGATCACTTTGCCTTCAGGCGTCTTACGGCCGCTGTCTTTGTACTCAGCAAACACGGTAGCCATCAGCTTACCGATGTTCTTTTTCGAGAACGCAGACATCTTGTTACCACCTTCGCTGTCTAGCGAGATGTTAACTTGAGGACGACCATATTCATCAACACTTGAGCTTGCATCCGTGATGCTTGAACCACCCAGGATAACGCGCTTTTTCAATACAACAGGACGACCATCGCGATCTTGTTTGATTTCGCTGCCAGCTGGCGCACGACCATTGGCTGCCGCTGATAAATCGGCTTTATCATCAACTTCGCGGAATTCCAGTGTTGCAGTCGCACCCAAGATTTCTTTCGCACGAGCGGTATCCTGAACACCAGGAAGCTCAACCACGATACGGCTTGCGCCTTGACGTTGAACAAGTGGCTCCGCAACACCGAGTTCGTTTACACGGTTACGTAGAATAGTAATGTTTTGTTCTACTGCGTAGTTACGAATCTCTTGTAGACGTTGCTCAGTGAAAGTAGCGACAAGTGCAAAACGACCATTAGAATCAGAATCGACAAAGTTCATGTCAGGGTGATTCTTTTCTAATGTACTTTTCGCTTCAGCCAATTGCTCTTCATTACGAAGTAGTACTTCAACTGATTCATTTCCTGAAGGGCGAATAGCACGGTAACGAATCTTGGCATCGCGAAGTTCGCTACGAAACGCTTCTTCTTGCTGACCAACCAGTTTTTCCATAGCGGCATCCATATCCACTTCCATTAAGAAGTGAACACCACCACGCAGGTCAAGACCCAGTTTCAGTGGAGACGCGCCAATCGCTTCTAACCAGTCTGGAGTAGAAGGAGCAAGGTTAAGTGCAACAATTTTGTCTTTGCCAAGCGCTTCGCTGATGACATCACGGGCACTAATCTGAGTATCAGTGTCGGTAAAACGGACAAGAATTGATCCATTCTCTAGAGCAATGGATTTATGAGAGAGTTGCTCTTTATCAAGAGCAGTAGTGACAGCATCCAGCGTTGACATATCTACAGAGGCGCCACGCGCCCCTGTAACTTGAATAGCCGGATCTTCACCGTAGATATTTGGAAGTGCATATAATGCAGCGGTAATGATGGCAAAAAACACCATCAAATACTTCCATAATGGGTAACGGTTTAGCACAGCGAGGACCCTTTAGCTGTTTTATAGAGACTTAAGCGTACCTTTAGGCAGCACTGCAGTTACGAAGTCTTTTTTGATTACAACTTCATTGTTTGCATTAAGCTCGATTGAAATGAAATCATTGTCTTCAGCAATCTTAGTAATTTTACCTACTAGACCACCGCTTGTTAGGACTTCGTCACCTTTGCCCATTGAAGACATTAGGTTCTTGTGTTCTTTTACACGCTTGCTTTGTGGGCGGTAAATCATGAAGTAAAAGATCACTGCGAACATGCCAAGCATGATTAGCATTTCAAAACCGCCGCCTGCTGGTGCGCCTTCTGCTGCTGCGTGAGCCTGAGAAATAAACATTAATACATCCTCATTATATTTTATTGATAATCCAACAAATTGGGCTTTCGCAGTTAAGATTCAAGTCTGAAAGTGACTAATAGAGATCACTCTCTCAAAAATAACGTGCGTTAGCCTACTTTATTAGCAAAAGCCTTTGGCGACATGCCAAAGGCTTTAATTCTTTTAAGCTTTGCTTAGTGGTGGAACTTCACGGTCACGACGAGCGTAAAACTCTTCAACGAACTCATCGAAACGATCTTCATCAATCGCCTTACGAATACTTTCCATCAAGCGCTGGTAGTAGCGCAGGTTGTGAATGGTATTCAGACGAGCACCCAGAATTTCATTACAACGCTCCAGATGGTGAAGATACGACTTGCTGTAGTTTTGACAAGTGTAACAGTCACAGTGCGGATCTAGCGGTGTTGTATCCGTTTTATGTTTCGCATTACGGATCTTGATCACACCACCAGTCACAAACAGGTGACCATTACGCGCGTTACGCGTTGGCATTACACAGTCAAACATGTCGATACCGCGGCGTACACCTTCTACTAAATCTTCTGGTTTGCCAACACCCATTAAGTAACGAGGTTTGTCTTCTGGCAATTGTGGGCAAGTATGCTCAAGAATACGGTGCATGTCTTCTTTCGGCTCACCAACGGCAAGACCACCAACCGCATAACCATCAAAACCGATTTCTGTTAAGCCTTTTACAGAAACATCGCGCAAATCTTCGTAAACACCGCCCTGAACAATACCGAACAGGTTATTCGGGTTTTCTAGCTTATCGAAATGGTCGCGTGAACGTTGAGCCCAACGAAGTGACATTTCCATCGATTTTTTCGCTTCGTCGTGTGTCGCTGGGTATGGCGTACACTCATCGAAGATCATCACGATATCAGAGCCCAGGTCTTTTTGGATTTCCATCGACTTTTCTGCGTCCATGAAAATTTTGTCACCGTTTACCGGGTTACGGAAATGCACACCTTGTTCAGTGATGGTACGCATTTTACCCAGACTGAATACCTGGAAACCGCCTGAATCAGTAAGAATAGGACCATGCCAGTTCATGAAATCATGCAGGTCACCGTGCATTTTCATTACTTCTTGACCAGGACGTAGCCATAAGTGGAATGTGTTACCTAGCAGAATTTCTGCGCCTGTACCTTTTACTTCTTCAGGCGTCATACCTTTAACGGTACCGTATGTACCTACTGGCATAAACGCTGGAGTTTGCACAGTGCCACGTTCGAAAGTCAATTGACCACGACGAGCAGTGCCGTTTTTCTTTTTAAGATCGAATTTTAATTTCACGATGCCTCCGGATGTCAGAGAAACAGTCTGACGATATTTTCGGGGTAATCCCCACTAAGGAGCGGTCGCCTTTCCTTGCGAGAGACAAAGCAGATGTTCTGCTTTATTTCCTAGCCTACTGCTAGCACTCGTAAATCTATTTTTAACTATGCAGTTTTCTTCTTGATGAACATTGAGTCACCGTATGAGAAAAAGCGATATTTATTTTCTACCGCATGCTTATAGGCATTCATGGTGTTGTCATAGCCTGCAAACGCACTCACCAACATGATCAAGGTTGATTCTGGTAGGTGGAAGTTAGTGATCAGACAATCCACCAGCTGGTATTCGTAACCTGGGTAGATAAAGATCTCGGTATCACCAAAGAACGGAACCAGTTCGGTACCCTTTTTCAGCGCATCTTGCGCCGCACTCTCTAGCGAGCGAACTGAAGTCGTACCCACTGCAATGATGCGACCGCCACGAGCCTTAGTTGCATGAATCGCATCCACCACTTCTTGTGGTACTTCTACATACTCGGCATGCATGTGGTGATCATTGATATTGTCGACTTTAACTGGCTGGAACGTACCTGCACCGACATGCAAGGTAACATACGCAAACTCGGCACCTTTTGCTTTGATTTTGTCTAAAAGCACATCATCAAAGTGTAGACCTGCAGTTGGCGCAGCTACTGCACCCGGCTTTTGGTTATAAACCGTTTGGTAGCGTTCTTTATCGGCGTCTTCATCTGGGCGGTCGATGTACGGTGGAAGCGGCATGTGGCCGATTTCTTCCAGAATCTCCAGAACCGTCTTATCAGAGTTAAACTTCAGCTCAAATAGTGCGTCGTGACGAGCCACCATTTCAGCAGCATATTCATCGTTCTCGCCAACAATAATGGTTGTGCCTGGCTTTGGTGACTTTGAGCAGCGAACATGCGCTAAGATGCTCTTTTCATCCAGCATACGCTCCACCAGCACCTCTAGCTTACCGCCAGACTCTTTACGGCCAAACATACGTGCAGGAATAACACGGGTATTATTGAAAACCACTAGGTCACCCGGTTGAACTTGATCCAACACATCGGTAAATGTGCCATCAACAATCTCACCAGTATTGCCGTCCATTTGTAGTAGTCGGCTGGCAGTACGCTCCGGCTGTGGGTAGCGAGCGATGAGTTCATCTGGAAGGTCGAAATGGAAATCTGATACTTGCATGTTACTTGTCTTATATATTGGTCAAATCACGTCTAATACGACGATAAAATTGCGACGAGTTTTTCGCAGCAGACTAGTATATGGTTAGATGCTGCAATAGCAAGTGAATCCCCAGAATATCGCTGTAAAAGCTGCCTTAAAGAGTGTAATAAACAGTGAAATTAGAAGGTATGCAGGCAATAAAAAAGCAGCGTTCATCGCTGCTTTTCTATTGAAGCTTGAAGAACAAGCTTTAGGTGTTTTGTTTTCTACGCCATGCTAGCAGCCCCAACAAGGATAAGAAGCCAAAGTTGAGACTACCACCGCCGTCACTCGTGTCTCTGAAGTTACAATTATTGGTCGCAATACCGTCGTTACAGTCATCGGTATTACCGTCTTCCATATCAGTAATAAACTCAGGTTCAATAATGTAACGGCTTGGTGGGCCATCAGCCGTAATGTATGACTGCACCCAGTCATAATACTGACTGACTTTGGTATAAAAGCTCGGAATAGTCAGTGAGCCACAGGTCGGCAAAATCAACGGCGCACCGCTCACAATGCCAATTTGTTTTCCAGTTGTAATATCCACAAGCGGACCGCCGCTATCCCCTTTACACGCCGAATTTCCATATTGAGTACGGCTCTCCTCTTCCAGAACGGTATTGAAAGTGGGCAGCGTACAGATTTTTGTAACGTTTTTGCGGGAGTTAATGGTCCCAGGGAAGCTGCTGCCAATTTCCAAACGTTCATAGCATTTATCCATTGGCAAAAAGCCAATCGCCGTCTTTTTCAATGTTATTGAAGCTTCATCTGCCATTGGCGTTGTCGCCCCCCAGCCAAAAACTTGCACATTGGCGGTTCGCTGATTGGTTTCATAGTTGTCGTTCCAATCGGCCGTAAGCCGAGCTTCTATGTCGACCATATCTTCTTTGGTCGCCAAGTTCGCAAAGGTGGCGTTGTTAACGGGACGAGTCAGATACAACAACGCAATATCGCTGTCTAATGCGGTCTGAATAGGTTTGGTGTCACCATCACTGTCTATTTCAGCTTTCGCTATACGAGTGTATTTGGGATGCACGACTACGTGAGAAACCGAGTAATAGTTATCGATACTGGTGTCGTTTAGATCATGGACCTTCGCGGTAACGGCGAGTTCTCCTGGCTGAGTAACGTAGTAGCTCGCTTCGTTGGCTCCCTCCCCCATCACCACGCAGTGCGCTGCAGTCAACACCCATTGCTCGGTTAACAGGGTGCCACCACAAATCGGAAACTCAGCCATATTGCTGGCGCGAATTGACACTCGATCAGCCGGATTGGTTTCCTCTTGCCCCAGAATAATGGCATGCGCCGATTGCACACTTAGTGCAGTAGCCACTATCGCTAATAGTTTTTTGTACATAGTCGTCTTCAATTTAGTAAGCCTGAGCTTATCTTCTTCGACAGACCTAACAGGGAACATCGGACAAATAAAAATGTGCGATTCAATTCATTGGATTACATTTTCCGCACATTCAATATCAGGTAGAAATGCAAACTCGGTCGCACAGAAATCAACCAACGGCAAGTGACAAAATTATAGATAATTCGTCCATTGCTTAGCCAAAATATGATGTTATTTCATCGTTCTATTTAATTGATAAAAAACGGGGTGGCTCTCAGATATACAGCAAAATATTCTCTATATTTAAGTAAGGACAATGCTGCTGGAGGTTTCTATGATCAAGGTTGAAGACATGATGACTCGCCACCCTCATACCCTGTCGAAAGCGCATACCTTGCGTGACGCAAAAGAGATGATGGAGGCGCTTGATATTCGACACATTCCGGTTGTTGATGCCAATACACATTTACAAGGCTTGGTAACTCAACGCGATATTCTTGCGGCTCAAGAATCTAGTTTACACCCGGATCAGGCTGAACAATCTTTTACCCTCGATACGCCTCTCGAAAAAATGATGCACACCAATATCATGACTGCTGAACCGCGTGCCGGTTTAAAAGAGAGTGCTATCTATATGCAAAAGCACAAAGTTGGCTGTTTACCTGTTGTGAATAAAGGGCAATTAGTCGGCATTATCACAGACAGTGATTTTGTGACCATTGCAATTAATTTGCTCGAACTTCAAGAAGAAGTTGAACCAGAAGAAATCGAGCCAGACGAAGAAACACAATAACACCTGCATTGTGTCTAAGTTGGTGGGGCTGAGAATCGATCCGCTCATAAATTAAAAAAAAGAGCGGCAATTAATGCCGCTCAATATGCCACTACTGGCGTCGTTTTGGGAAATCGAAATTTTGCCTAAGTAAGAAATTTGCCTAACTAATTAAAATTGGTCTTCTTCAGTCGAACCCGTTAGTGCCGTAACTGATGAGTTACCACCTTGGATCGTATTGGTCATTCTGTCGAAGTAACCTGTACCAACTTCTTGCTGGTGAGCTACGAAAGTGTAACCTTTTTCTGCAGCCTGGAACTCTGGGCGCTGTACTTTCTCAACGTAGTGACGCATACCTTCACCTTGAGCATAAGCATGTGCCAGTTCAAACATGTTGAACCACATGTTGTGAATGCCCGCTAGAGTAATGAACTGGTACTTGTAGCCCATGTCTGCAAGCTCTTGCTGGAATTTAGCAATTGTCTCTGCATCCAGGTTTTTCTCCCAGTTGAACGATGGCGAACAGTTGTAAGCTAGCAGCTGATCTGGGTACTCTGCGTGAATCGCTTCTGCAAATTTACGCGCTTCTTCCAGACAAGGTGTTGCTGTTTCACACCAGATCAAATCTGCGTATGGTGCGTAAGCAAGACCACGAGAGATTGCTTGGTCAATACCAGCACGTACACGGTAGAAACCTTCTTGAGTACGCTCACCTTCGATAAAGTCTTTATCGTATGGGTCGCAATCTGACGTTAGTAGGTCAGCTGCGTTCGCATCAGTACGAGCGATAACGAGTGTTGTTGTACCCGCTACGTCTGCAGCCAGACGAGCCGCAACCAGTTTTTGAACCGCTTCTTGAGTCGGAACCAGTACTTTACCGCCCATGTGACCACACTTCTTCACTGAAGCAAGTTGGTCTTCGAAGTGAACGCCCGCCGCACCTGCTTCAATCATAGATTTCATCAGTTCGTAAGCATTTAGTACACCACCAAAGCCCGCTTCAGCATCCGCTACGATAGGTAGGAAGTAATCGATACCACCTTCGTCTTCTGGAGACTTGCCGCCCGCCCACTGGATTTGGTCAGCACGACGGAAAGAGTTGTTGATACGCTTAACAACAGAAGGCACTGAATCTACTGGGTATAGCGATTGGTCTGGGTACATTGTCGATGCAGTGTTGTTATCTGCAGCAACCTGCCAGCCAGAAAGGTAAATCGCTTCGATACCTGCTTTTGCTTGTTGAACCGCTTGGCCGCCAGTTAGCGCGCCCAGACAGTTTACGTAGCCCTTTTTCGCGCTACCGTTGACCAGTGACCACAATTTGTCTGCACCACGCTGTGCAATTGTGTTTGCAGGAACCATAGAGCCACGAAGTTCAACAACTTCTTCAGCAGTGTAAGTACGTTTCACGTTTTTCCAGCGTGGATTCGTTGCCCAGTCTTTTTCTAGAGCTTCAATTTGTTGGCGGCGAGTTAATGTCATTGGTCTATCCCTCTTTATAATTTGCACTTTTTGTATGTGCGTTGAGTTCTCGTTCTCAGGCAGTACATCCTTATCTGCCGTCAAATTTCTTCACGTTATTGGTTTTGTATTGTTTTCTGGTATTCGTATTCTTAGTCCAAGTAGTCATAACCTGGAATGGTTAAGAAGTTCGTTAGCTCATCACTGGTTGTCAGCTTCGCCATCAATTGCGCAGCTTCCTCAAAGCGACCGGCTTGATAACGCTCTTCTCCGATTTCTTGTTTCACAACTTCTACTTCTTCTTTCAAGTAGGATTCGAACAGCTCTTTTGTAACTTGCTGGCCGTTATCCAGCGACTTACCATGTTGAATCCACTGCCAGATCGAAGCGCGAGAAATCTCTGCGGTAGCGGCATCTTCCATCAAGCCGTAGATTGGCACACAACCATTGCCTGAAATCCAAGCTTCGATGTACTGAAGCGCAACACGGATGTTATGACGCATGCCCTGTTCTGTACGCTCGCCTTCACAAGGCTCAAGCAATTCAGCAGCGGTAATAGGCGCGTCTTCAGAGCGGCTGACTTCCAGCTGATTTGAACGCTCGCCAAGGATATTGCTGAATACTTCCATTGCAGTATCTGCCAGGCCTGGGTGAGCAACCCAAGTTCCGTCGTGGCCATTGTTCGCTTCTAATGACTTATCGTTATGAATCTTATCCAGAACCTTCTGGTTCTCTTCCTGGTCTTTTGCAGGAATGAAAGCTGCCATACCGCCCATCGCAAACGCACCGCGTTTATGACAAGTACGTACCAGTAGTCGTGAGTAAGCATTTAGGAACGGCTTATCCATCGTCACAACCTGACGGTCTGGGAGTACGCGGTCTGGGTGGTTCTTTAATGTTTTGATGTAGCTGAAAATGTAATCCCAGCGGCCACAGTTCAGACCTACGATATGCTCTTTAAGCGAGAACAGAATCTCATCCATTTCAAACACAGCAGGCAGTGTCTCGATAAGCACCGTCGCTTTGATCGTTCCGGTTTCTAGACCAAAGTATTCTTCGGTGAAATGGAACACTTCACTCCACCACTTCGCTTCGTGGTGAGATTGCAGCTTAGGAATGTAGAAGTAAGGGCCGCTGCCTTTTTGCAGTAGCGCTTTGTAGTTGTTGTAGAAGTACAACGCGAAGTCAAACAGTGCGCCTGGAATGATCTGACCGTGCCACGTAACGTGTTTTTCTTTTAAATGAAGGCCGCGTACACGGCAGATCAACACCGCAGGGTCGTCTGCCAGCTGATAATGCTTACCGTTGCCAGGATTGGTGTAACTGATGGTGCCATTTACGGCATCACGCAGGTTCACCTGACCATCCAATACCTTGGTCCAAGCTGGAGACATCGAGTCTTCGAAGTCTGCCATAAATACTTTTACGTTCGCATTCAGAGCGTTAATCACCATTTTACGATCCGTTGGACCTGTGATTTCTACTCGGCGATCTTGCAGATCTTGCGGAATCCCTAAGATCTTCCAGCTTCCTTCGCGAATGTCTTGTGTTTCTGGCAAAAAGTCTGGCAGTTCACCCGCATCGATGCGTGCTTGTTTTTCTTCTCGAGCTTGCAGCAGTTGTTCTACACGTCCGGCATATTTTTCACAAAGCAGTGATAAGAAGGTTTGGGCCTCTGAAGGGAAAATTGCCTGATGTTCCGGAGCAAGTGCACCAGTAACCTCAAGCATGCCTTGGGTCTGCTTCGTTGGTTGTGTTTTTTGTTCTGTCTGAGCAAGCATAATCATTCATCCTTAACGTGCTTTATCAATCTTGGGCAGTCAGCGAAAAGCTACATTTGTAAGTTACGAACAACAAACTACATCCTGAATATTTGTGTTCATCTCTTGAGGCCGTGTCTAGAGATTGCGTAAAAAATAGTGCGTTTGCAATCTAGACATAAGTCTTACTGGCCGTTAATTAAGCTATATCAACAAAGGGTTTAGAGGAACCCCCAAGATAAACAAAAGTTGAAATTCGAAGTTTTATTCGGCGCGGATCAAACGGTTGATTTTTGATGGTATTTTGTAAGTTATTACGTAATTAAATTACATGATTTTTTTGATACAAATGTCACTTCAAACAGGTGTATGAATAGTTTGGTAGGGAGGAGATCCTTGTATTCACAAGGGTGGGCGCTAAGAATTCAAACAAAGATTAAACACTATGCATAAGTAGATGTGTAAAATTAACATTGTAAAATTTCACTATTTTATGAAATCTTCATCAAAGAAAAGCTGTAAAATTTTACAAGTCAAAGTTTACGAACAGAATAAAATGCTAAAAAGCACACCATTTACAGTGTGCTTTTGGAAGGATATCAGGACAGATTAGGCTAATACTAATAGCTAAAGCAGTTCAGAAACGACATCTGCAAGCTGATTAAAGGTGTTCGTACGTGACGAACTTGGACGCCAGACCAAACCAATTTCTCGATAGGCTTGTGTACCTGGAGGGTCGATAACCACTAAATTTTGGTTATGTAGCAGTCCGTGCTCAATGGCCATCTGAGGAATAAAAGTCGTCCCCAGACCGTTAGCCACCATTTGTACCAAGGTATGTAGACTTGTCGCCGTGAATGGATTGATTTTTTCTTTGTCCGTTAATTTACACGCAGAGACCGCATGTTCCGTGAGACAGTGTTCTTTCTCTAGAAGAAATACCGACTCATCTGGCAGATCCGCATAACGAATAGGTACCGGTACTGACGACGCTTGGCTTGCACTGATCACCATTCTGAATGGGTCTTTACCGACCACTCGGCTTTCCATTCCCTCAATTTCTACTGGTAACGCCAATATCAGCACATCCAACTCTCCATGCCTGAGGGCCTGTAACAAGTTGCTTGTCGTATCTTCTCTCAGTAACAGGTTGAGTTGTGGGAAACGATAATTAACTTCCTGAACCAGATCACTCAGCAAAAAGGGAGCAATGGTTGGGATGCAACCGACTTTTAGCTGCCCCTGCATATCATCGCCCTGGCACATCCGTCCTAGCTCAACTAAGTCCTGTCCTTTCGCCAACAGTTCACGACCGCGCTTCACGACCATTTCACCGGTTTGAGTGAAAACCAACGGGCTTTTTTTATCTTTCTTTTCATATAAAGGACAGCCAATCAAATCTTCTAGATTCTGAATGCCTTTACTCAGGGTAGACTGGCTGACAAAACAACGAACAGCCGCATCGCTAAAATGACGTGTTTCATGTAATGTCACCAGATAATACAGCTGCTTTAAACTAGGCCACTTATTCATAATTTTATTACTACCTACCACTACGGAAGTGATCAAGTTAAGAGTTTTGTGATTATCGCTTTTTTCGATTAACTCAATCTATTTAATTCGCTTTTTTCAATACTACAATCTGTACTATAGTTTGTCTCGATTTAATACGGACCAGGACGGCATAACTCTATTCGTCTTGGAACAAACCATACTTTTTAGGAGCAAAAAAATGGTACTAGTAGGTCGTCAAGCCCCTGATTTTACTGCTGCAGCTGTTCTAGGTAACGGTGAAATCGTTGATAACTTCAACTTTGCAGAATTCACTAAAGGTAAGAAAGCCGTTGTGTTCTTCTACCCACTAGATTTCACTTTCGTTTGCCCATCTGAGCTAATCGCATTCGACAACCGTCTAGCTGATTTCCAAGCTAAAGGCGTTGAAGTAATCGGCGTTTCTATCGATTCTCAGTTCTCTCACAACGCATGGCGTAACACTGCAATCGCAGATGGCGGTATCGGTCAAGTTAAGTACCCACTAGTTGCTGACGTTAAGCACGAAATCTGTAAAGCTTACGACGTTGAGCACCCAGAAGCAGGCGTTGCTTTCCGTGGTTCTTTCCTAATCGACGAAGAAGGTACTGTACGTCACCAAGTAGTTAACGACCTACCACTAGGCCGTAACATCGACGAAATGCTACGTATGGTTGACGCTCTTAACTTCCACCAGAAGCACGGCGAAGTATGTCCTGCACAGTGGGAAGAAGGTAAAGCAGGTATGGACGCATCTCCAAAAGGTGTTGCAGCGTTCCTATCTGAGTACGCTGGTGACCTAGCGTAATCAACTAGACCTCACCCAAGCTCAACGGGTGAAATGGTTGGATATATATAAAGCAAAAGCTATAGCGGAAAACCGCAAACGCCAATCAGTCTAAGTAAAGTCTTATAAAAGCCCAGGGCATCTGCTCTGGGCTTTCTTTTTTCACTTTATAAACACAAACGAGGTAATACCCTAGCGCTAACTTTACCTCTATTTCCCGAAGCGACCGTACAGATTCTCGCTCTTGTCCTTGTTACTATTTATCGAGAACATGCATTTGAGAAAACCACATGATTACTCAATTAGAAGTCTGTATCGACAACATTGAATCTCTTCACCATGCCATTTCTGGCGGTGCTACGCGTATTGAACTCTGCTCCTCACTTGCTTTAGGCGGACTAACCCCGAGTTGCGGTTTTATGCAGCAAGCAGCAAAGCTTTCCACGGTTCCCGTCTACGCCATGATTCGCCCGCGTCAGGGAGACTTTCTCTATAACCAACAAGAAATCGAAATGATGCGTTGGGATATCGAAGCGGCATACCAGGCAGGCTTAAACGGGGTGGTTCTCGGCGTACTGACTCAAGACGGTGATATTCATATTCAGTATGCGACAGCTTTGTGTGAATTTGCGCGGGCACTGGGACTAGGCGTTACATTCCACCGAGCTTTTGATCAGTGCCGTAACGCAGAGCAAGCTCTGGAGGATGTCATAAGCTTAGGTTGTGAGCGTATATTGACATCTGGGCTGGCACCATCAGCGCCTGCAGGCAGCGAAGTGATTAAATCATTAGTACGACAAGCGAATGGACGTATTCATATCATGGCGGGCGCTGGCATTAATGCTGATAACGTACGCGCTTTAGTAGAGAGGACTCTCGTACAAGAAGTGCACCTTTCAGGCAAGAGTACACGCCCAAGTGAGATGAACTTTATCGCCGATCAGAGCAAAATGGGCGCATCCGATGTTGATGACTTTACGATTCCTGTTACCAGTGTAGGCGCCATTGCCAGCGTGGTCTCAGCTCTCAAATAAAAGCCTAGATACTCCACCACCCGCAATTGAATGCTAACATATTGATAATCAAGGATTGAGGAATGAATTATGTCTAAGCTGAAAAACAAGGAATACGAAAAAGAGCTCAAAAAGCTGCAAATCGAACTGGTTAAGCTTCAGGAATGGGTGAAACACAAAGGATTAAAAGTCGTTGTCCTGTTCGAAGGTCGAGATGCAGCGGGAAAAGGTGGAGTCATCAAGCGAATTACCGAGAAGCTCAACCCGCGTGTATGTCGCGTCGTCGCTCTGCCTGCTCCAACAGAGAAAGAAAAAACACAGTGGTATTTTCAACGTTATGTCACGCATTTGCCTTGCGCCGGGGAGATCGTCTTATTTGACCGCAGTTGGTATAACCGCGCTGGCGTTGAAAAAGTAATGGGCTTTTGCTCTGCGGATGAATACGAAGAATTCCTGCGTTCCTGTCCTGAGTTTGAGCGTATGCTGCAGCGCTCAGGCATCATCTTGATCAAATATTGGTTCTCCGTATCAGATGAAGAGCAGGAGAAGCGATTCCTTGGGCGTATTAACACGCCGATAAAACGCTGGAAGTTCAGCCCGATGGATTTAGAATCCCGCCACCGCTGGGCCGAATACTCAGAAGCGAAAGATAAGATGTTTGCCTATACCGACACCAAAAACTGTCCTTGGTGGGTTGTGCCGTCGGATTCTAAAAAGAAAGCTCGGCTAAATTGCATCAGCCATCTTTTGAGTCAGATCGATTACAAATCACTTGAATATCCACCTGTTGAGCTTCCAGAGCTCAACAAAGAAGGTTACGTCAGAGCGCCAATCGACGATCAAACCTTTGTGCCAGATAAGTATTAGTCTTTCAGTTAAGATAAAAAAGACCAGCGCTATGCTGGTCTTTTTGTTGATTCGATTTCATTTACTTCAAAACATCATCAATGCTCTGATCACCAAGGTGTCTCACATCTTTACCTTTTACGAAGTAGATGATGTATTCACAGATGTTCTGACAGCGGTCTCCCACTCGCTCGATAGCTCGTGCTGACCACATCACCTGCAGAATATGTGGGATGTTTTTTGGATCTTCCATCATATAAGTCATTAACTGACGGATTACCGCTTCATATTCCGCATCGAGTTTATCATCCTGCTTGTGTACTTCGGCTGCCGCTTCCACATCCATACGTGCAAACGCATCAAGTACCTGATGCAGCATTTGAATCGCCTGACGGCAAAGTGGCTCTAACGACACCTGGAACTGGCGTTCTTTAGATGAAGGGCTTTCTATCGCGACATAAGCAATGCGCGTTGCTACATCCCCAATGCGCTCTAAATCGGTGATCGTTTTGATGATGGCCATGATTAAGCGCAAGTCTTTCGCTGTCGGCTGACGTTTGGCGATAATACGAGTACACGCATCATCGATAGACACTTCCATCGCATTCACTTTGTGGTCATCACGCACAACCTTTCGCGCAAGCTCGATATCTTCTTTATTTAAGGCTTGAACAGCATACGACAGCTGCTGCTCAACCAAACCACCCATAGTTAAAACATGAGTACGAATCGATTCTAGCTCTACGTTAAATTGTCCTGAAATATGACGTCCAAAGTGCATAATTGTCCTTCTGTTTAATCTCGTCGCAGGCCTTAGCCGTAACGACCGGTAATATAATCTTCAGTCTGAGTCTTGACCGGTGACGTGAAGATTGAGTCGGCATCGGAATACTCTATTAGCTTACCCATGTGAATGAATGCTGTATGGTCGCTAACTCGCGCCGCTTGCTGCATGTTGTGGGTAACAATAACCACAGTATATTGAGTTTTTAGCTCATTGATAAGCTCCTCAATAGTCAAAGTGGAGATTGGATCAAGTGCTGATGTCGGTTCATCCAATAAAAGGACTTCTGGCTCAATCGCGATTGCACGAGCGATGACCAAACGTTGCTGCTGACCGCCTGACAAACCAAATGCGTTCTCATGCAAACGGTCTTTCACTTCATCCCACAAAGCCGCTGAACGCAAAGAACGTTCAACCGCGTCATCCAAAGAGCGGCTATTCTTCACTCCTTGTAAGCGAAGTCCATAGACCACATTTTCGTAGATCGATTTAGGAAATGGATTTGGTCGCTGGAAGACCATACCAACGCGGCGTCTGAGCGTTGCTACATCAACATTAGGATGATAGACATTCTTGCCATGCAGACGCACTTCTCCAGTGACCTTACAACCTTCAACTAAATCGTTCATGCGGTTAATACAACGCAACAGAGTCGATTTACCACAGCCTGATGGTCCGATAAACGCCGTTACTCTGCCTTTAGGAATGCGCATTGAGATATCATGTAACGCCTGCGTTTGTCCGTAGAAAAGATTAAGGTTCTCTATTGAGATGGCTGTCTGTTCATCCGTCAGGTTATGCACGTCTAACGGTGGCTCATAACCCAATGTATTATCAAAATTAAACATACTTAATCTTGTCCTAACGTTCTGTATTTTTCACGCAAGTCATTACGAATACTGATTGCTGTTAAGTTTAGTCCGACAATCACAGTAATGAGCAGGAAAGAGGTGGCGTACACCAGCGGACGCGCTGCTTCAATATTGGAGGTCTGGAAGCCGACATCATAAATATGGAAGCCCAAGTGCATGAACTTTCGGTCTAAGTGTACATACGGAAACTGTCCATCAACGGGTAAGCTCGACGCTAACTTCACGACCCCCACCAGCATCAATGGTGCTACCTCACCCGCTGCACGAGCGATTGCCAGTATGAGTCCGGTAATAATCGCCGGCGTCGCCATCGGTAAAATCACACGCCAAAGCGTTTCAAATTGGGTTGCCCCTAGCGCTAATGAACCATGACGAACAGAGCTTGGAATCCGAGTTAATCCTTCTTCTGTCGTCACAATCACGACTGGAAGCGTTAATACGGCTAAGGTTAACGCAGACCACAACAAGCCTGGCGTACCAAAGGTCGGTGCTGGTAACTTCTCACTATAGAACAGGTTATCGATCGAACCACCGATGGTGTAAACGAAAAATCCTAAACCAAAGACGCCATAAACAATCGACGGAACACCAGCCAGGTTAATAACCGCAATCCGAATGACTCGTGTCAACGCATTTTTCTTGGCGTATTCATGCAGGTAGATCGCCGCAATCACGCCCAACGGCATAACGATGATCGACATAATGAGCACTAAGAAAACCGTGCCAAAAATTGCAGGGAAAACACCGCCTTCCGAATTAGACTCGCGCGGATCGTCCGATAAAAACTTCCAAACCTGCTTGCCCCAGTGCGCAACTTTTCCTGGCAGCGACATTTGGTTTGGATACCAGTAGTCCAGAATATCTTCGAGTGGAATCGAGACCTGTTCACCAGTCATGTCTTCGACAATCAGAGCATAGCCAGATAGCTGTAAACGAAGACCATCAAGCTGCAAGTCCAGACTAGCCAGCTCTTGCTCTATTTGTTCCTTTTGCTTCTGGTTATCCGCTAAAAACGCATCGGTAATAGAGTTGTTCAGTTCATGCTTACGCTTGTTCAGGCGTAATTGTTCCAACTGCCAGCCGAGATCCTGAAGTTGATTGACCACCAGCGAATCAATCTCATGACGCAATGTTTCCGCGTCATCTATCTTTTCGTCAAGTATCGTCCGAATATCTTTGTCATATCGCTTGTCTCCATCCTGGAAGGCAAGCATTTTGCCAAAGAAATATCCCCCGCTGCTGCGTTCGATAACCGCTAACTCTTCAGGTGTGGTCGGTTCATCCAACTGCATTTGTAACACTGAAATGAAGTCCGCTGGATAAAGCTCTCGGTTGGCAATTTTAATACTCAGACGAGTGGCAAAATCCTCATCTTCATCGAGTTTCTGCGCGGCCTCTTCTGGTAGGTAACTTTTGGGAACAAAGCTTCGCTCGTAAACCTGACCAATGAGTTTACTGTTTTCCTGCAGCACTTCACCCTGCACAGGTGTCAGCGCCGCCACATTCCATTGATACAAGGGGGCAGGCCAGAAAAAGGTTAACCCTTTCCAGCCTATAAGCAGGAGCAAACCTAAAACGGAGAGCAAACTGATACTCACCGCTCCACCCGTTAGCCATATCCAAGGTGCGCCTGAACGAATCCAATTTAACACGCGATTACTCGCTCTTTGTTCAAACTACTATTACAACGCACGGTACTTATCTCTCAATCTTTGGCGGACAAACTCGGCAAGCGCATTCACCGCAAAAGTAAATAAAAACAATATTAATGCTGCAAGGAACAGCAGGCGGAAATGCGTACTGCCTACTTCTGATTCTGGCAACTCAACCGCAATCGTTGCCGACAAGCTGCGCATTCCCTCTAAGATGTTCCAATCCATTAGTGGTGTGTTGCCCGTCGCCATTAGCACGATCATGGTTTCACCTACAGCACGCCCTAACCCCATCATAATGGCAGAGAAAATACCAGGACTCGCTGTCAGCAGAACCACATAAATCAGGGTCTGCCATGGTGTTGCTCCCAAGGCTAAAGAGCCATCCGACAAGTGCTTTGGCACCGAGAAAATCGCATCCTCAGCAATAGTGAAAATCGTTGGTATAACCGCAAACCCCATCGCAAGCCCGACGACCAATGCATTACGCTGATCAAAACCAATACCATGCTCCGTCAAGAACAAGCGCATATCACCACCGAAGAAACTCTGCTCGATAGTTGGAGATAGCCATACTCCCAATACAATCAGCACTAACAATACTGGCATCAGTACTAAAGCATGCCAACCATTTGGCAGCCTGTTTCTTAGCGACTGCGGGAGTAAAGCCCAAAGCCCACCCATGATCATAGTACTCAGCGGCAATATAAAGAGCATCACCACAACCGTAATCAAATGGTCTTCGACAATTGGAGCAAACCAGAGTCCGGCAAGGAAACCGATGATCACGGTCGGAAGCGCTTCCATTAGTTCTATCGACGGCTTAACCACTCTTCGCATGCGCGGTGACATAAAGTAAGCGGTATAAATTGCCCCTAATACCGCCAGCGGCACTGAGAACAACATGGCAAACATCGCTGCTTTAATTGTACCAAACGCGATGGGTACTAAACTGAACTTCGCTTCAAAGTCATCACTTGCCGACGTCGATTGCCAGACAAATTCCGGTTCGGGATACCCTTCATACCACACCTCTTGCCATAGAGAAGAGAGCGACACTTCCGGATATGGGTTGTCTACAACGGCAATATCAAGCTCATCATCTTGCCAAGTAATTAAGTAACGTTCATTACTCGACATCGCGGCTAAAGCGGGCGCTTGCTGGTAGGCGCGCTTAAATAACACCAATTTTTCACTGGTGGTGTAATGACTTTGCACGGTGCCATTGGTGTAAAAGCTATAGAACCCTTTGCGGTGAGAGTCTGGTAACAAATACTTGAGTTCTGAAGCCAGCTTAAAACTACGAATGTAAGTCAGCGTTCGATTGTCTCCCTGAAGCGTATCGAACCACTGAGAAACCGTGCCATCATTGTGAGTGACGAGCAGAGAATAGGCGCCAGATAACAAATCGATATTTCGTACCGAATGCTTGCTATCGCCTTGTGTCAGGTCAATGACCTCACGTACTACAAACGTGAACTTTTCTTTCTTCAAAATGATCAGCTCTGAACCATCTCGCAGATACAGCGTCTCCCCTCCTGGGGTTAGCAAGATTTGATCGGGAGAGTTGAAGCCGGCAGAAAAGGTAAAATCAATCGTAGTTGGCTCGTCACCCAACAAAGAAGATGAGAACTGCCAACGCGCGTGAACCTGGCCACTTTGTGTTTGCCAGACAATCGTTGGTGCTTGTTCGGAAGCACTGAAAGCAAACTGAACCACTGGATCGGAGGCGTCGGTTAAAGCCAGATTCATACTGGTGTGGAACGCGACGATCTCTGGTGGACGCGCATTCTCTTTTAAAGTCGCATTAAACTCAGGTTTGAATATATGTGCTTGCCCTTCTTCATCGACCAGACCGTACCAACCTCGGCCCGGCGCTGATTGAGAAAAAGAATTAGGATGAGTGACGAGTTTCTTCGAATACACTGGATACGATGCAGTCTCATCCATAGAGAGGAATTGAGCCACACCATCATCGGAAAGAACAAAAGCCAGTTGGGCATAATCATCAACAGAAATCGCTAACGGCTTACCTACCTGAACGCTTCTGGACGCTTGATTTGTCTCTATTTTCGCATCCGAAAACAGAGGAATAATAACCATAGCGAGATAAACAAAAATCAAAATCAGCGCAGCCAGTACGCCCACTCCACCTGTCGTCACTGCAAGCCTGACCAAACGATCTTTAATCAGTCGCTTCTTATCTTTTTCCTGCAATGAAAACTCGGCTTGTGCCATTTATCTCTCTACCTTTTTTTACTCAGTACCAGAATATGTCTTTTAGATGACAATTATATTACAGATCACATTAACCAACTGAAAAGAAAACAACTCTGGAACCCAACAAGCATGTTGAAATAAAACTGTAACAAAAATCTCATAATGTTCTCATTCAACTATATTTTCCTTGATGAATATGCAAATTTCACCTTTTGGCTAGGTAAGATAATGAGCACTGAAAAACTATATGTAGAAAAAGAGCTTAGTTGGTTGTCTTTTAATGAACGAGTATTGCAAGAAGCCGCAGACAAAACGGTTCCATTGATCGAGCGAATTCGATTTCTGGGGATCTTTTCCAACAACCTTGATGAATTCTATAAAGTCCGTTTTGCGGACGTAAAACGCAGGATCTTAATCAATCAGGAGCGTGGAGGAAATGACAGTTCCAAACGACTGCTGTCAAGGATGCAAGCGAAAGCCTTCAAGCTTAACGAAAAATTCGACGAACTTTACAGTGACTTAATACGAGAAATGGCTCGACGTCGCATTTTCTTGGTGAACGAACAGCAACTTGATGAAGTGCAACAAAAGTGGATAACCAAATACTTCCGTAACGAAGTTATGCCACATATTACGCCGCTTCTGATGAAAGACGAAATCGACGTCCTGCAATTCCTCAAGGACGAATACGCTTATATCGCCGTAGAGTTGCGCAAAGAACAACATTCACAGTACGCACTGATCGAAATTCCAACCGATCACTTGCCTCGCTTCGTGATGGTTCCTGAGCAAAAAGGCAAACGCCGTAAGACCATCATTTTACTCGATAACATTATTCGCTACTGCTTAGACGAACTGTTTAAGGGCTTCTTCGACTATGACGAGTTGAGTGGCTATGCCATGAAGATGACACGGGATGCGGAGTATGACTTACGTAATGAGATCGAATACAGCTTGCTGGAACAGATGTCAGAAGGTGTGAATCAGCGCCTTACTGCAATGCCAGTGCGTTTTGTCTATGAGCGGGAAATGCCCCAGAATATGCTCGACTTTTTGTGCAGTAAGATGAGAATTTCGAGCTACGATAACCTTATTCCTGGCAGCCGTTACCAGAACTTCAAAGACTTTATATCCTTCCCTAACGTTGGACGTGACTACTTAGAAAACAAACCCATGCCGCCAATGAAGTGTGCTGATTTCGAAGGTTATCCCAACAGTTTCGAGGCGATTAAAGCCAAAGATATTCTGCTTTACTACCCGTATCATACTTTCGACCACATCACGGAACTGGTTCGCCAAGCATCGTTCGATCCGAAAGTCATTGGCATCAAAATCAATGTGTATCGTGTCGCTAAAGATTCACGATTAATGAACTCATTGATCGACGCCGTACATAACGGAAAGAACGTTACCGTGGTTGTTGAGCTGCAAGCAAGGTTTGATGAAGAGGCCAACATTGAATGGTCTAAAGTGCTCACAGAAGCCGGCGTGCACGTTATCTTTGGCGCTCCGGGCCTGAAGATACACTCTAAGTTATTGCTCATCAGCCGTCGTGAAGATGACGACATCGTTCGCTATGCACACATCGGTACGGGTAACTTCCACGAAAAAACGGCGCGAATTTATACCGACTTCGCGCTACTTACCGCTGACCAAGAACTCACCACAGAAGTTCGTAATGTATTTGGTTATATAGAGAACCCGTATCGTCCGGTAAAATTCAATCATCTGATGGTGTCTCCACGAAACTCGCGTTCACAAATTTATCGTCTCATCGATGGTGAAATCGCCAATGCAAAAGCAGGGAAAAAATCCAGCCTGACGATCAAAATTAACAACCTAGTCGACAAGGGCATCGTCACCCGACTTTATGCGGCAAGTAATGCTGGCGTAAAAATAAATATGATCATTCGTGGCATGTGTTCTCTGGTACCGGGGCTCGAAGGAGTGAGTGATAATATCCGCATCATCAGTATCGTGGACCGCTTTTTGGAACACCCAAGGGTGATCATCGCCCACAACGATGGTGATCCTCAGGTTTACATCTCGTCGGCAGACTGGATGACTCGTAACATCGATCACCGCATCGAGGTCACGACCCCAATCCGCGATCCTCGCTTGAAACAAAGAATTATTGATATAATTAACATTCACTTTACTGATACCGTAAAGGCACGCTTGATAGATAAAGAGATGAGCAATAGCTACGTACCTCGCGGTAACCGCAAAAAAGTTCGCTCACAAGTTGCCATCTATGACTATCTTAAAAATATAGAAAAGCAAACCAGAAGACAAAGGCCAGATGTCTCAGATACTTGAACAAGATGAACGTTATATTGCCGCGATTGATCTCGGCTCGAATAGTTTCCACATGGTGGTGGCAAAAGTTGTCGGTACTGACCTGCAATTAGTCAGCCGCCACAAACAACGAGTTCGTATGGCTTCGGGCCTGGACAGTGAGCTGAACTTAAGCCATGCATCGATGGAGCGCGCTCTTGAGTGCCTGGCTATGTTTGCCGAACGTCTGCAAGGCTTTGACGAGTCTAACGTGCGTATTGCCGCGACGCATACGCTTAGAAGAGCCAAAAACGCACACTTGTTTATCAACCGCGCCAAAGAGGTGATGCCATTCCCGATTGAAATCATCCCGGGAGAGGAAGAAGCACGCCTGATTTATTTAGGCGTGGCACATACTCAGGTCGAGTCAAATTCTAAACTCGTTGTTGATATCGGTGGCGGCAGTACCGAGATGATCATCGGTCAGGGCTTTGAACCTGAGCTGCTCAACAGTAAACAAATGGGCTGTGTCAGCTTTACTGAACAGTTCTTCAAAAACGGTAAGTTATCGGGGAAAAACTTTAGCAAAGCCATGCTGGCTGCTGAACAAAAGCTCGAATCTATCGCGAGTAAGTATCGCAAAAAAGGCTGGGACATTGCGCTTGGTTCATCGGGGACGATAAAAGCCATTCAAGAAGTATTGATTGGTATGGGCTATGAAGACGGCCTAATTACGTTAAAACGCCTCAACAAGCTTATTGAGGCTTTATGCGCCTTTTCCTCGATTGACGACATTGAACTCACCGGATTAACTGACGAGCGTAAGCCCGTTTTTGCAGCTGGTGTCGCGATTCTTACCGCCATTTTTCAGGCATTAAAAATCGAACAGATGTTCTTTTCCGATGGGGCACTAAGAGAAGGATTGTTGTATGAGATGGAAGAACGCTTTGCCCGTTCAGACATTCGCATGCGCACCACTGAAAACTTAGCTCAGAAACATCGAGTCGACCTTGAACATGCGGCACGTGTTAAAGGCCATGCCAGAGACATGTTAGAGCACGTTCATTCCGAGCTGGGTATTAAGAAGAAAAGTGATCTGTTTGACTTGTTAGAGTGGGCAGCATTGCTACACGAAGTCGGCCTGAGTATTAACCTACGCAGTTTTCATCGCCACTCCTTTTATATTCTCTTGCACTCGACGCTGCAGGGCTTTAACCGAGAGCAGCAGTTGGTGTTAGCAACGCTGGCTCGCTTTCAGCGCAAAGCTTTAAAGCTCAATGAATTGCCTGAGTTTAACCTTTACAAACAGAGTGATGTGCTTAGCTTGATTAAAATCCTGCGGATTTCTATCGTGCTAAATGGCCAACGCAACGACGAGCCACTGCCCGACATCACTCTGTCGATCAAAGATGATGTCTGGACGTTAACCTGTACGGATGAAGAGTGGCTGGAAAACAACAAGTTGCTTCATGCAGACTTACAGGAAGAGCAGCAGCGTTGGGAAAATGCGAAGTGGGTACTCACCTTTTAAAACAAAAAAAGTTCATCACTAAAAAGTCGGCTTATAAGCCGACTTTTTTTAACTCTTCTTTTGCAAAATCAGCCGTGATTGGCACGTAACCATCTTTCTCAACTAACGCCTGCCCTTGAGCAGAGAAGATAAACCGGATGAATTCTGCTTCGATAGGTGAGAGCGGAAAATCCGGATGCTTGTTTACGTAGACATAGAGAAAGCGCGAAAGTGGGTACTTACCCGTCACGATGTTATCCCGAGTTGGACTGATGTAGTCTGTACCCGTTTTAGCGATAGGTATCAGACGTACTCCCGATACTCGGTATCCAACACCAGAATAACCGACGCCACTTATTGTGGATGCCACAGACTGCACTACAGAAGCAGAGCCTGGCTGCTCATTAACACGGGTTTTAAAGTCACCACCACACAAGGCGTTACTTTTAAAGTAGCCATAAGTACCCGACACCGAGTTACGACCAAATAGTTGCACATTACGCTTGGCCCATTCCGCCTGTACTCCGAGTTGTTGCCAGTTAGTGATGAATTGGCTTTCACCACAACGCAACGTTGCTGAAAACATCGCATCCAGCTGCTTAAAGTTCAGCCCCGATATTGGGTTATCCTGATGGACAAAGATACCAATAGCGTCAATCGCAACACGCAAAGCCGTCGGCTTGTAACCGTGCCCACTTTCAAACGCTTCAATTTCTCTTAAGCGCATAGGACGACTCATCGGCCCAAACTGGGCAGTTTGTTCTGCTAACGCGGGTGGCGCAGTTGACGATCCTGAAGCTTGAACCTGGGCATTAATGTTTGGATAAATAGACTTGAACTCTTCGACCCAAAGCGTCGTCATGCCCGCTAATGTATCGGATCCAACAGACAGCAAATTGCCGACAATACCCGTTGTTTTCTGGTAACTAGGCAACGGCTTATCTTTTGCTAAAGACGCACCTGAACTCATCAATGCAATTAACGCCACAAGTACTAATTTACTCACTCGGTATACCATTACTTCGCCACCAAACGGCCAGGAAGTACAAACGAGAACTTACTCCCTACGCCGATCTCACTCTGGATTTCTAAATGAGAGTCATGATGGCTGAGAGCATGCTTCACAATCGCCAAGCCCAGACCACTGCCACCCGTATCACGCGATCGGGCCTTGTCTACGCGATAAAAACGTTCCGTCAGTCGGTGTAAGTGTTGAGGCTCGATACCATCACCACTGTCTTCCACTTCCAGACACGCTCCTTGAGCATTCTGATACCAACGCACATTAATATTGGCGCCTGGAGGGGTATATTTCACGGCGTTATACACTAAGTTAGAAATTGCACTGCGAAGCTGGTCGTCATCCCCGAACACGCGCAGGCTTTCGTCTACATCGAACTTCAGTTTATGATGATCGTCGCCACTTAAGCTTGCCGCTTCTTTTTCCAGTACTTCGAGCATTGCAGGAACATTGACGATATCTTCGAGTTCATGCATCGGTGCTGCTTCGATTTTCGATAACGTTAGTAATTGATTAACCAATGCGTTCATGCGGTTAAGCTGTTCGGTCATAACACCGTGAGCTTTGGTCCACATTGGACCTACGATCATATCTGGATCTTCCGTCATCTCCAGATAACCTTGCAGAACCGTCATTGGCGTGCGCAGTTCATGAGAAACATTGGCAAAAAAGTTGCGGCGCATGCCTTCCAGTTGTTTTAACTGACTGACATCACGCACGACCATCAGGTGCTCGCCTTCAGTGTAAGGTACGATACGCAGCTCTAGCATACGCTCCACATTGATAGGTGAACGCATTTCTAGAGGATCAGAGAAATCTTGTTTATTGAGGTACTTAATGAAGTCGGGCGTGCGAATCAGGTTTGAAATCGGTTGACCGGAGTCTTCTGGCCAGTGAAAACCCAAAAGGTGCTGTGCAAGTTTGTTACACCAGACAATATTGCCTTCCGCACGGAATACCACCACAGCATCCGGCAGTGATTCTGCACCATTTCTAAAACGACGAATGAGGTTAGTTAGCTCTTTGCGCTTACGGCGTTGACGTTGTTGCAAACGGTATAAGCCATTAAAGAGCGACTCCCAATTGCCACTACCAGAAGGAGGCGTAAGACGCTTTTCGTCCCATAACCAAGAGGACAACCGAACTTGATTATGTAAATGCCACACAAGCTGCAACGCCGTCGCTGCTAATAGCAACCACGGCATATAACCGAATATCCAACCTACTATCACCCAGGGGGTGTAAAAAAAAGCCAGCTCCCAGGCCAGCTTTTTCCACGTTAATCTTTCAACCACTCATTACTCCAAAAATGGGACCGATCAGCTGACTACCAACTTATGCCTTAGTCGAGAAACGGTAACCCGCACCACGAACCGTTTGAATCAATTTATCATGGCCTGCGGCTTCTAAAGCTTTACGTAGACGACGGATGTGCACATCAACAGTACGATCTTCAACATACACGTTAGTGCCCCATACGTTGTTCAGTAGCTGTTCGCGACTGTAAACACGCTCTTGGTGTGTCATGAAGAAGTGCAACATTTTGAATTCAGTCGGACCCATATCAACAGCACCGTCATTAGCAGTCACACGGTGTGATACAGGATCAAGCTTCAAGCCTTGTACGTCAATTACGTCTTCTAGTGCAGTTGGAGTGACACGGCGGATGACAGCTTTCAAACGAGCGACCAGCTCTTTAGGCGAGAAAGGCTTGGTGATGTAATCATCTGCGCCCACTTCTAAACCACGAACCTTGTCTTCTTCTTCGCCACGCGCCGTCAGCATGACTACAGGAATATTGCGCGTCAGCTCTTCACGTTTCATGTGCTTGATAAAGTTAATACCGCTACCGCCTGGTAGCATCCAATCCAGTAAAACTAAATCAGGGAAGGGTTCAGCCAGTTTGGTTACTGCAGTGTCGTAATCTTCTGCTTCCACCGCTTGGTAACCTTTCTGTTCAAGTACGAAGCAGAGCATTTCACGAATCGGAGCTTCGTCTTCAACAACCAGAATCCTTCTAGACATAATTGAATAACCTTATGTTTGTTGAGCTAATGAATTTTAAGAGACAAAGCGCCCCTCGATGCATAAGCATTATCACTACCAATTATGACACTTTTGTGACCTTTGAAAACAAATTTTCATATAACTTTCTTTTGGGGTTCATCCTGATATTTTTCATTTCTATTAAGACATCAGCAAAAAAATTCCCTATGATTAGTCCCTTGTCATCAAGCCTAGAGAAGATTTATGTGGTTTAAAAACTGTCTGGTATACCGCGTTAACCGCGAGATTAACTTCAATGCAGATCAACTAGAAACTCAACTTGCTGAGTTTCAATTCACCCCTTGTGGCAGCCAGGATAAGCAGAAGTTTGGCTGGGTCAGCGCAATGGGTAGACATGGCGACATGATGACTCACGTATCAGAAAACCGCATTCTGATTTGCGCCAAGAAAGAAGAAAAGATGCTGCCAGCATCTGTGATCAAAGATTCTTTGAATGCGAAAGTAGAGGCGATGGAAGCGCAAGAAGGTCGCCCGCTAAAGAAAAAAGAGAAAGACAACCTCAAAGATGACATCGTGATGGATTTACTGCCTCGTGCATTTAGCCGCAGCAGCCACACTCATGTGTTAATCATGCCAAAGGAAGGTTTTATTCTTGTTGATGCTAGCAGCTACAAGAAAGCAGAAGATGTTCTTGCACTGCTACGTAAAACCATGGGCAGCTTGCCAGTTGTTCCTGCTATTCCAGAAGTAGCAATTGAAACAACATTGACTGAATGGGTGAAAACCGGTGATACGCCACAAGGCATCACTATGATGGACGAGGCAGAGCTGAAATCCGTATTAGAAGAAGGCGGCGTGATCCGTTGTAAGAAACAAGAGCTAACCACGGATGAGATCCGCAATCACATTGCAGCCGACAAAGTGGTCACTAAGCTTGCACTTAACTGGCAAGATCGAATCGAATTCATCATGGCAGAAGATTCAGGCATCAAACGTCTGAAATTCTCCGATGAGTTGAAAGACCAAAATGATGACATCCCACGTGAAGATCAAGCCGCTCGATTCGATGCCGACTTTTCACTGATGTGCGGTGAATTCAGTGCGTTCCTACCAAGTCTGTATGACGCACTAGGCGGACTACCAAACCCGAACGCCTAAAATAACCCTACTTTTCACTCGCTACGCCCCTACTTTTTATGGGGCGTTTGTTCACCAAAAGCACAATTCCCCTAGTCACAGTTCACATTTTGACGTAAAATTTGCGCCCCATTTCCATAAGGTGGAATTGGCCTGACTTGTGATCAGATATAAGAGAATTGAGCAATGACAACTGAGAAAGCATTCGTACCCGAGCTACTGTCTCCTGCGGGCAGCCTTAAAAACATGCGTTACGCGTTCGCCTATGGCGCTGATGCTGTATACGCTGGCCAACCTCGCTACAGCCTTCGTGTACGTAATAACGAGTTTAACCACGACAACCTAAAAATCGGTATTGATGAAGCGCATGCCCTAGGCAAAAAGCTTTACGTGGTATGTAACATTCAGCCGCACAACTCGAAGCTAAAAACTTTCATTCGCGATCTAAAACCAGTCGTAGAAATGGGCCCAGATGCACTCATCATGTCTGATCCTGGTCTAATTATGATGGTTCGTGAAGCTTTCCCAGAAATGCCAATTCACCTTTCAGTTCAGGCTAACGCAGTTAACTGGGCAACGGTTAAGTTTTGGGCAGCAAACGGCGTAGAGCGCGTAATTGTATCTCGTGAGCTTTCTCTGGAAGAAATCGAAGAAATTCGTGAGCACTGCCCTGAAACTGAACTCGAAGTATTCGTGCACGGCGCGCTATGTATGGCTTACTCTGGCCGTTGTCTACTTTCTGGTTACATCAACAAACGTGACCCGAACCAAGGCACTTGCACTAATGCATGTCGTTGGGAGTACAAAGTTGAAGAAGGCAAAGAAAACGACACTGGCGATATCGTTGAGAAATTTGATCCGTCTGAAGCGCAGCCTGTAGAAGTTCAAGACGAACGCCCTGAAACCACGATCGGTCGTGGTAAACCAACTGACGAAGTGGTTCTTCTTTCTGAAGCTCACCGCCCAGAAGAAAAAATGGCCGCTTACGAAGACGAGCACGGCACTTACATCATGAACTCTAAAGACCTTCGTGCCATCCAGCACGTTGAGCGTCTGACTAAGATGGGAGTTCATTCTCTTAAGATTGAAGGCCGTACTAAATCGTTCTACTACTGCGCTCGTACCGCTCAGGTTTACCGTAAAGCCATTGATGACGCTGTTGCAGGCAAACCATTCGATGAAAGCCTAATGGGCACGCTAGAAAGCCTGGCTCACCGCGGCTACACAGAAGGCTTCCTTCGCCGTCATACTCATGACACATACCAAAACTACGACTACGGCTACTCAGTGTCTGATGCTCAGCAGTTTGTTGGTGAGTTTACAGGTAAGCGTCGTGGCGACATGGCTGAAGTAGAAGTGAAGAACAAGTTCCTTGTTGGTGATAGCCTTGAGCTAATGACGCCAAAAGGTAACGTTGTTTTCACTCTGGAAGCAATGGAAAACCGTAAGTCACAATCAATCGAAGACGCAAAAGGTAACGGCCACTTTGTATTTATCCCAGTACCAGAAGATATGGACTTAGAATACGGCCTGTTAATGCGTAACCTAAACTCTGGTCAGGATACCCGTAACCCAACTGGTAAGTAATCATGGCATTACTCATTACAGATAAATGCATTAACTGTGACATGTGTGATCCAGAATGCCCAAACGGCGCGATCAGCATGGGAGACAGCATCTTCGAAATCGACCCGGATTTATGCACTGAGTGTAAGGGTCATTATGATAAGCCGACGTGTCAGTCCGTTTGTCCTATAACAAAATGCATTATCACCGATCCGAATCACGTTGAAACAGAAGAGCAATTGTTAGAGAAGTTCGTGATTATCCAAGGGTTGGCATAAATCAATAAGGTTCAACTTTGCTCTCAAAGTTGAACCTTAATTTTAGCCCGATTTTTCGATGGGATAGATATTGCAGAATAACTCTTTCTCAAAATGATACTCTAGCCTCTCACGCCAGTTTTCCGCTTGAGATACCGGAACTAAATAGAAATTCTCTCGGCTCGTATCGGTAACGAAAGCCATCCCGTATTGCATCAGTTCGTAATGCACATCATTAACAAACCCCGGATCAAGACGCTGACGTCCTGTCAGGTGATTCAAATCCTCTCGAGTCAAGAAGACTCCCTTGGTCTCACTGCTAAATCTGTGTCTTAACCACTCTGCAAACTCTTTTGCACAAATCATAGTCATGGTTTTATCCTTGATTAACTCTATTGGTGGGTAACACCACTAGGCCCACCTCAATACAATTGTCTGCGTTGCTATTTTTCGTTTTACCAGCGACAGACATATTGAACAGAAATCAGAGTATCGCGACAAAAGAACTTAAAAAAACAGAGGTACTAGTAAAAGCCATAACCCTTTGTTTATTCGAGATTCCTATAACATGCCACCCAAACTAATTAGGTTAATTTTTGTATTCGTATTATTCACTGTAGACAAAAGTATGATGTTTCTCCAGTTTCATAACGGAGATTCGCTCAAGGTCATAAGAAGCTAAACAGTCTTTTAATTAGTGCGAATAAGTGGCTGACATTGCGATGGAATCACTTTCTCACGTTTTGGCTTTACCACCACATTTTTAGCCGAAGGTTTTGCAGGCACTACCGCTTTAGGTTTCCAGCTCGCTAACTCATAGCCACAACCATCGCCAGCTGGCGGAGGAGCTTGGTCAACGCAGTTTCGACTGGAGTCCGGGCAAGATAATCTGACATGAAAGTGATAGTGGTGCCCCCACCAAGGGCGAACCTTGCGCAGCCAAGAGCGATCTTTACCCTCTTCCTGCGAACATAGTTGCTCTTTAATGACAGGGTGTACAAAGATACGTGCAACGCCTTTACTCTGAGCCGCATAACGAATAAGTTCAAAATGTCGTTCATCCCAGCGATGATCAAGTATCGAGTACCCTTGAAGGTCTACCACACTCATTGGCTTGGGAAGTTGTAATTCATTATAAGAAAGCGGCTGGTCGGCTAAACGAAGCCATATATCAATATCTAAGCCAGTTTGATGGCTAGAGTGGCCAGAAGAGAAACGCCCTCCTCGGGGTAGCGATAAATCACCGATCAACAAATTAGTGTTTAACTCTTTATTCGCTTTCAAGGCGAGGCTTTCAATAAATGAGATCGTGTTAGGATGACCATAATAGCGGTTCGTTCTACTGCGCAGGACTTGATACCCGGTTCCCTCTAGAGGTAAGGGATAGGCACCATCCAAACAGCCATTAGCATAGCTGCCTATAGCAGAAGAGGAATTATGAGTGGGAGTCGACACCCGCTCCCACGGAGTTGCATATAGTGATGCTGAGAAAATCAAACTCAAACAGGAAAAAACTCTCAGCTTCATGGAACTCACTCCTTAATAGTGCTCACCATTATCATAGTAAGCCTTAGGAGAGAGTGCTGTAAATATCACTGCGACATCAATATCTTCACCCACGATACCTCTGACTTGCTGAGTAATGGTTTTAGCAACTTTATCCTGAACATTCTGGCCACGGTCAAACCAAAGGACTTCTACAAAAGGGTATGCCGCGCTAACTTCTCCCTCACTAAAAAACGTCGTATAGATGTATTCAAAAGTAAAGTCCTCACGTGGACATTCCATCAGAGGTTGCAGTTCATCAGTGAGTGGTTTTGATAGAGCCTGAACCGTCTGAGGCTCTACAGCACGAAATCGAAAATGTGGCATAAACGTACTTTCCATTATTAGAATTAAGCCGTGATCATAACAAGAAGTCCGTTTTTTATCACCCGGCACACACTATGGTCTCATTCAAGCTCCAAGTAGAGCAAGGAATAGACTAAGTTTAGAACTATTTAGGTAAAGGGGAAATGAAACCACCGTGGTATCGATAGTATGGCGAAGAACAAAAGGAAGAAAGGTTGAGATTAAACCGCTCGGACACTGTCGGTAATACCTGGTTCAGCTAGTCGGGAAATAGTGCTCTGACAATAGCTATATTCGACATCCCAGTAAGTGACTCTACATCCCCAACCTACAAACGTAAAAAGCCCAGTCTGAGGCTCTTAATAATGGCAGGGGTGGAGAGATTCGATGGGACTTGCCTCCAAGCTCCCAACACGCGCTGATCTTTTGGTATTAGCGGAATCCGCTACTCTGCCAATTAGAGCGACTCTACAATCTCCAAACTACAGATGCAAAAAAGCCCCGTTCTTTCGAACGAGGCTTCTTAATAATGGCAGGGGTGGAGAGATTCGAACTCCCAACACGCGGATTTGGAATCCGCTGCTCTGCCAATTGGAGCTACACCCCTGTAGTTCGTGTTTAATGAGACGACTCTCAAATAAGTGGCGGAATGGCCGGGCTTGCGTTCAAGCGGGACTCATTCGACCGAAGGTCGAAACCTTCAAATAAGTGGCGGAGTGGACGGGACTCGAACCCGCGACCCCCGGCGTGACAGGCCGGTATTCTAACCAACTGAACTACCACTCCGCAGTGGTATCATCCGCTTTAAAGCGAACGTCCAAAATTTAAAGCCTGGCGATGTCCTACTCTCACATGGGGAAACCCCACACTACCATCGGCGCTATTTCGTTTCACTTCTGAGTTCGGAATGGAAGTCAGGTGGGTCCAAAACGCTATGGTCGCCAAGCAAATTCTTACTCTCTATTTCTAGAGAAAACTTGGAAAGCTGTTTCTTAATTCTCGTTTTTACACATTCAACGTTCTTACATTGAGTCCATCAAAACCCCTTGGGTGTTGTATGGTTAAGCCTCACGGGCAATTAGTACAGGTTAGCTCAACGCCTCACAACGCTTACACACCCTGCCTATCAACGTCGTAGTCTACGACAACCCTTTAGGATACTTAAAGTATCAGGGAGAACTCATCTCAAGGCTCGCTTCCCGCTTAGATGCTTTCAGCGGTTATCGATCCCGAACTTAGCTACCGGGCAATGCGTCTGGCGACACAACCCGAACACCAGAGGTTCGTCCACTCCGGTCCTCTCGTACTAGGAGCAGCCCCTTTCAATTCTCCAACGCCCACGGCAGATAGGGACCGAACTGTCTCACGACGTTCTAAACCCAGCTCGCGTACCACTTTAAATGGCGAACAGCCATACCCTTGGGACCGACTTCAGCCCCAGGATGTGATGAGCCGACATCGAGGTGCCAAACACCGCCGTCGATATGAACTCTTGGGCGGTATCAGCCTGTTATCCCCGGAGTACCTTTTATCCGTTGAGCGATGGCCCTTCCATTCAGAACCACCGGATCACTATGACCTGCTTTCGCACCTGCTCGAATTGTCATTCTCGCAGTCAAGCGGGCTTATGCCATTGCACTAACCTCACGATGTCCAACCGTGATTAGCCCACCTTCGTGCTCCTCCGTTACGCTTTGGGAGGAGACCGCCCCAGTCAAACTACCCACCAGGCACTGTCCGCAACCCCGATAAGGGGTCGACGTTAGAACATCAACACTACAAGGGTGGTATTTCAAGGACGGCTCCACGAATACTGGCGTACTCGTTTCAAAGCCTCCCACCTATCCTACACATGTAGGGTCAATGTTCAGTGCCAAGCTGTAGTAAAGGTTCACGGGGTCTTTCCGTCTAGCCGCGGGTACACTGCATCTTCACAGCGATTTCAATTTCACTGAGTCTCGGGTGGAGACAGCGTGGCCATCATTACGCCATTCGTGCAGGTCGGAACTTACCCGACAAGGAATTTCGCTACCTTAGGACCGTTATAGTTACGGCCGCCGTTTACCGGGGCTTCGATCAAGAGCTTCGACCGAAGTCTAACCCCATCAATTAACCTTCCGGCACCGGGCAGGCGTCACACCGTATACGTCATCTTACGATTTTGCACAGTGCTGTGTTTTTAATAAACAGTTGCAGCCACCTGGTATCTGCGACTCTCAATAGCTCCATCCGCGAGGGACTTCACCGTCGAGAGCGTACCTTCTCCCGAAGTTACGGTACCATTTTGCCTAGTTCCTTCACCCGAGTTCTCTCAAGCGCCTTGGTATTCTCTACCCGACCACCTGTGTCGGTTTGGGGTACGATTCCTTACAATCTGAAGCTTAGAGGCTTTTCCTGGAAGCATGGCATCAATGACTTCACATCCGTAGATGCTCGACGTCGTGTCTCAGCCTTAAAGAGAGCCGGATTTACCTAACTCTCAAGCCTACGCACTTGAACCTGGACAACCGTCGCCAGGCCCACCTAGCCTTCTCCGTCCCCCCATCGCAATTGTAAGAAGTACGGGAATATTAACCCGTTTCCCATCGACTACGCCTTTCGGCCTCGCCTTAGGGGTCGACTTACCCTGCCCCGATTAACGTTGGACAGGAACCCTTGGTCTTCCGGCGAGGAGGTTTTTCACCCCCTTTATCGTTACTCATGTCAGCATTCGCACTTCTGATACGTCCAGCATGCGTTACCACACACCTTCAACCGCTTACAGAACGCTCCCCTACCCAATACTCAAAGAGTATTGCCGCAGCTTCGGTTTACTACTTAGCCCCGTTACATCTTCCGCGCAGGCCGACTCGACCAGTGAGCTATTACGCTTTCTTTAAATGATGGCTGCTTCTAAGCCAACATCCTGGCTGTCTGAGCCTTCCCACATCGTTTCCCACTTAGTAGTAATTTGGGACCTTAGCTGGCGGTCTGGGTTGTTTCCCTCTCCACGACGGACGTTAGCACCCGCCGTGTGTCTCCCGGATAGTACTTACTGGTATTCGGAGTTTGCAAAGGGTTGGTAAGTCGGGATGACCCCCTAGCCTTAACAGTGCTCTACCCCCAGTAGTATTCGTCCGAGGCGCTACCTAAATAGCTTTCGGGGAGAACCAGCTATCTCCAGGTTTGATTGGCCTTTCACCCCTAGCCACAAGTCATCCGCTAATTTTTCAACATTAGTCGGTTCGGTCCTCCAGTTGATGTTACTCAACCTTCAACCTGCCCATGGCTAGATCACCTGGTTTCGGGTCTATATCCAGAGACTGAACGCCCAGTTAAGACTCGGTTTCCCTACGGCTCCCCTAGATGGTTAACCTTGCCACTGAATATAAGTCGCTGACCCATTATACAAAAGGTACGCAGTCACAGGACAAAGCCTGCTCCTACTGCTTGTACGTACACGGTTTCAGGTTCTATTTCACTCCCCTCACAGGGGTTCTTTTCGCCTTTCCCTCACGGTACTGGTTCACTATCGGTCAGTCAGTAGTATTTAGCCTTGGAGGATGGTCCCCCCATATTCAGACAGGATATCACGTGTCCCGCCCTACTCGATTTCACTGAACACACATCGTCAACTACGGGACTATCACCCTGTATCGTCGGCCTTTCCAGACCGTTCGTCTAACGTGTGTAAAGCTTAAGGGCTAGTCCAATTTCGCTCGCCGCTACTTTCGGAATCTCGGTTGATTTCTTTTCCTCGGGGTACTTAGATGTTTCAGTTCCCCCGGTTCGCCTCCTGTTGCTATGTATTCACAACAGGATACTTACTTATGTAAGTGGGTTTCCCCATTCGGAAATCCCAGACTCAAGTGGCTTTTACTGCCTAATCTGGGCTTATCGCAAGTTAATACGTCCTTCATCGCCTCTGACTGCCAAGGCATCCACCGTGTACGCTTAGTCACTTAACCATACAACCCGAAGGAGTTTCGAATTGATGTTAAACAACCAAAGTTGTCTCTCATTATTTGAATGAGCGAGAGACATTCGATTTTGCCGGACTCAAATATCTTTTTATTTTACTTTTTTATAAAAAGTGAAAACAAAAAGCCAAGAACACTTGAATGTGTTTTAGTTGTATTCAAATTCATGAATACTTTGAGAACTTTACAAATAATCTTAAAGATTATTTTGTCAGCTTTCCAAATTGTTAAAGAGCTAGATTTTCTGATGAAAACCATTTTTAAAAGCACTATCGCAAATGCGCTTAAAGATGGTATCCCGTAGGGGAGTCGAACCCCTGTTACCGCCGTGAAAGGGCGGTGTCCTAGGCCTCTAGACGAACGGGACACAGAAAGTCAGTGGTGGAGCTAATCGGGATCGAACCGATGACCTCTTCGCTGCCAGCGAAGCGCTCTCCCAGCTGAGCTATAGCCCCACATAAAATTGCTTTGCATTTTATGCAGAACCAATTTTTTGCTCTGAATTAAAACCATATCAATCTGTGTGGACACTCATCGTGAGTAATCATCGTATAAGGAGGTGATCCAGCGCCAGGTTCCCCTAGCGCTACCTTGTTACGACTTCACCCCAGTCATGAACCACAAAGTGGTAAGCGTCCCCCCGAAGGTTAAACTACCTACTTCTTTTGCAGCCCACTCCCATGGTGTGACGGGCGGTGTGTACAAGGCCCGGGAACGTATTCACCGTGGCATTCTGATCCACGATTACTAGCGATTCCGACTTCATGGAGTCGAGTTGCAGACTCCAATCCGGACTACGACGCACTTTTTGGGATTCGCTCACTTTCGCAAGTTGGCCGCCCTCTGTATGCGCCATTGTAGCACGTGTGTAGCCCTACTCGTAAGGGCCATGATGACTTGACGTCGTCCCCACCTTCCTCCGGTTTATCACCGGCAGTCTCCCTGGAGTTCCCGACATTACTCGCTGGCAAACAAGGATAAGGGTTGCGCTCGTTGCGGGACTTAACCCAACATTTCACAACACGAGCTGACGACAGCCATGCAGCACCTGTCTCAGAGTTCCCGAAGGCACCAATTCATCTCTGAAAAGTTCTCTGGATGTCAAGAGTAGGTAAGGTTCTTCGCGTTGCATCGAATTAAACCACATGCTCCACCGCTTGTGCGGGCCCCCGTCAATTCATTTGAGTTTTAATCTTGCGACCGTACTCCCCAGGCGGTCTACTTAACGCGTTAGCTCCGAAAGCCACGGCTCAAGGCCACAACCTCCAAGTAGACATCGTTTACGGCGTGGACTACCAGGGTATCTAATCCTGTTTGCTCCCCACGCTTTCGCATCTGAGTGTCAGTATCTGTCCAGGGGGCCGCCTTCGCCACCGGTATTCCTTCAGATCTCTACGCATTTCACCGCTACACCTGAAATTCTACCCCCCTCTACAGTACTCTAGTCTGCCAGTTTCAAATGCTATTCCGAGGTTGAGCCCCGGGCTTTCACATCTGACTTAACAAACCACCTGCATGCGCTTTACGCCCAGTAATTCCGATTAACGCTCGCACCCTCCGTATTACCGCGGCTGCTGGCACGGAGTTAGCCGGTGCTTCTTCTGTCGCTAACGTCAAATCTATACGCTATTAACGTATAAACCTTCCTCACGACTGAAAGTGCTTTACAACCCGAAGGCCTTCTTCACACACGCGGCATGGCTGCATCAGGCTTGCGCCCATTGTGCAATATTCCCCACTGCTGCCTCCCGTAGGAGTCTGGACCGTGTCTCAGTTCCAGTGTGGCTGATCATCCTCTCAGACCAGCTAGGGATCGTCGCCTTGGTGAGCCCTTACCTCACCAACTAGCTAATCCCACCTAGGCATATCCTGACGCGAGAGGCCCGAAGGTCCCCCTCTTTGGCCCGTAGGCATCATGCGGTATTAGCCATCGTTTCCAATGGTTATCCCCCACATCAGGGCAATTTCCTAGGCATTACTCACCCGTCCGCCGCTCGACGCCGTTAACGTCCCCCGAAGGTTCAGTTAACTCGTTTCCGCTCGACTTGCATGTGTTAGGCCTGCCGCCAGCGTTCAATCTGAGCCATGATCAAACTCTTCAATTTAAGATTTTGTTCGGCTCAATGAATACTGAACATTACATAAAGTAATGTTTGAATTGACTGTGCTGAATCCGAAGATTCAATGGTCACTTCGTATCATTGAAACCTAATTTGATACCGAGGTATCTAATTGGATTATCATCAACGAGTGCCCACACAGATTGATAGGTTCTTATTTTTAAAGAGCGTTTCGACTGAGGCTTGCTCAAATCGGACGGCCATTTTAGCGAGATAACTTTTGGTGTCAAACACTTTTTTCAGTTATTTCTCTGTGAGTTATTTTTTAACTCAACCGTCTTGTTATCTCGCATTGCTTTGCTAGACAACGGAGGCGAATTATAGGGAGAAAATTTAACTTGGCAAGGGGAATTCAGCCTAAAAAAGACATTTTTAGACTGAACGTTTAAATAAGCATCAATTTGAGGATTGTATAGCCGATTAATAGGCTTATGACTCTAATTTCGCCACTCGTTGATTGAGTTCAGCGATCGAATTTCTTACTTCGTCGACTAAATAGCCGTACTGCGCATCTTGCTCTTGCTGATAGACAATGCGTCCATTTACAAAGCTCACTTTAACCGACGCAGGTTCACCGCACATAATTGGAGCCATTAGTGAAGAGTGACAGCCTGACAAACGAGGCTGATTGAGATCATAAAGGACGAGGTCTGCCGCGTAACCTTCTTTTATTTCCCCCACATCGGTAAGACCTAAGATATCAGCGCCTCCTTTACTCCCCCATTCCAGAACTTGTTCCAATGTTGTCGCATCTGGTCCATGTTGCGCTCTGTGTATTAACCAAGTCAGGTTGAGCTCTTGCAGCATCGATCCTGATTCAGCAGACGCGGAGCCATCCACTCCCAGAGAAATAGGCATGCCCGCTTTGGCCATATCAATGACTGGTGCAATCCCACTCCCCAGACGGCAGTTAGATGTTGGGCAATGAGCGATTCCCGTTTTCGCCTCCGCTAACCGCTGAATATCAGCCTCACTCGCTTGGACCAAATGAGCAAACCATACATCATCACCCAGCCAGTCACAGCTCTGTGCAAACTCAACCGCACTCATTCCGTACTTAGCGAATGCTTGCTCATTATCAAAGTCCACTTCTAGAAGATGGGAGTGCATTCTCAATTTTTGACTTCTGGCATACTCAGCCATTAATTTGAGATCGCTAGGCGTTGCAGAATGAGCGATTGTGGTTGGTGCAACCACCAGCTTACGCATCGCAGATCCACCTTCTTGATGGTAACGACTACGAGTATGCTCTAAACGTGAAATCATTTGCTCTGCAGATTCTGGAACAACACCAGCTTTCGCTAACCCTTTGTGCGTGCCTTTAACTGTTGCCCCTCCCCGACATAAGACCAAACGTATTCCCATTTCGTCAGCTGCCTGCCAAAGAACATCTTCTAACTCTTGGCTTGAGCTCGCATGATAAAGATAGTGGTGGTCAGCACAGGTTGTTGCTCCAGAGCGAAGTAACTCATAGAAGCCCAACTTAGCAGCGGAATACATGATCTCCGGTGTAATTTGAGGCCAATAGCGATATGGAACGCTCGCTAGCCAATCACCTAAGCCATGATTAATGCCTGCTGGGATCCCTTTTAATATAGATTGAGCGATATGGTGATGCGTATTAACCATACCCGGGTAAACAACACAATTTGTCGCATCGACCAATTTTTCGCTTTCATTAGGAAGTAAGTTCTGTCCCAGCTCAGTAATGACACCATTCTGAATTCGAATGTCTTTTACACTTTGTTGAGGAGAAAACACACTATTGGCATTTTTAATTAAGTAGTTCATATAAAGATCCTTTTTAATGAACAATCGGTATCTAAGTTCAAACAACTAGAATGGATTAACCTTTGAGCAATGTCCCAGAGATTCAACTCTTAACCGCTTCTACTCAACTAATAATGAGGGTATGAGAACTCACTCCCCCTACTCTGTATACAATGCAATAACTGAACCATATTCAGAATATGTAATCCTCAATGTTTAGCACCGTTTAAATGCACCAAAATATTTTTTTTGAGGCCAAAATGCACACCTTTAGTGCAACATAGTCCATATCACCCCCTCGGATTAGCATTTATTGTATACAACACTGATTTTGTAATTTCTCACTCAAACCCAAGGTTAATCATTCGTTACTTACAGGTTACATCATATGAGATGACAGGTTATCAACGAATGGCACAGTGTTTGCTAAATGTTAATTGAAAGCGTGAGTAGAAGCGGTTAGATACCTAAACATAAGGTGTCGGGACATTGCTCATAGTTAACCTAAAGCTGTGTAACCAACAATACGGTCGCATCTTTAGGGAAGTGAAAAGGAAGACACGGAGTAACTATGAAAACTATTTCAAAATTCAACAAACTTGCCCTTTCGTTATCTTTGTTATGCGCTTCAGGAAGTAGCCTTGCAGCAGATAAAGTAACTTTCCAGCTCGACTGGTTACCTGGGGGAGACAAAGCACCTGTATTCGTTGGGGTTGAACAAGGATTTTTTGCAGCAGAAGATCTGGATGTCACCATTCTTGGCGGTAAAGGTTCTACAGATGCAATAACCAAAGTAGCGACGGGTACCGCCGACATTGGCTCGGCTGATATTGTTGCTCTGATGGTTGCAAAAGCGAATGATAATGTGCCGGTAAAAGCCATTTACTCAATTTTCAATAAAGCACCTTATGCTTTCTACGCACTGGATGATTCTGGTGTTGAGTCGGTTAAAGACGTCGCAGGCAAAACCATCGTCACCTCTCCCTTCACTTCTGCGAACGTTTTCCTGCCAATCATGCTTAAGAAAAATGGCATCGATGAAAACAGTGTAAAAGTCCTCAAAGCAGATCCAGGCGCACTCAATCCAATGCTAATTACGGGGCAGTCCGATGTGATGATTTCCTGGATGACAGATCGAGTGAAAAATACGGAGCAGGCAGAACAAGCGGGTAAAAAGCTGAATGTACTGCCTTGGTATGACGCCGGTCTTGAGTTCTATTCATCATCTATTATCGCCAGCGATAAGTTCATGTCTCAAAGTCCTGACGTGGTGAAGCGATTCGTAAAAGCTTACGCGAAAGCCGTTGAATACACCTGGGCAAATCCAGAGCAAAGTGGCGCTGCCGTTAACAAAATCGTTCCAGATGTCGATGCTGCCCAAGCGACCGATACGATTAAATCCATTCGTGGTTTAGTGATGAACGAAGTTTCGGAAAAAGATGGCGTGGGTGTATTTACTCCAGATCGCCTGAGTGAAACATGGGCGTGGACAGCGGAAGCTCAAGGCCTTGATATTGGTAAGTTAGACCCTGAAAGCGCCGTTGCTCGTCAATTTTTCCAAGAGGTGAACTAATGCAGCCATTTGTTTCGTTCAAGAACATAGGGCATACCTATCACTCTGACAAACATTCGGTTACGGTTCTCAACGATGTCAACTTCAATGTTAATAAGCATGAATTTGTTGCCATCGTTGGTCCTTCAGGTTGCGGCAAGTCTACCTTGCTGCGCCTGCTGTCAGGCCTGATATTGCCAACCCAAGGTGAGATTTCCGTTTTTGGTCAGCCAGTGACAGAGCCAAGAGAAGATATCGGCATCGTGTTTCAAAAGCCAACGCTATTACCTTGGAAAAACATCCTCGACAATGTGTTGTTTCCGCTCAAGCACAAGTTCAATTATGTCAGTCAAAAAGAAAAGCAGCATGCCGAAGTTCTTTTAGACACGGTAGGTCTGGCTGGCTTTGAAAACAGCATGCCAAACCAGCTTTCAGGGGGGATGCAACAACGAGTCGGGATTGCCAGAGCTTTGCTACTTAATCCGGATATTTTGATCATGGATGAGCCGTTCTCCGCCCTTGATGCATTAACCCGAGAAGAGATGGGCTTTGAATTGCAAAAAATTTGGATCGAGAAACCGAAAACCGTTTTATTCATTACTCACTCGATCTCCGAAGCGGTGCTACTCGCCGATAAAGTATTAGTCATGGGCCCACGACCAAGTACGGTGTTAGAGGAAATCAACATTGACTTGCCTCGCCCACGTGACATTCACACACTGCAAGATCCAACGTTTGGCTCTTATACCAACAAAATCCGCGAATACTTTTATCGTTCAGAGAAAAAGAATGAGGCGGATAGCAAGGATACAGGCAACGTTGAACCAATACGCAGAACGGTTGCGTAATCGAATTTATCTAAAGGAATAGATATGAAACAGTATTTGTCACAATGGTCACAAAACTGGCTTCCGCTCGTCGCGATACTAGCACTCATTCCTATGTGGGAAGCGACGTGCCGGATCTTCTCGGTACCAACATTTATACTCCCCGCGCCATCAGATATTGCACTGGCTTTCAGCCAAGTTCCGATGGAAAGGTGGTTAGACAATTTATGGGCAACACTACGCATCGCCCTGCTTGGTTTTGGAATTTCATTTTTAGTGAGTATTCCTTTGGCCATCATGATGGTGAACTCTAAATTTCTCACTAAAGCGCTGTTTCCAATATTAGTTGTTATCCAGTCAACACCCGTAGTGGCAATTGCTCCACTGTTGATTGTTATTTTGGGGACCGGTGATGCGCCGCGTCTCACCATTACCTGCCTGATCACGTTCTTTCCTCTTGTGGTATCCGCGACAACCGGAATGCTGGCAACCCCACCGGAGTTGATTGAGCTATCTCGCTCGCTAAGCGTAAAAAACAGCAAAACAATTTGGCAAATTCGCCTTCCTTACGCCATTCCCCATATCTTCAGTGGTGTAAAGGTCGCTATTACTTTAGCCGTGATTGGCTCTGTGATTGCTGAATTCGTCGCTGCGGAAAAAGGCTTAGGCTATCTGGTTCAATTCTCTACGTCGTATTTCAAGATCCCTCAAGCTTTTGCTGCACTGGTGTTCTTGTCTCTGGTGAGTATGTTGCTGTTTAAAGCCGTTAGCTGGGTGCAACGAGCTTGCTTCTCGTGGAGCCTGACCGAAGAAGAAAAGCAAAGATAGAAAACCGTAATTAGTAACGCAAGAGCTTTCACAATCACCAGGCGAGGAAACAAGACAGCGTTTAATAAGAAATTGAACAAGGTGAACTCACTCCAGCTTAGGGGTTGAGTTCATTGAGGTTAACTTAACTAGGAGTAGAAGCGGTCTGTAATAGCGAGCCATTGAGAGTCTCAAGCTATTGCTGGACATTGCTCCAATAACAAGCACGTATTTAATTGTTAATTGGAGAAAAACAATGACTCAATCATACCTTTTAGATGAGCTTAACTTTGAAACAACCATTGGTGGACAAGGTTTAGAATCAAACGATACCGCGATCCCTTTGATCAACTTACACGATTTTGAAAACCGTCGCGAAGAGATCACAGAACAACTCTGGGAGGCAGCCACTCAAGTCGGTTTTTTCCAGCTGGCTGATCACGGGATCAGCTTAGCGGACATTGAAAAGTCCTTTAAGCTCAGTGAGCAATTCTTTGCCCTGCCAATGGAAACAAAGCAAAACTTTTCGTTGAAAGAAGGCTTAAACGCAGGCTGGGAGTTTAAACAACAAGTTCGCCCATCCACTGGCACAGCGGATCAAAAAGAGTCGTATCAAATTACCCTTCCTCATATGGATGACTTATGGCCAAGCAACTATCAAGTAGAAGACTTTGAATCGCATTTGTTGTCATTCGAGCATCATGCGTGGCAGCTCGGGATGAAGATTCTTTCCTGCTTTGCCGATAAGTTGGGGTTTGAACGTGACTTTTTTACTAAAGCACACCAAAGAGAGTCAGAAAACTATTTGAGCACCTTACGTATGTTGCATTACCTGCCGATGAAAGAAGTGCCAGAGACAGGCTCTTTTTGGCGTGCGGGTGCACACACCGATTTCGATTGCTTGACGATGGTATTCCAGCAGGAAAATCAGGGTGGTCTGCAAGCTGCTGCCGGGAAAGACGCCAAAGACAATTTGGTGTGGAGCACGGTTGAACCAAAAGCAGGTGTCATCACTTGCAACATTGGCGACATGCTGATGCGCTGGAGTGACGACTTATTAAAATCAACCCTGCACCGCGTGCGTATGCCGACAGAAGAAGAGAACCAAGACTCTCGTTATAGCATGGCGTTTTTCTGCCAAGCAAACCGAGACCAAATCATTCAGGGTCCACTGAAGGTTTACGAGCCGATTACGGCTGAGGACTACTTAAAGATGCGCATTAACGCGAACTTCTCTTAAAGAGTTCGGCAATTGGAATAACAGTTCGAGCCCTGTAATTCCAATACTCCGAAGACGAAAAAGCCATGCAGATGCATGGCTTTTATTTGGTTCTATTGGTGAAAAACTATTGGTTGGCGATGATATTGCCGTCTTTGACACCCAGCACAATCGGTTTTCCTGGCAAGAACTGCCCAGAGAGAATCGATTTCGCTAGTGGGTTTTCAACATTTTGTTGAATTGCACGTTTCAAAGGACGTGCGCCATACACCGGGTCAAAGCCGACTTGTGCGATCAACTCTAACGCCTCGTCACCGACTTCCAGATCGTAGTCTTTCTCAGCCAGACGTTTATGCAGACGTTCCAACTGAATGGAAGCAATCGACTTAATGTGCTCTTTACCAAGTGGATGGAATACCACGGTTTCATCAACACGGTTCAAGAACTCAGGGCGGAAGTGTTTGCTGACCACTTCCATAACTTCATTCTTAATGCCTTGATAATCCAGTATTGCGAAGTTTTCCTGAATTCTCGAAGAGCCTAAGTTTGAAGTCATGATCACCACAGTGTTACGGAAATCAACCGTACGACCTTGGCCATCAGTCAGACGCCCGTCATCCAGCACTTGAAGCAGAATGTTGAACACATCTGGGTGCGCTTTTTCTACCTCATCCAATAGAATGACCGAATAAGGTTTGCGACGAACCGCTTCTGTCAGATAACCGCCCTCTTCATAGCCAACGTAACCCGGAGGCGCACCAACCAGTCTCGCCACAGAGTGTTTCTCCATAAACTCAGACATATCAATACGCACCATTGCGTCTTCACTATCAAACATGAAGTTTGCCAGTGTTTTACACAACTCGGTTTTACCCACACCCGTTGGACCTAAGAACAAGAAAGAGCCAATTGGTCGGTTTGGATCCGACAACCCGGCGCGGCTACGGCGAATCGCATTCGCAACCACTTCAACCGCTTCCACCTGGCCAATAACACGTTGATGCAATACATCTTCCATGCGAAGCAGTTTTTCTTTCTCTGCTTCGAGCATCTTCGAGACCGGAATGCCCGTTTGTTTGGACAGCACTTCCGCGATTTCGTTATCAGTAACTTTGTTACGCAACAACGTCATCTCTTGCATTTCGGCTTGTGCAGCCAAGTCCAACTGTTTTTCCAACTCAGGAATACGACCGTATTGCAACTCAGACATACGGTTTAGATCACCAGCACGGCGAGCAAACTCCATATCCATACGTGCTTGCTCAAGCTCGGATTTAATGTGTTGCGTACCCGATAGTGCGGCTTTTTCTGTATTCCATACCTCTTCTAACTCAGCATATTCGCGCTCTTTCTCAGTCAACTCTTCATTTAAAGTCGTCAGACGCTTTTCACTCGCTTCATCATGCTCGTTACTTAACGCTTGCTGCTCAATTTTTAACTGAATGATTTTACGCTCAAGCTTATCCAAAGACTCTGGTTTCGAATCGATTTGCAGACGAATGCTTGATGCCGCCTCATCGATTAAGTCGATCGCCTTATCAGGTAATTGACGATCAGAAACGTATCGATGTGACAAACTTGCTGCCGCAACGATAGCCGGGTCAGTAATTTCTACATGGTGATGCAGCTCATAACGCTCTTTCAAACCACGTAAAATGGCGACCGTATCTTCAACGGTTGGCTCATCCACCAGCACTTTTTGGAAACGACGCTCTAATGCCGCGTCTTTCTCAATGTACTTACGGTATTCGTCCAATGTTGTCGCACCAACACAGTGAAGTTCACCGCGAGCCAATGCTGGTTTCAGCATGTTACCCGCATCCATAGACCCTTCACCTTTACCCGCGCCCACCATGGTATGCAGCTCATCAATAAACAGAATGATGTTGCCTTCTTCTTTGGCTAACTCATTCAATACTGATTTCAAGCGCTCTTCGAACTCACCTCGGTATTTTGCACCGGCAACCAGTGCGCCCATATCTAACGCGAGCACTCGACGACCACGTAAACCTTCTGGCACTTCATTGTTAATAATGCGCTGTGCCAGACCTTCAACGATCGCTGTTTTACCCACACCAGGTTCACCAATGATAACCGGGTTATTCTTGGTGCGACGTTGCAGAACTTGGATCGTACGACGGATTTCATCATCACGGCCAATCACCGGATCCAACTTACCCTGCTCTGCTCTTTCGGTAAGGTCTATGGTGAACTTTTCCAAAGCCTGACGAAGCTCTTCCGCATTCGGATCATCGACCTTTTGACCACCTCTGATCTTTTCGATCGCCTGGCTTACTTTCTGCTCGGTTAAACCGACTTCTTTCAATAATTGACCAAGCGGACCTTTATCTTCAATGGCGGCTAGGAGGAAGATTTCAGACGAAATATACGAGTCCTGGCGTTTTTGAGCGACTTTGTCACAAAGATTGAACAAAGTCCCCATTGCACCCGAAAGCTGCACATCACCACCAATGCCGCTGACTTTTGGTAATCGATCAAGGATTTCGCTCAACTTAGAGCGTAAATGTGTCACGTCCACATCCAACATTGTCAGCAATGGACGAATTGGACTGCCATTTTGATCAAGCAAAGCCACCATCAGGTGAACTGGCTCTATATATTGATGATCGCGCCCCAACGCTAATGATTGAGCATCAGAGATAGCGATTTGAAACTTACTTGTGAATCTATCAAGACGCATATCGACCTTCCTAACCTCATATAAGAGAATACTAATAACAGTAGAAAGATGGATACTCAGTAGGGGAATTTCAAGGGAGGATGTAAATAAATATAAACAGTGATGCAAACTCAGGGAATGCATCACCCATTTTAATTACTGGTTAAAACCTAATCTTCCAGCCAGATAAAGGTCGCTTGGCGCCCGGTCACTCCGTCACGACGATAAGAGTAAAAATCATCACCGTTTTGGTATGTACACAAACCCGAGTCAAACACTTGGGAGACTCCAGCTTTGTTTAGACGCTGCGTTGCGAGCTTGGACATATCAGCAAACCACTTGCCTTGAATGTCTCGCGGAATAAACGCTTGCTCAGCCTTAGGATCAAAATCAACAAAAGCTTGCAGAACATCTTCACCGACTTCAAATGCTTCTGGACCGATAGCAGGTCCAAGCCATGCCATCACTTCACCAGAAAACATCTCTAAAGCATTTTCGACAATGCCATTAGCTAAACCTCGCCAGCCAGCATGGACTGCCGCAACTTGTGTGCCTTGGCTATTGGTTAAAATCACCGGCAGACAATCTGCTGTCATCGCAGAACATACAACGTAGCCAGAATTGGTGAACACACCATCGGCATCGAGCACTTTAGACGTTGGCTCTGAAACCTGAGTGACAACGGTAGAGTGAGTCTGATTCAACCAAACCGGCGCACTTGGCATTTCGGCCTGCTTCATCAACCAGTCACGGTTTTGTTCTACTAATGACAAATCGTCCCCAACGTGAGCGCCAAGATTAAGCCCTTGATAGGCTCCCGTCGAAACGCCTCCCACTCGCGTGGAAGCAAACGCTTTTACATTTTTAGGCGCTGGCCAGTTAGGAACAATGATCTTCATATTAGAATTCGTCCGGTAAACCGTGTTCTTCAGTATCTTTACGCAGTGCTTCGGTCATTGCCACCATATCGTCTGGCACTGGAGCATGGAATTCCAGCTCTTCACCAGTGATAGGGTGTTCGAAACGCAACATCACAGCGTGAAGCGCTTGACGATCAAAGCCACGAATCATATCTGTCAGCTCTTGCGATGCTCCAGTAGGAATACGTGCGCGACCACCGTAAGCCGTATCGCCCAACAGTGGGTGCTGCAGGTAAGACATATGAACACGGATCTGGTGAGTACGACCCGTCTCAAGACGCAGGCGAATGCGCGTGTGCTCACGGAAGTGTTCTGCAACACGGTAGTGAGTAACCGCTGGTTTACCCATTGGAGCCACAGCCATTAATGTACGCTTGGTCGAGTGACGGCCAATCGGTTGATCGACTTTACCACCTGCTGTCATACGGCCAATAGCAATCGCCTCGTATTCACGAGTGATATTACGCTTTTGAAGTGCACGAACTAAACGCGTTTGCGCTGGTACCGTTTTCGCTACCACCATCAAACCGGTCGTGTCTTTATCGAGACGGTGAACAATACCTGCACGCGGTACTTCAGCAATATCCGGGTAATGATGTAGTAATGCATTTAGCACCGTACCATCAGGCGTACCTGCACCTGGGTGTACGACAAAATCACGAGGCTTATTGATTACGATGATGTCATCATCTTCGTAGACGATATCTAGCGGGATATCTTGCGCTTCCCAGCGTTCTTCATCTTCCAGCTCGGCTTGCAATGTAATTTCCTCGCCGCCCATGACTTTGGTGCGAGGTTTGGTGACAACTTCACCATTCACTTGAACTTTCCCCTCAACAAGCCATTCTTTCAGGCGAGAGCGAGAGAAGTCCGCGAATAATTCTGCGATAGCTTGGTCTAAACGCTGACCTAATTGACTATCTTTTACGGTATTTGTTAATACTATCTGCTGAGCCATATCGAACTTTTTTAAAAACTGTGAGACTAATGCTCACGACTGTGGAAAAATAGACTATTACGTCATTGTATCTGTTACTGGAAAGAAAGTAACGGCAGCTTAAGAAATATTTAGATTCAAGGAACAGACTCCTGATATGAAACGTCAGACTTTAACAGGCCTTTTAGCGGTATCCCTTCTGTTTGGATGTGCAAGCAAAGAAGAAATCGTTCCTGATGTGCCACCTTCGGAACTGTATGCAGACGCACAAACCTCGCTTCAAACCGGCAACTGGCTTACTGCGATTGAAAAACTGGAAGCATTAGACTCACGCTACCCATTTGGTGCGTACTCCGAGCAGGTACAACTTGATCTCATTTACGCGTACTACAAAAACGACGACCTAGCACTTGGTTTGGCAACCATCTCACGCTTTATGCGCCTAAACCCAACTCACGAAAAAATGGACTGGGTGTTGTACATGCGCGGCCTAACTCATATGGCGCAAGATCGTAACTTTATGCACGATCTGTTTAATATTGATCGTAGCGACCGAGATCCAGAGCCAGTTAAACAAGCCTTTGATGATTTCAAAAAGCTACTTCAACGTTACCCAAACAGCCATTATGCGGAAGATTCGCAAAAACGCATGATAGCCTTGAAAAACCGTTTGGCCAATTATGATCTGGCAACGGCAGATTTCTACCTACGCCGTGAAGCGTGGATTGCCGCGATCAACCGCAGCCAAGAACTGCAAAAGACCTTCCCTGATACAGAAGCAGCGCGTAAGTCGCTTGATATACAGCTAGAAGCTTACAAGCAGCTTGGTCTGGAAGACTCTATCGCCAGAACGGAAGAGTTGATTAAGCTTAATCCAGTCGATTAAAGCAAACTGCCGCAAAACTTCTCGCCACAGTCTCAACAACTGTGGCGTTTTTCTATCAAAGCATCTTCCCCGCGCCTAACTTGATGGTTTTTTGAGCACAATATATGCTTAAAGCTCTCCCACCATTAACCTGGACGTGAACGTGAGATTATCTAAGCTATGGGCAATATTACTGATCCTGCTGTCAGCATCCGTTTGCGCATTACAAATTTCACCGTTGAAACAGCCACCGTATACCGGTGATTTAGACGTCATAAAAGAGAAGAACTTACTACGCGTGCTTGTCTCTGCTGACCTGGGTTTTTACTACATTGAAGGCGGGACTCCTAAAGGAATTGGTGCAGAGCTTCTGGCTCATTTCGAGAAAGATTTACGCAAAATCAAACCGAAACTAAACGTACAAATTATCCCTCTTGCTCGTGACCAGTTGATTCCCTCTCTAAACAAAGGCTCTGGCGACTTAATTGTCGCAAACCTGACGATTACTGATAGCCGTAAAGAAAAAGTCGATTTTAGTTCCCCAATAATCTCGGGAATTCAAGAGTGGATCGTCACCAACAAAAAAACACCTGCCATCACAAAGCTAGAGCAACTGAGCGGTAAAGAGATATGGGTCCGAGCTAGCTCCAGTTATTTTGAAAGCATTCAATATCTTAATAAAACATTAAACAAGAAAGGCTTACCACCGGTCATTGTCCACTTCGTTGAAGAAACCCTCCAAGACTACGAACTGGTTGGCATGCTGAATAATGGCTATGTCAAAGCCATCGTTTTAGATAGCCACAAAGCAAGCCTGTGGCTCAAGGTAATGGATGACATTCGGGTACACAAAAAGGTTCCACTGCGTAAAAGTGGCAAAATCGGCTGGGCAATGCGTAAAGACAGCCCGCAACTGAAAGCTGTGGTCAATAAGTTCATCAAGAAATCACGCTCTGGCACCCTGCTCGGAAACGTCATCTACGGCAAGTACATTGACAATACCAACTGGCTAAACAAAGCGCTCAACCCGAAAAAAATTGCTCAGTTAGAAAAACTGTCCGCGTTGTTTTCGCGCTATGGGGAGAAGTACAACTTTGATTATCTGCTGATAGCGGCCGTCGCTTATAAAGAATCGGGCTTTAATAATAACCTGGTCGGCAGTCGAGGCGCCGTGGGCATTATGCAAATCCTACCCAGTACCGCACAAGATCCGAATATCAACATCAAAAATGTTCGACAATTGGAAAACAACGTTCATGCGGGCGTGAAGTACATGGCGTTTTTACGGCGACAATACTTCAACGACAAAGCCATATCCGCCGAAAACAAAATCTATTTCACTTTGGCCGCCTATAACGCTGGGCCGGGCAATGTCGAGAGAATGCGTAAGCTCGCCGCCAGACAAGGCTATAACCCAAATGTGTGGTTCAATAATGTTGAAGTCGTGATGAGAAAGAACATCAGCGCAACCGTCGGTTATGTCACCACCATCAACCGTTACTACGTCATATACAAACAATTAGAGAGTTTGGACCACGCTAAATCGTTAAAGAATGTTTTGTTGGCTCCGGACGATCCGGTTTTCATGACCCCATTACTCAAGGTGAGTCAAACACCAGAAAACAAAAAGCCGCTTGTTAACTAAGCGGCTTTTCAAAACTCTCTTTGATTACATACTCTAGCGTGATTTCAATCACGTATTTTGTTCAGTTAATTTTTGACCAAACTAAATTATGGGCTGTACAACGCCCCTAAAAACGAGGTGGTTTTCAGCTGAGTACTCTATCCAATCTAATGATTTGCTAACCGATAACAAGCTATTTAACGATAAATCTCGATACTTCTTGAGTGAGATCACATTCATTTTTCCTTTTAAAAACCTCGAACCAAATGGTGATATAGATCACATTTATTTATCCATAAAGCAGTAATCTGAACTTAACCCATGAGGGATGCAACAGAGGAAAAACACTTATGACAATGAATATCACTGGCAAAAACATCGAAATCACCTCTGCAATCCGAGCTCATATTGAGAGCAAATTTAAAAAACTGGAGAAATGGCAAGTCGACCTAATTGGATGCCAAGCAACTTTCAGTGAGGAACCAAATAAACAGAAAAAATTCGAAGCGGTTATCAAGGTTCCAAAAGGACAACTTATCGCCTCAGCGACTCACGAAGATCTTTACGCAGCTATCAACGAAGTGGAGCAAAAACTAGAACGACAATTGAATAAGCTGACCCACAAGCCTGAAGCTCGCAGAGCTACCAAGCCAGAGCTTGAAGTAGAAGAAGAGTAAATAGACCAGATTGAGGAAATAGCGCCGTAAGGCGCTATTTTTTTGCTTGACGCTCTACGCCTGCTTGCTTATTGTGTTTAAACACTCATAAATTGCGCACTAATTATGCATTTAACCCCTCTGTTTATTTTTGACTTCTTTTTCCTCCCATAGATGGAGGGGCGAACTCGTTTGTGAAAGAAAAGTCAAAAACAAACAGAAAGCCTCCCAAACCGGGAGGCTTTTTTATAAGGAAAGAATTGATGACTGACCAACCCATTTCTCTGGAAGATATTCGTGTACGTTTAAACGAACTTGATGACGAGCTACTTAGCTTGTTGTCTGAACGCCGCAGACTCAGCATTGAAGTCGCCAAGAGCAAAGTACAAACCTCAAAGCCTGTTCGCGATGCTGTCCGTGAACAACAGTTATTGGTGAAGCTCATTTCTAATGGCCGCGAAAAATATGATTTAGACGCTCAGTACATCACCAAACTTTTCCACACAATTATTGAAGACTCCGTTCTTCTGCAGCAAAGTTATCTCCAGAATCTAGTTAATCCACAACAAAGCCGTAAACCTCTCGCACGTGTTGCTTTCCTTGGTGCGAAAGGCTCATATTCACATCTGGCCAGCCGCGAATATTTTAGCCGTAAAAATACTGAACTGATTGAACTGAACTGTGAACACTTCAGGGAAGTAACTCAGACGGTAGAATCAGGTCACGCCGACTACGGTGTCCTACCAATTGAAAACACGAGTTCTGGCTCTATTAACGAAGTGTATGACTTGCTGCAACACACCACGTTGTACATCGTTGGTGAGCTGACACAACCGATTGAGCATTGTCTGGTAGCGACAAAAGACATTCGTCTTGAAAACATTAAAACGCTTTACTCTCACCCTCAGCCTCATCAGCAATGCAGTGAGTTCCTAAGCCGCATGAAAGGCGTAAAACTGGAATCTTGCGCCAGCACTGCCGACGCTATGCAAAAAGTCCAAGAACTGAATCGTGATGATGTAGCGGCTATCGGTAATGCATCAAGCGGTAAGTTGTACGGCCTACAAGCGATTCAAGGCAATATCGCTAATCAAACAGAAAACCATACTCGCTTTATCGTAGTAGCTCGTAAACCAGTTGAGGTTTCTACGCAAATACCAGCCAAGACGACGCTGATTATGTCCACGTCTCAACAAGCGGGTTCACTGGTTGAAACACTACTGGTACTGCAACGCTATGGCATCAATATGACTAAGCTTGAGTCGCGTCCTATTATGGGCAATCCATGGGAAGAAATGTTCTACGTTGACCTAGAATCTCATTTGGATTCGCAAGAGATGCAGCAAGCGTTGCAAGAACTCACTAAGATCACTAAGCACCTGAAAGTACTAGGTTGTTACCCTAGCGAAAACGTAAAACCAACCCAAGTTAAATTGAGTTAATAGACACCTGTGAGCAAAAAGATCATGGCAACCCAAAAAGTCGTTATTGCCTCTTTAAATCCAGCAAAAATCAATGCGGTTAAGAGTGCGTTTCAAAGTGCATTTCCAAATCAGGATTTTGAGTTTGAGGGAGTGAGTGTACCCAGCGAAGTTGCGGATCAGCCGATGAGCAACGAAGAAACGTATACAGGCGCATTGAATAGAGTAAAAAATGCCAAAGTCGACGCTCTAGGCGGGGATTTTTATGTTGGACTAGAAGCTGGTATCGAAGGCAATGTTACCTTCGCCTGGATGGTGATCGAGTCGCAGACTCATCGTGGCGAATCCCGCTCAGCAAGTTTGATGTTACCGCCAGAAGTGTTGGCGCAACTTGAACATGCCAATGAACTTGGTGATGTCATGGACAGTGTGTTTGGCACAGAAAATATTAAACAGAAAGGTGGCGCAATCAGTCTATTGACCCAAAACCAATTGACGCGCAGCTCGGTATATCATCAAGCCTTAATTCTGGCTTTGATTCCTTTTACCAACACAGAGCACTTTCCAGCGAATCTTTAAAGCTCACGTTCCTATTCTAGTGATAATAAAAAAGGGCGGAATCTCCGCCCTTTTGTTTTACTCTGTTGGCTCTAATAATGCCTTGAGCTGGTCTTTCTCTTCATCCGATTTGGATTTCAACTCATTTGAGCCACGTGTGATGGTTGCAATGCCCACGCCCAGCATCTGGCTAATCTGACGTTGAGATAACTCGCCTTTGAGCAGTTCATTAAGAATGTTCACTCGGGCAATTAATGAATCTCGTTCATCAGGTGTCATCAGCATCGTTAAAAACATTTCATGCTGCTGACTATCGACACTTGTTCGAATTAGCTCAAGAATCTGCTGCCAGTCTGTGTACTCGGGTTCGTGTGACATCAAGTTACCTCACTCAATACTTGGTATTGATCTCATGTTGATTCAAGAACGCGCCATCGATACCCAAAAGATCACGGTAGTAAGTTTCAAACATTAAGATGTTCTGAACATAACCACGTGTTTCTTTAAATGGAATCGCCTCGATAAAGGCATAAGCATCCACTTTTCCCTGGGTTCGCTCTCGCCACGTTTTCACTCTGTTAGGGCCAGCATTATAAGCCGCTAGAGCAAAAATACGATTATTATCGTAATCCTCCAATAAACCTTGCAGGTAATGGCTGCCAATTTCGATATTTTTGCCGACGTTATACAACTCTTCAGTCCCTTGATACTTTAACTTGTACTTACGTGCGGTGTATTTTGCAGTTTCAGGCATTATCTGCATGATACCGCGAGCACCAACGGGTGAACGAGCCTCTACATCCAACGCACTTTCTTGCCTTGCCAAAGACATCATGGTAACCGGGTCGATATCATGCTTCTTCGCATAAAAATTAAACCACCATTGATGCGCAACAGGGAACCGTAATTCAATATTGTCCCACATCTGAGCTTGAATACTTGCGGTAACAGTCAGGTGATGCCAATGCTTCGAGGAGGCATAAGCCGCTAGCATGGCTTTGTCGTCTTTATTCACCCGACGGAGCAAATGCGCCCACTCGCTCTTTGCTGCAGAAATCTTGTCTGTCGCAATCATCTCCGAAATACGCGCCAAAGCATCGTGATAAGGCTGAACAGCCTTACTGTCTAATTTGATTCGGTGACTTGGATATTTGATCGACTGCCCTATCGCGTTTGCGGCTGCGACACTATAAAAGTTACGCTCTCCAACCAATGTTGCTAAACGCTTCTTACCCGCAATGTCATCTCCGAGTGCAATCTCACTTCGGCCCAACCAATATTGCCATCGCAGCGTCGCCTGCTCTTCTTTGTTAAGAACCGCAATCCACTCCTGAACCCCTTTCCAGTCTGCATTTTGCACCGCGAGACGAATACGAGTCTCGATGAGTGGCAAGTCCTGACTGGTTTTTGTCTTGTCATCTCGCCATTTAGCCAGACTGGCCGACTCTGTACGCGTCAGCCTAAATGCAATGTAATCTGCCAATGACTGAGCTTTTTCAGGAGAGAATTTCTGCCCTTTTACCACCGAGTCATACGCTTGTTGTGCCTGCTCGATATTCATACGAGCTAACTTTTCTAATGCATATTGACTCTGAGCACGATTAATATCGTTCGCGGGCTTTTTCTTGGCAAATTCAGCGACCGAGGCAGGCTTATCAAACAACGCCTTCATATCTTGGGCTTGTTGTTTCGCTTTGGCCGACTTTGGTAGCTTTTGCAGATAACTCATCAGGCTGCCGTTACGTGCATCAAACGCCAGTAACATTCGCTGTAATATCAAATCGTCAGTTCTTCCGCCCGCTTTATCCCAGGCAGAAAATAGTGGGTCACACTCAGAAGCGATACTTGAACCGCTTAACCACATATCTTCCGCGCCTTTAAACGCCGCAACTTGTTTACCCTGCTTCAAATTCGCCTGGTAAAAAATGCACTGGTAACGCTCGCCACTGGGTATCACTTTTTGAAACTCAGTAATGGCCTTCCAATCTTTCTCTTTGTAGAGATGATTCAGATAAGGAGCGCTAACACGGCGAGAAAAGGGAAAAGTCTCGTACTCGGAGATAAAGTCATTAACTTGTTTTGGGGACTTACTCGGTAACTGTCGAATGAAAGTACGGTAGTCCACATAAGGTGTCAGCGGATAGTCCGCAATTTTGGGACGGATCACTAAGTACCCGTTGATGTCATTTTTATCTAATAGATTTTGGGCCTGCTCATACACTTCGCGCTGTTTTTCTAAGCTAAGCGCGGCGTTCGCTGTCAGACTAACCGCACATAAAGCAGCAGCACAGCATACACTTTTAGCCAATTCCGTAACGTTGAATCTCATTTGTATATTTTTCCCCAGACATTTATTGCCTCAAAGCCTAGTTTTCTTAGAGTTTATGTTTCAAAGGCACTTTAAGTATATGCATACATTTACACAGAAATATGCAACCAATGTAAAGTGAATTGATGTATTAAAATTTATACTCGTTAACTTTTGCAGCAATGAGGACGAGAAGTTCATAATGTGCAAAGAAATCCATTCTTCACTTCAAGCGAATAACAAAAGTGTATACCGTAACCATGTAAGTTTCCGGTCAGCTGAGAATAAGAAATCGTATAACAGGTAAAATTCTTGCAGCGCGGTAACAAATAGCCCCAGGTAAACGATTTATGCCAGTCAGTGACAAGGCTCTGAATTGGGTATCCTGAAGTCATTTGGGTATATCAGGCAGTTGGTATAAAATAGTGGGTTTGAATAACAGTTAATTTAGGAACGATCGGCAATGGCTGAATACGTATATACCATGTCGCGGGTGAGCAAAATTGTGCCACCTAAGCGTCAAATTCTTAAAGACATCTCTCTGAGCTTCTTCCCTGGTGCGAAAATCGGTGTTTTAGGTCTGAACGGTGCAGGTAAATCAACTCTGCTACGTATCATGGCGGGTATCGACACGGATATCGACGGTGAAGCACGCCCACAACCAGGGCTTAATGTTGGCTACCTTCCACAGGAGCCAGTACTTGATGAATCAAAAACCGTTCGTGAGATTGTAGAAGAAGCGGTATCAGACGTTGCAGGCGCGCTTCAACGTTTGGACGCGGTATATGCAGCATACGCTGAACCAGATGCGGATTTCGATGCTCTGGCAAAAGAACAAGGCGAACTGGAAGCTCTGATTCAAGCGAAAGATGGCCATAATCTTGATAATGCTCTGGAACGTGCAGCGGATGCTTTGCGTCTTCCTGAGTGGGATCAAAAGATTGCCCATCTGTCAGGTGGTGAGCGTCGTCGTGTCGCTATTTGTCGTCTTCTACTAGAAAAGCCAGACATGCTTCTTCTCGACGAACCAACCAACCACTTGGATGCTGAGTCTGTTGCTTGGCTAGAACGCTTCCTGGTTGATTACACAGGTACTGTTGTAGCGATTACCCACGACCGTTACTTCCTTGATAACGCTGCTGGCTGGATTCTTGAACTTGACCGTGGTGAAGGTATTCCATGGGAAGGTAACTACACCTCTTGGCTAGAGCAAAAAGATGCACGTCTACAGCAAGAAGCATCACAAGAAAGTGCTCGTCAAAAGACCATCGAGAAAGAACTTGAGTGGGTACGCAAAAACCCTAAAGGTCGTCAGGCGAAATCGAAAGCGCGTATGGCTCGTTTTGAAGAGCTTCAAAACACTGACCATCAAAAACGTAACGAGACCAACGAACTATTTATCCCACCAGGTGAGCGCTTAGGTGACAAGGTTATCGAAGTGAATAACCTGACGAAATCGTTCGACGGCCGTGTACTGATTGATGACTTGTCATTCAGCATCCCTAAAGGTGCAATCGTCGGTATTATCGGTGCCAACGGTGCAGGTAAGTCAACGCTATTCAAAATGCTAAGCGGCACAGAGCAACCAGATTCAGGCACTATCGAACTGGGTGATACTGTGAAACTGGCATCGGTTGAGCAGTTCCGTGACTCAATGAACGACAAGAACACTGTATTCCAAGAGATTTCTGAAGGCGCTGATATCATTAAGATCAACAACTTCGAAATCCCTGCACGTGCATACTGTTCACGTTTCAACTTCAAAGGCTCTGATCAACAGAAAGTAATCGGTGAGCTATCTGGTGGTGAGCGTAACCGTGTACACCTTGCGAAACTACTGAAAGCGGGCGGCAACGTACTGTTACTCGATGAACCAACCAACGACCTTGACGTTGAAACGCTACGTGCACTAGAAGAAGCGCTACTTGAATTCCCAGGCTGTGCAATGGTTATCTCGCACGACCGTTGGTTCCTTGACCGTATCGCAACGCACATCATCGACTACCGTGACGAAGGTCAGGTTAACTTCTACGAAGGTAACTACACCGAGTACATGGACTGGTTGAAGAAGACGCTTGGTCCTGAAGCTGCAGAACCTCATCGCATCAAATACAAACGTATCGCGAAGTAATCTCTCCAGAATCATGGTCGCTACCTGACACAGTCAGGAAAGTCCGATTGTAATTTGAACAAAGGCCGCTATCATAGCGGCCTTTCGTTTTCTGAAGGCTGAACCAACATCACTTTTTAGCCATCCCGACACTTTCAGATAATATTCGCACACTTTTTGTGCTTTTTGATATATGATTCAGTCCGTTCGAGTCATTGGTAAGAAAAATAATAAAGTGGGGAGACGACTTTTTTCATCAATTGTCGACCAAACTCCTCTGCCCATCGAACCAACTAATTAGGCTGATGCTCATTGAAAGTACAGCCAACAAAAGTAATTTTCAGAATTGAATGTAGGCAATAACGAACTTCCATACGAAAGTTAACGCTGCTTTCGCTTTAGGAAATAAATAAACAAATGCCTACTTAAGTAACTATCACTATGTCTAAAAAAATCATCATTCAGATCCCGACAAAAAACGGCGATCAGCAATTTTACTTTGGCCGCATTTCGGTCGTCACCGTGTTGGCTTCGGTCATCGCGTTACCTGCCGTTATTGGTGGTGCATGGTATATGAACCAGCAACAGCGCTATGATCAAGATGTACTGGTTCAAGCCGTCGCTAAACTGGAGAGTGAGAAAAACGAAATCACCGCACTTTACGAAGAACAGCTTGATACCAACCACTCGTTGTCTCAATCTTTGACTGACAGAAATAACCAAATTCAGCTGCTGGGTAAACGTGTATTCGATGTCGAGTCGGTACTTGGATTAGCCGACGAAGAGCTGATGCTTGATGAAAACAATTTGGCACTGGAAGAGAGAATTGACGCTGCGGCAATAGATTCTGCCGTACGTGCAACCATGTTCCGCCTTATTCCTAACGACAGCCCAATCACTTATCAGCGCATCTCATCCTCTTATGGCACTCGAATCAACCCAATTTCAGGGAAGAAACACGTTCATACTGGTATCGACCTAACCTGTAAGCGTGGTGAAGAAGTACTGGCTCCTGCCGATGGGGTTGTAGAGACGGTTCGTCCGGGTAATCGAGGCTATGGCAACTACCTGACTTTACGCCATTCGTTTGGTTTTATGAGTTCTTATGCGCACCTGCAAAAATTCAAAGTGAAAAGCGGGGAATTTGTCAGTAAAGGGGATGTTATTGCTCAATGTGGTAACTCTGGTAATTCGACCGGACCTCACCTGCATTATGAAGTGCGCTTCCTCGGGCGAGCATTGAACCCTCAATACTTAATGGACTGGACGCCAGAGAACTTCAACTACGTGTTTGAAAAAGAAAATAAAGTCAAATGGGGTCCATTAGTTCAGTTGATTGACAACGTTGTTCGTCTGCAAATCAACTTAACTAATTCGCCTTACCGAGACACCAGCATCAACACCGTGTCCAGTGAAGAAGGTAACGAGACAGCCGTTAACTGATTTTCTTCAAATAAAAAAAGAGCAGCCAAAGCTGCTCTTTTTTATATCAGGCTGTTAGCCACGATGAATATTATCATTGGCTTGCTTGAGCAGGTTCTGGCTCTCATTCATAAATTGTTGAGAGTAAGTACCAAACCAATCACTCACCTGCTTGAAACTTTCGATGAATCGCGCTTTGTCTTTGCTATCCAGGATCGCCACCGCATCACCCAAACGCTGATGGAATCGCTTGATCATGTCGATATTCTCTTGAGAAGAGAAAATGATATCACCGTACAAATTCGGGTCCTGACCAAACAGTCGTCCAACCATCGCCAATTCAAGGCGGTAGATTGGCGAGCTTAGTTTCAGCAACTGATCGATATTCGGGTTCTCTTTACTTAAGTGCATGCCGTAAGCAAACGACGTAAAGTGTCTCAGAGCCTGAATCAGTGTCATGCCATGATCATGCTCTTCTGCGTCAATCTGACACAAACTTGCGCCCCAAATACCAAATTGTTGGAGTAGCCATTGGTAATGCTCGTTACCACGGCCATCACAGTACACAATCACCTGCTTCGCAAGGCTAGGAACATCAGGGCCAAACATCGGGTGAAGACCGACAACCGGGCCAGCGTGCACCTTGAGCATCGCTTGCAGTGGCTTCGACTTAATCGAGGTTAAATCACACAAAATGCAATCTTCTGGTAAGTTACCCAGCTTCTCGATAACCCCTTCCGTCAGATGAATCGGTACCGTGACCACGACTAAACCCGCGTTGTCCAGGATTTCATCCGCACGATCCCAATCTTTACTGCCCAGAACTTTGACCTGGTAGCCCGACAATTTGAACATGCGGCCAAACAGACCGCCCAGTTGACCATTACCACCGATAATCACAACTGAGCGTAATTCTGGGTTCAAGCACTTAAATCCGGAATCTTTCTCACTGGCATAAGACTCACGCATAGTACGACGAAGAATGTCTTCGATTAGCTGTGGGGGTACCCCAATTTTTTCAGCTTCAGCTCGACGAGACGCTAACATCGCGGCCTCTCGGTCGGGGGCATAAATTGGCAAACCGTGTTCGCTTTTTACTTCACCCACTTTTTCTACCAGCGATAAACGCTGGGCTAGAAGCTCAAGCATTTGCTTGTCGACTGCATCAATCTGATCGCGTAATGCGTTAAGTTCAACTGCCATTGATGTTCCTTTAAATAAGTTCCGTTTTTTAGCCTTTTAGGCGATTCTCTAAGAAAGGCACCAGCTCTTCGTGTGCATGACGTAATAGTGCCTCAGTTGACTCCCAATTGATACATGCATCGGTGATAGATACACCGTATTCCATCTCTTCAAGTTTCAGGTCAGAAGACTGATTGCCTTCGTTGATGTGGCTTTCAATCATCAGGCCGATAATAGACTTGTTGCCTTCACGAATTTGATGGATCACGTCTTCAGCGACCAGTGGCTGACGGCGGTAGTCTTTACGTGAGTTCGCGTGGCTACAGTCCACCATCAGTGAAGCGTCAAGACCTGACTTCGCCATTTCTTGTTCACACTCAGTCACGGATACTGAATCGTAGTTCGTCTGCTTACCACCACGAAGAATCACATGACCATTCGCGTTGCCCTGAGTCGTGAGCAGTGCAACTTGTCCTTCACGGTTAATTCCCATGAAGCGGTGGCTAGATGATGCTGCTTGCATCGCATTGATTGCTGTCGCCAAGCTACCATCAGTACCGTTTTTAAAACCAATTGGCATAGACAAGCCACTCGCCATTTCACGGTGAGTTTGCGATTCGGTAGTACGCGCACCAATTGCAGCCCAACTAAAGGTATCTGCGATGTACTGCGGGCTGATTGGGTCAAGAGCTTCTGTCGCTAGCGGAATTTCCATCTCTGCCAGGTCAACCAGCAGTTCACGGCCAACATGCAGACCATGTTCGATATCAAAACTGCCATCCAGATGCGGGTCGTTAACTAAACCTTTCCAGCCAACGGTAGTACGAGGCTTTTCAAAGTAAACACGCATTACAATATACAGTTGGTCACTTAGTTGTTCTGAAAGCGCTTTAAGACGTTTTGCGTAATCTTTCGCCGCATCAATATCGTGGATAGAACAAGGTCCACACACAACAAGCAAACGGTGATCTTTCTTATGAATGATGTCAGCAATAGTTTGACGAGATTCTTGGATAAAGCGGCGTGCTTTGTCACTCAGAGGCAATTTCGCTTTTAACTCATCTGGAGTGATAAGAACCTGTTCTTCGACGATGTTAATGTCGCTCAATTCACTTTTTTTCATAACCTTGACCTGTATATTATTTTTTACACCCAACCAAATCCTTGGTGAGACAACTAAGCTTTAACGACAAGATAACAGGCTAAACGATAAAAACAAGTGTACATTTTAAAAAACATTTACTGTAAATATAATTTTACAAAAAATAAAAGCCAAACTTAACTTAAGTTTGGCTTGAGTTCGGTGTTTTTAGCAGTTTACGTGCTTACAAGTATTGAAGTTTATGGAGTTAAACGCTTCATCGCTTCGCTGGCTTGTTTCCACTCTTGTGACAACTTGAGCTCACTCAGAGAAAAGCTCTGTTTTTTCAGTAACGCGCTGGCTTGCGGCACACTCGTGATAGGTAAGTTATCCAGAGCTTCGACCTGAGCCTCTCTTTTATTGCACATCAACAGCATATCGCACCCTGCATTCAAAGCCTGAATGGAGCGTTCTGCAGGACCGCCCATGATAACTGCGCCTTCCATGGTTAAATCATCAGAGAAGATCAAGCCTTTGAAACCAAGTTGCTGACGCAGAATTGTTTTCAGCCAATATTCGGAACCGCTGGCAGGTTGAGAGTCGTAGTTCGGAAAAATGACGTGGGCTGGCATCATGGCATCCAAAATACCCGCCTCGATTTGAGCTTTGAAAATCGCCATGTCTTGCTCAAAAATATCACTGCGCTCGTCATAGGGCGTTTCCAGATGAGAGTCAGCAATCACGCCACCATGTCCGGGAAAGTGTTTGCCTGTTGTCGCCATGCCGATGCTTTTCATCCCTTGCATGTAGGCAGTGCTATGACGAAGGATGGTATTGGCGTCTTCCCCAAAGGCTCGGCTACCAATCGCTTTGCACTGATGGCCTTTATCCAATACAGGGGCGAAGCTCAAATCAATGTCATGAGCAATCAGCTCCGCAGCCATAAGCCAGCCGCCCATTCGAGCAAGCTCTTCACTGTTTTGATGTTTTGCATATTCATCAGCAGCAGGGATAAGAGAAAAGCCCTCACGAAATCGCTGTACTCGCCCTCCTTCCTGATCGACACCAATCAGTAGCGGACGTTTCGCCGCTTTGCGGATAGACTGGGTAAGCGCCTGAAGTTGCTCGCTATCATGATAATTCCGTGTAAACAGAATCAAGCCACCAACCGTTGGATGCTCCAAAATTTCTTTGTCTTCAGCAGTCAGCTCATAGCCTGCAACGTCAACCCATAACGGACCCATGTTTTCTCCTCAAATATCTGGTACCAAATGAGGTTATTCGCTTCAGATTTGCTTTACAATAAGCGAATGAAGAATTGACGAGATCGGCTGTGAATTTTAACGAACTTTACATTGGCGTGATGTCTGGCACGAGTATGGATGGTGTCGATACGGCTTTGGTTGAGATTAAAGGAAACCACGTTCAGCTTATTGCCCACGATGATTATCCAATGCCTGCCCAGCTGAAACAGGCTTTATTGTCCGTATGCACTGGTCAGGAGACGAACCTGAAAACCATTGGTGAACTCGACCACCAGCTTGGTAACCTGTTTGCCGATGCCGTTCTCCAGCTGTTGGATAAATCTGGCTATTCCGCTGAGCAAGTCCGCGCTATTGGCAATCATGGTCAAACCGTTTTCCACCAGCCAACTGGCGAGTATCCATTTACCACTCAATTGGGTGATGCCAATATTATCGCGGTGAAAACCGGTATCGACACCGTGGCGGATTTTCGTCGTAAGGACATGGCACTCGGCGGTCAAGGCGCGCCTCTTGTACCAGCTTTCCACAAAAGTATCTTCGCGATGCAAGACTCGACAACCGTGGTTTTAAACATCGGTGGCATTGCGAATGTTTCCGTTTTGCACCCACAGCAACCGGTGATTGGTTACGATACAGGGCCTGGTAATATGTTGATGGATGCCTGGTGTGAGAAGCATACGACGCAAGGGTTCGATAAAGACGCACAATTTGCACTGCAAGGTACAGTCAATCCGGCACTGCTCAATCAATTACTTCAAGAGCCTTATTTAACACGCGCAGCACCCAAAAGTACCGGCCGCGAACTGTTCAATATCAACTGGTTACAATCCCAACTGACTGGGCATTCACTCTCTGCAGAAGATGTTCAGCGCACATTATGTGAGTACTCCGCCGTCACCATCGCCAGTGAAGTAGAGAAATTTACTTACGGCAAATCTCCGCTACTGCTGGTTTGTGGTGGCGGAGCGAGAAACCCACTGTTGATGCAACGCTTAAGCGAATTAATGCCTCAATGGCAAGTGACCACAACCAACGAAAAAGGCGTTGATGGCGACTATATGGAAGCAATGGCGTTTGCGTGGTTAGCTCAGCGCCATATTCACGGTTTGCCGAGCAATTTACCGGAAGTCACCGGAGCAAGTCGACTGGCTTCACTCGGTGTACTGTATGCAAAAAATTAATAATGAAGGCTTAATTATGACAAACGACGCACTTATTGCTGCTTTATCACAGCTCGTTTCTGAAGGTCGTAACCCAGAAACAATGGACATCGACTTGCTGCCTTCACTGGATATTGTGCAGCGCATTAATCAGCAAGACAAACTGGTTCCTCTTGCCGTAGAAAAGGTCCTTCCTGAGATAGCATTGGCGGTCGATAAGATCACAGCAGCATTTAAAGCGGGTGGCAGGCTGGTTTATATGGGTGCTGGTACCAGTGGTCGTTTAGGCGTTTTGGATGCATCAGAGTGCCCGCCAACGTTTGGGGTATCAGACAAAATGGTCATTGGCTTAATAGCAGGCGGACCAGAAGCTATCCTCAAAGCGAAAGAAGGTGCTGAAGATTCTCCTTTGCTCGGCGAGCAAGATTTAAAGAATATCAACTTCAATAAAAGTGATGTGGTTGTCGGCATCGCAGCAAGTGGCAGAACGCCTTATGTGATTGGTGGATTAGAGTATGCCAATGAGATTGGCGCAACAACAGTAGCACTGTCTTGTAACCCAGACTCTCCTATTGCCGACATCGCTGATATCGCGATCAGCCCGGTTGTCGGTCCGGAAGCATTAACAGGCTCTACCCGTCTTAAGTCAGGAACGGCACAGAAACTGGTGCTGAACATGCTGACAACAGCAAGCATGATCCGCATTGGTAAGAGCTACCAAAACTTAATGGTGGATGTTAAAGCCACCAATGACAAACTGGTCGCACGCGCCGCTCGTATCGTGATGCAAGCGACGGACTGCAGTAAAGAGCAGGCAACAGCCGTGCTCAAACAAACAGACTATGAGGTAAAATTGGCGATATTAATGATCCTCACAGATCTGGATATCGATTCAGCCCGCCAGCAGCTGGCGCATCAGGATGGTTTCCTGCGTAAAGCGGTAGAAAACCACCAGCCGAAATAATCACAAACAGGTAAGCATAAAAAAGGTGACTTCGTGTCACCTTTACTCGTCTATTTAACGTTGATTAATCTTCATAGAGCCATTCATCAAACTGGCGATTGAGCTCATTATTCGCTTTACGTTTAATATGTTCGGGGTCGGTGGCGTTTTTGACGTTTTCCACTTTATTGGTGTACTTGCTCGTCGCTTTCTTGGCCTCACGTTTGGCCTGATTCTGGACGTAGGTGCCACTGGTGATCTCTTCGATATCACGCTTAGTGTTATCAAGCGTATTAGTAATATGGCTTTTGCTATGCTCGTATTTACGTTTAGCTTTAATGGTATCCTTTAGCGCATTAGATGCACTGGCGGTCAGCGGCAATAAAACTAAGGTGAGCAGGAGGTACTTTTTCATCGTCGGAATCACTCTGAATTAAAATTCAATGGCAAAAGTAAACCAAACAAACCCTCCCCATTTGTCAGAAGATTAACAAGTCAGACTGTCGTCTTGATTATGAAACTGCGTTAGTTACTGTATTCGTTCCAGCCACGCTGCCATTCCATTCGGAATTTTTGGGCCTGTTTAGTCCCTTCGCATACCCCTTCGTAATACTGACCAGATAGTCCAATCTGATACGCAAAATCAGGGTTACAGTATTCAGACAAACCTTCGAGATAACCTTGGTCGTAATCTCCTTGTTTTACATTGCCCATTGCGCTTAGCTCTTTCACTGTGCGTGATGTATGACCCGCGATGCCATCCTGATAACCGATTTGATACCAGTCGCCTGACTGAGCGAGATCTTCTGTAGTAGCGGAACACCCTGCCAGTAAAGCCAGCGCTAACCCTAACGTTGCCTTTTTCATATTTCCCCTTAACTCTTTGTTTTAAAAATTTGTTTTCAAAATAAGCTTACCACTAAATTCTCACTTTGACCGTTTATCTGCGTATTTAACCCCTGACAGTGGTAAGCAACCGCTAAACGTGAAATCAGAACCACTCATTCCAGCCAAATACCATTCACGGCTCAGAGCAACCACTGAGCGGTGCCCAAAACCACTCAAAGGCCATATCGACCACTCGTAGTCCTATTCGACCACTTACCGACTAAGCGAATGCAATTAACAAAAGCAGCCCTTAACATGCATCCTGAAATTAAAACAATTACCCTATCCTACTAACCAAGGACAATAGTTATGATGTGGTTTCTAACCTGTGTCGCAGCCCTAATCGGCGGATACTTCATCTACGGCGCTTTCGTCGAGAAAATTTTCGGCATCAATGAAAAACGCCAAACGCCTGCTCACACTAAAGCAGATGGTGTTGACTATGTTCCAATGTCAACCAAGAAAGTTTACCTAGTTCAGCTACTTAACATCGCTGGCGTAGGTCCTATCTTTGGCCCAATCATGGGTGCGCTATACGGCCCAGCGGCAATGTTATGGATTGTTATCGGCTGTATTTTTGCAGGTGCGGTACACGATTACTTCTCAGGTATGCTATCTGTTCGTAACGGCGGTGCTTCTGTACCAACCATTACTGGACGTTACCTGGGTAATGGCGCAAAACACTTTATGAACATTTTTGCCATTGTCTTACTGCTTCTTGTTGGTGTGGTATTCGTATCAGCACCAGCTGGCATGATCACAAACCTAATCAACGATCAAACAAGCCTAAACGTAAGCATGACAACAATGGTTATCGCAATTTTTGCGTACTACATCATTGCGACTATCGTTCCTGTTGATAAGATCATCGGCCGTTTCTACCCACTGTTTGGCGCACTACTGATTTTCATGTCTGTTGGCCTGATGACTGCTGTAGCATTCTCTAGCGAGCACACAGTAATGGGTGACTTCCAAGTATCGGACATGTTCAGCAACCTAAACCCGAATGACATGCCTCTATGGCCAGCACTGTTCATCACTATCGCATGTGGTGCAATCTCTGGCTTCCACGCGACTCAGTCTCCACTGATGGCACGTTGTATGGAAAACGAGAAAAACGGTCGCTTCGTATTCTACGGCGCAATGATCGGTGAAGGTGTTATCGCACTAATCTGGTGTGCTATCGCACTGTCTTTCTTCGGCTCTCTAGACGCACTGTCAGAAGCAGTGAAGAACGGCGGCCCAGGTAACGTAGTTTACAGCGCATCATTTGGTCTACTAGGTGTGTTCGGCGGTATCATCGCGTTCCTAGGTGTGGTTATCCTACCTATTACTTCAGGTGACACAGCGTTCCGTTCAAGCCGTCTGATCCTTGCTGAATACTTCAACATGGAACAGAAAACACTGCGCAACCGTCTACTAATGGCGCTTCCACTGTTCGTTATCGGTGGTATCCTGACTCAAGTTGACTTCGGTATCATCTGGCGTTACTTCGGTTTCGCAAACCAAACTACAGCAGTAATGATGCTTTGGACTGCGTCGGCTTACCTACTACGTCACAACAAACTGCACTGGATTACCACTATCCCTGCAATGTTCATGACAACGGTGTGTGTAACGTTCATTCTGAACAACAGCTCACTAGGTTTCGGTCTGCCAATGCAAGTGTCGACTATCGCAGGTATCATCTTCTCACTAGTTGTTACGGGTTACGTTATCAAAACCTCTAAAGGTAAAGGCGAAACTGAACTGGCTGACGAAGAGAAACCACAAGCGGTATCTGAAACTGCTTAATATCAGCGCATTTTCATCGACTGATTAAGATAGAGAGCCTGCCCAATGCAGGCTCTTTTTGTTTTATACCCAAGTGACTTCAACATACTGGCTTAGAGCATTGTCGCTGAACCAAGCATCTTGAGGTTACTTAGGTATACAATAACAACATTGATTTCAGGTTAGGTTCGCTATGGAACTGGTTATTTCTCTATTACAGCAAATGTGTGTTTACTTAGTACTGGCGTACATGCTGAGTAAAACACCCATTATATTGCCTCTGTTGAGCATCTCTTCTCGCTTAAGCCATCGCTTAATTTGTTACGTACTTTTCTCGGGCTTCTGTATTCTCGGCACCTATTTTGGTCTGCATATTAACGATGCAATTGCTAACACTCGCGCTATCGGTGCAGTCATGGGGGGGCTATTTGGTGGCCCCGTGGTTGGTTTCGCGGTAGGGCTTACTGGTGGTATTCACCGCTACACACTCGGTGGTTTTACCGATCTGGCTTGTGCAATCTCAACCACGGCTGAAGGGGTTATCGGTGGCCTGCTTCACGTATACCTAATCAAGCGCAACAAAGGTGCCCTGCTATTTAACCCAAGCGTCGTGTTCAGCGTGACTTTTGTGGCTGAAGTTGTACAAATGATCTTACTGCTCGCGGTCGCAAAACCGTTCGACCAGGCTTATGAACTGGTATCAGCGATTGCTGCTCCGATGATCATTGCCAACTCGTTTGGTGCTGCTCTGTTCATGAGCATTCTTCAAGACCGAAAAACCATTTTTGAAAAGTACTCGGCAACCTTTTCACGCCGAGCGTTAACCATTGCCGACCGCTCAGTGGGCATTTTAAGTAACGGTTTTAACACTGAAAACGCAGAAAAAATCGCCCGTATCATTTATGAAGAGACAAAAGTAGGCGCGGTCGCGATTACCGATCAGGAAAAAATCCTCGCCTTTGTTGGTATCGGTGATGATCACCACAAACCCAACACCCCGATTTCATCGCAAAGTACCTTAGACTCGATGGAAAAGAACGACATTATTTATCTCGATGGCTCCGAGCGCCCTTATCAGTGCTCCATTGCGAAAGACTGTAAACTGGGTTCAGCGCTTATTATTCCTCTAAGAGCGGGTAAAGAAGTAATCGGTACTATCAAACTCTACGAGCCAAAGCGAAAACTGTTTTCCACGGCAAACATGTCGATGGCAGAAGGGATTGCACAACTGTTATCCAGCCAGATTTTATATGGCGACTACCAGCAACAACAAACCTTGTTAGCTCAGGCAGAAATCAAATTGCTACACGCGCAGGTTAATCCACATTTCTTGTTTAATGCGCTCAATACTATCAGCGCGATTACGCGACGTGACCCGGATAAAGCTCGTGAACTGATCCAAAACTTATCGCACTTCTTCCGCAGTAACTTAAAACAGAACATCAACACGGTCACGCTAAAAGAAGAGCTTGCTCATGTGAATTCTTACCTAAGTATTGAAAAGGCTCGTTTTACTGACCGACTCGAAGTCGAGATAGATATTGAACCAGAATTACTGGACATCAAGTTACCAAGCTTTACACTCCAGCCTTTGGTAGAAAATGCCATTAAACACGGCGTCTCTAATATGCTGGAAGGCGGCAAGGTGAGAATATACAGCCAAGCGCATCCACAAGGTCATCTGATTACCGTGGAAGACAATGCAGGCAGTTTTGAGCCACCTAAAGATAACCACTCTGGTTTAGGTATGGAAATTGTCGACAAACGTCTCACAAATCAGTTTGGGCGTGATTCAGCGCTAAAAATTGCGTGCGAGAAGCATCAATTTACTAAAATGAGTTTTATTATTCCCACAACTTCGTAAAGGTCAGTCGCAATACTACAAGGTAAGAATGGATGTTAACCGCACTCGTCATTGATGATGAACAATTTGCTCGTGAAGAATTAGCCGAATTGTTGTCCGAAACAGGCCAGGTAGAGGTGATAGGTGATGCCTCAAACGCCATTCTTGGCCTGAAGAAAATCAATGAGCTTAAACCTGACGTGGTGTTCCTGGATATTCAAATGCCACAAGTCACGGGCATTGAGCTGCTTGGTATGCTTGATCCGGAAACCATGCCCTACGTGGTCTTTGTGACCGCTTATGACCAGTATGCTATTCAGGCTTTTGAAGACAACGCGTTTGATTATTTGCTGAAACCCGTCGATCCGGAGCGACTCAACAAGACAGTGAAGCGTCTGCATAAGACCATTAGCCAGTCGACACTGACTCAACAGCTCTCCGCGATAACGCCTGATACGTTAGACCAAATACCTTGTATTGGTCACAACCGCATTGTGATCATGGCAACTGACACAGTGGAATGCGCCTATAGTGATATCAGCGGTGTACACGTTCGCTCAATTAACCAAACTGCCAGTACGCAGTTAACACTGAAAACAATTGAAGAAAAAACGCCACTGGTGCGATGTCACCGTCAGTACCTAGTCAGTATCAAAGCGATTAGCGAAATAAAATTATTAGAAAATGGCTTAGCGGAAATCATCACTAAAACTGGCTTTGAGATCCCAGTGAGTCGTCGCTATCTAAAAGTACTCAAAGAGATGCTCGGTATCAGCCATTAAGCACCAAGCTATTGAATCAAAAAAGGCGACCCTGAGGTCGCCTTTTGCCTATTCGAAAACTGGATATCAGTCTACTTGCTTGATTTGTAGCTCTTTTGGTACTTCAAAGAACATGTTCTCTTCGCGGCCTAAAACCTCGTCCACAGCGCGCGCACCGACCATCTCTTTAATACGCTCAAGGATTTGGTTAACCAGTTCCTCAGGCGCTGAAGCACCAGCAGTAACACCGACTTTCGTTTTGCCATCAAACCATTCAGGTTTAATGTCTTCAGGGCAATCCGTCAAATAGCCTGGTGTACCCAGTTTCTCTGCCAGTTCTTTTAGACGGGTCGAATTTGATGAGTTCTTGGAACCCACGACGACCATCACATCCACTTCACTTGCCATTTCTCGAACGGCATCCTGACGGTTTTGAGTCGCGTAGCAGATGTCATCTTTTCGCGGCCCCTGAATATCAGGAAATACGCGGCGCAGCTCTTCAATCACGTCTGCCGTCTCATCAACAGAAAGCGTGGTTTGGCTTACGTAATGCAGATCGGAAGGATCTTTAACGATCGCTTTTAGCTTCTCTACATCAGCAGGTGTTTCCACTAAGTACATACCGCCAGTTTCACTCGCGTACTGACCCATCGTGCCTTCCACTTCAGGGTGACCGGCGTGGCCGATCAGTACCACTTCCATATTACGACGGCTGGCGCGAGCCACTTCCATATGAACTTTAGTCACCAACGGACACGTTGCATCAAACACAGTAAGGTCACGTTGTTTGGCTTCTTGGCGAACCGCTTGCGATACACCATGAGCAGAAAAAATCACAATGTTGTTATCAGGCACTTCATGCAACTCTTCTACGAAGATCGCACCACGTTGTTTTAGCCCTTCAACGACAAAACGGTTGTGCACCACTTCATGACGGACATAAATCGGTGGCTGATACATTTCAAGCGCACGCTCTACGATGCTAATCGCACGGTCAACGCCAGCACAAAAACCGCGTGGGTTAGCTAATAGGATTTTCATTTCATTGCTCATGGAAGTTATCTTTACTTGGGTTCGCTATTCTACTGACAAAATCTCAACTTCGAAAGTCACGTCTTGCCCTGCCAGAGGGTGGTTGAAGTCAACCGTTACTGAATCACCTGCAATTTCAGTGATGATGCCTGGGATTTCCATACCATCAGGGCCACTAAATGCCATGATGGTACCCACTTCCACTTCTGCGTCACCGACAAATTTGGTGCGATCCATGTGGTGGATATGATCTGGGTTTGGCATACCAAACGCATCTTGCGCTTTTAGTTCAATCGCTTTTTGCTCACCAGACTGCAGGCCAACCAGACATTGTTCAAAGTTTTCGCTCAGGCTACCATCACCCATTACAAATTTAGCGGGCTTACCCATGTTATGGGTGCTGTCTGCAACTGAACCATCTTTCATTTTAATGGTGAAGTGTAGAGTTACTACAGATTCTTTAGTAATTGTTGTCACGTTACTGCTTCCTTTTTCTTGGATAATACCAATCCACGGTAAACAACTGGTCACTTATTTACTGTGATCGGTTTAAGCGCTTTTCACTTTATTTATTAAGGTGCGCTAGTTTGCGCTCCAACATAATAAAAAGCGCCGCTCGAATCAACGGGCGACGCTTAGGGTTATTTTAATATTGTCGGCAAGCGTTACTTCTCAGCATCTTTTTTACGAAAACCATCAAGAATGATCATCGCAGCCCCCATACAGATCGCCATGTCTGCAAGGTTGAATGCTGGCCAATGGTAATTACCCCAGTAGAAATCTAGATAATCAACCACAAAGCCATGAATCACTCGGTCGAAGACATTGCCTACCGCGCCACCAATAATCATGGCATACGCAATATTATTCCACTTTTCATTCGCTGGTAACTTGCTCATCCAGTAGGTCAACAGACCTGACACGATGAAGGCAATGCCAGTGAAGAACCAACGTTGCCAGCCAGCTTGATCACTCAAGAAGCTAAATGCTGCACCATAGTTATGGACATATAGAAGGTTAAAGAAAGGCAAAATTTCAATGCGGTTTGCCCAACCGAACCCCATGTTGTTCATCACAACGTACTTGATGCCAATATCAGCTAAAAAAATCACAATCGCCAGCCATAGCCAACGTACACCAGATTGCTTTAATGGAATATGACTCATTTCTATCCCTATCTCAATCAACTAACCCATTGCACTCAGACCATCCCCTAAATAGAGAACGAGTACGATAAGGAACCTAATCCGTCACTAATACCAAAGAGTTTTAATTCGCTGGTTATCCTCTTGCAAGGATAATGCGAAATTGGGCAATAAAAATAACCCCAGTAGATACTGGGGCTATAAAATTGTGAAAAAATTCAGTCGTTACTTTGCTAATTATGCAAACTTACGTACTTCGCCTTCACCTTCAACGTTCGATACACAACGGCCACAGATTTTCTCGTGACCAGCGATTGTGCCTACGTCTGGAGTGTGGTGCCAACAACGGTCACATTTCTCAGACTCTGTTGCTTTCACTTCAACGAACAGGCCTTCGATATCCGTCGCTTGTGCTGCGTCTGACTTCTCGCTTAGTGGTTTCACTGTTGCTGCAGAAGTTAGTAGTACGAAACGTAGTTCATCGTCCAGCTTATTGATTTTCGCTTCTAGCGCGTCATCAGCAAACAGCGTCAACTCAGCTTGCAGTGCACCACCGATGGTTTTCTCTGCACGTGCTGCTTCTAGAAGTTTGTTTACCGCACCACGAACTTTCTGGATTTCAGTCCAGAAGTCGTTGTTTAGCTCTTCACCTTCATTCAGACCAAACAAGCCTTCGTACCATTCATCGCAAAGTACAAACTTCTCACGCTTACCTGGCATTTCGTTCCAGATTTCGTCAGCAGTAAACGACATGATAGGCGCCATCCAGCGAACCAAAGCTTCTACGATGTAGTAAAGCGCAGTCTGACAGCTACGTTGAGCGTGACCGCCACGTTTTGCTGTGTACTGACGGTCTTTAATAACGTCTAGGTAGAAAGAACCCATTTCGATTGAACAGAAGTGCATTAGACGCTGCATTACCGCATGCGTGTTGTACTCGCCGTACGCTTTTACGATCTCTTCTTGAGCAGCAAGTGCACGACCTACAGCCCAACGATCCAACGCAACCATCTCTTCTGCAGGAACGATGTCTGTTTCTGGGTTAAAGCCGTTTAGGTTAGCAAGGAAGAAACGTGACGTGTTACGGATACGACGGTACGCATCTGCACTACGTTTTAGGATTTCATCAGAAACCGCAACTTCACCAGTGTAGTCTGTAGAAGCAACCCATAGACGCAGGATATCTGCACCTAGCTTGTTAGTTACGTCTTTTGGCGCAACAACGTTACCGATAGATTTCGACATCTTGCGGCCATGGCCATCAACAACGAAACCGTGAGTCAGTACTTGTTTGTACGGCGCTTCGTCTTTCATCGCGATAGATGAAATCAGAGAAGACTGGAACCAACCACGGTGTTGGTCAGAACCTTCTAGGTATAGGTCAGCACTGTGGCCGTTGTACTCTTCACGAGCATCAACAACTGAGAAGTGCGTAACACCAGAGTCAAACCAAACGTCTAGCGTATCCAGTACTTTTTCGTACTGCTCTGCTTCGTCGCCTAATAGTTCTGCTGCGTCTACATCCCACCATGCCTGAATGCCTTTTTCTTCAACCAGCTTCGCTACTTTTTCGATCAGCTCAAGCGTGTTTGGATGAAGTTCTGCTGTCTCTTTATGTACAAACAGAGCGATTGGCACACCCCAGGTACGTTGACGAGAGATACACCACTCAGGGCGACCTTCGATCATACCTTCAATACGGCTTTGACCCCATTCAGGCATCCATTGCACGCCTTTGATTGCTTCTAGTGCTTTTGCACGTAGACCAGCCTGATCCATAGAAACGAACCATTGAGGTGTTGCACGGAAAATGATTGGAGTCTTATGACGCCAGCAGTGTGGGTAGCTGTGCTCGTAAGCGTGGTGATGCAGTAGCGCGCCTTTTTCTTTTAGCGTTTCAACCACAGCATCGTTCGCTTTAAATACGTGCTGGCCAGCAAATAGCTCAGTGTCTGGCAGGTAAACGCCGTTTGAGCCCACTGGGTTTGCTACTTCTAGGTCGTATTTTTGACCAACTGCGAAGTCTTCCTGACCGTGGCCAGGCGCAGTGTGAACAACACCCGTACCTGAGTCAGTTGTAACGTGATCGCCTAGGATCGCCGGTACAGTGAAATCGTAGAATGGGTGTTGGAACTGAGAAAGCTCTAAATCCGCACCTTTAGCAAAGCCAAGGTTGTGGAAATGCTCGATACCAGCGCGATCCATGACATCTTTCGCAAGTTCAGCGGCAACGATGATACGCTCAGGGTTGTCACCTTCAACTTGGATTAGCACGTACTCAAGATCATCACGTAGACATACAGCGCGGTTTGCTGGCAGAGTCCAAGGTGTTGTCGTCCAGATAACAATAGAGATGTCACCTTTACCTTCATGACCTTCAGTCAGCTCAAACTTAGATAAAAGTGCCGCTTCGTCCGCAGTTTTAAAACGTACGTCGATAGACGGAGAAACTTTATCTTTGTATTCCACTTCTGCTTCAGCAAGAGCAGAACCACAATCTGTACACCAGTGAACCGGTTTGAAACCTTTTAGCAGGTGACCTTTGCTCGCGATTTTACCAAGCGCACGAATGATGTTCGCTTCAGTATCAAAATCCATAGTGCGGTATGGCTTATCCCACTCACCCAAGATACCAAGACGCTTGAAGCTCTCTTTTTGACCTTCAACCTGGCCTGCTGCGTATTCACGACATTTTTCGCGGAATTCAGCTGCAGTCACTTTTTGGCCTGGTTTGCCCACTTTCTTCTCTACCATCAATTCGATAGGTAGACCGTGGCAGTCCCAGCCTGGGATGTAAGGTGCGTCAAAACCTGAAAGTGTTTTGGATTTAATAATAATGTCTTTAAGAATCTTGTTTAGTGCGTGACCAATGTGAATGTCACCATTTGCGTAAGGAGGGCCATCGTGCAGTACGAATGACTTTTTGCCTTTCTTAGCTTTACGGATTTCACCGTAAAGATCTTCTTTGTACCAACGCTTAAGCATTTCTGGCTCACGATTGGCCAGGTTGCCGCGCATTGGAAACCCTGTTTCAGGTAAGTTCAGGGTATCTTTATACTCACTCATCGATTCTTAATTCCGTTATATTGGGCGAAAATTAGACATTATGTTGAACGGTGGAATAAACCGCTCAACTCTTAAGCTGACGCAGCCACACCCTTGCTGCTTCAGCATCCAATTCGATTTGTTGTTTAAGTGCTTCAAACGACTCAAACTTTTGCTCATCTCGAAGTTTGTGCAAAAGTTCCACTTCTAATTGCTTGCCATACAAATTGGCATGAAAGTCAAATAAGTGTACTTCTAACTGTTGGCGAACGCCATTTACCGTTGGTCTTTGGCCAATGTTAGCCACGCCACCAATTGGCTTATCACCAATGCCTAGCGCTTGAACAACAAAGACTCCGGATACCGGAGATACACAGCGTTTCAAAGGAATATTCGCAGTAGGAAAACCAATGGTTCTGCCTAGCTTTCTTCCATGAGAAACACGACCGCTGATGCTGTAATTTCTTCCCAGCATCTCATGTGCGGAATGCAAGTCATCACGAGCCAGGGCTTCCCGAATAGCGGTACTGCTCACTCGTAATCGTTGTAAACAAAAGCTTTGGGTACTGACGACTTCAAAGCCGTACTTTTCCCCTGCTTCCTGCAACATGGCAAAGCTCCCGCTGCGGCCTTTACCAAAGCAGAAGTCATCACCAACGACAAGAAACTTAACACCCAATCGCTCTACCAACAAGTCACGGATAAACTCTTCCGCCGTCAAGTTGGCAAAATGTCGATTAAAATTGACACACAGCAATCGATCAATGTCTAGTTTACTTAACTGGACAAACTTATCGCGCAGTCGTGTCAACCTTGCTGGTGCCTTGCCTTTAGCAAACAGCTCCATTGGCTGAGGTTCAAAGGTCATCACAACCGAAGGTAACGAAAGTTCCTTTGCCTGTTCAGACACTTGTTGCAACACTTGCTGATGTCCTCTGTGGACACCATCGAAATTGCCAATAGTCAGAACACACCCATAGTGACGCGATGTGATATTGTGAATGCCTCTGATCAGTTCCATTGGATACTGCTTTTTGCCTCTGTTTTTACTTTGCACTGTGTGAAACTGACGGATTATATACTAATCACCCTTACTCTGTCCCAGCTTTTAGGTCTTTTAAGCGCACACCTGTTAAAAATAGAACGACAAGGTAAACCGCCGCTCCCAACGCGATCAACATTCCTAATACACCGCTACGGTATGCAAAACTCCACTCGAGCCAGACAGACATATCTTCCAATTGCCACAAAATCGCTGCAACCATCGCAGCCCCGGCAATCACCAAGCGTAGAATAAAGAAGATAGTGCGCTTAGTTATCTGATAAACCTCAGCTAAGTGCAAACCTCGGTATAGCAGCACCATATTGACGAGAGCAGATAACGCGGTTGCGATAGCCAAACCAACATAGCCATAGAAATAAGCGAAAATGGCATTAAATACCATATTCGTCACCATAGCTATGATGCCGTATTTCACCGGCGTTTTAGTATCCTGACGCGAGTAGTAGCCCGGTGCGAGTACCTTGATCAACATAAAGTTCAGTAAGCCAGATGCGTAGGCTAACAGAGAAAGTGAAGCTTGGTGTACGTCCTGCGGCGAAAACTCACCACGCATAAATAGCACCATCAGCATTGGTTTCGCCAACACCATCAACCCCAACATGGCTGGAATACCGAGTAGCGTAACCATGCGTACACCCCAGTCCATAGTATGAGCAAATCCTTCGCTGTGGGCATCAACGTGCTTACGAGAAAGTGCCGGTAGAATCACGGTCGCAATAGCAATACCAAAGAGCCCAAGAGGAAACTCCAGCAAGCGGTCTGAGTAATACAGCCAGCTGATTGACCCTGTTTGTAGAAAACTGGCAATAAAGGTATCAAATAATAAGTTGATCTGGCTGACTGAAACACCAAACAAAGCAGGGATCATCAAGGTACGTATCTTTACTACCCCCGGATCGCGCCAACCCCATTTAGGTTTGACCATCACGCCTGCTTTAATAAGGAAAGGAATTTGAAACAGGAACTGAACTAAGCCACCTAAGAAAACACCAATCGCAAGGCCAATCTCAGGCTGTGACATCTGCGGCGAAATAAACCAAGCCGACAGTATGATCATGACGTTCAAAAATACGGGGGTAAATGACGAAACGGCAAACTTACCGAGTGTATTGAGGATCGCGCCAGACAGTGCGACGAAAGTAATGAACCATAAATAGGGGAACGTAATTTTGAGCATCATACTAGCGAGCTCAAACTTTTCGGCAGATGGCCCGCCGTTCATCCAATCTAAAAACCAGCCGAAGCCGAATAGTGCGGTGACAACGCCAGAGCCAAGTACGCCAAACAGGGTCACTACCGAAACGATGACCCCTAGAGTCCCCGCGGCTCGGGCGATGAGCTCCCGTGTTTTGTCCATATCGCCTTGAGCATGGCTTTCGGTTAGTACTGGTACAAATGCTTGAGAAAATGCACCTTCTGCAAACAAACGACGTAAGAAGTTTGGAATTTTATTAGCAAAGAAAAAGACGTCTGCGCTTGCTCCTGCCCCCATTAAATTCGCCACTACCACATCACGGACTAAGCCTAAAACGCGCGAAATAAGAGTCATAGCACTGACGATCATGCCTGACTTGAGTAGTCGTTTACTCACTGTAACCTCGGAATATCACTATAAGACAGCCAACCCTATACCGTTAAGCTTGTGGAGGCTCTAAATAGACGTCAAAAATTTATCCACCTATTGTTAGTTCTGAGTGGATAATTATTAGCATTGGTATAAAAATGCTGTTAGAATCCCCGCCATCTTAACCGCGATGACCTCTCTTACCAAAACTTGTTTTGGTTTAGAACGGTTTTTGCACAAATCATTTGACATTTAAGCGCAAATGAGGGATATTCCTCGCCCTTAAATTGTCACAGAACTAAGTTTTTGGGAGTTAGACCCTTGGCAAATAGTAAATCTGCTAAGAAGCGCGCTATCCAAGCTGAGAAACGTCGTCAGCACAATGCTAGCCGTCGCTCAATGATGCGTACTTACATGAAGAAAACTGTTGCTGCTATCGAAGCAGGCGACAAAGAAGCTGCAACTGCTGCATTCGCTGTAGTTACACCTATCCTAGACCGCATGGCAACTAAAGGCCTTATTCACAAGAATAAAGCAGCTCGCCATAAGTCTCGTTTCACTGCACAAATCAAAGCTCTTTAATAGAGTCCTGATTTTAAAGTGAAGAAAAAACCGACTTTATGTCGGTTTTTTTATATCTGAAATTCGTCAAAATCGATATCAAGATAAAAAAAGCTGGCACTGCCAGCTTTTCTTTTTCTGATGACCAATCTAGTGGCTTCTCAACGCTGCCAGCCTGAAATCACCATGTCACATTCTTTAATCAAAATGATTAATTGGCACAGTATAGGCCGTGAAGCGTTTTGATCAGTGTTTTGACCTCGTCACTCTTCAAGGTGTAATACACCGTTTGCGCTTCTTTTCTTGTTGCGACTAACTCATCACGTCGTAGCCAAGCAAGGTGCTGTGACAACGCCGACTGGCTTAGCTCCAATTTTGCACACAGCTCTCCAACAGAAAGCTCTTGGTTATGCAGCATACAAAGAATTTGTAAGCGTCTTTCGTTCGCCATCGCTTTAAGCAATACGACAGCTTTAGCGGAGTTTTTCTCCATGTCTTGTAAATTCATGTGTTGGACCTCTAGCTACAACTTACTCATTCCAACTCGGGCTAGCTAGTTGTGATACAAAAATTTTCTCGTGACATCCAGATAAATAATCAGAGTCTCAATATTGATAACTTTAACCTAGGTTCTCGATTGTAGGTAAAGCTAGTAAGTCTTAACCACCAGCGTTAATTCACCCTATCTCGATACGCCATTTGCACGTTCAAAAAACCAGTCGAAGTTATTTAAGTCTCATTTAGATTTAGGTTTATATTTTTGTCGATAGTAATCTATTTATTTGCGCAACGATACGTGTTTATTCAAACATTTGGCTAAAATCAGCGTCACAAACATTCTTTACTGCGGGATGCTGGATCATCCGCTCCGCAAAAATAACATAATACTCTTCTTTTAAATCATCCACATGACCGATTAGTTGTAACTTTCGGTCGTCTTCAATTTCGGACATGTACATGGTCGGAGCCAGAAATATCACATCATCATGGTATCGTGCGAAGGCTTTCATCAAGGCAACATCGTCAAATTCGCCTAAAATATCAGGCTGTAAACCTTGTCGGTCAAACCACTGAATGACTTTGCGCCCCATTGCTGTGCGACTAGCTGGTATCAACAGCTTTTTCTGTTCCAATATTTCGGGGAAATTTACCTCTCCAATTTCAAACGAGGCAAAGAAACTCATGCGGCTTTCCCCGAGTTTCTTACTATAGAGGCCTGGGCTTTGAGTTGAGTCGACCGGGCAATCAGATAAGATCATATCCAGTTTGTGTTGAGATAATCTTTCTAATAAGAGTTCATGGGTCGATTCATAACAGCGCAAATGGATGCTGTTATCTTCAGGAACGGTTGTCATGAGTACTTTACTAACCAGACGCTTTGACAATGCATCAGCCACACCGACCTCAAACAAAATATTGGAGTGCTGGCTATAATTCACGATATCTAGCATCTCATAGCTCAAACCGAACATTCGGTCGGCGTATTTAAACACGAGCTGTCCTAATTCTGTGGGCTCAACGGTTCGCCCATTGCGCTTTGTCAGCTTCCCTTTCATTCGCTCTTCGAACGCTTTAATTTGTCCGGTCACCGTTTGCGGTGTGAGGAAGAGCGCATCTGCTGCTTTAGTAACAGAGCCTTGTTTACAGACCATCCAGAAGTAGTAAAGATGATTATAATTTAGATGTGACATACCCATTTCCCGAAATGATGGTGATGTTTTTATATCAAATGTGACAGGGATAGACAATTAACTCGGCAAAACCGACAAAATAATCATTTAAACTCAGGTTTTACCGAATATGTAATATTCACATTGTCATAAAACTTGCGATAAAACCCATTTTTAAGAAATTCACCCCGTATAACGGCACCAGAAATCAAAAATAAAAACCATCTAAAAACAGCAACTTAAAAGAACAAAAACAACCACAAACTTGCAACTGTCAAAAATGACAATAAAAAATCCAAACCGCCATCAATCTGTAATATTACTGAAATATTTCTTCTCTAACATCGCCCTCAGTTTCAACTAAAGACCAAGAAAGAACTGAAAGGTCACGGAGAAAATTATGATGAACCAAGCTACTTCAACAGCGGCGCCGATCTCGAGTACGACTCGCTGGTTACGCTGGGCTAACTTGGCATTCATGCTATACCTGCTTCTTCTAGCAGTATCTATGGTTGGTAGCGGCTTTAAATGGGCCACTGGCGATCAAGCAAAAGTACTGTTTGAATTTGCATCGCACCCTGTAGCTGGTCTTATGATCGGTCTGGTAGCGACAGCCCTAATCCAATCTTCTAGTACTGTAACTTCTATTATTGTGGGCTTAGTTGCGGGCGGTTTGCCTGTAGAGACGGCGATTCCTATGGTAATGGGTGCCAACATTGGTACAACGGTTACTAATACACTTGTTTCTCTAGGTCACGTACGTTGTAAAGAAGAGTTCAAGCGTGCATTTGCTAGTGCAACGATCCATGACTTCTTCAACTTACTTGCTGTGGCGATTTTCCTTCCTTTGGAAATGATGTTCGGCATCTTAGAGAAGATTTCTCATTGGCTTGTTTCGCCGTTACTTGCAACTGGCGACATGAGCATTAAAGGCTTTAACTTCATTAAACCAATGACGAAACCTGTTGTGAGTGCAATCAAAGAGCCTCTTTCAACATTCGGTGACACAGTTGGTGGCGTGATGCTTATCATCCTTGGTATTGCAACTATCTTCGTTGCTATCACTGTGATGGGTAAACTGATGAAGAGCCTGATGGTTGGCCGAGCTCGTGACATTCTTAAGAACGCAATTGGTCGTGGTCCAATCCACGGTATCCTTTCTGGTTCTATCGTTACTGTTCTTGTGCAATCATCTTCAACAACCACGAGTTTGATGGTTCCACTAGTGGGTACTGGCGTACTAAAAGTACGTGATATCTACCCATTTACACTAGGTGCTAACATTGGTACATGTATCACAGCTCTACTGGCAGCAACGGCTGTATCTGGTGAGTTCGCAGTATTTGCACTACAAATCGCTCTGGTACACCTAGTATTCAATATTGCAGCAACGCTACTTATCTTCGGTATTCCGTTCCTACGTGAACTACCACTGAAAGGCGCTGAAATGATTTCAGAGATGGCAATTAAGAACAAAGCCGTTGTTGGTGGCTACTTGATGTCAGTATTCATTATTTTGCCAGGTGCGATTCTTGCTCTAACAGCATAATAATACCGAATTACCATCGCTTTACTTTAGGCTCCACATCGTGGAGCCTTTTTTGTATCCGCCATTTTCACAAGTATTGTTCAACGTTAAAGAGGATGAACAACAAATATTTGTTGTTCAAGTCACGTGCCTGGTGATAATTTGAGCCTTACCACTCGAATCAATCACGATGACGGTTGGTGTTGCCTTTACACGGAGTTAAACAGTATGGCTCAAGCTCACGAACCGATTTCCAGCCAGCTATTAGCAATAGACGAACAACTAACCCAACTGGTTAGTGATATTGATATCCTCAGTAGCGTAAACCCTCTCAATTACGCATTAGAAAGAGAAAGCTTCATCAACAACAAGTATTCTCAAGAGCCGAACTTTGAATACCAAAAGACGCCTCTTATCACCCACCAATCCAAACGTCTTTTGTATGAATTACCATTAGAAAATATCAAGGATACACAACTGCAAAAACTTTATGCGGATGTGATTCAATCCTATGCCGATAAGCTAGATCAGGTAGATACCATTGGTACCCAAGATTTTCTGTATAACTCGTTGCGTTACTACGGTGAGCCGAGTGCAAAGGATATCGCCAATGCGCACTTCATTTTGCACTTACCAACGGAAGAAGAAAGCCAACCAGAGCATGACAGCCATTCCATCGCTCAGTTCATGGGGAGCTTTGCAGATAGACATGGCTATGACTGTGAAATACAGGTGCTTGATGGCATGCTAGCAAATGCCCTTGTTTCTGGCTTACGCGTAAAAATAAACAGTGCTGCGTACATCACGACTGATGAGCTAGAAGCATTGGCACATCACGAGATGGGGGTCCATTTACTGACAACCATTAACGGTCGTAGACAACCTCTTAACGTCTTAAGTTTAGGTTGCCCTGCCAATACCAATACGCAGGAAGGTTTAGCGATTTTATGTGAGTACCTTTCCGGACACTTTAGCATCAAGCGATTACGTACACTGGCTCTGCGTGTGTTAGCGGTTGAATCAATGATCAAAGAACGTGATTTCCGCCAAACCTTCAGGCTGCTTAAAGAGCAATATCATACTTCAGATACACAAGCCTTCACGATTACCGCTCGTGTTTACCGCGGTGGTGGCCTGACGAAAGATTACTTATACCTACGCGGGTTTCGAGAAGTGCTCAACGCTTACGATAATCTGGGGAACGATTTCTCATTACTCTTGTGTGGTAAAACAGAGCTGAAATACTTCGATATGATTCGCTCACTGGTTAACAAAGGCATCTTTGCCCAACCAGAATTCATCAGCCCTGCACTGTCTCATCCTCAGCAAACTGACCCAATACACCGGTATATAGTCAGCGCGCTAAAATAATTGCCGTAAACGAAAAAAGCTCCATTCGGAGCTTTTTCATCTTATGACCAACAGAGCAGACTACACAGAGAATGGGTAGCGAATTGCGTCATGATATTCGTAGCCTTCGACCCAGAAGTCATCCAGCGTGACCCAAGTTTCCAAATCTTCCAGAGATTTGATTTCAGGGTTGATGTGGAAAGTTGGTGCTTTAAGTGGTTCACGTTTTAGTTGCACATCACGCATCAACTCCAGCTGATCTTCATAAATATGTGCATTCACAATCTTATGATACGCCTGACCCGGCTTCTTACCGGTAATTTGCGCCATGATAGCCAGGAAAACATAAACCTGAACCATGTTGAAGTTCAGCCCCAACGGCACATCACATGAGCGTTGTGTGCTGTTGAGGTACAACGTGTCACCGAGAAGTGAAAAGTGATGGCTGTACATACATGGACGTAAACAACCCATGTGAAATTCACCTGGGTTGTAAAAGTTAAGGATCTCACCACGGTCGTCTATGCCGCGCGTTAAATCATCAACAATCTTACGCAGTTGGTCAATGTGGCCGCCATCAGGCTTAGCCCATGCACGACCTTGAACGCCGTATACACGGCCCATGTCGTCTTCACCTTTACGGTAAGGGTTATTCAGCCATGCGTCATTCTGGTTAGCATTTGCATCCCAGGTTTTGGTGCCTAATTTGCGAAAGTCTTCTGCGTTGTCATAACCACGGATGTAACCCAGTAGCTCAGCAACAGCCGCTTTCCAGAAGCTTTTACGTGTCGTCACTAAAGGAAATTGGTTGTTCGCAACATCGTAGGTCAAATCCGCGTTGATCACCGTCAGACAACGCTTGCCTGTACGCTCATTTTCAACCCAAACACCTTGGTCAACGATACGCTGACACAAATCTAAATACTGTTTCACACCAATACCTTACTTCGTTTTAACTGGAGCTTTATCTTGGTAAAGACCACGTTTGTACGCCCAAACCATCATCAGGATTCCCAGCACGATCATCGGCGTAGACAGGATTTGTCCCATCGAAATAAAGTCACCAAACAGACCAAGCTGAGCATCCGGTTCACGTACAAACTCTACTAGGAAGCGGAATGTACCATATCCAGCTAAAAATAGCCCTGATACTGAACCGAGAGGACGCGGCTTTTTGATAAAACAGTTCAAAATGAAGAATAGAACCACGCCTTCCAGCGCCATTTCATACAACTGGGAAGGGTGACGAGGTAGAGGACCACCGTTCGGGAAAATAATCGCCCAAGGTACATCGGTGACACGCCCCCACAGCTCACTGTTCATGAAGTTACCCAGACGCCCCATTCCTAAACCAAACGGCACAAGTGGAGCAATAAAATCGGCCACACCAAAGAAAGTACGGCCGTTTTTGCGTGCGTACCAGAACATTGCTGTAATCACGCCGAGTAAGCCGCCATGGAATGACATGCCACCCGTCCAGACTTTAAACAGGTATAAAGGATCTGCCAAGAACAACTCAAAATTGTAGAAAATCACGTAACCCACTCGGCCACCAATCACTACGCCGAGAAAGCCCGCAAACAATAGATCGGACACCTGCTCTCTCGTCCAGCCACTGTTCGGTTTATCAGCACGGCGGTTCGCCAGCCATAGGGCAAAGATAAAGCCAACCAGATACATTAAGCCGTACCAGCGGATTGAGACAGGACCAATAGAGATTAAAACCGGATCAATATTGGGAAATTCGATGAATCCCTGAGACATAAATCATTCTCTTCTTAATACAAATAAAACGGATAAAATTTACAGTAACATGGTCGCCGCAATGATAATCAAAAATACGGCAAAAACTCTTTTTAATACTGCTGTAGGAAGACGGGTCGCCAGCTTCGCGCCAACTTTGGTGGTGAGCATAGAGGTCATGGCAATCGCTAATAAAGCCGGAAGATAAACATACCCAATACTGTACGCAGGTAAATTCTCAGCTTTGTAGCCGTGCAAGATAAAACCGATCATACCTGAAATAGCGATGACGCAGCCGCACACCGAAGACGAGCCCACCGCTTTTCGCATTTCAACACCATGTTTGTTGAGGAAAGGAACGGACAGCGAACCACCACCAATCCCAGCCAAACTGGACACGACACCAATGCCTGCGCCATACATTACGGTAACCGGGCTACTCGGCATGGGTTTGGATTTAAGTACTTTAATAGAGCGGAACATTTGTACCGCAAGAAGCAGCACAATCACACCAAAGAGCTTTGGCAAATAATGCGTGGGAATTAATTCAGCTAAACTGGCACCGACAAAACCACCAATTACCACTCCTGGCATCAACCACTTGACCACAAACATATCGACATTACCGAGTTTGAGATGATGCATGGCCGATGAGCCAGAGGTAATAATAATGCTCGCCAGTGAAGTCGCCAGCGCAATATGCATACTCAGCTCAGGCGAAATACCCGCAAAAGGAAGAAGATACAGCAAGGCAGGTACCACAATTAACCCGCCGCCGATACCTAACAGACCCGCCATGACACCGACAAACGCGCCCAATGCCAGCAATAACAAAAATAAAGAGACAGTCACGATTACCTACTACTTTTTGCCTGCCCTAATAAAGCCAGCGAATCCTTGTTGGATAAAGAAATCATGCATCATTTGATGAATTTCTTCTCCATATGAAAGTGTCATAGCTTGTTCCGCTAATTTTTTAAGTTCTTCTTGTTGGCTGTGACGAATCAAATACTTAACCTTAGCGACGTTAGACGTGTTCATGCTCAGACATGTATAGCCTAAGCCCAATAACAAGAGCGAACCAAACGGATCACCAGCTAACTCACCACAGATGCAAACCGGTACGTGATATTGCTGACAAACGTCATGAATCTGCTTTAGCGCCAGCAACACGGCTGGGTGCATGGATTCATAGACATCAGAAACACGGGAATTGTTCCGGTCCACGGCTAATAAATACTGGGTTAAGTCGTTGGTACCCACGGAAACGAAATCAACGCGATGTGCGATGGTCGGTAATAAGTACACCATCGATGGCACTTCGATCATAACCCCGACTTTCGGTGCCTGAATACGCTCATCAATCAACACGGCTTCAGTATATGCCTGATTAATTAAAGTAATCGCATCATCCAACTCTTTCACACCAGAGACCATTGGCAACAAAATACTTAAGTTACCGCTATCAGCGCTTGCTCTTAACATCGCGCGTAACTGGATAAGAAAAATATCCGGGTGATCTAAGGTAAAGCGAATACCGCGCCAACCTAAAAATGGGTTATCTTCATCGATAGGTAAATACGGCAGTGGTTTATCCCCACCGATATCTAATGTACGCATTACCACACGCTGATGTGCGTAACTGTTTAGTATCGCTTTGTATTGATGATACTGCTCATCTTCAGATGGAAAGTGATGCTGAAGTAAAAATGCAATTTCAGTTCGATATAACCCTACCCCATCCACACCTGTGTTGATCGCAATATTGCTGTCCGCGCTAAGACCCGCATTGAGCATCACTTCAATCTGGTGGTTATCTTGCGTAATCGCAGGTAGTGCGAGATCTTTGTTCACCATTGCGGCGAGCTCAGTCTCTTCGCTGACTAAACTGCGGTATTCACGTAATAACTGACGGTTTGGCTCGAGGAAAATCTCTCCGGTATAACCATCAACAATGCCCAACTTACCATTGACCACTTCTGTGTTGATGTTTGCGCCCATAACAGCAGGCACACCTAGTGCGCGAGATAGAATCGCCGCGTGAGAGTTTGCTCCCCCTTCTAGCGAAACCACCGCCAATAAGTGTTCTTTAGGAACCGACGCAAGTAAGGTTGCGGTAAGCTCATTCGCCACCATAATGACTGGTCGGTCAATGGCAGAATTCTCTTGCTCACTATTGTGCAAGAAATAAAGCAATCTTTGGCCCAACTCTCTGATGTCCTGCGCTCGCTCGCGCATATACACATCAGACATTCGGGCAAATCGATTTGAATACGACTCCACCACTTGGCGCAATGCCCAATCAGCTCTGTCGCCTTTCTCAATTTGTTTCTTGAGATCACCGCGCAACATCGGATCGTTCAACAAGTGAGTAAACAGATCGAAGATAGCTAACGCGTCTTTATTGATTTCACTATCCAGCTTCTTACGCATTCGGCGGAAGTCATTTAAGGCGCGTTCGATCGCCACCAGCAAGAGTTCATATTCTCGCTCTTTGTCTAACGTAGAGGCAGGAAAAACATCGGACAAGCTAGGTTGAGTATTATCAAACCAGAACTCGCCAATCGCCACGCCAGTAGACGCTGGTACGCCTTTCAGAACAGTAGGTTTAGAAGCTAACTGCCAATGACCAAGACTTTGTGCATGAGCAATCAATACCGCTAACTGAGCGGAGAGCGTCACGAGGAATGACTCTTCCATCTCGCTGAACAAACGCGGCGTTTTCTGTTGAATAACTAAAACACCCAGAACTTGTTTGCGATGGATAATAGGAGTGGCTAGGAAAGAGTGGAAAATTTGTTCTCCGAGCTGAGGGAAAAATTTAAACTCGGGATGTTTAGACGCTTCAGCAAGGTTGAGCGGCTCAGCGCTACGTTTTACTAACCCGACCAAGCCTTCATCGAAGTTGATATGGATGCTATCACCTTCAAAAGTCAGGCCTTGAGTTGCCATTAACTCAAGGCGCTGCATCTCTTCATTAGCAAGATAAATAGTACAACACTCTGTGCGAAGGGCAGCACAAGTCTCTTTAACCAATATATCGAGAGCCAGATGGACATCGTCGACTCTGGAGACTTTTTCAACTATTTCCCTTAGCTGGCTGAGCATGACTATCCTCTACGTTGCTTTTTTCTTTTCCCTTTCGCTTTTCTTTCTCGAAAAGGCATGGCTAAAGAAGCAAACTCTTTCATTGCTCGACGGTAAACGTCTCGCTTGAAAGAAACAACTTGCCTAACCGGGTACCAATAACTTACCCACCGCCAACCATCAAATTCAGGGGATTTCCCACGTTGCATATTAATGCGAGATTCATCGCATTCCAATCGCAACAGAAACCATTTCTGTTTTTGGCCGATACAAACAGGCTTGGAGTCCCAACGCACCAGTCGCTTTGGTAGCTTATATCTTAACCAATGACGACTTGTTGCAATGATTTTAACGTCTTTTTTCGTTAAACCGACTTCTTCATATAACTCCCTGAACATTGCTTGCTCAGGTGTTTCACCTTCGTCAATTCCACCTTGTGGAAATTGCCATGAGTGTTGCCCGTATCGTTTAGCCCAGAAGACCTGACCATGGTTATTACATATCACAATACCAACATTCAGTCGGTAACCATCGCCATCTATCACTGGCTAACCTCTATGAATAATTTTTTATTACCGTGATTTTTCCACATATCCCCATGACTAGCAAACTTACTGATGTGATATGAGCAAGATTTATTACTTTTCCACCATCATTGGATATCTTTTAGCCATAAAATACTTTATCAACACAAGAGTGAGACATTGCCCACATTTATTCACCTTTTCTGTGAATAACTTTGTGAAGAATTCGATAGCAAAAAGTATTTCTGTTCAAAACATTCGCAAACCACTTGGTTAATATTAATGACAACTAAAAATAAACACTTGATTAATTTCACTTTAAATCCAAACTCGATGATTAAATGATCAAAAACCAACTGATGATCTTTTCATCAAAAACAGATCGGTCAAAGATCCACCAACCTGCAATTTATCCACACTTATCCAGCGTAGCTTCACGACATCCTAATAAAATCAAGCCTAAAAACCGTTTAAAACCCCTGTTAATTCATCCAGCACCGGCTTAGATCCAATCACCACCCCACCTACCTGTGGATAAGTTATGAATTGATCATTCTTAATCCACCTCGATGAAATCTTAAACAGAGCTTTTTTTCGGAATTTGTTAGACTGTATGTTTTGAGATAACCCCCATTCATTATGAAACCAGAACCACAAACAGAATCAGAGCTTATGGAGCGTGCTCACGATATCGCCGGTCTCAGCTTTGAGGAACTTGCAGCAGAAGCCGATATGATCGTTCCTGAGAATTTAAAGAGGGACAAAGGCTGGGTGGGTCAGTTACTTGAATGGCATTTAGGCGCACCAGCGGGCAGTAAACCCCAACAAGACTTTTCCAAACTGGGGATCGAACTCAAAAGTATTCCAATTGGTTATTCAGGCAGACCGTTAGAAACCACGTTCGTCTGTGTCGCCCCCCTAACTGGCGTGCAAGGCCTGACATGGGAAACAAGCCACGTACGAAACAAGCTCTCTCGTGTACTTTGGGTGCCCGTTGAAGGAGAGCGAGAAATTCCTCTTGCTGAGCGTCGTGTCGGCAGCCCTCTGATTTGGTCGCCCGATGAAGAAGAAGAGCGCATTTTACGTTGCGACTGGGAAGAATTGATGGAAATGATCGTACTGGGCAAATTTGATCAAATATCCGCCAGACACGGAGAGGCACTGCATCTGAGACCAAAAGCCGCCAATGCCAAAGCCCAAACAGAAGCTTACAGCTCAAATGGCAAGCCGATAAAAACTCTGCCCCGAGGTTTCTACCTCAGAACACAATTTACCGAGCAGATTTTGTTGAAGCACTATATCAACGCCCAATCGGAGTAAGGCAGCTACCGACATTTAGTGCGTGATGAGTGACAATTCAATATCACAATATGAAGCGACCTCATCACTGCCGCATTCGTCGTACGCATTGTGCAACCTCAAATATGCTTTGTCGAACCCCAACCTGAGCAGCTCTTCTTTCACCAATTCTAACGATCCGAAATGAATAGGTTCTTCGCCATCTTTGATCGGTTCCAGTTGGTGTTTGTATTCCACTGCTAGCAAATAGTCAGAGACATCAGAGCAACCTATCACAAAGACCTTAGGCATTTTATAGCTGTCTTTGTGCTGACCATGTAACCACATGTCCAATTGATGCTTCTGCATGATTCACCTCCTTTACCACTTGCTCTAAGTGTAGTTACGGTATGAATAGCTTTCGAGTCATCGATATGGTTAAACGTAAATCATTTGCGAGAGCGCCTAAAAATCCCCTATATTGGAAGAACTTATTAAGTCGGTAACTCAAGGAAGTGAAATGCAATACACCAAACTACCGCACTCATCGCTCGAGATAAGTAAGATTTGTCTTGGGACCATGACGTTCGGTGAACAAAATACAGAAAAAGAAGCGTTTGAGCAGCTCGACTTCGCCCTGGATCATGGGGTGAACTTCATCGATACCGCTGAGATGTACCCTGTGCCACCACAAGCATCGACACAAGGACTGACCGAACAATACATTGGAAACTGGCTAGCAAAATCAGGCAAACGAGAAAAAGTCGTACTGGCAACAAAAGTCGCCGGACCGAGAAGCGTTCCCTATATTCGCGACAACATGAGCCTGAATCGTCGTAATATTCACGATGCCATTGATACAAGCCTGGAACGACTACAAACGGATTACGTTGATCTATACCAATTGCACTGGCCACAACGTCAAACTAACTGCTTCGGACAACTGAATTACCCTTACCCAGACAAACAAGAAGAAGTGACCTTAATCGAAACACTAGAAGCATTAACCGAGCTGGTCAACGCGGGTAAGGTTCGCTATATCGGCGTATCAAATGAAACACCTTGGGGCGTAATGTCGTTGCTACGCTTAGCAGAAAAGCACGACTTGCCACGTATCGTATCCATTCAAAACCCGTATAACTTACTCAACCGCAGCTTTGAAGTGGGCTTATCCGAAATTAGCCACTACGAAGGCGTCCAACTACTGGCCTATTCCCCTCTCGCATTTGGTTGTCTGAGCGGTAAATATCTCAACGGAGCGAAACCAGAAGGCGCCCGCTGTACTAAATGGGAGCGCTTTGCTCGTTACTTTACGCCTCAGGGCGTCAAAGCAACCGAAGCGTATGTGAATTTGGCGAGAGAGCACGGTTTAGATCCGGCTCAAATGGCATTAGCATTCGTGAATCAGCGTCCGTTTGTCGCTTCAAATATTATTGGTGCCACTAACCTAGATCAGCTAAAAGCCAACATTGATAGTATTGATCTCCAACTCAGTGAAGAGCTGCTAACTGAGATTCAAACCATAGGCACAACCTATTCCAACCCTTGTCCATAAATGCAAACAGGCTGACCACTAAGGTCAGCCTGTTTCGTTCTATTTGGATTAACTCTTTCAAAGTTATGTATTTATAGCGTGCCGAACTTACGTCTCATAGATAGCAACAGACAAAGCCCAACACGCTATAAATTATGTCGGTATTCGCGCAGTTAAAACACGACGAAGATGACGAACTCGACGCTCAACCATAACAATGTCAGGAACACTTACGCGTGTAGAGCGACCTTCTGGGTCCAGACCAATATCCTTCAATAAGTGCACATTAGTCCACGGAATATCATGAGCAGAGCGGCGAACTTTGCGTTGCCATTCCTTTTCTTCACGTCTTAAGTCTGCTTTCAAAAGTAGAGTGGCAAGTTTCAAGTAAATAGAGTGACGCATAATATTTTCTCCAAGTATCGATATAGGTCGACTGGGAAAAATAGTGCGCAGAGAAACAGATTGAACTGTGGTACTAAGCCGCCATTTTTCCGCAGCCTAGTAAAAAATAAGATAGGTTACGGGTTAATTTTTATCTCGTGAGCCAGTGGTAGTATTGATATCTGCCGATTTTAGAGGTGTCGGTGCGATAGAAATACAATCAGCGCAAGTCATGGTGTTATCAACGTAATGTTTCATCTTGCGCCTCCTAGCTAAAAATTAATCCGTTTATGAAGTGATATAACTCTTTGAGTTACGGTTAAATTGTAAGCTCTGGTGTTTATTTATCAAACAATTTTTGCCGTCTCGATAAAAAACAAACCAATAACCTGAAATCAAGTTGCATATGTTTTTTTGAATAACATATTCATCTAGGGAATATATAAATCATCGAATTTTATAAATCATAAATATAGAAAAACAAAAGCGACCATTGGCCGCTCTTGTTATTTCAATCTATTCCGAATCAATGAAGACATATGGCTTAGATAGTTTGGTCTGAAATTAAATTATGCTTGTTGAGAAGGCGGTACATGGTTGCACGCGAGACACCCAGCTCTTTAGCAGCATTCGACACTTGGCCTGAGTGCGACTCCAAAACTACAAGCAATGCATCACGTTCGCTCTTTTCGCGAATCGATTTCAGGCTTCGTTTGGAGTCATTGCGTTGAGGCAGATCTAAATGATGCTCGTCAATCACAACGCTGTCAGACATTAATACTGCACGTTTGACTTGATTCATTAGCTCGCGCACATTGCCAGGCCAGTAGTAACGCGTCAGAGCTTTTAGGGCATCTTCTGAGAAGCTTTTCGCCTGTGAGTTGTACTCTTTTGAAAACTCTTGCAAGTAGAAACGCGCCAATAACGCAATGTCGCTGGCACGCTCTTTAAGGCTAGGAACACTAATTCGCAACACGTTAATGTAGTGATAAAGCTCTTCGTTGAAGTCACCGTTAATCAGCGCTTTCTCTACATCAGATGAGTTCGCAGCAAGAATACGAACGTTAACACTTTTCACACCGTCAGCGGTTTCGACAGTGCCTTCTTGCAAAAACCTCAACAAGTTCATTTGTTGTTGCTTAGAGATGGTAAGCACGTCATTAAAAAGAACGGTACCACCATCAGCCTGTTCCAGTAAGCTTGGACCTATTGAACTGTTCGCTGCCATACCAAACACTTCCGCTTGGAATCTCTGCTCGTTCAAAGCTCGACAATTAATCGACATAAACGGTTTGTGAGAACGGGAAGAGACCTTATGAATCGCTCGGGCGACCGCTTCTTTTCCGGTACCGCTTTCTCCAGAAATAAGGATACTGACGTCTGTTGGACCGATACGCTTCACCTGATCTCTCAAACGTTTCATTGGGATTGATTCTCCCAACAGGCCCATATCAAGACTGTTACCAAAACTTGGCCACACTTTCTTTTCTAATTTCAGCATACCAAGCTGGTGACCGATGGTGCTTAATAGTTGCGCGTCAGGAATTGGAGCAGTGAAGAAGTCGATACAAAAGTTGACGATAAACTGGCAGATCGTATCAGCCCCCAGCTGCGACTCTCTGATAAATGCCAGCCAACGCACGTGCTTATGAGAACTCACCAAGTTAGCCAAACCGTTTAAGCTGAACTCATCATGGCTAAGGTCTACGATACCAATACAGGGACCAATATCTTCCAACAACGCATTAGCTTTACGTAAATCACCTACCTGGTGACACTTCCAGCCAACTTGCTCTAATACTGATAACCAAGGCTCATACGTGCCGCCGACGACGACAAGCGACCCCGGAATGGAATCCATCTTAAACTGCCCAGCCATTCTCTAACCCTTATTATTTATTGTTGATAAAATATTTGTGAAAAGCCCATCTGTGCGAACGGGTAACATTATCGAGACTCCGATCGCTCAAGTCTGTCTCAATATTAAGACTATGCAATAGATTGAGTTTTGGCGAATGTTTATTTGCATATCCTGTAAAGAATTTAATGCAATTGTCTGATTTTGTTTAAATTAAAGGCAAAAAAAAACCACCCTAAGGTGGTTTTTATTTTATTTCTCAATCAATTACGCTTGTGGGCGCATCGCTGGGAATAAAATCACGTCACGGATAGTGTGCGTGTTAGTAAATAGCATTGCCAGACGGTCAATACCGATACCTTGACCAGCTGTTGGCGGAAGGCCGTGCTCAAGTGCAGTGATGTAGTCTGCATCGTAGAACATTGCTTCGTCATCGCCCGCGTCTTTCGCGTCAACTTGTGCTTTAAAGCGTGCGTCTTGGTCTTCAGCATCGTTAAGCTCAGAGAAACCGTTCGCCACTTCACGACCACCGATAAAGAACTCGAAACGGTCAGTGAAGAATGGGTTGTCATCGCTACGACGTGCCAGTGGAGAAATATCCGCTGGGTAGCCAGTGATGAAAGTCGGTTGAATCAGTTGAGGCTCAGCCGTTTCACCAAAAATTTCTTCAAGAAGCTGACCACATGTCCAGAATGTTTCCACTTCAACGTGTACTGATTTCGCAATCGCAACCATCTTCTCACGGTCTTGTAGATCCGCTTCTGTTAGTGCTTGGATTTCTGCATGCTCAGGGTTGTAGTGTTTGATTGCTTCAAACATGCTCATGCGCGCGTAAGTACCGCCAAATTCAACAGTCTCTTCGCCGTAAGGCATTGATGTTGAACCCAGAACTTCCATCGCCACTGTGCTTAGCATCTCTTCAGTCAGATCCATCAGATCTTTGTAGTCAGCGTAAGCTTGGTAGAATTCCATCATTGTGAATTCTGGGTTGTGACGAGGAGAAAGACCTTCGTTACGGAAGTTACGGTTGATTTCGAATACACGATCAAAACCACCAACAACCAGACGCTTCAGGTACAGCTCAGGAGCAACACGTAGGAACATGTCGATGTCCAGAGCGTTGTGGTGAGTAATGAATGGACGCGCAGTCGCACCACCAGGGATCACGTGCATCATCGGCGTTTCCACTTCTAGGTAGCCTTTTGAGCTCATGAAGTTACGAATCGCAGACACTAGCTTAGAGCGAATGATGAACGCTTTACGTGAATCTTCGTTCACGATTAGATCTACGTAACGCTGACGGTAACGCATTTCCTGGTCAGTCAGACCGTGGAATTTTTCTGGTAGAGGACGCAGCGCTTTAGTTAGCAGTTCGTACTCTTCCATGTTTACGTATAGGTCGCCTTTACCAGACTTGTGCAGCGCACCTTTCACACCGATGATGTCACCGATGTCTAAACCTTGGTATTTAGCTTTAAGCTCTTTCTGTACGTCTTTTGCAGCGTACGCTTGAATACGGCCAGAAGTCTCTTGAATTACTAGGAAAGGACCACGTTTCGCCATGATACGGCCAGCGATTGCAACAACGTGGTTAAGCTCTTCTAGCTCTTCCTTAGTCTTCTCACCGAACTCTTTTTGAAGGTCGCCCGCTAGTGCGTCACGACGGAAGTCGTTTGGGTGGCCGTTTGCTTTGCAGCTCTTACGAATCTCGTCCAGTTTCGCGCGGCGTTCAGCAATCAGCTTGTTTTCTTCTTGTACGTTGTCGTTTTGAACAGCATCAGTCATTTTTCGATGTATCCTGTTTCGATTTGAGTGTCGGTGAAAAGCTTAAAGACCTGACTTCAGGCTAGCTTCAATAAATTTGTCTAGGTCGCCGTCAAGAACCGCCTGAGTGTTACGGTTTTCAACGCCTGTGCGTAAATCTTTGATACGCGAGTCATCCAGTACGTAAGAACGGATCTGGCTGCCCCAACCGATGTCAGATTTCGCATCTTCATTTGCTTGCTTCTCGGCATTCTGTTTTTGAAGTTCAAGTTCAAACAGTTTTGCACGAAGCTGCTTCATTGCTTGATCTTTGTTCTTATGCTGAGAACGGTCATTCTGACACTGAACCACAGTGTTGGTTGGAACGTGCGTAATACGTACCGCAGATTCTGTGGTGTTAACGTGCTGACCACCCGCACCAGACGCTCGGTAAACGTCGATACGTAGATCGGACGGGTTAATGTCGATATCAATGTTGTCATCAATCTCTGGGTAAACAAACGCAGAAGCAAATGATGTATGACGACGGCCGCCTGAATCAAATGGCGATTTACGAACCAAACGGTGAACGCCCGTTTCTGTGCGTAACCAACCGTAAGCGTACTCACCAGAGATACGAACCGTTGCTGACTTCAGACCCGCAACTTCACCTTCAGATACTTCGATCACTTCCGCTTTAAAGCCTTTTGCTTCAGCCCAACGTAAGTACATACGTAGCATCATGTTGGTCCAGTCTTGAGCTTCTGTACCGCCCGAGCCAGCTTGCAAGTCGATGTAACAATCAGAGCTGTCGTGATCGCCTGCGAACATACGACGGAACTCAAGCTGCTCTAGCTTCTCTTCTAGCTCAGCAAGTTCTGGTTCGATTTCGTCAAACGTTTCTTGATCTTCTTCTTCAACAGCCAGCTCCAGAAGACCTTCAACGTCTTCGACACCTTGCTCAAGTTGATCAATGGTTTCAACAACCGCTTCTAGCGATGCACGCTCTTTACCTAGTGCTTGCGCACGTTCAGGCTCGTTCCATACATCTGGTTGTTCTAGTTCTGCGTTTACTTCTTCTAGACGCTCTTTCTTAGCGTCATAGTCAAAGATACCCCCTCAGGACATTTGTGCGCTCAGACACGTCCTGTAGACGGTTTTTAATTGGATTGATTTCAAACATGTTTACTCAACATTTTAGAATAGAATTTAACCGAGGAATTCTACTGAAAAATGTGACGGAGATACAGGAAAATTTCGAATGGAAAGGCAGATTAAGTCAAGAAAAAGTACGGTCCCGCGCGTAAAGGAGACCGTACTCGATATCTGAGAAGAACTTAGTTCTTACTTAGCTTCAATGTGATCAATCATAAGTTGCAGAGATTGATTTCCACGGAATTCGTTCACATCCAATTTGTATGCTAAACGCACCGTTTTTACCGACGCATCCGGCCAGCGACGCAAATCGACATTGAACGCGATTCCATCAATCATCACGTTGGTTGGATGACCTTTATGCAGTGGCTCTAACATTAATTTCAGGTGTTTTTCTCCCACCAGCTTTTGATGTAATACCTTAAACTCACCATCAAAAACCGGTTCAGGGAACGCCTGTCCAAACGGGCCACCAGCGCGCAGAAGCTCAGCAACATGCATCGAAAATTCTTCCGGCTTAAGTTCGCCGTCAGAAAGGATCACGCCTTTTAACGCGGCGTCATCAAGCTCTTTCTTAACCACTTCATCGAATAAACGGCTAAAGCGCTCAAAGTCCTGCTCTTTAATGGTTAATCCAGCCGCCATCGCATGGCCACCGAACTTGATGATCAACCCCGGATTTTGTGTATCGATAAAATCGAGCGCATCACGCATGTGCAGACCAGGGATCGAACGGCAAGACCCTTTGATCGTCCCTTCACCACCGTCGGCAAAGGCAATCACTGGGCGATGGAATTTTTCTTTAATACGCGAGGCAAGAATACCAATCACACCCTGATGCCAGTCGCGCTGAAACAGAGCCAAGCCATAAGGTAACTCACTGTTTTCACCAAACTGCAGGCGCTCACAAAAGGCCATCGCCTCCTGCTTCATTCCTTCTTCGATCTCTTTACGGGTTTGGTTGAGTCCATCAAGTTCACTAGCCATTCGGCGTGCGGCATGGATGTTGTTACACATCAGCAGCTCGACCCCGAAAGACATGTCGTCCAAACGACCAGCCGCGTTAATCCGCGGGCCAAGAGCAAATCCAAAATCCGACGCAACCAGACGACGGGCGTCGCGTTTAGCCACTTCAATCAGCGCTTGAATTCCCGGACGAGCTTTACCAGCACGAATGCGTTGCAGACCTTGATGAACCAGAATGCGGTTGTTTTCATCCAGTGGCACAACATCCGCCACCGTGCCTAACGCAACAAGATCAATCAGTTCCATCAGTTTAGGCTCTTGCATCCCTTGCTCGGCAAACCAGTTCAGTTTGCGCATGTGAACGCACAGCGCCATCATCAGATAGAACGCAACCCCAACTCCTGCCAACGCTTTAGATGGGAACGCGCAGCTTTCCAAGTTTGGGTTGACCATAGCATCCACGTCAGGAAGAACTTGCCCTGGCAAGTGGTGGTCAGTGACGAGTACCGTGATGCCATTTTCTTTGGCATAGCGAACCCCTTCAATCGAAGAGACACCATTGTCCACGGTCATGATCATCTCAGCGCCAAGCTCCAGAGCTTGATCAACCACTTCCGGACTAAGGCCGTAACCGTCTTCAAAACGGTTTGGCACCAAGTAATCCACATTGGCACTACCCAGCATGCGTAACGCCATCACTGACAATGCGGAACTGGTCGCGCCATCGGCATCAAAGTCCCCTACGACGATAATGCGCTTTTGTTCTTTAATGGCCTGGAACAAAAGTGCAACCGCCTGATCAATACCGCCCAGTTTTTGATACGAGTGTAAACCACGCGCTGAGGTTTCCAGCTGAGCCATATCCGTGATGCCACGATTGATATAGATGCGCTTCAAAATCGGGGGGATGGAATCCGGCAGAAGGGAAAGATTCGGTTCCGGACGTCGTTGAATTTCTATCATGCTTGAAAAGAGCCAGCGGTGCGGCTGGCTCTGCTCCTAAAGGATTATTGTTGCTCTAAACGGTTTAGTAGATCAGCAGGAGGCAGATAGCCACCTACCATTTCACCGCCAGGTAGGAAGATTGCTGGCGTACCAGAAATACCAAGCTGTCGACCTACATTGTAATGTGCCTGAACCGTTTCTTTACACTGATTCAAGTCCTTCGCAGGGTTGTCAAAAGTACGATTTACTTTCGCATTGTGGATAGCGGCTTTCGGATCATCTGCACACCAAATTGTTGCCATTTGATCAGCAACTGGCCCCGTCGCGCCTTGGCGTGGGTAAGCCATGTAGCGGACGGTAATACCTAAATCATTGTAGCCCTGCATTTGGTTATGCAGACGCACGCAGTAACCACATGTAATGTCGGTAAATACGGTCACTGCATACTTTTCATTATCAGCCTTGAACTCAATCATGCTGTCAGAAAATTCTGCAATCTTCGCAGCATTGAGTGGTGCCTGACGCTCGGCCAGCACATCTTTATAACCACCATTTTCATCAATCGCATACAAGGTGCCAGCGATAAAGTGATTGCCATCATTAGACGCGAATAAAATGCCACCATTGGTTTGGATTTCTAACAAACCTGTGACGTCTGATGGTTTGATATCCACAATGGATAAGCCAAGTTTTGAAAACTTTGCTTTTAATGCTGCTTCATCAAAGTGTTGTTGCGCCATTGGGGCAACTTGTTGTGCTGGAGTTTCCGTTTTAGCCTGACTTTCTTCCGCCCCACAAGCGGTAACAAAAAATGGTAAAGTCAGCAGAGTTAGTCGGCGTAATACGCTCATTAAAATCACCTTAAAAATACGTTCTTTCGTCCAATGAGAAGGGATGAATAAACCATCACTATGCTCTTGGGTGGTGTTGACTGTGGATCTGCTTCAGTCGTTCAGTCGCCACGTGAGTATAAATTTGCGTGGTCGATAAGTCACTATGCCCTAGTAGCATCTGTACGACCCTGAGATCTGCGCCATAGTTCAGTAAATGTGTTGCAAAAGCGTGACGTAACACATGCGGCGATAATTGATCGGTATCGATTCCCGCTATCACAGCATAGTATTTAATACGATGCCAGAACGTCTGACGAGTCATTTGCCGTGCGCGTTTACTTGGGAACACCACATCCGAAGAGGTCTCTCCCAGCAGTGCTGGCCGACCTTGCTGAATAAAAGTTTCAATCCAGTCCACGGCGTTCTCACCCATCGGTACCAAGCGCTCTTTGCCGCCTTTACCCGTCACTCGGACCACGCCCTGACGCAAACTGACGTTTTCCATCGTCAGGCTTACCAGTTCAGTAACACGAAGCCCTGTCGCGTAAAGTAACTCTAACATCGCTTTGTCGCGCAATTCTACCGGGTCATTAGGATCAGGCGCATCCAGCAAAGCATCGACTTGCTCTTCGCTGATGTCTTTCGGTAAACGCTGTGGTAGCTTAGGGCTGACTAATAATGCACTAGGGTCATCGGCACGTACTTTTTCGCGATGAAGATACTGAAACAGACGGCGAATCGCCGATAACATTCGTGCACGGGAAGTCTGTTTGTAATCTAAATCGACCAAGTAGCTTTGATACTCTTGAAGGCCAGCTAAGCTTATAAAATCGAGACGGTAACGCTGTTGCTCCATCCAGGTAAGAAGTTTAATTAGATCATTTCGGTATGAAGCTAGCGTGTTCTCAGACAGTCCTCGCTCCATCCACATCGCGTCTAAGAATTGCTCCACAAAAGCAAAATCTTGTTGATTGACAGGCAGCTGTGCTGTCATTCGCGCTTCCTTTTTTGTTTTTGTAATTAACCTCTGAGGGTAAGACAGCCCCTGTTTGAATGCCATAAAAAAATAGCTTCGTGCGCTAATCTAACGATATTCGCTGCATTCGCAGGCAGTTTAAGGTTAAAATCCTCTATAACAGCAACATAAAACACGACGAATATAATGAAAATCGGACTCTTTTACGGCTCTACGACCTGCTATACCGAAATGGCAGCAGAGAAAATTCGTTCCATCATTGGAGAAGATCTTGTCGACATTCACAATGTGAAAGAGACACCGCTAGCTTTGATGGCTGACTACGATTTATTGCTCATTGGTATTTCTACCTGGGACTTTGGTGAAATCCAAGAGGACTGGAGCGCTATTTGGCAAGACATCGCAACGACGCCATTAAAAGGAAAAGTGGTCGCATTATTTGGTTTGGGCGATCAAGAAGGCTACGGTGAATGGTATCTGGATGCTATGGGCCTGCTCCATGACGAGCTGAAAGAAACTGGCGCACAATTTATTGGTTACTGGCCTAATGAAGGCTATGAATTCGAAGCCTCTAAAGCACTCACTGAAGATGGCAGCCAATTTGTAGGCCTGGCACTAGATGAAGATTCTCAGTACGACTTGAGTGACGAACGCATTGAGAAGTGGTGTGAACAAGTGCTGGTCGAATTCCACGATACGCTTTAATCGCTATTCGTTTCCACTCCAAAATAAAAAGCCCGATGAATCACTTCATCGGGCTTTTTGTTATTCGTCGTTATATAAACTTACGCCGTTTCTTCTAGCAGCTCATTCTGAGGCTTAGAAATGAAGAACATACAAATGATCGCAGCCAGCGTTGGCAGAACCCAACCCATACCGATTTCAAACAGAGGCAGCATATTGAAAGCCGATACATCCATACCTGCTACTTTTGCTGCATCTAGTAACGCAAACAATAAAGAAACAAGCAGTACTGCACGGTAAGCAAAGCGAGTGTTAGGCAGTTTGCTACGCACAAACGTTAACGCTACCAATGCAATTGCTACAGGGTACAGTGCGAACAACACTGGAACAGACAGAGAAATCAACTGCGCAAGACCAACGTTAGCAACCAACGCACACACAGAACCGTTAATCAGAACCCAGTGTTTGTAAGACAGCGACGTTTTAGAACTGAAGAAATCAGAACACGCAGAGATAAGACCGATCGCTGTGGTCAAACATGCCAGTAATACGATCACTGAAAGAACGATTTGACCGTAAGGACCAAACAGTGCCTGAACGTATTGGCTCAGAACCAAACCGCCATTATCAGCACCCGCTGCTACTGTTGCACTTGTTGCGCCTAAGTAGAACAGCGAAATGTATACGAACGCCAGACCCGCTGCTGCAATACAGCCAGCAAAAATCAGGTATTTTGTCGTTGCCGCGCGCTCAGTAATACCTTTACCACGAAGCGCATCCACCATCAGCATACCGAACATCAGTGACGCGAAGGTATCCATGGTGTTGTAACCTTCTAGGAAGCCTTTCGTTAGCGGTTGAGTTAAGTACTCGCCTGTTGCACCGATCATTTCACCTTGAGGATCAATAAATACTGCAAGAGCAAGAACAATCAAACCAAGGAACAGGACAGGAGTCAGCACCTTACCAATCAGGTCGATCAAACGTCCCTGGAACCATGAGAATAGCATCGCGACAACAAAGAACAGCACTGAGAATGCCGTCAGGTTTGTTTGAGACGCTTCAATAAAAAATGGTTTAACAGCCATTTCGTAGGCCACAAGGCCTGTACGAGGAGCCGCAAATGCAGGGCCAATAATAATGAAGATCAACGCTGCCATCACAACCGCTGCTTTTTTCGGTAGATCTTGCGTTAGATGATCCCAAGTTCCGCCAGCTACAGCGATAGCAACGATAGTAATAAGAGGTAGACCTACCGCTGTTAGCAAGAAACCGAACATCGCTGGCATTAGGTTTTCACCAGCCAATTGGCCAGCCAACGGTGGAAAGATGATGTTGCCAGCACCTAAAAAGAACGCAAACAGCATAAAGCCTACTGCGATAATATCTGTTAGTTTTAATGTCTGTTTCACAGATAACCCTTGTCTAAAAAATGTGTGAATGTTGTGTTATGCATCGACCACTTTTGGAGTCTTTGTTATTAACAAGTACTCGTGGTTCAATCTATAAAATAGCGCCGCATAATGACGAAAGAATCATCATTTGGCAACCTATGAGAAAAAAACACCATATTAATTTATATATAGAATTAAAAACCAGTTAATCTAACCAATATAAAACAAAAATCTAGAAATTTATCTCGATCAAACAACGATACAATTTACTAACCTACAACACAACAAACCACACAATTAATAAACATTAGATGAAAGAACTGAAATATAGAGCATATATAAAATAAACATGAATAACGAAAAACATAAAACTAAGAGCTTCAAGTTTAAGCAGTTTTTCATCGAAGGTGGTGAAAGTGGCATGCCGGTCAGTACAGATGGCGTGATGCTAGGAGCCTGGGTTGAAAGCCCTGAAGATGCTGAGATACTCGATATAGGCACAGGCACAGGTTTGTTGGCATTAATGTGTGCCCAACGCTTTAGCCGAGCGAAGATAACGGCCTTAGATATTGAAGCCACAGCAATCGATGCCGCTCAGAAAAACTTTACCCACTCTTCATGGCAAGAAAGGTTATCTGTTTTTCATGCCGATGTGCTGACCTTCACACCATCTCAGTTATTCCAGAGAATCATTTGTAACCCGCCCTATTTCAATAGTGGCGAGCAATCCAAACAGAGTCAGCGAGCGACAGCAAGACACACAGACTCTCTGCGCCATGACGCCTTGCTGCATCGTTGTTACCAACTGTTAGAAGAGGATGGAAAAGCCAGCTTTGTGTTACCTGTCACCGAAGGTGAGCAGTTTATCGAGTTAGCATTACAACAGGGCTGGTATTTATCTCGTCTTTGCCGTGTGCAGCCATCAGAGAGAAAGCCAGTTCATCGTGTGCTGTTTGAGTTAGCGAAGCAGCCTTGTGACACTCAAATATCTCACTTGATCATTCACTCATCAGGCGGGTACAGCGACGATTTTGTCCGGCTAACCCGTGAGTTTTATCTTAAGATGTGAAATAACATGTGATCCTTATCACCAATCACTTTATAATGTGCGACCTTTTCGTATTTTAAGCTGTTGCGGCGAACCATTAACCAAGCCTTGCTTGTGGAGAACTCATTGTGATCAGAACCTTTGCTGAACTTGATCTAGACTCAAACTTACTTGATGCCATTGAAGAAATGGGCTTCGAACGCCCAACAAAAGTCCAGGCAGAAGCAATCCCACAAGCGTTGGATGGTCGTGACATTCTAGCGTCAGCACCGACTGGCACAGGTAAAACAGCAGCATTCGTATTGCCTGCTCTGCAATACCTACAGGATTTTCCACGTCGTAAACCTGGACCTGCGCGTATCCTTATCCTAACCCCAACGCGTGAGTTGGCGATGCAGGTTGCGGATCAAGCCCGTGCACTGGCGAAAAATACTAAGCTCAATATTTTTACCATCACCGGTGGCGTTCAGTACCAAGAGCACGCTGACATTCTTGCTACCACGCAAGACATCGTTGTTGCGACACCAGGTCGTCTGCGCGAATACATTGAAGCTGAGCGCTTTGATTGTCGTGCGATTGAATGGTTAATCCTAGACGAAGCTGACCGCATGCTAGACATGGGCTTTGCGCCAACAGTCGATCGTCTATCGAACGAGTGTCGCTGGCGTAAGCAAACCCTTCTGTTCTCTGCAACATTAGAAGGCAGAGGCGTTGAAGGCTTTACTGCGGACCTGCTGAATGAACCTGCAGAGATCGATGCGAAGTCACCGCTACGCGAACGTAAGAAGATCGCACAGTGGTATCACCGAGCGGACGACGCAGAGCATAAACTCGCGCTACTCAAGCACATCATCACGGAGCAAGCAGAACGTACAATCGTCTTCCTGAAAACGCGTGAACGTCTGGCTGAACTGCGTAGCCAGCTTGAAAGCGCACAGATTCCATGTTCATGGATTCAAGGTGAAATGCCACAAGACCGCCGTAACAACGCGATTTCACGTTTCCGTGATGGAACAGTTAACGTTCTACTGGCAACAGACGTTGCAGCTCGTGGTATCGACCTTCCTGATGTGTCACACGTGATCAACTACGACTTGCCACGTACAGCAGATGTTTACCTGCACCGAATTGGCCGTACCGCTCGTGCTGGTAAAAAAGGTAATGCTATCTCAATTGTAGAAGCGCACGACCAGCCAATGATGGATCGCGTCGCTCGTTACGTTAAAGAAGACATCAAAGAGCGCTTCATCAAAGAGATGCGTCCAAAGCACAAAAAACCAGTGTTTAAGAAGAAAAAGAAAAAAGACGATAAGAAGAAAACTGCGAAAAAGAAAGTCGCTAAAAAGAAGTAAGCTTGTAAGTCTAAAATAGCGAAAGGGTTGGCAATGCCAACCCTTTTTTGTGTCCGGAGTTTGAGCTTAGTTCTGCTCTTCTCGTTTGAAGACCAACTCAGTTGGCGTCGACTCTTCTTCAACAAAATAGTAACCCGCCGTATCAAACTTGGTCAGGTCAGCCACACTCTCAATACGATTTTCGATAATGTAACGCGCCATCATGCCACGCGCTTTTTTCGCGTAGAAGCTGATCACTTTGTATTGGCCATTCTTACAATCTTTAAAAATTGGCGTAATAACCTGAGCGTCAAGGTTCTTAGGTTTCACCGCTTTAAAGTATTCATTTGATGCAAGGTTAATAAGCACATTGTCACCTTGCGCTGAAATCGCCTCATTAAGCTTGTCAGTGATGATATTGCCCCAGAACTGGTACAAGTTAGTGCCCTTGTCGTTCACAAGCTTAGTACCCATTTCCAGACGGTATGGCTGCATCAAATCCAATGGCTTCAACAAACCGTAAAGGCCAGATAGCATACGCAGATGATCCTGAGCGTAATCAAAGTCAGCTTCAGACAAGGTTTCCGCTTCAAGACCCGTATAAACGTCCCCTTTAAACGCGAGGATCGCCTGACGTGAATTTTCAGTCGTGAAGGTTTCACTCCACTCTTGGAATCGCCCTACGTTCAGATCTGCAATTTTGTCGCTCACCTTCATTAACGACGCAACATCAGCAGGCGTCAATTTACGGCAAACTTCGATCAGCTCTTTGGAGAATTCAATCAACTCAGGTTGAGTAAACTTTTCCGTTGCTAACGGAGACTCATAATCCAGTGTCTTGGCAGGAGAAACTACGATAAGCATGACTTTGACTCTATCCTTTTAATTTTATATACCGTTAAGGGTACAAAAAAAGCCATGCATTGTCTGCATGGCTTTATAAATCGTGCTAATAGCTTTTAACTATGACACTCAGTCTTTTTTGTCGTTGTACCAGATGCCTTCTTCCAGCTGAGATTTCAGCTCTGGGAAATCGTTAGCATCAAATGTTGGTACCTTACCAGCGTCTAGCTGACGGTTGTAGTCTTTAGCCAGCTTGATAACGATGCCCGATAGCAGAATAATTGCCACCAAGTTCACAATCGCCATTAGACCCATTGACACATCAGCCAACGACCAGACCATTGGTAACGAAGCTACCGCGCCAAACATCACCATACCCAGGAAGATGATTCGGAAAATACCGATACCCGCTTTATGGTTATGCTCAAGGAAGACTAAGTTAGTCTCAGCGTATGAGTAGTTTGCAATGATCGAAGTAAACGCGAAGAAGAAGATTGCGACAGCAACAAAAATGCCACCCCAGTCGCCCACTTGCGAGCTCAATGCGCGCTGTGTCAGTTCGATACCGGTAACCTCTGTCGCCTGACCTACGTATTCACCAGACATCAGGATGATCGCTACCGTAGAAGAACAGATCACGATTGTATCCATAAACACACCCAGCATCTGAACGTAACCCTGAGACGCAGGATGCGGCGGGTACGGCGTTGCAGATGCCGCTGCGTTAGGCGCAGAACCCATACCAGCTTCGTTCGAGAATAGGCCGCGTTTTACACCGTTAATCATCGCTTGTGCGATAGCGTAACCTAAACCACCAGCCGCTGCTTCTTGCAGACCAAAGGCACTCTTAACAATCAGAGCAAGTACCGCAGGAAGCTTCTCGATGTTGGCAAACACAACCACTAGCGCGAGCGCAAGGTAAAGCAGTGCCATAAGTGGAACAATCATTTCCGCGACTTTAGCGATACGCTTGATACCACCAAAGATAACCGCAGCAGACAAGGCAACAACACCAATACCAACGTATAAAGAGTTCCAGCCAAATGCCGTACTCATCGCATTAGCAATAGAGTTAGCTTGAACGGCATTGAATACCAAACCAAAAGCGATGATTAGGAAAACCGAGAACAAGACGCCCATCCAGCGCATGCCCAAACCTTTTTCCATGTAGTAAGCAGGACCACCACGGTAGTTGCCATCATCATCTTTGGTTTTGTATAGCTGTGCCAGAGTACTCTCTGCAAACGATGTTGCCATACCAAGCATCGCGATCAGCCACATCCAGAAGATAGCGCCTGGTCCGCCCGCTGTTAGCGCAACTGCCACACCGGCCATATTACCGGTACCAACACGTGCTGCGAGACTGGTACAAAGTGCTTGGAAAGAAGAAATACCAGCTTTGTCTGCTTTGCGACTGTTCTTTAGAACCGAAAACATGTGCCCGAAGTGGCGGAACTGGATGAATCCCAATCGAAAGGTGAAGTAAATACCTACACCAACAAGAAGATAAACCAGAATCGAACCCCAAAGGAGATCGTTCATCAAATTGATTAAGTCTGTCATGCGTACCTCAAAGTGAGTTGCGCCGGTCTATGCATCCTAGCCATCCACCAGATTGCCTGCTAAGTGTCAAAGTGTGCTTAGCTAATTAAGTAGTGTTTGTTTTTAAGGGCAATCTAGAATCGTAAATGTCGCTTCATGCATCCATTTTACGTACCAGCGTATTTTTTGACGGGCGGATAATGCAACCTAGAGACACAAAAATCAATATGAAACTTAACGCTTAATATTGTTATATTTCACTATAAAGTCACCAAAAAATAACATAAATAGAAGACTCAACCATCACATAACGCAACATATCTCTTACCTAAAGATAACAATGATATTCAATTTATAACCAATAGAGTTTCAGTCCATGTTTTCGGTTTAAGGCTAGTATTCATAAGGTGTAACAGAAAGTTACCTCCTTAATAAAATCGTTAGTCGACCACTATTTAACCAAAGTGGTTTTATGCAACTTTTACCTTGGCTTTATGCTCTAATTCCAGCCTTCTCGTTAACACAGAAAATCTCTTCATTTAATCGTTTTCACTGGCTCGTTTGGGCATTTTTTATGCAGGAAAGACAAACTAAAGTGTGATTGTGGAAGTGTTTTTGCACGAAAATGTCATGATAAAGACACAAATTCGAAATATGTCATGGCTATTCTCACAATTATTGTGGTAATTAAAAATCTCCACAAGGACTGGTTACAACAGTTTAGATAAACAAGGTAAGGTGGCTTATGGACGGCTTTCAACTAGATGACATTTTTAATCTGGATACTACCTCAACAACCAAATCTCGTGCCAAACCAATGAAACGTAAATGGCGAGAAATTGAAGAGATGAACGACAGACGCAATTTATTAAAAGAGCTGCGTGAACTTGATGTCTGTAACGATTACAACCTAGACGACATCAAACTCTAATTCGAACAAAAGGCACCTTACGGGTGCCTTTTGTTATTTAGAAAAGAGTGATTCATCAAGGGGGCTAAGAGCACTTAGAATGCACTCGGCCTTCGTTCTCATCTATTGAGAATTTTGAGCACGTTAAACCCATATTCAGGCTTAACTTTATTTCTCGTTAATTCTTATTAAATAAGAAAAGTGGTGAGAAAACCCGAGCAGATTCCACATTTGCCCGGGCGAATGTTACTTTAGATGTATTCCATATCGCTCTGACGCACACGCTCCGCCAACTGTTTATAGCGGTCAGCAATGGTATCGCCAAATACCGGATCATCCTCATTTTCACTCCAGAGACTTTCTACGTACTGCCAGTCTTCAGTCGTAAACAGCTCTTCTATTAACGGCAGGATCTTCCGCTCTTCAAGTTCGAGGTGGCGTTTCTGTGAATCAATGAAATCTTCTAAATGTGAGATAAACACATCTTGAGGTACCACAGCATCTTGCAGAATCATCTCGATCACCGTTGAGAATTCTTTGGTCTTTTCGGCGAGATCTTTATGTTCCTGCTCTAGGTTCTCCATGGTTCGTTGCTTACCATAATGTTCTAGAAAGTGATGGTAGAGGATGTCCTCTTTTGGATGGTGAACTTGTTCTGAATGAGTAGAGAGGTAGTCAACAATCTCCCCCACTAACGCATAGTTAATGGCATGTTCTTGTTTTATTTCATTAAGTTTGTGGCGCAATATAGCCAACAGGCGAACCATGTAGCCGTGTTCGCGTCGAATTCTTTCGATCATCATAGCGTCTCTCCTTAACACCTGCTTCTAATAAGTGTACATGAGAAATGCATTACCAGCTTGAGCCTGCTCAAAAAAACAGCGATAAGAAAACCTTAATCGCTGTTGTTAGCTTTACACCGTCATCGGCAAATGCCAATTGATCGGCTCTTTACCTTGGGCTGTAAGTAGTTGGTTTGCTTGAGAGAAGTGCTTACACCCTAGGAAGCCTCGATGAGCAGAGAGCGGAGAAGGATGAGGAGCAGTAAGGACATGATGCTTGGAACGATCAATAAATCTTCCCTTTTTCTGCGCGTGCGCGCCCCATAACAGGAACACAACCCCCTGCTGATGCATGTTTATCGCTTCAATCACTTTATCAGTGAACGCTTCCCATCCCGTTTTCGAATGTGAATGTGCTTTGCCCTGCTCAACCGTCAGCACGGTATTAAGCAGTAATACACCTTGCTCGGCCCAGCTTTGCAAGAATCCATGTTGAGGGATTTCAAAACCGTCGATATCCTGAGCGAGCTCTTTGTATATGTTCACCAATGAGGGCGGGGTTCTCACGCCTGGCAAAACCGAAAAGCACAACCCGTGCGCCTGATTCGGACCGTGATAAGGATCTTGGCCTAAAATCACCACCTTAACATCGCTAAACTCGGTATAGCGAAACGCATTAAACACATCTTTGCTTGGCGGATAGATCGTTTTCCCCGCCGAACGTTCCGATTCAACAAAGTTTAAGGTGTCGACAAAGTAGCTGAGTTTTTTTTCTTCGCCGATCACATCGTGCCATGTCGGTGACTGATTCATAGAAAGTTCCTGTCCGAAAGTGTTGCTCTATTCTAACCAGCAACACTTAAACAGACAAAAACTTCCCCCAACTTGAGAGCGGTAATTCGAATTTAGTGTTTCTGCGGCGTTCGGAAGTGACCTTGGCCCGTGATATGACGGTTAGGTGCAGGTAAACGAACCGAACGTCTGGTATGTGAAAAAGGAGTAAAAGTGTTTGGTCGAGACATAATGCAATCCTTCTTTGTATGGCCCCAGTAACCACTAAGAAAGAAAAGTGCCAACTATGACAACGGCATTAATTTTTGTTGAATTCTTCCAAATGGTAACCACGAAGAGTATCAATTTCTCGATGCCAAATGTCAGGGTCAATTGTCTCTAAAATCAGAGGGATACCATCAAAACGAGAGTCGCGAGCAATATACTCAAAACAATCCCAACCGATTTCACCCTTCCCTAGAGAATGATGACGATCAACCCTACTAGCAAATTCGACTTTTGAATCATTTAAATGCATCGCCCTTAAATAGTGCATACCAACGATACGGTCGAATTCCGCAAACGTGTGTTGGCAATCTTCTTTCGTTCTTAAATCGTAGCCTGCGGTAAAAGTATGACAAGTATCGATGCACACACCCACGCGCTCTTTATTGTCCACTTGATCAATGATTTCAGCGAGATGCTCAAACTTCCAGCCTAGGTTGGTACCCTGACCCGCCGTGTTCTCAATAACAGCAATAACATCTGGTACTGCTTTATGCGCAAGATTAATTGATTCTGCAATCGTCGCTAAACACTCTTGTTCAGATACTTTCTTTAAGTGACTTCCTGGGTGAAAGTTCAAAAGTGTCAGACCAAGCTGATTACAACGCTCCATTTCATCGATGAATGCCGCTCGAGATTTATCAAGCTTCTCTTCTTCTGGTGCACCTAAGTTAATCAGGTAGGAGTCATGCGGTAAAATGCTTTCAGTACCAAACCCGAGCATTTTGCAATTGGCTTTAAATGCACTGATGGTTTTAGCTTCAAGAGGTTTTGCCACCCACTGACGCTGGTTTTTGGTAAATAAAGCAAAAGCATTAGCGCCAATCTCACGCGCACGTAACGGGGCCTGATCGACACCACCAGCCGCAGAGACGTGAGCACCGATCATCTTGTTACCAAACTTGTTTTTCATGTTTGTCATTTAATCACTTCAGACTTTCAGTGTGCGTACCTAAATACAATTAGTTACACATCACAGGTTAAATTCAAATCAACAATATGTAGTAAATTAACAACATAATTGCATTTAAAATATTTTTTATCTTATCAAAAATAGTGTAATCAGTATGTTTTTAAACACTTTATTGATTTACCTCAACAAAACAACCTTAATAAAATTAATGTTTTTGGTTGTTTTTTGACTTAAATCAATATTAAAATAGTGGTTATTAGCTATATAATACTCAGCTCAATAAAAGTTTGAAAACTAACACCAATAAACACCACGTAAGTGGACTAGGAGACAGTGATGATCCAAGGTATCCAAATTACTAAAGCAGCGAATGACGAACTACTAAACTCTATCTGGCTACTAGATGGTGAAAAAAACGAAGCTCGTTGTATTGCAGCATCAGCAGGCTATGAAGCTGACCAAGTTATTGCAATCAGCGACCTAGGTGAATACGAAAGCCGCGAAGTAGCAATCGAAACGGCACCTAAAATTGAAGGTGGTCAGCACTTAAACGTGAACGTGCTTAAGCGTGAAACACTAGAAGATGCAGTCGCTAACCCTGAAAAATACCCTCAGCTAACCATTCGTGTTTCTGGCTACGCAGTGCGTTTCAACTCACTAACTCCAGAACAGCAACGTGATGTAATCGCACGTACGTTTACTGAGTCTCTATAAGAGAGACACACTCCGGTAAGTTTTGAAAGCGGCGCTCATTGAGCGTCGTTTTTTATTGCCTCTATAAAATAAAAAAGGTGGAGACTAAGCTCCACCTTCTCATTTAGCTTGTATTTAGCTTATTGCACGCGACGCAGTACTGTTTTTAGTGCATCAAAATCCGCATCTAAATCTTCAGACAATAGGTCCATTACAGCATGCTTAGCCAGTGGTGCTGGTAGGTCGATATCAGATTCTAAGATATCATCCACCACTTCTTTGAACTTCGCAGGGTGAGCAGTACATAGGAACAAACCAGTCTCACCAGCTTGAAGTTGCTCGTCCAGTACGCGATAAGCGATTGCACCATGCGGCTCGCATAGGTAACCCAGTGAGTTCAGCTCTTTTACTGACTCGGCACTTTGCTCATCAGAAACTGCACCTTTACCCAGCGTTTCCAAGCCCCACTCTTTTACGCGGCAAAGCTCTTCGATACGTGGCCAGTTGTTTGGTTGGCTTACGTCCATCGCGTTAGATGTCGTTGCAACCGTTGGTTTTGGATCCCACTGTCCTGTTTCTAGGTAGCGAGGTACTGTATCGTTCGCATTTGTTGCGGCAATAAAACGTTTAATTGGTAAACCAAGCGCTTTTGCCAGCAAACCAGCGGTTAGGTTACCGAAGTTACCACTTGGTACAGAGATAACCAGGTTCTCACGCTCTTGTTTACTCATTTGCGCTGCTGCTTCAAAGTAGTAGCAGATTTGCGCCATCAAACGGCTGATGTTGATTGAGTTCGCTGAGTTTAGTCCGATTTCTTCACGCAGAGCGGCATCATCAAATGCCTGCTTAACAAGTGCCTGACAAGCATCGAAGTCACCGTTAATTGCTACTGTATGGATGTTCTTACCTAGCGTACAGAACAGCTTTTCTTGTAGCGGGCTGATTTTGCCTTTAGGGTAAAGAATCACAACGTTGATGTCTTCCATACCGTAGAAAGCATGTGCAACCGCAGCACCTGTATCACCGGATGTTGCTGTAAGAATCGTGATCTTACCGCCAGTAGATACCGCAGCCAGTGATTGCGCCATAAAACGACCACCGAAGTCTTTAAACGCCAGTGTCGGACCATGGAAAAGCTCTAACGCATAAACGCCATCTTTTACTTGTTTGATAGGCGCTGGGAATTGGAAAGCCGCATCAACCATAGAGTTCACTTGGTCTTCTGTCAGCTCATCACCAATCAATGCAGAAAGAATTTTTGTACTACGCGAGACAAAGTCTTCTTCTAGCAGCGCATCAATATCATCAAATTTTGGTAATTCCGATGGAAAAAACAGGCCTTGGTTACGACCTAATCCTTGGCGAACGGCTTGGCCAAAGGAAACTTGTTCATCATTTTCTTTTATATTGTAAAGCTTCATAGCTCACTTCCTGTTACTTTCGAACCTTGCTTATCCAGTCGACAAACGTGGACGAATCCTTCTTCATTTTGTACGTAATTTTGTTCTAACCAACGCGCAACTCGTTCAGCGACATCTTTCTCTTTGCAAATACTGAACAGTGTCGGACCACTGCCAGAAATACCGGTAGATAGCGCACCAGCAGATGCTGCGTACTGGCGTGCGTTCGCAAAACCTGGCAGCAGTTTCTCACGATACGGTTCTGCGATCACGTCTTTGATCATTTTTGCCGCCAGTTCTGGCTGACCAGAATGACACGCGTGAATAAAGCCTGCAAGGTGGCGACCATGAGCTATGATATCCTGTCGGCGGTACTGAGATGGTAGGATCTCTCGAGCTTCCGCAGTAGACACTTTGATTCCCGGGTAAGCCATTACCCAGTACCACTCATCAAAACATGGTACTTCCTGGCTAATAATGCCTAGCTCTTCAAGCATTAACTGCACGCCACCTAAGTAACAAGGCGCAACATTGTCATAATGGATACCACCCGAAATCTTACCTTCCATTTCGCCCATTAGCGCTAATAGCTCAGTTTCATTCAGAGGTTGACCATGGAAACGGTTCAAAGCGTCTAACGCTGCAACGATAGAACAAGCACTGGAACCTAAGCCTGAGCCAATCGGCATGTTCTTCTCAAGCGTCATTTCCAGTGGTTTCAGCGCTACACCTTTTCTGTCCAACTCGCGAGCAAAGACAACCCAACAGTCGTAAACGATGTTCTCTTTTGGTTCTGTAGGTAACTTCGAGACGAAGTTACCTGCTGTTTTCAAGCTGAATGGTTCAGAACCCGCTTTCACTTGTACTCGGTCACCCAATAAGGTGCCATCGATAGGAGAGACAGCCGCTCCCAAAACATCAAAACCTACGCTTACATTACCAATTGATGCTGGGGCATAAACCACTACATCCATATCACTTGAACTCATTACTGTTATACCCCTAGTTTCCAACCTAAAGTACGCATTACGTCTGAAAATACGCCTGCTGCGGTAACTTCAGTACCTGCACCGTAACCACGTAGTACCAATGGGATTGGCTGGTAGTAACGGCTGTAAAACGCCAGTGCATTCTCACCATCTTTAATTTTGAACATCGGATCATTTTCATCAACACTTGCAATGCTTACCTTGCACTTGCCGTCGCTGATTTCACCAACGTAACGCAAAACTTTACCCTCTTCAGCGGCTTTTGCGACCTGCTCTTTAAAGTACGCATCGGCTTCAGGTAGTCTCGCCATAAACTCATCAACACTGCCTGAATCATCAAAGCCTGGTGGTAGCGCCTGATCAACCACCACGTCTTCTAACTCTAGCGACATCCCTGCTTCACGAGCTAAGATAAGAAGCTTACGAGCCACATCCATACCCGATAGATCATCACGTGGATCTGGTTCAGTGAAGCCGTTTTCTTTCGCGATGTTTGTCGCTTCGCTCAAGCTCATACCTTCGTCTAGTTTACCGAAGATGTATGATAGTGAACCTGACAGAATGCCGCTGAATCGCTCCAGTTCATCACCTGCCGAAATAAGGTTCTGCAAGTTTTCAATAACCGGCAGACCAGCACCAACTGTCGTCTCGTACATCAATTTACGACGTGAGTTGCGCGCCACATCGCGAAGCTGATGGTAGTACGCCATGCTTGCTGTATTGGCTTTCTTATTTGGAGTAACAACGTGGAAACCTGCCGCCAAGAAATCAGCGTACTGGTTAGCAATGGCTTCGCTCGAAGTACAATCAACCAAAACAGGGTTGATGATGTGGTTACGTTGCACAAGTGCAATCAGGCGCGCTAGGCTGAACTCTTCAGTAGCTGAAGACATGCGGTCACGCCAGTGTTCCAGTGGCAGCCCTTCACTATCGAGTAGCAGACCCTTACTGTTTGCCAGACCACATACGCGAATGATGATGCCTTTTTCAGCCAGTTTGGCTTGTTGACGTTCAATCTGATCCACCAGCTCACCACCAACACCACCGATGCCTACGACGAAAACATCAAGGAAGTGTTTAGAATTGAACAGGTTCATGTGACAGGCTTTGATCGCCTCAGAGATCTTATCTTCAGGGATAACCGCTGAGATAGCGCGCTCTGAAGAACCCTGTGCGATTGCAACAATATTCACGTTCACTTCAGCAAGAGATGAGAAGAAACGTGACGCAACACCACGAGATGTACGCATACCATCACCAACCAATGTCACGATAGCGACATCATCGATAAACTCTACTGGTTCCAGCAGACCGTCTTTCAGTTCCAGCTCAAATGCTTCTGCCAGTGTCTGCTGCGCTTTTGCTTTATCTTCAGCTTCGATACAGAAGCTGATGCTGTATTCTGATGATGACTGAGTGATCAGTACGATTGAAACACCCGCTGAAGACATAGCCCCAAATACACGGCTCGCCATGCCAACCATGCCTTTCATACCTGGGCCAGAGACGTTCACCATGGTCAGGTCATTCAGTGTAGTAATACCTTTGATAGCCAGGTTATCTTCACCGGTATCTTGGCCAATCAGCGTACCTGCACCTTGCGGGTTAAAACTGTTCTTGATTAAGCATGGAATGTGGAATTGAGCAATTGGAGCGATGGTTTTCGGGTGCAGAACGGACGCACCGAAGTAAGACAACTCCATCGCTTCCTGATAGCTCAGTGATTTTAATAGTCGTGCATCTTCTACCAAGCGAGGATCACAGTTGTATACGCCATCAACGTCAGTCCAGATTTCACAACAATCGGCGCGAAGACAAGCAGCCAAAACCGCAGCCGAATAGTCTGAACCATTACGACCTAAAGTAACCAGTTCTCCTTTCTCATTACCGGCAGTAAAACCAGGCATGATGTTGACATGGCCTTGAGGAAGAGGCTTTTGGCGGAAGTTTTGTGTAGAAATATCAACATCAACCATCGCTTCAAGATGATCGCCTTGAGCATAAAGGTATTCAACCGGATCAATTAGGCTGGCTTTTTGACCTTTTGCTTCAAGTACCGCTTTCATTAGTTGAATAGAAACACGTTCACCTTTACTGATGATGCGCGCATTCACATTGTTTGGACACATGCCTAACAGGTTGATGCCATGGACAAATTGACGTAATTGAGAGAGCGAGGTTTTAACTTGATTGTCGTAGCCAGTCCCATCCAGATTAGGAACCAAGGCTTGGATATCGGCAAAAAGCGTTTTAAACGATTCTTCTAACTCGTTAATTTGTAATTCTGCTTCACCATTTCGTAAAGCGCCTTCAATCACAGCAACCAGTTTATTAGTTGTTTTACCCGGTGCAGAAAGCACGACTGCGACTTCTTCCTGTTGAGCATTATTCGCAATGATATCTGCTGCTCTTAAAAAGCGATCTGCATCAGCCAATGATGAACCGCCAAACTTCAATACTCGCATCCCTTCCTCCAGTGTATCTTCTTAAACTTGTCTAAATTTTGTATTAAGAAAGCATAAAAAAAGGCCTGTATCTTGTTGGATACAGGCCTTTCTTGTGAATTTCTTTCGCTCAGCAGCCTGCCCCAACAATTGTAATGTCGGTAATAATAATGGTGGTGGTCATTACAACGAGGCTGTTAACTGGCATAAATTAATATTCTACGAATTGTGTGTTTGCTTAACTCTACGTTTACCGAGTTTCTGTAACAGAGTCAACAAAAAAATTGTTTATTTCCCAGTCTTACAGAGATAAATCCTGCTATATATCACTGAAAATAAAGAAATAAATTAAAACTCAATTTTTAATAAATTTATCTTAGTATTTCATTCCCGAAATAGCTTTGCATAGAAAAAGTTACATTCCACCCACATTCATGGCGATCTTGGCTAAAACGGCAAAGATCAAAGAAAATGCAGAGCAACCACTCTTGCACAACAATTTAAGTGTGATCACACTCCACGAGAGTTAATTATTTGGGAAATAAATGAGCTGCATTTCATATTATATGCTTTAATATTGGGAAGCGTTGAGCACATACCAATAAAAAGTTCTGAAACACAAGGAGTGGTGAGCATGAAAAAATGGCTTTTTCTGTTACTTTTTGTCATGCCTGGTGTTTCTTTAGCGACTGAGCTACCTACCCTTCCTGGAGCAGCAATAACTTCCCCACACAAGTTATTTATCTCAAGTGACAGTTATCAAACTGATAGCTTCGATGTATGGAACATCGACGGCGGCTATTCGTACGAGTTATTTGATTCGGTTGATCTCTATGTTGGTGCACGCGTCAACAACTCCCCAGTCCAAAATCAAAGCGGCTTTTTAAGTGGCGTTAGCTACCACTTTAATGATCGTGTCACTGTTAAGAGTACGCTGCGTTCTTACAAAGCTGACACCAACGAGCGTGTTGATGAAGAAGATACGGGCCTTGCTGCCGAGGTGTCTAGTCGTGTGAAAATTACTGACAAGTTAGATATTCACGCAACGTTAGATTATCAAGATTGGCAACAAGGCTTTGAAGTTGGGTTAGGGTTTCGCTTCTAAAAATCCAGTTTCTCTTTTGAGATCAACACCCCATTCCAGTCTGCATAAACATAATGCTTCGGCTGCACTAACTGATTTTGCATCGTTACTGTCACATTGACCTCACCCAGGCCTCGCTTTTCTGTTTTAAACGGACATGTGCCAAGCGCTTGAATGCCAATATCCATTTGTGACATTTGCGCCACATCACGCACCGCACCATAGACAATAATGCCTTCCCATCCATTCTCAATACCAAGGATGGCCAATTGATCACCGAGCAGCGCTTTTTGACATGAACCATGGCCATCAACAATTAACACTTTTCCTGTGCCGTCCTGCCCAAGCACTTCTCTTACCTTGGAGTTGTCGTGATAACAGCGCACTGTGACAATTTCGCCAAAAAACGCGGAACGTTGTCCAAAATTCTGTAGTGGCAGATTCAGTAACGTTACTTGGTCTTCAAATTGGTCACATATATCTGGTGTTATATCGTTCATATTTCCTCCGTGAATTTTCTCGTCCGAGTACGCTCCAACGAGTAGTATCCTGTTTTCGTTATACGAGTCGCTCACTCATTTTAGCTACTTTGTGTCGATTGCTCGGATCACCGCAGACAATAAGGTAGATGTCGTCATGAGAGATATAATAAATCGCATTCTGCTGAAACTCGTTTGCCAATGTAATCGCGTCATCTATTGAGATCTCCGCCGCAAAACTCTCTTCGTACCATTCAAAGGTACGGTCACCTACAGTAACTGGCACATAGTTAACGTGTTTTAGACGCTTTTCTAGCTTTTGATTAATTATGCAGTTATCTTCTTTTGACCGCAAATTACTGTATGGGTTCCAAGCAGTTATCACAACATAGCTCAAAACATTCCATTTCGTTTCAAAGCGAAAAAAAGAATTTGCATAAGCATTCCATAACGATGCGTCGATGTTCGTATTATTTTTTTCTATCATAACTCTTAAATGATTAATAACAGTTAAATTTCATCAATTGATGTAAATCAACAAACTGCATGGAATTAACATTTGAGCATTGTTAGCATGCTGTTAACAATATAAAATTCGCCCCATATCTAGGGTGTTTACGTTTCCTCCCCCAATAAGAAACTGGAAATGAAAGGTAAATATCCCATTAGAATAAAAGTCGCCACGGGATGTAGGTGAGCTGGTAAATCTCCATGGAAGGCGGATAACTGAAAGAAGTGTAATTTTGATTAACTTGATTTATTATCAAAATTTCATTACCTGTATGTTATATTTTTGCCTAGAATTTATTCTATTAGCACAATTTTGTCACAAATTTAGGTACCGCCAATGCAAACCCCGCAGATTCTGATCGTTGAAGATGAGCAAGTAACTCGTAACACTCTTAAGAGTATTTTTGAAGCAGAGGGATACGCTGTTTTTGAAGCCAGTGACGGTGAAGAGATGCACCAAGTATTATCAGACAACTCTGTCAACTTGGTCATTATGGACATTAACCTTCCAGGCAAGAATGGTCTTCTACTTGCACGTGAATTGCGCGAACAAGCAAACATCGCACTGATGTTTTTGACTGGCCGTGACAATGAAGTGGACAAGATTCTAGGCCTTGAGATTGGTGCTGATGATTACATCACTAAACCATTCAACCCACGTGAGTTGACTATCCGTGCGCGCAACTTGTTGAGTCGCTCAATGAGCGCAAGTGCTGTTCAAGAAGAAAAACGCTCGGTAGAAAAATACGAGTTCAACGGTTGGGTGCTAGATATCAATAGCCGTTCACTGGTGAGCCCGTCAGGTGATAGCTACAAACTGCCTCGTTCTGAATTCCGTGCGCTACTGCACTTCTGTGAGAACCCAGGCAAAATCCAAACACGTGCCGATCTTCTGAAGAAGATGACAGGCCGTGAACTTAAACCACACGACCGTACTGTTGACGTAACCATTCGTCGTATTCGTAAACACTTCGAATCTGTATCAGGTACACCAGAAATCATCGCAACGATTCATGGTGAAGGTTACCGCTTCTGTGGTGATTTAGAAGACTAATTCTTCATTCCACGAGAAACATGAAGGGCTTGCTCATTGGAGCAAGCCCTTTTTCTATACCGCTTTTTTAGGCAAAATAAGCGCTAGTAGACCTTGTTTACCTTTACATACTTTTCTACCAGCCAACGTTTTTTACCGGCATCATCCAGCAGTATTGCCAGCTCAACCCACTTTTCAGTGTTAAGTTGATTTTGCCAGGTAAACGCGACTTCCCACTGGTTTTCGCTATGCGTCCGAGTTTCTAAAGCGTCTTCGTCCAGCATCCATTGCTCGTCACCTTGTTTAATTATCAAAGCTTCTACTGTCAGATTGGCCGGTAACTCCGTATCACTTTCCAAAGAGAGAGAGCCGTGAAGGTTAGGTTCCTGAGACTCACCTATTGTCGGCATCAGATTTACCCACAGGTTACTCTTGAGTTCAATATTGACTTGATTAATTGTTATCTGGCTGTCTTGTTTCCAGTTCACTTCAGGAACAGCACTACAACCCGACAGCAGTGCAGTAGCAATGGCCACTGATGCAAGTTTCTTCATGTTATTTCCTTTGTTCTAACCAACTTTTTAGTACTTGGATATCGTTGAGGTATTCATTTTTTATTTCTTCAACCCAATCTGAAATATTCTCCCACCAGGCAGGCATATCCGGAGACTGGGCTTTCTGCGCGACACTTTGGATACGTTTCAAACCGATGGAACCTGCTGCACCTTTGATCTTGTGCGCTTCAGAGACGATGCCATCTTTATCTTTCGCGATCATATTGGAGTCCAGTACTTCAATATAATCTGGCATCATATCTTCAAACATTTTGATGCTGTCATAAACGGGCTTCGCCCCCACAATATCAACGTAAGACTCCAGCATATCGAGGTCAAGCAGATGCGTCTCAATCACAGGTGATGGCGCAGGTTCTTCCTTAACTTCAAGCACCTCAACCGGCTGTGGTTTTTCCACTCTATGCACAAAAAACTTATCAATCACAGACTGAATAGCATGCACAGCCAACGGCTTACTGATCGCATCATCCATGCCGTTTTGCAGATATTCTCTACGATCTTTCAGTACGTTTGCCGTCAACGCGACTAACGGTGGCAAGTTGTCGTAGTGCTCTCGGTAGTATTTCGCCACATCGAAGCCAGTCATATCAGGCAACTGAATATCCAATAAGACTAAGTCATACTGATCCGGCACGAAATTGACTAATGCCTCTTGTCCCGTCATGGCAACTGTGACTGAATGGCCTAAGCTTTCCAATAGCGATTTCGCCACGGTCACGTTCAGTTCGATATCTTCAACCATAAAGATATTTAAGTGAACATTATCGCGTTGCGCGTCGATAATAGGTTCTTCTAGAGCCACGACTGGAACATGAATAGAAACGGTAAATGTACTGCCGTAGCCCTCTTCACTCGCTACGGAAATATCACCATCCATCATATTAATCAGCTGTTTAGATACAGCCAGTCCAATGCCAGTACCAACTGCATGCAAGTTATCTTTGCCTGACTTCACTTGATAATACATGGCAAAAATCTTATTCAGCTCTTCTTCAGGAATACCGATACCGGTATCTTCCACTTCGATAATAATCGTCGCGAAATCATCTTCGACATCCGCACTCACCGTCATTACCACACCGCCTTCTTTGGTGAACTTCATGGCGTTGTTGACCAGGTTCCAGATAACCTGACGTAAACGGGTGGCATCAACTTCAATCGCTTTCGGTAAATCGCTCAAGCGTTCTAAGTCAAAGCGCAAACCTTTCTGCTCAGCCATCAACGCAGAGATACTCTCTATTTCTGCGACAAAGTCTTCGAAATTAAGTGGCTCAGGTAATAACTCTAGTTTACGACGGTCAAACTTATCCATGTCGATAATATCGTTGAAAATATTTCCAAGCGTAATCGCGCTGACATTGATGGTTTGCATGTACTTACGCTGCTCTTCGGTCAGTTGAGTATCAAGCAGCATTCGGCTCAACCCGACGATACCGTTGAGTGGAGTACGAAGTTCATGACTGATGGTAGAAATGAAGGTGGTTTTGTCTCGGCTGGCTTTTTCCAGAGACTCCTCATGGCGTTTACGTTCGGTGATATCACGACCAAAACCAACTAGGCCCAGATGACGGCCGTCCTTACTGTAAAAAGGAACTTTACGCAGTTCGAAGTAGTGTTTACGACCATCCGGGTATTCCAGCCATTGCTCATAGGTAATGGCTTGATTATCAGTGAAAACCTTCTGGTCCGTATCAACGATTGGCTGTGCGATTTCTTTGCTGTAGACATCCCAAGGGCTCAAGCCCACCAACTGATGCTCTTTCTTACCCGTCAGCTCTTCCATTGCTCGGTTACAACCGGAGAACACACCATCCGCATTTCGGTAGTAAATCAGATCCGGAGACGCATCAATGAAGGAGCGCAATAAGGCGGTTCTCTCCGCGAGCTCTAACTGTGTGCGTTCACGCTGAAAGACCTCATTTTCCAGATCCTTCATCGCTTCTTCGCGAGCTTCTTCGGCTTTAATACGCTCTTCAATCTCTTGATTGAGCTTTTCAATATTCTGTTGCAACTGGAAGTTCAGTTCTTGGTCGCGCGAGCGCATGTCTTTCAGCTTGGAAACCAGCTTAGTTAACCTTTGGCGAGACTCTTCCAACTGATCAACCACCACCGACAGAAAATACACCGCCCAAGGAGTAATCAGCAGACCAAAGAACACAGAGCGTACGATATCAATATCGTCAACTCGCCCCTTAAGTGCCAAGGTAATACCAACTTGTACCACGACAGCTAACGCCACCAGCGCAAGTGCTAGCAAAATTGAAAAACGGACAATCCCCAGTTTCACCAGAAGGTCGACATAATACTGGGCAAGATTTTTCATCGGTTTCATTCACGACTCCACGGCGTAAAGCTAGATATCATCCCTGAACATTAGACATGAACCTTGGTATACAACTTCAGGGTAATAATGGAAAAACACCAAGTACCAGCAGTTTAACGTGTTTGATACGGTGATTTAAACTTCTCACTATCAACTTAGAGCAAGAGGTCACAAAGCGTTGGCAATAACTTCTCTTTCATCGTTCGTATGTTTAATAATGAACGATGAAACAGACATTGGAAAAGACTTAAAAAGCGATGAGAAGCGCTAAGGGTAGAATGGTAAACCACAGACCCAAGTAGGAATAAAATACTTGGGCCTGTAGAATTTTATGCTAGCAGTAAGAAATCAGAGATGAGTAGATGCTTTAAGTTTAAGCTCAGGCTTTTTATAGATAAACGGCTTACCGGTTAAACTCCCCTGAGCACCTTCTATGTCCAATGCACGACCAATCTCTGTCATCGCCAACCAGCGATTTTCACACCAGAGTGGCGACAACAGCGTCGGGCGACGTGCCGCAGAAGAAACCCTGTGATAAACAATCTCCTCCGGCGTCATGCGGATTAATTCACTGGCAATGGCGACATACTCTTCTAGCTCAGGTGCTTCCAGCTTCCCGGCTCGCCACGCTTTAGCCATAGTGCTGCCTTCAACAATGTGCAAACCATGCAATTTGATGCCATCCGTCCCCACTTCAAGAACTTTACTCATGGTTTCCACGTTATGTTGGCGCGTTTCTTTAGGTAAACCAACGATCAAATGCGTGCACACCTTAATACCTAAAGCACGCGCGCGCTTGGTGATCTCCGCATAACATTCGAAATTATGGCCGCGGTTAATTCGCTTCAGCGTGTCGTCATGAGCCGTTTGTAAACCGAGTTCTAACCAGATTTCGTAACCTTGCTTGACGTAATCAGAGAGTAAGTCCAGTACGGCATCAGGAACGCAGTCAGGTCGGGTACCGACACATAAACCTACGATATCCGCCGCTTTAAGTGTCTCTTCATACATATTCTTGAGAACTTGAACTTCGGCATAAGTACTGGTGTACGCCTGAAAATAGGCTAAATACTTTTTCGCGCGTTGGATCTCCCCGGCACGATCGTTCAGTTGCTCATGAATGCTTTTAACCTGTACTTCCTCGTCAGAAAAAGACGCAACATTACAGAATGTGCACCCTCCACGTCCGATCGTACCGTCTCTGTTTGGGCAGCTAAATCCACCATGCAATGTTAATTTATGAACTTTTTCACCATATCGGCGCTGAAGATCCTGGCCTAATGTGTTGACCAACTCATGTAACTGCATAAAATTCCACCAAACCAAAATCGTAATCAATATCACTACGATTAGTGTAAATAAATTACATCCCTGCAAGAAAAATCACAGAATCTTAATCAATCCAAACGAGTCACAGACTAGTCAAAATCAATAAACCTGCATAAATACATACAAAAACTGGCAATGTTACGTAATTGTTAAACAAAATATGCATAATTAAACAAAAAAAATGGGTCACAACGTCGACTTTTCGTTGCATTCCGAAGTAACAAAATTGTAGGATACTTACGTATCCACGTGGTTTTTGTCATTTTGATTACAACACGGACTGCGGGGATTATCGGTGTTATCCCACTCCTACCTATATAAGTCACCAATAAGTGGCAAATAATAAAGAGATAACACCAAGGAATGTTTTTCTCGCAACACTTTTCCTGCGAGATACGGAAAGGAATCAAGACTGGTCAACCTCGACCGGTGGCGAATCATAAATATAAAGGACAAGACGCAAATTAAATTTCGCTAGACAGGCTTAGTCTGTCTGGGGTTTTCGCGTCTACATTGAACTGGAAGGATGTATCTATGGTAGATAGAGAGCACAATTCACAGGGTCTGTACACTCCAGAGCTGGAGCATGACGCTTGTGGTATCGGTTTTGTTGCTCACCTTAAAAACCGTAAATCTCATGAAGTAGTAACGCAAGCATTGGATATGCTGGCGCGTATGGAACACCGTGGTGGTCAAGGTTGTGACCCATGTAGCGGTGACGGCGCTGGTATCTTGCTGCAGAAACCTCATGAATTTCTATTGGAAGAAGCCGTTAAACAGGGCATTAAACTGCCTTCGTTCGAAAAATATGGTGTTGGTGTCGTTCTTTTCCCGAAAGACGAATACAAACGTGAACAGTGCCGTGACATTCTAGAGCGCAATGCCAAGCGCCTGGATCTTGAAGTTATTGGCTACCGCGTACTTCCAGTAGATAACTCTATGCTTGGTGCCGACCCGCTTAGCACAGAGCCGCAATTCGAACACGTATTTATCTCTGGTGGCCCGGGTGTTACACCTGAGGAACTGGAACGTAAACTGTACGTTCTGCGTAACTACACTGTACGTGTCTGCCTGGAAAGCGTATCGAATATCAAAGACGAGTTTTATATTAACTCTATGTCGTACAAGACTCTGGTATATAAAGGCCAGCTGACGACAGAACAGGTACCACAGTACTTCCTTGACCTGCAGAACCCAACCATGGTGACTGCACTGGCACTGGTACACTCTCGTTTCTCTACCAATACATTCCCAAGATGGCGTCTGGCTCAGCCTTTCCGCTACATTGCTCACAACGGTGAAATCAATACAGTTCGCGGTAACCTGAACTGGATGAAAGCCCGTGAAGCGATTATTGAATCAGACCTGTTCACGCAGGCTGAGATCGATATGCTGCTGCCTATCTGTCAAGAAGGCATGTCTGACTCAGCAAACTTTGATATGGCTCTGGAACTGCTGGTTCTTTCTGGTCGTACCCTGCCTCACGCGCTGATGATGATGATTCCTGAAGCATGGCAAGAAAACAAAAACATGGATCCTAAGCGTCGTGCATTCTATCAGTACCACGCAAACATTATGGAACCATGGGATGGCCCTGCCTCTGTATGTTTTACTGATGGTGTTCAAGTAGGTGCAACGCTTGACCGTAACGGTCTGCGCCCTTCTCGCTACACAGTAACGAAAGACAACTTCCTGGTTATGGCATCAGAGTCTGGCGTAGTCGACATTGCACCAGAAAACGTTGAGTTCCGTGGTCGTCTACAGCCTGGTCGTATCTTTGTTGCTGACCTAGAGCAAGGTCGTATCATTTCTGATGAAGAAGTGAAAGATACCATTGCTACCTCTCAGCCATACGAAAAATGGGTTGAAGATAACCTTCTCAGTCTGAAAAACTTGCCAGATGCAAGTAACCAGTTTAGCCAACCTTCTCCAGAGCGTTTGTTACACCGCCAACAAGCATTTGGCGTAAGCTCAGAAGAAGTGAACGAAATCATCGTTCCAATGGCAAACGATGGCAAAGAGCCACTATCTGCAATGGGTGCTGACTGGCCGCTAGCCGTTCTGTCTCACCAATCACAGCATTTATCAAACTACTTCAAGCAGCTGTTTGCTCAGGTAACTAACCCGCCGATCGACCCGATCCGTGAGCGTATGGTTATGTCCCTGAACACCTACTTGGGTAAAGACCAAAACCTACTGACAGAAACACCACTTCACTGTCAAAAGGTAGAACTGGAATCTCCAGTACTGGCTAACTCTGAGCTTGAGAAGCTACGTGCTATCGATAACGAGCACTTACAAGCTAAGACACTGGACATCGTATTCCAGGCAAGCGAAGAAAAAGGAAAACTTGAGCGCGCACTTAAACGTATCTGCCAATACGCAGAAGACGCAGTGATCGACGGCTACTCAATCATCCTACTGACAGACCGTGCAGTAAACTCTAACCACGCGGCTATCCCAGCAATGCTGGCGGTTGGCGCAGTTCACCATCACCTGATCCGTAAAGGTCTGCGTGCTAAGTGTGACATCGTGGTAGAGACGGGTGACGCGCGTGAAACTCACCACTTCGCGACTCTACTTGGTTATGGTGCAAACGCGGTTAACCCTTACTTGGTAATCGAAAGCATCATCGAACTACAGCGTACGAAAAAGCTCGATCCTGAAGCAAATCCAAGCGATTTGTTCAACAACTACCGTAAAGCCGTTAACGGTGGTCTGCTGAAGATCTTCTCTAAGATGGGTATCTCAACGCTGCAGTCTTACCACGGCGCACAGATCTTCGAAGCGCTTGGTATTCACAAATCCGTTGTAGACAAATACTTTACTGGTACGGTTTCTCGTATTCAGGGTCTGACTCTGGATGACATCGCAAAAGAAGTCGTGGTTCGTCACCGTATTGGCTACCCACAACGTGAAATCCCAATTCAAATGCTTGATGTTGGCGGTGTTTACCAATGGAAACAACGTGGTGAGAAACACCTGTTCAACCCAGAAACGATTTCTCTGCTTCAGCAATCGACTCGTAACAAAGACTACTCTCAGTTCAAGCAGTACGCGAGCGCAGTAGATAAGCAAGGCGACAATGCTGTTACGCTTCGTAGCCAACTTGAGTTCATTAAGAACCCAGCAGGTTCTATCTCTATCGACGAAGTTGAACCAATTGAGAGCATCGTAAAACGCTTTGCAACGGGTGCAATGTCATTTGGCTCGATCTCTCACGAAGCACACTCCACACTGGCTGTTGCGATGAACCGCTTAGGCGCAAAATCCAACTCAGGTGAAGGTGGTGAAGATCCAATTCGCTTCGAGCGTAAAGAAAACGGCGACTGGGAACGCTCTGCAATCAAACAGGTTGCATCAGGTCGTTTCGGTGTGACGTCTTACTACCTGACTAACGCAGAAGAGCTTCAAATCAAGATGGCTCAAGGTGCGAAACCAGGTGAAGGTGGTCAGCTACCTGGCGATAAAGTCGATGACTGGATCGGTGCGACTCGTCACTCAACTCCGGGCGTCGGTTTGATTTCTCCACCGCCACACCACGATATCTACTCAATCGAAGATTTGGCTCAGCTTATCTACGACTTGAAAAACGCGAACCGTGCGGGTCGTGTAAACGTGAAACTGGTATCTGAAGCAGGCGTTGGTACCATCGCATCAGGTGTAGCGAAAGCAAAAGCAGACGTTGTACTGATCGCTGGTTTCGATGGCGGTACAGGTGCATCGCCAATTTCTTCGATTCGTCACACTGGTCTTCCTTGGGAACTAGGTTTGGCAGAAACACACCAAACACTTCTGAAGAATGGTCTGCGTAACCGTATCGTTGTTCAGGCTGACGGCCAGATGAAAACACCTCGTGACCTTGCAATCGCGACTCTACTAGGTGCGGAAGAATGGGGCGTGGCAACAGCAGCATTGGTTGTTGAAGGCTGTATAATGATGCGTAAGTGTCATAAGAACACCTGTCCTGTTGGTATCGCAACTCAGAACAAAACTCTGCGTGAGCGCTTTGATGGCCGCGTAGAAGACGTAGTCACTTTCTTCCAGTACATGGCTCAGGGTCTGCGCGAAATCATGGCGGAACTTGGTTTCCGTACTATCGATGAAATGGTTGGCCAAGGCCAGAAACTGCGTGTTCGCCAAGACATTTCTCACTGGAAATACAAGAACCTGGATCTGTCTCCTGTTCTACACATCGAGCAACCACGTGAAGCCGACGGTGTTTACAACCAAACCGTGCAGAACCACAACCTTGAATCAGTACTAGACCGTAAACTTATCCAAGCCGCTATTCCGGCGCTTGAGAAAGGTGAAGCAGTGAACGCTGAGTTCCCTATCGTCAACACTGACCGCTCTGCGGGTACTATGCTGTCGAACGAGATCTCGAAAGTGTACAAAGACCAAGGTCTGCCACAGCCAATGAACGTGAAGTTCAAAGGCTCTGCTGGTCAGTCTTTCGGTGCATTCCTTGCGAAAGGTGTGAAGTTCGAAGTTGAAGGTGACGCGAACGATTACTGGGGTAAAGGCTTGTCTGGCGGTACCTTAGTATTGTACCCAGATGCGAACTCTAGCATTGTTGCTGAAGACAACATCATCGTAGGTAACGTATGTTTCTATGGTGCAACGTCTGGTGAATCTTTCATCCGCGGTATGGCTGGTGAGCGTTTCTGTGTTCGTAACTCTGGCGCGAAAGTTGTGGTTGAAGGCGTGGGTGACCACGGCTGTGAATACATGACTGGTGGTGCAGCTATCATCCTAGGTTCAACAGGTCGCAACTTTGCTGCTGGTATGAGTGGTGGTGTAGCGTACGTATGGGATAAATCAGGTGACTTCGAGTCCAAACTGAACCCAGAACTCGTTGACTTGGATCCTATCGAACAAGAAGACAAAGATCTGTTACTAGACATGTTAACTAAGCATGTTCAATTCACAGGAAGTGAAGTTGCTCAGTCTTTCCTAGACAACTTTGAAGCTAGCCTAGCCTCTATGGTTAAGGTCATGCCGCGCGATTACAAAGCGGTACTTCAAAAGCGTAAAGCTGAGGCACAACAAACTGAAGCGGAGGCAGTGTAATGGGTAAGCCTACTGGATTTTTAGAGCATGGTCGTGAACTTCCACAGAAGATCGATCCCGCTGAACGTATCAAGAACAACAAAGAGTTCGTTCTGAACGAGGAGTTTGGTAGCAAGATCAATACTCAGGCTTCTCGCTGTATGGACTGTGGCGTGCCGTTTTGTCATAACGGCTGCCCGATTGGTAACATCATCCCAGAATTTAACGATGCGGTTTACCGCGATAGCTGGGAAGAAGCATGGAACATTCTGAGCTCGACCAACAACTTCCCTGAATTTACGGGTCGTGTATGTCCTGCACCTTGTGAAAGTTCTTGTGTACTTGGTATTAACCAAGACCCAATCACCATTTGTAACATTGAGAAAACCATCGTGGAAACGGCGTATCGTGAAGGATACGCCAAGCCAAAAACGCCACGCTCTCGTACAGGTAAAACCGTTGCAATCATCGGTTCAGGCCCTGCGGGTCTGGCTGCTGCTGAACAGCTAAACAGCGCGGGTCACTCAGTGACGGTATTTGAACGAGACGAAAAAGTCGGTGGTCTGCTACGTTTTGGTATCCCTGACTTTAAGCTCAGCATGGAAGTGATTGATCGTAAGATCAACCTGATGGCTGAAGCGGGTGTTGAATTTAAAGTGAACCAACACGTTGGTGTTGACGTGAACGCTCAGCAGTTACGTCAAGAATACGATGTGGTACTACTGACTGGTGGTTCGACCGTTCCTCGTGACCTTCCGGTACCAGGACGTGAACTAAACGGCGTTTACTTCGCAATGCAGTTCCTTGGTCAAAACAACCGCCGTGCAAACAACATGGACCTGAAAACTGAAGAAATTCACGCAGCAGGCAAGCATGTGGTAGTTATCGGTGGTGGTGATACAGGTTCTGACTGTGTTGGTACCTCAAACCGTCACGGTGCAGCGAGTGTGACTCAAGTTGAGATCATGCCAATTCCACCAGAAAAACGCCCTGCGAATATGCCGTGGCCTCAGTACCCAATGATCCTTCGTACTTCAACTTCTCACGAAGAAGGGGTAGATCGTCACTGGAACATCCTTACTAAAGAGTTCATTGGTAACGATAAAGGTGAAGTAACGGGTCTGCGTATTGCTGACATCGTATGGGAAGATGCAAAACCTGGCGAGCGCCCAAGCTTCAAAGAAGTCGAAGGCAGTGAGCGAGTAATTCCATGTGACATGGCTTTCCTAGCAATGGGCTTCTTACACCCTGAACCAACAGGTGTGCTGGCTCAGCTAGACATCGCTCTTGATGATCGTGGCAATGTAGCAACTCAGGGCTTTGCGACTAACCAAGAAGGTGTTTTCGCTGCAGGCGATATGCGTACAGGTCAATCACTTGTCGTTCGTTGTATCAACGAAGGCCGTGAGTGTGCTCGCTCTATCGATGAATACCTGATGGGCGGAACACACCTAGAAGCAAAAGCAAACTCGCTGATGCTTTCAGCATAATAGGAGGAGATACACTCCTCCCTCTTTCTGAGTGCGAGCAGCCAATAATTATATTGTTGGCTGTTCAACAAGAAAGAAAACAATTCCTTCCAGTCTTTTTATTTTGACCAGCATTTTATGCTGGTCTTTTTTATTCCAGCCAGTAGTAAATGTTACTTTATTGTAACAATCAAATTTATATCTAATTGAAATCATTGAATAATTTCAGCAAATTAAATGGTAAATCCCTGATTAGCGTGATTATCCACTAATAACTTGACCTTTTTTACAATAACCTATAGCTTGTGAAGTTGATGAAAATAAAACAGTCTAAAATTGTTAAATATTTCACGCCTTTTATTGAATAAATATACATAAAAACAAAAAAATGACGCATAGTTAGTCATCACTATCAACATAAGCAGTGTTGATGTATCTGTCGGGATGACAGATAAGCAAAGGGAGAATTGCAATGGCTCTTTATGATCCAAGTCTTGAGAAAGACAACTGTGGATTTGGCTTGATCGCTCATATGGAAGGCGAGCAAAGTCACAAGCTGGTTCGTACAGCAATTTCTGCGCTTGACCGTATGACCCACCGTGGTGGTATTGCCGCCGATGGTAAAACTGGTGATGGTTGTGGTCTTCTACTACAAAAGCCCGATTCCTACTTACGCCTAGTCGCCGAAGAAAATGGTTTTAACCTTGGTAAGCAATATGCCGTGGGGATGATTTTCTTTAGCCAAGATCCTATCAAAGCTCAGCAAGCGCGAGAAATCGTTAACAAAGAACTCGCTCAAGAAACTCTGACTGTTGCGGGTTGGCGAGAAGTACCAACAAATTCCGAAGTGCTGGGCCCGATTGCCCTTCACTCAGTGCCAAACATCCAACAGGTATTTATCTCCGCACCAGCGGGATGGCGCGAGCGAGATATTGAACGCCGTCTATATATAGCTCGACGTCGCATTGAAAAGCAGATCACGGAAGATCCTGACTTTTATATCTGTAGCTTATCAACCCAAGTGTTAGTCTATAAAGGACTTTGCATGCCAGCGGATCTACCGCGCTTCTATCTGGATCTTGCTGATCTTCGTATGGAATCTGCGATTTGTCTGTTCCACCAGCGTTTTTCTACTAACACGCAACCTCGTTGGCCATTAGCCCAACCGTTCCGCTATCTGGCACATAACGGTGAGATCAATACCATTGAAGGTAACCGTCAGTGGGCGAGAGCTCGTGCTTACAAATTCTCATCTCCGCTGTTACCCGATCTGCAAACTGCTGCACCATTTGTTAATGAAACAGGCTCAGATTCTTCCAGCTTAGATAACATGCTGGACCTATTCCTGGCAGGTGGTATGGATATCTTCCGTGCGATGCGCATGCTTGTGCCGCCAGCATGGCAGAATCACCCAGATATGGATCAGGATCTGCGTGCTTTCTACGATTTCAACTCGAAGCACATGGAACCATGGGACGGCCCTGCGGGCATCGTATTATCTGATGGCCGTTACGCTGCATGTAACTTAGATAGAAACGGCTTGCGTCCGGCTCGTTATGTGATCACCAAAGACAAGTTGATCACGCTTGCCTCAGAGGTTGGTATTTGGAATTACGCGCCAGATGAAGTGGCGCAAAAAGGTCGTGTAGGTCCGGGTGAGCTGCTGGTTGTCGATACCCGCAAAGGTAAATTGTGGCAATCAAGCGAGATCGACAACGATCTGAAAAGCCGTCACCCGTACCGTGAATGGATGGCAAACAACGTCCGCAAATTAACGCCGTTTTCAGAACTGTCTGAAGATCAGGTTGGTGAACGTAATTTTGATGAAGACTTGCTTAAGACTTATCAAAAGCAATTCGCCATGACCAACGAAGAAGTCGACCAAGTACTGCGTGTTCTTGGTGAAATGGGACAAGAAGCGGTTGGCTCGATGGGTGATGACACACCGATGGCCGTGCTGTCGTCAAAAGAGCGTCTAGTGACCGATTACTTCCGTCAGAAATTTGCTCAGGTCACCAACCCACCAATCGATCCTCTACGCGAGCAACACGTCATGTCGCTGGCAACCAGCATCGGTCAGGAGATGAACGTCTTCTGTGAAACCGACGGGCACGCACATCGTGTGACGTTCGATTCACCCGTTCTGCTCTATTCGGATATGCAGCAACTGCTGGGATTGAGTGACGATCACTATCGCAATACGATTCTCGATATCAATTACGATCCGGAAGAAAGAGACCTCGAACAAGCCATCAATTTCCTGTGTGATCAAGCGGAGCAAGTGGTTCGTGAAGGTACCGTTCTGGTCGTCCTATCTGATCGCGCCTTAGTAAAAGGCAGACTACCAATTCCTGCGGCAATGGCGGTAGGGGCAGTACAAACTCGCCTCGCTAATGCCAATTTGCGCTGTGATGCAAACATTGTCGTCGAAACAGCAACGGCACGAGATCCACATCAATTTGCAGTACTGCTTGGCTTCGGTGCCACGGCGGTTTATCCATACTTAGCTTATGAAGCGCTAGGTAAGCTGGTTGATGATGGCGTACTAAACAAAGACTACCGCGACGTGATGCAGAACTACCAGTACGGCATCAATAAAGGTCTGTACAAAATCATGTCGAAAATGGGCATCTCGACCATCGCCTCATACCGTTGCTCGCAGCTTTTTGAAGCTGTAGGTTTGAGCCAGCAAGTCGTAGACCTGTGCTTTAAAGGTGTGACCACTCGAATTGCCGGGGCGAACTTTGAAGACTTCCAGCAAGATCTGACTAACCTTTCCCGTAAAGCTTGGACGAAACGTAAATCACTCGAACAAGGTGGCTTGCTGAAATACGTACACGATGGTGAATACCATGCCTACAACCCAGATGTTGTCGGTACGCTGCAAACTGCAGTGAAATCAGGCGATATCAATGACTATCATAGTTACGCGAAGCAGGTAAACCAACGTCCGGTTGCGATGCTGCGTGACTTAATGACACTGAAGAAAGCCGATACCCCGTTATCACTGGATAAAGTGGAACCGAAAAACGACCTGTTCAAACGTTTCGACTCTGCTGCGATGTCTATCGGTGCATTGAGTCCAGAAGCACACGAAGCACTTGCAACCGCGATGAACCGACTCGGTGGTTACTCAAACTCTGGTGAAGGTGGTGAAGATCCTCGCCGTTTTGGTACCGAGCGTAACTCGCGTATTAAACAGATTGCCTCGGGTCGCTTTGGTGTAACGCCACATTACTTAACTAACGCGGATGTGCTGCAAATCAAAGTAGCTCAAGGCGCAAAACCGGGTGAAGGTGGCCAGCTTCCTGGACATAAAGTCACGGCGGAAATCGCTAAGTTGCGTTATTCCGTGCAAGGCGTGACGCTGATCTCCCCTCCTCCTCACCACGATATTTACTCGATTGAGGACTTGGCGCAGCTGATCTTCGACCTGAAACAAGTTAACCCGAAAGCATTGGTTTCGGTGAAGCTTGTATCTGAACCAGGCGTTGGCACTATCGCTACAGGTGTGGCAAAAGCCTATGCTGACCTTATCACTATCTCTGGTTATGACGGTGGTACAGCGGCAAGCCCACTAACCTCGGTGAAATACGCTGGTAGCCCTTGGGAGCTAGGCCTAGCTGAAACTCAACAAGCTCTGGTTGCCAACGGTCTGCGTCACAAAATTCGCTTGCAGGTTGACGGTGGTCTGAAAACTGGTTTAGACGTGGTTAAAGCCGCTATTCTAGGTGCTGAGAGCTTTGGTTTTGGTACCGCGCCAATGGTAGCAATGGGCTGTAAATTCTTGCGTATCTGTCACCTAAACAACTGTGCGACAGGTGTTGCAACTCAGGATGAAACCCTGCGTAAAGAGTACTTCAAAGGCTTACCTGAAATGGTAATAAATTACTTCACCGGTTTGGCTGAAGAAGTACGTGGTCTGCTTGCAGAGCTTGGCGTCGAGAAGCTGACTGACTTGATTGGTCGTACTGACCTACTTGAAGCTGTTGAAGGTTTCACCGCAAAACAAACCAAACTGGATCTGTCCAATATTCTCGAAGCACCAGTTTCTCCAGAAGGACATCCGCTGTTCTGGACCGAGCCAAATGCACCATTTGACAGAGCAGAGCTGAACCAACGCATCGTTGATGACGCTATTAATGCTGTCGAAGAAGGCCGTTCAGCCAGCTTCTACTACAATGTGATCAACACCGACCGCTCAGTAGGCGCGCGCCTGTCAGGTGAAATTGCAAAACGCTACGGTAACCAAGGGCTGGCGGCCTCACCGATTAAGCTGCATCTCGATGGCACTGCAGGCCAGTCATTTGGTGTATGGAACGCTGGTGGTGTAGAACTTTACCTTACTGGTGATGCCAACGACTACGTCGGTAAAGGTATGGCGGGAGGCAAGATTGCTATCAAGCCACACTTAGGTACTGCGTTCAAATGTAATGAAGCGACCATCATCGGTAACACCTGTTTGTATGGCGCAACGGGCGGAAAACTGTTTGCGGCGGGTAAAGCGGGTGAACGCTTTGGTGTCCGTAACTCTGGCACCATCGCGGTCATTGAAGGTGCAGGTGATAACGCCTGTGAATACATGACAGGTGGTATTGTCGCGATTCTTGGTGCGACAGGCGTGAACTTTGGTGCGGGTATGACAGGCGGCTTTGCCTATGTGCTGGATGAAAACCAAAGCTTCCAAGGCCGTGTAAACAACGAGTCGGTTGAAGCCATTTCGCTGTCTGACTTGTATATACATCAAGAACATCTTCGCGGTCTGATTGCAGAGCATTTAGAAGAAACCGGCTCTAGCCATGCAGAGCATATTTTGGCGAACTTTGACGAATGGATTCCGAAGTTCTACTTGGTGAAACCTCAAGCGGCAGATTTGAATACCCTGCTAGGTCACCAAAGTCGTAGCGCTGCTGAACTGCGCGTTCAAGCCCAATAAATCATGGAGGATGTTTGAATCATGAGCCAGAACGTTTATCAATTTATCGATGTTCAACGCGTAGATCCGGCGAAAAAGCCAATTAAAATTCGTAAGATTGAGTTTGTCGAAATCTACGAACCGTTTACTAAACAACAGGCAACGGCACAAGCTGACCGTTGTCTGGATTGCGGTAACCCATACTGTGAATGGAAATGTCCGGTACACAACTACATTCCTCAATGGCTAAAACTGGCCAACGAAGGACGTATTCTGGAAGCGGCAGAGCTGTCACATCAAACCAATAGTTTGCCAGAAGTGTGTGGACGTGTTTGTCCACAAGACCGCTTGTGTGAAGGGTCCTGTACACTGAATGATGACTTTGGTGCGGTAACCATCGGTAACATAGAAAAGTACATCACCGACAAAGCCTTTGAAATGGGCTGGAAGCCGGATATGTCTAAAGTCGAATGGACCGACAAAAAAGTCGCCATCATCGGTGCTGGGCCAGCAGGTTTGGCGGCTGCCGATATTTTAGTCCGTAACGGTGTAAAGCCTGTGGTGTTTGACCGTTATCCAGAGATTGGCGGTCTGCTGACCTTCGGTATCCCTTCTTTCAAACTCGAAAAAGGGGTGATGGAAAATCGCCGCCGCGTTTTCACTGAGATGGGCGTCGAGTTCCGCATGAACGTAGAAGTCGGTAAAGACGTGCAGATGCAAGAACTTATCGATGATTACGATGCCGTTTTCCTTGGTGTGGGTACCTACAAAAACATGCGTGCGGGTTTGGAAAATGAAGATGCACCAGGTGTTTATGACGCTCTGCCATTTTTGATTTCCAACACCTATAAAGTGATGAACCTGAAAAATAGCCAGCCTTATATCGATATGGCTGGTAAAAAAGTCGTGGTACTTGGTGGTGGTGATACCGCAATGGACTGTGTACGTACTTCTATCCGTCAGGGTGCATCCAACGTAATCTGTGCGTATCGTCGTGACGAAGCCAACATGCCGGGCTCACGCCGAGAAGTCAAAAATGCCAAAGAAGAAGGCGTGAAATTCATGTTCAACCTTCAACCTTTGGGATTAGAAGTCAACGCATCGGGTAATGTAACTGGCGTGAAAGTGGTGAAAACAGCACTTGGTGAACCAGATGAAGCAGGCCGACGTCGTCCTGAGCCTGTTGAAGGTAGTGAGCATGTTTTAGCTGCTGACGCTGTGATCATGGCATTTGGTTTCCAACCGCATCAAATGGATTGGTTAACACCTTTCAATGTTGATCTTGACCAGTGGGGCCGAATTAAAGCGCCTCTGAAGCAAGAGTTTCAGTACCAAACCAGTAACGAAAAAATCTTTGCTGGTGGCGATGCGGTACGCGGCTCAGACTTAGTGGTAACCGCGATTGACGAAGGTCGAAAAGCAGCCGAAGGTATCCTCGACTACCTGGACGTCTAACGTTCAACACGTTAAATCTCTCAAAAGGACCCGATTATTGGGTCCTTTTTTCTTTTATTACATATAATTACATAACAAAAAATTTGCACGACTAAATTCCTACCACAAGGAATCAATACCATGAAAAAATTCGCTCTCCTTTCTATCGTTCTTTTCAGCTTAACTGCGTGCAGCCAAGGAGTACCAACCATGACCGATCGCTCGCAAACACCATGTGGTAATAAGCCAAATTGCGTATCAACCCAAGATTCTCGTGAAGAGCACTACCTTGAACCTTTCCTGCTGACAGAGTCCGCAACACTCGATGCGATTGAGCAAGCGGCTCTCAAACTGCCGGGGGCAAAAACGGCGGTAAAAGAAGGCGATTACCTACGTATTGAATGTACTTCCAAAATCATGCGCTTTGTTGATGATCTTGAGCTAAAAATCAGTGACGATAAGCTCATCGTTCGCTCTGAATCGCGTATTGGATACTCCGATTTTGGCGTCAACAGAAAGCGAGCAAAACAATTACGCACTGAACTCTCTGACGCAGGGCTCATCAAATAGAAAACTGACTCTGGTGAGTGTTATACTCTCGCCCGAATGAATATTTTATTACCCAAAGAGAGTGTTATGAAAGTTGGTATCATCGGCGCGATGGAACAAGAAGTGACCATCCTGAAAGAAGCAATGACAAACTGCCAGACGGTTAACAAAGCAGGCTGTACGTATTTCTCTGGTCAAATTAACGGTGTAGATGTAGTACTTCTGCAATCGGGCATCGGTAAAGTAGCCGCTGCTGTGGGTACGACTATCTTACTTGATGAATACCAACCTGACGTTGTAATCAACACGGGCTCTGCTGGTGGTTTCGACTCCAGCCTGAACCTAGGTGATGTGGTCATCTCAACTGAAGTTCGTCACCACGATGCAGACGTAACAGCATTCGGCTACGAAATAGGCCAAATGGCTGGCCAACCTGCGGCATTCAAAGCGGACGAAAAGCTGATGGAGCTGGCAGAAAAAGCATTAGCTAAGATGGAAAACAAACACGCGGTACGCGGCCTTATTTGTACTGGTGATGCTTTCGTTTGCACCGCTGAACGTCAAGCATTTATCCGCGAGCACTTCCCATCTGTGATCGCAGTAGAGATGGAAGCATCAGCAATTGCTCAGACTTGCCACCAGTTCAATACGCCATTTGTGGTGGTACGTGCCATTTCAGACGTAGCAGACAAAGAATCACCAATGAGCTTCGAAGAGTTTTTACCGTTAGCGGCGAAAAGCTCCTCAGAAATGGTGTTCAAAATGCTAGAGCTAGTAAAGTAAGTCGAGTCGGTTAAATAAATCGAACCATTCATGGAAGAAACTTTTCAGCAACTTTACGCCAATGGTGCGCTCCTTGTAATGTGGGGCGCACTGTTGTTTCATCTCGTTTTACCTATCCCTAACTCCGCTCATCCTTTCACTTTATGGCGAAAAATAGCAGAGCAGCTGACCATAAAGGTGAACCGACACCATAGCTATTCGCAAAGCATACTGGCAGGCATCCTTTCCATTCTCATCATGATATTGCCTTGTTTGGTGCTATTGATTGCCTTAAAGCCTCTGGTATGGAAAGCGCCACTATACGAGTTAGCATTATTGCTGCTCGCGTTAGATTGGCGAAGCAGCGAGAGGTTAACCAAACAGCTCGTTAGCGCTATGTCCAATGAGGACAAACCTTTATGTCGCCAACGATTAAGACCGTACCTCAATCGTGATACAAACAGCCTTTCTCTGTTAGGGATAGGAAAAGCGGGAGCGGAAACGATCATAATGGGCTACGGCCGAAATGTTGTCTGCGTTCTCTTCTGGTACGCACTTGCAGGTGGTATTGGTGCTTTCCTCTACCGACTTATCGCAGAGCTTGCACGTACCTGGTCACCGAGCCGAAAACAATACTCACCATTTGGCAAACCCGCCATTCAACTTCTCGCTGCACTTGAAATCATCCCGTTGCGCTTGTTCGCTCTGTTTATCGCATCTGGGAAGAGTTTGTCGGCTGTGATTAGCGGAATAAGCCAACAAGCACAATCCTGGCCGTTACCCGGACCAGCGTGGTTACTGTGTAGTGTCGGGAACAAGTTACAACTCTCTTTGGGTGGCCCAGCTCTTTACCAGGGAACACGAGCAGAGCGAGCTAAAATAGGTGGGCGTATTGCGCCGTCTGCTATACATCTCGCGCAGATCCAAGCTCTCTTGGTTTGGCGTATTTTTGCTTGGATTGTTATCCAAAGCCTTCTTCTAGGACTGATTTATCAAGGATTATGATGTCTAAAATTGCCGTATCAATTTCAATTTTGTTTTCATCAATCGTACTGGCTAACGAGCCAGCGCAACGTGTAATTAGCTTAGCTCCACACGCAACCGAGATTGCCTATGCCGCAGGGCTTGGGGACAAATTAATCGCAGTGAGCGAAATGAGTGATTATCCTGAACAAGCGAATAAGCTGGAGAAAGTCTCTAATTACCAGGGAATAAAGCTCGAACGTATCATTGCGCTGCGTCCGGATTTGGTCATTGCCTGGCCTTCAGGTAATCCAGCCAAAGAATTGGAAAAGCTCGCTCAGTTTGATGTACCCATTTATTACTCTACTTCCAGCTCACTGATGGACATCGCCAACAACATCGAACAATTGAGTCAGTACAGCGAAAATCCACAAATAGGCCAGAAAGCCGCTGATGACTTTCGAACCCAGTTGAAAGTCTTGCAAGACAAATACAACACCGAAGACAAGGTCCGTTATTTTTACCAGCTCAGTGAAAAACCAATCATCACGGTCGCAGGAAAAAACTGGCCGAGTGAAGTGTTTAGCTTTTGTGGCGGCGAAAACATATTTTACAGTGCGGGTTCTCCCTACCCTCAGGTCAGCATCGAGCAAATCATCACTCGCCAACCAGACGTCATTTTTACTTCGCGTCATGCCATGAGTAGTGACGGGATGTGGTCTGAATGGAAGAATGAAGCGCCTGCTTTAAAAGATGGACATATTTGGTCATTGAATGCTGACTGGATTAACCGTCCGACACCGAGAACACTTAACGCCATCACAGAAGTGTGTGATTACTTTGAAAGCGTACGCCAAAAACGCTAACGTTTTCGTGGCAAATACCGTACAATTTGCGCCCATTTTTTATCACTTTGCTTAAAGGTACCAAGTAACATGGACTCCATGCTGCTTTACATGATCGACTTATTCGGCACTGCTATATTCGCCATTTCAGGTGTATTACTGGCTGGCCGGTTAAAGATGGATCCATTCGGCGTGATTGTGCTCGGTAGCGTCACCGCTATTGGTGGTGGAACAATCCGAGATATGGCACTGGGTGCCACACCTGTATTTTGGGTCACTGACCCGACCTACCTCTGGGTTATCTTTATCACCTGTCTATTAACCATGTTGATAGTCCGCCGTCCCAAGCGCCTTCCTTGGTGGGTTTTGCCCGTTTGCGATGCTATTGGTCTTGCTGTCTTCGTCGGTATCGGAGTAGAAAAAGCCCTGACTTATAATGCTTCAGGAATGGTCGCTGTGATTATGGGCGTGATAACCGGATGTGGTGGTGGCATCATACGTGATGTACTGGCGCGAGAGGTACCGATGGTACTAAGAAGTGAAGTGTATGCAACAGCCTGTATTATTGGCGGGATATTCCATACAACCGCGATTGCAATGGGCTATGACCACTCAACAGCGCTGATCGCTTGTGTAAGCTCAACATTGATAATCCGTCTTGGTGCGATCCGCTGGCACTTGTCTTTGCCTACGTTCGCCATCAATCGTTAACTCCCCTTCACCAAGAACACTTTTAAGAGCCGGTCGTAACATCGGCTCTTTTTATTTGTCCTGTTATGCTCGCTTACTGTTCTATATTTGGTTAAATTAGCTCTACTATTCCTCATTTTCATCAATTGGTATGTTACTAGAAGGCATTGAGACGTTACTTGTTCTGAGTAGAGAAAAAACCATGAGCCGAACTGGCAGTCAGTTGTACATTAGCCAGTCTGCGGTGAGTAAACGTATTGCCAACCTGGAAAAGAAAATCGGGAAAAAGCTAATTGAGCCAAGCGGCAGGCACATCAAACTGACCTCAGACGCACTTGCACTCATTGCTACCATTGAACCAACCTTCAATGAGTTAATCGGTCAAATCCACGATCAACAAGTGCTCGAAGATACGTCGCTGATTAAGCTAGATTGCTCTGAAACGTTAGTTGCGGGCTATCTGAGTTTGATCATGGAAGAACGATTTTCAGACGATCCCTATCTGCGCATCTCTACCAACCATACGCCAAGAATCATAGAAAATGTAAAGTCAGGCAAAGCAACGCTTGGGTTCTGTGCCGGCTATTTGCCTCCTCATCACGGTCTGATGAGTTTTCACCTCGCCGATGAACCCTTCTCGATCATTAGTAAACATCCACTGACCACGTTACCAACAGCAGTGCTGACTAATGATTTGAGTAATCCGGCCAATACTTATCAGCAAGCAATTCTGTCTAAGTACAATATTGAACCCATCATGGAAATGGACTCCTATACCGCGGCGGCACAATTAGCATTAGCGGGTATGGCACCCGCTTTGATTCCAAAATCCATCATCAACACACTCAAAATCGACGAAAAATACCGCTTTGAGTTCGAACAGCTAGCGCACCTTATCCGCCCAATTCACGTTTGCCTGCGCCATAACACCTGTCGTAATCAACGGGTTAAAACACTGATAGAATCCATTGCTGATGTTGTTGCCAAAGAAGTTTTAGTGCCATCAACATCGACATGGTGATCACTAGGGGACGAATCCACTTTTGTCCCTTCGTCACCACCACCTTTGCCCCAAGTTGAGCACCAATAAAACCACCAACAGCCATAGTTAAGCCTATCTCCCATACGGGCAGACCAGCTAGTACAAAAAACAACAGTGCTGCAATATTAGAAGTGAAGTTGAGGATCTTGGTCCGTGCGGTAGCATCAACTAAAGAGAAATGGCCGAGAACAACAAAACAAACCGTAAAGATAGACCCGGTTCCAGGGCCAAAAAATCCGTCATAAAAACCTACGCCACCACCGATACAAAGCGCAAACATTGCCTCTGAAATCCTTGGTTCGCCGCCTGTTTTTTTCGTTGTTGGCGCAAGTAAAAAATAGAGTGAAATAGCAATGAGAAGGACCGGAATTAAGCTGGTCAGCACGCCGGCATCGACAAATTGCACCGCCTCAGCGCCAATTGCAGAACCAACAAAAGTACACAAGATAGCAATGCGCATCTCTTTTAGGCTGACGATGCCATTGCGCACAAAATACCAACTCGCGGAAAAACTACCGAATGAGCTTTGCAGTTTGTTCGTTGCCAACGCCTGAGTCGGGCTAAGCCCTGCAGCCAGTAACGCAGGAAGTGTCAACAAACCGCCTCCACCCGCCATAGCATCAATAAAGCCTGCTGCAGATGCTACAACAAACAGTGCGACTAAAACCTCAAACGTGATTTCCACTTATGCTTCCTTGTCAATGAGATACCAAAAGGAAGGCAACGGTAGCATTAATCAGACTAAGCGCAAAAGGAAAGGCAAGACACCAACCTATTCCAGATTTTCATCAATTGTAATTGCGTACGTCAAAAATAAAAAAGCCCGCTCTAATGAGCGGGCAATGAGGTTGTCATATAAGCTCTCATTAACGAGCTTACTGATTTTTTATCTATTACGCTTCTAGACTCGCTTTCACTTTAGCGTGTAGCTCTTGAACAGAAGTCACAGACGCTTTTGCATCAGCTGTGTGAGACATACACGTAGCGAACGCTGCGTTTAGCGTTGTTGTGTAGTTCACTTTCTCTGCCAATGCGCCACGGCGTAGAACTTTCGAATCTTCAATCGCTTGACGACCTGCCGCCGTGTTCACGATGTAGGTGTATTCGTTGTTCTTAATACGGTCAAGAATGTGAGGACGACCTTCGTGTACTTTGTTTACTAGACGAGGGTTGATACCCGCTTCACCTAGAATTACAGCTGTACCGTGTGTCGCATCCAACTGGTAGCCTAGTTTCACTAGCTTAGAAGCCAGGTCAACCACACGCTCTTTATCGCCTTCACGTACTGATAGTAGCGCACGGCCACCTTCAGGGTAAACGCTGCCACAGCCTAGTTCTGCTTTTGCATAAGCTTCTGCAAACGTTGCACCAACACCCATTACTTCACCTGTTGAGCGCATTTCTGGGCCCAATAGTGGGTCAACACCAGGGAATTTGTTGAACGGTAGAACCACTTCTTTCACTGAGTAGTAAGGAGGAATAATCTCTTTAGTAAAGCCTTGCGACTCTAGAGATTGACCCGCCATTACACGTGCAGCGATTTTCGCTAGTGGTGCGCCTGTAGCTTTCGAAACGAATGGTACCGTACGCGCAGCACGAGGGTTAACTTCGATTAGGTAAACGTCGTTGCCTTTCACTGCAAACTGAGTGTTCATCAGACCGCGTACACCTAGTTCAAATGCTAACTTCTCAACTTGCTCACGCATCTTATCCTGGATTTCCTGGCTTAGCGTGTAAGCTGGAAGTGAACATGCTGAGTCACCTGAGTGAACACCTGCTTGCTCGATGTGCTCCATGATACCGCCGATAACAACACGCTCACCATCACAGATAGCGTCGATATCAACTTCAGTTGCATCATCAAGGAAACGGTCTAGTAGAACTGGAGACTCGTTCGATACGCTTACAGCTTCGTTGAAGTAGCGACGTAAGTCTTGCTCGTCGTATACGATTTCCATCGCACGGCCACCTAGTACGTAAGATGGACGAACAACCAATGGGAAGCCGATTTCTTTAGACTTCTCAACCGCTTGCTCCATCGTTGTAACGGTAGCGTTTTGTGGTTGAAGAAGGCCTAGACGCTCAACAGCAGCTTGGAAACGCTCACGGTCTTCTGCGCGGTCGATTGCATCTGGGCTAGTACCAATGATTGGCACGCCTGCAGCTTCTAGTGCGCGAGCCAGTTTAAGTGGCGTTTGACCACCGTACTGAACAATCACACCTTTTGGCTTTTCAACGCGAGCGATAGACAATACGTCTTCCAGCGTTACTGGTTCGAAGTACAAACGGTCAGACGTATCGTAGTCAGTAGATACCGTTTCTGGGTTACAGTTAACCATAATGGTTTCGTAACCGTCTTCGCGCAGTGCTAGCGATGCGTGTACACAACAGTAATCGAATTCTATACCTTGGCCGATACGGTTTGGACCGCCGCCAAGAACCATGATCTTGTCTTTGTCTGTTGGGTTTGCTTCACACTCTTCATCGTAAGATGAGTACATGTAAGCCGTGTCAGAAGAGAATTCTGCTGCACACGTGTCCACACGTTTGTAAACCGGGTGAATGTCGAACTGTTCACGAGCGCGACGAATTTCGCTTTCAGCAACACCAAGTAATTTAGACAGGCGAGCATCAGAGAAGCCTTTGCGCTTAAGTTGACGAAGAACGTCTTTGGTCAAGCCAGCGTAACCGCCTGCTTTCACTTCTTCTTCTAGTTTCACTAGTTCTTCAATTTGAACCAGGAACCAGCGGTCGATGTTAGTCAGATTGAAAACACCATCAACAGACATGCCCGCACGGAATGCGTCAGCAATGTACCAGATACGCTCAGCACCAGCTTCTTTCAGCTCGTGACGAATCTTAGTCAGTGCGTCTGGCGCTTCTAGATCAACCATCTCATCAAAGCCAGTCGCGCCAACTTCTAGGCCACGTAGAGCTTTGTGAAGAGATTCTTGTTGGTTACGACCAATCGCCATCACCTCACCAACTGACTTCATCTGTGTTGTCAGACGGTCGTTAGCACCTGCAAATTTCTCGAAGTTAAAGCGAGGAATCTTAGTTACTACGTAGTCGATAGTTGGTTCGAATGATGCTGGAGTTGCACCACCAGTGATGTCGTTTTGTAGCTCGTCCAGAGTAAAGCCAACAGCCAGTTTCGCTGCAATCTTAGCGATTGGGAAACCCGTTGCTTTCGACGCTAGAGCAGAAGAACGAGATACACGTGGGTTCATCTCGATGATAACCATACGGCCATCTTTCGGGTTGATACCAAACTGTACGTTTGAACCACCTGTTTCCACACCGATTTCACGCAGAACTGCTAGCGATGCGTTACGCATTAGCTGGTATTCTTTGTCAGTCAGTGTTTGTGCTGGAGCTACAGTGATTGAGTCACCCGTGTGGATGCCCATTGGGTCGAAGTTTTCGATTGAACATACGATGATACAGTTGTCCGCTTTGTCGCGAACTACTTCCATTTCGTACTCTTTCCAACCGATTAGAGATTCATCGATAAGCAGTTCGTTAGTCGGAGAAAGATCCAGACCACGACGACAGATTTCTTCGAATTCTTCTTTGTTGTAAGCGATACCGCCACCAGTACCACCCATCGTAAATGATGGACGGATGATACAAGGGAAGCCAACCATGTCTAAAACTTTGTAAGCTTCTTCCATGCTCTTCGCAGTATCTGCGCGAGGACACTCAAGGCCGATAGACTTCATTGCTTTATCGAAACGAGAACGGTCTTCCGCTTTATCAATCGCGTCAGCGGTTGCACCAATCATTTCTACGCCGAACTCTTCAAGAACGCCGTGCTTCTCTAGGTCTAGAGCACAGTTAAGCGCAGTCTGACCACCCATTGTCGGTAGAACCGCATCTGGACGCTCTTTTTCGATGATCTTGCGTACCACTTCCCATTGGATTGGCTCGATGTAAGTCGCATCTGCCATCTCTGGGTCAGTCATGATTGTCGCAGGGTTCGAGTTAACCAGAATAACTCGGTAGCCTTCTTCACGAAGGGCTTTACACGCTTGTGCGCCAGAGTAGTCAAACTCACATGCCTGACCGATAACAATCGGACCAGCACCAAGAATTAGAATACTTTGAATGTCAGTACGTTTTGGCATTATCTACTACTCCGAATTAAGCGCTGTGTTGTTTGATTAGTTCGATAAAGTGGTCAAAAAGCGGTGCTGCGTCATGTGGACCTGGGCTCGCTTCTGGGTGACCTTGGAAGCTAAATGCTGGCTTATCTGTACGGTGGATACCTTGCAGAGAGCCATCAAATAGAGATACGTGAGTTGCACGTAGGTTTTCCGGTAGCGTTGCTTCGTCCGCTGCAAAACCGTGGTTTTGAGAGGTAATCATTACAACGTTACGATCTAAATCTTTAACTGGGTGGTTCGCACCGTGGTGACCAAACTTCATTTTCACAGTTTGTGCACCAGACGCTAGCGCCAGGATTTGGTGACCCAGACAGATACCAAAGATAGGTAAACCTTTTTCTAGGAACACTTTTGTTGCTTCAATCGCGTAAGTACATGGTTCTGGGTCACCAGGGCCGTTTGATAGGAAAACGCCATCTGGATTTAGAGCCAGTACTTCTTCTGCTGAAGTTTCAGCAGGTACAACCGTCAAGCGGCAACCACGGTCAACCAACATGCGTAGGATGTTTCGCTTTGCGCCAAAGTCGTATGCTACAACGTGGTATGGCAACTCGCTGTCATCTTTCGCTTCAGGCAGTCCACCTTCAAGCGTCCACGAGCCTTGCTTCCACTGGTACGCTTCTTTTGTTGTCACAACTTTCGCAAGATCCATTCCTTTCAGACCCGGGAATTCTTTTGCTTTCGCCAGTGCCAAAGCTTCATCTAAGCTGTCACCTGCAACAATACAACCATTCTGCGCACCTTTCTCACGCAAGATACGAGTCAGTTTGCGCGTATCAATGTCAGCGATGCCAACAATATTTTGTGATTTAAGGTAGTCAGAAAGAGATTGTTCATTACGGAAGTTAGAAGCGATAAGAGGAAGATCGCGAATCACAAGGCCTTGTGCATGAATAGAAGAGGATTCTTCATCTTCGGAAGTGGTTCCGGTATTGCCAATGTGAGGATAAGTAAGAGTAACGATTTGCTGAGAATAGGAAGGATCAGTGAGGATTTCTTGATACCCCGTCATAGAGGTATTGAAAACGACTTCACCGACGGATACGCCATCTGCCCCAATGGACACTCCGCGGAACACTGTCCCATCTTCTAGGACTAACAGTGCTAATTTACCCAAGACAACCTCCAGAATAAAAATGCAAAAAAAATAAATCAAAGTGCAAACATGCCTTCCTTTACCTATAAAATCTACATAAATAGGTACTTCAGACAAATTGGCGGTATTCTAAAGACGGACAGGAAACCTGTCAACAAGCAATTAAAAATAAATTATGCTTTTCTAGCAAGTAAGGACGTTTAGGTAGAATAACCCCCAAAACAACAAGTTTTAGACATCTCTACATGGGAAGGGATGACTTTTTTGTGAATTTTACAAATTTGAACTTTATACAGATCACAAAATCAGATGAGATTTTTACGCAAACGTTAACCAACCAAAAATAACTATACTTTTTAAGCCATATAGACAGCATAGACAACAAAACTGCCAAAAACACAACTAAACTAACGTGAGAATAGTAGCGTTATTAAATCATTTATTTTACATCTATACCTAGAGATATAAAAAAGCCGGCTTACGCCGGCGAATAATTATGTAATTAGAGTTCATTCAAACCCAGTACATCGGTCATGGTATAAAAACCTGCAGGTTTAGCACTCAACCAAACCGCAGCCTTCACCGCACCGTTAGCAAAGGTCATGCGATCCGTTGCTTTGTGTGTAATTTCAACGCGCTCGCCAATATCAGCAAACATCGCCGTGTGTTCACCAACAATGTCACCAGCACGAATAGTGGCAAAACCAATCTCATCTTTAGTACGCTCACCCGTAATGCCTTCACGAGCATACACCGCTACGTCATTAAGATTGTTACCCATCGCTCCTGCAATCGCTTCTCCCATACCAATGGCAGTACCTGATGGTGCATCCACTTTATGGCGATGATGTGCTTCAACAATCTCGATATCGCAGTAGTCACCCATGACTTTGGCTGCTTTTTCCAGCAGCTTGAAGACTAGGTTAACACCAACAGAGTAGTTAGGAGCCATTACCACAGGGACTTGCTTTGCCGCTTCATCAATAAGCGCACGTTCTTCATCACTAAAACCAGTGGTGCCAATCACCATGCTTTTGCCATACTGTTTGCAAAGCTCAAGGTTAGCCAAAGTGCTTACCGGTGCAGTAAAGTCGATAATGACATCAAAGTTATCCACGTCTTTAGCAAGATCATCCGTGAGAACGACATCAAATTTGCCTTCACCACATAGTTCACCGATATCGACACCGACGAGTGATGATTCCGGACGCTCAGATCCCGCTGTTACTGACGCTTCTTGATGATGGTGTGAAGCCTTAACCAAGTTGCGACCCATGCGGCCAGCTGCTCCTGCGATTGCAATACGAACCATTGCGTTTTATCTCCTTCTCTGGATAACGAGACCTATACTCGTTTCTCTCGTTTCGCTCAATCTTTTTAAACTAACAACATACCTTGCGAACCACAAGATGATTAATGTCGAAACTATGAAGAAAACTCTTGTACAACACGCTCAAGGATTGGCACATTGGCTTCCGGAAATGCATATTCAGGCAAGCTCTTGATATCAACCCAGCGCCCTTCCTGACCTTCTTTACCGTATGGTTCATTTTCAAAAGAAGTGACGGAGATAAAATCGAATTTCAGAGATTTGTCTGGATAGTCGTACTCAAGGTGCTCAAACAAAGACTGTTCTGTCACGTTGATCCCGACTTCTTCTTCCAGCTCACGAATCATCGCCTGCTCCACAGACTCTTCCGGCTCTACTTTTCCACCAGGAAACTCCCAAAATCCGCCTTTATGTTTATCGTCAGGACGTTTAGTAATGAAGATCTGCGATTTATCCTGGTTAAAAATGATCGCCGCAACGATGTGAATTCTTTTCATGGAGAACGTTTCCTAAAAATGAACTGCTTCCCGCCCTGCATTAAGGTGGCACTATGGGGAGCAATAAAATTTACTTAAAAAAAGAGCCGCCTAAGCGACTCTTTATCAATATGTGACTAAACTCTGTTAGTCAATTTTTCCGTGGCACTGTTTGTACTTTTTACCGCTGCCACATGGACAAGGCTCATTACGACCTACTTTGCGCTCATCACGAACGACAGGTTGGTGTGCGCCTTCAGATTCTTCACCATCAGCAAGCTGGTTTTCTGCAGCTGCATGTTGAGCTTGTGCACGGCGCGCCGCTTCTTCTGCTTGCGCACGACGTTGCTCTTCCATACGCTCAACTTCTTCTTGCTGTTGAACACGTACACGAGATAGAACAGTGATAACATCAGATTTCAACGCATCTAGCAAACCTTCGAACAACTCAAACGATTCACGCTTGTACTCTTGTTTCGGGTTCTTCTGTGCGTAACCACGTAGGTGGATACCTTGACGCAAGTGATCCATTGCTGCCAAGTGTTCTTTCCAAAGCGTATCCAACGTCTGTAGCATGACAGATTTTTCGAAGTTACGCAGTACTTGCTCACCAACGACTTCTTCTTTCGCTTTGTAGACTTCAACAGCCAGTGAAATGATCTTTTCACGAAGAGCTTCTTCGTAAAGTTTGTCATCTTCTTCAAGCCATTGCTTAATTGGTGCGTCCAGATCGAAGTCCGCTTTCAGGCGTTCTTGCAGACCTTCAACATCCCACATATCTTCCAGAGATTGTGGTGGAATGTATTCATCAATGATCGCCGTCATCACGTCTTCGCGGTTCTGCTCGATCATGTCGCTGATATCGTCAACGCTCATCAACTCATCACGTAGCTCGTAAACGACTTTACGCTGATCGTTCGCAACGTCATCGTATTCAAGTAGCTGTTTACGGATATCGAAGTTACGACCTTCCACTTTACGCTGCGCTTTTTCAATCGAGCGAGAAAGCATTTTAGATTCGATCGCTTCGCCTTCTTCCATACCACTTTGGATCAAACTTGCCATGCGGTCTGAAGTGAAGATGCGCAGCAGTGAATCTTCCATTGATAGGTAGAAACGTGAAGAACCTGCATCACCCTGACGACCAGAACGACCACGTAGCTGGTTATCGATACGACGAGATTCGTGGCGCTCTGTACCGATGATGTGCAGACCACCCGCTTCCAACACTTTATCGTGTACGACTTTCCAATCCGCTTTAATCGCGTCGATTTGCTCTTGAGTCGGATTTTCTAACGTTTCAACTTTAGATTGCCAGCTACCACCAAGCACGATATCGGTACCACGACCCGCCATGTTTGTAGCGATAGTCACAGCGCCCGGCATACCTGCTTCAGCAACGATCTCTGCTTCTTTCTCGTGGAATTTAGCGTTCAGTACGTTGTGTTTAATCTTAGCTTTCTTAAGTGCATTAGATAGCAGTTCAGATTTCTCGATTGATACTGTACCTACTAGTGTTGGCTGGCCTTTTGCTACGCGATCTTTGATATCTTCAATGATTGCGGCAAACTTTTCAGCTTCTGTACGGTACACCACATCCGGCATATCATTACGAATCATTGGTTTGTTGGTTGGAATAACAACCGTTTCCAAACCATAGATAGACTGGAACTCAAACGCTTCAGTGTCGGCAGTACCTGTCATACCTGACAATTTCTCGTACAGACGGAAATAGTTCTGGAATGTAATAGATGCCAGCGTTTGGTTTTCGTTCTGAATCTTAACGCCTTCTTTCGCTTCTACAGCTTGGTGCAAACCTTCAGACCAACGACGGCCTGGCATAGTACGACCAGTGTGTTCATCAACGATGACAACTTCACCGTCTTCAGTAACGATGTAATCAACATTGCGTTCAAACAGTACATGAGCTCGCAGCGCTGCGTTCACGTGGTGAAGTAGGCTGATATTGGTTGGAGAGTAAAGCGTATCGCCCTCTTCCATCAAACCGTTCTTAACCAGAAGCTCTTCGACAAACTCTTGACCCGTTTCAGTCAGGTAAACTTGTTTCGATTTTTCGTCTAACGTGTAGTGGCCATCACCACGGTATTCTTCTGAATCTTCTTGATCTTGTCTCTCAAGATGTGGAATCAGCAAGTTGATTCGAGTGTATAGCTCAGAGCTGTCTTCAGCAGGACCAGAAATGATAAGAGGCGTACGAGCTTCATCGATAAGGATTGAGTCAACCTCATCGACTACGGCAAAGAAGCGCTCGCGCTGTACGCGGTCTTCATTGCGGAAAGCCATGTTGTCACGAAGGTAATCAAAGCCAAACTCGTTGTTGGTTCCGTAAAGGATGTCAGCTTGGTACGCTTCTTTTTTCTCTTGAGGTGGCATGTTTGGCACGTTGATGCCAACGCTCATACCTAAGAATTCAAATAATGGACGGTTTGTCTCTGCGTCACGTTTAGCCAAGTAATCGTTCACGGTTACAACATGAACGCCTTTACCCGCTAGTGCGTTTAGGTAAGCTGGAAGAGTTGCAGTTAAAGTTTTACCTTCACCTGTACGCATTTCCGCGATTTGACCTGCATTCAGGACCATACCACCAATAAGCTGTACATCGAAGTGACGCATGCCGTAAACACGCTTAGACGCTTCACGAACGGTAGCAAACGCTTCTGGAAGGAGTTGATCGAGAGTTTCACCTTTGTCCAGACGCTCGCGGAATTCAACAGTCTTTGCTTTTAGTTCTTCATCAGATAGAGCTTCAAATGTCGGCTCGTAGTTATTAATTTCTTTTACAATTTTTCTAAGGCGGCGCAGTGTTCGATCGTTGCGACTGCCAATAACTTTTGTCAGTAGCTTAGTTATCATTTTTCGTGAATCTCTCTTTCATCAGACCGTTCCCGATCTACTCGTAATGCCTTCAGTCTCTGCCAGTTTGGTACTAAGAATACTGATATAAATCATTTAACAAATGATATTGAGTCCAAACATCCATATTTCAAGGCTAAATTTAGAAACATTGGGGCTTAGTGTAAGGATTTTTAATCGATACAACCATAAATAGACCTATTTGTTTGAAGCACTCTGTAAATTTTATTGAAAGTGGTGATAGATTAGCCAAATTTTTAATTGTAACTCTCCAAATCTATCAATTTGCTTTCATTATGCGGCGTCCAAACCAATTGTAATAAAGACGCTAATGTAAACTATACCTAGATAGAAAGCTGCTCTAGAATAGCGGTATATCCACAAAATTAGATTTTACCTATGCGTGATCATCGACCAACCTCAACAGAGGATGTTATTGCTGAATCTCAGTTTAAGAAGATTCAAGAGCATGCTGGAGAAATCTTGCAGCTCAACAAAGCCTTACAGGATATCTTGCCTAAAGGCACGGCTGATCATTGCCGAGTTGCTAATGTCCGTAACGGTCATCTATTGATCGATGTGTCTAGCGCTGCCATCAAAATGAAGATCGACTACGATCGCCTAATGATCCTCAATAAACTCCGAACTCAAGGCTATGCAAAGTTGATCAGCGTGGATGTCCGAATTAATCCATCCCTTTATCGCAACCGGTACGAGCAAGACGATAGACCCAAGCGACCGCCGTTAACTGAGTCAGCGGCCAAATCATTAATGATTATTGCGGATATGGCGCCACCTAAAATTCAAGAGCGCCTGAAAAGGCTGGCTGACATGGCTGATAAGTCAAAGTAATAATGCGCTGAAAAGATTGAATTTTGGATAGAAAAAAACCAGGTCGAGACCTGGTTTTTTTAAATTCAGTTTAAGCTTATGCTAATACCATATTTGGCTCTGCAAATGCGACTGGAGAACCCGCTTCTTCTTCGAATGTTGTCCATTCCCATGCTTCCTGATCAGCCAGAACAGCACGTAGAAGTTGGTTGTTTAGACCGTGACCTGATTTGAATGCACGGAACTCACCAATAATTGGGTGTCCACACATGTAAAGGTCACCAATTGCGTCCAATACTTTATGAGTAACGAACTCATTGTCAAAACGCAGACCTTCTTCATTAAGAATTCGGTAATCATCCAGTACGATAGCGTTATCAAAGCTACCACCCAAAACTAAGTTCTGAGACTGTAGATATTCAATATCACGCATAAAACCAAACGTACGTGCACGAGAAATCTCGCGAACAAACCCTTTAGATGAGAAGTCAAACAACAGGCGCTGCTCGTCAGACTCAATTGCAGGGTGGTTAAATTCAATCTCGAAGTCCATACGGAAGCCGTTAAATGGAACAAACTCTGCCCACTTATCGCCATCTTCGAAACGAACTGGTTTTTTAATGCGGATAAAACGCTTTGGAGCATTTTGCATTTCGATACCTGCTTGTTGAAGCAAGTATACAAATGGGCTTGCGCTACCATCCATAATTGGAATTTCAGGAGCGTCTACTTCAACAACAATGTTGTCGATACCCATACCAGCGAGCGCAGCATTCAAGTGCTCAACTGTTGAAATACGCACGCCTTCGTCGTTAACTAATGCAGTACATAGCATAGTGTCACGCACAGACGCAGGATCAGCTGGAAAATCTACAGGTGGATTTACATCTGTACGACGGTAAATGATACCTGTATTTGCAGCAGCCGGGCGCAGAGTAAGCGTGACTTTACGACCAGAGTGGAGACCCACACCAGTTGTTTTCACTATTTCTTTCAGAGTACGTTGTCTGATCATCTGCTTGCCTCTCTAAAGTGTGCTACAAAACACGGTCGTCTGTAACGTCGACCGTGAATGCTACCATAATTTTGAACCATGTCAAATTTATGGGTTAAAGATTAATCAGCCTGGCGACGCAAGAATGCCGGAATATCTAAATAACCGCTCTCTTTCTCTTGCTTTGGTGCCGCAGAGCTTTGGCTCGACGAAGCAGGAGCAGAAGACGCTGTATTTGTCGGCTGAGGAGTTACCTGTGGCTTCTCTTGCACTTGAGGTTGCAGAGTTTGTGCCGGCTTCTCTTCAGCTTGAGTTGCCATTGCTTGTTGTTGTGGCTGAGCTTGTGCTGTTGGTGCTACTTTCGCTTTACCACCAGCAACAAGGGTGATATCTGGTTTTCTCTCGTTACCAATACCTGTCGCTACAACAGTTACGCGGATTTCATCCGTCATATCTGGGTCTAGAGAAGTACCGATAACCACAGTTGCATTGTCAGAAGCAAATGCTTTAACTGTATTACCCACTGTCTCAAACTCGTCAAGACGCATATCCAAGCCAGCAGTAATGTTAACAAGAACACCACGTGCACCAGCTAGATCGATGTCTTCCAGAAGTGGACTAGAAATTGCCATTTCAGCCGCTTCTTCAGCGCGGTCTTCGCCTTTCGCGATACCGCTACCCATCATTGCGTGACCCATTTCAGACATAACAGTACGTACGTCAGCAAAGTCGACGTTGATCATACCAGGACGAGTAATTAGTTCCGCAATACCTTGTACTGCATTTTTAAGAACATCATTCGCACTTGCAAACGCTTCTAGCAACGTCACGCCACGACCAAGAACTTTAAGTAGCTTTTCGTTTGGAATCGTAATCAATGAGTCAACGTGTTTAGAAAGCTCATCGATACCTTGTTCAGCAAACGCCAAACGCTTCTTACCTTCAAAGCTGAATGGTTTAGTTACCACTGCAACAGTAAGAATGCCTAGCTCTTTGGCTACTTCAGCGATAACAGGAGCTGCACCAGTACCTGTACCACCACCCATACCTGCTGCGATAAAAACCATATCGGCACCAGTTATGGAATCTTTAATTCTGTCTCTATCTTCGAGAGCTGCCTCACGGCCGACCTGTGGATTCGCACCTGCACCCAGACCTTTGGTGATATCACCACCAATCTGAATAACATTGCCAACGCTTGTCTTACGAAGTGCTTGCGCATCAGTGTTAACGCTGATGAATTCCACACCTTCGATGGATTCACGCACCATGTGTTCAACAGCGTTACCACCGCCGCCACCAACTCCAACGACCTTGATTACTGCATCGTCAGACATTTCCATCATCGGTTCAAACATGTGTTGTCTCCGTTTATCCTGCAACTCAGGTTAAAACTCTTTTTGTATCCAGTTACGCAATTTACCGAAAAAGCCAGTAACAGATGAGCGTTTAGGTTCATTGTAATCGCTATCGTCGCTGGACTGCATGTCTCTTGCGTAATGAAGTAATCCAACTGCCGTAGAATGGTACGGCTCTTTTACATAGTCAGTTAAGCCGCTGACTTCGAGCGGTTTGCCGACCCTTACTTGGTTGCGGAATACGCGTTCCGCACATTCGACGACCCCGTCCATTTGCGCAGCGCCGCCAGTCAGTACTACACCGGCTGCCAGATGGTGCTTAATGCCCTCTGCGCGTAATTTTGCCTGAACGGTATCGATCGTTTGGTTAACCAGTCCCATAAGCTCAGAGTAGCGTGGCTCAATCACTTCTGACAATGTTTGACGTTGCAGACTACGTGAAGGTCGCCCACCTACGCTTGGAACGTTAACCGTGTCATCCTTACTGACCAGTTCACTTAAAGCACAGCCATATTTTACTTTTATTTCTTCAGCATCGCTTACTGGCGTACCAAAAGCAAAAGCAATATCGCTTGTTACCGCATTTCCCGCGTACGAAAATACTTCTGTGTGACGTAGCGCACCACCCGTCCAGATTGCAACATCCATCGTGCCTGCGCCAATATCGACCACACAAACTCCAAGCTCTCTTTCATCCTCGGTAATTACTGCATTACTTGCAGCAAGCCCAGAAAATACAAGTTGCTCTACCTTAAGGCCGCAACGTTCTACCGCCTTAATGATATTGCGCGCCATGTCATTATGGCAGGTGATAAGATGGACACTCACTTCCATTCTTACCCCAGAGAGACCAAGCGGGTTTTTAATCCCTTCCTGGTAGTCGATGGTAAACTCTTGTGGAATCACATGGAGGATTCGCTGTTCATCACCGATTTTAATTGATTTTGCAGTATGGATAGCTCTGTCCATATCCTCTTGAGAAACTTCCTCATCAGATATCGTACCCATACCTTTTTCGATTCGGCTTGCGATATGCTTACCAGACAACGAAATGAATACTCGGCTGATTTGGCACTCGGCCATTAACTCAGCTTGATCAATTGCGCGTTGTACTGATTTTACAACCGACTCCAAGTCATTCACGCCACCTTTGTCCATGCCGCGCGAAGGGCTACTACCCGCACCAATTATATTAATTTGGCCATCTGGTAAAATTTCGCCCACTAGAGCTGATACGGTTGCAGTGCCTATATCAAGACCAACAATAATGTTGTCGTCTGCGGCCTTAGTCATCTGTACTCTCTTCTAACTCTTCTTCAGGAAACCAACCGACTGCAGCTCCTGTATCGTACCTGAGATCGATATAACTGATTCTTTGCGTGTCACTACCGAGCTTGTTATAGAGTGAGAAAAAACGCTCTATACGCTCAAGAAGAGACTCTTTACCGAGCTCTAATCGAATACCGTTTTCAAGGATGATTTGCCAAGCTCGTCGCTCATTTAATACCAGAGACGATATCGCTAAACCTAGTTGCTGAAACTTAGGACTCAAATCACGGTAGGTTTGTAAAACCTCAGGTCCGCTATCTTTAGGTCCATACAGCTTAACTTTATCTTCCTTTACCAGACCAACATCCCCGTCGAATACCAAGCCGTTTTTATCCAACAACTCGTTGCCATTCCAAATGGCTTCAGGATGATGCTCTGTCAAAAAAACTTTTACTGTATCTGGCCATTGCTTTCGAATTGCTGCATGAGCAACCCATGGCAAGGCTTCAACACTTTGCTGTAATACATCGATGTCTTGTGACATAAACGTACCAATGTGGTCAATTCTGCTGAATGCAGTTTGAACATCATCAGCTTTGATATACTCCAACTCTCCCTGGAGCACTATTTTGGATAGAGGAAGTCTTTGGTCATCCCACATCCAACTGATCGCCGAGTACAAAACAGAACTAATTAAAGTCAAAACTACGACAAAAAATAGCGCACCTAAGATTTTATTTTTGCGACCACGATTATTATCCGTGTTCAGTCGCTCTTCATTTAGTGCAATATTCAACAACGTCTTCGTTTCCTGACCTTTGTCGTCTACCTTGCTCACGTTAATAACACACTAACAAAAGCAATGACTTTAACCTTGAGATTATACTGAGCTCTAATAAACTATCAAACACTGATAACAATAAATCACAACGTTGTTGGCGCAAAATCGAGATCTAGGTCTTTATCTTAAAGCTCACAACGAATTTCAGCTTATCCCATCATTTTATTAACATTTAGCTCAAGAGCTGCCAGCTGTTTAGCTACTTTACCAACATCACCAGCACCTTGAGTTAAAATTAGGTCTCCGTCTTGTATAACGTTAGCCAAAACTGACGGTAATTGCTCGATTTCTGGAACAAAAATTGGATCTAGCTTACCTCTACTGCGAATTGTGCGGCATAATGCGCGTCCATCTGCGCCTGCAATAGGCTTTTCACCTGCAGAATAAACGTCCAACATAATCAGCACGTCGACCTGCTCAAGTACGTTAGCAAAATCATCATACAAATCACGGGTTCGGCTGTAGCGGTGCGGTTGGAAAATCATTACCAAACGCTTGTCTTGCCAACCGCTGCGCGCTGCATTGATCGTTACGCCGACTTCCGTTGGGTGGTGACCGTAATCGTCCACCAGCATCGCATGGCCGTTGCCCGTATCAAATTCACCAAGGTGATCAAAGCGACGTCCCGTACCTTGCGTTCCCGCCATTGCTTTCAGGATCGCGTCATCTTCAATGTCATCTTCCGTTGCAACTGCGATTGCAGCTGATGCGTTGAGTGCATTATGACGACCCGGAATATTAAGAGTGATATCAAGATCGGCTCTGCCTTTACGAACCACCGTAAATTTACCTTGCTGGCCTTCTTGGCGGTAATTCTCGATACGTACGTCCGCGTCTTCAGAGAAACCATAGGTAATCACCTGACGGCTAATACGCGGAATTAACTCGCGAACGACAGGGTCATCAATACAAACAATCGCTTGACCATAAAATGGAAGATTATGCAGAAAGTCGATGAAGGTTTGCTTCAGGGTTTCAAAGTCACCACCGTAAGTATCCATATGATCGGCTTCGATGTTGGTAACAATGCTCACCATTGGCTGAAGGTGCAGGAATGACGCATCGCTTTCATCCGCTTCTGCAATAAGAATACGGCTAGAGCCAAGACGTGCGTTGGTACCCGCACTTTTCACCAAGCCACCGTTGACAAACGTTGGATCAAGACCCGCTTCTGAATAAATTTGCGTCACAAGTGCCGTGGTTGTGGTTTTGCCATGTGTACCAGCCACAGCAATGCCATGACGAAAACGCATCAACTCGGCCAGCATCTCTGCGCGACGAACAATAGGAATACGTAGCTCACGAGCCGCCATCACTTCTGGGTTTTCTTCGTTGATAGCTGTAGAAACAACAACCACACTTGCTTGCTCAACATTGCTTGCCTGATGCCCGATATAGATGGTTGCGCCTTTAGCGGCTAATCGTTCAGTTACCGCATTCTTTGCAAGATCAGAACCGGTAATTTGATAACCTTCGTTTAGGAGCACCTCAGCAATGCCGCTCATCCCAGCACCACCAATACCGATGAAGTGGATTGATTTCACGCGACGCATTTCTGGAACCATGGCGCGAATCTGAGCTAAGTCTTGTGTATGTTCAATAGTCATCTGTTTCTATTCTCGATAATTCATTAACGCTTTTCAGTCAAAGCGACGATGGCTTGTGCGACAGTTTTGTCGGCGTCCAGTTTAGCGGCGCCACGTGCATGCTGAGCCATCTCTAGTAAAGTTTTGCGATCTAACTGCTGGATTTGCTCAGTGAGTGACTCAACCGTAAACACTGGTTGTTCAATCATTTTCGCCGCTCCGCATTCGACTAAATGATCCGCATTGAGTGCCTGTTGGCGGTCTTTGTGCATAAACGGTACGAAAATAGCGCCGACACCAGCAGCAGAAACTTCAGATACCGTCAAAGCGCCTGAGCGACACACTAACAGGTCTGCCCATGCATACGCTTCAGCCACATCATCAATAAATTCGGTCACTTCAGCATTAACCACATTGTGTTTCTGATACGCGGCTTGCACCTCTTGTGCTGATCCTTTACCCGCTTGATGACGAATACAGTAGTCTTCACCTAAGTTAGCCATAACCTCAGGTAACGTTTGGTTAAGAATACGAGCGCCTTGGCTACCACCCATGACCAAAATCCGAATCGGTCCTTGGCGGCCTTGCATACGAAGTGCTGGTTCAGCCAGTTGAGTCACATCTTCACGTACAGGATTACCGACAACCTCAGCTTTTGGGAAAGCACCAGGAAAAGCCTGAAATACTTTTTTAGCGATCTTAGACAGCCATTGGTTAGTCAAACCTGCAACGGCATTTTGTTCATGTAGAACAACTGGAATACCACTTAACCAAGCCGCAACGCCACCAGGTCCACTCACGTAACCACCCATGCCCAAAACCGCATCCGGTTGCCACTGTTTCATGTGAGTACGCGCTTGCATAATGGCATTGATAATTTGGAATGGCGCCGCCAGAAGACGCTTAACGCCCTGACCACGCAAACCTTTCACTTTAATGAAGTCGATTTCAATACCATGTTTTGGTACCAAATCCGCTTCCATTCGATCCGCCGTACCTAACCAGCGAATCTCCCAACCTTGTTCCTGCAATTGCTTAGCAACAGCAAGCCCCGGAAATACGTGACCGCCAGTACCACCAGCCATCACCATCAAACGTTTAGTTTTCTTCATTAGTTTGTTGTTCTGATTGTTGTTGCTCGCGTTTCAAGCGGCATTCGTGATCGATACGCAGCAATATGGATACTGCAACGGACATAATAATCAGACTGGAACCACCATAACTGATTAGCGGGAGGGTCAAACCTTTGGTTGGTACGATACCTGCGGCAGCGCCGACGTTAACCAGTGTCTGGAAGGCAAACCAAATGCCAATACCGAACGCGAGGTAACCACCAAAGATTTCGCCATCTTCAAAAGCACGCTTACCAATGTAAACGGCTTTCAGTACCAGACTAAATATCAACATCAGCACCAGTACAACGCCGACAAAACCAAGTTCTTCGGCCAATACGGCAAACACGAAGTCAGTGTGCGCTTCTGGTAGGTATTCGAGTTTCTGAATGGAGTTACCCAGCCCTTGGCCAAACCATTCACCACGACCAAACGCCATCAATGATTGAGTCAGCTGATAGCCACTGCCGAACGGGTCTTCCCAAGGATCGAGAAATGACGTTACGCGTCGCATACGGTAAGGCTCGACCAGAATCAAACCGACGACGGCGCCGATACCAGCGACCATCAGTGCGAGAAACTGGGTTAACTTTGCGCCCGCAATAAACAACATGCCGAATAAGGTCACCAGCATTACCACAACCGTTCCCAAGTCTGGCTGTCCCAACAATAGTACGGCAAAAAATGCAAACACCATGATTGGCTTCATAAAGCCGCCAAAGAAGGTTTGACGCACTTCGTCTTGTTTTCGGACTAAATAGCCAGACATAAAGATAAACAGGGCCAGCTTCGCGACCTCGGCAGGCTGCAGGTTAAACAGCCCCAGAGGGATCCATCGAGAGGCACCATTTACAGACTTACCCGCTAGCAACACGATGATAAGCAAAGTAAAAGAGAGCCAAAGCAAATAGTGACTGCGCTTGAACCACTCTTCTAAAGGAACTTGGAGAATCACCGCTGATGTGATCAACGCAAGCACAAGAAAGGTGGCGTGACGGAACATAAAGTGGAAAGGCTGATCAGTCAGTCGTGAGCTGATAGGAAAAGAGGCCGACGTTACCATGATCAATCCCGTCAACATCAACCCCAACGCAATCCACACCAATTGGCGATCAAACAGTGCCTCTGGCGCAGGTTGCCTGAGCCAATTACTGATGTTGTGTTTAACGTTACCTAAACTCACGAAACGAGTGACCTTCAATTGTTATGCGTATTTTTTAGCAAGCGCGGCGAATGCATCACCTCGTGCCATAAAGTTGTCGAATTGATCAAAGCTAGCACATGCAGGAGACAGCATCACCATATCACCCGCTTTTAACTGTGAAGATATTTGCTGAATCACATCTTCCATCGTATCGAAACGAGTCGCAGATGGATGCAATGGTAAAAACTCATCACCATCTTTACCAAAGCAGCACAACTGTAATTTGAGCGTCGCGAAAATCGGTTCTAATGGAGTGAAATCTGCACCTTTACCAACGCCACCAACCAGTAGATACAACTTGCCAGTCAGCTCCAACCCCGATAGTGCCGCCATCGTGCTCGCAATATTGGTTGCCTTGGAATCATTGACCCATTTAACACCTTGATTATCTTCAACAACCTGGCAACGGTGTGTCAGTCCGGTGTAATTTTTTAGTGTATTCAATGTGTTGTGACAATCAACACCCGCAGTCTTAAGCAGTGCCAATACAACCAGTACGTTCGCTAAATTGTGCTTACCGACAAGCTTGAGTTCATCACTGGCAATCACGCGCTGGCCGTGATCAAGTAACCAGGTTTTCTCACCATCGGTTTCTAAACCAAATGCTTGCTCATCACCACCAAAGGTAACCACTGGCATGTCATGATCAGGGAAGGTCTCCTGATCATCTCGATTCACTACCGCAAGCTCAGCATGATTAAAAATACGCAATTTTGCTGATCGGTAGTCGGCCATGCTTTCATAGCGATCCATATGATCTTCAGAAAGATTCAGAAACGCTGCCGCTTTTAACTTGAGGCTAGACGTGGTTTCCAGCTGGAAGCTAGAAAGTTCAAGCACATACAAGTCTGCCTCTTGATCAAGTAGATCGAGTGCAGGAACACCAATATTGCCGCCAACACCAACGCTTAACCCAGCAGCTTTTGCCATTACGCCAGTCAAATCTGTTACCGTGCTTTTTCCGTTTGAGCCGGTAATTGCAACGACGGGCTTAGTGACTGCCCAAGCAAACAGTTCAATATCTCCGACAACAGGGGTTCCCAGGCCTAGTACAGACTGAATTTCAGGCGTCGCAAGCGCGATACCAGGGTTCGTCACCACCAAGTCAGCCTCTGCAAGCCACACGGTATTCCAGCCACCGCTGTGCAGTTCAACCCCTTCAGGAAGGCGTTCAGCCCCCGGAGGATTAGCTCGAGTATCAATGACTTTAACCACCAGCTGTGGCTGATATTTTCTTAGGTGTTTAACGACAGAGAGCCCGGTAATACCGAGCCCTACGACGATAACACTATGTATGTTTTGCCAACGTTCCATATTTGTTCACACTGTAACTCTTGTCTGAGAAGGCGCGATTAACGCACCTTCAGTGTTGCTAGACCAATCAGAACAAGAACAATAGAAATAATCCAGAAACGCACGATAACACGAGGCTCTGGCCAACCTTTAAGTTCATAGTGGTGATGGATAGGTGCCATGCGGAAAATACGCTGACCACGTAGTTTGTAAGAACCCACCTGAAGAATAACCGACAGGGTTTCCATCACAAATACACCACCCATGATAACCAGTACAAATTCCTGACGAACCAATACTGCGATGGTACCTAGCGCACCGCCCAAAGCAAGTGAGCCTACATCGCCCATGAATACTTGCGCTGGGTAAGTGTTGAACCACAAAAAGCCAAGACCAGCACCAACAATCGCCGTACAGACGACTACAAGTTCAGAAGCGTGAGGAAGGTAAGGGATATGCAGGTATTCAGAGAAGTTAACGTTACCTGTCGCCCAAGAAATAACTGCAAAGCCTGCTGCTACCAGAACCGTTGGCATAATCGCCAAGCCATCCAGACCATCAGTCAGGTTTACCGCGTTACTCGTACCGACAATCACAAAATAAGTGAAGATAATGTACAACATGCCCATTTGCGGCATGACATCTTTAAAGAAAGGCACCACAAGTTGAGTTGCAGCAGTATCTTTGCCGTAAGCGTAAAGCGCGAACGCCACCACAAATGCAATTAACGACTGCCAAAAGTATTTCCAGCGCGCGATCAAACCATCGGTATTCTTACGCACTACCTTGCGATAATCGTCGACAAATCCGACAGCACCATAGCCGAGTAGGACTGCAAGTACCGCCCAGACATAAGGGTTTGATAAATCGGCCCAAAGCAGAATGGTGATAGAAATTGCAGCCAAAATCATGATACCGCCCATGGTCGGCGTACCACGTTTACTAAAGTGGGATTCAGGGCCTTCGTTACGTACTACCTGACCGATTTGCAGCATTTGCAAACGCTTGATCATGATAGGTCCCATCCAAAGTGACAGGCCTAAGGCAGTTAATACACTTAATATTGCTCGAAAAGACAGGTATTCAAACAAGCGAAAAAAAGAAAAATATGGCTGTAGCAGCTCGGCAAGCCAGATAATCATTAAAAATACTCCTTCAAAGCAGCAGCGACTTCAAACATACGAGCACCGTTCGCTCCTTTAACCAACATAGTGTGGTTTTCAGAAACGGTTTGGTCTAGATGCTGCTTGATGTAGTCAATCATATCTTGATGTGTCTCAAAGTGGGTGCCGTCGCACAGGTCACTGATTACCTTTGCGTCCGCCCCATACGTGAGAACGTGTTCAAATTTTTGTGGGGCAGCATGTTCCCCGACTTGACGATGAAGTGCAAGACTTTCCTCGCCCAATTCAGCCATATTGCCTAAAATCAACCAACGTTGTCCCTTGAAAGCAGCCAATAAGTCCACTGCGGCTTTCATCGCGGGAACACTGGCATTATAGCTGTCATCAATCAGCTTGACAGATTGACTCAGTTGCTCAACGTCTACTCGGCCTTTAACCTTATTAAGATTCAGCAGGCCAGATTGAATTTCTTCAAGCGAGGCACCCATTTTTAGGGTAATAATTGCAGCCGCAATCGCATTCGCAACATTGTGTTGACCAATAATACCCAGCGATAGTTCAATTTCTTGTCCATCTTCGGCTAGGTGCAGAGTGAAGCTGGCTTTACCTTCTTCATTCATTGCTATATCGGAAGCATAGAAATCAGCTTGAGTGTTACTTTGCGAAAAAGTGATCACCTTCTTATCGGCAAGGACTGATTGCCACAACGCATCACCCTGACTATCCAGGTTAACAATTGCGACTCCGCCAGCTGATAAGCCCTGATAGATTTCACCTTTCGCTTGCTTAACGCCTTCAATGGAACCAAATCCTTCGAGGTGTGCCGCTGCAACATTGTTGACCAGCGCGATATCCGGTTTCACCAATTGAGTGGTATAGGCAATTTCACCGATATGGTTAGCGCCCAGCTCAATGACGGCATAGTCATCGTCGGCTTGCGAACGCAATAACGTTAATGGCACACCGATATCGTTGTTGAAGTTACCAGCCGTAAACAACACCTGACCTTTCAACTGAAGAATACTCGCCACCATTTCTTTTACTGTGGTTTTACCACAGCTACCCGTAATAGCTACCGTTGGCGTTTGCCAAGATTGGTGAACCCAGGCTGCGATTTCACCCAAAGCAATTTTGCTGTCAGTGACCACCACTTGTGGGACATCCACATCGAGACGTTTTTGCACCAGCAGAGCACCTGCTCCAGCGTCAACTGCCTGCTGGCAGAAGTCATGCGCGTCAAATCGTTCACCCACTAATGCAACAAACAGGGAACCACTCTCGATTGTTCTCGTATCGGTTGAAACCGCCGCAATAGTGATGTCTTCACCGACTAATTCACCATCCGTAATTTCTGCAAGTTGAGATAAAGTTACTTTAATCATGATGACAGTCCTAATAGCTGCATTGCAGATTCTCTATCCGAATAATGGATCGTCTCGCCATTACGAATTTGATAGTCTTCGTGGCCTTTACCTGCCAGCAAGATAATGTCTTGGGCTGACGCATTGTCGAGCGCATATGACAGAGCCTTGAAACGGTCGTGCTGAATAATCGCCTCGTCAGGTTTCGATAATCCAGCCAGCATATCTTTAATGATGAGTTCAGGGCTTTCGCTGCGCGGGTTGTCGTCCGTTAACACAACCTTATCACCCAAACGCTCTGCAATTTCAGCCATCATTGGACGTTTACCTGGATCACGATCTCCGCCACATCCGACGATCGCCCAGAGCTGACCGTCACAATGCACACGCAGCGCCTGCAACGCTTTTTCTAATGCATCCGGGGTGTGCGCGTAATCAACCACAACTTTGGCTCGGTTATCTGTCTGGAACAGTTCCATTCGACCTAATACCGGCTGCAATTGATTCGCCGTCGCCAAAAGCGCTTGTTTGTCAAAACCTAAGCTTAGCAAAGTCGCAAACGCTAACATCAAGTTAGCCGCGTTGAACTCCCCAATCAAAGGTGCGTATAAGGTGCCGCTGCCAAACATACCGTCAAAATCGATAGTAATACCAGATTCTGCATACGTGACGTTGCTGGCCCATAATGCGTTTGTAAACTCAGTTGTCGGCACTAAAGAAACTGCAATCGGATTTGGAAGATCTTTAGCCCAAGCTGCACCGACTTCATCATCAACGTTAATAATGGCTTTTTCACACTGGTGCTGGGTAAAGAGGCTAAATTTAGCGCTCGCGTAATCTTCCATCGTGCCATGATAGTCGAGGTGATCTCGGCTCAGATTGGTAAACACGCCAGCCGAAAATGACAGAGCTTTCACTCGTCCTTGCACTAAGCCATGAGAAGAAACTTCCAGCGCCGTGTACTTCGCGCCCTGCTCAGCTAATGACGCAAGCGTATGTTGAATTTCCACCGCGTTGCCGGTGGTGTTCGCTGCTGCTTGCAAATTATCTAAGAAACCATTTCCTGTCGTCCCCATCACGGCCGCTTTCGAACCGATGAGTTCAATCCACTGCGCAATCAGTTGTGTGATGGTGGTCTTGCCATTGGTTCCTGTAACACCAATAAGATCCATTGTTGGATAGCGATAAAGTTGACCTGCCATTTCAGACAGACACTTATCCAAAGCACTCAAATAAATAACCGGAATGTCATCAACCCACTCTATGGTGCCATGCGTTTTGTTCTCACAGGCTTGTGCAATAACTGCATTCGCACCTTGCTGAATTGCCGCCGGAATAAACTTCCTTCCATCCACGACGTGCCCGACAATCGCAACAAAAGTGGTACCGGGTTGAACTCTTCGGCTGTCGAGTTCCAGTTCAGAGACAAGAACGGACGCTAAACTTGGGCAATCAACCCAAGAGGACAGCAATGCGTCCATACTGATGGCTTTAGTCATATTTGTTCTCCGAGCTTTGGCTCAGGTTTACTCAAGTTATTTGGCAGTAAGCTAACTTTGCTTACTGCTGGAATTTATTTTCATCTGGTGCCACGTTCAGGATCTGTAGCGCCCCTTTCATAATTTCAGAAAAGACCGGAGATGCCACAGAACCACCGTAGTAATCATCACCTTGCGGCTCATTGACGATCACAACGAGTGCGATTTTAGGGTCACTAACGGGGGCGAGACCTGCGGTGTAAGTAATGTACTCATCACTGTATCCACCCGCAGAAGCTTTACGAGAAGTACCCGTTTTTGCCCCGATTCGATAGCCCGGCACGGCCGCACGTCGAGCGGAGCCACCTTGCTGAGTTACCGTTTCCAGCATATTAAGTACCTGACGCGCATGCTCAGGGCTAACGACCTGGCGAGACATATTGTTGTCGTTACTTTTTATAATATGTATCGGCTCGTATTTACCAAGATTACCCAGCGTCGCGTACGCGTGAGCAAGCTGAATTGGTGTAATGGAAAGACCATAGCCGAAAGAAATGGTCGCTCTTTCAATTGGTGACCAACGCGAACGACTAGGGAAAATACCCGTTACTTCACCCACCAGATTCAAGCCAGAAAGCTCACCAAAACCGACCGAACTGTATAAGCCCAGTAGCGCTTCAACAGGCATTTGCATCGCCAGTTTAGTCACACCGACGTTACTGGATTTTTTCAGGATCATCTCCAGGCTGGCTTTACCTACGGGAGAGACATCTTTTACCCGGCTTCCACCCAATCGAAGCACACCGTTCCCTGTATCAACGATGGTGTCAGTATCTGCGATGCCATTTTCTAACGCAGCCAGAATCACAAACGGCTTAATAGTCGAACCCGGCTCCATCGAGTCGGTAATCACGCGGTTACGCATTTTGTAACTTTGCCAATCACTACGATTATTCGGGTTGTACGATGGCGCGTTAACCATCGCCAGTACCGCCCCCGTTTTTACGTCCAACATCACAACAGAGCCAGAGGTTGCACGGTGGTCGGCCACAGACTGTTTAATGGCACGATAAGCAATGGCTTGTAAACGCTGGTCAATCGTCAATTGCAACGACTTGCCTTCTTGCTTGTCCTGCCAGGCTATATTCTCTACCACTCGACCATAACGGTCTTTACGGATGGTTTTTTTACCTTCTTGGCCAGTCAGCCATTCATCATAGCTGCGCTCTACGCCTTCCAAGCCATGGCCATCGATGCCCGTTACCCCGACTAAGTGAGCACTAACCTCACCTGCTGGATAATAACGACGCGACTCAGATTTAAGCCCTACGCCCGGTAGTTTCAACTCACGGATGTAATTCGCCATGGCGGGACTTACCTGACGCTGCAGGTAAATGAAACGACGCTTTTCATTGCGCTTGATCTTGTCAATAAGACCTTGACGCTCAACGCCAAGAACGTCCGCCAGCGCGTACCAACTTTGAGTCTGACTGAGCGCATTTTCTTTAAAGATGGTCGCCGGATCGGCCCAAACCGCTTCGACAGGCACACTGACGGCAAGAGGCTCTCCGTTTCTATCAGAGATAATGCCTCGTGCAGAAGGAATCGACTTAACTCGAACAGAACGAAGGTCACCTTGCTTGATCAGGTTATCAGGCTCAATGATTTGAATGTACGCTACACGCCCAATGAGGAGTGCAAACGCACAAAAGACGAAAAACAGTAACAGATGGAAACGCCAACGAATCAAAAATGACTCTTCTACCTCGACTTTTGCCGCTTTTTTTTCGATTTTCTTCTCATCGACTGCAGCTTTTGTTTTTGCGGGAACCTTCCGCTTATTTCCTTGTTTGGTACTGGTTTTCTTTCTAATCATTTTAGTGTGATAACCACTTCTTTATCGCCATCAGGTCGTTTCATTTCAAGCTCCTTTTTTGCAAGGTCTTGAACTCGACTGTGTTCTGCCAGGGCGGTTTCTTCCAACATCAGGTTGCGCCATTCGCTGTCTAGTCGCTCGCGCTCAACCAGAGTATGGTCTTTTTCGGTGATCGCTTGACGCGCATGGTGGGTAGCAAATACCACTCCCATTGCTGATGCCAGAATAAGAAGCAACAACAATAATGGCCAACGACCAACTGTGAATAAGTCCGTGGCAATCAACTTAGCAAGGTTAGGAGTGGATTTCGTCATAATAATTAAAGCTTTTCAGCAATTCTTAACACTGAACTGCGTGAACGAGGGTTTATGTCAATTTCTTGTTTACTTGGCTTAATCGCTTTGCCAATGGGTTTCATGTTCGCACTGCCCAGCTCTTTGATTTGAGCTTCGGTTAGTGGAATACCATGCGGAACTTCCGGCCCTTTGCTTTCTTTGCGAATAAAGCGCTTAACCATGCGGTCTTCCAATGAATGGAAGCTGATTACAGACAGACGCCCTTGTGGAGCAAGAATACTTGCCGCACCTTTTAGTGCCGTGTCGATCTCTTCTAACTCACTGTTGATGTAAATACGGAATGCCTGAAATGCACGTGTCGCAGGGTGTTTTTTCTCTTTAAAGCTTTTTGGCGCAGCTTCTGAAATTAGCTTCGCCAACTGGCCTGTACGAACCATTGGCTCGTTTTCTTCGTTTTCTCGGTATTCCACAATCGCGCGCGCAATACGACGGGCGTGTTTGTCTTCACCAAATTCGCGAATAACCCAGGTGATGTCATCCAAATCCGCTTCCATTAGCCACTGAGATACCGGAATGCCCGTGGTTGGATCCATACGCATGTCCAGTGGGCCATCTTTCATAAAGCTAAAACCACGCTCAGCGTCATCTAGTTGAGGAGAAGATACGCCAAGATCCAGCAATACACCGTCTACTTTGCCAACCAGATCGTAGTCTTGTGCGTATTCAGCCATGCCAGAGAATGGACCATGAATAATGGTAAAACGAGGATCGTCAATCTTACCCGCTTCTGCGATTGCCTGTGGGTCGCGGTCAATACTGTAAAGTCGGCCGTTTTCACCTAGCTTAGATAAAATCGTACGGCTGTGACCGCCTCGGCCAAATGTTCCATCGATATAGATACCGTCAGGTTTGATAGCTAGGCCATCAATGGATTCATTTAATAACACGGAAATATGTTGAAAGGTTTCGGTCATAGCTTTCTCGTTGAATAATCTTGAAGCGATTTTTAGGACGTGTTGTTCTCTCATGCTGATTTAATCAGCGAGTGAATAATAGTTCCTAGTGTACTGATTTCCCACATCATCGCCACCACAAGTCTAGAGTTAGACGTGATTTAACGCCAAGTTTATTGGTAATGACGCAGTCTGAGTCAATAAAATGCAAAAAACCCATCATTACTATAAAGTAATGATGGGTCTCGAATAGTTGGAGCCGACACATAAGCCGGGTTCTGTTCCGCTTGCGCGGCGGTAGCCATTCGTCTAGGCCAGCAATCACTCACTGGCTCGAGCAACCTACCCGCCTCCTTACGCGAGCAACGCAATGTGGAGGCCTATTTGGTCTTGCTTCAGGTGGAGTTTACCCTGCTACGAACTATTACTAGTCGCCCGGTGCGCTCTTACCGCACCCTTTCACCCTTACCTGATCCCTTACGGGCCATCGGCGGTCTTCTCTCTGCTGCACTTGTCGTAGGCTTGCGCCCCCCAGGCGTTACCTGGCACCTTGCTCTATGAAGCCCGGACTTTCCTCCCCTTTGTCAGTCTCCCGAAGGACGTCAACGTCAGTTTCCCGAAGGACCTCAACGTCAGTCTCCCGAAGGACATCAACAAAGCAGCGACTACCCAGTCAGCTCCGGAGCGGATTGTATAGAGTTCTCACTTCAGAGTCTAGTTAGATCACAGATATGATGTAAGGAATGCTTCAAGTGGTGCTTTTTTACTCTAACGAAGCCCAGCATGACGTCTGGTCAGAAGAAAAAAAGGGCTAATGAAAATCATCAGCCCTATTCCATTTGGCTAGGTAAACCTATTTAGACAGAGGTCGCCTGATTAATCCAGGTTCTCTAAACCCCACTTATACAGAGCATTCTTTTTAAGGTTATGGATTTCTGCCACCAACGCCGCCGCCTTTTTGAGTGGCAACTCTTTGGTCAAAATACCCAGTGTGCGCAACGCGTCATCAGGCAAAGAGTCATCCGCCGTTTCACGATGGCCATGAATCAGTAACACCATTTCGCCGCGCTGTTGGTTGTCGTCGCTTTTCACCCACTCGATTAACTCTCCAAGCGGCATACCTTGAATAGTTTCAAACGTTTTGGTCAACTCTCGCGCCAAAACAACTTCTCGTTCAGGGCCAAGAACGTCTAACATATCTTGTAGAGAGTCTAAAATGCGATGTGGCGACTCATAAAAGATACAGGTACGTTCTACTGATGCGATTTCTAAGAACTTGTCTTTACGTCCTTTGCTTTTAGGCGGTAGAAACCCTTCAAAACTGAAGCGATCAGACGGCAAACCAGAAGCACTTAACGCCGTAATAACCGCACACGCACCAGGAAGAGGCACAACTCTTACGCCCGCTTGACGACATTTTGTCACCAGATGGTATCCTGGATCGCTGATTAAAGGTGTACCCGCGTCAGAAACCAGAGCGATGGACTGGCCTGAAAGTAGCTTTTCTACCAAAACCTGTGCTTTTTGCTGTTCGTTGTGATCATGCAACGCAAAAGTTTTGGTTTGAATATTGAAGTGAGACAGTAATTTACCCGTATGTCGGGTATCCTCAGCAGCAATGATGTCCACATTCGACAGAACTTCGATAGCACGTTGGGTGATATCTGCTAAATTTCCGATTGGAGTCGGTACGATATAGAGAGTTGGCCCCTCATTCGGCAAATTATTTTTATCTGTCATTTGTTTACCATCACTTCAACGATTAATATAAAGACAATTTTGTACAAAATTATAGAGAACTCACGGCAATGATTAACCATAAGAGACTCAGTGTACCACGCATACTCACTCCTGTTGCACTAGCAATTACACTCGCCGCCTGTTCTTCAGGTCCGAGACAACCTGATGGTGTAGATGTCACACTGGAGCCTACCCAGTCAGTGCAGAGCTACATGATTCAAGCTGACAGTTCGGAAGGCAGCGTGCAAAACGACTGGTTGATCATGGCAGCCAAAGCCGCAATTCAAGCCAACCAATTTGATCAGGCTGACCTGCTGATCACGCGACTTTCCCGCCAGCAGTTGTCAGAAGTGCAACAGGCAGAGTGGCAACTGGCGCGAGCGACCATACAGCAAAAGCAAGGCAATTACTCTCAGTTACTTCAGCTACTGAACTTTAAGCCTTGGTGGAAACTACCAAACGACCAATGGAAGGATTACTACGCGTTACGTGCAGACGCTTACCAAAGCCTGAACCAGTCATTTGAAGCAAACCGTGAACTGGTCATGCTAGGTCATTACTCTTCGTCTCCTGAGCAACGTGAGATTTCCAGCCGTATTTGGATGAACTTCGGTAGCTACTCAGAAGCAGAATTGTCGTCGCTAAGCACCGCTCCAAACGAAGAAGTTTTGAGTGGCTGGTTGCAATTGGCGATTTACTCTAAAGCCATGTCGGGTAACCTTTCTCAGCTAAGAAATACGCTGGATCGTTGGTTAACTGAAAACCCTTCACACCCGGCTGCGGTTTACACGCCTGAAGAAATTCAAAATATTCTGTCTCTCAACATTGTTAAGCCAAATAATACTGCGTTACTACTGCCGCTGACGGGGAAATTTGCGCCTCAAGCACAGCTGATCCGTGAAGGCTTTATGTTTGCGATGATGAATGATGAGAATCGTGACGAGAGCACAAGCTTAACCGTGATTGATACGCACGCGTACAGTCCCGAGCAAATCAAGCAGCGCCTAATCAACGAGAATATTGATTTTGTTGTCGGCCCTCTACAAAAAGAAAATGTGGAACTACTGCAAACTTCAATGGATGGCTCTGCAGCTGGCCCGACGATTCCAGCCCTAGCTTTGAACATTCCTGAAGAAATCCAACCGGGCAGTAATATCTGCTATCTGGCACTTTCTCCAGAGCAAGAAGTGGCTCAAGCAGCTAAATACCTGTTCAATCAAGGCTACAATTTCCCGCTAATTCTTGCGCCTAAAGGCAGTTACGGCGAGCGAGTAGTTGAAGCGTTTAATGAAGAGTGGAATAAATACAGCTCAAACAAAGTCGCAACCAGCTACTTTGGTGATAAACGCCAGCTGCAAAAAGACATCAATGACGTATTCGGCCTGCAGGAAAGTAAACAGCGTATCGCTCAGATGCAATCGCTGATGAAAATTAAACTTGAAACTCAGCCACGTAGCCGCCGCGACGTAGATGCGGTTTACATTGTAGCAAGAAGTTCAGAGCTGACTTTGATTAAACCATTTATCGAAGTCGCGATTAACCCGGACGCCAAGCCACCACAAATCTTCTCTAACTCTCGTAGTAATAGCGGTGGCGCAACGTACGATGATTTGACTGGCATAATTTACAGCGACATCCCGCTACTGATTGATCCAGATCCGACGGTTGCAGCTGAAATGAAAGAGCTGTGGGCAGAACAATCCAATATGGAAGTCCGTCTAAAAGCACTCGGAATGGATGCCTACAAGTTGATTGGCGAACTGCCTCAGATGAAGCTTGTTCCGGGGCTATCGATACGAGGTCAGACAGGTGTGTTGAGCCTCGACAACAACTGTGTTGTACAACGTGAGCTAAGTTGGACCGAGCGTGGGGCTCTTCAGTAAACGTCAGATAGGTAATCAATATGAAACCCTGGCCAAGCAATACTTGCTTCGCCAGGGTTTACGCTTTGTCGAGCAAAATTTTCTGACAAAAGTTGGCGAAATTGATTTAATCTTCCAACAAGGTGAAACTATCGTCTTCGTCGAAGTCAAATATCGCAACAACGATCGTTTTGGCTCGGCAGCGGAAATGGTCACTCACGCCAAAATGCGTAAGCTGATAAAAACCGCCAATATTTGGCTAAGCCGCCAAAAACAGTCCATACATACAATCGATTACCGGTTCGATGTTATCGCCATTCATGACAGTGGCCGAGATATTAACTGGATACAAAACGCAATATCTGAAGGATAAGCGATGCTAGATAGCATTAAAGACAGCTTTACAGAAAGTATTCAAATTCAAATTGCAGCTGCTGAAGCACTGCCAGACGCTATTACTCATGCGGCTCAAGCCATGGTTTCGAGTTTGCTTAATGGTAATAAAATCCTATGCTGTGGGAACGGTGGAAGTGCCGCCAATTCACAACAGTTTGTCTCTTGCCTTTTAAATCGCTTTGAGACAGAACGTCCAAGCCTTCCGGCGATGGCGCTGACCGCTGATAATACTACCCTTACAGCCGTTGCTAACGACTACCATTATCAGGAAATCTTCTCTAAGCAGGTCCGAGCGTTTGGCCAACCGGGTGATATTCTTCTGGCGCTGTCGACCAGCGGTAATAGCAAGAACATTATCAAAGCAATGGAAGCGGCGGTAACACGCGACATGACCATTATTGCTCTGACAGGCAAAGACGGCGGTGAAATGGCGGGGTTACTGGGTGAAAATGACGTCGAGATTCGAATTCCGTCTCATCGTACGGCACGCATTCATGAGGTTCACATGGTGACCTTACATTGCTTATGTGACCTTATAGACCAAGTACTTTTCCCTGCTCACGAAGAATAACTCAGATTGAGAGTCAGAATCATGCTACGTAGCCTCATCCTTTTACTTACCGTGTTTAATCTCAGTGGTTGTGCGGGTTTGTTCATTGCTGGCGCCGCAACGACAGCCAATATCGTCACGGACACCCGTACTACCAAACAGATCTGGCAAGATAACAACATTGAGTTTGAAGTCGCCGCCATTGGTAATAAACAGCCATTCAAAGGCCAGGCTCGTGTTTTTGCCAGCTCATACAATGGTACCGTGGTGCTGATGGGTCAGGCTCCAACTCAGGACTTAATCAGTGATCTTGAGAAAAGAACCCGTGCAATCACTGGCGTGAAAGTGATTCACAACCAAATGAAGCAAAAAGAGCCGCTGACAGTGACGCAAATCAGCAATGACAGCTGGATCACCACGAAAGTAAAATCCTCACTGCTTACTGATGAGCAGCTTAATGCTGTTAAAGTGAAAGTGATTACTGAAGATAGTGAAGTGTTTCTGTTTGGCTATGTAACAGAAGCACAGAGTCAGAGAGCAATAGAAATCGCACGTAACGTCTCTGGTGTAAAGCAAGTCATTAATGGGTTCCAGTACGGAAAGACAGAGCCCGTTGAAGTTGACTTACCGAACGATGGTACACAGCCAATTCAAAGTGACACAGACGAAGATAACGAAGAAAATGTTGAAGTGTTCACGATAACTCAGTGATTACTAAAGCATCAACTCAAGTATCAAGCAATAAAAAAGCAGCGGAATCGCTGCTTTTTTTATTTAATAACTCTTAAGCTTGGTTTGCCTTTCGGACGAGGTGCTTCACTTTCGCTGTCACCTGATTCCGAGTCCGCAACTTGAGCGTCATCACTAACCGTAGTAAACGACGGAGATTGCTCTTCTTCCATCGTTTCTTCTTCGATATTGGTATAAGCCTCTTCAGGTTCAAACATCGTACCTGCACCATTTTCACGTGCATAGATAGCTTGAACCGCATAAACAGGCACAATTACCGAGTGCGGACGACCGCTAAAACGAGCATGGAAAGTAATCGCATCATTGCCCAACTCAAGATTACCAACGGCACGAGGGGCAATATTCAGGATAATCTGACCATCTTGAATAAACTCAACAGGTACACGTACACCTGGCATGGTTGCATCAACAACCAAATGAGGAGTTAAGTCATTGTCTACCAGCCAGTCATAAAATGCTCGAAGCATATACGGGCGGCGGGCAGTCATTTTTGCAATATCCATAATGTATCTAAATCGCTTAACGAACTAGACGCATTTCACGTTCAGCTTCAGTCAAAGAAGCAAGGAATGAATCACGTTCAAATACGCGGTTCATGTAAACCTTGATCTCTTTAGAGCCAGGACCAACAAGCTCAATACCAAGTTGAGGTAAACGCCACAACAATGGTGCCAAGTAACAATCGATTAAGCTGAATTCTTCACTCATGAAGTACTCATATTCAGCAAAGATTGGTGCTAGAGTCAGAAGATCGTTACGAAGTTTCGTACGCGCTTTTTCTGATTCTTCAGCGTTACCTTTCATTACTTTTTCAGCTAGTGAGTACCAATTACGTTCGATACGGTACATCATCAAACGGCTGTTACCACGGGCAACAGGGTAAACCGGCATTAGAGGTGGATGAGGAAAACGCTCGTCCAAGTACTCCATGATAATTTTTGAATCGTAAAGCGCAAGCTCACGATCCACAAGAGTTGGCACTGATTTATATGGGTTTAGCTCGATAAGTTCAGCAGGAAGGTTAGCTTCATCAACAAGCTCAACTTCAACACTTACACCTTTTTCAGCCAGTACAATGCGAACCTGATGGCTATACAAATCTGATGCACTTGAGAAAAGAGTCATCACAGAACGTTTATTGGCAGCTACAGCCATGGAGCCCTCCAGTACACTTACAAATAAAAACAATGGAGGCTAAGCCTCCATTGTACAGTCAATTAAAATTGGGAATTAGCACGATATTTTAGCACAATTAATGCACATCACGCCAATACTCTTTCTTAAGCAACACAACGATGATAGTCAGGATGACTAAGAAGCCCATCACCCACCAACCAATTGCGTGACGCTCTAGTTGTACCGGGTCACCAGAGTAAACCAGGAAGTTAACCAGATCACCCACAGCTTTGTCGTATTCGCCTGTACTTAGTTCGCCAGTACCATCCGTTTCAGCACCAATAACAACTTTAACTTCTTCACCATCAACGTGGTGAGTCTCGTAGACTGGTGTTGGGATACCTTGTAGTTCTTCAAGTACATGTGGCATACCAACACTTGGGAATACAATGTTGTTTACGCCAAACGGACGTGATGGATCCACATAGAACGAACGTAAGTAAGTGTATAACCAATCCGCACCACGAACTCGAGCAACCAGAGTCAAATCTGGCGGTGGAGCACCAAACCAGTTTGCCGCTTGCTTAGGTGGCATAGAGTTAACCATCAGATCACCGATTTTCGCTTCTGGATTGAAAATCAGGTTCTCTTTCATTAAGTCTGTTGGAATTTCCAAATCTGTTGCGACACGCTCATAACGCTGGTACTGCGTAGAGTGACAGCCGAAACAGTAGTTCATGAATAACTTCGCGCCGTTTTGCAGCGAAGCTTTATCCGACAGGTCCACGTGTGCTTTATCAAGCGGCACACTGGCCCCCGCTGCCATCGCTAGAGATGGCAACATAGCAAATAGAATTACAATCCACTTCTTCATTTGAATGTCACCCTCTCTGGTAATGGTTTAGTTGCTTCATTTTTGCTGTAGAAGAACAGCAGTACAAAGAACATGAAGTAACCCAAACTAAAGATTTGTGCTAGTAGTGTGTATGTTGGCGTTGCAGGTAACGCACCCAAAATACCTAGCGCAATGAAGCTGATAGTGAATTGGATAATATTCAACAGATGAAGTTTGCTACGGTAACGGTAAGAACGCACTTTACAACGGTCTAACCACGGTAGTACAAACAGAACTGCAATCGAAGCACCCATCAGGATTACGCCCAACAGCTTGTCTGGAACCGCACGCAAGATTGCGTAGAACGGTGTGAAGTACCATACAGGCGCGATGTGCGCAGGTGTCTTAAGCGGGTTCGCTGCTTCAAAGTTAGGCGGCTCAAGGAAGTAACCACCCATTTCTGGGTTGAAGAACAACACGTAACAGAAGAAGAACAAGAAACCAGCTACACCCACCAAATCTTTTACCGTACCGTAAGGGTGGAACGGAATAGAGTCGATGATGTCGTATTTCTTCGAGTAGTAATCGTGGAACTTGAATTGCGTTTGGTAATCATCGCCCATAGTGCCTTTCGGTAGTTTAGTCTCGATACCGTCAGGGTTGTTTGACCCAACTTCGTGCAGTGCCAATACGTGAAGTACGATAAGCAGAAGCAGTACGATTGGTAGCGCAATAACGTGAAGCGCGAAGAAACGGTTCAACGTTGCACCAGAGATGATGTAGTCACCACGGATCCAAAGTGTTAAATCGTCACCAATAACAGGAATCGCACCAAATAGAGAAATGATTACCTGTGCACCCCAGTATGACATCTGACCCCATGGTAGTAGGTAACCCATGAAAGCTTCAGCCATAAGAACCAAGAAGATCAACATCCCGAAGATCCATAGTAGTTCACGAGGCTTTTGGTACGAACCGTAGATCAGACCACGGAACATGTGCAGGTATACAACCACGAAGAATGCTGAAGCACCGGTAGAGTGCATGTATCGCAACAACCAACCGTACTCAACATCACGCATGATGTATTCGATAGAAGCAAATGCACCTTCGCCAGAAGGAACGTAGTTCATCGTTAACCAAATACCCGTTAGGATTTGGTTAACAAGAACCAACATAGCCAGAGAACCAAAAAGGTACCAAAAGTTGAAGTTCTTCGGCATTGGGTATTCAGATAAATGCTTTTTATAAGCATTCATGGCTGGAATACGTTTTTCTACCCAGTCTAACATTGCTTGCATTATGCATCCCCCTCATCAACACCAACTATGAGCTTCGTGTCACTCAGATACATGTGCTTAGGAATCACAAGGTTCAACGGCGCAGGAACACCCTGGAACACTCGGCCAGCCATATCAAACTTAGAACCATGACATGGACAGAAGAAGCCAGATTTCACACCCTGAACTTGCTCTGAGAAAGAATCAGGCAGGTAGCTAGGTGAACAGCCTAAGTGAGTACAGAAACCAACTGCAACAAAGAACTCCGGCTTAATTGAGCGGTACTCATTCTGAGCGTAAGCAGGTTGCTGCTCCATTTCAGACTTAGGATCACGAAGTTTATCGTCGATAGTTTTGAGGTTATCTATCACTTGCTGAGTACGGCGTACAATCCATACAGGTTTACCCTGCCACTCAACACGAACCAATTGGCCCGGTTCGATTTTACTGATATCCACTTCCACCGGTGCACCAGCAGCTTTTGCTTTAGCACTCGGATTCCATGATTTTATAAAAGGAACGGCGACGGCAGCTGCCCCTAACCCACCCACAACTGCCGTTGTAGCGGTTAGAAAACGCCTGCGACCGTTATTTAAAGGCGCGTTGCTCATCCAAACATTCTCCCATTTGCTCCCTTGGATCGTTATTATTCCGCTTATAAGAGCATGGCTAACACATAATGAATTTCGTTATATTTATTGGGAGGAAATGATAAAGAAAACCCTACTTTTTGACAAGATAAAGCTACCTTTTTGTAACATTTGTGAGGCAAATCGCCCGTGTCGTCACAAAAGCAGTAAAATAATAAATGTTTGATGTGATTTGTAACAAGAAAGCGAAAGGAAGAGACACGAAATAACGAGGTTTATCCCTTTTATATCGGTTGTTTTCAGTAAATTAAGTCTACTGAAGAAGAAATAAAATAACCGGACTACTGACGAGAGTTATTAAAATTTTGTAGCACATGAAATTAAGAAAAAACTTAATAATGGCTCAGCTAAATATTGCGTGGGTATTAAGTTAGGTCCGGGATAAAAATATCAAATTAATGGCGTATTTTTCAGCCGTATAAAAAACAAAAAGCTCGGCATATAGCCGAGCTTTTGGTGCACAGTATCCAGAATAACTCTGGAAAGCATAATTCCCGTAAGGAAATTAACGCTTAGAGAACTGTGGACGACGACGTGCTTTACGTAGACCAACTTTCTTACGTTCAACGCAACGAGCGTCACGAGTAACGTAACCAGCTGCACGTAGAGCAGGACGTAGAGACTCATCGTATTCCATAAGCGCGCGAGTGATACCGTGACGGATAGCACCAGCTTGACCAGAAATACCGCCGCCTTTAACTGTTACGTAAAGGTCTAGCTTGTCAGTTAGTTCAACTAGCTCTAGAGGTTGTTGTACAACCATGCGTGCTGTTGGACGACCGAAGTATTCGTCAAGGTTACGCTTGTTTACTACAATGTTGCCGCTGCCTGGTTTGATGAAAACACGCGCAGCTGAGCTTTTGCGACGGCCAGTGCCGTAGTATTGATTCTCTGCCATTTTCGAAATCCCCAATTAGATGTCTAGTACTTGTGGTTGTTGAGCAACATGGTTGTGCTCAGCGCCTGCGTAAACTTTAAGCTTACGGTACATAGCACGGCCTAGAGGACCACGTGGAAGCATGCCTTTAACTGCAAGCTCAAGAACCATCTCAGGTTTACGATCGATCAACTTTTCAAAAGTGATAGATTTTAGACCACCTGGGAACTCAGAGTGACGGTAGTACACTTTGTCTTTAGCTTTGTTACCAGTTACAGCAACTTTCTCAGCGTTGATAACGATGATGTAGTCACCAGCGTCAACGTGAGGAGTGTATTCAGCTTTATGTTTGCCACGTAGGCGAGATGCAATTTCACTTGCTAGACGGCCAAGAGTTTTACCTTCAGCGTCTACAACGTACCAGTCGCGTTTTACAGTTTCTGGTTTAGCAACGAAAGTTTTCATGCTAATAATAACCCGTTAATTAAAATTTAAACTTTAAAGGAACACCCTTTTGGTGCTCCCACACTGTCTAAGAGCCCAGTCATCACCCCTTCGAGTCGGTGGTACTCTCGACCTTCATTGTCGAAATAACTTCGATAATCAGGTCTGCAGTAACGGTGGGTCGCAGGATTATAGAGAAGACCGAAGAAAAAATCACCTTTTTTTGCGCCAAATCACTAATTTTTTCTTCAGTTTTTTTGAAACAAGTAGATTTAAGCCAAATGCTCTCTTGCGAGATACTCATGACTCTGCATCTCAGTTAAACGAGATAGACAGCGCTTAAATTCAAATTCAAGCTGGCCTTGAGTATACAAGCTATCCATCGGCACTTCCGCAGAAATAATGAGCTTAACATGTCGCTCATAAAACTCATCGACCAGAGCAATAAAACGTCTCGCTGCGTCGTCTATTTTGCCGCTCATCTGCACAACATCAGCCAGCAATACGGTGTGATAAATGCGTGAGAGTTCTATGTAATCATTCTGGCTTCGCGTCGTTTGACATAACTGAGCAAAAGAAGCATGCAATACACCGTCGCTGGCTTCGATAACCTCGATATTGCGGTGGTTAATTTCTATCAGGTGCGCCACGTGCTGCCGCTCACCTGTCAGTTGCTGGTAGTACTTATTCAGGTTAATGGTCGCTTGTTCGTCTAAAGGATGATGATAGATTTCTGCCTGCTCGAGCGTTCTTAAACGGTAATCCACTCCACTGTCGACATTCAAAACATCGCATCGAGCCAAAATCATATCGATTGCAGGCAAGAATCGCGCTCGCTGTAAACCATTACGGTACAAATTTTGCGGTTCAATATTCGACGTCGCAACTAAGATCATCTGACGCTTAAACATTTCTTGTAGCAATGTAGCCAGAATCATTGCATCGGTAATATCAGAGACAAAGAATTCATCAAAGCACACCACGTCCGCTTCTTTTTTAAACTTGTCAGCCACTTTCGATAATGGGTTTTCAACATCACCCAGTTGCTTCAGTTCATCGTGTACTCGGTACATAAAGCGATGAAAATGCACTCGCATCTTTCTTTCTGTTGGCAACGCATCAAAAAAAGCATCCATCAAATAGGTTTTACCTCGACCGACCCCTCCCCAAAAATACAAACCTTTCGGTGGTTCAGGCAATTCAACCTTTTTACCCATGAGTTTTTGCCATTTGGAAAGTTGAGGTACAGGTGCAGACTGAAAATTGACAATAGCGTGGTAGAGCTTATCCAAAGCAGTTACTGCCTGATGTTGGGCTTCATCACGCTGGAATCCATGTTCTGCTATATCTTTTTGATATCGTTGTAGTGGTGTCATCGCATTAAGTCGTTTTAGAGGTACAAAGGAAAGTGTCACCTCGGGGGCAATGTCTGATTACAGAGAATTAGTTATCAGTCCCCGAAGACATACTGCTATTTTTCTTTATCGGCTGTTCAAGCCATAGTAACATGGACGAGCACCGCGTGTAACTAAGTAGTAAAAGACTTGTTAAAACAAATATAAGGAGCAGTTATGCCTTGGATTCATGCCATTGTGGGTTTGCTGGTCGGTACAATCGTAGGCGTAGTCATTAGTCGACTAACCACACCTGAATACAAAAAACAGAAGTCTGTACAGAAAGAATTAGAGTCGGCGAAGTTTGAACTAGAGCAACAACGCCAAGAGCTCGTTGACCACTTTGCCCAAACCGCAGAAATGTTGGATACCCTAGGTAAAGATTACACCAAGCTGTATCAGCATCTAGCGAAGACGTCTTCAGAACTTTTGCCTAATCTACCTGAGCAAGATAACCCGTTTGATAAGAAGACAGCGATGGCTTCAGAGCAGATCAAAGAAGATCAGCCAAATGTCAACGAACAACCTAAAGACTACGCCAATGGCGCAACAGGTCTTTTAAAAGATCAAGAGAAAGAAGTAATTACAGCACCTGAAGCGGTCACCGCCAAAGCATCATAACACCTCTTATCTCCCCTATCAGGCCGATACAAATCTCATTTTGCATCGGCCCTTTTTGAACTTTTCTGAAACAGCCATCTCTAACTTATTTGTGAACTGCTACCCCTTTTGATTATCCCAACTGAACCTTATATTACTAATAGTTAGGATATTTCTTTTTGGCAGACATGTTTCAAGAGGAGTTATTGGATGAAAAAACCACTGCTTGCACTGACCGTTCTATCTCTAAGTTTGAGTTCTATCTTCACGCCAATCCAGGCGACGGCAGCCTTGCCGCTCAGCATGGATGGTCAGCAACTACCTAGCCTCGCTCCAATGCTGGATAAAGTGACCCCAGCGGTAGTCAGCATTGCGGTAGAAGGCAAACAGGTGCAAACCAGCCGTATTCCCGAGCAATTTCAATTTTTCTTTGGCCCAGATTTTCCAATGGAACAAACGCGAGAGCGCCCGTTCCGTGGGTTAGGGTCAGGTGTCATCATTGACGCGAACAAAGGTCATATCGTAACGAACTATCACGTAATAAAAGGGGCGGATGAGATTCGAGTACGCTTATATGACGGACGAGAGTATGACGCCGAATTAGTCGGTGGTGACGAAATGGCCGATGTGGCACTGCTCAAACTGGAAAAAGCAAAGAACCTGACACAAATTAAAATTGCCGACTCCGACAAGTTGCGCGTCGGTGACTTTACCGTTGCGATTGGTAACCCGTTTGGTCTGGGTCAAACCGTCACTTCAGGTATTGTTTCCGCACTTGGCCGTAGCGGCTTGAATGTTGAAAACTTCGAGAACTTCATTCAAACCGATGCTGCGATTAACAGCGGCAACTCAGGTGGTGCCTTGGTCAACTTAAATGGTGAGCTGATCGGCATCAACACCGCTATTTTGGGTCCAAATGGTGGTAACGTCGGCATTGGCTTTGCGATTCCTTCCAACATGATGAAAAACCTTACCGAGCAAATCTTAGAGTTTGGTGAAGTGAAACGCGGTATGTTGGGTGTTCAAGGCGGCGAAGTCACGTCGGAGCTAGCAGAGGCACTCGGCTACGAGTCCAGCAAAGGCGCATTTATTGGTCAAGTAGTGCCTGACAGCGCTGCTGATAAAGCGGGCTTGAAAGCAGGTGATATCATCGTTTCCGTGAATGGTAAGTCGATTGACACCTTCTCTGAGCTACGTGCCAAAGTCGCAACATTAGGTGCAGGTAAAAAGATCACGCTCGGTGTGGTGCGTGATGGTAAAAACGAAACCTTTAATGTGACGCTTGGTGAGTCGACCAATATCAAAGCGAAAGCAGAAACCCTGCATGATGGTCTAAAAGGTGCTGAGTTAAGTAACACAAACCCGAGTGACTCCGTTCAAGGTGTGAAGGTGACAAGCGTTACTGAAAACTCACCTGCAGCTCAATACCAGTTGCAAGAAGGTGACATCATCATAGGAGTGAACCGTCAGCGCGTGAAAAACCTTGCTGAACTTCGAGCCATTGTTGATAAGCAAAAAGGCGTACTCGCACTCAACATTCAGCGCGGAGACCGTACCATTTATCTGGTAATTCGATAACAGTATTGGCCCAAAGGTGGTTAATTAAAAGGGCTTTGGATACACAACATTCGGTGACAGAGCTCTAATACTTTGACGAACTTTTAGTCGGACAATTAAAAGGACAGCACAATCACGTGCTGTCCTTTTGTTATTTTTCAATGTAATGCTATTCTTCACATTCTTATGCCACTTTGGCGTTCACACATGGAGAGGATATGCTTAGCTTTTTATTACGTTCTGTCTTTCTAGGCTTGGCAACCGCCGCCGTTGTCCTACTTGCGGTTCCATCTTTACGTAATAACGTAATTCCAGCTGCGCTTGATCCACAACCAAGCAACATCGCCTCTCTTGAACTCTCTTTCAATCAGGCTGTTAGAAAAGCCGCTCCAGCCGTGGTGAATATTTACAGCCGCAAGTATGTAGAAAATGATCGTAGCAAGCTTTCTACACAAGGGCTGGGATCTGGTGTGATTGTCAGTGAGAAAGGCTACATCATTACCAATTACCATGTTGTTGCGCAGGCTGACCAAATCGTCGTAGCACTGCAAGATGGCAGAGCTGCCGCGGCACAACTTGTCGGTACCGACAAACGTACCGATATCGCCGTGCTGCGTGTTGAGGGTACCAATCTCCCCGTGATACCTCTGAACTCAGAATACAAACCTCAAGTTGGTGATGTGGTACTGGCCATTGGCAATCCATACAACTTAGGACAAACCACGACCTTTGGTATAATCTCCGCAACGGGACGTTCTTCTATCAGCGACGGACGACAAGCCTTCATTCAAACCGATGCGGCAATCAACGAAGGTAACTCTGGTGGTGCATTGGTTAATACCCAGGGTGAGTTAGTCGGAATTAATACCGCCTCCTTCCAGCAAGCAACCGATTTGGAAACTTACGGCATTTCATTCGCGATTCCGGCACCACTCGCAAGCAAGATCATGCAAAAGATCATTGCGGATGGCCGTGTGATCCGTGGCTATATCGGCATTGATGGTCAAGATATTAATGCGGTCACCGCTCGATTATTGGGTAATCAACATGTCGGTGGCATTGTCGTTCTCGGTATCGACCCTAATGGTCCCGCTAGCGCAGCAGGCTTCGAGAAACAAGACATCATAATTAGTATTGATGGCAATAAAGTTCAGGGACGACAAAGTGTGATGGATATTGTCACCGATTTACGTCCCGGTACGACTGTTGAAGTGGGCATTATTCGTAAAGGCAAAGAGATAACGTTAAAAGTCACTATTGCTGAAGACAAACAAGAAGCATAAAAAAGTCCCAGCCACTGGCTGGGATTTTTGTTTTATTCGCTTTCGCTCGATTCTTCAGTGTTGCTCGACTCACCGAGCTCAACGTCGATTCGAGTCACTCGCTGTAAGCCTCTTGGCAGCAGACTACCTCGACGGCCACGCTCTCCACGGAAGTTATCCAAGTCAGTTGGTTTTAAGCCCAGCTTACGCTTGCCAGCATAAAGTGTCAGAGAAGCTCCCTGTGGCAGAGCCATCAGATGAGATAATACTTCTTCACGATCTTTCGCTTTCGCCGCAGGAATGTTGATGATCTTATTCCCTTTACCTTTTGCTAATTGCGGCAGGTCTTTAATTGGGAACAACAACATACGTCCCTGGTTAGTGATCGCCAGAATTTCATCAGAGTCTAAATCTTCAACTTCTTTAGGCGTCATCACTTCAGAGTTCGCAGGTAAGGTGACCAGAGCTTTACCGCTGCGGTTCTTCGACAACAGATCGGAACCTTTACATACAAAGCCGTAACCCGCGTCAGAACCCACCAGCCATAGCTGATCTTCTTCACCCATAATAACTTGGCGAATGCTGCTACCGGCGGTGATGTTCAGGCGACCAGTAATTGGCTCACCCTGGCTACGAGCAGACGGTAAAGAGTGCGATTCAAGCGAGTAGCTGCGACCATCACTACCAAGGAAAACGGCAGGTTGGTTACTCTTACCTCGGGCATGCGCCAAGTATTTATCACCAGACTTGTAATTCAGACCTTCTGCTTCAACTTCGTGGCCTTTCGCGTGACGAATCCAGCCTTTTTCAGACAGAACAACCGTAATTGGTTCACTCGGCACTAGGTCACGTTCAGTTAGCGCTTTAGCTTCTGCACGCTCTACTAGTGGCGAGCGACGATCATCGCCGTATTTCTCTGCATCTGCTTTGATTTCTTTCTTCAGCAATGTATTCAGACGGCGCTCAGAACCTAATAGCAGCTCTAGCTTCTCACGTTCTTTTTCCAGCTCTTCTTGCTCACCACGGATCTTCATCTCTTCCAGTTTGGCAAGATGACGAAGTTTGGTATCCAGAATCGCATCGGCTTGGATATCAGTGATACCAAAACGCTCCATCAGCACCGCTTTTGGATCGTCTTCAGTACGGATGATCTCAATCACTTCATCAAGGTTCAGGTACGCAACCAACAAACCTTCTAAGATGTGCAGGCGAGCCATCACTTTGTCTAAGCGATATTGCAAACGTCGGCGAACCGTCGTGCGACGGAACTCAATCCACTCCGATAGAATCTGAACCAGACCTTTAACCTGAGGACGGTTATCCAGGCCAATCATGTTCAGGTTAACGCGGTAGCTACGTTCTAGATCAGTAGAAGCGAACAAGTGATTCATCAACATATCGCAATCGACTCGGTTAGAACGAGGAACGATAACGATACGAGTTGGGTTCTCATGATCCGATTCATCACGAAGATCTTCGACCATTGGTAGCTTCTTCGCACGCATTTGGTTTGCGATTTGCTCAAGTAGCTTAGAGCCTGACACTTGGTGCGGAATCGACGTGATGACGATGTCCGAACCTTCTTTATGCCAGACAGCACGCATCTTGATACTGCCGCGTCCGTTACGATAGATCTTTTCAATTTCCGCTTGCGGGGAAATGATCTCAGCTTCCGTTGGGTAATCCGGGCCTTTCACGTACTGCATTACGTCCGGCAGTTCCGCTTTAGGGTTATCAATCAGATGGATTGTTGCGTCAGCTACCTCACGTACGTTATGCGGAGGAATATCCGTCGCCATACCAACCGCGATACCCGTTACGCCGTTAAGCAGGATATGAGGCAGACGTGCTGGCAGCATTTGCGGCTCTTTCATCGTGCCGTCAAAGTTAGGCTGCCATTCAACCGTGCCCTGACCTAGTTCACCCAGTAATACTTCAGCAAACTTAGACAATTTCGCTTCGGTATAACGCATCGCTGCGAAGGATTTCGGATCGTCCGGCGCACCCCAGTTACCCTGACCGTCAACCAGTGGATAACGGTAAGAAAACGGCTGCGCCATCAATACCATCGCTTCGTAACACGCAGAGTCACCGTGCGGATGGTATTTACCCAACACGTCACCGACGGTACGTGCTGATTTCTTGTATTTTGCAGATGCCGAGAGACCTAGCTCCGACATTGCGTAGATGATACGTCGTTGAACCGGCTTCAAACCATCGCCAATGTATGGCAATGCGCGGTCCATAATTACGTACATCGAGTAATTCAGATAAGCGTCTTCGGTGAACTTGCGCATCGGCAACTGTTCAACGCCATCGTAAGTAATTTCTGTAGACATTCGTTAAACCTCTGCCAAATCGCCGTTGTTTTGTAACCAAGAACGACGGTCATCTGCACGCTTCTTACCAAGCAACATGTCCATCATTTCCATGGTCGCCGCAGAGTCGTCAATGGTTAACTGAACCAGACGACGCGTATTCGGATCCATGGTGGTTTCACGCAGCTGTAATGGGTTCATCTCACCCAGACCTTTGAATCGCTGTACGTTGATTTTGGCTTTCTTCTTCGACAAGCGCTCTAGTACGCCATCTTTTTCATCGTCATCAAGCGCGTAGAACACTTCTTTACCGCAGTCGATACGGTACAGTGGCGGCATGGCAACATAGATATGGCCTGCTTCAACCAGTGCGCGGAAGTGACGTGTGAACAAAGCACAAAGTAGTGTTGCGATGTGTAGTCCATCCGAGTCCGCATCGGCAAGAATACAGATCTTGCCGTAACGAAGACCGTCGAGGTTATCGTTGTCAGGATCGATCCCTAAAGCGACGGAAATATCGTGCACTTCTTGTGACGCCAGAACTTGGTCAGCAGACACTTCCCAGGTATTCAGGATTTTACCGCGCAGTGGCATCACTGCCTGGAACTCACGATCACGTGCTTGTTTTGCCGAGCCCCCCGCCGAGTCACCCTCCACGAAGAAGATTTCGGTACGATTTAGGTCTTGCACAGAACAGTCGGTTAACTTACCTGGCAAGGCAGGGCCTGACGCAACTTTCTTACGCACTACTTTTTTGCTCGCACGCATACGACGGTGCGCGTTAGCGATACAAACTTCAGCAAGTTGCTCTGCCAGTTGCGGCTTTTCGTTCAGCCATAAACTGAAGGCATCTTTCACCACGCCTGAAACAAATGCCGCCGTTTGACGAGATGAAAGACGTTCTTTCGTCTGGCCAGCAAATTGTGGGTCTTGGATTTTCACCGATAGCACGTATGAACAACGGTCAAAGACATCATCACCGGTCAGTTTGACGCCACGTGGAAGCAAGTTACGGAATTCACAGAACTCACGCATTGCGTCCAGCAAACCTTGGCGCAGGCCATTTACGTGTGTACCGCCCTGAGCAGTAGGGATCAGGTTGACGTAACTTTCTGTGATCATCTCGCCGCCTTCTGGCTGCCAGATCACAGCCCAGTTTGCGGCTTCAGTTTCTGCAGAGAATTCACCAGTAAACGGTTCTTCTGGCAGAACGGTGTATCCTTTAACGCCTTCAGCCAGATAGTCTTTTAAACCATCCTCGTAGTGCCACTTGTAGTCTTTGTTGTTCACTTTGTCTGTGAACGTGATTTCTAATCCCGGACAAAGAACCGCTTTCGCACGTAGGTTATTGACCAGGCGCGTCACAGAAAAGTTTGCAGAGTCAAAGTACTTCGCTTCTGGCCAGAAGTGCACACTAGTACCACGATTACGGCGGCCACATGTGCCGGTTACGGTTAGATCCGAAACTTTATCACCGTGCTCAAAGGCAATCTCATAGACCTGACCATCACGGCGAACGGTCACTTCAACACGCTTAGACAACGCGTTTACTACCGAAATACCTACCCCGTGGAGACCACCGGAGAATTGGTAGTTTTTGTTCGAGAATTTACCACCCGCGTGAAGCTTACATAAGATCAGCTCAACACCAGAGACTTTCTCTTCTGGGTGGATATCAACAGGCATGCCTCGACCATCATCGATCACTTCAAGTGATTGGTCAGCATGTAGGATGACTTGTACTTTTGAGGCATGTCCGGCTAGCGCTTCATCGACACTGTTATCGATAACTTCTTGGCCCAGGTGGTTCGGGCGCGCTGTATCCGTATACATCCCTGGTCGGCGACGTACTGGCTCTAAGCCATTCAGTACTTCAATGGCCCCAGCATTATATTGTTCAGTCATAATACGGAATTGTTCTCAAAGTTTATTTGTTACCTGCAAAACACAGTTCAGAATGTGTTTTCTCAGGAAACGAAAAAGCCACCCTGTTAGTATCTTTAAATGTTTGTAAATCTGATACATAACAAAGCAGCCAGAGTCTATGACCCTTAAGATCTTTCAGCAAAATATAGTCGGAAAGCAAACCGCCTATGTCAAGCAACGGTTGGATATATCAGCAAAAACTATGAGCGTATTCCAATCGTTCCTATCCATTACAGTTCTAGAAATTCGATAATCTTTGCAGGATAACGCTCAAAGCCTACAAAACTGTGATCACCGCCTTGTTCTACCGTTTGCTTGGATTGCGCAAACTTATTTACCGCCTGGCGATAGTCCAGAACCTCGTCTTCGGTTTGCTGCAGTAGCCAAAACGCGTCTGGCGATGCGATGCTTTGTACATCAAGAGCTTTCAACTCGTCAATATGGCAAGTCTCAAGTGTATAAGTTTCATTCGTGTAGGGGTTAGTTTGTTCGCCTAAATAGTCGACTAGCAACTCATAAGGTTTGACGGCCGGATTGACCACCACAGCTTTGAATCCAAATTGGCTGTTCAACCAAGTGGACATAAAGCCTCCTAACGAACTGCCTACTAATCCAATTCGGTAATCATTTTGATATTGCTCGACGATGTCCAGTAACAGTTGAGCGGCTAGTTGCGGAAAACACGGCAACTGCGGAATGATCACTTTGATGTCCGGGCGATGCTGCTGACAATACTCTCTCATCAGATTCGCTTTCATTGAGAGTGGTGAGCTATTAAAACCGTGGATGTACAGCAATAATGAAGGTTTCATCATAAAAGTCTCACATAAAAAGAAAGCCCGAACATAATGTTCGGGCAGGATTAGTATCCGTTCGAGGAGAAATCTGGTTGGAACTGACCTTCCGGCAATCGATTAACCTGGGTCGTAATCTCGCCAGTCGCATGCAGCTCTAATTCTCGCCAGCCTGGCGAAGTGGTATCTAATGCAAAGTCATCTGAGTTAGGCTTGAATTGCACACACGTAGAAGGTGTCGCCATGACTCGAATACCTTGATGTAGCACATTCATATCTTGATGAACATGCCCGCACAAAATCCCTTTAACACCATCAAAACGTTCGACAATCTGCCAGAATGCTTCTGCATCTTTCAGAGTGTGTTGGTCTAGCCACGCGCTACCAACAAGAATTGGGTGGTGATGCAATAATACCAGCGTATAACGCTCAGGGTACTCGGCTAATTTTTCTTCAAGCAATGTCAGCTGCTTATCGCTTAAACGACCGTGCGGAACGCCGACTACTTGAGAATCAAGCAGGATCACTTGCCACTTATCACCAAGCAACACATGCTCCGTCGCTTTGATCTGCTGTGATGGAAGTACACTGCCCATATTGGGTTTGTAGTCATGATTGCCCGGCAGCCAGAAACAATCTTTCTCGAGCGGCGCAATACCTGCGGCGAATCGTTGATAAGATCCCGCGCTGTGATCTTGCGAAATATCCCCGGTTGCTAAAATGTAATCAAACCCCACTTCACGGCGCAAAACCTCACCAACCACAGCAGAAAAGCTGTCGGCCGTTTTTACGCTCAGCAAACTTCCCTCATCTGCCTCAAACAGATGAGTATCCGTGATTTGTAAAAGTTTGATGCTGTCACTAGATGATTGCAAAATGAAAACCTGATTCGTCCACTATATTGTTATTTGTTATTTTCCTTTAGCGACGTGACGAGCAATTGAAGGCAAGTGGTGTTCTACTGATTCCACTTCTTAAACAAAACGTCAGCCATTCACCAAGGAACGTGTTTAGTTGATGCTTTTCATCTCGTTGCATCAATTTGTCGTTGGGATAATCATATTTAGCTTTGATACGAGAGAAGTCTCCGCTTGAGCATACTTCCGCTACTCTCGCATCGTGGTAAAGCCTGACAGACATTGTCGGTAAAGGAAACACTGGTGTTTCATCACTCTGACATATCTCAACAACTGTGGTGTATTTTGTGACTTCATTCACGGTCAATTGATAAACCATATGCGCGGCTTGATAACAGCGCACGTCACCAACCTCAGCAGAGACAGGCAGCAGGGCATTTAATTTAGCGTAATTGGTCTCATAGGTTCTCATTAGACCCGCTAAATCAACATGATATCGCTGTTTTTCAGCTATCTGCGCCATTACTTACTCTCCACCGTTATGGGGGCTTACCCACTGTGATTTCAACTCAAGATGGTTTAATTGCAACCATTGCACTGCAATAATTGAAGCAGCATTTTCAAGTTTTCCATCTTTCACCCATTGATATGCTTCTTCACGGCTGATGACGTGAACTCGAATATCTTCATCTTCATAGTCTAAACCATGAATGCCTTCCGCTTTAGAAGCATCGACTTCTCCGACAAAAATATCCAACTTTTCTGAGCATCCGCCTGAAGAGGGATAGTAAGACGTCATCGGAATCACTCGCCCCACCTCAAGCCCCGCCTCTTCGTGAGCTTCGCGGCGGATCACATCTTCAACGGACTCATCTCGATCAATCATGCCGGCAACAATTTCAAGCTGCCAAGGATGATCGTGTTCTAATGCACCAACTCGTATCTGTTCAATGATAACAACCTGATCCTTTATTGGATCATAAGGCAACATCGCCGCAGCGTGTCCACGTTCGAACATTTCTCGCTCGACAACATCACTCCAACCACCAGCAAAGAGCCGATGTTTGAAACGGTACTTCACCATTTTAAAGAAGCCCTTGAAGAGGGTCTCTTTCGAGATGATTTCCACATCTTGTGAAGTAAACTCGTCTTGTCGCTTGTCACACTGTTGCATTAAACACCTCTCTGAGTGAATCTTGTAGTGTACTCATTGTTAATCACTTGCTCAAAGGACTTGGCTCAACTTTTTGTATAATAGTTATAATTTATTTTAAGTATTGTGCAAATTTTTATTGCACAACTGGATAATTACGTGTAAAAAAATGCAAAGTTTAGAGTAAATATCGTCCAAATTGAGTTAAACTACTGAGAATTAACCAATCTATTGACCGCGGGAATAGAAAATGAAAAAATTGCTTCCACTTTTTATCAGTGCAGCGCTAGGTAGCATAAGCGTATCGGCTTATGCGGACTCATTAGCTGACATCTACGACTTAGCAAAACAAAACGATCCACAATTGCTTAGCGTAGCAGCACAGCGTGACCAAGCTTTCGAAGCAATCACCTCAAGCCGTAGTGCCCTTCTACCACAAATCAACTTAACAGCAGGTTACGATGTGATCCGCGGTGATATCGATTACGATTCGGCGGGTAAAACGACTTATGATAAGAATGACCTGACCGCTGGTATCAACTTCACTCAAGAACTTTACAACCGCGCATCTTGGATTACGTTAGACACGGCAGAGAAAACAGCCCGTCAGGCAGACGTAACTTATGCGGCAACACAACAAAGTTTGATCCTTCGAGTGTCGCAAGCTTACTTTGAAGTACTACGTGCTCAGGATAACCTAGTGTTTGTCCGTGCCGAAAAAGCCGCTGTTGGCCGCCAACTTGAGCAAACTAAACAACGTTTTGAAGTGGGCCTTTCTGCTATCACCGACGTACATGATGCACAAGCTCAATACGATGCAGTACTTGCTGATGAAGTATTGGCAGAAAACGATCTGATCAACAGCTACGAATCATTGCGTGAAATCACCGGTCAGGAACACAAAAATCTGAACGTGCTTGATACAGCTCGCTTCTCTGCAAGCCGCTCGGATAGCCCTGCTGAAGACCTAATTGAAATTGCAAAAGAGCAAAACCTAAGTTTGCTGTCTTCTCGCATTTCACAGGATATCGCTCGTGACAACATTTCCCTGGCTAGTTCTGGTCACTTACCAACGTTGAGCTTGGACGGTGGTTACAACTATTCTGACCGTGGACAGAGTTCAGCAGACTATGATCTTGACGCATTGAGCGTGGGTATTAACCTATCAGTTCCTCTATACACAGGCGGTAACGTAACTTCGCAAACTAAACAAGCTGAGTACGCTTATGTTGCTGCAAGTGAAGATCTCGAAGCTCAGTACCGTAGCGTAGTGAAAGATGTTCGCGCGCAAAACAACAACATCAACGCATCAATCGGTGCATTGAAAGCTTACGAGCAATCTGTAGTTTCTGCTCGCTCTGCACTAGAGGCGACAGAAGCAGGTTTTGATGTAGGTACTCGTACGATTGTTGACGTACTGGACGCGACTCGCCGTTTATACGATGCAAACCGCAACCTATCTAATGCTCGTTACGACTACATCATCAGTGGTCTGCAACTGCGTCAGGCGGTAGGCACACTGAATGAGCAAGACATTCTGAATATCGATGCGGGTCTGAAAGCTGTAAACTAATCAGTAAACAAGACAAGCAAAACGCCAGTTGCTAAACAACTGGCGTTTTTCTTGCCTGTAAAAAAAGCGGAAGATTAGGTATCGCAGGCAGATGCAAAAAAGGCCACCCTAGGCAGCCTTTCCATTACGATTTAATTTAGATGTTAAAGGGTTTACCCTTTGCCACCTTTAATCGCATTAATAATTTCACTGGTTGAACAACCATCTTCAAAGTTCAGTACACGAACTTCACCGCCAGCAGCAATCACCTCTTTGCCACCTGCAATCTCTTCTGGTTTGTAGTCTCCGCCTTTGACCAATAAGCTTGGCAGCACTTCTGAGATCAAGCGTTGCGGCGTATCTTCACTAAATGGCACCACCCAATCTACCGCACCTAAGCCAGCCAATACTGCCATACGACGATCAGTTGGGTTTACCGGACGGCCAGGACCTTTAAGACGCTTAACGGACTCGTCAGTATTCACAGCAACAATAAGGCGATCGCCCAATTCAGCCGCATGGTTTAAGTAAGACACATGGCCTGCGTGAAGAATGTCAAAACAGCCATTGGTCATCACAACCTTCTCGCCTTTAGCACGTGCTTTCTTCACCGCTTCGATCAAAGCTTTTTCTGAAATCACACCAAAGTCGGTATCTTTACTACCATGTACCGCTTCAGCCAGTTCAATTTCAGACAAGGTTGATGTTCCTAGTTTACCAACCACAACGCCAGCAGCCGCATTCGCTAGAGCACACGCTTCTTCAAATGATTTACCCGCAGCAACTGAAGCCGCCAGTACAGAAATAACGGTGTCGCCTGCACCCGTTACGTCATACACTTCTTTTGCTTGTGTTGGCAGATGGAACGGTTCCGCACCTCGGCGAATTAACGTCATACCATGTTCACTTCGGGTAACCAACAGCGCATCAAAGTCAAACTCTTCCACAAGCGCCAGTGCTTTTTCCACCAGCTCCTGATCAGATTTCACTTTGCCAACCACATCTTCGAACTCTTTCATATTTGGCGTCAGAAGGGTCGCACCACGGTAGCGTTCAAAGTCGGCACCTTTTGGATCGATGAAAACAGGAACGTTGGCAGCGCGCGCTTTCTGAATGTACGCCTGTACATGTTCAAGAGAGCCTTTTGCGTAATCTGACATGATCACGGCTTTGACAGTTGGCAGAGCAGAATCCATGCGCGTAAGCACAGGTTCTGGGTCTGTATTTTCGAACTTGTCTTCGAAGTCCAGACGAATCAACTGCTGACCGCGGCTCATTACACGTAACTTAGTGATCGTTGGGTACTCTGGCAGCGGCACAAAGTCACATTTTACTTTGAGCGAGCTGAGTTTTTCTGTCAGAACTTTTGCAGGTTCATCCATTCCTGTCAGACCAACAATGTGAGCGTGACCACCCAATGACGCGATGTTCATCGCAACGTTTGCAGCACCACCCGGACGCTCTTCATTGTTTTCTACTTTTACAACAGGAACTGGCGCTTCCGGTGAGATACGTCCAGTTGGGCCATACCAGTAACGATCTAGCATGACATCACCGATGATAAGCACACCAGCGTTGTTGTAATCAGGTAGAATTGGTTTCATTATTGGTCTCCAAAAATTAAATCGTGCAGAGTTTACCACAGCGCTTGGCGTGGCTAAATAACTCGCCTTAACTGAACCACTGATTCCATGCCTGTTTCACCCACTCTCTTTCCGCAACAAATTTATTCTCGGCAACATCAGCGTCCAGATTGAGCAAGTTTCTATGGTGTATCTCATTACGCATGGAGGTATAGGCGTTTATCAGCTGCATCGCTTGGTCTTCGTCCATCACCTGTTGTGCAATTAGCGTTTCAAAAATTCGTACGTTATCGCACCAGCGCGTGAGTTTAGGTTTATCATGGCTGTAGTTGAGCACCAGATACTGAGCCAGGAATTCAATGTCGGTGATGCCGCCAACATCTTGTTTAAGCATAAAACGCCCGGCTTTCTTTCCTCCGAGATGATCACGCATTTTTTCACGCATCTCGACGACTTCTTTTTTGAGCGTCGCTTGGTCGCGCGATTTACACAGCACATCATGTCGAGTGTTATGGAAAGCGATAGCCAAAGGTTCGTCTCCATAGATCATTCGGGCACGAACCAAAGCTTGGTGTTCCCATGTCCAGGCTTCCTGATGCTGATATTCGTCAAATGCGTCAGTAGGACTCACCAGTAAACCCGAGGCTCCAGACGGACGTAAGCGAGTGTCCACTTCGTACAGAATCCCTGATGCGGTGCGGGTTGAGAAAATATGGATAATGCGCTGTGCTAAACGAAGATAGAACTGGCGACCATCGATTTCTTTCTTACCATCAGTGTATACACTGACCGGACAGTCATGCATAAATACGATGTCCAAATCAGAGTTGTAACCCAGCTCCCAGCCGCCAACTTTGCCATAGCCAATAACCGCAAACCCTCGGCCTTCACGGTCTTTAACATGGGTAGGTTCACCATACTTTTCTGACACCTGCAACCAGGCCTGACTGACAACCGCTTCCACGATGGCTTCTGCCAGATAAGTTAAGTGGTCACTCACTTTCATGACAGGCAAAGCACCCGCAATGTCTGCCGCTGCAATACGCAGAATACAAATTTGCTTGAATTGACGCAGTGCTTCCATCTGCTGCTCCATGTCATCTTCTGGAATTCGCGCCAGAAAATCACGCAGCTCGGTTCGGTAACTGTCTAAAGGAATAGGATTGTACAGTTGCTGCGGATCAATCAGCTCATCAAGCAGGATTGGGTAACGCGATAACTGCTCCGAAATCATCGGACTTGCCGTACACAACCTCACGAGTTGCACCAGAGCAGCCGGGTGTTCATCCAATAACTCTAAGTACGTGGTTCGGGTACAGATTTTGTGCAATAAATGCAGCACTCGAGGTAAACCAAATTGAGCGTCTGGATGCGCGAAAACCGCATCGAAGACTTTAGGCATCAGTCTATTGAGCACTTCTCGACCGCGTGGACCCAGTGTTTTCTTGGCAATGTCTTGCTTGAAATCGATAATGGTTTTTGCGCAGGAGGAAAAATCTTCCACCTGAATATCTTGTTGCAGGATATGCTCTAGTACATCTTGCTTTTTCGCCATATCCCATAGCTCATGGAAATGGCGCGCAACATTACTGCCTTCATCTTCCTCGTCATCGCCAATCAAAGAATCGAATACCTGATGAACCTTGCCCATGTGCAGCTGAGTCTGAGTGATCAACTCATCCCAGGAGTCAAATCGCATTGCAGTCGCCAGCTTCATGCGCTCAATCTCGCAATCTGGCAATGTCTGCGTTTGCTTATCCGCCATGGCTTGCAGTAAGTTCTCTAGTTGACGCAAATACTTATACGCAGCTTCCAGACTTTGTACGTCTTGTGGTGTTAGCAAGGCAAGTTCTTCAATCCCTCGCAGGGTTTCCAGCAAGCCTCGATTGCGCAGAGAAGGCTCGCGTCCGCCTCGGATAAGCTGGAACACCTGAGCGATAAATTCAATTTCACGAATACCGCCCGCACCCAGCTTGATGTTGTTATTCAGCCCACGACGACGCACTTCGCTGCTTATCATCGACTTCATACGGCGTAAGGACTGAATCGCACTGAAGTCGATGTAACGTCGGAACACAAATGGACGCAACATCTTACGCAGCTCTTGATACTGTGGGTACATTTCGCATCCCATCACACGAGCTTTAACCATTGCATAGCGTTCCCAGTCGCGTCCTTGTTCCTGATAATAGTCTTCCAGCGCCGCATAGCTCATCACCAAGGGACCACTTTCACCAAATGGACGTAAACGCATGTCAACGCGGTAGCAGAAGCCATCAAAGGTTTGCTGGTCTAATGCTTTAATAATGCGCTGGCCAAGGCGGGTAAAGAATTGCGCATTGGCAATGCTGCGGCGCGCACCCTGAGTTTCACCGTTATCTGGATAGGTAAAAATAAGATCAATATCGGAAGAGAAGTTCAGCTCGCCACCACCAAGCTTACCCATACCAATGACTAGCATCGGTTGAGCTTCACCTTCAGCATTGGTTGGTGTCCCCCACTCTTTACAACAAGCCTGATATTGCCATTGGTAAGTTTCGAAGATCAGCGCCTCTGCCAGTTGAGAAAGGTGACTCAGTGACTCTTCCAGTGTCCAGGCATGAAGGAAATCTTTCCACGCAATATAAACCATCTCACGATTACGGAACTGACGTAATACACGATGGCCTGACACTTCATCCTGACAATCTGCCAATAACTCCGCGAGTCTTGTTCGGTAAGACGCTTGTCGGCTTGGCTCCGCCACCATCTCAGGCAAGTCCTGAGCGAGCTTTTCATCTCGATGAATAGTTTCGGTTATGAACTGGCTCAGGCCAGATACATAGTAAAATTGCTCTGCGATTTCACTTGGCCACAATTGAAAGTAGCCAGCTTGCTGAGCATTTTGAACGGCAGATTCAGCGACAGAAATCAAAGACGAAGGCAGCTGCATTTTTCTTCCTTGTGAAAAGCACGATGAATGAGCTTTAAGTTATACCAGAGTTGCAGCAAATAAAAACGCCCACAAAAGGTTTGTGGGCGTATTATCAAAAGCTATATGCATTAAACACTGAATGACTTGATTTTCTTGTCTAATTCTCCAGCGTTATTTTGCATGGTTTCAGACGTTTCCAGCAACTCGGTCACCACAATCACAGATGCTTCAACCAGCTCTCTTACGTTAGTCAGGTTTTGGCTCATTTCCTCTGCGACACTGCTTTGCTGACCAGAAGCCGTGGCGATTTGGAAGTTCATGTCATTGATTTGAGTAACTTGAGTAACAATGCCATCCAACTCTGTGCCAGCATTTGAGACCAGTTCATTGCCTTCCGCGGCCTCAACCACGCTTTTCTCCATCAGTTCAACGGCTGATTCTGCGCTGGTTTGCAGGTGAGTAATCATTTCCTGAATCTCTATCGTCGCCTGTTGCGTGCGCTGTGCTAAGTTGCGAACTTCGTCTGCGACTACCGCAAAACCGCGTCCCGCTTCACCCGCTCGTGCGGCTTCAATCGCGGCGTTAAGTGCCAATAGGTTGGTCTGTTCAGAAATGCCCTGAATGGTTCCTACAACACTGCCAATCGCTTCCACGCGTTCTTCCACCTGATTAACAGCCTGAGCAGAAGAGGCAATATCCTTAGAAAGTTCACTCATCTTATCGACAGTGCTCTGTAAGAATTGTTGACCAGAAACCGCTTGAGACGACGCCTGTTCAGTGAGAATCGATGCCTGCTGGGCATGTTCTGCCACCGTTTGAACAGTAGAAGACATTTCACTCATGGCGGTCGCAAGCTGGTCTATTTCATTGAACTCTTCCTGAGCCGACTCTTTGGTTTCTGACATGCTTATTGTCATCACTTCAGTCAGCGCTGAGAGCTCATCTGAGGCGTTGATTTGCATTTGGATTACGTCATGTAATTGGCGACGTGTTTTTTCCAGCTCGCGTGCCACGTCTCCGTATTCATCCTTACAATCCATACCAAATGGTACCGATAAGTTTTTGCTCGCCATCAGTTTTATCGCATCATTCAGGTATTGAGTTTGACGTAACATGACACGTGCTGCGGCTAACAACAAAACAACAAAGACAATGATGAGCAACGCTGTCTGCCAAACAACCTGAGTCAGGTAGGCCTCATAATGCTGCTGAGCAATATCCGTATTCTGCGTCGCAGCCAACAATGAATCGTAAAACGTGTTGGCATCCCAAAGTTGCTTTGCCACAATCAAAATAGTACTGAAGACCATCAACATGACCATCTTTGGTACTAGTCGAATGTCGGATATGACTCTTTCCCACGGCTTAAATGCCAGTTTTTCCATTGTCAGTTCTCCACCGAGTCTTATATAGTTTTTGTCATTCTGTTACGCGAATTAATTCGAGATTTGTATGAAAAACAACGATATCAAAGACAGCACCCGCCCAATGGGACTTTTGTCATTAGTCCTGTCCTTTCTGGCATTATTTGTAACCTCAGGTCTGTTATTTTTTTCGATCGATCGCGAAACCCGTCAAGTACTTATCGGTCTCGACTTCATAATCTGTAGTATTTTTCTCTTACAACTGACCATTGATTTGATCCGCGCCACAAATCGGTGGAACTTCCTTAAACTACACTGGATAGATTTTGTGGCCAGTATCCCAATGATCGAGCCACTACGCTTTGCCAGAGTTTTCCATATTTTGCGCATGGTACTGGTACTGCGCTCTTCTAGATTCATTCTCCATCAACTCAAGGAGAATCGCCGAGAAACAACCGTTGCTTCCATTCTGTTACTAATGGTGATTTTAATAACTCTGGGCTCCAGCACGATGCTGTTCATTGAAGCTAAAGATCCTGCAGCCAATATTCGGACAGGGGCCGACGCTTTGTGGTGGGTGTTTGTCACTATCTCTACCGTAGGATATGGGGACCATTATCCGGTAACCAGTGGTGGCAAATTTCTCGCCGTAGTGATCATTGTTTGTGGTGTGGGGATCTTCGGCATGATCTCTGGTTTGGTCACGTCAATCGTGACGGCTCCAACGAAGAAAGAAGATCATCGAACCAAGCATACAGAGCATATGTTGAACAAACTCGTTGAACAGCAGGAAACGATCCTTAATCGGATAAATGAGCTTGAACTGCGACAACAAGAGCAACAGAGCCAAAAAGAAAAATAGGGCCTGGAGGCCCTAATTGCATGCAATACGCAGTTGATGAGGTGCTATCACTCTCGCCAGTAAGGCTGTGTCTCAACGCTGATGGCTCGGGTTTGATCCATAGCATGTAGGATAGAGCGCTCTTGACGGTGCAGCCATCGTTCTAGCTGCTCTTTTTCATCGGCTTGTAGCATGTCCACCAGCGGCAACAAATGATTCAGCATCAACAAATCATCGATACCATGAACCAGATCCGCCCATGGAAGACGGAAGCTATTACGCTCGTCGCTGTTGTACAGGCTCGCGAATCCGATTCCGGTGTAGAGATTGCGAAGTAAGCGATAACGCTGGTCAACATAATCCTGTGCAGACAAATCACGCTCTGCGGGGAACGCTTCCATCAGCTCAGCCCAAGTACGATCCAGTTGCGTGACAGAAAATGGCAAGATGTTGCTCGCCATTTTTTCTCGTGCTTTTTCATCCAAAAATGGCTGCCAGCCGCGAGCAAGGATCCAACGGCTCAGATCAAGCAATAAGCCGGTGTAACGAGCCGAACTTAACAGCTCTAGCACTTCTTCACGGCTTGGGAGTTCTTGCAGTTGCTGGGTTAGCTCCGAAACCAAGAACTTGCGGGCATCAAGCTTACGCAACACGTTACCTTTGTCATCCAGTAACTCTTCAAGGTGAGCATGTTCGTCTAACCATGTAAGCTCTTCTTCCAACCATTTTAGTTCCTGACGCAGAATCGCACTGGCTCGACGTGGGACAATGCCACCAAATATGGTTAAGGTCTGGCGAATAAATCGAAGCGCATTGCTGATTTCGCGAAGTGCTTCGACACAATCACGTTCAGAATAGATTTGCTCATGGTAGTGCCAGTGGGACAACGCGTGCTCTAACGAGTTGATCAGACAATATTCCACGGTGTCTGTGCTGCTGCTGTCGACTAAAGCCAGCGGTTTTACCTCATCACCCGTATATCCGGTTGCCAAGCGATAACCTTTGGCCGCTTTGCTTAAATTCCCGAGACGCATGCCACCTTGCTCGCAAAAGCTACGCGCCAATGTAAACAGAGCATCGGTTTGTCCAGATTTGAGTTCCAGTTCTACTTCGCAAATCGGCTCTTGTCTGTCTTCTCCATCATCACCTTTCGCGATAACCATACCTTGGTCAAAGGCGACTTCAACCTGGCTGCCATCAGGCATACCAATTAGCCACTGCTCGCGAGTGAAATTAGTCGAAAATAACGGAGTGAGTTCGGATTGTAAGGTCTCGACATCTTTGCCAGCAGGCCAGATATCAGAAGGATGAAGTGTGAGATCGGGCTCATCGCTCGTGTGCTCAGCATTGTATTCTGGTCTTTGGTGTAAACCAGCGACGACGCGTCCTGCGGTTTTCACTGTTTGAACAAATACATCATCAAAACGGCGAATTCTTAAACCAATGTCATGCTTTCTTAACCATTTATCGGCAGTATCAAAGTAGGTGTTACCCAAGTCACGACAACTATGCTGAAGTACTTTTGTCTCAGAAATTTTTCCCTTTAAAGTTTCTGAAAATTCAGGAGAAACAAAAAACTTCAGTTCTATTTCGGTTTCCATAGCTATACCTTTCAAAGCAGATAGAAACAGGATATTGCGTATTTTCTTACACGGCAAGAAAGAAATATCACTCGAATGATGATCTAAAACAGTTTTAAAGAGCGATTTAATGCGTTAACATGCGCGCCTTTATAGCCATCGCTCAACATTTCGCCAAGACCAAAGAAATGGTGTATGTTTTTTTTAGGTTATAGTTATTAGGTTGAATGACCATGCCAGTAAATACAATTATGGGGTTATTTGCAAAGTCCCCTATTAAGCCTTTGCAACGCCACGTTGTGTGTGTCAACGAATGTTGTTCACACCTGGTGAAGTTCTTTGAAGTTTCTTCAAAGGGAGACTGGGAAAAAGCAGCAGAGATCCGTGCTCAAATTTCTCACCTTGAGAAAGAAGCGGATGTTCTGAAACGTGAAATCCGTCTAAAACTGCCTCGCGGTTTGTTTATGCCAGTAGACCGTACTGACATGCTTGAGCTTCTGACTCAACAAGACAAACTTGCCAACTTGGCGAAAGACATTGCTGGCCGTGTATATGGTCGTCAACTTGTCATTCCTGAGGCTCTCCAGCCAAATTTCCTCGCTTACGTTCAACGTTGTCTTGACGCGGCTAATCAGGCGCAAAAGGTAATTAATGAACTTGATGAACTATTAGAAACAGGCTTTAAAGGCCGTGAAGTAACACTCGTTGCTGAAATGATTCATCAGTTAGACGTCATCGAAGATGATACCGATGCTATGCAGATTGAACTTCGTCAACAATTGATGGCGATTGAATCTGACATGAACCCTATCGATGTCATGTTCTTGTATAAGATTCTTGAATGGGTAGGTGGTATTGCCGACCAAGCGCAGCGCGTAGGTGCTCGTTTGGAAGTCATGCTATCTCGATCTTAAAACATAAGTTAACGACATAACGAAGAGCATAATACACACGTGTCATAAGGACGATGACTGTTTTCATCGTCTTTCGATTTGGCGCGCGTAAAATTTTGTTCCGCTTGTTATAAAACAACTAGGTATTACGATGGATATCCTTGCGAACTACGGCACTGTCCTGATTATTGTTGCAGCGATTTTTGGTTTCATGATGGCGATTGGTATTGGCGCGAACGACGTTGCCAATGCGATGGGTACATCGGTAGGTTCAAAAGCGCTAACCGTAAAACAAGCTATCATCATTGCGATGATCTTTGAATTTGCGGGTGCATATCTTGCAGGCGGTGAAGTAACCGACACTATCCGTAAAGGTGTTATCGAAACATCTCTATTTGCTCACCAGCCTGACGTTCTTGTCTTCGGTATGATGTCTGCGCTACTTGCTGCCGGCACATGGCTACTGCTAGCGTCTTACATGGGCTGGCCAGTATCAACCACTCACTCTATCATCGGTGCGATCATCGGTTTTGCGTGCGTATCTGTAGGTACAGAAGCCGTGGACTGGGGCAGCGTTCAGGGCATTGTGGGTAGTTGGATCATTACTCCAGTTATCTCCGGCTTCTTTGCATACGTGATTTTTGTCAGCGCACAACGCCTGATTTTTGATACAGAAAATCCGCTATTTAATGCAAAACGCTTTGTGCCTGTTTACATGTTTATCACCACAATGGTGATTGCACTGGTTACTATCAAAAAAGGTCTTAAGCACGTTGGTCTTCACCTGAGCAACGGTGAAGCCTGGATGTGGGCGGCTGCGGTATCGGCAATTGTAATGGCTGGCGGCTACTTCTACATTCAGAAGAAATTTGCTAACCGCGAAGATGACCACAGCTTCTCAGGTGTTGAAGGCATCTTCAGTGTGCTAATGGTTATCACAGCTTGTGCGATGGCATTTGCACACGGTTCTAACGACGTAGCAAACGCGATTGGCCCTCTTTCAGCGGTAGTATCAACTGTTGAGCACATGGGTGAAATCACATCTAAGAGCACAATCGCATGGTGGATTCTTCCACTAGGTGGTATAGGTATCGTTGTGGGCCTTGCGACTCTGGGCCACAAAGTAATGGCAACCGTTGGTACAGGTATTACTGAACTAACACCAAGCCGTGGCTTTGCAGCGCAGCTAGCGACGGCATGTACCGTTGTTCTGGCATCTGGTACAGGTCTGCCAATTTCAACCACTCAAACACTGGTTGGTGCGGTTCTGGGTGTAGGTTTTGCTCGCGGTATTGCAGCACTAAACCTAGGTGTGGTTCGTAACATCGTTGCTTCATGGATTGTTACTCTACCAGCTGGTGCACTATTGGCAGTGGTCTTCTTCTACGGCATTCAAGCAATGTTTTCGTAATTAAGACATCCGTCAATAGAATGTAAGCGCTTTGTCATTATTGACCCAAACGCACAGAAAGGGAGGCTTTGCCTCCCTTCTTTGTTGCACCAAAGTTTGAAACTGCATACTATTCGTCTAATTCCGGCTCCAATAATTCGGTGCCAACGCTGTATCCAAGAAAAATCGTTAAGGGATTTACTGTGAAAAAACTAATCATCACGGTTTTGTTTACTTTGCTAGCAGCGCCAACGGCCCTAGCTGCAAACCGTTATATTTCTGATGACCTATTCACTTTTATGCACTCAGGTCCAAACAACACTTACCGAATTATTGGTAGTGTCGACGCAGGTTCGCAAGTACAACTACTAAGCGCGAATAAAGAGACCGGCTATACACAAGTTCGTGACTCCCGCGGCCGTACTGGCTGGGTGCAAAGCAAATTTGTCACTAACAAAGAAAGCATGGCAATTCGCCTACCTCGTATTGAAAAAGAGCTTGCTGAAGTGAAAGAACAACTGGCCAATGCTCGCCAGACTTCAGACACAGAAAAAGCGGGCCTTGTGACCTCACTAGAAACACGTAATCAACAAATCTCTGATCTTGAGAACAAGTATTCAGAGATCAGCGACCAACTGACTTCGATTGAAACAGAAAATCGTGAGCTGCGCGCTAAACTTGATACGCAAAAAGATGACATGCTGCTGAAGTACTTCACCTACGGTGGTGGTGTTGCAGGTCTTGGCCTGCTGTTTGGTTTGGTCTTGCCTCATCTAATGCCACGCAAAAAGCGTTCTCCAGCAGGTTGGGCATAATCGCTCCCTCGTATTGAATACTAAAAAGGCCACATGATTGTGGCCTTTTGCTTATTTGGACTGAGTTACCCTTCCCACTCATAAAGTGCCGGAATACGGATCTGTTCTCCCTGAAACTCAACAATCACCGCTTGTGGCTGAATCTCTTTCAGTGTGACCTGACCATCCACCACATCACCTTGGTGATATTCCACATTATTGATTTTCACCCAACGCCGTTGGGAATCACTGGCGTACATGTGCGTTTGTAAGTTGAGTGCTGGAAGACGACCCTGCCACTGCTGGGCATTCCCCTCCAAATCGTTAACTGGCGTTGAGCGCTGCGACGTTGAACTTCCGCTCTTAGACAGTGCGTTCTCCACCTTCATTGCCAAATCCGGCGACAGTGACGATAAATCGATATCATCCAAAGTGAAGTCTAAATCGTCATCGCTGGCTTGATTTTGTGCCACCGGGGATGAAGTGCCCTGATTGCTGCTGACATACTCTTCTGATGGCATGTAGCTTCCCGTATCACCTGATAATTCCGCACTAGGCCACTCTCTTGGCAGTTGCGCCAGTTGGCTGACATCTGGATAGTCCAATACCTCAAACGGCTGTACAACCTCCGCTACGGCAACAGCCACAGGCGTCGCAGCTTGAGTTTTAGGAGTCAGCTTTTCCAGATACCAGGCAGTGCCAAGGGCAGAAATACCTATAGGCAAAAGCAGCAAGCTTGCATGCTTGGCTAAAGACATTACGCATCCTCCTTATCTATGCTTGCCAGAGTTGGCGCGTTAGGCTGCACATTTTGCTGTAATCGCTCTAGCGTGCGCTGACCCGCGATACCGTCAACACCAATGCCTTGCCAGCGTTGAAACAGTTCGACGCGTTCTTTCATTTCTGAATCAAAAATGGAGGTGCCTAAAGGTAATTCGCTTACCGCCTCAGCAAGTAGCTGGTCTAAAACTTCTATAGCAGGCCCTTCCATATCTAACCGCAAGGTTTCTTTAAGCGGCGATTGCCACAGCTCGATAATATTTCCCTGCCACATCGGTTTTAACCAGGAGAGAGGGAGGCGCAAACGCTGCTTACCGTTAAGTACTTCGACTTTATCGTTCCCTACCGCGTAGAGAATCACATAACCAATATCGCCTTGATAATTCAGCTCCAAGATCACGGGTCTATTTTGCTTCATCAACAGCGGCCAAGTCGCCATTTTCCTCTCACAAACCATGGTCGATTGGGCCTCAGATAAGCAGAGGTTATCGCGTACCGAAGCTCGGTAGCCCCACAATTTATACAGGTCGTTCACGGCAAGGTTCGATTGTTTTTGTGAGAGCAGTAACTCGCGTTGCTCATTGCTTAGCTGATCGCGCACGACGACAGGTTCAACTGACTCAACCGGCTCAGGAGCACTGATGGCAACGGTCTCTTCGACAAACTGGTAAATGGGCTTCATCGGCATATGATTAATGACCGCCCAACCGACACCAAGCGCGGCAGCTACCCCAATCGCAGCTGTTCCCCAAGCTGGCCAGCTAAATGGACGACGAGATACCATTTGTCCAGATTTGTTGTCTTGCTGATAAATATCGGCCTGAAATTGCATAACCTCTTCACAAGCGCGCAGAACGGTCTGTTTGTCTACAACTGTGCTGCCCTGGTGATAGCTCATGTTAAGAGCTTTATCGCAAATGAGGTTAATCAGCCTGGGAATACCATGACTGTACTTGGCGATCAGTTTGGTCGAACTACGATTAAATAACTGTTGATTGCCCCCCGCCGTATGAAGCCGGAACGCGATGTAATCCTCGGTTTCTTTTTCATCCAAAGGCAAGAGGTGGTAACGACCAGTAATTCTCTGAGCTAGCTGGCGTAGCTGGGTGGTTTGTAATAAGCGTTGTAACTCTGGCTGACCCACCAAAAGGACTTTAAGCAGCTTTCGGGTCTCTGTTTCTAAATTCGTCAGCAAGCGAAGTTGCTCTAACACATCCGCGACCAGATGCTGCGCTTCATCAATAACCAACAAGGTTTGCCAGCCAGCATTATGGTTGTGCAGCAGGTATTGATGAATCACTTGGTTTAACTGTTTTAACGTCGCATCTTGCGGATAGACAATTTTAAATTCATCACAAATCGCCTCCAGAAGATCTCGAGTCGAAAACGTTGGATTAAGAATCAAACCCGCCTTGGTGGTCTCGTCCAAGTTGGCCAACATGGCTTTCGCCACGGTGGTTTTCCCCGTCCCTACTTCTCCTGTCAACATGGCAAATCCGCCCCCATCACCCAATCCGGCTTTGAGGTGCGTAATCGCTTCTTTATGACGTTGACTCAGATACAAATAACGAGAGTTTGGAACAATCGAAAAAGGTTGCTCAACAAACCCAAAAAAGTCCTTATACATAGGATCTCCAGCTAAAAACCCGCCCACTTTGAAACTGCCCCTAATAAACATAGATGCATCTTCTATTGGGAGTAAAGAAAAGTACCATTGCTTGCTACAATGTCCAACGACATATCAGTAAATTAAGAGGTTGTTCGTGCAAGTTTACTTAGTAGGTGGTGCAGTCCGGGATCAATTACTTGGAATTGATCACTATGACAATGATTGGGTGGTGGTTGGTGCAACCCCAGAAATGATGCTTGAACAGGGGTATACCGCCGTCGGTAAAGATTTCCCTGTGTTTCTTCACCCTAAAACCAAAGAAGAACATGCACTGGCACGAACAGAGAGAAAATCAGGCTCGGGTTATACTGGCTTTGAATGCTTCTTCGATCAAAATGTTACCTTGGAAGAAGATTTGATTCGTCGAGACTTAACCATCAACGCCATGGCAATGGATGACAAGGGAAAGCTGTACGATCCCTACGGCGGCCAAGACGATCTCAACAACCGCCTCCTACGCCACGTCTCTGATGCGTTTATTGAAGATCCACTTCGAGTCCTGCGTGTGGCCCGCTTTGCAGCCAAGCTCGCGCCATTGGGTTTTAAGGTGGCAGACGAAACCATGCAACTGATGCGTGATATGTCTGCATCCGGGGAGCTCGACACACTGACACCAGAACGGGTGTGGCAGGAATGGCATAAATCTTTGTCTTCTCCTCGACCGGATGTCTTTCTTTCCGTACTGCGTGAATGCGGAGCTCTGGCGGTTGTCCTGCCAGAAATTGACGCCCTGTTTGGGGTGCCTCAACCTGAGAAATGGCACCCTGAAATCGACACCGGTATTCACACCTTAATGGTCGCCGAACAAGCCGCGAAACTCAGCGCTTCTCTGCCAGTACGCTTTGCGGCACAAGTGCATGATCTCGGTAAAGGCGTGACGCCAAAGCGTGAATGGCCAAGTCACAAAATGCACTGCCATACAGGCCTCAAGCTGATTAAAAAGCTGTGTGAACGCGTTCGCGTACCCAATGAGTTTCGTGATTTAGCCTTAATGGTCTGCGAACAGCATTCCAACATTCACCGAGCAGCAGAGTTAAAACCGCAAACCATCATCAAAGTTCTCAACAAGTTCGACGTATGGCGTAAAGCCGATCGACTGCAAGACATTTTAATCTGCTGTCAGGCTGACCATGCAGGTAGAAAAGGCTTAGAAGATCAGCCTTATCCTCAAGCGGAGATTTTTACCCGAGCCTATCAAGCCGCAGCAGCGGTGGATGTTCAGGCTATCATTCAGGATGGATTTAAAGGGCCAGCGATTCGAGATGAACAAGAAAAGAGACGGATTGAAGCGGTAAAAATCGCGCTTAATAAATAGCGACCAAACAAAAACGCCCGCTCAACATGGAGCGGGCGCTTGATTAAATAAGGACTCAGGCACTAAGTAAGAAAGCAAATAGGCCCACACCCAGAATCAGACGGTAAATAACGAATGGAGTCATCCCCATACGTGAAATCATCTTGAGGAAGAAGTGGATACATATGTACGCACTCACAAAAGACGTCACGATGCCCGTCAGTAAAAACCCAATGTGCACGGGTTCGCCACTGGTAACCAGCTTCATACCAAGGTAGCTACCTGCAAGCGCGATGATTGGAATCGACATCAGAAACGAGAAACGCGCAGCGGCCTCACGAGTAAAGCCAAGGTACAGCGCTGCGGTAATCGTCGCGCCAGAACGAGAGGTTCCCGGAATCATCGCTAATGCTTGAGCGATACCAATAAATAGCGCTTTCTTCCAGCCAGTCTGATATTCGTTTGCCACTTGTTTGGCGTGTTTATCCGCCCACCACAGCAATAAACCGAACACTATTGTCGTCGTCGCGATCACATAGGCACTGCGCAGGTACACTTCGATGATGTCTTTCATCAGTAAACCAAACACACAAGCAGGAATCGTTGCCAGTACGATCATCCATGCCAGTTTCGCTTCTTTACCACGATCACCTTTAAAGATAGAGGCAAACAACGCCCGAAATAACGTGATCACTTCATAACGGAAATAGATCACCACGGCCATCAAGGTTCCGACGTGAACGGCAACATCAAATGCAAGACCTTGGTCTTCCCAACCAAGAATAGCGGAAGGCAGGATCAAGTGTGCGGAGCTGGAAATCGGCAAAAACTCCGTCAGACCCTGAATCAGAGCCAAAATAAAGGCTTCCAAATAACTCATGTAAACAACTCAAATTTAAAGTGAAAAAGAAACTGGTTTGAGAGAATCAACTGGTTGCATCGCGTACCATATATCCGCGACCGTGCGTCCATCACCAGGAATAACCAAATGTGGGTTGAGATCATACAAAGGCTTTGTGACAAAAGGATATTTGTAGATATCACTGCGAGGCAGTTCGGGCTTTTGTGTAGAGATGAGCTCACCGAACAACACTATATCGAGATCGAGTGTTCGATCCTGATACTTTTGCGCATTTTCTTCTCGCCCCCACTTAAATTCAATCTCACGAAGGCGATGACTAAACTCTTCTAATGACAATGCAGTGCGAAGAGTAATCACAAAGTTGTAGAAATTCTGGCTGCTGAAACCAATTGGCTCACATTCATATATCGGGGATACAAGAAGATCTTCTCCAAGCTGTTGCAGCTCGTTGTAAGCAACCTTTGCGTGTTGCTCTCTGTCTATGTTCGTACCAACACCGATATAAGCGGTGATCATGCCTGACCTCGCTCAATAACGACGCCAACAGCGCGAGCTTGTGGAACCGCGCCTGGTTTTGCCAAGCGAATTTTAATCCAAGGCACTGAGAAACGTTGCATGATCAACTCTGCAATTTCTTCCGCCACACGTTCTACCAGCAAGAAACGGCCGTTCTCTATGTGATTTAATACCGCTTCACTCACTTGTGAGTAATCTAATGCATCTTGAACATCATCACTTTTGCCAGCTGGCTTATTGTCATGTGCCATTTCGATATCAAGTACCAGCTTTTGTTTAATTTGCTGTTCCCAATCGTACACGCCAATTGTGGTGATCACTTCTAATTGTTCAATAAACACTTTATCCAGAGCCATCTTATGTCCTTCTATTTCAGAGGTCGGATACCCATTGAGGGTAATTTGATCGTAATATTCTATACCTAAGCAACTTATGATCAGGTCAGCATAAAGTTGCTTAGGTATAAAAACTGCAAAACACCTTTATATACAGGAACTCACATAATGCAAGCTCCTTCGTAGAGAGTGTTTCTGCTAGCAGCAGATTCACGCTATGATAGCAATTACGCTGGAACTGAGCATTAAATTCCAATCCATCAAGGACTTCTATGGACGCACTGGCACTGATAATGACGATGGCCGCCTATTTACTGGGTTCTATTTCCAGTGCGGTGTTGATTTGTCGTCTCTTAAAATTGCCAGATCCGCGCAAAGTTGGCTCTAATAACCCAGGCGCGACCAATGTATTACGCATTGGTGGTAAAGGTGCTGCCCTCTCTGTCTTGCTGTGTGACATGCTCAAAGGCACCATTCCTGTTTGGGGAGGCTACTTCCTTGGGATTAACCCGATCATCCTTGGTGTCATAGCGATCGCCGCCTGCCTTGGCCATATGTACCCTATTTTCTTCCATTTCAAAGGCGGAAAAGGCGTTGCCACTGCGTTCGGGGCAATTGCACCAATCGGGCTCGACCTTACAGTTTTAGTGATGCTGACCTGGCTCTGCGTTGCGGTTATATTCCGCTATTCGTCCCTTGCAGCACTGGTCACTGTATTGCTCACGCCATTTTATACCTGGATGTTCAAGCCACAGTACACTTTACCTGTAGCGATGTTGTGTTGCTTGATCGTATTCAAACATCACCAGAACATCCGGCGTTTATTATCCGGCGAAGAGCCTAAAATTGGCCAAAAGAATCTGACAGAAAAAAACTCGGCATAGTGCCGAGTTTTTGTTGAATGCAACTTTAAGAGTGAACTTTGTTTAAAAAGTTCAACAACATCTGATTGACGAACTCAGGCTGCTCAAGAGAACTGATGTGACCCGCTTCTGGGATCTCAACCAGCTGACTGCCTGTAATGCAATCATTCATCAAATAAGATTCGAACACAGGACGAGGCTTATCTTCACGTCCTACGGCAATTAACGTAGGCAAAGCAAACTTCTCCGAATCTTCAATCACATCACGTCGACCGAAGACCATTCGACCAATTCGCGCTACTTCAACCGCACGCTCACCCTGCAGTGCTTGCAAGCTTTGCTTAAATGATGTGATGAGCTCTGGGTTTGCTTGCTCAACATTGTTGGCAAAGAACAGCGGCGCAACCGCTTCAACAATCGGCTCAGGTACCGATTGAACTTGAGTGATGGTATCGAGCATTGCGAAGTACTTTTTGTGTGTGACTTCTGGCTCCCAGCCAATAAAAGTATCCATCAATACCAGCGACTTCACGCGCTGTGGTGCTTGAGCAGTTAACTCCGCGCCCCACATGCCACCAACAGACAAACCAACAATAGAAAACTCTTCCACTTCAAGGTGATCCATCAACGCTAACATATGCTGGGCATAGTCCACTAAAGAGCGAGTTGATGCAGGTGCCGCCTCAGACTCACCATGTGCCCATAAATCCGGCACGATACAGCGATAAAACTGACTGAGAACTTCAACCTGTGGAGCCCACATTTGGTTATCCCACAAATAGCTGTGACCAAATAGCAAAACTGGCCCTTCACCTTTATCCAGGTACGCAAGTTGCTGACCTTCAATTTCAAATTTATTCATTGCTATATCCATTACTTATTTTTCTATCCGATGTTGTCAATGAACTAAGCAGCCCGAGGTTATTGCAAAATACAATCACCTGTTATTGATGTGCTCTGTTATCAAAAACAAAGGCCTCTATGAATAGAGGCCTGTATATACCCAAATGACTTCAAGATGCAGGATTCAGAGCGTTGTCACTGATACTAGTTCAAGGAAAATAATGCAGCGGAATAGCAAGCTCTTTCCAAGTTATTTGACGCAGAAATTGTGTCAGTGACACGCTCCCGAAGGGCGAGTTGTCTTGACTCACAGCCTTTGTTAACGATTTTTGATTTAGTACCACTAGATCTTCAAATCGTTGCCGCGTCTGAGAGCCAAGTCATTCTCGCTGAACCAAGCATCTCGAGGTTATTTGGGTATAAGATAAATACGCTTACGCAATCGGCGTTAGTTGATCGATTGGCCAGCGAGGACGGGCTTCGACTGCCATATCCGATACTTCACCGTTTTTCAGACGCTGCATGCCCGCATAAGCGATCATTGCGCCATTGTCGGTACAAAACTCTGTACGTGGGTAATAAACTTCACCACCGACTTTCTTCGCCAGTTTTTCCAGTTCTGCACGTAGACGACGGTTCGCACTCACACCACCTGCGATAACAATACGCTTCATACCAGTCTGATCCAGTGCTCGCCTACACTTGATCGCCAACGTTGCACAAACCGCTTCTTCAAATGCCAGCGCGATATCTGCGCGAGTCTGTTCGTCATCGCCGTTCGCCGCAATAGTATTCGCCGTGAATGTCTTCAGACCAGAGAAGCTCATATCCAGACCCGGACGATCTGTCATTGGGCGTGGGAATTTAAAGCGCCCCGGCGTGCCTTTTTCAGCCAGCTTTGAAAGCAGCGGACCACCAGGGTAATCCAGACCCATTAACTTCGCTGTCTTATCAAAAGCTTCACCAGCCGCATCATCAATCGACTCACCCAGGATTTGGTATTCACCAATGCCTTTTACTTCAACCATCATAGAGTGACCACCAGATACCAATACCGCTACAAACGGGAACGGTGGTGGGTTGTCTTCCAGCATTGGCGCCAGTAAGTGGCCTTCCATATGATGAACAGGTACCGCAGGCACACCCCAAGCGTAAGCAATACTGCGACCAATGGTTGCGCCAACCAATAACGCCCCAACCAAACCTGGGCCAGCGGTGTACGCCACACCATCAATGTCTTTTGAAGTGAGGTTCGCTTCTTTTAACGCCTCTTTAATAAGAGGAATGGTTTTCTTCACATGGTCACGTGAAGCCAACTCAGGCACCACACCACCATAATCCGCGTGAAGTTTTACTTGGCTGTAAAGCTTGTGTGACAACAGACCCTTTTCATCGTCATAAATCGCGATGCCAGTCTCGTCACAAGAGGTTTCAATACCAATAATACGCATGGTTATCTCAGTATGCTTTCTATATAGAGGAAATTTGGGCGTCATATTACCTTGCCTTGGTGCTGCAAACAAATTTTGTACAGACAATAATCGATAAAAGGCTTTACAAAGCAGTTGTGATCGGATTAAAATTCCGCACCATTTTTGATCAGCTGGTAAGTGACCAAATAATTGTGATTTGGTCTGTTGAATGCCAGCATTAACGAATAACCCCTGAGGTGAAAGGCATATGCCAGTAGTTAAAGTACGTGAAAACGAACCGTTCGACGTTGCTCTACGTCGTTTTAAGCGCTCTTGCGAAAAAGCAGGTATCCTTTCTGAAGTGCGTCGTCGTGAGCACTACGAAAAACCAACTACAGTTCGCAAACGCGCTAAAGCAGCAGCTCAAAAGCGTCACGCTAAGAAGCTAGCTCGCGAAAACGCTCGTCGCGTTCGCCTGTACTAATAACTGAGCTCCGTAGAGGAATTTAGTTATGGCTCTGATTGAACAACTCAAAGAAGAGCAAAAATTAGCGATGAAAGCCAAGGACAAATTGCGCCTTGGTACTATTCGTTTAGCCTTAGCAGCAATTAAGCAACGTGAAGTTGACGAACAGATTACTCTGAACGACGACGACATTATTGCGATATTGACTAAGATGGTTAAACAACGTCGCGACTCTGTAACGCAGTATGAAGCAGCGGGTCGTCAAGATCTTGCTGATGCGGAGAAAGCAGAAATTACGGTTCTTGAGGACTTTATGCCTCAACCACTGACAGACGATGAAGTTGCTACTCTTATCGAGAATGCAATTGCAGAATCTGGTGCAGCTGGCATGCAAGACATGGGTAAAGTAATGGGCGTTTTGAAACCGCAAATTCAAGGGCGTGCAGATATGGGTAAAGTAAGCGATTTAGTTCGCGCTAAATTGGCTTAATACCCCACCCAATTGCAGCAAGCCGTGCTATCCTTTGGAACGCACGGCTTGTTTGTATCTGAATGAAGCAACTCAAAGTCGCACGCAAACTTTCTCAGTAACTCATTCACACCAATCATGATTTTTCTTTTTTGTTAGGTTTTATGGCTGGACACATCCCTCGCAGTTTTATCGATGACCTTCTAGCTCGGCTTGATATTGTCGATATCGTCGACGCACGCGTGAAACTTAAGAAAAAAGGTAAAAACTACGGCGCTTGTTGCCCATTCCACAATGAGAAAACGCCCTCTTTCAGCGTTAGCCAAGAGAAACAGTTTTATCACTGTTTTGGTTGTGGTGCGCATGGCAACGCCATCGACTTCATCATGGAGTTCGAACGCCTGGACTTTGTGGAAGCCATTGAAGAGCTTGCCTCGTATCTAGGTCTGGACGTTCCACGTGAGCAGCGCAGTGGCGGTGGCCAGTTTAAATCGGGCCCACAAGCCAGCAGTAGCGAGAAACGAAATCTTTACGATTTAATGGGCAGCATCGCTCAGTTTTATCGTAATCAACTTAAGCAGCCAGCAAATAAAGTGGCTATTGAGTACCTTAAAGACCGTGGCTTATCTGGCGAAATCGTGCAGAAATTTGGCATCGGTTACGTGGCTGACGAGTGGGATTTAGTCCGTAAAAACTTCGGCCAGCAGAAAGACGCTCAAGACATGCTCGTGTCTGGCGGCATGTTGATTGAAAACGACAAAGGCAACCGCTACGACCGATTCCGTGGCCGTGTGATGTTCCCGATTCGCGACCGCCGCGGCCGAGTGATTGGTTTTGGTGGCCGAGTGCTGGGCGACGGCACACCTAAATACCTTAACTCTCCGGAAACGCCTATCTTCCACAAGGGTAAAGAGCTTTATGGCCTTTACGAAGTACTGCAGGCATACCGAGAGCCACCACAAGTTTTAGTGGTTGAAGGTTATATGGACGTTGTCGCTTTAGCGCAATATGGCGTCGATTACTCTGTCGCTTCACTAGGCACCTCGACCACAGGCGATCACATTCAAATGCTGTTTCGCCAAACAAACACGGTGGTGTGTTGCTACGATGGTGACCGAGCTGGTAAAGAAGCCGCATGGCGAGCTCTAGAAAACGCGCTTCAATACTTAAAAACTGGTAACACATTGAAATTCTTGTTCTTACCAGATGGAGAAGACCCAGATAGCTTTGTTCGAAAATACGGCAAAGCGGCCTTCGAACAGCAAATTGAACAAGCGACACCACTATCGAGCTATCTATTTGATAACCTGATCGAATTGCACCAAATAAACCTGGGCAATAATGAAGGTAAATCGGCACTCAGAGCTTATGCTAGTGCCTTGATAGACAGGATTCCTGATCCATACTTTCAGGAGCTACTCGAAAAGCTACTTGATGAACGTACAGGCTTTGATAACCGCCTGCGTCAATCACGTAAAAAAGTAAACGAAACTCGACCTCAACCGCACAAAGAGATCAAACGAACTCCAATGCGTGAGGTTATTGCTCTACTTATTCAAAATCCGAGCTATGCTCAAATGGTACCGGACCTTTCCACAGTGAGAGATTTATCCATACCAGGCCTCAGTTTATTTGTAGATGTACTTGATAAATGCCAGGCGCATCCCCATATAAACACAGGCCAATTATTAGAGCACTGGCGAAATAGCCAGAATGAGGCACTTCTGTCTCGTCTTGCGAGCTGGGACATTCCACTCGATGAAGACAATCAAGAAGAAATATTTTTAGACTCACTGGACAAAATTATCGCCCAGTGCGTAGAAAAGCAAATTGAAAACCTGCAGGCCAAAGCAAGAAGTGTCGGTTTATCAGCCGAAGAGAAAAGGGAGCTGCTAGCACTTATGCTAGATTTAAAAGCGTAACCCTGTTTAATTAGTCAGCATCAATTTAATTTGTTATAGTTAGTGGTTTGCATTTCGCATACTGATTCCTTCACCAGATTACGAAGTTGGATACCGTCTATGGATCAAAATCCGCAGTCACAGCTAAAGTCACTTGTTATTAAAGGCAAGGAACAAGGCTATCTGACCTACGCCGAAGTAAATGACCACCTACCTGCTGAAATCGTAGATTCAGAACAGGTAGAAGACATCATTCAGATGATCAATGATATGGGCATTAAGGTAGTAGAAACTGCTCCTGATGCTGATGATTTAGCACTAAATGATGACACAAATATTACCGATGAAGATGCAGCCGAAGCTGCAGCCGCTGCACTTTCTAGCGTAGAAAGTGAAATTGGTCGTACTACAGACCCAGTGCGTATGTACATGCGTGAAATGGGTACAGTAGAACTACTGACTCGCGAAGGCGAAATCGACATCGCAAAACGTATTGAAGAAGGTATTAACCAAGTTCAATCATCTGTTGCTGAATACCCCGGAACGATCCCGTACATTCTTGAACAGTTTGATAAAGTTCAAGCAGAAGAGCTTCGCCTTACGGATCTAATTTCTGGATTTGTTGACCCAGATGCAGAAGATACTGCTGCACCTACAGCAACACACATCGGTTCTGAGCTATCTGAATCTCAATTAGAAGATGAAGATGACACAGACGTTGATGATGACGACGAAGACGAAGATGGCGACGACGATTCAGAAGACACTGAAGAAGATGTTGGTATCGATCCAGAACTTGCTCTGGAGAAGTTTAATCAGCTACGTAGTACATACCAAAATCTGCAGTTAGCGATCAACGAATACGGCTACGAAAGCCCGAAAGCAACCGTTGCTAATGAAATGATGCTAGACGTGTTCAAAGAATTCCGTCTAACACCAAAACAGTTCGATCACTTGGTGAATGAGCTGCGTACGTCTATGGATCGCGTTCGTACTCAAGAACGCTTGATCATGAAGTCAGTCGTTGAATACGGCAAAATGCCGAAGAAATCATTCATCGCTCTGTTCACTGGTAACGAATCAAGTGATGCTTGGTTAGATGAGATTCTAGCGTCTGACAAACCATACGCAGAGAAAATCAAACGTAACGAAGAAGAGATCCGTCGTTCAATCACTAAACTAAAAATGATTGAAGAAGAGACGTCTCTGAGCGTACAAAACGTTAAAGACATCAGCCGTCGTATGTCTATCGGTGAAGCAAAAGCTCGCCGTGCGAAGAAAGAGATGGTTGAAGCGAACTTACGTCTGGTAATTTCTATCGCGAAGAAATACACCAACCGTGGTCTACAATTCTTGGATCTAATCCAGGAAGGTAACATCGGCTTGATGAAAGCGGTAGACAAGTTTGAATATCGTCGTGGTTACAAGTTCTCGACATACGCAACGTGGTGGATCCGTCAGGCTATCACTCGTTCAATCGCAGACCAAGCTCGTACGATTCGTATTCCGGTACACATGATCGAAACGATCAACAAACTAAACCGTATCTCTCGTCAAATGCTACAAGAGATGGGTCGTGAGCCGCTACCGGAAGAACTTGCTGAACGCATGCAGATGCCGGAAGACAAGATTCGTAAAGTTCTGAAAATCGCTAAAGAGCCAATCTCAATGGAGACACCAATCGGTGACGACGAAGATTCGCATCTAGGTGATTTCATCGAAGATACGACGCTTGAACTACCATTGGATTCTGCAACAGCGACAAGCTTGAAAGGCGCGACAAAAGACGTGCTTGCAGGTCTAACGCCACGTGAAGCAAAAGTACTTCGTATGCGTTTTGGTATCGACATGAACACCGACCACACTCTAGAAGAGGTTGGTAAACAGTTCGACGTTACTCGTGAACGTATTCGTCAGATCGAAGCAAAAGCACTACGTAAACTTCGTCACCCAAGCCGCTCAGAAACACTGCGCAGCTTCCTGGACGAGTAATCAGGCGCTAATACGCTTTAAAAATCGAAAAAGGTGACTCTAGGTCACCTTTTTTATTATCCACTGTGCTAAGTGGATAAAAACTAAGCGCAATTAGCCATGTTGGTATCTAGACACCTCGCAGCGCTTCCCCTATAATCGTTGACCTATCAGGCCCCTTAGCTCAGTGGTTAGAGCAGTCGACTCATAATCGATTGGTCCCCAGTTCAAGTCTGGGAGGGGCCACCAAATTCAAGAAGGTTAGTAAGCGTAGTGTTTACTAACCTTTTTTTGTACCTGACGATTTTGGGTCAGGTAATGGGTCAGGTAAGCCCCGATCACGCACTCTTCTCTGCCTTCTTCCAATACTAATCCGAATACTACGCTGTTGCCAAATATGTCGTTCTGGCTGATAAAACTCTCTCATAGAGAACAAAGAGAGGGATTGAACTCGCAAACCAACCATAAGTAACTTAAATTGCACTTATAGATAATTTCTTATACAGTCACAACAAAAGTGAGTTATAGTGAACTTATATATTAAGACGAACCTAATAGTGACAAAAGTACATTAAAAGGCACTTATGAAAAAAGGTAAGATGGTAAAGGCACAACCTATGCCTGATTTGAATACCGAGTTCAGTATGGAAACGCTGGGGAGCGCCATTCGCTCAAAGCGCACCGATAGAGGCTGGCGTATTGATGATCTCGCTTCAAAAGCCAACTTATCTCGTAGAACAGTCATGAAAGTAGAAAAAGGCGATAGCAGTGTCACCTTTGCCAATGTACTCGTCCTCATGGACATCTTAGGGCTATCTTTACGCCTTATCGATTTAAACCTATTTGTTCGTCCACATAGCCAAATAACCTCCCAAACTGAAAACAGCGTGAGAAGCAATGAGGACGGTTGGTATGAGTAAGTTACAACAGTTAGACATGTTTATCGGTACGAATACCAAAATTGGTCGTTTGATTCTTCCTGTCGGAACAGAAACAGAGTTCTCATTCATCTATGAAGATGAATGGAAACACACTGGTTTCCCGATTTCGCCACACATCCCTTTCGATGATCGGGCTTCGCCACGTAGTATTGAGAACTACCTCAGAAATCTCCTTCCTGAAGGAGAAGCCTTTGAGGAGATGATACAAAACACCACTATCTCCAAAAGCAATACATTCGGGCTGATTCGTAAGCTTGGTGCGGAAACATCTGGCGCACTATCTTTTCGAGTTCCAGGCTCAGAACCTGGGGAAACCAGCTTTAGATCTGTACCTGATGATGAACTAATAGAACGACTAGAGCGAAATCTAGCGCCATTAGTGTATTGGGACGGTAAGGTTCGCCTTTCGGTTGCTGGTGTTCAAAACAAGTTAAACTTACTTAAGCGCGGTGATGAGTGGGGGTTTGGTGAAGGCAAATTAAGTTCGAACTACATTCTGAAATTTGAAAGCGGTAAAGCACCGTGTATTGCTGTTAATGAGTTCTTTTGCATGACATTAGCCAAGCTAGCAGGTTTGGACGTCGCTAATGTTGAGTTAACTCGCATTGGGAAGACTAGGACACTGATAATTGAGCGGTTCGATCGTGCCTATATCGCGACTCGTGATGTCGTTCAACGAAAACATGTGATTGATGGCTGTCAGGCAACTGACTTACCACCAGGTTACAAATACGAGCGTCAGAATGGGGATGAAGGCGATGGCGTATATATGCGTGATGGCGTTTCTTTCCCACGCCTACTGTGCGTCAAAACCATAGACACGGTCATCACTAACCTAAAGCTCACCCAATGGATGCTCTTTAATCTAGTAACGCTAAACTACGATGCCCATGGTAAAAATATTAGCTTCTTCGTCACCCCTAAAGGCCTGGAACTGACCCCTTTTTATGATTTAGTAAACATAGAAGCAATCGCTCAAGAGGGAACAAAACGCAACTCACGAAGCGGTAAGTTGTCTGCTGATGAGGGGCGTGCCGCCAGTATCCCTCAATATTTTGCAATGTCGATTGGAGATTGGGAAAGTGAAGACTTTCAAAATCCGCCAAAAGGTAACTTCAAACGCCCTATCACCAGCTATGATTTAGCTGAATTCGGCGCTCTGCTGGGTTATTCAGGCACCAAAATGGCTTCCATAATGGTAGAAACCGTTGGTGCTATAAAAAACACCCTGAAGGAAGCGATTGAACTTACCGAAGCTCAAGGAATCGAGGATCGAGAACGTGAACACATAGAACTATGCGTCTCACTCATCCAAACAGAGTGTGAATACTTGCTAGAGCAAGCCAACAGTGTGCCAGAAATGAGTGAGCTTCTTTAATGGCTAATGCATGGGCTATAGTAAGCAATTTATAAATTATTTTTGGACAGAAATTACTTAGAATTACTGCTCTACACCATCTGGTTCGGATAAGCTGGATTTGGGCAATTAGTAAAAAGCTTAGTTCTAGTATTCAATCAATTTGATGATTCCCCATCACTCCAAACCTCAGCAAAATTGGCATCTGTTGAGGCTGGTCCAGGTACTGCCTCATCAATTGTCATTCTCACTGGAATATTGAATGCGGAGCCAAATCCCACAGCATCTCCTCTAGGTAAACCAGATATCTCGCTTAATACAGTTTCATTTCCGTTTTCCATAGCATGTCGTAATGCATTGAGATCTCGTTCATTAGTTAATCTCAATGATAACCAATTGGAACACATGGCCAAAACAGTAGAAGAAAGTTCTGATGGTCTCTGTGTACTAACTAGTAATGAGCAACCGAACTTGCGACCTTCTTTAGCCAATCGCTCATAAGCTTTTAATTGATTTGCATCTTCAGCATAAGGGTCACGCAGATATTGATGAGCTTCTTCCAATAAGAGTAACGTTGGGTAGCTATTATTTTGCCCACGCTTAAAGAGTACTTCTGCGTACATTTCGAGAAGAGCGCCTAGAACTAACGGGGATAAATCATCTGCTAGTCCTTTCAAGTTGATTATGTGAACATTCCAATCTTGAGGAGTTCCTTTTGGTTTACCAAAAATATAGTCAACTTCATCTTGTAGAGGAGCGTCCCAAGTCTTTGCTGCATTTATGATTTGTCCACCAGATGTGTCTAATACTTCTGTAAAACGAGAGTCTTCGGAAAGCTGATGGATAATTTTAATCAGAGGTAGTACATTTCCATAATTGAAAGCATTCCTTTCACTTGAACCAGCGTTTCGACTCGCAGCCACACAGCCAAATTCTGCTACTAAGTTGGCTATTGCCTTGAACGGAGGCCATTGAACTTGCCTCTTTACATACTGTTGTTGAAGAACATTTAACCAGGAGCTTAAATTAGCTTGATTGTTTGGACTACAATCATCTACTAGGGCGAAACTATTTGTAATACCAGAGCTTGAATCATATTGCTCTACCAACATTTCATTCGGATTTGCTGGATTTGTCTTCACAAAAGGTAAAGAACGCAGTGCGTTTCGCAGTGCTGGTAATTGTGTTTTGTCACTCGGTCTAAGTAGCTTGATTAAACCAGCCCAGCCAAGAGACTGATAAGGTATCCGATGGTAGTTAACGTGCTCCTTTGAAAACATATCATCAGACTCAATATTTGTGCCTATCCCTAATACGGTTTGCCGCACATTTTTCAAGCCTTCAAACGCTTGAGCGTACTCTCCATTAATATCGAAGATTACAATTCTTGAACTCGGAAAATTTTCTGCTATCTGTCTTGTGATCAAAGCATTGAAGTTAGATTTGCCATACCCAGTACTTCCTAGTACCGCTAAATGCCTACTTAGCAACTTATTTACACCCGCTCGAATTTCTACTGTACGGGTTCTGGCGTCGCTGCCAAGCCTTAAGGAAAATTTTAGTTCTTCCTCTGATATGCCAAACACAATATTTAAGAGATCTTTATCTAGTGGAAGAGCTTTAGCTCCTAAAGGAGGTAGCATCCAGTTTTCAGAAATAAAGTGGAGTCTGTCTTCGGTTGATTTTATGTGTCCAATAGCATGGCAAACTAATTGTCTTAACGGTATGTCTGATACATTCATCGTACCAAACTTAGTAGCGTGTGCTTTTTCTGGTTCAACAAAGGACATATCGGTCACACGTGCTACTATCAGATGCCTACCTGCTTCAAAAGCTATTAAATCTCCAGGTTGAGACACAGAGTTCACCCCACCTCTATGTGAAGCTAGTTGCCCTTTATGGCTATCTAACAGATTTACCCGAATTTTAGTGCCTTCTAGAGATACTACGTATCCTATTTGGGACATATCGTTGTAGCTCATTGCCTATTCCCCATTGTTACTTGAACCAAGGTCTTGAATAGCTTCAGCTATCACTTTGGCTGCATTATTTTTAGGGAACAAAACAGGTTTTGGAATCAAATCCACGAAGTTATCAAAGTAAGCTTCAGTGCCACCTATGATTGTGACTTGATTTAGTTTCATTTTTCTTATTTTATCAATGCATCGTTGGGCTTGACTCAATCCATTTTGAAGCTGACTGTTTGCACAAAGCTCTGCCAATTCTGGATAGCAGATAACGATATGAAGAGATGGATTAAGTAAAGCGCCAAGAATAATTCTATTGATGTGGTAATCTCCAAAACCGTAACCATTAACGAATAGAGTGGTCTGTGGTTTAGTCAAAAACTCACTAAATCGGCGAAACATTTCACCATATACAAAACCAATTGTATGGTGGTACTTGTTGGCGCCAGGATAAATTAGACGTTGATTCTCAGTGAAATTACTATTCTTTATGAGAGGGTTAATGAAATCTTGGTAAGCTTTTGAACTAGTGCATTCGATGACTTCCCCGCTTTGATCTTGATACCAAGTCAATGAACCGTGAAGCTTGTATAGGTACATGTTGTAATGTCCGAAACGAGCTTCTCCTACTGCGTTTATATTACGAAACCCTAAATCGAAGGAGTGAGGTTGAAAGGTTCTTGAATGAATGCCCGAAAAGCCATTTATGAGGTTGATCCCTGACTCTTCCGCTGACCACTCTATGGCTAAATCATAATTTGTAGTGAAAATGGATGGTGCAGCTTGACCTGGTTGGCGATTTGACAGCAGCTTTTCTAGTAAATTTCTGTGTTTATCAAACTTCTCATTTTTCCCTACATGAAGTTCAGGAAAGTCTGAATTTACCAATAAGGCAGCTTTGGTTACTGAGCGATATAGTTCAACCAAGACATTAAACAAAGCAGTTGAGTCTTGCTGCCAAGTATCCACCACGCTCTTGTTTTTAAGCACTTCATCAATCAAAAGTTCAATATTGACAGAACCAGCATCAATCTCCTCTTGGCTAATCAGTTTGTACTGATCTCTCAATATCGGAAGCATTGGTTCATTTCGAGATTTAAAGTCTAACCAAATCTCTTTCATGACCATACCACCTGCACTCTTCGAAGCGCCTGCTCCAAGTAATACCCCTACGTTTTCTAGTTGACACAAAGAGGACAAATGACTCTCTAAGTCTTTTCGATCAATTTCACTGCTACCTTGATAAAATAACTCTGCCATTTTTATGTATCCGAAGAGTCGCACAATACGCTGATTGTATCATATTACCTGTGCGCTAAATTGTGGGGAAGATGCAGAGATTACAAAGACATCAATTTGATATACGTAGATATAGTATTTTTTAGAATTATTAAGCACAAAATTGAAAGACGAACTGAGGAAGGGATCTATTAAAGATCTTAAACTCTCTTTTGGACAGAAGCAATTTAGAGTATGGGTTTTAACGTGCGAAATTTGGATTAGAAAAAGTATCTTGAAACCTTAAACGTTTGTATGGGTTTGTACTATCTCACTATGTATAAGCCGATTGTAAGTAACCTCATAAGCACTAGTATAATAATCAATTATTGACTGATCGCCGCCTTGTTTCTGATATAAGTCGATATACCGAAACAGCCCGTTGGACGCATTTAGAGCTTGTAACCATATTTCATTATCTTGAAACAAAGAACCATCGGGTTGGCGTCGTAACTTGGGACTCTCTTTAAGTACTGACAAGTGATATTCCCAGTCTAGTGAATCACTTTTTAAAAGAGTGCTTAATGGAAGTTCTTTCAACCCTGCATACTCTCCTCCCATATCGTACGTCCAATGCCATGGCTCATCACAAGTTACAACCATCTCATACAAACCTTTAAGATCTTTCTCATAAGCTCGAATAGCGATTAGCGTCTCAGAGCTAATTTGTTGATTTTTAACAAATTTTAAATTCTCTAGACCTGCACGAAACGCCAAAAACGCAAACAAAGGACCAAGAACGCCGCCAATATAACTACCAAAGCTTCCCCAGTCACTCTGCTCATTTGAGAGACCTGAGTGAAACTTTATAAAAAAAGCACCTAGACTTATACCTGTAATAAAAACAGCAACAATAGTTGCTATATTATCTCGAATTAGATTATTCAAATTATTCCCCAAAAACCTAGCCGCATTAAGGTGAGCAACGCTACCGCCAAACCTAAACCATTGCACCTTAAACACATAAGCTGAATCAAACCCAAAATGCCACGCGTTGCGAATCACTCTTAAACAGTTTGTTAGCTCGCTGACTTACGTTTTTCGTCCCAAGTTTCAAGCACAAACATCGCTATTGTATGCGCAGAGTTAATTGCCAAACGAGCATGACGAGGTTTTAATTTATACATAATTCGACCCTCACCGTGCGCTGAACTGGCATGTGTGCGAAATGCTCCAATACCGTCAACAATTGACAGAATGCCTGATAACACTCTTTTTAAGTCATCATCTTGAAGTAATTTAGGATCGAAACCTAAATCACCACGCACAACTTTCCAAACGTTTTGTAGATCTTGCTTTTGAGGTTGTGCTAATTGCTCATCAGCAATATAGACCTTAAATATGGATTCCAAAATGTTGCAAGCTGCTGACACGGATTCTCTAGGCTCAGAGTTTACATTTGCTAGCGCTCTTGTAAATTCAGCTTCAATTGAGGGAATGTCTCTACCTTTAATTAAGTCAGACAAGGAGCGACTTGGAGCTGAACTACCATCAGATACAATACCGCCATTAATGTAAGTTAGATTGCACTGCGCAAGAATTGACTCAAGCTTTTCTTTGAATTCCTTTTTATGATTTGTAACGTTAGTTCCCCACAGGAAGACCTCTTCCTCTTCTTGCTTTGGTAACTCCATATACGTTTCAATCAACTTACCAAGGACTTTTAGTGGTTCGCCTGATTCTTTGTTAATTCGTCTTAGCCACGCTTGAACTTTAACGGGTTTAGAACCTTCAGGCGGTTCACCTGGAGCATCAGCATATAAGAAAAGGTTATCGAGACTTGCATGAGTTTCGAGTGCAGATAAATTGTCTGATAAAACCGCTATTACGGGCGCGGGAATGTCTTTTCTCATATTGCCTCTTAATTAAAAATTGATGATTGTGAGCTAACTCTCTGTTAAGGGGTGAGCAACGCAATGCTAAAGCCGCCGCACACCACCTTAATCACTTAAACCAACGCATAGTAAAAATGCCACGCGTTGCGAATCCCTTTCGAACAGTTGGTTAAAGGTCACTTTTCCACGTATTGCTTAGACTCTTCACAAATCCAGCTATAGTGTTCTGGATTACTACTATAGCGGTAGTTATCGAGATAAAACTTTAACCTTTCAACTTTACCTAACTTATCCCTGTCAATGGCTGAAATAACTAAACCTCTTGAGATATTGTACTGTTTTTCATCTAACTTCTTAACATGAGATAGCGTTTGTGAAACTACGCCAAATGACTCAATCATCCGAGAGTTGTTTCTGTAAAACTCCGAACATGATAAGTACACATTTTCACCTCTCAAATAGGATTGATATGCTTGATCTTCTACTTCCGTGAGATGCTTTTCATTTGCGAGGGAGCTAATTAAATTATCTAACGATATTTTATGCTCGGATATTACTCTATCCAGCTTTGACTGCTTGCTTGACTCAATCACCTGCAAACCTAGAAACAGTATTGAAACAAGAGTAAATATAGGAGTTAGAATCCCACTGATATACGTACCAAAATTCGCAAAGTCTTGTGTTGTTGCATATTGATATAAATCATGAAATTTGAAAAAGTACGGAGCAATAGTAAGAATCACCGTTATCAGTAAAATGACTATCAACGTTCTAAGATGTTTCATTTATTCTCCTGACCTTTAACAGTGTCTTTTTAACAGACATTGTCTTCATAAAATACAGACGTCATAGCAGCAACATGCTGTTCTATAGGTCTTATTCTTCCTTCCACTCAAAAATTGCTGAACATGTCTGTATAATTATAAGTGCTCAACTAGACTCATAATCTGCCATTAGGATAAATAGGTCAATAACTGACTTAAGAACGTGGTCAGGAATCTTGAGCTAAGCAGTTTTGGGGCAAAAGTGTTTCAGAGCTTGCGTTCATTACCCCATTGGTTCTGACAAACCCACTTATGAAAGATAATGGGTAACACATTTTCCACCACAGAGTTCTGCGCTGAGAGATCTTTTTTATCTATCAATTAAATGAGCAAACTTTAGTTTTTGATGATTTGAGCGAGAACAGTGTTCTCGCAGTAGTATTCTTCTCAGGCAGCTAGACTCAAAAGGTTAACTTTTATGTTCTGAGAACACCCTTCTATAAGGTTAGACTGCTTGAACCCTCACTCATATTCAACAGTCGCAAGTGTAGCGACACTTAGGATAAGCAGAGCAACCATAGAAACTTTTACCCGCATTACGACCTTTTTTAGCAACACGAATCACAAGGCTAGACTGGCAGTTTGGGCAAACCTTGGAATGAGGATCGGGTGTAGGCTCATCAATGACTGGCTTATTCATAAAGCTACGACCATCTTCAATCATGTAGACTAGCTCGCTACCATTAACCAACCACAGGCGCTTCTCTTGAGCAAAGGCGATAGCTTCAGAAGTAAAATCTCCCGATGTTACGATGATCATTTTGCTAGCACGATTGTCGATCATCACACCATACATTTCTCTTAAGACTTGAACTCCGACTTTTCTAGCTTTCCAGTGCTTACATTGTACAAGACTCAACTCACCGTCTTTAGTTAACCAAATATCAACCCCACCATCTGCCTGCTTTGAGAAAGATTGTTTAACGTCGTAGCCTTGCTGCTTAAAGTACTCGCCAATGTAGCTTTCAAATTCAACCCAATTGAGGGAATTAAGCGGAGTCGTGTTTTTGTGTGCTCTGATTTGAGACGTCGTCGCAAGATAATTATGCTTTCGCTGATACTGCTTAAAGAACGCAATTGGAGCAGGAATTAAAAACAAAAAAGCAAAATACGGTGCCATTCGCGGAAGATTCGGCCCAATGGCATTGAAGATGAAGTTATCACTGCGAGCCGCTAAGCCTGGCAATAGGAAAGATAAACCAACATAAATTCCTGCTGAGAACAAGATACTCACCCACCACGGCGCATCCATCAAATGCCAAATAATTCCATCATTTTTCCGAGCCATAACTCCTCCCAATAAGCATCAAAATGCATTAAAGCACAATTGCCAGACCTAATACATAGAGTTAAATCATGTATTTAGTGGGAGAACAAACAGCTAGAACATTGTTCTAGCAAGAGCATTTTTATTTATTAATTAAATGACCAAACTTTAGTTTTTGATGATGTGAGCGAGAACAGTGTTCTCGCAGTAGCGTTTGAAAGCTATCAGCCTTTGCCTGAAATACTCAGACACGAATCGGATAATGCCTGACTCTGCCTTTCGTCATTTCGGAGAACATCGTTCTCCGTTCAACTAATGAAGATTTAAGAAGAAATTGGATCCCTGAGATAGACAAAAGCAGGAACAAGGTTCCTGCAAGAGCATTTTTTATTCGTGTTATTAATCATGTAAACAATGACTTACTTTATATTTACGAAGATTAAGCGAGAACACTGTTCTCGCAGTAACAAGTCGCATCTATTTTTGTTCTTCTAGCCATTCCTCAATGTCCTTTCTCTGCCACCCAACAACTCTAGAACTAAGCGTAACAACAGGTGGCATTTTTCCGTCCCGACGCCAACGCCACAAAGTACTTACGCTTACCCCGATCTCTTTCGCTAACTGCTCTTGTCTTACAAACATTTTATTACCTTTATTTCTCTATTATTTAGTTGCATCTTAGGTTCTCATCGCCCAAATCATAATATAGAATAAGCAACAAACCATATTGACATGATAACGAATGGACTTAGATCAAAAGCGCAATGCATTGAGAGTACAGCTAGAAACAGCAATTAATGACTTAAAAAGCCAGTCAGAATCTCAAGGTTGTAAAATTGCTCAGCGACGTCGTTCTGGCTATTTATACGCTGTTGATGCCGCTCGGAACATTGTTCTGGAAACGTGGTTTACCAAGTTACTCAGACAACATGGAACCATACTCAAAAAGTACAGCAGTTCTAATGCTATCCATCTTGCCGAGATCATCGAAAGTTACGGTGGATTAAATAAAACAATTAAACTTATTGAAACGGTGCTAGCTTTACGTGGATTCGGTCTTCATACTCAACGACGCGTCAATTATGCCGATCAAGTACTGTTGGGCTTAAAGGATCTGCGTTCACTTACGCCACAACATCAAGAGGAAGAGGTTCGTTGGAACAGTGTTCTACCTTACTGCGCACTATGCTGGCGTCTACGCAGCCGATCTCACTACTACTGCGAAAAACACCATCCCATCAAGTCCACTAAACTTTATAAACAGCAAAAATACGCAGCTATCACTGCATTGAAATATCTGCCCAACCAGAACAGTGCAGCTTACGAAAAGTATCTAGCACAACCTAACAAACAGAAAAATCTGGGACGACAACTGTATGATCTGGTCGGCGGCTATGCGCCGCATCCACGAGTATTTCTACGCCACTGTAAAGATAGCGCGAAGGCAGGAGACTGGCTCTCGCTATCAAAGAACATTGTTCAGACATGTAAAGTAAACTACCCAGCGAGCTATAAAAAAATAAATCAGATCAAGTCAGATGATTTTGGTCAATGGTCATCATGGTGTATCGCGATAGTGAGATGTTTAGATCTTAAAGAACCAAACGCGTGGAGTGATAAAGAGTGCCTAACGCTTTTCAATGAGTTGAATACTTGGACCACACTGATTGGGATCTTGCATCGCTTCGAATGTGTAGAACGAATCAATAGCATTGAAACTAAGCGGGGCCCAGACGTTGGATATGGGGCTAATCTAGAACAACACCAGTTGATCAAAGAGCTGTTAAAACAACAACTAGCCACGAATAGCAAAATTAACTTAAGTGATATCGCCAGAACGCTTGGGCTTAGCAGACAACGCATACACCAGATCATTAAAAAACATCAATTGCTCCCCTAAACAGCAAAGTAACTGTGCAAAAAACAATCGAATTTATTTTGCATTTTTAATTATTAAATCAAATAAAAATCATAAATATAATTACGAATAATTTAATTATTAAATTGAGCCAAGGTAATTATGGCAATAAAATAGTTTTTACTTATTGACTTTTTCATGTTATAACTATTATAACTGTTATAATTATTATAAATTTATAATTCTAATATAACGTTCATCTATTAAATTTTGGACTCTTAAACGGAATATTCTAATTTTTAGGTCTAAATTTTAGTGCCACCATTGGCAGATTCGCTGCCCGCTGTGGCATTTCCTCTGCCATCCTTGACAGTTTCGCTGCCAATCTTGGCAAAACAATGTGCCAAGCAATTTTGGCTAAAAAAACTTAGGCAAACATACAGTGCATTATTTTAATAAATAAAAATAACCTTTTTTGTTTTTTATTTCCTATAGATTACATTCAAGGTAAAGAAAATATTTAATTTAAACCACATCCCAGATCAAGAGTATATTTTTGATAATATCTCAGTGGTATTGGGGAAAACTTTCAGAAAGTTCTTTATTCTAATCGAACAAAGGCTGTCACTTTTCGACAACAACTTCTACTGATTAGCCTCATCACAAAACTCTCACTGCACACATAAGCCTATTGATGGCAGCATGTTCAGAGTCTTAGCCTTAGAGGCTCACCCATACCGTTACCCACTTCACTGATAAGTCAGTATCTTTTCTGCTTTTATGCATCCTTTGGTATAGTCATGAAATGCATTTGTACTGAGCTGGCTAATCGCATGGAATCGACAATCAATAAATCAAAGCTATCCGAAACCGACATCATCACGAAATTCATTCTTCCTGCTATCAAAGATGCAGGATGGGATGATATGTCTCAAATCCGTCAAGAGGTTAAACTGCGTGACGGTAAGGTCATTGTTCGTGGTCAAGCAGCGGCGAGGAAAAAGGTTAAGTCTGCGGATATCGTTCTTTACCATAAACCGAGCATGCCTCTAGCCGTTGTCGAAGCTAAAGCGAATAAGCATGAAGTCGGCAAAGGTATGCAACAAGGACTAGACTACGCCAACTTACTTGAAGTCCCTTTTGTCTTTGCCTCAAATGGCGACGGTTTTATCTTCCACGACAAAACCAACCCAGCTCAACTCGAAACTGAAATTCGACTTGAAGACTTCCCAACACCTCAGCAACTATGGGACAAATACTGCGTTTGGAAAGGCTACAAAACCGAGCACCTTCCAGTCATTACTCAAGACTACCATGATGATGGTAGCGGCAAGTCCCCGCGCTACTATCAGCTACAAGCGATAAACAAAACCGTAGAAGCGGTAGCCGCAGGACAAAACCGTGTGCTACTGGTTATGGCAACGGGGACGGGCAAAACTTACACTGCATTCCAGATTATTTGGCGGCTATGGAAGTCCCGAGCCAAAAAACGCATCCTGTTTTTGGCGGACAGAAACATTCTGATAGATCAAACTAAGACCAACGACTTCCAGCCGTTTGGCCCCGCTATGACCAAAGTCACTGGTCGAACAGTCGATCCCGCTTACGAAATCCACCTAGCTCTATATCAAGCTCTGACTGGCCCAGAAGAGCACCAAAAAGCATACAAACAGGTCGATCCTGATTTCTTTGACCTTATTGTCGTTGACGAGTGTCACCGTGGCAGTGCCGCCGAGGACAGCGCATGGCGCGAGATTCTTGAGTATTTCGGTTCAGCGACTCAAATAGGGCTAACCGCGACACCGAAAGAAACCGATATCGTGTCTAACACCGAGTACTTTCACGATGCCATATATACCTACTCTCTAAAGCAAGGTATTGAAGACGGTTTCTTAGCCCCTTACAAAGTTGTGCGTGTAGATATCGATGTAGATTTACAAGGTTGGCGACCAACCAAAGGACAAGTCGATAAACATGGTGAAGTCATCGAAGACAGGATCTATAACCAGAAAGACTTCGACAGAACTATGGTCATTGATGAGCGAACAGAACTGGTTGCACAGACCATCACCAGCTATCTCAAGCGCACCGACCCCATGGCGAAGACCATTGTGTTCTGTAATGACATTGACCACGCAGAGCGTATGCGTCGAGCGCTGATCAACTGCAACCCTGAGCAAGTTGCTAAGAATGAAAAATACGTAATGAAAATTACTGGTGATGATGAAATCGGCAAAGCTCAGCTTGATAACTTCATCAACCCCAAAAAGGCTTACCCTGTTATCGCGACCACCTCAGAACTCATGACAACAGGTGTCGATGCAAAAACTTGCAAACTGGTTGTTCTTGACCAGGGCATTCAGTCGATGACCAAGTTTAAGCAGATCATCGGTCGTGGTACTCGTATTGATGATCGTTACGGAAAGCTATGGTTTACCATTCTCGACTTCAAAAAGGCGACTGAACTGTTCGCTGATGAGCGCTTTGATGGAGTACCTGAGCGAGTTAAAGAGACAAAACCAGAAGACTTTGATACCGATGAAGGACTCGATGAGATCATCGATGGTGAGGATGAACTTGAACAAGATGATCCATTTGAAGGGGAAGATATCGACCCTGAAAGTATCCAAGAACCTGAAGCTCCATACGACTCAGGTTTATCTCCTTCTGACCGTAGCAATTCCGATGATGATTGGCAGGATGAAAACCGAGTTAGAAAGTTCCATGTCAACGGTGTAACGGTGAAAGCCATTGCCGAACGTGTTCAATACTACGATTCCGACGGTAAACTCGTAACCGAATCGTTCAAAGACTATACCCGCAAGACGATGGCAAAACAGTTCACCTCAATGGATGACTTTGTTAAGCGCTGGCAAGATGCCGATAAAAAGCAAGCAATCATTGATGAACTGGCAGAGGAAGGTATCATCTGGGAAGCATTAGAGTTGGAAGTCGGCAAAGATCTCGACCCATTCGACATGATTTGTCATGTCGTGTATGACCAACCAGCACTCACTAGAAAAGAACGCGCTGACAACGTCAAAAAGCGCAACTACTTCACTAAGTACGGTGAAACGGCTCAGCAGGTGTTGAACAACTTACTAGACAAGTACGCAGACGAAGGCGTTCAAGAGATTGAGAATATTCATGTACTCAAAGTTAAGCCTTTTGACGAGATGGGACGCCCTGCTGAGATCGTCAAAAAGTGCTTTGGTGGTAAAGAGCAGTATTTAGAAGCAATTTCTGAGTTGGAAGCTGAGATTTATCAATCAGCCTAATCACCATTTAAACCAAGCTAGAGTTTCTTTAGCTTGGTTAACGACCTCAAGTCACAATGCATATCTATATTTTTGGTAACCTAAATTCAGGCAAAACAACGTTAAGCGAACAAATACAAGGACGTTTGCCTGAGTTCACTTATTTGTCATTAGATGAGTATCGAATTCGCTTGGGCGATGGAACCGAGCAAGGTGAGCAACTTGCTTGTGAGCATTTCCTTGCTGCGGTTAAACAACAGGAAAATGCGATTGTTGAATTTACAGGATACGGTCAAACAGCTAGCCTTCTTACCAATCAATTAGATAGGAAAACAGGCATATTAATCTGTTGCACTAGAGATATTGAGCAGAGCATCAATGCAATTGATGACGAGAAATACTCAGAAATCCCTTACCCATCGGCCTACAAAAAACTGCAAGCTGTTGATGAAACTATTAGATTTTTGAAAGATAAAATCATACCGACGGAACTAGAAACTCACTGGCAAAGACAAATTTGGCAGTCTTACTGCTTTGACTTCTCTGAGAACTTTGATGCCTTCTGGGCGGACTTCCCATTATCTCAACACACTTGGGTCAGTAAACTTAATAAAGTATTGAGCACAGATACAAGCGTATCTACAGCTCTACTTTACGGAAGTTTGGGCGCTAATCAGTTAACAAAGCGCTCTGATATCGATTTATTTATTCAGTCATCGATTTCGGTTCAGGGTTGGTATGAAAGGCTCCTCAGATTGTTCGGCGAACAATTGGCTCATACCGATATTTTGGGGTCGAAAATCACTCTTAGAACACAAGACCGTTTGCTTATAGAAATCGTTGTAGGCCAATCGCTGTCTGACATTTCTCTTTATTATCGTGAGTCACAAATCTACAACGTTCACTTCACTATTTTAAAGGGTGAACTTGGCCTTGCAGAACAATTAGACGCCGTTACCAAAACACATACAAGCGAGCGAAAGCAAGCCAAAGAGTTGGCTGCTCAGGTTTACTTTTTATTTTGCTCCTTACCGAACCTTATCGCTAACAACGACAGTTACAAGTACCACTTTCACTGCTCTATCATCCAGCACTATTGTGTTCAGCTAGAACATTTATTGCTAAGTGAGTTTAAACACAACTACCTTCCCAAACATGCTGCTACAACATTGATTGATTTCCCATGGCAAGTATTTAACTGCTCAGCAACTCATATCAATACAGTGCAATATACTGAACTTTATCAGTACCTAATCTCACTGTTCGAACGGCTTAGAAAGAAACAACTGATTAAAAGTAATGGCTATTTCTCTGTGGAGAGTCGCTTTCTCCACGAGATCTCTAATGAAGATAACAAGGCTTAAAAATTGAAACATCATCAAATAAAAACAATCAACTACCAACTGTGGCTAGTGCTGATTCTGACAAGCTTAATACCATTAATCTACTCAACTACACGAATCCATTTCTTGGGCAGCATCCCTAGCCCATGGACTTTTAGCATTGCAGCACAAGTTGCATGGCTAAATGTAGGATATGAAGTCCTCAGCGAAGCATTACTTATCCCTCTAGCATTTATTCTAGGCAGAGTTATTCATAGTAATGAAGCTTTTCGTGAACGAGCCAGTCTATCTCTTTTGGTTACCTTAATTTGCTACTTTGTGGTGACCTTAATGGTATTGTGGCTAGCCCCGAACTTTGTAGATGCTATGCAGCAACAGGCTGAATTATTGGCCCAAACGATCCAATACATTCGATTGGAATCTGCCGCTATTTTGCTCTCTAGCTTCTATGCTTTTTTGTCTTTGGTTCTCGTCCTACGAAATGAACGAAAGGCGCTGTATGGTCTCCTAATAGTACAAATGCTCATGACTGTCCTTTGTGACAGCGTCTTCGTCAGTCAACTACCATACTCCCTTCAGTTAGGAGTGAATGGTATTGCTCTGAGTAATATCGTAGTCAATAGTCTTCTCGCACTATTTGCCCTGATTTATTTATCGAAATCAGGGATCACTCTGAGCTTCAAGTTTTCTAACAGTGATCAATCGCAATGGCTCAAAGAATGGGCAAAGATTGGATGGAAGTCAGGGCTTGAGTCACTCGTGCGAAATACTGCCTTTATTGTCATGATTCTTCAGCTGATTAACCAAGTACAACAAGCGGGAACGTTCTGGGTTGCTAATCAATTTATTTGGGGCTGGCTACTACTTCCCGTTTTGACATTAGGACAACTGGTTAAGCAAGATGCTGCGACAAACAATGGGTTAACATCTGAGCGAGTCAATAGCTACCTTTGGATAACGTTAGGAATCATTGCAGTTTGGATACTCACCGCACCGCTTTGGAACAGCTTTATAGCCAATGTCATGGGGATAGAGAACCCAGAATCAATCACCAGTCTAGTTTGGCTAATGGTTGGGTTCTATGTCATTTTCAGTTTAAACAATGTCATAGACAGTTACTTTTATGGTATTGGACGCACGGATTTGATGCTATATCAATCACTTATCGTAAACACCTTGTTTTACGGTTGTGCTTTTGTGCTTTATCAAATCGGTATCTTTGTACCTACGCTTGAACGAATCGCCATAATGTTCGGCTTGGGCATTACTGCTGATGCACTCATCACTTGGGTGTTGTACCTTGCCTTACGGAGCAAAATGAGCATGAATCAACAACCAGTAAGCCATTAATTTATATATTTCTCATAGATATAAATGCCCACTAACCTCCACCGTTATTGGGCATCACCTCTCCCCTTTCCAGTACTCACATTGACGTAGAAATGCTACAATCTGCCCCAATTTTTCAGCTATTTAGTAGTAGAACTTCATGTCAATCAGTTCAGTTATCAAGTCTATTCAAGACATCATGCGTAAAGATGCGGGTGTTGATGGTGACGCGCAGCGTCTAGGCCAAATGTCGTGGCTTTTATTCCTTAAAGTGTTTGATGCTCAAGAGGAAGAGCTAGAGTTCGAGTTAGATGATTACCGCGAACCCATCCCTGCGAAATATCTATGGCGTAACTGGGCGGCAGATAACCAAGGCATTACGGGTGACGAGCTGCTGGAATTCATCAATGATGACCTATTCCCGACGTTAAAAAACCTAACCGCACCGAAAGACACCAACCCACGTGGTTTTGTGGTGAGAGAAGCCTTTAGTGATGCTTTCAACTACATGAAAAATGGCACACTGCTGCGCCAAGTGATTAACAAGCTCAACGAGATCGACTTTACTGACTCTAAAGAACGCCACCTGTTTGGTGATATCTACGAACAAATCCTACGCGACCTACAAAGCGCAGGTAATGCGGGTGAGTTCTATACCCCTCGTGCAGTGACTCGTTTTATCGTCAATCGTCTTGACCCTAAACTGGGTGAGCAGATTATGGATCCCGCCTGCGGCACGGGCGGATTCCTGGCTTGCTCGTTCGATCACGTTAAAGAGAACTACGTAACAAGCGCAGCCGACCACCAAACGCTGCAAAAGCAAATCCATGGTGTAGAGAAGAAACAACTGCCACATTTGCTGTGTATCACCAATATGATGCTCCACGGCATCGAAGTCCCTGATCAGATCAAGCACGGCAACACGCTCAATAAGCCGCTTTCAAGTTGGGATAGCAATATCAATGTGATTGCGACTAACCCACCGTTTGGCGGCACAGAAGAGGACGGGATTGAAAAGAACTTCCCTGCCGAAATGCAGACTCGTGAAACGGCTGACCTGTTCTTGCAGCTTATTGTGGAAGTATTGGATAAAGATGGCCGCGCAGGTGTGGTGCTGCCTGATGGCACCTTGTTTGGTGAAGGTGTAAAAACCAAAATCAAAAAGATGCTGACAGAAGAGTGTAACCTGCACACGATTGTTCGTTTACCTAATGGCGTGTTCAACCCATACACAGGCATTAAGACCAACATCCTGTTCTTTACCAAAGGCCAACCAACTAAAGAAGTATGGTTCTATGAGCACCCTTACCCAGAAGGCGTGAAGAACTACAGCAAAACCAAACCGATGAAGTTTGAGGAGTTCCAGCAAGAGATCGATTGGTGGGGTAACGAGGCCGATGGATTCGCTAGCCGTATCGAGACCAAGCAAGCTTGGAAAGTGTCGATTGAGGATATTATCGAGCGCAACTTTAACCTTGATATTAAAAACCCGTATCAGGACGAAATCGTCAGCCATGATCCTGAAGAGTTACTGGCGAACTATCAGCAGCAACAACAAGACATCAAAGCACTGCGTGACCAACTGAAAGGCATTCTCGGTGATGCGCTTAGCTCTACCATTCAAGGTAAAAAGCAAGGTGGAGCACAATAATGGCAGTCGAAACCCTGATTACCGAGCATATTGATATTTGGACGTCGGCAGTAAAGACCAAATCGACCTCTGGTCGCGGTAGCAGCAACAAACTGGAGCTTTACGGTGTTAAAAAGCTGCGTGAGCTAATTCTGGAGTTGGCTGTGCGAGGCAAGCTTGTTCCTCAAGATCCTAATGATGAGCCTGCTTCTGTGTTGCTTGAGCGTATCGCGCAAGAAAAAGCGCAATTAGTTAAAGAAAAGAAGATTAAGAAACCAAGAAAGTATGAACCAATTGATGATAATTCTTTACCCTTTAATATTCCTTCGAGTTGGAAATGGGCAAGAATTGAGGATTTAGGCCGTGACCTTGGTCAGAAAAAGCCAGATAAAACGTTTACTTACGTGGATGTTGGCTCAATTAATAAAGAGTTAGGCTATATAGACGAACCAAGCATTTTAGAACATTCTGAGGCGCCATCCCGAGCTAGAAAATTAGTCCAGAAAAATACTGTTATTTACTCAACGGTACGACCATATTTGCTAAATATTGCTGTCATTGACAGAGACTTTAATCCTGAGCCTATAGCTAGTACTGCGTTTGCAATTATCCATCCTTTGAGCGGTATTTCTAGTTCGTATATTTATAGATACCTTAGGTCTCCAAGCTTTATTGAATATGTTGAGAGTGTTCAAACTGGTATTGCTTATCCTGCAATCAATGATAAACAGTTTTTTTTCGGTCTAATTCCTGTACCACCAAGCGCTGAGCAACGCCGCATCGTCGCCAAAGTCGATGAGCTAATGGCGCTTTGCGACCAGCTTGAGCAACAAACCGAAGACAGTATTGAAGCGCACCAAGTGCTGGTAACAACTCTGTTGGACACACTCACCAGCTCTGCCAATGCTGACGAGTTAATGCAAAACTGGGCGCGAATCAGTGAGCATTTCGATACCTTATTCACCACTGAAGAGAGTATCGACCAGCTTAAGCAAACCATTCTACAACTGGCAGTGATGGGTAAGCTTGTTCCGCAAGATCCAACCGATGAGCCTGCTTCTGAGTTACTGAAAAGAATTGCGGAAGAAAAAGCACAGTTAGTCAAAGATAAGAAAATCAAGAAGCAAAAAGCACTGCCGCCGATTGCTGAAGATGAAAAGCCGTTTGAACTGCCGAGTGGGTGGGTATGGGAAAGGATTGATAATCTATCCAACTTGATAGAGTACGGTTCATCACAAAAAACTGTTGACCCATTTCCTGGCGGCGTCCCTGTATTAAAAATGGGAGATATACAAAATGGTCAACTTATATTAGGCGACCATAAAATGATGAGCGCTGATGTAGAAGAACTTCCAAGCCTATATTTAAAAAACAACGACATACTCTACAATCGTACCAATAGCGCGGAGCTAGTAGGTAAAACAGGCATTTTTAAAGGTGAAGATGATAAATACTCATTTGCGTCCTATTTAATCAGAATTCGCTGTAACTCTAGAAATGTACTTCCAGATTACATTAACTTGTCGATGAACACACCTTTATTTAGAACAACTCAAGTTGAACCACACATTAAAAAACAATGCGGGCAAGCCAATGTTAACGGTACATTGATGAAGTCAATGCTGGTATCTATACCGCCTTTAAACGAACAAAAACAGATAGTCAGTAAAGTCAATCAGCTGATTTCGGCATGCAATTCTCTGAGAAGAACAATAGAAAAATCCAAATTAAAACAATTGAATATTGCTAACTCAATTGTGAAACGTTTGGTTTAAAAGTCTTAAAAGCAGCTCAAAGTAAGCTGCTTTTTCATATAAGAACAAGAATCATGAAATTAAAGCAACTATACATAAGTAACTACAAGAATCTTAATGAATTCACTTTAGACTTCTCAGAGGAATCATTTATCGAAACTTTAGTCGGTAAAAACGGTTCAGGAAAATCCAACTTCATAGAGGCACTCTTAGAGGTTTTCAGACATATATTCCAATATGATTGGCGAGACAACAGGTATGATATATTCTTCTCTTATAACCTTACTTATGAAATCGAAGGTTCAACTCAAACTATAGAATACAACTCAAATGTGAATCAGCTCATTATAAATGGACGCAATAGAGCAACCGTAGGTCAGACACCACTACCTGATTATATCTTAACCTATTACGCTGGGCACAACTCCACTGTAAGTGAGCATCTGAGTTCATTCGAAGAAAAGTTTGCTACAAATCTTGTTAGAGCAGATCAAACTGACAGTAGACCTTTCATAGGCCTCAATAAAAGTTACAACGATATATTACTAACAGTCTTTTCTCTTCTTCCTGATGATTCAATCGCAAAGACGTTTGTTTTTGAGAAACTTTCAATTGATGAAATTTATGATGAACTAAGAATCGAGTTAGAACGCCCTCACTATGCAACTACAGCGCGTTTTGACGTTCAATCCACAGATGAAGAAGATCCTTCGAAATATTGGAAACTTGCAGGTACAACCAGAAATATGTTGGATGAGTTAGACACTCACTGTAACGCCCCTATAGCAGAAGGAGTTAGAACTGAAGGCTACTTAGCAGGCTCGGATACTTACCAGAGATATTACTCAATCCGTCGCATCAAAGAACACTTTGCAACAAATACAGCTCATGACTTTTTCCGAATGTTAGATAACTTCAAAACATTAGGGATGCTAAAATCTGTTGTACTGAATATAAAGTTAAGAGACAACACCGATGTGGCGTCAAACGTTTTTAGTGACGGGCAATTTCAAGCCATTTACCTGTATTCGATAAGTGAAATTTTTAAGTCAGCCAATAGTATCACTATCATGGATGAACCTGACTCTTTCTTACATCCTGAATGGCAAGCACAATGCTCAGAGCAGATACAGTCTATATCCAGAAGAGCAGCATCAACAAACCACATAATCACAACGACTCACAGCGCGGTATCCTTAATAAGTAGCCCACAGACTAGAATAAGGTACTTTGAGGAGCATGAAGGATCTGTCAGAACTTTTACTCTACCAAAAAGAGAATCGGTTAGACGCCTTTGCCAAGGTGTTATTACTTACACTGAAGAAGAACAAATGCTCAGTGTCTTAAACGCCATCCACATAGAAAATAAACCCGTTTTGTTTACGGAGGGCAGTACGGATCCATTAATAATAAAGTCTGCATGGTACAAGCTATATCCAGATACTGAAATGCCATTTATTCCCTTCTATGCATTCAGTTGCTCCTATATAAATCAATTGATCACTGATCAACGCATACACAATGAAATGAATGGCCGCAAGGTGTTCGCCCTGTTCGATTTTGATGAGGCCTATAATCAATGGAATAGCCTTAACGGCCAAGTTTTGCTCGACAATGTTTCGAATGGACTAGTCAAGAAGTGGGACGGCGGTGAAGCGTACGCTATCATGCTTCCAGTCCCTCAACACCCAGATATCCAGAGACAAGTGTTTAAAAATGAGGCATTAGAGGAGCACTTTGGTGGCGCATCTTTTTGTATGATTGAGCATCTGTTCTATGGTTTGGATTTAACTGCACCATTTTTCACAAACCAAAATGTACCAGGAGGGCAGTTAATTCAATTCCAGGGCTGTAAAACTAATTTTGCTAAAACTGTAGTACCAACTCTACCTCCCGAGAACTTTGAAGTATTTCGTCCAATGCTTGACTGGATAAGAGAGCGATGTGCATAAGGGAGCGAACATGAGCCTATATAATATAACTAACAAAAACCTCACCGCACTGACGCCGACCAATGGAGCCTAAGTAATATCACTCGATTGATTCACTTTGCAGAGCAAAGTGGCATGGTTGTAGAAAAAGCAGGCTGATTCAGCTACCCAAAGTCGCAAGTAACAATCTTTGAGGAGAACATCGTTCTCCTCGAAGGATTTTTTATTTGTTAATCAAATACTCAATCTTTAGGTTTTGATAATTTAAGCGAGAACAATGTTCTCGCAGTATCAATAGCAAGCTCACCAATCCCCAGTTACATCAACTCGTTACTCAGAGAACATTGATCTTCCACACAGTTTTTTTATTGATTAATCAAATACCCACTCTTTACTATTTTAAGATTGGGATAAGAATACTGTTCCAAGTACAGTTCAGTGCACTATCGAGATGGTTGCTCATATCAAAAAGGTGTTACTTAAAAGCTAGCGTGAGATAAGGCAATACATACGCTTTGAGCTTAGACTCTATCTGTTCCACTGTTTTTAGTTGCTCTGGTAGAACATTGTTCATAGGAGTTTCAACATCTATCACAGTGACTAATCCACTCGCTCGTGGCACCGTTTTTTTCGTTACCACTACCAGTGCTTCGGCTTTACTTTCAACGGTATCGAGTGCGCTTAATAGAGCGTCACATTGAGATATTTGCGGTGTGTAACGAATCAGAAATCGGGTAGGGTTTATTGGGCTTACGAACACTTCCCGAGCAAGCTCTGCTGTTTCGTGGTAAAAGTATCGTTCGACTACATCTCCAATTGCTACCTTCCAACCTTGTTGAATTGCCGCAGTCGTTGTCGGCATCCAAAATTTAGAGAAATTCTCTCTTTGTGCTCTAGGCGCATTGCGTGTCAGATCGCCAATCACTGGGTGAGCAGGAACAAATCCCATGCTCTTAAAACCATCTCGTAATTCTTTGACGATTGGATTGGAGTCTTCGCATAACAAAGGGTAAATATCACGCCACAAATAATGAGTTTTTTCTATCGGAGATAGATACTTAGAATGGCTCATAACTTGGCATGAAGGCGGCAGTAACTCAGAGCGAATATAAATCACGTGATCAACAGGCAGTTGTAGATATCGCTCCAATTGAAAGAGGTTGCCACTCTCAACATTACCGATCGTTTCGGCTGCGTCGAGTTTATTCTCACAGAGAGCAATTGAACCATCATTTAATATCAGACGCATGTCTGGTCGGCATCCTGGATAGATAACTTGTGTTTCGACCTTGCTGATCAACCTGCTATCTTGGTCTCCAAATATCAACCTAACAAATGCTCGATTGAAACGTTCTGAAGACCTTAACGCAGCAGCGAAGAATTCAGTTAAGTGATCCTCTTTTGCTACCGTTAGTTTTTGAGTATTGATGAATAAGCCCACAAGCATCCCTTTCTGTCAGCGTCGTTTCCTAACAAAAAGGTTATCCGATTTTCCAGTCAGAACAATGTTCTTGTATCAAATATCAGCGTGATATCTTAGTAGCCTTACGTTAAGGAAGAACAAGGTTCTTACAATATCGTTTAAACCTCTTCGCTAATAACTACTACTGACTGGTAGATCTCCACCTCTCGGTATCATGGAACATTGTTCTTCATTGAATACTTTCAGTTAACCGCTTGTTCCAATGTCGCTTGACCGTGGGGACGGAGATGCCTAGAGCATGAGCTGTTTTGGATTGGCTCAGTCCCCTTGATCTACATTCTTGAACTTTTTGAGTTGTACTGATGGCTTCTGGTCGTCCAATCCGCTTACCCTCAGATTTAGCTCTGGCCTGCCCTTCCAATGTTCGCTCCCGAATTCGGTTTCGCTCAAATTCAGCAAATGCTGAGAACATTTGCAGCATCAATCGTCCCTCCGCTGAGCTTAGATCAGCGGTTGGCAGATCTAGAGATATTGGCGTTACACCTTTTTCTAACAGCATACTGATCGTATGCTGAACATCGATGTTATCTCTTCCAAGTCGATCAAGCTTTAGTACCACCAGTTTGTCCCCAGGCTCTAGTTTATGCTCAATCAACATTTTGAACTCACGTCGTTCTGTTGCAGGCACACTACCAGAAACTGTTTCATGTACAATTCGGTGTTCTTGAATATCGTAGCCAGCATTTCTGATAGCTAAGATCTGATTTGACACAGTTTGCTCACTAGTCGATACACGACAATAAGCGAATGTCCGTCCCATACTATCCACTACTCACTCCTTTTGGCATCACAATTGGTATCATCAATCGATTGGGTGTCATAAAAATCCGAACACTACTTTATGAGACCGTAAACACTTCATTCCCGTCTGGTATCAGAAAACGGATGTTTGTTGATACTACAGGGGTGTTTACATCTCGCTAAAGTTGACTAGTTAAGTCGATAATTAAGGCAAACCACCTTTGCCTTAATAAAAATCGAGTAAATAAATTATTACGCATAGATAAAAATCATTACTCTAAAGTTATTTATATATAATAAAAAACAAACTCAGTTAAAAAAACCTTGACATTAAAATCCAACATAAAAAATTAAATTTTATTTATTTAATTTTTTATGTTATAACTATTATAACTGTTATAACTATTATAAAGTTATAATTCTAATATAAGGTTAGCTTTTACAAAAATGAAGGTTAAACCCAAATAAGTCTAAATTATTGCAGAAATTCTTCTGCCACTACTGGCACTTTCAATGCCAGTAGTGGCACATTGCTTGCCAGTCTTGGCAAATTCTCTTGCCACGAGCTTTGATGACGGAATTTTTAAGGCTTTCATCATTTGTCTGATAAAAGTCCACTGGCTTTAGATTTGTGCAAAAAAAGAACAGCGTTAGAATACGTTGAATGTCTCATTTTTTCTTGACTTATAGCGGTTGCAGCCATATAAGCCTGGCACTCGGCATTCTTTCTTTTCTTTAATATATTTTCTTTTCAAACGAACTTTTGGAACATTGTTCTTTTCATCTAAATTAATAGAATTTGCTCTGCGTAATGCTTCTTCATCTGAAATTTCATTGTAGATCACTTTAAAATTATTGAGCTTATTTTCACGTTCTTCTCTTACGGATAGATAACTCATCTCACGATTACGTTTAGAATAAACTAGAACTTTAGACATATCGACAACCCTCTTGATATATATAGATAAACTCAATGACCATTATATTTATCAAGTAATATTCTCTTTGTAAAGGACCTTTTAATACTATTTAAAAATCACTTTAACATTTAATTATTAAATAAAAACCGTTTGATTTTTTAATTATTAAATTAGAGAAACAATAATTAATTTAACTCCTACCAAAAATGAAAATGATCGGACTCTGGGCTATTAGTGTTGCGATTCTCCTCCTCAAAGAATCATATTTATCATCATAGATTCCGAGTTAGGATCCTAACCGAGAATAAAGAACAGTTTCTGACTATTGGTGACGCTATTCCCCCTCCTCAAAGAACCATATTCATCCCCATAAGTTCCGAGTTAGGATCCTAACCGAGAATGAACATCGCATCTGACGATTAGTGCTGCCATTTCCTCACCTCAAAGCAACCAAAATCATCCCCATAAGTTCCGAGTTAGGATCCTAACCGAGAATAGAGAACAGATTCTGACTATTGGTGACGCTATTCCCCCTCCTCAAAGAACCATATTCATCATAGATTCAGAGTTAGGATCCTAACTCTGACAAATAAGTCAGGAATCACTAGGGTATCAGCGACTACCGATGCTTTAACTTCAATCACAAGTGGACAAAAATATATGTCATACTTACTTTTTTTGACTACTTATGAGCATTGACGTGAATATTGAGGATGCATTGGAGCGCCTGCATAAATTTGACAGGCGAGGTATACATGTTTATCGAAAGAGTGATCTCAGGAGATTATTTTTTGATGATTCACTTACAGCATTCCAGCAAAGCTTGCTGCGTTTAGTAAAAGCAGGAGTACTAGAGAGGGTGTGCAATGGTGTTTATGTATTCTCATACAGCCGTCATAGAGGTGGTTATACTATTGAATATATTGCTAAATGCTTGCGACGGGGAGAGTATAATTACATCTCTCTAGAATCGGCACTCTCAGAATACAGTGTCATTTCTCAAGTAATGACCGACAGAATTACTATCATGACAACGGGGCGTAAAGGGGAGTTTAGAACTCCCTACGGCGTTATCGAGTTCACACATACGAAACGTGCTGATATTGACATTATCAGCAATACGATAACTTCAGATCGGCCTCTGCGGATTGCGAAAAAAGAAGCTGCGATTCGAGATTTGAAAAGGGTTGGAAGAAACACGCACTTAATAGTGACGAATCACAAGTAGGCAGATGCTGGCACTCCCAAAAAACACACACACAACTCACTTTTGGACAAAACTTTGTCAGTTGTTTTACTAAATTAGGATGTAACGGATTAGCAAACATATGTGAAATTAACGCCCTGTTGAGGTGATCAACGCAATACTGATGCTGCCGCATACCACCTTAATCACTTAAACCAACTTATAGCAAAAATGCCACGCATGCCGAATCACTCTTGAACAATTTGTTATGTTTACCTTACCGTGCTCTTTTGTCTACTTGAGTTTGTAAATCATTAAACTGATCTTCAGTCGTTTCTGGGTTAAGAATAACTTTATAAAGCCTATTTGATGTAGATTTTTCTAAAACCTCCACTTTCCATTTTTTATTAATGTAGGTTTTTACTGTACTTTTAGCCCAGCCAGTAGCATTTTCAATATCTTCAACAGTAATTTGTTGACCATGATTTTGAGTAGATACCCCCGTGCATGCACGGGGTACTTACTGTTACAACTCCATGCGGAGTTGACCAGAATCCTTTTCGCCCTGATGTCTAACGTAATTCGCTATAACCTGTTCATTCACGCCTACGCTACTGACAAAGTAACCTGGCGACCAAACAATGGTCTCTTTCCAGTAAACCTTACTTAGCCAACTGAACGTTTTTCGCATGTGGTGCGACGATTGGCTTTTTAGTTTACCCATGACGTCTGAAATACTGTACTTCGGTGGGATAAGCATCATCATATGCAGATGATCTTCATCAAAGCCTATCGTCTAGATCTCAACGCCAGGTAAACTTCGCAGTAACTTTGGCATTATCTTTCGTAGGTAGCTGCACATACCAGGATTCAGGATTTTACGACGGTACTTAGTCACCCAAACTATGTGATATTTAGTGTAATAAACACTATGGGACGAGGTGTAATATTGCATTTAGCCATCGTACCGTCTCCAAAGGCATTCATCCACGGGTAAACCCGTGGTTTTCTGTATCCACAGAATAAAAAACTGAAAGGCTAATTTAGCTTTATCACTCAATGGCAAAATAAATACTCCCTGTAAACATAACGCTTGCTACGCGGCTTTTAGCCGCCTTTGATATTCCTATCATGCAACCTTTGTAGGAGAGGAAAAACTTATCATACTAAAAGGTCAAGAAACCCTGCTCGTATCGTCGTAAGTAATACGCAGCCAGGAATAAAGATTCATACTAACTGCTACACCCAGCATGAATCGAGCTACAAAGTAAGTATTAAAGTATCATACCAAATTCGACCCATTTTTTGGACAGAAACGATTTAAATGTATAGGTCTAAACCGTTTCAACAAGATAAGAAAAGTATCTTGAAACCATAAATTTTTGTTACGGTGCATTCAATTTATCAATACTGATTTGAAGAAGTATTCTTTGATAAAGGTCATTATTGTTAATAGTGCCTGTGAACCCCAAATTTCTTACCACATCTTCACGTTCTCTTCTTTCAAATTCATCAAGACGCGGATCGAAAGAGACTTCATCAAAAAGCGTATTAGGATCAATCTGAACTTGTAGTAAAGAGCGTGTCGGTTGAATATCACGTTGTATAAATAGTACTCGTAACTCGTTTTCATGAGAGAAAGCTTCTCTCTTAAGCAAGAGAAGCTTGGCTCTATAATTAGGATTAGAATAAACCTTAAGTCCGTTATCTGTTATTGTATTCCCTATATCATTGAATAACGATTGTCTATCTAGATAGTTGACAGCCCCCATAAACCAAGTACCACAAAGCATGCTAGGAGCATTTGACAACAACGAATACATGAGTTTTCTTGGTGTGGTTTTAACTCGTACCCCCTCATCTTTGGGGCATGTATTTCTTTTAGAGTGCGGATCTTTTACCACTCGACTGTATGCTCTAAGTAATGTATCGGACTCAGGTGTCGCAGACCAACATTGAGCAAAAACAGGTGGTAGCTCTTGGTTAATAATATCCTGCTTACATGTACCATCCTCAACATAACTTACTGCAATGGCGTCACCAATTATTTCGTATGGATCTTCCCAACTTTTGGGTGAAACGAAGGTTAACCTTTTAAAGCGAAGAAGCTCTTCGAAAAACCATAATGGGAAAATTCGATATATAGGCATCTCAGGGTTATCTATACCTACTAAACTTTCGTTAACCTTTTGTTCTATATGTTTTTTATCCATTGAGACTGCACCTAATATAAATTTGAAAAAATAGACACTTAATTTTATATTAGATAAATTTAGTCAAAGAGACGAAAAAACAGAAAAGATTATTATCATTAGCTTACTTTGGGACACTGAAGATTTTTGAAAAAATCTTTTAACAATTAGCAGCCATTTCATAGTTTTTGTTGTATTGCCAGAGCCATTGCTTTGATATCAGCCCCTTTCAAACCAAGAGTGTTGCGGTTCAAGTTTTCGTCGCTCATATTTTGAACATGTGATAACCAAGCGCGATAATATCTCGTAGAGTTGTTTATCGTGCTAATACGTGAACGTTGCGTTTTAATTAAAGCCCAATTTCTGTGGGTGGAGTCCACATGCAGGTGGTATAGATACGAAACAAAAAAGCTCGCGCCAATAGTGGTAAGCTTATCGCCACCATCGAATGAAAATGTATGTCGCTCAGATCGCTTGCTTGGCATTCCGTATACCCCATATACTTTCCTTAGAACATGTTAATGTTAGTCATTAGGAAAAATAGGTCAATCTATCGACAAGGTATTGCCGACGGTCTTAGCTCAAAATCATTTTGGGGCATTTTCTACTTAGAGAATGCCAACAGTCACAGGCTTCGAACCGAGCACTTCCTACAGAGTCTCTCTGACATAGCTATAGAACTTTTTCTGGTGACAGGCATTAATGAAAGTACAACTCACGTTCCCTAGCGATAGTGCGTTTCCACCAAACTTAAATATCCTGACTAATGTGAGTTGCGTAAGTCAAGTTTCGAACTCTTGTTCATTTTTATGGCTCATAAGGCTGGTTGAATGCCACACACCACCGATGGTACGGGTCTGAAAATTTAACGCGCTTGGAATCGAAAGACTCAGGCTTATGTGGCCAATAACTTTTGGCATGTCCTTTCAGCCACTGAACAGTACCATTGTATTCCTCGTGCTTTTTATTTGAGATTACTTCAAGCAAATCCTGATAACCGTTCATTCCGCCACAATCTTCAGGCGGACAAGCTCTCCTTCCTGCGATGCACTGAGGATAATCAGAATCCAGTGGTGCTAGGAACATACCAACTAACACCACCTCATGATGCCAGTTATCACCAAAGTCGTATATATAATCGATGGTATTACCTAATGATGTGAAGTATTTTTTTACTGAAAACTCCCAACCAGCAACTACACGATCATCATGCTCTGATTCCAGAATACCTATTGGCTTACCTTTTGTTGGTCCGTTTTTCCTTGGTGTAAATTCATGCAGATGGTAATCCAGCCATCCAAACGCATCTTGAATGGCAACGTGTAACTCCCAAAAATTGTAATGGTCAGGAACATCAATCTCCCTCCAAATTTCAGGGTTGCTATCAGATAACGATATCTTAAATCGAAGAATCTTTTGGTGCATCATTGATTACTAGTCCTATAGATAAGAATGAACCTAAATATCAGGTAATTGAGACGCTTTCATGCTAAGAGCTGCCAATTTTATCAGTTATGGTTATAACGGTCGCTGCTCTATAAGAGAATATCAGACCTATGTCTGCTGAGTACACTCACTATTCTGATAAGGACTGAAGGTTGTCGTTACTTTGGGATTAGAAAATCTAGCTCACCTGAAGCCCTGCGTATCGATACTGACAAAGCTCACTAAAGCGGTTTGGGGCACAAACGAGTTATAGTTGGTGCTCAAAATCTGTGATCAAAATCGTGCACTTCGGATAAGTTGAATTGTATAAAACCAAGTAAACGAGTCTAACCGAAGCATGTCTATAAAGTCGGTGGCTATTCAGATATCGTTGTTTCTCTTGACTTCTCGATCACGAAAGCAGCGTCGTCTGGTATTGTTGTTTTCCTTGACCTCTAAGATAAATTTTTGAACCTTCCCCAACGATGTTTATGATCGGTCAAAGGTTACGTGATCGAAAAATGTCACATTTTCTATTACTATCAGTGAGTTAATAACCATTTGCAGTACTTTGGCATCGTTGTTCTTCTATTCTATCTAACCACTCACGTATCTCGTTCTGCTCGCTCCTGCACCAGGGCTTTTATGGAGAGGACGCTCATAGACCACAGAAAATTTCTTCTTAAGATCGCACGTAGACCAGGATCATTTTTAAGAAATAATAATTAAAATACAACAGGTTATGATTACATCCATCTAGAAGAGGATCACTCCTAGACCATAGAAATTTGCTTTTAGAGATCGCTCGTAGACCTTAGGTCGCTGAATCGAAAGGGGTTCGATGAGAATAGGACATCGTTGTTTCTCTTGACCTCTCGATCATGAAAGTGACGTCCTCTGGTATCGCTGTTTTCCTTGACCTCTAAGATAGATTTTTGAATCGTTACCCAACGATGTTTATGATCGGTCAAAGGTTACGTCATCGCAATATATCACAATTTCCATTACTATCAGTGAGTTAATGACCATTTACAGTACTTTGGTATCGTTGTTCTGCTATTCTATCTAACCACTCACGTATCTCGTTCTGCTCGCTCCTGCACCTGGGGGCTTTTATGGAGACGATCGCTCATAGACCACAGAAAATTGCTTCTTGAGATCGCACGCATACCAAGAGCCTTTAAAGAAATAATAAATTAAATACAATATCTTACAGACACACCCATCTAGAAGAGGATCACTCCTAGACCATAGAAATCTGCTTTTAGAGATCGCTCGTAGACCTTAGGTCGCTGAATCGAAAGGAGGTCGATGAGAATAGGACATCGTTGTTTCTCATGACCTCTCGATCATGAAAGTGACGTCCACTAGTATCGTTGTTTTCCTTGACCTCTAAGATGGATTTTTGAACCTTCCCCAACGATGTTTATGATCGGTCAAAGGTTACGTCATCGCAACACATCACAATTTCTATTACTATCAGCGAGTTAATGACCATTCGCAGTACTTTGGCATCGTTGTTCTTCTATTTCATCTAACCACTCACGTATCTCGTTCTGCTCGCTCCTGCACCTTGGCTTTTATCGAGAGGCTCGCTCATAGACCACAGAAAATTGTTTCTTGAGATCGCTCGTAGACCGAGAGCGTTTAAATAAATAATAAAGTAAATACAATAGTTTAAAGTAAAATCCATGGAGAAGAGGATCACTCATAGACCATAGAAATTTGCTTTTGGAGATCGCTCGTAGACCTTAGGGGGGCTGAATCGAAAGGGTTCGATGAGAATAGGACATCATTGTTTCCCTTGACCTCTCGATCATGAAAGTGGCGTCAACTGGTATCGTTGTTTTCCTTGACCTCTAAGATAGATTTTTGAATCTGACCCAACGATGTTTATGATCGGTCAAAGGTTACGCGATCGAAAAATATCACAATTTCCATTACTATCAGTGAGTTAATAACCATTTGCCGTACTTTGGCATCGTTGTTCTTCTATTCTATCTAACCACTCACGTATCTCGTTCTGCTCGCTCCTTCACCTTGGCTTCTATGGTGAGGATCGCTCATAGACCACAGAAAATTGCTTCTTGAGATCGCACGTAGACCAGGCTCCTTTTTTAAGAAATAACAAAGTAAATACAATGATTTATAGCTATACCCACTAAAAGAGGATCACTCATAGACCATAGCAATTTGCTTTTAGAGATCGCTCGTAGACCTTAGGTCGCTGAATCGAAAGGAGGTCGATGAGAATAGGACATCGTTGTTTCTCATGACCTCTCGATCATGAAAGTGACGTTCACTAGTATCGTTGTTTTCCTTGACCTCTAAGATGGATTTTTGAACCTTCCCCAACGATGTTTATGATCGGTCAAAGGTTACGTCATCGCAACACATCACAATTTCTATTACTATCAGCGAGTTAATGACCATTCGCAGTACTTTGGCATCGTTGTTCTTCTATTTCATCTAACCACTCACGTATCTCGTTCTGCTCGCTCCTGCACCTTGGCTTTTATCGAGAGGCTCGCTCATAGACCACAGAAAATTGTTTCTTGAGATCGCTCGTAGACCGAGAGCGTTTAAATAAATAATAAAGTAAATACAATAGTTTAAAGTAAAATCCATGGAGAAGAGGATCACTCATAGACCATAGAAATTTGCTTTTGGAGATCGCTCGTAGACCTTAGGGGGGCTGAATCGAAAGGGTTCGATGAGAATAGGACATCATTGTTTCCCTTGACCTCTCGATCATGAAAGTGGCGTCAACTGGTATCGTTGTTTTCCTTGACCTCTAAGATAGATTTTTGAATCTGACCCAACGATGTTTATGATCGGTCAAAGGTTACGCGATCGAAAAATATCACAATTTCCATTACTATCAGTGAGTTAATAACCATTTGCCGTACTTTGGCATCGTTGTTCTTCTATTCTATCTAACCACTCACGTATCTCGTTCTGCTCGCTCCTTCACCTTGGCTTCTATGGTGAGGATCGCTCATAGACCACAGAAAATTGCTTCTTGAGATCGCACGTAGACCAGGCTCCTTTTTTAAAAAATAACAAAGTAAATACAATGATTTATAGCTATACCCACTAAAAGAGGATCACTCATAGACCATAGCAATTTGCTTTTAGAGATCGCTCGTAGACCTTAGGTCGCTGAATCGAAAGGGGATCGATGACAATAGGATATCGTTGTTTCTCTTGACCTCTCTGTCATGAAAATGGCGTCCATTCGCATAGCGAATATAACTATCCACTTTTTCTTTCAGAACAGCGTCGTATACACTAGGGTTCCGTTACTTCATTCTGAGAAGGATACTCATGAAAGCTCGCATTGGGGTTGCATCGGAAGATCTCATTCGTAGGCATATGATTAGTGTGGCCGCAGGCAACATTAGCCATAACAAGCATCTACCGACGCTTTGGTTCACGTCACTAAATGAAGCCTCAAAGCTACTGTGTAATGAGAATATCGAACTAATGCTGCTGATCAATAGAGAAAAGCCTGAAAGTCTAGCTGAGCTTGCGGAGATTAGCGGTCATCATATCCGCGAACTCTCACGAACTCTCGACGACTTATCATCAAAAGGATTCATCCAGTTAGAGGAAAAGGGCAACGCTTGCCGCCCTATTGCTGTATTTACTGACTTTGAGATTATTCTCGGCAAAGAATTAGAGAATACACTGCAAGAAGGCTATCTTGCATGATACCGAACACTCGTTACTGCGGCGCATGCCGCTTGGGTAGCACAGCTTCATGCTGTGCAGACTCGAATGGTGATTGTTCTTGATACTTTCCGTCTAGGCCAACTTGATAGCCATCGATGATCTCTTCCAGTTCTATTTTGAGGGCTTCAGTTACTTCAACTAGCTTATCAGTATTGGTAAAGATAGCGTGATCAAGCAAGTCAAGAAGTCCATTTAGCGTAACCTTACTATCCTTTGATTCGGCTTGCTCGTTATCACTTCTTGTAGCCTTAGCCTCGTTCTTCATATCAGCCTCGCTCATAAAAATGCCTGCCGTACACACGGCTGTAGCACAATTACACTCTCGCCAGCCTCTGAGAAGTTTCCTCAGCAAAAAATCTTAACTGTTTACAATAAAAACGATTAATTTCAGACAGTTATAAACCACTAAGATTTAGACACTAAAAGTTAGTGTCTAAATCTTAGTGCCGAAAAATCAAACAAAGCGTCCAATCATTGTCTTCCATGGAGGTTTCACTTTAAGCTACTGATGTTAAAGCACTTAGCGTATGTGCTCACTTCTCTAATCTAAAAAACCCCTGTACCATGGAGAAGTCAATCAACTCTAAGGTCATGATAGTTTGAAGTTTTACGTTGTTTCCGATCTGCATCTCGACATTCACGGAATACGCCGTGATTTCTGGTATAGCTTCGATAACGAAGCCACTTTAGTCGTTGCAGGTGACACAGCGAACGGCCTCTTAGGCATGGCGTATGTAAAGAATGTACTTTGCCGCCACTTTAAGACTGTGATAATGATTGCAGGAAACCATGAATGGTATAGCAATAAGAGTAAATCCTACCGCCATAGAAGTACGTCCGTGGGGTGCAAATCTAGTGCTAACTCTGACGTTCTCAAAGATTCTAGGGGTTCCGTACTAGCCAAGCTTAAGGCTCATAGTGATACAACTGAAAACCTGTTCTTTTTGAATAATGAGTCAATTGATTTAGATGGATATAGCATTTATGGGGGAACTCTTTGGTTTCCTATTCACACATACTCGTCTACACTGATTGATGCGTACTCAGAACTGATGAATGATACAAAGTACATCAGCCATCAAATGATTGAAGAGCAGCACAAAGCATTCATTAACAACTTTCCAGAGAAAGTTGATATAGCAATATCTCACCACCTTCCATCTAAAGAAGCTTTTGCTTTCGAGCAAAATGCCAGCAGCGATTATGCTCCGTATTATCATGCAGGGTTGAGTAATGAGTTGATCTCAAGAGCTAGGTATTGGGTTGCAGGGCATCAACATGATGCTGTAGAGAAAGTGATCGCTGACGGTAGTACCACATTCATTTCTAACCCCAAGGGTTCTGTCAGCTTATTAACTAGTGGATTACTTACTAATAAAGCTTATTACCTATAAGAGCTAGACAGCAAGAAACTTCGGCATCTGAAAGTCCGTTAGGGCTTTCTCGCTGCGATAATTGATCACCTTGCCAAGCAACCAATCAGAAATGATGCATAGATTCATCACCTCCCTTCACAATCCCAACACTATCATTCGCACAAATACACACATAACACTTTTACGCGCATAAAAGTGTTATTTAATACATTTTTATGCGCATTTAAATGTTAATGCTTGCATTTTATTGCGCATTTTTATGTAATAAACAATCGACCAGATAAGCACTTTAACTGAGGTGGCTAGATGAAACGAACACTACTTGAAAACCTACTCACCTGGAAAGACAAGCCGACAAGGAAGCCTTTGCTGATTGACGGTGCTAGACAAACTGGTAAAACATTCCTATTGCAGGAACTATTAGGAAGTACATTCGAAAATGTCCTAAGAATCGATTTTCTAGAAAGCCCTGAGTTAATGGAAGCCTTTTCAGGCTCTCTAAACCCTGATGACATCATCACCAACATTGAACTCTTAACAGGAGAAATCTTCGAACCATCGACAGATCTCCTTATTTTAGATGAAATTGGTGAATGTCCAAGAGCGGTCACCTCTCTTAAGTACTTTGCAGAAAAGGCTCCCAAAGCTTATGTTGCGGCCAGTGGTTCAAATATCGGATTGCTCACGTCCTTTCCCGTTGGAAAAGTTGAGCAGCACAACTTAAGGCCACTGACTTTCAGGGAATTCTTGTGGGCATCTGGAGAAAAAGCACTTCACAAAGCATTTGACCAAAAGCTGAACTCTTCAGCTGCTCATACAAAATTAATCGAACTACTGACCGATTATTATTTTGTTGGCGGCATGCCTGAAGCCGTAAACTCATGGTTCGAAAACTCAGAACTCAGTATTATTGAACGCATTGAAGCCGTATCTGAAGTCCATAGGAACTTAATTGAGGGCTACATGCGTGATTTCGGAAAGTACTCTGGAAAAGTGGACGCACAGCTAATCGAATCTGTATTTCGAAGTATTCCCGCTCAACTATCTTCGGTATTCGACGACTCCGTTAAACGGTTTAAGTTCAAGGGAGTTCACGAACGCAAGTCTCGCTATGCTGAATATGAAAGTGCGATTACATGGCTTCACAAGTGTCGGCTTGCTTTAAAAAATCATCCTATTGAAGGGCAGCCTCGTTCTCCTTTAGCTGCTTATCAAAAGGAAAATACGGTTAAACTATTTCTCTTTGATGTCGGGCTATTGAACCATATGCTCGGCACTGGTTACCGTGAAATCAAACAGCAAGGCTATGAATACAAGGGATATGTCGCCGAAAACCATGTTCAACAGGAAATCGCTGCGCTAGGTATTGAACCAAGCTTCTCTTGGAGAGACGCAAGAGCAGAGATAGAGTTCATTATCGCTGATGACCTAGGTCGAATCGTACCTGTAGAAGTAAAAAGCGGTAAGCGAACTCGTGCGAAATCATTGCAATCCTACATCGAGAAATGCAAGCCCCACAAGACAATCAAACTTACAGGTACTCAAGGCTCTCCAGCAACAGAGAAAGAGCACATCGTGATGCCGCTTTACTACACCGAATACTTACTTGATCACCTGAATGATCTAGACAAGAACTAGGTAGTAACAAAATTAACAGAAAGCCCCAATGGGGCTTTCAAAAACAATCTTTATTTAAGATTAGCTCTTAGCGACTGAGTACTTTTAATGTCTGGAAAAGGTAACGTTTCAGCGGAAGGTACAACTGACAACGCTGGTGGAACATATCCAATCAACTCTTTCAATTTACTGCTCCAGGTTTCAAGCCCACCTAACTTATCGTCAAAATAGTCATAGCGATCATAGTGACGTGTACTTACATCTTGTAAGGCGTGATTTTGAATACGATCCCTGACTTCTTTGCTGATTCGGCATGCCCCCATCAAAGTTTTACACGTTCGACGCAAATCCTTAGGCACAAACTTATCGAACCCCACGGCATCGCGATAACGAGTCACTGCACGACAAATTGAACTAGTCCTCATGGGTTCTTCTGCATCTTTAGGATTTGGAAAAACATATCGTCCACCACCAGAAAGCTCATATTGTTTCTGAAGTATTTCAAAAGCCAATCCGTTCAACGGTACGATATGATCTTTTTTGTTCTTGGAACGTTCTTTGGTAATGCAGACAAATCTTTCTTCCCAATCAACATTCCACCATTCAAGTGTAATCACCTCATACGGTCGTTGCCCCCCTAGATAGATGCACAGTTGAAGTAAGTGCCTCAAATCTTGTCCGATGGGTACAAGATCATAGTTTTCACGAAGATCTTTTAGCAGACGCCGTAACTCTCGCCATTCTAAGAACCTTTCACCAATGCGCTCTCCGTCTTTTTGCTTAGGAATTGGTGCTACTGGATTGTATTTTATGCCAAATTTCGACTCTAAAGAGAAATAGCGAGGATCGTTATCAAAGCGCATCCCATGGTTAAACGCCGCCATCACATAGCTACGTACTCGGTTACTTTGGGTGATAGCTCCGCGCTGGATCATCTTACTAATAACGTATTTAATATCATCAGTCGTTACATCACACGCTTTGGTGTTTCTGTCTATATATGGATAGAATTCTCGTACCAGCGCATTTCGCACGTCTTCATACGTTCTCTTTCCATCTATTTTCATGCGCTCCGTATAGCTATGAAATAGCTCATCAATGGTTCCTAAGCTTTTACTCTCTGCATCAATTTTTTTCTGCTCGCTCTCTTGTTGTTCAAGATGCAATTTAGGATCTTTTCCTCCGAGCAACAGTTGTGAGAAGACCTGGGCTTTCTCGCGAGCTTCTGTAAGAGTCATACTGCCAGCACGTGTACTGAATAAACCGATTGAGATAAATTTTTCTTTCTGTTGCTGGTAGTAGCGAAACACGAACTGCTTTTTCCCACTAGTGAAAATTTTTACACCCAAACGCCCTATACCTCGTTGACCTGACTGATCCCAGAGATAATAGGAATTTTTACGACTGGTCGCGGATTGAATTTTAGTAACAGTTAACATTCTGATTTTCTCTTGTCTTTTTTGGCGAAGTTAACTTTCTAGGTCAACAGGCATAACCTAAAAGCAGCCAAAAATGATATTGACAAACTTCCTACCTAAGCAAAGCTAGGTCAGGTAATGGGTCAGACAAGAGAAAAGTGACATGAAAATCAATGCAAACTAACGCAACAAAGACAAACAGATAAATATTTGAATTTAATAGAAATTACCAAGCATTGCATACTCATAAAAATGAACCTGGTAGGACTCATAATCGATTGGTCCGCAGTTCAAGTCTGCGAGGGGCCACCAAATTTCAGAAGGCTCGTAGAGAAATCTACGGGCCTTTGTCTTTTCTGGTTGTGAACTTTGCCAGGTAAGTACCACGCCCGTCGTATACCAATACCAGCCGTTTAGTAAGCATAAAATCGCACAAGAACAACTAATTCGTTGCTTAGTATTGGTATTCTAAAGTTTTCTCATCAATAGATACTCATGTGCATTACAAACACATGAGCAGCCATTGAGATACAGATATTAAATCACACACTATTAATTCAGCAGGTTCAAAGCTGCATTAGGAATTACTCTGGCTTGAGCTAACATAGATGATGAAGATTGTTGAAGAATTTTAGCTCGAGTCATTTCAGTTGTTTCTTTTGCGAAATCTGTATCAGTACGATTTCCTTTCGATGCACTAATATTTTCATGCATATTAGTTAAATTAGAGAGCATGCGATCAAATCGATTATGAAGTGCTCCCATATCTGCTTGATGTCCATCCACATAATTCAATGCAGAATCAATGACAGCGACCGCTTCGTGGGCTCCTCCTGTACTGGTTACATCGATGTTCTCAACAATCGACTTACGGCCATTGTCGAAGTTCAACTCTTTAGCCAGACATCCAGAAAAACAAACCTCATCTTCTGCAACAGAAGAACCAACAAACATTTGCAATTCACCACTACCCGATACCGATGCTGTAATAAACTCTTGCTGTCCGTTGATATAAGTTGCAAGCTCTTCAATATCATCTCCAATTTTAGCTTCGATGTTAAGGCTCACATCGTTCCCAGATTTGTCAATGAAATCAATGCTGAGCTTGTGGCCATCTTCCCCGACAACCCAGTCTGCACCTTTGGCTTCTTGTGCAACAAATATCTTTCCACCCATCGATGAAGCGCTAGAGCGCATATCCTTTAGCTCAAGGAGAATCGTTTCATTATTGGAACCCACTTGAAGTGCTTTCTTACCATATGTGCCATCGAGCAAGTTAATGCCAGCAAAGTTGGCTGAACTCGCGATACTATGAAGCTCATCCTTTAAAGCTTGGACATTTTTTTGAATAGCTTGCCTATCCGCTATTGAGTATGCTCCGTTGGCTGCTTGTAATGATTGGTCTCTCATATCTTGTAGAATATGAGATATTTCTCTCATAGATCCTTCAGCAGTCTGAACTATGGCTACTCCGTCATTAACATTCTTAGCTGCTACATCTAACCCTCGAGTTTGTACATGTAATCGATTCGAAATTTGTAAACCAGCCGCATCATCTTTAGCACTGTTGATCTTTTTTCCCGAAGAAAGTTTAAGTATTGAAGAATTAAAATCTTCAGATGCATCAGCAACGTGACGTCGTGTTGCTAATGCAGCGGTGTTGTTGTGTAGGCTCAATGTCACGCATGGCCCTCCTTTCCATTATTACTGCCTGAAATTATGGAACTAAAGTCTCATTTTAAATATCGACCAAAACCATCTGCACTTTAGTGACTTTATGCATAATTAGTTGAATAATTTAACTTTATTACATTCGTCGCATAAATGATTAACCAACCTTTAAAGACAGAGAGGCAACTGGTAGGGGATACGCTAGCAGAAGCAAAATTCTCAAAGACGGGAGACATTAGTAGTTGACCGAGCGATCAAACATTGACGGGTTTTATAATTATGATAGATTAGCCGTATAGACGTCCAAAAAATATAAATGGAGTTATTATGGAAAGTTTTAGCCAAATTAAGCAGTTACCTTTTATTTTCATAGCAGCATTGAGCTTAGCGGCGTGCGGGCAAAAAGAAGACTCTGTCATTAAGGTTGGAGCAACCGTTGGCCCTCATGCACAAGTTGTAGAAGCGGTCGCCAAAGAAGCAGAAAAACAAGGACTTAAAGTAGAGGTGGTTGAGTTTTCCGATTACGTAACACCAAACGCAGCATTGAGTGATGGCAGTATCGACATCAACAGCTATCAGCATCAACCGTTTCTAGATAACTTCAACAACAGCCACAACGCTCACTTAGTCTCTATCGGCCAATCTATTCTGATGCGTATGGGAGTTTACTCAAACAAGTTCCGTTCTCTTGAAGACCTACCTGAGAATGCGCGCATTGCGATCCCGAATGATCCAACCAACGGTGGTCGCGGCCTACTCCTACTTGCTGATGCGGGCTTAATTACACTGAGACCGGGTGTCGGCCATAAAGCGGCGTTGACAGACATTACGGAGAATCCAAAAGCATTTCAGTTCGTTGAAGTTGATGCAGCTCAGTTGCCAAGAACATTAGACGATGTCGATGCGGCAACCATTACGATGAACTATGTGATGTCATCAGGGCTTGATCCTAAAAAACAAGGGATCTATCTAGAATCGAAAGAAGCACCTCTGGCTGTTATGGTTATCGCAACACGCGAAGCAGATAAAAATAAAGAAGAGTACAAGAAGTTTGTGTCGATCTACCAGTCTCAGGAGATTCGTGACTTTTTAGATAAAACCTTTAAGGGCACGATTGAGCCTGCATTTTAAGGATTAGAAACAGCATAACGCTTGATAGTACTCTGACATCACCTTTCGCATAGGTAATGGCAATATTGAAAAAGGCTCGTGGAAACATCCATGAGCCTTTGTGCTTTTTAGATACTGGCCTGAGGTCAATAGCCACCTGCTCTTAAAGATGATCAGCGTATTGACGACGTTCTGCTTCAAGCTTCATCGCCAAGTAACTTTGCCTAGCGACGACTAGATCTGGGCGATTGATAAGTTTCCAGAGAAAATACGGCGGGATGAAGAAAATAACAAAGTATAAAGACTCATGGAAAAAGACATCAGCAATAGAGTTTTGATGCTCAAAATATGCTGTTAGAGCAAAAACATCCAGCAGTACACCCAATACTCCGAAAACAACACAGACCACAATGGCTAAACCCAATATCTCTCGAAGAAAATATTTGTATATCATGGCACTACTTCCTTTTAGCAGTATGTCTGACCAACATACTCCTCTATCCGAGCCCTTAACTTGATTATAGTCAATTTAGCCTTAATTTAGAGCCGCAAGTAATCAACTCATAGCTCACCTTAAATATTAGAAGTGTCAGTAATAATGATGTCGGTATACGTCAGTATATTGCTTTCCAAACTGATTCTCTGATAGGAACTTGAGCTTTTTTAATTATTGAAAAAAACTTACATTCAAAGTGCTATGATCTTGTTGAGTGGTTTTACAATAATCACAAAGTGGTATTTTTGGAGGGTTATGAGGAGATATTTAGACTAGCGCTCTAATCTAAATAAATCTCCATAAGATTATTAAATAAATGTGCTTTACATTGTTTAGCCAGGAAAAATTAATCGCCTACTATTGTTATTTATTCATTGCTAGTATCTTTCGGAATTGCCTGGGACTAAATCCATGGGCTTCTTTAAACTTTTTACAAAAATAAGAAGTGCTATTAAATCCAGATTGCATAGAAATCTCATCGACGCTCAAACTCGTATTCGTTATAAGTACCGTTGCATACTCTAAGCGAGCGTTTGAAATTATCTGCCCCATGCTTGTTTGGCTGTTTTTGAGTTTTCTAGTGAGAGTGGATTTAGAGGTGTATGTGAGATTGCAGATATCTTCTAGTGACCATTTCCTTTTTAGATCTTTGTTTATAATTTCATTAATCTTTTTTTCTAAAGGCTCATAGTTACATAGAACTTTATTATTCTTTATTTTATCTAACTTTAGGTTTATCAATTCTATTAGTGTGTTTTTATTCTTTAAATCTAGTATGTTTACCTCAATATAAGCATTGATCAGATTCATAGTCTTTTCTTGCCTACAAGACAAATTCATTCCATCAACATGATAAGTGGTTAAAATTAGATCACTTTTAGATATAGACTTTAATGAAAACCTCACTAATACATTAGGTGGAATAAAAATAGCCACATTAGGCTGTACTTTTTTTATCCCTCCATTATAGAAGATTATCCCTTCACCACTGATGCTTATAATATGGCTATTGCGAGTAAATAGAGAACCTTCAATTTTATGACTAAGATTTATTACTCTTTTCCTAATCATTTTTATTCCTGTATATCTTTAATTTATTCTTATTAAAATGATCTGTTGCTAAAGAATAGACTATAAAATGAGACAAAAAGGTTTTTAATTCATTAGCATACAGTAAATTAGAGTCTACAATTATTCGTGTGATTAAACAATACTAACACACGAACACTCTTAGTTTGGAATCGGTTACGCGAGGGGATGACCTAGATGACAAGTGCCAAATCTATCAGATTACACATTCTAGAATGTCAATGATAAGTGTTTGCTTTTGATTTTTTCTTCATTAACTCTGATTCTTGATGATCCTCTCGTTCGTTAGTCACCTTTCTTGGTCTAGAGTAAAAATAACCTTGTGCCAAAATATTATATTTTTTAAGGTATTCATTCTGGAAGTAAGTCTCGACCCCTTCAATTATTAAACCGTGTTTACAATAAGGTCGTAAAACAAAAATAAGAGACTTTAAACAATCATCATCACCAGAATTGTATAATAAGAATGACCTATCTATTTTAATATAGTCCCATTCAATTAACCCTAAAGATAAGTGAGCCGCTATATTTTCTTCATAATAATCGTCAAGAACGATAAAAATACCTAACTTTTGAAGTCGTTTTATATTTTTTAGTATTTTACTATATTTAATAGAAGTGCTTATTTCATTTATTTCTATATGAAATTTATTGTAGATATTTTTATTTATAACTGTCTCTACAAATTCATCATCTTCTAATGCAGATAGATTTAAATTCAAAAAAATACCTTTAGACGTTTTTATATTACTAAAATATTCCATCTGTAGAAGAAAAACAGTTTTAATGAATTCATCGTCAATATTATCGAAGAAGGATTCACTATTTAATGTCTCTCCTGATTCATTAATTACTCTTGAGAGGCATTCGCAATAGATCGTTTCTCCAGATTTAGGGAGGTATATTGGCTGCAATAAAAACTCTAGGGTTACATAGCTATTTTTGTTGCTTATTGTAACGCCACCACACGTTGAATATTCAACAGTAAACATACGCACTCCTACTTTTGCACAGTTTGCAAATATAGTTGAGTTTTTGTTGCAATCCTATAGTTGCGTAATAAATTTAAAAAATATGAGTTTTTTCTTTTATTTAAATTTAATCCGTCAAAAAAATAACATTGTGACGAGAGTAGTAAAGCTATGGATGATTACCTTCAGACTAGTTAATAATGTTTAAAAAAAAAGAAAATTATGACTAAATATTATCGGGCGAGAGAAGATTCAAGACCCAATATAAACCCACCAAATCGCCTTGGTAATGACATTGATTACACTGATAATTTACTCGCTCATCACTCTTTGATGACATTCATTCTCGTTTTTAAGACTACGCTTTGCATTTATCAGCAATGTGAATGAAAGAGGAAATATGAAAAAATACACCTACCCTATCCTCGCGATTTCAGGTGGTCTTTTACTGACTGGCTGTAATGGCGGTGACTCTTCATCCGACACAGAAGCAGCAACTTTTTCTCTTGCGGTTTCAGATGCTCCTGTCGATGATGCAAATAAAGTCGTTTTAGCTTTTGAAGATGTGGTTTTAATCCCGTTTGACCCTGAAACAGGTGATAAGACTGGCGACGCTATCATTATGAACGTCAGCGAAGACGGTGCATTACGTCAAGTAGACCTGATGCAGTATCAAGGTAGCAATGCAGAAACCATCATTAGCGAGCAAACTATCGCACCTGGCGATTATGCGATGTGCTTGTACGCAAAAGATGGCAAACAGCTAAACGACACAACACTTTCTTACGTCGAAAAAACTGACGGCACAGTGAAAGGCCTTGTAGTGAACAGCAAAGGCAGCTGTTATGGAACGAAGCCTGATACCAGCGATCAAGGCCGCCTAAAGTTCTCGCAAAAAGGTCAGTACGTAAAAGTACATACAGGTCATAACAGCTACGTCGTTGAGTTTGATCTACGTAAAGGCCTGGCAGATCCAACAGGTCAGGATCATATGAACATGAACTCCAATGCGGTGAGCTTGGTTAACGCATCAGAGGCTGGCCATATTGGCGGTGTAGTTAGCTCCGTACAGTACAACGCGTGTGAAGCAGACAGTGCAAGTTGGAACGCAATTAACGACGTGCCAGCTGTACACTCAGTTTACCTATATGCTGGTGAGATGGATCGCAGCACGATGGGTGACTTAGGTGCTCCGGCAGAATTTAACACACCAGTTGCGATTGCTGATGTCAATGAGACCGAAGATGAACTTGGCAATTTAACTTACGATTACGAGTTTGGTTTTATTGGTCCAGGAACTTACACCATTGGCTACACATGTACTTCATACATCGACAGCCCGGATACCCATGAAACTTCTGAAGACGGTTTCTTAATGTACCAACACTATACACCAGTAGAAGTGGTTGAGGGTGAACACACAGAACAAGACATCTACCCGATTCTGTAGTTCTCACACATAGAATAGAGAAAGCCGCTTACTGGTTTGTAAGCGGCTTTTTATTTTTGGTCTGTCAGACATTAACTGGCGGACAGCTCTGCCAGTCGCTTCGCGGCGCGGCTATGACGAACCATCAAGTCCTGTAAATCCACACCGATCACTTCACCATCATGGACCCGCCATTGGCCGGCGACCATCACTCGGTCAGCCTGTTGTGCGCCACATAGCAGTAAAGCTGCCAGCGGATCATGACTGCCAGAGAAGCGAATATCATCCAGCTTAAACATGGCAATGTCAGCCTGATAACCGATGTTTAGTTCTCCAATATCTTGTCGCCCCATCGCAAGAGCAGAGCCTTTTGTCGCCCAGCGCAGAGCATCAAAATGCGTTACTTTTGCTGATCCATACTGAAGGCGTTGCAGGTACATCGCCATGCGGACTTCAGCAATCATATTGGAGCCATCGTTTGAGGCAGAACCATCCACGCCAAGGCCAACTTTCACACCGGCCTGTTCAAGCTCCAAGTTTTTACACATACCAGAGGCCAGCATCATATTGGATGTCGGACAATGACTGACCCCAACGCCCGCTTTACCTAATCGTAGAATCTCTTCAGAGTTAAAATGAATACCATGAGCCAGCCAGGTCCGCTCGTTTAACCAGCCAACATCTTCAAGGTAATCGACCGGGCGTAATCCAAACTGCTTGATACAGAAGTTCTCTTCATCAATGGTTTCACACAAGTGAGTATGCACCATAACATTCTCATCTTGAGCGATTCGTGCTGTCTCTTTCATCAGATCCGTCGTCACCGAAAATGGGGAACATGGCGCAAGCGCAATTTGAATCATCGCGCCATCATGGTCTTGGTGATATTCATTGATCAGTCTTTTGCTGTCATCGACTATCGCTTGCTCTGTTTGGATAGTATGCCTTGGCGGTAAACCGCCCTGATCTTCCCCCAGGCTCATGGAGCCACGGGTGAAAATGGCACGCACACCAAGTTGCTGTGCGGCTTCAACCTGCAGATCGATGGCATGTTCCAGACCATTGGGTAATAGATAGTGATGATCCGAAGCGGTCGTGCACCCTGAACGCATAAGCTCAACTAAAGCCAATTCAGTGGCGACACTCATCATTTCCTGATCAAGGTTCGCCCACACCGGATAAAGGCTTTTCAACCAGTGAAACAGCTCTTTATTGAGAGCATCGGGATAAGCGCGAGTCAAAGTTTGATAAAAGTGATGATGGGCATTGATTAGCCCTGGAGTGATGACGTGCTGGCTGGCGTTGACCATCGAATCGATTTTGCTGTCAGGCGTGGCATTTAAGGCCACCAGCTCAACAATTTTGTTTCCGCGAATCACCAGACCTCCGCGAGCGTCCTGCTCATTGCCAGTGTAAATCGCGAGTGGATTCTTAATCCAGATTGTTTCCATTCATAAATATCCTTAGCCGTTTCAACCATTTCAGGGGAATCGGACTTGTACCTACACCTTCACGTGAGAAGATGTTGAGTGATTTTATTTGATTAATAATACCGATATGACGGCATGTAAATAGCCCAAATAATGAGCCGTAACTACCATAGCATAAGCCCAACTAAAGCGGACAAAAATTCCGCACCGACCTCTGAATCTAGCCTCAGCGTTCAATAAATCGTCACCCTTTTGTCACCAAAGACTCACTGTTTTGCCGCTGAACTGTCATCTGTAATTCCTACTATCCAGTTAGAAACTTGCACGCTGAGGTAAATATGGATAGCACTACCCCTTTTCGTCTCCCTCGTAAAACGCCATTTGGCATTGGTGAAAATGTCGCTGAGTGGGCTACTGGATTAAGCCAGCTCGATAAGTTCTATGCGCAAAGACCTGTTAATGCAGATATTCAAACCTTTTTACGCTTTACGCTGTCGATTTTAGGTATCGATTACCGAATTGCTCATGGCTCACTCGACGCCGTTCCAAAACAAGGCTCTACCGTCATTGTTGCCAACCACCCTCTCGGCTGCGTCGAAGGCGTCATACTGGCTGAATTACTGCTCATGGTTCGAGATGACATCCAAATCTTGGCGAATCAATACCTTAAAACCGTCCCGGAACTCGACCTGTTATTTATTGGTGTAGATGTGTTTGAAGGCAAAGACGCGGTCAAGTCCAACATGAAAGCACTGCGCGCGGCGAACAGACACCTAGCAAACGGCGGATTGTTGTTAGTTTTCCCTGCAGGTGAAGTATCGCAACTGGTTGACGCTAAGCAGCAGCGTTTAGAAGACAAAGAGTGGAGCCGCAGTGTCAGTAGCCTGATTCGTAAAAATAAGGCGACGACGGTACCCGTATTTATTAACGGGCAAAACTCGAAACGCTTTTATATGGCCGGAAAAATCCATCCTTTGCTAAGAACGTTAATGCTGGGTAGAGAGCTGCTTAATAAGAATGCTCAAACAATTGAACTATCTTTTGGTCAGGCGATTAAATTTAAAGAGCTGAATAACCTCAGTGATGATCAGGTGGTCAATTATTTGAGACTCAATACCTACCTGCTTAACCGTGAACCCAGCACTCCTGGGCAAACCACATCGATGAATGCTTTGCTGCCTATTGCGGCAGGGTTACCGATAAGCCAATTACTCGATGAGCTGCACAGCTTACCTGCAGAAGCCAAACTTCTTGAAAGTGGTGAGTTTGAGGTCTACTGCACATCCGCTTATCAGATCCCATCTCTACTGCATGAAATCGGTCGTCTACGTGAATACAACTTTCGTCAGGTGGGCGAAGGCACAGGGCAAGCGATCGATATCGATCATTTCGATCATGATTACCTACACCTATTTGTCTGGGATCGTGAAAATCAATGTATGGTAGGCGCTTATCGTCTGGGGTTAGTCGATAAATTAATGACAAAATATGGCGTTGAAGGGTTGTACTCCCGCACCCTGTTTAACTATGACCAGCGCTTTATCGACAAGATGGGTAAATCGATTGAGATGGGACGCTCGGTGATTGCGGAGCAATACCAAAAGAGCATGAGTGCCCTGCTACTGCTTTGGAAAGGTATTGCAACATTTGTACATAGAAACCCAGAGTACACGCACCTGTTTGGTCCGGTCAGCATAAGTAACGATTACAGCCAAACCGCACGTCAATTACTGGCTCAGTCCATGACACTGCATCACTACGACAATGCCTGTGCAGAGCACGTTACCCCATCCAACCCGCTTCCCGAGACTAACCTGAACTGGAACACCAGCATGCTCACCGCGTTAGGCGATTTGCAGCTGCTTTCTCGTGTGATCGCTCGAATTGATGAAGGCAAAGGGGTTCCTGTTTTACTGCGTCAATACTTGAGCTTAAACGGCAAACTGGTCTGCTTTAACGTTGATCCTGCCTTTAACAACGCGCTAGACGGATTAATTATGGTGGACTTACGCGAAGTGCCAGAAAAGACACTGGCACGTTACATGGGGCTGGAAAATACGCGAACGTATTTAGCACAACACCTCGATAAATAACTTACCAGAGAAATAGTGCATTGCGGATACAAGTAATGCACTATCCTTTTAATTTGTAAGAAATATAACCGAAATTTTCCGATATTTCTGACATCGCACTCATTTGCCCAGCCAATCAGTCGCTATGTGCTGATATTGCGCAGCATATCTCGTTACAAAATTTCAAAAAAAACACAACCAGATGCAGATCACACTTTCACCAACAACCAAACAAAGACAAAGTGTGATATTGATCGATCTAAATATTTAATTCGATCCCAGAAATAAATCATAAGTGATTTTGATCACATTATATTTTCAATTCAAATTTGTAACAAGATCGATTTGATCACTAAGATTTTTATTGACAGATTTAAAATCTGCATTTTGTTATTAAGTTACATATCAATAAATTGATCGCCATCACTTAAAAAATGCTTTTTATCTGAAGAAGTGCGGGTGTAGATCACGAAAAGCCCGTTGTCAGTTCTAATTGGAAATTGTGTGATAAATTGATTGGGTACTAAGCAATCAAACAAGCGGTTTTGGCGAACCGTTTACGACAACAATATTCATCAGAACATCGAACGGGGAATTGTTATGATATCACCAGATGCTAAGATCAAGATACAAAATTTTGGTCGCTTTCTGTCTAACATGGTAATGCCTAACATTGGCGCATTTATCGCGTGGGGCTTTATCACTGCACTATTCATCCCAACCGGATGGTTGCCAAATGAGACTTTGGCTTCAATGGTTGGTCCTATGATCACTTACTTGCTGCCACTACTTATCGGTTACACCGGTGGTAAATTAGTCGGCGGCGATCGCGGTGCTGTAGTCGGCGCAATCACCACAATGGGCGTGATTGTCGGTACAGACATCCCTATGTTCATGGGAGCGATGATCGTCGGTCCAATGGGCGGCTTGGCGATTAAAAAATTCGACAACTACATCGATGGCAAAGTGAAAAGTGGCTTTGAGATGTTGGTAAACAACTTCTCTGCAGGCATCATCGGTATGCTGTGTGCCATTCTTGCTTTCTTCCTGATCGGTCCTTTTGTAAAAGTACTTTCTGGTGCTTTAGCAGCAGGCGTAAACTTCCTTGTATCAGCGCACCTTCTACCTCTGACTTCTATTTTTGTTGAGCCAGCGAAGATTCTGTTCCTGAACAACGCAATTAACCACGGCATCTTCTCACCACTGGGCATTCAACAGGCGTCAGAAACAGGTCAATCTATTTTCTTCCTGATTGAAGCAAACCCAGGTCCGGGTCTAGGTATTCTTCTGGCGTACATGGTGTTTGGCAAAGGTACTGCTCGTCAGACTGCTGGTGGTGCTTCTATCATCCACTTCTTTGGTGGTATCCATGAGATTTACTTCCCATACATTCTGATGAACCCACGCCTCATCCTAGCGGCTATCGCAGGTGGTATGACAGGTGTGTTCGTTCTCACTATGTTCAACGCAGGTATCGTTTCTCCAGCGTCTCCAGGTTCTATCTTCGCGGTACTATTGATGACGCAAAAAGGCTCGATCGTTGGTGTTCTAGCCTCTATCGCGGCGGCAGCTGGCGTGTCGTTCACCGTAGCCTCTCTGTTAATGAAGACTCAAACATCGACAGAAGAAGACGGCGATAAAGCAGCGCTAGAAAAAGCGACTTCACAAATGAAAGACATGAAATCTGCATCAAAAAACAATGCAGCGGTAAACAGTGAAAGCAAAGGCGACGTAGACCTTGCGACAGTTCAAAGCATTATTGTCGCTTGTGATGCCGGCATGGGCTCAAGCGCGATGGGTGCGAGCATGCTACGCAAGAAAGTTCAGGACGCAGGTCTGAACATCCACGTCACTAACCTTGCTATTAACAATTTATCAGAGAGTGCAGATATCGTGATTACTCATAAAGATTTGACGGATCGTGCACGTAAGCATGCTCCTAACGCACACCACATTTCACTGACTAACTTCCTGGACAGCGAAATGTACAACCAACTCGTCACCAAACTGCTGGCGGCACAAACTTCATCTGCCAATGACGATCAGATGGTAAAAGTATCGGTTCTTGCAGCAAACGACGACAATTTTGAACAACAGCAACCATCTGTATTCCAGATTCAACGTGAAAACATCCACTTAGGTTTAAGCGCGGCTAACAAAGAAGAAGCGATTCGCTTTGCGGGCAACAAGTTAGTTGAACTTGGCTACGCTGAACCAGAATACGTCGATGCGATGTTTGATCGTGAAGCACTGGTTCCTACTTACCTTGGCGAATCTATCGCGGTGCCACACGGCACGATTGAAGCGAAAGATCGCGTTAAAAAGACTGGCATTGTTATCTGCCAATACCCATCGGGTATCCAATTTACTGAAGACGAAGACGATGTAGCGAAACTGGTTATCGGCATTGCCGCTAAAAATGATGAGCACATCCAAGTTATTACCACCATTACGAACGCGCTTGATGAGCCAGAAGCAATTGAGAAGCTAACCAGCACCACGGATGTAGAAGAGATCCTTAACATCCTTGGCCGCGAACAAGCCGCTTAATTACTTCACTTAATTTGCTCCTGAGCAAACCGAGGTCAGCTGTCACCCCCTATGCGGTTGGCCTCACCCTAGATTCGTTAGTCAATATTTCAGACATTGGTAGGTAACAGTTATGAAAAATGCAGTTCATTTTGGCGCAGGTAACATTGGTCGTGGTTTCATCGGTAAACTTTTAGCAGACGCAGACGTCGAGGTCACTTTCGCTGACGTTGATGCTCCGTTGGTAGACCAACTCAGTCATAAACAAGAATACAAAGTTAAAGTGGTGGGCACGGAGTGCCAAATCGACACAGTCACGCATGTCACCGCAGTTAACTCAGCAAGTGAAGACGTGATTGACCGCATCGTAAAAACCGATTTAGTGACAACCGCTGTTGGTCCAAACGTGCTGGACATCATTGCGAAAACCATCGCAACCGGCATCACCAAACGTTTCGAAGCGGGGAATGAATCACCACTGAACATCATCGCTTGTGAGAACATGGTTCGCGGCACGACCCATTTAAAAGGCGAAGTGTACAAGCATCTTGATGTGTCACTGCACGCAAAAGCCGATGAGCTCGTTGGCTTTGTCGATTCTGCAGTAGACCGTATCGTGCCACCAGCAGAAGCTGCCAACGATGATCCACTGGAAGTAACGGTAGAAAGCTTCAGCGAGTGGATTGTTGACGAGCAACAATTCAAAGGGGAAATCCCGGACATCGCAGGGATGGAAAAGACCAACAACCTGATGGCGTTTGTGGAACGTAAACTGTTCACCCTAAATACCGGCCACTGTATTACGGCTTACTTGGGCTGCTTGAAAGGACACCGCACCATTCGAGAAGCGATTGAAGATCCTGAGATTCAGGCTGAAGTAAAACAGGCCATGATCGAGAGTGGTGAAGTGCTGATTCGTCGTTATGGCTTCGACCGCGACATGCACAATGCCTACATCGAGAAGATTCTGGGTCGCTTTGCCAATCCATACTTAGTTGATGAAGTTGACCGCGTTGGACGTCAGCCAATTCGCAAATTAGGTGCAAATGATAGATTAGTGAAGCCATTACTCGGTACAATTGAATATGGCACTGAAAATCAAACACTTTTAAAAGGGATAGCGGCGGCGTTGAAGTACACTAACGACACCGATCCTCAAGCGGTTGAATTACAAACTTCATTAAAAGAAGTCGGCGTGAAGCCAACGCTCGCGAAATACACAGGTCTTGCAGAAGACAGCGCTGAGGTGGCTCATATTGAGGCACTCTACAACCAGCTGTAATTAACTCAGAGGGGGGCAATGCTCCCCTTATAATAACGACTTAACAACTACTCAGTATATGGCAGATAACATCAACGAAACCGAGATCATTGAACGACTCAACGGCGCACCCTCAGTGCGGGGCTTCTTTATTGCCACGGTCGACGTCTTTAACGAGTCGATCGACGGTCTGATACAAAGAATTTTCCGTAAAGATAACTTCGCTGTTCAATCGGTTGTCGGCCCGCTACTACAAGACTCAGGCCCACTGGGCGATCTGTCTGTTCGTCTAAAATTACTGTTTGGTTTGGGCGTACTACCTGACGATATTTACCACGATATTGAAGATATCATTAAGCTCAAAAACCAACTCAACAGCGACGCATCCGACTACGAGTTCACTGACCCAAACATTCTCGATCCGATCAAAAAGCTGCATTTAGTGAAGAAAATGGGCATGGTGCAACTGGAAGTCAATGAACCGGATGACGACATCGATTTAGAGTTCTATCAGCTTCAACTTCAGCGCCAACAACAAATCATCAAATCAGGGCTTTCCCTCGCCATTGTCGAAATCTGCAATGAACTTGGCAAGGAAAGTCCTTTTTAATAGTTAAACATTACTAACGCTATCTTTGTGCAGTACTGGCTACTGCTTTGAATTATTGCTACCTCTGCTCACCGACTCCTCGACCTGGTGTTTTGTTTAGAGAATGTCACCTCTCGACATTCTCACTCGTTAATACAACCATTCACTCCCCGTCAAGTCTCCTATCAATAAGTAGTCGAACCACAACAAAAATAAATGAAACGTCGTTTTACGTATGTGACTCCAATCTATAATCCGTACTATTTAAATTGTCGGAATTCGACATTTAATTATCATCTAACCGTCGATTATCAACGGAGAGAGTTATGAGTGAGTTGTCGTCCACCATTAATAAAGAGCAAAACCCCGAGACAGAACAGCTGTCCGAGTTGCCATTAATGGAAGTGCTGGAATTACTCAATGCCCACGATGCCAGTGTTGCGGTGTCGATTAATAAAGTGCTGCCAGATGTCGCCAAAGCGGTTGAACTGATTGCCTCGCAGATGAGACAAGGCGGCCGTTTATTCTATGTTGGTGCAGGAACCAGCGGCCGACTTGGTGTTTTAGACTCAGCAGAATGCCCCCCTACTTTTGGTACCGATCCTGCTCTGGTCCAGTCCATTATCGCAGGCGGTCTTGACGCTATGCTCGCGGCTGTGGAAGACATTGAAGACTGCAAAGAGTCCGCTCCTGCAGAACTTCGCCAGCGCCAACTGACTTCGCAAGATGTAGTGGTTGGGATTGCCGCAAGTGGAAGAACGCCCTTCGTCATTTCAGCACTGGATTACGCCAGACAGATCGGCGCGAAAACCATTGCACTCAGTACCCGAGGACCTGGGCTTATTTCGCAACACGCGGATGTGTCTATTGCACCGGATGTCGGCGCAGAGGTACTGGCAGGCTCGACACGGATGAAAAGCGGCTCAGCACAAAAGATGTTACTGGGCATGCTGAGTACCTCGGTCATGCTTCAACTGGGTAAAGTGCACGGAAACCTGATGGTAGACGTCAAAGCGAATAACCAGAAGCTGCGCATTCGTGCCCAGCACATGGTGCAGCAAATTTGTGAAGTGGATGAGTTAACCGCCGCCAAGCTATTGGATGCGGTGGAATACAATGTTCGTGCTGCGGTATTGCTGCACACGTTGGACACTTCACCTTCTAAAGCGTTGGCTCTTGCGGCACAACCCTTCCAACCTCTGAAACAGCAGTTACTGCAAGGAAAATAGCATGGCAAATAAGATAGAACATCTGGAACTCATTGCCGATCACATTGAACGGCATATTGGCGGCTTTGATAACGTCGCGACCCTGACCAACTGCATGACACGCGTACGTATCGTGCTTAAAGACCGCTCCCAATTTAATATGGATGCACTACGAGAGGTTGAGGGTATTAAAGGTGTCGTTGATGCCGGAGAACAATATCAAATCATCGTCGGCATGGGCACTGCGGCAAAAGTCGCTGGCGTTCTTAATAAACGAATGAAAGGTGCAGGTATTGAGGAAGGTTCGGCGGAGGCCCCTGTTGCGCAACCATTTTCGATTCGTCGCGCTCTCAACACCTTAGCCGCAATTTTTGTACCTACCATTCCAGCTTTGATCGGATGTGGTTTAGTTCTGGGGATGGTGAACATCTTCAAACTCGTCGCTCCGGAATTTGTCGCAGCCAACCCAGATATCTTCTCGCTATTCACTGTCGTTGGTAAAGCCGTATTCGCCGTGCTTTCTGTCATGATCGGTATGAATACCGCCAAAGAACTTCAGGCATCTCCTGCGATTGGTGCGGTGATGGCTGCAGTTTTGGCTGCGCCTGGCCTTGCCAATATCGAGTTATTTGGTAACGCGTTAGTTCCGGGCGGCGGCGGCATGTTTGCGGTGTTGTTGGTCTGCGTCTTTTCTTCTAAGTTTGAGCTATGGTTCCGTAGCCACTGTAAAGAAAGTCTCGATCTTATCTTTACTCCAACCGTGACGATTTTGGTGTCGTCAGCAGTGGCTTTGTTCATCTTGCAACCTATCGCCCATTCGGTAAACGTATGGCTAGGTAACTTGGTTTCGGTTGCACTACTTAATGAATCCGCAGGTTCAGTCGCCGTTGGCGGTGTCCTGGGTGGTGGCTTCCTGTTCCTACTATTAACAGGCTTACACCAAGGTCTTATCCCTATTCATGCACAAATTCTTGAGACTTTTGGTCTTAACTATCTATTCCCGATTTTAGCGATGGGTGGCATGGGGCAAGTCGGCGCAGCGGCGTACGTATACCTTAAGTCGAAGAATGAACGCCTGAAGAAGACCATCACTGGTGCTCTGCCTGTTGGTATTCTGGGTGTTGGCGAACCACTGTTGTTTGGTGTGTCACTACCGCTAGGTAAAACCTTTATTGCAGGCTGTATTGGCGGTTTTGCTGGTGGTGCCATGATGGCCGCGTTCAAGATTGGCATCATCATTCCATTTGGTACTGCTGGGCTTTCTCTCATTCCACTGGTTGGCGAGGGGCAGATTCCATCATTCCTTCTTGCGGTAGTGTGTGCATGGATTGTCGGTTTTATCGCGTCGATGCTCTTAGGGTTTACCGATCCAGTCGAAAAGACAGCGAAAAGTCGCTAATATCATCCCGTCGTACAATTCGTTGCGGCGGGACGAATTCACTGTAGAGGCATCAATGGAAAGCATCATCAATAAAGTCAAAGTACTCGCTCATTCCACTAACCTGAACGAGCAAAGAATTTCGCACTTTATTATTGAGCAACAGTTTGACCTCGCTAAGTTTAGCGCCACCAAAGTCGGCGCTAAACTGGGTATCAGCGACTCTTCGGTGATTCGCTATGCCAAGAGCATCGGCTGTAGCGGCTTTCCCGATTTAAAACTGAAGCTCGCAGCACTTGCTCCACAAACACAAAAGCTGCCCACTCAATCTGTGTATGCAGAAATCGAAAGCAGTGACTCAACCCAAACCATCATTGAGAAATCAAAAAACTTATTTACCAGTAAGATAGAACAATCTCTAAGCCTGATTGATACCGATACCATTGAGCGCAGTGCTGAGTTACTGCTCAAGGCAAACAAGATTCTGCTCTCGGGTATTGGGGCTTCTGCGGTGGTCGCCGCCGACATCAACCACAAGCTGATTCGCTCTGGTTTTAACGTTCAGTTCAACCTGGATTACCACATTCAAATCGTCCAGGCTTCACTGCTGAAAAAAGACGATGTATTGCTGGTGGTATCGGCGCGAGGCAATACACAAGAAGTGTTGGCCACGATTGAAAAAGCACGCGCCAACGGTGCCAAAGTGATCGCACTGACTCGTTACGGAAAAGGCAAAGTGGCTCAGCTATCGGATTTCGTCATTCCTTATAGCTACACCGAAGAGCACAACCAATTAGGTATGGTCACGCCACAACTACTGCAGATGGTTGCTTTCGACATCCTGTTTTTCAAACTCAATACACTGACCGACTCTGTCAGCATGAACACGGCGTTGGACTCACTTCGTCAAATTCAACCTTAACGCTGTCCATCGAACAATGTGAGCAAGCAGACTGGGTTTATTCGCGGCACTGTTAAGATGCTTCCCCTATTTTGTCTATGAGCATAAAAGAAAAAGCCACCTATCACGCGCTGCGTAATAGGTGGCTTTGTAATTCACTTGGTAATGAGTAGTGTTATTCCACGGTAACTGCTTTTGCCAGGTTACGTGGTTGGTCAACGTCAGTACCTTTGATCAGAGCAATGTAGTAAGACAGCAACTGCATTGGAATGGTGTAGTAAATCGCTGCAGTGATTTCGCTTACGTGTGGCATTGTGATGATCTTCATTGTGTCATCGCCTTCAAAGCCTGCATCAGCGTCAGCAAATACGTACAGTAGACCGCCACGTGCACGAACTTCTTCAACATTTGATTTCAGCTTCTCAAGCAGATCATTACTTGGCGCAACCACAACCACTGGCATGTCGGCATCGATCAGAGCCAAAGGACCGTGCTTTAGTTCACCTGCTGCGTAAGCTTCAGCATGAATGTAAGAGATCTCTTTTAGTTTCAGAGAGGCTTCCATCGCGATTGGGTAGAACTCACCACGGCCAAGGAACAGAGTATGGTGCTTATCAGCAAAATCCGTTGCCAGTGCTTCGATCTCTTTTTCAAAAGACAACGCCTGATTGATTTGCTCTGGTAGTGCGTGCAGCGCTTCTACGATCTCTTTTTCTTTCTCTTTGCTGATACGGTTTTGTTGCTTACCAAGCGCAGTAACCAGCATTAACAGTGCAGATAGCTGAGTGGTAAATGCTTTGGTAGAAGCCACACCGATTTCAACACCAGCGCGAGTCATAAAGGCAAAATCAGATTCACGAACAAGAGAAGAACCAGCCACGTTACAGATGGTCATTGCCGCCATGTAGCCTTTCTCTTTCGCAAGACGAAGTGCTGCTAGCGTATCGGCTGTTTCACCTGACTGAGATAGCGTGATCAGAAGGCTGTTCGGACGAGTAACAAACTTGCGGTAGCGGAACTCAGATGCGATTTCTACGTCACAGCTTACGCCAGCAATATCTTCAAACCAGTAACGAGCCGTCATACCCGCGTTATAAGAAGTACCACAAGCTACGATTTGTACGTGCTCGACTTTGCTTAGAATGTCTGCTGCATGCACACCAATTGCATCCGTCACAACAGAATCGGCAGTAATGCGACCTTCCATTGTGTTGATTAACGCTTTTGGCTGCTCGTAGATTTCTTTCTGCATGAAGTGGCGGTACTGGCCTTTATCACCCGCGTCGTGCTCAGCATTAGACTCAGTGATTTCACGCTCTACACGCTCACCCGTTTCATCGTAAACGGTCACTTCACGGCGCGTAATTTCAGCTACGTCACCTTCTTCCAGGTACATGAAGCGGCGAGTAACGTTAAGCAATGCCAATTGGTCTGAAGCCAGGAAGTTTTCACCCACACCAAAACCAATAACAATCGGGCTACCAGAGCGAGCCACAACAATGCGAGAAGGATCTTTACGATCCAACGCTACAGTGCCGTAAGCGCCTTCCAGTTGCTTCGCTGTTTTTTGTACCGCTTCAAGCAGCGTTTCTGACGTGCGAAGTTCCCACTCAACAAGGTGTGCAATCACTTCAGTATCAGTTTGAGATTCGAATACGTAGCCACGCTCACGAAGTATTTCACGCAGTTCTTCGTAGTTTTCGATGATGCCGTTATGCACAACAGTGATATCACCTGACATGTGTGGGTGCGCATTGATTTCTGAAGGCTCACCGTGTGTCGCCCAGCGCGTGTGCGCAATACCAGTGCCGCCAATCACTTTCTCTTGATCAACCGCATCAGCCAGCTCTTGCACTTTGCCTAGACGACGAACGCGAGTCAGATTATTTTCAGCATCGACGATCGCTACGCCCGCCGAGTCATAGCCACGGTACTCCAGACGACGTAGACCTTCGACCAAAATTTCTGCAACATCTCGTTGTGCCACTGCACCGACGATTCCACACATGTTTTTCTCCGATTTTAGTTTTGTTCTTCCCTAGCCATGATTTCATATAGAGGCAGCAAGCAAAGGCCCGTACATGAGGGAAGTAAATTTAAAAATGTTAGTTTGAATATAAGTTTGTTAGGCGCAAATGACTTTCACGCCATGCTGTTCAATCTGTGATTTATGCTCAGCTTGTATATCCGCATCGGTTACCAGCACATCGATCTGTTGCCATGCAAGCTCAAGATTCGGAATACGGCGACCAATTTTTTCAGACTCAATCATTACGATGACTTCGCGGGACACTTCTGCCATCACATTACTTAAGCCAACAAGCTCATTAAATGTGGTCGTTCCGCGCTCCAGGTCGATACCATCAGCACCAATAAAAAGCTGGTCAAAGTCATAAGCTCTTAAAACAGACTCAGCCACTTTGCCTTGAAAGGATTCAGAGTGTGTATCCCAGGTCCCGCCTGTCATCAACAAAGTCGGTTCACTTTCCAGCTCATTGAGGGCATTTGCCACATGCAATGAGTTGGTCATTACCACTAAACCACGCTTGTCGTTTAGCTGCTGTATTAATGCTGCGGTCGTACTGCCACTGTCGATAACAATGCGATTGTGGTCTCGGATCAGCGATGCGGCCGCTTTGGCTAAATTTAACTTTCGAGTCGAAACATTTGGACTCAATTCTTCATGGATAACTTCCGTTGGGATCGCGATCGCTCCACCATAACGACGCAAAAGCTGTCCATTTTTCTCTAAAGAAGCTAAGTCCTTTCTAATCGTGACTTCAGAGGTCTCAAACTGATGAGCCAATTCATCTACACTGACTTCGCCCAGTTTAGAAACCAGGTTAGAAATAGCGTGTCTTCTTAGTTGAGTGTTTCGTTTCGACATTTACGTTTTGATTTTAAGTTTCGTTTCGAAAGTTATTATAGTCAAATCGAAACTTTTAAGTCCATTTATTTCGATCCAAAAAATTAATATTTCTCGATAAAACCTTGTCCTAAGACAATTCTTAAACAGTGATATTGGATTCATTCGGTGGTAGAATTCGCCACCGAAAAGAAAAAAAATTACAGAAATGACGGCTATTTTTTTGCAACTTTCTGCATATAAAGTGGGATTAGTCACAAAAAGGTAACCAAAATCACCGATCTTTAAGTCATAAAATGACTAAACTTGGTGAAAGACTTTCAGAATCTGAAGTTCAATAATGTGGCGGAAAATCGGTGGGTGACAGGCACAAAATGTCATCAAAAACGCCCTGACTTCAGAGTAAATAACCGACTTTCAAATTGTAACTATACTTACCGGAGAGTATCTTCCATGAAAAAGACCAAAATCGTTTGTACGATTGGCCCTAAAACTGAATCTGTAGAGAAGCTAACTGAACTAGTAAACGCAGGCATGAACGTTATGCGTCTTAACTTCTCTCACGGTGACTATGAAGAGCACGGCACTCGTATTGCGAACTTCCGCCAAGTAATGGAAGCAACTGGCAAACAACTGGCAATCCTTCTTGATACTAAAGGTCCAGAAATCCGTACTATCAAACTAGAAGGCGGTAACGACGTTGATCTAGTTGCTGGTCAAGAATTCACTTTCACAACTGACACTTCAGTTGTTGGTAACAAAGACACTGTAGCAGTGACTTACGCTGGTTTCGCAGCAGACCTAAACGTTGGTAACACTATCCTTGTAGACGACGGTCTAATCGAGATGGAAGTTATCGCGACTACTGAAACTGAAGTTAAATGTAAAGTACTTAACAACGGTGCACTAGGCGAAAACAAAGGTGTTAACCTACCTGGCGTTTCTGTAAACCTACCAGCTCTATCTGAAAAAGATAAGAACGACCTTAAGTTTGGTTGTGAGCAAGGCGTTGACTTCGTTGCGGCTTCTTTCATCCGTAAAGCTTCTGACGTTCAAGAAATCCGTGACGTACTTGCTGCAAACGGCGGCGAGAACATCCACATCATCTCTAAGATCGAAAACCAAGAAGGTGTTGATAACTTCGACGAGATCCTAGAGCTTTCTGACGGCATCATGGTTGCACGTGGTGACCTAGGTGTTGAAATCCCAGCAGAAGAAGTAATCTTCGCTCAGAAAATGATGATCGAGAAGTGTAACCGTGCACGTAAGATGGTTATCACTGCAACTCAAATGCTTGATTCTATGATCAACAACCCACGTCCTACTCGTGCGGAAGCAGGCGACGTTGCTAACGCTGTAATGGATGGTACTGACGCAGTAATGCTTTCTGGTGAAACTGCAAAAGGTAAATACCCTGTTGAAGCAGTAACTATCATGGCGCAAATCGCTAAACGTACTGATTCAGTTCTTAAAGCGGAACTAGGTTCTCGTCTAGACAGCCCACGTCTACGTATCACTGAAGCGGTATGTAAAGGCGCTGTAGACACAGCTGAGAAACTGGCTGCTCCACTTATCGTTGTTGCAACTGAAGGCGGTAAGTCTGCACGTTCAGTACGTAAGTACTTCCCAACTGCAAACATCCTAGCACTAACAACTAACACTAAGACAGCTGCACAGCTTGTTCTTACTAAAGGTGTTACGCCAATCGTTGTTGACTCTATCGAAAACACAGACGCGTTCTACGTGACTGGTAAAGAGCTTGCTCTAGAGTCTGGCCTAGGTAACAAAGGCGACATCGTTGTGATGGTTTCTGGTGCTCTAGTAGCTTCAGGTACTACAAACACTGCATCTGTACACGTTCTTTAATTCGAAACGTTTACAAGATAAATAAAAAGAGGGCTTCGGCCCTCTTTTTTGTTTTTGCTTTTAACGAAACTGATTCACCGATTGGCTGGTACCAAATTTAAAAAGCCACCGATTTTCACGGTAGCTTTTCTTGGTAGCAAGCTATCGGTTAGCGTTAAGGCTTCAGCGCACGTTCTCCACGCGCAATGCCAACTACCCCACTACGAGCAACTTCCACTACTTCCGTAACTTCCGAAATTGCTTTAATAAACGCATCCAGTTTCTCACTGGTGCCCGCCAACTGAACAGTATATTGAGAAGCAGTGACATCAACAATCTGTCCGCGGAAGATGTCTGCTGTGCGTTTTACTTCAGCACGAGCAAAGCCACTCGCTTTCACCTTCACCATCATCAGTTCACGTTCAAGGTGCTCAAGCTCTGTTACTTCCTGAACTTTTAGCACATCAATTAACTTATGTAGCTGTTTCTGAATCTGCTCAAGTTGCATCTCGTTTGATGTCGTTGTGATATTCATACGAGAAAGAGTTTCGTCGTCTGTAGGAGAAACCGTCAAAGACTCAATGTTGTAACCACGTTGAGAGAACAAGCCTACAACGCGAGACAACGCACCAGGTTGGTTTTCCAATAGCAATGAAATAATGTGTCTCATATTAAGTTCTCTCCGTTTTGCTTAGCCACATTTTGTCCATACCCTCACCTTTAATCTGCATAGGGTAAACGTGCTCAGTTTCATCGACGTTAATGTCAACGAACACTAAGCGGTCTTTCATATCGAGTGCTTTTTGCAAACCAGCTTCTAGCTGATCTGGCGTTTCGATACGAATACCAACGTGACCATAAGCTTCTGCAATTGCTGCAAAATCAGGAACAGAACTCATGTATGAATTAGAGTGACGACCTTGGTAAATAATGTCTTGCCACTGTTTTACCATGCCTAGGAAACGGTTATTCAGGTTGATGATCTTCACTGGGATGTCGTACTGCATTGCGGTCGACAACTCTTGAATGTTCATTTGAATACTGCCGTCACCGGTAACCACAACCACCTCTTCTTCTGGCATAGCGAATTTAACACCCAAACCAGCAGGAAGACCAAAGCCCATCGTGCCCAAACCACCAGAGTTGATCCAACGGCGTGGTTTATTAAATGGGTAGTAAAGCGCAGCAAACATTTGGTGCTGACCTACATCTGAAGCAACATAAGCATCGCCATTGGTCAGTTTGTGCAGAGTTTCAATAACTTGCTGAGGCTTAATAATCTCTGAAGAGGTTTCATAGGATAAGCACTGACGATCGCGCCATACTTGAATGTCTTCCCACCACGCTTTGATAGCTTCTTCGTCGTTTGCACCTTCTTGCTCAGCCAGCAAACCTAGCATGGTCGTAAGCACTTTTTCTGCCGAACCAACGATTGGTAAATCTACTTTCACGTTTTTTGAAATCGACGATGGGTCGATATCAATGTGCATAACTTTCGCATTCGGACAGTATTTTTCTAAATTGTTCGTCGTACGGTCATCAAAACGAACCCCGATACCAAAAATCAGGTCAGCTTCGTGCATTGCCATGTTGGCTTCGTAGGTACCGTGCATACCCAACATGCCCAGCGAGTTTTTGTGCATGCCAGGGAATGCTCCCAAGCCCATCAAGGTACTCACTACAGGAAGGTTCAGCTTGTCTGCCAGTTCAAAGATATGCTCGTGTGCGCCGGAAATCACCGCACCACCACCGACATAAAGCACAGGTTTTTTCGCTTCAAGTAGAGACTTGAGTGCTTTCTTGATTTGGCCTTTGTGCCCCGAAGTGGTTGGCTTGTATGAACGCATCGAAATGCTTTCTGGATACTGGTAAGGCAGTTTGATTTGCGGATTCATCACATCTTTCGGCAAATCAATCACAACTGGACCAGGGCGACCAGTCGTCGAAATGTAAAACGCTTTTTTGATGGTTTCAGGAATATCTTCCGCTTTCTTTACTAAAAAGCTGTGTTTTACCACTGGGCGAGAGACACCAACAATGTCACATTCCTGGAATGCATCGTTACCAATCAGGTTGTTCGGTACGTTACCTGATATAACGATCATTGGGATAGAGTCCATATAAGCGGTCGCAATACCAGTAATTGTATTGGTCGCGCCAGGACCTGAACATACCAGTACGACACCCGGCTTGCCGGTAGCACGAGCATAGCCATCGGCCATATGCGTTGCGGCTTGTTCATGTCTTACTAGTACGTGTTTAATTTGGTCGGTTTTGGCGTGCAGTGCGTCATAGATATCTAGAACGGAACCGCCAGGGTAACCAAAGATCTGCGATACATTCTCTTCGATCAGAGATTGCACAACCATCTCTGCACCTGACAACATTGCTGTCATAATTGCTCTCCTTACCCAGTTTCCACACCGTAAGGTCAACGGATAGGTCTGGTTTTACATAGTTTAGGGCTTATTCGTAGCCTAATCGAAATACTTCCACGTTTTCGGCTATGTCTTGCGTTCGTCATAACATCCCGCAAGGTTACCCAACAAATGTAACGTTTTATTATCAACGGGTCTAATGAGATCTAGGTCTCATTTCTTAACAAGATACCAAGAATTGGATTGATAGAAGGAAGAGCAGCCAGAGAAGCGAAAATAGACAGTATGATCAATGAGCGTATTGGTTAAAAAAAGAATATTATTTCATATGCAACTCTATATTTGTCGAAAAATCACCCTTAACCAGGCGAAAATACAGTAGGAACACTGGTAAATAAAAAAGTCCCCAGACATGAACGAGGCATCTCTGGGGACTTTTTAATCAATTTGAAATCTAAGCGAGTTCAAGTTAAGCGAACTAGTGCTTTTCCTTGTACATTTCTTCGATTTCATCTTGGTATTTGTCGTTGATAACTTTACGACGCAATTTTTGTGTCGGTGTCAGCTCACCATCATCCATCGAGAAAGCCTTTGGCAACAGTTTAAACTTTTTAACTTGTTCAAACTTAGCCAGCTCTTTTTGCAATTCATTAACTCGCTTTTCGAGCATTTCTACGACTTGGTGATGTTTGATCAACTCAACGCGATCGTGATACGCAATGTTCAACTCTTTGGCATACTCTTCCAACGAATCAAAACACGGAACAATCAATGCTGAGACGAACTTACGTGTATCAGCGATAACCGCAATCTGCTCGATAAAGTGATCTTTACCGATGGCACCCTCAATCATCTGTGGCGCAATGTACTTACCACCCGAGGTTTTCATCAACTCTTTAATACGATCAGTGATAAAGAGATTGCCGTTTTCATCAATATGACCCGCATCGCCAGTTTTCAGGAAACCGTGCTCATCAAACGTTTTTTCAGTCTCTTCTGGCATTTTGTAGTAGCCACGCATGACCATAGGGCCACGAACCAAAATTTCATTGTTTGCACCGATTTTAACTTGCGCGCCTGGCATCGATGTACCGATCGAGTCAGGATCAAAGCAGTAATCATCCCAACAGGATACGGTCGCGGTTGTTTCCGTCATGCCGTAGCCTAACTTAACGTTAATGCCCATCGCATGGAAGAAACGGCCGATGGTTTCATCCAGCTTCGCGCCGCCACAAGGCATAAAGTTAATACGCCCGCCTAATAGCGCACGTAGCTTACTCAGTACCAGCTTATCAGCCAGAGCATGAGCTTTACGCAGCATGATTGAAGGCTGACGCTTTTCCTGATGGCATAGCGCCATTTTAGCGCCCATGTTCACCGCCCAGGTAAACATGATCTTACGGTGGATCGGTGCACGAGACACCTTCTCATGAATCGCAGAAAAAATCTTTTCGTAGAAGCGAGGCACTGCACACATCACAGTTGGACGAACCTGACTGAGCGCGTCTCGCACTTGCGCTGTATCTTTCAGGTAACAGTTGGTTGCGCCTTTATACAGGACATAGAATGTCCACGCTCGCTCGAACACATGAGACAATGGCAGGAAACACAGCGAGACATCATCCTGAGATAGGCTCAAGCGTTTGTCATGCCCTTCTAGCTGCGCGGCAATATTGGCGTAATCCAGCATTACCCCTTTCGGCTGTCCTGTTGTACCAGAGGTATAAATCAGGGTAAGCAAATCATCTTCACAAGCCTGTGCAACACGAGCGTCCAACTCTTCTTGGTAACTGCTGTTGCCCTTGGCAATAAAATCCTTCCAAGAAGCAACAAATGGATGATCTCCAAGCTCGATATCGTCAGACATCGCCACGATCAGTTCTAGCTGACTGCATTGCTCGAAAATACTGACGGCTGCATCAAACTGAGGCTGCTCACCCACAAACAGAACTTTCACGTCTGCATTGTCGAGGATATACGCCGACTGCGCAGCCGTATTAGTCGGATAGATAGGAACTGTCACACTGCGTACTTGCAGTGCGGCGAAATCAGCAATCGTCCATTGCGGCATGTTATTTGAGAAAATGCCGACCTTATCCTGAACTCTCAATCCCTGAGCCAAAAGTGCAAGCGATAGTTCATCCACTTGCTGACCAAATTGCTGCCAAGTAATACCTTGCCATTCATTGCCCACTTTGTGTTTTAGAGCAACGCGAGTATCACCTTTCGCAATTTGTTCACGAATACGTTTAACGATATGAAAATCTAACTTGGCCATTTTTACTTACCTTTGGCTTACAGGTGTAAGCTAATTGAGCGAGCAAGTGTACTCACAGGGCGGCAAAACGCAACTGACGAATATCAAACTTCTCTTTATTAAGAGATCGGCTTCACTAATGAGTGCGAACCACCCCATCGATAGTCGGATAGAAAAGCACTTAACTTTCTGTTTGTATTAACCATTGTAAAAAATAAAAAGCCCCGAAAGAGCAAACCTTCCGGGGCTTTGTAATTGTAAAATTTGGTGAGTATTTGAGGAACCTTCCGCATCAAACACTCAGTGCATCCTGAGTTACCGGACTCAACCGGTAGCTCATATATTCACTTATTTTTGTGCGACAACTTCGCCACAGATAATCATCAACTGATCACGAAGCCAGATGTGGCCTTTGTCTTTCTCACTAGACTCGTGCCAGCTCAGATATCCACTGATTTCTTTACTTGCAAATGGCAGTTCCAGAATTTGCAGCTGATCGCTGTTTACCGCATTTTCTGCCATCCAGCGTGGCGCAATCGTCACAAGCTCAGATTGGCTTACCACATAAAGCAGGTTGCTCAGGCTTGAACCTTCATACGCAGCCAAACAATCAAGCTCGCGGTACGCTTGCTCAGAGAAGCTACGCTGACCATGCACTCGTGAAAGTTTCGCGTGTTTTTCGTTAATCAGCTGCTCTTCAGTGACCATGCCCTGAATACGTGAATGCGTTTTAGAAGCAATCACCACCAGTTCATCTTTAAAAATTTCTGTGCTCGAGAAACCTTGCTCATCAAAGCGAGCGTAGTCGATCACAAAATCAATCTCCTGGTAACGCATGCGTTCAGACAGAAGACGGTCGAATTCAGCGTCTAAATGAAGCTGAACGCTCGGTGCCTGTTGCGCCACTTTAGACATAATCTTTGGTGCAAAACGTAAGTCACATGGGCTACAGATTGCCAGTTTAAATAAGCGCGTTGAAGACTCCGGTTGGAATACAGAGCTTGGCAGCTCATTGCGGATCAATTGCAGCGCCTGACGGATGGGACCAAATAGCTGACGAGCACGTTGGGTTGGCTGAATGCCTCTACCCTGACGCATGAATAGTTCGTCATTAAACATCACTTTTAAACGTGCGACTGCGTTACTTACTGCTGGTTGAGACATACCTAAGTTGTGTGCTGCGCGAGTGATATTTTGCTCCTGCATTACGGCATCAAATACCGTTAACAGGTTTAAATCTACACCACGCAAAGTACTTTCCATACGGTAGCTAGCAATTGCGCTCATCGCGTCTTTTTTATCTAACATTGAGTGCGCCTCTTTTGTAATCGTCAATTTGGTTCAATGAATTCATAGCGAATAGAATCCCATCTCGCACAAAAGACGGCGGCTGGATTCAATTATCTCACGAATAGAAAACCTGATTTTTATTATATTTATCGGCCGCATAATTCCGGCTCGAACCGTACTATCAACGAATTGATTAGGGTTTCGCAACTAGATTGACAATTAATCAGTAAATTTTAGCCCTTAATTTATTTATCCTTTAAAAATCAATATATTGATAAAAACATAAAAAAATATAAAATCGCTAAAATCAGGCAAATCAAGCCCATGGGTCGTGTTTTCAACAGTGAGGAAAATGAGTCCAAAACCCATTCACTGAGAATATGAATAAATTTTTTAAGAGAAACACAGTCAATAACCCTGAGTAATTTGGCTTAGAAAAGCACAGTAGCAACGATAGCACGATTGAATCAAAACTAACATAAAGTGAATAAAAATGCAGCAGTAATTATTACACTGCTGCATTAAAAATTTCTTGGTTCTGGCTTTTTAGATATGAGAGACGTAACTCGGAAAGTCCACTTGCTCCCACAACTGCCTGGACAACTCTTCTTGAGAATCCCATGAGCCTTGCAGCACCCAATGAACGATCGCCTGAGCCACATCCGGATACTTAACGCTCTCCGCTTGTTGCTCTTTCAGCCAATGGCGAACCGCTGAAATGTCTAAGCTGTCCATCGAAGAAGCAAGCCCTAAATCTTCAAGTGTTGCGACATTACTTTGCTGTTCAAATTGACCCGCTAATGGTTTCAACAATAACTTCTTGCCGAGAGAAAGCGCCTCTGACGGCAGCTCAAAACCACCATTGGCGATGACGCCACTACAACGATGTAGGTGATGCTGAAAATTGGTATGGCACAGTGGACGCAGCTCGATATTCTCGATCACTTCACTTTCTATCACATCAGGGTGATAACAAATGAATGACTGCTGATTAAAGTGGAACAATAGATCAGCAATGTCCTCAATAGATTCAAAAGGCAAGTAAACCAGCACGAAATTATCGCAGTGTTCCTGACTGTCCAATGTATGAATGATAGGAGGCAGTATGGGCTGATCGAAATGATACCAGTGCAAACCCAGATGATGTTGTGAGGGAGCAAAGTGTTCAATCACTGACTTATCCAGCCAACTTGCGCCTTTAAGCGGAACAGGATAACGGAAGGCATTCTGATGACTGATCCCAATACATGGCTTGTTCTGCTTACGGGCAGCCCATGCCGTCACAGGTTCAAAATCATTAATCACCAGATCATAAGTAGAGAGGTCTAACTGATTCACTTCTTTAAAAAACTGAATCAAATTGTTGTTAAGTGCCGTTTTTGCGTAGTTTACCGATCCTTTTTCGGTCACAAAAGTAAGCCCTCGACGCGTTTGATAATCACCAAACGCTTCCATTGAAAAGTACTTGTTTGGGTCTCGACCAGAAAACAGAAAATCGACTTGCACATCTCGCATTCCAAATGCTTTGCTCATGGCTCTGGCGCGAGCAATATGACCATTTCCGGTGCCTTGCACACCGTATAGGATTTTCATCAACTAAACTCCGATCATTGAAATAGCAAACCCACCACACAAACTTCCCAACAGCGCACCGATGATGATGTCCGTGAAAAAGTGCACCCCGAGGAAGATACGTGCAGAGCCGATCAAGCTCGCCCAGAAATAAGCAGCAAATCCCAGTTGTGGGTAAAAGTGATCAATAAGTGTTGCCATGACAAAAGCGGCAGCAGTATGTCCGGACGGTAAACTGTAGCGATCAGAAGGGGTAATAAAAGCAGGTAACAAAGCGCTCAGTTCTTCAGGACGGCGACGCTTAAAACTGTTTTTCAGCGTCCAATAGATTGGCAGCTCGACGGCAAATGCCAGCAGCCCGGCAAGCAGAAACCATAACCCCTGCTCCTTATCCAGGTACCACGCCAGTACTCCGAGAACTAAGTAAAGATGGCCATCACCACTGTGTGAAATCCCTTTGCTAATATTTGCTACTTGCTGATTAAAGCGGTGTTGTAAACAAACGCTAGAAAGTGCTAAGTCGAACTTAGCGATGGCCGTTATTGGCTGAGTAATTGTCTCTATCGTTCTCATATGACCTTCCCTCACTTTGACAACGCCTTTTACGCAAATTAGGTGTTTTTAGTGACAGCCACATGACGGGAAGTTGGACAATTAATGACAGGAATGGCATCGATGTGATTTACCCGGCCTCAAGACAGCCGAACAAATCAATATTTTTACGTGCCATTTATGGACGTATTGGGACATGATGGGGGTTAGGCTTGCGGTGCGTCGATATACCAGACCTTTCTCTTTTTACGACAGGCCCGCAAGGCACCAGTGGTAAACTCACCATTTTTACTCAACTCATAGCTGAGTACCCGGCAAGTGTAGCTTCCCTGAAGTTCATACCGATATTCAAAGTTATCATCGGCAACCTTAGCGGACGCGAGTAAAGGATTGGGTGGTGTAGAAAGAAGATCACGCTCGCCGACATTACTCCGCGCATAATCTTGATGGACATAGCCTTTGATCACCCCTCGCTTCTCAACCAAATACCAAGGCAGATCGGAGACTTTCGCGACAACATTAAATACTTCCCCTTTACTGACTGAGCTCAGTTCTTCCCCATCTGAACTGGGCTTGGAGCGCAAATGCAATGTCGACTTTGAGCGATAAGGTACATCCATAAACTCTAATCCCTGGTATACCTCAATGCCCTCTTCCATCGGCCTGACGACTTCAGCCTGATGCAATTCGTTAGGCTGAACATAAATCTTCCACCATGCATAGGTTTCTGGGTCTTTCCCCTTAAACCTATCGCGACTGTCAGACTCCAGCGCAACCAACATCTGATTTAAGAAATACTCTCGGCCTTCGTAGCTCAAGTACATATCCATTTGATCACGAATTACCGCGACGACCTGAGCCTGATCATTCGCAACGGTAGGTGGAACGATCAGAGTTGTTTGTGATTGAAACAGCTGACAACCTGATAAGCTGATCAATGTTAGTGCTAGTGCTGAACATCCAAATTGTTTTGCTTTAGCCATTAATCCTCTGCCTTTGTAACTTTCACTTAGTTCAAGAACTACCTCAAAAACTGAACACAAAGACGCCTTATTGTCTTGTCGAACCAATCTAAGCAATAGGCTGTGTTATCATCACTTCGAGATAGACTATAAACTCTATCTATCGATTCTCAGCCAACAATTCAATGCTTGTCTGGATAGCTTGTAAGCCTGATCCCTCTATTTAATGATCAACCTAATGAACCCGTGATCTTTATCGAGAGTTTGACTGAATCATGGAACCCCCTATCAGCTCACTTTTTACGGGATGAAATACTCCTCTTTGCAATCGACTCATCCGATATGAATAAAAAATCGACTTTAGGGTTGACGTAGTTCATGGAGTGCGGTACTAATTTGTTAACTTAATTTTGTGGAAAGCTTAACAATTATGTCAGCTCATTTTTCTATCCTGCTTAGCCTCCTCCTGATCGTGACCAGTTCGCGCGGGTAGGCTGTGGAAGAAAAATAACCACACCAAGTTCTAAGAACCCGCATGCAAATGCGGGTTTTTTTATACCTAAATACCGGAAGTAAACGATTAACTCACACGAAAGTGCAGAAATCATTAAGGAAGCAAACATGAACGATCAAGTCATTATATTCGACACCACTTTGCGTGATGGCGAGCAAGCGTTATCAGCAAGCTTGACGGTTAAAGAAAAACTGCAAATTGCCTATGCGCTGGAAAGGCTGGGCGTTGATGTCATCGAAGCAGGTTTCCCTATCTCTTCTCCGGGTGATTTCGAGTCAGTACAAACCATTGCTAAAAACATTAAAAACAGCCGAATTTGTGCTCTTTCGCGTGCCGTTGCGAAAGACATCGATGCTGCTGCAGAAGCATTGAAAGTCGCTGACCAGTTCCGTATTCATACATTTTTGGCTACATCGACCATTCACGTCGAAGACAAGCTACGCCGCAGCTATGACGATGTGTTAGAAATGGCGGTGAATGCGGTCAAACATGCACGTAACTACACCGATGATGTTGAGTTTTCTTGTGAAGATGCCGGTCGTACACCAATCGACAACCTATGCCGTATGGTTGAAGCTGCAATCAATGCAGGTGCGACAACCGTTAACATTCCTGATACTGTGGGCTACACGGTACCAAGTGAGTTTGGCGGCATCATTGAAACGCTATTTAACCGCGTACCAAACATCGACAAAGCCATCATTTCGGTTCACTGCCATGATGATTTAGGTATGTCCGTTGCTAACTCTATTGCCGCTGTTCAGGCAGGTGCGCGTCAGGTAGAAGGTACAATTAATGGTATCGGTGAGCGTGCGGGTAACTGCTCTCTTGAAGAAATCGCGATGATCATCAAAACGCGCGAAGAACTAATGGGCGTTCGCACTGGCATCAAACACGATGAAATCCACCGTACCAGTAAGTTAGTCAGCCAACTATGTAATATGCCTATCCAGAGTAACAAAGCTATCGTCGGTGCCAACGCGTTTAGCCACTCCTCAGGCATTCACCAAGATGGCATGCTTAAGAACAAGAATACCTACGAGATCATGACTCCTGAGTCTATTGGTCTTAAGAACCAAGCACTTAACTTAACCAGTCGCAGCGGTCGTGCAGCAGTGAAGAGCCACATGGAGACCATGGGTTATAAAGAAGATGAGTACAACCTAGATGCGTTGTACGCTGACTTCTTGAAGCTAGCAGACCGTAAAGGACAAGTTTTCGATTACGACTTGGAAGCGCTAATGCACTTCTCTAACCTTCGTGAAGAAGACGACTTCTACAAGTTGAACTACTTGAGCGTGCAATCAGGCAGCGTGATGGCAACCACCAGCATTAAAATGCAATGTGGCGATGAAGAAATGTGTGAAGCGGCAGTCGGTAATGGTCCTGTAGATGCGCTATACCAGTGTATTTACCGCGTAACAGGCTACGAAATTGTGCTAGACAAGTTCGACTTAACAGCAAAAGGTGAAGGTGAAGATGGTTTAGGCCAAGCTGATATCATCGCTAACTACAAAGGTCGTAAGTACCATGGTACTGGTGTTTCAACGGATATCGTAGAAGCGTCAGGTCAGGCTCTACTGCACGTAATCAACAGCATTCACCGTGCCGACAAGATTGCCGAAATCAAGCAAAAGAAAATTGCGACTGTTTAATAGCTAACGTTACTTCCAAGCACACAACAGAATAACTTCGATATAAAATTTAGCTAAAAATTAGAATATTAAAGGATTAACATGACAGACAAATCATACAAAATCGCCGTTCTACCTGGTGACGGTATTGGCCCTGAAGTGATGGCACAAGCGCACAAAGTTCTTGATGCAATCGAGAAAAAGCATGGCCTTTCTTTTGAGCGTGATGAGCACGATGTCGGCGGTATTGCTATTGATAATCATGGCTGCCCACTTCCTGAAACAACGGTAAAAGCGTGTGAAGAGTCTGATGCGGTTCTATTTGGTTCAGTAGGTGGCCCTAAGTGGGAACACCTACCACCAAACGACCAACCAGAGCGCGGCGCTCTGCTTCCACTGCGCAAACACTTCCAACTGTTCTGTAACCTACGTCCAGCTCAGATTCACAGCGGCTTAGAGGCATTTTCTCCTCTTCGTGCTGATATCTCTGAACGTGGTTTTGACATTGTGGTGGTTCGCGAACTGACTGGCGGTATTTACTTCGGCCAACCAAAAGGTCGTGAAGGCGAAGGCGCAACAGAGAAAGCTTTTGATACCGAGGTTTACCACCGCTTTGAGATCGAGCGTATCGCTAAAATTGCCTTTGAATCTGCACGTCTACGTCGTAAGAAAGTTTGCTCAATCGACAAAGCGAACGTACTACAAAGCTCTATCTTGTGGCGTGAAGTGGTAGAAGAGATCGCGAAAGACTACCCAGATGTCGAGCTGTCTCACATGTACATCGACAACGCCACCATGCAGCTAATCAAAGATCCAGCTCAGTTCGATGTCATGCTATGTTCAAACATCTTCGGTGACATCATCTCGGATGAATGTGCAATGATTACTGGCTCGATGGGCATGCTACCTTCTGCAAGCCTTAACGAAAGCAAGTTTGGTCTTTACGAACCAGCGGGCGGCAGTGCACCAGATATCGCAGGTAAAAACATCGCTAACCCAGTGGCGCAAATTCTTTCAGCTGCGCTAATGCTACGTTACAGCCTGGGTGAAGAAGCAGCGGCTCAAGACATTGAATCCGCCGTATCTAAAGCACTTTCTGCTGGCGAGCTTACCGCTGATTTAGCAAGCGACAAGCCTGCACTGACCACGTCAGAAATGGGTGACAAGATCGCCGAGTACATCTTGAACTCATAAGTTAAACTAGATTGATAATAATTATTCGCCTCTGATAAGCCGTTATCAGAGGCAGCACACAGGATTAGTGATAATGGGCAAAACACTTTACGAGAAGGTCTACGACGCACACGTTGCTGTCGCAGCTGAAGGGGAAAACCCGATTCTTTATATTGATCGTCACTTGGTACACGAAGTTACCTCTCCACAGGCTTTTGATGGCTTACGTGAAAAGGGCCGTCAAGTGCGTCAGGTAAGCAAAACGTTCGCAACGATGGACCACAACGTTTCGACCACAACCAAAGACATCAACGCTTCTGGCGAGATGGCTCGTATCCAGATGGAAACGCTATCGAAAAACTGTGAAGAATTCGGTGTAACCCTTTACGACCTAAACCACAAATACCAAGGCATTGTCCACGTTATGGGCCCTGAGCTAGGTATTACTCTGCCGGGCATGACCATTGTTTGCGGTGACTCTCATACAGCAACACACGGTGCGTTCGGTTCACTGGCTTTCGGTATCGGTACATCTGAAGTTGAACACGTACTAGCGACTCAAACGCTAAAACAAGCACGTGCGAAAACAATGAAAATCGAAGTGAAAGGTAAAGTCGCTCCGGGCATTACAGCAAAAGATATCGTACTAGCGATCATCGGTAAAACGACAGCTGCAGGCGGTACTGGCTACGTGGTTGAGTTCTGCGGTGAAGCGATCACGGACCTTTCAATGGAAGGCCGTATGACAGTATGTAACATGGCTATCGAATTGGGCGCGAAAGCGGGTCTGATTGCACCGGATGAAACCACGTTCGAATACATCAAAGGCCGTAAATTCTCACCACAAGGTGCAGATTTTGACGCGGCGGTTGAATACTGGAAAACACTAAAAACTGACGATGATGCTGAATTTGATGCCGTAGTAACGCTAAACGCGGCGGACATCAAACCGCAAGTAACTTGGGGTACAAACCCAGGTCAGGTTATCGCGGTTGACCAACCGATTCCTTCACCAGAAAGTTTTTCAGACCCAGTGGAAAAAGCATCGGCAGCAAAAGCGCTGGCTTACATGGGACTAGAAGCGGGTAAATCACTGTCAGACTACCCTGTTGATAAAGTGTTTGTTGGTTCTTGTACTAACTCGCGTATTGAAGACATGCGCGCAGCAGCAGAAGTGGCTAAAGGCCGCAAAGTCGCATCGCACGTTCAAGCATTAATTGTTCCTGGCTCTGAGCAAGTGAAGGCACAAGCGGAAGCAGAAGGCTTGGATGTCATCTTTAAAGAAGCGGGCTTTGAATGGCGTCTACCAGGCTGTTCAATGTGTCTGGCGATGAACAACGACCGCCTAGGTCCTCAGGAGCGTTGTGCATCGACTTCAAACCGTAACTTTGAAGGTCGTCAAGGCCGTGATGGTCGTACCCACTTGGTTAGTCCTGCAATGGCGGCGGCGGCGGCTATCGCTGGTCACTTTGTTGATATTCGTGAACTAGATTAAGGAAAGAACAGATGTCAGGTTTTAAACAACACAAAGGCTTAGTTGTTCCTCTAGATGCAGCGAACGTTGATACTGATGCCATCATACCAAAGCAGTTCTTACAAAAGGTGTCTCGCCTGGGTTTCGGTAAACACCTATTCCATGACTGGCGCTTCCTTGATGATGCTGGTGAACAACCAAACCCTGAGTTTGTGATGAACGCACCACGTTACCAAGGTGCTTCTATCCTACTTGCGCGTGAAAACTTCGGTTGTGGCTCTTCTCGTGAGCACGCACCTTGGGCGTTAGCCGATTACGGCATTAAAGCGATGATCGCACCAAGCTTTGCAGATATCTTCTATGGCAACTCAATCAACAACCAAATGGTGCCAGTGCGTCTGACTGAGCAAGAGGTTGATGAACTGTTCCAATACGTTGAAGCGAATGAAGGTGCACAGATTGAAGTGGATCTTGAAGCGAACAAAGTACGTGCCAATGGCAAAGAGTACGATTTCGAAATCGATGAGTTCCGTCGCCACTGTCTACTGAATGGCTTGGACAACATCGGTTTGACGCTACAGCACGAAGATAAAATTGCGGAATATGAAGCGAATATCCCAAGCTTCCTGCGCTAAGACGCTTTAGGCAATAAACAAGTGAAAGGCTGACCATTGTCAGCCTTTTTTCTTTTTTACGTGTCGAGAAAAGTAAGAAAACAAACACTAATCCGGTCTACACTAACTACAAACTTTAACCGACGGTATCGCTATGATGCGTTTTTTATTGCTCTTTTACGCCCTATTTTCTTTTTCCGTTTTCTCCGCTCCCAAAGCCGATTTATGGCCCTACTGGAACCACTCAAATGAGGCCAGCCAAACACAAGTCTCTCACCAAGAGTGGCAACAATTACTCGACCGCTATCTTGTCACTCAGGGAGAAAATACGTTATTTCGCTACCGCGCTGTGTCGGCAGCGGATAAAGCAACACTCAAACAGTACATTCAGCGCCTGGCAAAACTCGATCCTTTGCAGTACCGCAAAGCTGAGCAATATGCTTACTGGGTGAACCTGTACAACGCCATCACTGTGGATCTGATATTGGATAATTACCCGATAAAGTCGATCACTAAGTTAGGAGGGCTGTTTAGTTTTGGGCCCTGGGATGAAGACGTTATTACCATTAATAATCAAAACTTAACTCTGAATGATATTGAGCATCGAATCCTGCGCCCCATCTGGCAAGATCCAAGAACCCATTATGCGGTTAACTGTGCGAGCCTAGGCTGCCCGAACTTGCAAGCTCAGGCGTTTACCGCTGACAACACACAGACCTTGTTAGACAGCGCAGCGAAAACATTTATCAACAGTAAAAAAGGCGTTTCTATCGAAGGAGACACGGCGCAAATTTCTTCAATTTATGATTGGTTTGCAGTGGATTTTGGTGGAGAGAACAACGTGTTTAATCACATAAGGCAATACGCACCGCAGTACAACCGCTTTTCCGGTCGAGTTCAATACGACTACGATTGGAATTTAAATCAAGCCAACTGATTTTACTGAGTGGAATAGTTTGAATAGCTTTGAGTCACCTGTAACCCCAAAACTCAAAAAGGGCACCAAGTGCCCTTTTTACTTTCATCTCTGATAGAACTAAAAAGATTACTTAAAGCCTTTTACTTTCTTAATCAGATCATAAGCATTTTGAATTTCTTGCGATTTTTCTTTGGCTACATTCATCATTTCTGGAGGCAGACCTTTCGCCATCAGCTTATCTGGGTGGTGCTCGTTCATCAGCTTACGATAAGCACGCTTAACCGTTTTGCTGTCGGCATCCGCCGAAACATCAAGGATCTTATACGCATCCGCTAACTGATCAGCTTGAGATGCTTGCTGCCACCCTGCACCAGACGACTGGCCTTGATGCTGACCATGAAAACCGCCCTGATGCTGGAAGCGAAACGCGGCTTCTTGCATGTGTAGTCGTCGCTCTAGCTGCTCAGAAGAAAATCCTAAAGCGCGAGCAATTTTGTGCAGCACATTGCGTTCACTTGGATGGATCTCGCCATCGGCAAAGGCGGCTGAAATTTGCAACTCCAAGAAAAATTGCAGTAAATCGAAACGACCCGCAGTCGAGATCTTAACCCTAACCAACACCTCTTCCAGCGGGAAATCACTTTCCTTACCTTCACGAAATGCGTCTTGCGCTGCACGGCGCTGTTCACCATGCAGGTTCATGCGGTCCATCATTGCAGACGCAAGCTGAATCTCTTCTTTAGTGACCTGACCTTTCGATTTTGCCACGTGTCCCATGACCGCAAAGGCCGCTTTGAAAAATTCTTCCTGACGTTGCGCCTGACTCGGTCCTTTGCCGAACCCACCAGTAGAGAACCCCGCCTGACTCAAACGGCGTGCTTTATCAAACTGATGGCCAACAAATAAGCCAAATAGCAAGCCGAGTGGCCCGCCAAGTAACAAGCCAAAAAAGGCACCTAATATTTTGCCAAAAATATGCATTATGTGTTCTCTATCAATGAATTTTTATCGACGAAAGCGGTCTTATAGTGCCGTATGCAACGATTTCCTTTATGATAATGGAATTAGTTTTATTTCGGCTAGGCCATTCGCCTGCTTATCTTTGCAGCTACTTTATCTCGATTATGCCACAGCGAGTCAATGAGCTGGGACATTTACGACGATAGTAGTTGATTCATTTGGCTATTACGCTAGGGTACAACGAGCCCTATAGCCATCGAGTAATATCAATTACCGTAAGTAAGTTAGTAGTTATTTACTACGATTGGTATAACAGTGACACAGGAAAGTTCGATTCAATGCAACATTTTTCCCGCACATTTTTAGCGGCCTCTATCAGCACCGCCTTGTTTGTACCTACCACTCAAGCTGACGCGAATATCCATGATAGTGTGCAGGAAATGCCCACCACAGATCAATGTTTGGTCGAAACGAGTGGTGAGCAGGACGCTTTAAATGCACCCGTAGTAGTCGAAGCTGACAGACTGCAAGCCATTAGTGGCGATAAAGCACAGTACTCTGGCAACGTCCAAGTCACGCAAGGTCAAAAGAAAATCACCGCAGATAGCGTAACGCTGCACCAACAAGACAACGTCGTGGTTGCTGAAGGTAATGTCACCTTCAATGATGGTCAGGTCGAAGCCCGATCGGATCGCGTCACCAGCGATATTGATCAAGACACTTTCTCTCTCGAGAACACAGACTACCACTTCATTTGCCAACAAGGTCGAGGCACGGCGGCTTATATTGCGCGTACTGGCCAGTCGATTTATGAACTGGAAGACGGTTCTATCACTTCCTGCCCTCAGGGGGATAACTCTTGGCGTCTGGTTGCATCGGGTATCGATGTTGACCAGGATGAAGAGACGGCAACACTGCACCACCCTCGTTTTGAAGTGTTAGATGTTCCAATCTTCTACGTCCCTTACCTGACAATGCCAATTGGCAATACTCGTAAATCGGGTCTGCTATTCCCTTCTCTATCGTACGGTTCTAGCGATGGTATGGAAGTAGAAGTGCCATTCTACTGGAACATTGCACCTCAATACGATATGACCCTGACCACGCTCTACATGCAGCAACGTGGTACCAAATTCGACACCGATTTCCGCTATCTAACCGATGGCTGGGGAGAAGGTGAAATCAAAGGCGAATACCTAAATTCAGACAGAAAGTATGCCGATGAAACACGCTGGGGCTACCAGTTTAAGCATGAAGGCATTATCGACAAGCATTGGGTTGTCGATGTCGATTACTCAGAAGTGAGCGATATCGATTACTTCCTGGATCTCGACTCTGATATCGGTAACCGTGAAGATGGTCAACTGATGCAGGAAGGAGAAGTCCAGTACCGTTCAGATTTCTGGGACGCCTCATTATCGGTTCGTGACTTCCAGGTCTTGTTGCAAGAAGAAAACAAACCTTACCGTTTGATGCCTCAGTTAGCGTTAAACTATTACACGCCAGTCTGGGGAAATTACCTGAACTTTGATGTTAAAAGCCAACTTAGCCGCTTTGACACCAGTGATAACGCAAAACCTGATGCAACTCGCTTTCATATCGAGCCAGGCTTTACTATCCCACTGTCAAACTCTTGGTCTGCCTGGACCACAGAAGCACGCGTACTTGCGACTTACTACTCTCAAGACTTAAATGGTCTTACCGACTCAGATCTAGAGCTTCAGCTGGATGAAAAAGTGTCTCGTGTGATTCCAGAGTTCCGTAGTAATGCGCAAATTTACCTTGAACGTGATACCAGCTGGGTCGAAGGTTACACCCAAACTCTGGAACCGCAGGTCCAGTACTTGTACGTACCGAAAGAAGATCAAACCAATATCTACAACTACGATACAACGTTGCTGCAAACCGATTACTACGGTCTATTCCGTAGCCGTAAGTACAGTAGTATTGATAAGATCGCATCCGCAAACCAGCTAAGCTACGGTGCGAGCACACGTTTCTTTGATGACGATTATAAAGAACGTCTCAATATTTCATTTGGTCAAATCTACTACTTTGATAAAAAGACCAAGCTCAGCAACAACCCAACCGATCCAGATGAAACAACAAACTATTCGTCTTGGGCGATTGAAGCTGATTTCAACTACAACGATTCCGTGTTCTATCATGGCGGTATTCAGTACGACATCGACCTAGGCTCAATGCAACTTGCGAACAGCACGTTAGAGTACCAGTTCGACGGCGGCTTTATTCAAAGTAACTACCGTTATGTCACTCGTGAATACATTGAAGATACGATCATTCTCGAAAACCTAGACACCATTACTCGTAAAGGTATTTCTCAGGCAGGTATTGTTGCCGCTTACGAATTCAACCAGAACTGGTCCGCCAGTGGTCAGTACTACTATGACCTAAATGAAAATAACGACTTAGAATGGCTAGCAGGCTTACGCTATCAATCTGATTGTTGGTATATCGGTTTAACCTACTCTAACCAACTGTTAGGCTGGGAAGACCAGATTATCGGCGGCTCAGGGGCATCAGCAGAATACGAAAGCAACTTCAGTGTTAGCGTCGGTATTCAAGGGTTTGCCACCAACCAAACCAACGGCACTGCTGCCAAAGAATTGGAAGGCTCAGATAACACAATCAAATATGGTCGCCCATTCTATCTGAACAATTAATCGAATTAAGCGTCTTAGAGTAGATAAGACACTAATTAAAAATACTGACGGAATTTTAAATGAAAATTTGGAAATCAATCTTATTTACGACCCTACTCTCTTGCGGAGCCGTTGCAGCACCAGTAGAGCTTGATAAGGTTGCTGTTATCGTTAATGACGGTGTCATTCTACAAAGTGATATCGACACAGCACTAAAAACGCTACAAGCCAATGCTCGCCAAAGTGGTAAAAGCCTACCTTCTGCCCAGGTTTTGCATGATCAAGTAGTAGAAAAACTGATTCTTGATACGCTTCAAGGCCAGGAAGCGGATCGTATCGGCGTTCGTATCGACGATAGCCGCCTTAATCAGGCAATTGCAGAAATTGCACGCAACAACAATCAAAGTGTGGAGCAGCTGACGGCATCGATTGCAAGTGAAGGGCTAAGTTACACAGAATTCCGCGAGCAAATCCGTAAGGAAATTGCAGCGTCAGAAGCACGTAACGCGCTTGTGCGTCGTCGTGTAAACATTCTGCCTGCGGAAGTAGACAGCCTTTCAGAACAGTTATCACAAGAAACCAACGCCACGGTTCAATACAAAATCAGCCATATCCAGCTGCGCTTCTCTGATGATCAAGAAAAGTCGGCAGTAGAAGCAGAAGCAAAAGCGCTGGCCAAAAAACTCAATGACGGCGCTGATTTCACTGAAATGGCTTACACCTACTCTAAAGGGCCAAAAGCCTTGCAAGGTGGTGACTGGGGCTGGATGCGCAAAGAGGAAATGCCAACCATCTTTGCCGACCAAATCAATATGCAGAACAAAGGCAGCATCATCGGTCCATTCCGTAGTGGTATTGGTTTCCATATTCTGAAAATTGACGATGTAAAAGGCTTGGAAACTGTTGCAGTAACGGAAGTTAACGCACGCCACATCCTGATCAAACCAACGGTTATCCTGAGTGATGACGGTGCTAAAAAACAATTAAATGAATATGCTCGTCGCATTAAAGCAGGCGAAGCAACGTTTGCTCAGTTAGCGTCTCAATACAGCCAAGACCCAGGCTCTGCTGCTCAGAACGGTGAACTTGGTTACCAAACTCCGGACCTTTACGTACCTGAATTTAAACATCAGGTAGAAACACTACCAGTGGGTTCGATCAGTGAACCTTTCAAAACCGTTCACGGCTGGCATATCGTAGAAGTATTGGACCGCCGTCAGGTTGACCGTACTGACTCTGCATTGAAGAATAAAGCTTACCGCATTCTCTTCAACCGTAAGTTTAATGAAGAAGCAGGCGCATGGATGCAGGAACTGCGTGCAAGTGCGTTTGTTGAAATCGTGGATGACAGCAATGACAACTAATTTAGTCCGCAGAATTGTCGTGACCGCAGGGGAACCTGCGGGTATCGGCCCTGACCTGGTGCTTGCTCTCTCAAAAGAAGACTGGGCACACCAAATCGTCGTCTGCGCAGATAAGAACATGTTAATGAAACGAGCCAAATTACTTGGTATCGATGTCCAACTCTCTGATTATAATCCAGAAGAAGCGCCACAAGCACAGAAAGCCGGCACGCTTATCGTTGATCATGTTGAAATATCAGAAAGCGCGGTTGCTGGCCAGCTCAATGAAGCGAATGGCCACTATGTATTAAAAACGCTAGAAAGAGCCGCTTTAGGCTGTATGAATGACGAATTTGATGCTATTGTCACCGGCCCTGTTCATAAGGGGGTGATCAATCGCTCTGGCGTTGCATTCAGTGGACATACTGAATTCTTTGCCGAGAAGTCTAATACGCCGTTAGTTGTGATGATGCTGGCGACGGAAGGACTGCGTGTTGCGCTGGTAACCACACATATTCCTTTGGCGTATGTGTCAAAAGCCGTCACTGAAGAGCGATTAGAGAAAATCATCGATATTCTTCATAAAGACCTCGTTGAAAAATTTGCCATCAAGCAACCAAACATCTATGTTTGCGGGCTTAACCCACATGCGGGAGAAGATGGTTGTTTAGGTCGTGAAGAGATCGAAACCATCACTCCGACACTGGAAAAGATTCGACAAGAAAAAGGGTTTAATCTGATCGGCCCATTGCCGGCAGATACCATTTTCAATGACAAATATTTAAACGATGCTGATGCTGTTTTAGGCATGTACCACGATCAAGTATTGCCAGTTTTAAAATACAAAGGCTTTGGTCGTTCAGTAAACATTACGCTTGGTCTACCTTTTATTAGAACATCGGTGGATCACGGTACTGCATTAGATCTGGCAGGGACAGGTCAGGCGGATACAGGGAGTTTCCGAACAGCGCTCACGCATGCGATAGAATTGGTAGAGAAGAAACAATGAGAAATGATGTCCATTTAGGACACAAAGCGCGTAAACGTTTTGGTCAAAACTTCCTGAACGATCCATACATTATTGATGGTATCGTATCAGCGATTAACCCAAGACCAGGCCAGAATCTGGTTGAAATCGGTCCAGGTCTGGGCGCTATTACTGAACCTGTCGGTCGTGAAGTCGACAAGTTCACCGTTATCGAACTTGACCGAGATCTGGCAGAGCGTTTACGTAACCACCCAGAGCTGGCGGACAAGTTAACGATTCATGAAGGCGATGCGATGCGTTTCGACTTCACACAGCTCGTAAAACCGAACAACAAGCTACGTATCTTCGGTAACTTGCCGTACAACATCTCTACCCCGTTGATGTTTCATCTTTTTGAATTCCATAAAGACATTCAAGACATGCACTTTATGCTTCAAAAAGAAGTGGTTAACCGTTTGGCAGCAGGTCCAGGCAGCAAAGCTTACGGCCGTCTGACGGTCATGGCTCAGTACTACTGTAAAGTGGTACCAGTACTGGAAGTGCCACCAACAGCATTCGTACCGCCACCGAAAGTAGACTCAGCAGTCGTTCGTCTGGTTCCTTACGAAGTTTTACCATGTCCAGCTAAAGACTTACGCTTACTGGATCGCGTATGTCGTGAAGGCTTTAACCAACGCCGTAAGACCGTACGTAACTGCTACAAATCACTGTTGAGTACAGAAGTGCTGGAAGAGTTGGGAATCAACCCAAGTATGCGTCCAGAGAACCTGACGCTAGAGCAATTCGTCGCGATGGCGAACTGGCTGGCGGATAACCCACAGCACTAAGTAAACCAAACAATAAGCCAAACCCTGTCGGTTTGGCTTATTGCTAATTTTTCCAAGGAGTGTACATGGACGTCATTCAACCCTGTATTAAAATTCAAGTTCACACCAAATACATCGAAGAACAGTCTAATCCCGAGCTACAACGCTACGTTTTTGCCTACACCATCACAATTAAAAACCTGAGCCAGCAAACTGTGCAATTGATTAGCCGTCGTTGGTTGATCACCGACTCTAATGGCAAACAGATGACCGTTGAAGGCGATGGTGTGGTTGGCCAGCAACCGTTTATTCCAAGTAACGATGAATACACCTACAGCAGTGGGACTGCGCTAGAAACACCCGTCGGTGTTATGCAGGGACACTATAAAATGCTAGATGAACATGGTCAGGAGTTCATCGCTGAAATAGAACCGTTCCGTCTTGCCATTCCGAATGTTTTAAATTAATAAGATTGGAGAGTCAGTGGCTACCTATATTGTTGGTGATATCCAAGGCTGCTTTGAAGAACTGCAGCGCCTATTAGAACAAGTATCTTTCTCTCCCAAGAATGATCAACTCTGGCTAGCGGGTGATCTCGTCGCCAGAGGGCCTAAATCGTTAGAAACCTTACGTTTTGTTAAATCATTGGGTGACAGTGCCAAAGTGGTACTTGGCAATCACGATCTGCACTTACTTGCCGTCGCTCATGGCGTTAAGAAATTGAAAGATAAAGACAGAACCGCCCCAATCTTTTCGGCCCCAGACTGTAAAAAGTTATTGCAATGGCTCTCTAAGCAACCGCTTCTTGCGGAGCATGATGACTTCGTTATGTGCCATGCCGGAATTTCACCACTGTGGAATTTGGCAACAGCCCGCCAATGCGCACGCGAAGTAGAAAACATCCTGCAAAGTGATCACCTATCGTGGCTACTGCACAATATGTACAGTAACAAACCTGATTACTGGGATGATTCTCTGACAGGGTTAGATCGCTATCGCTATACCATCAATGCATTTACGCGTATGCGCTTTTGTTTTCCGGATGGACGCCTGGACATGGATTGCAAACTTCCGCCACAACAAGTGACAGATGAAGAGTTAATTCCTTGGTTTGATCTTCCACAGAGAGTGGAGCTAGGCAAGACTGTCCTATTCGGACATTGGGCGGCATTACAAGGCCATATCGATGAAGAAGTGATTGGTCTGGATACTGGCTGTGTTTGGGGTGGAGAACTAACGATGATCCGTTGGGAAGATAAACAAATTTTTACCCAACAGGCATTAAGTTAAGCGATTCATTTTCTTAACATAAACCTACACGACAAACAAAAAGCACCGCATTCGCGGTGCTTTTTTATAACCATTATTTTTCCAGAATCGTAAAGCGCATGTTGTAGGCGTTTTTCTCATCCGCTTGATACGCTTCAGAATAAGTTTCTTTAAACTCATTCCCCCAATCAGGGAACTGCGTATCACCTTCGATAGCTGCCTCAATATGTGTCACATACAACTTCGTTGCGAGTGGTAGACAGGCTGAGTAAATAGCTCCACCACCAATGATCATCACTTCTTCCACATCACCCGCAACCTCTAATGCTTGCTCGATGGATGTCACTGTCGTCACTCCTTCGATACTTAGAGATTCATCACGACTGATAACGATATTAAGACGACCAGGCAACGGACGTCCGATAGACTCATACGTTTTGCGTCCCATGACGACGGGCTTACCCATGGTGCAACGCTTAAACCATACGAAGTCAGCCGGCAAGTGCCATGGCATTTGATTATCTTTACCAATGATACGATTGTCTGCCATCGCGGCAATCATACTAATGATCATGTCGGGTCCTTATACTATCGGTCTGCGGCGATAGAATAACAGCCCCGGAACAGCAAGGCCAATGGCTAAACCTGCAATAATAAACATGGCCTTAAGAAAATTTTCCATGCACGTCGCAAGTAGCTCAGGTGAGTAACCTAAATGGTTTATCTCTACCATCGCAATCATGGCTTTGTAGGCAAACACGCCGGGAACCATAGGGATCAGAGCAGCCACGGTGAATACTTTCGGGTGGGCCAAAAAGCGACGAGACCAATACACACCAATCATCCCAACTAAGGTCGCCGCGAAGAAGGTTGCCCATTCAATAGGAATCCCGAACTGCATCATTAAATAACGACTACCATGACCAATCGCGCCGCCTACCGCACAATAGATTAATGCTTTATGCGGCACATTGAAGACCAATGCAAACCCCACTGCCGGAATAGCGGCAAAAAACATGTCGTTTAATAATCCAACCAGCAAATCGACAGTACTCATCTGATGCTCCATCCCCAAATCCCGGTCACACTCATCGCTGCCACAATGCCTAAACAGGTCGCAAGCGTTAATAAACTCGCCATGACAAAGCGGGCAATCCCCATATTGATATGACCTTTGAGCATATCGGCTACCGAGTTAATCAATGGGAAGCCCGGCACTAGCATCAACACTGACGATGCCATCGCGACCGTAGGCAAGTTACCAATCTGATAGATTTCCGCCTGCGCAGAAATTAAGGTTGTCACAAATGCCGTAGCGGCAAAATTGAGTAAAGGATTGAAATGACGGTGGCCAATTTCCTGGCGAACAATCATGCCGACAGCAGAGGCCAAGAAAGTCATGAAAAATATGCTTATATCCCCTCCCGCTAAATGACTGAATGCCGCACACGATAGCCCGATCATAAAGACCACCAGCCAGCGGTTATAGCGCTCAGGACTGATATGATTAAGCTTTTTCTGCGCCATTGTTGAATCGAGCAACCCTCGTTCCATCATGATACAAATACGCTGAATTTGCGTGATAACTCGCATATTGATACCACGATCGGCGCAACTTCGTGTCGTGGTAATACAATGCCCATCCATCAGCGTGGTTACAACAAGTGCATTTGCAGAGAGTGCCACCGCGACTTCATGAACACCACAAGCAAGGCCAATGCGGCGCATGATATCGCTCACTAAGGTACTTTCAGCACCATGAGCAAGCAACATCTGTCCGGCTTGAGCAACAAGGCGAGAAATCGCCCTTTGATTTGATACCGATACCTTTGTGGTAGGTATAGTTTCTAATGCCATAGATACATCTAAGTCCTTTTAGGGTCTGCATAATTAATGATACTAGTTCCAGAAATTAATAAATCATTCTTGCTGGACCAAATCGCCTATAGTCGCGTGAGAATATTAGAATTAGAACTACTAAATACCGCACATTCTTCCTTGCTTTAAACGATGTTTCCTACGCAATTTTATGATCACACATTACTGGCATGAGTATTATTGTGCCGTAAATCACATCATCTAAATATGATTAGATACAAAAAAAGCCGCAATAGGCATTGCGGCTTGATTAAATTTTCTTGGTAATTATTACCGGATGATAAAATTAGTCACGAACGTAGACAACGTGACCGTCATCTTCTTCATCGTCCCAGTCATCCCAATCGTCGTCGTCATCTTCAGTAACAACGTCTTTACCAGCCATTGCGTCTTTATGGTAGTCATCCCACATGAAGTTAACTTTATCTTCTTCAGCAACTTCTTCCTCTTCACGAGGTAGGTTTTCCATAAAGTCTGCCAGCTTGTAACAAAGTTCTTTCGTACCAGAACGGTTGATTGCCGAGATCTTAAAGTACTCGTCTTCCCAACCTAGCGCATCCAAGATCTCTTGGATCTTTTCATTCGCTTCATCTTCCGGCATTAGATCAACTTTGTTGAACACCAACCAACGAGGTTTATCAGCTAGCTTTTCACTGTACTGTTCCAACTCATCAATGATCGTTAGTGCGTTTTGCACTGGATCAGACTGATCAATCGGCATGATATCGATCATGTGCAGTAAAACGCGGCAACGTTCTAGGTGTTTCAGGAATCGAATACCTAAACCTGCACCATCCGCAGCGCCTTCAATCAGACCAGGGATATCCGCAACTACAAAGCTTTTCTCAGGTACAACACTAACCACACCTAAGCTTGGGATAAGCGTCGTAAATGGGTAATCCGCCACTTTTGGTTTTGCAGCAGATACAGCGCGAATAAAGGTTGATTTACCGGCGTTTGGCAAGCCAAGCATACCAACGTCAGCAAGCAGTAATAGTTCTAGACGAATTTCACGAACTTCACCTTTAGTACCCAACGTTCTCTGACGAGGAGCGCGGTTTACAGAAGACTTAAAGCGCGTGTTGCCCAGACCGTGCCAACCACCTTTAGCTACCATTACTTTTTTGCCGTGTTCAGCAACTTCTGCAACGATTTCGTTAGTGTGGATATCAACTGCACGAGTACCAACCGGCACACGCATCACAATATCTTTACCACGCTTACCAGTACAGTTACCACCGCGGCCATTTTCTCCACGCTCTGCTTCGTAAAAGCGTTGGAAACGGTAATCGATTAGGGTGTTTAGGTTTTCGTCAGCTTGGATATATACATCGCCGCCGTCACCACCATCACCGCCATCAGGACCACCTTTAGTGATGAATTTTTCACGCCAGAAACTAACAACGCCGCTACCGCCGTCGCCTGCCTGAACTTTTACTACAGCTTCATCTACGAACTTCATCTTTTACTCCGACTACTTCGTGCGTGGATTAAATCTACTTTGTCATCCGACAATTTTAGCAGATGACAGATCTAAACTCCCAGATTCGAATCACTTTGGATCTACCGAGAAGTTTCGATATGTCGACTGCCTACAAATAAAAAACCCCGCCGATTCGGCAGGGCTTTTGAATTCAGCTTAAAGCTATTAAGTAATTAAGTTAAAAACTAATTACTCAGCTTCGATGCTAACAAACTTACGGTTCTTAGGACCTTTCACTTCGAACTTCACTTTACCTTCAGTAAGAGCGAATAGAGTGTGGTCTTTACCGATACCTACGTTGTTACCAGCGTGGAACTTAGTACCACGTTGACGAACGATGATGTTACCTGCAAGTACAGACTCACCACCGAAACGCTTAACACCTAGACGTTTGCTTTCTGAATCGCGGCCGTTACGAGTAGAACCACCAGCTTTTTTGTGTGCCATTGTTAAACTCTCCTAATAGATTAAGCGTTGATACCAGTGATCTTCACTTCAGTGAACCACTGACGGTGACCCTGTTGCTTACGAGAGTGCTTACGACGACGGAACTTAACGATTTTAACTTTATCGCCACGACCGTGTTGTACAACTTCAGCAACAATTTTGCCGCCCTCTACAAGAGGAGCACCAACTTTGATGTCTTCGCCGTTAGCAACAAGAAGAACTTTATCAAATTCTACAGTTGCACCAGTTTCAACGTCTAATTTCTCTAAACGAAGAGTTTGACCTTCGCTTACACGGTGTTGTTTACCACCAGATTGGAAAACAGCGTACATATTTTACTCCGCTTTTTCCGCACAGCCTTTCGTGAGGGTGTGCGCTAAACTAATCATCAATAGGGCGCAGATTCTACAGAAGAGATGTCCCTATGACAAGCCATATTTTGAAAAAATTGGCGAAAAGCTAATCGCCAAAGAAAAGTGCGGCAATCATGCCCTTTAGTAATGTATTAATCAACGTTTTTTAGTGTATTATTCGACAATTATATAAATCGAATAAGCCTTGCAGGGTCTAACTTCAGCCGGATATACAATGGATTTTAAAACTATCCAAGCGCTTACTGCCAATGACATGGCAAAAGTGAATGAAACAATTCAAGCCCAACTAAATTCTGATGTCTCTTTAATCAATCAGCTCGGTTTCTATATCGTCAGTGGTGGAGGCAAACGCCTAAGACCGCTATTGGCGATTTTGTCGGCCCGTGCGCTTGGTTATCAAGGCAGCGGTCATACCATGGCAGCTGCGTTTATTGAGTTCATCCATACAGCAACGCTGTTGCACGATGATGTGGTAGACGAGTCAGATATGCGCCGTGGTAAAGCGACCGCAAATGCTGCCTTTGGCAACGCAGCAAGCGTGCTAGTTGGGGATTTTATCTACACTCGCTCATTCCAGATGATGACTGAGCTAGGATCCATGAAGATCCTTCAGTTAATGAGTAACGCCGTAAACGTGATCGCCGAAGGTGAAGTTCAGCAATTAATGAACTGTAACGATCCTGACACGACAGAAGAAAGCTACATGCAGGTCATCTACTCTAAGACGGCACGCCTGTTTGAGTCTGCGACACAAATTGGTGCCATCCTGAATGATGCCCCTGAGCACGTTGAAATCGCATTACAGAATTACGGTAAGTACTTAGGTACCGCATTCCAACTGATAGACGACGTCATGGACTACACATCCGATGGCGAAGACATGGGTAAAAATGTTGGCGATGATTTAGCAGAAGGTAAACCTACCCTTCCTCTACTTCATGCGATGAGAAACACGACACCTGAAAATGCTCAGATGATCCGTGAAGCGATCGAGAAAGCAAACGGAATGGATCGTCTTGACGATATCCTCGCTGTCATGAAAGAAGCAGGTTCTTTAGAGTACACGACTCAAAAAGCCCTCGACGAAGCCGACAAGGCAATCGCGGAGCTGTCTGTACTGCCTGAGTCAGATTATAAAGAAGCACTCGTTACACTGGCTCATGTAGCGGTTAAACGCACTCGATAAGCACTGCTAACCGGACCAGCAAGGCGATAAATTTTAACCACCGACCGACGTTGGCGGTTTAAGGCTGAAAAGAAAAAGGAAGAGCACGCTCTTCCTTTTCTCGTTCCAGTGTTGTTTGCTCAGCTAATAATAACGGTCGCTCCCTCCGTGTAGCTGCGGGTCATCTTCTATCTCGTCAAACGTGACTGCGATTTGCTGGTCAGTTCCCTGTTTAGCCAGTAAAACGGTTTCTGCTTCACGATCAACGACAAGAATCGTACCGACACCTTGTTGGCACTCTACAACCATGCCTTTACGGATTCGACTTGCTTCCATACCCTACTCCTGATTGACATTGTTGGCGTTACACCTTTTACGTCAGACAGAATAAAGAGATCAAAAAAGCCGACCCTAAGATCGGCTTTTTATAAACGTATAAACGCTTAAACTTACTTAGCGAACTCAACACCGATGTTGATATCACCATTTAGCGTTTCTAGCATGTTGTCTAGAGCAGACTTTTCGTAGTCGCTTAGTGCACCGTAGCTTAGTACTTCCTCAACACCTTCTTTACCTAGCTTCACTGGCTGAGCAAAGTATGGTGCGTGCTCACCGTCACCTTCAACGTAAGCACACTCAACAACGCCTTCTTCACCTTGAAGAGCACGTACTAGAGACAGACCAAAGCGACACGCTGCTTGGCCCATAGATAGAGTTGCACTACCGCCACCCGCTTTCGCTTCAACGACTTCAGTACCCGCGTTTTGGATACGCTTAGTCAGTGCTTCAACTTCTTCAGCAGTAAACTCAACGCCTTCTACTTGAGAAAGCAGAGGAAGAATAGTCACACCTGAGTGACCACCGATAACTGGTACACGAACATCACTTGGATCTTTGTCTTTCAGCTCAGCAACGAAGGTTTCTGAACGAATAACGTCAAGTGTAGTTACACCGAATAGTCTGCGCTTGTCATAAACGCCAGCTTTCTTAAGTACTTCTGCAGCGATTGGCACAGTAGTATTCACAGGGTTAGTGATGATACCAACACATGCTTTCGGACAAACTACAGCAATTTTCTCAGCTAATGCCTTAACGATACCAGCATTAACGTTAAATAGATCCGCACGATCCATACCTGGCTTACGTGCAACACCAGCAGAAATTAGAACCACATCTGCGCCTTCCAATGCAGGCGTTGGATCCTCACCTGCGTATCCTTTGATCGATACTGGTGTTGGGATGTGGCTAAGATCAGCGGCAACACCTGGAGTTACAGGGGCAATATCATATAGGGCTAAATCAGAACCAGCAGGAAGACGGTTCTTTAGTAAAAGGGCAAGGGCTTGACCGATACCGCCAGCGGCACCAATAACGGCTACTTTCATGTAGTTCTCCTTGAGAGTATTTTTTTATAAATGTATTTGTAGGGTAGTTTTTAACCAACCAAGTAAAGCTATAGGAATCACAACTTGATTACAATCAATTAACGCCAGCTTTGCGACCTCGCGCAAATCCGCATTTTCGTGCTACACAAACGGTTGGATTATTCTTTTATTCATTTGAAATGACAATAGATTACGGGAAATAAAACAGATGTATGACTCACCGTTAAATGGAATGTCATTCTGTTTATAATTTACAGTGATGTAACTAGCATTATCTCGGGACTTTTTGGAACTGTCTGAATATATATGCGAGAATATGCAAAATTGCTGATCCGTAATTAAGAGAATCATAATGACTATGCGCAATACTGAAAAACAAGATAACCTAGTTCGAGCTTTTAAAGCCCTGTTAAAGGAAGAAAGCTTTGGCTCACAGGGCGAGATTGTTGATGCTCTAAAACTGCAAGGTTTTGAAAGTATTAACCAATCTAAAGTGTCTCGCATGCTGACTAAGTTTGGTGCTGTTCGTACCCGTAATGCAAAAATGGAAATGGTTTACTGTCTTCCTGCAGAACTGGGGGTCCCAACGACAAGCAGTTCTTTGCGTGAACTCGTGTTGGATATCGACCACAATGCCGCGTTAGTTGTTATCCATACTGGTCCTGGCGCTGCGCAACTTATCGCTCGTATGCTGGACTCTCTTGGCAAATCTGAAGGCATCTTGGGTGTTGTCGCTGGTGATGACACTATTTTTATCACTCCGACGTTGCCAGTATCGACAGAGCAGTTGTTCAAATCCGTGTGTGAACTGTTCGAATACACTGGCTAACAACTGTAGGTTGAAGTCACCTAACTGATTGTGAGCTATAAGATAAATCCTATTCTGTAGCTCACAATTTCCTTCTCCTATCGCGTTTTAAGGTTATTTTTTAATCATTTTTTTGTGATATATATCACGCTATTAATTTTTCCTTCCTTTCCCCTCATTCAATCGTAAACTACTGTTATAAAAGAAATAAAATAACAACTTAATCACTGGCTATTAACGCAATCTTCAGGTTTATTCGCTATAACTTTTAACAGTCGGATAATTTTCTGCCAATTTTTTGTTATGATTTGTTCGCTTTTTCAAACAATTGGATTGGAAAAGATGCCGTTTCCAAACAGGAAACTCCAGAAGTGATTGATGGTTATTTCCGGGTAAATAATGAAATATAAGGAAGGGAATTTCATGGCATTTAACAAACTACTCAAAGTAGGCGCTATCGCTGCAGCCGTTATGGGTGCAGGCGCAGTTAACGCTCAAGAGTTTATTACTATCGGTACGGGCTCGGTGACAGGTGTTTACTATCCTACTGGCGGTGCTATCTGTAAATTGGTCAACAAAGGTCGTAAAGATCACAACATTCGTTGTTCCGTTGAGTCGACTGGTGGTTCTATTTACAACGTTAACACTATCCGTGCTGGCGAATTAGACTTCGGTATCGTTCAGTCGGATTGGCAGTACCATGGCTACAACGGTACGAGTGAGTTTGCTGCACAAGGCCCGTACAATAAGCTACGCGCAATGTTCTCTCTGCATACCGAACCTTTCAACATCATTGCTCGATCAGACTCTGGCATCGAAAACGTTAAAGACCTGAAAGGTAAACGCGTCAACATCGGTAACCCAGGTTCTGGTGACCGTGCAACAATGGGTGTAGTGATGGACGCGATGGGCTGGACCCTAGATAGCTTCCAGTTAGCTTCAGAGCTTAAAGGTTCTGAGCGTTCTCAAGCACTTTGTGACAACAAAATCGACGCATTTATTTACATGGTTGGTCACCCAAATGGCTCAATCAAAGAAGCAACCACGTCATGTGATGCGAAGCTAGTTCCAGCGACTGGTCCTGAGATCGACAAGATCGTTTCAAGTACCCCTTACTACGCGTACAGCACAGTACCTGCCGGCATGTATCGTGGTACGGATCAAGACGTTAAGAGCTTTGGTGTAGCTGCAACAATGGTTACTTCAACAGACGTTTCTGATGAAGTGGCATACAATGTTGCAAAAGCAGTATTCGAAAACTTCGACACATTCAAACGCCTGCACCCAGCTTTCGCGAACCTGAAAAAAGAAGACATGGTGAAAGCAGGTCTTTCAATTCCTCTTCATCCAGGCGCGGCTAAGTACTACAAAGAAGTGGGACTGCTAAAGTAAGCACCACGGACTCAAAAGCAAGGCAGGAACAAGTAGTTTCTGCCTGATTTAGTATGCTGGTTGTCGCAGGATCGCCAGCATACTTTGTTTATTACCTAAGGTGCTTCTGGATGCCAGACTTAATGTGACTGACTTGTTCTGGTTTTGAGAGCCTGCAACATTCCAAAGTCACGGTAAGTCACCCGACATTTGTCAGTTTTACCGCTGATTCATTTCTCCATGAAGGCAGCGATAGACCCCGCATCTGGAAATCATCTGGGTATATTCGTCGGTTTTTCTAAAACCTCACACTCATGCCAAGAAAACACTTTAACGCCGCCAATTCAGAGCTTCTAACGAGCCTCATTTAAATTTCAGGCAGCGGAATACTCGACTGCAAACTTCGCTCAGTTCACTACACTGATAGAGGCGAAGTGAGTTTTCGACATATAAAACAGGCAGAACCATCAATAATAAGGAAAAAGTACATGGCGACGAACAAAGCCCCGTCACAAGATGTGCAAGATATGGTGGCTCAGGCAGACACAGGGGCACGTAGCCCATCTGGCATACAAGGACGAATCCTCTGGTTTGTCCCACTGTGTTGGTCACTATTTCAGTTATGGTATGCATCACCATTACCATTTATTTTTAATTTTGGCGTACTTAATGACACTGAAGCTCGTGCGATTCACTTAACGTTTGCGATCTTTCTGGCTTTCACTGCTTATCCTGCAATGAAAAATTCCCCACGCGATCATATTCCGGCTGTAGACTGGATTCTTGCGCTTGCTGGTAGCTTTTCAGCGTCTTATATCTATCTCTTTTATACGGAACTCGCCGGACGATCAGGCGCGCCAACCACGCCCGACATTGTTGTCGCCGTGATTGGTATGGTGCTTCTTCTGGAAGCCACACGACGTGCACTTGGTCCACCACTGATGCTTGTCGCTGCGGTATTCCTTACCTACACCTTCGCCGGTCCATACATGCCAGACGTCATAGCCCATAAAGGCGCGAGCTTGAATAAAGCGATGTCTCATTTATGGCTAACAACTGAAGGTGTATTTGGTGTGGCTTTAGGCGTTTCGACTTCCTTCGTATTCTTGTTCGTACTCTTTGGTGCGATGTTAGAACGAGCTGGCGCTGGTGCTTACTTCATTAAGGTGGCCTTCTCACTATTAGGTCACATGAGAGGTGGCCCGGCAAAAGCCGCGGTTGTGGCTTCAGGTCTTTCAGGCCTTGTATCAGGCTCTTCGATTGCGAACGTAGTAACTACCGGTACCTTTACGATTCCGTTGATGAAGCGCGTTGGTTTCCCGGGAACCAAAGCGGGTGCGGTAGAGGTAGCAGCATCTACTAACGGTCAGTTGACGCCACCGATCATGGGTGCCGCTGCATTTTTGATGGTGGAATACGTTGGGATCTCGTACGTTGAAGTTATCAAAGCGGCAATCCTGCCAGCGCTTATCTCGTATATCGCATTGATTTACATCGTTCACCTTGAAGCATGTAAAGCAGGCATGACAGGTTTACCTCGTCGTCATAACCCAACCATGCTGCAAAGCATGTTGTCGTTCACCGGAACCATTTTAGGGCTTTGTGTCATCAGTGCGCTGGTCTACTACGGCGTCGGCTGGACAAAAGATGTCTTTGGTGAGGCTGCAACACCTATCGTGATGGTTGCTCTTCTTATTGCTTATGTTGCTTTAGTTAAAGTATCGGCGAATCACACAAAAGATGGCGCGATCAATATCGATGAAGAGCTGACTGAAGTACCTGAACCGGGGCCAACAGTAAAATCGGGGCTTCATTTCTTACTGCCAATTGTGGTTCTGGTTTGGTGTTTAACCGTCGAGCGATTCTCTCCAGGCTTATCTGCCTTCTGGGCAACCGTGTTCATGATTTTCATCCTGTTAACGCAACGCCCGCTAATCGCCTTGCTATCTAAACAAGGGGGTATTGGAGAACAGACGAAAGAAGGCTTTATTGATCTTCTGGAAAGTTTGGTTTCTGGTGCGCGTAACATGATTGGTATCGGTGTGGCGACAGCCGCTGCTGGTACGGTGGTAGGTGTGGTAACACTGACAGGTATCGGCCTGGTCATGACTGACTTTGTCGAGTTCATCTCTGGTGGTAGTGTGTTCCTAATGCTGCTGTTCACCGCAGTGATCAGTTTGGTATTAGGTATGGGCCTTCCTACCACGGCAAACTACATCGTCGTATCGACGCTGATGGCACCAGTAATTGTCACGCTTGGCGCGGCACATGGGCTTATCATTCCACTGATTGCCGTTCACCTGTTCGTGTTCTATTTCGGTATTTTGGCCGACGATACACCGCCAGTGGGCTTAGCCGCCTTTGCTGCTGCAGCCATTGCGAAATCAGATCCGATCCGAACCGGTATTCAGGGCTTCACCTACGATATCCGTACCGCCATTTTACCATTCATGTTCGTCTTCAATACCCAACTGCTATTGATGGGTATCGACACATGGTGGCATTTAGCCCTGACCATAATATCTTCCATTATTGCGATGCTGATATTTTCCGCCGCTACTCAAGGTTGGTGGTTTACTCGCAATAAATGGTGGGAAACCGTCCTATTATTGGTACTGACATTTTCCTTCTTCCGCCCGGGATTCTGGTGGGACATGATGTTCCCTGCCAAAGTACTTTCCCCAGGGGTTGAAGTGGCTCAAATTGTCGAGGGACTAAGTGTCGGACAATCAATCGAGCTGCGTGTCGCCGGACAGAACCTAGAAGGTGAGAACGTTGAAAAAACTGTACTGCTGCCGTTTGACGACAATGCAACAACCGCAGAAGAACGTATCTCATCAATGGGTCTGATGCTGGTCGAAAACGACGGCAAAATGATCGTTGATATGGTGGAATTTGGTAGCCCTGCTGAATCCTCTGGTATCGATTTTGACTGGGAGATCAAATCGGTCGTTCAAGACGCTGATCGCCCAATGAAAGAGTGGGTGTTTGTGCCTTGCTTATTGATTCTGCTGGCACTAGCGATGAACCAGAAACGTCGTATGCGCAAAGAACAACTGAGCGCCTAAACGATTCCCCCCGGGAGACCGGGGGCTGAGTGAGAGAAATTGAATGTATAAACAAATTCTTGTTCCGGTAGACCTTAATGATCAAGGCTTCTCAGACCGAGCGGTTGAACTGGCTGTTTGGCATGCGAAGCAAGCGAATGCGGTCATCCATTTGCTGACGGTTGTACCTGGAATCCATATGTCGATGGTCGCGACTTACTTTCCGAAAGATGCTGCCCTAAAAATGAAGCAAGATGTCGAAAAGCAGTTAACGACGTTTGCGGAAGACAACATCAAGGAAGACGTCACCTATAGTATCCACGTGGCAGAAGGTAAACCGTACACGACCATTATTGAACACGCTAAGCGTTTAGGGATTGACCTGATCATCATGCCAAGCCACAAGCGTTCGAAAATCAATAAGGTGATGCTCGGCTCAGTAGCCAGCAAGGTGGTGGAGTATTCTCCCGTCAACGTGATGGTAGTGAAGCCACAAAGCTAAAGTCACTAAACGATCGAGACAAAAGAAAAAGGTTGATGTTTACATCAACCTTTTGTTTTTCTAGCTCAATAGAGCTTACCCAGCAGCTCGAACGAAGGCTTGTAAAGCCTCACTTGAATGTGTCACGCAGAGCTGACCTATCTCACCTGCAGCCTCAATTTTCCCACCCGCAACAAACGCAAAGTGACTTGCTATGGCTTTTGCATCATTGAGATGGTGAGTCACCATAAGTACGGTAATTCTCCGCTCTGCAGCCAACCTTTTCACTAAGCTAAGCATCTCTTCACGCAGCACAGGATCGAGCGCAGAGAAAGGTTCATCCAGCAGCCACACCGGATGAGGCTGGACAAAACAACGTGCTAACGCAACACGTTGGCGTTGACCACCAGAGAGATGCTCTGGCAATCGGTCGAGGTACTCTGCAACACCAACCTGCTGCGCGGCTTGCTCAACCTGAAGCTTTTGGTCTGCAGTGAGCTTTAAGCCCGGATGCAATCCTAAACTTATGTTGTCGCGCACCGACAAATGAGCAAACAAGTTATGCTCCTGAAACAACATTGAGAATGGACGCAGATAAGGTTCTTTACCGACAATGGATTCGCCATCAACTTGGATATCCCCTTGGTCAGGATGGATAAAGCCAGCGACCAGTGCCAACAATGTCGATTTACCCGCCCCACTCGGCCCCATCAATGAGACAATCTGACCGCGTTCAATGGTTAAATCAAAACGAAACAGTTCACTTTGATAGGTGTATTGCACATCATCTAACACTAACATTGTGCGCTCTCCTTCGTTTTTAATACTTTTTCAATCAGAGTAAAGCAGCCAACACTAAGCAAGAGTAAGGTGACCGAAACCACCGCTGCCGCTTCCATCTGATAACTGCCGAGCAGTTGGAATAAATACAGCGGCAAGGTTCTGAATTCTTGTCCGCCAAATAGCGCAATCGCACTTAAGTCCCCTATCGCAAACATAAAGCTGATTGCGAAAGCGTGAGCAAAAGGTTTACGTAGTGCTCGCCATTCCACAACTTTAAATCGCTGCCAGCCTCGCATCCCTAAGCTGGCACAAACGTATTGATATTGCTGTTCAATGTGTAACATCGGCTGTGCTAACGTCTTAATCACATACGGCAGCGCCATCAAACCGTTGACTAATATGACGACAAAAAATGCCAGACTAAAAACATCGGTAAAAGAACGGAGCAACAAAAACAAACCTGTACTGATCACCAAACCCGGCGTTACCAAAATAATGGTACCAACCAACTCAATGTGATCCGCCCGTGAGTTTTTATACTCCAGACGCCAACGCCGACTGGTGAGCAAAATGGAAACGCCAGCAGCCACTGCAAGAGTGCTCGCCATTGCTGCAACTTTTAAAGAGTTAAATAGCGCAGACCAAAAACGTTCGTCATTTAATACCGAGCCAACCTGTTGATTTATGCCGCTCATAATCACCATCGCAAGTGGTGGGATAACCAGTAAAAAGGCACCCATGATCCAAAAGCTATCCCAAGCTTTTGACCACCCATGATCCTTCGTTAAGTATTGCTGTACCGATGTGCTGCCAGAGCTTATAGAAACTGGCTTTGTCAGCTTTTGTACGCCTATCGCGATCACACCGCACAACAACATTTGCCACAGTGCTAATAGCGCGCCGGCCTGCAGGTCAAAGTCAAATTTTATCGCTTGGTAAATAGCCAACTCAATGGTGGTCGATTTAGGTCCACCACCCAATGCCATCACCGTGGCAAAACTGGTAAAGCACAGCATAAAAACGAGGCCGCTTACATGTGGCAATTGTTGTCTTAATCGAGGCCACTCAACCCAACGAAACTTATCCCAATGGCTCATGCCGAGATGAGCACATAGCTTATGTTGCTCAGCAGGAATCGACTCCAGTGTTTGCAACAATAGTCGCGCAGCATAAGGCAGATTAAAGAACACATGCGCAAGTAAAATACCGTTCAAGCCATAGATAGAAAATGGCAGCTTGGCATCAAAGGTTTGTAACCATTGGGCAATCAAACCGCTGTTGCCATATATCGCCAACAATCCAAAAACCCCGACTAAAACAGGCAGAACTAAGGTGGAAGCGAACAGTTTGAGCAGTAATGACTTACCGAAAAATTCACGGCGGGAAAGCGAATGGGCGACGGGAATCGCCAAACCCACACTAATCAACGTAGATAAAAAAGCCTGATAGAAGCTGAACTTAGTGACGTGCTGATAATAGGGGTCATGCCAAATCAGCGACACATCCAGAGACGGAGCCTGAAAAGCTAAAGCACTCAGCGCAGAAAGAACAAAGGCCGCGATGACTATCGCGACCCCTATGCCTAATTTGGGTACAGTATTCAAAGGTAACTCTTAGAAAGTCAGGGCGCTTTGCCATTCACGAATCCAAGTCTTACGCATTTTCGCCACTTCATCAGCGCTAAAGCTCAGTGGCTTACTTGGTACGTTCAAGGTTTCAAAGCCTTTTGGAAGGGCAACGTCAGTGACTGGGTACATCCAGTTACCCGTTGGCATTGCTGACTGGAACTCATCACTCAAAATGAAATTCATGAATTCGTCAGCCAACTCGGCATTCTTCGAATTTTTCACTTTGGCCGCAACTTCCACTTGCATGTAATGCCCTTCAGCAAAATCAGCGGTAGCAAACTTAGCGTCTTGCTCTGCAATCAGGTGGTAAGCTGGTGATGTCGTGTAAGAAAGCACTAAGTCAGACTCACCATTAAGGAACATGGAATAAGCTTCAGACCAACCTTTGGTCACCGTAACAGTTTTACCAGCCAGTTGCTGCCAAGCTTGGGTAGCATTGTCGCCATAGATTGATTTCATCCACAGCATCAAACCCTGCCCCGGAGTTGAAGTACGAGGGTCCTGATAAATCACTTTAAGATCATCACGCTCTTCCACCAGCTCTTTCATGCTTTTTGGCGGGTTAGCCAATTTTTCTTTGTTGTAAACAAACGCGAAATAACCATAGTCGTAAGGCACGAATGTTTTATCGTCCCAGCCCGTTGGTAAAATGGTTTTAGAGGTATCGACCTTGTGCTCTGTAAGCAGACCCGTTTTCTGTGCCTCGACCATCAGATTGTTATCCAGACCCAGAACAATATCGGCTTTGCTATTACTGCCTTCTAAGCGAAGACGGTTCAAAATCGATACGCCATCATCAAGAGCAACGAAATTTACGTCACAACCACATTTCGCTTCAAAAGCTTGTTCGAGTTTAGGACCCGGTCCCCAATCCGCAGCGAATGAGTCATAGGTGTAGATGGTTAATGTGTTTTCAGCAGCAAACGCTGAAGTTGTTGTCATTGCAGCAAGGGCAATTAGGCTTAGAGTGGTTTTCACTGCTCGCTCTCCACGTGTATTTCAGAGAAATTAGTTGAGCGGCACAGGTATGAGGTGGCTATTTGGGATTGCTAATATCCAGACTCAATTCCTACGCCAGCATTATCTGGTTCAGGTATTACGGGTCCCCGTAGCCTAACTAGGTTAAGCCATTAGGTCTCAGCGCCCTTAAGTATTGATCAACACAATACAAAATGGGGTTGCTCCCCGATGAGTTGGATGGATTGTATACCCAAACCCCCTCGCGATGCTAGGTTGCGCTAGGGGGTTTGGGACTTAGATGAAGATCAGGCTACGTAGCAAGATAACTATTTATGAGCGTTGGTCGTATCCCCAGCGCGGGACCAATCCTTGCTCAATCCCCAGATGGTCGAGAATTCGCGCCACCATAAAGTCGATTAAGTCTTCGATACTCTTTGGCTGATGATAAAAACCCGGCGCTGCTGGCATGATGGTTACACCCATTTGCGATAGCTTGTGCATATTTTCCAGATGCAGGGTCGAAAATGGCGTTTCACGCACTACCAGAAGCAACTGGCCACGCTCTTTCATCACTACATCGGCGGCACGCTCAATCAGGTTATCCGACATACCGTGTGCAATCGCCGCGACGCTGCCTGCCGAACACGGACAAACCACCATTTGTTTTGGAGCCGCAGAGCCTGAAGCCACTGGCGAGAACCAATCATCTTTACCACAGACAGTAATGTTGTCAGGGTTACACTTTAGATGCTCCACCAGCGCTTTTTGCGCCGCTTCAGGACCACTTGGCAGCTTCAGGTCATGCTCGGTTGCCATCACAACCCTCGCCGCGGAAGATATCAACACATAGACGTGATAATCCGCAGCGACCAAACATTCCAGAAGTCTCAAGCCATAAGGCGCACCAGAAGCGCCAGTAAGTGCTAGGGTAATGGCTTTTTTTTGTTGATGTTTTTTGTGAGACATAAGGATTAAGCTTTTTGTTTTAATTGTTCGAGAAGTTTACCGTGAATACCGCCAAAGCCACCATTGCTCATAACCAGAATTTGATCATCAGGCTTTGCACGTTCAACGATTTTCGCAACAAAACGGTCCAAATCAGCGTCAACAAAAGCTGGTTGCTGGCATTGGTCTGCAATTTCCTGTACCGACCATTCAATATTGTCTGGCTGGAACAAGAACACTTCATCGGCACTGTGCAATGAGTCCGCCAGCGTATTCTTGTGCACACCACGCTTCATGGTGGCAGAGCGAGGCTCCAGTACTGCTAAGATACGTTTGTCACCCACCTTGTTACGCAGACCGCCAACCGTTAGTTCAATAGCGGTAGGATGATGAGCAAAATCGTCGTAAACCGTCACACCTTGCTCTTCACCTTTAAGTTCTAAGCGGCGTTTGGTATTGATAAAACGGCCCAATGCCTGACAGGCTAACTCTGGAGTCACGCCGACGTGCCTTGCAGCAGCTATTGCCATCAGTGCATTATCCACGTTGTGGTCGCCCACTAAGTCCCACTCAACAACACCGACTTTCTCACCTTGCAGCGATACTTCGAACTTCGAGCCATCGACGACCAGTTTATGCGCTTGCCAGTCGCCATCTTCACCAGAAAACTGCTTTTCTGTCCAACAACCGCGCTCAAGTACATCAGCAAGTGCCTGATCTTGTTTAGGAGACAGAATAAGACCATTGCCCGGAACAGTACGTACCAAATGGTGGAATTGACGCTTAATCGCTTCAAGATCGTCGAAGATGTCTGCATGATCAAATTCAAGATTGTTCATGATTAACGTGCGTGGGTGGTAATGGACAAACTTAGAACGCTTGTCGAAAAAAGCACTGTCGTATTCATCCGCTTCAACAACGAAAAACATGCTTTCTCCCAGTCGAGCAGAAACGCCAAAGTTACCCAGTACGCCCCCGACCAGGAAACCAGGTTGGTAACCACAGTCTTCGAGTACCCAAGCCAGCATGCTTGAGGTGGTCGTTTTGCCATGCGTCCCAGACACCGCTAGCACCCAGCGATCGTGAAGTAAAAACTCATTCAACCACTGCGGTCCGGAGGTATAACGCATGTTGCTGTTGAGTACATGCTCTACGCATGGGTTGCCACGGCTCATGGCATTGCCAATCACGACTAGGTCAGGTTCAGGATCAAGCTGAGAAGGGTCGAAGCCTTCAATAATTTCAATACCTTGAGACTCCAGTAATGTGCTCATCGGAGGGTAAACATTCGCATCAGAGCCCGTTACTTTGTGGCCGAGCTGGCGAGCTAAAATTGCCGCGCCACCCATAAACGTGCCGCAGATACCCAAGATATGGATGTGCATAAACTTAACCTTGTAATGCCGTGTTTGATGCTTTCATTATCGCGATAACCACCAGAAAAGCGAGAGACTTTCACCTTGTTCTTGTTGTCACTTTCAAAAAAATGACAAGCCTGAACACGGACTGTACAGTCACTGAACTAAATGATGAACTCGTCAGTGACAAGACAAATAAATTGAGATCTCAGACGGTTACTTCATTACCATTAAAAAGATCTTCGACATAAAATTACGTTTAGCGCAAACGTTTAACATCCATAAAGAGATGTCCCGTTGCGCAACACCCCCAATAAATGAAAATGTAAGGATTGACCATGTCTGGATTGCGCACCCTAGGCGAATTCATTGTCGAGAAACAAGCGGATTTCCCCCACGCTAGCGGTGATCTATCATCTCTTTTAGCATCCATTCGTTTAGCTGCGAAAATCGTTAACCGCGAAATTAATGCAGCTGGCCTTGGCGATATTACTGGTGCTGTTGGCACAGAGAATGTCCAAGGTGAAGCTCAGCAAAAGCTAGACGTTTATGCAAACGACAAGTTTAAAGCGGCACTTGAAGCTCGTGACCAAGTTTGTGGCGTAGCCAGCGAAGAAGAAGATGAGGCGGTTGCATTCAATAAAGAACTCAACCAAAACGCCAAGTACGTTGTATTAATGGATCCACTTGATGGTTCATCTAATATCGACGTGAACGTTTCTGTAGGTACTATTTTTTCAATTTACCGCCGTGTATCACCAATTGGTACGCCAGCAACAGAAGAAGATTTCCTTCAGCCAGGTCACAAACAAGTTGCGGCTGGTTACGTGATTTACGGCTCTTCAACCATGTTGGTTTACACAACAGGTAACGGCGTGAATGGCTTCACGTACGATCCTTCTATCGGCAGCTTCTGTCTTTCTCATGAAAACATGATGATCCCTGAAGAAGGCAAAATCTATTCTATCAACGAAGGTAACTACATCCGTTTCCCACTTGGTGTGAAGAAGTACATCAAGTACTGTCAGGAAAATGTACCTGAAGATGGTCGTCCATACACGTCTCGCTACATCGGCTCTTTAGTAGCAGACTTCCACCGCAACTTGCTAAAAGGTGGTATCTACCTATACCCAAGCACGCAAAGCCATCCACAAGGTAAACTGCGTCTGCTTTACGAGTGCAACCCAATGGCATTCCTAATCGAGCAAGCAGGTGGTATCGCTTCTGACGGCGTGAATCGCATCATGGACATCAAGCCAACAGAATTACACCAACGTGTGCCGTTCTTTGTCGGTTCAAAAAACATGGTACGTAAGGTCGAAGAATTCCTTGAAAAGAATCGCGACGAATAGACCTTTGTCCAACGCGGCAGGTGTTTACCTGCCGTGTTTTTGTCGCTAAAGTGAGTTGCGAATAAATCGTAATAAGATGAGGTTCCCTCATCCTCAATGAAAAGGAAGTTTCAAATGAGCCTAAACCATGTACCAGCAGGTAAATCTCTGCCTGAAGATATCTATGTCGTTATCGAAATTCCTGCAAACGCAGACCCAATTAAATACGAAGTAGATAAAGACTCTGGTGCTGTATTTGTTGACCGTTTTATGTCTGCACCAATGTTCTACCCATGTAACTACGGTTACGTGAACAACACACTGTCTCTTGATGGTGACCCTGTAGACGTACTTGTTCCGACGCCATACCCATTGATGCCAGGTTCAGTTATTCGTTGCCGCCCTGTTGGTGTGCTTAAAATGACTGATGAATCTGGTGAAGATGCTAAAGTTGTCGCGGTTCCTCACTCTAAAATCTCTAAAGAGTACGAGCACATTCAAGACGTCGGTGACATCCCAGAGCTACTGAAAGCGCAAATTACGCATTTCTTTGAGCGTTACAAAGAGCTGGAATCCGGTAAATGGGTGAAGGTTGATGGCTGGGCAGACGTGGAAGCCGCAAAAGCTGAAATCCTGGAATCTTACGATCGCGCACAAAACAAATAAATGCGACCAGAATGAAAAAAGAGCTGCAAATACGCAGCTCTTTTTTATGCCTGAACGTCACATAAGCTTCAGTCGATTTGTACGCCAACATAGTATGCGACTAACGTCGTAGCCATGATAAGACTCAGCAGTGACACTCGGCCGACCTATACTCTTTGGCACCAATCCCCGGATGCAATCTCTTCCGTCAACTGCTCGGTATCCTGATAAATGTAAATCCAAGCCTGACCAAACGGTGTGCTAATGCTCTCACGTCGGTACTCTACCGGAACATCCTCCAGTTTATCCAGCGCTGTCAGAGTATCGTCATCAATCAGATAGACTTCACCTTGTATGGTTTGGTGACCTTGAGACACCCCAGGGTATGGACCTAAATCATACAAGGTGTATTGAGCATCACTTTCATGCAGCCCCAGGAATTGCCCCGAGCTCAAGTAGTGATGGTTGTACTCTCCTTTGCGTAACGTTCCGTATACAAAGACTAAATGCTGCATAACCACTCCTTAGTTATGAGTTACGCTTTAATCAAACTCGAATTGATAGAGTAGATCAACTGCACTGTCTACACCAGAAACCGCTTCTAAATACAGATCCTGCATTAATCGGTAACGAACAGTAAATTCACCTAGAGAGTTAAAGATACCGACACCATATTTCACCTGAAGACCCGGGAATATATAACCACTCACCGTCACCTGAGAGTCATCACCCGATCCCGCAGTATCGAGCTGCAAGTCTTGAACACCAAAGGCTTCACCTATCTGTCCGACAACACGACCACTTTTCGCCAGACTCAAGCCAATCAAGGTAGTAGTCATGGCATTACCACCAGATTCTGCATCGATGTCTTGACCTCGTAATAGGTAGGACAGCGCGTTTGCCTGAGGCATAGCAGGATCTGAGAAGATCTCCAAACTTGGGTCAGAGGCAGGGCCAGTAACACGAACACCTGCGGTCACATCATCTTGCGTGTTATCAGGGTTACGGATGGCAGAAATCGACAGATAAGGCTCATCGGCTGGGCCATTCATCATGATTTTACCTTCATCAATCACCAAATCTTGGCCAAATGAGCGGTAGGAACCATCGACAATGTTAACTTCACCAACAATAAATGGACCTTTGTCTTTTTGAGTCACATTGAGGTTACCCCTCAGACCACCTTTCAGACCAAATGCCGACAGCTGAAAATCGTCGCCAATCTTAATATTAATATCAGTTTCGACATTAAACGGTACTGCCACAGTGTCATCAACTGGCTGTAAGTTTTCATCCAAAATGACTACGTCACTCGAAACGCCAACCGCACTTGGTGGTAACTCTTCAACGACGATGCGACCCCAAGGCAGATTAATATTACCTTGTACTTTGGCTAAATTTGGCGTCACCTCAAGTGTCATATCTGGCTCAACTTTGATTTTCACCATCGGAGGCATATCTACTTTCAGCTCTTTAGCGAACACTCGAGCTTTGGTATGCCAGTCCTGTAGGTCTTGCCAGTCCGCATCACCGGTAATTTCCAATTTGCCATCTGGGGTGTTGATGCCAGCGTTGAGGTCAGCTTGATGGCCTTTAAAGTTGATTTCTACCTGACCTGAGTCGATATCAATTGGCGTCACTTCACCGTTCAGTTTAATTTGGTCAATCAGGAACTGGCCGTTCACCCTAGGGTGCATGACATCACCAGATAACGCCAAATCGGTATTCATATTGGCTTTAAACAAGCTGTATTCGCCAATCAATGGCGCTAAGAAATCCAGATGGAGTGTCGAAAGTGACACGTTACCCGCGATCTCAGGAGACTCAGCAGAGACATTAATCAGTGACACATTACCGGATAGATCACCGTTATCCGCCACATCGACGAGCCACTGAGCATCAAGCTTGTCTTTTGCTAACGCCGCTTTAAAGCTAACACTTTCCCAACCAACCGTAATTGGTTGCTCCAGCGCTTGTTCCACCTGGCCTTGTGGCATATCGACATTCAACGTCACTTCAGGCTTCATGTTTGGAGCCCACTTAGCAAAGGCTTGTGCGTTCACTTCACCTTGCAGTTTCGTTTCTGCCGGCAATAGTGTCTTGGTTTGGCTAAAGTCAAAGTTATTCACCGCTAACTTCGCCTCACCACTTTTGCCTACACTAATGTTTTCAGATAAACACACACTTGAATCAGCTTGTAACCAACAGTGTGCCTGAACATCCGCGATCTGCTTGTCGATATTGACCTTCACTGCCGTCGACTTCTCCAGTGCCCAAGGCCCTTGAATGGTATCAAGCGACAAACGAGTTAGCGCACCGTCCCAGATCATTTCAGGCTTCTGAGTAAATGCGCCCTGAATCTCCAGGCTGGTTGAGACGATATCCGAGGCCACATCTAAGGTAAGTTGATGCTGCTTTTCATCACCTGAGACATTGAGGTCAGCGCTATCAACCTTGATGCCGTCATAGTTAATGTTATTTGCTACTAAGCTCACGTTAGCTTTTGGTACGGGTAACGGTGAAACATCCCCTTTCAGCGTGACCGTTTCTACTTTGGCTAACTGCTGCCAGTTCGCTTTATTGACGGCAAGATCCAGGTTGATGTTCGGCTCTTTTAAGCTGCCTCGTACCGCAATTTTACCGTTCATATTGCCGCTAAGATCAGGCACACTTTTCGCAAAATCAGGGAAGTTAACCTCAACGTCCATCAAGATTTGTTTATCGATCTTACCCTTGGCACTCAACTGGTTAGGACCATGAGCCAATACTAAACCTTGAGTGGTAAGCTGGATATCTTCGGCTTTGCCATTTTTATCAGATGCTTCTAGCTGCCCCTTCACTTTCAGTGGATAACCACGTAAAACACCATCAATATCCAGGGTAGGAAGACTAACCTGCCAGCCGCCCTGCTCCGTCAGCGACCCAGAGGTTGATAAGCTACCGCTGATGTCCCCTTCCGCTTCCTGCCACTGAAGACCCGGCTGGATGTGTTGTAAGTTGAGATCGGCTTGCCAGTTGATTGGTGCCGCCCAGTTAGCCATAACCTTGCCCGACAGTTCGCCGCCTAAGGTTTTCACCACAAGACTTTCCAGATCAATTTGCTCTAGGGTGCCCTTTCCGTTTAGCGCCACATCTACCGCAGGAATATCCTTACCAGATGCTTTAGTTTCCAGCGCCACCTCGTAGCCCTCTAACGAACCTTTAGCGGTAAGACTCGGTACAGCAACCTGATAGTCACTTTCTCCCAACAAAGGCCACTGAGCTTCGACATTGTTGAGGGTTACATCAAACGGTAACTGCACTTTCAGTGGCTGAATTTTGGCTTGGATTTCGGCTTTAGTCAGTTCAGACAGTGTTGCCTGCAGCGATAAGTCGCCTGCTGAGCCAGATGCTGACAGCGACAACTTCTGTCCTTTCGCTTCGGCATGTTTCACTAGCGCATCCAGTTGGGCACTAAGAGGGTAGTCTGCAGAAAGTGTCACTTGCGTACTCAGCGTAGCCTCAACTTCAGGCATGTCGAGCTCAAGTGTTTGCAAATCAACACGATCACGGCCCGCCTTCGCCACCAAACCGAGATGATGAACAATAACCGGCGTTTCACCAGCTAACTTGAAGTGATGAATATCGAGACGTCGGACATCGACGGTCAACGGAATCCAGACTTCAGGTAAAACAATATCTTGCGGCTCTGCATCGGCTGTTTTTACTATTTCCGAATCCGTTGCGTTAGTTGCATCGGTCTGGGAATCAGCGACTTCAGTATCAGTGCCCGCGACTGGAGCACTCTGGGACTCATCCCCCTGGCTTTCAGCCCCTTCGGCTGTGGCTGTCTGGGCTTCTACAACATCAGTTTCAGTAGGTGCTTGCTCGGTGTCCGTTGGTGCCAATGCAACATTGATCTCTTTTAATGCTGTTGGCGCAATGACTAAGCGGTCGCCCTGCATCGATAACGCGGTCGTGAAATCCTGCCAATCAACTTGATTACCCAGAACATTCAGGTTGATATCATTAAGGCTAACTTTGTTGACGAAAATAGGCACTGGCGTACTGATTGAACGCAGCGGAGGCGTCTCTTCTTCTGGCTCGTCACTCGCAGGTGGCAGTTCCGGCATTTGGAAGTTTACGCCTTGCAATGAAAGCTCATCGACACACACTCTAGGGTCGAAAAAACAACGAAAGTTAACCGCTAAGGTCAGGCGTTCAACTTTCGCATCAACATTCAGTGTTTCATCAACAAAGCTGACGTTTTCCAACGCAAAACGTGGAAATAACGAGCCCTGGACGTTCTCCACTTTCAATTGTGGCACGGCTGTTTCTGCCCCCCATATGGCGAGCTTTAATCCAGGGTGAGTAAAGAGAACTGTTGAGACTAAAATGATGATCAACAACAGAAGACCAATCAAACCTAGCGATAGCCATTTGGTCCACTTAAACATCTTTTGCATCATAGTTCAGGCCCCAATGAGAAATGGATACGAAATTCGTTCTTCTGTGGGTCATCCAATCCCCATGCAAAATCAAAGCTGACCGGACCAACCGGCGAAGCCCAGCGGATACCTACCCCGGCACCCGCTTTCCATACGGGGGTATCATCAAATGCATCACCAATATCGTAGAAAGTCGCCCCCCACCAGTTACCGGTAAGACGATATTGATACTCAAGTGTGCTACTCAGGATATATTTTGCCCCCGTTAACGCTCCACTTTCATCGACAGGCGAGATAGATTCATAACCATAACCACGGATGTTATTGTCACCACCAGCAAAGAAACGCAACGATGGAGGCAACTTATCAAACTCATCCATAAAGTTAGCGCCGCCTTCTAAGCGGAAAAGTCCACGATGGTTTTCACCAATCCCACGGATCCAAGAGGTTCGGCCCAAAAAGCGAAAGACTCGGGTCGCAGATAAAACGGCCGGGTCACCATATTCAAACGTGATGGTTTGCTTGTCGCCCCACATTGGCATGCTGCCGCCACGACTTCTTGTACGTGAAAACGTTGCGCCAGGAAGCAAGAACTGCACACCGTCTTCCTGTAGACCCTGAGAGAAGTTTTCGTACAAGTGACGTATATACAAAGTCTTACGCCAGCCACCATCGACGATCCAGTGGCGTTCTACCGCTAAATTCGTTTCTAGACTTTCGGTATCACGGTTGTCCAAATGCTTTAAGCCAAATTGAAGCTGGTAGTATTCATGCAAAACGTCATCAAGCGGTATTTTGTAGCCTGCTGTGATGGTTTGTTCCGGCTGGGACAGGGAAAGTGCGGTATCTAGACTGTGGCCACGGGAACTGATCCAGGGCTTTTTCCATTTCAACGTGCCACGTACGCCAGTATCAGTGGAGTAACCAAGACCGGTTTCTATCTGGTTTTTGGCCGCCGGAGCAAGGGAAACCTTTACTGGTAACTCACGTCCTTCCTCCAGCATTGCCAGATCAGGCTCAACAAATACAGACGAAAACCAGTCAGTATTAGACAAGTTCTGGTTGTACTCACCAACACTCGAAACTAAGTAAGGTTCGCCCTCCTCAAAAGGACTTAACGAAGCGACGCGCTCATCCCAAATCTGGCTGCCAGTGATATTGATGGAACCAAAGTGATAGCGGATACCACTGTCATAATGCAAACGAATGTTCGCTTCATTGAATGCAGGTACCACCTCCAAACGACTGAGTAGATAATCCCCTTTGAAGTAACCACGCTGCAACGCTAAATTACGTATTCCTGACTTGAGGCTATCGTATTCGCTTTGATTCAGAACCCGGCCAACTTTTAAAGGAGACGCCGCTAGAAGCGCTTCAAATGCTTCATCGTCTTGCGCTTCACCAGTGATCACGACATCCATAACTTTGATCTTGACTGGTAAGCCTTTTGCAATATTGATGATCAGTTCATCATTATTTTCAGTAACAGAATATGAGATATCTGCGTGATAATACCCAAGCGCGTTGAGTGCTTCAGTGATGCTTTCATCTAATCGGGCTTGAAAACGCAACGAAGTCGAGTAATCTTCTTCAGGAATCGAAGTCAGATAAGCGTTGACATTTTCTTCTAACGCGCCGTCTATACCTTGTAGCTTAATAGATACTTTGGCAGAGGCGTTATGGGAAAAGGCAAACAAGCCAACAACAATGATCGGGAGAGCTTTTTTTATCATGCGTTTTAGATGCGTGAGATTCGTGAGATTAAAGAAACTTGTGTCATAATAACGCCAATTAAAGGCTAAGTCTGTAATATTCATAACTTTACCGCAGCCTTTGTAAATCCGTATTCACATAAAGACGAACTGGGAAAAGTTCGCAAATTTAAGACAAATTTAAAGGACAGATAGCATGCTCAACAAACAGACACTAATCAGTATAGAAGATGCTCTACCAGGTCGAGAGCAGCCGATGCAAATTGAAGATACTCATTTTGTTAATCAATCCAGTTTAACGGCACCATTGCAGTCTAACCAACAGCAAATTCTATTAGGTATGGGATGTTTTTGGGGAGCGGAGCGCCTGTTCTGGCAACTGGATGGCGTCATCTCAACATCAGTAGGTTACGCTGGTGGGTACACGAAAAACCCGACTTATGAAGAGGTATGTACAGGGCAAACCGGCCATGCTGAAGTCGTTAGAGTGGTATTTGATGAGCAAGTTATCTCTCTAGAGCAACTTCTGGCTGCATTTTGGGAAAAGCACGATCCTACTCAAGGGATGCGTCAGGGGAACGACCTCGGCACGCAATATCGTTCCGCTATTTATACTTTTTCGCAAGAACAACAAGACATTGCAGAGCATTCAAAGCATCAGTACCAGCAAGCACTGCAAGAAGAACAAAGAGCTTCTATCACCACAGAAATCCAACCGGCAGGGACGTACTACTTTGCTGAAACATACCACCAGCAATATCTGGCGAAGAACCCTGAAGGCTACTGCGGCCTTGGTGGTACAGGTGTGTGCTTTCCACCAAGTTTACAAAGCTGATTGAGAAACAACTTAAAATCAACAGCTATTAACGAAAAAGAGCGACCTTAGTCGCTCTTATCATAACTTTGCTTTTAACCTGCTCATCGTAGTTTCAACGATGCGATCTCCTGGTTCACTTCTTTGAACACAGAGAGTCTTTTCTGATCTTTCACGTCTGGTAGAAGAACCTTGCCATTATCAAAATCAAAGTTCCCGACGCCTGCGATGAAAAACTGACCTTTAAATAGCGTCTTAACAAAACGAGCCACCTGGAGTGGTCGGTATACCGCGAATTCACGTAGCATAATTCACCTCAATTCCTTTGAGAAAGTACAGATTGTCTATCCTTAACAATCTTGTAGCGCAATTTGCGAACGACTTCATTCTAGCAAATCCTAAAAACAACGCAATATTACACCACCTCAAACGTTAAATAAATGTTAACAAGCTCGCTGTAATTTTACTTGTTCTACTTATATACTGGCGACATCCAGATGGTTCCTATAAACCAAGCTCGTCTGATTGTATCCATCATCCAGAGGTGACTTGGTTATAAAGCTCTCACATATATGGAATATAACAATATGAAAATTAAGACTCTCCTACCACTTCTGCTGGCTATGACGCCAAGCCTTTCATTCGCAAATAATTTAACCATCGGCGAAAATGTTCCAGACGTTCGAGTTGGTGCTTATGGTGAAATTGTCATGCAGGGCGAAGGCGTTGCGTATCAACCATGGGCTGCGCAAAACATGCTGGGCAAAGTACGCGTTATTCAGGCGATAGCAGGACGTAGCAGTGCGAAAGAGATGAACGCCCCGCTAATGTCTGCCATTACTGCCGCAAAGTTTCCTCAAGAAAGTTACCAAACCACAACCATCATCAATCAGGATGATGCGATTTGGGGTACAGGCTCCTTCGTCAAGTCTTCAGCACAAGACAGCAAGAAGGAATTTCCTTGGTCATCAATGGTATTGGATGAAAATGGCTTAGTCGCAAAAGCTTGGGGATTAGAGCAAGAGAGTTCAGCGATCATCGTTCAGGATAAGCAAGGAAAAGTGCTTTTCAGCAAAGAAGGACCTTTAGAACAAAACGAGATCACGCAAGTGATTGAGTTAATCAAGCAAAATATTTAACTGGTACCAATAGGCTCCTTGTTTCGGCAAGTACAAGGAGTCCGTTCCTCAGCATTGTCTGAATTTTCTCTTAACTGACAAAAGAGTGAACTTTTACCAAAAATGAGTGTTATATTATAACACTCAATTGGGTCTCAGGCACTATGATGGTTCTCTCCAGGCAAACAACAATTCAACATTGCTATCGTACTGTTGTACTTTTCAGTACGGCTTTGCTGATCGTATGGAATTTTGCCAGCCTATTTCATCAAATGGATGTAACGCCTGAGCATCACACGCACCATCACTGTCAAATGTTTGCCGGGACTCACCATGGTCTGGCAAAAGCTCAACCCACCATACCAGCCCAGACTTACACTCGGCTCAAGTTTCATGATGTAGTGGAAAACTCACTCCACCTAGAAGAAATACGCCGTTCTGCCCGCGCACCGCCTAATTTTGCTCAAGTTTCATTAACCCAAACCATTTAGTGTTATTAACTCGCACATTCGCGATTTTTAATAATGTATTAAAAGACTTAGTATCAATTTGGATGCATAATCATTCAAATTGATAGACGCAAAATTAGGAAAATAAAATGCCATCTAAACACACTTTGGCTCTTGTTATCGGCTTGTCTCTGTCTACTACAGCAATGGCAGAAGAATATCGCCAACACGATGCGCACGAGCATGGCCATGTAGAGTTTAACATCGCACAAGACGGCAAAGATTTGTTAGTTGAAATCACCGCTCCGGGTGCCGATGTGGTTGGTTTCGAACACGCTCCAGAGAACGCAGAGCAAGAGCAGCAATTAAAACAAGCGGTCGCAAAGCTGGAAGACACCAGCAGCCTTTTTACTATCAATTCACAAGCGGAATGTGACATCGCAGATGTACATGTAGAGCATACCCTTGGTGGCGCGCATGACGAACATGAAGGTCATGACCATGATGAACATCATGATGAACATAAAGACCATGATCACAGTGACGATGACGAACATGAACACCACGATGATCATGCAGATCATGCGAACCACGATGACCATGATGATCACGAAGGTCACGACCATGATGCACACAGCAGCCATGGAGAGTTCTCAGCACAGTACCGCTTCAACTGTGAAAAGGTCAGCGAGCTGAGCACAATCAAAACAGCTTGGTTCAATCAATTCCCAAATACAGAATCAGTCAGCGTTAACCTGTTCACGGATACCACGCAATCAGCGACCAGTTTGAACAAAGACAACGCCGAAATCGTAATCAAATAAACCACATAGCGTGTAAGTACCCACTTACACGCTATTACTTTGGTAACTTTCTATGACTGATTCAATATCAAGCGTTGTTGAACTCAATAACGCCCAGTTTATTTGGCCGAGTTCAGACATCGCTACCATCGATATACCTCACTTACGCATCACGCCCGGTGAACATGTATTCATCAAAGGACCGAGCGGGTGTGGTAAGTCGACGCTTCTCGCGCTGCTAACCGGCATTAATACATTGAGTGCGGGTTCTCTATCGGTACTCGACACCGACTTATCGACTCTGTCTGCCAGCCAAAGAGACAAATTTCGAGCGGACCATATTGGCTATATTTTCCAGCAATTCAATCTTTTGCCTTACCTCAACGTAATCGAAAATGTCTTGCTTCCATGCCAATTTAGCAAAGTCAGACGTAATCGTATTGCAGCGAATGCCAACAATCAGGCGTTAGCTGAACAAGCTTCGGCATTATTAGAAAGGCTGCATTTGCCACAAAGCCTGCATTCGCGTCCGGTATCCGAATTGAGTATCGGCCAGCAGCAGCGCGTTGCAGCAGCCAGAGCTCTGATGGGGCATCCCGCATTAGTCATTGCTGACGAACCAACCTCCGCTTTGGATCATGACAATAGAATGGCTTTTATTGAGCTGCTTATGGAGCAAGCCAATCAAGTCAACGCGACCTTGGTATTTGTCAGCCATGATCCAACTCTGGAGCCTCTATTCAACCGGACCATTAACCTTCCTGATATTAACCAATGTAGTAGCGCTGGAGGTTTGTCATGACTGCGGTAGTGACACTCGCCTGGAAGAGCCTGATGAACCGTAAGGCGACAGCATTTCTCACCGTGATGACCGTTGCAATTTCTGTGGTTTTGCTACTTGGCGTTGAGCGAATTCGAACACAGGCCAAAGACAGTTTTGCCAATACGATTTCTGGTACCGACCTAATTATTGGTGGCCGTTCAGGTCAGGTAAACCTATTACTTTATTCAGTATTTCGTATCGGCAATGCCACCAACAACATCGACTGGAAGAGCTACCAGGAGTTCAGTCAGCACCGCTCCGTTGATTGGGCTATCCCAATTTCGCTGGGTGACTCCCACAAAGGCTTTCGTGTCATGGGCACCAACCACAGCTACTTCGAGCATTTCAAGTATGGAAGTAAGCAACCACTTACTTTCGAAAAAGGTCGAGAGTTCAATGGATTATTTGAAACCGTCATTGGGGCAGATGTTGCTAAAGCACTGGGTTACCAAATAGGTAGCGAGATCATCATTGCTCATGGCATCAGTGATGTGGGCTTTAGCCGCCATGACAATCTGCCTTTCAAAGTCGTGGGCATTTTAGCCCCAACGGGGACACCAGTAGATAAAACCGTTCACGTATCTTTAGAAGCGATCGAAGCCATTCACGTAGGTTGGGAAAGTGGTGCGAATCTAGGGGCAGCGCCAAAAGCCGAAGTTTTAAAAACCGTCGACTTTCAACCAAAGCAGATCACGGCGATGCTCGTCGGTTTAAAATCACGCATCCAAACGTTCGCCTTGCAACGACAAATCAATACCTACCCACAAGAGCCGCTCAGTGCCATCATGCCGGGCGTTGCACTGCATGAATTGTGGGGAATGATGTCCGTCGCAGAGCAAGCGTTGATGGCTGTATCCGGTTTTGTCGTCGTAGCGGGGTTACTTGGCATGCTAAGCAGCCTGCTGACAAGCTTGCAGGAGAGACGCCGGGAAATGGCTATTCTGCGTGCCATGGGCGCAAGACCACGCCATGTGTTTTCACTATTGATAAGCGAAGCCAGTTTACTGACCGCTGCGGGTATTATCTCTGGAGTTGCGGGGCTTTATTCCATTCTGGCTCTATTGCAACCGATCATGCAGCAACATTATGGTATACATCTGACACTAAGCTTTCTTTCTTCATATGAATGGATGCTACTCGGTTTTGTCCAATGCGCTGGTATTATGATTGGTTTCATCCCAGCACTACGCGCTTATCGACAATCTCTGAGTGATGGAATGACAATAAGGATATAAACAAATGTGGAAAAAAATACTCGCTAGCTGCTTGCTGGTGATTTCTTTTACGGCCCCGGTAATGGCGAGTGAAGAGCCATTGAAGATCGACTGGCTTGATCTGGTTCCAGAATCAGAACGGAAACTGTTTGATAGTGTCGGCATGCCTTCGGCGTCAGAGCATAGTGGTGGCGCAGCACAACAATCTAAGATTGGCAGTGTAAGAACAGAGTTGAATGGCAGTCTGGTAAAAATACCAGGATTTGTCATTCCGCTAGAAGGTGATGCCAACACAGTGACTGAGTTTCTGTTGGTACCCTACTTCGGGGCATGTATTCACGTCCCACCGCCACCACCAAATCAAATCATTTACGTGAAGTTCCCAGAAGGAGCACCAGTTCAGGAGCTTTGGGATGTGGTTTACGTGGTCGGAACGCTTAAAACCGAAGTCATTAGCCATGAGCTAGCTCAAACAGCGTATTTGATCGAAGGGACAAAAATAGAAAGTTACGACGATATGTAATATCGCGAATTTTTAGGTAAACCCATGGCGTCGCTTAGGCGCCATTTTCATATGTGAAGAGATACCAGTCTGGATAAATAAGTAGTCAGGCTCTGCGCTGGAAAAATCGCTTAGGTCAAAGTACAACTTGCGGTAACTGGTTATTCTAATGACAAAACATATAACGCAGCTATCAGTGATCTCCACCCGAATGAACAAGCAAATGCTTATTTAGATTGGTGTTACATAATATAGCGAGACAGGTACGCTAGAACGCCCACATAGAGAATCAAAAGAAACGCTATCGACAGGTGCTTTTTCAGTTTGCTTGCTTCCGAGAACTTCATTGCCCCTCCAAAATAACGATAACAATTTTAACAATTTGTTATCATCTTGGATAGCCTTAATTTGATCAAATTTTGATAGTCACTTTCTGGTCGTTAAGCGGATTAAGATGTAAATTGAGGCAAGCGTGACTCGTCGCTACCTGAGTAGGAACATAAATGGCAGAATCAGCAAAGCAACCTAGCGTAATGGTACAACAGCCCAACTCCCAGCAACGTCCTAAAAACGACACGAAAAGCAGCTATATCAAAGACAGTGCCAGTCGAATTCAAAACATTGCACAAAGTTATGGGCTCGATGCCTTGCTTCAAGCCGATACTCCGAAGCAATCGACCTTTGAGAGAGCTCAGCTGCGCGAGCAACGACGTCAGGAGCAACGGCAACAGAACCTTGAACAGGTGTTAAAATTGGCCCACGGTGCTTGCCGAGACGAAACTGCGGGCGAGCCGGAACAGGATTGGTTGTATCGCTTTTTCGACATGGCTCAGGATATTCACAACAGTTCGATGCAAAAGCTATGGGCTCAGGTACTCAAACGTGAAGTCACGAACCCCGGCTCAACATCGATGAAGGCGCTTAAAGCCCTCAAAGATATGTCACCTAAAGAAGCACAAACACTACAAAGAGCGGCCTCTTTAGCTTGCAGCTTTGGTGGTGATGGCAGCCGTAAGTTGTTGATTGGTTATAAAGCTCATAACGGTATTTTCAGCTTTGGCAAGCGGGATACCACCAGCAATCTGAACATGGGGACGTTCCAGCTCCCCTACTCCAGTTTATTGATGTTAATTGAGTCGGGACTGCTGCACAGTGCCGAGCTCGAGTCTGGAGAAATAAGTGTTGAAACACCCTTAATTCTCACGTACCAAGGTAAAAACCTATCACTCCACGCCAACACCAAAGGAGTAAGGTTACTTTATTATCGATTTACCTTAACGGGCAACGAGCTGTGTAAGCTGCTTGGAAACAAGCCTAACACAGAGTACTACGACCAATTAATCGCACTTATAAATCATAAGTTTACTGTAAATACAGAATCACACAGTCGTGTAGACCACACCGTTTAATTATGCTTTAAGAGCTTTTGGTCACCTATGTTCCAAAAGCTCTTTAAACACTTTTACGACTTTTTAGTCACCCATGATCTAAATGCTTATTTAGCGGATCACACCACGCTGCTTTAAGTCATTGATACACAGATCTACCAACTCATCGACACTCTTTTCTCCCGCTGGTAAATCTATTTCTGGGTTTTCAGGTGCTTGATATTCCGAGTCAATACCCGTGAAGTTTGGAATTTCCCCAGCGCGAGCTTTACGGTACAACCCTTTAGGATCACGTCCTTCACACACCTCCAGAGAAGCATTGACAAACACTTCGATAAACTCACCTTCCGGTAATAGATCGCGTACCAGTTGGCGCTCAGCTCGATGAGGAGAAATAAAGGCAGACAGCACAATCAAACCTGCGTCGGCCATCAACTTAGCCAACTCCCCGATACGGCGAATATTCTCGCGACGATCCTGCTCAGAAAAACCTAAATCACTGCACAGCCCGTGACGAACATTATCACCATCAAGTAAATAAGTATGGTAACCAAGTTCAGCAAGACGATTTTCCAATGCGCCCGCTACGGTTGATTTACCCGCACCAGATAAGCCCGTAAACCAGAGTACTGCTGGTTTTTGTTGCTTTAAGTCAGCTCGAAACTTTTTATCAACCGAGTGCTGATGCCAAACAATGTTTTCATCTTTTACCGTGGTGTCGGCTGTCATAACGTATCCTTGTAAATATCGGAATTAAAACGGAAAGAAGACCGGAATCAGTGTCAGTACTAATACGGAATACACAATAGAAATCGGCACACCAATTCGCACATAATCGGTCAATTTGTAATTACCTACGCTGTAAACCAACAAGTTAGTTTGATAACCGTAGGGAGAAATAAAGCTCGCACTTGCGCCAAACAGTACCGCCATAATAAATGGCATTGGATCGACGCCATACCCTATCGCCATACTGTAGCCGATAGGAAAAGAGAGCGCTGCAGCTGCGTTATTGGTGACTAATTCAGTTAACACCAGCGTCATGATATACGTCGCAACCAACGCGCCGAAAACGCCCCAGCCATTAAAGGCCTGGATAAACATCTCACCCATCCTGACGGATAACCCCGAGGAGATCATTAACTGAGCTATCGAGAGCGCAGAGCCAACAATCACAACAATGTCGATCGGAAAACGTCGGCGAAGTTCAGAAACTTGCACAATGCCAAATGCCAGCAGGGATAAAATGTAAACCGCCAGCCCTTTTATGATTGGCACCAGGTCCAGTAACGCACAGCCAATGACCGCTGCGAAACCGAGTAATACGATAGAAGATTTGTTTGCGTCCAGACGTGCGCTCGAGTCCAAATCATGCACCAATACAAACTCTTTACGATGCGCACGACGCTCAGATTCAAATCGCTTACCCGGAACCAACACTAAAGTGTCACCCGGGGCGAGTTTAATACTGCCCAACCCGCCTTCAAGTCGCTCATGGCCACGGCGGATAGCGACAACAACCGCATCAAAACGGTCACGAAATCGGCTTTCTTTCAGCGTTTTATGACAAAAAGTAGCCGAAGAACTGACGACAACTTCTCGGAAGTTTTGTCCATTCAAGTGCTGATGACCAAACAGCGTCAGGCCAGGGATTTCCTGCAACGTCGCGACACTTTCGACATCGCCACAAAACAGTAAGCGGTCTTTTGCATTAAGCACAAACTCAGGCCCGACTGACGAGACAGTAACGCCATCGCGTATGACTTCTGCCAAGAACAGTTTACGTAACGCTCGTAAATTATTTTCGCTAACCGTACGCCCAACCAATGGCGAGCCCGGCTCAACGCGTGATTCAAGGAAATAAGGCAGATCTTCCTGAGTTTGATCATCATAATTCGGCAGCAAGTAGCTCAGAGGAATCAAAATCAGTAAGCCACCAGCCAGAACCGCTAAACCAATCAGCGTCGGAGTAAAAAATCCTAAGCTAGGTAAGCCTGCATCTTCCACGAAGCTATTGATAATGAGGTTGGTCGACGTACCGATCAGGGTCAATGTGCCGCCCAAAATAGCCGCGTATGAAAGTGGGATTAATAGCTTTGACGGCGCATGCTGCTGGTTTCGTTTGATAGCGCCAATCAGAGATACAACAACAGCCGTATTATTGGTGAACGATGATAGCAACGCCGTAGAGAGTCCCAACTTAGCGATAACACTACCTAAGTGTCCTTCAGAGATACTGCGACTGACCCAGCTGATAAGAAGCGTTTTTTCTAAGGCACACGACGCAAGTATTAGTAACACTAAGGTTAGTAATGACGAGTTGGTAAAGTTAGAGGCAATGGATGTCAAATCCATCATACCAGCTAGAAACGAAATAAAGGCTGCACCAGCAAAAACATAACTAGGCTTAATTTTCGTGACAAGCAAACAAGTGATAATGCCAAGCAAAATCGCTAATACAAATCCTTGTTCCCACATAGCCTTTCCTTACCAAATAGCCCGAACAGGGCGAAAACAGCGACTGCACATCAAATGTTGCAGAGCGAGAAAATAAGTAACCAGAGCAAAGCAAGCGAAAAAGAAAGCCAGAATGACTCACACTTCATCGTGCATTCTGGTTTCTGGGGGAAAGAACCTGACTGCATTTCGCAACTCAGTCGGGCTAAAAACCTGAGCAGAAAAAGAGGCAACATTGGCTCCTTCACTGCTCAGGAATAGCAATTACTTTTTAAGTAATTGGCTTAGGTCTTTAGCTTCCCAATGCGGGAAGTGTTTGCGAACCAGTGCATTAAGCTCCAGTTCAAATGCAGAGATATCAGTCAGATCACGCTCTACCAATGCCAGACTTTCTTTCACCATACCTGCACCAACAGTAACGTTAGTCAGACGATCGATAATGATGAAACCACCCGTGTCTGCACAATCTTGGTAATTATCAAGTGCAACAGACTCGTTCAATGACCACTCACACAAACCAATACCATTCAGTGGCAACTCAGCCGCACTATGGCTAGAAAGGTTGTTGATGTCGTATTGATGGCGAATCGTCTCAACGTGACCAACAGTTTTCTTGCCCGCAATCTTGATATCGTAATCACGACCTGGTTGAAGTGGCTGTTCTGTCATCCACACAACGTCTGCAAGAAGATGGTTTGTGGTTTCTACCTGAGCATTTTCTAAAACAATCAAATCACCACGGCTAATATCGATTTCGTCGTTCAAAGTCAGCGTTACTGCAAGACCTGCGCGTGCTTCTTCGATATCGCCATCGAAAGTTACGATTCGTGCAACTGTCGACGTTTTACCTGATGGAAGCGCTTTGATCTTGTCTCCCACTTTCACTGAACCTGAAGAAATCGTGCCAGCGAAACCACGGAAATCTAGGTTAGGACGGTTAACGTACTGAACCGGGAAACGGAATTCACCGCTGCCTTTCTCGTGGTCAATATCAACGTTTTCCAGTAGCTCAAGCAGTGACGGACCTTCAAACCAATCCAGGTTTTCACCTTTGTCGACCACGTTATCGCCTTCAAGCGCTGAAATCGGAATGATTTGAATATCAATATCACCGGTCAGCTTTTCAGAGAACTCAAGGTACTCATCACGAATCTCTTCAAAACGTGCTTGCGAGTAGTCAACCAAGTCCATTTTGTTGATTGCAACAACGAAATGCTTCAAGCCCAATAGGTTTGAAATGAATGAGTGACGACGAGTCTGATCAAGAATGCCTTTACGTGCATCAACCAGAATCACGGCTAAATCACACGTCGAAGCACCTGTTGCCATGTTACGAGTGTATTGCTCATGCCCTGGAGTATCAGCAATGATGAACTTACGCTTCTGTGTAGAGAAGTAACGGTAAGCTACATCGATAGTGATACCCTGTTCGCGCTCTGCCTGCAGACCATCAACAAGTAGGGCTAAATCAGGCTTCTCACCTGTTGTACCTACGCGTTGGCTGTCTGAGTGCACTGCCGCAAGTTGATCTTCATAAATTTGTTTTGAGTCATGGAGTAAGCGACCAATAAGGGTACTCTTACCATCATCAACAGAACCACAAGTCAGAAATCGAAGTAAAGACTTGTACTGGTGTTGTGTTAAATAGCCTTCGATACCAAGCTCGGCTAATTGAGCTTCAACTGCACTGTTCATTATCTTTCCTTAGATCCTTTAGAAGTAACCTTGACGTTTTTTAAGTTCCATCGATCCTGACTGATCATGGTCGATCGCTCGCCCTTGACGCTCACTCGATGTCGCCACCAGCATCTCTTCAATGATGCCCGTCAGCGTATTGGCTTCGGATTCGATCGCGCCGGTTAACGGGTAGCAACCTAAAGTACGGAAACGAACACTCTTCTCTTCTACTACTTCACCTGGCTGAATTTCCATGCGGTCATCATCAACCATGATCAACATGCCATCGCGCTCGACAACCGGACGCTTGTCAGCAAGGTAAAGCGGTACGATCTCAATATTTTCTAGATAGATGTATTGCCAAATATCCAGTTCTGTCCAGTTTGATAGAGGGAACACACGAATGCTCTCGCCTTTGTTCACCTGACCGTTGTAGGTTTTCCAAAGCTCTGGACGTTGGTTTTTCGGATCCCACGTATGGTTCTTATCGCGGAATGAATACACACGCTCTTTCGCACGTGATTTTTCTTCATCACGACGCGCACCACCGAAAGCCGCATCAAAACCGTATTTGTTTAGTGCTTGCTTAAGACCTTGAGTCTTCATGATGTCAGTGTGCTTTGAAGAACCGTGAACAAATGGGCTACAACCCATCGCAAGACCTTCTGGGTTCTTGTGAACCAAAAGCTCAAAACCGTATTTTTCTGCAGTACGGTCACGGAACTCAATCATCTCGCGGAATTTCCAGTCCGTATCGACATGCAAAAGTGGGAATGGGATTTTGCCCGGGTAAAACGCTTTACGCGCTAGGTGCAACATCACTGATGAGTCTTTACCAATCGAATACATCATGACTGGGTTACCAAACTCAGCCGCAACTTCACGGATAATATGAATACTCTCCGCTTCGAGTTGTTTAAGGTGAGTTAAACGTTGTTGGTCCATGTTTTGTATTTCCTTTTAAGCTTGAAGGCGCATTACGTCTCTAATCTTTGGACTGAAATTATATGGAGTTGGCAATAGCACTTTTGTTGATTTCAGTACTAGACAAAAACCAGTCTAACTTTTGAGACAATCGCACCACTTCACCTACCACGATTAAAGAAGGAGATTGAGCGTCCTTCGATAAATCAGACAGTTGGGACAATTCTCCCGTAAATACTTTCTGTTCTATTTGCGTACCACGTTCGATAATAGCGATCGGTGTTGAGGCTGAGCGACCATGTTTAATAAGCTGACTCTGAATATAGTGTGATTTCATCAGCCCCATGTAGATCACTAAAGTCTGATTGCCGCGAGCCAGTGTCGACCAATCCATCTCGTCACTTTCTTCTTTCAAGTGGCCAGTGACAAAAATGGCTGATTGAGCGTAATCACGGTGAGTCAGAGGAATCCCAGCATAAGCTGTTGCTCCAGCCGCCGCGGTAATGCCAGGCACAACCTGAAAGCGCACACCAGCATCAGCCAGAACTTCGAGTTCTTCACCACCACGACCAAACACAAATGGATCGCCACCTTTTACTCGTACAACTCGGTATCCTTGTTGAGCGAAATCTACCAGCAGTTGATTGGTTTTCTCTTGCGGTACGCTATGGTGTCCAGCGCGCTTGCCAACACAAACCAAGATAGTATCGCTTGGGATCAACGCCATGATCTCTTCAGAAACAAGGTAGTCATACAAAACTACATCGGCTTGCTGTAAGCAGTTCAGTGCTTTGACAGTCAAAAGTTCAGGGTCACCCGGACCCGCACCAACGAGTGCAACTTCACCAGGCTGCAGTGATCGCTTTGCAAATCGCGTTGTCACTGCCGTTGGGTTATCAGAAACCAAACGAGGCTTTGATGTGGGAAAAGTGGTGACTGTATCTTTCGCTGCCATGTGTTTGCTCATCGTCCATAGATTTTGGTATGCGTGCATTATGGCGGGGCGTTTATATTACCTGAAATTCTAAAATTTCATTTTTTATTCAAAAATCTGCTAAGAAGTTTTTGTTTGGTCTCATTCAAAAGCGTGAAAAAGCGGGCGTTTTATATGAAAAGGGTTCAGTAAAATGCGTTTGCTCACAATTTTCTGCACTTAAATCATCATGTTGCAAAGAATTTCGTTACATTTATCTTTTACCCCTTGAATTGGAGCACCTAATGAAATTGGCTGTTAATCCTATTTCCGTCGCGGTTTTGAGCGGAATGTTAACGCTTGCCGGACCAGCAATGGCTGACACGATCAAGCTACGCATCATCGAAACGACTGACATTCACACCAACGTAATGGACTACGACTACTACAAAGACCAGCCGTCTCAGCAAATTGGTCTAAGCCGAGCCGCTACTCTGGTTAAACAAGCTCAATCAGAATCCGTAAACAACGTGTTAGTGGATAATGGTGACCTCATTCAGGGCAGCCCTATGGGTGACTATATGGCGGCAAAAGGAATTAAAGATGGCGAAATTCACCCCGTCTACAAAGCCATGAACCAACTTCATTATGAGGTCGGCAATATCGGTAACCATGAATTCAACTACGGTTTGGACTTTTTGCAAAAAGCGCTCGCAGGTGCCAACTTCCCCTACATCAACGCCAACGTCTTTGATAAAGAAACCGGTGAGCACTTGTTCAAACCTTATCTAATCAAAACCTACACCATGAAAGACACAGATGGTGAAACGCACCAAATCAAGGTCGGGTACATCGGTTTTGTGCCGCCGCAGATCATGGTCTGGGATAAAAAGAACCTGGAAGGAAAAGTCTTCGCCAAAGACATTAAAGAAACCGCTCAGAAGCTTGTCCCTCAAATGAAAGCGGAAGGCGCAGACGTGATTGTGGCCATCCCCCACTCTGGCGTTTCGACAGATCCATATAAGCTCGGGGCAGAAAACTCGGTTTACTACTTAACCCAGGTTGAAGGGATTGATGCGATTGCTTTTGGACACTCTCATGCGGTCTTCCCAGGAAAAGGATTTGAAAACCTACAAGGTGTAGACAATAAGAATGGCACTATTAATGGTGTAACTGCGGTGATGCCAGGCCGCTGGGGAAGTCATGTCGGCGTCATGGACTTGGTCCTAAAACAAAAAGATGACAAATGGCACGTGGTTGACGGGCAATCTGAAGCACGTCCAATCTTTGATAAGGCCAACAAGGCATCTTTGGCAGAAGCTGACCCGGATATCGTAAAGGCATTAGAAGGTGACCATAAAGGAACTCGCGAATTCGTTAATCAACCGATTGGTAAAGCGAATGACGTGATGTACAGCTTCCTGTCTTTGGTTCAGGACGACCCGACGATCCAAATCGTGAATTTAGCGCAAAAAGATTATGTTGAACGATTTATTCAGGGCGACCCGGATTTAGAAGGCATTCCTGTACTCAGTGCAGCTGCACCATTTAAAGCCGGCGGCCGTAAAAACGATCCCAATAACTTTACGGAAGTGGAATCAGGTCAACTGACTTTCCGTAACGCTGCCGATCTGTATTTGTACCCAAATACGCTGGTCGCGCTAAAAGTGAAGGGCAAACAAGTTCAGGAATGGTTAGAGTGTAGCGCTGGTCAGTTTAAGCAGATTGATGTTGCTAACACCCAACCTCAGTCTCTGATTGACTGGGATAATTTCCGTACCTACAACTTCGACGTGATTGATGGGGTTAATTATCAAATCGATGTAACCAAAGCACCTAAATATGATGCAAGCTGTAAAGAGATAAACCCAGAGTCGCAGCGTATTGTGAATCTGACTTTCAACGGCAAACCACTCGATCCTAAACAAGACTTCCTTATCGCCACCAACAACTATCGAGCATACAGCAACACGTTCCCAGGTACAGGGCCAGACTTTATCGCGTTTGACTCACCAGATGAAAACCGTTCGGTCGTGGCGGCTTATATTTCACGAGTCAGTGAAGAACAAGGCGAAGTCACACCAAGTGCAGACAACAACTGGTCATTCGCGCCAATTAAATCGGACAAACCATTGGATATTCGCTTTGAGACTTCACCAAGTGATAAAGCAACGAAGTTCATCAAAGACAAAGCGCAATACCCGATGAAGCAAGTGGCGACCGATGAAATCGGCTTTGCAATCTATCAAATTAATCTGAACCAGTAATCAAGGTTCTATAGCTATTAGCGGCTCTTCAGGGCCGCTTTTTTTATTAAGCGACTTTCTGTTGTTGAGCAAGAAACGTTAGAATGTATCAACGACTTTTAGACTTTTCTCCCCTTGATGCCAAACGACGTATTTTCTGACCTGACTAAAAATGGCTTTTCCGAACAAGAAGCCGCACAACTGATAGAGCATGGGCAAGAACTCGAATTGCCGACCAGACATATTCTCTGCAATCAGGGAGAATTTGGCTCGCATATCTATTTCATTCTCGAGGGACTATGCCATGCTAGCTACCTCACTGAACAAGGTAAGGAATTCAGTAAAGAATTCTATTGGGAAAAAGACTGGGTAATTGGTTTCGAAAGCGTCATCAACAACCAGCCTTCTCTCTATTTATTGGAAACACTCACTGCCTGTCGTTTATTTTGCTTACCTATCGAGACACTTCACCGTTGGCGTTCAGACAAGCATTCTATTTATCTCAAACTGCTGGAAACACAGTTGCTAAATAAAGAGCACAAAGAACGCTTTATGCTGCTTTACTCGCCGGAAGAACGTTATCAGTTGTTCTGCCAGCACTACCCCGATTTAGAACAACGAATTACCGATAGCCAAATTGCCGCCTATCTTGGGATCACAGCCATCAGTTTGAGCCGAATTAAAACGCGGTTAGCAAAAGACAACCAGTAAGCAAAAAACAAAAAAGGCTCTTCAATAGAAGAGCCTTTACTTAAAATTAAATACTTATTTAAGAAGACGAGCTCGGAACTGACGTCCTTTCATCTTACCCGTGCTGATGGTTTGCAGAGCTTTCTTCGCCGCAGACTTCTCTACCGCCACATAAGCACGCATTGGGAACAAATGAATTTTGCCCACTTGAGCTCCCGGAATACCATTTTTCCCGGTTAAACAGCCTAGGATATCGCCCGGACGCACTTTTTGTTTTTTGCCACCGTCGATATTTATCGTCACCATTTTTGCTTGGTAAGGCTGTTGTTTTGATTTCTCTGGCAATGTCGCAGGAAGGATATCCATATCTAAATATTCTTCGATACGTGCAACACGTAAACCATCTTTCTCACCAAAGAAGCTGAACGCCAAACCTTTACTGCCCGCTCGGCCTGTACGACCAATGCGATGCACGTGTACTTCTGGGTCGCGAGACAATTCAAAGTTAAATACTGCATCCAGGTTATCAACATCCAAGCCGCGCGCCGCAACGTCTGTTGCAACCAGAATAGAAACGCTCTTATTCGCGAACTGAACCAAGGCCTGATCGCGCTCACGCTGTTCTAAGTCACCATGAAGATCAATCACACTGAAGCCACGGTGATGCAGCTCATCCGCCACACTCTGCACTTCTTTTTTGGTGTTACAGAATACAACCGCAGATTCAGGTTGATAAGTAAGAAGAAGGTTTGCCAATGCTTCATCACGCGCTTCCGAGCCTTCGACTTTGTAGAAATACTGGGCGATGCTCGAGGTATCGTGTGTCGATTCCACTTTGATCATCTCAGGTGACTGCATGATACGTTGGGCAATTTGCTCGATCTTTTCAGGGAAAGTGGCACTGAAAAGCAACGTTTGACGTTTTTTCGGCGCTGCATCAATGATAGCGTCCAGCGCATCCTGGAAGCCCATGTCTAGCATGCGGTCAGCCTCATCCAGTACCAGCGTATTGAGCTCAGAAAGATCAATTCGGCCTTTCTCAAGGTGATCAAGAATACGCCCAGGAGTACCAACCAGAATATGAGCGCCATGCTCCAGTGAACCAATTTGTGGTCCCATTGGCATACCGCCACACAATGTCAGAACTTTAATGTTGTGGATACCACGCCCTAAAGTGCGGATTTCTTTCGCCACCTGATCGGCCAGTTCACGTGTGGGACATAACACCAAAGACTGCACACGGAATCGCTTCACATTTAGGTTAGATAAAACCCCAAGACCAAACGCAGCGGTTTTGCCCGAGCCAGTTTTACCCTGACCAATCACATCACGCTGGTTCAGGATCGCCGGCAAGCTTAATGCCTGAATTGGCGTCATGTGGGTGTAATTCATTGAATCAAGCGTCGCGAGTAACGCCGGGCTTAGCCCTACGTGGTCAAAAGTTTGTTTGCTCACAGGGGAATATCCTCAGGTGGGATGAAAAAGAGGGCACATTATCGCCAGATTTGTCAGGAAGACCAGTTAAAATTAACCATTGTTAATGAGTATTAGCAGAAAACCGAGTAAAGTCAGTAACACAAAATCAATAACGGAATAGAGAAATGCTTACCTGGATGACTTTGCCTTTCGCTCAACTGACCACACTACAACTCTACGAGCTAATGAGATTACGTGTCGATGTGTTTGTTGTAGAGCAAACCTGCCCATATCCGGAGCTAGATGGCAAAGACACACTGGACGGAGTCTATCACCTGCTCGGCTATCACAATGATGAATTAGTTGCTTGCGCTCGCTTATTACAGGCTGGAACAACCTACGACAACGTCAGTATTGGTCGCGTCGTTACTAAAAAGACGGCTCGCGGCGGGGGTTTAGGTCATAAACTGCTGGAAGAAGCATTAACACAGTGTGAAGCACTTTGGCCGGAACAAACCATCGATATTGGCGCTCAGGAACACCTCATTGAGTACTACTCACGCCACGGTTTTAATGTCATTTCAGACAGCTACCTTGAAGATGGTATTCCACATGTCGACATGCGTAGAGAAGCCGCGACGAAGTAAACCGAGACAATTACCTCCCCGCTATCTTCCAATAAAAAAGACGCGACTTGAGCGCGTCTTTTTTACAACATGTCTTTTAGCCGATATCGCTATTTATTGCGTCCGAAGGTTCCATCAGATAAGCGGAAGAACATAACCGAATGGTCGCCCTTTTCGAGCTGTAACATATCAAGCTGACCATCATCAGAGAACTTAAAGCGAATCAACTGCCCTTGCCTGATATGACTCAGTGGCTTGTCGCTGCCTTCTATTTTGACCAGCGAGCTGAGATCGGCCATAGACAACTGGTTATTGCGGAAGACCTGCGCGAGCGTATCGCCATTCTTCACTTGATACTCTTTCCAATTTTCAGACTTTGGACCGGAGTTCTGGGACGTGCGTTGCTGGCTCAAACTTTGGGTGTTCAAATTAATCGCAACACGTTGATGATCAACAGGCTGAGTTTGCTCAGCTAACTCTTCGGTTTTCTTTGGCATCGGGACAATAAGAATCAAAAGCAGCAGTGGCACCAACACCATCAATGCTCGTTGATGGAATTTAGGTAGACGTTGCCAAAACGCAGTAACTGGCTGTACGCGTTCTAACCACTTAGTTTTGTCGAACGGCTGCTTCCAGTCGATAGCAGCGTATTTTTGTTTGATCAACTCGACGTAGTCGACTTGCTGCTTTTTCTTTCTGCGACGATTCATTGCGATAGACCCCTTAATGCTTACTGCCAGTATAAAAATACCAGCGCGGAGAGTATATGTTTTTCACTCAAGTAAAATGGAATTTGGATTAAATTAGCAGAAAATTCACTTGGAGTAAGAGATAAGTCACACCCTCAATGGTCAGACGAGACAATCTGAGCCAATCATTTAAACCTTAGCTCGAAACTGATATCCTGTGACCTTTAACACTCCTAATAAGAGCGACATTTATGTCTGAAATTAAATTTGAAACTGCAGAACAAAAAGCAAGCTACGGCATTGGTCTGCAAATGGGTCAGCAACTAGCAGGTTCTGGTCTAGAAGGTCTTAGCGTTGATGCAATCGCAGCAGGTATTGCTACTGCACTAGTTGGTGACATGCCAGCAATTGAAATCGACGAAATCAACAAAGCGCTACAAGAGCTACACACTCGCGCTGAAGCAGTTCGTCAAGAAGCAGCTAAAGCTGCAGCAGCTGACGGCGAAGCGTTCCTAAAAGACAACGCTCTACGCCCAGAAGTTAAAGTTCTAGAATCTGGCCTACAGTACGAAGTTATCTCTGAAGGTACTGGCGAAATCCCAACAGCAGACAAATCTGTACGTGTTCACTACCACGGTGAGCTAACAGACGGTACTGTATTTGACAGCTCTGTTTCTCGCGGTCAACCAGCTGAGTTCCCAGTAACGGGCGTAATTAAAGGTTGGGTTGAAGCACTACAACTAATGCCAGTTGGTTCTAAGTGGAAACTATACGTACCACAAGATCTTGCGTACGGTGAGCGTGGCGCAGGTGCTGCAATCCCTCCATTCGCAGCACTAGTATTCGAAGTAGAACTACTAGACATCCTATAATTGAAATTCATTTCAATTACGATTTCTAAAGCGGCGCTCTTGCGCCGCTTTTTTTGTTTAAGTTAAAAGTCGTTGTTCTCTTAAACATAAACTGTCACTCTAACGACCTAATAATTAAAAACACGCTCAACCGTTGGAGGTACTATGCGTAAAACACTCCTAACTCTAGCACTGCTATCGATGAATATCGGCAGTGCACATGCTTTCCTTGATTCAGTAGTAGAAAAAAGTAACGAGAGCGGACTGATGGACATGGTCGGTAAAAGTTTAAGTACAGAGTCTTCACCATTAACTGAATTGCTGACAAGTCAATTACCAGTATCCACTGAACAAGCTGCAGGTGGCAGCAGTGCATTACTAGCGCTGGCACAAAGCCAACTGTCTGGTGAAAATAGCAGTGAGTTAGAGTCCCTTATTCCTGGACTGTCTAGCCTGAGTGGAGCACAAAGCTTGTTAGGTAATGTCGAAAGCCTAAGCGCGGTACAAAGTGCATTTGATACGCTTGGACTTGATGCTTCGATGATTAGCCAGTTTGCGCCAGTTATTCTGCAATACCTAAGCGAACAGGGCGCAAGCACAGGCTTGCTCGACTCTTTAACTGGTTTATGGTCTGGTGAATAAGTAAGAGTTGCGAAGTAATAAGAGCTAAGCGTTGTTATTCAATATTCAGACTAGAGTGAATTTCTTAACGTCACAAAAGTTATAACGCGCTTAGATTTTTACTTATTTGAAAAGTTACAGATACAAAAAAGCCGAGCTAACGCTCGGCTTTTTCGTTCTTACGAACTGATTACTCAGCAGCTTCTTCAGCAGCTGGGCGATCTACAAGCTCAATGTAAGCCATTGGAGCTTTGTCACCAGCACGGAAGCCAGCTTTTAGGATACGAGTGTAACCGCCCTGACGAGCAGCAAAACGTGGACCTAGTTCGTTAAATAGTTTTGCAACTACTTCGTTGTCACGAGTACGTGCAAATGCTAGACGACGGTTAGCAACACTGTCAGTCTTAGCTAGTGTAATCAAAGGCTCAACTACGCGACGTAGCTCTTTTGCTTTTGGCAAAGTAGTCTTGATAACTTCATGACGTACTAGAGAGCTAGCCATGTTGCTGAACATCGCTTTGCGATGTGAGCTGTTGCGGTTGAGTTGACGACCACTCTTACGATGGCGCATGACCTAATCCTTCTAACTAGTATCGATTAATCTTCAGCGATTGATGCAGGTGGCCAGTTTTCTAGGCGCATGCCCAGAGACAGACCACGTGACGCAAGTACGTCTTTAATCTCAGTAAGAGATTTTTTACCAAGGTTAGGCGTTTTAAGTAGCTCTACCTCAGTACGTTGTACTAGATCACCGATGTAGTGAATCGCTTCTGCTTTCAGACAGTTAGCAGAGCGAACTGTTAGTTCAAGATCGTCTACAGGACGCAGTAGGATCGGATCGAATTCTGGCTTCTCTTCCTTCTCCTCAGGAACACGTACATCACGAAGATCTACGAACGCATCCAATTGTTCAGCTAGGATAGTAGCTGCACGACGGATTGCTTCCTCAGGTTCTAGAGTACCGTTTGTTTCCATATCGATAACAAGCTTGTCTAGATCAGTACGCTGTTCTACACGAGCTGCTTCTACAGCGTAGGCAATTTTGTCTACTGGGCTGTAAGTAGCATCTACTAGTAGGCGACCGATTGGACGCTCGTCTTCTTCAGTATGGATACGCGCAGAAGCTGGAATGTAACCACGACCACGTTCTACTTTAATACGCATAGCGATTTCAGCATTGTCATCAGTTAGGTGACAAATAACGTGTTCAGGGTTAGCGATCTCTACATCACCATCATGGGTGATGTCACCTGCAACCACAGGGCCCGAGCCTGATTTGTTCAAAGTAATGAACACTTCATCTTTGCCTTCAGCCACACGCACTGCCAAACCTTTAAGGTTTAGAAGGATTTCAAGAATATCTTCTTGTACGCCTTCTTTAGTGCTGTATTCGTGAAGTACGCCCTCAATCTCTACTTCTGTCACTGCACAACCAGGCATAGAAGATAGAAGAATGCGGCGAAGTGCATTACCCAGAGTATGACCAAAGCCACGCTCTAATGGCTCAAGAGTTACTTTTGCGTGAGTCGAGCTGATTTGTTCGATGTCAACTAGACGTGGCTTAAGAAATTCTGTTACAGAACCCTGCATTGTGTCCTCTCTTTAGTTTAAACCTTACTTAGAGTAAAGCTCGACGATCAATTGTTCGTTGATGTCAGCTGATAGATCAGAACGCTCAGGCATACGCTTGAATGTACCTTCCATCTTGCCACCATCTACTTCAATCCAAGTTGGTTTTTCACGTTGTTCAGCAACTTCTAGAGCAGCTTTAATACGAGATTGCTGTTTAGCTTTCTCGCGGATAGAAACAACGTCATTAGCCGCTACTTTGAAAGAAGGAACGTTTACAACTTTACCGTTTACTAGGATAGCTTTGTGGCTAACTAGCTGACGTGCTTCTGCGCGAGTTGCACCAAAGCCCATGCGGTAAACTACGTTATCAAGACGACCTTCAAGAAGCTGAAGTAGGTTTTCACCAGTGTTGCCTTTCAGGCGAGCAGCTTCTTTGTAGTAGTTACGGAATTGTTTTTCTAGAACGCCGTACATACGACGAACTTTTTGCTTCTCACGAAGCTGAACGCCATACTCAGATAGACGACCGCGACGAGCGCCGTGTACACCTGGTGCGTTATCAATTTTACACTTGGTATCGATCGCGCGAACACCAGACTTAAGGAATAAGTCAGTGCCTTCACGACGGCTAAGCTTCAGCTTAGGACCCAAATATCTTGCCATGATTCTTCTCCAATTGTCCTAGAAACGTTATACGCGACGTTTCTTAGGTGGACGACAACCGTTATGAGGGATTGGTGTAGCATCAACGATGTTTGTGATGCGGAAACCAGCAGCGTTCAGTGCACGAACAGTTGATTCGCGACCTGGACCTGGACCCTTAACCATAACTTCCAAGTTCTTTAGGCCGTATTCTTTAGCCATTTCAGCACAACGCTCAGCAGCAACCTGTGCAGCGAACGGAGTAGACTTACGAGAACCACGGAAACCAGAACCACCTGCAGTAGCCCATGCAAGAGCGTTACCTTGACGGTCAGTAATGGTTACGATTGTGTTATTGAAAGAAGCATGGATGTGCGCAACGCCATCTGCAACTTGCTTGCGTACGCGCTTACGAGCGCGAGTTGGTTGTTTAGCCATTGTACTCTACCTTCCCGATTATTTCTTGATCGGCTTACGCGGACCCTTACGGGTGCGAGCGTTGGTTTTAGTACGCTGTCCACGTAGTGGTAGACTGCGACGATGACGAAGACCACGGTAACAGCCAAGGTCCATAAGACGCTTGATGTTCATAGATACTTCACGACGTAGATCACCTTCTACAGTGTACTTAGCTACACCATCACGCAGTTGATCGATCTGCTCTTCAGTTAGTTCACTGATCTTAACATTTTCAGCAATACCCACTTCAGCTAGGATAGCTTGAGAGCGAGTTTTACCGATGCCGTAGATCGCAGTTAGTGCGATTACAGCATGCTTCTGATCAGGAATGTTAATGCCTGCTATACGGGCCATTATTCACTCCTAAGTGTTTCTATAAAAGAATTAGCCGCAGCAAAGCCCGTTATGGATACGCTGCGGAGTACTACTTCTTTTGCACGCAAAAGGTAGGCCGAGGAATATACTCGACCTAACCTTCGTTTTCAAGTAAAAATTTCTGCTAATTAGCCTTGGCGCTGTTTGTGCTTTGGCTCACTGCAAATCACGCGAACGACACCGTTACGCTTGATTACTTTACAGTTACGGCAGATTTTTTTAACGGAAGCACGAACTTTCATTGCTAAACTCCGTAAATGAAACTGAGTCTACCGCCGGATTAACGGCCGTAGCCTTTCAGATTCGCTTTCTTCAACACAGAATCATACTGTTGAGACATCATATGAGTCTGTACCTGTGCCATAAAGTCCATAATTACAACCACTACGATTAGTAGTGATGTACCGCCGAAGTAGAAACGTACGTTCCACGCGACCATCATGAACTCGGGAATCAGACAGATAAAGGTAATGTACAGTGCACCTGCAAGGGTAAGACGTGTCATCACTTTATCAATGTATTTCGCTGTCTGCTCACCTGGGCGGATGCCGGGTACGAATGCACCTGACTTCTTCAAGTTATCTGCTGTTTCGCGAGGGTTGAAAACCAACGCTGTGTAGAAGAAACAGAAGAAGATAATTGCTGCAGCATAAAGCATTACATACAGCGGTTGACCTGGGCTAAGAGCCAAAGACACGTCAGTTAACCAACCGAACGCGCTGCTCTCACCGTTCTGACCAAACCACTGAGCCAGTGTTCCTGGGAACAGGATAATGCTTGATGCGAAAATCGCTGGAATAACACCTGCCATATTAATTTTAAGTGGCAGATGCGAGCTTTGTGCAGCAAATACTTTACGACCTTGTTGACGCTTCGCGTAGTTAACAACGATTCGACGTTGACCACGCTCCATGAAAACAACGAAGTAAATGACTGCAAAAGACAATACCGCGATTAGCAACAGAAGAAGTACATGCAATTCACCTTGACGCGCTTGCTCGATTGTTTGACCGATTGCAGAAGGCAATCCAGCAACAATACCTGCAAAAATTAGTAACGAAATACCGTTACCAATTCCACGCTCTGTAATTTGTTCACCTAACCACATTAGGAACATGGTGCCGGTTACTAAACTTACGGTAGCAATAAGCGTAAACATGGTTTGGTTGATAACAACCAGATTATCGACCATGTTTGGTAAGCCCGTTGCAATACCTATAGCCTGGAAGGTTGCAAGTACAAGCGTGCCGTAGCGTGTGTATTGGCTTATCTTACGACGGCCTGCTTCACCCTCTTTTTTGAGTTCAGCTAACGCTGGATGAACTACAGTTAGCAATTGGACAACAATAGATGCCGAAATATACGGCATGATGCCCAATGCTAATATAGATGCACGCTCAAGAGCACCACCGGAGAACATGTTAAACATTTCTACGATGGTACCTTTTTGCTGGTCGAACAATTCGGCAAGTACAGCAGCGTCAATACCAGGGATCGGCACAAAAGAGCCTGCTCGGAATACTAAAAGTGCACCAATTACGAATAATAAGCGCGACTTCAGCTCACTTAAGCCGCTCTGAGCACTACGAAAATCTTGTCCTGGTTTCTTAGCCATCTGTACCTCGTTCCTCGAGATTATTCCTCGATTTTACCGCCTGCAGCTTCGATTGCAGCTTTAGCGCCTTTAGTCACACGTAGACCTTTTACAGTCACTGCTTTGTTGATTTCACCAGAAAGAACAACTTTTACGAATTCGATGTTCTTAGTGATGATGTTAGCAGCTTTAAGACTGTTAAGATCAACTACGTCACCAGAAACTTTCGCTAGCTCAGCTAGACGAACTTCAGCAGACACTAGGCTCTTACGAGAAGTGAAACCGAATTTTGGTAGACGTTGTTTCAGAGGCATCTGACCGCCTTCGAAACCTGGACGAACGCTGCCGCCAGAACGTGATTTTTGACCTTTGTGGCCACGGCCACCAGTTTTACCTAGGCCTGAACCGATACCACGACCTACTCGCTTCGCAGAAGTTTTCGCGCCAGCAGCCGGTGCTAGAGTATTCAAACGCATTCTGATTACTCCTCAACTTTAACCATGTAGTAAACCTTGTTGATCATACCGCGTACGCACGGAGTATCTTCAAGTTCTACTGTGTGGTTGATTTTACGAAGACCTAGACCGCGCAAAGTAGCTTTGTGCTTAGGTAGACGACCAATTGAGCTTTTAGTTTGAGTTACTTTAATAGTTGCCATGGTGTTCTTACTCCGAAATAGATTCAACAGTTAGACCACGTTTAGCAGCAACCATTTCTGGTGACTTCATGCTACCTAGTGCATCGATCGTAGCACGAACGATGTTGATAGGGTTCGTAGAACCGTATGCTTTAGATAGTACGTTGTGTACACCAGCAACTTCTAGTACTGCACGCATCGCACCACCTGCGATAACACCAGTACCTTCTGCAGCAGGCTGCATGTAAACTTTAGAGCCCGAGTGGCGACCTTTCACTGGGTGGTGAAGAGTGCCTTCGTTTAGAGCGATCGTAGTCATGTTACGACGCGCTTTTTCCATTGCTTTTTGAATCGCTGCAGGTACTTCACGAGCTTTGCCGTAACCGAAACCTACACGACCATTACCGTCACCAACTACTGTTAGTGCAGTGAAGCTCATGATTCGACCACCTTTAACCGTTTTAGAAACACGGTTAACTGCGATTAATTTTTCTTGCAAATCATTCGCTTGAACTTGTTGTTCTTTAGCCATCTTCCAACCCTACCTTAGAATTTCAGACCAGCTTCGCGAGCAGATTCTGCTAGCGCCGCTACTCGACCGTGGTATTGGAAACCAGAACGATCAAATGCAACTGCAGTTACGCCTTTTTCAAGAGCGCGCTCTGCAACAGCTTTACCTACTGCTTTAGCTGCATCAACGTTACCAGTGTATTTCACTTGCTCACGGATCGCTTTTTCTACAGTAGAAGCTGCTGCGATAACCTCAGAGCCATTAGCCGCGATAACCTGTGCGTACACGTGACGAGGAGTACGGTGTACAACTAGGCGAGTCGCACCCAGTTCTGCAATCTTACGACGTGCACGTGTAGCACGACGGATGCGAGATGCTTTCTTATCCATAGTGTTACCTTACTTCTTCTTAGCTTCTTTAGTACGCACATTTTCATCTGCGTAACGAACACCTTTACCTTTGTAAGGCTCAGGTTGACGGTAAGAACGAATGTCAGCCGCAACTTGACCAACTAGTTGCTTGTCAGCACCAGTGATCACAATTTCAGTTTGGCTTGGACATTCAGCTTTAATACCCGCTGGCAACTCGTGCTCAACTGGGTGTGAGAAGCCTAGTGTTAGACCTACAGCGTTGCCTTTGATAGCAGCACGGTAACCAACACCTTTAAGAGTTAGCTTCTTAGTAAAGCCTTCAGTAACACCAACAACCATGTTGTTTACTAGTGCACGAGCAGTACCTGCTTGTGCCCAAGCGTTAACAACACCTTCTTTAGGACCGAAAGTTAGGTTGTTTTCTTCCTGAGCGATAACAACTGCATCGTTAAGAACGCGAGTTAGTTCGCCTTTAGCACCTTTTACAGTGATTTCTTGGCCGTTTAGTTTCACCTCTACGCCAGCTGGAATAGCGACAGGTGCTTTTGCAACACGAGACATAGTCTACTCCTTATTAAGCTACGTAGCAGATGATTTCACCACCAAGACCTGCTTTACGTGCAGCGCGGTCTGACATAAGACCCTTGGAAGTAGAAACGATAGCAATACCAAGACCACCCATTACAGAAGGAAGTTGATCTTTCTTCTTGTAAACACGTAGACCTGGACGAGAAACACGTTTAAGTTGCTCGATTACTGGTTTAGCTTGGAAGTACTTAAGTGTAACTTCTAGCTCAGGTTTTGCTTCGCCTTCAACAGCGAAGTCAACGATGTAACCTTCAGCTTTTAGTAGTGCAGCAATTGCAACTTTAAGCTTTGAAGAAGGCATTTTTACAGCAACTTTGTTTGCTGCCTGACCGTTACGAACGCGGGTCAGCATATCCGAAATCGGATCTTGCATGCTCATATGATTTACTCCAAATGATTAAGTGGCAATTACCAGCTAGCCTTACGAAGACCCGGAATCTCGCCTTTCATGCAAGCTTCACGAACCTTAATACGGCTTAGACCGAACTTACGTAGGTAACCGTGTGGACGACCAGTTTGGTTGCAACGGTTGCGCTGACGTGATGCACTTGAATCACGTGGAAGAGATTGCAATTTAAGAACTGCATTCCAACGATCTTCTTCAGATGCGTTTACATCGCTAATGATAGCTTTTAGCGCTGAACGCTTTTCAGCGAACTTAGCTACTAGCTTTGCACGTTTTGCTTCACGTGCTTTCATTGAATTTTTAGCCATAACAGTAACCCTTCACCTTACTTACGGAATGGGAAGTTAAAGGCAGCCAGCAGAGCACGGCCTTCCTCATCAGTACCAGCAGACGTCGTAATAGTGATGTCTAGACCGCGTACTCGATCAACTTTATCAAAGTCGATTTCCGGGAAGATGATTTGCTCGCGAACGCCCATGCTGTAGTTACCGCGTCCGTCAAAAGACTTAGCGCTAACGCCACGGAAGTCACGTACACGTGGAAGAGCGATGTTAATTAAACGCTCAAGAAAATCCCACATACGTTCGCCACGCAAGGTTACTTTACAACCGATAGGGTAGCCTTCACGGATTTTGAAACCTGCAACAGATTTGCGCGCTTTTGTGATAAGTGGCTTTTGACCAGAGATCGTTGCCATATCAGACGCTGCATTTTCTAGCAGTTTCTTATCGTTGATTGCTTCACCAACACCCATGTTTAGGGTGATTTTCTCGATTCTAGGGACTTGCATGACGCTTGTGTAGCTAAACTGTTTGGTCAGTTCAGCGACTACAGACGACTTGTAGTAATCATGCAGTTTCGCCATAGTAGAACTCCAAATTACTTCTAATTAGTTAGAAACGGTTTCGCCGTTAGACTTAAAGAAACGAACTTTCTTACCATCTTCAAAACGGAAACCGATACGGTCAGCTTTACCAGTAGCTGCGTTAAAGATTGCAACGTTAGAAGCATCAATTGCTGCTTCTTGTTCAACGATGCCACCTTGTTGACCTAGAGCCGGAACCGGCTTTTGGTGCTTCTTAACAAGGTTGATACCTTCAACGATAACTTTACCGGTTGCTAGAACCTTAGTTACTTTACCTTTCTTGCCTTTGTCTTTACCAGCAAGAACGATTACTTCGTCGTTACGACGGATTTTAGCTGCCATTTCTACGTGCTCCTTACAGAACTTCTGGAGCCAGTGAAACGATCTTCATGAACTTATCGCCACGAAGTTCGCGTGTCACAGGACCAAAGATACGTGTACCGATTGGTTGCTCTGTATTGTCGTTCAACAATACGCAAGCATTTCGGTCGAAGCGAATGACAGAACCGTCAGGACGACGTACGCCTTTACGGGTGCGCACTACCACCGCCTTCAGAACATCACCTTTTTTTACTTTACCGCGAGGAATTGCTTCCTTCACAGTAACTTTGATGACGTCACCGATATGTGCATAACGGCGGTGAGAGCCACCCAGAACCTTAATACACATTACGCTGCGTGCGCCTGAGTTATCAGCTGCGTCCAGCATACTTTGCATTTGGATCATGTTAGTGCTCCGCTAAATATTAATAACTAGACCCATCACGGGTCGGGCTGCCTCTTTAAAAGGGACGCGAATTGTACCACCCTTTTTTGTGATTGGGTAGTCAAAAAATAAACGGCTCCAAAAAATATTTTGGAGCCGCTTTAGTTTCATAGAATTAACGAGATTAAATCTTCGCCTTTTCTAGAACTTTTACCAAAGTCCAAGACTTAGTCTTAGACAGTGGACGACACTCTGCGATTTCAACTGTGTCGCCTAGGCCACACTCGTTGTTCTCGTCATGTGCGTGTACTTTAGTCGTACGTTTAACGTATTTACCGTAGATAGGGTGTTTTACGAAACGCTCGATAGCAACAGTGATAGACTTGTCCATCTTATCGCTAACAACACGACCTTGTTGAGTACGTTTTACTTCGCTCATTATGCGCCTGCCTTCTCAGTCAAAACAGTTTTCACACGTGCGATATCACGGCGTACAGCTTTCAGAGTATGAGTTTGCTGTAGTTGACCAGTTGCAGCTTGCATGCGCAAGTTGAACTGTTCACGTAGCAAATTCATTAGCTCAGCGTTAAGCTCTTCAACGCTTTTCTCGCGTAGATCTTGTGCTTTCATCACATCACCTGCTTAGTTACAAATGTAGTTTTGAAAGGCAGTTTACGTGCCGCAAGACGGAACGCTTCACGTGCCAATTCTTCAGGTACACCACCCATTTCGTACATAACCTTACCAGGTTGGATTTGGGCTACCCAGTACTCAACGTTACCTTTACCCTTACCTTGACGAACTTCAAGTGGTTTTTCTGTGATTGGTTTGTCTGGGAACACACGGATCCAGATTTTACCTTGACGCTTAACGTGACGTGTCATTGCACGACGTGCCGCTTCGATTTGACGAGCAGTTAGACGACCACGGCCAACAGCTTTAAGACCGAATTCGCCGAAGCTTACATCAGTACCTTTAGCTAGACCACGGTTACGACCAGTCTGAACCTTACGGAACTTAGTACGTTTAGGTTGTAGCATCTGTCGACTCCTTACTTACGGCCTTTACGCTGCTTCTTAGGCTTGTCGCCTTTAGGCTCTACAGCGTTAGCTGCTGGCATACCACCTAGGATCTCACCTTTGAAGATCCAAGTTTTAATGCCGATCACACCGTATTGAGTGTGAGCCGAAGAAGTTGCGTAATCAATGTCAGCACGTAGAGTGTGTAGAGGCACACGGCCTTCACGGTACCACTCAGAACGTGCGATTTCAGCGCCGCCTAGACGACCACTTACTTCCACTTTGATACCTTTAGCGCCTAGACGCATTGCGTTTTGTACCGCGCGCTTCATAGCACGACGGAACATAACACGACGCTCTAGCTGAGACGCGATGCTGTCACCAACAAGTTGCGCATCTAGTTCAGGCTTACGTACTTCAGCGATGTTAATTTGCGCTGGTACACCTGCAATTTTAGCTACAGCTGCGCGTAGCTTCTCTACGTCTTCACCTTTCTTACCGATAACAACGCCTGGACGAGCAGTGTGAATAGTCACACGGATGCTCTTAGCAGGACGCTCGATAACGATACGTGATAGAGACGCTTTTTTCAGTTCACCTGTAAGGAACTGACGTACCTTGAAGTCGCCGTCTAGGTTGTCAGCGAAATCTTTGGTGTTAGCAAACCATGTAGCATTCCAAGGCTTAACGATGCCTAGACGAATACCATTAGGATGTACTTTTTGACCCATTGCTTACTCTCCTAGTCTCTAGCGATCTGCTACAACAACAGTGATGTGGCTTGAACGCTTCAAGATACGATCCGCACGACCTTTAGCACGAGGCATAATACGCTTCATGGTTGGGCCTTCATCTACAAAGATTTTTGCGACATTCAGATCGTCAATATCTGCACCTTCGTTGTGCTCCGCGTTAGCGATAGCAGACTCAAGAACTTTCTTAACTAGTTCAGCAGCTTTTTTGTTGCTGAAAGTTAGAATTTCTAGAGCTTGGTCAACAGATTTACCACGGATTTGATCCGCAACTAAGCGAGCTTTCTGAGGCGAAATGCGAGCAAAGTTATGTTTAGCAATTGCTTCCATTATCTACTCCTTAGCGCTTCTTAGCTTTCTTATCCGCAGCGTGACCGCGGTAAGTACGTGTAGGTGCGAATTCACCCAGTTTGTGACCGATCATTTCATCAGTTACAAATACTGGTACGTGCTGACGACCATTATGGACAGCGATGGTCAAACCGATCATCGTAGGGATGATCATTGAACGACGGGACCAAGTCTTAATAGGCTTTTTGTCTCCGCTTTCCACCGCTTTCTCTACCTTCTTCAGCAAGTGTAGGTCAATAAAAGGACCTTTCTTGAGAGAACGTGGCATGGCGATTCCTCTTTAAATAGATTACTTGTTACGACGACGTACGATGTACTTGTCAGTGCGTTTGTTCTTACGAGTCTTGTAGCCTTTAGTTGGCATACCCCAAGGAGATACTGGATGACGGCCACCAGAAGTACGACCTTCACCACCACCGTGTGGGTGATCAACCGGGTTCATTACCACACCGCGAACGGTTGGACGAACACCGCGCCAGCGAGTAGCACCAGCTTTACCAAGTTCACGTAGCATGTGCTCAGAGTTACCAACTTCACCGATTGTTGCACGGCCTTCAGAAAGAACTTTGCGCATTTCGCCAGAACGTAGACGGATAGTTACGTACGTACCGTCGCGAGCAACGATTTGAGCGTAAGCACCAGCTGAACGAGCTAGCTGACCACCTTTACCAGGCTTAAGTTCAACGTTATGTACTGTTGAACCTACTGGGATGTTACGCATTGGTAGAGTGTTACCAGCTTTGATAGGTGCATCAACACCAGACTGAACAACATCACCAGCTACAACACCTTTAGGTGCTAGGATGTAGCGACGCTCACCGTCTTTGTAAAGAACTAGAGCAATGTTTGCGCTACGGTTTGGATCGTATTCAAGACGCTCAACTGTCGCTGGGATACCGTCTTTAGTACGTTTGAAGTCAATTACACGGTAGTGATGCTTGTGACCACCGCCGATATGACGTACTGTGATACGACCGTTGTTGTTACGACCACCATTCTTAGAGTTTTTCTCTAGAAGAGGTGCGTATGGCTTGCCCTTGTGTAGGTCAGCGTTAACAACTTTAACAACGTGACGACGACCAGGGGAAGTCGGCTTACATTTAACAATAGCCATTTTTAACTACTCCTGTTATTCCGCGCCGCCAACGAAGTCAAGATCTTGACCTTCTTTCAAAGTAACGTACGCTTTCTTAACGTCGCTGCGGCGACCTTGGCGTAGACCTTGACGTTTGGTCTTACCCTTAGTGATAAGAGTATTTACAGACTTAACTTCAACTTCAAATAGCTTTTCTACAGCTGCTTTGATCTCTTTTTTAGTTGCATCTTTAGCTACTTTGAAAACGATAGTGTTCGCTTTCTCAGCTGCCATAGTTGCTTTTTCAGAGATGTGCGGTGCACGTAGAACTTTTAGGATACGCTCTTCAGTGATCATGCTAGCATCTCCTCAACTTGTTTAACTGCTTCAGCAGTCATTACAACTTTGTCGAACGCGATTAGTGAAACTGGATCAATACCAGCAACGTCACGTGCGTCAACTTTGTATAGGTTACGAGCCGCTAGGAATAGATTCTCATCTACTTCGCTAGTCACGATTAGAGCGTCAGTTAGCTCAAGCTCTTTAAGCTTAGCAACTAGCTCTTTAGTCTTTGGTGCTTCAACTGAGAAGTTATCAACAACGATTAGACGCTCTTGACGAACAAGCTCAGAAAGAATGCTCTTCATAGCACCGCGGTACATTTTCTTGTTTACTTTTTGGCTGTGATCTTGTGGTTTCGCAGCAAAAGTAACACCACCCGAGCGCCAGATTGGGCTACGGATTGTACCAGCACGCGCACGGCCAGTACCTTTTTGACGCCATGGCTTAGCGCCACCGCCAGAAACTTCTGAACGTGTTTTTTGAGCACGAGTACCTTGACGAGCACCTGCTGCGTACGCAACAACTACTTGGTGTACAAGAGCTTCGTTAAACTCACGTCCGAAAGTAGTTTCGGAAACAGTTAGTGCATCAGCACCTTTAACCATTAGTTCCATTACTTACTCCTGAGACGTTATGCTTTAACAGCTGGTTTAACGATCACGTTGCCGCCAGTTGCGCCTGGGACTGCACCTTTAATAAGAAGCAGGTTGCGCTCAGCGTCAACACGTACGATCTCTAGGTTTTGAGTCGTTACACGCTCTGCACCCATGTGACCTGCCATTTTCTTGCCTTTAAATACGCGACCTGGAGTCTGACATTGACCGATAGAACCAGGAGCACGGTGAGACAATGAGTTACCGTGAGTCATATCTTGAGTACGGAAGTTCCAACGCTTAACAGCGCCTTGGAAGCCTTTACCCTTAGATGTACCAGTAACGTCTACTTTCTTAGTTTCGTTGAATAGTTCAACAGTTAGTTCAGAACCAACTTCAAACTCTTCGCCGTTTTCTAAACGGAATTCCCAAAGACCGCGACCAGCTTCAACGCCAGCTTTAGCAAAGTGACCTGCTTCAGCTTTGTTTACGCGGTTAGCTTTCTTTGCACCAGCAGTAACCTGGATTGCAGCGTAGCCGTCAGTTTCTAGAGTTTTCACTTGAGAAACGCGGTTAGCTTCAACTTCAACAACAGTTACTGGGATAGAAACGCCGTCTTCAGTAAATACGCGGGTCATGCCCACTTTACGACCGATTAGACCAATCATTCTTCTAATCTCCCTTAACCTAGGCTAATTTGAACGTCAACGCCCGCAGCAAGGTCTAGACGCATTAGAGCATCAACAGTTTTGTCTGTTGGCTCAACGATGTCGATTAGACGCTTGTGAGTACGGATTTCGTACTGGTCACGTGCTTTCTTGTTAACGTGTGGAGAGATAAGAACTGTGAAACGCTCTTTACGAGTTGGTAGTGGGATTGGACCACGAACCTGTGCGCCAGTGCGCTTAGCTGTTTCAACGATTTCCGCTGTAGAAGCGTCGATTAGTTTGTAATCGAAAGCTTTTAGGCGGATACGGATACGTTGGTTCTGCATGAGACAGAGCTCCAAATTAAATAAATTACACAAACAATATCGCCACTCAAACTCGTCAAGACGAGAGAATGCCGATTGATTTATGTGAAACCGTAGCATCCAAGATTAGGACGCATTGTCAGTTAATTTTCGATTAACTATCCCTACATACCAAAGTCACCTTTGGGGATAGTTTTTCCGAAGAAAAGATAGCTAATTGTATTAACCGCGAACATAAGCTGAGTCTACATTACCTAATAAATCCTTGGATTTATTAGCTCCTCACTGCTCATTGGTTCACAACTGGCTTAACCAGTGCGCTGCATTATACAGATCACATTTTAGGTTGCAAGCATTGAGTGAAAAATAATCGAGACAATTTTTAACTCACTGATTTACTACCACCAGCCAGTGTTACCATAAACAAAAAGGACGCCGAAGCGTCCTTTTCTAAACTGTAATCGTAATAGCAGTTGCTATTATTTCTTACCGCTTGATAGTGCACCGAAACGCTTGTTGAAGCGATCAACACGGCCGCCTGTATCAACGATACGTTGCTTACCAGTGTAGAATGGGTGGCACTTGTCACATACGTCTAGGTGGATAGACTCTTTACCTAGAGTAGAGTTGAACTCAAAAGAGTTGCCGCAAGAACAAGTAGCTTGTACTGCTTTGTATTCTGGGTGGATACCAGCTTTCATGGGATAACCTCAATAGTAGGCCGTGTCGCTATACGAGTCTAAGCCGCACACCACACGTAATTAATATCAAAAGTGCGATACCGCATCAGCATAATGCTGAAGCCATATCTCAAGGCGCGATATACTAATGAATCGCACTGATGGGATCAACACATTTGGCAATTTTTTCGCCACTTTTTTAGCCAGTCTACTGCTCATCGCCTGTTTGAACTGAGATCAGTGAGCTTTACTCGAATTTTCATTCCAACTTTAATAGACTCTAAGCTCCTTTCCCTCTTTATATTACAGCTGAACTTTATGCGTCCATCCATTGCCAGAGTGGCATTACCCGTTCCACTCGACAAACAGTTTGATTATGCCATCCCGGGGCACCTGTTCCCGATCATTGGTGGGCGCGTTTCCGTACCTTTTGGACGCCAGACCTTAGTCGGCATCGTTACTGCGATGGTGAATCACTCTGATTTTCCTAAAGAGCAGCTTAAACCAATTAAAGCCGTATTGGACTCACAACCTATCTGGTCAGAAAAGCTGTATTCATTGCTCACATGGTGTAGCCATTTTTATCAGTATCCATTAGGCGATACGCTTCACAATGCGATGCCAGCCGCGCTGAGAAAAGGAAAACCAGCCGATTTTGCCACCTTGCAGGAATGGCAGATCACCGAAGCGGGTAAAGACAAACTGATGCAAGGGCTTGATCGTCGGGCCGTGAAGCAACAAAAAGTTCTGCAAATCCTGGTAGACGGAGCCGTACCGCACCAAGAATTTGTAGAGCAAGAGATCGCCTCAACAGTGCTGAAATCGGTCGAAGAGAAAGGTTGGATTGAGCGAATTGAGAAGATGCCAACGATTTCAAACTGGCCTCAGCAAGTCGAAAACGACGTCGACAAACCCAAACTTAACCATGAGCAGGCGTTAGCCATCGCCAGCGTCAATAGCCAAAGTGGTTTTGCCTGCTATTTACTAGAGGGCGTAACAGGCTCTGGTAAGACCGAGGTTTACCTCAATCTGATCAAGCCGGTGTTGGAAAAAGGACGACAAGCGTTAGTTCTGGTGCCAGAAATTGGCCTGACACCACAAACCATCAACCGCTTTAAGCACCGCTTCAATGTCCCTGTTGATGTTATCCACTCAGGATTAAATGATACCGAACGTTTAAACGCTTGGTTATCGGCTCGTGATAAAGCGGCTGGAATTATCATTGGGACACGCTCCGCCCTACTGGCGCCATTTGCTGATCTCGGCATTATTATTGTCGACGAAGAACACGACTCTTCATATAAACAACAAGACAGTTTGCGCTACCACGCTCGTGATGTTGCTGTAATGCGTGCGCACAAAGAGCAAGTGCCTATTGTGTTGGGATCTGCGACTCCGGCACTTGAAACGCTGCACAATGCGTTGACGGGTAAATATCATCACCTGACACTAACTCAGCGTGCAGGCTCTGCGGTACCGACCACAAATAAAGTGCTCGACGTGAAAGGTCAATATTTAAAAAGCGGCTTGTCTGCGCCACTGATTGCTGAAATGCGTAAACACCTAAAAGCGGGCAATCAGGTAATGCTGTTTCTTAACCGCAGAGGTTTCTCCCCTGCACTAATGTGCCATGAATGTGGCTGGATAGCCGAGTGTAAGCGCTGTGATGCCTACTACACCTTCCATCAATACAGTAACGAAATACGCTGCCATCATTGCGGCTCACAGCAACCTGTAATTCATCAGTGTCAGGGATGTGGCTCCACTCAGTTAGTAACGGTCGGTGTTGGCACAGAACAGTTAGAGCATCAATTGGCGCAACTCTTCCCAGAATACAAAGCCATTCGTATCGACAGAGACAGCACCCGCCGTAAAGGCAGCTTAGAAGATGCCCTTGAATCGATTCGTAAAGGTGAGTTCCAGATTTTAATTGGTACCCAGATGCTTGCTAAAGGACACCACTTCCCCAACGTAACGCTGGTTGCCTTGTTGGATGTGGATGGCTCTTTATACAGCAGTGATTTCCGGGCTGCTGAACGCCTCGCGCAGCTTTTCATTCAGGTTGCGGGGCGGGCTGGTCGTGCGAGTAAGCCTGGAGAAGTAATTTTGCAGACTCACCACCCCGAGCACAGTTTGTTACAAGCATTGCTGCAAAAAGATTACCGCCACTTTGCCATGACCGCATTAGAGGAGCGGAAGTTAGCGCAACTACCTCCCTACAGTTACCTGACTCTATTTAAAGCAGAGGCAAACCAAAGTGAGGTAGTCGAAGACTTCCTGCGCCAAGTTCGTTTTACGCTGGAGTCTCACCCACTGTTTGACGACACTTGTATGGTACTTGGCCCGACCCCCTCACCTTTGGCTAAACGGGCGGGCAAATATCGCTGGCAACTCTTGCTGCAAACCCAACACCGGTCATTAATGCAAAAGTTATTAACCAGTGCAAAACCTGCTATTGAGTTGTTACCTAATGCCAAGAAAGTACGTTGGAATTTAGACATAGAACCACAGGATCTCAGCTAGCAAACGTTTAGCTATGTAATGAATTACCTTTTAATGTGATACACGTCACGTTGTCATTGTGGATTTTGTTAAACAGACCGTAACTTTCGCTATAGAAATGAATAGACTATCCCAATTAGTAAAGTCTTTAGTGCTTTGCAGAAAAAGACTTTAAATGAACACCATAGCGATTCCCCAAATTTGAATTGTTGTTCTGGTAATAAAGACGTACTTTACTCGGCAAATAAACACCAGAAATGTGATGGTAAAGTGCGAATTTATCTGTACTCAATGACAGTAATTTCACTACAGGGAATAACGTCACCTTGGCGAACAATTTGAGAGGTTAAAACACTATGGCGACAATGAAGGATGTTGCCCAGCTTGCGGGAGTGTCTACCGCGACGGTATCTCGAGCATTAATGAATCCGGAGAAAGTCTCCTCTTCAACCAGAAAAAGAGTTGAAGACGCGATACTCGAAGCAGGTTACTCACCAAATTCATTAGCGCGTAATTTACGACGAAATGAGTCGAAGACGATTGTTACGATCGTTCCTGACATCTGCGACCCTTACTTTTCCGAAATCATCCGTGGTATCGAAGATGCAGCGATGGAGCACGGCTACCTGGTTTTACTTGGAGACAGTGGCCAGCAGAAGAAACGCGAAAGCTCATTCGTAAACTTGGTATTTACAAAGCAAGCAGACGGGATGCTGCTACTTGGTACTGACTTACCGTTTGATGTGAGTAAGCCAGAGCAGAAAAACCTGCCACCAATGGTCATGGCGTGTGAATTTGCGCCTGAGCTGGAACTGCCAACCGTTCATATCGATAACCTGACTTCTGCCTTTGAAGCGGTCAATTATCTGACTCAGCTCGGCCACAAACGTATTGCGCAAATTTCAGGTCCTGATACCGCGGTATTGTGCCAATTCCGTCAACAAGGTTACCAGCAAGCACTGCGTCGTGCAGGGATAAATAAAGACCCGCAATACAGTATTGTCACCGAGTTCTCTTTTGACGGCGGTGCAAAAGCAGTGCGTAAACTGCTGGAACTAGCGGAGCCACCAACCGCGATTTTCTGCCACTGTGACACGATGGCAATCGGCGCCATTCAAGAAGCGAAGAAGCTCGGCTTCTGTGTACCACAAGATCTATCGGTCGTAGGTTTTGACGACATCAATTTCGCGCAGTACTCTGATCCACCGTTAACGACTATCTCTCAACCTCGCTACGAGATTGGCCGACAAGCGATGCTAATGATGTTAGAGCTTTTAAAAGGCCACGATGTGCATTCTGGATCTCGTCTTCTGGAGACTAACCTGATTGTGCGCGGAAGTACGGCGCCTCCTCAGCGAGCGTAAGCTTTTCTCGCTAAGATCAGTTAAGTTTCTGTCCATTAAAAGCAGCACTCATTTGGTGCTGCTTTTTTATATGTATCTATCAAGATTAGAGAAACAGGGTGTTTTCTCAACTCGTTCTGGATTAACATATTTGGAAGAATTCTTGATGACCAGAAATGACCGTGGCAAACAAAGATTATGTAAGAAGGGGGCGTGGTACCCCAAAAAAGTCGACAAAAAAACAGCCTTCAAGAAAGAAACCTTGGCGTAGTGGTCTACTGGCAATCGTGCTAGTGGGTGGTTTTGGCTACGGGCTATATTTGCTAAACAATGATCCAGAGCCTCAGCCACAAGTTGTGCAGCAATCAACGGCTCCGGTCAGCAAACCTAAGGCAAAGACAGATTTACCTCCCCCACCCGAAGAAAAATGGGAATACGTAGAATCTCTCCCAAATCGCGAAGTGGAAGTGGTCGCCAAAGAGATTCAAGTCTCGAAAATCCCTTACATCATGCAGTGTGGCGCTTATAAGACCCAGGCACAGGCAGAAGAGCGTAAGCTCGCCATCGCTTTCCAGGGCTTAACCAGCAAAATTGTTAAGAAAGAAGGCAGCTCTTGGTACCGAATTATTCTAGGCCCATACAAATTTAAGCGCGATGCAGAAAAAGATCGCCATAAATTGCAACGCGCTAAAATCGAGCCGTGTGCGATTTGGAAAGAGAATTTCTAGCGATAGAGTACAACCTGGGGCCAGTTTAATCGGCCCTAGGTCACTAGAAACCTACTCCACCGAAACCCCATCCTTTAATTTCCCCTTGAATCCCCTTTTCCTCTCCCCCATATACAATATTACTTCCAAAGAGAAATAATTAAGAGGTCGACTGTGACTACCATTGTATCTGTACGTCGAAATAATAAAGTCGTCATCGCGGGTGATGGCCAGGTATCTCTAGGCAATACCGTAATGAAAGGTAACGCGCGTAAAGTTCGCCGCCTTTACAACAATAAAGTACTGGCTGGTTTTGCCGGCGGTACTGCGGACGCCTTCACCCTTTTCGAGCGCTTCGAAAGCAAACTGCAAATGCACCAAGGCCATTTGACCAAAGCCGCTGTAGAGCTGGCGAAAGACTGGCGTAGTGATCGCGCGCTTCGTAAGCTAGAAGCACTACTTGCTGTTGCAGACGAAACCGCATCTTTAATCATCACCGGTAATGGTGATGTGGTTCAGCCAGAAAATGACTTGATTGCGATCGGTTCTGGTGGTGCGTACGCACAAGCGGCAGCAACGGCACTGTTAGAGAACACAGATCTGGATGCCCGTGAAATCGCAGAAAAAGCATTGAACATTGCGGGCGATATTTGTGTATTCACCAACCACAATCACACTGTAGAAGAGCTAGAATCAACTGCAGAGCTGGCCGCTCCAGCCGAGTAATCGTAACGAACTAAGGAAAGAATATGTCTGAAATGACCCCTCGCGAAATCGTTCATGAACTGAACCGCCATATTATTGGTCAAGACAAAGCAAAACGTTCGGTTGCGATTGCTCTTCGTAACCGCTGGCGTCGTATGCAGCTTGAAGAAAGCCTACGTGTCGAAGTTACACCTAAAAACATCCTGATGATCGGTCCAACTGGTGTTGGTAAAACTGAAATTGCACGCCGCCTCGCGAAGCTTGCAAATGCACCGTTCATTAAAGTAGAAGCGACCAAATTCACTGAAGTAGGTTACGTTGGTAAAGAAGTAGAAACCATCATCCGTGATCTTACCGATGTTGCAGTGAAGCTCACTCATCAACAAGCGATGGAAAAAGTAAAATTCCGCGCGGAAGAGCAAGCTGAAGAGCGTATTCTTGATGCACTACTGCCACCAGCTCGTGACAGCTGGGGACAAGCAGAACAGAGCGATGATAGCTCTCACACTCGTCAGATTTTCCGCAAGAAGTTGCGTGAAGGTCAGCTGGACGATAAAGAGATTGAAATCGATGTTGCCGCGCCTCAAATGGGTGTCGAGATCATGGCACCTCCTGGTATGGAAGAGATGACCAACCAGCTACAAGGTATGTTCCAAAACCTAGCGGGCGATACCAAGAAGAAACGTAAGCTAAAAATTAAAGACGCGATGAAAGCCCTTGCCGAGGAAGAAGCAGCGAAGCTTGTGAACCAGGAAGAGCTAAAAGAAGCCGCGATTTACAACGTTGAAAACAACGGTATCGTCTTCATTGATGAGATCGACAAGATCTGTAAACGTGGTGAAAGCTCTGGCCCTGACGTCTCTCGTGAAGGTGTTCAGCGTGACCTGCTACCTCTGATTGAAGGCAGCACTGTTTCCACCAAACACGGCATGGTAAAAACAGACCACATCTTGTTTGTAGCTTCTGGTGCATTCCAGGTCGCGAAGCCTTCTGACCTTATCCCAGAGCTGCAAGGCCGTCTGCCAATCCGTGTTGAACTTGAAGCTCTAAGCAGTAACGACTTCAAACGTATTCTGACTGAGCCTAAAGCGTCACTGACTGAGCAATACATCGCGTTGATGAAGACAGAAGATGTCGACATTGAATTTACTGAAGACGGTATCACGCGAATTGCTGAAGCCGCATGGACAGTAAATGAAACCACCGAAAACATCGGTGCTCGTCGTCTGCATACCGTTATGGAGCGTCTGATGGACGAAATCTCTTACGATGCAGCAGAGCAATCTGGCGCTAAGTTTGTGATTGACGCAGCCTACGTGCAAGCTCGTCTGGGCGATACAATTGAAGATGAAGATCTAAGCCGCTTTATTCTTTAATAAGCACTCTAATCAACAAAGCCCAGAGATTCCGTCTCTGGGCTTTTTGGTTCTGCGACGACAATTCAACAACAGTATATTTGTGCAATCGCCGGCACTCGTACTTGAAATGCTATTCTCATACTTCAAAATCCAGAACCTCGCTTTTCAACCAACCCTCTACTTCCTGACTCTCTTTGACTTGCTTTAGGTCAATAGCGCATCTGCTTCTTTATGCTTATACTGGACACATCGGTTACTAGCACGAAATATCCATGAAACAATCTCTACAGATTTGGCTCGACGCCGCTCGTCCCAAAACATTACCGCTGGCATTAGTCTCTATTCTTACTGGTAGTGTGCTTGCTTATGCTGCAGATCAATTCTCTTTGCCTATTTCCTTGATGGCGTTTATCACCGCGACTCTGTTACAGATCCTTTCCAATCTGGCCAATGATTATGGCGACGCAGTAAAAGGAACCGACAATGAAAAACGCCTTGGTCCACTGCGTGCTTTACAGTCTGGCGCAGTAACGAAAGAGCAAATGAAGCAGGCAATTGGCTTCAACATCGTGCTAACCGTCATTTCCGGCCTGATCTTAGTGTTTTACTCTTTGAGCTCTCTTGAAAGTATTCTCACCTTCATCGGATTGGGTATTCTTGCCATCCTTGCCGCCATTGCCTACACCATGGGCAGCAAACCGTACGGTTATGTCGGACTGGGCGATATTTCTGTCTTTCTGTTTTTTGGCTTACTTGGCGTATCCGGCACCTATTTCCTGCATACCGGACATGTCGATACCACCCTATTCTTACCCGCTTTGGGATGCGGCTTACTGGCCGTCGCCGTTCTTAATATCAATAACATGCGTGATATTGATAACGACCGTGAGTGTGGAAAACGAACCGTAGCCGTACGCTTGGGACAACAAAAGGCCAAGCAGTACCATTTCATCTTATTAGGTGGCGCTATTCTCGCTTTCGCTGTTTACCTGCTTATTCAGGACAAACCGGTTTGGATCAGTCTGCCATTCTTATTAAGCATTTATTTTGTCGCCCATCATGGCAAAGCCGTTTGGGAAACCGAAAAGCCTGCACAGATCGCACCTATGATGCCAGTGATCGTAAAATGCTCGCTGGTTACCAACGTTTTATTTGCAACAATTGTGGTAGCTCAAACTCTGGCAAGTTAAAAAAGGATTGTCATTGCATTGGCTTGATGCCCAGATATACTCAAAGACAACCAGTTTCTGTTTAGAAAGGTACGCTATGGAATACAATACCTCAGCACTCTGTGATATTTACCTCGAGCAGGTAGATGTGGTTGAACCAATGTTCAGTAATTTTGGCGGTCGCGCTTCCTTTGCCGGACAAATCACCACCATCAAGTGTTTTGAAGACAATTCGCTGATCCGTGAAACGTTAGAGCAAGATGGCCTAGGTCGCGTGCTGCTAATTGACGGCGGTGGTTCCTTACGCAAAGCCCTTGTCGACGCAGAAATCGCAACCATCGCAGAAGAAAATGAGTGGGAAGGCATTGTCGTATACGGCTGCGTTCGTGAAATCGACGAACTGGAAGATATGAACCTTGGCGTTCAGGCTCTCGCCTCTATTCCTGTCGGCGCATCTAGCCAGGGTATAGGTGAACTCGACGTACCTGTGAACTTTGGCGGCGTTAGCTTTCTACCAGAAGACTACATTTACGCGGACAGCACTGGCATCATTCTGTCTCCAGAACCGCTCAATATCGACCTAGAACTGGACGAGGAAGTTGAGGAAGAAGAGTTAGAGGAACAAGATCCTAGGCTTTAGCGCTTTTCCCTACACCAAATACACAAACACCCGCTTATAGCGGGTGTTTTCAATTCTGGACAGAAAAGTAGAATTATTCCACTTCTTCCATTTTGCCAAGTAGTGCACGAATGCGCTCTTGCCACTGCGCGTGCTCTTGCTGTGCTTGCTCAGCTTTCTGCTCAAGCTCTTCGCGTTGCGTGCGAAGCTCGTTTGCTTGTGCTTCTAGCTTTACTTTATCTTCTTTCAGCTCTTCAACTTCCATTTGAAGAAGAGTGATTGTGTCAACTGCAGTTTGAATTTTAGATTCTAGTTGTGCTAATACTTCAAAAGACATCTTGGCCTACCTATGTTGTTCCGTTGGGATGATGCACGAGACAGGCGCGCACCTTACCTATATGAGGTTCATTCTACTCAGCGTTGCGACGAGAAACACTCACTATATTCGATATTTTGCATCATTCGGTTAAAAAACCGGCGCAATCTCACTAAATGCTGACTTTTCTGATCACCGAAGCATTTTTGAGCAAGGTATTTGCCTCTCGCCACGAGAAAAACGCACTCAGTATTGATCAAATTCAACTTAACCAAAGTAAAAGCTCGGCAAAAACGCAAACGTTTAACACTCGTTATGGTAAAATCGCCGCGCAAATTCTTCTTCCCTCTTGCTTACTTGGAGACATCATGAAACGTGATTTAGCAATGGCATTTTCCCGTGTTACTGAAGGTGCAGCACTGGCTGGTTATAAATGGCTTGGTCGCGGCGATAAAAACGCAGCGGACGGTGCAGCCGTTGAGGTTATGCGCACACTACTGAACAAAACAGAAATCAGCGGTGAAATTGTTATTGGCGAAGGTGAAATCGATGATGCACCAATGCTGTACATCGGTGAGCAAGTGGGTATTGGTGGCGATGAAGTCGATATTGCAGTCGATCCTATCGAAGGCACACGCATGACGGCCATGGGTCAATCAAATGCTTTAGCGGTTCTTGCGGCCGGTGAAAAAGGCAGCTTCCTTAAAGCGCCTGACATGTACATGGAAAAACTGGTGGTTGGCCCAGGTGCAAAAGGCGTTATCGATTTAGAAAAGCCACTAAAAGAAAACCTAGAGAACATCGCCAATGCGCTGAACAAAACTCTAGACACTTTAGTTGTGATCACGCTGGCTAAGCCTCGTCACGACAAAGTGATCGCAGAAATGCAGGCAATGGGCGTACGCGTATTTGCTGTGCCAGACGGTGATGTAGCCGCTTCAATCCTGACTTGTATGCCAGACAGCGAAGTGGACGTCATGTACTGCATTGGCGGCGCACCAGAAGGCGTAGTTTCTGCGGCGGTCATTCGTGCACTAGATGGTGACATGCATGGCCGTCTACTTCCTCGTCATGAAGTAAAAGGTAATACAGAAGAAAACCGCATCTACGGCGCAGCAGAACTAAAACGCTGTGAAGAGATGGGTGTGAAAGCAAACGTCGTGTTAAAAATGGAAGACATGGCATGCAGTGACAACGTTGTGTTCTCCGCGACAGGCATCACCAAAGGTGATCTGCTAGAAGGCATTACTCGCCAAGGCAATATCGCGACAACAGAAACCCTGCTTATTCGTGGTCGCTGCCGCACCATCCGTCGCATCAAGTCGATCCATTACTTAGAACGTAAAGATCAAGAAGTGCGCGATATTATTCTTTAATAAGTATCAGAGATTTTAGGGCCTGGATAAACGGCCCTAGTATCTCGCTTATCTCACCAAAACTAAGTCAACACTTTTCTTTACAAAACCTATCGCGCATAATATGTCATGACATATAAATGGTGGGAATATGAAAACCGTAGATAGGATATTGCAAATCGTTAAGCGTGATGGCTCTGTCACGGCAAAACAACTCTCTTCTGAACTTGGAATGACCACCATGGGTGCACGTCAGCATCTTCAAGGTTTAGAAGATGATGGCATCCTGTCTATCTACGACGTCAAAGTCAAAGTCGGTCGCCCGACCAGGCACTGGGCTCTTACTCAAAAAGGCCATGAGCAATTTGCCGATCGCCATGGTGAACTTACCGTACAATTCATCGAAGCGGTCGAACACATCTTTGGTAAAGATGGCCTCGAGAAAGTGACCTCTGAGCGCGAAAAGCTCACGTTACAAAACTATCGTCAACATCTTGATGAATGTGACACGCTGGAAAGCAAATTGAAAACGCTGGTCTCATTACGAGAACAAGAAGGCTACATGGCAGAACTAGAGCAAGATGAGCACGGTTTTATCTTAATTGAGAACCACTGCCCTATTTGTAAAGCTGCTACACGTTGTCCTAGTCTCTGCCAGTCAGAGCTAAGTGTGTTCCAAGCACTACTTGGCGATGAAACTCGTGTGGAACGCACTGAGCATATCATTAGCGGCCAGCGACGTTGCGTATACCGTATTCAAGCGTAGGCAATGATTAGAATCACGCAGTTCCTTCCTAGAACTTATCTATAAAACCGCTCTCTTATATCTGAGACTACAGAGTCATTTTGCCGTTCTCCTCTTCTCCGTGATATACGCTTTTAATATCGAAGTGTAACTATCCGCATGGATTTGGAGACAAATGATGGCCAATCTGCGTACTCACAAACCGCAAACTCTGCCCTCTTTCGACGAACTGATGCAAATGGCACAAGATGACCCGGAAGCTTTTGAGCAATTCCGACAAGATAAGGCCCGCGAAATGATAGAAGGCGCATCGAAAAGCATGCAGCCACGACTTTGGGCGCAGCAGAGCCATATAGACAGAGTGATCAACAACTGTAAAAACCCAAACCATGTCAACGTGGTATTGATGAATGAACTACAGAAACAAGTGATGAAGTTCAGAGAAGCGTTGCAAGGAGCACCACAACCTGAAAAGACACGTAATGTGGTTCAGTTCAGGTCGATGAGGGACAATGACGATTATTATTGATGACTCTCGGATCCTGTAATAATCGCCCTTAAACTTACCAATACGCTCACTCGTCGTCCTAGCGAGCAGCATCATTTATCCGACAGGATCAGGGCCGTACTGATTAGGGCCTTTCGTTCCTTTTAATAAACCACATTCAACCAAAATCCATACGCCACAAATTAAAGATATAGAAGCAATGAACAGTTGCGGCGTAGCCGACTCTTGTGAAACTGGGCTCGTCATTGGTGTAGCGAGCCGACCTAAAACCAAAGGAATATTCAGCGCTAACCAATAAATCGATTTATCACGATCGTGCCAGCGCTTTGTGGTAATCGCGAGATCAGGAATAAGCATGACCAAAAGAAAAATAGGCAGCAGAAGGTGAGAAAACGCGGGAAACAGCTGATTGATACCCACGCCAAAACCTAAGATAGAAACGTAATAGACAATGTTCCATATCCAAAACGTTTTACGCCCGATGCGCCCTCGGAAAGAAAACAGTAGCTCTTTAGTTAGCATTCGCAATTACCCAAAAAAATAAACATGTCATTCAAATAGCACTGGTAGCCTAAAAGTTTGTCTTTACTACTAGCATAGAGCAGACGAGCCTTCATGTTTTAAAATATCAATAAAAATCAGCGATTAGTGATAGAGAAATACTTTTCCAACGTTTTGATACAGATAAGGTCTTCTCTATTTTTATCTTGGAACTGCGCAACATGCTCATGGGCATTATCCAAAATTTTCTTGGCTTCAGCTGGGTTCTTTAAGTAGTAATTGACCTTATCTTCAAAGTCAGACCAATCATCTTTAACTTCTATATAATGTACACCCGGCTTAAGTGCCCCCTCCATAAACCAGGTTTCGAATCGCATTTTCGGCGTGATAACGACTGAGTTTGAAGACATCGCCCATTTTAAGTTAGAAGCCACGTCATTCCCTTCTAGGCAAATGAGAAATTTATATTGCAGCTGCTCCTCAATGGACATAAACGGCTGCTTCCACTCAGGGTGCTCTTTAGACGGGTTTGATTGACCCGCATCTACCAGTGGATGGCCAAACATGGCGTTCATAAAACGAATGCGATGTTTTTGTTTCACAGCGCCGCGGAAAACCGCCATATCTTTCTTATCCAGATATTCTGTTTTGTCTTCAATAAAACGAAAGTGGCGCATTTTATCTAACTTAAACAACACCGACGTTGAGTTGTCACCCTGTGTCGGCCTGGCTTTATACAGAGTTGGCTGTGGCTCGACTTTTACGTGGTCGCCAAAGTAGTACGCGAACTTAAGGTGTTTAGGAAAATAGTGCAGGTACTGCTTTAAGTCATAGAAATAAGCACTCTTGCCACGACGCTGATAGGTGTGTTGCGTGATAGCATCACTTGGTAACTCATGCAATTCATTCGGCTTACAGTAATAATCAACACGAGCCTGAATCGCGTCTTTATCCTGTTCAAAATGGCGCTCTAATTGAGCTTTACGCCGTTGAAAAACAAAGGACGGAACGACGTTGAGTAGTAAGTTGTTAAGATAGTAGAAAAGTTTCATTAAATAGACCTAGAAGTCAATGCCGTGCAATAGGTTAGCAGAATCACAAAACTAGGGGTAGATGAACTAAGGCTTCACTGCGTGAGAAAGGTCACCACGCAGCGAGTTAACAGAAGAAGATGGTCGTTAGTTCACCACTTTCTGAAAACATTCCACATCCATATCGCGAATGTTTACCGTTAGGCTGTAAACATGGCTGGCTTGTTCTTGAAGTACAACCATTAAGTCTCGGGATAACGCTCGTTTTTGTTCTGACGTTCTTCCTTCCAGTAACTCAAAGTTTACATGGATAAAATCCAGACTGTCGCCTTCTTCACCTATTAGCCAGTTATGACAGCGGAGTGTTCTTGACTTCACTGATGCCAATTCAAAAAGCCCGCAATCCAACGCAGCTCTATGTAAATCTTCTAGTAAACCTTGAACGTTGACGCGCTCTTCCACTGAGTTCGAATACTCTAAAACCAAATTTGGCATTTTGATTCCTTTCTACAACATTAAAATCCAGTGCGTAGTAATACCAATCCAAGCTGCAATTTCCGAGGAATGAACTATCATTCTGTCTACGTGATCACCAATCGATTGCTTTTGATAGAACTGACAGAAACAAGTGCTACGCTGACCAGATGTACAAAGCCGAACAAGACATGATACCAATCATGATCTGTTCAAATTATTCTGTTATATTCTTTCGTAGATTTTTTACATTAATCATTAATAGATAATACGGAGATATTCCTATGCGTCGTCCTGTAGTTATGGGTAACTGGAAACTAAACGGCAGCAAAGCGATGGTAACTGAGCTGCTAACTGGTCTTAACGCTGAGCTTGAAGGCGTTGAAGGTGTTGACGTAGCAGTAGCTCCACCAGCACTTTACATCGATCTAGCTGAGCGCGTAATCGCAGAAGGCGGTAACAAGATCATTCTAGGTGCGCAAAACACTGACCTAAACAACAGCGGTGCTTTCACTGGCGACATGTCTCCAGAAATGTTGAAAGATTTCGGTGCTACTCACATCATCATCGGCCACTCTGAGCGTCGTGATTACCACAACGAATCAGACGAGTTCATCGCGAAGAAATTTAACTTCCTAAAAGAAAACGGCCTAACGCCAGTTTTCTGTATCGGTGAATCTGAAGCACAAAACGAAGCAGGCGAAACTGAAGCAGTATGTGCTCGTCAAATCAACGCAGTTATCGACGCTTACGGCGTTGAAGCTCTAAACGGCGCAATCATTGCTTACGAACCAATCTGGGCAATCGGTACTGGTAAAGCAGCAACAGCTGAAGATGCACAACGCATCCACGCTTCTATCCGCGCACTAATCGCAGCGAAAGACGAAGCAGTTGCTGAGCAAGTAATCATCCAATACGGCGGTTCTGTTAAACCAGAAAACGCAGAAGCATACTTCTCACAACCAGACATCGATGGTGCTCTAGTTGGTGGTGCTTCTCTAGACGCGAAGAGCTTCGCAGCAATCGCTAAAGCAGCGGCAGCAGCAAAAGCTTAATTTTGTTTTTAAACAAGTAAAAATAACAAAGGGATGCATCATGCATCCCTTTCTCTATCTCGGTTCAAAACCGTCACCCACCAAATAAAACACCTTCAAAGGTACAGGTCTTCAAACTTATCGATTTTTTTACCGTAAGCCTCTAACTCTTCAACTGTTTTTTTCTTCTTGATGAAAACGTGCAAGTTTTTCCTTAGAAATTTCTTAAACTTACGATTAATCTTTTTATGCATTAGGTAAGGGATAAAGTCCGATACCGGAATAAATTCTGTATTACCAAATCCATCAATCAAATAGAGTGTAATAGCCCCTTCAGCCTGCCTCACCAGCAAGTTAGTCAACACTAAATCACTTGGTATAACTCGGCTCTCGATCAAGTAATCTTTTAGAATTCGAATCTCCAGCAGCAAATGATCGATATCGAGTTCATTCCCTTGCTGCACAATATATTGTGCAAGGTTTAATGAAACTGACAGGTCCTCGTCCAAAATCACTTGCTGCTTAAAGCCAACTTGAGTCTCTGTTGTCACCTTCCCCAAAAATTCTGGAATATGCGTGAACTGAACGCTTTTCTTTTTTAGTCGCTCAAAAAACTCAATTTCTCGATAGGTTTGCTTCGCAGCGTCTTTCTGGCTCAACTTCACACATTGAGCAGGATTGGAAGGGTTTTGAAAACAAACTCGCTCTGCACCTTTACCGATAACCGTCCAGTTTTGGAATTCATGATCTGATTGCATCTTTAACCTTTACATGTTTTCTCTTGTAATCGATAGCAAAAAGCGCTTACGTTGTGTTTACGAGAGGAACTCTTTGAACTTAATGCTAATTGTATCACGAACTTGGAAACTGTGACGAGTCGCTCGGATATTAGAAGATAAGCCAGATCATAGAGGTTTATTCTGGGGCTGTTGTCGAACACCTCAAAGAGTGTAAAGCAAACTCAATCTTCGCCGCTCTTCTCTATGAAAGTGTTTATTGATGCTAACTTAATCGCATTTCAGCGCTTTTCCAACCAATTACATCCAATTTACTGAGTCACGAGTCTTACTCTTTCACTGCCTGCTCGCCTAAGCTGAATAGATAAGGAGAAAGCATGACGACACCAATATCAGACATAGCCAGTGTTATCCATCATGGCGGAAAGCACACCGTTACCGGTTCCTGTCATGAACTTCAGCTAACAAACGGCAGTATTTTGATTGATTGTGGACTCTTTCAAGGCAAGGATCTCAGCTTTGGTGGACGCAATGCCTCACTGAACATCGAGTTTCCTACCGAGCAGGTAAAGGCTCTCGTTCTCACTCACGCTCATATAGATCATATTGGCCGGCTGCCATGGTTACTGGCCTCTGGTTTTAAAGGACCAATATATTGCACTCAAGCAACGGCGGAACTCGTTCCCTTAATGCTTGAAGACGGCTTGAAACTGCAACTCGGTTTAAACTACCACCAGCGCCAACAAGTACTGAATATCATTAAAAAACAGCTAAAATCTTGTGATTATCAGCAGTGGGTAGAACTCCCTGCTCTCGCACATGTCCGCTTCCAACCTGCAGGGCATATACTGGGTTCTGCTTATGTCGAATTTAAACTCTCAAATAATGAAGTTGTCGTTTTCTCCGGTGACTTAGGGCCATCGAATACGCCACTTTTGCCTGATCCACAATCGCCAGAGCGCGCGGACTACCTGTTTATAGAATCCACCTACGGCGATAGACAACATGAAGACATTGCGACACGTACAAAGCGTTTAAACGACATCATTGATCATGCGTTAAAAGATGGTGGTGTGATTCTGATCCCTGCTTTTAGTGTCGGTCGAACACAAGAGCTGCTATTTGATATAGAGCAATTGATTAACCAGCATGAATTGGCATCGTCATTACCCATCATCCTAGACTCTCCTCTAGCAAAAGAAGTGACAAAAACGTATCGACGTTTTAAAACCTTATGGAGTCAGGAAGCAAAGCAAAGATTAGACAATCAACGCCATCCACTTGCTTTCGACCAGTGTATTACAGTGGAAAGTCACACAGAGCATAAAGCCTTAGTAAACCGACTCGCTTCAACTGATGAACCCGCCATTGTTGTGGCCGCTTCCGGAATGTGTGAAGGCGGTAGAATCGTCAACTATTTGAAAGCCCTTCTTCCAGATGAAAGAAACGACGTTCTATTCGCAGGTTATCAAGCTCAAGGTACGTTAGGCGAGGCGATACAATCAGGTAATTCAGAGGTTGAGATAGATGCTCAAGAAATCCAAGTTAATGCTCAGATTCATACTATTTCTGGTTATTCCGCCCATGCAGACAAAAGTGATTTACTCAAGTTTATTACTGGCATTCCCACAACACCAACAGCCATTCATTTGATTCATGGGGAAGATGAAGCCCAACAAGTATTGGGGAAGGAATTAGAGAAGAAAGGATTTACGGTGGTTTATTGATAGTGGAGGTTATGGGCCTAGGAATCTAGTACCTGGGCCCTAACGTAATTAAGCCACTTTTACTGCGGGTACGTCTTCAACCTGATTTTTCGAAGGTTTGTTGTAAATATTCTCGAAGCAGTAATTTGTCGCCTCAATGTAACCTTCTACGCTACCACAGTCGAAGCGCTGACCCTTAAACTTGTACGCCAATACGCAGCCGTTTTGTGCTTGCTGCATCAGCGCATCCGTAATTTGAATTTCGCCACCTTTGCCCGGCTCAGTATTTTCAATTAATTCGAATATATCAGGAGTCAAAATATAGCGACCAATGATCGCCAGATTACTTGGTGCGGTGCCCGGCTCTGGCTTTTCAACCATATTGTCGATGCGGAAGATGTCGTCTTTGATCATCTCACCGGCAATGACACCGTACTTATGCGTCTCTGTTTCTGGGACTTCTTGTACGGCAACAATCGAACAGCGGAACTGCTTGTACAAGTCAACCATCTGCGCCAGCACACCTTTGTCTTCGTTAACACACAGGTCATCGGCCAATACCACGGCGAACGGTTCGTCACCCACAAGCTCACGCCCGGTCAGAATAGCATGGCCCAAGCCTTTCATTTCACGCTGACGAATATAGGTATAGCTCGCTGAATCAATCAAGCTACGAATATCATCTAACAGTACTTCTTTACTACTTCCGCTGATTTGATGCTCTAATTCGTAGTTTTTATCGAAGTGATCCATCAGCGAGTGCTTGCCACGGCCTGTCACAATACACATGCCGTCCATGCCTGCTTCAATGGCTTCTTCGACGCCATACTCGATGAGTGGTTTGTTGACCACTGGCATCATTTCTTTTGGCATAGATTTAGTAGCAGGCAAGAAACGTGTACCGTAACCCGCTGCTGGGAATAGACATTTTTTTATCATTTTTAATTACCAACTGAAAAAAAAGCTCCACAGAAGGAGCCTTTAGCTTTAAGAAAAATTGAAATTAATCGCTACCAAACAGGTCACGTGTATAGACTTTATCAGCGACGTCAGCCAGTTCTTCTACCATACGGTTTGAAACGATCACATCAGCAGTCTGTTTGAACTCATTCAAGTCTTTTACGACACGAGAGTTGAAGAACTCCTCTTCTTGCAGAACAGGCTCATATACCACGACGTCAATGCCTTTTGCTTTGATGCGTTTCATGATCCCCTGAATAGAAGAAGCACGGAAGTTATCAGAGCCAGCCTTCATGATCAGACGGTAAATACCGACGACCTTTGGCTGACGCTTGATGATCGACTCTGCAATAAAGTCTTTGCGCGTGCGGTTTGCATCTACAATTGCACCAATGATGTTATTTGGTACATCTTGATAGTTTGCAAGAAGCTGCTTGGTGTCTTTTGGCAAACAATAACCACCGTAACCAAACGATGGATTGTTGTAGTGATTGCCAATGCGAGGGTCTAAACCCACACCTTCGATAATTTGACGTGCGTCTAAGCCATGCGCTTCCGCATAAGAATCAAGCTCATTGAAATACGCAACACGCATCGCTAAATAAGTGTTTGAGAAAAGTTTAACCGCTTCTGCTTCTGTTGAATCAGTAAACAGTACCTGAATGTCTTCTTTTACCGCACCTTCAACTAACAAACTTGCGAATGTCTCGGCACGTTTACTACGCTCACCGACAATAATACGAGATGGGTGTAGGTTGTCGTAAAGCGCTTTACCCTCGCGTAAAAACTCTGGTGAGAAGAAAATGTTCTCGCAGCCTAGCTCTTGCTTAATACGAGCAGTGTAACCCACCGGTACCGTCGACTTAATGACCATCACGGCATCTGGATTAATTGACATTACGTCTTTAATCACGGCTTCTACCGAAGAGGTATTAAAGTAGTTCGTCGTTGGGTCGTAATCAGTTGGCGTGGCAATAACCACGTACTTCGCTTCTTGATAAGCAGTTTCTTTATCTGTCGTGGCGACAAAATTAAGTTGCTTGTTCGCGAGAAACCCCTCGATCTCCGCATCCACAATCGGGGACTGCTTATTGTTTAGTAACTCAACCTTTTCTGAAATGATATCCAACGCGACAACTTCGTGGTTCTGCGCCAACAGCATGGCGTTGGAAAGCCCTACATAGCCGGTACCCGCAACTGCAATTTTCATTGATAAATCCTTGGTTTCTTTTTCTTCTTGGAGAATATCAGAATTTGAAAAGTTGGACTAGCCTGAAACTCTTGAGCTTAAATGATACAAATGTCAAGATCGAGACTGTCAAAAAATGACCAATAAAGTGTCAAATCTTCTTTAGTCTATGAGCTGTTTGAAGTAAAATCACACAATCAAAAAAAAAACAAAACCTATTAAACAAACGTTGGCTAAATCATGTTGTTAGAACTAAGTGCTATCTTCTTCTCTTCATTTGTCACCCTTTTCTTAATGCGAAAACTCGCCAAAAGGATCGGTTTGGTGGATAGACCGAACAAAAGAAAGCTCCACAATGGAGCAATCCCCTTGGTTGGTGGCATTTCAATTTGTCTCGTTTTAGCGCAATACTTAGCGTTTCGGCCTGAAGCAGTTCAACACAGCGAGGTTTACTTAGCTTGTATTGCGATTCTGACTTTGATTGGCGCAATAGACGATAAAATAGACTTAAACTTTAAAGCTCGAATGTTCGTACAGGCCGTCCTTTCGGTGATAATGATGTACGTTTACGGTATTGACCTACACAACTTGGGCAATATGTTTGGCTTTGGCGACGTGTCTTTAGGCATCGTAAGCCCTGTGATTACCATTTTGGCAGTGATCGGCGCTATTAATGCCTTTAATATGGTGGACGGTATTGATGGCCTGTTAGGCGGGCTCTCTATTGTATCTTTAGCTTCCATCGCCTTTCTATTGCAAGTCAATGGCCACCACAGCTTAGGCTATTTCTGCCTTGTGCTGATGGTTGCTACGTTACCTTATATTATGATGAATCTCGGTATTTTTGGCCGTAAACGCAAAGTGTTTATGGGAGACGCCGGCAGTATGCTAATGGGCTTTACCATCATTTGGGTCCTACTCGCGGCTAGCCAAACCCGCTCTGAGCCATTGATCCGCCCAGTCACAGCCCTATGGCTCATTGGCTTCCCACTGATGGATATGGTCGCCATTATGGTTCGTCGCATCCGCCGTGGAGACTCACCATTCAAACCTGACCGAGAGCACCTTCACCACATATTCCAACGTATTGGGTTTAACTCACGCCAGACGCTTGCAGCAATTTGCTTCCTAGCATCTCTGTTTGCCTTGTTTGGTATTTATGGTGAGTTTAAGAACATCAGTGAGCCGGTGATGTTCTATTCGTTCATCGCACTCTTTGCGGTTTATTTCTATGTTCTGACGCACATTTGGCGCGTGACTAGTCTGGTTCGCCGCATGATGGGGAAAAAAGAGCTCGAAATGGCTCATGATGTAAACGCACGCTGATCCCTCATATTAGTAGTAACACTACCTGATTTGCTCACGGCATGGGCGGCAACTAGCACGGTCGTCCATCCAACACTTTTGTCAGTGGCGCGTGGCATGAGGTTCAGAGAAGGACAATACTTGGAAACAGCTGCCGACTACTCGACATAAATAAGTTCATCATGGCAGCCCAGAACGTACACGATAGCAAATATCATCTATCAGTACTGGCGTAGAATGGATGGTGACCCCACTCGGGACTGGCTGACTCTGTACAGGTTAGGGGATATACTTATGAATAATCCCCATACTTAATTTTATTTAGCGTCATTAAGACTAAGTTCAAATCACCTTTTTGAATCACTTCTATCGGGGTTGAGCCTCCTAATGCAGGAATAGGTGAGGTTAACCACTCAATCCCCAACTCTGCTGAACAAAAAACCGCTTCGATTTCAGATTTTAGCCCTGGAAATTTCGTCAGCACTGATCCCACTTCAGAATGCCTCACACCCAATTCACAATCAGTTCCTTGAGTCATTGCATCAGCATGTGGATTGCAGGGAGCCCCTCCCTCAACCCGATCTTCTTCTGCCCACTGTTTTTTGCTCACAATCCAGTTCTCACTTTAAAAATGACACTAGATAATTTATAGCACAACGAGTTATTTGCCCCAATGTTAGGTCTGATCTGAGACAAGCAATGGGAATAAAGAATGCTTGCAGCACTCGGTTCGTCGCTTTACATTCATGTTGAAAGCCTCGGGTATCCCTGCTTTTTCATTGAGTTGTTATTGACTGTCTGAGCAGAAGTCATGGCATCTATTTGAACTTGGCGTATATGCAAAGTGGGCCCACCGAGGACGCTCGATAAGCCTGACCACTTTGCCTACCAGGTATTGGTGACTAACACTCGTCACCGCACACGAAATGCGTTTCCTTGTTATATCTTTAAACTCTCTATGCTTTTGCTGGTCCAGCAATACGTCCATAAACGGAATTTGGCGCTTTTACTTTTAACGCTTTACCAAATGATGAACGGCTTTTACTGGCATGGTTCTGCATACGTTTGATGGCGTTATCGACGTTGATATTCTCTGTTTTATTCGCTGCTACAGTCAACATAATCTCCCCCCTTCATTACCTTAACGATAACCGAACCTACTTAGATTTAAAAGCTGAGATGATAGGATCCGATAACCGTCACCAAGAGGAAATATCTGGTACTACGGCCACCATCGGCTGACACGACACCTTGCCAATTAAAATGCCCAGATTGAGTCTCTTGGTTCAAACCAGCGGTTCGATGAACCTGTCATCCCAAATAAAATGTGGCCATGACGGTTGTTCCCAAATCCACATGTTCCTTGACTCCTTTGATTCGAATACGCCCTCTATTCCAATCATAATATGATGCGAATATTATGAGCATTCAAATCAAATTATCATTAGGTTATCGCCACTATTCGCTTTACTGTCCCCCTGACGATGTTCATTAGCATCCTGGGTGAACAGAGGGGGTATATTGACAACTTGTTGCTACAGTATTCGTCACGACAAACTTAATCAGCCCCTATTTCCTATACCGTCGATCTGATGGTGAGCCCAATATGCAGTTCCCATATGCTGTTGTTTAAAGGGATATTGGCTCCAATATGCAGTTCCCATATGCTAATGTTTCAAGGGATATTGACTCCAATATGCAGTTCCCATACGCTAATGTTTCAAGGGATATTGACTCCAATATGCAGTTCCCATACGCTAATGTTTCAAGGGATATTGGCTCCAATATGCAGTTCCCATACGCTAATATTTCAAGGGATATTGGCTCCAATATGCAGTTCCCATACGCTAATGTTTCAAGGGATATTGGCTCAATATCCGGTTCCCGGAGTGAGGGGGTAAATGGGATATTGGCTCCTATATCCGACTCCTATGGCGGTCATATTGTATGACACACACTTGACTAACAATCAGGTGATTACTTCTTTCCCTGCAATTCCTAAACCTTATTAGAGGGATAGGTTCTTATGGTTACGCTAATTCTGGTTTCTGTACTCGACTAGTAAATAGGGTTCTACTTGCTAAAAGGGAGGTTTGGGTTCAAGTTTACGCCCTATAAACTCAGCCCATATTTTGGGATCGCTTATGCAGACTTCAATCTCAGCCCATATTTTGGGATCTGTTAAGCAGGCCTCAAACTCAGCCCACATTTTGGGGTCGGTTTGCCAAAACGGAAAGTCGGCCCCTATTTTGGGTTCAGGTTGCCACCGGCGCGCTTCTTTCGGCACGTGCTCAGGTTAAGATCAGAGGTGGTCCCGACTCAAATCCCACTCAAGGCTAACTGCTTAGTCGCTTTTACTTTCGGTCTTTTTACCTGTGGCACTCCATAGGCTGTCAAGTCTTTGCTCATGACACCTTCTCTCCATACGACTTTCATCTCTTCGTTATACTACCGTTTTTCCTTCGATGCCCTAAGGCTTTTTAACCCTACTTAACCATCGCCAAGACAGCACGGTATAAAAAACCACCTGAGACAGTTGATCGAAAGGATCACGGACATGAGACGTTTTCGATCAAATTAAAATCTATAGAAACAGGAACTTAAATTAAAATAAAAAGAGTGCCGCCTATTGGGCTAAAAGCCCCGCCATCACTGGGCTGACGCTGATCACAGGGAGAGTGGCCAAGAGACCATGAGACACAAGCCGCTCTTCTCACGGCACGTTGAGACGGTGCCCGCCGATCATGCCCCCGAATAATTGCACTTTGACTCCGTCAACGTTTTTGAACATTTCTGCATCCATTTATTGTTTTTGAGAGAATCATTGCAAAAATTTCATAATAAACGAGAGGTTAATCCAAAACGCTTTCAACAGACTCATAAATGTGATTATGATTAAAAAACGCACGGAAGCACCATATGTCGATCAGACCAGCAAATAATACACAATATGTAGAGTTTACGTATTTCACTGAGTGTCTTTCACCGACCGTTTTGTACTGACTGTATTTTCACTGACAAGGAAAGCGAGCGAACTTATGAGACCAAAACTAAAGAAAATGGGACTCCCCACCCTGCGTCTTCAGATGCACCCCTTACTCCATGCATTGACGCAAGACGATCGCTTCCAGTTAACGCAAACGCCATCGCTCGACGCTATCTCCGTTCACCACCTACAGCGCCTCCTTGATTGTCACCCGATCCCCGTCACGCGGCCCTCCTCCACTGGGCATTACCACAGCCTCATGCCCATTGCCTTTCTGGAGCGATTGAGGGCGCATCCACACCGCGCCGATCTGGTGGTGAGCTTACTGATGTATGATGACGATGAAGCCCAAGACGCCCTCAGCAGTTTTCTGTTATTTGCCCCAGCTCTGGTGCTCTCCACACAGGCTTATCAGGCCCAAAATATCCACCAGCGCCTGCGTCAGTTCAAAGCCCTGGCCATCCCTTCTCCCACGAAAAGAACCCTCGCCGCGCTCGCGGGCTGTTCCCCTTCGGCCTTTCGATAATTACGAGGAGCAGATAGTGATGGTACCCTTTCAGCAGTTAGCCCGAGACAATCGCCAAAAGAACGCTGGCGGACGCTATCCCGATGCGCTGGCTCATGCCACGACACTGGCGATCCTGCTGCGCAGACTGGCTCGGGAAGATCCGAACGACCGCCCCGCCATGACGGGGGTCGCGCTGTTTCTTTGGCTCACGCAAGCCTGGCCCGACATTCATCATCCCAGTGACATCCCCGATCTTGTCAAAATCGCCGGATCGACGCCATGCCGAGCGCATACCTTGCGTACCTACAAGGATGGGGCGTTCTCGTGGGCGGAATACGCGCAGGGCTATCATGACGGAAAGATGACACAGTACTTATGGCAACCTTTTCCGACGTATCTCAATGTGTTTTTCCAACCCTGGATCAGCGGGCAGCGGTATGAGACGCCTTTGCTTAGTCGTAAAGCTAAAGCGCGCCTGTTTCACCTCATGAGCAAAAAATGGCGAACCCCTGACCCACTTCTTGACTATCCGCGCGTCCGAAAAGACGTCTTTCATCAATATCTGATTGATTGTGCCCTCGTGGACAATACCCTCACCGCGATACCCCGAGCCCAACTCGTCTCGCCGAACCGAAGGCATCATAAACACGCCGAAAGCTATCAACATAGCGACAGTGACCGAGTCCGATATAAACTGTTTGATGCCCACAATCGCTACTTGTCCCGCCTAATCAGAGCGGCCCGAAATACCAACTTATCGCCACACTTTGACGTCTTTATTGGTCATCACGCCATCAGTTTGGTGGCCGAGCATCCCAAGTTAGCGCCATACCTCACGATCTCCGGGCGGATCGCCCAGACCGTGTTAGAGACATCCAATGGCAGCCATCAAAACATCCGTAGCCCGGCGCTCCCATTGGGCAGCAGGCGCCACTTAGATATCAATGCCGTCATCCGTTTCTTTGATCGTTTATTTACTCATGTCCGAGCCCTGAAACCCACTCCTCCCGCCAGTAAAAAGCAGTGGGTCGCCTATTACAATGCCGCGACCTATCGCCTCGCGTTGCTGTTCATCCTTCTGACGGGGACGCGCCCAACGCATGGGATCAGTCTGTTAGCTCACTACTATTCGGGCGGCGATATTGGCTTTGTCTACGACAAAGGACGCCTGAGGCAAATCATGGTGAGCAAGCCGCTTCAGCATGAAATTCAGCAGTACCGAGCTCTGCAGTCGGCGGTGCGCGCGATGTGGGGCTCGTCCCCGGCGTTAGACGAACTGTGGTTCTGCCTCGATGAACACGGACAGCCTGAGCGCTTATCCAGCCGCGCCTTACGCCAGTTTATGCATCAACACTGGCCTGGGGTGGTCCCCTACCAACTGCGTCACTTTTTTGCGCAAAGTGCCGTCAATCATGTCTCCTCGACGCGATTGCTCGACCAGGACATCGACCGTCTGATGGGACACCAGGCCCTCGGCGAACATTTGGGCAGTGACATGATCTTTCCCGAGACCGCAGAGGCAATGAAGCGTTATCTGAATCACTATGCGGCCGGGCTCCATTTAAAGGAGCTTCCCTATGTCTAACCGCATCACCCAGACCCTCGCCAAGGACATACACCGACATTTCGAGCACGTCGGACAAGCGTGCTCTGCGCTTGAAGATCTACAATGGGTCCTCAATCGATGGTCGATTGTTGATCATCAAGTGCGGCGCCTCGACAAGGCCGATATTGCGCCGATTGAAAAGCAGATCAAAGTGGTGCCCACGGGTAAACAAAAACACTACCGACAAGCCCTTAACGATATCTTGTTTTACCTTCAGGATGCCTGCCATTGGGCACTACCAGAAGCGCATCAGCCCGGCATTCGAGACACCGACTATGCGTGGTTTGCGTCCATTGCTGGCGAGTTACAAGGCGCGCAGCAGGTATTGGCCTGCTATCAGCGGCAAAAAACGCACTACCTAAACACTCGAGGGGCACTGTCTCCGGCGTTCATCGCCCTGATGATTGGCTTTGAGGTGGCACCCTTGTCCTTGTCTCACCTTTCTCAATTACTTAGCGATCCCACGTCGATTGTCGTAGAACACGGCGTGCCTCGTCTTCGGGTTCTCCACCGAACCTCTGAAAAAGAAGAATCTCGCGATACGCATTACCATCTCCCACTGATGAGCTATCGCTTACTCAGTGACTATTATGCGCAATCCCCCACTCCGCTGAGTGAACACCACCTTCATCAACGACTGACACAGTGGTTACAAGGCCAGGCTCTGCCACCTGCGGATCAGCTCACCTGGTCACGACGCTTTCAAATCAGTTGGTATGTCCGCCACCGTATCCCGCCACTGCTTATCAAAGATCTCGCCATCCCTGAGCGGCATGTCAGTCTAACCCGCGAGCATCAAACGTCGACACTCAAGCCATCCGATATTTATGCGATTGACTGGGACATGCATTGGTTTGAGCGCCTAACAGCATCCAACGGCAAAACATCCTGGCCTCATCGCGATTTGATCAAAGCGTCTTCCTCATCAAAACCGCTCCCCGGTGCGCCCACCCTGGACGAGAAGAACCTGTTACCACGTTTGTTGTATGACTATACGCATCAGTTAATCAGGGACGGCGGGGTGAAAAAAACGACGCTGGCCGCCAACACCATCATCAAATACACTCGCCTTGAAAGTATCCTGGACGCCTATCCACTGTCTTATGCGGATGCCATCAACGAAGAGGCGATCAACGCCTGGGCTCAGACGGTGTATGACTCGCTCTCAACGGAGTCTCTCCAGCAAATCTTTGTGTATTTTCTGCGCTTTCTCAGTATTCAGGAGCAAACGGACAACATTGATCTGGCACTCTTCGCACCACCGACCATGCCGCCTTCGGTAAGTCCGGTTCGCTTGGATTTAACGCAGTTAGATACCCTTATCCAAACCCTCATCGCCAGCAATACAACGCATCCGTTTCGCAGTTTATTTGCGGTGATGGCTACGCTTCTCGGCTTTTTCGGCATGCTTCGCCGGGGTGAAGTCCTGCGCCTTCGTTGCCAAGATGTTCAGTTTGTGCCCAAAACGGGGTTACTGACATTGACCATCAAGCATACCGCAAAAGAGCGAACCAAAAGTGGTCAGTCTCGCACAGTGTATACGACCATTCCCAAGCAGTATCGCAAACTGTTCCAGGTGCTCTTATTCATCAAACAAAGCGCGTCACCGGACCGTCCCTTGTTAGGGTTTGAAGGAGAAAAATACCATTCCCGTCAACTCTATTACTTCTTGCCTGTCTCGCGTGCGCTGAAAATGCACTTTGGGCCGCAGATGAAGTTTCACCACCTTCGTCATTCCGGCGTTCATCTGTTGATGTTTCAGGTGTTGCATTTTGTCAGTCGTACCCCGGAGCAAACTCGAGGTCATACTCGTCTGGAAAACGAAGTTATGTCGGATCGCGTGATTACCACCCGTTTTGACTACTGGCTGGAAGGACGAGCGCTCAGTGAGGTGAATGATGGCATTTTCTTTGATGAAGTCTGTAAACAAATTGGGCATGCGCATTATTCTACAACCCGATGGTCTTACTTACACGACATTGACTGGCTCCTTCCGATCATCAGTCAGGCGCACCAACCGCACATCGCCAGAGACTATACGCACGCAGAACTGCGTTATCTGATGGGACTGTCTCCTCGCTCCAATGATTTATCAAGACGACTGAAACTCCTAAGCGCCGATTACGCTCAGAAAACCCTGGGCGAGAAGCGCAGTCAGACCATTAAACTCACAGACACCGATTTATGCGCCGCTATTTTAGGTAAACCACCGGAACCCAATGATGCCCCGCCGCCCGATCATGTTGGAGATTGGCAGCGCTCGATCCACATCAGCACCGACACGTTACTCGGCTTTCTCTTTAAAACCATGATGGCCCATCAATCGCTCGATCTCGCCGCGCTCAGTCAAATCTGGAGTCAGGGTTGTCAACATGACATTCAACCCATGAGTAAAAAGCAGCGCACCGCTCTTCGTCATCTGCCACCGGTTGAATTGTCCGATGATGGACGCTCGCTTCGAATGACGCTGGCTTGCAACATGAAAAATGCGCGCGCTTTTACGACTGCTTTTCGACACAAAGAGTGGCGATGGCTGAGCTGTCGTTTTGAACTCTCGGTGAATCGGAAACTCAACCGAGCGCGGCAAACTGAGCTGCTTAAACAGCATTATGTACAAAACAAAGAAACCGTTCGCGTCAGTCAGCATCCTTTAGGACAAACGGCGCTCACGATTGTCTTTGAGCCAAAATTACCGCTTTCAAAGCAGGTTCTCATGTTCACTCAACAATTTCTTGCATCCATACCACGACAGAAGGCCACACTATGAACATTATCATTCCAGCAAACAAACGCCCTCTTCTTCAAATCTTGTCAGAGCGTATCGATACGCACTATGCCGATTGTGTGGTGACCATACTCACCAATAAAACGGCGAGTACGATAACCTTTGTCTGCGGGCAATCCCCCTTTTGCTCTGAGTATCAGTTCATTCTTGATGAACACTCAACACAATTAAAGGATAAACAGTTCTCAATCGATGGCAGCTTCGCTAAACAGCTCACCCATTATTTTGTTGAAGGGCAGGACATCGAACTGGAATTCGAGATACACGCCTCTGGAGTGATGTTTGTGGAATTGGTCGACACGACCGCGCTTTGCAAAGATCAATATCAAACCGCGGCACTTCGCCGGTGTCAGTGCGGGGATGCTTCAGACGATCATCTGAACTATTTAACGGATAACCAGCAGCGTCCCACCACCACTACGTCCAAAGCGATCATAGAGCGTATCGTTTACGAAGCCCAAGAAAACGTGCCATTTGAATACCTTGAGTTTAATATGGAAGAACAGCGCATGCGAACTCAACGGCAAGGTGAAGTCTTAGACAAACCGCTTCCAAAGGGCTTAACACTGCCCGTGTCACTGGTTTTAACACCAGAGACCACGAAGCAAATGACCGAGCTTTGTCACCTCACCAGTGGTAACGAGATTGAAATCGCCCAACAGGGAGAGACGGTCACCTTCAAAACGCCAGAGTGCACGTTAACCAGCTCTTTAGCGGGGGTCGAAGATTTCTATCATAAAAAGCCCGACCCGATACGCACGTTAAAATACGTCGCTCTGAACCTGTTCGCGTTTAAAGAAGAATTGAAGCATTGCTTTAAAAAGTACGGGCGCATCAAAAAAGCCAATGATGCCCTGCTTTATTTAGGGAATAACCAAGCGGCGATTGCCTTTCTCACTAAACCTTATGAGTTTGTTCATCCCATTCACGTCTTCGAAGTCGGCAACAACGAAAATCATGCTGGCTCACTCTTTCGCTTCTCACCTCGTGATTTAGATAACATCCAGATCAAGAACTCGTTAGAAGCCAAAAATACCAGGATAGATATTTTTGAAACCTCCCACGGCGAGCTGAAACTGGGAGTGTACTATTCTCTGGAAGAGAAACTCCCGTATGACACCATAGCCATCGAAAAAGACGAACGTCACCTGAATAAAGTGTTGGAGATGATTGAAAGTATTGAGACAAAGCAGGGGGAAACCCCATCCACTCCGCCAGAGCAACAAGGCAATTTGTTTAATTTTGACGAGGGGGAATACGAATAATAACTTAAAGGGAGAAAGGCAAAAAATACTGGACAAATATCCAGCGCCTGATATGGTAATTGATGAGATTTTCACCAATAGTGGCTAAAAATGCACTCTTTGAAAATCAGATAAGCAGTTGGGATAGGAAGGCGGCAACCTCCCTACCCCGTACCGGCTGCGAGGACGTTTAAACCCAGTCCAGCCGATGGCACGATTCTAACGAATTCCATCGGTCAGGGACAGATCTATTTATGGATCCCACACTGATGGAGGCCACCATGGCTCACATTCGTATTCGCCCCAACGGGCGCATTCAATTCGATCTTCATTTGTATGGTCGCCGCTTTCGTGAAGGCACGAAGCTGATGGCGACACCGAAAAACCTCAGTCAAGCCAAAGCTACTCTCAAGCAGATGAATGCTGAAATTGACCTCAACACCTTCCAGTACCGCGACTATTTCCCCGACAGCAAAAAAGTGCCCCTCTTTGAAACGCTGCAGCGAGAAAAACACCCCGACCGTCTCTATCCGTTTTTCGATGATTTTGCCAATCAATGGTTTGACCGCCAAAAAGGCAAATGGAAAAGCAGCTATCAAAATACGGTGCGCAATACCCTCGACCGTTATCTGATTCCCGCCTTTGGTAATACACTCATTAATGAAGTAACGTTAGCAAATGTGGAGTTCTTTCGAGAAACCTTAATCAACCAACTGGACGACAAGGGCAATCGCAAGCTCTCAAATAAACGTATCAACGGCATCTTCTGGCCGCTGGTCTCCATTTTAGGCCTCGCCGCAGATGAGCATCAATTTACCTACCCGCTTCGCCGCTATAAAACGCTCAAAGAAGAAAAAGCCGATTCTCACCCGATGACCCTACAGGAGGTTCAGCATTTTCTGGTGACAGTACCTGCCGAATGGCGCGACTATTTTATTGTCCGTTTCTGGACCGGGATCCGCAGCTGTGAACTTCATGGCCTGCACTGGGAGCACATCGACTTTGACCACCGCCTCATTCGTGTTCGTCAGAACATGGTTAATGGCGAACTGGGCGAAGTCAAAACCCCGAAATCACGCCGAGAGCTTAAAATGTGTGACACCCTATTGGAGGTATTCACCCGCCTAAAAGCGCAAAAAACGGATGACTCCCCCTTTGTGTTCACGCAACAAGGAAAACCGCTCGACACCCACTTTATCAGTAAGAAGATTTGGTACCCGACCCTCGAAAAAGCCGGGCTTAGACGCAGACGTCCCTATGAAACCAGACATACCGCCGCCGTGCTTCATATCGCCGCACACGAAAACCCGCTTTATATCTCTCACATGCTTGGCCACAGCGATACCCGCTTATTATTCAAAGTGTACGCGCCCTATGTCGCCAATGCGTCAAGAAGCGATGGCAGTGCGTTTAATGAATTGATGAAGAAGGAGGGGTTTCTATGAATGATGGCCTCTCATTTGAAGCACAATGGGATAAACTGAATACTTTGCTTGATTTTCAAAATGCTCACGACAATACGCTGATCATCATGGCATTAGGTGGGTTATCTCAGGATGTACAGCGGATTTGGTGGCAGTCCGAAGCGCCCTTTGATTTGCATCCTTCGGCACTTTTACAAGATAGTTTGTCGCTTTATGCTCAGCGATGCTGGCAGCAATACCGAAGCGATACCGCTTTGTTTCATGCACTCAGTGACCATGTGACCGCATGTTTCGGATCTCAGAGTCATTGCTATTTTGATCTTGAGTTACATCAGCGCTATCCCGATTTGCCGCTGATTAAGTTTTGGCTCGCATCGGCGTCATGTTGCTGCCGAGAATATCCGGTCAATCAGGGAGACTTGTGGCTACAACACCTTCGCTTGACTCAGGCCATGAGCCTGGCGATGGAGCAGCAGTCCTACTGCCCTGATCGACTCGTCGGGTATGGCGAACAATTGGTCATCATCATTGATGTGGAAACTCAATGGGTGGTGGTTTGCAGTGAGAAATCATTTTTACCCTTCAAGGCATTGGGATATCAATTTTGGCATTGTTGGTATCCTTCATAAAACCGAAGTGATAGTGATATCCAAAGGTCTATAAATTAAGTACTTACTGGTGAACACTTACACCTAAATAACCAAAAGCCCCAACCGCTATATCACGGTTGGGGCTCTGTCACTATTGGGGAGAAAACAATAACCTCAGAAAAGTGTCTCAATATCGTCTCACTGCTGAGACGGACGCTAAGCTAATACCCTGTAAAACAAAGGCAAAATAGGATCACCAACGATCATTACCAAGGGTTTTGACGATTGGGGTTTCAATTTAGCATGGCGGTATCCCTCAAAAACAGAGGTAACTTTGCGAAAAGAAGCGCAGCGAGCTCCGATAGCCAACAAAAAGAAAGGATAGAGGAAGGAGATAAGAAGAGAGAGCACCAACCGTTAGGTCGGTGCTCTGAATAAAATCAGGCGACTTCAGTGTCAAGCACCTTTTGCTCAGTTTTCTGAGACGTCATTGCCGAAGGCTGCTTGTAAATGTTTTCATAGCAATAATTGGTGGCTTCAATATAGCCTTCCACACTACCGCAATCGAAACGTTGACCTTTAAATTTATACGCCAACACACAGCCAGATTTCGCCTGTTTCAGCAGCGCATCCGTAATTTGGATTTCACCGCCCTTGCCAGGTTCGGTTTGTTCAATCAGATCAAAAATATCTGGCGTTAAAATATAACGACCGATGATCGCCAAATTACTCGGCGCCGTCCCGGCTTCCGGTTTTTCGACCATGTCATCCACACGGAATAAATCGTCTTTGATCATTTCACCAGAAATCACACCGTATTTATGGGTTTCTGATTCAGGTACTTCCTGCACAGCAATGATTGAGCAGCGGAACTGATTATACAACGCCTTCATTTGGGCCAAAACACCTCGGCCTGGATCAACACAGAGGTCATCAGCCAATACTACGGCGAATGGATTATCACCGATTAATGGGCGGCCCGTTAAAATCGCGTGCCCTAATCCTTTCATTTCACTTTGACGAATATAGGTAAAGCTTGCAGTATCAATCAGTGAGCGAATATCCGTTAACAGGGATTCTTTGCTGGTACCGCTAATTTGATGCTCGAGTTCATAGTTCTTATCGAAGTGATCCATTAATGCGTGCTTACCGCGACCAGTAACCACGCACATATCGGTCATACCCGCTTGAATCGCTTCTTCCACGCCGTATTCAATCAGCGGCTTGTTCACCACAGGCATCATTTCCTTGGGCATGGATTTCGTCGCAGGAAGAAAGCGAGTTCCGTATCCTGCTGCTGGGAATAGACATTTTTTAATCATAATTTTTTCTAACCAATTGTTTGTTTTTTGTATTAGTCTTTGCCAAATAAATCGCGAGTATAAACCTTCTCTGCGACATCGCTTATTTCATCCACCATACGGTTAGATACAATCACATCACGAGCCGACTTAAATTACCCCAGATCGGTAAGAACCAGCGAGTTGAAAAACGTTCTCTCTTTCAGTAATGGTTCTTAAACCACCACTTCAATACCTTTCGCTTTCAAACGCTTCATCACCCCTTGAATCGAAGATGCACGGAAATTATCAGACCCGAATTTCATTACAAGCCAATAAATACCGACACGTTTAGAGTTACGTGTTGTTATAAAACCCGCGATGGAACCAATAATGTTATTTTTTACTAGCGAGTAATTACCGGGAATCTGATTGGTGTCTTTTGGTAAAAAAGTAGATGCATTAGTATAAGGTGATTACCACCAATATTGCATTAATACCTACGTGATTATCATTTAAGTAAAGTTAGTGTCGTCAATGGTTATTTTAAAAAGTTAAGCCTATCTTAAATGTTTATAAGCAAATTTTTTCAAGTGAACAGGAGACAACCTCAATGCAATCAAACACAATATGTATAGGTAATTACGGAAGCTATGGTAGTTCATTCGGTTAATAGCATAGAAGCGTGATTTCACCTCGTTTATTACTTTCTTCAAACCTCTACGACTATGAAAATCATCGTCCACTCTAAAATATAACAAGGGGTCTTCGATATTAGAAAAAATATACCCTTTAGACATCAAATCAACCCATAAATAATAATCCTGAGTATTTTTCAAATGAGATGGATAACGATTTTCAACAGATTCAAAAATGCGACGAGTAAACACAACAGTTGGATGACAGAGAGGGCAATTAGTAACTAGATTTTTCTTTAAAAGTGAATGTTCCGATTCCATACGTTTAGTAAATAATTTGACATCGTTTTTATCTATCTCAACTATACTACTTCCTACAATATCAACATAATCATTGTTAGACAAAAACGAGCATTGTCTAAACAATCGATTGGGAAAAGAAATATCATCCGCATCCATTCTTGCGAAGAATTCATACTCCCCTTCCATTGAAATTTCAATTAATTGATTTAGGCGAGTAGCAAGGCCTTTATTTTTTGAACCTTTATATAGATATATATCATTACGTGCATATAAGTCATCAAGATAAACAGAAACTTGATTTGATACATCACCATCCAAATAAATATATAAAGATACATTACAATCTTCCTGAAGAAGAATACTTTCGACTGCACGCTTTACATATAAAAACTTATCTTTACTATAAACTGACATTAAAACAGCAACAGAATACATTAAACAATCCTATAATACTTATATTGCAACATACATATGAAAATCAAAGAAAAAGGGACAAACACATATACAGAAAAACTTAAATAACAAATAAAAACAGGAGCAAGCATCACCAAAGATAATTTATCTCTTAAAATAACCAAGAAATAAAAACCAAACACAAAAATTGATGATAACACCCCACCTTCAATTACTAGTTTCGCAGGCAAAGTATGAATATAAGTTGGGGTATACTCATTTCCAAAGCCATAACCAATACCAAAAAAGTAATCATAAATAGAAACATTTTCAAAAGTAAGAAATTGAAACATATGTTCAAATTCCGCAACCTTGTGCTTGCCGCTACTATCTCCAGTAACAAGATTAATGGAAGTTATAATTATACTAAAAAAAACAAATGGCAAAAGTAGGCGGAAAATATACCTAAATGATGGATAAGTAAAATACAGTAAAAAAACATACCCTATTATACCGGACGCTATTGCAGCTCGAGATAGAGTACCGATCACTAGTATTATTGATAATACTCTAAATATTTGTATATATTTAAAACTGAAATGTTTTCGATAATGCATAAACACGAATTCATTAAAAAAAACAATATATAAAACTAGAACTCCTACCGCGTTCGAATCTTTAAACATAAAAGAGCTAGCTTTATACGCGTAAAATACCAGACCATCACTAGCCTCAAGCATGTCTTTCATATCCGAAGGGTGACTTAGTCGATAAAAAAGCTCAGAAAAAAGAAGAATAAAATAAAATAAATTTCCAACACGAATAACTTTTAAATATTGTTTCAAGCCAAGCCTAAATATGACTTGCGCTGCAAAAATATAAGATAATATTGATATTATATAGTTAACATTTATAGGATTACTTAATTCATTAGAGCGAAAAAACTGTCCCAAAATGAAAGGTAAAAAAGAAAAAAACAATAAAGACGATTCTCTTATAAATATAAACTCAAACCTTTTCAAGACTAAATAGAATGAAAAAAATACAGCTAGTAAAGATAATATATATACAGGAGAAAAACCAAATAAAGTAGTATAAAATCCACATGAAATAAAAAATAAAAGTGATATAAGATAATCATCTATGGTTAACAATCTAATCATACTTTATCCGTGCAAAATCTGTTTAATAATCTAGACCACTTTTCTTTAACTAATTTCATATCTGTTTCTGATGAATATTGTATGCAATGTTTGCTATAACCTGCGTAAGTGTTCTCACTGGCAGTAACTTCCAGAATTGCCTCAGAAAAAGCTTTATAGTCTGCATATGGTACTGATTTTCCGCACTTATTATCTTTTAGTATCCAATCTAGAGCATCAAACGTATTGAAAGCAACAATGGGCACCCCTTGACTCCTAGACTCGATTAGCGTTTGTCCAAATCCTTCGTAATGAGAAGTCAACAAAAATACTCCATATTCTTTTAGAGTTTCCTTAATATCAGATGCTATTCCACAAAATCTTATTCTGGGATGGCCGCTAATATTAGCTAATAAGCGTTCTACTTCTAAGTCACTTCCAACACCATATATATCCAAGGAATAATCGTGGGGAAGTAAAGAAAATGCCTTAATCATACCTATAAAGTTTTTTTGCTCCTCGCTTATTCGTGCTATTGTTACTAATTTCTTATTAATTTTCTTTTCACTTTCAATAGGATCTATCTTACAGCCCCGTGGGATAACATATATATTATTGATATTTAAGTCATTGTATTTTTCAATCAACTTTTGTTTGTCCAGGTTTGTGTAAACACAAATAGAATCAATTCTGGACTTGTGTATTCTCATTGCTAACTTTGCTAATGTATTGAAAATTTTACTAATACTATTTGTCTGAACCAAAACAATGTGATTATTCTTTATAAATTTCGCGGGAATAAACAATAACACCCCAGGAACAAAGACAAATAATATATTCCCTTTAGAATGTTTAAACAAAGAGAAGTATTTATAAATAGATAATCGTTCTAGTAATTTTGTAAATCGGGTTCTTGTCCGGAAAGCTTTCTGTAAAATTGTTATATTATACTTATGATGTTTCTTAGGAGCCCCCCCCTCTACTTCATACTGACACACTTCCTCTACCTCGAACCCTTTGCTCAAACTTAAGGTATGTAATTGTCTAATTAGCTCTTCTACACCACCAATTACATTTGAGGTTCTCAGGTTATAAGTAAGAACCTTAGGTTTTTTATTCATAATCATTATTTAAACCCAATAATAAAGAAACAGAACGAACAATATAAATTATGAAAGCACATTTACCTAAGTTTAATTTCTTTTGAAGTAATCACTGGTAAAAATAGAATGTGCAGGCTTATTTTGGTTTATAGAATCTCTTAACTCCGTAGAATACTCTATTCCTAGAAATGTTAATTCTGTTGGATAAGATATAGTTTCACATACGGATGAGTATATAGTTACTATTTTTTTAAATCTTACACCGTTAAGTTCGTATAGTTCAAACGGCGCGACATTACTTAATACTTTAACACCTAGCGAGCCATAAACTGTTGAGTCCTCACGAGGGTGGGGCTTTATTACGACCTCTTCATTATTCCGTTTTAGTTGAGATACTATATCTTTATATATACTCAACTTCTTATCCATTGATATTATTCCATCTTCTGATAAAGGTTGCGTGACTAACACAGTACAATTATTTATAGTATCATCGAAAAATTCTTGCTGATTAAATATAGAATTAATCATCATTCTGCTATTTAAATCTATACTTCCAAATTTTTCCTTCAAATTAATATTATACACTCTGCTCCTTATGGATTTAGGAGCATGATCGGGATTAAAAAGAAAAATTTTATCAATATCTGTATAGTAACCATAAGTAGCTTCTCTATAGAATAAAAGCTTTCTAAAATAAGAAATAATACCTAGTTTAGGTTTTTTAGGTTCAAGATAGTTGACAGTTCCATGTTCGAATAACCAGAATTGGATAGAAAACAATTTCAAGAGATTAAATTCAACGTCTGCATCAGAAAAAATCACCGCTATTTTATATGCTCGTGTCAAATGTAACCTTAATAAAAAGGCGGACTTCCTCAAGTAAGTGCGAACCTTGTTATAGCCATAATTCATTCTATTTTTTGATTTTTTAATACTTTCATCAAAAAAATACACCCGTTCCATACCCTTCTGACTGAGCATTAAAGAACTAACTACACTCTTAGGTAGAAGACGATCGTTAATAAATACTAATAAATCTGAGTTATCATTCAGATAGTATTCAGTTAAACTTATTAATAAATCTCTTGAATGCCTGCAAACGATTAACTTTTTACAACTTGGTTTCATCTAATTCTCTTAAACTTATTATGACTATAAACAATACTATTTTCCGGAATATCGATTGTAACTACAACATTAGCGCCTACGATAGAGTTTCTACCTATTGTCACATTGCCTAATATTTTGGATCCAGCACCTAAAACTACATTTTCTTCAATAACCTGAGTAGATATGACCCCAGACTTAGTTTTTTGATCAATATCCTTAGCACCAATAGTTACTAATTGGTGAATAATAACATCTTTTTTGACAATTGCTTGTCCACCAATAACTACCCCAATTGGATGTTTAAATACTACTGAGGAATCAATTTTAGCTCCTAAACAAAACTCTACAGCATAATTCCTCATACATCTTTTAGACATATAATAAGCTAATCTATAAAAACCTTTTGAACAGAAGAATTCGATAATAGAATAATATATTTTTACTATTTCATGTGGTGGCTTGAAAATTATTAATGAGATAGCACTTTTAAATTTTAACATATAAACCTGTCTGTATTGGCAAAGAGATAATATTAGAATAATGCATTGATAGATAAAGAACGATAACGGAAATTTTTTAAAAAGATAAGAGTTATTTCTGTTTCACTTTTATGATTACTTTTTATAATTGATTTGAAGTATTTATTCTGTCATAAGAATAAACTCTATGTGTCGAGCCATTGCAAAATTATTATTAACTTGTTTTCACTGGTTTTTCACTGGTTTTAACAACCAGGGTAAGATTACGAAGCCCCTTGCCCCGCAAGGACTTTGGAAAGATAAGCGTTACTTCGATTCGCTTTCTTCTGTTTCCGCTTAATGCCTGCTTTAAAGCTTGTCTCTGCCGTTAACAGGTTTAACGACGCATGACGGATAACCGCGAAGTTCTCTCCCGCTTGCTCTCGCCTGATTCGACAATTATCTTCATTAAAGCCAACATCCAAACGCCAATGCATTTGATTCTCGATGCTCCAGTGCGAGCGCGTCCCTTCTAGCAACTCTTTTGCGCTCAATTTAGCTGAGCTAATATAATGCTTTATCTGCATTGTCTCCGCTGGCTTATTACCCTCTTGTCGAATTGAAACAACTACACCAAGCGTTGTTAGTTGAGACCACTCAAAAGCCAAATCACCGAGTAAGTCAACGTTATGCTCCACAAGGCAAAGGCGTGTTTCTGTACGTCCATGCCCCTTTTCTTGAACGACAATCTTGTCGCCCTCAAATGAGTTCAACATGGTCGCGTTAAATATCTCGTTCATCGCATGGTTAAGCTTTTTTTGATTGTCTTTAACCGCTAAGAGATAATCGGCTTCTTTCCTAATTATTTTATTTGCAATCGATTTTTGGCAACCCATCGCATCGATAGTCACTAAGCAACCCTTGATAGATAGGAGCTCCAGCAGCTCGGGGATCGCTGTGATCTCATTACTTTTCTCGCTTGTTTTTACCTGACCCAACACCATCTTGTTAGCAGCACTAAAAGCGCTAACCATATGAATCGCTCCACTACGCTTGTCTTTGTTGTAGGTACCGCGGAGCGTCTTACCATCGATTGCGACAACTTCGCCTTCAGTCGCCTCATGACAGTCTTTCATCCACTGGGCAAAGCAGCGCTGCAACTGCTTGGCTGAGATAAGATTAATAACTCTTGCTATGGTGTCATGAACAGGGACTCCATTTTCAAAGTCACCATATTGCCTGAGCCAATCAAGGTTATCTTGACCAAAGTCTTCGATATCTTCCCACCCTTCTGCGCCAGCAATGACAGCAGCAACCATAAGGAAAATGATATCTGTCAGTTTGTGTTCAACCTTCCATGATTGGCGAGGGTCACTTATTACCGAGATATGTTCTAACAAGCTTGCTCCAGTCATCTGATTTACTCCCAAAAGAGAGTATATGATCACGACTAAACATGATCGTCAAATCGATCCTTAATTTTGTTACTATTTCGATGCATTCATTATACTTTGGGTGTAATTCTTACTTGTGCTGACCCCTTATTCCATAAGGGTTTTTCATGATCTTGCCCTGTTTTAACAACTAGCCTCATTCAAGTATGACATGGACACATACTCCTACCCACAATCCTAATGGAAGATTAAGTTAGCTTTTTGACTGAAACCAATCTAAATTAGCTTAATCAAAGCATTCAATATCTTCGCTTCCTTCAAAACTTTAAATAATTAACCAAAATTTGATACACATAACGTCAAACGTAAAAGTACATATAAACTTATTATATATTAGCTAGTAGTGGAGGACTTAAACCATCTCACTCCATAGCTGTATGATGGTTCTATTATTGAAACTCTAAAGGTTTTATCAAACATAAATGCAACAGTAATACTGAACGTTGCTAGCAGCATATTTCTCATAGCATTAAGACACCAATGAAGCCAATCAAGGCTAGGTAAATTATATTCGAATGAAGAATCTAATAGAGAGAATATTAACAAAGACAGTATTGAAAGTAATATATACCAGCTAATCAATCCTATATACTTAGTCCACGAAATACAAAAACACCTTTCAAAAACTAAACAAGGTTTGAGTATTAGAACAATTATAATATTTGAAACTAAGGTACCAATAATTACACCATTCAATCCCATTATATTAACCAATAATAATGATAAAATTAAATTTACAAAGCACTCTAAAACGGGAACATATATATCGTCAAAAAAACCATAATTAGATTTGAATGATTCTGTTATTCCTCTAGTTAATTTAAAGAATAAATTCATCACTATTAAGGCTACAGTAAACTTTGACAACTCAAATTCCGGCCCCATCCATATATTCATAAATGGAGTGAATGAATTATAAGTAGTAATAGAAAGAGCCAATCCTATACAAAATAAAACCAAGTTATAGCACTTCCATCTCAAGAAAATCTTTCTGTTATTACCTTTATTTTTGGCGATAAACTTTCCAATTCTTGGAGATAGCACTGGAATAACGATACCCACCAACATCGCTACCATATTAACAACCATAATATGACTAGAGTATATTGCAACAACAGATAAAGAAGTAAAAATTGAGAGTAAAATAAGGTCTGTATTATAAACAGCTAAGGCTGCAATTTTATGCCAAAATATATTCTTCATATCACGATAAATACTTAACTGCCTCTCTTTAACATTTGTCACTTGCTTATAATTTATTATAAACCTAGACCGGAATATGAAGTAGATCACTGTATTTTCTAACAAATAGAATATTACAAATGCTACAAAAGATTTATAGTATATTATTGCCACTAGTCTTAAAATGTTAAAAAATAATACACATACTCCTTGAACCAATCGAACATAGCCATATTCTTGATTAGCAGTATATAGTATAACAAACTTTGCGTATGAGTAAGATAAAGCAACATTTACGACATAGAGTATCCATATTACATAAACTTCTCCTTCCACAATTACCTGCCCAAGAAGAAGAGGAAGGACAAATACTACAGCTGTGCCAACAATTAGTACAAAGATTGCCACTTTCTTATAAAAAAAGGAAACTGTTGATAATATTCGGCTTATTGCTGCATCATCATTTTCTTCAATAGGCCGATATAGAGCGTAGGTAGAAGCTGTAGCAACACCCAATTCCGCCAAGTTCAAATAGGCAACTAACTGCGTGAACAGCTTCATTATACCAAGATTATCCATACCTAAATGAACAACAAAGCTCTTATTTATTACAAACGCAAAACTGGCTGTTGCAATAGTAAAGAATGCATTTATATAGATCTGCTTACTTAACCGCAAATTTCAACCTCATATAGATAGATTTTTTACCTGGAGAAGGGTTTCCCAATATCTTGCTCTTCACCACAAAAAGGTAATCTGCCTCTTTATACGCTATCTTATCTGGCAGACAATAATATTAATGGCAACTAAAAAACCTTTATATCAACCAATTAAAAATAAATTAAGAATTACTATTATTTAATTATTTTTACAATAACTTTGGCTTATAAAGTAATAGGCTATTTTTCGTCGAAAAGGTGTTAGCTATGATAGTTAAACTCCCTGCCCATAAAACACAGCATAAATTATTGTAACCTAATATCTGTAACTTAACCTCAGCCTTAGTTTTTTATCAATAGTCTTTAATAAATTAGAAATGACTACATTATTAGATACGGATATTTAACTTGATTGATTTAAATTACGTTTACTTTCTTAAGTCCAATAGTGATGGTGTTCAAAGCTAAACATGACATGCATATATATAACACATGCTTTTTCTTTGCTTCTTGATCGGCTGATATCCTGAAAACTTACTTTACATCTAATAAATTAGAAAAATAGTCTAGGTATCGCTTTGCCATTATTTCACTAGAAAAGTGCCTATCGAATTCATTTTTTGGTTCATAAAGTTCATAGTGTTCTACAACATATTTAATTGCTTCTGCGCATTCGCTTGCATTACCGACCCCAAAAGATCTCCCTATGTTATAATTATCAATAAGATAACTAAGGGATGGTATGTTTGAAACTACGACAGGTAAACCAACACTCAATGCTTCAAGCATAGCCATTGGCATACCTTCAGCCTTAGAAGACATAACAAAAATATCAGCATCTAGATAATGGTTTATTACATCTGAATGTTTAACAAAACCAAAAAACTCAAATTCAGGGTATAAATTCTGCAGTTCCTGCCTTAAATCACCATCACCAAGGATTTTGACTTCTAAATCCATTCCACTCCTAATTAGGATTTTACAAGCATCCAAGAAGGTTTTAGGATCTTTTCGGCTGTTCATATGTCCACAAAATACTAGTTTCGTTTTTTTAGAACAGGAACTATAAACTTTATTATAATTTAGACTCAATACTCCATTGGGAATAAATGTTGCTTTGCTAGATAGATAGTCCGCTCCTTCCTTAGACACTGTAATAACGTTTTCATTTGAAAGAACTACTTTGTGTATAAAGGCCATAATACTGCCTTGAAACCAACCATAGTTAAATGCATAGTCTTTTTTAGGATGATTATGAAGAGTACTGATAACTGGAGGTGTATCCTTATTAGAAGAAAGCTTATTTATTATATCAGGTATAAGTCCATGAGAATTTATAATATCGAAATTAAACCTTTCTATTAAACGGATATATTTTTTAATGGCTGATATGAGTGATGCTTTATTTTCTAACTCTAACGAATACAATGATGACAGGTCTTTAAATCGTTCAGACTCTTCTTTAGAAAATGGTTTAACTGAAATAATCGTAACTTCACAACCTAAGCTAAACCACTCCTTGACCAAGTTGTATATAACATTATTTGGCCCACTTTTCTTTCTCAATGAGGTAGTTAAAATACAGACATTCATTAATCAAACACCAATTTCTTTAAATTTATCCAACCAATCTGACACAACCACTTTCTGGGTGAAAGGGGCATAGAAGTTATTATAATCCAAACCGGTTAAGCTTGAGGCCGCCACTATTTTTTCTGCAATTATACGGGGAATCTCTTTTTCATTTTGCATGTCTACTAAAAACTGCCTCATACTTCCTGTCATTATTTCTTTGGGTCCGGTCTTACAGTCAGTTGACACTACTGGTGTATTTAACATTAATGACTCAATCAAAACAGTTGGTAACCCTTCAGAGTCACTTGATAAAACCAAGCATTCTGCATTTTTGATGAGATAAAATGGTGACCTAATAAAACCAAAGAAATAAACCCGGCTTTCAAGATGGAGGCTCTCAACTAGTGTCTTTATCTGATCTTTTAACGGTCCTTCTCCACAGATAACTAAAGACACCGACTCATCAAGATGAGTCAACGACATCACAATTCTGTCAACTCTTTTTCTTTCACATATCGTACCTACATATATAATATATTTTTTTGGTACTTCTCGATTTAATATTATATTTGCCTCGTCTAATATTGACTCCTTACTTATGATATTATAAATACTAGACGAGCTTTTAACACTTGGAAACATATCTTTTAACTCTGTTGCAGATTCTTTTGACACAGCAACACAATGTCTATTTTTAAATAGTTTCTCTGCTTTTCTTAACGAAACACCCCTTGAATTAAATAGGTATTTTGGTGCCGAGTGAAGGCATATAATAGAAGGGCAAACAGATTCAAAAACATCATGGTAATAATGTTTATTTATCACATTATTATTTATAATAACATTTGGAGAGAGTTGCTTAATGTTACTTTCAAACTCTTTCTTATCAAACTTTATATAGTTATTAACATCTAGAATCTTTCGCCTTAAATATCCATATACCTTGGTTAAGATCTTATTTTTTCGAAGTTTATTTTTTATCCCAGTTTTTTTCTCTGTAAAACCTTCATTCTTAGAATTTAATTTTAATATTCTACCATTTTCAATTTTTAAAACTTCAATTTGATTTGGGATATCATATGCCATAGAGTTTAAATCATCGACAATTATGGTGACCTTGTGTCCTCGATTTACAAATCCCCTGGCGAGATTTAGCATAACCCTTGGGCCACCCGTACCTTTTAAGTTATTTATATATATCAATATGTTCATAATTGTATTAGTTATCTATATTAACAAGTATAACAACCTTGGTAATAGATTTCAGTCCCTCTTATTTTACTCTATCCATTGTTTAATTTAGTGTCCGTTAGTACCATATGAATAACGAAAACATCACTTATTGGAAAATTTTAGTTTTTTGGCCACAGAAAATTTAATCTAAGTATTATTTATTTTTATACCCTATAGCACCAATTTAAAATAGGAGAACTATTTATCTCTAATAGATAAACCCGTCTTGATATTACAGTGATCTCATTCAATTTACTTATTGTCTTTATTTGTACGTGTACTACTCGATTGTTAGTGGAAAATGCAGTTATCAATTCGGGGCATTCTTGTCAGCCCATTTTTCTATCGATAGTACATATTGTCAGCCAACTTACTAGCATCACTCATCCTACAATAATTTACTAATCGAAGTCGGAGGATCGAGTCTTATAGACGTCGTCGATTACAGTGTATTACACCGACACTCATATAATAAATAAACTATAAATGGGCTTGAGAACAATCTATATATCTTTCACAAGCTACAATAATTGAATATAGAATGACCAACATAACGTCAAACTTTTAACAGATAATGTTAATCGGCTAGAAAGGAGCTAAATGTTGTGAATAATAATCTAATTATAAAATATAACTTCTAAAATTAATATAGGTTAACATCTGAGCTATAATCTCATGATTTTTTATAATCACTCTTAAATTAATGATTATAAAATGAGTCCATAATCAAGACTTACTACATAATTAGGCTTAAATACCCATGACTATTTCTATTTTAAATTTAATAGGAGAATTAATATTTGGGGATGACTCAAGCCCCTAATTTATGTAAATATTATAATAGTACTTATACTTTTAATTTAACAATAACTAGTTGATAACCAGCATAAGAAATAAAATCTTTATATAAAAAAGGGGCTAAGCAAATATTTAATTCTATATTTATTTATAGATCAATAAATTTTTTCTGTTTTGAGACTGTCCAAAGATCTTTTTTCTCTAAAGCATGAATAAAAAGATCATCACTATCCCCAAAACCAAATTCTCTTTCTACATCAAAAGAGATATTTTTCACTATTGATATCGTCTCTAATATTTTCTTTGAATCTTCAGCTATGTTGAAAATCGATTTAGCATTTGAACGATTATCTTGTCTAGAGCCTAGGTTTATCGATGGTTTACCATAAAATGGGACTTCACGGACCCCAGCGCTGGAGTTGCCTATCATAAAGTTAGCATTTTTAAGTAAAGTCAAAAAATACTCAAACCGGATGCTTGGGAATATTTTAAAGCACTTATTATCTTTAAGGCGGCTTAATTCATTAATGATTATCTCTGAACCGTGATCATTATTAGGATAAATGACGATAAAGTTCTCATTACTTTTTAGAAGAGCATCAACAGTATTTGATATATTCTGTTGCAGCTTATCAACTTCTGTAGTCACAGGATGATACATAAACACCGAGTAATCATCATAAGGTATTGCATATCGATCTTTAGCAGCATCAAGTGTTGGTAAGTCTGGGGAGGTCATGATGTCCAAGTCAGGAGAACCAATTACAAAAATACTTGAATCAGACTCGCCTAACTGAAGTAGTCGAGATTTAGCCGTTTCATTAGAGACAAAATGTAGATGGGACATCTTCGATACCGAATGTCGAATAAGTTCATCAATGGTCCCAGAAACTTCACCGCCTTCAATATGAGCAACTAGTATATTATTTAGCGCTCCTACTATTGCACCTGCCATAGACTCTACGCGGTCACCGTGAACAACAATCATGTCGGGTTGAAGTTCTTTTACGTAATCTGAAAGGCCTTGAATTGTTTTAGACAAGACAATATCCATCGAATCATGGCCATTCTGGTTAATGTACTTGTAAAGTGATTTAAAGCCTGCCTTTTCTACTTCGTTAGCAGTCATACCGTACTTTGCAATCATATGCATTCCAGTAATAAAAATATGTGCTTCAAGCTCTGAGTGCTCTTCGACTTTTTGAATAAGGCTCTTCAACTTTCCAAAGTCAGCACGAGTGCCTGTTAAAAATAATATCTTCTTCATTTTTATTTAGTTAACGTATTCTTTCTTCAATTGAATATCTTCAGGAATTGCTCGTGTCGCTACTTTCCCTAGAAGCGACTCATAATCTTCCGCTAAAAAGTCTCCTGTGCCCGGACGTTTTACCCACAGGTTGTCACGCGTGAACTCTTCTCCTTCTTTGATTTCAGCAATAGTCACGACACTTGCGTAAGCAAAGTCAATTGTCACTTGCTCTTCTTTTGCCGCTTCTTTCTTACCTCCACGCATTTGTGCCATACGCTTAGACTGAGCAATCAACTCTGCACAATCCTTTGCATCCATAGAACAAACAATATCTGGACCTGGACGATCTTTACTGTCTGTGAAGTGACGCTCAAGAACTGAAGCACCTGCCGCCACTGCGCCTAAACAAGCCAAGTTATCAATACTATGGTCAGAAAGCCCCACTACAGCATCAGGGAAAGCCTCTTGAAGTTGCTCCATCGCACCTATCCGAATTAGATTATCTGGAGTTGGGTATAAGTTGGTAGTATGCAGTAAACAAAATGAGGTTTTGTGTTTGCGAAAAATATTTACTGCCTTTTCAATTGAAGGGATAGAATTCATCCCAGTACTCAAGATAATCGGTTTACCAAAACTTGCGATGAGATCAAGTAATGGATAGTTGTTGCACTCACCTGAACCAATTTTGTAAGCAGGAACATTCATACGCTCAAGACGATATGCTGCAGAACGTGAAAATGGGGTACTAATGAAAATCGCACCTTTTGATTCCACATACTCTTTCAACTTAGTTTCATCTTCTTCATTAAGAGCGCAGCGCTTCATAATTTCGTAAATAGACACATTAGCATTGCCTGGAACAACACTTTTTGCCTCACCGCTCATTTCATCATCAACAATATGTGTCTGGTGCTTAATCACTTGTGCACCACCTTCAATAGCAGCATCTACCATCTCAAATGCCACTTTCAAAGAGCCTTCGTGGTTGATCCCAATTTCGGCGATAACCAGTGGGTCATAATCTAGACCAATCTTACGTCCAGAAATCTCAAATACCGGATTTGTCATTACTTAAGTTCCTTCAATCTTTGCTCCACCACTTTTAAGTCTTCAATCGTATCTACATCAATAGAATCCGATATTGACATCACGTATGGGAATACATTGGTTCGTGGGAAGTGGTTGTTACGTTTAAATTCTTCTACAGAAAAGACATAGATTGCGCCATTTGGTTGAAATGCACGAGGTAAGTCTTGTCTTCTCATGTACGGCGCTTCATCACTGTATAATCCTTCAATTGCTCCATCCTCACGTTCTATATAGGACTTAATCGGGGTATGGGAGGGTTCGAAAACGCTGATAACACAGTGAGCATTCTTTATTTGAAAAAGATTTAGTGCTTCTTCTATATGATTTGTTGTTCGTAGCGGTGATGTTGGTTGCAACAATGTCATACAATTGCAGGGGATATTATTCCCCTCTAACCATTCAATAGCATGTTCCACCACATCAATACTGCTTGCTGTATCTGATGCTAATTCGTCTGGACGCGGAATTATTTCAGCACCAAACTCTAAACTAACTGCTGCAATTTCATCATCATCCGTCGAAACAAATACACGCTTAATTAGAGAAGAATTAAGGGCAGCTTGAATTGTCCATCCAATGAGTGGACTACCATTAACCGGGAGTATGTTTTTTCTCGGCAGCCCTTTAGAGCCACCTCTTGCCGTAATTAGAGCAATATGCTTGTTACACATGTAATATTTTCCGATGAACTAATACTCATTTATATCTCACTGAAAAACCGTTCCAAGACAGTTTTATCTATTTCGGGAGAGGCATATCACATCAATCAAATTTAATGCGTTAATTTTATTTACTTTTAATAAATTCTAGTGCCCTCATATGTAAAAATCAGGTACACTATTTTTCATAGTATGAATAAATAAAACCACCACCGAACCTCATCTTAATAAAAAGCTTTGTACCACTTAACAAACTCAGCAACCCCTTCGCGAATATCTACCTCAGGTTGATACCCTGTTTCCTCAAACAAAGCCGTGGTATCCGCATAGGTCTGATATACATCACCAGGTTGCATCGGCATAAAGTTCTTTTTCGCTTCAATTCCTAAAGACTCTTCTAATGCATGAATATAATCCATCAGTTTCACTGGTTGACCATTGCCTATATTGTAAACACGGTAGGGTGCAGAGCTAGTTGCCGGGGAACCATCTTCAACAGTCCAATTACTGTTCTTTTGAGGAGTAACATTCTGAATTCGGATGATGCCTTCCACGATGTCATCGATATAAGTGAAATCACGACGCATATCGCCATTGTTATAAATATCGATGGTTTCACCTTTCACGATTTTATGGGTGAACTTGAGCAGCGCCATGTCCGGACGCCCCCATGGACCGTAAACAGTAAAGAAACGTAATCCGGTTGTAGGAATGTCGTAAAGGTGGGAATAGGTGTGCGCCATCAACTCGTTAGATTTTTTGGTCGCAGCATATAGAGAGATAGGATGGTCGACAGAATCATCGGTACTGAAAGGCACCTTTCCATTTAGACCATAAACAGAACTGGAGGAAGCATAAACGAGGTGTTTCACTTTATTGTGGCGACAACCTTCTAAGATATTTAGGTGTCCCACTAAATTGCTATCTGCATAAGCAAGCGGATTATCCAGGGAGTAGCGTACACCAGCCTGCGCGGCTAAGTGGATAACTCGATCAAATTGCTCACTGGCAAATAGCTCTGGGATCGCCACGCGGTCAGCAATATCCAGTTTGATAAACTTAAATAGAGGGTGTTCGATTCGCTCTAACCGAGCGTACTTTAAGTTAACGTCATAATAGTCGTTAATGTTATCGATACCAACGACATCGTGACCCATTTCTGTCAGGCGCTCGACAACCGCACTGCCAATGAATCCAGCAGCGCCTGTTACTAAGTATTTCATATTATTTTCCTAGACAACCTAAATCCCCCTAGACGTAAGGGACATATAATGGTTTATATTGTTCAACACGAGACACGTACAGAAAGCGTACTGGCGTTATCAAACCCAACGATTGCAGCCAGCATTTTTCTTATTGATTTTTGTTATCTGTGTTTATTGCCGCATGCCCATTGTGTTAAATAGAAGCGTTTTTTAGAGAAGAGTCTGTAAAATTCTTCACTTTAAATCGTGAAGTTTTTCTACATTTCATCTCAGACTTCGGATGAGCTTGAGACAGTTTTTATTCATTTTGAGACAGTCAGCTTTCACTAACCGCCTGTAATTACTTGATTTGGCCTATTTTGGCTACCCTGCCCCAATAGGCCTTCTTTTTCATCTTAAATGCAGTTCAATCTATTAAGCTTTGTTACTTGAATATTCATAGTTGTAATATCCATAGCCATAAGAGCTTGAAGCTTTTTTCTCGATTGCGTTAAAGATAACACCTTTCACCTCAATGCCTGATTGCTCGAAGCGATTTCGAGCGACATCTATTTCTTTTGCTGTGTTTTGACCGAAACGGGCCACCATTAGGGTCGTACCCGCAAAAGCACCGACAATACTTGGGTCTGTTACGGCTAACACTGGTGGAGTATCGAAGATCACCAAGTCATAGTTTTGGCTCGCCCATTCAACTAGTTCTTTAAGACGAGGGTGCATTAATAACTCTGAAGGGTTTGGCGGTATTTGACCACGAGTAATAACGTCCAAGTTCTCAAATGTGGTAGATTTGACTGCTAAGTTGGTATCAATTTTGCCGCTTAATAGATCCGATAAGCCATTTTCCGCACTCACTCCTAACGAGTGTTGTAAGTGACCCTTACGCATATCCGCATCAATCAGCAATACTTTTTGACCAGTTTTTGCTGTCACTGCAGCAAAGTTAGTTGAAATAAACGACTTACCAATACCTGGCGCTGGACCAGAGATCATTAATACGTTGTTTTTGGCTTCCATCATTGCAAAGTGGAGGCTGGTGCGTAGCCCGCGTAGTGCTTCAATAGAAAGATCAGCCGGATTAATTTCTGCTAGTAATGACTGGTCTTTGATTTGCTTTTTACGTTTAGCTTTATTGGCTATATCAAGTTGCAACACTGATTTTGGGACACTAGCGTATACCGCCAAACCGATAGCTTCGATCTCATCCGGTGATTCCACACCTTTATGGAGTGCAGCCTTAACGAGTACAAATGCAACACTCAGCATCCCACCCACTAAAATCGCTAACACAACAATTAGCGGTTTTTTCGGTTTCACAGGTTTAGCATAAGCTTGCGCGTTATCAAGAATACGTACATTGCCCACTGTACCCGCTTTTATAATGCTTAGCTCCTGAACTTTATTGAGCAGCTGAATGTAAATTTGTTGGTTTACTTCAACATCACGCGTCATGCGCAGTACTTCGCGTTGAGTTTTTGGTAACTTTTGAATTTGCTGGTTTAAGCGCTCTTTTTCACTTAGCAACGTTACTCGCTTATCCAATAAAGATTTGTACGCTGGGTGATCTTTAGTAAAGCGCTGGCTAATCTCGCTCTCTTTGAAGGTTAGTTCGTTTAACTGAGCTTCAAGCTCAACCATCACTTTCAGCGTCGACTGAGCTTCCAGGCCTAAATCTATAGATTCATTGGCCTGACGAAATTGATTCAGCGAATCTTCTGCAGTCGTTAAACTGTTCTTGATATCAGGTAAACGCTCTTTTAGAAAAACCAAGCTTTTTTCGGCTTCTGCTGATTGTCTCTCTACATTTTGTAGGAAGTAAGTTTGACTAATATGATTCAGGATGTCGGTGATTTGGACACGGTTTTCACCCGTAAAACTTAGTTGCAGTATTCCAGTCTGCTTACCACGCTCACTAATCGAAAGGTTTTGCTTTAGCCACTCAATCGCATCTAAACGGCTACGCTTAGCGATGTTAAATTCTTGACCACTATTAGCTTGGATTGAAGTGACAAACAGCACATAACCATTGTTCTTAGCCAACTTGCCAGCTTCTCCTTCCAAGACCACCTGATCATCTTCACGAATTAACTGATAAGTTTGCTTTTCAGCGTCTATCAACAGTAAGTGATGTTTTAAGCCCATTGCAAAGTCAGGCGTCACATAACGGCTGACCGCAACCTGGTTAACTTGACCCGACATACGCGCCAAGCCTTTACCTATAACAGGAAAGTAATCAGGCGTAACCACTGTGGTTAAGTTAAACTTATCAACCGTATCGCCTAAGATCATACGTGATTTGATGATCTCTATTTCTGTCGTGGCAGAAGACTCTTGGGCGAAGAGTTCACCCATGTCTCCAACCAATGAGCCAATTCCGCCTGAATTTTTAGACTCAATTTGTAGTAGTGAGTCTGCTTTATAAACGGGCGTAGATAGGAGAGCGACAGCTACCCCTCCGACTGCGAATAAAAAGGTGGTGACTAAGATGGTCCATTTCGCGTCTAATAAGATGCCAAACAGCTTACCTAAATCCACTACGTCGGAAGCGGCTTCAGCAGAGGGTCTTTGTTGTGGTGTTGTCATAATCGATGCTAATTCTTATTTTTAAACAATCGCTCCTGGTGGAACAATTGGGTAGATAACCTTAAGGGTTTAATTCGGAGAGGTAAGTATTATTTCAACTTTGCCGACCAAGAGTGAGCAGATTCTTCGATAAGCTTGTAAGCGTGATCAAATGCCTCTCTGCTCTGACGATAAGGGTCTGGGATATCAATTTGCCCAATCCACTGACCAAATAGCATCGTTTTACCTCGGGCTTCTGGCGCAATCTCGGTCAACGCTTCTTTATGCGCTTTTTCCATTACAAGAATGAGATCATACTGAGCACACAACTCCGAGGTGAGTTGCTTAGCCTGATGGTCTGTTAAATCCACACCATGCTTAGCAGCAACTTGCTGGGCCATAGAGTCTGCTGGTTTACCAACTAAGCCACTCTTTTGGGCGGCAATGCCGGAAGAATCTACCGTTTTATTCGGTAATAGTTTTTTGAGAATCGCCTCGCCTGTTGGAGAACGACAAATATTCCCAACACACACGACTAAGATCTTGTTAAACATGAATCACGCCTATCGTGAAAAAAGGTCTAGAATAATCCGGTACCAAGTCGGGTGGGACCTGGTACCACTTTTGCTCTATGGCCAATTTCGAACTCGTAACACCCCTTCTGTCAGCTCATTAAAGCCAGAGATTGTTGGGATAAGCTGAGTGACAACGCGGTTCCAGCGTGTAATTGGCGCAGCAGTCACGTAAACCACATCATAAGGCTTGAGATTAAATTCAGTACCTACCACAAGCGCGGATGCATCTTGAATGTTTAACTGGTAAATATCGGCCATACGCTCTGACTTGTTGTCGGAAGTGCGTATCACAAACACACCTGTAGCGTCTGCTGAAAGCTGGTCGATACCTCCGACACTACTCAATGCCTCGGTCAAACTCATTCCAGCTCGATCAATTTTCAGTAGCTTAGGGCTATTTACTTCGCCCATAACAAAGACTTTTTGCCCATCATTACGTGGGACATGAATAATATCACCGGCTTCTAGCAAACGGTTTTGGGTTAAATCACCTCGCTGCATTAAGGCATAAAGAGAAATTGGTTGCTCTTCGCCGTTTCGAGTTAAAGTGACGTTTCGCCAGTCAGCGTTTTCTGCTAGACCGCCAGCGCGGTTCACTGCATCTAATATCGTTAGTGGGATATTGGTAATAGCTTGTTGACCCGGCTGGCCGACTTCACCTGTCACATAAGCTTTTTTAGAGCGAAACGCCGCGACGTTAACATCTACTTGAGGGCTTTCAATATACTTCGCTAGGCGAGCAGCAATATCAGCACGAATCTCGCGTACTGTCTTTCCTACCACTTTAACTACGCCAATATACGGATAGAAGATGGTGCCATCAGCATGTACCCAGTTACCAGCCTCTGAAGCGCTTCGGTAAGAACCCGCAGGAATGGTTAGCTCTGGGTGGTCCCAGATCGTCACGTTAAGGATGTCACCCGCCCCTACTCGATATTCATATTGGGCAATCTGTTGATCAAGCTCAGAGTTGGCTTTAGAAGAAAAGTTGGTCATTCCACCGTAGGTAGCGACTGTTTTAGCATTGAGAGTATGCAGATTAACGACTTCGGAAATGTCAGCCTTCTGATTATCCTCAATAAGAGTTACAACGTTTTCACCGTTTGGAGACAGATGCGAGCCGGGCAAGGTACAGCCGACTAACAAGGTGGGAGCTAGCATCACTAGCAATAATTTTGATTTCAGTTCCATGTAAGCCAATCATCAAGAGTTGAAGAGTATCAGTAGGTGATCTTACAGAAAATACACCAACATCAGCTATAGTTAAGTAAAGGCACGGCTGAGAGCCATCTAATTTTTTGAAGCTCATCGAAAAGAGTCTTCAAGACGAGCCATAAGTAATGGGGTTTAAATGAAGGAGGTAGTTTGCATTAGTTCTCATCGAAAATTTTACCAAGAATTTACATTAATTGATATTTTTCAAAATAATGTAAAAACACTAGGGTCAAGCTTGTTTACACGGGTTCCATGTGTAAATATTCAGCATGTAAACTTCTTGAGACGCTACCGCCCATTGGCTGTACGCAAACCACATAGCGCTAAACTCACCACCAATATCAAAGTTGGGTTTGAGTTTTACTGACGTTTCTGTTTTTAAGACGCTGAAAAATAGCGCCTATTTCTTATAGTTTTCAAGCGCAAACATTATCCATATTCAGCTCAAGATCACAACACCTTTTCTAACTCGTATAGAAATGTAGATCCTAGTTCCACTCTTAAAATGAGATAGAAATTGGTATTTAGGTATTTGTATATGGGTAAGGTACTTAGGAGCCACCTCCGATGATATCGACCACTATCCAAACCATATTTAGTCTACCCAGATTAAACTTTTTAACTGATAAATTATTTCAATTGCGATTAATTCCTATCATTTGTATTTAAATTTGATTTTGTGCAGCTGATTAGCCGGCTTGTCTTGCTATTGCCTCTCCTTCATCTACTCTAAGATTTATTGTGTTGAGTCGATGATGTGAACCATAAGTTGTTGTAGGATGGATATCGACTCAAAAACTTTAGAAAAGAAGTTCTATTTTAAGGTTGAAAAGTGTGCCTTAAACGATTAAAACAGAGTTGATATGAAGTACAATTACTACAATAAATAAACTATAATTTGTTGTTTACGTTACTAAGCTTGGCTAACCAACTAATAAATAATTATTAATATGACCGATACGATCAGCGATACAATTCAGAAAAGAGATGCGTTGGAGTTACCAGCGAGCGATTCTATCGAAGCAAATGCTAATTTTTCGAGTACAACCTCTAAGCATCTGGAATCATGTATTTACATCTACTGCCCTAAACCAGATGAGGAAAAGATCGCTAGGGTCTTAAAACGACACCCAGAATTAAATGCTCAAGTAAACAATTACACTATCAGGGACTTTAAAAGTAAGACGCTTTGTCACTTCAAAAGCTCACATTTAACTCAAGAGCAGCAGGCATTCTTAGTTGCAGCAACAGAACTCGGGGCGTGGGTTGAACCTCTAGTCAGCTACTTGGATTCATCCCTAGGTTATACGGAAACAGAGCTCTTACATAGCGGCTATTTCTTACACCAAAAAGCTTTTTCTATCCTTTCTAACCGTAAGAACAGTTGGCAAAAACGAGCAATCGATCTCTTATTTGTATTCATGCTTGCTTGGATTGCTATTCCTATAGGTCTAATTACAGCATTACTCATTAAATTAGAATCACCAGGGCCTGTTTTCTTTAAGCAACGCCGTACTGGTCAATACAATGAAGAGTTTGAAGTTATTAAGTTTCGCTCGATGCGCAACGATGCAGAAAAGAATGGTGCCCAATGGGCGACTAAGAATGACGCTCGTGTAACGAAAGTCGGCAACTTTATTCGTAAAACTCGAATTGACGAGCTTCCTCAGCTAATAAACGTATTGAAAGGCGAGATGTCTATGGTAGGTCCTCGTCCAGAGCGCGAAGTATTCATCTCTGAATTAGAAAAGGAGATTCCATACTACCGTTTCCGTCACGCGGTTAAACCCGGAGTAACAGGTCTTGCTCAAGTAAAATACCCTTACGGAGCGTCTATTGAGGATGCCGTTTGGAAGCATAAATACGACGTTTTTTACATCAAACATCAGAACTGGAAGATGGAAATAAAGATTCTATTTCTTACAGTAAAAACAGTTTTGTTTGGGATGGGTAGGTAATATGACTTCCAGTTTTTCAGTTTTGTGCTCGTTATACCATAAAGAAGATCCTAGTTATCTAGAGCTATGCTTTGAGAGTCTATCGCACCAAAGTTTAAAAGCGGATGAGATCGTTATTGTGCATGATGGTCCACTTACCGATAGCTTATATGATGTAATTGCTCGTTGGAAAACTAAGCTTCCTTTTAAAGAAATTATTCTCGAAAAAAACGTTGGACTAGGTAAAGCGCTAAATATAGGCCTTGAGGCTTGTTGCCACGATTTAGTTGCTCGTGTTGACACAGATGATGTTAATCATATTGACAGATTTGAGAAACAAGTTCGCTATATGGATCTGAACCCTCAAATCTATGCTATCAGCTCGAATGTAAATGAATTTGAAAGTGACCCAAATAAACCTTGTAGAATAAAAAAAGCTCCCTGTGGAGAAAATATTCTTGAGTACAGCTTAAGAAGAAACCCATTGAATCACATGGCAACAATATTTAGAAAACATGCAGTAATAGAAGTTGGTGGTTATAAGCATCACCTATATATGGAAGATTATAACTTGTGGTTACGCCTACAGGCCAAAGGTTACAAAATAAGTAACATACAAGAGTCCTTAGTAAGTGCTAGGGTTGGTAATGGCATGCTAGAGAGACGTCGTGGCCTACCATATGCAATGAGTGAGTTAGCGATGGGGCGTATTATGTACCAGTTGAACTTAGCTAAAGGCCCTAAAGTCGCGTTGTACTTTTTTGCTAGGGCACTTACTCGAATTGTACCTGCATTCATTCTTAGCCACATTTATCGCACTGCCTTACGATAGTTAAGGTGGTAAACAGCTCAACCTAATCAGGTGAAAACTATTACTTGTGTATGCTCAATATTTTATTACTTAGCTCTGATCCATCACACACATCAAGTTTTCTGGCAAAAAACGCTGTTCCAAAACAGTCTAAATCACTGATATTTAACCTTCTTGGACTATTCGATTTGTTCGACCAACGTATAAACCTGAGGTTATTCTCTAACAACTTGTCTTTATAACTTGAGTTCTTAAGCAATGTATGAAAAAAAATCTCATCAACACAACTCGTATATTCAATACTTCTCATTAACTCTGTGTTGTTAGAGCTTTTTATTACATGATCAATAAAGTTCCTATGTAGAGTAAACCATGACGAACCTTTATAAAATTTCATTTTTTGTAGAGGTCCTTGACGTTTAACTATCAAATTAGTAAATAACGAACTCACAAAAAATAGCTTCCTCACTAATACACTACTTTTATATAATCCAATTTTCATCCCCCAATGATGCATCGTAATACGCTTATGAAATTTAGACGCATCCGAGTACGCAAGAAAGTTGGTTTCATTGCTTTTTCTTAAAAAGTCATCATATTCTTCCAAACGACGGATTGGGAAGCATTCACCACTTAAAAATGTAAAGTAATCATAGCTATTGAACTTTCTTGCTTCCTTAATAAGATTTAACGTTGCAAGTAATTGAGATGAATGAGCCCAATATACAGGGATTCGCTCTTTAATAAAGATAACATTGTATTTAAAGTCGTTTATTTTGCACCAATTCATTAAAGCATCTAATGCTTTATCACACTTTTTATCAACATGAATAAAAACATCAGAATTTGAAGATAGTAAATTAATCAAACAACGGACATGTTCGCTATCTTTATGAAGCATTAACAAAAATACATTATTACTCATGCGAATGGATAAACCTTTTTCAATATAAATTTAGGACATAACATTAGTATAAACGACTTTAAATTAGGCTTTATAAAAAAGGATTTAAAAGCATAGTATGCTTGCAAATAAAATGAAGTTGATGCAGCAGAGAGCGAAACTCTTGTATAAACGTTAGAAAAAAAAGCGTCGCTTAACACTTTGTTATTTTTCGACTTTACATGCTTATCGAAAAGATAGGTACCAGACAATAAATAGTTTTTGTATTTAGAGCTAATCTGATTACCATTGTCATGTATTGTATATAATACGCCAGATTGGTTATCATGCGCAAATTTACAAACTGAAGCCATACTTATCCATAAATCGTAATCTTGCAGGCATGTTAACGACTCATCAAACCCTTTAACCATATTGAAGTATGCCTTCTTGACACCTACTCTAGAAGTTGAGCCAATAACATTCCCCTTTAAAAACAAATCATATGTATAGTTAATTGAGTCTACAGGCTTTACTATTCGTTTAATAGAATCTAAATCATTACTTTTTACAATTTTAATACCAGTATATACTAGGCCAATTTCAGGTGATAATTCAAAAACATTCATTCTACTTTCAAATGAATCAGGTTCAACTGCATCATCATCATCTAGAAAAAAAACTATCTCTTTTTCTGAATTAGCAACACCAAGGTTACGACAATAATTAGCACCTCTTGATTTCATGTTGTTTATTATTTTAATATTTAAATCAAAAGAAGAAAATTTTCCAGAATCTACTTCTTCTCCACCATCATTGACGATGATCACATCATATGGAAGGCAAGTAGATTCTGATATACTTTTAACGCACCTGAATAAGTAATCTAATCTATCTTTTGTCGTAATAACTACTGAGTACATTTCAATTATAGCCTATAATTTATCATAAAAATCAAAACATTATTGTCGGTGCGGTTTAACCAGAAACGAAAAAGTTAAAGGTATATCTTTAAGCTGCAGAATGAGAATTTATAAAAATTGCATTACTTTATTCTTATTCACTAGAATCAAAAAAATAAATCTTGTCCGAATGAACATCATAATCAAACCTTTGAAAATCAATCTTATACAGCTCGATAATTTTTTTAAAGTTACTTTTTTTAATACCTAACTTGCTTTCTTTAAATTGGCTTTTATTTTTATGAGGCAATACAGCCTTAATGCTATATTTTTCTGATAGACGATCAAAGTCATCTGGCAAGTTTTCAAATTTTCCTATAAAGTCTACATCTTCTCCAGCATATTTATCTTGAGTCCAGAAAAAATAATGATGATCAACTAAATCTTGATTTAAGTATTTTTCAATGAAGTCATCAAAAGAAAGACAGTTTTTCATAAAACTTATAGACGTATTTGGATTTTCTTCAATATGCTTTTTAGAATATAGATAGGTAGATATAAGCCTTTCTATTGGATTTCTTACAAATACAACCTTATTATAGGATTTAAATTTTTTAGCATTAATTAGTTTTAACTCTTCCGCAGAGAAGTGCCATGGGTCCTCACCATATAACGCATCACAAATACTTGTCCCCGCAACTTTTGGTACATGTATATAAATAATTTCTTTTTTGTCATAAATGTTATAAACACTGTTTTTTTTAAAAAAAGAACTTAATAACTGTTTAAGGACTACCTTTCTTAACATTTAACTACAAAACCCTTTAATCATACTAGAAAACCCAGAGGTTGATATATTTGACCTCATTTTAAAAGCTACTCTTACAAGTAAGAAAAGTCCCCAAAAAAAGCCATAACGTCTTTTATAAAAGGCTCCTTTTGCAAGATACCAATTCTCATCGATACTTTTTCCGGTAGATTCGTATGGATGATAAAATAAATTGATAGGAGAGTAAAAAACACTCAGCCCTTTTTTTAAACAATCACCTAAAAAAATCGCCTCTTCGCCCATTTTGAATTTTGAACCCAGCCCAAACTCTTCGTCAAAGAACGGAAAATCAATATCACTTTTTACAATAATTTCAATTGAAGAAACTGAATTTATACTCCTCTGGTTATGTTGATGACCATTTTTCCTATAAGTTTTATAGTCATTATTTGAGTCAATTTTTATTTTACCTGTAATTATATCCGCTGAATTATTTGAGAATGACTCTTTAACTAAATCATAGGTCAAACTATGATTAAAATCCACGTCGTCGTCCGTAATAATTCCATAAGAGTTTTTATAGTTAGCTTGAAAATAACTCAATACAAAGTTTCTATTTGCACTCAAACCATCGCCATGACATCTTAATAGAGTTAAGCCTTCAACATTAAATTTATAATCAAGAGAAAAATCAGACTGTATAGATATCACAAATTCTATATTTTCTTTAGTGGATATTTCCTCGTAAACTTTATTAAGCAAGCTCGATATGTCTCTACTGTTTGTAGAAACCAAATAGACCAGTTTATTACTTTTCATTTTTTACCAAAATATAGTTCATTATACCAAGTCCCCATATAAAATAATAACCAAGATCATATCTTTGAATTGAAACAAATGCAATGAATAAAATTCCAACTTTAGAAATAGGTATTTTGAAAGTATATATGTAAAGAAGAAAAATCAACATTACACCTATAACACCATGAAAAAAAAATGTGCCAAACAAGAAACCATTACTATTTATGTAATTACATTTCTCACATTCATTAGCTCTATAACCCGTCCCAACTAGTGTATCAACTATGTCTCTTTCCAAGATATACTTAATATTTTCTTGTTTGTAACTAACACTATAGTCTGTACTGCTTTCTATTCTTTTCGATCTAGCTTGAACGTACTCTCCTATTGGAGAAAAATAGGTAACTGTAAGTATAATCGACAAAGAAATGGAAGTTAATAAGTATTTGATCATGCTATTATTTTTAATCAGTACAATTAACAATAAGATAAAAGCATAAATCATCCCGGATATCGAAACAGTCAATAGCAAGCTAATAATTGTTAGATACATTAGCTTCGGTTTATATGTATGAATAGCTAATAAAACATTCAGGCCTGTAAGAATCGTAGCATATACGCCAGGCTCCATATGAATTCCTGTTAGTCTTACGAGCCCAGCAAATGTTGGGTAATATGTATCTCGTGACCATGGATAAAGCATCTGATGCAGGTCTACATGCTTATTAAAAACAATTAGAATAAAAAATTGAACATATATTAAAAACAAGTTTACTTTTATTAGAAGTTCAATGCATTTCGTTAAATCTATTTTTTTTGGTAGTGAGAATATAAATAGAAAACAGAAAACAAAACTCACACATACTGAGCGTACATCAGTAATGTTATCAACCCCGAAATAAGCAATCCAACAAAAAATCACTATTAGAAAAAAAAGCAGATGAATTACTATTTCTTTCGGGAATATTGATTTTGCCTTATTTGCCAATATAGCAAATATCATAGCCGACAAAATTAACAAATCATGAAGAATTCCAATTCCAGTTGTACCACTTTCAATTTCATTACCATAAGGGGTAAAGATCAAAAATATCACGAAAAACGTAATAACATATTGAACATTTATACCTAATCTAGATTTTTTTAACACCATGTTCATGCTTAAATACCATTATTCGATATGTTTTAATTTTTCTTTTTAATTAGAATATAGATGAAAGGAGCAATGTTAACATTTATCATAAAACACTATTTGCTGATTTTAATATCGATATTTCTTACCTAGCTTAAATAATTACATTATCCAAGTGTGCAGTCCACACTGCTTATAAACTTTTATTCCCATAAGAATATTCCAAGTAACCATGCTAATAGCAACAGAATATGCTGCTCCGATATAGCCAAAATAAGGCACGAATATAGACAATAGTATAACTGTGACAAAAAAACTAATGATTAAGTATTTCAACGCAGCTCTCTCATTCCCTGTCATTTGAAGTACAAGTCCAACAGAACCCATCATTACATTAATAATTTGTCCGACACACAATATAGTGATAATAGGTGCTGCTGAAACATACTCGTTCCCGAAAAGAAACGAAACTACCTTATCACCAAAGAAAATCAAGAATAATGCAAATGGCACTGAGGTTAATACACTTAAACGTACACTTTTAGTTAATATCTTTTGAGTAGATTCAATATCGTTTTGCCGGTAAAAACGAGCGATTTGAGGGCCTATGACAGTATTAATAGCAGCTAGGCCTAATGAAAGCAATGAGACACCTTGCATGGCAACTTTAAAATAGGCCACTGACTCTTCATCAGCTAAGAACCCTAAGAAGACACTAGCTAACTCGTTATTCATTGTGCTAATAACCGCTAATAATGTAAATGGCAGTAATGTTTTATGCCACTGTTTTATATTGTATTCTGCCGGTATAGACTTTATCTCTTTAGGTTTTTTTGAACTGACGAAATAGGCGCTAATTATTAAGCCTATCAAACTTGCAATAATCTGAATTTGAAGAAGAAAATATGCGTCAACACGAAAACCTACAAGTAGTATAAAACCAACCAATACTAATACGAAGAAAGAAGTTAAGACTCCCTGAGGTAATTGCGCCAAAACTGGAAAACGTAACCCGTTCAGCAATGCATTTTGGCGCGCTAAAACACCTCGAATTGGAATTAGAATTAAACCTACCCACAATAGATTGCCAATATCAGGGCGAATCCATTTTACTTCTATAGCAAGAGCTAACAATAGCATGACAACAAATGAGACTGCTACAATATACCCCATTGCCCAATTTAGGATGCCTTTCAACTCCCCCCATCGTTTATCAAGTTGCGCATTAGCGATCTCTCTGATTAACAGCTGCGGCATGCCTGCTATGGTAGGTATTACCGCTATTGCTATTAACGACAGAATAAAACTATAGCGGCCAAATTCTTCCGGTCCTAAAGTCCGAGCAAGAACGATACCCAAAATAACGGTTAAACCACGCCCCAGGATTTGAACCCCAGCTGTACCTAAGAACTTCTTAACTATTGGTTGTGACATAGAATAAAACTCAAATTGTTACTCAATAGCGTCACAGTTCCACTCAGGATAATGCTTGCGAACATAGGCATTCAGTTCTTTCTCAGCTTGAGAATAAACGCGACTAGGTTCACCTGATTTTTGTGATATTTGGCTTACCATACCAGCGCCAACTGTTACATTGGTATGACGGTCAATAACAACAAATGCACCGGTTTGAGGGAGGGTATTGTAGGTATCAACGGCAATTTTATCCGTTAATGAAATACTAGATAAGGCAATTTCGTTTAGATCCAGTGTTTCACTATTTTCTGCATGCTGCTGTAGCGTATTTACATCAATCTTATGCTCAATATCAGTCACTTTACCTGTGCATGATTTGGTTGCGAACTTGAAAATGTACTCTTTATGGGTACGCATCGGGTTCTCACCCATCCATACTACATGCGCTGCAACTTTATTAGTGACAATTGGCTCGTGGCCAACATGAACCAGCATATCTCCACGAGATACATCAATTTCGTCTTCTAGAGTAATGGTAATTGCCTGGCCAGGATAAGCGGTCTCTAACTCGCCGTCATGAGTGAAAACAGATTTAATACGGGATGTTTTACCTGACGGTAAAGCTGTCACTTCGTCGCCAACTTGAACAATACCCGATGCAAGCGTGCCACAGAACCCCCTAAAGTCTAGGTTAGGGCGATTTACATACTGAACAGGGAAACGCATGTGCTCAAGATCTTTGTCTTGGTCAACTTTTACTGTTTCCAGTAACTTCATCAATGTCGCACCTGGATACCAATCCATGTTTTCACTCGGAGTTACTACGTTATCACCTTTAAGTGCTGAGATTGGTACAAAGCGGATATCGTCAATATTGAAGTTCTTTGCCATTTCACGGTAATCAGCTTTGATTTTTTGGTAAACCTCTTGGCTATACTCCATCAAATCCATCTTGTTTATAGCAACAATGATGTGCTTAAGACCTAACAGGCTACAAATGTAACTATGACGCTTAGTTTGTGTTTGAATACCATGGCGAGCATCAACCATTACAATCGCAAGATCACACGTAGAAGCACCTGTAACCATGTTACGAGTGTACTGTTCGTGCCCAGGAGTGTCCGCAATGATGAACTTACGTTTATCTGTTGAGAAATAGCGGTAAGCGACGTCTATTGTGATGCCCTGCTCACGCTCAGACTGAAGTCCATCTACAAGAAGCGCCAGGTCAAATGCTTCGTCGGTTGTATTGAACTTCTGCGAGTCTTTTTCAATCGCCGCCATCTGGTCTTCGTAGATAAGCTTACTATCAAACAGTAGACGACCAATCAGAGTCGATTTACCATCGTCAACGTTACCACAAGTAAGAAAGCGAAGTAGATCCTTGTTTTCATGGACTTTTAGGTAGGCTTCAATATCGGTAGCGATTAATTCAGAACTATGTGACATAAAATTTACTCTTTAAAATACTTTTCTTTCAATAATTGATTACTTTCTTTGAACTCTTCTTCTATCAATGGTTTTAGATAATCATAGCCCTTTATTTTTCCACTAAAAAGAATAATAACTAACTTATTAATCAATTGACTCCGTATAAATGCTCTCCACTTGTTTTTCACTTGAAAGCTACTGCATTTAAACAAAACATTAATCAAAAGAGCCAAATAGAGCCCTTTATTATTTAGTGATTCATTTGACTTGTTATTTAATTTTTTAAATAATGACGGTTCTTCAATATTAATTAAAGAGTAAAAGTCCATCACCACATCTCCATCCAGAAGATTACTTCTATTGAAGTCTTTAACTATAAACTTAGCCTCATTAAAAACAGAAGACCAGTTTTCTATCATATTAAAATGATTAAAAAACAAGTTAGACGAATTGCATTTTTCAAAATACTCATCAATTCCCATTACCTTACCAGACTTCATTTTTGTTGAGTAACTGGACAAAAAATATGAAAATTGCTCCCTTACATAACAAATTATTACTATCTCTTTAAAATAAATTTTCAAAAAGTCATAAAGTTCTTCTATCTCATTAATTTTTGTTAGTCTAGATTGAAAGTGCTCACTAGAAATAATAACATTTTCTATATTTTCTGGAATATTTTCCATCTCTTCTGAGAAGGATTTCAATATCTTTTATTTATATAAAACCCTTTCCGCTTTAGTGTTTATTTTTTTATTTATAAAGTAATCATCTTTATTATTAACATTTATAAACACTTGAGGAAGATCACGATTATTTTTAATTCCAACGCTTTGAACGAAATAAAAGCCTCTACTAATCAATTCAACCTTGTTAAGATACAAAGACTCTTGAATTGACGTTGTACCTGTTTTTTCCGTACCAATATGCAAGAAGAGTTTCATTTCCAAATCATCCTTTTAATAACAATGCAACTATATCTTGATTTTCTAGCTAAAATTAATATACATCAGGTCTATATCTACTTATCAACCGTCCCAAATTTGTTATTTGACAAAAGGTTCATTACTTTGAGAAAACAGCTTTATCAACCAATCAACTCGTTATCAACAGTACAAGCTTTGTCAATTAGGATAAGTTTAACCAAGTTGACCACTACCTAGGTGATGAGTGAGAAATAGAAGATAAACTCCCTTTAACATCAAATCTCAAACCACACCAAGGAAGCATAAACAGTTAAGCAAATTGGCTTTAAAACGATAGCTACACCCGCGCATTAACCTTCAATAACTCATAATGCTTTACTTTGTTCCCTCAATACCCAAGTACCCTTCCACTAGCAGTTGTTCTACGACAAACTCCGCACATTCTTCGACGGATTTGCCCGCGGTTTTCACATGAATTTCTGGTGAGAGCGGCACTTCATATTTGGAGTCAATCCCAGTAAAGTTTTTGATTTCACCTGCACGAGCTTTTTTGTAAAGGTCTTTGGGATCGCGTTGCTCACATACTTCAAGCGGCGTATCAATAAACACTTCCAAAAACTGGCCTTCTGCCATTAAGTCGCGTACTTGCTCGCGATCAGCAATAAATGGAGAAATAAATGCGGTGAGCACTATCGCCCCCGAGTCTACAAATAGCTTTGCTACCTCACCTATGCGACGGATATTTTCTACACGGTCATTATCGCTAAACCCAAGATCTTTATTCAAACCATGACGAACATTGTCGCCATCAAGTAGATAGCTATGTTTACCTAAACTCAGCAGCTTGCTTTCAACCGCATTTGCAACCGTTGACTTTCCTGAGCCGCTTAGCCCCGTAAACCAAAGCACTACCGGCTTTTGCTGTTTTAATTGAATACGATCTTCATGAGTCACCGTCGTATTATGCCAAACGACATCATTACTCACGGATTCATTGTCTTTTACTTCGTAGGGAGAGCTCATCTTAATTCAATTCACTGTTCTAAAAAGGAAATATTATCGGAATAAGCGTATAAGCAATCCCGACATAAGTTAGCGTCATTAGCCAACCCACTTTGATAAAATCGACAAACTTATAACCACCAGCATTCATTACCATTAAATTCGTTTGGTATCCAAATGGGCTGATAAATGAAGCGCTTGCCCCATAAGCTACCGCCATGACAAAAGGCATATAATCAACTTGCAAATGAGATGACACACTAAGAGCGAGAGGTAAAACAATCGCGGCGGCGGCCGTATTTGTCATAATTTCGGTTAGCAAAATGGTCAGCAATATGATCATCAGCAATGCATGGTGGTGGCTTACTGACTCAAGCATGGCGCTGGTGCTCATAACGAGTTGAGTAGATAAACCACTTTTACTGAACGCAGCCGCAATAGATAACGCACACACCAAAATAGCCAGTAATTCGAATGGGAAGCGTCTTCTTAATACCGAACCATCGATAAGCCCTAATGTAAGCGAACCCAACAAATAAGCGCTCAAGGTTTCAATCAAACTGAGTGGCGTTGCGCTAGCAATAACGACAGCTGTAATAAAGCCAATAATACCGAACACGTTTTGGTGCAATGATAAAGGCTTATTAACTTGTCTCTTGCTAAGAAAAAAGAAGTTTCTTGAGAGATTAGGCCTCTTATCAAAGTCGCTGCCTGTCGCCAGCAACAGTTTGTCGCCAGCCAGAATAGTTAACTCACCCAACTTACCCGATATTGCCTGTCCTTGCCTCGAAATGGCTACCACTGCAGCATCAAACCGAGAACGAAACTCCACTTGCTTGATGGTCTTCCCTACCATTATGGATTCAGGGCTAACTAACACTTCTTGAAGATTTTTTTCTAAGTCGAAATCGTCAGAGCTAAAAAGTTCTAGACCATTCATATTAGACAGTTGGCTGACTTCTCTTACGTCACCGACAAAAATAAGCTTGTCTCCCTCTTCCATTTTCTCATGAGGAGAAACTGGAGAGATCAATCTTCCCTGACGAACGATTTCTACTAAGAAGAGAGACTTAAGAGAACGAAGACCATTTTTTAATACGGAATTACCAGCGAGAGAGCTGCCCTTTATTAATTCAGCTTCAATAAAATACTCTTGGTGAGTCTGCGTTTTTTGAACTCCACCATCAGGTAACCAGCGAGAGATAGCAAATATAGCGATACCACATCCAATCAGTAGTGCTAAGCCCACGGGTAAAAAGTCAAAAATTGCAAGAGAAGGTAACTCCTCCTCTTGTATTAATCCATTAACCACCAGATTTGTTGCTGTACCGACTAGAGTGAGTGTCCCCCCTAAAATAGAGAAGTAAGACAGCGGGATAAGCAACTTCTTAGCTGAATGGAATGGGTTGTTGAGTAACGTCCCCATTAACGTTGCGACCACTGCGGTATTGTTAAGGAATGCAGAACTTAACGAGCTCGCTAGGCCGAGCTTACATAACGTACGATAATAGTTCTCATCTGCTATTTTTGGCGCTAACCAAAAAAGAATCGCCGTCCGCTCTAAAACAAGCGCCGAGAGCATAAGCATGATCAATGTAATTACCGATATGTTCGTCACATTACCCAGCACTGTGCTTTGGCCGATCACGCCCGTTACGTACAACGCTGCGGTCACAATAATAAAACTGTAAACGGCTCTTATACGCCCCCAAACCAACAATGTAATGAGGACAATAAGAGCCCCACCGGTGACCCACTGCTCAAAAGGCACTTTATGTACTCTCTGTTACTGCTGTTTTGAAAAAGCTTTCAAGTTAGAAGTAACCTTCGCGCTTTTTCTTCTCCATAGATCCAGAACTGTCATGGTCAATTGCGCGACCTTGACGCTCTGAAGTCGTTGTGAGAAGCATTTCTTGAATAATTTCAGGTAACGTCGTTGCCTCTGATTCAACAGCGCCAGTTAGCGGGTAACAACCAAGAGTACGGAAGCGCACCATTTTTTCTTCTACGACTTCACCTTCTTTTATTTCCATACGATCATCATCTACCATGATCAACATACCATCGCGTTCTACGACAGGGCGTTTCTTCGCCAGGTATAGCGACGGAATTTCAATACTTTCTAGATAGATATATTGCCAGATATCTAACTCAGTCCAATTAGACAGCGGGAATACTCGAATGCTTTCTCCCTTGTTAACTTTACCATTGTAGATATTCCAAAGCTCCGGACGCTGATTTTTTGGGTCCCAGCGATGGTGTTCATCACGAAAAGAATATACTCGCTCTTTCGCACGCGATTTCTCTTCATCACGACGTGCGCCACCGAATGCTGCATCAAACCCGTATTTATCTAAAGCTTGTTTAAGGCCTTGAGTTTTCATAATATCAGTATGTTTTGAGCTGCCGTGAACAAATGGGTTGATGTTCATCTCTAACCCTTCCGGGTTCTGATGGACAATCAGCTTCATACCCAATTTTTCTGCCATGTAATCACGAAACTCAATCATTTCCTTAAACTTCCACGTCGTATCGACGTGCATCAGTGGAAATGGCGGGATACCTGGTGCAAAAGCCTTTTTAGCTAAATGCAGCATTACGGATGAATCTTTACCTACAGAGTAAAGCATTACTGGATTATCAAATTCCGCAGCAACTTCGCGCATGATATGGATTGACTCGGCTTCAAGCTGCTTTAGGTGAGTCATTCTCTCTGGAGATATTTTCATCATTTCACACTTTTTAATGGTTTAAATTTATCTATAGATTCAGTGAACTAAATAGCACTGAGTAAGATATTTGTTCTTGAATTCTAGGTTCTAGGTTCTAGGTTCTAGGTTCTCAACATCTTCATTCCTAAATGCAAATCGTACTAAAACAACAGCAACACCAATCATCCCACCCAAAAAAGTAATCAATACACAGATAAGTGCGCGTTTAGGTCCATCTTTTAGTTCAGGTACAACGGCCGGGTCCACTGTTTTAAAAACAAACTCTTCTTGAACCTCCGCTAGCATTAAACTTTTTGTTTGTTCCTCAATGAGCTTGTAAAAAGTGCTTTGCATATCGGCTACAGCCGTTTTCAGTAATTGGGTATTGAGATAGTCTAAGTTTTGCGACGTTTCCGCAATGGTACGTTCACGCATCACTTTATTGATATCTTCGACCATCCAATCAACCCATTGCTGAGCAACATAAGGAGAATAGTGTTTAATAGAAACTGTGTATAAACCACTATCTTTGTCTTGATTTACACTTAAAATTTCTTCCTTAAACACTTCAAAAGCCTCTTGAGCTGTTGGCTTAGAACCGCGGAGGCCTTCAGGTTCGCGTAGCCACTCTCCAGTGCTCTGGTCATAAACATCATCATCCATAACAAGTTGATTATTAGGCAAATCCCAATCTTTAGCCGCCATTAACGGTACAAATAAGTCATGTTTATTGATGAAAGCATCGATAAATTGACGAGATTTCATAACCTGAACTGCAAGATCGGTCTGGGATGACTCAGCACCACCCAAATTTACACCTGCCAATGCAGCTAAGCCACCAAGCTGACCAGCCATTTTTGACAAACCACCAGTACTTGAACTTTCCGCTGGTGCTAACAAAGCATCCGCTTTGTAAATATTTGGTAGGCTTAGGGCATAAAGTACTGAAGCCACAGCAAATACAAACGTGGTGGCAAGAATAATCCACTTTCCCTTCCAAACTGCTTTAAAAAGTTCACGTAGGTCAATTTCATCGTCAGCTATATCGGGAGTTTGTGTGGGGGATGGTAAGTAGTTTGGTTGTGGTTTCATAGGGATAACAAGGTCCTAGGATCCTAGATTCTAGACCCTAGGTAAAACTAGGTGCTAGAGATAGGATCGGTGAAAATTAGTTTAGTTACGGATTACGATAAATCGGCCCTAGGATCCTAGATGCCTAGGACCTAGGATCTACTTATTTCAACGCGTTGATCGCTACACCTGTTTGGTACAAGATTTGCGTTGCAGCGGTCCAAGTACTTAGAGCATCGCGGTAGTCTGTATCGATAGGCACAACAATAGTATCGCCGGCACTTAGTTCTTCATTGTTATTACCAAACCAGTACCCTGATGTTGGCTTGTAGACGGAACCGTCTGCACGGACGACGAATATACGGTCTTCATCAGCTTGTTTTTTCGCACCACCTGCTTTATTTAAATAATCTTCAACTTCTAACTTACTATCTAGCAGATAAGTAATTGGAACTTGAACTTCGCCCATAATCGATACTGTGTTGCGGAATGTGGGAACAAATAAGAAATCACCGTCTTCTAGCATAAAGTCTGCGGAACGCTCATCTTTTATAATACGATTGAGTTGAACGACCATACGGCCAAGTGCTTTGCTGCGACTAGCTTCCTCAACAAATTTCAGTGTTTTATCTGGGTCAGAAATAACAGAACCTAAGTTGCTGTCGGCACGAAAAGTCTTCTTGGCTGTTTCTGCACGCATGTCAGCCGCATACTCGTTAAGTAGCTTCTGCTCTTGTAATCGAAGTGCTTCACGAGTAAATATTGCCCCTTGAGGGTGAGCAAACTCGGTAAGACCACCCGCTCGTTCAAGTAGCTCGCCTAGCGTCTCTCCTTGGCGAACTGTATAAGTACCAGGGAAACGAACTTCACCTTGCAAAGTGACTGTGCTTTGTAGTTTCACACTTGGCTTTTCTAATATGTTCAAACGGTCACGACCTGCAATAATCGCATCGTCAGCAGTACTACCCTGAATTGCTTTACGTAGGTCAATACGTTCTACATCAATATAAGCGCGTTCATCGACACTATTAACCACCGTTCGAGCAAGTTCCGCATTGATAGTAAATGCGTTGTAAGTTAATCCACCAGCTGCTTCTAGTAGTGTTGAGACGGTCATTCGTGGCGTAATTGGATATCGCCCCGGATGTTTTACTTCGCCAAACACCTCTGTAATTTGCGGAGCTAAGCCGAGCTTAGACTGCTGCTGGAGTTGTAGAAGTACAGGCGCAAGCAAAGTTCGTCGAGTGTTTTGCTTCATTGCCTCAAAATCTTCTTTCGTAATCTCTTTACCACGGAAAATGATCTTAGTTTGTCGAGTGTTGGCTTTTGAGTTGCTATCTATCGCCGTCACAGCAACCACAGGATTTAAGACATCTTGCTCTTGTTTAAGATCTTGCTGCGCTTGTGATTGAGCTTCTTCTAGTGTTTTTGCTTTGGTTACAACATCGTCCTCAGCAAAATTATCTAAGTCTTCATTATTAAAACGGTTAAAGACCAGAACTCGGTCGCGAGACTTTAATTGCAGGTTATCTTTACTACCCGGTGATAAAATCGCTTTGGCTAGGTTAACTTGATGTACTTCTATATCTCGTTGAGGATTGATTTCTCGAACGACTACGGCGTAGTTTACATCTGCAGTTGAATTAAACGACGAGTCAACCGATTGGAATAAGTCGGCGATTCGGATGCCATTATTCCATTCCACAAAGCCAGGATGGCGCACATCACCTTCGATTTGAACGTATCGAGTTAACTCTTCGCTTTTCTTCAGCACGTTGACTTCATCACCCACTTTAACTTTCGCTTGTTGGTCTTGGGAATTCACAAAGTTCAGCGTTAATGCTTCTCGGCTACCTTCAGTACCGTAACGTTTTATATCGATCTTTTCAAAGAAGGCATTAGCAGTAAAACCACCCGCCATTTGAATTAATTGTTTGTAGGTTTCACCCGGTTTTACTTCATAAATCGCAGGGCGGTTTACTTCGCCGTCAACTGAAACGGTTTGTGCAACCGAACCAATAAATACCACATCACCCGGCATTAAGCGTACATCGTTACGAGCATCACCCTTTAGCAGCAGATCGTACATATCTAGATTGCGAATCACTTTACCATCGCGTTTCAACTGAATATTACGCAGTGCACCACTTTCTCCAAAGCCACCACTGTAGTAAATCGCTTGAGAAATCGTCGAGAGTGCACTCACGGTATACGCGCCCGGTTTGTACGCATCACCCATGACAAATACTTGCATGGTACGCATTTCACCAAGAGAGATATCACTACGCACACCAATCATCTGTTCCTGTACACGTTGGTTAAGTGAGTCACGTACTTCAGAGAAGCTCATGCCAGCGACTTGTACCGGCCCCAACGATGGGAAGTTGATGATTCCCGCACGGTTAACACGCAGACGATGAGTAGTGTTCTCTTTACCGAATAGCTGGATCACAATTTCATCACCTGCACCAATGGTATAGTCAGCAGGAACAGGGACGTCACTAATAGGAGCAAAGGTACTTGGTGAGCCAGCAAATAACTCCAAACCGAAACGTTTCAGTTTTTGCTCTTCATCAGGCTTTAGCCAATCAAATTGCTCACTGTCCATATCAGCTGCCGCTTGTGGACGCTGCTCAATGACTTGTGGATTCTCATAGCTGGTTGATTGAGAGGCCCCTGAAGGCAGAGTAATACCATATTTACTTGCCAATGCTTGTTGCTGATCGACTGGTAAGCTCTTAAACATTTGAAGCTGTTCTGGGGTTGGGTTTTGCGCCAAGGTGTATGGCGCAAACATACTGGCCAATACACAAACCGCAATGGAGAAATATCCTTTAAGCATGATCAATCGCTATAAATATTAATGAAGTGAAAAACCTAGACACAATGACCTAGGCACTAGGTCTTTAATTAAAATCGGTGCTGGAAGCCCAGTGAGATTCCGTTCAAACGGACTTTATCTTCAGCCAAGCTGTCAATAAACTCAAAGACAACAGCACTTTGTTTATCGAGAGCGTAATGTGCTCCCATACCAAAGCTGAAGCCCTGATCTTTACCAGATCCAACATTCTGCTGATCGATTTGCACACTGGAGTAACCAGCTAGCCCATATAGGGCGACTCGCTGAGAAACTGGAATATTAAACTTGGCGAAGCCGCTTGCAATACTATCGACTGCTAGGCCACTATCTCGTTCGAGAGAAGTACCATAGCGGGCTTCTAAGGCAATATAATCATTGAAGAAGTAGCCAGCTTGCGCTTGAAGAAGAAAAGGACTTCCTTCAGCTACCGAAGATGAGGAGGAGTGGTGATATTCGGCGTTAGAGTAACTCAATAAAGCACCAGCATAAAAATTAGCCGAGGCAGAAAAAGAGCACAAGCCTAAACTGATTGCGCTCAACGCCCCTAGCCATGGTCGTTTGTTAATCACGTAATTGTTCCCTAGGTATCGACCTACCGCTGTGCAAATGCGAGCAGTAAGGCCTGTTAAACATCTCTCGCGTTCCACGCTACCGCCCTGCGGCACTTACGCGTTAGCCACTGTTCGCTGATTACCGATTTATTCTATTCGGTTTATTGATAGAAATACTGTTATTTAAGCCAATTTTTTGTGAATTTAAACCCAAAAATCATGATCTAAAGATCAAAACAAAGCTGTCAAATTATGCATGTAAAGACATTAAACGGCAAGGGGGCGAATGTGACCATAATGTAAGAATGGGATGCTCGCTTTTAGTAAAGAAGGTGTAGATGGGTTGGGTTATAGTAAAAGACAATTTCGTTGGAATGCGGAGTTTATTCTAAGCTAGCTATTGTCCTCCCCATCTTTCCTCCTTAGGCTGTTTATTTTCTTAAAATTAACAACCAAATAGATACGAAACTGTTTACATGCTGATGATTTTTTATCTAGAATAGATTTTGGAGCATTAATTTATGCTCCAAACATCGATGTTTTATATACCGGATATAAAAAGGATAAATAATGAAGAATACAGCTCTGGCTATTCTTATGGCTCTAAGTGCGTCAACAGCATTTGCAGCTCCTGAAGCAGGCACAACTGAAGGCGCATCTGCTCTTGCTAGCGGTGAAGTTGCGGTAGGTGTTGGTGCAGCAGCAGCAGCAACTGTAGTTGCAGTAGCTGCAACAGACAGTGACTCTAGCACTACAACAGCTTCTGCTTCTGCTTCTGCTTCTGCTCAGCAGTAATACCCAAAAGCAGTCGATTAATAATCGCCCTGATTTATTCAGGGCGATTTTATTTTCAAGAGGGAACAATGAATATCTTTCGAACAATAAAGTGGAAGCGCCTACTTGTTATCCTACCGGTATTGAGTCTTATGTTCGGATGTACGCAAAAATTCAATGATGTGTCCGCAACCGTTCAAGAAGCTTATGGTAACTACATCGATGTAGAGCTCTCGCCGCTAGAAATTGAAACAGTACCTTACGCCAGCGCATACCTTAAGATAGGTAACCAAAAACAAATTTTTGTCGTTCTAGCCTTTGCAGATCAAGACCCACTTACCGGAAAAACGCAACTGAAATGGGTAAGTTCAGATAAAGCTATGGTCGTTACCGAGAATGGCCATATTGTTAAAACCATAAACTTACAGAACAACAATATAGCTGGTGTGTATGGTCAAATACCTGCTTACACGCCAACAAATACTGAATATCTACTTTCTTATGATTGGGAAGAACGATACCGATACGGATTTCCTGCTCACATTACACGAACCTATCAAGGTAAAGATGTAGTAACAACTCCACTATCTACAACATCAGTCGATGTCTATCGCGAATTCGTTGAGTTCCCAAGCCTATCTGAAACCGTTGAAAACTTTTACTGGGTAGATGATAAAGGGCAAGTCGTGAAGACTCTACAGCACCTAGGACCAAATATGGTACCTATTGAGTTAACGATACTGAAAGGATACAGCAAATCATGAGTAAACGACTGTTACCTTTATTAGGTGTAGCTTTGCTAGCTAGCGCAAGTACTACTTGTGTTTCGGCTCGATTAGCCCCTGATAATGCTTCATATTTAAACGTTGACTTAGTTGGTGTGGGTAAACAGTTACAATTCGAACAACCTGCTCGATTAGTAGATGTTCTAAAGCAGGCACAACAGCAAAACCTTCGTTTACAATACCCCCTTGGAACAACGTTATTTGACAGTTCTGAACACTCATTACGAGAATCAACAGCGTTAAAAAACTCGGTATTGAATCAAATGATTCAGCATAACCTGGTCGCTCACCCTTTCTATAAATACATCCAAAAACATCAATTTTCTCCGCGTTTATTCTCTGCTGTTGATTTGGATGACATCCGCTTAGATAAATTTAATAACCCCCTCATAAGTGGTGACCTAACGCTCGTATCTCCGCAGCGAGAAGAAAAAGTTATTTATCTAGGAAACTTAGAACAAGTCTATTCAGTTAAAGAACAAGCAGGTATTGCTTTAAAACAACAAGTTGCAAACCTAAAGAACGACATTGGTGAACTTGCATACCCACCGATCCTAATTTATCCAGACGGAAAAGTTGTTCACCCTCACCACGGCTCTTGGTTGACGACGCAATATTATCTGCCGCCATTGACCATGGTTTATATCCCATATGAGGAGTTTGAAAGCTCTGAAATGGATCAGGATATTGTGAAGTTACTGACACAACTAAAGCCAACCTCAACTAAGAGTCCACTATGACGCTGATTAGAAACACTTTAACCCTTTCGTTAATGGGGCCAGCATTAGTTTGGGCTCAAGATGTGCCGTTTGAAGCTCCACCATTACAGCCGTCACAGATGAACTTTGGCGGTGTAGGCCTAATGCAGATGCCAACTGGCCGTATGGCGCCAGAAGGGGAATTTAACTTTGCTGTCAATTTCAGCAATGAATACCAGTTTTATAATGTCACATTGCAGGTGATGCCATGGCTGGAAGCGACCCTTCGTTATACATTGGTCAATGATCTTTTCTATAGCGATGACCCTGACTACTCCGGCGATACAAAATACACAGATAAAGGCGTCGATTTCAAAGTTCGCCTCTTAGAAGAATCACAGTACTTGCCAGAACTTTCTATTGGCGTTCGTGATTTTGCCGGTACGGGCCTGTTTGATGCCGAATATATTGCTGCAACCAAACGCTACTCTAATTCCAACGTAGGGACGTTCGACTTTACTTTGGGTATGGGCTGGGGATATCTGGGCACTCGGAATAGTATAAGTAACCCGGTTTGTAAAGCGTCTGACCGTTTCTGTGATCGACCATCTGACTATAAAAACGATGGTGGTAGTGTAGATTTTGAACGCTGGTTTAAAGGTTCTTCAGCTCTATTTGGCGGTGTAGAATACCAAACGTTGTATGCGCCGCTGCGTTTTAAACTTGAATACGACAGCAACGATTACAGTGATGATTTTCCTGCCAGATTTGGAGGCGTAGACATGACCCCACATACACCATGGAACTTTGGTGTATTATACCGCTTGGGTCATATGGCGGATCTACGCGTAAGTTATGAGCGTGGGGATACCCTCGTAGCAGGTTTAAGTCTGTACACTAACTTCAATAGGATGCCATCTTTCTGGCGTGATACACCAACGCCAAAAGCAGAAGACAACCAACCAGCCGAACTTTCTCAGGTCGATTGGGAACGCGTTACGGAAGACCTAAATAAGATTGCGGGTTATCAAAATACCAAAATCTACGCCAAGGATGATACTGTATCGATTGTTGGTGAGCAGAAAAAGTATCGTGATCGCAATGAGGCACATGAAAAAGCCGCTGCCGTATTAGCTAACCAAGTGCCAAAGAGTGTTGATACGTTTACCATTAATGAGCGCAACCGTGGACTAGTAGCAAACCAAATGGTGATCTCTAAAGATAAATATCGCGATTACGCACAAGTAAACTACGTCAACCCCAAAATCGAGGATGCAGTTTCAATATCCAACCAAAAGCCACAAGGTGAAGCGACCTATGATGGATTTAAGCGCTTTGACTGGGGTTTTGCACCTAAATTAGTTCAAACTCTGGGGAGCGCAGAAGACTTTTACCTGTTTAGCGTTGGTTTAAATGGTAATGCTTCGTACTGGGTAACTGACAACCTAGAAATAGGCGGCTCGCTTTACTGGGATTGGTACAACAACTACGATAAGTTTGTTTACGTAACACCACCAGATGGTACAACAATTCCACGTGTACGTACCATGTTCCGTGCTTACCAAAATGAACACGACATAACCATGTCAAACCTACAGCTAACTTGGTTCCAAGAATACTCGGATACGATAGACCAGCAGTTCTACGCGGGTTATCTAGAAAGTATGTTTGCTGGTGTGGGTACAGAGTTTTTATACCGCCCGCAAGGCTCAAATTGGGCCATTGGTGCTGACGTTAACTTAATTTCTCAACGCGACCCACAAAGTTACTTTGGCGTTTACACCGACAAATGGCAGAACATTCCTGAGTATGGTCGTCCGTTCCAAGTTATTGATAAGGGCTTCACTGGATTTGTATCCGGCTACTACTACCCACAATGGGAATTCCTGTCTGATACGATGGTCCAATTGGATGTTGGTCAATTCTTAGGTGGTGACAAAGGTGCTCAGTTGAATTTCGCCAAGCAGTTCAAGAGCGGCGTAATCGCTGGCGTATTTGCGTCTGTGAGTGACTTGTCAGCCGAGGAGTTTGGTGAAGGTAGCTTTACAAAAGGATTTTATATTTCAATTCCTTACGACATCATGACAGTTAAGCCAAGCAACAACCGAGCAAACTTTAGTTGGCAGCCACTGACTCGTGATGGTGGTCAGAAGCTGGGTCGCAAATACAGCTTGATCGAACTAACAGATGAACGAAACCCTTGGTACCAGCGACCAAACCATTCGGATGAGAAGTAACTAACGCGAGGGCCTAGACTACTAGGCCCTACTCCCTATAACCTTTCTTTACCTCTTCAATAGCGCTGTATAACGTTTCTTGCTAAAATTCCTGAGAAAATTTTAATCTATGGTGGAAGTTCTATGATCATCGTAACTGGTGGTGCTGGCATGATCGGCAGCAACATTGTTAAAGCTCTCAACGCAGCTGGTATGAACGACATTCTGGTTGTCGACAACCTCAAAAATGGTAAAAAGTTTAAGAACTTAGTTGATCTGGACATCACAGATTACATGGATCGTGACGACTTCCTTACCCAAATTATGGCGGGTGATGATTTCGGTGCTATCGAAGCAATTTTCCATGAAGGTGCTTGTTCTGCAACCACCGAGTGGGATGGTAAATACATGATGCTAAACAACTATGAGTACTCAAAAGAGTTATTGCATTATTGTTTAGACCGTGAAATTCCATTCCTTTACGCCTCTTCTGCTGCCACATACGGTGAGACAGACACCTTTGTTGAAGAGCGAGAATACGAAGGCGCACTCAACGTCTACGGTTATTCTAAGCAACAGTTTGATAACTACGTACGTCGCTTATGGCAAGACGCTGAAGAGCACGGTGAGACCCTATCTCAAATCACTGGCTTCCGTTACTTCAATGTTTACGGCCCTCGTGAAGACCATAAAGGAAGCATGGCATCCGTTGCCTTCCACCTAAATAACCAGCTAAATGCAGGTGAAAACCCGAAACTCTTCGCTGGTAGTGAGACCTTTAAGCGTGATTTCGTCTACGTCGGCGATGTATGTAAAGTCAACCTGTGGTTCTTTGAAAACTGCGTATCAGGCATCTTTAACTGTGGCACAGGACGCGCGGAGTCGTTTGAAGAGGTCGCGAAAGCGGTGATCACTCACCACGGAAAAGGTGAAATCGAAACGATTCCTTTCCCTGAGCATCTAAAAGGCGCTTACCAGGAGTTCACTCAAGCAGATCTGACTAAGCTACGCTCAGCAGGCTGCGACGTAGAATTCAAAACGGTTGCAGAAGGTGTCGCTGAATACCTAGCCATCCAAAACCGCTAAGCATCTTTGTTCTCAATTATGAGGTGGCGGTGATTATGACCTGCCACCTTTACTCAGCTTCAATAGCCTGTATCATTTCCTTTATCTACATTTAAATCACTCGTCTCCATACGTATAGGTAACAAGACACCCCATGACCAATAAACGTGATGATTTCGATCCCAAAGCCTATAACCCTGAGTTTGAACGCTCATTTCTCAAGCCTAAATATTGGGGGACCTGGCTCGCTGTTTTTAGCTCCATTCTTATCGCATTGCTGCCCCTCGCTTTTCACCAGTGGCTGGCAAAAGAGCTGGCATCACGTTTAGTTAAATCTAAAGCAAACTCGGTCAACAACGTAAAGACAAACTTAGCCTTGTGTTTCCCACATTTAAGTGAACAAGAGCGTGACCAATTGGTTTACAAAACTCTTTACACTGCCGGAGTATTTACGCTTAGATTTGGCCTGGTCTCTTTGCGTTCGCCAGAATGGCTGCAATCAAAGTGTGACTTTGTAAACTCAGAACAATTGTTCGACCTTACAGCACAAAATCAAAAAGTGATTTTATTAGTGCCGCACTCTTGGTCGATTGATATACCTGCGGTACTACTTGCCTCAAAAGGCTTACCTGTTTCTGCGATGGCGAAAAGACAGAAAAACCCAGTAACAGACTGGCTAATGCATCGCCAACGCGTGCAATATGGTGGCCGAGTGTACGAACGCTCTGGAGGGATCAAACCCTTCATCAAATCGATTAAAGACGGTTACTTAGGCTACTATCTACCAGACCAGGATCATGGCGCTGAACTCAGTGAATTTGTGGACTTTTTCGCGACGACGAAGGCAACCCTGCCAGGTCTGACAAAACTGGCGAAACTGTCAAAGTCCAAAGTAATCCCGACTTTTGCCTCACTGGATCCGGAAACTGGTCGCTTTAGTATTGAGTTTATGCCTCCGCTAACGTTTCAGGAAACCGACAGCGACGATGCTCGCTCACTCAATGAAGCCATTGAGTACTTTGTGACGAAAAACCCTGAGCAATACATGTGGACCCTGCGTCTACTGCGTACACAGGCGGATGGCAGTAACCCATACAGTGAAATGCGTGAGCATGGCTTTATTAAAGAGAAGTGATATCAACATGTCGAAAAACAAAATTCTAATTATTGGTCCTTCTTGGGTTGGCGATATGGTGATGTCGCAATCCCTATACATTGTTTTAAAGCAACTGAATCCTGAAAGCGAAATTGATGTGATTGCACCCGGGTGGTGTAAACCAATCTTAGAGCGTATGCCTGAGGTGAATAAGGCCATTGAAATGCCGATTGGGCATGGTGAATTTAACCTGCTGGGGCGGCGTGAAATTGGTAAAACACTGCGTGAGAAGAAATACGATCACGCTTATATCCTGCCAAAATCGGCGAAATCCGCTCTGATACCTTGGTTTGCTAACATTCCTCTTCGCACCGGCTGGAAAGGCGAGATGCGCTATGGCTTGCTGAATGACATTCGTCCTAACATGAAGTCGTTCCAATACATGGTGGAACGTTATGTGGCTTTGGCTTATCCACAATCGGAGATGGTGGACTCATCATCACTAGGTGGATTGGAGACGCTGCCTCGCCCTCGCCTTGCGATCAATACAGAAGAGCAACAGGCAACCATCCAGAAGTTCAACCTGAATAAAGAACGCTCGATTATTGGCTTGTGTCCAGGTGCAGAATTTGGCCCAGCGAAGAAGTGGCCAGAAACGCATTATGCGGAAGTTGCGACACGGATGAGTAAAGAAGGCCATCAGATCTGGCTATTTGGTTCGCAAAAAGATCTTGAAACATGTAATGGGATTCGAGCCCTAGTTCCGCCACAGTTCCAACAGCATATTCATGTTCTAGCCGGACAAACCAGTTTAATTGAAGCCGTTGATTTACTGGCTGCGTGTAGAACCGTCGTAGCAAACGACTCCGGCTTAATGCACGTTGCTGCCGCGGTAGGTTGTAATGTCGTCGCTGTGTATGGCTCTACTTCACCAAAATACACGCCGCCACTTGCAGACAAAGTCGAGATTGTTCATACCGATATTGATTGTCGCCCATGTTTTCAACGTGAATGTCAGTATAACCACCTTAAGTGCCTGACGGAGTTGTCGCCAAAACAAGTGTTGGACAGTATCCAGAAGCTCGAAGCGATTACTATTAGCTCATGTTAATTCGACTGATATACACGGTACTACTGGTACTTGCATCGCCAATTCTTTTGTTTGGTTTGTATAAGAGCAAGCCAAACAAGCCTAAGTTTGGTCCGCGTTGGAAAGAGCATTTCGGTATCACGCCAAAACTCAATACTGACCAACGTCCAATATGGATTCATGCCGTATCTGTAGGTGAAAGCATCGCCGCCGCACCACTAATAAAAGCGTTAAAACAACAGAATCCTGAACAGACGATTCTAGTTACCACGACCACCAGTACCGGGGCCGAGCAAGTAGAAAAATTAGGTAATTTAGTCGAACACCGCTACATGCCAATCGACTTTAGTTTCGCAGTGAAAGGTTTCTTAAAAGCCACAAACCCAAAGCAAATGCTGATCATTGAAACTGAGCTTTGGCCAAATACCCTAAATACAGTGCATAAAGCAGGAATTCCAATCACTGTTGTTAATGCACGCCTGTCTGAAAAGTCATGTAACAACTACGCCAAAGTGCAGCCATTGTTTAACCTCTTACATCCGAAGTTAACTCAAGTGTTATGTCAGACCGAATCAGATGCAACACGTTTTGCTCACCTAGGGGTGGCGAAGGAAAAATTGACTGTAACTGGCTCGATTAAGTTTGATATCCAAATTTCAGACGAAGTAAGAGCAAAAGCAAAAGAGCTGCGCTCTGTGCTTGGGGAGAAGAGACCCATATGGATAGCGGCAAGTACGCACAAAGGGGAAGACGAGCAAGTATTAGAGGCTCACAAGCAAGTTTTAGAATCTCACTCTGATGCTTTACTGATCTTAGTCCCTCGCCACCCGGAGCGTTTTGATAGCGTCTTTGAACTTTGTCAGAAACATAGCTTGGAAACCATTCGCCGTACCTCACAGTCAGACGTAGCTGAATCAACTCAAGTTTACCTCGGCGATACCATGGGTGAGATGTTGATTTTAATCGGCGCAGCCGATGTCTGCTTTATGGGTGGGAGCCTAATTGGTGATAAAGTTGGCGGACACAACGTGTTGGAACCGGCCGCACTTGGCGTGCCAGTTATTACTGGACCGAGCTATTATAATTTTACAGAAATTGTAGAAGATCTTTCTTCTCAACACGCTTTGACGATCATTGCTAATGAACATGAACTCTCGAAAAAAGTGCTAGATCTAACTTCTAACAATAAAAGCCAAACTAAGGGCTCCTTAATCAAAAAGACCGAGCCAATAAAATTAAGTATTGAACGAATCGTCAACGCAGAAAAAAGATTTATGTAGCCTTACGGTTATTACTGGAGAATATATGAAAAAACTAGCCATATTACAATCTAACTATATTCCATGGAAAGGTTACTTTGACTTAATACAAAAATCAGATCTTTTCGTTTTTCATGATGATCTCCAATACACAAAAAATGATTGGAGAAATAGAAATAAAATAAAAACGGCAAAGGGAACTGAATGGCTTTCAATTCCTTGTGGGACCAATGAAAAAAGATTGATTTGTGAAGTACCTTTAAATGACAAGAAATGGGTTAACAAGCACAAAAACAAAATAATCAGCGAGTATAAAGATTGTCCATATTTTGATGAATATAAATTTGTTCTCGATTATATCTATGACAACAAATGGGATAATCTTTCTGAATTTAACCAGTCTGTTATCAAGTTTATTTCTAAAGAAGTTCTTGGCTTCAAAACAGAGTTTATGGACTCAAGGGAGCTAAATCTAAAGGAAAAAAAACAAGAGAGAGTACTGGAAATATTGGAAAAACTTGGCTACCAATATTATATTTCAGGGCCTGCTGCAAAAGATTATATCGATGAGAATAAGTTTACTTCTAAAGGCATAGAGATTGAGTGGATGAACTACTCTCATTATCCTGAATATTCTCAAAAGCATGGAGAGTTTGAACATGCTGTGTCTATCTTAGACCTCATTTTCAATACTGGTAAAAATGCTAAAGACTATATAAGTTAAAAATAATAATTGTGGTCAGAGTTTTTATTTACACTTAAGTATCTGACCACTATTCATAACATTATTATTTATCTTAAAACCCCAGCTCATCCTTAATAATGGACTTAATCGACCTATTCAGCCTTCTTGCTTCATATTCTACATTTTCACTACTGGATGAATAGTTACTTTCAAACTCTTTTCTGTCAACTTTAAATGGTTCCACGTAGGTATGTATAATATCTTCATTGCTAGAAGAGATTGAAGTGTCATACTCCATCAACTCCATCTCTTTTTTACAAATAGTTTCAATATACTCAATTACCGTAGAGGGAAGAACTTTTTTGTAATTTCCAATAGCAGATGTATCAAATGCCTTTTTCTCACCAAATGAAGAATTTCCTTTCCATGATGATGAATTCATCCGATCAGTTAATTGTTCAAAAGGTAGTGACTCAACCTCTAAGAAAGAATAGATAGAGCTCATCACTTCATCAGGATGTATCAATAAATCTTCCATTCTGACTACCATTAAGTTTGGCTCATTTTTAAACACTTCACCAATAAGTACACTCTTTCTCCAGTTTCTCAGATCAAATAGTACTGGTCTTTCCTTTCCTGTATATTCTTCACCATTACCAAATGACATTGAAGCGATCACATCTCTAGGATCCCTCACAATTAAAATACATTTGATACCATTCTTGATAAAAAAAGGAATGAACTCTTCTGCCAAAACTTCCTTAACACCACAAACTTTACTATCATCACTCTCAGGCATAAGAATATCTACACCTGGGTTGAGTAACAACCAATGATTAAGCTCTTTTAATGTATATTCACTATTACCTGAATAGTGAGATAAAAGATGGTATTTGTCTAAGTTTAATGATCGGTGAAAGCCTTTGATGCACTTCAAAAAGTCTTGAGTACTACTCTGATAGGATATTGACACATCAGGGTGAATATCTAACGCTTTTTGTAATAACGTAGTACCAGAGCGCATCATACCAGTTAAAAACACTCTCATTTTGACCTCTCATTAAAGATTCAATTTAATATTTTAGGAGCTATAAAGATTATTAAGCTGTAATATTAGGTTTTCTTTAGAAAAAAACTCATTTATGATTTTCGAATTTTTTTCACTGTTTATATTTTCTTTCAAGTTTAATTCTTTCACATCACCAATGTGTACACCTAACTCATTAAAGAAATTCCATTGTGATGTATTACTACATGCATAAACTCTTTTCCCTAAGCTAAGTAAAGAGACTGTGTTGCCTAGAGCCTGAGGCCTTTTATGATTGAAGATAGCAATATCTATACTCAATAAAAGCTGATTGTACTCATCAATTGGCAAAAGTTCTGTCAATGGATAAAAGTTCTCTTTACCAAATAACTTAAAACCAAGTTCAGTAATCTCTTTCCTATAAGCCTTATGTCCATAGCTTAAAGGGCAGTAAACTTTCATATTTTTTGAATAATATGGACTACTTACTAACCTATGAAAAACTCCCTCGTGCTCATTTATTGGATCGGCAGAGTTCCCCACAAGAATATTAATAGATTCGCTACTTTTATCATCGTTACCCTGAATTTTTGGTGGAATATTTGTTGGATATGAGAAGCACTGAACAAAGTTTCCGGTTGCTCCATAATTTTTCTTAGCCAACTTATAATTACCTTCGGATACGGTCGCTATTGAAGAAAACCAAGGTATTACTTTTCGCTTGATTCGCTCAGGAAACGATTTCTGCTTCTCTGGTGAAAGTTGTGCATTATGTAAATCTCCCCCCCAGACAATCCACTTACACTTTTTGGCATTACCTTTCGGTAATAGATAAAGAAGCCAGTTAATAACTTTATTATTAGTTGAATGAAGAATAACGACGTCAGCTCTTTTAATCTTTTTGATTGCCTTTATGTAAAACAAAATTTTTCTAATATTTCTATTTTTACCTTTATTTTTACATTGTACTACACGTAGAGCATCATCCAATCTTGCATCGTAACCATAAAATAGATATTCATGGTGATAATCCTGTAGATTTTCTTCATTAAATTTAACAAACGGAAATATAAATTTATCAATATTTCCAACATGTAGAATATTTTTATTATTCATAAACTATGCATTCTTAAAAAACGACAGTGTATGGGATATGATATGTTCTACTTCTTCATCAGTCATATTATAAAATATAGGAAGCCTCAGCAATTTTTCACTTTCTTGTGTTGTATACTGATCAACACCAATAAATACACTTGAACTCATCCCTTTTTCTGAGGAGTGTAGCGGAACATAATGAAAAGCTGCAGCTACACCATTCTCTTTTAAATGCTCTATTAATCTTGTTCTTTCGCTTAAATCTTTTAATTTTAAGTAGAACATATGTGCATTATGAGTACACATTTCTGGAACAGTAGGAAGCTCAACTAGGCTTTGATCTTTTAAAACAGTAAAAGCTGTGAAGTACTTATCCCAAATTTCATTTCTTTTTTCATTAATCTCATCGTAAGCATCCAATTGTGCCATTAAGTAAGCAGATTGGATTTCTGATGGTAAATATGAACTGCCTATATCAACCCAACTATACTTATCTACCATTCCTCTAAAGAATAAACTTCTATTGGTTCCCTTTTCTCTTATAACCTCAGCCCGTTCAATAAACCTGTCATCATTGATGATTAGAAGGCCACCTTCACCACCACTTGTATAGTTTTTGGTTTCATGAAAACTAAAAGCTCCCATGTGACCTATTGTACCTAATGGTTTACCTTCATAATGAGCATGCACTCCTTGAGCAGCATCTTCGATAACAAATAAGTCATACTTATTTGCTATATCCATAATCATATTCATCTCACAAGCGACACCCGCATAATGAACTGGAACTATCGCTTTAGTCTTACTTGTTATCGCAGGTTCAATTAAGTTTTCATCAATATTCATCGTATCTGCCCTAATATCGACAAAAACTATTTTTGCCCCCCTCAATAGAAAGGGGTTTGCTGTACTAACAAAGGTATAGCTTGGCATGATAACTTCATCGTCTTGCTGTATATCTAATAAGATTGCGGCAAGTTCTAAAGCATGTGTGCAAGATGGAGTGATAAGCGTCTTCTTCGCTTTAAGTTTTCTTTCGAACCAATCTTGGCATTGAAGACTAAAGTCCTTACCTCCACATAACTGCTTACTATCAATGGCTTTAGTGATAAGAGCTAACTCTTTACCTGTCACTGGTGCTTTATTAAATGGGATTAACATACTAATACTCATTTTTGTAAAGTGCCTTGAAAACAAGGTCATTCCCAGACACTTCAAATCTCAAACTAAATAAAAAAGCATTTAAAATGGCTACTTCACCAGTGCTTTTAAATATTGACCATAAGGGTTTTTATCCAGCTGGCTTGCTAATTCTATTAGCCGCTCCTGACTGAGCCAACCGTTCTTAAACGCAATTTCTTCTAAACACGCGATCTTCAGCCCCTGAACATTCTCAATGGTTTCAACAAAAGAAGAAGCTTCATGTAGACTGGCGTGGGTCCCGGTGTCTAACCAAGCAAAGCCACGCCCAAGTAGTTTGACATTTAGCTTGCCGCGATCCAGATACATCTGGTTCAGCGTAGAGATTTCCAGTTCACCTCGCTCAGATGGCTGCACTTGCTTTGCCAGCTCAACAACATCGTTATCGTAAAAGTATAAGCCGGTAACCGCATAATTTGATTTTGGCACCTTAGGTTTTTCTTCAATAGAAATCGCTCGCATGTTGTCGTCAAATTCCACAACACCAAAACGCTCTGGGTCTTTCACTTGATAACCAAATACCGTCGCCCCTTCTAAAGAGCTCGCAGCATTTTTAAGGATCGGAGTAAAACCTTGGCCATAAAAGATATTATCCCCCAACACTAAGCAAACAGAATCGTCACCAATGAACTCTTCACCGATGATAAAAGCTTGAGCTAAACCTTCAGGCTTTTCTTGAACTGCATACGTAAGCGAGATACCAAAATCAGCCCCACCTCCAAGTAAACGCTTAAAGCCCTCTTGATCCTCTGGAGTCGTGATGACCAAAATCTCTTTAATACCGGACAGCATTAATACCGACAGCGGGTAATAAATCATTGGCTTGTCGTACACTGGTAACAACTGTTTTGATACACCACGTGTAATTGGATAAAGTCGAGTCCCAGAACCACCCGCAAGTACAATACCTTTCATTTTCATACCTTTTTCAATTAGTTGCCGAGGCGCTCTAAGCTATACGAACCATCTAAAACACGCTGCCACCAGTTTTCGTTATCTAAATACCACATAACGGTTTTACGCAGGCCTGTTTCAAACGTTTCTTGCGGAGTCCAACCTAAGTCATGCTCAATCTTAGAGGCATCAATTGCGTAGCGGACATCATGTCCAGGGCGGTCTTTAACGAAGGTGATAAGATCTCGGTAATGTCCAATACCTTGAGGTTTTTCTGGTATTAACTCTTCCAACAATCCACATATAGTTTGTACGACATCTATATTAGCTTTTTCGTTATGCCCACCAATATTGTATGTTTCACCAATAGCGCCTTCTGTCACGACTTTGTATAGCGCTCTTGCATGGTCTTCAACAAATAGCCAATCACGAATTTGCATACCATCACCATATACTGGTAACGGCTTTCCTTTTAGCGCATTCAAAATCATTAATGGGATCAGTTTTTCAGGAAAATGATACGGACCATAATTGTTAGAACAGTTAGTGACGATAGTCGGGAAGCCATATGTTCGTTGCCACGCTCTCACTAGATGATCGCTTGACGCTTTAGAGGCAGAGTATGGTGAAGATGGCGCGTAAGAAGTTTCCTCAGTGAACAAATCATCTGTTCCTTCTAGATCTCCATATACTTCATCTGTTGAAATATGATGGAAGCGAAACGCCGCCTTGCCATCTGTATCTAGCTGATTCCAATATGCACGAGCAACCTCTAAAAGGGTGTAGGTACCAACGATATTAGTTTCAATAAAAGCGGCAGGACCATCAATTGAGCGATCAACATGAGATTCCGCTGCGAGGTGCATGACAGCATCAGGTTGATGTTCTTTAAAGACACGTTCTAGCTCGAAACGATCACAGATATCGACCTGTTCAAACGCATAACGCCTATTATCGGACACTTCAGCCAAAGACTCCAAGTTCCCGGCATAAGTTAGCTTGTCGAGATTAACAACAGAGTCTTGAGTATGATTGATGATATGACGCACAACTGCAGAGCCTATAAAGCCTGCACCGCCAGTAACTAATATCTTCATTTGAGTAATTTCCAACGTGAAGGTCTATCAGTCGTTTATTGTCCTAGTTAAAAATGAAGCCATAGAGTCCAACATTCTGCAACTCAGCGACCTAAAACATAAACACTGATTTACTATCTAAACCTGATGGGAGAGATTGTAGAGCAGTGAGTAATTACCGCAATTACTTTCTAAATGAACTTATATACCTAAGTATCTTGAAGTTGAAGGATTAAGAATCCTTATCATCAGCGCAAGCTCAAGAAAAATAAAGTTATTATTAAGTTTTTTAACAACTAGAGTAACCAGTTATTGACTACGATTGGTATAATCTCATTATCCAACTCAAGGCCTGTTTTTTCGATTCCAAGATGTTTCACCTGCTTTGTTCTATAAGTTTCCATATACCTGATATGAACAAGTGATGCTTTCACTTATACTATGAACTTCATCAATAACTCACGAGTAATGATCTACTGCTAGGTAGCGTTAGATATACCTCAAACCTACCTGTAAAAGCTCATCAATGTAGTCCCAAGTCCAAAAATATGCAGTTTAGAAAAGATATCAATGCACTAAGAGCATTAGCTGTAATCTTAGTTGTCGTTTACCATTTTAATTCCACTTGGGTGCCTGGAGGTTTTGTTGGCGTTGATGTGTTCTTCGTCATTTCAGGTTTTTTGATGACCAAAATAATCCTCCAAAGAGAGGAGGTAAACCTATCATCATTAATCAATTTTTACATAGCACGATTAAACCGCATTGTACCTGCGCTCGCATTTCTCTGTATTGCATTATTAGTCTTAGGCTGGTTTTACTTTGCTGGAGAAGAGTATGAGACGCTAGCCAAGCATGCCAGATACAGCTTAACGTTCTTATCAAACCAAGTTTATTTAGGTGAAGCGGGATACTTTGCTGCTGCCTCGAGAGAAAAGTGGTTGTTACACACATGGTCACTTTCTATCGAATGGCAGTTTTATTTACTTTACCCGATCTTCATTGGCATCGTATTGAAGCTATTTTCGAAGGCTCGTCTTTCAATCGCTATCAATACATTACTCCTAATCAGTTTATTTTACTGTGGATATGTATCATCTAGTGGCGATACAAGTGGCTACTTTATGCTTTCAGCACGTGCTTGGGAGATGCTTTTAGGTTCTTGGGCGGTTCTTTACAAGCCGAGGAGACCTTACCCTGCGTATGTAGGTTGGCTGCTAGTTTTAAGCACTGCGTTGGTAATAAATAAAGATTACATATGGCCTAGCTTAGTAACGTTGCTCCCCACACTCGGTGCACTCATTATTTTATGGGCAAACCAAAACAACAGAGTGAATGACTCTTATGTAGTCCAAAAGATAGGTTTATATTCGTATTCTATCTACTTGTGGCACTGGCCTGTCGTGGTTCTTTTCTACAAACTGAACTTAAACACTCCGCTCTGGTTGTTTGCTGGAATCTCACTGAGTCTATTATTAGGTGGACTCAGTTACCATACCGTGGAACAAGTCCGATTTACTAAAAACATACATTCTGCTAAACGCCTCCTTCTTCAGTGTAAACCTTTGTGGATAATTCTAATTTTGGTCGGTACAACCAAGTTCATCGCAGAAGAAAATGGCTTTCCAACAAGAGGCACTTTAGAGCCGGAACTCGTAGAGCTATATGGAAAGTTAAGCAAAAAAACACAAATGAGTCCGTTCCGATCCAAATGTCATATCGTTAAATATACAGGGCAACAACCGAAGGATGCCTGTACTTTTTCTTCTGGGGTACCAGAATGGGCCATCATAGGTGATAGCCATGCTTCAGAGCTAGCATTCTCGTTATCTGAACCATTAAAAAAAGCGAGTAAAAATCTTATCCAGCTCACAATGTCAGGGTGTCCGCCATCGTATATGCAAAGCGAAGAATTTAGTGATTGTGTGAATTGGACTAACGATGTCGTAAGTTTTGTTTCATCATCTGATGAAATCAAAAATGTTGTTATTGCCTACCGATACTCGGCTCACTTATTCGGTGGTAATGAACACTCTTATCCTGACCTACCCAATGACTATTCTGACGAAAGAAAAGAACAGGTGTTACAATCACTAAAACTCACGGTAAATACTCTTCTTGAACAAGGAAAGGAAGTGTATTTAGTTATGCCTGTGCCAGAAATGGGGGTTAGTATAAAAACCCTTGTGGACCAGGCATACATGCAGAAAAAAGACCTAACGAATATTCCGTCTGTCGACGTCTCGTACTACGAACAGCGAAACCAACTGATTTATTCTTTTATGTCTAAATCAACTTTTAATCCGGGATTGCACCCCGTTGAGATAAAAGATTTCTTCTGTGATGATAGTCAGTGCTACGCCGTTAGAGATAAGGTACCACTCTACTTTGATGATGATCATCCAGGTTTATCCATTACCAACGATATAGCCGCTAGGATTCTTAATAGCAAGAGTTAGTCTACAGGTGGGACATTGTCTCGTATTGTGAGAAAAAACACCTGGGAAGTGATAACCATGAGGTGCGTTGTAAAATAAGAACGAAAACTCAGGCAGGTTTTTATCTCTATTGTTGTACTACTCAGCCAATTATATGTCACTTATACCCAGTAAGAAGATGGTTAAACTCATCTTCTTGCCAGTGAATTGCTCGCTTACGTTGTTCTTTGCGAAAAGAACGCAACAACCTATTTAAGTTCGTTCTCCGCCACTCTGAGCCAGCTTGTTGACAACACTTATCAAAATCAATAATCCACACTTTCTCATCGGCATCAATCAAGATGTTGTGGATATTCAAATCGGTATGATTAACGCCAGCGTTGTGCATTTTAGCAATTTCTTGCCCAATCTTATGGTACATTTCGACTGGTAAAGCCTGCCCTTGGAGGATGCTTACTAAATCCTTGGCATTTGGTATACGTTGGCTGAGTAAGTCCGCCTGGTAGGTGAAGCCTGTTTTGACCGCTCTTGCGGCTATGGGCTTCGGTACATTCACACCCGCTTCCGTTAACGTAAGTAAGAGCTGAAACTCCGCCGCACTACGAGTCTTTTCCCAACTAGAAAACCAGTAATTATCTTTAACTAACTTTCCAAACAAACCACCACGCCTATAATGACGCAGAGCGGCTTGCATGGTATCAAATTGGACAAACCAAGTGGTTCCACGCCCAGTTGCACTACCAACAACTGCGTTCAGACTCTGCCAGTATTCAATATCAAACAGCGTTTTTTCCGGCTCTGAAACTACCGATTCGTCATACCAAACTCGAGTATTGTCGTGTTTAAAAAGTTTCATGCTGTTCCTTAAAAGAAGAGGATCGTTAACCAAGTGAACCCGGCTAGCATTAGCGCTACCATTACGGCAGCCGAGCCAATGTCTTTTGCTCTGCCGCTCAATTCATGCCTCTCAATACCTATACGATCAACCACGGCTTCGATAGCTGAATTAAGTAACTCGACAATCAGCACCAATACGACACTTCCAAACATCAAAACACGCTCTATCGCCGACAAATCCAACAAAAATACGATGACGGCAGCGCAGACTAATAAGCCAACTTCTTGTCTAATGGCCGCTTCATGTTTGAATGCAGCTTTTATCCCTTTCGCGGAATAAAAAGTCGCATTGTAGATGCGCCTTAACCCTGTTTGACCAGGCTTTCCGGTAGTCTTTTCGTTATTTTTGTTCATGTCGCCCCATGATTAAATGATCGCCTAAACCTTCACGCGACGTATTCTACATGAGTACCAATGAAGCTGAAACGGGAACAAGCTGGCTGTTTGGCTTAAAAATAAACCCGGAACAGCATCTTTAGTGAAGGACCTTTGGTAAACTTGGGTTTAAGCTAACATAAACACCATTTTCTGCTTTAGGGTTCATAATGAAGATTGCACTGATTCACATGCGTCACGCTAAAGTTGGCGGCACAGAACTGTTCTTAAATCAATTGTCCAAATACCTGTGCGAACAAGGTGAAGACGTCACCATTATTTGCCGTTCTCACGAAGAACCAAGTCACCCAAACATTAAATTTGTCACACTAAAACCTCTCAGTATTGGTAAAGCGCATCGAGCCTATCGGTTTGCGAAAGCGGTTGAAAACCACGTCAATAAAAATGACTATGATATTGTTTATGCGTTGGGGAAAACTTGGACACACGACCTGATTCGTGTTGGTGGAGGCACTCGAAAACACATCGTTGATCTGAGAAAAGGCAAGAAACCGACGCCAAGGGACCGCATCTCCATGTATATCGAGCGCAAAGCCCTGTCGTCTGCCGATAATCTTTTCGTGGTATCGAACTCGCATAAAAGCAGCACCGAAATCATGGAAGATTACGGGGTCTCGCCAGATAAAATCGCCACGATTCATAACGCGGTTGATCTAAACCGTTTCTCACGTGAAAACTGCACGACACAAGTAGCTGAGTTAAAAAAGAAACTACAAATTAACGATAAACACCCTATCTTTCTGTTTCTTGGTTCAGGTTATCACCGCAAAGGATTAGAGCCGACACTCAAGGCATTTAGCTTGCTGAAAGAAGAGGCAAGCTTGATCATTGTAGGGAATGAACAGCACCCTCAACAGTACCAAGACCTGGCAAAAGAACTTGGTATTGAAGATAAATGCTATTTCTTAGGTAAACAACACAATCCGGAAATCTTCTTTAGCATGGCATCTTGTTATGTTTTCCCTACCAAATATGAACCATTTGGTTTTACTGCCATTGAAGCGTTATCAAGCGGCTGTCCAGTGATTACCACCGTCGACTGTGGTGCAAAAGAGGTGATGAACGACGAAGTGAGCTCAATTCTCGAATCTGACTTTTCAATTGAAAAGCTCGCACAGAAAATGAGTCATTGGGCAGACAAAGCAAAGTCTAACGAATTCCGAGCGGCCTGTCGTGAGTCAGTAGCACCTCTGGACGTGAGTAACATTATGGAAATGAATTATCAACTGATCAAACAAGCGTGGAAAAAGAAACAGCAAAAATAATAGCGCCGACGTAATTCGATAAAATACAAAAGGCTCCGCACAACTTGTCGGGAGCCTTTTCACATCTGAAGTTTCATGTGGATTCAATCGAATCCCCGATTAGCCTGAGCAAAACTAAGCGGTTTCTAATACTTGGGTCTGCCGATTCAACTCCATCAAAGATAAGCTACTCACCCTTTCTACAGATATAGATTCTATAGACTTGCTACATTCAGATGGAAACACACACCAAGAATGATCAGTACTGTGGTACCACTCTGGTAATACAAAATAAGGCGCCTTTGCCGAATTTTTGCAAAACTCCCAGCCCCAAATCATCACCATCGGCACTTTCATCATCTGGAATATATGGCACGGGCCACAATCGTTCGACAGCGTTAGCACGGACTCATTGGCAATATCTACTAATCCAGAAATAGAGGGAGAGTGCTTTATTTCATATGGGATGTCTTGTAATAAGTTATCTACAATTGCTGACTTCGAGCTTTCTTGAGGGCCAAGAATAACATTCACTTTTTCAATCTTTTCTGACTTAAGATAGATCTCTTTCGCAGCTTCACAGTACCTTTCAATTGGCCAGACTTTAAAAGCACCAGCGCCACCAGCTGGCACCAAAGTTAACGCGCTTTTCTTTACATCTTGCCCGGCTTCTGATCCCAGCATATTGATTATCGTGGTATCGTAGTTAGTACCAAATGCGACATTAGCTAAATCGAGATTGTTTTTTGCGATGTACTGTCGACCTTTTGGCGTAAATAAATGCTTACTATATAAGCCACATTTATTCAAAAGCTTGGAGTTGCTAAACGCGTATTTTTCTTTTGTTTTAGCCAGCAGCAGTGCTGCATGAACACGCTCAGAGCCGGAGTAAATATTAAAAACTTTATCAAATTTATTCGAGTTGATACTCGTTACTATTTTTAGAATATTCCAGCCTTTGTAATTAATGACGTTGTCTGCAAGTCCATTACAAACAAGAAGCTGACTGCTTTTGGCCTTGGTATAAATCGTAATATTTGCATCTCCAATCTCTTTTCTTATGGCGCAAAGCAATGGAATTTGCGTTGTGATGTTTCCAAATTGTGCTCTGTGTGGAACAAATACAGCCACGTTTGTCATTAATATATCCACCAATTACGATACGTATATATCACTTTCCTTACTATAAAGACCAAAATATGAATCTAGACACGTAAGGCTAAGTAATATTTAAATTTATTCCTAATATAAAACAGAGAAATAATATCAAAAACTGACCTAGTTTTTACAAATAGCATTCCATTTTGTGCTCCTGAAACCAAAATTTCATCCTAGTTCAATTTATTGGCGAAAGCCTGTACCAAAATCAAACAAAAGGATTAAAAACACCTATCAATACTAAAGGGTTGGACCACTAAAAATTAGGATTGTTGCATACTCGTTCTTGGACCCTGACTCGCCAAATCACACAACTCAGGGTGATTTGGGTATACATTCTGTTGATGCAACTGCATAATTCAGAGATAAATAACAACCCTCTTCAGAGTCATGAGCCTTTTTAATAAACCACCACAGAAAATTTGTATTCTGAGACTCTCTGCTATTGGTGATGTATGCAACACCATCGCAGTTATACAAGCGATACAAAAGCACTGGCCTACAACGGAGATCACCTGGATCACCGGAAAGCTAGAAGCAGAGTTGCTTAAATCGATTCCAAATATTAACGTAGTGGTGTTTAACAAAAAGAATGGCTTTTCCGAATATCTAAGAGTTTGGAAACTACTTAAAGGCACTCGTTTTGATGCATTACTTCATATGCAATACGCCATCAGAGCGAGCGTTCTGACGATAGGAATCAAAGCCAAATACAAACTTGGATTTGATGCGAAGAGAAGCCAAGACGGGCAACGCTTGTTTACGAACGTGAAGGTTCCCTCTCCTGAATCCAATCATGTTTTAGATGGTTTACGCCAATTTGCGATTACGCTTGGTGTGCCTGAATTCACCCCATCATGGTCGCTAGAATATAATGATGATGCACGGAGCTGGGCGACGAAGAATCTATCCAACGAAAAAACAAACTTAGTCATTGTTCCTGGTGCGAGTAAGGCCTACAAAAATTGGACCGCTAAAGGGTATGCAGATGTGATTCATCATGCCAGCAAGAATAATCTAAATGTCATTCTTGCTGGCAGTCCTGCCCAAGTTGAAAAAGATCTTGGTCGTGATATTGAGAAAGCACTTGATGTGCCAGTTACCAATCTCATTGGTCAAAGTTCGCTGCAGCAAATGCTGGCATTGCTCGATAAAGCCGATGTTGTGATAGCACCAGACACCGGCCCAACACACATGGCCAATGCCATGGGTACACCTGTTATTGGGCTTTATGCGCATCATAATCCAGAACGTACCGGGCCTTATAACTATCGATCGTTGGTCGTTTCAGCGTACAACGACGCGCTTTGGGCGGAAACCCAAAAACTGCCTTCTCAGGTTGACTGGCGTACCAGAGTTCAAGATGAAAAAGCGATGGAGAGAATTACCAGCGAGTCTGTCATCGCCATGTTGGATAAGGTGCTAACTAACCTTCAGAGCGAAAAGGTCAAAGCATGAATATCTGCCACGTGAATTTAGCGTCTGGGTATCACGGTGGTGAGAACCAAACTCTGCAACTTATCAAACAACAAGTTAAGTTAGGCTATGACCTCACTGTTGTCGCGAACCCTAAAAGCCCTTTTGCTGAAGCTGTCCACCAACTGGACGTAAAACTGGTGCTCGCGACGCACTTTACTAAAGCTCACTCAAAGTCAGTTACCGAAAATTGCACATTAATTCATGTGCATGAAGGCAGAGCAATTTACTGGGCCTTGATTCAACACATGTTGTATGGCACGCCATATATTGTCACTCGCCGTATAGACAACGCTTTAAAAAAGAAATGGTTAGCAAATCTAGCCTACTCCAAAGCAGCAGCAGTGGTCGGTTTAAGTACCGAGATTGTTCAGCGTGTTAATGATGCCTATCCCGCATTACAGACACATAAAATCCCGAGCTCTCCTGTCCAGTACCCTAGTGACGAGAAAACGGTTCAATCGATTAAACAAAGATTCGCAGGCAAGTTTTTGGTTATTCAGGCCGCGAATATGCTTAAACATAAAGGGTTTGATGTCACCATTTCAGCGGCAAAAAAACTCGAAGAATCCAGCCTGCCCATACAGTTCTGTTTACTCGGTGATGGTCCAGAGAGACCTGCTCTTGAGCAACAAGCTAGCGGACTTAATAACGTTAGCTTTGAAGGTAAACAAACGAATATGGGTGACTGGTTTAGCGCCGCCGATCTGCAAATTCACCCGTCATACACAGAAGGACTGGGCTCAGTGATCTTAGAAGGGATGTCTGCGGGCTTACCTGTGATTGGTGCGAACACAGGCGGAATCCCGGATATTATTGAACATGACTACAACGGTTTTTTAATCGAGCCCGGAAACGGCGATGCATTAACCGATGCAATCGTGAAACTCTATGAAGACCAACAAAAACGAGCCAGCTTCATACAAAATGGGGTTAAAAAGCTCGAAAAGTTCGATATTAGTTATACTTCCCAGCAGTACCTTGAGCTTTATAAGAAAATAGAAAAATGAAAAGAGTAATCTACCCAGGCACCTTTGATCCAATCACCAATGGGCATCTCGACCTGATCGAACGTGCGGCTGATATGTTTGATGAAGTCATTGTCGCGGTCGCCGAAAGTCCAAGTAAAAACACCATGTTTACACTAGAAGAGCGAGTCAGCTTTGTAAAAGATGTCACCGCACATCTAGACAATGTTACTGCCCAAGGCTTTTCCGGACTCATGGTGGACTTTGCACGCGATGTTAATGCAAATGTGCTGATACGCGGCCTGAGAACCACAGTAGACTTTGAATACGAATTCGGTTTAACCAATATGTATCGACGTTTATTGCCTGGCTTAGAGAGTGTGTTTCTCACTCCGGCCGAAGAGTACGCATTTATCTCATCGACAATCGTCCGCGAAGTGGCTATTCATGGTGGAGACGTCAGTGCATTCGTGCCAAAAATAGTGGCGGACGCGATGCACAACAAAAAACGCAATTAATGAACAAGCCTGACTTAGCCATGCTAGGCTACTTCAGGCTTCAGCTTCTCAGCAATCCATTTATTTTAAAACACTTCTAGCGAAAAGTTTTACTTCTGGCATTCCTCACAAAAGAACGTATTACGCTGACCAATCTTCTGCTCTTTAAGCGGCTCTCCGCATTCGGGGCAAGGTTCACCCGCTTTACCATAAACCAACAGTTCCTGGGCAAAATATCCAGGCTTGCCATCTGCTTGTGCAAAATCCTTGAGCGTGGTACCACCTTGATTTATTGCGATTTCTAGCGTGGTTTTGATGTTGGTAACCAGTAACGCCCATTCTTGCGATGTGACTTTGCCAGCAGGTCTGGTTGGATGGATCCGAGATTTAAACAGTGATTCATTCGCGTAGATATTACCAACGCCGACAACAACTTTGTTGTCCATAATGAACTGCTTTACAGCAACACGCTTGCCTTGCGCTTTTTCTGCCACATATTCAGCATTGAATTCGTCAGTTAACGGCTCAGGTCCCATATGATCAAGCACGGTGTGAGACTCACCCGGCGCGCACCATAACCACGCTCCAAATCGACGCGGGTCGTTGTAGCGCAGTACTTTGCCATTAGTCAGCTTCAGATCCACATGATCATGTTTAGCCGGTGGAAAATCGGCATCAAGCACACGTAGCGAGCCTGACATACCCAGATGAACAATCGCGGTTCCCTTATCAGTCTCAATCAACAGGTACTTGGCACGGCGCCGGATTGCACGAATCACTTGCCCTTCAAGCTGTTTCAGTTCCTGGGGGATATCCCAGCGTAGTTTGGGGGTACGAAACACAAACGCCTGGATCGTTTGATCAAGCATATGCGGCGTGATTCCCATACGGCTGACTTCGACTTCAGGTAATTCAGGCATTGTTGGCTCCGTTCAATTGTCTATTCTTATTAATCTGCTCGGCTAGCATAATCGAAAACTCGTGGATAAATACAGGGATGATTCAAGCAGTCATATTACTTAGGAAGGAGGTAACCATCATCCACTGAAATCGCAATCCATTTATCTTGCCAGTTCTTGAACAGCCAAAAATCGCTTAAGCGGTAGAAGGTGATACGCTGTGGTTCATCAAGATCCTGATACCATACTTCGATCGACTCTGGCGCCTTAAGTTGATGTTTCAACGTCTCATATTGCTGCTCAGTAAGCTCCGTGCCCTCTAAAGACTGCCAGCGAGCCACAAGCTCTTCAGAAGGAATACTCACTTTAATATTGGCCTGCCACTCGCCGTTCTTAACTTCTAATTCCCAACCGCTATAGTAAATCGCACTCACCTGATGATCAGATCGTAGTAAATTAGGATATGGATCCACCTCTTCTGATAATAAGTAGGTTTTGATCCACATCGGCGCATTTAAGATCACGATAAAAGCGATAACACCTAGGATAAGGATATTGTTCCATCGGCGACGACGAGCCGGACTAATGCGCATAATCACTCCTAATTTCTGTAAGCCACAGTAAATTAGCAAAGCAGATAAATATTGACTAGAAAATCTGTAAACAGATGCAGAAAGCCGTGAGGAAGAGTAATGGGGATGAGTGCTAGGAACTGGAGGTAATAAAAAACCCAACTCGAAAGTTGGGTTTTTCAATTCGTAAAAGAGTCAGAAACCAATTACTTGATTTTTGCTTCTTTGTACATAACGTGCTGGCGTACAACTGGATCAAATTTCTTGATCTCAAATTTGCCTGGCATGTTACGCTTGTTCTTATCAGTTGTGTAGAAGTGGCCAGTACCTGCAGAAGATACTAGACGGATTTTCTCACGAACGCCTTTCTTTGCCATTGCTTATTTCCTCTTAAACGTTTTCGCCACGTGCACGCATATCAGCAAGAACAGTATCGATACCTTTCTTGTCGATGATGCGCATACCTTTAGCAGATAGACGTAGTTTAACAAAACGTTTTTCGCTCTCTACCCAGAAACGATGAGTTTGTAGGTTCGGCAGAAAACGACGCTTAGTAGCATTTCGTGCGTGTGAACGGTTGTTACCCGTTACTGGACGCTTACCAGTTACTTGGCATACTCGTGACATGAATGTCTTCTCCAAAATCGTTTCAGCTCGATATCAACCTTGGTGGCCGAACCTCTCTATCTCTCAAAAAGAAGTTAGAGGTTAAGAACCGCTATGGAAAATCCATACAAGGCTATCAAAGGTCGCGCATTATACTAACTTGACATGCATTGCTCAAGACCCGAACAGATCCTTTTTACAGGTTTTCGTGATCTTTTTTAGACAGCAGGTTTTTTCTAGCAGTCCAAGCTGAATTCAGTTTAAAATTTAGTGGCGTGGATGATAGCAGATTTTTTGCAACTAACAACCTAAAAAACGCACAGTTATATCCATCCTCTTTCAGCAAAAGAGACACTTTCTCCATCACCGATGACGAAATGGTCCAAAATGCGAATATCTACCAGTGCTAAAGCGTCGATTAAACGGCGAGTAATTCTTCTGTCAGACTGGCTCGGCTCCGCCACACCAGACGGATGATTATGAGCAAGAATCAAGGCTGCCGCGTTATGATGCAAGGCTCGCTTCACCACTTCTCGCGGATAAACCGACGCCGCATCCAACGTTCCTTCGAATAAGATTTCATCTTTTATAACGCGGTGCTGATTATCGAGAAAAAGAATATAAAAGGCCTCTCTTTGTCGATCTCTCAAAATCGATGAGAGGTACAACTTCGTCTGTTCCGGGCTGGTTAAGGCATCACCACGCTTTAAAGTTTCCGCTAAATAACGCTGAGTCATCTCAAGCACGGCTTGTAGTTGAACATATTTAGCTTGCCCTAAACCTTTATGTTGGCAGAAGTCTTTCTCTGACGCTGAAAACAGCTGCCTGAGCGAGCCAAAATCCTGAATTAGGAAATCCGCCAATTCAATCACGTTCATGCCTTGCGTGCCTGTACGCAGAAATATAGCGAGTAATTCAGCATCGGTTAGCGCTTGTGGTCCTCTCTGGAGCAACTTCTCCCGAGGCATCGACTCATTCGGTAAGGATTTGAGTATCATCGACTGTCTCTTTATAGGTAAGAGCCCCTATTCCACAAAACAAAAAGCGAAAGTCGAGTATGACTTTCGCTTTTTTAGTTCCGTTCTGATTTTCTGTGTAATTTAGTGGTTCATCAAAGTTTAAAATTACCAACCAGATCGTGAATTTTCAGCCGAATTATTGGGGTACGTCACTTCGAATTACGACCACATAATAGTGGCATAGCAAAGTAAGCAAACTAAATATACGCAGGCGGTAAGACTTTGAGTTGTGCTAAACTCGTCGCCAGAAAAATTGGAGATTTCACATGCAAACACTAGCAGGAAAGAAAATTCTACTCGGCATCAGTGGCGGTATTGCCGCGTATAAATGTGCGGAGCTAACTCGTCGTTTAATAGAGAGAGGCGCACAAGTGCGCGTCGTGATGACCAAGGCGGCTCAGGAGTTTATTACTCCTCTCACCATGCAGGCGGTCTCTGGCCATCCAGTCTCTGACAGCCTATTTGATCCCGCCGCTGAAGCGTCGATGGGGCACATTGAATTGGCAAAATGGGCCGATTTAGTCTTGCTCGCGCCAGCAACGGCTGATTTGATTGCTCGACTGTCGGCAGGGATGGGAAATGACCTGTTGACAACTCTAGTGTTAGCCACTGATTCACCAGTTGCGCTATCTCCGGCAATGAACCAACAGATGTATAGTAATGTGGCCACACAAGAGAACATCGCAACCTTGGCTCGTCGTGGCATGCACATTTGGGGCCCTGGTGCTGGCGAACAAGCATGTGGTGATGTTGGTCCAGGCCGTATGTTAGAGCCAATGCAGCTGGTTCACCTGTGTGAGCAGTTTTTTCAGCCTAAAGTACTCGAAGGAAAATCAGTACTGATCACCGCCGGTCCAACTCGCGAAGCGATCGATCCTGTTCGCTACATCAGCAACCACAGCTCTGGCAAAATGGGCTTTGCACTGGCGAATGCAGCAGTACAACTGGGAGCAAGAGTAACTTTGGTGAGCGGCCCAGTTAGTTTAACTACTCCATCGGGCGTTGAACGCATTAACGTCGCAAGCGCTCAGGAAATGTATGATGCTGTAATGTCGCACGCCACCAGCCATGATGCATTTATCAGCTGCGCAGCAGTAGCCGATTACCGACCAGAAGACATCGCGTCTCAAAAATTGAAAAAGACCGCAGACAACGACCAGATGGTCATCAAAATGGTGAAAAACCCTGATATTGTTGCGTCGGTTGCAGCCATGACAGACAAGCGCCCATTCACTGTCGGCTTCGCCGCTGAAACTAACGATGTCGAAACTTATGCTCGTGGTAAGTTAGTGAAGAAAAACCTCAATATGATATGTGCAAATGACGTATCGGTTGAAGGACAAGGCTTCAACAGCAACGACAATGCGATTACTCTTTTCTGGCCAGAAGGTGAACTCGCTCTCGCTTTAGAATCTAAAGAGGCACTGAGTTTTAAAATCCTCGAAAAAATGCACGCATTAATGTAATTAGTGCTCATTTTTTGATAAGAAACTGGCGAAAATTTAGTACAAACATGACAATTGAGGGTGTTGTAACTCCCAATCCACCCTCAGTAGTCTAGTTTGATCCGACTTAGCGTCTTATAATCCCCTCCGCTCAACTTTGTATTTTGAAAGGAAATAACTAATGGCCGGCAGTAAAAAATCCAATCGTCGTGAAGAGATCTTGCAAGCGTTAGCACAGATGCTTGAATCTACAGAAGGCGCTTCACGTATTACTACGGCAAAACTGGCGAAACAAGTTGGCGTTTCAGAAGCGGCGCTCTACCGCCATTTCCCAAGTAAAGCGCGTATGTTCGAAGGTTTGATCGAGTTCATTGAAGAAGCATTAATGACTCGTATTAACCGTATTCTTGACGACGAAAAAGATACCTTAGAGCGTATCCGCATGGTGATGCACCTGATTCTGGTCTTTTCGGAGCGTAACCCGGGTCTGACACGCATTCTGTCAGGTCATGCTCTAATGTTTGAGAATGAACGTCTGCGTGAGCGAATCAATCAGCTATTCGAACGAATTGAAACGCAACTGCGTCAGATCCTACGTGAACGTAAACTTCGTGAAGGGAAATCTTTCCCTGTAGAAGAACGCATTCTTGCGGCACAGATCCTAGGTCAAGTAGAAGGCAGTCTAAACCGCTTTGTTCGTAGTGACTTCAAATATCAACCTACTGCCAACTTTGATGAATATTGGGCATTGCTCAGCGCACAAATTAAGTAGAGATTATGAGTAAAGACAACCACATGCAGCCAGAGTTTTCTCTTTCCCTTCTCCATCCACGCAACTGGGGCGTGTGGATAGGGTTTGGTCTACTGGCGATCATCGTTAATATTCTTCCTTACCGCTTGCTTCTGTCGTTGGGCCAATCGGTGGGTAAGCTCGGCATGCGTTATGGTAAAAAACGAGTACACGTCGCAAAGCGTAACCTTGAGTTGGCTTTTCCGGACAAGTCTCAAGAAGACATCGATCGTATCGTTACCGAAAACTTCAAAAACACCGGCATGGCACTGATCGAAACCGGCATTACCTGGTTCTGGCCAACTTGGCGCTTTAAAACGCTGCTAGTGGAAAAAGATGTTGGTGCTCTGAAAGAAAAGGCGCAAGAAGGAAAAGGCGTCCTACTCTGCTGTGTGCATGCATTGAACCTTGAAATCACCGCACGTGCTTTTGCAGTCATGGGACTGGCTGGTTACGGTGCGTTTCGTCCACACGATAATCCAGCTTATAACTTTATCCAGTACTGGGGCCGCACCCATAACGGCAACAAACTGATTGACCGTAAAGACGTGAAAAAGATGATTCGCGTCTTGCGTAGTGGTGAACGTCTGTTCTATCTACCTGACCACGATTACGGACGCAACAAATCGGTGTATGTGCCATTCTTCGCAGTAGAGGATGCGTGTACGACAACAGGTACGAGCATTCTGGCTTATACGTCGAAGTGTGCCATTGTTCCGGGTTCTGGTTTCCGCAATGAGCAGGGCAAGTATGAAATCATTGCAGATAAATGCATTGAAGCCGATTACCCGCAAAAAGACGAAGTTGCCGCCGCAGCGTACATGAACAAATACGTAGAAGAAGTCATCTTACGCGCTCCTGAACAATGGATGTGGCTGCATAAGCGCTACAAAACCATGCAGGATGAAAACGTGCCAAAAGGCATTCGCTACAGATAAGTGGTAACAAAATAAAAAGGGGCTGATGGATATCCACCAGCCCCTTTTTTACGTTTTAAAGCTTCAGAATAGATTAAATGCCGTATTCTGCGCGGTACGCTTTTACTGCTTCCAGGTGCTCTGCTGCGTTACCTTTCTCTTCAAGGTAAGTCACCAGGTCGCCCAGGCTCACGATAGAGATCACCGCGCAGCCGAAGTCACGTTCCACTTCCTGAATCGCAGACAGCTCACCCTTGCCTTTTTCTTGACGGTCGATAGCAACCAACACGCCAGCTAAGTCAGCACCATTCGCCTTGATGATTTCCATCGATTCACGAATTGCGGTACCTGCTGTGATCACATCATCAACCAGCATAATGCGACCTTCAAGAGCCGAACCTACCAGGTTGCCACCTTCACCGTGGTCTTTCGCTTCTTTACGGTTAAAGCAGTAAGGCGTGTCGATATCATGGTGGTCCGCAAGTGCTACTGCTGTTGTCGTCGCGATAGGGATACCTTTGTACGCAGGGCCAAATAACACATCGAACTCGATACCTGAGTCTGCCAATGCGGCTGCGTAGAAGCGACCAAGACGAGCAAGGTCGCGACCTGTATTGAAAAGACCAGCGTTAAAGAAGTAAGGGCTCTTACGGCCTGATTTCAAAGTAAACTCACCAAACTTAAGAACTTCTTTCTCAAGTGCAAACTCAATAAATTCACGCTGGTATGCTTTCATGGATTTCTCTCAATTTTCAGTGTGTGGATATCAGTATTAAAGTTCTAGGACAAAAGCCCTAAAAATACGCAAAAAAATAGCTTCCTTTGCGGGGAAGCTATTTTTAAAAATTAATTTTCTAACGCCGCCTTCTGCGCCGCGACGATTTCGCTAATGCCGATTTTCGCCGACTCCAGCAGTGCCATCAGTTGCTCGTGACTAAACGGTTCGCCTTCTGCTGTGCCCTGAATTTCAATCATCTTGCCTTCTTCAGTCATGACAACATTCATGTCGGTATCCGCGGCTGAATCTTCAACATATTCAAGGTCACACAGTACTTCATCACCTAGCAAACCAACAGAAACCGCCGCTACGTGGCCTTTCATTGGGTTTGCTTTTAGCTTGCCGCTCTCAATTAGGTGCTGGAACGCATCTGCCATCGCAACGCTTGCGCCACTGATTGAAGCAGTTCTTGTGCCGCCATCCGCTTGAATTACGTCACAGTCAACGGTGATCATAAACTCACCCATCGCCTTTAAGTCGACAACAGCACGTAGACTGCGCGCGATAAGGCGTTGGATTTCCATCGTGCGGCCACCCTGCTTACCGTTTGCCGCTTCGCGACGAGTACGAGAGTGTGTTGCACGTGGCAGCATGCCGTATTCTGCAGTTACCCAGCCTTTACCTTGGCCTTTTAGCCAGCGCGGTACAGATTCTTCGACGGTCGCATTACACAACACTTTGGTATTACCGAACTCCACTAACACTGAGCCTTCAGCGTAAGCGGTGTAGTTACGAGTAATTTTGATTGGGCGAACTTGGTCCGCCTTGCGATCGTTTGGACGCATGGGCATCTACCTTAAATATGAGGAGAAGACGATTTGGTTGGGCGAGGATTATAGCGGAATCGATTCCGGATTCCTAGGTCACAAGTCATGCAATCGATGCACATTTCCCTAGTACATCGCGCTACATCCCGCGCACCTATTCTCACTCCGTGATACACTCTCTAGGTAATTTTCAAAAAATTGAAGACAGGAAAATTCGATGATTTACAGTATGACAGCGTATGCGCGCAAAGAAGTGAAAGGCGATTGGGGTTCGGCGGTATGGGAAATCCGCAGTGTAAACCAGCGCTACCTGGAAACTTACTTCCGCATGCCAGAACAATTCCGAGCACTAGAACCTTTGCTACGCGAGCGATTTCGTAAGCGCCTGGCTCGCGGTAAAGTTGAGTGTAACCTTCGTTTTGAAGCGAACCCAGCCGCGAAAGGTGAACTTAGCATCAATGAAACTCTGGCAAACCAAGTGATTAAAGCGGCAGAGCAAGTGATGCACATGACGGGCGAACTAAGCCGCATCAACCCATTCCAAGTCATGCAATGGCCAGGTGTGATGGAAACGCCAGAGCAAGACATGGATGAAGTAAACAAGGTTTTACTGAGTGCTTTTGATGAAGCTTTAGGTGAGTTTATTGATGCGCGTGGCCGTGAAGGCGACAACATGAAAGCGCTGATCGAACAACGCCTAGATGCTATTACTGCAGAAGTGGTAAAAGTTCGTGCGCGCATGCCAGAAATCCTGGAGTGGCAACGTGAGCGTCTGTTCTCTAAGTTTGAAGATGCCAAAGTCGAGCTGGATGCTTCTCGCGTGGAGCAAGAGCTTATCCTTTTGGCGCAAAAATCTGACGTTGCAGAAGAGCTGGATCGTCTCGACTCTCACGTAAAAGAAACCACTAACATTCTGAAAAAAGGTGGCGCTGTCGGTCGTCGTCTGGATTTCATGATGCAAGAGTTCAATCGTGAGTCGAACACTCTAGCGTCGAAATCAATCAGCACGGACATCACGGCATCTGGCGTCGAGCTAAAAGTTCTGATTGAGCAGATGCGTGAACAGATCCAGAACATCGAATAATATTTTCTAGGGTATTTATCACTTTCACATACCTAACCCTCTAAAGAAAAAAGGGCGGAGCCTAAATTAGGTAACCGCCCTTAAATATCACTTTTAATCTACTTAAAGTTCTTGCTCTAACAAACGAATATACGCATTTCTCATACGCTGTTGGTTGGTATTGAAATACGCTGGTGTTAGCCTCGAACGGTTAAGATACTCACGCTCCAAACTGTGTTGCAACTCAATAGACTGCCCAAGGCCGGTATTCACATTGTTGTGAGAATCATTGATTCGAGTTTGTACCGTCAGCTCATATTGGTCGATACCTCTAACCTGTAAGTATCCAGGCTTCATGTCTCGCCAAGGCGTCAATGGTAAAGAAACCCCAAGAGTCAGAAATTCTTCATCTTCACTATTCAAGTATTTCGCAAAGAATTTAGCGTCACCTAACCAATGCGTGGTCGTGATATCAAAGCCTTTATCACCAAACCAATACTCCCCACCTCGTAAACTCAACTGCCAGTTCCAGTCTGGTTTTGAATAGGTATAGTTGGCTAAGCGGGTCGCTTTGTCTTCGATTTGACGGCCACGTGAGTCTACATCATCCTTGTAGGTGAATTCGCTAATTTGGAAGCTAACGCCATGGTTCCCTTCAGGTGAATTCCATTGCGTTTCGTTCATCCCGCCGAGGTAACCACCGTAGATATAACCGGCAGAAAACTGGGTCATAATATCAATAGGTAGACGGAAAGCTTGGTGGATTAGAACACGGTTGATCTCATTATCTAAGCTTTGATTTTCCCAAATACCACCGCTGTCATAATCATCGCTGTCCCCCAGCGGCAATACATGTCGGATATCAAACGCAGCGCCTTGCCACAGTGGTGTATATAAGTTGGAGCTCAGACCGACAGAATAATCAAAAACACCATACTCCGTAGCAACATTGTAATTCATAATCGGCGCAAAGATGAGTTGCGAGCGACCAATACCTTCGTTGATATTCTGGTGGATCCACTGAGTCTGTTTGCGGTATTCATTGAGGTTTTTTGACGAAAACGAGGTCTGCTTGCATACCTCGCCTGTCACCAAAAAGTCCTGATAACAGTCCAGTGTAGTGGAAACTCGCATTACTGGAATATTGTTGTTCAACAACAGCACGTTGATCACTGGTGCATCACTGCTACTTACCATATCAGCAAGGGTATCATGGCTTAGGTTTGTTGCGATTAAGCCCAAGGCCACACCGACACCGTCAACTTCGTTGTGGTTATAACGTCGGTTTTCGAGGGCAACAACAAATTGGTTAAGATGGGTACCCGTTTGAATATTGATAAAGCCTTCATTCTTGAGAGCTTGTTGCAAAGACGTCAGGCTAGTTGATTTACTTTCAGCCAACTCAGAGGCAAGACGCTGCTCAGTCGTTTCTTGTTCAGCCAGTTTCAATCGCTTACGGCTATTAATACTATTGCTGCTATAACCTAATAATGGAATGGCAGTATTGATGCCCCATAGCGTCTGTTCACTACTCTGGTGGCCGGTGTAAAGTTCAACATGAGCAGAGGTTTGAATGCCATAGGGCAAAAAGCCCTCGGGAGTAAAAACCTTCGCTGTGACATTGAATTCGCTGGCATCATATTCGCCAACAAGTTGGGTAAAGGGAAGCGGTTGCCACTCTACCCCACCAAATGGCCCATCCATAATCCCAAGGCTAAGATCGGATTTACCATAGCCAGTACTGAAACGTAATCCATAATCTTCGAAGGTTTTATCTGCAACAACATAAGCCGCATCAAAAAAGCTGACAGCACCACCAACATCTTGAGCCCCTACAGCTAGTTGGATGCCGGTGAAGTCATAGAAATAGGGCACTTGTGCCTTGAAAGACGCTGACAGGTCTCGAATGCCACAGTCTTGGTCAAAGTAAATATTACAATCGTAAGTTTTGGTTACGATTCTCCCCCCGGCTTCGACACCAGGAAGAATACCGACACCAAAAAACCAGTCATCAAGCTGAGCAATAGATCCCTGATAAGGAGCGCCTTGGCTGAAAGAAACATGAAAATCCCCAGTATCAATCACCTGAGCATTTGGGGTAAATCCCAATCCGGTGAAACTCTGATATGAAGAGAGGTTATCGGGTGAAGCAAAACTGGCACAGGGGGCTAAAAGCAAAACAGCTGGTATGCAGCTTTGCAATGAAAAATTTGGTTTGAACATGCGATACATCCATTGATAAAAAGTCACCCAAAGCGAACGCTGTGGGTGACTAATCTTTTAACGATGATGAGGAAAGTGAAAGTTATTAAGCGCCGCCGCCGCCTTCACTACCACTACCACCTGTACCACCTGTACCGCCTGTAGATGGAAGCTCAGGATCAGGGACGGGAACCGATGGTCTAGCTGATGCTATATCATCAGTAATTTTATCAAAGATTGGATCAGTCGAGTCGATATCATCGTCTTGTTCGGCATCAGCAATTTCGCTGAATACTGCGTCATCTTCCAATGCTTCGGAAAGATCAACATAGATTTCGTCACCATTGTCATTTTCTGGATAGTTTGGATGTTCATCCAGTACAGCCTGACTTACCCTTCTAGCAACATTAGCAAGTTGATCAACAGTTACATCTGCTTTGTCACCTTGAGCGACAAGCGTGTCAGACAGTACAACTGTGGTAACCATGATTTCTGAGTAAACCGTTGGACTCGATGCCTTAAGAGTATTTAGTGCTGTTTCTGGGTCAGTAAGCAGCTCAAGAACATCAATTTGGACACCATCATTGTTCAGCTGATCAATATCGATACCCAGTTTTGTCAAAGTCTCTTTAGCAACTTCTTCAGAATACACGTCATCACCAAGCACTTTGGCAATAATTGTCGTCAGTGGCGTTGCCGCTGCTTCTTGGCCCGCTTGGAGCAAGCCTTTTGGCACACTGTAGCTTACGCCCGACATGCTTTTACCATTAGAGGTATCCACGGCATCGGCAGTACCATTGAAGGTTACAGAACACGTTTCAGGGTTAGTTGCAAACGTTTCATTTTCAATAGTGATAAAACCATCGTAGTCAGTAGTCCCGTTGATAGCGCCGCCTGAACCATCAATACAATCAAACTGAGCAGTCATACCTTGAACAGCACCATCGAATGCACGTACATCCTTAGAAAACGATATAGTATCAGTGCTACTATCATTACAGCCGACTAAAATTATGGAGCCAACCGCGATTGCCAATAGTGAAAGTTTCACTTGAATCTCCTTTTTTTCTGCAAGTGAGGGTATACCAATAAAGAGCCGCAATAATAGTTCTCTATTATCTTTAACCTTGATTAATATATGAATTTTAGAATTTTGGCCATCATATAAGAAATCAATATGAATGTAAAAAACTGTTTGCACAATTTCGACAGATAAATTGCCTAAAATTGACATATCACTTCCACGGATTGGGTAATGACAATTCTAAAAATTAGACTCTGACAAACAAACCCATCAATCACTCGTTTTCTTCCAGCATCGACATTAAACGGTCATCTTAATCTGTTAATTGGGGAGGAACGAGGCGACTATAAGACAGTAGAAATGTAACACCTGGTAAACAAGAAAATAGTTAGATTATCCAGTGACATGACTATCGCAACAGTATCGGTGATAATTTTAATGAGAACAGAACTTTTTGATTAACAAATATTTAACAAAATCACTTAAATTTAAAGAATTAGAAAATTAAATAGCCTTAAATCACAAGTCTAAATATTAATAAGCTGGTAACACCGGAAGTAACAAAAATTAAAAAACATCAAATAACACTGAAATAAGTAACAACTTTAAAAATAAAGTCCAATATTGATTTAAAAAACCGTTTAGACTCTCAGCCAATATATGTGGGATATTTCCTCAAAGTCCGCATTTACAAAAAACTTAATTATTTTTTGTACTTCATTCTCAAGCGTATATTTCGAGTTAGATCTCAAAATCAGGTTCAAAAAGAGAAGATAGCTGTAGGTCGGACAAAGCAAGGGCTCATTTAAACACTAAAAAACCAGATAGAAATATCTTAATTAGCACCTAAAACGGGGGGACTTAATCTTCAAATCGCGCTTTTTAAGTAAATGGGCATACCCAAACTGATATAACAGCGCTCTTTCACCTTTACTCTTACTTTGAATAAGCACACTTACGCAAACCTATAAACTATAATTATTTATCACAAACCACATACATTGCCGTTAGCAAAGAAAGCCAGCTATAAAACGAGGCCATATTATGATCAATAAATCTCTTGTTTATAGCAGCATACTGTTTTCTCTAATTTTTTCTCCGATAAGCAAAGCAGAGCAAGAACCGGAAGTCGACTTAGAACGCGCAGAAGCGTTGCTGCATTGCTCAATCATGGCCAAACAACTAAAATGGACTGGCTACTTACCGATGTCATTTGCCTTTGAGGCTTATAAACCGTGTAAACCCCTTAAAGAAATTACCCAGCGTAACCAGTGTTCAGACCCGATACGCTCCCTCGCTCATAAGGCCAAAACAGAGCAACGCTTTACACAAGCCGATATGGATTATTGTCTTAGCTTGCTCGGGAATGAACAGGAAACCGCAAAAATCAGAGAAGAACTCAATGAGCAGCAGCGGCTTTACTATGAAAAAATGGCTGAACAACAATAGTTCAGCCACTGATTGATTCAACCATTTGGGATAAAGCCTGCTTTACTCGTCTTTTTCCGCCGTGCGGTTATCTACGTACGGCCAGTAATGATGACCGATACGAATTAACAATGTCGCCGCCGCAAGTATCAATGCCGCTAGAGATAACCAAACAACAGGAACTGCATCCAACTCTTTCATACCAAGAGTGATGTAACGAGCAATCGCCATCATTGCTATATAGATAGGGTAACGAACCGGAATTTTCCCGTTCATCACAAACTGCCGAACCATCGCTAACACTTCGAGATAGATAAACATCAACAAGATGTCTGTTAGCAATACGCGTTTTTCAATAAAAACATGAATGAACTCTTCTACCATGGCATACAAGGTCGCCAAGGTAATAGCGACCAACAGTATCGCCTCAAAGATATGGAAGATTTTTAAGAACGGTCGGCTGAATGATTTAGGTAACTCTGACGCCATAGTCAATTATCCAAATAAAACCAAAGAGATAAACCTGAGTTTAGCATGCTAGCTGTAAAATCATACAAAACAAAAACGCTCCGACTATTTGGCGGAGCGTTTATTGTTTAACCTAGAAGTGGCACAGCTTACGCCACTCGCTGCTTTTTTTCAGCCAAACGCTTTTTCTTCCTGTATTTAGGGTGCGTAATCGGAATAGCAGATAGCAACTTTTTGGTGTATTCGTTCTGAGGATTGGCGTAGATCTCTTTCGCGTTACCCGCTTCTACCACCTTACCAAAGTACATCACTGCGACCTTATCTGAGACATGTTTAACCACCGATAAGTCATGCGAGATAAAGATGATCGCCAGATTCATTTCTTGCTGCAGCTGTAACAACAGGTTCAGGATCTGAGCCTGAACGGATACATCCAGCGCCGAAACAGACTCGTCACAAATCAAGAGTTTTGGTTTTAACGCAATAGCTCGAGCGATACCAATACGTTGACGTTGGCCACCAGAAAATTCGTGCGGATAACGGTTTACTGCCGTTTCTGGCAAGCCTACTTTAACCAATAACTCTTTCACCCACTGTTTGCGCTCAGCTGGCGTACCAATTTTATGAATAACAAAGGGTTCTTCCAGTATCATACCGATGGTGTGGCGCTGGTTCAGCGACTCCATCGGGTCCTGAAATACAATCTGCATGTCTTTACGCAGAGAGCGCATCTCTTTTACCGACAACTTGGTGATATCTTTGCCTTCGAAAAAGATTTTGCCTTCCGTTGGTTCGTAAAGCTTTAATATAGTTCGACCTAAGGTACTTTTACCACAGCCTGATTCTCCTACCAGACCCAGTGTTTCCCCTTCACCGACAGACAGAGACACACCGTCTACTGCCTTAATCGTGTAGCCTTTCTTAAACAGTCCTTTACCAGATACAAAGTGCTGCTTAAGATTTTCAATTCTTAATACTTCTTTTGCCATAACATCCTCTTTTATGACTCGTTCACTTTGTACTAGTGAGCAAACATACTTGCATCTATTGGTTTGATGTCGATCATCTGCTTAGGTTCATTATCTAAGCTTGGCATCAATCCCATCAAACGCTCCGTGTATGGGTGCTGCGGGTTATCAAACAGTTCAAAAATCTCTGCTTTTTCAACAATGCGCCCGCCATACATCACTGCCACGTCATCGCACACTTCTGCCACCACACCGAGGTCGTGGGTAATGAAGATCATCGCCATGCCCGTCTCTTCCTGAAGATCATTCATTAGTTCAAGGATAGACGCCTGTACGGTTACATCCAGTGCAGTTGTTGGTTCGTCACAGATCAAAATGTCCGGTTTGCAAGCCAGTGCCATTGCGATCATGACACGCTGACGCATACCGCCAGACAAGTTGTGCGGATACTCGTTGAGACGCTTTTCTGGCATTGGAATTTTTACTTTATCCAACATTTCAATTGCATAGGACTCGCGTGACTTCTTATCCAGCTCTGGGCGGTGTAGTTCGAGTACTTCACAAATCTGACGGCCGATGGTGTGAACAGGGTTCAATGCCGTCATTGGATCCTGGAAGATAATAGAAATGCGGTTACCACGCATTGCATACATTTCATTTGCAGGCAAATCCACCAGATTGGTTCCGCGGTAGTTCACTTCACCCTTCACAATATTACCGTATGGCTTCGGCAGCAGCCCCATAATAGACATTGAAGTCACACTCTTGCCACTGCCCGACTCACCTACTAAGCCAAGCGTGCGCCCGGCTCGAACATCAAAGTTCACACCATGGAGTACTTTTACCGGCCCATCGTCGGTCATAAATTCTACTTCGAGGTCTTTAACACTTAAAATTACATCGTTTTCCATAACACCTCCTTACAGCTTATAGGTGTCGTCGATTTCAACTACAGGCTCGAATGTCTTACCCGATTTCATCGCTTTTTGAGTTTCTTTTTTCACATCACTGTCGATCCAGTATGTGCCGTCACCAATAACACCATCACTGTAAAGTGCTTCTGTCATACGGTTCATCGGTTTTTCTGGTAGCTTTAGCCAGCGCCAGTGGCCGTAGCGAACGTAAGGCACCATGTAGCCTGAGATAATCACGTGCGCATCGATAATGTTGCGCTGAATTTCGTGTCCGAGTTTGATTTTCTTATCCATATCTAAACCGAAACGATACTCCATGATTTTTTCATCCAGCTCTGGTGTGCTGTAATTGGTGAAGTTGTTCGTTTGCGGCTTATTGGCATTGACCGAATGGAAGTATTCCCAATAGGTTGGAATCTCAGAAGTACTCATGGTCAGGAAAGCGAGATCGTGTTTTTTCTCACGCACATATTTGAACATCGAAGAACCATCCACCAGTTTCAGTTCAATGTCCAAACCAGCCAACTTAGCCTGCTCTTTTAGATAAGCGATACGCGGAGTGTGGACAGGCGTTCCATAGGTCAACTCGAAACTCAGTCGCTGACCTTCAGAGTTAACGCGAATGCCGTCAGCCCCAATTTGGTCAAAGCCTGCGGCTTCAAATGCTGCAATAGCTTTATCGACATCAAAGGCGGGTGCTTTTACATCCGGCAGCGAGTATTTGCCATGGCCAAAACCGGTTGGATTAGGCTTACGGGAGTAGTCACCGCGCAAGACATTTTCGATCATGCCATCGAAATCCGTCGCGTAGGTGACACCTTTGCGCACATTAAGATCATTCAATAGCGGTTGTGCCGTGTTGATCCAAAGGCCACCAGCCCCTACAGGATATTGGTTGTAGCCCCAGAACTTCTCTATGTAGCCCTTTTGATACGGTTCCGTGTTCGATTTATCATGCCACAAACTTGGTAGTATTAAGCCAAAGGCGTCGAGATTGCCTTTCTCAAAGTGCTTCATCGCAATGTCATTATCACGAATGACAGTGATACGAATCTTGTCGACGTTGTAGCGGTTTTGGTAGTACTTATTGCTATAGCCCCACCAGTCTTTACCAACGTGTTTAAACGTTACGCTTTTGCCTTTCTTGATATCATCCAGGTAGTAAGCGCTTGTGGTTGGTTCACTTTTAAAGTTGTAGTAACGAACAAAATCATCATGGATGCCATCGCCGTTTTCATCTTTGGCTGGGTTAGCATAGAAGTGCGCTGGGCGTGGGCGTAACGCGCCCATTCTCAACATCAGTTCTTCTTGGTTGAACTCTTTAGCTGCTACAACTGAAAACGTGTGATCATCGAATTTAACGACGTCTGCGACCGTTTTGTTGTAGTAATCGTTATACCAAGGCTCAAGAATATCTGCGGAACGGTAGAACTTGAGCATGAAGACAAAATCGTCTGCAGTCACTGGCTTGCCATCCGACCATTTCGCTTCCGGGTTTAGTCGGAAGTAAACCGTCTTGTTATCACCAGCCAACGCCCATTCATTTGCCAGCTCAGGAATGAATTCCAAAGTATCCGGATGGCGCACCACCAACCCCGGAGTGTCATCTAACAAGAAAGCACGCAGTCCTGCGTTCGCGTCTGGCCCTACGCTACGTAATGTCTGTGGAAAACTCGACATATAAGTGCGATAAGTGCCACCACGCTTAGCTTCTGGAGAGCCATATTGCGGCTCATCCCAGTTTGTTTTCCATTCTAAGTCAGTCGGGAGCGTCGCGGACATTGCACCGAAACTCAGGGCGGTCAACGTAGACGCTAAAAGTAATCTATTCATAAAACTTCCCTTTTTTATGTTTTGTTCACACGCTTAATTAAACATAGCGTGTGAATTTTTTCGGGTCGAAAGCCGCTCGGATCGCTTCACCAATGAAGGTCACCATCACCAATACCAATACAATCGAAGTCACTACTGAAGACACAATCCATGGCGAGTCTAAATTCGACTTACCTTGTTGCAGTAGCTCACCCCAGCTCGGTGTTGGTGGCATTAGGCCAAGGCCTAAGTAATCTAACGCTGTTAGTGCAGTAATGTTAGCCGCAATAGTAAATGGAGCCAGTGTTACAATCATAACCATCGTATTAGGAAGTATATGATTAAATAGAATACGTCCCGTTGATGCACCCAAAGCACGCGCTGCCATTACGTATTCACGAGCCGACTCTTTATAGGTCATGGTCCGCATGTACCACGTCATCCCCATCCAGGAGAAGAGAACGTTGATGGCGACGAAGAGCGCGAAGGTGGGCTGAACGATTGAAACCAGAATCATAATCACGTACAGGAATGGCACCATCGACCAGATCTCGATAAGTCGCTGAACGAACAAATCGAATTTGCCGCCCCAGAAACCCATCGCGCAACCTACTGCTGTACCAATCGCGTACGAGACGATCATGGTTAGCAACGCAAATCCCATCGCGGTTCTAAAGCCATAAACCAGACGAGCTAAGATATCTCGACCGATAACGTCAGTACCTAAATAGTGCTTATTCTCAGCGCTCGGTGCTGTTGGCGGGAAATCACCGCTGAAATCCTGCTCATACGGGTTCCAAGGAACGATCGGCAAAATGACAAAATTATCTCCACCTTGCTCTTCAAACACCTTCTGCAGTACACGGTAATCTGCTTCACTTGCGGAGTTTTGGCCGAAATCACTGCCTAAGCGTACATCACTGACCACAGGAAAGTAGAAACTGCCGTCATACTTCACGACGAGAGCTTTACTGTTGATCAACAGCTCTGCAAACAGAGAGAGGATCAACATGATTGATAAAACCACGAATGACCAGTAACCACGTTTGATCTCTTTAAAGTGGCGAATTTTCTTTTGAGTTAATGGACTGACTGTAAACATCTTACGCTCCAAACTTCACACGAGGGTCGACTAAAGCAACACAGACATCTGAAATGATGTTACCGATCAACAACAAGATCGCGTTGATGGCAACAATGCCCATAACTACAGGATAATCACGCTCCATAATGGACTCGTAGCCCAGCAGGCCAATACCATCAATGTTAAAGATAACCTCGATCAGGAATGCGCCCGTCATAAAGAAAAGTAAAGAGTTACCGAAATGGCTCGCAATCGGAATTAAACTGTTACGCAAAGCATGTCGGCGAACAGCTTTCTTGAACGGCAAACCTTTTGCGATTGCAGTACGAATGTAATCTGATGACAGGTTTTCCATCAGGTTGTTTTTCATCGTCATTGTCAGCGTGGCAAAGTCACCAATCAGATAACAAATCAATGGCAACACGGCATGCCACATGATGTCCTTGGCTCGCTCAAAGAAGGTTTCATAGTCATCGAAGTCATCGCCAACAAAGCCTCCCATAGGGAACCACTCGAGGTGATAACTGAACAAGGTAATGAGAAGCACGCCCACCACATACCCAGGTAAGGCATAGCCAACAAATATCAATATCGAGGAAGAGGAATCAAACACGGAGCCATGCTTGAGCGCCTTGTAATAACCGAGAGGAATGGAGATGAAGTAACTGATAAAGAACGTCATCCCTCCGTAAAACAGAGAAACAGGCAGGCGTTCTGCAATCATCTCTGATACTGGCTCGTAGTAACGGGTTGATTCGCCAAGATCTAACGTGACCAAACGGCTTAACCACTCGACGTACGCTTCCATCACTGGCTTGTCCAAACCATAGAAAGCATTTAACTCTGCAATTTGATCGTCAGAAAGCGCGGTGTTACCACCTGCAGACGTCATAGAGGCGGCGCCATCTCCCTGTGATTGCATTTGAGACAACATACGCTCAACAGGACCACCTGGTACAAAACGAGTAATGGCGAAAATAAGAATGGTAATTCCGAGAAACGTCGGAATCACTAACGCTAAACGGCGTAAAAAGTACGACAGCATATACAACTTGCTCCTTGTCTACTGTCCAATTTAGACCGGCGTAACAGAAAAAATACCGGCCCCAAATGGTGCATATCTATCTTGCAGAAATTCAAATCACTGAAGCACGTTCCATGTGGGTCAATAACTTGTTTTTTATCACTGCAATAATGTCAGCGTCATATTTAGCTTGAATCCACATTGGCTTCAAGTGTTTAAAAACAAAACATGACGCACTTCGTCCACTATCAAAAAAAACGCAATATTTTGGTAAAAAATGATAAAAAACCACAAAAATAATTCATACAGAATATCAATCTGACTAAATTAGAGCCAAAACCCTACATAAAAATGCAAAAATTAAGAATAATAAGACAAATACCAACCAAGCATATTGACTCGAAATCACGAGTGAGCCCTTTGGTAGCAACGGGTATCATATTTTGATACCACCCTACGTGCTAGAGCTAACTTGATTAGCTTTACATATAAAACCCATGTCAGAATTATTCACTGGAAAAATACTTTTTTTCAGATTCAATTACCCGCTTAAAAACCATACACAACATAACCCATTAAAGTTTACAAGAAAGACAAAACACGGTGTTTTATCGAGGTTTAATGTCATTTTTTTATAATTACTTGGTTAATTATTCTGCAATTCATAATCTCTTCAGATTTTTACATCTTTTTTACATTTGACCATCCTAGTTTACTACTGGTTTGACTTCCTTTTTTGACCTCGGTTATACATTGGCCGCACGTTAACGAAACATTAACGTCACATTTGGTCGTTTACGACCAGACACAGGAAATAATAATAAATTGGAGCAACAAGGATGTATAAAAACACAACAGCTTTATCTGTTGCGATCAGCCTTGCTTTGGGTACGGCGACGGCTTTCGCACCTGTAGCAGCTCAGGCAGAAGAGCAGCAAGTTGAAAAACTTCAAAAAATGAAAGTTACTGGTTCGCGCCTTACGCGCGCATCAATGGAAGGAAGCACTCCGATAGCAGTGATCGGTCGTGCGGAGATCGAACGTGCTGGTGACGTATCGATTGCAGACGTTCTACGTAAATCTTCATTCAACTCATTTGGTTCTTACAGTGAAAGCTCTGGTAGCTCATGGCAAAGCCAGGCAACCATGTCTCTGCGTGGTTTAGGCGCTTCACGTACTTTGGTTCTTGTTAACGGTAAACGTCTTCCTGGTTCTGCAACCATGGGTGGCGGCGCAGCGAACATCAACGCGATTCCATCTGCGATTGTTGAGCGTGTTGAAGTAATGGCCGACGGTGGCTCTGCGGTATACGGTTCTGATGCGGTTGCTGGTGTAGTTAACATCATCCTGAAAGAAGAGTTTGATGGCATTAACGTAACGGTTGGTTCAGGCATCCCTAGCCAGGAAGGCGGTGATGAAGGAAACGTTGCGCTTGTGATGGGTACCAGCGGCGAGAAAGGTAACATCATGTTCTCGTTTGAGCATGACAGCAAAGATGAAATCTACCAACGCGATCGCGATTACCTAAGCTCAACGAATACTGACGCAGCGAACTACTTCGATATGTCTGGCGTAAGTATTTACGGACGTAACGTGTACCATGACGGCGAGTTGAAAGCGCTTAACGGTTACAACACTGATGCATCTTGTACATCAAAAGGGTTTGTTGGCCTAACAAACTACCCGGGCCTGGGTGACATCTGTGGTTACGACTACACTGGCGAAGCGGCTCAAACTGCCTCTCTAGAGCGTAACACTGTATTTGTTAACGGTAATATCTTCCTGACTGACGACACTACGTTTAACTCACAGCTACTGTTGAACCGTAACGAAAGTTTTGGCCGTTTTGCACCTGCTGCAGGCTACTTTACCGTTGATCCTACTACTAGTGGCGGTGCTGATTTCTTCACTGAAAATGGTCTTGATCCAACGAAAGGTCCAGCAGCCGTCTACTACCGTTTCAACAACGTGGGAACACGTGATAATACCGTTAAAGACTTCCAGGCTGACTTCAAAGCAGGTTTAGATGGCACGCTTTACACTGACACATTCGGTGACGTGATTTGGGAAGCTGGCTACCATATGAACTACTCCAACGGTAGCGAAACAGGTACTGGTTATGTCTTCGGTTCAGCAGCATCACAACTGGCTGAGTCAGGCCAATTTGTAAACGGTGAGTTCAGCGCAGACGCGACAGATCAGCTTTCTGCAGGTACTGGCCGTGAAACAGAAATGGAAATGCACCAATTCTCTGGCGGTCTTCAGTTTGACCTTGCGCAAGTGGGTGACGTAACGATTCCACTGTACCTTGGTGCCGAGTTCACAACTTACGATTACTCAGACATCTACGATCCACAAAGTGAAGCGGGTAACATCATCGGTAGTGCGGGTAACTCTGCTGCAGGTGATCGCGAAACTTACGCATTCTACGCGGAATCTTTGATCGCATTCACTGATGAGCTAGAAATGAACATCGCAGCTCGTTACGACCACTACAGTGACTTCGGTGATGAAATCTCGCCAAAAGTATCATTCCGTTACCAGCCTCTTGATAACCTGATGTTCCGCGCTGGCGCTGGCATGGGTTTCCGTGCTCCAACACTATCTGACCTTTACGCGGCTGACAGCTACTCGTCAGACTTCGCAAAAGACTACAGCTACTGTTCAGCGAATGGCATTGCATATGCAGACTGTCCAGAAACTCAATACGATGTGACTCGTACTGCCAACGAAGATCTGGAAGCAGAAACATCAGTATCGTTTAACTTTGGTGTGAGCTACTCACCAATCGAAGATCTAGACGTAACAGTGGATTACTACAACATCAGCATTGATGACATGATCACACTGAATACTCTGCAAAGCATGATCGACGAAGAGCGTAGCTCTGGCGTTTCTAACCCGAACATCATCCGTGATGCAAATGGTCGTATCGTAGAAGCAACAGCGGGCCTTCAGAACCTAGGTACACTAGACACTTCTGGTATCGACCTGAAACTGGGCTACCGTTACGACTTCGATTACGCAACTGTTCGTTACGACTTTATGGGTAGCTACGTACTTGACTACAGCACACCTGAATACGTTGGCGGTCCAACAAACAACCAAGTAGGCCGCAACGGCTTGCCTGAGTACCGCTTCAACTCTGGTGTTGGTGTGAGCTTCCTTGAAGATCACGACATCTACCTATCTGCAGATCACATCGCAGACCAGGCGCAAGATGTTGATGACAACTACAAGAAAATTGGCCACATCTCTTCACAAACAACGTGGAACGTGGCGTACAACTACCTGGCTCCATGGGATGCAAAATTCACAGCAGGTGTACGTAACCTGACTGACGAAGATCCAGCATTTGAAGCTGATGGCGTGACTTATGAGTCAGACCTATACAGCATTCAAGGCCGCGTTTACTTCTTGAAATACTCTCAAAACTTTTAATTAAGACCTTTGGCGCAGGAGGATTTCCTGCGCCCTATTCGACTGACTTTATACACTAACAAGGATGCTACTATGACGTTAAAGGAATTTGGCGTAAGTGCGTTGACTGCCGCGATCCTGTCGGTAAGTGGTGCAGCAATGGCTGCTGACTCAGGAACCGTAGTCTCTAATCAAGCACAAACCACTAAGTCTTCACAGGCTTCACAAGAAAAAATCGACAACTACGCTGAAAGCACTGAAGGCATGTTGGCTGAATACAAAGGCTTACTTCGTCAAATCGACAGCATGAAAGTCTACAATGACCAAATTAACCGTATGGTTCAATCTCAACAAGGTGAGTTGGATTCATTAAACAATCAGATTGCTCAAATCGATCAAACGGCAACCGAAGTTGTCCCTCTAACACTAAAAATGATCGATGCACTAGACGAATTCGTGACGCTCGACTTGCCGTTCCAAAAAGAAGAACGTAACAAACGCGTTCAAGAATTACGTCGCCTGATGGACCGTGCAGACGTAACGACTTCAGAGAAATTCCGTAAAGTAATGGAAGCTTACCAAATCGAAGAAGGCTTCTCGCGCTCTATCGAATCTTACAAAGCTAGCCTGGACCGTGGCGGCGAAGTTGTGACTTACGACTTCTTGCGCATTGGTCGTACGGCACTTCTATTCCAATCTCCAGACGGCGGTGAAACGGGTATGTGGAACCAACAAACTCGTCAATGGGAAACATTACCTGAAAGCTACCGTATTGCTGTACAGCAAGGTCTGCGCATCGCTAAGAAGCAAGCGCCACCATCGCTGATCAAACTGCCTGTATTTGCTGGGGAGGAATAAGAGATGAAAGGATTCAAAACTCTAGCCGCTGGCCTATTAGCTAGCTTATTTATGGTTTCTGGCGTTCAAGCAGAAACCCCACAAACACTGTCTGAACTACTGAAAAACGTAAAATCAGAAAGTATTGTTGAATCGAAAGAAAACAAAGAACGCGAAGCAATCTTCAAGCGCGATCGTGATCAACAAGCCGTGTTGCTACAACAAGCGCGCGATGAGCTTGCCTCACAACAAGCACTGGGTGATCAGCTAAAAGCAACGTTCGACGAAAACGACAAACAACTGACTGAACTAACCGAAACACTGCGTGTTCGTTCAGGTACCTTGGGTGAAATGTTTGGTGTAGTTCGTCAATACGCAGGCGAATTTAAAGGTCTGTTTGCCGCTTCGCAAAATGCCGTTCAGTTCCCAGAGCGTGATGCACTGCTGACGAAACTGGCAGAAAGTAAAGAGCTACCGTCAACTCAAGAGCTAGAAGCATTCTGGCACACCATTCTTCAACAAGTTGTCGTATCTGGTGATACATCAACAACACAAGCAACCGTTGTTTACGGTGAAGGTAAAGAAGCGGTTCGCGACGTAACACTAGTAGGTGAGTTCAACGCAATTGCAGATGGCAAATACGTCATTTACGTACCTCAAACTGGCAAGTTCGAAGAACTATCACGTCAGCCAAGCAAGAACATCACAAGCCAAGTTGCTGGTTTCGAATCAGCAGAAGGCACATACGAGCCGCTGTTCCTTGACCCGTCTCGTGGCGTAATCCTATCGCTATTGGTACAGAGCCCGACCGTTCAGGAACGTATTGACCAAGGTGGTATCGTTGGTTACGTCATCCTGGCTATGGGTGCTGTCGGTGTCATCATTGCACTGTTCTGCTTCCTACGCCTTCAGGTTATCGGTGGCAAGATGCGTAAACAGGCGAAATCTGACACGGTTATCCCTGGTAACCCACTAGGTGAAGTTATCCAAGCTTACCAAGAGCACAAAGGCGACAACCTTGAAGATCTTGAAGCGAAACTGGACGAAATCATCCTACGCAATGCGCCAAGCATCGAACGCTTTGTTAGCTCAATCAAACTGTTTGCCTCTGTTGCACCGCTACTAGGTCTATTGGGTACAGTAATGGGTATGATCGGTACCTTCCAGGCAATCACGCTATTTGGTACCGGCGATCCGAAACTAATGGCTGGCGGTATTTCTGAAGCATTGGTAACCACCATGCTAGGTCTGGTTGTCGCAATTCCTCTACTGTTCCTTTACACCATCGTACACAGTAAAGGTCGTCGTTTGGTTCAAACTCTTGAAGAACAGAGTGCAGGTTTCATCGCTCGCTATCAGGAAAAACTACATAAAGCCGAAAGCTAAGGAGGCGTTATGTGGTGGTTAGTTGGAGAACTTGAATCAATTAGGCGCTTCTTGGGAATGGGTGGCGATGTACTCGTCGCCATCTTCATCCTCAGCTTCATGTTGTGGGCAGTGCTGCTAGAACGCTGGTTCTACTTTGCCGCCGTCGCTCCGAGAGCCGCGAAAAAAGCCGTGACTCTTTGGAGTGAGCGTTCAGAACATCAAAGCTGGAACGCAAAGATGATCCGACAAGAAATCGTTTCTCGTCAGGATATTGAGAATAAAAAGGGTCTGCCAATCGTGAAAGTATTGATTGCGCTTTGTCCCCTACTCGGTCTGCTCGGCACGGTTGTCGGCATGATCCAGGTATTCGACATCTTAGCGGTTACAGGAACAGGAAGCCCTCGAGCAATGGCCTCGGGGATCTCAAAGGCAACAATCCCAACGTTAGCCGGGATGGTGGCTTCTCTGTCAGGACTGTTCTTTAGTTCACGTCTTGATCATTTAGCCAAAGTCACAACGCAAAAGCTGGAAGATAAGCTTAAGCATATTGCCTGAGTAAATGGAATTAGAGGTATAGGTCATGAAAAGACGCTATAGCAGTGATAGCAGTGATGAAACCGCTATCGATATGACACCGATGCTCGACATCGTATTCATCATGTTGATCTTCTTTATCGTAACAACATCGTTCGTTAAAGAAGCTGGTATTGAAGTAAACCGCCCAACGGCAAGCTCAGCACAAACCGTGAAGAAAGGTAACATCATGGTTGCCGTTGGTGCAGCGGGTGACGTTTGGGTTGATAAACGACGCATTGAAGTCGACGCCGTTCGCGCCAACATCGAGCGTCTTCGCGCAGAAAGCCCTGATGGTGCAGTTGTTATCCAGGCGGATACAGAAGCCAACGCAGGCGTAGTCGTGAAGGTTATGGACCAGATCAAGATGGCAGGTGTAGAAAGCATCTCCATTGCCGCAACCGGTAAGGATTAAGCTTATGCGGTATCTGGCCTCAATTGCACTGGCGCTCATTGTCTCCCTCGGATTGTTCTGGGGGATGGACAAGCTGGTAAACAAAGAGCGCCACGAGCTAGTGTCGAATGATGATCAGCGTATGGTCGATTTCATTCGCATTAAACCAGACGAAAAAGTACAGGAGAAAAAACGCGAACTCCCGAAACCACCACCACCTAAGCGTCCGCCGCCACCACCAGAAATGAAGGTGACGTCGACCGTGAAACCGGTGATGGATCAAGTTCCAATGAACATGCCTAATCTAGACCTTCCAGTTAACGTAACGGGTGGTTCAGTACTGGGTCACTACACACAAGGTGGTGGTGCTCAGGTCATTGGCGGCGGAGGCCCGGTTCCTCTGGCCACGTTCCAACCGCAGATGCCTCGTAAAGCGGCACGCTCGGGACTTGAGAAAGGTATCGTACTTGTAGAGTTTACCGTTAACGAGCGCGGTGGCGTCGAAGATGTAAAAGTCTTAAAAGAAACACCACGTAAGTTAGGCTTGGGTAAAGCAGCGAAAACAACCGTAGCTAAATGGACCTTCAAACCTAAGATGGTTGATGGTAAAGCTGTAAGTTCTCGCCTTTCTCAAGAAATCGAGTTCTCTACCAACTAAGGAGTCGCAATCATGAAATCATACACAAAATTGTTGGCTTCTCTGGTGTTCATTGCAGGTGCGTACGGCGCGCCTGCTTTCTCCAGCACTCCTGAGTTGTCTGACAGAACATTCAGAACCGTCAATAAAGTTCAGGAACTGATCGCAACGGAAAAGTATTCGGAAGCGATTTCGAAACTGAACTCAGCGTTAAGTAGCAGCAAACGTGAATACGACCGCGCCGTGTTATTGCAACAAATGGGCTTCTTGTACTCGTTGCAAGATAACTATCCCAAAGCGGTCAAATACTTTGCTGATGCATTGAGTTTGAACGCGCTGCCTGTCCCTGTTGCTCAACAGGTTCGCTACAGCGTGGCTCAGCTTTATCTTGCTGAAGGTCAGTTTAAAAAGTCCGTCTCTACTATGAAAGAGTGGTTCAAAATTGCCGAGACAACGGAAGAAAAACCGCAAGCTCATGCCTACATCACGCTGGCGAGTGCTTATATTCAGCTAGAAGATTACAAAAATGCGATTCCGCCGACTAAACAGGCCATTGCAATGAGTAAAGACCCTAGCGAATCCTGGTACCAGCTGCTGATGTCTGCGCATTATGAACTCAAACAGTTCAAGAGCGTGGCCGGTGTTCTGAAGATTTTAACGACCAAGTACCCGAAAAATAAGCGTTACTGGACGCAATTGTCTGGTATCTACATGGAGTTAAACCAAGAGCGTAATGCCCTTTCTACTCTGGAGATGGCCTATAAACTAGGTCTTCTGGAAGATGAAAAAGAGTACCTGCGCTTAGTGAACTTCCAGGCTTATCAAGGCGTACCATTCCGAGCAGCAAAAACGCTTCAAACGGCCTTTGACGAAGGTCATGTAGAGCGTAACGCGGAGAATCTAGAAAAGCAGGGGGCATTCTGGCAGCAAGCACAGGAGCTTGGACGAGCAATCGACGTCTACCAACAAGCTTATAACTTGGCTCCAAAGGCGAAAACTCAAATCAAAATCGCTCGTTTGATGATTTTAGACAAGCAATATTCAGAAGCGACGAAGTTTACTCAAAACGCCGCTCCTGATGCCAAGCGCGATCAAAAAGGCGAATTAGCCTACATTCGTGGCATGGCATATTTTGAGCTGAACCAGCCAGACAGTGCTCTTAAAGCAATGCAAAGTGCCGCTCAGTCTCCTGACTTGAAAGCCGTTGCGAACCCTTGGATCACTTTCTTAGAAAGCCAGGGCTAAGCTCAGACAAGTCAATAAACTTAAAAATTAAGTGTGAGTCAGTCGCACGCCTGGGGAAGTGAAAGCTTCCCCTTTTTTCCGTCTATTTAGAAACCGAGTCCGAATAAGTCACATCAGCATAAATTGCTCTTTTATTAACAGTGAGTACAGATAGAAAGATCAACTGGCAACAATATAGAGATCATGATACTCTTCGCCTCCATTTTTCTGGCGGGATTATCACCAATATCCATCCCTTTGGTGGTTAATTCAACAACGCCAGTGCTATCGTTATAAGACTGTCGCGACTTTCCGTCGGCACTCAATCAATCCAATCAATAGTGGAACAGTACAATGGGCAAAGGTACTCTCTATATCGTATCTGCACCTAGCGGCGCAGGTAAATCTAGCTTGATCTCAGCAATGTTGGAGCGCAATCCGACATACGCAATGAAAGTGTCTGTGTCTCACACCACTCGCGACATGCGCCCTGGTGAAGAAAACGGTATCCACTACCACTTCGTAGCAAAAGAAGAGTTTGAAGCTCTTATTGCGAAAGGTGACTTTTTGGAATACGCCGAAGTATTCGGTAACTACTATGGCACTTCCCGCGTCTGGATTGAAGAAACGCTAAACAAAGGTATCGACGTATTTTTGGATATCGACTGGCAAGGTGCACGACAAATTCGTGAGCAAATGCCTGAAGCAAAAAGCATCTTCATTCTGCCACCATCAAATGGTGAGCTAGAGCGTCGCCTGAACACTCGCGGCCAAGACAGCGATGAAGTCATTGCCAAGCGCATGGCAGAAGCCAAGTCAGAAATCTCGCATTACAACGAGTACGATTACGTGATTGTAAACGACGATTTCGATACAGCGCTGATGGACTTTAAAGCGATTCTTCGAGCTGAAAGATTGAAGGAAGAAAAGCAAGCTGCTAAATATAAAGGTATGCTTGACGCGTTGTTAGCAGAGTAACTTCAATATAAAGTCACGCTGTAAAACATAAAGAATTCTTGCTTCTTTGCTCTTAATTTTCCGTAGCAAAGAGCAGACAATAAAACACCGGAGAAAGCCCGCTTACAGTGGCACGTCTAATCGCTAGTAAATAAAGCAGTTAGACTGTATACTTTCTCGTCATTCTAATATTTTAGTTAACTATTTGGAGTCCTCATGGCACGCGTAACTGTTCAAGACGCTGTTGAAAAAGTTGGCAACCGTTTCGACCTAGTACTGATTGCGGCTCGCCGCGCTCGTCAAATGCAAACTGGCGGTAAAGATGCACTAGTGCCAGAAGAGAACGATAAGCCAACGGTTATCGCACTTCGCGAAATCGAAGAAGGTTTAATCACGAAAGAAGTTCTGGACGCTCGTGAACGTCAAGAACAACAAGAGCAAGAAGCGGCAGAGCTAGCGGCAGTAAGCAGCATCGCTCACAACCGTTAATTCTGACTCGAGAATTCAACAACCTCCCGGGCCTATAATTTGTATCTATTCGATAGCCTCAAAGACGTTGCCCAAGAATACCTAACAGAGCCTCAGATTGAGGCTCTGCGTCAATCTTATGTGGTAGCGCGAGATGCCCATGAAGGGCAAACCCGTTCTAGCGGTGAACCATACATCATCCACCCTGTCGCTGTGTCTCGAATCCTGGCAGAAATGCGTCTGGATATCGAAACCCTCCAAGCTGCTCTATTGCATGACGTCATTGAAGATTGTGATGTCAGTAAAGAAGATCTCGAAGAGCAATTCGGTAATACTGTAGCTGAGCTGGTTGATGGTGTATCTAAACTGGACAAACTCAAATTCCGTGACAGGAAAGAGGCTCAGGCTGAGAACTTTCGTAAGATGGTTCTGGCTATGGTGCAAGACATCCGCGTAATTCTGATCAAACTGGCTGACCGAACGCACAACATGCGTACGCTTGGCGCACTTCGACCAGACAAAAAACGCCGTATCGCTCGTGAAACTCTAGAGATTTATGCGCCACTCGCCCACCGTCTTGGTATTCACAATATTAAAACCGAGCTGGAAGAGTTGGGCTTTGAAGCGCTTTACCCAAACCGTTATCGCGTTCTAAAAGAAGTCGTGAAAACGGCACGTGGTAATCGTAAAGAGATGATCCAACGTATCCACAGCGAGATCGAAGGCCGCCTGCAAGATGTCGGTCTGAGTTCACGCGTTGTTGGACGTGAGAAGAATCTGTTCTCTATCTATAACAAGATGAAAACCAAAGAACAGCGCTTCCACACCATCATGGACATCTATGCATTCCGAGTGGTTGTTGATACTGCAGATACGTGTTATCGCGTTCTGGGCCAGGTGCACAGCTTATACAAGCCACGCCCAGGCCGCATGAAAGATTACATTGCGGTTCCAAAAGCCAACGGCTACCAATCGCTGCATACTTCGATGGTCGGCCCTCATGGTGTTCCGGTAGAAGTACAGATCCGTACTGAAGATATGGATCAAATGGCGGATAAAGGTGTTGCTGCGCATTGGTCTTACAAAGACAAAGGCGATACCTCTGGCACGACAGCGCAAGTGAAAGCTCAACGCTGGATGCAAAGCCTGCTTGAACTGCAACAAAGCGCGGGTAACTCGTTCGAATTCATTGAAAACGTAAAATCGGATCTGTTCCCAGACGAAATTTACGTCTTCACACCAAAAGGTCGTATCGTCGAATTACCACTTGGCGCGACAGCGGTTGACTTCGCCTACGCGGTGCATACTGATGTCGGCAACTCTTGTGTTGGTGCTCGTGTTGATCGTAACCCTTACCCACTGAGTAAGGCACTGAAAAACGGTCAAACGGTCGAGATCATCAGCGCACCAGGTGCCCGTCCAAACGCTGCATGGCTGAACTATGTCGTGACTTCACGTGCTCGAACCAAGATTCGCCAAGTACTGAAAACCATGCGTCGTGAAGAATCAATCACACTCGGTCGCCGCTTGCTGAATCACGCACTTGGTCGCCACTCTATCGACTCCATTTACCCAGATAACGTCCAGGAAGTCCTGACTGACCTTCGTTTGGAAAGTACCGATGACTTGTTGGCTGCAATTGGTTTGGGTGAGTTAATGAGTATCGTCATTGCGCGTCGTCTGCTAGGTGATACCGAAGAGCTGACCACAACCAGTTCGATTCCTGGCGATTCGAAGAAGAAGCTGCCAATTCGTGGCGCGGAAGGTTTACTGCTGACGTTTGCAAACTGTTGTCACCCAATTCCGGATGATCACATTATTGCTCACGTATCACCGGGCCGTGGATTAGTTGTTCACCGCGAAACCTGTCCAAACGTACGTGGTTACCAGAAAGAACCGGATCGCTACATGGCAGTTGCCTGGTCTGACGATTACGATAAAGAGTTCATCGCTGAACTTAAAGTCGACATGCTCAACCATCAGGGTGCGCTCGCTGAGCTAACCAACGTAATTTCGAAAACAGGCTCGAATATCCATGGCTTGTCAACGGAAGAACGTGATGGTCGCCTGTATACCGTCACCGTACTGCTGACCACCAAAGATCGTGTTCACCTTGCTGGCATCATGAGAAAAATCAAAGCGATGCCACACGCGACTCGAGTCCGACGCAGAAGAAGATAATAACAATCATCGCCACCTACTCCGCTAGGTGGCGATTTTTTATATCCCTATTTATTTACTATGAACCTAGAACGCTACCACCGTATCCACCAAGTCCTGAAAGCACGCCAGACCGACCTAACGTTATGCCTTGAAGAAGTTCACAAGCCGAATAACGTCTCAGCGGTTATCCGCACTGCCGATGCAACTGGCTTACACAAAGTCCACGCCATTTGGCCAAATAAAATGCGTACCCTGAGCCACACATCAGCGGGCGCACGCAACTGGGTAGAAGTGGACACTCACGATTCTATCGAAGACGCAGTGACCGAATTAAAAGCGCAAGGCATGCAGGTGCTGGTGACTAACCTATCGGAAACAGCTGTCGACTTTCGAGACATCGACTACACTAAACCAACCGCCATCATTTTAGGCAGTGAGAAAACAGGCGCTTCAGAACAAGCCAAACAGCTCGCTGATCAAGACATCATCATCCCGATGATTGGCATGGTGCAGTCTCTCAATGTTTCTGTCGCAAGTGCGGTGATTTTGTATGAAGCTCAGCGTCAACGTGAAGCCGCTGGTATGTACGAGCGTGAAGAAAGCGCTCTGCCGAAAGAGACGATTAACCGAATTCTGTTTGAGCGAGGTCACCCGGTTCTGGCTAAAGTTGCGAAACGTAAAGGTCTCGCTTATCCGCCACTCGACGATGAGGGTCAAATCATCGCCGACGAGGCGTGGTGGAAAGAGATGCAGCAGAAATAATAGCGAGACTAGGATCCTAGTTCCTGGTCGCTCCTCTTATTTTTTCCTGTACAAAAACACAGCTCCATGGTTAACATATTGCAATGTTAACCATTTTTTTGAGCCTTCTATGTCTGCCCAACTGCTATCTGCTGTTCCATTAACTTCCCTTTCAGGGGTTGGCGCGAAAGTCGCAGAAAAACTAGCCAAAGTTGGCTTGCATTCGGTTCAGGATTTACTGTTTCACCTGCCACTTCGTTACGAAGATCGTACCCGTATTTATCCTATTGCTAAGCTCCATGCCGGTCTGTGGGCCGCAGTACAAGGCAAGGTGATGGCCGTGGATACCATTTTCGGTAAACGCAAAATGCTCACGGTAAAAATCAGTGATGGTTACGGCACTATAACGCTGCGTTTTTTCAATTTTACCGCGGCGATGAAGAACAACTTTTCTCAAGGTAAGTTAGTACACGCTTACGGGGAAATAAAACGTGGTGGAATGGGTTTGGAAATCGTCCACCCCGATTACAAGTTCTATATCAGCGAACAAAAGCCAGATGTAGAACAAAGCCTGACGCCCGTTTATCCAACCACAGATGGCCTAAGACAAATCACCCTGCGTAACCTGACCGAGCAGGCGTTAGCGTTATTGGATAAAGCCGCCGTACAAGAGTTACTGCCAGCGGGTTTATACGATCACCAAATCACCATGTCTCAGGCGCTGCACACCATTCACCGACCGCCCCCAACGATCAACTTAGATGAGTTTGATGAAGGTAAGCATCCGGCACAAATCCGCCTGATCATGGAAGAACTGTTGGCTCAGAACCTCTCTATGTTGGCAGTGCGCAGTAAAGGACAGCAAGATATTGCTTTGCCACTTGCTCCCTGTGAAAAACTGAAGAACCAACTTCTGGCACAACTGCCGTTCTCACCAACCAACGCTCAGGCACGAGTGGTAAAAGAGATTGAAGCCGATCTGGTGAAGCCTCACCCGATGATGCGCCTTGTCCAAGGCGATGTAGGCTCAGGGAAAACCCTCGTCGCGGCACTGGCTGCGGTTCGAGCTATCGAGCACGGTTATCAGGTTGCACTAATGGCACCCACTGAGCTGCTAGCCGAACAGCATGCCATCAACTTTGCCAACTGGTTTGAATCAATGGGAATCCAAGTGGGCTGGCTGGCAGGTAAGTTAAAGGGTAAAGCTAAAGAAGCAGAACTCGCACGCATTGCCAGCGGTGAAGCACAAATGGTAGTGGGTACTCACGCCTTGTTTCAGGAACATGTTGAATTCCATCATCTGGCGCTGGTTATTATTGATGAACAGCACCGCTTTGGCGTCCACCAGCGATTAGAGTTACGTGAGAAAGGGGCCAAGCAAGGCGCTTACCCACATCAGCTAATCATGACCGCTACCCCTATCCCGCGTACTCTAGCGATGACTGCTTACGCCGATTTGGAAACCTCAGTAATTGACGAATTACCGCCGGGCCGAACTCCGATTCAAACCGTCGCGATTCCCGATACAAAACGCGACGACATCGTGGAACGAGTTCGCCATGCCTGTCTCAACGAAGGTAAGCAAGCCTATTGGGTATGTACACTGATTGATGAGTCTGAGGTATTGGAGGCACAAGCTGCCGCTGATACGGCTGAAGAACTGCAACGCAAGTTGCCTGATGTAAAAATTGGCTTGGTTCATGGCCGGATGAAGCCAGCGGAAAAACAAGCGGTGATGCAGGATTTTAAAGACAATAGACTGCACCTACTTGTTGCTACAACAGTCATAGAAGTTGGTGTGGACGTACCAAACTCAAGCCTGATGATCATCGAAAACCCGGAGCGACTCGGTTTAGCTCAGCTGCACCAGCTAAGAGGCCGTGTTGGACGAGGCTCAGTCGCCAGTCATTGTGTTCTGCTCTATCATTCACCGCTATCAAAAACCGCACAAAAGCGCCTCGGCGTTCTGCGTGAAAGCAATGACGGCTTTGTCATTGCGCAGAAAGATTTGGAAATCCGTGGCCCTGGTGAGTTATTAGGTACCAAGCAAACCGGTCTGGCAGATTTTAAAATTGCGGACTTGGTTCGTGATCAGCGCTTAATACCCGAAGTTCAACGCATAGCACGCCATATTCACGACAATTATCCTACTAATGCCACTGCGATTATCGATCGTTGGTTAGGCGAACGGGATATTTACTCCAAAGCTTAAGATTAAAATAATCCGAATAACTGATTATCAACGCCTCATGGCAATCGTTTGCTTTTTAAATAAATCGCTCTATAATCGCGCACAAAATTAGGGTATTTACCCAAACCAATCTGAGTTGACACTGATTAACAGCAATCACAGATCAAAACGTCAGCTCCTCCCAGTACTCCCATTCAGCGAGCGCTGGGTAATAAATATTGCGACAAGCGAGACAAACCATGACAACTTCAAACCGATCTTCGGAACTGGTCTATCAATTAAACGATCGCCCACCACTGCCACAAACGATTTTCGCCGCCATTCAGCACCTGTTGGCGATGTTCGTTGCAGTTATTACCCCTTCGTTGATCATCTGCCAATCTTTAGGCGTACCAGCCGATCAAACAAACACGATTATCAGCATGTCTCTATTTGCTTCTGGTGTGTCGTCATTTATTCAGATTCGTACCTTTGGCCCGATAGGCTCAGGCCTGTTATCCGTGCAAGGCACCAGCTTTAACTTTTTAGGCCCAATCATTGGTGCTGGCTTGTCATTGAAAGCTGGCGGTGCTGACATTAGCACAATGATGGCCGCCATTTTCGGCACGATTCTGGTCGCTTCCTTCGCGGAAATTCTACTGTCTCGAGTGCTTGAGCACGCTCGCCGCATCATCACTCCGCTGGTTTCAGGTATTGTGGTGACTCTGATAGGTCTGACATTGATTCAAGTTGGATTAGTTTCGATGGGCGGTGGCTATGCTGCGATGGGTGACGGCACGTTCGGTAGCCTAGACAAGTTAGCACTGGCTGGCACTGTACTGGGTCTGATCGTTATTTTGAACCGCTCAAACAACCCTTACATTCGCGTTGCTTCGATTGTCATTGCGATGCTGGTTGGCTATATCATGGCCTACTTTATGGGTATGGTTGACACTTCACAGCTAAGCGAGACCAACCTGGTTGCGCTGCCAATCCCGATGCAATACGGCCTAGCGTTTGACTGGTCGCTATTTATTCCGCTAGTACTGATTTTCTTTATTACTGCGCTAGAAGCCATCGGCGATATTACCGCAACTTCTGAAGTGTCCGGTGAGCCAGTAAAAGGGCCGGTTTACATGAAGCGCATCAAAGGTGGCGTGTTGGCTGACGGTTTGAACTCAGCGATCGCTGCAGTCTTTAACAGCTTCCCGAACTCTACTTTCAGCCAAAACAACGGCATTATCATGCTGACTGGTGTCGCAAGCCGTTACGTAGGTTACTTCATTTCAGGTATGTTAGTTGTACTTGGCCTATTCCCGGGCGTCGCGAGCTTCGTTCAGCTGATTCCTGAACCTGTACTTGGCGGCGCAACCATCGTGATGTTTGGTACGATTGCCGCGGCAGGTGTGCGTATTATCTCTCGTGTTGATCTCGACCGTCGTGCGATTCTGATCATGGCGCTGTCGTTCTCGATGGGCCTTGGTATTGCTCAGAAACCTGAAATTCTGCAATTCATGCCAGAGTTTATTAAGAGCATCTTCTCGACGGGTGTTGCTGCGGGCGGTATTACTGCAATCATCTTGAACCTGTTATTGCCAGAGAAACTGGAAGACGAAGAACCAGAAGTTCAAGAGGTCAAAGAATCCTAAACTGATCAATAGGATAATAAAAAAGCCCAACTTAGGTTCTAAGCTGGGCTTTTATTTTGCTCGTTGGTGACGCTCAGTTTTCAGGTTACTTAGTCGGGAAGCTGATTTGGGCGATTAAGCCACCTTCACTACGATTACGCATCACAACCGAGCCTGAATGCTGGCTGACAATTCGCTTGACGATCGCCAGACCAAGTCCGGTACCTTCACTGCCTCGTGCCGTATCTCCACGCGTAAACGGTTCAAACAACTTACCGACCTGATCAGGTTCAATGCCAGGGCCGTTATCTTCCACAGTGACCCAAACCAGTTGGTTATCTGCGGTCATACCCGTCGACACTTTGACCCAGCCATTGCCATAGCGAACCGCATTGACCACTAAGTTAGTCACTGCGCGTTTAATCGCAATCGAATTACCCAGAGCGGGTTTGATGGACGCTTCAATTTTGGTCTCAATTTCCCGATCATCACTACCTTCTGAGCTCGCGACATCGCATACTATGTCGTTCAGAGACACCGCCTCAAACGTCTGGTTATTCACCGGCTTAAGGTAATCCATAAACTGGCTGATGATTTCATTACACTCTTCCGTATCGCTGATAATACCTTCAGCGAGATAGCTTTCCTCTGGTGACATCATTTCTGTCGCGAGACGAATTCGGGTTAACGGTGTTCGTAAATCGTGACTGATCCCCGCCATCAACAAGGCGCGGTCTTCTTCCAGCTCCTGAATACCCTTCGACATCTGATTAAAAGCACGGGTCACCGCGCGAATTTCTAACGCGCCTTTCTCTGGTATCGGTGGCGGTATCTCACCACGACCAACCCCCTTGGCGGCTTTTTCTAACGCCAGTAACGGGCGGTTTTGAAAACGAATAAAGAGCCAGCCACCAGCGATGATCAGCAATGCCATGATCAGGCTGTTACGAAATAGCGGCGCAAAATCCTCTTCTTGCAGCTCTGAGAGCGGGATACGGATAAGCGAGTTTGGTAGCTTGTCGATGTGCATCCACAAAATGTAACTCTCCTCGCCCAACATCAAACGTACTTCAGTCGGAGAATCCAGCTCTTGAGTCATTTCTTCCGACATCAATTCAATCGACATCGCGTGATTAAACTCGTCCGCTCTTTCACTATCAATACTGTGAACCGTTACGCCCAGCCTTTCTAATAACTGACGCCTTATTGGTGCCTCATACTGAAGCTCTCCGTCGGCATCAAGCACCAGGTTGAGCTCATGAGCGAGAATTTTATTGAACTGCTGCAGGCTCGGCATCAACGCATAGTTGAAAACGGCGTAATAAGAGAAGACTTGGCTAGCGAGAAGCAAAGAAATGAACAGCAGAATAGATTGAGTGAGAGAGCTTCGGATTCGCATGGACAGTTCCTGGTGATCCTAACAGAGTGTTGCTAAAAGAATGTGCCTAATCGCGATTTCCCGCCCTCATACAGGAGATGCAAGAGGACGGAATGTACAGACAAATATCGGAGTGCAGTTACGCGAATTATACTTCTTTGCCGTCTGGGACAAATACGTAGCCCAAGCCCCATACCGTCTGAATGTAACGTGGTTTGCTCGGGTCATCTTCCAACATGCGACGAAGACGAGAAATTTGTACGTCAATAGAACGTTCCATTGCCGAATATTCACGGCCACGGGCCATATTCATCAGTTTGTCACGCGACATTGGTTCCCGCGCGTTGGTGACTAAGGCTTTTAATACGGCAAACTCACCAGATGTTAACGGCATCGATTCTTCGCCACGGAACATTTCACGCGTTCCAAGGTTTAAACGGAACTCGCCAAATTCCACCACTTTTTCTTCCGTGCTTGGTGCGCCCGGCAGTTCGATGGTTTGACGGCGTAATACCGCTTTAATGCGAGCCAGCAACTCACGCGGGTTAAATGGTTTTGGCAGGTAATCGTCTGCCCCGACTTCTAAGCCAACAATACGATCAACTTCGTCCCCTTTTGCGGTCAGCATCAGGATAGGTAACATGTTGTTCGCGTTACGTAAGCGGCGACAGATAGATAAACCGTCTTCACCTGGCAACATCAAATCGAGCACCATTAAGTGAAAGTTTTCACGCGTCAGTAAGCGATCCATTTGTTCTCCATTGGCAACGCTACGAACCTGAAAACCTTGCTCAGAAAGGTAACGCTCCAATAGAGCACGTAAACGAGCATCGTCATCAACCACTAAAATTTTATGATTTTCCTGCATTGAAACATCCTTTCAGAAGCATGTATTGTCGAAAATGTATCACTGTTTTTTCAAACGTGCTTGTGCAAATTGTTACTCTTTTTATCTTAGCCGCTCTTTTGACACATTATTTCGAAGATACAGCGCTAATATTGAGCGAAGTGATTGCTCAGATTAGCAAAAATATCGCCTATCAACCGGAGGTTACTGGCTCAGTTCCCACTCTGTTTCGCTGCTGGCTTGCAACTTTTCCTTTTGAGTACTTTTTTCAATTTCTGCATGTAATTTCTGGCGTTGCTCCTCTCGAATACACTCACTTTGTACCGAAGCTAACGCACGTTCGAGGCCTTCAATATGCTGCTCTTTACCTTGCACTTTGGCGTATTCAAGCTGCTGCTCGACAGCAAACTCTTTTGCATCACACCCTTTTAGTTCTTCTTGGGAAAACGCAGAAAATGAACATCCTACGGTTAATACGGTGCCACTAATTACTGCTCTCATCATTTATGTGCTCCTATAAAAGCGCTCAATGCCTTTTCTTCTCAGGATGAATGAGGATGTCGGTTAAACATGGTCGGAACATTCGCTCACCGACCAGTCATCCTAGCTAGGGTTTGTCGCATCTGGGCTGGATAGGTTGTACTCAATCGAGTTAATGAACCACTCTTTATCGCCATCGGGCGTCCTAACCGTAAACTCTTCATCGACTTGTTTTTTTAGCATCGCGCGCGCCATGGGTGAGTCGATAGAGATATAGCCTTTAGCATCGCCATAAATCTCTTCCGGCCCGACAATACGAAACTTCTTCACATCACCCGCTTCATTTTCGATCTCGACCCAAGCTCCGAAGAAGACCTTGCCTTCTTGCTGAGGTGAGTAATCCACGATGGTCACCTCAGGTAAAAACTTTCTGAGAAAACGAACGCGACGATCGATTTGGCGCAATAATCGTTTATTGAAGGTGTAATCTGCATTTTCAGAGCGATCGCCCAGACTGGCGGCCCAGGTGACTATCTTGGTGATCTCAGGTCGCTTTTCGTTCCAGAGGTAATCGTGCTCTTGTTTGAGTTTGTTATAGCCTTCACGCGTAATCAGCTTAGTTTTCAATTTTTCTCCTTGGGAGACGGGTGATTTTCGTTTGGTTTATGCCCCGGCTCTAATTCTGAGATTATACCAATCACAGTACGTAAAACACGGGGCGAAGTTGGCGTTCAGCCTACAAATTGACTGAGTTTTTACTTTTTGACATCCGATTTTTTCGTCACGATGTAATTGGTGTCACTCGACACCACCACACCATGCTTCAAAAAGTTTTTACCCAAAATCATGCTGTACTTAAAACGTTCTCTGTCCTGAAGGTTGACCTCTATTTTCTTCTCCAGATCGCCCAGTTTCACGTGCATTTTAACCACCGGCCTGACGTTGGTTTTCTCGCCCTTCTTCGCGGTAATGTGCATCACATTGACCACTTCACGAGTCAGCTGTTTTTTCACGCCATAATCGTTTTCATAAGTGAAGCTCACCATGTCTTTGCCGTCTTTCTGAAATTGCTTAATATCAGTAGCGCTGATTGAGCTGACGTCAGCCCCCGTATCCAGTTTCACCGGGAACAACATGCCTTCCACTTCAGCCACTTCAATATGACCAGCCCGGAATAACGGTTTGGCATCCAAGAGGTGATCCGCACGCGTATTCAGCAGCACACCACCTTTTGCCATATCATGGCCAAACACGAAAAACGGTTGAGTTTCTTCGTTCTCCAACACATCAATGGCAAATTCGATGGTCTTCTCTGTGTTCCCAAACACAAAATCCCCTTCAACCACAGGGCGCACCATATCGCCCACTCTTAGCTTTTTCACAACGGGTTTGGTGATTTTTTCCTCTTTGCCCTGTTCATTGGTTAAGTAATAGGTCGCCACTTCATCTTTGCCTTTTTCGCTGAGCTCAAAGCCATGCACGCGAAGAAGCGGAGTTTTGACGGTAAACGTTGGGTAGGCTGGTACTGAGTAGCCATCAATATTGAGAGTCTCCTCAGGAGAAATCACCAGAGGTTTGGTTTTCAGAGCACTCTTAAAGGTCTTTTCAACACCACCAAGCAGGTTTTCTTTATCGGTATCGACCACAAAGTGCTGGCTAACCACATCATTGCCTAAGCGCAGCTGTGAGCTAAAATTGCTGCGATCACGCAAATAGACCAACCAGTGCTGAGTTTCGCTTTCCGACACTTTCACAGGTAAATATACCAGTGGTCGCTCACCTTTCGTCGTTTTAAGCATACGAATCAGCGGCAGTGTCATCGGGTGTCGCTTACCGTTTTCGCCCTCTAAGGTGAAGGACACTTGCTTGGCCTTCTTATCTACTTTGATATCCAGAGCATGCGCATTGGTGTAGCGACTGCTAGTCGAAATACTCACCTTGTAAGGAACACCTTCAACAGAGACAAGCTCTTGCTTACCAATCATTTTGGCCTTGGGCTGCTGCTGCAGGTAGTCATATCCGGCAAACACCCACGCGTTATCTTTCAGATAGGTTTTTCCAATCAGAATTGGCGCAGAAAACTGCTTACGTGCGGTTAAGTTCACAACGGTATCAACGGTATGACCCGCTATCGTCATCGGCATTTTTACGTTTGGACGCAATATCGGTTTTGTACTGGTACGGCTGCGAATCGCACTGATGCGTTCCAGATCATCGGTGACTGTGATCTGTTTGCCCGTGTAAGGGTGCTGAATGGTAAAGCTCACTTTGACTTGATACGGCTCGAAAGTCCCATCATCCCACTTGGCTTTGGTTCCACCCAGATCATCGATGATCGCCCAAAGTAACTCGTTATCTTTCAGGTTAGAGAACTCTGGGTTCGAGCTGGTGACGTGAATATTCTCGGCATGCATCGAGGTGGTATCGGCACCCGTATCAATCTTACCCATAAACGGCACGTCACTTAGCTCTGGAATCTCGCTGTAATAGACATTTTCAACCCGGCCTAACACCAGTTTGTCATCGAGTTGATAAATTGGATCTTGAGTGGTTGCGGAAAGAGATTGCGCCCAGCTAAATGGCGCAACAAGTAAGGCACTGGTAAGCGCCAAAGCCAAAGACATTTTTTTCATCATGATTATCCCTATGAGCTAAGGTATGTACTTTAGTTGATAATCGAGGATATAAGTTCTCAATTTAATTAAAGTTTTGACACAAACCTGACTGATGTCCACCAGCGCCCGGTAAATTTTTGCACTGCTCGCGGAAAACATTGCAAATTCATCGAATGACCCCAATGTTTATACCTAACGAAACTCAACTGAATAAAAAGAGAATACACGGATGAGCCAAGCTATCTGTCGCATGATTGCTCAAGAGCTGAATGTTCGCCCAGAGCAAGTCAACGCTGCTGTCACCCTGATTGATGACGGTAACACCGTTCCTTTTATCGCACGTTACCGTAAAGAGGTGACGGGTGGCCTTGATGACACCCAACTGCGTACGCTGGACAGTCGCCTGTCTTACCTTCGTGAACTGGACGACCGTCGTCAAACCATTCTGAAGTCTATTCAGGAGCAAGGTAAGCTAACGCCTGAACTGGAAACAGAAATCACTCAGGCAGACAGCAAAACTCGTCTGGAAGATCTTTACCTGCCTTACAAACCAAAGCGTCGTACTAAAGGCCAAATCGCAATTGAAGCAGGTTTAGAGCCACTCGCTGACGCCCTGTGGAATCATCCGCAAACTGAACCAGAAATCGAAGCAAGCAAGTACCTTGACGCAGACAAAGGTATCGCGGATACCAAAGCGGCACTGGATGGCGCGCGTGCCATCATCATGGAGCGCATCGCCGAAGACGCCAACCTGTTAGAAAAGATTCGTACGCATCTGAACCGTAATGCAGAGCTCGTTGCCCGTGTTGTCGAAGGCAAAGAGAACGAAGGTGAGAAATTTAAAGATTACTTCAGCCACAATGAGCCACTCAGCAAAGTGCCATCTCACCGTGCCCTTGCGATGCTTCGTGGCCGTAACGAGGGTTTCCTTACGTTGGCAATGAATGCCGACCCAGAACAGGAAGAGAGCGTTCGTCAGTCTTACTGTGAAACCATCATTGCAGACCATTATGGCGTGACACTTAGCAATGCACCCGCAGATACGTGGCGTAAACAGGTAATCAGCTGGGCATGGCGCATCAAAGTGTCAATGCACATGGAAACCGAGCTAATGGGAGCGATGAAAGAGCGCGCAGAAATCGAAGCGATTGATGTGTTCGCCACCAACCTGAAAGATCTGTTGATGGCGGCTCCAGCTGGCCCTCGAGCCACGCTGGGCCTCGATCCGGGTCTGCGTACTGGTTCAAAAATCGCAGTAGTCGACTCCACAGGTAAAGTACTGACGACCGAGACCATCTACCCTCATCCACCGCAAAAACAATACGATAAATCAGCTCAGATTGTGGACCAACTGGTACGCAAGTTTAACGTTGACTTGATCGCCATTGGTAACGGTACGGCTTCTCGCGAGACAGACAGTTTTGTCGCTGACGTCATTAAGCGCGGCAACCTGAAAGTACAAAAAATCATGGTCAGTGAAGCCGGAGCTTCGGTTTACTCGGCTTCTGAGCTGGCAGCGAAAGAGTTCCCGAATATGGACGTATCGCTACGTGGCGCTGTTTCTATTGCGCGTCGCTTGCAAGATCCTCTGGCGGAGCTGGTGAAAATCGATCCTAAATCGATCGGTGTGGGTCAATACCAGCATGATGTCAGCCAATCGATGCTGGCAAAACGTCTTGATGCAGTGGTAGAAGACTGTGTAAACGCCGTAGGTGTGGACGTTAACACTGCATCTGCCGCACTGCTGACTCGCGTGGCTGGCCTTTCCAGTACCATCGCGCAAAACATCGTTGATTTCCGTGATGAAAACGGCCGCTTTGATGCGCGTACGACACTGAAAAAAGTGCCTCGCTTAGGGCCAAAAGCCTTTGAACAGTGTGCCGGTTTCCTGCGGATCATGGATGGAAAAAACCCGCTGGATGCCTCTTCGGTTCACCCAGAAGCCTACCCAGTGGTCAAAAGTATCGCAGCGAAAAACAGCAAAGACGTTAAAGCACTCATCGGCGATACCACTTTCCTGAAAAGCTTGCATGCTGTGGATTACACTGACGACAACTTTGGTGTTCCAACGGTGACAGATATCATCAAAGAACTGGATAAGCCGGGCCGTGACCCTCGCCCTGAGTTTAAAACCGCGACCTTTGCTGATGGCGTGAATACCGTGGCAGACTTGGAACCCGGCATGATTCTGGAAGGTGTGGTATCGAACGTCGCAAACTTTGGTGCATTCGTTGATATCGGTGTCCATCAAGACGGATTAGTACACATCTCAGCACTGACGGATCGCTTTGTCTCTGACCCGCGTGAAGTGGTAAAAGCAGGTGACATCGTCAAAGTAAAAGTGATGGAAGTCGATATTCAGCGTAAACGTATTGCTCTGTCGATGCGTCTTAACGATGAACCGGGCCAGGACAATCGCAGCCAGCGTTCTGATGCGCCGCGTCATAATGATCAGCAACGTCGTCAACCACGTCGTGATAATTCCTCATCAAATAATGCATTAGGAAATAACGCAATGGGTGGCGCTTTTGCCGCGGCTTTTGCCAAGGCGAAAAAGTAAATCCCGTTAAAAAAGAAAACGCTCCAGTCAGTTAGCGCTGACTGGAGCGTTTTTATTTGAGTAGAGTTTTGAGTTATTACAATACTGCTATCACGTCTGACGGCGTATGAGGCGCGACCGAATGACCATAATGAAACTTGATCACTTTCCTGCGCCTTTCCATCAATCCTTGATAGATCGCAGCATCCAGAATGCGCTTGGGTAAGCGAAAGCGTATCGTATAGCCTTTCCCCTGTTCTTCACTGTACGACTTGAGTGCGAGTAATCCGAAAAGCCGTTCTAACGTATCGGCTGGTTCTTCAGAGTAACGAGCGTCAACTTCAGGCTCCCCGTCATAACTGGGATGCTCAGAAGGATCCCAAGCAGACTGGCGTCGCCGCTTGTCATCTCCTTTTACTTTGCGCTCTGCACTAGTTTTAACCAATGCGGTCGTTGGCGTTACAGGCTCCCGGACTTTGTTATCACGAGCCGCTTGCTCCGTTTGCACATTCACGGACGGGGCGATCAATGGCACACTTACGTTGGTCGGTGACACAATCATTGCGAACCCTCCTCGGAGTCGCCACTCGTCTATGCCGCTAGCAAATACAGCCTAGCTCAAACCTTTATCGACCACTTTTTAAACAACTTGAGTTTTTTGCCCCACGAACCGTTAGCGAACAGCAAATTCTCGAACTTGCGCACAAAACGCGTCATGTTCAGTCATAAACGGCGCATGGGAAGACTGGCTAAAGATGCCATGCTCAGTGTGTGGCAGCTGCTCATTGAGATCGCTGGCGACCTTAATCGGTACCAGTCCGTCTAGTCGTCCATACAAACGTAACATCGGCATAGTCAGCGACGTAAGCGCATCGCGCAGATCAACGTCCGCTAAGATATTTAAACCCACCAGCAGTGAGTCTGGATTCGGCTGAGGGCGAGAGAGCACCGCTTGCTTAAGCAGTTTTACGTCTTTACGCGCTGATGGGCTGCCCATGGCTTGCAGCGCCATAAAACGCTCGATTGTGAGTGAAAAATCTTCCAGCAACTGCTCGGTAAAAGCACTCAGAACCTTAGGCTGAATGCCACGCCATGTTTTCTCTGCCGCAAATTTAGGAGAGCTCGCCACAGTGATGAGTTTATTCACTCGCTCTGGTGCGTTAAGCGCAATATGAGTCGCCACCAAACCGCCTAATGACCAGCCCAGCCAAACCGCTTTTTCTGGCGCGCCTTTCAGCACCATCTGAGCAATCTGAGCTAAATCTTCGCCATGATGTTCAGCGCTGTGGCCGTATCCTGGAAGGTCAACCACGTGCACCCGAAAACTGGACTGAAGGGACTCGATGGTTTGTTGCCAAACCGCGCCATTCATACCCCAGCCATGCAGCAACACTAAATCTGGTCCCTGACCAAACGACTGCCAGTGTAAATTCGTGCTCATGCTCTCAATCTCTCCCACTTAACTTATTCCTTACGCTTACATCCCGGCGTTAGTCTGTGCAAAACCTCTACCTGAATAAGTTGTATGTTATCTCATCACTGGCAAAACATCATGCATCGCGTGCTCGGTAGTCAATGTGGTTTGTGCAAGCTGCCACTGAAAACAACACAACCGCCTAACGCTCTTCGTTGGTGTAGCCATTGTTTTCAGTATCTTAATCCGATTAGAAGGTGCCAACATTGCGGTTTGGCTATGCAGAAAACAGAAAGGAGCGACACGGTGTGTGGCGAGTGCTTGGCCGAACCACCGCCCTGGCAGCGACTCATTACTCTCGGTGACTATGCGTTTCCTCTGTCACGCGAGGTTCAGCGCTTTAAGGATCATGGCGAGAATTGGCACGTAGAAGCATTAACGCAATTGCTCGCGGCGCGTATTTCTTCTCCAGCGACACTGATTACCAGCGTTCCACTGCACTGGCGACGCTATTTATCGCGTGGATTCAATCAAAGTGATGTACTTGCCAGACACTTGGCAGCCCATCTGCATCGCCATTTTGACCCTAAAGTATTTCGTCGTATCCAATACGCAAACTCTCAGAGAGGCCATACTAAAACCCAACGAGAGCAAAACTTGCAAGGTGCGTTTATCCTCAATAAAAAGCCGATGTATAAACACGTGGCGATTGTCGATGATGTCGTCACAACGGGCAGTACGGTACGACAATTATGCCAATTACTACTTGAAGTTGGTGTAGAAAGCATCGATATTTACTGCATCTGCAGAACACCTGCTCCTACTTCGCTCTAGACCGATTCACTATGCCTTATCAGCAAAAAAGCTAGACCCATACGTCAACAAGAGTAGAATAGCAGCAGTAACCTACAAATTTACTCGGGTATTGTCGTGTCAAATATTACTATTACAGAAACTGCGCAAACGCATTTCGCTAATCTTCTCGGTCAACAGCCAGAAGGGACTAACATTCGTATTTTCGTTGTAAACCCAGGTACACAAAACGCTGAATGTGGTGTGTCTTACTGCCCACCTGAAGCGGTGGAAGGAACTGACACAGTGCTCCCATACAGCGGCTTTTCAGCATACGTTGATGAGTTGAGCCTGCCATTCCTTGAAGACGCTGAAATCGACTTCGTTACAGACAAAATGGGTTCTCAACTAACGCTAAAAGCGCCAAACGCTAAAATGCGTAAAGTGTCGGATGATGCACCGCTTGTTGAGCGTGTTGAATACGCTATCCAAACTCAGGTGAACCCACAGCTTGCTGGCCACGGCGGTCACGTAAGTCTGGTTGAAATCACTGATGAAGGTGTTGCTATCGTTGCATTTGGTGGCGGCTGTAACGGCTGTTCAATGGTCGACGTAACACTGAAAGAAGGCATCGAAAAAGAACTACTAAACCAGTTCTCTGGTGAACTCACTGCGGTTCGCGATGCTACAGAACACGATCGTGGTGATCACTCTTACTACTAAGGTAAGTACTGTCATTGAAAATGGGAGACTCAGGTCTCCCGTTTTTGTATCTAGCATTCGCCAGAGCGATAAATTCCAGCTAGCAACTCAGGCAGACTTTTCATATATTAAGAATCTTACGCACCTCGTAAAAACCCAACGACACCAAGGAGCCAGCGCTATGTCGAAAAGGACCCCACCAGAGATTCTCTCTTGCCAGACGGTCGCAAAGTCTAAGCTGTTTGCAGTGGAAGCCCTCGACCTTCGCTTTTCTAATGGCGAACATCGCACTTACGAGCGTATGAAACCTAGTGGCCGAGATGCCGTTATGGTTGTTCCTGTTACCGAACAGGGCGATCTCCTGTTGGTTCGTGAGTACGCGGCTGGTACAGAACGATATGAGTTGGGTTTTCCCAAAGGTCTAATTGATGCGGGAGAAACGCCACATGAGGCGGCAGACCGCGAGCTGAAAGAAGAAATCGGTTTTGGCTGTAATCAATTAACCGCTTTAAAACAAGTTATCCTCGCACCCTCTTACTTTTCGAGCAAAATGACCCTGTTTTTAGGTCAGGCGTTGTATCCGGAAAAACAAGAAGGCGACGAACCTGAGCCATTAGAAATTGTGCGCTGGCCACTGGCACAGGCTGAAGAGCTCATCACGCACATGGATTTCTGTGAAGCACGCAGCATCACCGCATTGATGTTAGCACTGAAACATTTACGCAATACCACTCGCAACAGTAACCAATAACAACAACAGAGCCAAATCATCGTTGTGAGTAAGGACAATCACCTATGCCAATGACAAAAGATCTATCTCACCTGCTCCCTCAAGTTATTGAGATCGCCCGCAGCGCCGGGCAATTGATCCTCGATATCTATCAAAAAAAGCAATACGAAGAATACACCAAAAGTGATGAAACACCGGTGACCAGCGCTGATATCGCTGCACACAAGTTCATCATTGAACGCCTGAGCGAACTGACTCCGGATATTCCTGTATTGTCTGAAGAAGACGCAGACATCAGCCTGTCAAAACGTGCTCAATGGCAACGCTATTGGCTGGTAGACCCTCTCGATGGTACTCAGGAATTCATCGCACGCAGTGGCGACTTCGCAACGATTATCGCCTTAGTCGACAATAACAAGCCGACGCTCGGTGTTGTTTATGGCCCGGTATCCGGTGTCACTTATTATGCCTACAGCGGAAAAGGGGCATGGAAAATTCCCGACATGTCGGAGAGCGTGAGAATCCACACTCATAAGCATGAGCATCCCGGTCAAAATATTGCGATTGCCATCAGCCGTCGTCAGGACATCAACCGCATCACCAACCGCATGAGCAGCGCCTGGAATTATGAACTGATCCCACTTGGCTCTGCTGCGTTAAAAGCGTGTTTAGTTGCTGAAGGTGCGGTGGACTGTTACCTGCGCTTAGGACCAACTGGCGAATGGGACACGGCCGCAACTCAATGCATTGTTGAAGAGGCTGGAGGTCGTATCCTGAGCACTCAATTGGAACCTCTGTCTTACAATGAGCGCGAAACGTTGGAAAACCCTAACTTCATCGTATTAGGTGATGAATCATTACCTTGGAATGATATTCTTCAGCGAAAAGATTAACTTTCTCTCCCCCTGCAGAGCGAACTTCTATAAGGCCACGAATCTAATTCGTGGCTTTTCTTTTTATTGCTGTACAGCGATTAGGGCATTTGGCCTGCTATGATCCAAAAGCTACACAAGCTGCACACAAACTCATAGATAACTTTAAAATCAATTAGTTATTAAATCTTGGTTGGATGAGGTATTTTCTCGTACAGCAATTTTAGGGTTTGGCCTACCATGATCCAAAAACAAAAAGAGCTGCACATTGGCAGCTCTTTTCTCTGTCTTTTTAGGCTTTTATTTAAAAGCGCCCTTTGTAATCAAACTCATATTGACCTTGTGCGTTTGGCTTGCCGAGCCATTGCAGCTGATCTCCCATCGCTGAAGGGAACTCAGCACCCGGTTTAAACCATGCTGTCGTCGAGTAACGCTGATTCGGCATTAACTCCGCTGAAAACGCCGCTGAGACTTGCGGGCTATTTTGTTCACCGGATGCGGTCAGCACGCTGTCTTTACAGTTCAAATTGGCTACAACCGGACCGAGATCTAAGCGCCCTAATGGACTTTGTATGCCACTCGCACTCCAAACCAGCGTGCCATCCCCTTCACTACACCAAGGAGAAGCATACGTTGCATGGTGGATATTGAGCTCCAACTGTCCATCGACACCAACCGGAACTGGCAAGCGCGCCTGCTCAACGACTTTTATCGCCGGAACAGAGGCGACTAAGTCTTTTGCGTAGGCATCACCAAACAAACCATAGCCCACTAGGCCACGTCCTCGCACATCCATATCGCTGCCACGACCAAAGCGTACGGCAAATTCTGCTTTACCAGTAAACAAAGCAGACCATTGGAAATCCCAGTTTACTTCACCTAGATTTTGGCGTTGCCAGCGAACATTAGATGCCTGACCTTGCCATATGGTGCCCTGAACGCCCTGAATATCGAGCCCACTTACCTTTGGACTTTGTTTAACAACCCAGGAAACCGGCAGGCCCATTAATAAACTCACAGAAAAGCAGGCAATAAAGATGCCTGCATAAAGTACAACTCGCTTCAATTTATCCTCGCTTAAACTGCAGGCGATTCACCTCGATCATGCCCGCCTGTTCGGTTCGATCAATATCTAAGAACTCCACCTCGATACCTTGCTGCTCTTTCAAATAGCGTAACCAATCTACCAACTGGTTAAAGGCTAAAGGTTTGATCCACACCTGAACACTCTCGTTTCGGGGTTGTACGCGGATCAGCTCAACCTTATAACGGCGAGCTGAAGAAGACACCAACTGATTAAGAGGCTGATTCGAGTAGGTTACACCACCGCTCTTACGCAGTGCCGTGATGTCGTCTGCTTTGTCTTGCACCCAGGCAAGAAGCTGTCTTTCACTCTGTATTCTTGACTGTGCCAAATCTGCTCGCTGGCTCATCGGTTGTAATATGCCCCAGTAAACGAGACCGACAATTACGAGAACCCCACAACCCATCATCATACGCTGTTCACGTTGTGAGATGCCGCTCCACCAAGTTTGAACTTGAGAGATTAAATTCTTCATCATCACCTCACAAACGTTTCAATACAAAACTGCCCATCACAACTTTGTCGTTGCGATTAAGCTGGCCTTGCTCGACATTAAACTTTTCAGCAAGTTTTACTCGAGCTTGCTCGAAAGGCTGAAAGTCAGAGCTGCGAGCGTGAATTCTTACTTCTCCACGCTGGCCATCATATTTGAAGCTGGTAATTTCCAAATCCTCAACCTGACTCAGCGCAGAAGGAAGCGCAGCCAGCCAAACCAACATCGCTTCGTCACCAGAACTACCAGACAAGCGACGCTCTTCATCCGTCATTTGGCGTTTAAGGTAACTCACGGTCGGAATGCGATTTTTACCCGGGAAAATCTGGCGGAAAATGCGTTCACTTTCTTCGCGGTACGTCTGAGCCTGAGCTTCATACTTATGTACCATTAGCAACTGTTGAGCGACCAAGACCACGAGCAAAACACCCGCAGCGATAGCGGTTTTTTGCCATATTTTCCAGTATTTACCCCAAGACGATTTCGGCTTAAATGCTCCGGTGAGTAAGTTGGTTTTGCTTTCAGCCACACCTTTGGCTAACAACGCCATTGTCATTTCTTCTGGCTGAGGCACCCATACTTCACTGACGGCAGACTCTGGAACCGAGCTGTAACAGTCTAGTTTCCAACCTTCATGGTTTTGTAGATAAGATGAGAGATAAAGGTCTAACCATGAAACATCCACAACCGCGCCTTCGGTTTGTGAGTGACGAATCAGCCACTGATCACCCATAAGTGCTGCGCTACTATTCTCATTCACTGGTAATGCCAAAACATCTGGCAAAACACGTTTAATTGTCATTCCCTGGCTCAAGAAGCGCTGCAATACGGTTTCGAGCCACACTCGCTCAACCGCACACACGTGCGCTTTCCCAGATTGCTTGCTCAATACCGTGAAGTGAAGACTGTCGACATCTTGTGCCACTTCGTCTTCCACCAGATACGGCAGCATGGTGTCGAACTGACGTTCTGCGCCTGCGGGGATATCCACTTGAGTGAGTACGACATCGTTACTTGCCAGTAAAGCAAACACTGGACGCTGGTTAGCGTAAGACACTAACTCATCCAAATGTTCCCACCCGGCGATTTCGCCGCTGGCAATCACTTCCTGCTGCTCTGTCGACCACACCACCCAAGGAATGGTACTTTGTTGTTCGCTACTCAGCCGAACGGTCAGAAACTCGCTCACTGATCCCTCCAAAACGACGGCGTACTACCGTCACTGTGTCTCTGTTTGTACTTTGCAAAAGGCTGCGGATACGCACGCGTGAATCATCCACCAGCACTTGTGCATCTAATTCGAAGAAAGCGCTATCGACGCCTAAATAAGCTTTGGCTTCCTTCGTGATATTTTCATTTAAGCCAGCTAATTCTGACTCGGCTAAAAACGCTTCAATATTGTCCCAGCCATCGAATGGGCGCTTTTCTATCAGCTGTACCGCATCACTGTTGCTCAAACCGGGTGAGAACATCGCGACTAAAATTGGCGCTTGTTCCACTTCAATAGTGTTCACGTTCAGACGCCAGTCATCGCTTGGTAAAGCGCAGACTAACGGCGCTATTTTTTGATAGAAGTCGCCACTCACCTGATAGACTGAACGTAACTCCGTTTTGTCCGCCATCCAGCTGTTCGGCGGCAAATAAGCCGGGTTCATCGCTTCATAAGTACTGTCTTCGACCCCGGTCGTCGAACGAACCACAGAGTCGCTGTCTACATACTCCCAAGTCGAGTCTGCAATCACTTCAGCTTGATAAGGGTCCACTTCCGACTCTTCCAGTAAGCGTTGCAGGACCTGCACCAAGTAAGGTCTGACCGTTTGCTGACTGGTTGACTGTACACGGCTCAACACGTTGAGGTTAAAGCACGCTTGTTTATCTACAATCCGTCCGGTCGCCTGACCGTAATCAAGTGGATAAACCTGATCTTTTATCGCCCACGGCTGGCTCAGGTTAATGGTGTCAGTATCCTCATAGCTTTGTTCAATACCCACTTTTGCCAGAGCTTCGACGCCTAAACTATACCAATAAGCCTGTTGGAAATTGATTTGGTTACCACCACGTTGAAACTGAGCAAATAGACGCTCAGACATGCTTGCTGCTACCGTCGTCATTATCGCCAGCAACATCAGGACAATGAGTAGAGCGACACCACGCTGACTTTTAGCCATTGTCACTCCCCTCTGACTCACCCAGTTTGCCATCTGGCGTAAGATAAGTGCGCGTGATTTTGCCATAGTCCTTCAGCGTCAGAACCACCGATACAGCTTTAGGCAATGAGTCACTGCTGTCCCAATCACTTTTCCACTGATTACCATCATAAAAGCGAATGTCGAATGCTTCGACTTGCGTCAGTAGAGGCGTCACAATCCCTTCCTGTCCAACAGGTGTATCCGGATAGCGCCACCAGATGCGCTGCAGCGTCTCGCCCTTAATTCGATAACCCACTTTCGTTACCTCACCGCGAGGAAACTGCTGTTGCGGATTGTGCCAACCCAAGCGAGCAAACATCACGCCTTTGGCATCCGAGTCCAATAAGTAGTCTGACCAAAAGATGAGCTGGCTTGCCACCTCCTCTCCATCGGTACGAGTGCGACGCAGGGCCATCTGACGAAAGTCATTGTCCATCATTACCATCGTGCGCTGCAGCTCATTCAAACGCGCCGTGCGTTCCTGAGAGAGCAGGTTGCTGCGCTGTATCTGCGACACTACCTGATAGGCTGCAACACTTAAGCTGGCAAAGATTGCAATCGACACCAACACTTCGATAAGTGTAAAACCTTTTTGCTTGTGGTGCTTAGCCACGTTGTGCCCTCTACTGCGCCACATAGCTTCGTACCGTCACAACTGGGCTTGCGTCTTTTGCTGTCGCGACGCTTACATCAAATGCTTTCAGCAATGGCTGCGTGGTAGCCACTGGCGAAACTTTCCAGTACCACGTGCGTCCAGCGAGCTCCTCAGTGCCATTTTTCGCTTTGAGTTCACCGGTGTCTAACATCACATTGGCCATTTGATTATCCACAACCATTGCTGCAAACATTTTTTCTTCTAAGTAGCTGACCGTATTAATGTGTTGGCTTACTGAGCGAATCACACTAATGGCCGCTGTCGCAAAAATCGCCAGAGCAACCAGCACTTCCAACAAGGTCATGCCTCTGGTTCGGCGACCCGTTAAGCTCAGGTGAGTTCGCTTAAAATTGCGCATTCTCATCCTCTTCTGCTTCTTCACCCGGTGCTAATAACAAAATCTGACCGGACTCTTTACCTACCACACGCCAGCCATCATTCAATGCGTCGCCATTTTTAGGAAAGAAAGACAACGTAAACGGCGTCAATTCAGCACTGGAAAACACAAACACTTGTGGCGGCTTGCTCTTTACCTTTTTCTCCTGCTCGGCAAACATATCTTCATCAAACAGGGAACCGGGTTCAAACAAGCGATCATCGTCATCCCAGGCGCCACCGCCTAAGTCCAGTTGCAACGTGATGTCTTCATCCAGCGCGGTTTCACTTGGTATCTGGCGCATGTCTAATGGTTGCCAGCCCTCTTCGCCAAGGCTCAGTAATGCATAGGTCGATTTTACGTCGTCAACTCGAACACCAAAATCTTTGCCGCTCAATACGGCCTCTTCATTGAGTAGTAGTAAGCGCTGAAAAAAGCTTTGGGCGTATTGTTTTGAAAGGTCTTTCTGACTGGTAGGCAATGTCGTAACTACCGCTAAAGCGGTCAGAGATAATAAAACCAGCACCAATAGAATTTCTATTAATGTAAACGCTTGATGTTTTCGCATTTGCTTCCTTGGCGCTGGTTTAACGATCACGGTTATTGGAAATCTTGCATATTCCAGTTGCCGATATCTGCAGCTGGACCTTCACCACCTTCTTGACCATCCGCACCCAAGGTAAAGATATCAATCGTGCCATTGTCACCAGGGCTCAGGTATTGGTATTCATAACCCCAAGGGTCATTAGGAAGACGCTTAATGTAGCCACCATCACGGTAGTTACGTGGCTCAGGGTTTGACGGTTTGTTTACCAATGCATCCAAACCTTGATCGGTCGTTGGATAAACGTTGTTATCTAATTTGTACATATCCAAAGCATTTTCTAACGCCACAATATCTGTGATCGCTTTTTGTTGGTCTGCCTTTTCTTTGTTACCAAGTAGGTTTGGTACAACAAAACTTGCCAAAATACCTAAAATTACAACCACCACCATTACTTCTAACAGTGTGAAGCCACGTTGTTTACTGCGCTTAAAGTTCATTTTTTTCTCCGAAAGTTAGATTAAAGGAACACCCTTAGTAGACATCCCTTAACCCGAATATTATCCGCTCATTAAGTTATTCATTTCTAGCATTGGCATCAAGGTCGCCATCACTATGAACAGTACAAGGCCAGCCATTAAAGCAATCAATACAGGGGTGAAGATGCCCAATGCGATATTAACGGTTGATTCAAAGTTCTGGTCTTGGTTGTCTGCGGCACGAGTGAGCATGCTTTCCAGCTCGCCACTCTGCTCACCACTGGCGATCATGTGCAACATCATTGGCGGGAACAGGCGAGTCTGATCAAGAGCACGACGCAAGCTTGACCCTTCACGCACATTGTCCGCAGCCACCAGCACCTGTTGCTTCACGTAGCGGTTCGACATGACGTCCACCGCGACACGCATCCCGTCTAGAATAGGGATGGCGCTGGAAGTACAAATCGAAAGTGTACGAGCGAATCTCGCTGTGTTGATACCTTTAGAAATCTTACCTAACAGCGGCAAGTTAAGAATTTTTTTATCCCAGGCAAGGCGGAAATCCGGCTTTTGCAATGCCAGCTTTAGACCATAGAAAAACACCACTAAGACAACAAAGATAATCAACCCCCACTCCTGAACAAACTCACTGGCTGCCAGAAGAACTTGGGTTGATTGAGGCAGTTCTTGTCCCATCTGAATAATAGGATCGATGATTTTCGGCACGACTGTCGCCAGCAAGAAAGAGACGATAGCAACCGCGAAGACGACCAAAACCACAGGATAAATCATGGCTTGCAGCAATTTAGAACGCATTTTTTGACGATTTTCTACGTAATCTGCCAAACGCTCCAATACCGCATCCAAATGTCCCGATTTTTCTCCCGCCGCAACCATCGAGCGAAACAGTTCATCAAACACATGAGGGTAATCCGCCAGGCTATCTGCCAGAGCGTAGCCTTCAGTCACTTTAGAACGCACCGCTGCCATCATGGTTCGGATGCGAGGTTTGTCTGCTTGCTCAGAAACCGCGCGCAAACATTCTTCAAGAGGCATGCCTGACTGAACGAGGGTGGAAAGCTGGCGTGTAATCAACGCTAATTCTACGGTTTTAATGCCACGCTTAAAACTGACTGAGCCTGAAGATTTGGCCGCTTTTGCTTTCGCTTCCATCACTTCAATTGGGATCATGCCCTGCTCTTTCAGGCGTTGGCGGACCTGACGTCCATTATCCCCTTCGATGGTGCCTTTCTTTTGTTTCCCTTTGGCATCCAGCGCTTTGTACTCAAATGCCGCCATTACGCTTCCTTCGTCACTCGCATCACTTCTTCAAGTGACGTAATACCACGACGTACTTTGCTCAGCCCATCACTGCGGATACAAGGTGTATGCGCACGAACCGATTTCTCGATTTCCAGTTCACCGGCTTCTTTATGAATCAGTTCTTGCACTTCCTCATCGACCAGTACCAACTCATGAATACCAGTACGGCCACGGTAGCCTTTCTGATTACATAGCTCGCAACCCTTAGCACGATGAAGAACTAACGATTCAGATTCACTCATCCCAAACAGCTTTTTCTGCTCACTGTCTGCTTCATAAGGCTGTTTACAATCCGGGCATAGCGTACGCACAAGGCGCTGAGCCAATACGCCTAGCAGCGAAGAAGAAATCAGGAACGGTTCAATACCCATATCACGCAGACGAGTAATCGCACCCACCGCGGTGTTGGTGTGAAGCGTCGACATCACCAAGTGACCGGTTAAAGACGCTTGCACGGCAATTTGTGCGGTCTCTAAGTCACGGATCTCACCGACCATCACCACATCCGGGTCCTGACGCAAAATTGCGCGTAGGCCGCGGGCAAAGGTCATGTCCACTTTAGTATTAACCTGTGTCTGACCAATGCCATCGATATCAAATTCGATCGGGTCTTCTACCGTCAGAATGTTACGTTCGTTGCTGTTGATTTCTTGCAAGCCAGCGTACAAAGTGGTCGATTTACCGGAGCCCGTCGGACCGGTAACCAAGATAATGCCATGAGGGCGCTGGATGAGATGACGAAAATTGTCATGCACCGAGGTCGTCATACCCAAACTGTGCAGGTCAAGACGCGTGGCGTTTTTGTCCAACAGACGCATCACCACACGCTCACCATGTGATGACGGCATGGTCGAAACACGCACATCAACAGCACGACCACCGATACGCAAGGAAATACGTCCATCCTGAGGAACACGTTTTTCTGCAATATCCAGTTTGGCCATGACTTTGACACGGGAAACCAGCAGGGGTGACAGCTTGCGACTTGGCGTGAGAACTTCACGCAGTACACCGTCAACGCGGAAACGAATCGAGAGTTTTTTCTCGAACGTTTCGATGTGAATATCTGAGGCACCTTCTTTGATAGCTTCACCAAGCATCGCGTTGATTAGCTTGATGATTGGCGCATCGTCTTCGGACTCTAACAAGTCTTCATCATGCGGCAACTCTTCTGCAAGAGAGAAGAAGTCGTCACTGTCTGCACCGATGTCTTCCATCAGCTGACGCGCTTCAGAGGAGTCTCGCTGATACGCTTCAGTCAGCTTCTTATCGAACGTCTCCTGATCGATAGGCTGAGGCACAAAGCTCTGCTTAATCACGCGACGGACTTCAACCAGAGCCGCTGGGTTAAGCGGCTCGACGTAAAACAAAATTGGTGGGCGCTCAGGATGTTCAGTCTCCAGCACCAGTTTAAAGCGATTGGCAAAACTGAATGGCAGACGACGCATGCTTGGCGCAGTGTCTAACATATCTACCATTAGTTCATACTCATCTGATCAAGAAACGCTTGGATCTCAGCAGGATGCTCACGGTCCTTACCAAACTCAGGCATCAGTGGGATCTTGTCATCCGACATCAGCTTCAAACCTTGCTCTGCTTTGTAAAGCTGTTCAGCACGAATAAAGTTGTACTTACGCTGAGTGATGCCATCCGCCGTCATTCCATCACGGATAATCGTTGGTTTGATAAATACCATCAGATTGCGTTTTTGCGTTTCTGTAGTGGTTGATTTGAACAAGTAACCTAAAACGGGAATATCACCCAATAGAGGTACTTTGGCTTCACTTTCCAGTGCCCGCTCATCCACTAAGCCACCCAGCACTAGCATCTGACCATCTTGAACCATAACAGACGTATTTAACTGACGCTTGGCAAAGCGAACGTCCACCGCACCATTAGCACCTAAAACGTTCGATACTTCTTGTTCGATATTCAGTTGAACAGAATCACCTTCGTTAATTTGTGGCACCACTTTCAGTTTGATACCCACTTCTTTACGGTCAACAGTCTGGAATGGGTTGTCGTTGTTTGAGCCAGCAGTCGAGCCAGTAATAACCGGTACTTCTTCACCAACAATAAATGACGCTTCACCGTTATCCATCACCGTAATGCTTGGAGATGACAGGATGTTAGAGTTTGAATCCGTTGCCACTGCGTTAATCAGTGCTGTCCAGTCGCCCATGACGATGCTCATTGCCGCGCCGTTTACACCACTTAATGCAGATGCCAATGTTGAGTAATCACCTTCTTCGGTGTACTCACGGGTCTGCCAGCTACTTGAATCGCTATCCCAGTAGCTTTCTGTCTGCGTAGTGTTTTTCGCTTCTTCCAGACCGACCATGACTTCGCCGATTTGCGCGCCAGAACCGTACTGAATAACTGCGCCAGTCTCTAGCGAGCCCCATTGAACGCCAAGGTTAATACCATCACCTTCCGACATTTCAACAATCAGCGCTTCAATCAATACCTGTGCTCGGCGGATATCAAGCTGGGCGATAACATCTTGCAAAGCCATCATGATATCTGGCGGCGCAGTCAATACGAGTGCATTGGTTGCCGGGTGAGCTGCAATAACTACTTCGCCACGCTGCGCGCTTGCTCTTTGGCCTTGACCTGCTTGTTTTTCTGCTTGTAGATTGTCAGAGACACCTTTCAGTACTTCGACTAAATCTTCCGCTTTGGCATTTTTAAGGTAAACCACTCGGTTATTGCCTTTCGTTGCCATCTCTACATCAAGCTGACGGATTAAGCGTTTAAGACGAGCACGTACTTTAGGGTCACCGGAGATAAGGATCGCATTGGTGCGATCATCAGCCACGATTTTAGGCTCTAAGAATTCTGGTGTGCTTTTCTGGTTGGTGCTTTTGTTTAAAGCTTCCACAATACGCACCATCTCTGCTGCAGACGCGTTGCGCAGTTCTACCAGCTCAATTTCTTTGTCACCTGCCTGGTCAACACGTTTAATGATTTCTGCCAAACGATTGACCACCGCCGCACGACCTGTAATCAGAATGATGTTGGCTGGATCATAGTGAACGACGTTACCAGCACCGGCATTGTCGATAAGCTGACGCAACAATGGAGATAATTCACGTACCGATACATTACGCACAGCAACGACTCGGGTGATAACGCTGTCGCCTTGCGCGCTACTATCACCTAAAACGGGGATTGCAGAAGTCTTCGAGTCTTTCGCTTTAATAACTTTCAGTACGCCATTGTCCATTTCTACAACTGCGTAGCCGTACACTTCAAGTACGTTGAGGAAAAAGCTGTAGTATTGCTCTTCATTCAGCACGTCATAACTACGGACGTCGATTTTTCCGCGTACCGATGGATCAACAATGATGGTCTTCTCTAAATTTCGACCAACGATGTTAATGAATTCCTGAATATCAGTGCCTTTAAAGCTGGCACTAAATTCATTTGCTATCGCACCAGGGGCACAGAGTAGGCTCCCTGCCAATAACCAAGCACTTTTGCTTAACCAATGTTTCACGTATTTCTCCCTGCACTTACGCTGATAGCCTAAGTATTACAATTGGATATAGATTTCGTACTGCTGGCCTTCACGCTCAACAGTCAGATTCAGCTCTTGCGGATCGTTCATGATTCGCATCAATTCAGCTGAAGAAGAAGGATCACTCAAGTCGATCCCATTAAGTTGTACTGCAATATCACCAGACTCTAAGCCCACATCATTAAATAATGCAGCGTCCCGACCCGGAGCAACTCGGTAACCCACAATGTCATCACCATTCTTAACTGGTGAAATGCTGATGTATTTGAAAACACTTTTCGGATCTTGAGCAATTTCCTCTCGGATTTGCTCCAATTTGTCACCAGCTACGGATTCTGGTTGTGCTGCCTGCGCACGTCTTAATTGAGGCGATTCAGATAACTTGTTGTATTCAATCCCCTGCATCATCAGGGTTTCGTCACGGCCTTGGTTTTCGATGATCACACGATCCACCAATACGGCTTTCAGTGTCGCACGTGTGCCTTCGATTTCTTCACCGATACCATACGTTGACTGTTTACCTTTATTAGCAATCACCGCTAAGCTGGTTTGCACCTGATTACTGGCCACTGCCCCCACGAGAGTTAAGTTTAGACGAGTTTTAGGTGCATCTTTGACAACTGGTTGTTCGATGATGACAGGTTTTTGTTCAGAGTATTGACCGAATAAGTGAGCATTTTGAAGGGCATTGAAATCAATCGCGTCTTTGTTATTGCCAGCATTAACGTTACCTGCTGAAGGCCGCCATGGGCTGATATCAGCCGTTTGTGGGATCGCTAACCACACTATCTTTCCGAGCAGCCACCCGGCTAGCGCGATAAATAAACAAGTAAACAGCAAACTAAGCTTGGTTTGAATCGCGTAGTTATTGGATTTCATCTGAGCCAGTAGCGGGCTACCAGATAATCCAGCACTCAGCTCTATTCGCTTCACTAAATTGATTCCTTTCTTTCGATGTAGGTCGAACTGGCTATTAAAAAAACATCGACTCTATCTTTCTAAAATGACAGTAAAATTACTAATAAACAAATAGCAGTGAACTATATCACAACAGATATGGCATACCTTTTTCTTCTTCAGTTTTTGCCAACTCCCTTGAAAAAATTAGACCTTGGCTCCATCTGTAGGTGAATAATCCATCACTCACTGCGGTTAATGGCAGTGGTTAGATAGCGTAGTGTTCTATGAGTTCCGTTAATGAAGCCGTTAGGCTAGATAAATGGCTTTGGGCCGCCAGATTTTATAAAACCCGCTCCATCGCTCGTAACATGGTCGATGGCGGTAAAGTCCACTATAATGGCCAACGAAGCAAACCGAGTAAAATCGTTGAAGTGGGCGCCGAAATTAAACTTCGTCAAGGCAATGAAGAGAAAACGGTGATCATTGAGATAATCTCCGATCAGCGTAAGGGCGCACCAATCGCACAGACTCTGTATCGCGAAACTAATGAAAGTATAGCGAAACGTGAGGAACACGCGACACAACGTAAACTTAATGCCCACAACCCAAGTCCGGAACGCCGCCCAGATAAGAAGCAGCGCCGAGACATCATTAAGTTCAAACACCAGTAAAAAGCCGGAATACCAACGAGGAAATCACTCCATGGCAAATAATGTTTTAAACCGCTACCTATTTGAAGACCTTTCAGTTCGTGGCGAGTTGGTACAATTGGACGAAGCGTACCAGCGTATTATCTCCAGCAAGGAATATCCGGCGGCAGTACAAAAACTGTTAGGCGAGCTACTCGTATCAACCACACTTTTAACCGCGACGCTTAAGTTCGAAGGCTCAATCACTATTCAGATTCAAGGCGACGGCCCGGTTTCTCTTGCTGTGATCAATGGTGACCACAAACAAAGAATTCGTGGTGTTGCGCGCTGGGAAGGCGATATTGCCGATGACGCGAGCCTTCACGATATGATGGGTAAAGGTCATATGGTGATCACCATCGAACCTAAAGTAGGCGAGCGCTACCAAGGTGTTGTTGGCTTAGAAGGTGACAATCTGGCAGAAGTTCTGGAAGGCTACTTCGCTAACTCTGAGCAGCTAAAAACGCGTCTTTGGATCCGTACTGGTGAATTCGAAGGTCAACCGCATGCAGCAGGTATGCTGATTCAGGTAATGCCGGATGGTACTGGTTCTCCTGATGATTTTGAACATCTGGAGCAACTGACTGACACAGTAAAAGAGGAAGAGCTGTTCGGTTTAGAAGCCAATGAACTACTTTACCGTCTTTACAACCAGGACAAAGTGCGTCTTTACGAACCTCAACCAGTTTCATTCCAGTGCGGCTGTTCTCGTGAACGCAGTGGTGCAGCGATCGTCACTGTTGAGAAGGCGGAAATTTATGACATTTTAGCCGAGGTTGGATCAGTTTCGTTACATTGTGATTACTGTGGCACAACTTATAGCTTCGATGAAGCTGAGGTTACTGCGCTCTACGAACAAGCTTCAACGGACAAAAAAACGCTGCATTAATTTTCATAGCTTACCAAGCACGTAATTCCCCCTTCAAAAGGCCAGCTCAATGCTGGCCTTTTTGTGACCTAAGCCCCGTAATCCCTAGCTTTTACCGTAATAAAATAACCGCTTAATTTTAAGTAATTAATAATCGTTTTGCCCTAGCGTAAAGGATTGCGCCCACGATAAACTATTCCAACCAATATGTGACGGGTCACCTAAAACCCCAGCAAAATCATGGATAAATTTTGAACTACATCCCTGTTTTCTCCCAGTCCCGTTGCTAGCATGGTGAGCAGATAAAAATTAAAACATTCTTACAAAATCCCTACAAAATCCTTATAAGGAGCACCTATGACCGTTATGGAACATACAAAGGCTGCAACACTTGATCTAACCAGACATGGACTGCACAACGTAAAAGAGGTTCTGCGCAACCCAAGCTACGAAGTGCTGTTTGAAGAAGAAACGCGTGAAGAACTGACCGGTTATGAACGCGGTGTGGTTACTGAATTGGGTGCGGTTGCTGTTGACACAGGCATCTTTACTGGTCGCTCACCAAAAGATAAATACATCGTTAAAGATGCGACGACAGAAGAAAACATGTGGTGGACTTCTGACGCAGTCAAAAATGACAACAAGCCAATCAACCAAGAAGTTTGGAATGAGCTAAAAGAATTAGTGACAAACCAACTTTCTGGCAAACGCCTGTTTGTGATTGACGGTTACTGTGGTGCAAACCCTGATACACGCTTGAGCATTCGTGTTATCACCGAAGTTGCATGGCAAGCACACTTCGTGAAAAACATGTTCATCCGCCCAACAGAAGAAGAACTGGCAACATTTGAACCAGACTTCGTTGTTATGAACGGCGCGAAATGCACTAACCCGAAATGGGAAGAGCAAGGCCTGAACTCTGAAAACTTCACTGTATTCAACTTGACTGAACGTACTCAGCTTATCGGCGGTACATGGTACGGTGGTGAGATGAAGAAAGGCATGTTCGCAATGATGAACTACTTCCTTCCTCTGAAAGACATCGCATCGATGCACTGTAGTGCGAACATGGGCGAAGATGGCGATGTCGCAGTCTTCTTCGGCCTATCTGGTACAGGTAAAACAACACTTTCAACAGACCCTAAACGTGCGCTAATTGGTGATGATGAGCACGGCTGGGATGACGACGGCGTATTTAACTTCGAAGGTGGTTGTTACGCGAAGACCATCAAACTATCGAAAGAAGCCGAGCCTGATATCTACAACGCTATCCGCCGCGACGCACTGCTAGAAAACGTAACGGTACGTAACGATGGTTCTATCGACTTTGATGATGGTTCTAAGACTGAGAACACTCGTGTTTCTTACCCGCTTTACCACATTGAAAACATCGTTAAGCCAGTATCGAAAGGCGGTCATGCAAATAAAGTGATCTTCCTGTCTGCTGACGCGTTTGGTGTGCTTCCTCCAGTATCGAAGCTGACACCAGAGCAAACCAAGTACCACTTCCTGTCTGGCTTTACTGCAAAACTAGCCGGCACAGAGCGCGGTATCACTGAGCCGACGCCAACTTTCTCTGCGTGTTTTGGCGCTGCGTTCCTAACGCTTCACCCAACTAAGTACGCAGAAGTACTGGTTAAACGTATGGAAGCAGCAGGTGCAGAAGCTTACCTGGTTAACACTGGCTGGAATGGTAGCGGTAAACGTATCTCAATTCAGGATACACGCGGCATCATTGATGCGATCCTAGATGGCTCAATTGAAGATGCACCAACTAAGCATATCCCAATCTTCAACCTTGAAGTTCCTACTTCACTACCAGGTGTTGATCCAAGCATTCTTGATCCACGTGATACTTACGTTGATCCACTGCAATGGGAAAGCAAAGCGAAAGATCTAGCAGAACGCTTTATCAATAACTTTGATAAATACACAGACAACGCAGAAGGTAAATCTCTGGTTGCTGCTGGTCCGCAGCTTGACTAATGTTGTGCGAAAACCTGGTCGAGAGTGACTTGGTTACCAAAATATTCTACAAGCCCCTCTTTTGAGGGGCTTTTTATTGAATCCCACCCAAGATTGATACAAGCTAAAGCAGACTTCCATACTTTACGTAGGTTCTGGCAAGGATGAAAACAGCGCTTCGAATTCTAATTCTGTTACTTGTATTACTGATTGCTATCCCTGCAACCGTTATTGCGCTGCTTACCACTTCCTACGCTAACCAAACCTGGGCCTTTATTTCAGAGCACCTGAATTTGCCTATTCAGGCAGAAAAGGTGTACTACGACTTTCCTTATCACCTCACCGCGCAAGGCATTCGAACGAATAGCGAAGATATATCCAGCATTGAGCAAGTCGATGTATGGCTAAACCCAGATGTGCGCCGCGATGGTAAGTGGATTGTCGATAGCTTACTTATCAACGGTGTGAGCTTAAAACAAGGACTGCCGGATTTCGCCAATCTAGAATCTGTCCAGTTCCACCAAGTTGCGATTAAAAATCTCGATTACGCGAACAAACAGTTAGTGATCAATGGGCTGAATGTTCAAATCCAATCACCAATCTGGCAGAACAACTCGTACGTGCTGCCTTATGGCGAGATTCTATTGTCTGCTGCGCAAATCTACTGGAATGGCGAAGCTTTCGATAATGTGTTGCTTGATATGGATTATCGACCAGAAAACAGCACTCTCTATGGTACGTCGTTTAAATGGAGAGACAGTCTGATCTCGGGTCAGGGCGAGCAATACCCTCAAGGCTGGTCTTTAGTCAATGTCACCGTCGATAAGCTGAAAATGAACAATGCCCAGCTGCAATCGCTGCTCGCTAAGCCATGGAATGCTATACCTTTCAAAATAAACCACATTAATAGTCTCGACCTGTTAAACGCTGACATTGAATGGGGAGACTGGCATTGGCAAAACCTGGAACTTTCGCTCGAGGATGCTTCACTTCCGCTATCACTTTGGCAGACACAAGCTCAGATCTCTTTGCAAGCAGACAGCGTTAGCTTTCAGGAACAAACTGCAATAGAACCACGTTTAAGCGCGGTAATGACGCCTAGTCAGATTGAACTGAAAGAACTCTACCTGGACTGGCAACAAGGCCGTGTTCAAATTTCAGGACAGTTCCAACCAACCCAATGGCAAATAGACAATGCCTCAATTTATGGCTTGAAATGGGCAATGAAGCCTGACGAAAGTTCAGACTGGTGGCAAGCGGCGACAAAAGCACTAAACGAAGTGACGATAAATCAGCTCGACATTGAGCACAGCCAAATCATACAAATATCACAACAGCCCTATTGGCAGGTTTCAGGCCTGAATTTGGAGGGTCGTCAACTTGCCCTCAAACGCCTAGGAAATCACTGGGCAGTGTGGAATGGTAATCTGGATGTTAGCGTCGTCAACGCCAGCTATGATCAGGTGATTGCCTCTCACGCCGCACTTTCAACTCAAAGTGACAATGGTCTTTGGCAATTGACTCGTCTATTTGCGCCATTAGAGCAAGGCTATATCGAAGGTTACGGGCAGATTGATGTCAGCACCACCAGCCAACCATGGACGCTGAACATCAATGCAGATGGCATTCCTCTGCGCCTCTTTCACTCATACTTACCTAAAGTATTAACCGTAGAAGGCTTGTCCGATCTGAATCTTGATCTCCAAGGCCTGGCTGGCGATCGCAATATGCTGGCGTACAGCTTAACCGGCGATATCGAAGCCAACTTCCGTGACACCATGTTGCTATCTCAAGCAGACCAGTCACTGAAGTCGATCACATTCTCTCCTGTCCGTCTGCAAGCGCGACGTGGTGAGGTTTCAATCCAACCCATCACCATTTCTGGAAGCGCGATTAAAGGCAAAATCACTGGTGCGTTTGATCTGGCCAACAACCCATTAAGTGGGCTTGAGTATCAGCTAGAAGAGCAGTGTGGCGTCATTAGCGGCGATATTTTCAGCCATGAGCCGACGAAAAATGACTGTATCAAGCCCGCTGAAAGCGCAGGACAGGAGTCAACAAAAGAGACTCAGCAACCAGAGTTAACAGAAGAAAAAGCGCAACCTACAGCTCCTATCGCGGAAATCAATATAGAGCTGCAGGAAGAAGAGTTGATTGAAGAGATAGTGGAAGAAGATGAACCAACAATAAATGCTGCTGCCAACGAAGCGCTAACAGCTGAGTAATTGCGAATAATTAGGGATTAGCATGTAAGTCCCGACAAAATCGACAGCTGGCGTGTCACCACTATAAATCACCACATGAATCACGATTCGCGCTTTACGGCCCGATTTCAGCCGATCCAAGTCACCGCTGATGCCATCAAGTGATGTGCTGGCAACAGGGTTTTGCTCAACGGGCTGGCGATAACGAATGGAACTGTCCGCGAGAACAATATCACCGTGCAGGCCACGCTCTTTAAGTAGTAACCAGGTCATTCCCCACCCAGTCAATGTCGCCAAGGTAAAAGCAGAGCCAGCAAACATGGTATTGTGAGGGTTCAGGTTAGGGTTAAGCTGGGCGCAGCATTCAAATTGATACCCCGTGTATTGATTAATCTTAATCCCCATTTTGTCACTGATCGGGATTTGCTCTTCCCATCGCTTCTGGAGCTCCGTACACCACTCAGGGCGGCGAAGAACATTAGCCATCGGGTCTAAGGGCTTAACCATTTGTTGGTGACGGACCGGGCCACGCTCATCAGTCAGCTCACCACGGCGCTCAAAACCACTTTTCTCATAGAACGCAATCGCGTCTTCACGGGCATTACATACCAAACGTTTCGCACCTTCCTGGCGCGCAAGTGACTCCAGTGCAACCAACACTAATGAACCCATGCCTTTGCCACGACGATTACTTTTTACCGCCATGTAACGAATCTGACCGTCATTGTCTGGCGTAATGTAAAGACGTCCTATCGCCATCGGGCGGCCACGACCATCCACAATCATCCGGTGGTGACTCATACCATCGTATTCATCACGTTCCGACCCGATCGGCATTCGCCACGGCTCACGTAACATCTGCCAGCGGAACTGATAATACTTGTTAAGCTGGTTTTCGGTTTTTGGAGTAATGAGTTTGAACATATCAATCCTTTGAAAGTACAAAACAAATAAATGTCAAAGAAACAAGGCTAAGCTATTTCCCTGCACTTGGAGTTAAAGCTTAGCCTATGAAGATTGCGTTACCAGATTAGACCTGTAACCAGAAAGTCACTGGGCCATCATTAATTAATGACACTTTCATATCGGCAGCGAAACGGCCACGCTGGGTAGGTAGCACCTGTTCGCATAAGTCAGAAAAGTAATCATACAGACGTTCTGCATCGGCAGGGTGAGCACCGCGCGAAAAGCCGGCGCGAGTCCCTTTTTTAGTATCGGCTGGCAGAGTGAACTGAGAAACGACTAATACCTTGCCTTCCACCTGTTTGACGTTGAGGTTCATTTTACCGTCCTCATCTTCAAACACACGGTAAGTGGTCACACGCTCCATCAAACGCTTGGCTTTAGCTTCATCGTCGTCCTTCTCTACGCCAAGCAGAACAAGAAGACCCTGATCGATTTCACCAACTACTTCACCATCCACACGGACGGCAGCTTCACTGACCCGTTGAATTAGAGCTATCACTACGCTCGTTTCCTTTATTTGCTAACTGAGATTCTGCGACCGAGTGTATCATGTCTAGGTCTTCACTCCAGTGCTCTCGCTCACCCATCGCAGCCGTCACTTCCGCACCTAACAGCACAATCATCCAGCACAAGTACACCCAAACAAACAAGATAGGAATCGCGGCCAGAGCGCCATAGATAAGCTGGTACGACGGGAACTGAGTAATATACAAAGCGAAGCCTTTTTTACTCAATTCAAATAATACCGCAGCCAGAGCGGCCCCCACAGCCCCATGGCTCAGGTATACTTTTTTATTCGGCACTAAAATGTAAAGGCCTAAAAAAGCAAAGAAAGACAATAACAAAGGCAACCAACGCAAAAACAGGTTAAACGCGCCCGATAAGGTTTCGTGCTCCAGGATCTGAAGTGATGTCACATAAGACGTGGCGGCAATACTAGCGCCGACCATAATTGGCCCGAGCGTTAATACCATCCAATACATTGAGAAGGAAAAGACGAAGCGACGTTTATCTTTTACTCGCCATATGTAGTTAAGATTCTTATCAATATTAGAGATCAGCATCAGTGCCGCGACAAATAAAAATCCACCGCCAACCGCACTCATTTTTCCGGTATTGGACACAAACTCTTGCAGAGCCGTATTTACCGCCTCTCCAGACGCGGGCACAAAATTCTCGATGAGATACCCTTGCAACACCTCACCAACATTCGCAAACACCGGAAATTTCGATAAGATTGATAGCAATACTGTGAGCATCGGCACGATGGACAACAGGGTGATATAGGCAAGGTAGCCGGCGTTCACATTCATGCGGTCGTGCGTCAAACGCTTAAGAAGATACTTAAAGAAAGCGATGCAACTTGGCAATAGATTGCTCAATCTCGCCTTGTAACTCTCTGATAACTGGTTCATAGTTCATCTCATAATTAGCATCTGGGACATAAAAAATGCCTTATTTATTAGCAATTGTACTATCAATTTTTACTTTAACAGGGTGTCAGTCTGCATATTATTCAGCAATGGAACAAGTGGGATACCATAAACGCGACATCATGGTCGATCGTGTTGAAGACGCCAAAGAATCTCAACAAGACGCTCAAGAAGAGTTCACCAGTGCGCTTGAGGCTCTATCCGCTTTGACCAACTTTGATGGTGGTGAGCTGGAAGACGTTTACAACAACATAAACGACAAATATGAAGACAGTGAGAAAGCAGCGCAAGATGTCCGCGATCGTATCGCTGCTATCGAAGATGTATCAGATGCACTCTTTGATGAATGGCAGGACGAACTCGACCTGTACACCAGCGCAAAACTGCGTCGTTCAAGTGAACAGAAATTGCGTGATACCAAAGCGTCTTACAAAACCATGCTCAGCGCGATGAAGCGAGCTGAACAAAAGATGACGCCAGTTCTTAATACATTACGCGACAACACCTTGTATTTAAAACATAACTTAAATGCGAGCGCAATTGGCTCTCTACGAGGTGAGTTCTCGAACCTAGAGCAAGACATTCAATATGCCATCAAACAGATGAATGCAGCGATAGCAGAATCAGACAAGTTCCTGCACAAGCTAAACCAAAAATAACCTACCCGAATGTAACACCTCTCTACGTGGAGAGGTGTTCTCTTTCTTCCTGGCTGACTAAACCGGCCACACTTTGAACAAACCTTACCCTCTCCTCTACCGTTCCCCATGGCACTTCAATCACCTGATAACCAAGCTCAGCGTAGGTAGAAACTAGGATTTGATGGATTGCCAGTGCCTCTGCAAAACTGTGGGGACGCACTTCATCCTGCACATAAATCGAGGCTTCAGGTCTACAAGTCAGCACCTGACTATAGTACCCAGCACTTTCTGTCACAAAGTCTAAGTCTACATCACAATCGCCAACTCGCAGGTAAGCAATGATGTCTGGAATCGCGCGATCAACAAATGCCACTTCGTGACTCTGTGCCTGCTGTTTCTGCTCGCTCATGAGCTCAAGGCACAACCTGGCAAACTCAGGTAAGTTGTTCCAAGGTAAGATACCGCCTTCCAACTGGCTTTGTTGCTCTATTATGGTGCGAGAGCTTTCGGCGAAAGTCGCAAAGCCCTGCTCACCCAAAGCGTTCAATAACGTCGTTTTGCCAGCGCCTGGACCACCCGTAATCACAATCGGTTTCATCAAAGTCTTTCCTTTCCCTGAATACAAAAAGCCCCGAGCATAACTCGGGGCTTCTTATTAACTTAAAACGTTACAGCAGATTATTTCGCTGAACGTGAAGCACGCTTACGATCGCTTTCCGTTAGGAACTTCTTACGGATACGGATGCTTTCAGGCGTTACTTCTACTAGTTCGTCATCATCGATGAATTCTAGTGCTTGCTCAAGAGTCATCTTGATTGGCGGAGTAAGAACCTGTGCGTCATCAGTACCAGAAGCACGAACGTTAGTTAGCTGCTTACCTTTCAGTGCGTTTACTGTAAGGTCATTGTCGCGGCTGTGAATACCGATAACCATGCCTTCGTAAACTTCTACACCGTGACCGATGAATAGGCGACCACGCTCTTGAAGGTTAAACAGTGCGTTTGTTAGCGCTTTACCCATCGCGTTCGCGATTAGTACACCGTTCACACGTTGACCGATGTTACCGCCTTTGTGAGGGCCGTAGTGATCAAACGTATGGTAAAGAAGACCAGAACCTGAAGTCAGCGTCATGAACTCAGTTTGGAAACCGATCAGACCACGAGATGGCATAACGAAGTCCATACGTACACGGCCTTTACCATCTGGAGACATGTCTTTCAGCTCACCTTTACGTAGGCCGATGTTCTCCATGATGCCGCCTTGGTGCTCTTCCATTACGTCGATAGTTACCGTTTCGAACGGTTCCATCAACTGACCATCTTCTTCTTTGATGATTACTTCTGGACGAGATACCGCTAGCTCAAAGCCTTCACGACGCATGTTTTCGATCAGGATAGACAGGTGAAGTTCACCACGGCCTGATACGCGGAATTTATCTGGATCGTCAGTTTGCTCTACGCGTAGTGCAACGTTGTGTACCAGTTCCTTCTCTAGACGCTCAAGGATGTTACGTGAAGTTACGAACTTACCTTCTTTACCCGCGAATGGAGACGTGTTTACCTGGAACGTCATCGTTACTGTTGGTTCATCAACAGAAAGTGCAGGTAGCGCTTCTACCGCGTTTTGCGCACAGATAGTGTCAGAGATTTTTAGCTCGCCAAGACCAGTGATTGCGATGATATCACCCGCGTTAGCTTGCTCAATGTCGTGACGCTCTAGGCCAAGGTAGCCCATTACAGTGCCAACTTTACCGTTGCGAGTTTTACCGTCTGCACCGATAACTGTTACTTGTTGGTTTGGCTTAACGCTACCACGAGTTACACGAGCAACACCGATAACACCAACGTAAGAGCTGTAGTCTAGCTGAGAAACTTGCATCTGTAGTGGACCGTCTAGGTCAACATTTGGCGCGTCTACAACATCAACGATAGTTTGGAATAGTGGTTCCATGTTCTCGCCAGTTTCGCCTTCTTCTAGAGAAGCCCAACCGTTAAGTGCTGATGCGTAAACCACTTTAAAGTCTAGCTGGTCATCAGTTGCGCCTAGGTTGTCGAATAGGTCGAACACTTGGTCCATAACCCAGTCAGGACGCGCACCAGGACGGTCGATCTTGTTGATTACAACGATTGGCTTAAGACCATGAGCAAACGCTTTTTGCGTTACGAAACGAGTTTGCGGCATTGGACCGTCAACTGCGTCAACGATAAGTAGTACAGAGTCTACCATCGACATGATACGTTCTACTTCACCACCGAAGTCCGCGTGTCCCGGAGTATCTACGATGTTGATACGGTAATCGTTCCAGTTAATTGCTGTGTTTTTAGCAAGAATGGTAATACCGCGCTCTTTCTCGATGTCGTTCGAGTCCATGACTCGCTCTTCAGCTTCACCGCGAGACTCAAGCGTGCCTGATTGTTGTAGCAGCTTGTCAACCAGCGTTGTTTTACCGTGGTCAACGTGCGCGATAATCGCGATATTTCTTAATTTATCAATCTGTGGAGTAGCCATGGATATTGATTCACTTAGATAGATGAAATGCCACCACGCTAAGAACGGGTGCTCTCTGGCGACATTTGCTGATTAAAAAAACGGCCATAATGTACCAGATTTTAGCAAAAAGCCTAGAAATATGTGATCTACTCCCGAGCATTTCTGCGATTTATACGCTTAATGCACGCTTTCGTCTTCTAAGCGATGCCGTGAAGTGAACTTTCTTTACTTCAACGTTCAATACAAATTGACTATTGCTTAAAAAATGGGCTGAATAAGCGATGTGGCTGTCACATCGTGGTGCAATAAAAATAAATTGCACCACCAAGGTGCAGATAAGGATCATTATGGTGCAATGATTTGCACCAAACTAGTATCCGAAAACACAATCCATTGAAATTAATGGAATATTTTTTTTGGCACGGTTCTAGCTTTAGAAAAAACAGCATCGGTTAATGAAAGTTTAGTTTGATTAATCAATGCCGAATTTCACATTTAAAGAATAGTTCCTAAATCGAGCTTTTACCGCTTATTTAACACTGGAGGTTATCCAAGATGTCAGTAGAAAACGTTCTATCGCTGATCCAAGAAAACGAAGTTAAGTTTGTTGACCTACGCTTCACAGATACAAAAGGTAAAGAGCAGCACATTTCGATTCCTGCTCACCAAATCGACGCAGACTTCTTCGAAGAAGGTAAAATGTTCGATGGTTCATCAGTTGCTGGCTGGAAAGGTATCAACGAGTCAGACATGGTAATGATGCCAGACGCTGCCTCTGCAGTTCTTGACCCATTTACTGAAGATGCAACGCTAAACATTCGTTGTGACATCCTAGAGCCTGCAACTATGCAAGGTTACGACCGTGACCCACGCTCTATCGCAAAACGCGCTGAAGATTACATGCGTGCAACTGGTATCGCAGACACAGTTCTTGTTGGTCCAGAGCCAGAGTTCTTCCTATTTGACGACGTTAAATACTCTAACGACATGTCAGGCTCTTTCTTCAAGATCGACGACGTAGAAGCAGCGTGGAACACAGGTTCTGAAATCGAAGGCGGTAACAAAGGTCACCGTCCTGGCGTTAAAGGCGGTTACTTCCCAGTAGCTCCAGTTGACTCATCTCAGGACATCCGTTCTGCAATGTGTCTAATCATGGAAGAAATGGGTCTAGTTGTTGAAGCGCACCACCACGAAGTTGCAACTGCTGGTCAGAACGAAATCGCGACTCGTTTCAACACGCTAACAACTAAAGCTGACGAAATCCAAATCTACAAGTACGTTGTTCACAACGTTGCTCACGCATTTGGCAAAACAGCGACATTCATGCCTAAACCACTAGTTGGCGACAACGGTTCTGGTATGCACGTTCACCAATCTCTAGCGAAAGACGGTGTAAACCTATTCGCTGGTGACAAGTACGGCGGCCTATCAGAAACTGCACTTTACTACATCGGCGGTATCATCAAGCACGCTCGCGCAATCAACGCGTTTGCTAACCCATCAACAAACTCGTACAAGCGTCTTGTACCAGGCTTCGAAGCACCAGTTATGCTTGCTTACTCTGCACGTAACCGTTCTGCTTCTATCCGTATCCCAGTGGTACCAAGCCCGAAAGCACGTCGTATCGAAGCTCGCTTCCCAGATCCAGCAGCGAACCCATACCTAGCGTTTGCTTCTCTACTAATGGCTGGTCTTGACGGTATCAAGAACAAGATCCACCCAGGCGAAGCGATGGATAAAGACCTTTACGATCTTCCAGCAGAAGAAGCAGCTGAGATTCCAAAAGTTGCTGAGTCTCTAGAAGTAGCGCTTAATGCACTAAACGAAGATCGTGAGTTCCTAACAGCTGGCGGCGTATTCTCTGATGACTTTATCGATTCTTACATCGCACTTAAGTCAAAAGACGTTGAGCGCATCAACATGGCGACTCACCCACTTGAATTCGAACTTTACTACTCTGTATAAGGTTCAGGTTCAGGCTGTGTAACATGTAAACACAGTAGCAAAATATTAGGCTCGCCTCGCAGGTGGGCCTTTTTTGTATTCGTCAGTCAAGAATCGCCGTTTAACATGAGGAAATAATTACAATACGCAGAGACTCTTATTATGTGAAACAAGGGACTCCGTAACCTAAACGTGAAAATATCAGTCAAAAGAAGGTGAGCCATGAAAGTTCAGCTTATTACACTCCTATGCGCTCTCAGCAGTGCATGGAATACCCCCGTAATTGCACAAGTTGCTTATACCTGGGTTGATAAAGATGGCGTGATTCACTTCAGTGACACGCCTCGTCAGGGTGCAAAGGCCATCGCTCTACCTAACTTGGAAGCCTCACCTCCAGCTCCTGAAGTCGAAAGTACCGAATCGCTTGCACCACAAGTGAATAAAACGCCAGACGAATCACAGGACGCGCCTCAGGCTCAACCTGAAAAACCCCAACCTTTACAGCTCACCATGCTTAGCCCGACACATGATGCAACATTACGCAGCAATCGTGGGCTAATTGATATTCAACTTGAAGCAAACCGTAAGCTCGGTATTGGTGAACAGCTACAACTTCTGCTCGACGGTAACCCTTATGGGGCACCCCAAACGCACCTAAATTGGCAGTTAAGTGATATTGACCGAGGGACTCACACTCTTTCAGTTCATGCTAAGCGAAGCGGCAAGCTTATTGCATCATCTAGCCCTATAACGGTGCATTTACACAGAGCGAGTATCAAGCCGACCGTAAACGGGGCAAAGTAGAATTTTTGGTGAAAATTTAGCATCACAATGAAGCTTTTCACTTTTTCTTCTTAGTTTTATTGGCCATACTCAATGTTCTATTGCACCATTATTGTGCGTCGCACGATCTTAACGCAAACAAGGACATAATGTGGATACCAATCTTCCAAGTGCCATTCTCAACAATATGGTTACAGCAACGCTGATTCTCGATGATGGGTTGGCGATCCGTTATGCCAACCCAGCAGCGGAGCTGTTGTTTTCACAAAGTGCTAAACGCATCATCGAGCAGTCGTTGTCTCAGCTTATCCAACATGCCTCGATGGATTTGGCACTGCTCACTCAGCCTCTGCAGAGTGGCCAAAGTATCACCGACAGCGATGTCACTTTCATTGTCGACGGAAAGCCTTTGATGCTGGAAGTGACGGTGAGCCCGATAACCTGGGAAAAGCAGCTCATGCTTTTGGTCGAAATGCGAAAGATTGACCAGCAACGCCGACTCACGCAGGAGCTCAACCAACACGCGCAACAACAAGCAGCCAAGCTTCTTGTGCGTGGTCTGGCGCATGAAATTAAAAATCCATTAGGTGGGTTGCGGGGGGCAGCACAGCTACTGGAAAAGATGTTGCCAGATCCATCCTTAACGGAATACACCCATATTATTATCGAACAAGCCGATCGATTGAGGGCCTTAGTCGATCGCCTGCTTGGCCCTCAAAAGCCAGGTAAAAAGACACAAGAAAATCTCCATCAGGTTCTGGAAAAAGTCCGCCAATTGGTCGAACTGGAGTCGCAAAACTCTATCACTATCGAGCGAGATTATGACCCAAGCCTGCCTGAGATTTTGATGGATGCAGACCAAATAGAGCAAGCAATGCTGAACATCGTCAGCAACGCAGCACAAATTCTGGCGTCTCAAGAGCACGGTAAGATCACCATTCGCACCAGAACAGTGCACCAAGCGAATATTCATGGTAAGCGCTGTAAATTAGCCGCGCGTATTGAGATCACCGATAACGGACCGGGCATTCAACCTGAATTACAAGATACGCTGTTTTATCCAATGGTCAGTGGCCGAGAAGGCGGTACCGGACTCGGACTGTCTATTTCACAGAATTTGATCGACCAGCACAACGGAAAAATCGATGTTGAGAGCTGGCCTGGCCACACCAATTTCACAATTTATTTGCCGATCTGACCAAGTTTAGCTTTGGGTCAGTTTTACGGTTTTGCTGCAAGGACTAGTAGATGAGTAAAGGATATGTTTGGGTCGTTGATGACGACAGTTCAATTCGCTGGGTGATGGAAAAAACCCTTTCTTCAGCCAATATTAAGTGCGAAACCTACGCTGATGGGGAAAGCGTATTAATGGCACTAGAACGCGAAGTTCCTGACGTTCTGGTTTCAGATATACGTATGCCGGGCATCGATGGCCTTGAGCTTCTCAAACAAGTTCAGCGCGACTACCCGGACTTGCCCGTCATCATTATGACCGCTCACTCCGATCTGGACGCGGCAGTTAATGCGTATCAAAAAGGCGCATTTGAATACCTGCCAAAACCGTTTGATATCGATGAAACCCTGACTTTAGTCGAGCGCGCTATCGCTCACAGTCATGAAAATAAACGAGTGCAGATATCACCAGAAGACATCCCTGCCGAAACACCAGAAATCATCGGTGAAGCACCGGCGATGCAGGAAGTGTTTCGCGCGATTGGCCGCCTTTCCCGCTCTTCAATTTCAGTGCTGATCAATGGTGAGTCTGGTACCGGTAAGGAGCTTGTGGCTCACGCGCTGCATCGACATAGCCCTCGAGCCAGCAAACCTTTCATTGCACTTAACATGGCAGCAATCCCGAAAGACCTGATCGAATCCGAATTGTTTGGCCATGAAAAGGGCGCGTTTACCGGCGCGAACAATGTTCGCCAAGGTCGATTCGAACAAGCGAATGGCGGTACGTTATTTTTGGATGAAATCGGTGATATGCCGCTGGATATCCAGACTCGCTTGCTACGCGTTCTTGCTGATGGTCAGTTCTATCGTGTCGGTGGTCACTCGCCAATCAGTGTCGATGTCCGTATCGTTGCCGCAACTCACCAAAACCTGGAGAGACTGGTACATGAGGGCGACTTCCGTGAGGACTTGTTCCACCGCTTGAACGTTATTCGGGTACAAATTCCAGCACTTCGTGAACGTAAGCAAGACATAGAGAAACTAACTCAGCACTTCTTGCTGCGCGCTGCGGACGAGCTTGGCGTTGAAACTAAAACACTGCATCCTTCTACTGTAGAAATTCTCAACAGATTGGACTGGCCGGGCAACGTGCGTCAGTTGGAGAACATTTGTCGTTGGTTGACCGTTATGGCTAGCGGTAGTGAAGTATTACCCAATGACCTGCCTTCAGAACTGCTGCAAGAAAAGAAAACTATCTCAGACTCTACACAAGGCAGCTGGCAAGAACAATTGGCGGACTGGGCACGTCAATCATTAGCAGCAGGCGATAAAGAACTGCTTTCTTACGCATTACCAGAATTTGAACGCATTTTATTGGAAGCCGCGTTAGAACACACTAAAGGTCACAAGCAAGATGCCGCTAAAGTACTAGGCTGGGGACGTAATACGCTCACCAGAAAATTAAAGGAGTTGTACTGACACTTTGATTAATAATACAGCATAGCTGTCATCTAGTATTAATAAACGTATCAGTACAATATGGCGCACCACCCTTTTGTGATTAGACAATGTCTACTGCTACGACTCAAATTACACTACGTACCGCTGTACTCATCCCATTTGTGATGATTTTCTTATTGGCTATCAGTGTAATGGTCTACGTCCAGAAGCAGAACTACGAAACGGTGGTGACCGATATCAGTGATAAGCAACTGTCGGTTTTGACCGAGAGTGTCCACGAGCATCTTAACTGTTTTCTAAATGAGCCTCTAGCTGCCGTGACAACACTCGCCCATAGTGTGAATCATCACAACCTCTTCCACCCTATCGATTCCCATGAGATCCAAACCTACTTACTGAGCACGTTTGAGACCCTTTCTGAATCTATCCCACAGCTGGATGTGATAGCCTTTGGCTCTGAAAGTGGCGACTTTACCGGTTTTCGTCTGGAGCCTTCTGGCAACTACACTTTAATGCTTCAAAGCCAACAAACCGGTGGTGATCTGGTAATCTACGAAACCAGTCTGGTCAGTGACGATATTCGTTCAGTCATTACTTCTTATGACCCGCGCAACCGCCCTTGGTACCAACCCGTAGCCACAAACCAAAGACCAATGTGGTCAGAAATTTATAGTAACTCCGATGAACGCCAAGAGATTACTTTGTCAGCGATGGCACCGGTGTATCTTAAACAAGAGTTAGCGGGAGTATTGGTCGCCGATGTCCGGCTGAATACCTTTAACAAGTTTCTACGCGAAGTAGCACAAAAGACAAAAGCCTCTGTATTTATCCTGGATCAGGAGCATCGCTTGGTCGCACACTCCGAATCCGGCAGTGTCATATCATGGGGCACACGCTTCTCCGATAAAGGACAGCGTTTATTGGCCTCTGAGAGCACCAATCCAATCATTCAATCCAGCGCCACTCGGGTCCGCTCATTCGATCTTTCCCACACCACGCAAACTTTTACCTTTGTCTTTGACCACAACGGACAACGTATCTTCAGCCGACTCACACCCTATGAAGACCCCAACGGGATTAAATGGTTTATCGGTACCTCTATCTCTGAGGCAGAATTGCTCGGAGTGTTGCCAGACAGTCAGGAAAAAAGCTGGCTTGTGGGCATCATTGTCAGCTTAATAGGCATTGCGATCTGCTGGGTCATTTTCAATCGCATCACAAAGCCAATTAATACCACTGCAGCTGCTGCACTCCAGTTGGCTAAAGGCGATTGGAACAGCAGCCTGCCCAAGCCGGGCTATGTGTATGAGACCACGGTGCTTGTTCAGGCATTTAATGAAATGACCGCAAATTTAAAAGCATCATTTACCGCCTTACGAGAGCAGTTGGTTTATGACTCACTTACACGTTTATACAGCCGCCAAGGGTTAGTAGAAATGTGTACTCAGCAACGCTGCCAGTGCCACGGAACGCTATTTTTGCTCGGCATCAACCGATTTAGGGACATAAATGACAGTGTCGGCCACCACAATGGCGATCAACTACTGATAGACATAGCGGAAAGGCTGAAACAACAATTTCAAGATGATACTTTGCTGGCCAGGATCGGTGGAGACGAGTTCGCCATTTTTGTATCCAATGTACACAACAGCAATGACGTTCGGCTCATAGAGCGTCGTTTACAGCAGCTCTTTGCGACTCCATTCATCACGCAAGAAGAAGCCGTCATTATGAAAATCTCGCTTGGTATTGTGCAAAGCAAGCAAGGCGAAGATATGTCTTTATGGTTGCGTAATGCCAGCATTGCACTGAGTTACGCCAAACAAGATTCTCTCTCAAATGTCTGCCATTACAGTCCTGAACTCGCCAGCGCTTCTAAATTCCGCACTCAGATGCTGACTAAGATTCAAACCGGAGTGGAAAACCGAGAGTTCATTCCGCATTATCAGCCGATTATCGACTTGGCAACTGGCAATACCTGTGGTGCCGAAGCTCTGGCGCGCTGGCAGAGTGAGTCAGGCATGATTTCACCGTTGGATTTTATTCCCATCGCAGAAGAGAGCGGGATGATCAAAGCGATTGGTCAACAGATTCTGTTACAAGCCTGTCGCGATACCTACAACGCCATTGAAAATAAGCAGTGGCCATCAGACTTCCAACTGCATGTAAATATCTCGGTTAACCAAATTTCCTGTCCGGACTTTGTCGATAGTGTCACGCGCGTGCTGACAATAACTAAACTCCCAGCCAGTAACCTGACTCTGGAGATCACTGAATCACGCATCATTGATAGCGGGCCGACAACACTAGACAACATGACAAAACTCCGCGATATGAGCATAGGCATCGCGATAGATGATTTCGGTACAGGCTACTCGTCTCTGGGCTATCTGCATACCCTACCCTTTACATGTCTGAAAATCGATCGCACGTTCGTCAACCAATTGAGCCAAGAGAATCTAGAGCGATCTGTAGTTGCAGCCGTGCTTAACATAACGGCTGGACTTAAAACCAGCGTTGTAGCTGAAGGGGTAGAAAACGCCTCTCAAGCCCAACTGCTTCGTTCAATAGGCTGCCATCAGGTTCAGGGATTTTATTACAGCCGCCCTATGCCACTGGAAGAATGGCCAACACATTTAGTTAACATGGAGTAGAAAAGAGCGAGAATCGTTGAATTCCTGGTCACGCTCTACTGACAATCAACCAAACTGTTAATTATACTTAATTGCAAATCTTCCCAATGTATTGTCACAGATGATGTTTGGGCCTTGTTCCAGTTCATAACTATCCGGATCAACACAATGATAACTAAGAACCTTCCTCTTACTGATTTGCACCGCCACCTTGACGGCAACATCCGTACCCAGACCATCCTAGATCTTGGCCAAAAATTTGGGATGACACTGCCTGCGTACGACGTTGAATCTCTTACGCCACACGTTCAGATTGTCGAAGCAGAACCTTCTCTCGTTGCTTTCCTCTCAAAGCTTGATTGGGGCGTAGCGGTACTGGGTGATCTAGACGCATGTCGTCGTGTTGCGTACGAAAACGTGGAAGATGCGCTGAACGCTCAAATTGATTACGCGGAATTGCGTTTCTCGCCTTACTACATGGCAATGAAGCACAACCTGCCAGTAGCCGGTGTCGTTGAAGCGGTCGTCGATGGTGTTCAGGCAGGTATGCGTGATTTCGGTGTCAAAGCTAATCTGATTGGCATCATGAGCCGTACATTCGGTATCGATGCTTGCCAACAGGAATTAGACGGTATCCTTAGTCAGAAAGACCACATTGTGGCAGTTGACCTTGCAGGTGACGAACTAGGTCAACCGGGTGATCGTTTTGTTTCTCACTTTAAACAAGTGCGAGACGCAGGTCTTCACGTGACTGTTCACGCTGGCGAGGCTGCTGGTGCAGAAAGTATGTGGCAAGCAATCAACACATTAGGTGCAACGCGTATCGGTCACGGTGTGAAAGCGATTGAAGATCCAAAATTGATGGATTACCTAGCAGAAAACCGCATTGGTATTGAATCTTGCCTGACATCGAACATTCAGACCAGCACCGTTGCTTCTCTTGCGAATCACCCGCTAAAACAGTTCCTTGAACATGGTGTTCTTGCGTGTCTAAACACCGACGACCCAGCGGTTGAAGGTATTGAACTGCCTTACGAATACGAAGTCGCAGCACCAGCTGCAGGCTTATCTCAAGAGCAAATTCGTCAAGCGCAAATCAATGGCCTTGAGTTGGCATTCTTGTCAGACGCAGAAAAAGCAGAGCTGAAAGAAAAAGTTAAACATCGCGTTTAATTCCGCGAAAAATCATAAAAAATGCCAGCATTTGCTGGCATTTTTTGTATTCGGAATCTCTCGAATTCTAAATCACTCGAGAGAACTGCTGCTGACGAGCCTTCGCACGGAGGTACTTATCGAAACTCATACAGATGTTACGGATAAGCAGACGACCACGTAAAGTGACACGAATTTCGTTGTCATCCACTTCGACCAGCTCATCATTAATGAAGGTTTGTAACAGCTCCAAGTCTTCTTTGAAGTACTGATTAAACTTAACCTTAAACTCCGACTCAATGGCTTTTTTATCCAGTTTAAAGTTACAGATCAGTTGCTTAATCACTTCGCGGCGTAGTAAGTCATCCGCATCCAGCGAGACGCCTTTCCAAAGCGCATGACGCAGGTCATTCACCTGAGCGTAGTATTTCTTCAACTCTTTTTGGTTCTGCGCATAAGCGTCACCGATCATCGAGATAGCCGAAACGCCAAAGCCGACTAAGTCACACTCACCTTGTGTGGTATAACCCTGGAAGTTGCGATGCAGCACACCTTCTCGCTGGGCAACCGCAAGTTCATCATCGGGCTTAGCAAAGTGATCCATACCGATAAACTGGTAACCCGCGTCGGTTAACGTTGCGATGGTATCTTGCAAAATAGCCATCTTTTCTTCGGCTTGTGGCAGGTCTTCATCTTTAATCTTACGCTGAGCGGCAAACAGCTGCGGCATGTGGGCGTAGTTAAATACCGAGAGACGACCCGGCGACATTTCAAGCACTTGCTCCAGTGTCTTAGCAAAAGACTCTTTGGTCTGCTTCGGTAAGCCGTAGATTAAATCCAGGTTTGTCGAGCGGAAGCCCAAGTCTTTCGCTCGTGCCACCATATCAAAAATGAACGTTTCATCTTGCTCACGATTGACCAGTTTCTGAACTTCTTTGTTAAAGTCCTGAACGCCGATACTTAAGCGGTTAAAGCCTTCGCTGCGCAGGTGATCCAGCATAGTGAGCTCAATTTCTCGCGGGTCAACTTCAATGCTGATTTCGGCATCATCACTGAAGAAAAATTCCTGGCGAAGCAGATTCATCACACGTGTGATCTGTTTTTCAGATAGGAACGTTGGTGTACCACCACCAAAATGCAGTTGCGTTACGGTTCTGCCCACCAGTAAAGAGGCACGTTGACGAATTTCGTGCTCTAGAACATCGAGGTACTCATCGGCTTTATGCGAGTGACGAGTAATCACCTTATTACAACCACAGTAGTAACAAAGCTTGTGACAGAACGGAATATGGACGTATAACGATAACGGCCGATCAGGGTACTGAGCACATGCCATATCATAATCAGAGATAGTAAATGCTTCATGAAACTCCAATGCTGTCGGGTACGACGTATAGCGAGGACCGGAATAGTTGTACTTATCCAATACTGCTTGATCCCAAACGATTTGTTGTTTCGATTCAGTGTGTTGATTCGACATGGTGGTACTTTCCGTTAAATGTTAGGGCAACGAAAGCCGTCACCCAATATTCAGAGCTGCTTATTTTGCCACACGACAAAGATAACCGCGGTAATACCTTTTGGCTTTTTAATTATAAAACCAAAGAAGTGCTAGCGTGATCACGATAACCCCAGCTGCCACAAGAGCATAACTGGGGTGAAATTACTGACTCAAGCAATCAAGTAACGTTCTGGTGACTAGATCATCTGAATATTAATTTGATTATTCAGTGGCTGGACGTTTTTCTTCAACAATTCGAGCTCTTTAACGATCGACTCGGTTAAGCGACTTTCCGCTTTCTGACGAGTCAGATTCTGCTGCATACGCTCTTTTTTGGCTAGTTGCTGGCGATCTTCACCGCGCGCCATATCTTTCACAATATGGTAAAGCTCAGAAATTGCAGGATACGTTTTGTCGAAATCAATGCGGTCTTCACCCTGAACATAATCCATGATGCAGTAGACACGAATACTAATTTCCGACAAATCGCACTGGCCTTGAATGCCTGCCTGACACAAGGTATGCACGTTCTCAAAAATGTTGGCGTTACGTTTATCAATCGCCAGTTTTTGATGCTTCAGCTGCAATTCCTTTTGCTTTTTCAATTTAAGCAGAAGGTAACCTGCATAAGAAGCCAGAGCGATAATGATCACCGCCCCTGCAATTGCTAATAAGGTTACGTTCATCGCTTAATTATCCTTTGTAGTCGTCAAAGTTGATATCATCAAAATCCGCAAGAAGATCATCGTCATTACGAGAACCTTTCGCAGCAGGAGCAGTAAAGTCCTCTTCTTCTTCAGGTTCTAACAGACCAAGTTGGTCCATCAACTTCTCGATGCGATCCAGCTTCTCGTCTACGTATTTTTGTAGACCAGTACCCAGATTCTCACCTGCTTCGATACGATCCAACAACACATTCAATTGTGCATCGTTTTCCAGCATCTCCAGCTCTTGTTCCGCAGACATACGACGTTCTTGCTTGGTCATCTTCTTCGCTGGCTCAACAATCAGAGGGATCTTCTTCTTGCTGCCTAAACGTGGGTCACGATTTTGTGCAGCGGCGCGTTGCTTCTGCTCATTCGCGTCTGAATTACGGTTACCCGTTTTCAAACCTTTGCGCTTTTTCGCACGCTTACGTAAACGGCCTTCCACGTCTGATTCAGTACGGTTACGAGTGACAATAATATCAGGTGCGCCTGCGGCACCCGGCTTTCTAGATTTTTTACTACGGCTCATTACTGGGTCTTCCTCAGTAAAATTACATCATTACCAATAAATTCAAGTTCGAGCTTATCCCGCTCAGCTAGGAACTGGAACGTCTCACGGCTAAAAAACACCACATGCGTTGGGTCGTTCTTATAATGCCACGATTTGAAAGCCTCTGCGTCGATGACCATTTTTGTCATCAGGCCAATCCAGCCCCCTGGCTTAACTAAATTCAACCATTGCTTCCACACCATATCTGGGTGGTAGAGGTGTTCAATCACCTCTGTTGCTGTCATGAAGTCATACTGCTTTTCTAGCACCGATGTATCAGGGTGGTAATAAAGGTCATATAACGCCATGCTGTGGCCCGTTTCTTCTAACATCAGAGAAAGTGTCGGGCCCGGACCACAACCAAAGTCGATTCCGTTCGATTGTGGAGAAATTCGCTCTGTCATTGGATCAGCTATTCGCGACAAAAAGCGTCTGTATCCCATATCTTCGGGATTGTTCTCATGCAAATCATAGTGAGCTTTTTCGGTATCTGCATCCAAACGTTGGTCTGGATTTACAAACACCAAACGGCACTGTTCACATTGAAGATACTCGCGACGCTTATCTTCAAAATAATGGTGAGTGTGCTGATTGTGGCATAAAGGACAGGTATGCATGCTGACTTCCTCAAACAGGGATGCGAAACATACCAGAAACTGAACTCAGATTGGAGTGTTACTGAGCATTTTTTCAGCAGTTTTTACTAAAAAACTCTGATTCTGATGCGACATCATCTCCTGAGAGAATTTCGACGTCGAATTTATTGTGAAAGAAATAAAAAAAGCGGCAGTTAAACTGCCGCTTCCTAATGCCATCTTATGTGGCGAAACTGTGTTGCACGCATTGAGTGCACCAATAATCCTTTTGTTTTTCGAGCTTTCCTTGCCAAAAAGTGTTGTTTTTCATCTTCCTGATGAATTTTGGCTATCCATTAACTTCCTGTCTTCTGGGCGACTTCCTGTGCCTGATCCTTTTCACTGTCTTAACCGTCAGACGAGATGACCATCCTTATCCGGCAGGCTCCCTGCCTACCCAAGTCCTTTTGCAACAACCAAGCATCCCTAGCTTGAATCCCTGAGACCGAAACCTTGGTCTAAACTTCCCTTTGTTCACCCCCCTGTGAACAGCTTCTACTTTACGCCGATCGAACCTTGCGACAAGCCGAGCACAGAAAAAAACTACAGCATTTTTCCTGCTACCGACAAAATGTATTAATAATCATAACGTTAGGGTTAACCAAAGAGAAAAAGGCAACAACAAGTATGGCAAATGTCTTACAAGCTACCGAGCTAGATATCTATTTAGCTGCTTACCTCTGGTGTGAGCTAAGTCACCAACAAAAATGCCCCGACGAATTCGCCGGGGCATTTTTGAATAACATTGCTCGAACTATGTAGGGTTATCAGTTATCAGTGCAGACCGCCAACATATTGCGACAGAACTTCAATATCTTCATCTGTCATCTTCTTCGCGATATCGCGCATCATGGCATTCATATCGTTACCACGGCTACCATCACGGAATTTAGTAAGCTGAGCTTTGATGTAGTCAGCATGCTGACCAGAAATTTTAGGGAAACCTGAAAGCTCAGTACCGTTACCACGAGCACCGTGACATGCAATACATGCCGTTAGACCACGCTCAGCATCACCAGCGGTGTAGAGCACTTTGCCTTTCTCAACAACGTTTTCAGGTGTTGAGTTCTCTGACGTTGGCAGAGACGCAAAGTATGCGGATAGATCTGCGATGTCTTCATCACTTAGCGGCATTGCCATACCACTCATGACTGGATCGTAACGACCTTGCTTACCACCGCTTGTCATACCTAACTTAAGATCTTGCAACTGTTTTTCAAGATACTTAGCGTGTTGACCAGCGAGTTTAGGGTACATTGCGATTGCACTGTTGCCATCTGCACCATGACAGGCGACACAGGTTTGTGATTTTGCTTTACCAGCCTCAATACTACCTTGGGCCCATACTGAGCAGCTGGCTAAAACACTCAAAATTAGCGCTAATTTCTTCATGACATTCCATTATAATTATCAAGCTTCCAGTACCACGGAATGTGAACATACCGTGTACACTCATGGTACAATAGGCGACCTCATGCCGAGCACGGTTATTTTACACAATTTCACAAAAAAGTAATCAATCGACTACACAAAGTCGAGATGGAGTTAACAGTGAGCGTAAAAATTCATTACCAAAATACGCATTTCATCACCAGCGCACCCGATATTCGCCACTTGCCGGAGGACGAAGGTGTAGAGATTGCGTTTGCAGGACGCTCAAACGCTGGTAAATCGAGTGCACTCAACCGTCTGACTAACCAAAAAAGCTTAGCCAAGACATCAAAGACACCTGGTCGTACCCAGTTGATCAACCTTTTCAAGGTAGAAGAAGGTTGTCATATCGTCGATCTACCGGGATACGGCTTTGCTCAAGTCCCAGTTGAGATGAAGAACAAATGGCAGAAATCTTTGGGCGAATACCTTCAGAAACGCGAGTGTCTAAAAGGCTTAGTGGTTCTGATGGACATCCGTCACCCAATGAAAGATCTCGACCAGCAAATGATTTTCTGGGCTATCGACAGCCGTATTCCAGTGCAAGTGCTGCTGACCAAAGCAGACAAACTGAAAAGCGGTGCCCGTAAACAGACGCTACTGAAAATTCGTAAGCAAGTTGAAACTTTCGGTGGTGATGTAGACGTGGACGTATTTTCGTCTCTGAAAGGTTTAGGTGTTGATCAGCTGCGTGCCAAACTGGACACCTGGTTTGCGCCTGCACTGGCACATCTGATTGAAGAAGACGAATTAGAAACGCCAGAGAGCAATGAAGAATAATTAACAATTCTTGTTAAATTTTTGCGATAGCCCTGCCAACCCGTTGGTGGGGCTTTTGTTTATCTAACGAATAAGAAAGGAAATGACAGAAATAAAAATCCCCACCTTCCTGGCAGGGATAACGGGAGAGAAAACTTGGTAGTTGTTATTATGCTGTAAAGCATTACTGAACTATCAAATGATTTCAATAGCATAAAAAGCCTTCAAATTTCCCCACTATAGTCTCCCTGCCATATTCAATCACGATAAAAATGATAAAATTCAAAAACTTAAAATAAATACAACTGTGATTATTAACGACTTAGTTTCTGTGGAGAAAAAATCAGAATGTGACTGGCGTAAATTTACAGGAAGTAGAGAACGGCTAAATGCAGAAAAAAGTGAGGTTTTGTAAGGAGTTAAAGAAAGGGGAAGGTTGATGAAAAGCCCAAAAACTATAAGCAATTGTTCTTTAAAATATTTTTCTTTGGCCCAATAAAAAACGCCCCAGTCAAAAACTGACTGGGGCGGCTGAATCAGCCTAATCCAATAACGTGAAACAAAAGGTCTGAAAGATAGAACATCTTACCTCTGTACCCTACGAGTATTAATGTACAACAATTGGTCAGAATTGCAAAGAATTTTTGTAGTTTTTTTTCATTAAAGTTTTATTAAATGACAGCAAACCTAAGACTGCCATGTCTTTTTTAATCGTAAAAAAAAGCCAGCGTTTGTGCGCTGGCTCATAATAAATTAGACAAATCGATTTAAAAATGACTAGTGAGCCTGATCCCAGTTGTCACCATGACCAGCTTCAGCAACAAGAGGCACTTTCAGCTCTGCTGCAGATTCCATCAATTTCTGTACTTTACTTTCAATTTCGGACAATGATGACTCTTCAACCTCAAATACCAGTTCATCGTGTACTTGCATCAAAAGTTTCACTCGACCGTCACCTTCAGCCTGAATCCATTGGTCAACAAGTAACATCGCTTTCTTGATGATGTCTGCCGCTGTACCTTGCATTGGAGCATTGATCGCCGCACGTTCTGCTGCTTTACGACGCATCCCGTTACGAGATTTAATCTCTGGTAGGTGTAAACGACGACCAAAGATGGTTTCAACATAACCTTGATCGGCTGCAGCACTGCGCGTGTCTTCCATATACTGCATCACACCAGGGTAACGCTCGAAGTACTTATCCATGTAGGTTTGTGCTTCTCCACGTGGGATACCTAACTGTTTCGCTAAGCCGAAGGCACTCATACCATAGATAAGACCGAAGTTAACCGCTTTCGCTCGGCGACGCTGTTCACTAGAGACTTGATCAATACCCACGCCCATGATTTCAGCGGCAGTGGCTGCGTGAATGTCTTTACCATCGCGGAATGCATCAAGCAGAGCCTGGTCGCCAGAAAGGTGAGCCATAATGCGCAGTTCGATTTGTGAATAGTCGACCGCCAGGATTTTGTAACCCGTAGGTGCAACAAATGCCTGGCGAATGCGGCGTCCCTCTTCATTACGAATTGGGATATTTTGCAGGTTTGGATCGGTTGATGACAAACGACCAGTCGCCGTTACCGCTTGATGGTAAGAGGTATGTACGCGTCCTGTGGTTGGATTAATCATCTTCGGCAGCTTATCGGTGTAAGTCGATTTAAGCTTTGCCAGACCACGGTATTCAAGAATCAGTTTTGGTAATGGGTAGTCTAGAGCCAATTCTTGCAGGACTTCTTCGTTGGTCGAAGGCGTGCCAGATGGTGTCTTTTTCACTACCGGTAAACCCATTTTCTCAAACAGGATAGCTTGTAACTGCTTTGGTGAGTTCATGTTGAACTCTTGCTCTGCAATTTCGTAAGCTTTTTTCTCAAGCTCTTCAAGGCGAGCGGCGATTTCTACCGACTGAGCGCTCAGCTTCATGTCATCAATCAATACCCCAGTGCGCTCGATACGAGAAAGCACAGGAACAAGCGGCATTTCGATATCTTCGTACACCGATTTCAGCTTTTCGTCTTGTTCAATATTGGCAAACAGACGATTGTGCAGACGAAGAGTGACATCTGCATCTTCTGCTGCGTATGGGGACGCTTGATCGAGTTCAATTTGATTAAAAGTAAGCTGCTTTTTACCTTTACCTGCAACTTGCTCAAAGGAGATGCAGCTATGCTGAAGGAAACGTAGCGCTAAGCTGTCCATATCATGTTTGCCGCCTACGCTGTTGTATACGTAAGAAGCCAGCATGGTATCGTGCTTAATACCTTTCATCTCAATGCCGTAGCGAGCTAAAACAGATGCATCATATTTCAGGTTCTGGCCGACTTTCGCTTGCGACTCATCTTCTAAGATAGGTTTTAACTGCTCTAACACCCAGTCGCGGTCTAGCTGCTGCGGTGCATCAAGGTAGTCATGAGCAACAGGGACATAAGCTGCGATGCCTTCGTCTACCGCAAACGAGAGACCAACCAGATTCGCTACCATGTAGTCGAGGCTGTCCGTTTCCGTATCGAAAGCAAACAATTCAGAGGCTTTTAGTTTTTCTAACCAAGCATTAAAAGACGCTTCGTCTAAAATGGTTTCGTACTGACTGCGATCAATCGTCACTGCTGACGTTTCCATCTCAGCATGAGAAGAAGCTGATGATGCGCGTGCAGACCCAGCCATTTCGACCGCTTCTACAGCGCCTGAGCCGCCTTCTAACAGCTCATTGAGCCAAGACTTAAACGTCAGTTGACCATATAACTTGATCAGCTCGTCTTTGCTTGGTTCTGCTTTGAGCAGTGATTCCGGCGTTTCTTCCAGTTCAACATCGAGCTTAATAGTGGCGAGTTCGTACGACAACATTGCATTTTCTTTGTTGTCGACTAGCTTCTTCGCCATGGTTTTTGAACCACGGAAACCCAGTGGAGCAATATCATCTAAGTTTTCGTAAAGCTTCGTCAGGCCGCCGATACCTTGCAACAACGCAGTTGCAGTTTTATCACCCACGCCCGGTACACCCGGAATGTTGTCGACTTTATCGCCCATTAACGCCAGGTAATCGATGATCAACTCCGGTGGAATACCGAACTTTTCAATCACACCTTCACGATCCATCACAACATTGGTCATGGTGTTGATCAGGGTGATATTGTCATCCACCAACTGCGCCATGTCTTTATCACCAGTACTGATCAATACTGGCATGCCTTTTTGTGATGCCTGATAAGCCAAAGTACCAATGACGTCATCCGCTTCTACGCCAGGAACACAAATTAATGGCAAGCCCATCGCGCGAATCACATTATGTAACGGCTCGATTTGGCAACGAAGATCATCCGGCATTGGCGGACGATTCGCTTTGTATTCTGGATACATATCGTCACGGAAGGTTTTACCCTTCGCGTCAAAAACCACTGCAATACGATCAGACGCAAACTGACGCATCATACTGCGTAGCATGTTTACGACACCGTAGACGGCATTAGTTGGTATTTCACCATTACTCATTGTGCCTGGGTAGGCGTGAAAAGCGCGATATAGATAAGAAGAACCGTCGATAAGAATCAGCGGATTTTCAGGAATACTTGCCATAATTGTCTGTATCCAAGTCAGTACTTAATAGATCTGCTTAGGATGCCATGACTACTGATCCGAATCTATCTTGTTCGCTCGATCCAGATCGCGTAAATATTTCGAGCTGATACACTAAAACTCAACCCCTCCTGTGGATAACTCTGTTTATATTATTTATCCACTGGTTATACAAGATTATAAAACAAAGAAAATAACCAAGTTAAGTTACTAATAATATTAAATAATTTTATTTTAAGATGAAAAGATCAACGATCTGAAAATGATCATCAAATGTGGAAAAGTTATGAATCGTGGCGTCAAATGAAATCGTAGAAAAGAAAAAAGCGACCCAATTGGGTCGCCTAGCAGAAGTGGTAAAGCAATTTTTTATCAAGCTGCTTAACCAAGAAGCTATAAATTACACTGGAAGCAATGTGAGCAATGTCGTGTCAAAAAGAGTTCGTGCAAGTTCTTGGAAACTGTTTCATCACCTTCTCAACACCAGTTAATCAACTTCTGTTAATCAACAACTATTAATAAGTAAATCAACGTCCTTGTGAACCATTCCTCATTCCCTAAGACAGGATTAATAATAATGATTCTCATTTAACTGTCAACAATTAAATGAGAAAAAATCTCATTTAATTTCACATTGCTTTAATGAAGTGTACTCTAGATTCGCGAAGATTAACGTTTTCATCAAACTTTTCAATAAGATAACCATTTCGCAATAACAATCTAAGCATAGCTGGGAATTGGTTACGAGACTTCACTTTAAGGGTTTTATAACCTTGCTCAGCCACCCACTCTTCTTGGGCCTCTAACAGCATTTGTGCAACCCCTTCATTACGAGCCTGAGGAGCTACGCCACCAAACCAGCTGTAAAAAGTATCATCATCCAATTCATAACCAATTTTGAAGCCTAAAATCGAACCGTTCTTCTCAGCCACTAGAATTAAGCTGTTTTTATCGCCGAGACGCTGTGCCATAGACTCCATTGTTTCTCCATTGGCAAACTCTTTTACGTGAGTTACCACCTGAAGTGCCTCTTCCAACGTGCCTTCACGAATCAGCATTGTCATTGTTCTCTCCCCAGAAATTTAATACCCAAGCACCTTGGACTGCTGCTATGTAAATAAGCCATATTTGATCCGCCAGAGGTTACTTGGGTATATACAGACGAACAACTATTGTCGGTCTGGTTTTTCTCACTAAGCGATAATTACTCTTCTGTCGCTTCCTGAGACATATTTAGATATTGAGCCGCTTGAGCGTTTTCTTCCGCTAACCACTCCGCCACATCTTTGGCAAAGTAAGTCAGGATGCCATCAGCGCCCGCACGTTTGAAACATAGCAATGATTCCATCACCGTTTCACGCTCTTTTAACCAACCGTTGAGAATCGCCGCTTTATGCATCGAGTACTCACCCGACACTTGGTAAGCAAATGTCGGCACCTGCAACTCAGTCTTTACACGGCGTACCACATCCAGATAAGGCATTCCCGGCTTAACCATTACAGAATCAGCACCTTCATTGATATCCAGCGCGACTTCGTGAATCGCCTCATCAATATTCGCCGGATCCATTTGGTAGTTTTTCTTGTTGCCACCTTTAAGGTTAGACGAAGAACCGACCGCATCACGGAATGGCCCGTAGTAGTTCGAAGCGTATTTCGCAGAGTAAGCCATGATTTGAGTATGAATATGGCCTGCTTCTTCTAGCGCTTCACGGATTTTACCAATACGTCCATCCATCATGTCTGATGGCGCAACAATATCAGCACCCGCTTCTGCGTGAGACAACGCCTGTTTAACCAACACTTCAGTAGTTTCATCATTCATTACATAGCCGTCTTCATCAATGATGCCGTCTTGGCCATGCGTGGTAAATGGATCCAGCGCAACGTCGGTAATAACACCGATTTGAGGGATATGCTCTTTAAGAGAACGCACTGCACGCTGAACTAAACCTTCTGGGTTATAGGCTTCGGTCGCACATAAGCTTTTCGCATCCTGGTTTACGACAGGGAAAAGTGCGATTGCAGGTACACCTAGATTTGCAAGGTATTGCGCTTCTTCTAGCATTAAATCAATAGACAAACGCTCTACACCCGGCATGGACTCTACGCTTTCACGACGATCTTTGCCCATCAAAATGAACATTGGGTAAATCAAATCATTAACAGAAAGTTGGTTCTCAGCCACTAGACGACGGCTAAAGTCATGCTTACGTAAGCGACGCATACGGCGTGCAGGGAATGGACCTTGAATTGATACAGACACCATTTTCTCCTTGTCTGGACGGTTATGATGATCAAATCATCTGGTGGATAAAATCATATCACTCTTGATGCACCTTGCGGGTGACAATCTGGAAAAAGGCGCGGAAAAAAACTGAAAATGACCCCGCCCTCACACTCAAGTATACTTCTCACAAGACCTAAAAAACGAAGCACAGAGACGAACCATGATCGATACCCACGCGCACATATACGCCAGCGAATTTGATAATGACCGCGACGAAGTTGTAAAACGCGCACGAGAACAAGGCATTAATAAGATTTTGCTGCCAAACATCGATCTGGAGTCGATTGAGCCGATGCTGCAAACCGAACAGGCTTATCCTGAAGTATGCCATTCGATGATGGGCCTTCACCCATGCTATGTGGATGATAATGTTGAGCAAACGCTAGAGATTATTCGCGGCTGGTTTGAGAAGCATAACTTCATCGCTGTGGGAGAAATTGGTATCGATCTGTACTGGGATAAAACCTACCGCGCTGAGCAGGAAATGGCATTTATTACCCAACTTAACTGGGCAAAAGAGATGGACTTACCTGTTGTGATCCACACTCGTGATTCCATCGAAGAAACATTAACTCTGCTACGCCAGGAGCAAGATGGCCGCTTGCGTGGCGTATTTCATTGTTTTGGTGGCAGTTTAGAAGAAGCAAAAGCGATTAACGAGTTGGGCTTCCACCTCGGCTTAGGTGGCGTATCAACATTTAAAAATGGTGGGATGGATAAAGTCATTCCTCACCTCGATATGCAGTGGGTCATACTGGAAACTGACTGCCCTTACTTAGCGCCAGTCCCACATCGCGGGAAACGCAACGAGCCAGCCTACACTTCTCTCGTTGCCCAGCGTATTGCTGAACTGAGAGACTTAACCATTGAAGAAGTAGACACAGTGACGACAGCGAATGCCGAATCACTGTTTAATTTACCTTCTACTCAATAAGTTACTCAGCAACAAACTAAAAACTTTGCGATAGCTATTGCTACACTGATACCAAAGTTGTTCAAAAATCAGCATGACGTACAAGGAAGTACTTATGGATTTGGAGCGTATCTATTTTGTTATCAGCATTCTCGCAGGGATTGTGTTCTTATATACCCTGATAGCAAAGCGCATCGAAAATTCCGCAATATCTGGACCGATAGTTTATGTCGCTCTGGGATTGCTGCTAGGTGAATATGGTCTGGGGATAATCGGATTATCAGCAGAAGCCAATGACTTAAGACTGCTAGCCGACCTGACGCTGGCTTTAATTCTTTTCTCAGATGCCGCTCACTCCAATCTCACCGTATTAAAACAAAAAGCGGTTTATCCAGTCCGGATGCTCATGTTTGGACTGCCGGGCGCGATTATCTTGGGAACATTTGTCGCAGTTATTCTGTTTGACGTCTTATCGGTTATAGAAGCTGCCATCCTTGCTACTATGCTCGCGGCAACCGACGCGGCACTGGGCAAAGCCGTCATATCAAACCCGAAGGTACCGACTCCCGTAAGCGAAGGGCTCAATGTAGAGAGTGGACTTAATGATGGTCTGTGCGTCCCAATCCTGTTGCTTCTCATCGCCGTGGAAACCAGTACTACACATGCTGACATCAGTACGCGTCATGCTTTGATGGTGTTTGCTGAAGAGCTGGGTATAGGCACACTGGTTGGATTGTCGCTCGCCTATATTGGCGCCAAGCTACTCTACTGGAGCGCGAAGAAAAAATGGCTCAGTGAAATTTGGGTTCAACTGACAGTGGGCGCTATTGCCCTGACCAGCTTCGGTTTAGCGCAGACTCTACACGGCAGTGGCTACATTGCGGCATTCACAGGTGGGCTTCTGTTTGGTCATCTTGCTTCTCGCCATACTCACAAACTGGTATTGACAACTGAGAGCCTCGCCGAGCTATTAGCCATGCTGACTTGGATTCTTTTTGGGGCGGCTGTTGTGGGGCAAGTTCTCGGGTTTTTCTCCATCAACATGATGGTATACGCCCTCATCAGTTTAACGCTGATTCGAATGATCCCTATCTATCTCTCATTTATCGGCACTTCCGTGCCTGCCCGTCACCGCTGGTTCATGGGCTGGTTTGGTCCGAGAGGTTTAGCGAGTATTGTATTTACCATCATCGTCTTAGATGCGGAGTTACCAGGGGGACGCTTTATTGCGTTAACCGTAGCTTGCACCGTAATACTAAGCCTTGTTTTACATGGCATCACGGCGAGAGCTCTGTCAGAGCGCATTGGAACCGATTAGCATTAACAGAAAAGAAAAAGCGGCTCTATTGAGCCGCTTTTTTACTGATAATTTTACGAACCAAAGACTACTCTTCTGTTTCGTCTTCCTCATCTTTGCGTGTGTAGAAACGCGCAAACAGCAAACCAACTTCAAACAGCAAACACATTGGAATAGCCAGCAGAGTCTGGGAAATCATATCCGGTGGCGTCAACACCATACCAACAACAAACGCTGCAACGATGATGTATGGGCGTTTTTGTTTTAAATCTTGTGGTGTTGTTGCACCCGTCCAGCACAGTAAAATGATCGCGACCGGTACTTCAAAAGCAATGCCAAACGCCATAAACAGCGCCAGTACAAAATCCAGATAGCTGGAAATGTCAGTGGCAAACTCTACACCACCAAGCGAAATCGCGGTGAAGAAGCCAAACACGAGCGGAAATACAACAAAATAAGCAAACGCTACACCGCAGTAGAACAGCAAAGAGCTGGAAAACAGCAACGGCATGATCAAACGACGTTCGTGCTTGTATAAGCCCGGTGCCACAAATGCCCACACCTGATACAAAATAAATGGCACAGCAACAAATACCGACGCAATCAGAGTCAGTTTAAGTGGCGTAAAAAATGGTGACGCAACATCAGTTGCAATCATCGTCGCCCCTTCAGGCAGACGTTCTACCAAAGGTGCTGAGATAAACTCGTAAATATGGTTAGAGAAATAAACTAGCCCGACAAACACCACCAACACTGCCAATATTGAACGCAGTAGTCGGTTGCGAAGCTCCAACAAGTGACTAATTAAAGGTTGTGTCTGCTCGACGGTAGACATGGCAAACCTCTTTGTAAAAACCAGATCAAAAAGGAGCTACTTATCCTAGCAGCTCCTCCTAATGAGACTATTCGGCTTTTTTATCTGCCGCTGTAACCTTGATATCTTCCGCTTTCTCTACCGACTCAACGACAGGCTCTGCTTTCACAGGCTTAGTATCGGACTCAGTTTTTTCCGCGTAAGGGCGGTTTACAGATTGCGCAGCTTGTTTAAGTTCTTCCACAGAAGACTTCAATTCAGGGGATAAATCTTTCATCCCCATTTGCTCAGCTTTGCGCAAGTTCTCTTGCAGCTCTTGGACTTTCAGCTCGTGAGACAATTCGTCTTTGACGCTATTTGCCATACTCTTAGCGGCACCGACAAAGCGGGACACGCTGCGAATAGCATGAGGCAAACGCTCCGGTCCAAGAACGACCAGACCAACAACAGATATTAATACCAGTTCCCAAAAACCGATATCAAACACGTTTTACGCCTGCTCTTTGTCTTTTTTCGTTTCAGGTGCAGCTTCTTTTTGTTGCTGCGTCTCTAAACTTTTTGGCTCGAAGTCTGCGTCTTTAGCGTCTTTAGCATTTTTCGCAGCATCTTCGTCATCGCTCATTGCTTTTTTGAAGCCCTTAACGGCACCGCCTAGATCACCACCGATACCACGTAGCTTCTTGGTTCCGAATAGTAATACAACAATTACAGCAATGATTAGAAGTTGCCAAACACTGATACCACCCATTCTTTTTACCTCGGGTCTTTAAACAAAATGTATTTCAAGAGTTTACCGTCTATCGACGATAAGCTCGCCAACTAAACAGCCAGAATGTGACACCTGCAATCCCACAGGCGAACGATAGCTGCTCATAAGCGTTATCCACCAATATTGCCGAGCATACGACTAAAGTGGCGCCAACACCAAATAAAAACTTACCTGTCGCCTGCTGTCGCTTACTTTGACGGTAGCCCTGATAAAGCTGATCCATACGTTGGTTCATCGCCTTACCTTGTTTGAGACTATCATAAAGCAGCTCTGGCAATTCCGGTAACTTCTCCGCCCAAAATGGTGCGCGATCTTTAATGGCATTCACTAAAGCTTGCGGACCGACTTGGTTCATCATCCATTCTTCAAGGAATGGTTTTGCGGTTTCCCACAAATCAAGCTGCGGATAAAGTTGTCTGCCAAGCCCTTCCACGTACAGCAAGGTTTTTTGCAGCAATACCAGTTGAGGTTGAACCTCCATATTGAAACGACGTGCAGTATTGAACAGATTCAATAGCACGTGACCAAAGGAGATTTCACACAGTGGCTTAGCGAAAATTGGCTCACAAACAATGCGAATCGCAAACTCAAATTCGTCAACATTGGTATCTGCCGGTACCCAACCTGAGTCCACGTGCAATTCCGCCACTCGACGATAATCACGATTGAAGAACGCAAGGAAGTTTTCCGCCAGATAACGTTTGTCTTCACTATTAAGTGTACCAACGATCCCACAATCTAACCCAATCCACGTTGGGTTTTCCGGGTGATCAGGTTTAACGAACACATTACCGGGATGCATATCGGCATGAAAGAAGCTGTCTCTGAACACCTGAGTGAAGAACACACTCACGCCGCGTTCAGCCAGCAGTTTCATATTGGTGCCATTTGCTATCAAGCCTTCTATATCAGAAACTTGAAAGCCATATATTCGCTCAGAAACCATGACAGTTTCATTACTGAAGTCAGGAAAAACTTCAGGAACGTATAATTCTTCGCTATCTTCGAAATTTCGACGCAATTGAATCGCGTTAGCGGCCTCACGACGCAAGTCGAGTTCATCGAGAAGCGTTTTCTCGTATTCACGAACAACTTCGACCGGTTTTAAACGACGTGCTTCAGGCATTGCCCCCGCGACTATACGTGCCATTCGGTGCATCAGTTTTAGATCGGAATCAATAACTGGGCGAATATCTGGGCGAATGACCTTTAATACCACTTCTTGGTTAGTGTCTTTTAGTCGTGCTGTGTGCACCTGAGCAATAGACGCAGAGGCCAGTGGTTTAATATCAAACTCGGTAAACCAATTTTCGAGTGGTCCACCTAACGCCTTTTCCATTTGCTGTTTTGCCAGTTCACCATCAAATGGGGCAACCTGGTCTTGAAGCAACGCGAGAGGATCGGCGATATGAGGAGGGAATAAGTCACGGCGGGTCGACATCATCTGACCGAACTTGATCCAAACCGGACCCAGCTCTTGTAACGCTAAACGAAGGCGATCACCTAATGGCTTCTCAGGGTGTTTATTTTTAATCCAGAACAGACTTTTGCGCATCCAAAGCGGCGCTTTCGTCAGTTGATGCTCCGGCAACAACTCATCCAGCCCATATTCCAGTTGTACTTTAACGATGTGATATAAGCGCTTTATTTCTGCTGGAGTCATGGTTTCTCCAACCCAGGCTTATCCGCATCTAACTTATCAAGCAGAGCATTCAGACGAGCTTCCACTCGTGATGCCTGACTGCGTACTTCGTCCACTTGATCGCAAAAATGCGCGACTTCGAGCGGCGCTGGCGCGAATTTCCACTCTTCTGTCACCACCTGCGCTAGATGTCGCTGGTGTTTTTCTGCTTGAGAAACGAAAAAGTTACCGACGTTTTTTGAACCCTGCACGACCGTATGGGCTACAACATCTCCAGTCACTCGCGACAGCCATTCTTCAATGTCTGGTTTGCAATCTACCATCAACTGAGAGAATTTTTGTGCCAGTTGAATATCGCCTTCCAACTCAAGCTTATCTTGCTTGATAAGACGGGTGATGTTGGCTTGATCTCGCAGTTCCGGCAACACACTCAGGTTGAGAGACAAATAACAGTCAGGATGACCTTCATAGTTACCCAAAACATCAATCTGCTGACTGAAAACAAAGGTCAGCGTCTTATTGATTTCTTTCAGGTGGACTTGAATAACCTGGCCTTTCAGACGTGCTAAACGACGACCCAGAGCAGGATCGTCTTTAATCAGTGTGTTCAGCGACGTTTCAATGACGGCAGTAATAAGAGGTTCAAATGGCATGCCGTTAACCCTTAGAATTTGTAGCCGCGGTGCAGCGCCACAATACCACCCGTTAAGTTGTAGTATTTGGTGTTTTCGAAGCCCGCTTCTTGCATCATGCCTTCCAGAGTGTCTTGATCTGGGTGCATGCGGATAGATTCTGCTAGGTAACGGTAACTTTCTGCATCGTTCGCGACCAGTTCGCCCATTTTTGGCAACAGATGGAACGAGTATGCGTCATAAATTTTCGATAACGGTTCGATGACTGGTTTCGAAAATTCCAGTACCAATAGACGGCCACCCGGCTTAAGAACGCGGAACATCGAACGCAGCGCTTTGTCTTTATCCGTTACGTTACGCAGACAGAAGCTGATAGTAATCACATCAAAATAATCATCTGGGAACGGCAGTTCTTCTGCGTTCGCCTGAACGTAATGCACATTGCCCACAATACCATTATCGCGCAGCTTATCGCGGCCGACATTCAGCATTGAGTTGTTGATATCCGCCAAAACTACATGGCCCTGATCGCCGACGATGCGCGAGAATTTTGCTGTCAGGTCACCAGTACCACCGCCAAGATCCAGAATGCGCTGCCCCGGGCGAGCACCACTGCAATCGATGGTGAAACGCTTCCACAGACGGTGAACGCCTCCCGACATCAGGTCATTCATGATGTCGTACTTTGCTGCCACGGAGTGAAAAACTTCGGCAACTTTAGTTACTTTTTCTTCTTTCGCCACGGTAGTGAAACCAAAGTGGGTGGTTTCGTTCTCTAATGCATTATTGGATTGCAAGCTTGTGTCCGTCATTCTAATTCCTCTTAGGCAGCACGTTTCACTGCTGGGCGGTTGCTGACAAATAGAGTCGCCCAATGTACTGCGGGCGATTAGTTTACTTTATCCTCAGCCGGATGTCTTTCTACTAACGATTCATTTTCGGAAAATGCTTCACTCTGTGCCAGTTGTGCAAGATCAGAGGAAATTGGGCGCTTAATCTCGACACCAAGTTGCTTGAAGCTTTCTGCCTGTCGAATCACATTACCGCGACCTGTAGCAAGCTTATTCATCGCGCCTTGATACGTTTGGTTGGCTTTATCCAGCGCCCCGCCCAAACCTTCCATATCATCAATAAACAAACGTAGTTTGTCGTAAAGTTTGGTCGCTCGCTCTGCAATCAGTTTAGCGTTTTCATTCTGACGTTCATTTCGCCATAAATTATCAATGGTACGCAGCGCCACCAGCAAGGTAGTCGGGCTGACCAAAATGATGTTCTGCTCCATCGCGTCTTTAACCAAACTCGGATCGGCCTGAATGGCGACCTGAAAAGCAGGCTCAACAGGAATAAACATCAGCACATAATCCAGGCTCTGGATGCCTTTGAGTTTGTGATAATCCTTCATGCTTAAGCCCTTGATGTGCGCACGCAGCGCAATAAGGTGGGCATTCAACGCTTGGTCTCGCTGTGCATCGGTTTCTGCGTTGAAGTAACGCTCATACGCCACCAAAGCCATTTTCGAGTCGACTACAACCTGCTTATTTTGCGGAAGGTGAACAATCACATCAGGTTGATAACGCTTACCTGCTTCATTTTGTAGATTCACCTGCGTCTCGTATTCGTGCCCTTCTCGCAAACCAGATTCTGCCAGCACACGGGCGAGAACCACTTCGCCCCAGTTGCCTTGCTGCTTGTTGTCGCCTTTCAAAGCTTGGGTCAGGTTCACCGCTTCACGCGTCATTTGCTCGTTTAAACGTTGCAGATTTTTTAGCTCATGCACCAGTGTATGACGCTCTTTGGCTTCCTGACTAAAGCTGTCATTAACTTGTTTTTTGAAGCCATCCAACTGCTCTCTTAACGGAGAAAGCAAACCTTCCAAGCTCTGACGGTTTTGTAGATCCACCTTCGCGGTTTTCTCTTCAAACAGCTGGTTGGCAAGATGCTCAAATTGCTGCTTCAGTCGTACTTCTGCTTGTTCCAGTATTTGCAGCTTTTCCGCATTCGACTGATTTACTTGCTCATGGCGCGCTTGCTGCTCTCGTAATTGGGTTTCCAAACGCGATTTTTGCTCACGCATTTTCCCTAGCTCATCGAAATACTGCTGACGCTCTTGTTTGACGGCTTCGAAATAACGAAGCTTTTCCATTGCTGCCATCAACTTGCCGTGTGACTGACGCACTTCAAATGCCGCTTTATCGCGCTCGTCATCCAGCTCATCCAGTTCTTGTTGCGCTTCAGCCAGACGCTGACCCACTTGCTCAAGCTGTTGTTGGTGAAGCTGTTTTTCTGCAGACAGTTGCTGCTCAAGAAGCTGAGTTTGAGTGATAAAGCGCTGTTTTACCCACCAACCGACCGCCGCTCCGCTGGCTGCAGCGGCACATAGAGAAGAGAGAATGAGAGATTGATGCTCAAGAATCCATTGCATAATAGCGAGTTAGCCTGTGTTTTATATCTATAACAATGGTATTTAGACACTGGATAAATGTCCAGTTTGTTGGATGAAAAATCCTCGCATACACTACCTGCTCAAAATAATATCCTTTGGCTCGCTCAAAATCTTATCGCCGAGCCTTTGAACACGATACAGAGGCATCATGAATGAGCGTCGCGCCCTAGGATTTGGGCTCTCAGCAGTATTACTTTGGTCGACAGTGGCGACCGCATTTAAACTCACATTAGCCGAGTTCACTCCGATTCAGATGCTGTGTATTGCCAGCATCGTTTCTGCTATTGCTCTTGTCATCGTATGTGGTGTTCAAGGCAAGTTGAATCAGCTCAGCGATACCTTTCTGTCGAATCCTTGGTATTACCTGCTACTTGGCCTGATTAACCCATTAGCCTACTACCTGATCCTGTTTAAGGCTTATGACTTGCTCCCGGCCTCTCAGGCCCAGGCCATCAACTACAGCTGGGCCATCACGCTGACGCTCATGGCAGCGGTATTTCTCGGGCAGAAAATTCGTAGCAAAGACTGGATTGCTTGCGCGTTTAGTTACCTAGGTGTGATTGTGATTGCCACTCAGGGCAACGTGTTAGGTATGGATTTTGAGAGCCCGCTTGGCGTTGGTTTAGCTCTGCTCTCTACATTGCTATGGGCAGGATATTGGATTCTCAACACCAAAAACAAAGCGGATCCGGTCGTGGGCGTGTTACTTGGTTTTCTGGTTGCGATTCCTTTTACTGTTGCGTTAAGCATCTATGAAGGACAAAGCTGGAATACCATCTCGGCCCAAGGCTGGGCTGCGGTGACCTATGTAGGTCTTTTTGAGATGGGGATTACGTTCGTCCTTTGGCTAAGCGCGCTCAAGTCAACACAGAATACGGCTCGCATCAGTAACCTGATTTTCGCTTCCCCATTCATCTCCCTGATGTTACTGGCGACGATTATTGGTGAAGACATTCATCCCTCTACGCTGATCGGGCTGGTATTGATCATCAGTGGTCTGGTGATTCAGCAAGTTAAGTTTGGCAAAAAAGAGAAAACCGCCAATGCCTCTCACTAACAGACGGTATCAATTCGTATTTTTATGAACTGAAGCGTCTTCTACCGCTTGGAATTATTTTATGGTCGGATACGATACAGCCAAAGCCCAATAGCCATCTCAGCTATATTTTTATAAACACATCGTTGGGCGATTCAGGATACCGTACTAATTATGTTTCGCTTTGATATTCCATCTTCTTTATTAGCAGACTGGCAAGATGCCCTGCAACAGTGCTGTAATGCCAACCATGCACAGGGACAAGTCTATGCCTTCAATGACAACGAACAGTGGCAACACAGTGCGTTGTCGACCGCAGAGCAGAACCATGATGCGATTGTTGCCGAGATTGAGCAGATCACCGCTCAATATACCCCTTTTCAATTAGAAACCGTCAATATAGCTTATGAGCAGCAGATCCTCAGCATCTGTCCGGTGTGGCTACCTAACGGTGATTTGTTTGCCACGATTACGCTGACTTACACAAACGCACAAAGCCATCACGTGCCAGCGTGGCTGAGCGCCCTTGCTGGTCGGTTTAGTTTTGATGTGAGCCAACATTACCAACAAGAACAACAACGTCATCTGCGGTATCAGCAAGATCAAAGTCAAATCCCAACATTACAAGAGTTTATCGACTGCCTTGAAGACCATATCTGGATCAAAGGCACCGATGGCCTGTATGCAATGACTAACCGAAGCGTCGAGCAAGCCTGGCAAAAAACCAATCAGGAAATCATTGGTAAAAATGATTTTGACCTTTTCAGCGAACAGCGCGCTGAAAAATTCATTCAAGCTGATATTACAGTGGTTGAAACTGGCAATCAGAATATTGTTGAAGAGTGCCGACAAATCGACTCGAACAATAATCCAACCTGGCTCGAAACCATTAAGTCACCTGTACGCAATCAAGCAGGTGAGCTGATTGGTGTTATGGGCATGACGCGAAACATCACACGTAGAAAAACCATAGAAACACAGCTAACGTTGGCGTCGAAGATCTTCAATAACTCGCAAGAAGGGATGATCATCACCGATCGTGATGCAAACATTATCGATATCAATCCTGCCTTTACGAACATCACAGGATACAGTGCAGAAGAAGTGATTGGTCATACGCCGAAAATCCTTCACTCTGGACACCACGATAGCAGCTTCTATCTAAATTTATGGTCTGAGCTACAAGTTAAAGGACAGTGGAAAGGCGAGTTCATCAACCGCAAGAAAGATGGCAGCTTTTACCCTCAACTGGCCACCATAAGCGCTGTAATGGACGACAAAGATCAGTTGATCAACTATATCTGTGTGTTTGAAGACATTTCGGTGCGCAAAGCACATGAAGAAAAGCTGCAGCGAATGGCGTTTTATGACCCGTTGACCAATCTGCCAAATCGTACTCATTTACTTGGATTGCTCGAGCAGCACATCGAAACTGGTCAAAAGAGCCAGCAAGGCTTTGCAACCCTTTTCCTGGATATCGATCACTTTAAGCACATCAACGACAGTATGGGGCATTTTTGCGGTGACCAATTGCTGACCAAACTGGCAATACGTCTGCAAGACACCTTGCATCTCAATGCCCATGTCGCACGAATCAGCGGCGACGAATTTGTGATTATTCTTCCAGAGGCGCAAAGTGATGTCGCGCTGTCCGAAACGGTGGACAGCATCTTAGGTGTATTCCATCAACCGTTTAAGCTGACCAGTCACGAATCATTGCGTGTCTCAGCAAGTATCGGTATTGCCCTGTATCCAACCGATGGTCAAGACAGTGAAACACTGCTGAAAAATGCAGATACTGCCATGTACTTAGCGAAAAAGAATGGCCGTAACGGCTACGCTTTTTATTCACCGGATCTGACTCACAAGTCCATTTCCCACGTGCGAATTCAATCAGCGCTGCACGAGGCAATAGAGAAACAGCAACTGCGTTTGGAGTATCAACCCCAATACAACCTGGAGCAGAACTCTATTGTTGGCGTGGAGGCCCTGTTGCGCTGGCAGCACCCTGAATTTGGCTTAGTGTCCCCTGCTGATTTTATTCCAATTGCAGAAAAAACCGGGCTAATTCAAAGCATCGGCGATTGGGTTCTCCGGCAGGCTTGTATTCAAGGCCACGCTTGGCTGGAGTCTGGAATTAACTTCGGCAAAATAGCCGTCAATGTATCCGCACTCCAACTGCAGCAATCGAACTTTATCGACCGGCTTCAGGTGATACTTCAAGAGACTGGTTTTTCTGCGCATCATTTGGATATCGAAATCACCGAAAGCTTTTTGTTGATCGACCCACAACAGGCCATTGCGTCGTTAAATCAACTGCGAGAACTCGGTATTGAAATATCTTTGGATGATTTTGGTACAGGCTATTCCTCGCTTTCTTATCTGAAAGGTCTGCCGATCAACAAATTGAAGATCGACCGTTCATTTGTGAAAGATGTACCGAGTCACAGCGACAGCAATGCCATCGTTAATGCGATCATCGCTATGGGCAAAACCTTATCGCTTAAAGTCGTCGCAGAAGGGATTGAAACTCAAGAACAAGCACAATACCTGTCAGACAAAGGATGTATTTACGGTCAGGGATTTTTATTTAGCCCATCCGTTACTCCCAACAAGCTATTTCTATAGCGGACCGCCATTAACAGCAAAAGCCGAGTAAGAAATACTCGGCTTTACAACTGCGTCAGAAATTAAAAATCCAGCGAAAAAGAATATATTTGATAGCGATAGGTAATGGATACATGGTTTTCCACATACCGATAGTCATCACCAGATAGCGCATTGGTAATGAGATCCCCATTAAATACGATGTGATGCTTTTTATATTTAGCCTCAGCATAAACACCAGTTGATAAACCCAGTTTGGAGTGATTAATTTTTCTCACCTTTCCGTAATTAGGGTGCTCTCGATTGGTGATTAAAAACTCGCCGTTATGATCCTGGTATCCCAACCCAGCCCCAACACCGACTCTATATTGCCAGCCCTCAGGTTTTTCTCGCCCAAATTGGTAGTAGATGATGGGAGTAAAATACAAAGATAAACCCTCTATTTTGGTACCTTTATTTTTAATAACGCGGTTATAACCGCCACCATCTCCCACAACTTGCTTATCAAATTTAGAGGTAAAAAAGTCAGCCGAAAACGTATAAGACCAGTTTCGGTCTTGCCATATATATTTAGGCTCGGTTCTGAGAGAAATGCTTGGTGCGACATTCAAGCCATCAGTCTGAAATTCAGCCACTTCCATAACATTTTCTCTTTCGCTGATTTCAATGGTTCGGTAACCAAGTGACGCGCCCACAAGAACTTCAAAAGAGGTACCAGAATCACGTTCATGCGCACTTAATGTTCCGCAAAAACACAATGATAGGATGAAGAACATAGACCGCATGATGATTCCGCTACTGGCTAAATCTGAACTTGGGAAACAAACTAAAGCAGGAGATTCCAAAAGACGAGGCCATGCATAGCTGATTAGCCGTCAACGAGTGACTTATCTATTTATCTGCGAGGCAAATAACATCTTCCGTTTGAAAATTGAGGAGCTGGACGACTGGTGGGGATATAAAGACAAAGGGGTAAAATGCTTCGGCGGCTTGCCAGTTAACGCTTTACGCTCGAGCTAAAACCCAAAACAAGTAGAAAATTGCTCAATGCTCATCCTTTGTCAGTAATCTATAATGCCGGATAACTCCGGCATGTTTATGTGCTTTTAGTCACTGAGGGGAGTAAGTTGACCATCTTTCATCAGCCTGCGTTCACAGTGCGGATTTAGCCCCTGTGGCTGGTGCGCGACTTCAACCACTAACTTCTCTTGCCAATCTTGGCGAAGACGCTGACGAATAACGATCTCGGTCTGTTTGTCTAACGCACTGAATGCTTCATCTAACAAATAAATGGGCGTATCGCGCAACCAGGCTCTCGCCAACGCTATCCGCTGCGCTTCTCCACCGCTGAGACGAGTACCATTAAGCCCCAACTCAGTATCTAGCCCATCGGATAATGCAAAGAACATTGGCTCCAAGCAGACTAGCCGTAGTGCTTGCATCAGTTTCTCATCACTATAGTGACCACCTAGAGATAAGTTGTAGCGTAAAGACGCGGGAAAAATCACACTCTGTTGAGGTATATAACTGATTTTCAGCCAAGCTGATTCACGATTCAAACAGGTAATCGCTTCGCCTTTGAACCGCAACGGAGTCGTCTCGGAAAGATGAATACCAGCCAAGTAGCGCAGCAATGATGTCTTGCCACTTCCACTTTGCCCATGGATGACCAAATGCGTTCCCGCAGGCAGCGACAGCGATAAGTTTTCAAACAGCCAGTCAGCATCAGGGCTATAACGATGGCTTAAACCTGTGACACTGAGTAGAGCCTCAGAATCAGATCTGGCGTGAGCTTTAGTATCGTCACTAAGTGCTGCTGACGGCTGCGCTTCCAATATGGTCAGAACTCGGTGACAAGCAGGAAACGTCTGAGGCAAGTCCTCAAAAGTCCTCGTCAGCGCTAGCACCGGACCGAAAGCGCCCGCATATAAACATAACGCCGTTAACGATAGCGGATCTCCATGCCACCAAACCCAGACAATCATGGCAATAAAGCCACTACCAATGATTAAATCTGTCAGCGCATCCTTAATACCATTGCGGACAGCTAAGGTGTTATGTAAGCGTTGAAGCGCTTGTCCTTGTTTGGTTACTTTGCGCTGAAAAAACGCCATCGCTGACCAATTCTGTATTTCATTGAAACCAGATACCACGTCGGTCAGCAAGGTATTCAACAGACCAAATTGATCGCGAATATTCTGCCCTAGCTTCGCGCTGCGACTGAGGTGCCACGCAGGCAACACACCACCGACAATCATTAACAGTAAACACAAGGCGATTGCCGCTGGACCAACTAACCAATACCCGTAAGCAGTCACCAACAGCGACACCACCAGCGCAGAGAGTACTGGAACAATGGTGTGAGCATAGAAGACTTCGATGCGCTCTATGTCCGATACTACCCGTGCGGTGAGGTCACCGGTCGAAAGGTCGTGAATATTGTCCGGCGCTTGCTGTTCTAGCCGCCAATACACTTGATTGCGTAAGTCTTCTTGGATACGAAATGCAGCGTTATGCCCTGAAAGTTGCTCGACATAACGACAGATTGCTTTGCCGATACCAATCCAAAGTAACGCCCAAAGCAGTTGTGGCCAAATCGATACGGGTTGTTGGCCAATAAATAATTCTTGCGCGTATTGCCCCGCGACAACGAGGATTGCAATGGTGCCTAACTGATTTAATATCCGACAAAGCAACGACAAACCAAGCGGAGCTAAGTGCGGTTTAGCTAGATTTAATAACTGATTGATCATGCCCAGGCCTCCGAGCTTGTTACTTTAGTTACATCGCGCCAACGGCTGACATCTACGACTCGATCAGCCTGAGCAATTAGTCGTGGTGAGTGACTGATCACCAATACGCCGGCCTGCTGCTTGAGCTGATGCAGCGCATCAATCACTTTTTGTTCGGTCACATCATCCAACTGGCGGGTCGGTTCATCGATTAACATCAGCGCATGATCGGATAAAAATGCTCGAGATAAACCAAGCCGAGCCGCCTGCCCGCCAGAGATATGCTTTCCGCCTTCACCCGGATGCAATGACAGTGTGTCTGAGTGCTCTAGCCATTCATCCAGCGCACTCTGTTTTAGCGCATCACGCACCTCATTTTGTGTAGCACTGGATGCCGCCATACGACAGTTATCTTCCAGCGTCTGATGAAACACATACGGCATCTGCTGTAAGTAACCAATCGGCTGATGGGTAATCACACCTGCATCGGGCATCAACTGACCACGGATCAGTTTGAACAAGGTGGATTTGCCGCAACCGCTTGGCCCCTGCAGCACCACCAGTTCACCTTTGTATACGCTTAAATCGACACCCTGAAATAGTTTTTCTTGCTGAGGATAACCATAAGTCAAATCGCGAACATCAAGAACAACGGCATGATTTTGCTGTGTAAGATGGTGGGATTCATTTTCGTCTAAAGACAAGATGTGTTGTACGTCAGCCTGCACTTCTCGGCCCAGCGCACCGGCAAAGAAGAACGCTCCCATTAAAGACAATGGACGTATCAGCTCGACACTGGCCAAAATGATAAAAGCTGCCGATGCTGCGTCGAGAATACCCAATTGATAACGCGTAATCGCCAACAATGACGCAGCGACTATCGTGCCCAGAGAAAACAACAGATCAACCAATAAAATCACCAGTTGATTAGTCTTGAGGAGTGACATGGTAGAGCGTCGTAATGCCTCACCATGCTGCTCAATTTCCGCTCCCCAAATTTTGGAATACTGGTACAGCTTTAACACGGGAAGGCCGTGCAAGCTCTGAGTAAACAGCTCCGTCAGCAGAGCCAAGTTGTGCTTATAGGTCGCACTGACACTGGCAAAACGTTTAAACACCAACATTAAAATGGCTGGAATTAGAGGGATCATTAACAGCAAGATAAAGCCAGAAAATGGGTCTATGAATGCAATAAATAGACACACTAGCAAAGGGCCAAGCAGACCGATAAAAAACTGAGGGACAAACAGCCCCCAATATAGGTCCAGTACTTCCACGCCTTCACCAAGCAGGTAATTGAGCTTCCCACGCAGCTCTGGTGTCATTTGGGCTGGCTTTAAAGCGGCCAATTTATCAAGCAGTTGCTTACGTATTGACTGCTTTACTTGCTGCGCTGTTTTTGCCCCCAAGTAACGATGGAAAATAATCACACCAAAGCGTAACGCTAATAAAGTCACACTCGCCAATAGCACCTGTAGAACAATCGGTTCAAAGTTGTCACTGAACACTCGGCTCACCAGCCAATATTGACCGACTAAACCAAGAATAACCAACACGCCACTGCTTACAGAACCCAAAAGCCAAGGTTTTGCGGATTGAGGAATCTTACCTATCATTTATTTTCCTCAACTGGATCAACGCGCGTCTTGTAGCGCAAAATAATGTAGGTTTCGATAAGGGCAATCACCAGCAATGTAATTTGTGCAGATGGTCGTTCACCGAGCAACCAAACGACGGTCGCCAGTATCGAGCACCACACCACTATCAGTACTCGCACCTTTTCTTTTATGGTTAGGCCACGATTTTCTTTAATGTTTCTCAGCGTTGGACCGAGCAAACGGCTGGCGAGCAACCACGACTGAAAACGAGGCGAACTGACACTAAAGCAATAGAGCGCAAGTAACGCAAAAGGAACGGTAGGCAGTAACGGAATAAACACACCAACCATACCCAGCCCTGTCGCACTGACCCCTATAGTTAAAAAGGCATATCTTTTAATCATGTTCCAATTCATTCTGTAGATTATCTGTAGTAATGAAGGGCTGAATTTCACTGCGCTTTGGCCAGTACGGCTTTACGCTATTGTTATCGAAAAAATGCGAGGTTGCCCTCGCAATAATTAAGCGGGTTGTAGCTGCTTCTCTTCCTCGGTATGGCCTTCCGTCTGATGCACTGCGTGTTGAAGGTTCTCATCCAGACGAAACGCCTGACCAAATCCTTTTACGTAGTTACCTGAGCGTGGTGCAAAACGGTAGAAGCTAAAATCTTTCATGCCACACAACTGCTCGACGATCTCGCCGTACTTTTGCTGCATATGTTGCTTAAGCGGTGAGGCTTCCTCGCTGTGCTTATCAATACAAACGACATCGCAGTCTATGATCAGTCGCTCACGAGCAAACAAGTGACGCGCCTTATCTTCTGATTCAACTAACATCAGCGACGCTCTCGGCATTTGTTGCAGATTACGAGCATGCTTCGAGACGGTACTCAATAACATGACAAAGTCGTTGCCTTGACGAACAAACGGAGCGTAACTCGCCAATGGTATGCCTTGTGAATCTACGGTTCCCAGTTGGGCGGTTGAGAATTGCTGAATAAACCCCTGAATTTTTTCAGGTAAACGTTCTAGCTGCTCTTTTCGGTACGACATACAGTTCCTTTCATAATGGTAGTTATTCCACCAATTCAATTTTGTTCAGTGTGGTGGCCACTTGTTGTAATACATTGCGAATAGTGCGGTTGGTCGCTTGATAATAAGCACCCGGGCTGGCACAGGATTTCATCGACGGTGAGCGATTGTTGAAATCCACCGCGATGATTTCTATTCCTTTTCGCTTCATCTCTCGACATAACATCACTTGTTTTCGATCGCGTACTTCTCGATCAATCAAGTGGTCACCATCAGTAAACAGCACCATGACTTTCTTATTACTTTTCAAACCGTAATCTCGTGGCAGTTCACCCTTGGTTTTATCCCAATCACCACGCCATTCTGGAGACAGTAATCGCCATGCCCACATCACACCTTCAGCGTTATTTGTGTTCATTTCCGGATACAGCGTTTCTAAACCATGCACAAACTCACGATAATTGGACATGTATGACTGAACACTGCTGACACCACAGTCAAGTGTGTCAAACAGCGCATGCATGTGCTTCCACTCTGGGTTATACGGTGAGTTCTTAGTTGGAATATAGGAATGCAACGGCATGCCATTTTTGTAAGTCGCGCCTAGTGGTGGCTTCTTGTGAGTTTCGAGATAGAAGCGAATGTTTTGCTGCTTAGGCCCGAGCTCCAAACTGCGTATCCAGCTTGGATTTAACATTCCCGGGCTGGTTAAATCCGACTGAATCTCGGGCAACTGCATGCACATCGCTTCACGCCAACGCCCCGGCACCGATGGACTCAGCAGGTTTTTCCAACCCTGCTCTTTTGCCAAAGTGCGTAATGAGCGGGGAATTGCTATCGCACCAGGTTTAAGAAAATTAGGACGCCAACCGACATTAACCAATCCAGTTGCCGGTACGATGCTGATGGTTTTACTCAGATTTCGTCTTTCTTCGGCGTATAAGATGTCAGCAAAATCCCGTAATCCGTCCATCGCCTGAGTCATTGGAGCCCCCTCCATCGAACCAGAAACATCCAACATGATGACAATTTCTAGTGTCATCTGGTGTAATCGGGAGGTAGCCTGGTGACGAATAATCAAGTCTTCTGTCACTAACTCTTCATTGAGCACTAACTCACTCGCCTTAACTTTTCCGGTTACTGTCGCTGTGGTGAAGTCATCACGCTTATCTAACCTCGAGTGAGGTGCCGATAATCCCGTTGCATCGTCGCTAACGTTAGCGTTCAACAGTTGGTTGGCATCTTGATCTGCGCTTACGCTGTCAGACGAAGAGTACAGCACGGCATCCGCCAGCATAGATAACCGGCTGTCTGTGGTACTGGTGACGACCACTAACAACACAAAACTAAAGAAAGTCAGCATACCGGCTAGAAATATCGCCGCCGACACCGAGACCACGCCAACCTGATGGCGACGAGACACAGAATATGTAGATAGCGCCATCATCAGTTCGTCTCCCTGATCATATGAGAGTGGAAGCGACCATTTGGCCATAGTTTCCAGATTGCGTTACTACTAACACTGTCGTCAGGCTGGAAGCAGATCGCGACTTCTACCAAGCTACCGACGTCAAAATCAGGCCATTTACCACTCAACATACAAGCAGAACTCACCATCACTGGCGTGGTTTCCTTAGTCGCTGCATTGTGCATTGCGATAGACAAACTCACGTTGCCTTTGGCAATGTTCGAGAGTTGCTGCTCGGCAAAACCACTAAAATATGGGAGCTGGGCAATATTATTTTCAATCGTCAACGTCCGGCGATTGCCCACCATTTCAAGAATGTTGTAGTTAAGGTTCACCAAGCGTTGCTCCACACGGAGGATGATCAGAATTTCTGACGCCGCAACAATCACGGTCAGCAACATCGGCAAGATCAGAGCAACTTCCAGACTGACACTGCCTTGTAAACGACGTTTACGCGCGGAAAAAATCGGGTATCGAAACATAGTTAATCGAACAACAAGTCCTGTGAAGCAATCAAAGTGCTAGTAAACACCAAGGGTTCTGGATATAGCGTGGCTAAAGGGCTGATTTCCATTTGTGTCGCGAGCGTAGCGGTCACCTGAAAAACTGGGTCTCTCGGGCGAAAGAACGCGCTGGCCTCTACGTCTTCCTGCTCTTTCCCCACTCGAAGCATCTCTTCCAACGAGTCATAACGAATGATGCTGACCTCGACCTGGTCGATAAAACCGTAGCTGTTGTCATCGAGCATTTGTTTGATAACAGAGGGATTCAACGGTTTAACGCGCCAGTCTTCTGCTAACAGCACCCGCAATGAGCTACGCATCGCGTGTTCCAATAATCCGTATTGCAAATGAACACGGGTAATATCAAAAAAGGCTAACAACACCGCTAAGACCGCAGGAAATAGCAGTGCGGTTTCTAAACTGATGACACCTCGCTGACGAGAACGACACCGACTCATTGGGCATTCCGCATCGCCGTCAAACGCGCGTTGAGGATAGCTAGATCGCGCTCAACTTCGCTCGCGGGTAAATGACGAGTAAGTAACGCTCGCGCTTGGTCTTCATTACCTTCTGCCAGTAACAACAGCGCGAAATTCAGCTCTACCTGCGGAGGTAACTGCTGATACGCCAAGAGCGGAGAAAATGTTGTTCGAGCTCTCTCGACCTGATTGTCATGCAGATAGCTGATCGCCAAGTTAGAACGAAAATGAGGGTTATCTGGTGAAAGGATCATCGCTTGTTGTAACGCCGTTCGTGCTTGTAAGGCATCACTGCCCAACAATGCGATACCAAGGCCGTTATGCAGCTGCGCTTCAACCTGTGGACCGTCCGCTTTCGGTAGCCCTAACTTATACACCTCGATAGCTTCGGTCACACGACTGTTGCTAAGCAAGTAACGGCCAAGATACATGCACGCCTGCGCAGAGACAGGCTCCGGATTCGCGCACACATAACGCAGTTTCGCCATCGCGGTTTCTTTCTTGTCCTGACGGTACTGACTACGAGCCAACATCATTTGGTAAGTGAGATTGTCTGGTGAGAGCTCGAACAACTTAAGATACTGCTGCTCCGCTTTACCATACTGACCATAATTGAATGCTGCTTCGGCTAGTGCTTGAGTATTATTTTCAGTCTGCTTTTTCACTTTGCTCGCCGTCGCGCAGCCTAATAGCAGAGGGCTTAGACAGACCAACAACAGCCATTTGGTCGGGTTTGTCGTCATCATTTTAAACTCTCCAATAACAAGTTCATGGTCGGTGCGACGATCAGCACCATCAGTGGCAACATAATGAAAGCCATTTGAATCAGAGTAATGCGTCCCGGCAACTTGCCAGCTTGCTCCTGCAACGCCATTTTGCGTAGTTGTCTGGCATCCGCGCTGATAGTGCGCATGGTTTCCGCTAAAGGAGAGCCATATCGCTCGGCCATCGCTAGCGTACTGGCGAGACGTTCTATCTCTTTCAGCCCCGTGCGCCACGCAAGCTTTTTCAGACACTGAGCCGACTCTCCCCGCACCTGAATCTCTGCGTGAGTGCGTAATAACTGTCGCGCCAACATCGGCTCAACATCGAGTAAATACAGACCGACTTTCTCCAATGCACGCTCCAGCGACAGCCCGGCTTCCACACTGATCACCATCAAGTCGATGGCGTCAGGCACGACTTGCTGCTGCTTCTGTTGAGCCTGATTGGCTTGGCGGCGCAACCAGTATTCCGGTAAGTTTGACCCCAGCACATAACCGATTAACGTCATCATTAGGGTGTATGCATCGAGCAGTTCTCCAGATACCGCCTGCCAAATCAGAGCGGCACTCGCACTAAACAAACCGAGCAAAAGCTTGGCGCCGCGCACCGAATTTAAGGCAGTCGAAGACGCAATACCGGCATGCTCCAGCATTTGCTGCAGGCGCTGTTTCTCTTTGTCAGAAGTGGGATACAACACACCTAGCCCGGCGAGAAATGACGATGACGAAGTCTCAATCACAGCATTATCATTACCAGGGTTTAAGTAACGCTTACACTGCGCCTGCCAACAACTTTGAGACTGCTGTGATAAGAACAACCACAGCAACACAGACATCAACACCACACCCGCGACCAACAGAGCGGCAAGCGAGGTTGACGAAACGAACCATTGCCCCATGAATTATCCCTTTAGCTGAGTCATACGGCGGATCAGGTACAACCCACCCAAAATGCTGCCCACGACATAGGCCATGACGATTTGCCCACCATTCGAGGTCATCAGAAAATCAAAATGCTCGCGTCCAGTGGTAAACAGCACCAGACACACCAAAACTGGCAGTGCGGCGAGGACTTTGGCAGAGTTGCGCGACTCGGACGTAATGCTTTGAATACTGGCATTGAGCTCCGCGCGCGATCTCAATGTAAGCCCTAGTCGCTCCAGCACTCCGGTTAAACGGCCACCCGTTTCCTGCTGTAGGCTAAGAACGATGGTCAGAAAACGAAACTCAGCAATCGGCATACGCCGCGCGGCATTTTTCATTACTTCGTCCAGCGTCTGGCCGACCTTCAACTCATCATGCATGTTGTCAAACAAGCGAGCAGTCACGCCCTGATGTTGCTGGGCCATCTCATGAAACACATCCGCCATCGGTGCACCAACGCGCAACGCGCGGATTAAGCCATCAATGACATCCGGTAATTCATCGCGAAACTGGTCTTTGGCTTTCTGCTGCAATTGTTGATAGGCGAACCACACCACCAGCAATGCCGTACTCAGACTGAGCGGTAGTGACACGTACCAGTCCATACCGTTAAAACAAAGTACTGTCGGTGCTAGCAAAATGGACGCAACCAAACCAAGCTGCCACTGCTTTAATTTGGCTGGACTGACAAAAGTTTGCAGGTTTTGATACCAGATCCAGTGACACCAGAATGGTTGGCGCTGGTCGGCGTCAGTATCCAGGTTCAACAAGGTGTAGCGCTTAAGCTGACCTTGCCAATGTTCCTGACGTTGGATGGTGAGCCAGACCAGCCTGCCTGCAACCAACCAGAAAACAATCAAGACAATCAGTAGGTTCACGAAGACCTCTCCACGCACTGACTCAATGCATCTTCCTTGGCAAAATGAGCCGCTTTTTCAAGCAAAGCAGAGGAAACGGACTGAGCGCTAAATCGACCATAGATATGCTGTTGTTCAGCACGAATGAGCTCAAAACGGAACACTGGACTGAGTTCGATTTGTTCACCGTTTATTCCAACCACTTCGCTGATAGCAGTAATCCGACGACGCCCATCGCGCATGCGCTCGAGCTGCACGACCAGGTCAATCGCACTGACAATCTGGCTACGAATAATATGGTCGGACAAACGTTCTCCGCCCATTTGCAGCATATTGGTTAAGCGCACAATCGCATCTTGTGGATTGTTGGCGTGCAAAGTACACAGCGAGCCGTCGTGACCGGTATTCATCGCTTGCAACATATCGAATGCTTCTGCGCCACGAACTTCACCCAGTACAATTCTATCCGGACGCATACGTAGGGCGTTTTTCACCAGATCGCGTACCGTCACTTCGCCGTTACCTTCCGTACTGGCATTACGGGTTTCAAGCGGCACCCAATGGGGCTGCGCCAAGGACAGTTCGGCAGCGTCTTCGATGGTCAGAATACGTTCGTCTTCGCTGATGTGCCGACTCAGCGCATTCAACAAGGTCGTTTTACCCGAGCCTGTACCACCAGAGATTAAGATGTTGCAGCGACAATAGGTCGCCAACGAGAGAAACTCAGCCATTTGCTCGGACAGGCTGTCGTTGTCGACCAGATTCGACAGCATCAACTTACTCTCAGGGAATTTACGGATCGAGATGCAAGTCCCATGTAACGCTAAAGGTGGCGCGATGACGTTGACCCGACTGCCGTCTTTTAGGCGCGCATCCACCATCGGATTGGATTCATCTACCCGACGGCCGATCGCGTTTACAATCCGCTGGGCAACGTTGAGTACATGTTTGGCATCACGGAAGCGAATATCGGTTTTTTCTAACTTGCCACGTCGTTCGACGTAAATCGTTTCAGGACCATTAACCAAGATATCGGAGACTTCTGGGTCTTCGAGCAAAGGTTGAATAGGCCCGATACCGACCATTTCATCGACCAGTTGCAAACCTAAGACCGCCAATTCCTGACGGTTATAGGGCAACATTTTCCGCCCTGAAATGACGTTGAGTGCGTCTTTGACACGCGGCAGCAGCTCATCACGGGATAAGCTCGCGGCGATCGATGGGTCGACCAGTTCGTAAAATGCGCTTTTGGCGTCATCCGTCATCGAAAGCAGTTCGTGGCTGCGAGTCTTGTGGGTTAACACATCTTGCTTAAACATCGACTTACCCTTTCTGCTCCGCCGAAGCGGCACCCAGCACTTGCCCTAATTGATGGATTTTTTTGCTGAACTTCGAACGCTCAGCCAACAGCGGTTTGCCTTCTCTTTCCGCTTTATCAAACGCTTTGGCGTCAAACGGCAGTTCAACGATCAATTCCAGTCCCAGCGCTTTGGTGATTTCCTGCTTGGGTACTCGGCCTTTTGCATGACGGCACAAGTTGCCGACCAAGATTTGTCGCTGGTGTTTCAGCGGTGTATTGGCGCGCAGCTTTGCCAGATAACGGAAGCTATTCAGGCTATAGTCGGTAACGAAAATGCAGTTATCTGCCTGTTCTACAATTGCAGGCATCGCTGGGTGGTTAAGATTCGGCACATCCACAATCACCGTCGCGTAGTGCTCAGCCAGCGCTTGGATTGTCTCTGCCGGTTGCTGTACGTCGTCGTGCGGCAGCTGGCTGTCCTGACCGTAAAACAGATGCAGATGCTTTGTCAGTTGCTGGCTACTGTGGGCCAGCAAGGTTTCGTCGATACGATCTGCATCAGCAATGATGTGCTCCAAATGTGGGTCATAATCAGCGCCCAATAGGATCGGGTGTTGGCTGTGGAACAGGTCAAAATCCACCAAGGCAACAAACTGATGTTGTTTCTCAGCTAAGAAGTAACCCAGGTTGGCTGCGATGGTGCTTGCGCCGCACCCACCAGTGCTTCCCAACACACAAATAACGCGCCCATGACGCAATGGCTTAGTCACTTGGTGCCCTTGAAGGTGCAGTAAGCTCAGTCGGATCGCGTCGGCATTTAGCGGTGTAGTATGGTAATCGTTCACACCCGCGAACATTAGGCTTCGGTATAATGAAACTTCTTGTTTTTTACCTAATACGATCAGCTTCATCTGCGGTGGACAATACTCCGCCAGCTTACGCAGCGCAGCTTCCAATCCCAGACAGTCACCACCATCAACGATAAGTAAATCAGGCGCTCCCTGTTTGACGCACCAAAGTCTTGCGGCTTCGATATCGCCTTTTTTCACCTGAATATCTTGCGTAGTTAAATCGCTTTTTAGGCTCTCAAGGACTTGTTGGCTCTGGCTATCGAGAACAAACGCGACAACATTAAATACTCTTTCAGTCACGATTTACTCTCCTGTCACCGGCTGTCTTTCTGCCGATTTAAGTTGGTTATTAAACAAACGTTGTACCGCTCCTGTTGTCAGAGCGCTGTTGTGCTCCTGATACTCTTCTCCATGGTGCCAGGTCGATTTGTTAACCACACTCAGGTAATGATTACGTAGCTGCTGGCAGGCGTACGCTGAAATAGGTAGAGACTGACGGTTGTATCGGCACGTGTTTGGCTTTAACACCACTTCAAGCTCAGCAACAATCTGACTCTGCTTGTCCGAGTGGTAAGTCATCTCCACTGGTAATTGCAGATAGGTCATCAACTGATTACGCAGATTTTTCTGGGATTGCAGATCCAAATTACCGCCTTGTAACGCGAGGCGAATGTATCCCTGCTCTTCACGTTTGTTCACCTGGCTAAGAATATTTTTCAGGTCTAACTCAATGTTGGCAGTGGTTGTCGTAAATGAGGTTTTGTCCTGAAAGGTTGCATGCGTTCCTGTTTGATACGGACGCTGACAACCGACCACCAGAAAAAGGGTCAATGTGGTCAAAGCTAATTTCGCGAATTTCATCATCATCCTTAATAGTTGTATCCATAGTTACCAAACAAACGCTGGCTATCATCGTGGTCATCACCCATGTCGCGTAAGAACAAACGTTCAAATCGATTCGCAGGACGGAAGCGATCTAATGGCGTGGTCAATTCACTTGGGTCGCTGGTTGGCTCGACTAAATGTGCTGTCGCGATAATCACTAACTCGCTTTCCGAGTTTTTAAAGCTGTTGCTGCTGAAAAGCGGTGCAAGGAAAGGAATTTCCCCAAGAAACGGCAGCGCCTCGATTTTGTGGTCTTGATAGGTTCTCACCAGACCTGCCAGCGCAAAGCTCTGACCGTCTGCCAATTCAATCGTTGTGGTGGCACGGCGGCTTTCAATACCTGGAACTTCGACACCCGCAATAGAAACGCTGTGCTCGCGGCTCAACGTAGAAACTTCGGGAGCAACCGTGAGACTGATCTGTTTATTACTCAAGACTGTAGGTGTCAGCTCTAATGAAATACCAAAGCGTTTAAACTCAATACTCACACCGTCATCACTGTTGTCGACGGGAAAAGGAAACTCACCACCAGACATAAAGGTCGCCGCCTCGCCAGACTTAGCCGTCAGATTCGGCTCAGCGAGAACGTTTACTAAACTGTCTTCAACTAATGCATCGATGATGACATTAAGACCGTGCTGACCAGGGCCTGATGGCAGATTATTGGTTGGGAATTTATTACCAGGCGTTACACCCAGTGCCGTCTGTAACGTGTCCCATGTACCCCAGCGCATATTACCGATAGAGCTCCAACGCAAACCAAGTTGTTCGCTGGTCGAGCGTTCCATTTCAACAATACGCACGGAAATATTCACTTGAGCGCTACCCGCGGTTTTAAGCTGGTTAACAACCAAAGGGTAGACGCCCATGCCACCACCCGGTTTTGCCATACCTTCACCGCGACCAGAGCTACTGCTGCTTTCGCTTGTTGGCGCAGCTAAGGTTTGTTCGTCTACCTCTTGTAGCCCTTTGGCAAACCCCGATGCCATGCTCAGGATCTCATGTGCCTGAAGTGCATTGGCCACTTCACCCATAGCAACGATCGCTCCCTTACTATGAACAAACGTCACTTGAGCATCAGGAAACGCGTGTTGTACGGCTCGTTCCAGTTGAGACAGATCAGCAGCAACCACAACCTTGTAATGCGCGAGTGTGCGAGCATTGTCTCCAAGTACCAGAATGTCGGTTTCTCCTAACGCTTTACCAGAGACCATCACGTGACGGTTGGAAGGTGCGTGAACCACGACTAAGTTGGGGTCAGAAACAAAAATATCTTTCACATCATCATTCACCGTAATCAAACGGTTTTGATTGATAGTAAGGTTAAAGGTATGACTTGCTGCTACCGCCCACGGAGAGATAGACAAAACCAGCGATACGCAAAGTATAAAATTTCGAAGCAAGGACATGATTTATCTCGTTGTGCTCTTTTCTTGAGTGCGGATATCTTCACCACTGAAAATGCGAATGGTGTGCTCAGGTTTACGATCCGGATGATGGTTATCCGACAACTGCTCATCCCAGAGCGTAGCTATGGTTGTTGTTGTCATAGACTGTTCGTCCTGTTGATAACCACGCAGGATAAGAGATAAATCCCCCAACGTTTTTGCTAGCAGTAAACGTTGCGCCCCTTCTGGAGTAACCTCAAAGGTAATCGGTAAGGTGTCACCACCAGCCATCGACATGTCACTTTCATTTTGATGTTTTGGGCCGCTCACAATATCTGTCAGAGTGTTATTGATCGCGAGCAGGCGCGTATTTTCTAGAATCACGCTGGTTGCACGCTTGGTGATTTCCCCAAAGCCCTTTTCTGAGGTGTGCTCGTTCTCACTAGTTAAGACGACATCAACGTAATTACCCGGCCTTAGTAGGTCATAATTCATTCCTGCTAAGCTCATTTCCAGAGTAACCGCTCGCATGCCTGGTGAGAGCATCGCGGACATATATTGGTTCTGCTCTGGGCGAATAATGTCTGATACCGCAAGTGGTTGATTCGCAGTCAAACGGCGGGTTAATAAGCTGCCTTTCAACACATCAGGTTTGATAAAACCTTCAAGAAACACGTCGTTAAGTTGCGTGTTGCTATCAGATGGCATTGGCGCCCAGCGAAAATCTTCCGCTCTCAACAAGGCACCCGCTTGAATGCCGTATTTCGCGACTAAGATTCTTGGTACGACAGCCTTTTCTTCTAACGCCACTTCGACTGGCTTATCTGGTTGGGTTGGAGTTGTACTCAACCATGCCACCACCAGCATTGCGACCAAGGTCGCTCCTCCGAGTAGCACAAAAATTAACTTTTTCATGATGGGTATAAACTACATATAGTGAATAGTGGTGGTTGCAGCGATACATATAGCGACCGCATAAGGCACGGTAGTTCGCGGCTTAGCCGCAATTACTCCCCTTATTGCGAAGTGGTTAAACAACAAATACGCGACACTTAACACTCCACCTAACAAAGCCGTTTTTAATAGCAACCAGTACCACTGTTCCAAAGAGGCGTAGGCGCATATTGCTAACAACTTACTGTCACCAGCCCCAAGCCAACGGTAGTGGAAAGCCACTAATCCAAAGACCACTATCGCGATCCCGGCCAAAAACGAGTGAAGATAAAAAGGCGTAACCGTAACGCCAACGAATAACAACAAAAGCAAACATATATTGGGAACCTTGCGCTGAAAAACATCGTTCAATGCAATAACAAGCAACAAGAACACCGTAATAATTTGCAACAATAAAAAAGAGTTACTCGCCACCAGATCCCATGTTCATACCATCAATGATTGTTTGAAACTTATCTTTTAAAGCACTGATAAATAAGCCATCAGAACCAAAAATTGCCAATATTCCAGCAGCTAACCCTGCGGCCAAAATACCGTATTCTATTGCGGTTGCTCCTTCCTCATCATGCATGTAACGCTTAACTAGCGACATAAAACCATTCATACAATCAATTCCTTCATAAAAAACATTCACATTTCTTTTGATGTGAGAATTATTATCAATACTGTTGTAAAAATCAATCTCATTTATATAATAAATGCCAGTTTATTGATCATATTTAGATCCATTGATCGTATAAATGTATTTTTTTAGCATTAACCTCTTTTACTAAGCGAAATAACGAAGGATTTCACAGTCCAACCAATAAGCACCACATTGCGTATATGCGTTATTTCTTGTTTGCTTTGATTTTCGTATAAAGGAATATTCATGCTCTTTAGACAGCTTGTTTTGTCTGCAACAATCGTGCTAGCGATCAGCGGTTGTAGTGACCAACCACAGGGATCAGCGCCAGCCCCCTCTAATATAGATAATGGTTCTGGCAGCAGTAATCCCTCAGATTCAGATGCCGATTCGGGTACGTCGACCCAGTCAGGCACCGGCGGCACTATCACACCGCCAACGCTACCCAACGGTCGGTCAACTATGACTATTTCCGGCCCTGTATCAGGCAGCCATGAAAACGATGTATACGCATTTAAAGTTTGTTCTGGCCAGGTTTGTGAGCAGTGGCAAAGCACGATGGCTGAAGGGGGATTCGAATACACATTTCAGTTATCGCAATGGCCACTAGACAAAATTGTGACCGTAGAAGGCAGCAAATTGGCACAAGTAGACGCGAATGCGAGCGTTGACGTTCAAGCTGCATCGTACTTTCAAGCGGAACTGGATACGCTGACCAACATTTTGAAAATGGACAGCAACGACGATGGCTATATCGATGAAAAAGAACTACCAACAATCTCACTAGACCCAGTGACAATTGCATTCAATACCGTCGCCAAACACCTGCTGCAAGGTGAGCTCAGTCATTATGGCAACCTACCATATGCGGAAAAAAATGAAGCGGTTCGCCGTTACTTGTCAGACAGTAGCAGGACGACATTAGTTGAGCTCAATGATGAGCAAAAAAGCGCAATAAAGAGCCATATTTCTGATCAATCAACAGAGTGGTCCCCGCGCTTTTTTGGTACCTTTACGTTAGCGCTGACAGATGAACAATGGGCTGGAATCAATGGACCGTTGAGTACGCCACAAGAGCAGCGTGTTGTCGTGCTCAATACTGCCCAACTTCGTACTTTATTCATCCAGGATGGTAATCGTGTCGCGACAAACAATCAGTTCAACCTGAGTGTTGAGCAAGCTTTCGCCGTGCATGGAAAACTTGTTTACAACCAACGTTTGGTGCTTGAGTTGGCTGCGCTATACCAGATGCTTAGCGAACAAAGCGATATAGCGCTACCCATCAGCGGCGCACAAAAACAGGCGCTTGATGAGCAAATCGCATTACTTAATCCCGACCAACAAGAAGCCACAAGATTTGAAGGCAGTTACAGCATCGACGTCGAATCTGACACTCTCGATAAGTTAGGTGTTTTTGACCACCCTAACGGTGAAAAAGCCGTATTGACCTTTAGTGCAGAACAGATGCGTCGCGCGTATCAAGCTTATCAATTAGAGCTAGAAACCAATGATTATCCCAACTACGTCTTTGCGGTTGCGCCAATGCAATGGTCACGGGCTGAACTTTCATTAGAGGAAATAGGTACAAAAATTCTAGAGAAAGCTAAAACCGCTCCTTCTTATACGTTATGGCAGCATTATGAAAACGAAATACTGTCAGCGGATGAGCAACCTGGCATATACAAAGAGCTTACAAAATCCATCCCTGCACAACTGCAAAAGTCTTATCGCTATCAATGGCGGGTGAATGAGTTGGTGATGGCGAATCACAACCATCCACTGAAGCACTCAATTTTGGCGATAGCGCCAGAACGTCAGCTTCAAATCAGTGGCCGTTTTCCGAAAGAGTTGGAGCAAGTATCACTGAGTATAATTCTAGGTAGCCGCCACTCTCCAGGTAAAGATTCTGTTTTATACGACGATTCCGGTCGTTACCCTCTTCGCCACCAGCCGGTGAGCTTGATCAGCAGTACTGGACAGCGTCACCACAGCTTAGACTTAAGCGCTGAAAGTAGCTTTGTTACCACCATTGCCTTGCGCGATATCGATAATAACTATGCACGCTGTGCCCCAGGAAAGTTAGACGAGTTTGGCTATGAGTACACTGCCGATGAAATGCAAGACACTCTGACTATCCACCTGCGTGATGAGAAAACGAGTGTAGAACTGCGTTCTGTACTAGGCTCCTTCTGTGAAATTGCCAATCTGGATACACAACAAGGTAACAGTAACGGTGTGCTTGAACACGATGAGTTTCAGCGCCTTAATGTCGGGTATATCAGCACTGCGCAATCCGCAATGCTATTAAAGTCTGGAATATCCTCCGCGGGGAGCCTGGCCTACCTTGTTCCTCAAACCAATGAACAAATCATTGAAAAGTATAATCAAATGCCACGCCAGCAAGTTGAGCTTTTAGCTTCATTTTTAGCGCTGCAGGCCAAAGGCGAACTGTTTAGTTCACTGGTTAATTTATCTGAACGGGCAAATCTATACGAAGATTTACTTGCACTCCTCAATATTGACCTAAGTAAATACCGCGTCAGTGACAGTAATGCCTATCCCACAATAGAAACGCTGTTAAACCGTATTGCTTCAAACTACGCTATCGGCCAGGTTCTGATTGAGAATATCGACGTCAATATTTCTCATATAGTTCAAGCAATGACCTCTCTGCTAGGGGATTCAGAACCGGATCAATATTATTTTCCAAGTGGGGTTCGACCAGGTAACTGGGTAACGGTGTATCCAGTCAATAGTTTAGATGCCAGTTGCCAATCGCTAGTCGACGAGAATCAACTACTGGGGTTGCGAATTGAAGGAAGAGGAGAAGATGCGTCAGGTTCTTGGGTGACGATTGGCTGGGATTCTCAACCGGGCGCGTCAAGCTATACATTAGCTTGGGGAGAAGACAGTTTTACTCAGCTTGCTTACGCTCAGAATACTCTACCAACTGAAAAACAACGTGCCACTATATCTGGCCTGGATTTAAACACACAATATTACCTCCGTGTGCAAAGTAACATTGGTAGCCCTAGTGCACAGATGACTTACTCTCCTCGCCGAATCCACACCGCTGATTCAAGAGCAACAAAAGGCTTAGTTGGAGACGATAGTTCACGTGGTCGAGACAATAGTTTTGCTTGTGACCCACTCACGGGAAAAGATGAGAATAGCAACAAGGATGGTTTACTTGGTGCGCGTTACGTCAAGCTCGATCAACAAGGAAAACCTCTTGCTCGTCAGGATTTGAGTTACAACACTCAGCCTTTTGCCTGTGTTTTGGATGCTCACACCGGACTTGTTTGGGAAACAAAACATCGCCGTAAAGAAGAAGATCCGTACTCAGTATACGACAGCGACAACCAGTTCATCATCCAGCCTGTAGAAGAGGCAACCGAATTCAGCGCCACATGCACGGAGCACGGAAGTAACGAAGTTTCTACCAACCCTCATCAGTGTACAGTAGCCAATCAAATCCAGTGGTTCGATAAAGAGAAACGTTGTGGATTAAGTAACTGGCGCTTACCTACTTTGCAGGAGTCTGTCTCCATACTCAATTTCGGTAATCCACGTAAGTTTGGCAAGAATTTACCGGCTAACGTCGACACCCAATACTTTCCAAACATGCAAACCATGTGGCTGGATGCAGAAAACTTAAATAGCACCGAAAACCTAGTATTAAACACCTTCAATTTCGGTACTTATCACAAAAGTATTGGACTTTCTAACTCGCTAATTCTGGTCAGTGATGGCTTTTATCTCGAACAGTAACAAGGATTATAGTGTGAAATATTTAAGTTTAAGCCTAACGTTTTTCGTCGCGTCTGCATTCGCCGCTGAGCCAGAACTACAATGTGGGGCCGACACTGATCTCAACCCAAATAATCGCTTTTCCCACGACGTCTTAGCAACGGATATTGGTGACTATAAGGTAATTAACGACGCAACAACGGGATTGCAATGGAGCTACTGCTTCGTCGGTCAAACATTCGATAGCCAACAAGATGTGTGTTTAGGCGTTCCTACCGTACCTTATGAGCTAAGCGATAGTAATTATAACTCGAACATCCGCCAAGCGAGCATGGACGCCGTTGAGAGTGAAAACCAACAGCTAGGTACACTCGGGCATCCTTGGCGACTGCCAAATATCAAAGAGTTAATAGGGATTTATAACGAGCAGTGCGTACCAGCAAACTATCCAGCGTTCAGTTACGCAATCAACGTATCTCAAAGTGAAATTGAGGATTTAGGCAATACGCCCTATTCAACAGATGAAACGATAATAGGATATCACACGGCAATTTCAGCCAGACAAAAGAGTGCGGTATACCAGAATATGACAATCACGTCGGATACCGTTTTATTGGACCGCGACTATTTACACTACTATACGGTCGACTTCAGCGGATGGGGTTCCTTACTAAACCAATTACGCAGAACAAGCGGTATGTTGAGATTGGTACGAGAAATACCGAAAGAATAATTCAGCGTCGTTCATCACTAAACGAGTGAGAGACAAGTGTTATGACATGCTCAGCCAGCACGGCTGAGCATTTTTTGTATTGAGACTACACCCACTGACCAGCGACAAAGCCGCTCGACCAACACCATTGGAAGTTATAGCCGCCTAACCAACCTGTCACATCCATCACTTCGCCGATAAAGTACAAACCTTGGATGTTTTTGCACTCCATGGTTTTCGACGAGAGATGGTCGGTATCCACACCGCCTAGTGTGACTTCCGCAGTTCGGTAACCCTCTGTGCCGTTAGGCGCAACATTCCAGTTTTCTAAACGCGCGACAATGTCAGCCAGCTCTTTCGGGTTAAATTGCTTCAGTGGCTTGTCGGTTAACTCTTTACGTTCGATCAACACTTCCACCAAGCGTTTTGGCAGTACTTTTGCCAGTGTATTTTTCAGTGATTGATTTGGATGTTTCTCGCGGCTGCGCTCCAGCAGTACGGCAACATCATCATTCGGTACGAGGTTGATAGAAACCTTTTGCCCTGCTCGCCAGAAGGAAGAGATTTGTAAAACAGAAGGGCCAGACAAGCCTCGGTGAGTGAAAAGCAGCGCTTCTTTGAACATAGTGCCGTCTTCAGCCGTAATTTCTGCCGGCACAGCAATCCCAGACAGGTCTGCGAAGTCTTCTTTGTCTTCTTTGTGCAGCGTAAATGGCACCAAGCCTGCCGTGGTTGAAATGACAGGAAGTCCGAACTGCTCCGCGACCTTATAACCAAATGGCGTCGCGCCCAGTTTTGGCATCGATAGACCACCGGTGGCGATAACCAATGATTCACACTCAACCACTTCTGTGCCTGCATGCAGTCGGAATCCAGCATCCAGTTTTTCGATAGAGTGAACATCGCACTGATAGCGCTGCTGAATATTTGGCATATCGCATTCTGCGAGTAACATTTTTACGATGTCTTTGGCTGTGAATGCATCCACACAGAACAGCTGGCCATGGTCACGTTCTTCAAACTCGATACCGTGCTTGCTGACCATAGCGATGAAATCCCAATTGGTGTATTGAGACAATGCCGATTTTACGAAATGAGGGTTTTGGCATAGGTAGTTATTGGCCGACACGTCATAGTTAGTGAAGTTACAACGACCACCGCCAGAAATAAGAATTTTACGCCCAGGCTTTTTCGCGTGGTCGAGCACTAATACGCTGCGGCCTCGCTTACCGGCTTCTGCAGCACACATCAAACCCGCAGCGCCTGCGCCAATTACTACTACATCAAATTTCTTACTCATCGGTAACTCTTAGGCTCTATCCAAAATCCAAAACAATAAAAAAAGGATGTGCTCAATGCACATCCTTGCTTTGTTCGGGCGACATTCTACCGAGAAATGTTTACCGGGAAAAGCGCTTAAATTCCAAGCACCGAACGAAGGCTTTATCTTATCCAATTTACAGGATAAAAGCCGCGAGCAGCGTAACGCCAAGTAATGCAGTTGAAAGGACAAACAGCTCTCTCACACGCTCACACTTGCTCGTGAATACCTCGTCATGGTGATGATGGTACTCTTTGCTTTTGATGTAGTGGAACAAACGCACTTGTTTAGTGACGTTTCCATGGGTCGTAAAAAATCCATTACCATCCACTTGCTGGTACAACAACGGATGGGCTTCACGCATGATGTGAATTAAAGAACGAAGAGTGGTCAGATACCGGACCATATTAACTCCGGTTACTACCATTAGCGCAAATAAGATTGTGTCTCCACTGATCATCTTTTCCTCCCTACATCTTCAACAATGCTCAAGAGAAAAAGACGATCACTGCTTTGTCTTTTAACCGCTACTTATCGCGCTGGGGAACGCTTTATGCAGCTGGAGCATCCATGATTGAAGATGAACCTTCTTTCGCCATTTGTGCTAGATCTTTATCGATGAAGAACAACGCTTTACCATCTTCACCAACGAGTTCGATCTTATCTAAGATCCCTTTAAACAACTTCTCTTCTTCGTGCTGTTCAGCTACGTACCACTGTAGGAAGTTAAATGTTGAGTAGTCTTGGCTTGTAAATGCTACATGCGCCAACTTATTGATTTGTTCTGTGATCATTTGTTCATGTTCATAAGTCTCACGGAACACATCACCCAAGCTTGCAAAATCATGCTTTGGTGCATCAATCGCGCCTAGAATTGGCATTGAGCCGGTTTCACTTACATAGGTGAATAGGCGTTGCATGTGCTCCATCTCTTCTACCGCATGCTTGCGTAGAAATTCAGCAGCGCCCTCAAAACCTTTATCTTCACACCAAGCACTCATTTGTAAGTATAGATTGGATGAGAAAAATTCTAGATTAATTTGCTCATTCAATTGTTCGACCATAGTTTGAGACAGCATGTTAGCTCCTGTTTATATTCCTGCATTTCATACAACTATAACATGATTAACACATTAAGACTTTCTACCTAGAATATTGATATGAGATCACTTTAGCAAAATTTATTGGAGGTTAGTGCTAATCTGAAACTATACCCAAGTGACTTCAAGATACATTAAGTCAGAGCCTTAGCCCTGGGGTCAGTTCGAGGTTACTTGGGTATATGACCTTACAAGGAGATAGCAATATGAGTTACAAACACATACTTGTGGCAGTAGACCTGTCAGACGACAGTAAAGTGTTGATTAAGAAAGCCGTATCTCTGGCTAAACCTCTGGATGCGAAAGTCTCTTTCATTCACATCGATGTGAACTATGCCGAGCTCTACACCGGGCTTATCGATATCAACATGGCGGAAGCACAGCACCAAGCCATGGAAGCCTCGCGTACTCAACTCGCCAATTTTGCGGAATACGCAGAATATCCGATCACCCATACTTTAGTCGGTAGTGGTGATTTAAGTAATGAGCTTTGCGATACCATTCAGGACTTCAACATTGATTTGGTGGTTTGTGGTCATCATCAGGATTTCTGGAGCAAGATTCTGTCTGCGACACGCCAACTAATTAATCGCTCACCCGTCGATATGCTGGTCATACCGCTAAAAGACTGATTGGCGCGTTAAGAAAACTTGGTTAGACTGCGGACATATTTGTTATTGATAAAAGTTCTCATCCATGGCTTATCTATCTGCAGTCACCCTGCTCTGGGCATTTTCATTTAGCCTGATCGGCGTATATCTCGCTGGTCAGGTTGATTCTTGGTTTTCGGTATTTATGCGTGTGGCGCTCGCCAGCATCGTATTTATTCCGTTTCTAAAATTCCGTGGCGTACCTAAATCGCTGATCGCCAAATTGATGATTGTCGGCGGATTTCAGCTCGGTTTGATGTACTGCTTCTACTATCAGTCTTTCCTGCTACTTTCGGTACCAGAAGTCCTGCTGTTCACGGTATTCACACCTATCTACGTCACGCTGATTTATGATTTACTCAAAGGCCGTTTTTCGCCTTGGTATTTAGTCACGGCATTGATCGCGGTTGTCGGTGCGGCTTGGATTAAGTTTGCAGGCATCAATGAAAACTTCCTGCTCGGCTTTTTGGTCGTCCAGGGCGCGAACCTCTGCTTTGCCATCGGTCAGGTGGGTTACAAATACATCATGGAAAGTGAGCCAGTCGACCTGCCTCAGCATACCGTATTTGGTTACTTCTACTTGGGCGCATTGTGCGTGGCAACGGTCGCATTTGCATTGATGGGGAATGTAGACAAGCTGCCAACCACCGCTACTCAGTGGGGCATTCTGACCTACCTTGGTTTGATCGCATCAGGCTTTGGTTATTTCGCATGGAACAAAGGCGCCACCTTAGTCAACGCTGGCGCGCTTGCTGTAATGAACAACGCTCTGGTACCGGCGGGCTTAATTGTCAACATCGTGATTTGGAACCGAGATGTCGACATTGTGCGACTGGCCATCGGCGGAGCCATCATTATGTTCTCGCTTTGGGTTAATGAGACCTGGGTGAAAAAACGCGTTGAGATGAGTTACGCAAATAAGTAACAAACCACAGACAATAAAAAACGCTCTCCAAATGGAGAGCGTTTTTTTCATTCGATTAATGCACTTTCGCTTGCTGACTTTCACTCATCACAGCCGTTAATGGCGTGGGCAACAGCACTTCCAATTTGGCATTGCGTGCCTCTAACTTGCGCTGGCGTTTAAGCAGTTTTTGCTGCTTCTTGGCCAATTTAAGCAGCTTCTTCTGTTGCTTGTAATGCTTCTTCAGCGTCTTCTTGGCTTTCTTGAGTGATTTTTTGTCGGCTAAGTCAAATAGGTCTGGCGCTTTGAGATCGACAGGCGGTGTCACTTGAGCAGCCAGTTTTTTCTCTTTTACTCTTTCGACCACACGTTTAACGATCGCCGCTTTTTCTGCGCTTTGCTTTGGCGTCACTGCAATAGGCTCTGCTGGAAGCGCTTCAGCCAACAGCCCACAAGCTTGCTGCTCGTGAAGTGGCTTATCCTGGCAAGCTTGTGGCGGAATAGCCGCTGGCTTGCACAACGTATTTTTAGAAGCGGAAGAGCGCGCGCACGAGCGACAGACAAACTTTGGCGCGACCACCAAGCGGTGGATATCACCCAGATTGGTTGCGATCTGTTTGCGATTCATTTTACATAAGCGTTTAGCCATACGACGACTCCAAATAGCTAATCATTATTTCATCGACGTGTGAAATAATAATAATTCTTACTTAGATATACCGTCAGTATGCCGAATTAGCAAGTGGAAAATGTCGTTCGTTGTCACGAAAGAAAAGCGGGATCACAGCGCGAAATTTCGCGCTGTGGAGTGAAAGAGTTAGGAGTCAAAACCTTACGCCATTGATGCTTTAACATAAACGTCGAAGCGGTTCTTTTTCGTTTCTATCGCCATACTTGGTTTTTCGTCATGCAACCAGTTGGCGTAATCCGGACGTTTTACCACTACACGCTTGGTAGCCAGTGCCATTGCGGGCTCTAGCAAATCATCCGCATCTAAATCAGCGCCAACCAAAGACTGGAATACGCGCATCTCTTTTTTCACTAATGCGGATTTCTTTTTATTCTCCGGATGCGGGTACATTGGGTCGAGGTACACCACATCTGGCTTTACAAAATCACTGTCCTGCGCCAGTTTTTCTAGCGCATCATGGCTTGAAGCGTGAATCAACGACATTCGCTCCGATACCCAAGCCCCAATTTCTGGGTCTTGTTTTGCGCGAGCCAAACCATCATCCAACAGCGCGGCAACCACAGGATGACGCTCTACCATCTGTACCTTGCAGCCCAGAGATGCCAGAACGAACGCATCTCGGCCTAAGCCAGCCGTTCCATCCAGAACCGTTGGCGTTGCGCCTTTGTTTAAGCCAGCCGCTTTTGCGATTGCCTGACCTTTGCCGCCACCGAATTTACGACGATGCCCGACCGCTCCACCAATCAAATCGACAAAAATCGCGCCCAACTTAGGCTCATCCACTTTACGCAGCTCCAAACGTTCAGCAGTCAGAACTAAAGCAAAGTCACTGTCGTCAGAATGGGTCAACTGCCAGCGAGCAGCAAGCTCATCAAGATGGGACTGTTGAGACGGGTCTTCACAAATCAATTGCAGTTGCAAAAGGAGGCTCCAATAAAAAATCGCGATAACTGGCGCTGAGTTTACCTCACTACTGGCTTTCTTGCAGTAAATGCGAAGCTGGTTAAAATAAACCCATAACAAAAACCATGGAACGAATCGTATGAATACGAGCATGCCGAAACTCGATGACCTCGATCGCGCAATTTTAAAAACCCTGATGGCCGATGCCAGAACGCCTTATGCGGAAATGGCCAAGCAGTTCGATGTCAGCCCAGCCACGATTCACGTGCGGATTGAGAAAATGAAGTCGGCGGAGATCATCGAGGGAACCGAAGTCATCGTTAATACCAAGAAGCTTGGCTACGATGTGTGTTGTTTTATCGGTATCAACCTTAATGCGGCTCGTGACTATCACTCCGCACTAGAGAAGCTCAACGCGCTCGATGAGGTGGTTGAAGCTTACTACACGACAGGGGCGTACAATATTTTCGTTAAACTGATGTGTAAGTCGATTGAAGAGCTGCAATTTGTCCTGATCGATAAGTTGCAGGCGATTGATGAAGTTCAGTCCACCGAGACGTTAATCTCGTTACAAAACCCTATCAACCGCAACGTAAATCCTTAAAGGATACCCACTACTCAGAGACATAAAAAAGGCCAACCGGATGGTTGGCCTTTTTGTTAGTTTTTGCGTTTATGCAGCAATGCCTGAATGGCGCAGAAGCGCATCAATTTGTGGTTCACGACCACGGAAGCGTTTGAACAGCTCCATCGGCTCTTCACTGCCGCCCATCTCAAGGATGTTATTCAGGAAGCTTTGGCCTGTGTCTTTGTTAAAGATGCCTTCTTCTTCAAAGCGTGAGAAAGCATCTGAAGACAACACTTCTGCCCACAAGTAGCTGTAGTAGCCTGCGCTGTAACCACCAGCAAAAATATGCGCGAAACTGTGCGAGAAACGCGCCCACTCTACCGCAGGAACAACCGCCACTTTCTGCTTCACTTCCGCTAGGGTTTCCAGCACACGCGCGCCAACTTCTGGGTCGTATTCCGTGTGCAGCGTGAAGTCGAACAAGCCGAACTCAAGTTGGCGTAGAATACCCATCGCCGACTGGAAGTTCTTCGCCGCCAGCATCTTGTCCAGCATTGCTTTTGGTAAAGGCTCACCCGTTTCGTAATGACCAGAAATAAACGCCAGCGCTTCTTCTTCCCAACACCAGTTTTCTAGGAACTGGCTAGGCAACTCAACCGCATCCCAAGGCACACCGTTGATACCTGATACCGCACCAGTGTCCACTTGCGTCAGCATGTGGTGAATACCATGGCCGAACTCGTGGAATAACGTCACCACTTCATTGTGAGTGAACAGTGCAGGCTTATCGCCAACTGGACGGTTGAAGTTACAAGTCAGGTAAGCGACCGGCGTTTGCAGTTCGCCAGACAGCGTAATACGACGACCTCGGCAATCATCCATCCAAGCGCCGCCACGTTTGTGTTCACGCGCGTAAAGGTCCAGGTAGAAGCTGCCACGCAGTGTGCCTTGTGCATCAAAGATATCGAAGAATCGAACCGACTCGTGCCAGGTATCCACACCTTCACGCTCTTCGACTTTCATACCAAACACACGGTTTAGGACTTCAAACAGACCACTTACGACCTTAGATTCTGGGAAGTAAGGACGCAGCTCTTCATCTGAGATTTGGAACAGGTGCTGTTTTTGCTTCTCGCTGTAGTATGCGATATCCCACACGTTTAGTTCTTCAACGCCAAACTCGCTCTTCGTGAATTGACGCAGTTCTTCCACCTCACGCTCACCTTGAGGCTTAGCGCGAGTGGCCAAATCGTTCAGGAAGCCTAGCACCTGCTCTGGCGTTTCTGCCATTTTGGTTGCCAGCGACTTCTCACTAAAGGTGTTGAAGCCCAACATACGCGCAATTTCATGACGCAGTTTCAGCTGTTCGATAATGATTTCAGTGTTATCCCACTGGCCTGCATTTGGACCACGATCCGACGCGCGAGTCACGTACGCTTCGTACACTTCTCTGCGCAGCTCCTGATTGTCACAGTAAGTCATCACAGGCAGGTAAGATGGAATATCCAGTGTGATCAGGTAGCCTTCCAGCTCTTTCGCTTCCGCCGCTGCTTTGGCTGCTGCCAGCGCAGACTCCGGCATACCTGCTAATTCTTTTTCATCAGTAATATGTTTGGTCCAGCCCATTGTCGCATCTAACACGTTGTTAGAGAATTTTGAGCTCAACTCCGACATACGCTTGCTGATTTCACCGTAGCGATGCTGTTCGTCAGATGGCAGGCCGATACCTGACAACTCAAAATCACGCAGTGCATCCGTAATGGTTTTTTGCTGGGCACGAGTCAGCGTTGCAAATTCGTCGCTGGCTTTGATCGATTTGTACGCTTCGTACAGACCTTTGTGTTGACCCACCCAAGTACCGTATTCCGATAAGATTGGCAGACAACTTTCGTACGCTTCACGCAGTGCTTCGCTGTTTACCACTGAATTCATGTGGCCGACAGGTGACCAGATACGGCTTAAACGGTCATCCGTTTCTTCCATCGGTGCAATAATGCTTTCCCAAGTTGGGTGCGTGTTTTCTTTTAACACCGCTTCAACTTTGGCGCGGCAATCCGCTATCGCCTGCTCCACCGCAGGTTTAATGTGTTCTGGTTTAATTTGCGAAAACGGAGGCAGGTCCGTAAACGTCAGAAGTGGATTAGACATGAATAATTCCTTTTGTGTTTTGGCTGTGTGACTACCTATAAAATAGGTTCACTCAAGGTACAGGAATGCCAACAACATGGATGGAGGGATATCCGTTTCCTTTCTCTATGCAGCGATGACCACGGTGATCAGCGAGAGCAACTCTGTCCTTGAGTTTCGTTATGCCTAAATGAGGCTAACTCTATTGGAGTACTGGCATTCACTTAGGTTCAATATGTTTACTAAGTATGGGTGACTTAAAGATATTTCAATAGTGATGAGTTCATTAGTTATACAAAGCCGAAAGCATAGTCTGCATATTGGCTTTAGTTGGGTATATAATGCGCTTAATTATTTTATCTGACATCACAGACCACACTCAGTTACAGAGTGTTTCGAGAGTTTAATTTGTTAAGTTACCGCCACAGCTTCCACGCAGGCAACCATGCTGACGTGGTCAAACACATCGTTCAAAGCCTCATTCTTGATGCGCTGAAACAAAAAGATAAGCCATTCGTTTATCACGATACCCACTCGGGTGTGGGCCGTTACGATCTGACTCACGAGTGGTCTGAAAAAACGGGTGAATACAAACAAGGCATCGCTCGCATTTGGGATAACCCGAACCTTCCTGAAGACATCAAAAGCTACATCGACTCTATCAAAGCACTGAACAATGGAGAGAACCTGCGTTACTACCCAGGTTCACCTCGAGTAGCTCGTGCCCAAATCCGCCCACAAGACCGCATGGTACTGACGGAACTTCACCCTGCCGACCATCCGCTATTAGAGCAAGAGTTCCATCGCGATCGTCAGGTGAGCATCTACAAAGAAGATGGCTTCCAGCGCCTAAAAGCGAGCCTACCGCCGCAAGAACGTCGTGGCTTGGTGCTGATTGACCCACCATACGAGCTAGCAAAAGAGTATCGTGATGTAGTACGCGCTATTCACCAGAGTCATAAGCGTTGGGCAACAGGCATCTACGCTATCTGGTATCCGGTGGTTAACCGCATCGACATTGATGACATGATCGAAGGATTGGAAGCGCTAGGGATTCGTAAGATTCTGCAAATTGAACTTGGCGTCTCTCCTGACACCAATGAGCGCGGCATGACCGCATCAGGCATGATTGTGATTAACCCGCCATGGAAACTGGAAAGCCAGATGAAAGAGATTCTGCCGTTCCTTCAAGAAGCGATTGCACCTGCGACTGGACACTGGAAAGTCGACTGGATCGTACCAGAATAAGACGATTTGCTTAGAAACCTAGAAGCGCAACGACGACCTCGTTGCGCTTTTCTTTTGCTCCTCGCAATCCATCAATCCTCATTTTTGTGCCTCTCATCGCTATTTGTCATAAGCATTGTCACTTTTTCCCATTTAGGTATTGGTCAGATTCGATTTATCATAGGCAGACTTCTTAACAAAATGTTGCGGCGATATTGAGTTAACATCTCATCACCCCAATGTATTTGTTAACCAGAAATTCATACGCTCTTGGAGAAAGTAATGGCGACTCATTTTGACTATATCTGTATCGGTGGCGGCAGTGGCGGCATCGCATCTGCAAACCGTGCAGCCATGTACGGCGCGAAAGTAGCGCTGATTGAAGCACAAGACCTTGGTGGCACCTGTGTAAACGTAGGTTGTGTACCAAAGAAAGTGATGTGGCATGGCGCTCAAATCGCAGAAGCAATGAACCTGTACGCGGAAGATTACGGGTTTGATGTCGACGTGAAAGGTTTCGACTGGAGCAAGCTGGTAGAGAGTCGTCAGGCGTACATTGGTCGTATCCACCAATCTTACGACCGTGTTCTAGGCAACAACAAAGTAAATGTAATCAAAGGATTTGCTAAGTTTGTTGACGAAAAAACCGTTGAAGTAAACGGTGAACACTACACGGCCGATCATATCCTGATCGCTGTTGGTGGTCGTCCAACTATTCCAAACATCCCGGGCGCAGAATACGGCATCGATTCAAACGGCTTCTTCGACCTGGCTGAGCAACCAAAACGCGTAGCGGTTGTTGGTGCAGGCTACATCGCGGTTGAAATCGCGGGCGTACTACACGCACTAGGTACAGAAACGCACCTGTTCGTACGTAAAGAATCGCCACTGCGCAGCTTCGATCCAATGATCATCGAAACGTTGGTTGAAGTGATGGACGCTGAAGGTCCAAAACTGCACACCCATTCTGTACCAAAAGAAATCATTAAAGAAGCAGATGGCACTCTGACTCTACATCTGGAAAATGGTGAAAGCCAAAACGTTGACCAGCTAATCTGGGCAATCGGCCGTCACCCAACAACAGACGCTATCAACCTGGCATCAACTGGCGTTGCAACCAACGACAAAGGCTACATCAAGGTAGACGAATACCAAGAAACTAACGTGAAAGGCATCTACTGTGTAGGTGACATCATGGAAGGTGGTATCGAGCTAACACCAGTAGCAGTGAAAGCAGGTCGTCAGCTTTCTGAGCGTCTGTTCAACAACAAGCCAAACGCAAAAATGGATTACGACCTTGTTCCGACTGTCGTATTCAGCCACCCACCAATCGGTACCATCGGGCTGACTGAGCCAGAAGCGATTGCGAAGTACGGCGAAGACAACGTGAAAGTGTACACATCAGGCTTCACAGCAATGTACACCGCCGTCACTAAGCACCGTCAGCCATGTAAAATGAAGCTGGTATGTGCTGGTGAAGAAGAAACGGTTGTTGGTCTACACGGCATCGGCTTCACGGTAGACGAAATGATTCAGGGCTTCGGCGTAGCAATGAAGATGGGTGCAACTAAAGCAGACTTCGACTCTGTTGTAGCAATCCACCCAACGGGCTCGGAAGAGTTCGTGACCATGAGATAGTGTAAAAGCCTTTTACAACATCTCTGCCTAACATAATTATCCCCGAGCTTGCTCGGGGATAATTGTTTAGAACGTTAGCGCATAAAAGAGGCTCAGCTTAATTATTAATTTGTCCGTTTGTAAATGTGACACTCTTCCAGTCGTTGACGACAAATTCGTCAATTTATCACTATTCAATAGATAACTTGCTGTTATAAGTCGGCAAACTCCTTTTTTAGCTGCGTAAACGCTTCTACCTGATTCGGGAAAAGTTGACGCTTTTTATCTCTTCCTAAGTACACTTTAAAAACACAATTACCTTCCGCATCAAAAAAACCAATATAGTGACTTTCCAAGCCACGGAATGATTTACTAACTAATGCGATATGTTCCATTAGATCCAAACGTAAATGACCATGCAGTTCGCCTTCTCTGCCCATCAAGTTATAGTAACCGTGTGCTTGTTTACCTTTAGGGAAATTAGCTTTGGTTTCAAATATTGAACCGAAGGAGTGAACAATCGTAGTAACGCTCCCCCATTCCGGTAACTGTTCTAAAATGACTTGGGCATGTTCTCCAGCAACGCGTGTGACCATCTCTTCAGGTAGTGCAAACGTAATCGCTCCCTCATTCAAGCCCAATTGCTCAGACATACTTGATACTGGGATTGTTGCATCTTCTAACAATGCGGCGGCAACTTTTTGTTTTACTTCTGCTTCAGAACAAGTGGTGTACATGTTTATTCCTAATTACTTCTCTATATTCAATAACACTCAAAGGAGCAATGAATGCTCAATTGATAAAATTTCAATACAAAACCACTCAGAATGATAACCACCAAAAATATAAACACAAATAACATTCAGTATCATTATATTTCAATTTTAGAGCAATGAAGAGCTTGATTAATTGGTGAAAGGGAGTGGTATCTTTGCGGATACAGTTAACGTAATGACAGCCGCCAATGGCGGAGAAAAAGAGTTTTTGAGAGAAAGATCTTGTCGAGGAGAGGTTTGATAAAAAGGGCCACTCAAGGCCCTTTCGCATTACCGATACACAGTAAAGAGTGATAGAACGAAGCTCGCTTATGAATTAACCGCGCGAACCAATTCAGCCAAGCCTTCCCAGTCGCCATCATCCATCAGTTTCGTTGGTACCATCCAGGTACCGCCACATGCGATCACCGACTTAAGTGCAAGGTAATCTTCTACGTTAGAAGGGCTAACACCACCCGTTGGCATAAAGTTTACCGGGTAAACCGCAGTCAGTGCTTTTAGCATGTTCACGCCACCCGATGGTTCTGCCGGGAAAAACTTCAGAGTACGCAGGCCCATTTCCATCGCTTGCTCAACCAAGCTTGGGTTGTTCACACCCGGTACAATCGCGATATTACGCTGCTGACAGTATTTCACTGTCGTTGGGTTAAAGCCCGGGCTAACGATAAAGTCCGCACCCGCATCAATAGCAAGATCAACCTGCTCGGTCGTCAGTACTGTGCCTGCACCAATTAGCAGGTCTGGATACGCTTCGCGCATAATACGAATTGATTCTGCCGCCGCTTCGGTACGGAAAGTCACTTCGGCACATGGCAGGCCGTTTTCTACTAACACTTTCGCCAGTGGCAGTGCGTGAGCGACATCGTTAATAGCGATAACTGGGACGATTTTGATTTCTTTTAATCGTTGTTCAAGAGTTGTCATGGGTAACCTCTAAAGAATAAAGCTTAATGTTGCGACGATAATAAACGCGATACCGCCAAGTAACGTTTCCATTACCGTCCAAGTTTTTAATGTGGTTTTTTCATCCATCTCCAGCAAGCGAGAAACCAACCAGAAACCAGAGTCGTTGAAGTGTGAAAGCACTGTTGCACCACCAGCAATTGCAATCACGATAAAGCATAGATCAAGCTCGCTTAAACCAGTGGACGCAGCCACAACAGGCGAAATAAGAGCGGCAGTTGTCGTCAGTGCCACGGTTGCAGAGCCTTGGGCAACGCGCAGACAGGTTGAGATAACAAATGCCGCAACAATAACAGGCATACCAGTATTGGTTAATACACCAGCAAGTGCATCACCAATCCCACTTGAACGTAATACACCGCCGAACATGCCGCCTGCGCCTGTCACCAGAATAACACCACAAATCGGTGCCAGTGACTCACCACACAGTTTTTCTAGCTTCGCCATACCGTAGTCTTTAGCAAATACAACAAGACAAACCGTCAGCGTGATCAGTAGCGCTACCGGGGTTTTACCCAGCATACGCAGGAACGAAACCAGTGATGAATCGCCATCAATAACTCCAGCAACCGCAAGCGTGTTAAGAACCGTGTCTAAACAGATAAGCAAAACTGGCAGGATAAGCAGCGTCATTACCGTCGCAAATTTTGGCGCTTTGCTTTCATCTGCGAACGCATCACGGTCAAAGAATGCTGTGGAAAGTGGGATCTCAAACTTCTTACCAGCATAAAGGCCAAATAAGTAAGCACCAAGATACCAAGTCGGAATCGCGACTAAAATACCGACCACTAACAGCAGGCCAATGTTGGCACCAAGAAAGTCTGCTGCGGCAACCGGACCTGGGTGCGGAGGAACAAACGCATGCATAACAGCAAACGCACCTGCGGCTGGTAAAGCGTATTTAAGTGGTGAGCCACCGAATCGAGCCGCGACGCTCAGGATGATTGGCATCATCACAACTAAACCCGCATCGAAAAAGATTGGGAAGCCAAACATCAACGACGCCACGCCGAGTGCAAGTGGTGCACGCTTTTCACCAAAGCGGCCAATCAAAGTGTCTGCCAGTACTTTCGCACCACCAGTCACTTCTAAAATTTTACCAATCATCGCACCAAGACCAACCAGCAAAGCAACCGAAGCTAACGTGCCTCCGAAGCCACTCATCATGGTGGGTACGACCTTATCAGTCGATACGCCCGTGGCGATTGCCGTCCCCAAACTCACCATAGTCAGGGATGCAAAAGCATGGACTTTTAATTTAATGATTAGAACGAGTAACGCTGCAATAGCAAGGCCTGCAATCGTTAGTAAGTATGTAGGATCTGGGGCTTGGGCTAGCTGCTCCATAGGTTCACCTTTAAGAATTATAGTTTGTGTTTTGGTTCACATTTATTTAAGTTACCGGTAACATGTTACCGATAACATGAATAAGATAAACCCATATTTTCAAGTGAATTCAAAAATTGAGATCACGCGCAACTTTAGTTATGAGGATAAGTTATGGCTGGTAGTAGTGTCATCGTTATGGGCGTTTGTGCGAGTGGAAAAAGTACAATCGGCGAGCAACTAGCGAAAAAGCTAGGACGAAAATTCATTGATGGTGATGATCTTCACCCACGAGCGAACATCCAGAAAATGGCATCAGGCCAACCTCTGAACGATGACGATCGCAAGCCATGGCTAGAACGTATCCGTGATGCCGCATACAGCCTGGAAAGTAAAAACGAACACGGCGTGATCGTCTGTTCTGCTCTGAAAAAGATCTACCGCGATCAAATCCGAGAAGGCAATAACAACGTGACTTTCCTGTTTTTGGATGGCGACATGGAATTGATCCTTAATCGCATGCGTCTTCGTCAAGGCCACTTCATGAAAGAAAACATGGTGAAAAGCCAGTTTGAAACCCTTGAACGCCCAGATAATGAACCTCAAACCCTAGTGGTAAGCATTGAAGGTGACATCAGTGGTGTTGTGGAGCGCTCTGCAGCAGAACTCTTAAAACAGCAACCGGTTGAGGAGGCATCATGACCCACTCCGTTATTCTCAATGTAACCGAACGTCTTATCGAACGAAGCCGTGAAGCTCGCGCCGAATTTTTAGCACATACCCGTATGCAGTCGGAAGCAGGTAAAGGTCGTACTGGTTTATCCTGTGGAAACCTAGCGCATGCGGTGGCTGCGTCATGTTCTTCCGAGAAAGAAAATATTCTCAACTTTACACAGTCTAATATCGCGCTCATCAGTGCCTACAATGACATGTTGAGTGCCCACCAGCCTTACCAAGAATATCCAGCGCAAATTAAACAAGTACTGGCCCAATATGGGCACACCGCTCAAGTAGCAGGCTGCGTACCCGCCATGTGCGACGGCGTGACTCAAGGTCAACCTGGCATGGATATGTCGCTGTTTTCTCGTGACTTAATTGCTCAATCGACGGCGTTATCTTTAAGCCATAATGTCTTTGACGCGACCCTGCTGCTTGGTATCTGCGACAAAATCGCACCAGGACAACTGATGGGGGCGCTCTCTTACGCTCACCTGCCAACGGCCTTTGTACCTGCTGGTTTAATGGCAACAGGCATCAGCAACGAAGAAAAAGTCGATGTACGCCAAAAATACGCGGCAGGCGAAGTAGGCAAAGAAGCACTGCTGGACATGGAGTGCCGTGCTTATCACTCTCCTGGCACCTGCACTTTCTACGGCACCGCAAATACCAACCAACTGGTCTTTGAAGCCATGGGTCTAATGCTACCGGGCTCTGCGTTTATCCACCCTCATAGTGAACTGCGTAAAGCACTAACGGACCATGCGGCACTGAAGATAGCGTCCATGACTGCAGGCTCCAGCAATTTCCGTCCTCTGGCTGAAGTGGTAACGGAAAAGAGCCTAATCAACGGTATCATTGCGCTGCTGGCATCTGGCGGCAGTACTAACCACACCATTCATATGGTCGCCGTCGCTCGCGCAGCAGGCATCTTGCTCACCTGGCAAGACATCAGTGACTTGTCCGAAGTGGTGCCTCTGCTGGCGCGTGTTTATCCAAACGGTCCGGCGGATATGAATGCATTTCAGGCCGCTGGCGGCGTTCCAGCCTTGTTGCATCGACTGAATGAATCCGAGCTACTGCACCGCGATGTAAAACCGGTTTTCGGAGAGTTCTCTGATCAGATGACGATTCCATCTTTGAACAATGGCCAGTTGGTATGGACAGCCTGTCAGCGAAGCCTGGATGGCGATGTCATCGCTGCCCCGGAAGCAGTATTCCAAAACACTGGTGGTACACGTGTTTTAGATGGCAATTTAGGTAAAGCGGTCGTGAAAGTCTCGGCAGTAAAAGAAGAACAGCGCATTATCGAAGCACCTGCTGTGGTTTTCCAGTGTCAGCATGAAGTAGAAGCGGCATACAAACGAGGTGAACTCAATAAAGACTGCATTGTCGTTGTAACGCACAACGGTCCAGCTGCGAACGGTATGCCAGAGCTGCATAAGTTGATGCCAATATTAGGTAATGTACAAAAAATGGGCTTTAAAGTTGCGTTGGTAACCGATGGCCGTTTGTCAGGCGCATCCGGCAAAATTCCATCCGCTATTCATGTCTCACCTGAAGCGATTCGCGGTGGTGCAATAGGTTTAGTCCGTGATGGTGATGTTATTCGCGTGGATTGCCAAACGGGTGAGCTGAACAACTTAACCGACACCAGTGGACGTGAAGTCATTCAGCTTGATACTGAGTCAACCCAGAAAACATGGGGACGTGGATTTTTCGAAGTGATCCGCCACAATGTTTCCAGTGCAGATCAGGGCGCGAGCTTTATTGTTTAGGGCGTAAAAATAGACAAGCGGAGTACTGTTCACTCCGCTTGTCTTTATTATTCAACAAAGTATTACACACTCTCACCCGCAGTAATGTCATAGCCCATATCGACCACTAACTCTGGTTGCTCTTCGCCTTTTAATCGCGCTATCAGCAGTTCTGCACTCTTCTTGCCAATCTCAAAACGTGGCGTATCCACACTGGTTAATTTCGGACTGATCGTCTGGCCGATGTCTAATGCGTTGTAGCCAACCACTGCCAGTTGCTCAGGGACGTTAATCCCACGCTGCTGGGCACTAAGTATCGTACCAATCGCGATATCATCGTTGGTACAGAACACACCGTCCAGATCAGGGTAAGTCTCCAATGCACGCTCAAGTAACTCATGCGCAAGAGAAAAGCTGGAGTGTTCGCCGGTTAATACGTGTTTCGCTTCTAAGCCTGCTTCCGACATCGCACGGCCATAGCCTTGCATACGTAGCTTAGTTCGCGTATCCAAACGAGCACCAAAGTAGACAATGGTACGCTTGCCAGAATCCAACATACGCTTTACTGCGCTATACGATGCATCTTCGTGGTCCAAACCAACAGCCATATCAATAGGTTGTTCCGGCAATTCCATGGTCTCTACAACAGGCACACCGGCATTTTTGATCATCTGTAATGTACGCGGCGTATGGTTGCTTTCCGTTAAGATCAACCCATCCACTTGGTAGGAGAGCAGTGAGGCGATCTTGCGCTCTTCTTCTTCTACATCATAGCTAAAGTGGGCCAAAAGCGTCTCATAGCCATTCGCTTTGGTGACCATCTCAATGCCCTGAACAAAAGAAGCAAAAATTTGGTTAGACAGCGAAGGAAGCAAAATACCGATCGCTTTACTGGAGGATTTGGACAACATCGCCGGAGCGCGGTTTTCTATATAACCCAGCTTTTCTATCGCAGCGGCGATTTTAACCCGTGTCTTTTCAGCAACGGATTCCGGGTTACGCATGTAACGTGAAACCGTCATCTTTGTTACGCCAACCTGGTCAGCAACATCCTGTAATGTCGCACGTGTTTTCTTATTCTTTTGAGTCATAAATATGTGAATTATCAGCAATGTTACTAGTAACATTATGGCCAATATACGGCTTACTCACAAGCTTAGTATAAATAATCCATAAAATCAGACCCTTATCGATCAAATAACCACCAAACTGTACAATTAACACTGTTATAAAGGCCAATAAACATATGAATTAATACTAATTTTTATATAAAATGACGCACCTAAAAAAGTAAGACATTAGGCACCGTGCAGTTAGGTTACAACGAAACCCAGGTTTATTATCATCTGCTTGATCTGGATGACTCTCAAAAGCAGCAATACCTTCAAGCATTACAAAAAAATCAACCTACGCTTTTTCAGCAGATTATCCCTCTTTTATCGGACGAGATACCCGCAGAACACCTGACTGAATTACTTTATTTTGGCGCTCAGCAGGCAACAAGTCGGGACATTGATCTTAGCGGACAAGTTATTAGTAAATATCGCTTAACCCATGAATTGGGTCGTGGTGGCATGGGTGTCGTTTATGCAGCGGAACGTGCTGATGAAACGTTCGAACAAGATCTCGCGATAAAATTGATTCAAAGCAACTTGAGCAATGTGCTAGGACAACGTGCTCTATTCGATGAAGCCCAACTTCTCGCTCGATTAAACCATCCTTACATCGCTAAAGTCTTTGATGGCGGCTTGCACAATGATTCGGTTTACATCGTGATGGAACGAGTATTTGGCCAAACCTTAAATAAGTACCTGTCCGAAAATGAATTGGAAACAAACGAGAAATTGTTACTGTTTAAGCAGATTTGCCAAGCGATGGAACACGCTCACCAACATCAAGTTTTACATGCAGACCTTAAACCGGAAAATATTCTTATCGACCGCTGCCTACGTCCTAAGTTACTCGATTTTAACTTAACTCAAAATGTACACTCGAATCGAGGTGATTCTCCGGCAACGCTGATCGCTTTCAGCCAGCACTTTGCCAGCCCGGAACAACAGTCGGGACAATGTCTGACCGAACAAAGTGATGTTTATTCTTTGGGTAAAATTCTCGCATTAATGTTTCCATCTCCAGCGATTTGGTCGGATATACATTGGGTGATAAAAAGTGCCACGTGCAACACCATGACTCAGCGCTACCAGAACGTCACTGCCTTAAAAGCCGAGATAGAACGAATCCTTGAACGTCGCCCTATCAAGCAGAAGATGCATTGGCCTTTTTATAGAGCGCTTCGCTTAGTTCAGCGACGACCACTCGCGTCTGTATTATCCACTTTCATTGTGCTCTCAGGTTTGCTTTTTGGCGGCGCCATGATGCAAAAGAATATCCAGCTGCAACAAGAGAAAAAAGTAACTGAAAGCATTATGTACGAGCTTACCCGCCTTATCTTCCACGCAAAAGGTCAGAACATCGAGAAAATGCCTGTAAACGCCATGATGGAGTTAACACGAAGGCGGATATTGGCCAACCCAGAAATCCCCAAACAGGTAAAACAAAAAATGATATTGGCGATGATGACACCAGTACCTGAGAAGCACCTAACCAGCGCACCAAATTGTCTTTCAAATTGTACATCTGAGTACAGTAGTGAGCAGTGAGGCTGAAGCAGGATGGATACACGTTTAGTGACACTAGGGTTATTGGCATGTGCTGCAGTGACAGCTTTAGCCACAGCACCATCTACCGCAAATCAAAACCAACTTATACCCGAACTCAAACAGGGCTATTTAGATGATCCAGCGAACATGCTAGATATTGATTGGTTTTCCAGTCAAGACGCCATTGAGCGTCTCAATGAGAGCCAGGCCTATATTGAAAAACACTTCACATCCGATGAAATTATCTTCCAGCCTCGCGGCACAACCTTCAAACACATCATCATCAAAAAGAAAGACTGGCAAGGCCGCGTCTGTGCGTATGATCTACGCTACCGTAATTACCCCGAATATCGCCCTCCCTTTACTGAGATAACATATACCATTACGGACGACGCTCTTATCCAGCATCCGAGTACAGGGGATCATTTTCAGGGCTGCTTTCTCTCTCTCAACCGCCAAGTAGCCAAAGACATCATCGAGCCACTCAGTCACTTTTCTAATTGGCATAACTTGGTCGGTTGCTCACTAACAGGTTGTACAAGAAACGATTTAAATGGATTCTCTATCGAAGACTTTGATGATAACGGTGACAGGGAATACCGTACTGCAGCCATGAACTTCGACTCACGTACCAAACTATTAATGGAGAAAGTACAAGGCTTGGGGTTCAGCGAATATATTCAACACAGTAATCGCGCCGAAATACTGTGGTTTACTTACCCACAGTCGGATGACCATTATATTAATTATCATGGTATCTGGCAGCAGACTCAATATCACGGTCAAACCATAACGCAATCCTGCCTACTAATAAGCCACCAGCAAGTATTGCGCCTACCACTGTCGACCAAAACCTGTCCAACAAACCCAAGTTTATACACACTGGACGTCACTTGGGAGTATGGCGATATGTGGTGGATTGATAACCCCACTCCCAAAGCAGATCTCGCACAAATGAATGTGATGGTTCGTTGGTCTCAGGCGCTCACAGACATTAACTACACGACCTGGGAATATCTGCCTGCTGGGAAAGCTTGGGAGCAAGGTATTTTATATCGCTACCAACAAGATGTTCTTCGTAATCTAGATGGCTCTGACAGCATTGAAACCCACACAATTTCTGAATTTGTCAAAGTAAATAAGGATGTAGAACGATGACAAAACCCAACGCACTGACTCAAATTATTCATCAATGGCAATCCGGCAACAAACAAGCCGAAAGTGAGTTGTATCAGTTCGCCTACCTGCAATTGCGCAAGATTTCCCAGCAAGAGCGAAAGAGAAACGCAGAAAAATACGGCCCTGAAAATAAAGTGTTAATCGATAGCGTCAACAGCACCACGGCATTGATTCACGATGCCTACCTAAAAATATCCAACTACAACAGACGTGATATTAAAACCAAACGTGATTTCTTTTTGATGGTAGCTAAAGTCATGCGCCAAATACTCATCGACCATGCACGCGCACACCAAGCCCAGAAGCGCCAACATTGCACTGTAATGAACGAAGAAGAAGATCGCTTCGAGCAACTGATCATCATGGATAAAACCCTAGACAGCTTCAGTATCCGTTACCCACGCCAGTCCAGCGCCTTAAAGCTCAAGTACTTGATGGGAATGAAAAGCCAAGAAATCAGCGAACTGCTCGAGTGCAGTGCGAGTTTGATTGAGAAAGATCTCAAATTCTCTCGCAGTTGGTTACAATCACGTCTGGCATTGAAATAAAAAAGCAAGTGGACATTGAACCAATATCTGCGTGCTAATCCCCATTGAACCCAATGAGTGGGAGAGCTCAAATTAAACCTAATCTACCTCCCACCATTAGTACACTCAGAATTTCCAAAGTGCTTGTAAGCCTGTGCTCCATGTCAGCATTTCGGATTCAGGCAGTGTGGCTTTGTAATTTTCAGTCACCTGCTCCTGACAAATACCATCGGTCATAGTCTTGCAGTATGAGGTACTTACAATGTGGGAATCCGATTCCAGACGTTTTTCAAATCCAATTAAGGCAAACCAACCTAAGTGCAAACCTTCAAAAACCTCATAGCTCACCGTACCCTCCAAACTGGTACGAATACTGTGGCTATCAAAATCGACATCACTAAACTGAGTAGAAGAGGTTTTGCTATATAAAGGAAAACCAATTAAGGCTTTACCGGAAACATGCCATTTATCATCGGCGAATAGCGTGCCATCATCATAAGCCAGTCCTATATCAGCAAACACACTCGTGTTGGTTTCCTCCCATGTGCCCTTAAAGAACTGATTACCCTGTTCGGTATAGTTTTTGACACTAAAACGAGTAAACGTTTGATACATTAATGAAGGGCCAGCGACCAAACGCCAGCGATTATCCAGCTTATAGTGCAGTAGGATATTGGTGGCAGTTTTCAGGTACTCCGCTTCGTTATTTTGAATAACTTGGCCGTTCCAACGCCACTCTTCCTCACCATTAACTGGTGAGAACGTTGCAAGTGCATCGATAGAAAAATCGAAGTCTTCATTAATACGGTATAAGCCACCAGAGTTAATCACCGGATTCAGTAAGTTCACACTGGAACTTGCTACGCCAGTTTCCTCATACACTACGTTCTCTAACCCGAGAGTAAAGTACGAATAGCCATACCGATCTTCCATCTCGCTCGCTGCCGCTGTCGAAGCCATACACATCAACGCAAAACCCACGCAAGTCTTCATTATTATTGTCCTTTTTATCCTTTTTCTGCGGCAGATAATAGCGTTGCGCTACACAATTCCAACCCTGTTATTGATAAAAAAAACAAAACATTTTTTACGGTTTTTTCGCTGTTTTTCGTACCTTGAAATGTCGCCATATTCACTGATACAAATCACCCACCTGTACCTAAAAAATGTTCACAAACAAAAACTTATTCCCTCAGAGTGATGAGAGTTTAATTCAAAGAAAGGATGTAGAAACACATGAAAAAACTTAGTTTACTAGCAGCGTCAGTGGCTATCGCCCTTACTGGATGTGGAGGCTCTGAGGGAGGTTCATCCGACAGCGGCACACCACCAACTCCGGGCGGCTTGATTATCACAGCTATTGATGGATACCTACAAAACGCTGAAGTCTGGGTAGATAAAGACGGTAACCTAAGCAATGGTTGTGAATTCAATACTGATGAAGTAACCGATGAAAATGGTCAAGCAACCATCAGTAAAGCTGACTATGCGGGTATGGATGTTTGTATCAAAGCAATCGCAGGAAAAACTATCGACAAAGACCGTGGTATTGTAGCGTCTGACTTCGAACTTGCTTCTCCTTCAAGTGATGGTGATCAGGTGATCGTCAACCCAATGACCAATATGGTAATTGAAAAGGTTAAGACGCAGCTAGCCAGTGACTCAGCTCTAGATGTGGTGGAAGCGAAACAAGTGGCGGCTGATGAGGTTGTTGCTGCCGTAACACAATCGGGCTTAACCGCGAGTGCTGAGATGATTTTCGGTGATTATATCGCTAGCGCAGAAACCTCGAATGATGCTAAAGCACTAAAAGTAATTGGTGAAACGCTAGTTGACCACCAAGATCAACCTGTTGAAAAGCAGCTAGAAATTACGACTAAAGTGGCGGAAAAAGCACAAGAGATTATCAGCAGTACCACACCTGAAGATATTGATAACTTCGCCCCAGTGGTTAATGTACCTAGCGATGGTGACGTCACTGTAGTGCAGAACAGCCGTCCTGTGGTAGAGACCGATCTACAACCTGTTACCATTCAACTTGGTGATACATTCTCCGCGATTAATGCCGCTGATTACTTCAGCGATGCGGAAGGCGATGCACTGACTTTCACCATGAGCGCTATTGGCGGTGAAAAAAATGGTATCGATATTGATGACCTTGGCATGATCACGGGTACACCAAAAGCGGCTGGCGAGTTTATCTACCAAATCTTTGCTGAAGATGCGAAAGGCTCACTCTCTTACCCTGCGACCTTGACAGTGACTATTGAAACGCCAAATACAGCGCCAACAGTCAATGACACCACAAAAACAGACCTTCAAGCAGAAGTGAACGGCTGGCAGTGGGTGAAAGGCGAGCAACCACAAGACACCCTTAATATTTCAGCGCTGTTTACCGATGCTGACTCAGATGTAATTACATACAAAGTGGAAACCTCACTGAGCAAAAATGGTGGTGTAGACACAGGCTTCCAGGTGCTTGTAGATGACAGCGGTACGATTTCATTCGACGGCCTAGTGCCATATGTTGCCAATGCAGGTGCTGAGCATATTTATGTGTACGCGAACGACGGGGTGAATTCTGAAGACGCTTTAGTTACCTTTGCGCTACCGAAAATCGCAGAGGGAACGGTGGTTGAGCCAACATTACACCCACTGGAAGGCAAAACTTGGTACCGTCTTGAATACGGTAGTGGCACAGAAACTGAGAGCTTTAACTATTCTCGTGTCTGGTGTGACACATTGAGCTTTAACAATGGTGAAGTCAGTGGTAACACACGCACTCTGAGCAACCTGACAGAATGTAGCGAAATTACTAATGGAACAAATAGCTTCTACTTTGGTAGTTATGAAGTACAAGAAGATAAAATCCTTGCATCTTTTGTTGGTGATGAAGGTACAGAACGGGCTGAACTGACCATAAAAGATGCTGATGAAATTTCACAAGGTGCGAAAACGCTGTACTGGTATTTCCCTGAAAGCGGCGAAACAGAAATCTACACACTGTTCAGTGTAAAAGCCGATGCTGAAGCACGTATCCAGATTCAGTCAGACGATGGCGCAGATAACCGTATGTTCCCGATGACTCTACCAACTGCAGTTGAAGGTGAATATGCAACGGGTAAAGCGTCTGTATCATTGCTAGAAAATAGCAACACCGGTGATAACGGCTCAATGGATGCGAACCTAATTCTAGAGTTTGATAATCAAGACTTTACCTGTGCTGAC